>NZ_JABXWB010000001.1:0-2742500 GCF_013375555.1 Sphingobium sp. EM0848
ATGAAGGATATTACGGCAGTGATTGGTGGTTTAAGCGGTCTGGATACGCAGCAGAATGCGCGCCTGGAGACTGCCTGGGCAACCATTCGCGCCGGCCTGCGCCGGGACATCGGCGCGCGGATGTTCGACCAGTGGCTGAAGGCCGCGCAGCTGGGCGATTATTGCCCCGAATCGCAGACCCTCGACCTGCTGTTCGCATCCGATTTCACCGCCAATTTCGTATCGGGGCAGTTCGGGGACCGGCTGCGTATGGCCTGGCGTTGCGCCGGGGCGGGCGTGCGGGAGGTTCGCCTCCGACGCGCGCCCAATGCTGTCGGCCCGCGCATCCTGGAACTGTCGGCTACCCCCGCCGTTCCGGTGGAAGAGGCTGGCGTCGCGCAGCAACCGGCGTCGAACTTCCAGCCGCGCCACAGTTTCGATGAGTTCGTGACGGGCGAAACCAATCATCTCGCCTTTTCGGCGGCGCAGGCCATGGCGGGCGAAGCCCAGCCCCGCTTCAGCCCGCTCTTCATCCATGGCGGCACCGGGCAGGGCAAGACGCATCTGCTGCATGCCATCGCCCGGACCTTTTCCGATCATTCACCATCGGCGCCGGTGCTCTACATGTCCGCCGAACGCTTCATGATGGAATTCGTGAACGCCATGCGCGCGAACGAGACCATGATGTTCAAGGCGCGGTTGCGCGCGGCGCGGCTGCTGTTGATCGACGACATTCAGTTCATCGCGGGCAAGGGGTCCACGCAGGAAGAGTTTTTGCACACCATCAACGACCTGATCGATTCGGGCGCCCGTATCGTCGTTACCGCCGATCGCGCGCCCCAGATGCTGGACGCCATCGATGCGCGCATTCTCTCGCGTCTGGCGGGCGGGCTGGTCGCGGACATCCGCCCGGCGGGCCTCGACCTGCGCCTCGCGATTCTGGAAGCCAAGCGCGCCATTGCCGGTGATCCGCCGGTGCCGGATGCAGTGGTGGATTTCCTCGCCCGCTCGATCCGCTCGAACGTGCGTGAACTGGAGGGCGCCTTCAACAAGCTGATCGCCTATGGCCAGTTGACCGGCCGGTCGATCGATCTGGAATTTGCCCAGACCATGCTTGCCGACGCCGTGCGCGCCAATGCCCGCCGGATCACCGTCGACGAGATTCAGAAGGCCTGCGCCGCGCATTATAAGATCGACGCGGCGGAGATGCGGTCGAAGCGTCGCGCCCGCGCGGTGGCGCGTCCGCGTCAGGTGGCGATGTATCTGGCCAAGAAGATGACGCCGCGTTCTTTGCCCGAAATCGGTCGCATCTTCGGCGGGCGGGATCACAGCACCGTCATTCATGCGGTCCGCACGATCGAGGATCTGCGGCAGAACAACCCGGATATCGACGCCGATATCCGTGCGCTTCAGCGTTTGCTCGAAGGCTGACAGAAGGGCGGCTTTGGATTAGGCTTTGCGCCATGATCCGACAGTTCGCCCTTCTTCTTGCCGCCTTTCTCTTCTTCTCTCCAGCCGTCGCGCAGGTCCCGGCCGCACCGCCGCCTGCCGATGTCCGGGTGGCGCTCGATACGGGCGCCGGGCGAATCGTCATTGCGGTGCATGTCGCCAAGGCGCCCGTCACCGCCGCCAATTTCCTGCGTTATGTCGATCAGAAGCGGCTGGACGGCACTCTGTTTTATCGCGGTGTCGGCACGGCGGACTATGGCTTCGTGCAAGGCGGGGCGCAGAATGATCCCAAGCGTATCCTGCCGCCCATCGCCCATGAACCGACCACCCAGACCGGCCTCACCCATGACGACGGCGCCCTGTCGATGGCTCGCTACGCACCGGGCAGCGCGACCGGCGATTTCTTCATTGTGCTGGGCAAGATGCCGGGGATGGACGCCCATCCCGAAGCGCAGGGCGACAATCAGGGCTTTGCCGTCTTCGCCCATGTGGTCGAGGGTATGGAGGTGGTGAAGGCGATCCTCGCCTTGCCCAAATCACCGACCATGGGGGAGGGCGTGATGAAGGGCCAGATGCTGGAACAGCCGGTGAAGATCCTGACCGCGCGCCGCATTCCCTGACGGAAGGTCCGCTCCTCGCCGTCACGGTCGACCCCGACCCCGCGCATCGCGCGGCTGGCCGGGGCGTCATCCTCAGAAAAACAGCTTGCGGAAGCTGATCGTCACCGCCCGCCCCAGCGGGTCGAGATAGCCCGGCTGATACCGAACCGGCGTGATCCCGCTCGCATCGGTCACGTCGCGGCGCTGGTTGAACAGATTGTCGATCCCGATCGACACCCGCGCTCCACGCAGGAAGGGATGCTGCTTCACCAGTGCCGGCATCTGCCCCAGATTGGCGAAGAGCCGCAGATCCACCGTCGCAAGGCTGCCGAAGTTCAGCCGCGACGATCCGCTCGACGTTCCGCTGAGGGCGCCGTCGACATGGGTGCCGCTCTCCCAGTCGACGCTCAGCCGCGCGCCCAGACCATTATTGGTGTAGCCCATGCGTGCATTGATCTCATGCCGTGGCTGTCCGCCTGACGATCCGGTGGCCCCGCCATTCAGCAGGTCCAGCTCCGGCACGCCGGGCGCGATCAGGATGCTCTCCGTAAAATGCCAGGTGTGATAGAGGCTGAAGCTCAGCCGCCCGCCACCGCCACCGCCGCGTCCACCGCCAAAGCCGCCGGGGCCGCCGAAGCCGCCTCCGCCCGGCCCGCGGCCGCCGCCACCGTTGAAACCGCCACCGGGGCCGCCGCCACCGCCCGGACCCTGTTCGCCTTCGCCACGCGGCCGGTCGCCGCTCTCCTGACCCTGTGGCGGCTGACCGCCGCCCTGGCCCGCGCCGGGCCCGCGATTGCCGAACATGCCGCGCAGGTCCTGCAATTCCTTGGGTCGCTCCTCAGGCCTGGCGCCTGCCGCCCGCCATGCTTCGATCACCTTCTGGATATGCGATTTCAGCGGAATCGAAAGATCGAAGCCCCAGCGCAACTGCTCGCTTTGCGACCGCAGATAATTGATCGGCCGCGTGTCGATCTGCACCAGATTGCCGTCCTCATCGCGCAGGAAACGTTGCGAGAAGGCCGCCTCGATGGCCGGTGTCGGTGTCGGAAAGGCGGCGATCGGATTGCTCGTCCGGCTGTTGGTATAGGTGGCCGTCAGCGTGAGATTGGGCTTTTCGAACGGCTTGACCGTCGCGCTCAGACGGAACTGGTCGCGCACGCTTTCCTTGAGGGCTGCATTGCCGCCGCTAAGTTGGTTCACGAACACCGTTTGCCCGGTCGCATAGTCGAACACGGAAACGTTCGGCGTCGAAATCAGCGGATCGGTGATCTGCTGCCCCGTGGGTGCGGCGCGATCCTGATTGGCCGACACCAGCAACTGCACCGCAGGCACCGGTCGCCAGCGCATGCCATAGCCCAGCGTCGAAAGCGTGCCGAAATCGGAATAATGCTGCGCGGCCGCGTTCACATTGACGCCGATGTCGCCCACCACGCCCAGAACGCCCTTCGATCGGCTGGTGATCGGCACGTCCAGGCTGACCTGCCCGCTTCCGATCTGCCGGTCATAGCTGGAATTGCTTTCGACGCCTGACCGGATCGACCAGCTGTCGAACCCATTGGCCGATCCGCCCACCCGCACCGATGTCGTCACCGCGCCCGCAGGCAGGTCGAACAGCGGCCCTGACAACAGCAGGTCGCCCTGTATCGCCTGCGACTGCGCCCGCGCCCGGTCGATCATATGGGTGGAAAACAGGCCCGGCGCGAAGCTGCCGAAGGGGTCGGCCCCGGCATTGACCGCGCCCTGGATCAGGTTCGGATCGACGCCGCGATCGGTGGCGGTGCGGGTGTTGGAACAATCGCCATTGCCGGTGAAGGACCATTGCCAGCCCCGGCCCAGCATCCCGTTCAGCGTCACGCCGAAATGGCCGGTCGTGCCCTTGATCTGCTGCCCCAGCTCGCCCGCCTGGCGCAGATAGCGATAGAAGCTCGTCTCATCGGTGAAGGGTGAGAAGGGGTTGCCGGCCAGCAGCGTCAGTTGCGCCGCCTGAAACCCTTGCAGACTGTCGCTGTCCGACAGTTCCACCCGCCCGTTGACGGTCAACGACACCTTGCCCAGCGCGCGGGCCAGCGTCGCGTTGACGGCGACATTCTCCGTCGCGGGGCTGAGCGTGCGATGATTGGCGAGCTCCGGCCCGGTCATGTTGTTCTCGCCAACCAGGAACGCGGCCAGTCCCGATGTCTGGTTGGCCCTCTCTCCCTGCACGGTCGGAATGACGCCGCGCTCGCTTTCCAGCAGTGAGGCGGCGGTCTTGTACTGCATGTCCAGGGTGAAGCGATTGTCGCCCCGGATGCGCAGCACGCCGCCCTCAGCCGAACCATTTTCCCGCCCGCCCTCAGTGGTCGTACCGGCGCGCAGGTCCACGCTTTCGGCGCGGAATCGCTGGCGCAGCACGATATTCACCACCTTCTGCGTCGGCGCATAGCCATAGCTGAGGGCTGTCTCTTCCGGCAGGATGTCGACCCGCGCCACCGCTTCGGAGGGGATGTCCTGAATCTCCGAGAAGCTGGAAATCCGCTTGCCGTTCAGCAGGACGACGGGCGTGCCGTTGGTCTGCGGCGACAATTCGGTGATCATCTCCGATATGGAGGTGACGCCCAGCGCGCGGACATCGGCGGGAGAAAGCTGTTGCTCCGGCTTGATATTGCCGACCACTGCGCCGCGCTCGGGCTGGCCGGTGACGACGATCTCGTCGCTATCGTCCAGCTGGCTGGCGGGGCCCTTGGGCGGCTGGGTCTGCGCCATCAGCGCGCCCGGCGCAGCACTGAACATCAGTGAAAACAGAAGACAGGCGAAGGAACGGCGCACTTTTTACCCCTTGAGACTGAAGACCCTGAAGCCTCCCCTCTAGGGGGGAGTTGTCGCAAAATTCTGGCAACGCCCTTAATGATTTGTCGCAAAATGTAATCGGGCAAATCGGACAATATCGTGAAAGATGATGCCCGCAGCGATGGGCGCGGTCCGGCGCGCAGCACCGCACAGCTCCAGATTCGTCAGAGGGGCGCTACAATATCCCCCCGTCATCCTGCCGCTTGGGCTCAACGACCCTTTGTCATTTCGGCTTGCGGAAACGGAACAGGAAGCGGTCGGTCTTGCCGCGAATGGCGGGGTCGAACACATTTTTGCTATGGTCGTCCTGCGGATTGGCGAGCAGCGGGCTTTCTCCGTCCAAAAGGAATCCGGCTTTGGTGAAGTCCGCCTTGACCACCGCCGGATCGATCCGGTGCAGCTTGTCGACAATGGCCCATGTATCTCCCGCAGGCCCGGCATGATCAATCACTCCCACGATCCCGCCCGGCCGGGTCGCCGCATAGAGCGCCTTCACGAAGGCGGCCGGATCGGACTTGGGAAGGCCCATCTTTTCCGACTGCCAGTAAAGGTCGTGATAGTTGAGGTTGATGAGAGCGAAATCGAAACTCTTCGCAGGCGCGGTGAAGCTTTCGAACTTATAGCTCACCCATTTCACTTCCGGGCGGCGCGCCTGGAGCGCCTGCCATTTCTGCTGGCTTTCGGGCCTGGCGGTGAACTGGCTTGGTTCGAAGCCCGTCACCTTGCCCGTCGGCCCGACGACATCGGCCATGATTTCCGCCCAATAGCCCGATCCGGTCACGATATCGGCGGCCTTCATGCCGGGCTTCAGCCCCAGAAAGGCGAGGGTTTCGGCAGGCTTGCGGCCTTCGTCCAGCGCCTTGGCCTCGGCGGGGCGTTTGGGGTCGGCAATCGCGGCGGCATAGTCGGGCGCCTTCGCCATGGCGGCGAGCGGCGTTGCAAGGGCAAGACTGGCGCAGAAAAAGGCAAGAGCGGAACGCATGGAAAACCCTCCTGTTCTTGGATTGCGGCGGAGGATGCACTTTCCGCAACCGGCGCTCAAGCGTCTCTTGTCGAAGCGGATCGCGCGTCTGTCGATTGCATTGCCCGCCAGACTTTCTACACCTGACGCCATGCGCACGCTCTACCCGCCTGTCGAACCCTTCGCCTCCGGTCATCTCGATGTCGGGGACGGCCATAGCCTCTATTGGGAACGCGCCGGAACGCCCGGCGCCAAGCCGGCCATCTTCCTCCATGGCGGCCCCGGCGGCGGTATTTCGCCCGACCATCGCCGCCTGTTCGATCCGGCGCGTTATGACGTCCTTCTCTTCGACCAGCGCGGCTGCGGCCGTTCGACGCCCCATGCGGAACTGGACGCCAACACTACCTGGCATCTTGTCGCGGACATAGAGCGCCTGCGGGAGATGATGGGCGTCGAGCAATGGCTGGTTTTCGGCGGAAGCTGGGGTTCGACGCTGGCGCTGTCCTATGCCCAGACGCATGCCGACCGCGTGACCGAACTGGTGCTGCGCGGCATCTTCACTATCCGCAAATGCGAGATCGGCTGGTATTATCAGCGCGGCGCCAGCCGCATCTATCCCGACAAATGGGAACGCTTTGTCGCGCCGATCCCGGAAAGCGAGCGGGGCGATCTGCTCCACGCCTATCGCCGCGTCCTGACCGGCGACGATCGTGCAGCCCGAATCGCCGCAGCCAAGGCCTGGAGTGTGTGGGAGGGCGAAACCATCCGGCTGCTCCCCGACGAAGCGCTCTCCGCCACGCATGAAGCCGATGATTTCGCGCTCGCCTTCGCGCGCATCGAAAATCATTATTTCGTCCATGGCGGCTGGCTGGAGGAAGGCCAGTTGATCCGCGACGCGCACAGGTTGGCGGACATTCCCGGCGTGATCGTCCAGGGCCGCTACGACATGGCCTGCCCCGCCGAGACTGCGTGGGCGCTGCACCGGGCCTGGCCGCAGGCGCGTTTCGAAATGATCGAGGGCGCGGGTCATGCCTTCAACGAGCCGGGCATTCTCGACGCCCTCATCCGAGCCACGGACGCTTTTGCGGCGTGACCAACAGGAAAGATAATGCATGCGGAAAATGATCGTTCTGGCTGCGGTTTTCAGCCTGATGTCCTGCGGCGAAAGCAGTGACCAGACTCCCGTCAGGCCGCAAGCCGCGCCCGAAACCGGAGCGGCTGCCGAGGTCGCCAAGCTTGATGAAAGGCTCCGCAACGGCGTTCTGGAAAAGGCGATCAAGGCGTCGGGCGCGCTATGCCCCAGCGTCACCAAATCCGAACGCGCCGAGGTGCGGACCGGGGTCAAGGGGTGGAAGGCTGAGTGCGACAACGGCACCGCCCATCTGATCGAGATACACGCCGATGGCACGGCGAACGTCACCAGCCGGACCTATTGATTGGGAGTTAATGCAGGCCGAGGCGGCAGGATGGCAGCTGACGACCAAAATTGACATCCGGCTCGGAGTAGAGGTTGCCTACTTGCGGACATGCCGCAGACAAAGCATTATGCAGCAATGGCAGAATTTGAAAGCTTGAACGGCGAAGATGATTGGGATCAGGTCTTCGCGGATGACCTGATCGGTTGCACGTTGTTAGTGGGCCTAACGTTTGTTGATCATGCTGATGATGTCATTCGCCGCCAGCAGATATTTGGGGTTGTGGAAACTGTAGATAAAGGCGCTGGGATCACGCTCCGTCAACAAACCGATGGAGAGCTCTTCACGATTGCTCCGGTGCTTGAGGCCATTCAGCCGGGCGAACCTGGCATCTATCAACTTTCGGATACAGATGAAAAAGTAGAAGACCCTGATTTCACGGCTTTGATTACGGTCCGTGCCCCGCATCGGTGCTAGCGTTTGTTTTCCATTCGTGGTCACGGACATCGATATGCCGTCGGTCTGGTCGCGACCAGAACAGGTCATTCAGCGGTAATTTTCCAACGCTGGAAAGCTGCCGCTTCCTTGCCGTTTCTAAAGGATCGCATCTCATTTGCCGTCGTGAGGAAACACTGCGGTAACCTTTTTATCCGTTAGCTTGAATGAAACCCGAAGCGGCGTTGTCACTTGATTGCAAGTCCAAGATGCGGTCAATTCCTGCACGTTCGAAGCAAGCGGCTCGGCATCGAGCGCTTGTCGCGTAGGCTTAACTTCAACGAGATGGCAATCTCTAGCAGTCGGGAACCACTGATACACACCGCCTTCATTTCGAATGTAAGCTTCGACCTGCTCGGCACCTTCGCCTTCTATGACTAGGGCAGGCGGTTTCGTTTTCGACCCGCAAGCTGCGGCACCAAAAGCAAGCATAATACATAAGCTAGAAGTTTTCATCACAGGCCATAATCCTTGGGTATGATGCTCATCTCGCTCGCGAAATCTTCCAATTGAATGGTAACCTACGGCAGCTTTCTACTATATCAAACTGGAAACGGCCGTTCGGCTTCCCACCCGTCAGCGTCATGGATGACGCGACTGCAAGTGCTCCAAGAGTTGTTCAAGCATCAGCGTCCCGGCCTCGTTCTGGGCGATCAAGCACGGCTCATCCCATTCCTGTTCGAACAGGAAAGTTTCGCCCCCAAATGTCAGGCGAGCATATGTGGGTTGAACGTCGCTTAGCACCGGACCGAAAAGGGCCGAGATTGCCTCGCGAACATTGGCAAGATCGGCAGGTGCGAACTCCAGGGACGCGTTGCCTTTGGGAAGAGGAAGCAGACTGATAGCCATGACTCAGTATGCATAATTCGGGTCTGCTTTACAGCTTCGACAGCCGAAGACCTGTCATTCCGCTCTCCACCCTTCGCAGCCATCTCTATCGCCCAAATTTCTTCTGTACCTTCCCATAGCGCAATTTCCGCGTTCCGGGTTTCCCCTCGGTGGCGCGTCCCTTTGGCGCCGCCACCTGCTGCTCGGCGGGTAAACCCAGTTCCTCCGCCTCCAGCTTGCGGATTTCATCGCGGATGCGACCGGCTTCCTCGAACTCAAGGTCCGCCGCCGCCGCGCGCATCTTCTTCTCCAGATCCTCGATATAGGCGCGCAGATTGTGCCCGACCAAGTGCGGCCGATCCTCCAGCCCCGTCTCGACCGTGACCTGATCCTTCGACGCGACATGGGCGATGATGTCGCTGATATTCTTCTTCACCGTCTGCGGCGTGATGCCATGCGCGGCATTATATTCCATCTGCTTCTCGCGCCGCCGCGAGGTTTCATTGAGCGCCCGCTCCATGCTCCCGGTCACCCGGTCGGCATAAAGGATCACCCGCCCCTCGACATTGCGCGCCGCGCGCCCGATGGTCTGGATCAGCGAGGTTTCGGACCGGAGAAACCCTTCCTTGTCCGCGTCCAAAATCGCCACCAGCCCGCACTCCGGAATATCCAGCCCCTCGCGCAGCAGGTTGATGCCGATCAGCACATCATAGACGCCCAGCCGCAAGTCGCGGATCAGCTCGATACGCTCCAGCGTCTCGACGTCGCTATGCATGTAGCGGACCTTGATTCCCGCCTCATGCATGAACTCGGTCAGGTCTTCGGCCATCCGCTTGGTCAGCGTGGTGACGAGCGTGCGGTATCCCTGCGCCGCCACCTTGCGGCATTCGTTGATCAGGTCGTCCACCTGATCCTCGACCGGTTTGATCTCGACCGGCGGATCGATGAGGCCCGTCGGGCGAATGACCTGCTCGGAGAAGGTGCCGCCGGTCTGTTCCATCTCCCACGGGCCCGGCGTCGCGGAGACGCTCACCGTCTGCGGCCGCATCGCGTCCCATTCGTTGAAGCGCAGCGGTCGGTTGTCGATGCAACTCGGCAGGCGGAAGCCATATTCGGCCAGCGTGATCTTGCGCCGATGGTCGCCCCGCGCCATCGCCCCGATCTGCGGCACGGTCTGATGGCTCTCGTCCACGAACAGCAGCGCGTTCTCAGGCAGATATTCGAACAAGGTCGGCGGCGGCTCGCCCGGCAGACGCCCGGTCAGGAAGCGCGAATAATTCTCGATCCCCGCGCAGCTTCCGGTGGCCGCGATCATCTCCAGATCAAAGTTCGTCCGCTGCTCCAGCCTTTGCGCCTCCAGCAGCTTGCCCTCGCCGGTCAGCTCCTTCAGTCGCTCGGCCAGTTCGAAGCGGATCGCCTCCATCGCCTGCTTGAGCGTCGGCCCCGGCGTGACGTGGTGCGAATTGGGAAAGACCTTCACATAATCGAGCGACGCGATCTTCTTCCCCGTCAGCGGGTCGAACTCGACAATCTCCTCAATCTCATTGCCGAAGAAGCTGACCCGCCACGCCGTATCCTCATAGTGGGAGGGGAAAATCTCCAGATTATCCCCCTTCACCCGGAAATTGCCGCGCGCAAAACCCGCATCGTTGCGCTTATACTGGAGCGCCACCAGCTTGCGGATGATCTCCCGCTGGTCCTCGATCTGTCCCTTCTTCATCGCGAAGGTCATGGCGGAGTAAGTCTCGACCGATCCGATGCCGTAAAGACAGGACACGGACGCCACGATCAGCACATCGTCCCGCTCCAGCAGCGCGCGGGTGGCCGAGTGCCGCATCCGGTCGATCGCTTCGTTTACGCTGGACTCCTTCTCGATATAGGTGTCCGACCGCGGCACATAGGCTTCGGGCTGATAATAATCATAGTAGCTGACGAAATATTCGACCGCGTTTTCAGGGAAGAAGCTCTTGAACTCCCCATAAAGCTGCGCGGCGAGAATCTTGTTCGGGGCAAGCACCAGCGCGGGCCGCTGCATCGCCTCGATCACCTTGGCCATGGTGAAGGTCTTGCCCGAGCCGGTGACGCCCAGCAGCACCTGATCCTTCTCGCCCGTCAGCGCGGTTTCCACCAGTTCGGCAATGGCGGTCGGCTGGTCGCCCGACGGCTCATAGTCCGACACCAGCTTGAACGGCCGCCCGCCCTCGCTCTTTTCGGGGCGCGCGGGGCGGTGAGGGACGAAGCCTTCGCCGGTCTCCGGCTCGTCCAGCGTGGTGCGGATTTGAATTGTCATCGCCCCTTGATATGGTCCCGCCCCAAGCGGGGTGCAACAGGGAGGATTTTCAATGCGCAAAACTATACTGGGCCTGGTGGGCGCAACGGCTCTGCTGGCCGCCTGCGGCGAGAAACCTGGCGGTTCCGGCCAGCCCCAGACCCGTGAAGAGGTCAAGCAGCAGGTCCAGAAGGTTCAGCTCAAGCCCGGCCAGTGGGAGGGCAGCTATGAGCTGGAAGACATCGACATGCCGAACATGCCCGGCGGCGCCGCCCAGATGAAAGAGCAGATGAAGAAGATGATGAGCCGCACGTCCATCAAATATTGCGTCTCTCCCGAAGAAGCGGCGAACCCCAGCGGCAAGATGTTCTCCGGCCAGGAAAATAAGGACTGCACCTATAAGGGCTTCGACGCCAGCGGCGGCTCGGTCAAGGGCGAGATCAGTTGCAAGTCGTCGCAGGGCGGTACGATGAACGCCGTCATGACGGGCGAATATGCGCCGGAAAGCTATGCCATGCACATGGACATGAAGATGACCGGCGCACCCAACGGCATGAACATGAGCATGAAGGCCAAGACGTCGGGCAAGTGGATCGGGTCGACCTGCACGCCAAAATGAGCCTTGTTGGATGAGCGATGACACGCCGGCATGCTGGCTCTGCCGCCGGCCGCTGGGCAAGCGCGTCGAATGGCATCATCCGCTGCCGAAGAGCCGGGGAGGGTGGGACACCGTGCCCGTCCACCCGATCTGCCATCGCGCCATCCACGCGCATCTGAGCAATGCCGACCTTGCCCGCGCCTATGGCGATGCAGACGCTTTGCGCGCTCATCCCGGCATCGCCCGCTTCCTCGGCTGGGTCGCGAACAAGCCCGCCGATTTCCACGCGCCCACCCACAGGAAGCGCTGACCAGATTTCTCTTGCGCTTTACGTGACTTGGCGCGAGCTTTGCCCGGTTCCGATCAGAGAACAGGGAGAGGATATGCGAAAGATGGTGCTGGCGGCGCTGCCGCTTGGGCTGATGACTCTGACCGCCTGCGGCAACAAGGCGGAACCTGAACCCGAAACGGTCGAAGCGCCGGTGCTGATGAAGGCGGGCGAATGGACGCTGACCCGCAAGACCACCGGCTACAATACCCCCACAGTGACCCCGGCTGAATATCAGGCGGCGCTCAAGCAGACGAGCGAGGACAAGAGCTGCATCGCCGTCGACGCGGGTGGCTTGCCCGATCCCAATGCGCTGGCCGGCGCGGAGGGCAAGGATTGCAGCTACAAGGACAAGCTGATCCACAAGGGACGGTTGATCGCCACGCTGGCCTGCAAGGCGGGCAAGGGCACGTCGGAGATCGCGCTGGAGGGCAATTTCACCGCCGACACGCTGACGCTGGGCAGCACCATGACCAGGACGGAGGGCGGCCAGCCTGTCCTGCGCACCACCCATGACCTCACCGGCAAGCGCACGGGGGAATGCGCCAAAGGCTAACCGACCGGCTCGCAAGGGGAAATCGAACCTGCGCCGGGCTGCGATTCATGCGATGCTCATGGGCGACATCATCTCCTTGAGACGGGGAGTCGTTCCATGCTCTTTCATCTGTCGATCGCGGCCCGGGACCCGCGCCATGTTGCGCAGGTCATTGCGCAATTCTGGCGCGGGGAGGCCCATCCCTTCCCGCCCGTCACCCCCGACAGCTGGATCGCGCTGGCGGGCGACGATCGCGGCACGGCGATAGAGGTCTATCCGCTCGGCACTGTCCTGCGCGAGGCGGAGGGCGACGCCGACAGCTTGGGAGAGCCGACCCCGCAGACCGGCTATACCGCCACCCATGCCGCCATCGCCACGGTACTGAGCCAGGAGGAGGCGCTTGCCATCGCCGCCCGCGAAGGTTGGCCCGCCAAATATCGCAAGCGCGGCGGAGCGTTCGGCGTCATCGAATTGTGGATAGAGGGCCATCAGATGGTGGAACTGCTGACGCAGGAGATGCAGGCGGAATATCTCGCGCTCATGGCGGGTGAGGGCTATCGTGCGATGCTGGCTGCCGGTGCGCCAGCCTGACCCGTGAAGCTGTTGAAAAACAAATTCGCCTATCCCGCTATGGCAAGGGGGAGGGCGGATATGCGACTGGCTGGAATCATCATCATGGGTGCGCTGGCGCTTGGCGGCTGCGCTCCGCGGCAGGACGATCCGTCCAATCCGCCGCGTCTTGGCCAATGGCACGATCGCACCGTGCTGACCGGCGTGCGGCTCAACGACCGCGCGCTGAAGGAAGAGGAAATCCCGCCCGACTTCCGCCGGAAGCTGGCCCGTTTCGACAAGGATGACAGTTATTGCGGCGAACCCCGTCCCCGCGAGCGGGCGGAGGTGCAGGCGCTGCTGGATGAGAAATTCGACAGTTGCGAGATCGAGACTTTCGATCTGAACGGGCCGGAGATCGCCGTGCTGTCCCGCTGCCGTCCGCGCAGGGTGAAGGAGGATGTGCTGATGACGGCCAAGGTGAATGGTTTCACGGGCGCGGAAAGCATCCGTCTCGACATCGACGCCATTGCCCGCCTGACCGAAAAGACCGGCGGCAACCAGCTCCTCATGATTTCCGGTCGCCGCGAGCTTACCCGTACCGGGGATTGCTGAGTTTATTCGAGCGCCGCGATCGCTCGCCGGTCGCAGTGTTTTTCGCCGCGTGGCACCGGCGAATAGGCCGGGACCAATATCGACTGGCCGATCCTGAGCGGGGCGAAGCGCTGCCGCTCGATCCCTCCGCAGCGTAGAGAAAATTCCAGCATCTTCGGTGGGGTGTCCCATTTTTCATAGGACAGGCGGAACGTTCCCCAATGAATGGGGATGGCGGTCGAGGCTTTCAGCTTCTCGAAAACCTGCACCGCCTGTTCCGGCCCGATATGCGAGTCCGATTGCATCTGCCCATGCCAGAAGCGGAAGGCGCCGATCGGGATCATCGCCAGCCGGATCGGCCCCAGCCGCGCCGCTTCCTCTGGCCAGGCCATGTCGCCCGCCCCGGTGTCGCCGGCGAAGAAGATATTACCTGCCCGCGTCTCGATCACGAAGCTCGACCACAGCGCCCGGCTGCGGTCCGTACCCCAGCGGCTGCTCCAATGATGGTTGCGCAGCACATGGATGCGATAATCCGGGCAATGTTCGTAATTCTCGCACTGGATGACGGTATCGCCGCCCAGCCCGTTCAGCGCGGCCCCGCTGGCCGACTGGCCCCAGTCCAGTGCTGTCGACGGGATGCCATGGTCGCGCAGAATCTTGTCATTGCCGAGGCTGGTGACGATCTGGGGCCGGTCCCGCTCCCACAGCCTCCTGAGCGTGGGAATGTCCATATGGTCATAATGATTGTGGCTGATGAGGATGAGGTCGATCTTCGGCAGATCGTCGAAGCGCACGCCCGGCTGCGCCACCCGCTTCGGTCCCAGCGGGGGCAGGGGGCTGGCATAATCCGACCAGATCGGGTCGGTCAGGATATTGATCCCCGCCGCCTGCACCAGCACTGTCGAATGGCCTACCCAGGTCGCCACCATACCCCGGGGCGCGGCGAAGGCGGGCGGGCGCGAAGGCTGTACCGTCACCGCATCGGGCCATTCGGGCCGGTCGTCCTGCCCGATCAGCCAGCGCGCGATGAAACCGCGCCGGTTGCTGCCCGGCGGTGCGGAAAAATGGATCTCGCCATCAGGATTGAAGAAACGCGCGCCGTCATAATGGCGACTGACCGGCCCCTCATAATAGATGCGGTCGAGAAAGGGCGGAACGATGGTGACCGCCAGACAGAGAGCGATGACCGCGAACAACAGTGCAACCCCCGCGCCCTTCAGGATTTTCTCGACGATGCGGCCCATGCCGTCTCCCACTATGATGACGGGCACGGACATAGCGCGGATCGGTGCGCGGACAAGGGGTGCAGGAGCCTGCTGCAAGCGCGGAGCGTGAAGGCCGCGTTATGCCCAAAAGAAAGCCCGGCGATCATCGACCGCCGGGCAATGGGGGCATGGTTGGGAGCCGCCCTCTTGAAAGCCGTTCAGCCCTTCTTTTCGGGCGGCAGCGTGATCTTCACATTCTCGCCATTCTGGCCCGGGAAGCCGGTGAACATCGCGTCGATCAGGTTCGGCACCAGATAGGTCAGCTTGTTCGACAGCGACTGCGCCTGCGCCTTGCCCTCGAACAGGCGGCGATGGTCGGCGGCGCGATCGATCTTCATGCTGAGATCGCCGGTATAGACGGTGTAGCTGCTGATGTCGTTATAGCCACCGGGACCGAACAGCCACGGATCGTAGAAGCCATAGCCCCAGGGACGGCCCCAGCGCCCGCGCCAGCCCCAACCGCCATAGAAGAAGGGATCGGGCGCACCAAAGCCGGTTGAGCGCACCTTCTCCCGGCCATTGTCGACGCTGTAGGCGATGCGGACCACCAAGTCCGCGCGCGCCGGATCGCCGGCCGCGACATAGCCCGTCTGGGTCAGGCGCTGGCCGACCAGATCGGCATAGTGGGAAAATTCAAGTCCACCGGCGAGACGCGGATCGTCCGCGACGACGGTGAAGCTTTGCCCGGCGGGAGCCGGAAGCTGCTGAAAGCGGGCGACGTCGGCCTTGAAGGAGGTTGCGCAGCCCGACAGCGCCACCAGCGCCAGGGCGGGCGCCGCGATCAGGCCGATCTTTTTGAAACGGATCATTTTTCTGCGTCCTGTATCAGGCACTACGCCTGCGAAACACCTTGCGCCCTGCCATAGCAAAACGCAACTGAACATCGTTTGAACGCGCGAAACGGGCAAATCGGCGCAAACCATGTCCTGTCACCCCCTAGGACGACGCGGGCAGGATCGTTCCGTCGCGAACAGGAGGGGGACCGCCACTTTGGCGATCACCTGTGACATTAACGCATCAGTCCCATCGCCTGATAGGCGGCGCGCAAGGTCGGCTCGGCGGCGGAGGAGGCCTTTGCCGCGCCCTTTTCCAGGATCGCGTCCAGTGCGGCGTCGTCGCTGCGCAGGTCCATGAACCGCGTGCGGATGGGGCGGAGCGTCTCCACCAGTAGTTCGCCCAGCGCCGGCTTGAACGCGCCGAAGCCCTTGCCCGCAAACTCGGCGCAGACGGCGTCGGCGGTCGTGCCCGACAGCGTCGCATAGATGCCGATCAGATTGCTCGCCTCCGGGCGGCCCGCCAGACCTTCGGCTGTTTCGGGCAAGGGTTCGGGATCGGTTTTGGCCTTCTTCACCTTCTGCATGATCGCATCATCATCGTCGGTCAGGTTGATGCGGCTCATATCGGACGGGTCGGACTTGGACATCTTCGCCGTGCCGTCGCGCAGCGACATGATGCGCGCCGATTCCTTCGGAATGATCGGGTCGGGCAGGGT
Organism: Sphingobium sp. EM0848; assembly: GCF_013375555.1. Classification (NCBI taxonomy): domain Bacteria; kingdom Pseudomonadati; phylum Pseudomonadota; class Alphaproteobacteria; order Sphingomonadales; family Sphingobiaceae; genus Sphingobium; species Sphingobium sp. EM0848. Next base: position 16,183 of record NZ_JABXWB010000001.1, read on the forward strand.
GAACAGTTCCACGCCGAAGTCGGCATTGAACTTGGTGGCGATGTCGCGGGCCAGTTCCAGATGCTGTTTCTGGTCTTCGCCCACGGGCACATGCGTCGCCTGGTAAAGCAGCACGTCGGCCGCCATCAGCACCGGATAGACATAGAGGCCGACGGAGGCGCTTTCGCGATTCTTGCCCGCCTTGTCCTTGAACTGGGTCATGCGATTGAGCCAGCCGATCCGCGCCGTGCCGTTGAGCAGCCAGCACAGTTCCGCATGGGCGGGGACGCGCGCCTGGTTGAAGAGGACGCTGCGGTTGGGGTCGATGCCCGCCGCGACCAGCGCGGCGGCCATGTCGCGCACATGGCGCATGCGGGCGCCAGGCTCTTCATGCACGGTGATCGAGTGCATGTCGGCGAGGAAGAAGAAACACTGGCTGGCGGAATCCATCTCATCCTGCATCCGCACCCAGTTGCGGATCGCGCCCAGATAATTGCCCAGGTGCAGATTGCCGGTCGGCTGGATGCCGGAAAGGACGCGCATTCTTCTATCCATTCTCTTGGCTAGGGATTGAACTTTTGCGGCGCATCAGCGCCTTGAGGTCGGACAGCCGATAGGCGCCCGTGATGAAACAGGCCACCCCGTAAAGCGCAATGCCCGTCCCGACAAGCACCGCGAGCGCCACATAGCGCTGGATCATCACCCCGCCGAGCCATGGGTCCAGCAGGTCTTCGCCCGCATAAAGCGCCATGCCCATGGCGACCGCCGCCACCGCGAGCCGGGGCAAACGCCGCCGCAACTGCCCGTCGGCGGAGAAGTGGCCGCGCTTCACCAGCGTCGAATAGAGCATCGCGACATTGAGGGTCGAGGAGAGCGCGGTCGCCAGCGGCGGCCCGACATGGCCCATGCCGAAATGACCGAGCAGCGGGATCAGGACGATATTGCCGATGATGTTGACGACGATGGAAAGCATCGCATAGCGCACCGGCGTCCGGGTGTCGCCGCGCGCATAATAGCCCGGCGTCAGCACCTTCACGAGCACATAGGAGGGCAGGCCGATGGAGAAGGCCGACAGCGCCCAGCCGCAACGCTGCGCATCCTCGACCGTGAAGCGGCCATATTGGAAGAGGCCCCGCACGATTGGCTCGGCCACGGTGATGAAGGCCACCGTTGCGGGCAAGGTCAGGAACAGCGCCAGTTCGATGCCGCGATTCTGCGTATCCATCGCTTGCTTGTCCTGTCCCGTCGAGAGCAGGCGCGAGATGGTCGGCAGCAGGATGGTGCCAAGGCCGATGCCGATCAGCCCCAGCGGCAACTGGTTCAGCCGGTCGGCATAATAGATATAGGTGATCGACCCCGAAGCGAGCAGCCAGCCCGACAGGGCGGTGGAGATCAGCAGGTTGATCTGCGACGCGCCCGCGCCTGCGGCGGCCGGGACGATCAGCCGCAGCAATTGCTTCACATCCGCATCGAAGCGCGGCCGCTTGAGCTTCATCGACACGCCTGCCCGCTGACAGGCCCAGATCAGCCAGAGCAGTTGCAGCGCGCCGCCCACGGTGACGGAAATCGCCTGCACGCGCGCCGTTTCATATTCATTGGCGCCGTGGAACAGCCACAGCCCGGCGATCATCGCGATGTTGAGCAGGATCGGCGCCGCCGCATTCACCCAGAATTTGTCGAGTGAATTGAGAATGCCGCCCAGCAGCGAGGCCAGGCTGATCAGTGCCAGATAGGGCAGGGTGATGCGCGACAGCATCACCGCAAAGGCGAACTGCTCCGCCGTCGGATGCTGCCGGGAAAAGCCGCCGGACAGCGCCCAGGTGATCGGCCAGGCCGCCGCGATCAGCAGTGCGGTGAACAGCAGCAGCACAGGCAGCAGCACCGCCAGCGCGCGTTCGGCGAAATGATAGCCTTCCGCGATCCCGCCCGGTCCCGCCGCCTTGCGGTTGAACATTGGGATGAAGGCGGCGGAAAAGGCGCCCTCGGCGAAAAGGGCGCGGAACATGTTGGGCAGGCGGAAGGCGACGCCGTTAAAGGCGTCCGACGCGAACCCCGCGCCGACATAGCGTGCCGCGAGCGAATCGCGAACCAGCGCGAGCACCCGGCTGGCGAGCGTCAGCCCGCCGACCGAGCCAAGCGCCCGCACCAGCTTCATATCTTAATTCCCCTGACCGGCTCAGGCGTGACCGGCCGGTTCGCCCGCGGTCTGCGCCATGGCTTCCGCCTGCTGGACATAGAGGCCGCCGAAATCGATCGGATCGAGCAGCAGCGGCGGGAAGCCGCCGTCGCGGATCGCATCGGCCAGCACGCGGCGGGCGAAGGGGAAGAGCAGGCGCGGCGCTTCGGCCAGCATGAAGGGCTGCATCTGGTCTTCAGGCACGTTGCGCATGCCGAAGATCGCTGCATAGACCAACTCGACGGCAAAGGCGGTGCCCTGCGGCGCGGTCGCCTTGACCTCGATCTTCAGCGAGACTTCGACGACTTCCTCGCCCACCTTGTCGGCGCCGATGTTGAACTGCACGTCGATCTGCGGCTGGTCCTGCCACTGGTAGACGGCCGGTGCGTTCGGGTTCTCGAACGACAGGTCCTTCACATACTGGCTGATCAGCGCGATCTGCGGGCCGTTGTCGGCGCCATTGCCGGTGGTCTGAATGATATCGGCTTCCTCGGCCATTGTTTTTCCCTGGGTTTGACAGGCGGAATGCCCGCTTGATGTTCGACCCGCGCGCTTAGCAGGGGCGGCTGGGCAGGGCAATGGACCTCACGCAAAGCCGCCATTTGAATATGCGGGGAAACATGCCTATGTTGGTTGCGTTACAGTTTTTCAGATTCAAAGGGTAGCTGACCCCGTGTACGTGATCGTCATTCTCGCCATGATTGCCGGTTTCCTGGCGCTTCGGCTCTATTCCGTGCTCGGCAAGCGCACGGGGCATGAGCAGGAGCCTGCCCTTCGCCCGGCGGATGAGCGCGCCAAGGTGACGATTGTGCAGCCTCGCCCGGCGCCGGAAATGGTGGGCGATTCGGTGCGCCTGTCCGACGGGCTGATCGCGCCCGGCGGAGAGGCGGGCGTCCGCATGCTGATCGCGGCGGATCGCAGCTTCGACGTGCCCCAGTTCGTGGAAGGCGCCAAGGCGGCTTACAAGATGGTGCTCGAAGCTTTCTGGCGCGGTGATCGGCAGGAGCTGGAATGGCTCTGCGACGCCGATGTTCTGGCCTCCTTCGAGGAAGCCATCGCTGCGCGTGAGGCGGAAGGGCATGTGCTCGACAACCGGCTGGTCCGCATCGAAAAGACGCAGATCGTCGATGCCAGCGTCAATGGCCGGATCGCGGAGATTTCGCTGCGGTTCGAGGCGGATATCGCCGCCGTCACCCGCGATAAGGACGGCCATGTCGTGGCCGGGTCGCTGACCGATGCGATCGGCACCAACGACATCTGGACCTTCACGCGCGACCTGCGCAGCACCGATCCCAACTGGAAGCTCAGCGAGACCGACGAGGCGGCATGACCCTGCGCCAGTCGGGGGGGGCGCTGGCCGCGGCATTGCTGCTGTCCGCTTGCGCGGGCGGCGTCATTCCGCCGGGCGCGAGTGGTCCGGCCCCTTCGCGCCCACCGCATGGCGGAGAGGCGGCGACCCGCCCCGTTCCTGCCACGCCCCGGCCGACCCTGCCGGTGACGCCACCGACTTCCGTCACACCCGCCGATACCGCCAATGCGGTCAGCACGGGCATTACGCGCGGCCCCGATATCGCCAATCTGATTCCGTCGGGTGAACGATCACGCAAGGCGTTGCAGGCCTTCCGTCTGTCCTGTCCGTCGCTGATGCGGCGTACCGACCAGAGTGGGCTGACCCGTGGGTCCGACTGGAACAATGCCTGCGCCGCCGCGTCGAGCTGGCCCGAAAGCTCGGCCAATGAATTTTTTTCGCGCTATTTCGAAGCGGTGCAGGTGGGTCCCGGCACGGCTTTCGTCACGGGCTATTATGAGCCGGAAATCGCCGGTTCGCGCAGCCGTCAGCCCGGCTATCAGGTGCCGATCTATCGCCGCCCCTCCAATCTGGTCGACGTCAATCTCGGCCTGTTCAGCGACAGCCTGAAGGGCAAGACCATTCGCGGCAAGGTGGACGGCAGCAATTTCGTCCCATTCGACGATCGGTCGCAGATCGTGTCGGGGGCGCTGGCGGGCCAGGGGCTGGAACTGGCCTGGGCAGCGGATCCGGTCGAATTCTTCTTCCTGCAGGTACAGGGCAGCGGCCGGTTGTTGCTGCCCGATGGCGGTGTCATGCGCATCGGCTATGACGGCCAGAATGGGCGGGACTATACCGGCATCGGCAAGCTGATGAAGGATCGTGGCCTGATCCAGGCGGGGTCGATGCAGGACATCATGGCCTATTTGCGCGCGCATCCGGCCGAAGGCGCGGCGATCATGAATGAGAACAAGAGCTTCGTCTTCTTCCGTGAACTGACCGGCGCGGGTCCGCTGGGCGCCATGGGCGTGGCGGTAACGCCCGAGGCGACGGTGGCGGCCGATCCCCGCTATGTGCCGATGGGCGCGCCGGTGCTGCTCTCGCTCGACCGGGCCGAACCCAATGGCATCTGGATCGCGCAGGACACTGGCGGCGCGATCAAGGGCGCCAATCGCTTCGACAGTTTCTGGGGCGCGGGTAGCGATGCGCGCAGCATCGCGGGCGGCATGTCGGCGCGGGGCAGCGCATTGATCCTGCTGCCTGTCGGATCGGCGGCGCGGCTCGGCCAGAACTGATGCCCTGCGGTTCATGGTCCGGCGACATCTCTCCTCTGAAGAACAGGCGCTTTGGACAGCGCTGACGCGGTCTGTGCGGCCGCTGCGGCCCGGTGCGCGGACGCCGGCGCTGCCGGCGGTGCCGGTTAAGGCAACGAACGAAACAGGGTTAACGCCCATGCCGTCCAGCCCCACCCCGACGCCGCCCGCGCGCGCACCCTCCGCTGTGCTGGATTCCGGTTGGGAACGCCGAATCCGTAGCGGAAATCTGGCGCCGGACATGGCGATTGACCTGCACGGCCACACCCTTGCCGCCGCCCATGCGCGGCTTAACCAGGCGCTGGCGGCGGCATGGGCACGCGATGTCCGCGTGCTGCTGGTGGTGACCGGAAAGCCGCCGAAAAGCGCCTCTTCCGGCAATGGATCGCGGCGCGGCGCCATTCGTGGCGAGATCGGTCATTGGCTGGAAACCAGCAGTTTTGCCGACCGCATCGCCAGCGTGCGGATCGCGCATCAGCGCCATGGCGGGGACGGCGCGCTCTACGTCATTTTGCGGCGCAAAAAATAAGCCTTTCGATGAGGTTTCACTGACCTTTTTTTAACCACTGCCCTTCATATCCGACTGATCCAGCCCAAGGCCGGGCTGCGCAGGGCAGGGAGGCACATGCAGGGCGTGACATTGACAAGCCGCGCCACTGCCTTCGCCTGCGCCGCGGGGGCGCTGGTGTTCATTCTCTCGCTGGTCCTTGGCCAGGGGCAGGCGACGGACATGGCGGGCATCGGCCGCTCCCTCATCATCGCGATCCTGTGCGGAACGTTGAGCTGGGCCTCCGCGCGCCAGACCACCGCCAGCGCCATCGACCGCGCGACTGAACGGTTGCTGGACGCCGCCCATGGCGATCTGCAATCGGCCATCCCGCAGGATATCGGACAGGAATTGCCCGATCTGTCCGTGGCGATGGAAAGCCTGTTCAGTCAGGTACGGACCAATCTTGACCATGTGCAGGCACTGGCCCTGTTCGACCCGGTGACGGGTCTGGCCAATCGCACCAGCTTTTGCCGTCAGGTCGAACGCATGTTGGCGGATCGCAGCGAGGAAGGGCTGGCCGCGCTGTTCTTCATCGATCTGGACGGGTTCAAGGGCGTCAACGACACGCTGGGCCATGCGGCAGGCGACCAGTTGCTGGCGCGCGTCGCCGGGCGCCTGCGGGAGGTTGCCATGGCGCAGGCCAGCGCAGGCGTCGGCGATGCCCTGATCGGTCGCCTTGCGGGCGATGAGTTCACCTTGTTCGTGCCCGTCATGGCCGACCGGGAGGTCGCCTGGCGGATCGCCCGTGCCATCCGGTTCGCGCTGGGCGAGCGTTTTGATCTTGGCAGCCAGCATGTCGATCTGGGCGCGTCGATTGGTATTGCCTGCTATCCCGAACATGGCGACACGCTGCCCGCGCTGTTGCGCTCGGCGGATATCGCCATGTATCATGCCAAGCATCAGGGGCGGAACCGGGCCGAAATGTTCACTGCGGAACTGGCGCTGGAAGCCGCCGACCGCGCCGAGTTGGAACGCGATTTGCTGCTGGGACTTCAGCGCGACGAGTTCCTGCTGGAATTTCAGCCGCAGATCGAGATCGGCACGGGGCGCGCCGTCACGGCGGAGGCGTTGGTGCGCTGGGCGCATCCGGAGCGTGATCTGGTGATGCCCGGCTCCTTCGTTTCCGTGGCCGAGGAAAGCGGCGCCATCGTGGCGCTGGGCGACTGGGTGATGAGCCGGGTGTGCGAGACGGCGGCACGCTGGGCGCAGGCGGGTGTTGCCCAGCGCATCGCCATCAATATTTCCTCGCGCGAACTGGGGCAGGCCGATTTCTTCATGCGGCTGCGCCACGCCATCGACGCGCACCGGACGCCGCTGACCATGCTGGAGCTGGAGATCACGGAATCGCTGGCCATGGAGATGAAGCCGCCCATCCGCGACCAGTTCCGCGCGTTGCGAAGGGATGGGGTGCGCATTGCGATTGACGATTTCGGAACGGGCTACTCCAACCTGTCCCGCCTGCGCGATCTGCCGGTGGATCGGGTGAAGATTGACCGCAGTCTGGTGCGCGACATTGCCGTGTCCGCCGAGGCGCGGACGATTTGCGGCGCCGTGGTCGGGCTGATCCAGGGGCTGGGCATGGAGGTGGTGGTCGAGGGTGTGGAAACCGAGGCGCAGATGGAGATGCTCCGCGTCATCGGCTGTTCGCTGTTTCAGGGCTATCATCTGGCGCGGCCCACGGGGGAGGCGGATTATCTCGCCCGTTTCGCCGCGCCCATGGTGCTGCCGGAGCGCCGCTCGATCTAAGCCTTTCAGCCCTTGAGGGCGCCTGTCGTCACCAGCCGGTAGATTTCCGTGAGATTGACAAGGTCGGCCAGCGCCACGGCCTCGTCCAGCTTGTGCATCGTTGCATTGTTGAGCCCGAACTCCACCACGGGGCAGAGGCGCGAAAGGAAGCGCGCGTCGGACGTGCCGCCGGTGGTCGACAGTTCCGCCTCCACGCCCGTCACTTCGCGGATGGCATCTGAGACCAGAGCGGACAGGGGGCCGGGTTCGGTCAGGAAAGGCTCGCCACTGATCTTCGCTTCCACCGTGCCGCCTTCGGCCGCGGCGATGGCGGTGATGCGCTCGACCAGTCCGGCGCCGCTATGCTCATTGTTGAAGCGGATCGAGATGCGCGCCTGCGCGGCGGCGGGGATGACGTTGGTGGTGGGGTTGCCGACATCCAGATTGGTGATCTCGATATTGCTGGCCTGGAACCAGTCATTGCCCTCGTCCAGCACGATGGCGTCGATAGCGGAAAGGATGCGGACAAGGCGCGGGATCGGATTGTCGGCGAGGTGCGGATAGGCGACGTGGCCCTGCACGCCCTCGACGTTGATCCACATGTTGACCGAACCCCGGCGGCCGATCTTGATGACGTCGCCCAGTCGCTGGGAAGAGGTCGGCTCGCCCACCAGGCATAGGTCGGGGCGCAGGCCGTGAGCGGCCATGCGGTCCATGAGCGCCAGCGTGCCGTACACCGCCGCGCCTTCCTCATCGCCGGTGATGATCAGGCTGATCGTGCCGGGCAGATTGTCGGGCAGGCCATGGAGCGCCGCGACATAGGCGGCGATGGCGCCCTTCATGTCGACCGCGCCGCGCCCGTAGAGGAGTTCGCCGCGTTTTTCCGGCTGGAACGGGTCGCTGGCCCAGCCATTGCCCGGCGGCACTACATCCAGATGCCCGGCAAAGGCGAAATGGGGACCGGGGCCGGTTGTCCGCCATGCGAGGAGGTTTTCCACCGGGCCATCGGGCGCCTCGCCAGTCACGAAGCGGTCGACGGTGAAGCCGAGCGGTTTCAGCATCGCTTCCAGCACCGCGAAAACCTCTCCCGTGGCGGGCGTGATGGAGGGGGCGGCGATCAGCTTTTCGGTCAGGCTGATCGGGTCGGCTTCGATGCTGGTTATGGTCATCGGCTTGCGTTAGAGCATTTTGAAGTCGGCTGGAACAGTCGACGGCTCGCAAAATGCGGCAGCAGGCCATGCATTTTGAAGTCGGCTGGAACAGCGTCGGTCACGAAGGTCGATCTAGATGCGGCCTGCGCGGAGGGAGAGGGGCCAGATGATCTGGCGGGGAACATCGGGATCGCCCCATGCTTCCCCCAGATTCAGGGCGAAGCTTTCCACGGGGGTGCGGCCCAGCGCTTTCCGCGCGGCCCTGACCGCCGACCATGTGCGGACATAGCCGATCACATCCTCCAGCCGCCATGCGACTTCGATTGTCATGGGCGGCAGGGTGATCTCGCGGAAGGGAAAGGGCAGGTTGCGATAGCCTTCCTCCACATGGCGGCGTTCCGGCGGCCAATAGGGGGCGATAACCTTCTTGTAGAAATGCTGGACGATGGGGTCGACATCGCCCTCCACATGCCAGAGGCCGTAGGTGATGAGCGCCAGTACGGCGTTCGGGCGGGCGACGCGCCGGGCTTCGGCATAGAAGGCGTCGAGGTCGAGCCAATGGGCGGCCTGTGCGACGGTGATGAGGTCCACGCCGGCGTCGGGAAGGCCGCTTTGTTCCGCAAGGGCGGTGCGGTAGTGGACGTGGGGGTGGGGCTGCGCTTCCGCGATCTGGGCAGCGCTGGCGTCGGTGGCTTCCACCCTGTCGAAACGCTCGGCCAACAGCACCGAAAGCTGGCCGTTGCCGCAGCCGCAGTCGAGTGCGAACCCATGGCCGGGGCTGATCGCGGCAAGCTCATCGATCAGACGCATGGGATAGGTCGGTCGATGGGTGGCGTAACCGGCCGACCCTTCCGAGAAATGGTCCTTGAAATTCGTCACGCCGCGCTTTCGAGAGGATTTCCCTTCTCGCGCCATGCCGCCATGCCGCCGTCCAGCGCGGTGGCGCGGGCAAAGCCCAGTTCGTGCAGCGTCGCGGCGGCCAGCGTCGAGATCTTGCCGAGTTCGCAGACGGTCAGCACTTCGACGCTGGGGTCGGGCAGCACGTCGTTGACGCGCAGTTCGAGTTGGCCGCGCGGCAGGTGGATCGCGCCGGGCACATGGCCGGCGGTAAAGGCCTCCTTTTCCCGCACGTCGAGGATCACAAAGTCATTGGCCCGGATGTCGAGGCGGCGAAGCAGTTCGTCCATCGCCATGAAGGGGACCCTGGCGCCCGCTTCCCCCAGCAATTGGCGCACCGTTTTGCCACCCGACATGTTGGTGCGCAGCGCTTCGGTGAGATGGGTGGGGGCGGAAAGGTTGAGGCTGTTCATCATCGTGACGAACGCGGCTTGTTCGGTCTGGGCGAGGCGGGGGTTGTTGGCCCGTTCCTGGCCGATGGTGGAGCTTTCGCGGCCCTTATAGTCATGGGCGGGGAAGATCAGCGTGTCGTCGGGCAGGTTCAGCAGCTTGTGGAACAGGCTGTCATGCAGTTGCGCGGGGTCGCCGCTGGGCAGGTCGCTGCGGCCGGTGCCGCCGATCAGCAGCGTGTCGCCGGTGAACAGCCGGTCCTCGACATGGATCGCCATGGAATCGCGGGTGTGGCCAGGCGTGTGGAGGATGTGCATGCGCATATCGCCCAAGGGTAGCGAATGGCCATCCTCGACATGCAGGTCGACATAGGGGGCGGGCGAGAAGCGATGCATGACGATGGGAGCGTGGAGCACCTCTCGCAAGGCCCGCGCACCGGAGAAATGATCGGCATGGGTGTGCGTGTCGATAATGTAGCGGACGCGCAGGCCCTGTTTGTTGACCTCCCCCAGATAGCGATCGACCAGATCCAGCGCCGGGTCGATGATGGCCGCGGCGCAGCAGCTTTCATTGGCGATGATATAGGATTTGCATCCCTCGCCATCCTTGAAGACCGCGAAGAACATCGCCGTCAGTCCTGCGGCTGTGGAACGACGCGCATATAGGGGGTGACGCTGTTCCAGCCTTCGGGAAAACGCTCTTTCGCCTCCTCGTCGGAGACGGAGGGGACGATGATGACATCCTCGCCCCATTTCCAGTTCACCGGGGTCGCGACCTTGTGCTTGGCGGTGAGCTGGCAGCTGTCGAGCAGGCGCAGCACCTCGTCGAAATTGCGGCCGCTGCTCATGGGATAGCTCAACATTGCCTTGATGAGCTTGTCGGGGCCGATCAGGTAGACGGTGCGGACGGTCTGGTTGTCGGCGGCGGTGCGGCCTTCGGAGCTGTCGCCGGCGCTGGCGGGCAGCATCTCATAGGCCTGGGCGACTTTCAGGTCCTTGTCGCCGATGATGGGGTAGGCGACCTCGCCGCCGGTCGCGGCCTTGATGTCGGCCAGCCAGCGCTCATGATTGCCCACCGGGTCGACCGACAGGCCGATCACCTTGCAGTTGCGGCTGGCGAATTCCGGTTCCAGCCGGGCGAGATAGCCCAGTTCCGTCGTGCAGACGGGCGTGAAATCCTTGGGGTGAGAGAAAAGGATGCCCCAGCTGTCGCCCAGCCAGTCGTGAAAGCGGATGGGGCCTTGCGTGGTTTCAGCGATGAAGTCGGGGGCCTTGCTGCCGATCGAGAGCGTCATGAATCCCTCCCAGTGAGTCGCGCCGCATGGGAAGCGGGCGGCGAAATCTACCATGGCAGACAGAGGGTGGCGATTATTTCCTGCCGTCCAGCGTTTCCACCGATCCGGTGCCGGGCGGCTCGTTCTTCATCGCAAGGGCGACCTGTTCGACGGCGGCCATGACGCGCAATATGTTGCCGCCGGCGAGCCTGGCGATATTGGCGTCGCTCCAGCCGCGCTTCATCAGTTCAGCGAGCAACGCCGGATAGGTCTCGACGCCGCCAAGGCCGTCCGGCAGCGCGCCGATGCCGTCGAAATCGCTGCCGATGCCAACATGATCGACGCCGGCGACCTGCACGATATGGTCGATATGGTCGGCCACGTCAGCGATCGCGACCGGCGGGGCGGGGTTGGCCTTGTCCCAGGCGGCAAGGGCTGCTTTGGCGCCTTCCGGGTCCCCTATATGCAGGCCGCCAAAGGGCGGGGCGTTGTTGCGCGCGACTTCCGCGCTGCGATTGGCGCTCCAGATGCGGCGGGCTTCGGACACATATTGCGGGGCGAAGTTCACCATGATGACGCCGCCATTGGCCGCGACCTGACGAAGCACTGCATCGGATACGTTACGCGGCGTGTCGCAAAGCGCACGGGCGTTGGAGTGGGAGAAGATCACAGGAGCTCTGGAGACGCGCAGGGTATCGAGCATCGTGCCTTCGCTGACATGGGAGAGGTCCACCAGCATGCCGAGGCGGTTGAGTTCATGCACCACCGCCTCCCCAAAGGGTGTGAGGCCGTCATGCTGCGGATTGTCGGTGGCGCTGTCGGCCCAGGCGATGGTGCGGGCATGGGTCAGGGTGAGATAGCCGGCGCCCAGATCCTTGTAGGCGCGCAGCACGGCGAGGCTGCCGTCGATCTGGCCGCCGCCTTCGACGCCGATCATGGAGGCTATGCGCCCGGCCCTGTGCGCCGCGCGGACCTGGCTCGCGGTGGTGGCGAGGGTGAAGCTGTCGGGATAGCGTACCGCAAGACCATGGACGAAGGCGATCTGTTCCAGCGTGTCCTTCACCTGTTGCAGTTCGGGCAGGTCGGCCGAAACCCAGACGGACCAGAACTGGCCGCCCAGACGACCGTTGCGAAGACGGGTGATGTCGGTGTGGAACTGCGCCGGGTCGAGCCGGTCGAGGTCCATGGTCCAGCGTTTGTCCTTCGCCTTTTCGGCAAGGGCTTCGGGCCAGTCATTATGGCCGTCGATGAGCGGGGTGGCCTTGAGGATCTTCGCGATGCGGGCGGCATAGGGGTCGGTCGCGGCCCAGGCAGGGACAGCGGCGGCGAGCAGCAGCGGCAGGGCCGCATGGCGAAGGGCGATCATGCAGGCGAGCCTATAGGGTTGATTTCCCGAGTCAATCGGGGCGGGTATAGGCGCCGTGACCGTCCGGAGGGATCAGCTCCTTTTCCCTGATCGTCAGCACCAAAGTCTCGAAGGCGGGTGAGGGGACGTCGCGCGTTTTTTCCGAGGTCAGGATGACGGTGCCGTTCCTTTCTCTCCATCGGCCCTCGGCGAACAGGTCGAGCGCGCCATAGGCAAGATACCATTGAAAGCGGCCATTGGGGTCCAGAAGCAGTTCGGACCCCGTCTCCATCACGCCCTGAAGATAATAATGTCCGGCGCGTTCGGGCGATTGGGCAAGCGCGGGGGCGGCAAGGAAGATGGTGAGAGGGAGCAGGGAGACAAGGATGCGCATGGGGGGAAGTGTAGCATGGGAATCATCGCAAATCCTTCCCCTTGGCAGGATTGAGCAATCCTCCCTTCACCAAATATTCCAGGGCGGTTTTGGGGAGAGGCTGGAGGAGGGATCGCCGATATGTCCCTGATATGAGGCGATTTGGCGGGTTATGCCGAGGCGAAGGGAAGCAGCGCCTCATAGACCGGCAAGGGCGGCTTCCCCCGGACTGCTGCGCCGCAGCGCAGCAGAAAGGCATGGCGCACGATCTCGGCCTGCTGTTCGAGGCCATAACGATGGAAGGGGCGGTCCGGCACGATGGCATAGCTGTAACGGCAGAAAGGGTGGCGCATCAGCGGCAGATACCATTTCCCGCCCCTTTGAGCCTGCCACACATGGGTCATTTCATGGATGAAATGACCCTGCAGGTGCAGCGGCCCGTCGCAGAAATCGGCGCAGAACAGATCGCTTTTCGGATGGAACCAGATATCGCCATCGGGCGCCATGGTGACGCCGCTGGGCTGGAAGGGCCACCATTTCCGGTGATGCAGCCGCACCCGCCCATAGTCGATCGCCCCCCCGAAGACCGAGCGGGCAAGGGCGATCTCCGCATCGGTCAGCGGGCGGCTGGTCAATGCGCCTTGTGATCTTCGGGCTTGGGCGCGGGCGCTGCGGCGCCGGGTTTCTGGATGATCGCGTCGACCAGCAGGCGGTCGCCATTCGCCAGCAGGAAGGTCAGCGTCATCTTGCCCCGGCCGATCGCCGTGTCGTTCACGCCCCAGATCATCAGATGCTTGCCGCCCGGCGCGAAGGCGACGGTCGACTTGGCGGGGATGTCGACGCTGGCGAGCGGCTTCATGCTCATCTTGCCGGCCTGATCCACGCTCTCATGCATTTCGACCTTGAGCGCATAATCGGTGAGTACGCCGCGCAGCTGCGTCGCCGCATCGCCGCCATGGGCGACGAAATATCCAGCCGAGGGCGTATCTTTATTGGGGCTGAGGCGGACCCATGCCTGATCGACATAGGTGGGTGCAGGCTCGCCGCAGGAAGTGAGCGCGACGGCGCCGGAAAGAGCAATCAGGGGTAGAAATGCGCGCATGGCCAAGGGCTTCCTCAAATGTCCCGTTTCCGGTCGTTTCGTAACGCTAATCATCGCAGCTTCTTGTGCCAAGCAAAAGCGCGCCTATATCCCTTGCGCAAACGCCCTTGCCTTGGCGCTTTCGTGAGGTATGGGGCCGTCAACCGCTGAATATGATTTGGGGTTCAAAGAGGACAAGATGGCAAAAGTAATCGGTATCGACCTTGGCACCACCAACAGCTGTGTCGCTGTGATGGACGGCGGCAAGCCCAAGGTCATCGAAAATGCGGAAGGCGCGCGCACCACGCCCTCCATCGTCGCTTTCACCAAGGATGGTGAGCGCCTGATCGGCCAGCCGGCCAAGCGTCAGGCCGTGACCAATCCGGACAATACGATTTTCGCGGTGAAGCGCCTGATCGGCCGCCGTTTCGACGATCCGATGACCAAGAAGGACATGGAACTCGTCCCCTACAGCATTGCAAAGGGTCCCAATGGCGACGCCTGGGTCAATGCCGGCGGCAAGGATTACAGCCCTTCGCAGATTTCCGCCTTCACCCTCCAGAAGATGAAGGAAACCGCCGAGAGCTATCTGGGCGAAACGGTCACGCAGGCGGTCATCACCGTTCCCGCTTACTTCAACGACGCTCAGCGTCAGGCGACCAAGGACGCCGGCCAGATTGCGGGCCTTGAAGTGCTGCGCATCATCAACGAGCCGACCGCGGCGGCGCTGGCTTACGGGCTTGAGAAGCAGGACGGCAAGACCATCGCGGTCTATGACCTTGGCGGCGGCACCTTCGACATCTCGATCCTGGAGATCGGCGATGGCGTGTTCGAGGTGAAGTCGACCAATGGCGACACCTTCTTGGGCGGCGAGGATTTCGACGCCAAGCTGGTGGAATATCTGGCGGCTGACTTCAAGAAGGAAGAGGGCATTGACCTCACCAAGGACAAGCTGGCGCTCCAGCGTCTGAAGGAAGCGGCCGAAAAGGCGAAGATCGAGCTGTCCTCAGCCCAGTCGACCGAAGTCAACCTGCCCTTCATCACCGCTGATCAAAATGGTCCCAAGCATCTGGTGAAGAACATCACCCGCGCCGATCTGGAGCGTCTGGTGGCTGACCTGATCAAGCGGACCATGGAGCCGTGCAAGAAGGCGCTGGCCGATGCTGGCGTGTCCGCGAGCGAGATCAGCGAAGTCGTCCTCGTCGGCGGCATGACCCGCATGCCCAAGGTGCGCGAGGCCGTGAAGGAGTTCTTCGGCAAGGAACCGCATACCGGCGTGAACCCGGACGAAGTCGTCGCCATGGGCGCGGCCATTCAGGCGGGCGTGTTGCAGGGCGACGTCAAGGACGTGCTGCTGCTCGACGTGACCCCGCTGTCGCTGGGCATCGAGACGCTGGGCGGCGTGTTCACCCGCATGATCGACCGCAACACCACCATCCCCGCCAAGAAGTCGCAGGTCTATTCGACCGCCGACGACAATCAGCAGGCGGTGACGATCCGCGTGTTCCAGGGCGAGCGTGAAATGGCGGCGGACAACAAGCTGCTCGGCCAGTTCGATCTGGTCGGCATCCCGCCTGCGCCGCGCGGCGTTCCGCAGATCGAAGTCACCTTCGACATCGACGCCAACGGTCTGGTCAACGTCCATGCCAAGGACAAGGGCACGGGCAAGGAACAGCAGATCCGCATTCAGGCTTCGGGTGGTCTGTCGGACGCCGACATCGACCAGATGGTCAAGGATGCCGAGCGTTTCGCCGAAGAGGACAAGAAGAAGCGCGAATCGGCCGAGGCGAAGAACAATGCCGAAAGCCTGATCCACACCACTGAGCAGCAGCTTTCCGAGCATGGCGACAAGGTGGACGCTGGCCTGAAGTCGGAAATCGAGACCGCGATTGCCGCGACCAAGTCGGCTGTCGAAAGCGGCGACGCTGAAGCGATGAAGGCGAAGGCCCAGGAACTGGCGCAGGTCGCCATGAAGCTGGGTCAGGCGATCTACGAGAAGGAGCAGGCGGCTGCGGCTGCTCCGGGCGCTGACGCTCCGAAGGCGGACGATGATGTCGTCGATGCCGAATTTTCGGAAGTGGACGACAACAAGGCGTAAGCTGATGTACTTGCCCCGTCATGGCTGTCGTGGTCATGACGGGGCAGGGACGCCGGGGGCGAGATGAGCACCGAAATCGATTATTACGAACTGCTCGAGGTCGAGCGCACCGCCGATGCCGCGCAGATCAAGAGCGCCTATCGCAAGCTGGCGATGAAATATCACCCGGACAAGACCGGGGGCTGCACCGACAGCGAGGCCAAGTTCAAGGCCGTTTCCGAAGCCTATGAATGCCTGAAGGACCCGCAGAAGCGCGCGGCCTATGACCGTTTCGGTCATGCGGCGTTCCAGAATGGCGGGGCGGGCTTTGGCGGCGGGCGCGGCGGCGCGGGTGGCTTTTCCGACCTTGGCGATATTTTCGAGACGATCTTCGGTCAGGCGGCCGGCGGTTTCGGCGGTGGCGGGCGGCAGGCCCAGCGGCGCGGGGCGGACCTGCGCTACGACCTCGAGATCACGCTGGACGAGGCCTATCACGGCAAGAAGACCGAGATTCAGATCGAGGTTTCGGCATCCTGCGAGGCTTGCGATGGTTCAGGCGCGCAGCCGGGCACCGGGGTCAAGAGCTGCGGCACTTGCAATGGCCATGGCCAGGTGCGCGCGCAGCAGGGCTTCTTCGTGGTGGAGCGGACCTGTCCGTCCTGCCATGGCGCGGGTCAGGTGATCGAAAGTCCCTGCCGGTCGTGCCGGGGCGAAGGGCGGGTGGACAAGCCCAAGACGCTGTCCGTGAACGTTCCCGCCGGCGTCGACGAAGGCACGCGTATCCGCCTGTCCGGCGAGGGCGAGGCTGGCGCGCGGGGTGCACCTGCGGGCGACCTCTACATCTTCCTGCATGTGAAGCGGCATGCGATCTTTGAACGCGACGGGACGACCCTGTTCGCCCGCGCGCCTGTCAGCTTCACCACGGCGGCGCTGGGCGGGACGATCGAAGTGCCGGGCCTTGACGGCCAGCGGCATGAGATCAAGATTCCGAGCGGCATCCAGTCGGGCAAGCAGATCCGCCAGCGTGGCGCGGGCATGCCGGTGCTCAACGGGCGCGGGCAGGGCGATCTGGTGATTCAGGTCGATGTCGAGACGCCGACCAAGCTGACGGCCAAGCAGCGCGAACTGCTGGAGGCTTTCCGCGAGACGGAAACGGGCGAGGAATGCCCGCAGTCGACGGGCTTCTTCAGCAAGCTCAAGGAATTGTGGGGGGACTGATGTCTCCCCTCGCTTCCTCTACGAAGCGGTCAATTCAAACGGTCTTCTTCCCCTCCCGACGCGCCCAGGCGTAGAAGGGGAAGCCACCCGCCATCAGCAGGAAACTGGCGCCGCTGGGCACCAGTCCGGCGCCCCAGAGCGTCCAGATCGCATAAGCAAGGCCCACCAGCGCCGCAGGCACCACCAGCCGGAACCGCAGCGCCGCCAGAGCGCAGCCGACGTAGAGCCAGAGCGTCGCGGATGTCGACAGAAGCGCCATCGCCGTGAACAGCGCGACCAGCCCTTGCAGGCTGTTGGCGATCAGCATCAGCGTCCCCAGCACGCAGGATAGCAGCAGCGCGCGGACCGGCGTGCCATGGGCGTTGGTCCCGGCCAGCCAGCGCGGCAGTTCGCCGCTGCGTGCCATGGCGAGGGGTACTTCGCCTTGCAGCAGCGTCCAGCCGTTGAGCGCGCCGAGGCAACTGATCGTGGCGAAGGCGGCGATCAGATGCGCCGGCCCCGGCGACCAATAATGGGCGACGAAGGCGGCGAAGGGGGAGCCGGACTGGCTCTCCGCCGCAGGCAAGGTGAGCGCGATGCCGGAGCAGACAAGCAGGTAGATGAGGCCTGTGACCGCCGTGCCGATCAATGTGGCGCGGGGGATCGTCCGGCCGGGTTCGCGCACCTTGTCGGCGGCGACGCTGGCGGATTCGAAGCCGAGCAGCGCCCAGAGGGTCAGCGCCGCCGAGGCGGTGATGCCGGCGCTGGTGAAGCCCTGAGCCGGGAAAGGCGCGACCTCCGCCCTGCCGCTGCCGAGCATCAACGCGAGCAGGATGAAGACCACGGCGATGGGCACCAGCTTGAGTGTGGTGGTGGCAAGCTGGGTCATGCCCGCTGCGCGTGCGCCGAACAGGTTGATGCCGGTCGTCAGCCACAGAAAGGCGATGGAGGCGATGGCGCCCATGCCGGGGCGGTTCAGCGCCGGAATGATGCTGGAAAGATTGGCGGTGGCGGCGACGGCGATGGTGACATTGGTGAAGATCACCGAAATCCAGTAGATCCACCCGATGGCGAAGCCCGCCAGTGGCCCATAGGCCCTGGTGATGAATTGCGCCGTCCCGCCTGCATCGGGCATCAGCACCGTCAGACGGGCGATGACATAGGCAAGGACGAGCGATCCGGCGATGGTGAAGATCCACCCCGCCACCGCATCCCAGCCAAAGGGCGCGAGCGATGCGGGCAGCAGGAACACGCCCGATCCGATCATATTGCCCATGACCAGCGCGATGCAGGCGGCAAGGCCCAGCGTGCGGCTGGCGGGTGAAGGGGTGTTCATGCTTGGATGATGGGCTGGATCATGCGCCGTTCATGGCGCGATGAGGCGGGCGACGCAATGGGGGGAGGGGGGAGCGCCCCGGTCGGCGGATGGCCGAACGGGGCGTCCTGCATCGGATAGCGCCTCAGGCTGCCAGGAACATGTCCGGGTCGAGCGCCATCAGGCTGTCGGCGCCGCCTTCGATCTTGCGGCGGAGCGAGCCTGCGTCGGGCATGATGCGTTCCGCGAAGAAGCGCGCCGTCACCAGCTTGGCTTCCAGGAACCGGGCATCGCCTTCGCCCGCCGCGAGCAGGGCGGCGGCGGCCTTGGCCATGCGCAACCACATCAGGCCGGTCGCGACGATGCCCAGGATGTGCATATAATGATGCGCGCCGGCCCCCGCATGATTCGGGTTCTTCATCGCATTCTGCATCAGCCACATGGTCGCCGCGCCGAGTTGGCCGCTGGCCTTTTCCAATGCCTCGGCAAAGCTTGCCAGTTTCTCGTCACCCTTGGCCTCGGCCACTTCGGTGGCGATGATCTTCAGAAAGGCCTGAAGCGCGCGGCCGCCATTTTGAGGCAGCTTGCGGCCCACCAGATCCATCGCCTGCACGCCGTTCGTGCCTTCGTAAATCTGGGTGATGCGGGCGTCGCGGACATATTGTTCGACGCCATTTTCCCAGATGTAGCCATGGCCGCCGAACACCTGCTGCGCCGTCACCGTGACGTCGAAGCCCTTGTCCGTGCCATAGCCCTTGATCACCGGGGTCAGCAGTTGCACCAGATCGTCGGCCGCCTGCCGTTCCTCCTCAGTCGCAGCATGGTGAGCGAGGTCGACCTGAAGCGCGCCCCAGAGCATCAGCGCGCGCAGCCCTTCGGTCAGCGTCTTGGCCTCCATCAACATGCGGCGGACGTCGGGATGGACGAAGAGGGTGTCGGCCTTTTCCTGCGGCTCCGCCGGGCCGGTCAGCGCGCGTCCCTGACGGCGTTCATGGGCGTAGGCAGCGGCGTTCTGATAGGCGATTTCGGCCTGCCCCAGACCCTGAAGGCCGACGCCCAGCCGCGCCGCGTTCATCATGATGAACATGGCGGCGAGGCCCTTATTCTCCTCGCCCACCAGCCAGCCGGTCGCGCCGTCATAGTTCATGACGCAGGTGGCGTTGCCGTGGATGCCCATCTTATGTTCCAGCGAGCCGCAGGACACCGCATTGCGGGCGCCCAGCGAACCGTCTTCCTTCACCAGGAATTTGGGCACGACGAAGAGGGAGATGCCCTTGCTGCCTTCCGGCGCGTCGGGGGTCTTGGCCAGGACGAGGTGGATGATGTTCTCGGTCAGGTCGTGCTCGCCCGCCGAAATGAAGATCTTGGTTCCGCTGATCGTATAGCTGCCGTCCGGTCCGGGCACGGCCTTGGTCTTGATGAGGCCAAGATCGGTGCCGCAATGCGGCTCCGTCAGGTTCATCGTGCCGGTCCACTGGCCCGATACCATATTGGGAAGGTAGGTCTGCTTCTGCTCTTCGCTGCCCTTGGCAATCAAGGCTTCAACCGCGCCATGGGTCAGGCCATGGTACATTTCGAAACTGTGATTGGCCGAAAGCACATATTCGCTGACCGCCGTCGCAACGACGCTGGGCAGGCCCTGACCGCCATATTCGACCGGCGCGTGCAGTGTCGTCCAGCCGCCTTCGACATAGGCGTCATAGGCGGCCTTGAAGCCGGTGGGGGTGGTGACGCTGCCGTCGGGATGGCGGGTGCAGCCTTCCTTGTCGCCCACGGCGTTCAGCGGGAACAGGACTTCGCCGGCGATCTTGCCGCCTTCGGTCAGGATCGCCTCGACCAGATCGGCGGTCGCATTTTCGAAGCCGGGCAGGTTGGCGTAGCGGTCCAGCCCCACGACATGGTCAAGCACGAAGCGGGTGTCGCGAACGGGAGCGGTGTAGCTGGGCATGATCTTCTCCGGGGGGATTATGTTCTGCGGGGGGAATTATTTGTCGAGCACGGACACGAACTGCGCCAGTTCGGCGATGGCGGCGTCGATATCGTCCTTCTGGCGGGTCAGAAGGTCGATGCGTGCCCGGCATTTTTCGACGGTGACGCGGCGCTGTTCCTCATGCCCTTCATCGGCATCGTAGAGGTCGATCATCTCGCGAATGTCGGACAGGCTGAAGCCGACCCGCTTGCCGCGCAATATCCAGGCGAGGCGGGCGCGGTCGCGGCGGGAATAGATGCGGGCCAGACCCTGCCGTTCCGGCGCGATCAACCCCTCATCCTCGTAAAAGCGCAGGGCGCGGGCGGTGACGCCGAACTCTTCGGACAGGTCGGTGATGGTATAGGTCTGCCGGTCGCGATGATCGGGCAGTTCGATACCGGCGATGCTGGTGCGTTGGTCCATGACGGGTGGTGTAGCGATGCTTTACGTTTACGTCAAGGTTAGTATGTCCCTTTGTCCTAGTGACAGGGCAGCTTGTCGCCGCTAGGGCTTGGGGCATGATGGGGGCAGTCAGACAGTCGGAGAGCGCGAAGGGCCTGTTGGCCGCGCTGGCTCTGCTTGTGCTGGCGATTCAGCTTGTCGCACCTTCCGGCTTCATGCCGGTGCGTACCGATCGGGGCGTCGTGGTGACGCTTTGCACGGGGCAGGGCGCGGTCAATGTTGTGGTCGATCGTGGGCAGGCGCCCGGCAAGCACCACCGCTCCGATGACAGCGCGCCGGGGCAGCAGCATTGCCCCTTTGCCGCGTCGGTGCAACCGCTGGTGCCGCCGCTGGCATTGGCTGACCTGCCGCTACCGGCGTGGCAGCTTGGCTTCGGCCCGATTGCCTTTGCCCTCAAGACCGGGTGGATCGCCCGGTTGGCCGCGCCGCCGCCGCCTTCTTCTGGACCGCCCGCCACCTTCTGAAATTCACCGTTTTTCGTGCTTTTTCAGTAAGGTATTTGTTTCATGTCCGTCCTTTCCGTTTCACGCGGCGTTTCGCTGTGTGCGCTGGCCTGCTCGCTCTCTATCCCCGCTCTGGCTGATGAGGGGGGCGATCAGAGCCGAATCATCGTCACCGCCAGTCCCGTTGTCGAGGCGGCGGCGGCGAAAGTCGTCCGCGCGCCCGGCGGCGTCGATGTCGTGCCGGCCGAGGATTTCGAAGACAGGCTGGCTGTGTCGCTGCGCGATGCGCTGAGCTTTTCGCCCGGCGTCTATACCCAACCGCGCTTCGGGCAGGAGGTGCGGATTTCCATCCGGGGATCGGGTCTGTCGCGCGGCTATCATATGCGCGGGCTGACGCTGTTGCAGGATGGCATTCCGATCAACATGGCCGATGACAACGGCGATTTTCAGGAACTGGACCCGCAGGTCTTCCAGCATCTGGAGGTTTATCGCGGCGGCAATGCGCTGCGGCTGGGCGGGTCGACGCTCGGCGGAGCGATCAATGCGGTGACGCCGACTGGACGGACCGCGCCGGGGGTGGAAATGCGGGTCGATGGCGGATCTTTCGACACGCTGCGGGCCAAGGCGGCCTATGGTTATGCGGATGAACATGGCGATGCCTGGGCCGCGATCACCGCGGACCGCTCCGACGGGGACCGCGACCATGGGCGGCGTAGGGCGCTGCGTTTCAACGGCAATGTCGGCCTGAAACTGAGCGACCGGGTGGAGACGCGCTTCTACGCCAGCGCGGAGACGATCCGGCAGAAACTGTCGGGCGCACTCAATGAGGACGATGCGCTCAACCATCCGGCCAAGGGCAATTTCGCCGGCGATCAGGCGCGCAATATCGATTCGATCCGCTTGCAGAACCGGACCACGGTGGCACTGGACGGCGGGGAACTGGCCTTTGGCGTCTATTATAATGCCAAGGCGCTGAACCATCCCATCTATCAGGTTGTCGACCAGAAATCGGAAGATCGCGGGGTCTTCGCCAGCCTTGATCTGGCCGGGAATTGGGCCGGTATGCCGGTCGAATTGACGCTGGGTACGCAGGCGCGTTTCGGCAAGGGCGATTTCCGCCAGTTCGTCAATGTGAACGGCAAGGCAGGGGCGCCGACCTCCTACCAGAAGGCGCGGGCGCAGACGATCAACAGCTATGGCGAGGCGCGGATCGCGCCGGTTGCGGGGCTGTGGCTGATCGCGGGCGGCATCTACACTCATGGCGAGCGGCGGCTGGACAACCGCTTCGCTCCGGCGCGGAGCGGGGATGTGTCGTTCGATGCCTTCGCACCGAAATTCGGGCTGCTGTTCGAGCCAGCGAAGTCGGTGCAATTCTATGCGAACTATAGCCGGTCGGTGGAATTGCCGGGCTTTATCGAGCTGGGGCAGACCCAGTTCGACAGCCTGGCCGTCGGCTTTGTGCCTCTCAAGCCGCAAAAGGCGTGGACAGCGGAGATCGGCACGCGTGGCACGCTGGGCATCGCGCATTGGGATGTCAGCATCTATCGTGCCGATCTTCGCGGCGAGATGCTGCAATATGGCGCGGGTAACAGTGCTATTCCCGCAGCCACCTTCAATGCGGACCGCACGCGGCATCAGGGGGTGGAAGCGGGGCTGGACCTGACTTTGACCCCATGGGCGGCGCTGCGGCAGGTCTATCAATATAGCGACTTCCGTTTCCGCAACGATGCGCAGTTCGGGAACAACCGCCTGCCGGTGGTGCCACGCCATTTCTATCGGGCGGAGCTGAAGCTGGGGACAGAGAAGCTCAGTATCTCGCCCGCCATCGAATGGCTGCCGCAGGGGGCATGGGTCGATTATGCCAACAGCAAGCGGGTGGGCGATTATGCGACGCTGAACCTCGGCGCGCAGGCGGAAGTGAAATCGGGGATCACGCTGTTCGTTGATGCCCGCAACCTGACCGGCAAGCGGGCGATCGGCGACATCAGCGCGGTCGTGGATTATTCGAAGCTGACGCCCGCGTCGCAGGCGATCTTCTATCCCATAGAGCGCCGCGCCGTTTACGGCGGCGTCAGGGCGCGGTTCTGACCATGGAAAACGGCGCTTTCTATCGGGCGATGTGGCGCTGGCATTTCTATGCGGGGCTGATCGTCCTGCCGGTGCTGGCGCTGATGGCGGTGACGGGCGCGCTCTATCTCTACAAGCCGGAGATTGAGCGTGCGGTCTATCATGACCGGATTGTGCTGGGGACGAGCGGAAAGGCGCTGCCGCCTTCCCGGCTGGTCGCGGCGGTGGAGAAGGAGAGCGGCGGGACCGTGAGCCAGCTCCAGCGCCCGGCCAGCACCGACGAAAGCTGGCGGCTGACGGTCGGGCGGACGACATGGTTCGTCGATCCGCATGACGGGCGCATATTGGGCAGCATGGCCAATGGCGGCGTCATGAAGACCGTCAAGGACCTGCACAGCCTGATCCTGACCGGCCCCGTCGGCAACCGGCTGGTCGAGGTGGTGGCGGGCTGGGCGATCCTGCTGTGCGTGACGGGCCTTTATCTGCGCTGGCCGCGCCGGGGGAACCGGGCGCTGGCGCTGCGCGGGCGGCCCGGAGGGCGACTCTTCTGGCGCGATCTGCATGGCACGGTCGGCTTTCTGGCGGCGGGGGTGATCCTGTTTCTGGCCGTCACGGGCATGCCTTGGACGGAGGTGTGGGGCGGCGGGTTGCGCGCGGTGATCGCGGCGAAGGATATGGGGCGGCCGAAAATGGGGGCGATTCCCTGGAGCGCGCCGGTGAAGGAAACGCTGCCCTGGACATTGCGCGAGAGTGGCGCGGTGTCGGGCGGCGCGGGTGGCGTGGATGTCGATGCGGTGGCGCGGATCGCGGCGCAGCGCGGGCTGACGGGCGGCTATATGATCAGCTTCCCGGCGTCCGCAGGAGCGCCCTGGCTGCTGTCCACGCTGGTGGTGAAGGCGGAGGATGCCCGCGCTCTTACCATCGACGCCGGGTCCGGCGCGGTCGAGCAGGATATCGACTGGCGCATATTCGGTGCGGGCGCCAAGGCGGTCGAATGGGGCGTCGCCACCCATCAGGGGCAGGAATATGGCGAACCGAACCGGCTGTTGATGCTGGCAGGATGCTTTTGTCTGCTGTTGCTGTGCGTGACGGCGCCGGTTTTGTGGTGGAAGCGGCGGCCGGAAGGCCGATTGGCCGAACCGCCTGCTGCTACCCCGGCGGCCCGGCGTAATGTGGCCGCATTGATGCTGCTGCTGGGGCTGGTCTTCCCGCTCACCGGCCTCAGCATGATGGCGGCGCTGCTGGGCGAATGGGGGATGGTCCGCCTGCGGAAGGCGTGACGGGGCTGGAGCCGACTCGGCTTTAGGTCTAGGGGCAGGCGGATGTTGCGCCTTTCCGGATTGAAACTGCCCCTCGACCACCCCGCCGAGGCGATGCCCGTCGCCATTTGCGAGCGCCTTGGCCTCGCGCCGCAGGAGCTGCTCAGCCATGTCGTGGTACGTCGCGGCAATGATGCGCGGCGCAAGAATGCGATCCAGCTCGTCTATACCGTCGATGTCGAGGTGACGGACGAAGCCGGGGTGCTGGAGCGGTTCGCGAAGGACCATGATGTCCGGCCGCGCCCGGATACCGACTATAAATTCGTGGCAAGAGCGCCTGCGGGCTGGTCAGGCAAGCGACCCGTCGTCATCGGGGCAGGGCCATGCGGGCTGTTCGCGGGGTTGATCCTCGCGCAAATGGGGTTCCGTCCGATCATCCTCGACCGGGGCAAGGTGGTGCGGGAACGAACCAAGGATACCTGGGGCCTGTGGCGCCGCGCCGAACTCAATCCCGACAGCAATGTGCAGTTCGGGGAGGGCGGGGCGGGCACCTTCTCCGACGGCAAGCTTTATTGCCGGGTGAAGGACCCGCGTTTTCTGGGCCGCAAGGTGCTGGAGGAATTTGTCGCGGCGGGCGCGCCCGACGACATATTGACCGAGGCGCATCCGCATATCGGCACGTTCCGCCTCGTTTCGATGGTGGAATCGATGCGCCGCCAGATCGAGGCGCTGGGCGGCGAATATCGCTGGCAGCATCGCGTCGATGAACTGGAACTGGAGCGGCAGGGCGACGGCACGCGGCGGCTGCGCGGCCTGCATCTGGCGGACGGTAGCTTCATCGAGGCGGATCATGTCGTCCTGGCGGTGGGCCACAGCGCCCGCCCGACCTTTGAGATGCTCCACGCGAAGGGCGTGCATATCGGGGCGAAGCCCTTTTCCATCGGCGTGCGGATCGAACATCCGCAAAGCTGGATCGACCGGGCGCGCTACGGCAATTGCGCGGGGCATCCGCTGCTGGGCGCGGCGGCCTACAGCCTCGCCCATCATTGCGGCAACGGTCGCACGGTCTACAGCTTCTGCATGTGTCCGGGCGGGCGGGTCGTGGCGGCGACTTCCGAAGAGGGGCGCGTCGTCACCAATGGCATGAGCCAATATTCGCGGGCCGAATTCAACGCCAATTCGGGCCTTGTCGTCGGTATCGACCCGGAGCGCGACTATCCGGGTGGGCCGCTGGCGGGGATCGAATTGCAGCGCCATTGGGAGTCCATGGCCTTTGTCGCGGGCGGGGAATCCTATCATGCGCCGGGCCAGACAGTGGGGGATTTCCTCGCCGGGCGGCCTTCGACCGAATTGGGTCAGGTCATTCCGTCCTACAAGCCGGGGGTCGCCATGACCGACCTGTCACGCTGCCTCCCCGACTTTGTGCTGGAGGCGTTTCGCGAGGCGATCCCGGTTTTCGGGCGGCAGATCGCCAATTACGACCACCCCGATGCGGTAATGACGGGGGTGGAAACGCGCACCTCTTCCCCCATCCGCATCACACGCGGCAAGGATTATCAGAGCCTCAATGTCGCGGGCCTGTATCCGGCGGGCGAGGGGGCGGGCTATGCGGGGGGAATCCTCTCCGCCGCGATCGACGGCATCAAGGTGGCCGAAGCGGTGGGCCTTGGCATCATGGCAGGCTGACGGGCGGGAAATCGAGTCGCCCTGACGGCCATATTTGCGTCGATCCGGTAAAATCGATCCAGAAAAACGGCTTGCCCGCCGCTATTCCGATAGGGTCGGAAGAGAGCGATGGAATGCGGAGATGAACGGCCTTTTGAAATTATCGATATGCTGATGAGATCATTGGCCTATATTCATTACTCAATAAAGCGTCTTTGTAATATATAGCTTCGCGCCGCTTTTCGACCGGCCAGATGCCGCCGCAGCCGCACATCAATGAATACCCAGAACCATGCAGAGGAGGCCTCCATGCAAGCCAAGCCCTTGATCGTGGCGCTTTGCTCATCCCTGCTGTTTTCAACAGGGGTCAGTGCCAGACAAACGGGGGACCAGTTGACTGTGGTCGCGTCACCCGAACAGGAAGTCACTTACAAGAAATGGTCGAACCGGACCGAGACCCGGTTGACCAGCAGCATCCGCCGGGCGGCCAATTCCGACCCGGATCGCAGTGCCATCGGCTATAGCCGGGTCCTGTTCCGGCTGGATGGTGCGGGGCGGCCACAGGCCATCGCCCTTGCCCAGCCCTCTACATCGCGCTCCATCGACCGGATATCGGTGAAGGCGGTCAGGACCATGGGCAGGCTGACCCCGCTGCCGCAGGGGATCGCCAATGATTCCAAGTTCGAGGCCTGGATCGTCGTCGCCAACGATGCCTGGCAGAGGGACGATATGATGAACCAGCTGCGTGCGGATCATCATGCGCGGGTCCTGGCGCAGGCGACTGGGGAGCAGCCAGTCCTGATCGCGGCGCGCTGAACGCTGCCTCCCTCCCCCCTTGGGGGCGTTTCGCGTCGCGGAGTCTGGAAGGACGATCGATGAGCGGTGGATTGCGTCCATCCGCCCTTGCGTCCTTCCAGCTTCCGCGCGACGACAGGATCGCCTGATCGCGGCCTGTCTGAGCGGCTCCGGCATGTGCCGGGGCCGTCTCTTTTGCCATCCATGGGCCATGGAGTTCCTGGAACATGGCGGGAATTGCACGCAATTACAGGCAATCAGAGCGGTGCGTTGCCCGATCTGCTGCATGACTGATTTTCTTTGGAAAAGTCTGGATGCCCGACAAGGATTCGAACCTTGATTGACGGAGTCAGAGTCCGCTCTCTTACCATTAGAGGATCGGGCATCAGTGGCAGGCCAATGGCTCACCGGAGACGCGCAAATAGGCGGGGATTCGGGATTGGTCAAGAGACTTTGCGACAGGCTTTTGGCACAATTTCCCGGTCGCCGGTGCGTCGTCCAAAAAGAAAGCCCGCCGGAACAAGCTGTCGCTTCCGGCGGGCTCTTCACATGACCCCCATGGGCCATGAAGGTTGGGAACCGCTCCCCTAGATAGGAAGCGGTATCCCCTTTTTCAAAGCGCTTATTCCATGTCCTCGGTGGTGAAATCCTCACCCTGGACGGTGCCCAGCGGATCGTCGCCAATGGCGGCTTCCGGACCCTGGCGCAGTTCGGCGGCATGCTCCTGCGCGGCCGTCTTGGGTGCGATCAGGTCGACCTGGCTGGAGGCGCGCAGCGCGGCCCGCATCGCCGCGTCACGCGACGAGGCGGCAACGCGCATGCGGTTCATGCCCGCGCCGGTGCCCGCCGGGATGAGGCGGCCGACGATGACGTTTTCCTTCAGGCCCACCAGCGTGTCCTTCTTGCCCTGGACCGCCGCTTCCGTGAGGACGCGGGTGGTTTCCTGGAAGGACGCCGCCGAGATGAACGAACGCGTCTGGAGCGAGGCCTTGGTGATGCCGAGCAGCACCGGCTTGCCCGCAGCAGGCGCGAAGCCCGGCTGGAGCTTGGCGTTGATCTCGTCCATTTCCTCGCGGTCGACCTGCTCGCCCACCAGCAGCGTGGTGTCGCCGGACTCGATGATCTCGACCTTTTGCAGCATCTGACGAACGATCGTCTCGATGTGCTTGTCGTTGATCTTCACGCCCTGCAAGCGATAGACTTCCTGGATTTCCGCGACCAGATATTCGGCCAGCGGCTCGATGCCGAGCACTTCCAGAATGTCATGCGGGTCGGGCGAACCACCGATCAGGTTGTCGCCGCGCTTCACATAGTCGCCTTCCTGAACGTCGATCACCTTGCTCTTGGGGATCAGATATTCGACCGGCTCGCCGCCATCCTCGGGATTGATGGCGATCTTGCGCTTCGCCTTATAATCCTTGAGGAACTGGACGCGGCCCGACACCTTGGCAATGATCGCATTGTCCTTGGGCTTGCGGGCTTCGAACAGTTCGGCGACGCGCGGCAGACCGCCGGTGATGTCACGGGTCTTGGCCGCTTCACGGCTGACACGCGCCAGCACGTCACCGGCCTGCACCTGCGCACCATCATCGACCGACAGGGTAGCCCCCACCGCCAGCATATAGCGTGCGGCTTCGCCCGAATTGTCGTCGAGCAGGGTGAGGCGCGGACGGAGATCCTCCTTGGTGCGGGCGGCACCACGATGTTCGATCACCACGCGCTGCGCGATGCCGGTGGCTTCGTCGGTCTGTTCGGTCAGCGTCTTGTTGTCGATCAGGTCGACATATTTCACGATACCCGGCTTTTCCGTGATCACCGGCATGGTGAACGGGTCCCACTCAGCGAAGCGGTCGCCCTTCTTCACGGCATCGCCATCCGCGAACAGGATGGTGGCGCCGTAAGGCAGGCGGTGCGTCTCGCGCTCACGGCCTTCGCTGTCGATGATCGCGATCTCGCCGTTGCGGGCGAGCGACAGGCGACGACCATTCTTGTCGGTGATGGTCGGCATGTCGCGCAGTTCGATCGTGCCGTCCGCCATCGATTCCAGGTTCGACGTTTCGTTGAAGTTCGCCGCGCCGCCGATGTGGAAGGTCCGCATGGTCAGCTGCGTGCCCGGTTCGCCGATGGACTGCGCCGCGATGACGCCGACCGCTTCACCGATATTGACCGGCGTACCACGGGCGAGGTCACGGCCGTAGCACTTGCCGCACACGCCCATCCGGCTTTCGCAGATCAGCGGGCTGCGGATCTTCACGGCCTGCGTGCCGATGGCTTCGATCTGGGCGATCATCGCTTCGTCCAGCAGGGTGCCGATCGGGATGACGATGCTGCCATCCTTGCTGTCGACGATGTCCTGCGCCGTGGTGCGGCCCAGGATGCGCTCGCCGAGCGAGGCGATGACCGAACCACCCTGAACGATGGCCTTCATCTCCAGCGCCTTTTCGGTGCCGCAATCTTCCTCGACGATGGTGCAGTCCTGCGACACGTCGACCAGACGGCGGGTCAGATAACCCGAGTTCGCCGTCTTGAGCGCGGTGTCGGCCAGACCCTTACGGGCGCCGTGGGTCGAGTTGAAATATTCAAGGACGGTCAGGCCTTCCTTGAAGTTCGAGATGATCGGCGTTTCGATGATCTCGCCGCTCGGCTTGGCCATCAGGCCGCGCATCCCGGCGAGCTGCTTCATCTGGGCCTGCGAACCACGGGCACCGGAGTGCGCCATCATGTAGATCGAGTTGATCTGCTTCTGGCGGCCGGTTTCCGGATCGACCGGCATGGCCTTGATCTCGTCCATCATGGCGTTCGCGACCTGATCGCCGCAACGCGACCAGGCGTCGATGACCTTGTTGTACTTTTCCTGCTGGGTGATCAGACCGTCCTGATACTGCTGCTCATAGTCAGCCACCAGCGCCTTGGTTTCGTCGACCATCGCGGTCTTCGAATCCGGGATCACCATGTCGTCCTTGCCGAAGCTGATGCCGGCCTGGAACGCGTGGCGGAAGCCCAGCGCCATGATGGCGTCAGCGAACAGCACCGTGTCCTTCTGGCCGGTGTGACGATAGACCTGATCGATGACGTCCCCGATTTCCTTCTTGGTGAGAAGGCGGTTGACGACATCGAAGGGTACCTTGTGGCTCTTGGGCAGGCATTCGCCCAAAAGCATGCGGCCCGGCGTGGTCTCGAAGCGCTTCATATACTGCTGACCGTTTTCGTCGGTCTGCGGCACGCGGCTGATGATCTTCGAGTGCAGGGTGACGGCCTTGGCATAGAGGGCCTGATGGACCTCCTGCATGTCGGCCAGCAGCATGCCTTCGCCCGGCTCGCCCTGCCGTTCCATGGACAGGTAATAGATACCCAATACCATGTCCTGCGAGGGGACGATGATCGGCTTGCCGTTCGCGGGCGAGAGGATGTTGTTGGTCGACATCATCAGCACGCGCGCTTCCAGCTGGGCTTCCAGCGAGAGCGGCACGTGGACGGCCATCTGGTCACCGTCGAAGTCGGCGTTGAAGGCCGAGCAGACGAGCGGGTGAAGCTGGATCGCCTTGCCTTCGATCAGCACGGGTTCGAACGCCTGAATGCCGAGGCGGTGGAGCGTCGGCGCGCGGTTCAGCATGACCGGATGCTCGCGGATCACCTCGTCGAGGATGTCCCAGACTTCCTTGCGCTCCTTCTCGACCCACTTCTTGGCCTGCTTCAGGGTCATGGACAGACCCTTGGCGTCGAGGCGGGCGTAGATGAACGGCTTGAACAGTTCGAGCGCCATCTTCTTGGGCAGGCCGCACTGGTGCAGCTTGAGTTCCGGGCCGGTCACGATGACCGAACGGCCCGAATAGTCGACGCGCTTGCCGAGCAGGTTCTGACGGAAGCGGCCCTGCTTGCCCTTGAGCATGTCGGACAGCGACTTGAGCGGACGCTTGTTGGCGCCGGTGATGACGCGGCCGCGGCGGCCGTTGTCGAACAGGGCGTCGACGGCTTCCTGCAACATGCGCTTTTCGTTGCGGACGATGATGTCCGGCGCGCGCAGTTCCATCAGCCGCTTCAGGCGGTTGTTACGGTTGATGACGCGACGATAGAGGTCGTTCAGGTCCGAGGTCGCGAAACGGCCGCCGTCCAGCGGAACCAGCGGGCGCAGTTCCGGCGGAATCACAGGAACCACGTCGAGGATCATCCATTCGGGGCGGTTGCCCGATTCCAGGAAGCTCTCGACGACCTTGAGCCGCTTGATGATCTTCTTGGGCTTCAGTTCCGACTTGGTGACGGCCAGCTCGTCCAGCAGCGCCTGCTTCTCGCCCTCAAGGTCGAGGTCCATCAGCATCTGCTTGACGGCTTCGGCGCCGATGCCGGCCGAGAAGGCGTCCTCGCCATATTCGTCCTGCGCGTCGAGCAGCTCGTCTTCGTTGAGGAGCTGATACTTCTCCAGCGGGGTCAGGCCCGGCTCGGTGACGATGTAGGACTCGAAATAGAGGACGCGCTCAAGCTGCTTGAGCTGCATGTCGAGCAGCAGGCCGATGCGCGAAGGCAGCGACTTCAGGAACCAGATGTGCGCGACCGGCGCGGCCAGTTCGATATGGCCCATCCGCTCGCGGCGGACCTTCGATACCGTGACTTCGACACCGCATTTTTCGCAGACGATGCCCTTATACTTCATGCGCTTATACTTGCCGCACAGGCACTCATAGTCCTTGATCGGACCGAAGATGCGGGCGCAGAACAGACCGTCACGCTCGGGCTTGAACGTGCGGTAGTTAATGGTTTCCGGCTTTTTGATCTCGCCGAAGGACCACGACCGGATGCGCTCGGGCGAGGCAAGGCCGATCTGGATCTGGTCGAAGGTTTCCGGCTTCTGGATCGGATTGGCGAAATTGGTCAGTTCGTTCATATCTCAAGTCCCTCTAGAGGGTGTATTTTCTGGGGCGAAGGAAGGGGAGGGGCGCCGCTGTGAGCAGCGCCCGGCAACCTTATTCCGCCGCCTGCGCGAAGCCGTCGTCGTCCTCGACCTCGTCCATCGCGGCGAGTTCGACATTGAGGCCCAGCGAGCGCATTTCCTTGACCAGCACGTTGAAGCTTTCGGGGATGCCGGCCTCGAACGTGTCGTCGCCCTTGACGATCGCTTCGTAGACCTTGGTACGGCCGACCACGTCGTCCGACTTCACCGTCAGCATTTCCTGCAGCGTGTAGGCGGCGCCGTAAGCCTGAAGCGCCCACACCTCCATTTCACCGAAGCGCTGGCCACCGAACTGCGCCTTACCGCCCAGCGGCTGCTGGGTGACGAGCGAGTAGGGGCCGATGGAGCGTGCGTGGATCTTGTCGTCGACCAAGTGGTGCAGCTTCAGCATGTAGATGATGCCGACAGTCACCTTGCGGTCGAAACGGTCGCCGGTGCGGCCATCGTACAGGTCCGACTGACCCGACGAATGCAGACCCGCCAACTCCAGCATCGCCGACACGTCGGCTTCGCGGGCGCCGTCGAACACCGGGGTCGCCATCGGCACGCCGCGCTGGAGATGCTCGGCAAGATCGACGATCTGCTCGGCCGTGCGGCCTTCGATCTGGTCGGCATATTGCGGGCCATAGGTTTCGAGCAGACGGGCCTTGACCGCATCCGGCATCTCGCCAGCCGGCGCGTTCGGATTGGCTTCGCGCCAGTCCTCCAGCGCATGCTTGAGCTGCTGGCCAAGGCCACGGGCGGCCCAGCCGAGGTGCGTTTCGAAGATCTGCCCGACGTTCATGCGCGATGGCACGCCCAACGGGTTCAGCACGATGTCGACATGGGTGCCGTCTTCGAGGAACGGCATGTCCTCGATCGGCAGGATGCGCGAGATGACACCCTTGTTCCCGTGACGGCCGGCCATCTTGTCGCCCGGCTGCAGCTTGCGCTTCACCGCGACGAAGACCTTGACCATCTTGAGTACGCCCGGGGGCAACTCGTCGCCGCGCTGCAGCTTGTCGACGCGGTCCTCGAATTTCTCGACGATCAGCTTCACCGCTTCGTCATACTGCGCCTTGACGGCTTCGATACCGGCCTGACGGGTGTCGTCCGCGACGGCGAACTTCCACCATTCATGACGCTCGACTTCGGCCAGCAGGGCCTCGTCGATCTCGACGCCCTTCTTGACGCCCTTGGGAGCCGCAGCCGCCGTCTGGCCGAGCAGCATTTCCTGCAAGCGGTTGAAGGTCGCGCGGTTGAGGATGGCGCGTTCGTCCTCGCGGTCCTTGGCGAGACGGTCGATTTCCTCCCGCTCGATCGCCATGGCGCGCTCGTCCTTGTCGATGCCGTGGCGGTTGAAGACGCGCACTTCCACGACGGTCCCGGCAACGCCCGGCGGCAAACGCAGCGAGGTGTCGCGCACGTCGCTCGCCTTTTCACCGAAGATCGCGCGGAGCAGCTTTTCTTCCGGGGTCATCGGCGATTCACCCTTGGGGGTGATCTTGCCGACCAGGATATCGCCCGGCTCCACTTCGGCGCCGATATAGACGATGCCCGCCTCGTCGAGGTTGCGCAGCGCCTCCTCACCGACGTTCGGGATGTCGCGGGTGATGTCTTCCGGCCCCAGCTTGGTGTCGCGGGCCATGACCTCGAACTCCTCGATATGGATCGAGGTGAAGACGTCATCCTTCACGATCCGCTCGGAGATCAGGATGGAGTCTTCGTAGTTGTAGCCATTCCAGGGCATGAACGCGACCAGCGTGTTGCGGCCCAGCGCCAGCTCGCCAAACTCGGTCGACGGGCCGTCGGCGATGACGTCGCCGGCTTCGATCAGGTCGCCCACCTTCACCAGCGGACGCTGGTTGATGCAGGTGTCCTGGTTCGAACGCTGGAACTTCTGCAGCGTGTAGATGTCGACGCCCGACTGGCCGGGTTCGATATCGCCGGTGGCGCGGATCACGATACGGGTCGCGTCGACCTGATCGATGATGCCCGCACGACGCGCCGCGATGGCAGCACCGGAGTCACGCGCCACGGTGCCTTCCATGCCGGTGCCGACGAACGGCGCCTCGGCACGGACCAGCGGCACCGCCTGACGCTGCATGTTCGATCCCATGAGCGCGCGGTTGGCGTCGTCATTTTCCAGGAACGGGATGAGCGAGGCCGCAACCGACACCAGCTGCTTGGGGCTGACGTCCATCAGGGTGATGTGGTCCTTGGGCGCCATCAGGAATTCGCCCGCTTCACGCGCCGAGATCAGGTCTTCGGCCAGCGAGCCCTCATCGGTCACTTCGGCGTTGGCCTGCGCGATGGTGTGCTTGGCTTCTTCCATCGCCGACAGATAGACGACTTCGTTCGTCACCTTGCCGTCGATCACCTTGCGGTAGGGCGTCTCGATGAAGCCATATTTGTTCACGCGGCTGAAGGTCGCGAGGCTGTTGATCAGACCGATGTTCGGGCCTTCCGGCGTTTCGATCGGGCAGATACGGCCATAATGGGTCGGGTGAACGTCGCGGACTTCGAAGCCTGCGCGCTCACGGGTCAGACCGCCCGGCCCAAGGGCCGAGACGCGGCGCTTGTGGGTGACTTCCGACAGCGGGTTGGTCTGGTCCATGAACTGCGAGAGCTGCGAGGAGCCGAAGAACTCGCGAACGGCGGCCACGGCGGGCTTGGCGTTGATGAGGTCGTTCGGCATCACCGTCGACACGTCGACGCTCGACATGCGTTCCTTGACGGCGCGCTCCATGCGGAGAAGGCCGACGCGATACTGGTTCTCCAGCAGTTCGCCCACCGAGCGGACGCGGCGGTTGCCGAGATTGTCGATATCGTCAATCTCGCCCTTGCCGTCCTTCAGGTTCACCAGTTCCTTGACCACGGCAAGGATGTCCTCGACGCGCAGGGTGGTGACGGTGTCCTCGGCATCAAGGTCGAGGCGCATGTTGAGCTTCACGCGGCCCACGGCCGAGAGGTCATAGCGCTCCGGATCGAAGAAGAGGCCAGCGAACAGCGCTTCGGCGGTTTCCTTCGTCGGCGGTTCGCCGGGGCGCATCACGCGGTAGATGTCGGCCAGCGCCTGATCGCGTTCCTCGGCCTTGTCGGCCTTCAGCGTGTTGCGGATCCACGGACCGGTGGTGACATGGTCGATGTCGAGCAGCTCAAGGCGGTCGATGCCCGCCTTGTCCAGCTTTTCAAGGTTCTCGGGGCTGACTTCGTCACCGGCCTCGATGTAGATTTCGCCCGTGCTCTCGTTGATCAAGTCATAGGCGCTGTAGCGACCATAGACTTCCTCGGTCGGGATCAGCAGCGTTTCGAGCCCGTCCTTCTCCGCCTTGTTGGCGGCGCGGGGCGAAATCTTGTGACCGGCGGCGAAGACGACTTCGCCCGACTTGGCGTCGACAATGTCGAAGGCCGGCTTCTGGCCGCGCCAGGCTTCGGCGGTGAAGGGAATCTGCCAGCCGCCTTCGCCGCGAACGAAGGTGACCTTGTTGTAGAAATAGCCGAGCATGTCCTCGGGCGTCAGACCCAGCGCATAGAGCAGCGCCGTGACCGGCAGCTTGCGCTTGCGGTCGATACGGACGTTGACGATGTCCTTGGCGTCGAATTCGAAGTCCAGCCACGAACCGCGATAGGGGATGACGCGGGCGGCGAAGAGATATTTGCCCGACGAGTGCGTCTTGCCACGGTCATGGTCGAACAGGACGCCCGGCGAACGGTGCATCTGCGACACGATGACGCGTTCGGTGCCGTTGACGATGAAGGTGCCGTTCTGCGTCATGAGCGGCATGTCGCCCATGTACACGTCCTGCTCCTTGATATCGAGCACGGAGCGGGTTTCGGTGTCCTGATCGACCTCGAACACGATCAGGCGCAGCGTGACGCGCATCGGCGCTGCATAGGTGATGCCGCGCTGACGGCATTCCTCGACGTCGTACTTGGGGTCTTCCAGCTCGTAATGGACGAAGTCCATCTCGGCGGTGCCGGCGAAGTCGCGGATCGGGAAGACCGAACGCAGGGTCTTTTCCAGGCCCGACACATAGCCGATCTTCGGATCGGAACGCAGGAACTGCTCATAGCTCTCCCGCTGGACCTCGATCAGGTTCGGCATCTGCACCACTTCGTGGATGTCGCCGAATACCTTCCTTATGCGCTTCTTCGCGCCGGTATTGCTGATCGGGGGGAGAGCTTTGGTCGCCATTGCGTATCCTGCCTGTAGTTCGTCGAATTTTTTCGCATCGCAGCGAAAATTCAGCCTTTGCATGATCGCTTCCGGGGTGATTCGCCCCTTGGCTGCCACGCAAAAAAGTGCGGGCCGGGACTGTCCGATCCGCACTGTCAGCGTTTGTAACCCGCCGTTTTCGCCCCATTCCGCCGGTTTCGAGCGCTAAACGAAACCGATCCCCGAGCGATCCGGGGGACGGCCCCTGCCTCACCCGAAGGCGATGCGTGGACCGGATTTGAATGACCCATATAGGACCGTCGCCAGTGTTTGTGAAGGGGGCAGGGGGCCTGATCCACTTTGATTGCCGTAAGGCGCCGTTGCTGTAGAGAGATGGCATGATTCTTTCGCCTTTCAATCTCTTCCAGTGCTGATGGCATGAAGGAAGGCGCGTGGTTTTCCGGCGCGGCGCTCACCGGACTGGCGGTCGCGGCTGCCGTTCCAGCCCATGCCGGGGAACCAGCGCTGATCGTCACCGCCCGCCGCGTGGCGGAGGCGGAGGACAGGGTGCCGATCAGCATCGTCCGGCTCGACGCGGGGGACCTGGCGGACCGGGACGCGGATGATTTGCAGGACATTGCCCGCGCCGTCCCCAATCTCACCGTGCCCACTGTGGGCATCTTCGGCGCGCAGCAGCCCGCCATTCGGGGTGTCTATTCGAATATCGGCGCATCCACCATCGGCCTCTATGTCGACGATGTCCCGGTTCAGATCCGATCGCTAGAGGTGGCGGGCAATCCGGACCTGCGAACCTTCGACCTTGATCGGGTGGAGGTGCTGCGCGGTCCGCAGGGCACACTGTTCGGGGCCAACAGCATGGGCGGCACGATCCGCTATGTGACCCGTCAGCCGGAACTGGAGGGCATGAACGCGGCGATCAGCGGCGAGCTGGCGGCGGTCAGGGGTGGTGGCCTGACCCGCGAAATCCAGGGCGCCTTGGGCACCGCCATCGTGCCGGACCGACTGGGCGCCCGCATCAGCGGCTATTATCGCCGCGATGCAGGGCTGATCGATCATGTCGACCCGGCTACCGGCGCGCCGGGGGCGGACGATATCGACCATGTCACGACCGCTGCTTTGCGCGGTGCGGCTACGGCCGCGGTGGGTGAGAAGCTGGAACTCACGCCAGCGCTTTTCTACCAGAGGACCGAGCGTGCGGACCTGCCCTTTTACGAAAGCGACCTTGGCCCGTTCCGCCAGTCGGCCAGCCTGCGCCAGCCCGGAAGGGACCGCTTCCTGCTGCCCAGCCTGACCATGCGGTTCGATCTGGGCAGCGCGACGCTGACCAGCGCGACGGCCTGGCTCGAAAGGGACAATTGGCAGATCGTCGACTATTCGGGTTTTTTCGGTGAGATCGTGCTGGGTGGCGCGGTGCCGGGCATTCGCACGCCGGGCAGCAGCTTCAGCCGCACCACCGTCCATCAGCGTAGTTTCACGCAGGAAATCCGCATTGCGTCCCATGACGGCGATGCACCCTTTCGCTGGCTGATTGGTGGCTTCTACGGTCTTTCACGCATCGTCATGGAACAGCATGTGGTGGAGCCGGGCATAGAGACGCTCGCGAGGGAGCAGCTTGGCCTTGGCATCGCGGATATTTTCGGACTGCCCTTGCTGCCGGGCGGAATAAGCTATCATAGCCGCCAGACGATCCGCGAGCGCACGCTGGCGGCCTTCGGCCAGCTGGACTGGGCTTTCGCGCCGCGCTGGGAGGTGACGGCGGGGCTGCGTGTTTCCTATGCGCCGCTCTCCTTCCGGTTGATGTCCGAAGGGCCATTCGCAGGCGGCAGCAACGCCATCGGTCCCCGCCATCAGAAGGATGTGCCCGTCACCCCCTATGCCAGCCTGTCCTGGCGGCCCGGCGAAGGGCGCCTCGTCTATCTGAGCGCGGGCAAGGGGTTCCGCGGCGGCGGCACCAATGGCGCGGTGCCGGCGGATCAATGCAATGCCGATCTGTCGGCACTGGGCCGCAGCAGGGCGCCGGACAGCTATGGTTCGGACTCGCTCTGGAGCTATGAGGCGGGCGTGAAGGCGGGCGGGCGGCGCGTCACCATGTCGCTGGCCGCTTTTCGCATCGATTGGCAGCAGATTCAGCAATCGATCACGCTGCCCAATTGCGGTTTCTCCTATATCGACAATCTGGGCGCTGCGCGGAACCAGGGGGTGGAACTGGCGGTGCAGGCAAGGCCGGTGCCGCCGCTGACGATCGCCCTGTCGCTGGGTTTCGTCGACGCGCGTTTCCGGCGCGCCATTGGACCGGACGGATCGGGAGCTATCGTCGCGGCGGGGGATCGCGTGCCCTATGTGCCGCGCTGGTCGGGGACGCTGGCGGCACGCTATGCCTTCGCCCTGCCGGGGAGGCTGGAGGGTTTCGTGCGGTCCGAATGGCAGCATGCGGGCCGTTATCGGCGTGCGCCTTCGGTCCATTCGATCGTCTATGATCCGCGCGTCTATGCGGGCGCGGGGAATGATGCCGTGCAGATCCGCCTTGGCGTGGGGCGGGACGGCTGGCGGCTTTCGGCCTTTGCCGACAATCTGCTCGACAGCCGCGCGATCCTCTTTCGCAATGCGGAACTGGTGCCGGTCACGGGAGCGCCGCTGCGCGAAAGGGCGCAGCGCCCGCGGACGATCGGCCTGTCAGCCGGTCTCACGCTCTGACGGGCGGATCAGCGCGACAAGGGGCGCCGCCGCCAGCGCCAGCGCCGCATAGACCAGCACCGGCAGGGCATAGCCGCCGCTCGCGAACCGCATCTGATCGGTCCATAGCGGCGCCAGCGCCCCCATCAGGCTGATGATCGCGGTGTTGATGCCCAGCAGCCGGGAAAAGGCGTCCGGCTCCACGACATCGGCCAGCAGCATCGATCCCGACTGACCCGGCAACGCGCTGGCGATGCCCCAGATCAGGACGAAGGCCGTAACCCCGCTGATCCCCATGGCGCGCACTCCGAGCAGCGTGAGCGTGCCGACCGCCAGCAGCATTGCCGTTCCGATCAGCGCCGGTTGCGCCCCGATCCGGTCGGCCAACATGCCGCCGAACAGCAGAGCGGGGAGGCCCAGCAAATTGGCAAGGCTGTAGGCGGCGACGGCCCCGGCCTGCGGCAGCCCCTGCGCCATCAGTCCGTCCACTGCGGCGAACAGCACGCCGTTGATCGCCAGTTGCAGCATCGTCGTCGCCATGACGATCCGGCGGAAATTTGCGCTGCGCAGGCCAGCGACCACGCCGTTGCCGCTAACCGCCGGAGCCTTGGCAATTCGCCCTCCCGGCACCGCCAGCAGCAGGGGCGGGCAGGCGAGTGCCATGGTCAGCGCACAAAGCCGCATCGCCGCGCGCCAGCCCCCATCGGTCATGGCGGCCCCGACCAGCGGCGGCACGACCGCGCCCGCCGCGACAGCCGCGCCCAGGAATATGGCCAGCGCCAGCCCGCGCTGCTCCACATGACGCCGGGTGATGATCGCGATGCCGGGCACGATGGTCGATGCGCCGACGCCAGCGCCCGTCACCGCCATCGCCGCCGCCAGCGCGATACGATCCTGTGCCAGCGACGCGACGGCAAGGCCGGCGGCGCTGAGCGCGATCCCGCAAAACAGCACCGGTCGCGGGCCAAGGCGATCCAGCGCCCCGCCGACCGGCCAGGCGATGATGCTCATCGCCAGCAGGAAAGCCGTGGCCGCGTTTCCCACCGGGCCGCCGAAATCCGCTGCCATGGCGGGCAGGAACACGCCCAGCGACATCAGCGTGGCGCCCTGGATCAGCAAAGTGATGGCGGACAATGCCACCACCGGCAGCCAGATCGACAGAGCGGGAAAAAGGGCAGGCCGGGCGATCACGGAATCGGCTTTATCCGGTTTTGCGGCGAATTGAACGGGGTGATGTCTGATTTGTGCAATGCGGTATGAGGCAGCCCGTGTAATCAGACCCGATCGAAACCTGTTGGGGGACGGGAGATAGGGGCGGCGCCATGATCCGCACGGAAGATATTTATGACGCGGCAACCGATGACGATGCCTTCGATCGGCTGGCATCGACGCTGGCCGATGCGGTCGGCGCCCGGTCCGGGGTGCTGCATTGGGGCCTTGCACCCAATCATGCCGTCGAGATTTCCTATTCGGGCTATTTCTCTCCCACGCAAATGGCCGTCTATGACGAGGAGTTTCAGGACGACGACATTTGGAGCGCGGCGATGGAGCGGGCCGGCAATGTCAATCGCGTCTGGAATGTCGAGGCGTTCGTGCCCTATCGGACCTATGAGAACAGCCGGATCTATAATGAGTGGATCAGATCGATGGGCGACGATACTTTCCGCTGCCTCGCCGGCGTGATCCGCAAGGACGGCGTCACCGGGCATATCGGCCTGCATCGCGGTCGCACGCAAAAGCCATTCGGCGTGCCGGAGGAGCGGGTGCTGCAGGAGAGCATCGGCCATATCGGCCGTATGTTCGCGATCCGCAGCAAGCTTGATCGCGCCCAGCATCATGGCCGGTCGTTGCAGGCGACGCTCGACATGCTGGGCCATGCGGTTTTCACGCTGCGTCCCGACGGCAGGCTGATCGACTGCAATCGCGGGGCGGATGCCCTGTTGCGCCGGGGCGATGCGCTGCTGCTGCGACAGCGACAGGTGAAGGCGCGCGACCCTCGCGACGACGAAGCCTTGCAGACGGCGCTGCGAGCGGCTTCCGTGCGACAGGGCGGACAGGGAAGCGCGATCTTCATCCATCGCGAACGGGGCTTTCCCTATATCTTGTCGATCGCGTCGGTGCGGGTCGGTGTCGAGCGGCAGATTGTCGCCATCGCCACGGACCCGGATGAACGGGATGCGAGCCTCACTGATCGCATTCGCGCGCTTTACGGCCTGACTCGTGCGGAGGCGGAAGTGGCGCAGGCGCTTTGCGCGGGACAGGGGCTGGAGGAATTGTCGCAGGAGCGGGGCGTGACGCTCAACACGGTGCGGACGCAGATCAAGAATATCTATGTGAAGCTGGATTGCAGCCGCCAGTCCGAACTGGTCGCGCGGATCGGCACATTGCCACGGCTGAATGTTTGCGAGGATGGGGATGAGGTCCGGTAAATCCTCAAGGTTTGACGGGCGGCACCACCATCTGGGCGACGGGAGCTGACGGCGGTGCGATCTTCACCGTTTCGAACCGCTCCTTGCGCCGCACGCCGCTGAGTTCCGGCTCGGCGGGAGGCGTTGCGGAGGCGGTCGCCACGGGAACCCGCTGGCGCATGCACTCTTCCTTGTTGTCGCGCGGCGTCTGGACGCAATTCCACAGCGCTCGCTGCAACCCCGTCGCGCTATTGTGGATATAGGCGAAGGCCATGCTTTCCATCTGATCGCCCGACAGCGGCAGTCCCCCCGGCGCGGTGCCGACGCGCCAGGCCATGATCCGGCATTCCGGCCGCCCGGCGCAGAAGGTTTGCGCCAGCGTCGGCCAACTGTCCGGCGTCGCACCTCGTCCCAACTCGACCAGGAAGCTCTTCGCCCCCGGCGCAATCGCGATCAGCCTGACCCCGGCCATCATCTTGCCCAGCGAGTCCGCCCCGATCGCCTGCTGCGGCCGGGCGGCCAGTTCGTTCACTGCGCCGCCGGCAAGCAGGGCGGCAGACGGCAGGATGCCCGCATCCGGCCTGCCCTGATGCGCCACGGACAGGCGGGCAATGCGCGCGATCAGCGGCTCGCCATTCTCGCCGGTCCGTCGGAAGGCGGGCGGTGTTCCCCACCAGCCGCGCCAGCGGAAGAAGAGGTGCGTGCCCACCGATGTGATCTTGTCCAGGCTGCCGCTCCAATAGGGCACGACCCAGTCGGTATGATAATGGGTGGCATAGCCGACTGGCTTGTAGACCTTGCCCGCCAGCGCGGACTTCGCGATCTCCCGCGCCCGCTCCCAGGCCGCCTGGGTTGGCGTGCGGGCGAGCGCACCGTCGCAGGTGAAGGTGAACTGGCAACCCGTGGCGCGCTCCTGCCCCTGGAAGACGACGCCGCAGACGGTCTTGGGGAAGGCGGGGTGGCGCACGCGGTTCAGCACGACCTGCGCCACCGCCCGCTCGCCTGTGTTATCGTCGCCCGCCTCGTAAAGTTGCGCGGCTGCCAGACAGTCGGTGGCGCGGGCGAGATCATTCTCCGAACCGGCGAAGACGAAGGGGCGCGCCGCCGGATTGGGCAGGTGGGAAAAGGGTATGGCGGCGTTGAACGCCTGCGCCTGATTCCGGTCGAGCGCATAAAGCTCGACCGGCTCGACCGACGGTGGCGGTGTCGCAGGCCGCTTGAGGCCGGCAGCCGCGACGATGGGGGAGGGCCGTTTCGCCGCGGAAGGCGAGCGGGCTTCCCATGTCGCGACCATGGCGGGCAGACCGACGAACAGAACGAGCCAGAGGAGCCACGTCGAACGACGCAGCCGGTCGGTGGATGAAACGTCGGTCATGCCTGTTCCGGAAGCGCCTTATTCGGGCAGGAAATCAGGCACCGACAGATAGCGTTCGCCGGTGTCATAATTGAAGCCCAGAACGCGGCTCCCCGCGGCAAGTTCCGGCAGCTTCTGGGCGATGGCGGCGAGCGTCGCGCCGGAGGAGATGCCGACCAGCATGCCTTCCTCGCTCGCGGCGCGGCGGGCATATTCCTTGGCGTCGGCGGCTTCGACCTGAATCACGCCGTCCAGAAGCTGGGTATGCAGGTTCGCCGGGATGAAGCCCGCGCCGATGCCCTGGATCGGGTGCGGGCCGGGCTGGCCACCGCTGATGACATGGGAGAGCGCGGGTTCGACCGCATAGACCTTGAGGTTCGGCCAGAGCTTCTTCAGTTCCTGCGCCGTGCCGGTGATATGGCCGCCCGTGCCGACGCCGGTGATCAGCACGTCGATCGGTGCGCCGGCGAAGTCGGCGGCGATTTCCTGCGCCGTCGTGCGGGCATGGACAGCGATATTGGCGGGATTTTCGAACTGCTGGGGCATCCAGCTGCCGGGCGTCTGGTCGATCAGTTCCAGCGCGCGTTCGATGGCGCCCTTCATGCCCTTTTCGCGGGGCGTCAGGTCGAAGCTGGCACCATAGGCCAGCATCAGGCGCCGCCGTTCCACGCTCATGCTTTCGGGCATGACCAGGATCAGCTTGTATCCCTTGACCGCCGCGACCATGGCCAGACCAACGCCGGTATTGCCCGAGGTCGGCTCAATGATGGTGCCGCCGGGCTTGAGATCGCCGGAAGCCTCCGCCGCCTCGATCATCGACAGGGCGATTCGGTCCTTGATCGACCCGCCGGGATTGGAGCGTTCGGACTTGATCCACACCTCTGCGTCGCCGAACAGCCGGCTGACGCGGATGTGCGGCGTATTGCCGATGGTTTCCAAAATGCTGGATGCCTTCATTGCGCTTTCTCCTGGGTGGATTCGGCCGCCCTTTGTTCGGGTAGGATTTCAGGTGGGTCGAAGGTACGGGCAAGGCGCAGCTCTGGAAAGAGCTTCGCCCAGATAAGGGTGATGAGGATCGCACCGATCCCGCCCCCGATCACTGCCGCGACCGGCCCGACCAGAGCGG
Source organism: Sphingobium sp. EM0848 (assembly GCF_013375555.1). Classification (NCBI taxonomy): domain Bacteria; kingdom Pseudomonadati; phylum Pseudomonadota; class Alphaproteobacteria; order Sphingomonadales; family Sphingobiaceae; genus Sphingobium; species Sphingobium sp. EM0848. The sequence goes on from NZ_JABXWB010000001.1 coordinate 59,638, forward strand.
CGAGAAAACCGGATTCGGCCTCGCCCAGTTCGTTGGAGGCGGAAATGGTGAGCTGCGACAGGCTGGACACGCGGCCGCGCATCTCATCGGGGGTGTGGAGCTGGATCAGCGACTGGCGGACATAGACCGACACCATGTCGGCGGACCCCAGCAGGATCAGGGCGGTGATGCCGACCGTCGGTGCGATGGCGCGCGGCAGGAAGGCGGTGGAGCCGAAGACGATCGTCGCGATGCCGAACAGGATCACCGCGCCCAGCATTTTCAGGCCCACCTCCGTCCTCATCGGGCGGAAGGAGAAGAAGAGAGCGGTGACGCCCGCGCCGATGCCGGGGGAGGCGGCGAGATGCCCAAGCCCTTCCGACCCGACATGCAATATGTCGCGGGCATAGACGGGCAGCAGCGCCGTCGCCCCCGCCAGCAGCACGGCGAACAGGTCCAGCGTGATCGTGGCCAGCACGAGCCGATTGGTGCGGACATAGGTGAAGCCGTCGATCATCTGGCGCAGCGGATGGCGGCTGGTGTCGCGTGGCGGCTGCGGCACCGGGCCGATCATCAGCATGCAGAGGAGCGCCAGCGCGAACAGCCCCGATGCCAGCGCATAGGCGCCCCAGGGCTGGAACGCATAGGCATAGCCGCCCAGCGCCGGCCCGGCGATCATGCCCGTCTGCCAGACCACGCTGGAAATGGCGATGGCATTGGGCAGCACTTCGCGCGGCACCAGATTGGGGGCCAGCGCGCTATAGGCCGGGCCGTTGAAGGCGCGGGCGATGCCGACAATCGCCGCGATGCCGAAGATCAGCGGCAGGCTGACCCAGCCCTCATAGGTCGCGAAGGCCAAGGTGCCCGATGCGACCACCAGAAGCAGCAGGGTGAAGCGGGAGATCAGGCGCCGGTCGAAATGATCGGCCACCCAGCCCGTCACGGGCGTCAGGAAGAAAAGCGGCAGAAACTGGGCCAGGCCGATCAAGCCCAGCTGAGCCGAGGCGCCGCCCGTACTCATGGTTTCGCGCGCGATATTATAGGCTTGCCATGCCAGCACCACCATCATGCCGTACTGGGCCAGCACCGACGCCAGCCGTCCCAGCAGATAGGCCCTGAAATCGCCGAAGCTTAGCGGGTGGCGGGGACTGGAGGGGCTATGCATGGCCTCTCCTTAGCGTTTGCACAATGACTCCCGCAACCGTGCCGGTAGAGAAATGGCACAGCAATATTTGGGGCGGTGATGCTCCGCCTATCGACATGATCGCAGATGTTTAACGATCAGGCTGCAACATGATCCCGCTTACCGACCCGTTGCGCACCGAGCAGACGAAGGGCACGGAACGCCGGTCGCCAAAGGGGCCGACCTGGCCTTCCACCTCCCAGCCGGTCGCCATGGTGCTGGCGAAGGGGCGTCCGAGCACGCGGGTGCCCGGTCCAGCCTCCTCTTGCGCCTTGGCGATGCAGGCGTTGCGGGCCGCCGCCGCCGTATGGATCGGGCCATAGCCGGGCGAGGTATAGGGCTGGCGCTTGGCATCGCGTTCCGCCTGACGGTCGCGGGCGACGTCACTGACGATGGCGGCGTCGGCGGCGCGATGCAGGTCGCGATAATCCTGGGCATGAAGGGGCAGGGCAAGCGCCAGACCCATTATGCCGATGACTGGCTTTCCGATATGCATGGCGTTTCTCCCGCGCTTATTTGAACAGGCTGCCCAAAATACCCCGCACCAACTGCCCCGCAATTCCGCCGGAGGATCTGCGGCTCGACCCGCCGAAGACCGCGCGGCCCAGTTCATTGGCGACCTGACGACCCACAGAGGAGGCAGCGGAGCGGGTGGCGGACTGAATCGCCTTGTCGAAACCGGATGGTTTGGCGGCTTCGCGGGCGGCGGCGGCGTCCTGCCGCGCCTGTTCCTTCAATTGGGCTTCGCGCTGCTTGGCCTCGACCTTGGCCTGGGCGGCGGCGGCCTTGTCGGCTTCGGCCTTCGCCTGAGCGGCCTGGGCTGCCGCGGCGGCGGCCTGACCCCGCGCGGCCAGGATTTCCTGCGCGGATTCGCGGTTGACGGTCGTGTCATATTTGCCCGCGCAGGGTGATATGGACTGGATGATTGCGCGTTCCTTGGCATCGACCGGGCCAAGGCGCGAGCGCGGCGGGGCGATCAGCGTGCGCTGGACGATGCCGGGTGAGCCGTCTTCCTGAAGCAGCGACACCAAAGCCTCGCCCACTTTCAGTTCGGTGATCGCGGTTTCGACATTGAGGTCCGGATTGACGCGGAAGGTGTCCGCCGCCGCCTTGATTGCCTTCTGGTCGCGGGGGGTGAAGGCGCGCAGCGCGTGCTGGACGCGATTGCCGAGCTGACCGGCCACATCCTCGGGAATGTCGATCGGGTTCTGCGTCACGAAATAGACGCCCACGCCCTTGGAGCGGATGAGGCGGACGACCTGCTCGATCTTGTCGGTCAGCGCCTTGGGCGCGTCGTCGAACAGAAGGTGCGCCTCGTCGAAGAAGAAGACGAGCACGGGCTTGTCGGGGTCGCCCACTTCGGGGAGGGTTTCGAACAGTTCGCTGAGCAGCCAGAGCAGGAAGGTGGCGTAGAGCTTGGGGCTCTGCATCAGCTTGACGGCGGCCAGGATGTTGACATAGCCGCGACCCTTGTCGTCGACCTTCAGCATGTCGTGAATGTCGAGAGCCGGTTCCCCGAAGAAATGGTCGCCGCCCTGGCTTTCAAGCTGGAGCAGTTGCCGCTGGATCGCGCCGACGCTGGCCTTGGTCACATTGCCATATTGAGCGGAGAGGGTGTCGGCATTTTCCGCGCAATAGGCGAGCATGGATTGCAGATCGCCCAGGTCAAGCAGCAGCAGCCCCTGTTCGTCGGCATATTTGAAGGCGATGGACAGCACGCCTTCCTGCGTTTCGTTAAGGCCCATCAGCCGGGAGAGCAGCAGCGGCCCCATTTCGCTGACGGTGGTGCGGACCGGATGGCCCTGTTCGCCGTACAGGTCCCAGAAGATGGCCGGATTATCGGCATAGCTGTAATTTTCGACGCCGATTTCTCTGGCGCGCTCGACCAGTTTGTCGGCATTTTTCGCTGTGGGGGAACCGGCCATGGAAATGCCGGACAGGTCGCCCTTCACGTCCGCGAGGAAAACCGGGACGCCCAGCGCGGAGAAGCTTTCGACGATGCCCTGCAGCGTCACCGTCTTGCCGGTGCCGGTCGCGCCCGCGATCAGGCCGTGACGATTGGCCCTGCGCAGATTGAGCATCTGGGGGATGCCGCCATCCTTGTCCGGTGCGCCAAGGCCGATGAAAATGCCGTCGCTCATCTGCGTCATGCTCCTCAAATGCTGCGGGCCGCGCTCGCCGGAGTCCGTCTTCTCCCGTTTAACGGGGAGTTGGCACCTCCGGCAAGCGCGACCCGTAACGATCGGCCCAAATATCCGATTAAAGGCGTTTCAGCCGTTTATTTGTCGCGCAGGCGCACCGGCAGGAAGACGGCGGGCTGGCCCCGGCGCAGCACCTGAAGCAGGATCGCGGTGCGGCCCTGAGCGGATACGGCCTTCACTTGCGCATCCAGTTCCGCCTGGCTGGCGACCGGGCGGTTGTTGGCGGTGATGATGACATCGCCCCGGCGCAGGCCCTTGGCACCGGCATCGGTCGACCCGTCGACGGCGGTGATGACGATCCCGCGCGTATCGGCCGCGATGCCGAGTTGGCGGATGATGTTCGAGGTCAGCGGAATGGCGGAGATGCCGAGCGACTGCCGGGTTGCCTGGCTGTTGCCGGACTGATCGTCCTGCTGCTGTTGCTGGCTGAAATCATCGTCCTGCTGCTGGGCAAAGGCGTTCAGCTCATCTTCGGACGGACGCTCGCCGACCACGGCGGTCACCGTCTGGCGCTGGCCGTTGCGCAGCAGCACGATCGGTACGCGCCCGCCGATCGGCTGGTTGGCGACGATGGACGAGAGATTCTGGTCCGGCGTCACTTCCTGACCCGCGACGCTGACGATCACGTCGCCCGCCTTGATCCCGGCCTTGTCCGCGCCCTTGCCGGGTTCGACGCCCTGCACGAATTCGCCGCGATTCTTGGCGAGGCCCAGCGAATCGGCCAGATCTTCACCCAGCGGACTGATCTGGATGCCCAGATAGCCGCGCTTGACGGCCTGCCCCTTGCGCAGCGTTTCGACGATCGGTTGCGCCTGTTCGGACGGGATCGCGAAGCCGATGCCGACATTGCCGCCCGAGGGCGACAGGATCTGGCTGTTGATGCCGATCACATTGCCGCGCATGTCGAACATCGGGCCGCCGCTATTGCCCTGGTTGATCGATGCGTCGGTCTGGATGAACTTGTCGTAGGTGCCGCCGGTGCCGCGATGCACGGCGGAGATGATGCCCGCCGTCACCGTGCCCGAAAGCGCGAAGGGGTTGCCGATGGCGATCACCCAGTCACCGACGCGCGCCTTGGTGCTGTCGCCGAACTTGACGAAGGGCAGGGCCTTTTTCGGTTCGATCTTGAGGACCGCGATGTCGGTCGCGGGATCGCGGCCGATCAGCTTGGCGGGATATTCCTCGCGGTTGGTGAGGGTGACGGTGATCGAATCCACCGTGGCTCCCTCCGCGCCCGCGGACACCACATGGTTATTGGTGACGATATAGCCGTCAGCCGAGATGATGAAGCCCGAACCCAGCGACTGCGCCTGACGGGTCTGCGGCTTGCCGCCCTGACCCTGGCCGAACAGATCGCCAAAGGGGGTGCCTGCAAAGGGGTTCTGCACCTGCACGCGCTGTTTGGTCGAGATGTTGACCACGGCCGGTTGCAGCTTTTCGACCATATCGGCTAGGCTGGCGGGCGCTCCGGCGGGGGCGGCGGCCTGCATGCCCTCATTCTGGGCGACCTGCGCCCCGACATGGGAGCTGGTGGTGACGGCAATGGCGGTGCCGCCGAGCAGCAGGGCGCCGGTAATGGCATAAGCGTAACGCACTCGTGACGGTCCTCTCATGAACTTGGCGAAGGAAAGGCGGGACTCTGCGAAGAGAGCGGGATGCGCCGCCTTGCCTTAACCGTCATTGAATGGCGCGGGTTCCGTAATGAAATCAACGCCCAATCAACGCCTTTGATGTATCAGCGTCCCTGAAACTGCTTCAGGAAATCATTGTCGCGGGACAGGACCATGCTGGTCGATCCCTGCTTGTCCGGCGCGAATGTATAGCGATAAGCCTGCATCGCGCGATAGAAATCGTAGAATTGCGCGTCCTTGCCGAAACTTTCCGAATAAATGCGCGCGGCATTGGCGTCAGCCTCGGCCCGGATGATCTGGGCCTGCTTGGCGCCCTGGGCGCGGATGGTCAGCGCTTCCTGTTCCCGCGCGGTGCGCATGCGGGTGAAGGCGCTTTCCAGCGGCGCGCCATCGGGCAGGTCGGCGCGCTTGATCCGCACGTCGACGATCTGCGCGCCATATTGGCGGGCGACGCGGTTCAGCCCCGCCTCGATATTGTCCATCACCTGGCCGCGCTCGGGCGAGAGCAGGGCCGCGAAGGGACGCTTGCCCAGTTCGTTGCGCAGCGCGGAGCCCAGGATCGGCCGCAGCGCGTCGGACACGCGTTCCTCGCTGCCCGCCGCAATGTACATGCGCAACGGATCGACGATGCGGTAGCGGGCGAAAGCATCGACCTGCAAGCGCAACTGGTCGGTGGAAAGCACCTGCTGGCGCTCCATCTCGACCGACAGGACGCGCTTGTCGATCCAGACGATCTGATCGATGAACGGCCAGCGCAGGATGATGCCCGCGCCGGTCTTGCCGAAATCCTCATTCGGGCGATAGCGGTTGATGATCTTCTTGGGATCGCCGAAGCGCACGATCACGCCCTGCTTGGTTTCGGGCACGATGGCGATGGTGCTGCCGATCAGCAGCAACGCGGCGATGGCCAGCAGCGCGAGCGCGACGGGATGACGGACAAGGGTCTGCATCACTGGCCCCCCTCGGTCGTATTCCCGTTCTGGGCGGTCGCCGCCTGTGCGCGGCGCTTGAGTTCGGGCAGCGGCAGGAACGGCGTCACATTGCCGCTTTCGACGATAGTCTTGTCGACGTTCGCCAGGACACCCTCCATGGTTTCATAATACATACGGCGGCGGGTTACGTCGGGCGCGAGCTTGTACTGCTCATACACCTTGTCGAAGGCGGCAGCCTCGCCCTGCGCCTTGGCCGTCACCTGCTGCGCGGCGGCGCGGGCTTCGTTGAGATAGGTCTGGGCGGTCTGCTGCGCGGCGGACACGGCCTTGAACGCGTCGTTGACGGCGGTCGGCGGGTCGGCCTGCTTGATCGCGACGCCCTGCACGCGGATGCCCGACTTATAGCCGTCGAGGATTTCCTGCATGCGCTGTTCGACCTGCTGCTCGATCTCGCTACGGCCGGCGCCCAGCGCGTCCTCCAGGCTGACGCTGGCGACGACCGAGCGCATCGCGCTTTCCGCGACCTCGCGGACCGAGGCGTCGGGATCGGACAGCTGGAACAGGTAGAGTTCCGGGCTGCGGATGTTCCACCGCACCGAATAGGCGAGGTCGATGATGTTCTGGTCGCCGGTCAGCACCAGATTTTCGCTTTCCGCGCGGGTCGATCCGATGTCGATGGTGCGGATTTCCTCCACATCCACGGTCGTCACATTTTCGAACGGCGCGGGCAGGGTCAGGCTGATGCCGGGTGAGAGGGTACGGCTATATTTGCCGAGCAGGGTGACGACGCCGCGTTCCTGCGGGCCGACGCGATGGAAGCAGGTCAGCACCAGCCACAGCAGCACGAGGATGCCGATGGCGGCGGGCCACAGCGTCCGGCCGGTAGGCCGCGGCGGCAGATTGCCGAAGCCGCCGCCCTGTCCAAAGCTTTCCTTGCTGCGGCGGAGAAGTTCCTCGATCGCGGAAGGCCCCTTGGAACCGGAGGGACGGCCCGGTTGCGTCCAGGGATTGCGCGGACCGCCTTCGCGTCCACCGTCCCCGCCCTGTCCGTCCGGCCCGTCGCCCTTGCCACCCCAGGGACCCTGGGTCATGGCGCTTGCAATGCGGGGCATCCACCCGAAAATTCTGTTCATCGCTCCTCTATAGGAAGGCTCTTCCGCGAAAAACAGTGCCCTTCGCAACGATTATTGTTTCGAATGATGTCGCTGAAGGGATTTCGCGGGGAGGCGATAGGTTCTACAGGGCTGCCCCATGACCGAGCTTGAAGATTTTGCCGCCCGCCTGAAAACGCTGACCGATGGCCGCGCCAGCGCGCCGCGGATGAAGGATGGCGTGATGTCGCTGGCGCTGGATGTGGCGGGCCTGTCGCCTGAACAGCGCGACGCCGTGGCCGCCGCGATCCGCGAGGGCGCGCTGACCGTGCCGGGGGTGAGCGACGTGCGCATCGCCATGACCGCCGAGCGTTCGACAGGAGGAAAGGGGCCAGAGAAGAAGGAGGCGGTGAAGATCATTGCCGTCGCCTCCGGCAAGGGCGGGGTCGGCAAATCGACGCTTTCGGCCAATCTGGCGGTTGCGTTGCAACGATTGGGCGTGCGGGTCGGACTGGTCGACGCCGATATCTACGGCCCCTCGCAGGCGCGGTTGATGGCGAGCGAGGACCGCAAGCCCCAGGCAAAAGACAAGCAGCTTATCCCGGTGCAAAGCCCCTTCGGCATTCCGATGCTGTCGATGGCGCATCTGGTGGAACCGGGCAAGGCGCTGGCATGGCGCGGGCCGATGGCGGGCAATGCGCTTGCCCAGTTGATCGATGCGGACTGGGGCGAGGCGGAGGTGCTGGTGGTCGACATGCCGCCGGGCACCGGCGACGTGCAGCTTTCCATGGTGCAGAAGCACAAGCCGGCCGGCGCCGTCATCGTCTCGACGCCGCAGGATCTGGCGCTGATCGATGCGACCCGCGCGGTCAGCCTGTTCGAGCAGACCCATGTGCCGATGATCGGCCTGGTCGAGAATATGGCGGGCTATGCCTGCCCCCATTGCGGAGAAGTATCCGATCCCTTCGGTCAGGGCGGTGCGGAAGCCGCCGCCGGGGAAATGGGCATGCCTTTCCTTGGCCGCATTCCGCTCGCCATCGATATTCGCCGGCGTTCGGATGCCGGCGATCCTCTGGCGGCGGGTGACGATGCGCATGGCGCTGCTTTCCGCGCCATTGCGGAGAAGGTGGTGGAGTGGCTCAAGGGAAGTCCCCGCTGAGGGAACGGCTTGCGCGCGCCCTGCGTCTTTCCCATGTGGGACAGCATATGGAGGGCCGTTACATGCCGTTGACCGCAGCGCAGGATATCGCCGATCTGCTGAATGAAACCCGCACCATCGCGCTGGTCGGCATTTCCGACCGGCCGGATCGGCCCAGCTATGGCGTGATGAAAAGCTTGCAGGACCATGGCTATCGCGTCCTGCCGGTCAATCCGTAGATTGCGGGCGAGCATGTCCATGGCGAATTCGTCTGGGGGCGCCTGTCGGACATCGGTGTGCCGATCGACATGGTCGACATCTTCCGCCGGAGTGAGGCCGCGGGCGAAGCGGTGGACGATGCTATAGCCGCCGGCGCGAAATCAGTCTGGATGCAGCTTGCCGTGGTGGATGAGGCGGCTGCCGCCCGCGCGGAGGCGGCGGGGCTGAAGGTGGTGATGGACCGCTGCCCGGTGATCGAGATACGTCGCCTCCGGCTTGCGCCCGTCAGCGCGCAATAGGGCTTTCCAGAGCTTCCAAGCCTCTTTATCAGCGGGAATATGGGGCGCGCACCGCGGAAGCAGGGTCAGCAGACAGAGAAGGGGTTGAACCGGCGCACGCTGTTGATCGGCGGAGGCGCGGCGGCCGGGCTGTTGCTGGCCTGGGGGGTATGGCCGCGCTCCTATCGTCCCAATCTCAACACGGCCCCCGGCGAAACCGCCTTCAACGCCTTCCTCAAGATCGACAAAGCGGGGCAGGTCATCGTGATCGTGCCGCAGACGGAGATGGGGCAGGGGATCAGCACCCTCTTGCCGCAGATATTGGCCGACGAACTGGGCGCTGACTGGCGCACCGTGGGCGTGCAGAGCGCGCCGGTCGGCCCGCTATACGCCAACACGCTGCTGGCGCGCGAATGGCTGGCCAATGACTGGAGCCGCCTTGCCGGGGGCGCGGGCGAATGGACCATCGATCAATATGCGACGCGGCGTGCGCTGATGCTGACGGGGGCGGGCACTTCTCTCCCCATGTTCCATCAGGCCTATCGGGAGGCAGGTGCGGCGGCGCGGGTGCTGCTGTGCAAGGCGGCGGCGGCGCGGTGGGACGTGGCCTGGGAAAGCTGCGACATCCGGGACGGCATCATTTCCGATGGCGGGCAGCGCAGGCTGAAACTGGGCGAAGTGGTGGAGGATGCCGCCACCTACGACCTGCCCGACATATTGCCCTTCCGTCAGGGGGAGGTGGACCGGCTGGCGGGGCAGGATCTGCCCCGGCTCGACACCCCGTCCAAGATCGACGGCAGCCATAATTTCTCGGCCGACATCCGCCTGCCCGATATGGTGTTCGCATCGATCCGGCAGGGACCGATCGGTGACGCGGTGCTGAAAAGCGTCAATGAGGGCGCAGCGAAGTCCGTCACCGGCTTTCTGAAGCTGATCCGGCGGGACCGCTGGGTGGCGGCGGTCGCCAGCAACTGGTGGGCGGCGAACAAGGCGCTGGATCTGGCCGATCCGGTCTTCGCGCTTTCCGGCCAGCCGGTGGACAGCGCGGGGATCGACGCGGCGCTGAAACAGGCCTTTTCCAGCTCGTCCGGCGAACGGCTTTATGCGCAGGGCGATCTGAAGCCGTTCGACGGGGCGGCGGTCGTCACCGGCGAATATCGGGTCCGGCCGGGGCTGCATCTGGCGCTGGAGCCGATGAGCGCGACGGCGCGGATCACGGAGGATGCGGCGGAAGTGTGGATGGCGACGCAGGCCCCCGGCTTTGCGCGGGGGGCCATTGCGAAGGCGCTGGGGCTGTCGGCGGGGGCGGTGACGCTCTATCCGCTGCATGCGGGCGGCGGCTATGGACGCCGCATGGATTTCGAGGCGGGCGTGCAGGCCGCGCTCCTCTCCCGCGAGATGGGGCGGCCGGTGCAACTGCTCTGGTCGCGGCTGGAGGATGTGATTCAGGACCGGCCCAGCGCCCCCGCCCTTGCCCGCATGGCAGGGAAGATCGGCCGCAACGGCGCGATCGAGGGCTGGTCGGCCAAGGTCGCCGCGCCTTGCGCCATGACCGAAACCTGGGCGCGTATCGCCCATGGCAAGCTGCCGCACGAGGCCAGTGCCGAGGTGGGGGGCGTTTCGACCCGGCTGGCGGTGGCGGGCATGGAATTGCCCTATGCCGTGCCGAACTGGGCGGTGGATCACTTCCCCGCCGCGACCGGCCTGCCGCTCGGTTTCACGCGGGGCAATGCGCATATGCACGGCGCCTTCTTCACCGAAAGTTTCATGGACGAGCTGGCGCATCAGGCGCAGATGGAGGCGATGTCCTTCCGCATCCAGATGCTGGGCAGCAATGCGCGCCTGGCCCATTGCCTGACAACGGTCGGCGCCATGGGCGGCTGGCAAGGCGGGATTGCAGGCAGCGGGCAGGGGCTGGCGGCGCATGTGATGGGTGGCGCCTTTATCGCGATCATGGTGGAGGCTGGGATTTCGCAAGGGAAATTGCAGGTCGGGCGGATCGTTGCTGCCGTCGATGGCGGGGAACAGGTCAACCCCGATATCGCCCGGCAGCAGATTGAAGGCGGCCTGATCCACGGCCTGGCCCATGCCATGGGCGCGTCCGTCCCCTATGCGAAGGGGATGCCGACGCGCGCGATCCTCGGCCGCATGGGGCTGCCGCGGCTGGGTGATGTGGGGGAGGTGACGGTCGAACTGATCCGCAGCACGGCGTCGCCCGCTGGTCTGACCGACGTGGCCGCGCCACTGGTTGCCCCGGCTGTCGCCAATGCTCTGTTCACCACGGTTGGGCGGCGCTTTCGCAATCTGCCGCTGATGGAGGGATAATGGGCAGAACCGGCATCCTTCTCATCAATCTGGGTACGCCCGACGCGCCCGATGCGGCGTCGGTTCGGCGCTATCTCAAGGAATTTCTGTCCGATCCCCGCGTGGTCGAGATTCCGCAATGGCTCTGGCAGCCGATATTGCGCGGTCCGATCCTGATGACGCGTCCGCGCAAATCGGCCCATGCCTACAGCCAGGTGTGGATGAAGGAAGGGTCGCCGCTGGCGGTCCACACCCGCGCCACCGCGACTGCCCTGCAACAGCGTCTGCCGGAACTGACGGTGGACTGGGCGATGCGTTACGGCAATCCGTCCATTGCATCCCGTCTGGAGGCGATGGCGGCGGCTGGATGCGACCGTATCCTGCTGGCGCCGCTCTATCCGCAATATTGCGCGGCGACGACTGCGACGGCGCTGGACGCTGCCTATGCGGCGCTGGGCAAGATGCGGGCGCAACCCGCCGTTCGAACGCTGGCGCCCTATTTTGCCGACCCGGCCTATATCGAGGCGCTGCGCGCCTCCACGCTGGCGCAACTGGCCGCGCTGGATTTCGCGCCCGACCTGCTGATCGCCAGTTTCCATGGCATGCCGGAGCGGACGCGGTTGCTGGGCGACCCCTATCGCGATCAATGCGTGGAAACCGCGCGGTTGCTGGCGGAAGCCTTGGGTCGGGAAGTTCGCGTGACATTTCAATCGCGTTTCGGGCGCGCGAAGTGGCTGGGCCCCGCAACCGATGACAGTTTGAAGACTCTGCCTGGGCAGGGGGTGAAGAACATCGCCGTGCTGACACCCGGATTTGCCGCGGATTGCCTGGAAACCGTCGAGGAGATCGCCATTCGGGGCAAAGCCGAATTTATCTCCGCCGGCGGTAATAATTTTGTCCATTTGAGTTGTTTGAACTCAACTCCGGACGCTATGACCCTTTATGAGATTCTGGTCCGCCGTGAGTTGGCTGGTTGGTTGGAGAGGTAAGTTTCGTCCGTCACTTTTTTCTTGAGGGAGAGCGTTATGAGCAAGGTTGCAGTCGTCACGGGTGGAACGCGTGGTATTGGCGAGGCAATCAGTCTGGCGCTCAAGGAAATGGGGTGCACAGTCGCCGCCAATTATGCGGGCAATGATGCCAAGGCGCAGGCCTTCGCCGAAGCGACCGGCATTGCCGCCTTCAAATGGGATGTGGGCGATCATCAGGCCTGTCTGGACGGCTGCGCCCAGGTGGCCGAAGCACTGGGGCCGATCGACATTGTGGTCAACAATGCAGGCATCACCCGCGACGGCGTGCTGGCGAAGATGAGCTTCGACGACTGGAATGATGTCATGCGCATCAATCTGGGCGGTTGCTTCAACATGGCGAAGGCGACCTTTGGCGGCATGCGGGACCGTGGCTGGGGCCGTTTCGTCAATATCGGGTCGGTCAACGGTCAGGCCGGTCAATATGGACAGGTCAACTATGCCGCCGCCAAATCGGGCATCCATGGCTTCACCAAGGCGCTGGCGCAGGAAGGCGCGAAATATGGCGTGACCGTCAACGCCATCGCGCCCGGCTATATCGATACCGACATGGTCGCCGCCGTGCCCCCGGCCGTGCTGGAGAAGATCGTTGCCAAGATTCCGGTCGGCCGCCTGGGCCATGCCGATGAAATCGCCCGCGGCGTCGCCTTCTTCTGTAGCGAGGAGGCGGGCTTCGTGACCGGCAGCACGCTGTCGATCAACGGCGGACAGCATATGTACTGATGCAGGAGGGCGATGTTTCCTCCGACGTTTCGGCGTTTCCGGCATCGCCCTTCGCGCCGCCTGTCAAGCGCAGCGTGACCATTGCGGGGCATCAGACCGCAATCAGCCTTGAACCGATATTCTGGGAAGCCCTCCGTGCGGTCGCCGCGCGTGAGGGCTTGCCTGTCAATGCGCTGATCGCACGCATCGACGTTGCCCGCATGGCGGTGGGCGATCCCCCCAATCTGGCGAGTGCGATAAGATGCTGGCTTTTCAGGGATATTATGCAGCCATAAAACAATAATAATTCGCAATAGCATTGACTATGCGAACGAGTCGCAATAGCAGGACCCTCAGGGATTGAGAAAAGGGGTTCTGTCTTCATGTCCAAAGCAATGTCACGTCCTTCCTTCCTGGCGCTTGGCTGTGTCGGCGCGATGGCCTTCGCCTCGACCGCGCAGGCGCAGGATAGCGCGCAGGGGGCCAAACTCGGGGGGATGACGGTCACCGATACGGCCATCGATGAATCGCCCGTCAAGGTCGAGAAGGCGGAATCGCCCAAATATAGCCGGCCCTTGCTGGACACGCCGCAGACCATCACCGTCATCGGCAAGGAAACCATCCAGCAGCAGAATCTGCTGACGCTGCGTGATGTGCTCTCCACCGTGCCGGGCATCACCTTCGGCGCGGGCGAGGGCGGTTTCGGCTATGGCGACCGTATCATCCTGCGTGGTCAGGATGCCAAGAACGATGTGACGGTCGACGGCGTGCGCTCGGGCGCATTCCTCAACCGCAACGAAGTCTATAATATCGAGCAGGTCGAAGTCACCAACGGCGCCAATTCGGTCATGAACGGGGGCGGTTCCGTGGCGGGCACGATCAATCTCGTCACCAAGCGTCCCTTGGCCGATGATCGGACCGTACTGAATGCCGGGATCGGCACGGACAATTATTATCGTGCGACCGTCGACGCCAACCGGCGGATCAACGATCTGATCGCCGTGCGCATCAATGCCGTCTATCATGAAAATGACGTGCCGGGCCGCGACGTGGAAAATTACAAGCGCTGGGGCATCGCGCCCGCCATCACCATCGGCATTGACGGTCCGACCAGCCTGACGCTTCAGGCCGAGCATCTCGATGACAAGGGCATGCCGCAATATGGGCTTCGCTACTATGCCAATAATGGCGGGTTCCTGAAGGATTTCGACCGCAGCGGCTATTATGGCTTCGCCAATCTCGACCAGCAGAACAGCAAGACGGATTCGCTTCAGGCGATCTTTTCCCACGCATTCAGCGATGCGGTGAAGATCCGCAACCTGACGCGTTACGAACATGTCCGCCAGAACACGATCACCAGCCAGCCGACCGGCACATTCTGTCTGGCCTCGACCGGGCTTCAGCCGATGGACATTAACGGCGTCAGCGCGGCCTGTCCGGCAACGGTGCCGGCGGGCTATTATCTGCCGACCGGCGGACGCGGCGTGCAGCGCCTGATCTCCAACGAAACGGCCTATAATCAGCTTGACCTGAGCGCGGATTTCGCGACCGGCGGTATCCGGCACAGCCTGGTGCTGGGCGCGTCCGCCTTGTGGGAGAAATATCGCCAGACGCAGGGCACGCTGCCCCGCAATGCCGACGGTTCGACGCCCGCTTTCCCGCTGGTCAACATCGCCAATCCGGGGGAGGTCGTGCAGGGACCGGCAGGTTTCACCTATGGCAGCAATGTCTATACCGGCCCGGTCAATTTCATCCTGGCCAGCCGGAATGTGGGTGAGCAGACCAGCTATGCGGCTTATCTGTTCGACACGATGAAGTTCGCCAACTGGTTCGAACTGAATGGCGGCATCCGCTATGAGCGGATCGAGGGCAGCAATCGTAGCTTCAGCTATGTCACCACCGCAGGAGCGGCCAATCTGGGCCAGTTGAGCGACGTGACCGGTCCGTTCCGGGTCAAGGACAACCTCTTCTCCTATCGCATCGGCGCGGTGGTGAAGCCGACGCCGGACACCAGCCTTTATATCGCTTATGGCAACAGCAAGCTGCCGTCCAAGTCATCGGTCGACGGCGCCTGTTCGGCGCTCACCTGCAACGTCAAGCCGGAGACGACCGAGAATTATGAGATCGGCGCCAAGGCGGATCTGTTCGGCAAGAAGCTGCTGCTGACCGCTGCCCTGTTCCGCAACGACCGCAACCAGATCAAGCTGGTTTCCGGCGATCCGACGCTGCCCGACCAGGCGACTGACGGATTCCAGCGGGTGGAAGGTGTTTCTCTTGGCGCGTCGGGCAATATCACCGCCAACTGGACGATCTCCGCCAATTACATGTACCTCAAGAGTGAGGTGAAGCAGGGCGTTTCCGATTACTGCCTTGCCCATCCCGGCGCTGTCGACGGGACGGCCGGCACCTGTGCCAACAGCGCGGCGGTCCTCGACCCCACGCGGGGCCACGCGCTCGTCAACACGCCCAAACATTCGGGCAGCCTGTTCACCACCTATCGCTTCGGCTTCGGTTTGGAATTGGGCTATGGCCTCACCTATCAGGGCCGGTTCCTGATGAACCAGCCGACGCTGGCGCAACTGACGCCCGGCACGACCACGCCCTATGTGGCCTATTATGTGCCGAGCTACACCATTCACCGCTTCATGGCGTCCTATCCGATCACGGACAAGCTGAAGGCGCAGGTGAATATCCAGAACTTCACCAACGAAAAATATGTGACGACCGTGCGCAACAGCACGAACCAGAGCTGGGCACAGCCCGCGCCGACGCGGTCGGCGGTGTTCAGCCTGAACTATATGTTCTGATTCATATTCTCCCCCGGCATCCGTCCCTTGCCGGGGGAAACGGGCGGGTGGCGATACACTCCTCTCCTCCTCGGGTCGCCACCCGTCCGGTCCCTTTGGGGATGTTCTTACGATGCGATCGGCCCCGAATGGACGGGTGGCCGCAAAAGGGAATCTGCCATGCTTCACGGTGCGGATAGGCTGACGGAAATCGTTGCGGATGATCCGATTGTCGCGTCTCCGCCGAAGCTGGCTCTGGTTCGCCCGGATGCCGCTGCAACTCCCGGCATTCTGGGTTCGCGCTATGGGATGCGGCGAGGGGTCAATGTGCCGATGGTCGTCCTCCTCCTCCTTGTGCACATCATCCTGATCGCTGCTTTGATGCAGGCGCGCCATTATGTCCGTCACGTGCGGGAAGTGCGCTTGTCGGTGGTGAACCTGATGCCGCCGCCTCCGCCCCCCGCCGCCGAAGTGCCACCGCCGCCCTCGCAGCCCAAAGTCGTTGCGCCGCCGCTGGTGCAGGTGCCCACGCCGATGCAGGCCGTCGCGACGACGCCTGATATCGCCCCTGTTCCGGCCGCGATCGCTCCGGTTCCTGCGCCGGCGCCGGTGGTCGCTTCATTCGCACCGCCAGCGCCGCCCGGCATATTGGAGGGCGGAGAACTCGGCACGCAGATGGTGGCGGGCCGACCGCCCCGTTATCCGGTCGAAAGCCGCCGCAAGCGGGAGCAGGGCACGGTGGTGCTGACGCTGACGCTGGGGGTTGGCGGAACGGTGGAAAGCCTGGCCGTCACACGGAGCAGCGGTTTTTCCCGGCTCGACAAAGCCGCAGGCGACGCGGTGCGCAGTTGGCGATGGAAGCCGACAATTCGGGACGGGCAGCCCGTTCGCGTGAAGGGTATCGTAGAGATTCCCTTCGTTCTGCTGCCGGAATGAGCGGAAACGTCCTTTCTGCTGCTGATGAAACTGATTTTGTTTCGCAATAGTGTTTGACTATGCGAACGCGTCGCAATAACTGGTCCGCAAGATAGAGATTCTACAAGGGGGCCAACCGATATGCACAACGATAACCGCCGCCGCGCGGCGCCAGCTTTTCTGGCCCTGGGCTGCGTGGGAGCGTTCGTTTCGAGTCCCGCAGTAGCGCTGGACAAGGCCGACGATATGGCTGGCGCAGCAGTGGACCAGCAGGCTGACGCGAGCCAGATCGTCGTCAATGGCCGTTATAATCAGGACATTATTTCTCCCAAGGCGACCGCGCCGCTGATCAACACGCCGCGCTCGGTCGCGATCGTCAGCGAAAATGTGATCAAGGATACCGGATCGGCCACGCTGGTCGATGCGCTGCGCACCGTGCCGGGCATCACCTTCGGCGCGGCGGAGGGCGGCAATCCCATCGGCGACCGTCCTTTCATCCGTGGCTTCGACAGTCAGGGCAGCACCTATGTCGACGGGGTTCGCGACAGTTCGGCGCAGTCGCGCGAAGTCTTCGCCGTCGAACAGATTCAGGTGGTGCGCGGCTCCGACAGTTCGCTGGGCGGACGCGGCAGCGCCGGCGGCTCGCTCAACATCATCACCAAGCTGCCGCGCGACCGCGATTTCGCGAGCATGGACCTGTCCTACGGCACCGCAGACTATAAGCGGATCACGGCGGACCTGAATTACAAGCTGACCGACACGGTCGCCTTCCGCGTGGCGGGAATGTGGCATGATCAGGATGTGGCCGGTCGCGACGCCATCTGGCAGAAGCGCTGGGGCGTCGCGCCCTCGCTCACCATCGGTCTCAACACGCCGACTCAGCTCACGCTCTCCTGGTATCATCTCGATACGGATGAACTGCCCGACAGCGGTATTCCCTATCTCTACACCATTGCCAACGCGCCCACCGGCTTCAACTATTCGCAGCCCGCGATTGGCGACCTGACCCTTGCCAACGGCACAACGGGCCATGTCGATCGCGACACTTATTATGGCCTCAAGGATCGGGACTTCCGCAAGAGCAAGACGGACCAGTTCACCGTTCGGGCGCAGCATGATTTCGGCGGCGTGACGCTGCGGAATACGGCGCGTTACAGCCATAACAACCAAGCCTATATCTATACCCAGCCCGACGATAGCCAGAGCAATGTCTACGGCACTGGTCAGGTCTGGCGCCGTGCCAACACCCGCTATGGTTATGTCGACACGTTGACGAACCAGATCGACCTGTTCGGCAAGTTCAACACCGCCGGGATCGAGCACAGCTTCTCCGTCGGCGCGGAACTCAGCTGGGAAAAGGCGCGGCGCGGCACCTATAATGTGACGACACGCCATTTCACGTCCGGCACGACGACCAACGGCCCGGCCTGCAGCGCGGCGCAGGTTTCGACCTTCGACTGCACCAGCCTCTTCGCTCCGAACCCGTCCGATCCGTGGGTCAATTATGTGAACGGCAATTATGCCGCCACCGGCCCGATCACACGCACCACCCCGGCGCAGGAAACCCAGAACAACGCCAATACCAAGGCGATCTACGCCTTCGATTCGATCAGCATTGGCAAGTCGCTGATCGTCAATCTCGGCGCACGTTATGACGATTATCGCTCGAAGCTGACGCTGCCGGTCATTAACGGCGTTTCTCCGACAGTCAGCCGCGACGACGGCGTGTTCAACTGGCAGGCGGGGCTGGTGTTCAAGCCGACCGCGAACACCAGCATCTATGCCTCCTATGCTACTTCGGCCACGCCGCCCAACAGCCTGCTGGGCGAAGGGCAGGACGCCAATGCGCTGGGCACGATCGCGGCTACCACGACCCCGGGGCAGACCGCCGCCGCCATTGAAGCGCTGCGTGTCGCCGCGGAAGAAACGCTGAAGGTCGAGCGCACCAAATCCTACGAAATCGGCGCCAAGGCAGACCTGTTCAATTCGCGCCTGTCGCTGAACGTTGCGCTGTTCCAGACCGAGACGAAGAACGCCCGGGTCACCGGCGCCGACAACAGCATACAGTTCATCGGTGAACGCCGGATCAAGGGCGTGGAACTGGGCTTCAACGGCGAAATCCTGCCCAAGTGGAGCGTGTTTGGCGGCTATACCTATATGGACGCCAAGATCGTGGATGGCGGCTTCACCGCGCTGACGGCGGCGGCGGTGCCGGGGCAGGCGGCCAAGACGGTGCTGGTGGAATCGGTCAATACCGGCCGCCAGTTCCCGCAGACCGCCAAGCACAGCTTCTCGCTCTGGACCAATCTGGAAGTGCTGCCGGGGCTGAATGTGGGCGGCGGCGCCTTCTACATGAGCCGGGTGTTCGGCGGCTATGCCGACAACCGCACTGCGACGCAGGACAGCACGGGCGTAGTCACGGTCAATCCGGCAACGAAGATCATCGCCCGCTCGGTGCCCAGCTATTGGCGCTTCGATGCCCGCGCGAGCTATGACTTCAATGAGAAGATCAGTCTTGCGGTCAACATCCAGAACCTGACCGACAAGACCTATTTCACCCAGGCCTACACTAACCACTATGCCGCGATTGCGCCGGGTCGGTCGGCCTTCGCGACGCTCAGCGTCAAATATTGATGCGATGACTGAATCGTCCCCGCTTTCACTGGCTGAATTGAGCGCGATGAGTGCCGAGGCACTTGCCGCGCGGCTGGTGGAGCCGGGGGCGGATCGTGTCGCGCTGATCCGCGCCGCGGCGGAAGGCGGCGTGGCGCAGGCCCAGCTTATATTGGGCCAGATGCTGTTGGACGGGGTGGAATTGCCCGCCGATCCGCGCGCGGCCTTTGGCTGGTTCAACCGGGCGGCCGCCAGCCATGACATGTTCGCGCTCAACATGGTCGGGCGCTGCTATGAACTGGGCTGGGGCGTCGCCGTCGATCCTGAGCGGGCGGCGGAATGCTATCGCGTCGCGGCCGGGCAGGGCGTGGCCGAAGCCATGTATAACCATGCCACGCAGCTTGCCTTGCGGGGCGAGCATGCGGCGGCGCTGGACTGGTTCCGCCGCGCGGCGGGCGAACCGGGGCTGATCGGCGCCAAGGCCGCCAATTATATCGGCAGCTTCCATGAAGACGGCTGGGCCGTTGCGGCGGACCGGGCCGAGGCGCTGCGTCATTACCGGATCGCGGCGGAGGGCGACGATTTTCGCGGGCAGTTCAATCTGGCGCGATTGCTGGCCGAGGATGGCGCGACCGAGGAAGCACTGCTCTGGCTCGGGCGTGTGCGGAATAGGGCGACGCCCGCCTTCCTTGACAAGGCCGCCGAGCATCTGCGTCATTGGCCCGACGAAATATTGCGGCAGGCGGGGCTTGCCGCCCTGCTGGGCAAGGAGGCCCCGACATGCTGACCGTCATTCCCGATCTGCTCGACGCCGACACTCTGGTTCGCGTCCGTTCGTTGATCGACGCGGCGGAATGGGTCGACGGCAATGTCACCTCCGGCCATCAGTCGGCGCTCGCCAAGCGCAACCTGCAATTGCCGGAAGAGTCTCCGCAGGCAAAGCAGGCCGGGCAGATCGTGCTGGATGCGCTGGGCAGCTCGCCCTTGTTCATTGCCGCCGCCTTGCCGCTCAAGGTCTTTCCGCCGCTGTTCAACAGCTATGCGGGCGGTCAGGCCTTCGGCACCCATGTCGACAATGCCGTGCGCATTCAGGCGGGCACAGGCTTTCGCGTGCGATCGGACCTGTCGATCACGGTCTTTCTGGAGGAGCCGGAAAGCTATGATGGCGGCGAACTGACCGTGGAGACGAATTTCGGCGTTCAGCGCGTGAAGCTGCCCGCCGGTCATGCGGTGCTCTATCCGTCCTCCTCGCTCCATCGTGTCGAGCCGGTGACGCGGGGGCGGCGGGTGGCGAGCTTCTTCTGGCTTCAGTCCATGGTCCGGGACGATGCGGCGCGGCAGATGCTGTTCGACCTCGACAGCAGCATCCAGCAACTGGCGGTCGATCTGGGGCATGACAATGCGCAGGTCATCCGGTTGACCGGGGTATATCACAATCTGTTGCGGCGCTGGGCGGAGGCCTGATGTCACCCGAATGAGGGTGGGAGGTCATTCAATCCAGCATCGCGGCGAGGGCGGGGGTCAGATATTCCGTTCCCCCTGTTTCCGTTCGCCGGATCAGCATTGCGGCCAGGCCGTGCCGGGTGGCGAGGGCCATGCCGCGTTCCGGGCCGAGGATGGTGATCGCGGTCGCCCACGCATCGGCCAGCATCGCGCTTTCATGAAGCACGGTGACGGAGGCGACGTTATGGGCGATGGGCGCGCCGGTCGTCGGATCGATGCTGTGGGAGAGGCGGGTCCCGCCTTCCTCGCGGAAGCGGCGATAATCGCCCGAGGTTGCGATCGACAGGCCGCACAGCGCCACACGTAGCGTCGGCAGCGACAGGCCCGGTGGTGCTTCCACATCGACCCACCAGGGCTGGAGGTCGGACTTGATGCCCTGTCCCCGCAATTCGCCGCCGATCTCGATCAGGAAATGCGCGCCTCCCAGGTCGCGCAGGGCCGCCGCCACGGCATCGACGGCAAAGCCCTTGGCGATGCCGGAAAAGTCCAGCGTCACATCGGCCATGCGGCGGGCGCGCTGGCCGTCCAGTTCGATGGCGGTCCAGGGCGAGGGAAAATGGGGCACGGTGGAAAGGCCGGTCAGACCGCCGGGGCCGAAGCCCCATTGCGCGACCATGCGCCCGACCGCCGGATCGAAAGCGCCGCCCGAGAGCCGAGCGATGTCGAGGCCGGTGCGCAGCACCAGCGCCATATCGTCGGGCAGCGTCATCCATTGACCGACCGGCGTGGCATTGAAGCGGCTGATGGCGGAATCGGCTTCCCAGTTGCTCATTTCGGCAATGATATTGGAAAGCACGGCCTCTATGGCTTCGACGCTGCCCGGAGGCGCGTCGACGATGCGGGCCGACCAGCTTGTGCCCATGGTCGGCCCGCCAAAGTCGCTGATCCGGCCCAGCCTGTTCAGGCCCGCAAACTGGTCGGGCGACAGGCCGGGTGGAAGGGCGATGCGCAGAGGGGCAGCGGTCAGCCCTGCACCTCGACCGTCATGGCATAGGTTGCACGGTCCTGCGGCGGACCCATGGGGCGCGGACCTTCCCCGCCGCCCTGACCCTGTGGGCCGCCAGCACCCGGAGCGCCGCCCGCGCCGCCTTCGCCCGGTCCGCGCCGTCCGCCGGAGCTGACGCTGACCCAATACATGCCCGCTTCCGGCCAGGTCAGCGTGACCTTGCCCTCGGCATCGGTCTTGCCGTCCATCTGCTTCAGGTCGGCGCGGTAGCGGATGCCGCCGGGAATGGCGACCACGTCCAGTCCGGCGGCGGGCTTGCCGTTGAGCAGGAACTTGAACGTGGCCGGCTCGCCTACGGCGACGTCATTGGGATGGGTGACGGGAACCATTTCCAGCCCCTTGCCGGTCGTCGCGAACACGCTGTTGGTCGGTTCGCCCGCCGTCACGAAGGTTTCGATGCGGGTCGTCGCCGTCGCGGTCTGCACATCGGTCGCGCCCTGCGGCACGGCGCTCGCCAGCGTGGCGGCGTTGGTGCCACGCGGCAGCATCTTGCGCTCGCCGTTCAGCATATAGCTGCCCATCAGCGTTTCGTTGACGATGGCGATCTTGTAGGTGCCCTTGGCCTTGATGCCGAGGTCGAAGGTCTGGCGCAGCTTGCCCACGGTGCGGTTTTCGACCTGCGTCGTGCTGCCGTCGGGGGCGGTCACGACCGGCTGCCAGTTCTGACCGGGATGATCGAAATAATAAAGATCGCTGGAAATGGCGGCGTCGACCGTCAGCCATTCATTGCCGGACCCCGCGAACATGGTTTCGGACGGCAGCATCCACGGGCGCGCGGCGCCCACCATTTGCGGCATCGCCATGGCGGCGGTGGCGGCGAGCAGCAGCAGCGGCTTGCGGAACTTCATCATGGCATCCCCCTTTTCGTCAGCGTGACAGGACGGCGCTGACGGCGCCCAGTTCGAACTGGCCCGTCGCGCTGCCCTTCGCGCCCGCGGCGGTCATGTTGAGCGGCACGCGCACCAGTTCGCGGCCGCCATTTTCACGGGCGGCTTCCACCACCAGCGTATATTTGCCGGGCGTCAGGGTCGGCATCCCGCCCTTGCCGGACGTGAAGCTCAGCTTGTGGGTGCCGGGCGCGCGCGTCGCGCCGGACACGCCATCGGCGGGCACGGTCAGCGAACGGCCCGATGCGCGCCACCACATGCGCACGTCGCGCAGCCATTTGGCGCCGCCATTGTTGCGCTTGTCGACATCGTAGAGGATGGTGAGCGTGCGGGCCGGGGCGCCCTCCTTCTCCAGCCAGATCGCTACATAGGGGCGGTGATATTCGGCCACCGACAGGCGGGGGAGGGTAAGCGTGACGTCCAGCGTCTGGGCCGTCGCCGGCGCGGCCATGGCGCCGGCCGCGCTCACGGCGCCGGTCAGGACGATCTTGTGGCTGATCTGCATGAGGTGAACAGTCCCCCTTAATGGATGAAGATGATGGCGAGGATCGCCGGAACGGCCAGGCCCATGGCGACCATCGGCCAGGTGGTCGGGCGCTTTTTGGAATGAAGCCAGAGCAGCAGCAGGCCGGTCAGGGCGAAGAGGAAGCAGGCGACGGCGAAAATATCGATGAACCATTTCCACACATTGCCCGCATTGCGGCCCTTGTGCAGGTCGTTCAGGTAACTGATCCAGCCGCGGCTGGTCGCCTCGCTCGTAACTTCGCCGCTGTGCCGGTCGATCGACACCCATCCGTCGCCGCCGGGACGGGGCAGGGCGAGATAGACTTCGTCCGCCGACCATTCCGCTTCGCCCTTGCCGCTCTGGCCGATCTGCTTTTCCACCCAGGATGCGATGGGGGCGGGCAGCGGTTTCTTGGCGTCGGGCGCTTCATCGGCGGCGACCTGCCGCAACAGCGCCGGGGGCAGGATGGCGGATTGGGTGACGGTCTGCGGAGACCCCTCGACATCGGCGGCGTGATTGAGCGTGATCCCGGTAAAGGCGAACAGCAGCAGGCCGATCAGGCTGATCGCGCTGCTCACCCAATGCCAGGTGTGAAGCTGTTTCAGCCAGAAGGCCTTGGCGCTCTTTTTCTTCTTCGGGGTTTGAGCGCGGACGGGGGCATGCATCGGGGGCGGGACGAGTCCTGAGGGGAATGATTGGGCCGTCAATAACGCGAACGACTCGCAATTGCAAACCTGCGTCAGCGGAAAAAATGTATCAAAATGTATGGGATGGCGCCGGGACATGGCGCGCGAACGGCGGTAGACACGGGACGATGACGTCAGGCTATTGACGGTTGGTCCCATCCCAACTAGCCGCCATCGCTACGGGGGTGACATGAACAGGGCGTCGGCTCTCAGGGCCTGCCCATAAAGGACGAAGACATGCTGCTGCCGGCCGTTGCCGCTGGAATGATGATGGGCGCGCAGGCGGGGGCGGTCGATGCCCTGCCGCAGAGCGCGCCCGTGGCCGAAACCTCTGTGGTTGAGACGTCCCAGGCCAGTCCTCCTGAAGTCATTCCCCCTCAGGCCAGCCTGGGGCAGTCCACGCAGGATAGCACGGTCGTCACCCTTCCGCCGCCGCCGGTGCTGCCGAACCTGCCGGGAACGGCGGTAACGCCTGCCGTCCCCGCGCGGCTGCCGAGCGACATCGTCGTCACCGGCCGGACGCGCCCGCCGCCGGGCGATCCGTTGGAGCGGCTCAACGAACAAAGCTTCCAGACGGTGCAGGCGGTCGACAAGGCCGTCATCGAACCTGTGGCCAAGGCCTATAACAAGGGCCTGCCCAAGCCGATACGCAAGGGTTTCCGCAACTTCTTCTCCAACTTGCAGGAACCCGTGGTGTTCCTTGCCTATATGCTGGAGTTCAAGCCCGGCAAGGCGATGGAGACGGTGGGGCGTTTCACCGTCAACACGACGCTGGGCGTGGCGGGCCTGTTCGACGTGGCGAAACGCAAGCCCTTCTTCCTGCCCTATCGGCCGAATGGCCTTGCCGATGTGCTGGGCTATTATGGGGTGGGGCCGGGGCCGTATATGTATCTGCCGCTCGTCGGGCCGACGACGCTGCGTGACATCATCGGCGATACGGTGGACAAGATGATCGTGCCTTTCGCGATCGGCAAGCCGTTCACCCAGCCCAAATATGTGATCCCGGCGGGTATCCTCAATCAACTGGGCGAGCGAGCGGCCTTTGACGAGACGGTCCAGAAGATCCGTGCTGAGGCAGATCCCTATTCGACCTATCGTGAACTGTATCTGAATCAGCGCAAGGCCGAGATCGAAGCGCTGCATGGCCGAACGGTCGAGGGCGTTACGCCGGTTTACGGGCCGTCCATGGGCAAGGTGCCGGTGAATATTCCCGACAACGCGCAATAGGGGCATTTTCGGAATGATACCGTCATTCCCGCACAATGGGGAATGACGGTATCATGTCCGGGCTGGAGCGTTACCGCCCCAGCAGCCCGCGCGCCTGTCCCGCGATTTCGGCGAGCATGGCGACATTGGGCGTCGCGGCGGCCTTGGCACGGTGGACGAGGGCGCGGAATTGCTGGATGCGCGCGCCCTTGGTCTTCAGCCACTCCTCGACATGCTGGGCGACCTCCTTGCCCTTGCCTTGGCTCAGGAAGTCGAGGCGCACCTGCTGCATGTCGCGGGCCACGCCGGAGATGAGCAGCCGCTCCCAGGGATCGGAGGGTTCCATGCGGGCGGCGGAGGACTGGACCCAGTCGATGCCGACGGCTTCGCCCAGATGGGTGAAGGCGCGGGTCAGCGCGACTTCATCCACGCTCATCCGCCCGGCCAGCGCGGCGATGCCGACCGCGCCGTCCAGCTTGAACAGGCCGGCGGTGCGGCGGGCAAGTTCCTCCGGCGCGCCCAGAGAGAGCAGCCGGTCGGTGACGGCAGCCGTGCGACGCAGCGCTTCGCTGGTGAGGAGGTCGTCGACCTTCTTCGCCAGCTTGTCGACGCCCTTGGCCAGCAGGCTGTGGCCGGTTTCGGGCAGCGTGCCCGTTGGCAGGGCGCGCAATATGTCCGCGATCTGCGCCCGCATCCCGCTGGCGATGTCGCCGAACAGCGCCAGACGCGCCGCTTCGGACATGTCCGCCGCGTCGATGTCAGCCCATAGCGTGCCGATATCGTAGAGCCGTTCCGCGATGAGGAAGGCGCTGGCAAGGTCAGCGAGCGAACAACCCTCTTCCTCTGCCAGCTCGAACGGGTGGATGATGCCGAGGCGATTGATGATCCGGTTCGCGACCTTGGTGGCGATGATTTCCTTTTTCAGCGCATGGGCGGCGATAGCGTCCGCTTCCTTTTTCTGCATCGCAGGCGGGAAAGCGACGGCGAGTTCGCTGCCCATCGACGGATCGGTGCCCAACTCGCCATGTTCGATCGCGTCCTGAAGCGCGAGCTTGGCGGTGGAGAGCAGCACGGCCAGTTCGGGGCGGGTCAGGCCAAGCCCATCCTGCCCGCGCCGCAGAAGCTGGTCGTTGGCGGCCAGCCCTTCAACCTGGCGGTCCAGCCGCCCCGACTCCTCGAAGGTCTCGATCAGGCGCACATAGCTGGCAAGGTCGGCGGCCCCGCCCGCTTCCGCGATGGAGAGGCCCAGCGCCTGCAGCCGGTTATCCTCCAGCACGATGTCGGCGACCGCATCGGTCATGCTGACCAGCAGTTTGTTGCGATCCTCGAAGGGAAGGCGGCCTTCCACCATTTCCTTGTTGAGCGCGATCTTGATGTTGACCTCATTGTCCGAGCAGTCGACGCCCGCGCTGTTGTCGATGAAGTCGGTGTTGATCCGCCCGCCCCGCAAGGCAAAGGCGATGCGCGCGGCCTGGGTCACGCCCAGATTGGCGCCTTCGCCCACCACCTTGACGCGCAGTTGTTCGGCGTTGACGCGCAGACGGTCATTGGCCGGATCACCGACATCGCCATGGCTCTGCGCGGTGGCCTTCACATAGGTGCCGATGCCGCCGAACCAGAGCAGGTCATTGGGACTTTTCAGGATTGCGGAGATGAGCGCGGTCGGCTCCATTTCCATGTCGGTGACGCCCAATATCGCCTGTACCTCCGGGGTCAGGGGGATTTTCTTCAGGGAGCGGGCGAAGACGCCGCCGCCCTTGGAGATCAGCTTCTTGTCATAATCGTCCCAGCTCGAACGGGGGAGCTGGAACAGGCGGTTGCGTTCCTCCCACGATTTTGCCGGATCGGGATCGGGATCGAGGAAGATATGGCGATGGTCGAAGGCGGCGACCAGCCTGATCGCCTTGCTGAGCAGCATGCCGTTGCCGAACACGTCGCCCGACATGTCGCCGCAGCCGACGACGCGCACCGGCTCGTTCTGCACATCGACGCCCATTTCCGCGAAGTGGCGCTTCACGCTGATCCACGCGCCTTTGGCGGTGATGCCCATGGCCTTATGATCATAGCCGTTGGAGCCGCCGCTGGCGAAGGCGTCGCCCAGCCAGAAATCGCGTTCCAGCGCCAGAGCGTTGGCGACGTCGGAGAAGGTCGCCGTGCCCTTGTCGGCGGCGACGACGAAATAGGGATCGTCTCCGTCCAGCACGACCACCTGCGCGGGATGCTTCACCTTGCCCTTGACGATATTGTCGGTGACGGAAAGCAGCGCGCGGATGAAGATGCGGTAGCTTTCCGTGCCTTCCGCGAACCAGGCGTCGCGGTCGACCTGCGGGCTGGGGAGCTGCTTGGGATAGAAGCCGCCCTTGGCGCCGGTCGGCACGATGACGGCGTTCTTCACCCGCTGCGCCTTCATCAGGCCAAGGATTTCGGTGCGGAAATCGTCGCGCCGGTCGGACCAGCGCAGGCCGCCGCGCGCCACGGGTCCAGCGCGCAGATGAATGCCCTCCACGCGCGGCGAATAGACCCAGATTTCCCGCCATGGCAGCGGTGCGGGCAGGCCGGGAATCTGTACGCTGTCCAGCTTGAAGGCGAGCGCTTCATTGGCTGCATCGCTGAAGAAATTGGTGCGCAGCGTCGCGGTGATGACGGCGCGCAGCAGGCGCAGCACGCGATCCTCATCGATGGCCGTCACCTTCTCCAGTCCCGCCTCGATCTCCAGTTGCGCGGCGGCGGCGCGGGCGGCGCCATCCTTGGCGGCGGGATCGTGCAATGCCTGGAACAGTTCGATCAGCTGGCGCGCAATGCCCTGTTCGCGCCGCAGCGTTTCGGCGAAGGTCGCCATGCCATAGGCCATGCCGGTCTGGCGCAGATAGCGGAACAACGCCCGCAGCAGCACGACCGAGCGCTGGTCGAGGCCGGCCGTCACGATCAACTCGTTGAAGCGGTCATTCTCCGCCACGCCTTCGGTGACCTGCGCAATCGCTTCGGTCACGATGTCGGCGCGGGCAATGACCGTTTCGGCATCGCCGCCCGCGGGCAGTTCCAGCACGAAGCGCTGGACATAGCCCAATGCGCTCCCCTCTTCCCTGGTGGCCACCGGCGTCATCATCTCCTCGATCACGCGGAAGCCGAAATTCTCGAATGCGGGCACGACTTCAGACAGGGCGATGGCGTCATGGCTGTAGAGTTTCAGCCGCAGCTGTTCGCGCGTATCCTCGCCATTGCGGTAGATGCGGATCGATTTGTCGCCCGGACCCGACAGGCCGTGCAGCAGGCGGATGTCGATCGCTGCCTCGACCGGGCCGGCGCCGTTGCGATAGGCCATGGGGAAGCCGTTGGCATAGCGCTGCGCCAGCGTGGCGGCGCGGCCGGCCTCCTCGGTCTCGGCCAGCGCTTCCTCGACGGCGGGCAGCCAGCCGCGCACCATCTGCTTCAACTGCCGGTCGAGTGGGGCTTCGTCGGGCACCACGCCTTCGCCGCGCAGGTCGAGCGTGATGCGGAGCAACGCCAGCCCGCTTTCCTCCAGCGCGATGGACCAGCTCAGTACCGGGCCGTTGGCGGCCTGCGACAGCATATCCTGCACCGCCACGCGCCGCGCCGTGGTCAGTTCCTCACGCGGCAGCCAGGCGAAGGCGTAGAGATGCCGGTCGAGCGCACTGGTGCCCAGCACCAGCTTCGGGCGAGGACGGTCGGTCAGCGACATGAAGGTCAGAACCAGCCGCTCCAGCGTCTCGCGGTCGAAGCCGATCAATATGTCATGGGGCAGCGCGGTCAGCGCATGGGTCAGCACCTTGCCCGCATGGCCGTGCGGATCGAAGCTGAACTTATCCATCAGCGCGGAGAGCGCCGAGCGCAGCAGCGGCACCTTGTCCGGCGTCGTCGCCAATCCCGCGCTGGTCCACATGCCCGCATGGATGGAGAGGGCGACGACCTGCTTGCCCTCGCGCACCGGCACAATGATGAGGTCCAGCAGCACCGGGCGATGCACCCGCGACAGCCGGTTGGACTTGATGATGAGGGGCGTGCGCTTGCCTTCCTCGAACCAGGTGAAGGCAGCTTCCAGCGATGCCGGGGCCAGCAGCGACTGGTCATGCAGGGCGCAGATGCCGATGCGCGCCTCCGCCGTGCCGCCGCGGGTCCGGCGCTCATGACCGATCTGGGTGAAATGGCGGGCCAGGAACCAGCGCAGCAGCGCCGCGCCTTCCTCATCGGTGACGGTGTCGGCGTCATTGCCCATCGCCTCGCGCATCTTCGGCCAGTCGGCGACGGCGGCGCGGACATCCTGCAGCGTGTCTTCCAGCGCCTTTTCCAGCGCGCGGCGGGCCTTTGCATCGGCGCGGTCCGCCTCGATATAGATCATCGATTCCCGCCGTGCCCCGGCGGCTTCATCGTCCAATATGGCCTTCAAATGGCCGTTGCCG
Organism: Sphingobium sp. EM0848; assembly: GCF_013375555.1. Classification (NCBI taxonomy): domain Bacteria; kingdom Pseudomonadati; phylum Pseudomonadota; class Alphaproteobacteria; order Sphingomonadales; family Sphingobiaceae; genus Sphingobium; species Sphingobium sp. EM0848. Next base: position 88,846 of record NZ_JABXWB010000001.1, read on the forward strand.
TCGCGCTCGACCGACAGCACCGGATGCAGCAGGCGATGGATGATGATGTCGGCGGCGGCGAGCGCATTGGCGATCGAATCCACCAGGAAAGGCATGTCGTCATTGACGATGGCGATCCGCATGAAGCGCCCGCTGACCCCTTCGCCCAGCGTTTCCGTGGCGATGGCGACGTGGCCGGACTTGCGGCTGGCGGCGGTGCGGCCGATGAAGGTCGCGGCCTCCAGCACCGCGACATGATCGAACCCCTCGCTCTCACCGGGCAGGGCGCCCCGTGCCAGCGCCGCTTCCAGCGCGTCACGAATGGAAATGTCGACTTCCTTGATCTTCGGCTCAGCCAATGCCGTCATGTGCTTGCCTCTTGCTCGCGGGATGGATCCCGCCTGGGTGAACGGAGAAGGCGCAGGAGAACCGCCACGCGACTTCTCAAACCGATGCCGTCCACTATGCGCTACTGCGTCTCGAGGCTCAACCCAGCACAAGAAATAAAATTACGGAAAATTGTAATATTATGATGCAGCGCAGCATGGCAAGGCGACATGCTTCGGGAATAGCCGCAAGGAATCGGCCCATGATCGCCTTCTGTCAATCCGGCGTGGCGGTTCCCGCCGATAAAGGGCGGCTTCCGCGCGATCAACTGGCGGCGGCGACGATGGCTCGCTGGCTGAGGTCCGATCCTTCGGGCAGGGCGCCGACGATGACGAGCGAGCCGTCCTTTTCCCGGCGAGCGACGACCACGGCCAGACCGTCTCCATCGGTGGCAACGGCGAAGGGATCGAGCGCGGGGGCCGCCTTCATCGCGGTGCGGGCGGTCTGCTGACGATCGGGTTTGGCCGGGCTGTCGCTCCGGCGCTGGGCGCGTTCGTCACGGACCAAGGCTTTGAGGCCGCCGTCATAATGGGCGAGATAGTCGCCGAAAGCGCCAAGCCCTATGCCGTTCGCTCGGGCATGGTCTAGTGCGGTCGCATATTCGGTGATGCGCGTTTTGTCATAGGTGGAGCCGAAGACCAGCTTCACCACGGCAGTCATCGGCGCGCGCGCCTGAACCTTCAGCCCGCTATTTTCGAGCAGTTCGGCATATTCCTCCGGACGGGCGATGGTGACGAGCGCGAAGTCATAGCTGAGGCCGATGGCGCGATAGAGCGCGGCATGGCTGCGCGCTTCGCTGGTGCGGGCCTGCTCCGCACTGTCGCGGGCGAGAGCTAGCCAGTCGACCAGCGGCGCGTCCTCCGCAGGGCTTTCCATGCCGCTGAGGTCCAGCGTACCGAATTCGTCGTCGTCCGCGGCGGGGCCGTCTGCCCAGATTGGCGCGACCGGCGGCGCGCTGGGCGCGGAGCGAAGGGCTTCCTCCACCTCCCGGTCGATCTCGGCGCTGACGTCGCGGTTGGCCACTTCCTTCCAGTTGATGACGCCGAAGACGAAATCGATCGTCTGGTCGTCGGAGGAGAAGGGCATCAATATGCCGCGATACAGAATCTCCGCACCGCGCTGGTTGACGAAGCCGGCCTCGAACCCGATCGGCGCGGCATTGGCGATGATCTGGAGATAATGGTCGGTCAGGCGCGAGAGCAGCGAGCGGGACGGGACATCGTTGATGAACTGGATCGGCCCGGTGATTTCGCACTCCGCCCGCAGCGCCGTGCCGAGATAGACGACGGCAGGGTTGTCGAGGCCGGTGCTGAAGTCCAGCAGGACGCTGTAAGGGCCGAAATCCTCCAGGTCTTCGGGGGACAGATCCTCGATTGACGGCAGGTTGCGATCGCCCAGCAACGACGCCCAATAATTATAGGCGCGCACCTGCATGCGGCGCTCGTCCGCTCCGACCAGGGGCGGCGTTTCGATCGCTGCGTCGTTCGCGGACTCGAAATCGTCCGCTTCACTGGCGATTCCATATCCCCGCAGAATGTCCATCCAATCGGTCCCTAGGCCAGATAAAAAGCTTTTCTCGAGACTCGACAGTGCCACAGGATGGTAAACGTCGGGTAAAGGCGGGGGCGGAATGATGGTCCGATGCGGTTTGGCGGGGCATGAGCATGGGAAAGTGGAATTGAACGCTTGTTCTTCGCTCAAAGCGCTGTTATCTGCCCGCCCCAACGCCGCTTTAGCTCAGTTGGTAGAGCATCGCATTCGTAATGCGAGGGTCACGTGTTCGAGTCACGTAAGCGGCACCAGCCCCCTCTAAGGGGTTGATTTTCTCAGGAAAACACGGATTTCTGCGGTTTCGGTGCTCGCCAAGGTACATGGCATGGGTACAAGGAAGCTGCTATGGGATGGCTCGTGAAGCATATCCAGGAACATCCGGGAGGCAGAAAATCCTTCCGCCGTCAATACCCTCCACACCTCCGTCCTTATCTTTCTGGGACGCAATTGAGGGTCTCCCTGGGCCGTCCTGATTCGCCAGATTTCCACGAGCGGTACGCGAAGGCAGCGCGGCAGTGGGAGGATGACGTGGCGCTCGCCGAGAGGAAGCACGCGGGGTCCTTTGTGGCCCTCGACGGCCCCACCATATTGCACCTTGCGGCCGCTTTTCATGCTGAGGCTCTGGAGGAGGACGATCAGGCCCGGTGGGATGCCGAGGAGCGGGAGCAGTTCAAGGCCATCGCCGTCCGTGTGGATGAGGCCGGAGGGGTGAACTCTTGGGCTGGCTCGGAGCGCTCTCGCTGGGCAGCGAAGGCGCGGGAAACGCAAGCGGCCGCGCTGGCCTCCTGCAAGGCTCTGAAAGCCAGCGGGGACCTTGAAGGCGTCCTGGAGGAATGGACTGAGGAGTCCTTGCTCCTAGCCGAGGCTCGGGGTTTTCTTGTCAGTCCCTCCGATCCCCTCCTGCCGGAGCTTTGTCGCGCACTCAACGATGCTGCTATATTGGCATCCCAAGACAGGCTGAAGCGCCTAGAGGGCGAAGACGTGCCGACGCCTGCCGAACCGGAACCCCCTACGACTCCCGCAAAGGCTGCCAGGAAGAAGGGCGGCGAGGTTCTCCTCATGCCTACCTTCGAGGCCTATGCGACCGCCCAGGGCATCTCGGAAGGGGTCCGCAGGGAATGGCGCAAGTACATCCAAAGTCTGATCGGGTTCGTAGGCCATGATGACGCCCGGAGGCTGACACGGGACGATGTGGTCGCGTGGCGCGACCATCTCCAGACAACCCCGATGCGGAATGGTGCGTTACGTAAGCCGGTGACGGTCCGGGATAAGTACATCACGGCCCTGCGCTGCACTCTTGCCTGGGCAACGGAAGAGAAACGCCTAGACGAGAACGTTGCGTCGGATGTGAAGGTCCGCATCCCGAAGGTGGCTAAGGTCCGGGACAAGGACTTTACCATGGACGAGGCCAAGGCGATCCTCAAGGCGAGCCTTGTGGCCCCGACTGGCCGCCTCTCGGCTCCGTATGTCAGGGCGCGGCGGTGGATACCATGGCTCTGCGCCTACAGTGGGGCACGGGTGAATGAACTAAGCCAGCTCCGCAAGGAGGACATATTCCAGTCCGAGGGCGTGTGGGTCATGCGGATCACCCCCGAGGCGGGCAGCGTTAAGACGCGAGAGGCGCGGCTGGTCCCACTGCACCCGCATGTTATTGAGCAAGGCTTCCTCGGGGTTCTGAAAGGGCTGAACAAGGGGCCGATTTTCTATGAGCCGCTAAACCTTCGTGCGATTGGGGACGAAATCAAGGGAAACCGCCACGTCAAGAAGGTGGGCGAGCGTCTGGCCGAATGGGTCCGCAAGGACGTGGGCATTACCGATCCGGACATCAAGCCCAACCATGCATGGCGGCACCTGTTCAAGACCCTCTCTGCGGACGCCGGAATAGAGGAGCGGGTGGCAGATGCGATCCAAGGCCACGCGCCGGGGACCACGGGGCGTAAGTACGGGAAGATTTCAGTCCAAGCTAAAGCGGCGGCGCTGGAGCGGTTCCCTCGGTTCAAAGTGGACTGATATTCTCGGGATGACGTTTAAAACGGGACCTCATCGTCAAAATCTTCGCTTAACTTCCATCCAGGCTGGCTCATGGCGGGAAGGCCCGAGGTAGGAGGCGGCGGGAGTGCGGGACGAGCTGGAGGTGGCCCCAGTCGGCTGCGCTCGGCTTCTTCCGCGTCCTTATCGGCGCCTACGAGGCGCTGTATGGTCATAATGGCTTGAGGGGCGTCGGCTAAAAAGCTTGTGCCAATCGCCACCCCGGACGCCAGCGTCGCTAGGATCACGCCCACCTGTGCGAAACTTGTGCGAGGCTCATTCAACGCCGAATTGAGTTCATCCAGTTTACGGAGCAGCGTTCTACGCCGCGCTTCCGGTATGTCCGCCTTTTCGATGATGGACCGGAGCTTGTTAATCTGCAGCTCGACGGCCCCTCTCGTCCTGGCCGCGAGTTGAACTGTAAACGGACGAGATCGTGTTGCCTTCCGCAGTCGTGCCCGCGTCACTGCTCCGCTGGTTTGTAACAGGAAGTCGTCAAAGCCTAGATGAGGCTCCCGATGCCCGTTCGGATATTCAACTCCTGAGATATTGAGTTCTGCCGCCGCTGCCGAGACGGTTGTCATGTACTGTAATTGTATCATTTTATAAGACCACGAGTCGTTCTCGTCTAAGGTCCGTAAAATGGAGTTAAGATTGATTCGGCACGTCCGTTCGATTGCAATGAATTTCTCTTCTGGTTCTTCCGGAAGATTGTCATAGTCATCGGGTGACATCAGTTCATATTCGACCACGCGCACTCCCCGCTTGCTGGCATCTCCTTCTAGCCGATCAACATTATTCTACCAATAGCCCTTTGTCGGGCATCGATGCTTCCAGGTCCCCATAGCTGATCGCCGTAAGCCGAGCGGCCGCTATGCCCGTCTGTCGCGCCAACTTGGCGGTAGGCATACATTTCTGCATCTGCCACGCAGCGAACCAACTGGACCCCGTGCGGACCATGTTGGCGACGGGATGGTCTTGGGACCATGTGTCCAAAAGGCGCGGGATGGGCTGCTCGCCCTTGCGGCGGCTCACCGCAGGACCTCATAGGTCCATATCATTTCCTGGAGCCTCGCAGCGTCATAGGACACCACGCCGTCCCCCCAAGGCAACGGAAAGTCCCTGCCGTCCTCCAGCCGTATCCGGGCCATGGCCTCGCACATCGCTACCCATTCGCCCTCAACGGCCTCTACGGAGTCCATGAGTGCGCGGCGACTGACAGGATGCGAGCGTAGCGACAATCAAGATGAGAATCGGTTGTTGGGGTGTCGGTGAAGGGCGGAGGGCGTAGCCCGAAGCCCGTAGCCGAGACCCCAACAACCGATGGCCCTTTAATGGAGGAGCCGCAGATCGTCGGGGCCGACCCAATATTCATTGGCATATCCAGATTGGAGGGAGATGCCGTGAGTGCCGGGTTGCCAAGTCAACGATCATCAAATGAGGCTTTTCATGAAATTGCGACAGACCAACCCGGTCCCGGTGGCTGCGGCGAAGGCCGGGTTCAGCACCGCGACGGGCTACCGGATCGCGAGCGATCCGGTGCTTCCTTCACACCGTAAAGCGCCCCGCGGCCGACGGCGACCTGATCCGTTGGAATCGATCTTCGAGAGCGAGATCGTACCAATGCTGAAGGCGGCACCTGGCTTGCGGGCGGTGGCGATCTTCGAGGAGATGCGCCGTCGCCATCCCGATCTCGATTTTGGGGTTCGCCGCACGATGGAGCGTCGTATCCGTGCCTGGCGGGCCGTTCATGGCCCGGAACAGGAAGTGATCTTCCGCCAGACTCATGAGCCGGGGCGAATGGGCCTTTCGGACTTCACCGACATGAGGAGCCTCAAAGTCACGATCGCGGGTGCGCCCCTCGATCACCTGCTTTACCACTTCCGCCTGGTGTGGTCAGGCTTCGAACATGCCCATGTCATCCTGGGCGGCGAGAGCTATGTCGCATTGGCTGAGGGGCTGCAGAACGCGCTTTGGATGCTGGGCGGCGCGCCGGGCGAACACCGCAGCGACAGTCTGTCGGCCGCGTTTCGCAACCTTGATGCCGATGCCCGTGCGGACTTGACCACACGCTACGACGCCTTGTGCGAACATTATGGCATGACGCCGACCCGCAACAACCGCGGCATCGCACATGAGAATGGCAGCGTCGAAAGCTCCCACGGCCATCTCAAGGCGGCGGTGGAGGATGCGCTGGCGATGCGTGGATCGACCGACTTCGAGGACCTCGCGGCCTATCGCAGGTTCATCGACGAGATCGTTGCCCGAAAGAACCGGCGCAGTGCCGCCCGCATCGACACCGAAAGGGCAACGCTCAAACCGCTACCTGATCGTCGCACCAGCGACTACGAGGAACATATCCTTCCCGTCACCTCGTCCAGCACCTTCGTTCTGCGCAAGGTGTTCTACACGGTGCCGTCACGGTTGATCGGGCATCGACTGCGTGTGCGCCTCTACGATGATCGGCTCGATCTGTTCCTGGGCGGCAGTTATCTCATGACCCGGCCACGCGGTCGCCCGAAAAGCGCTACCGAACATGGCTATGTGGTGGATTACCGTCACGTGATCCATAGCCTCAGGCGTAAGCCGATGGCCCTGCTGCAGCTGACCTATCGCGACCAGTTGTTCCCGCGCGAGGCGTACAGGCTCATGTTCGAACGGCTGCTCGAAGCCATGTCCGAGCGTGACGCTTGCCGCAAGATGGTCGAGTTGCTGTCCATGGCCCATGAACGGGCCTGCGAGGCCGAGCTTGCCGATCTTCTCGCCCAGGACCTTGACGAAGGCCGGCTGCCTGACATCGCCGCGTTGCGAACGCGCTTCTCGCCCGATCCGGCCGCGCTGCCCGAGGTGGTGGTCGAGCTTGGCCCCCTGACCGACTACGATGCCCTGCTGCTGGGAGAGGCCGCATGACCAAGGCCCATAACGTCGATGCCCAGCGCCTGAGCTTCATCCTCAACGAGTTGAGGCTTCCTGCCATCAAGGTGATCTGGCCCGAGTTTACCGAACGTGCCGACAAGGAGGGCTGGCCCGCCACCCGACTGCTCGCTGCACTTACCGAGCATGAAATGGCCGAACGTGACCGGCGTAGGATCGAACGTCATCTGAGCGACGCACGATTACCACCGGGCAAAACGCTCGACAGCTTCGCCTTCGACGCCGTGCCGATGGTCTCGCGGGCGCAGGTCACGGCCATGACCTCGGGCGACGGATGGCTGGAAAAGGGCGCCAATCTCATCCTGTTCGGCCCGCCGGGCGGAGGAAAGAGCCACTTGGCGGCAGCCATCGGCCTGCAACTTGTCCAGAATGGTTGGCGCGTGCTGTTCACCCGCACGTCCGAGCTGGTCCAGAAGCTTCAGCTCGCGCGCCGCGAACTGGCGCTCGAATCCGCCATCGCCAAGCTCGACAAATACCACCTGCTCATCCTGGACGACCTCGCCTATGTCGCCAAGGATCAGGCTGAAACCTCCGTGCTCTTCGAGTTGATCAGCGCACGCTATGAGCGCCGATCCATGCTCATCACGGCCAACCAGCCCTTCGGCGAATGGAACCGGGTCTTCCCGGATCCCGCCATGACGCTCGCGGCCGTCGACCGTCTCGTTCATCACGCCACCATCTTCGAGATGAATGTCGAGAGCTATCGTCGCAGGGCCGCCCTCCAGCGACAGACAGGGGCTGGAAGGACCCCAAAATACGCGACAATCAAATCCATCGAGAAAATGTCGATCAGCGACAATCAGAGCGAAGAATCGCCCTTGCCAGCGACAATCTAACCCGGCACCATGAACCCGCCGCGACAATCTGTTCTCATCCTGATAGTCGCTGACCTCTCACCCAGATCGTCGCGCTATACCATGAGGCCCCCAAGGAGAGCCATTCGGACTGAGAGGGCCTCAGCGGCCACGGCGGACGGCTTCAAGCGGTGATGGGCCGCAAAACGCTTCAGACGGGCACGCTGCTCTTCTGTCGGACCTTGGGCGCAGGCGAAGGTGTCGATTAGCTGGCTCCCGGTCAACTCCACGGCGTTGATTTGGTCCAGCGGGACCCGGCAGGGCGATGGGGCAGCGGTGAAGGGCATTGCGTGCATTTCGATCCTCCAAGGCGACTCAGTGCGTGGATGGAGGATAGAACAAAAAGAGAACATATGGAACGGTCGTCGGCGGGGAAGTAACTTCGGCAGCAAGGCGCGACATAAGCGTCCAGATGGCTGCGTCCGTCCGGACCCTATCGAGCCTTCGCTTTGGTGGTGACGCGCTCCAATAGTTCATCATTGAGACGCGGGAGCTTCTTAAATTCTTTAGGGTCCGAGCGGGTAAGGGCGGCGGTATCCGGAAAATAGCGCTGAGACTGTTTCAGGACCTGGAACGATAGGCCGTCATCGGCCTCCCGCTGAAAGCGCAGTCGAGCAATGATTACCTTTTCGCCCCCTATAGTGTCCCAGACGTCCACATCGGCAGTCGATCCGCTGACAGTACCCTCCATCATAGCGGCGGGCCAGGGATGATGCCTAGCAAGCCCCCCGGAGAGAATTTCCCCCGAGATGCTGCCTCGGGAAAACTCTATCTCCATATTCAGCGGCAACACATCCTCGTTTTCCTCCAACTCCCGGTTTTCAGCAGCAATCACGCTGCAACATTCGGGGCCTTTCCAGGTCCCTGCGTAACGGCCATCTAGGGGCCTCCAAGCCCCGAGAGCCTCGCCAGCCTTGGGGGCCTCGGCCATAAACTCGTTGATCTTCGCAGGCAGTTGAAGGACCCCCATGGTCCCCGCCGCAATCCAGCCTGAGGCTGTTACAGCCCACCGGCCGCGTCTTATCCATCGGGATGCCTCGGCTAATTCCCCCGTTGCCACTGAGTCCGCCACGCCCATCCTTTCCCCCGAAAAACAGTGTGCGACCTTAACGGCTTCCGCTTCAGAACGGCAATGCCAAAGGGACGCTGGGGGCGGGTGCGAATGATTTAGTGCTGAGATATGCGCAGCCGCCGCCGACGACAGGGCTAAAGCAGGTGCTCGTCCCCCCACCGGAAATCTGGTGCGCCCATATGGCCGAACAAGGTTCCTCCAAGCCCCAAAACGGCCCTTTCCGGCGCTCCGGCCAGGAAATCCGCTGAAACCCGCAGAAAACTGCCGAAAATGGGCGCATCTGGGCATTTAGTCCCCACGTATGCATAAGTGCTCACTTCAGCGGCCCTGCCTGGACCTTAAATCCGGACGCTCCTGACGCCCATTTATCGGCGCTCCAGGCTGCCCGCTCCCCCACCAGAAATCTGGGCGCGTCTTTCGGCCGCCATTCCGCCCCACTATGCTGCCCAGGGACCGCAGGATCAAAGGGGGACATCATGGGCGCAGTGGAGATCAAGCAGGTGGGCCGGATAGTGAAATCACTATGCCTTTTGCTGGGCGATAAGTTCTCCTTTGAGGTAGCTGCCGTGGTTCTGGAGGTAATGAACGAGGAGGACCTCAGTCCAGAAGCATATTGCAGGCGGCTGTCATGGCTCGAACCTGCGCAGACAATGAGAATCCTCAAGAGGCTGACAGGCGAGCCGAACAATTGGAGGCAGCATCGCCAGATCATCTGGTGGCGTCGGAGCAAGGAAGGGGTGGACACCATCCGCCTCGTGCAACGTGGGAGGTCCTTCCGGGGGAGCCTCATGGATGCCATCAGAGACCCGCATTAAGGCCATTTAGCCCTCATCTAAGGGCATCGCGTGCAGCATCCGCGCAATTGACTTCAAGGGCCAACAGCTCCGAGGCGTAAAGATCGACGGACAACCATGGTTTGTCGCTATTGACGCCTGTAAGATTCTTCGCCTGGACATCTCTTCCGGAACGACCATGGCGCTCAAGGCGCTGGATGCCGACGAGAAGCAGGTTATTCGCCACACGGCTGTCCCTGAAGATTTCTTGGGGTCAAAATGCTACGCGGCCAGCTTCATCTCCCGCCCAGGCCTCTTCAAGCTCATCGCCCGCAGCTCCAAGCCCCAGGCCAAGGCCTTCGACCGCTGGGTTCGCCACGAGGTCCTGCCATCCATCATGGACACCGGGGCCTATGTGGCTGCCGATGCGAGCATTTAGCCCCCATCTATGCACGCAGCGCCTAGTCAGACTGGAGCGGATTTGGTGCTCACGTATGGGCATCCGTTCCGGCGAGGCGACGGGTTCCTACCGTCTCCTGATTTACACCGACCGTGTGATGAATTCGGACCAATGAGACCGGACCCAACGACACAACCCCAACAAGTCCCATTAAGACACCCTTATGGAAACCGTTGGGGTCCTGAAGTGAACCTCAAGGGAGGTCATTCTGTGGAATAATAAAATATGAAAATCCTTAACCCGCCTTATTCGTGACGCTCTCCCTTCTGCCGCTCACTGGCCTTTTGCACCATCGGGCTTATGATCAGGACAAGCGATCATGCTGCGTCTATTTCAGCGCGAGTGTCTGATAGGCTTTCGGATTGAGGGACGGGGCTTTGCGGTTCGGCGGCGCGGCCGCGCGGGCTATGTCTGGGTGGCCCTGAGCGCGGTGGCGATGGTCCGGAACACGGCGGCGTCGGGACAGGCCGAAGCGAAGGCGACCCGGACGCGGGAGGCGGTTTCGATGACGCGGGCGGCGATCTTGAGAAGCCGCAGGCGCAGGGTTGCGAACTCGGCGGTGGCGAGCGCGGTGGTCTTGGGGATGACCTGCTGGATGCGCCACATTAGCCAGTAGGCCGCGGTGTGCAGAATGAGCCGCATCTGATTTGCGTTGGCTGATCGGCACGAAGTGCGATCACTGCTGAGCTGTGTCTTGTGCTGTTTGATCAGGTTCTCGGCCTGGCCGCGGGCGCAATAGAGGCTGTCGTAGATGTGTTCAGCGGAGCCTTCTGCCAGGGAAGTGACGACATAGCGGATATCCATGCCCATGATGCTGGCTTCGATCCGGGTTACGACGCGGCGCTGGCATTTCCAGCTTTTCGCCCCATAGCGGATCTCGGCATAGCTGCGCAGGACAACCCGGTCTTGCTCGGCGCGCTTGACGGCGCAGGCATCAGCGGCAGCGACAATGTCTGTATTGGCGCGCAGCGCGGCATTGGTGGGAAGGCCGAAGACATAGTCGATGCCGTGCGCCTCGCAGAAGGCCATGACCTCTGGCCGGCCATAATGCCCATCGCCGCGGATGGTGATGTGCGTTTGCGGCCAATGCCGACGGATATGCCGGACAAGCCGTCGAATGTGCCCCGCAGCCTCCGCGCCTGACGGCGTCTTGCCGGTACGCAGCAGCATGGCGACCGGCCGTCCCGTCGCCGTGTCATAGATGTGGATCGGCAGGAAGCAGCGCTCGCCGTGATGGCCGTTCCAGAACGAAAGCTGTTGGTAGCCATGCACGACATCACACGTATCATCGATGTCCAGTATCACCGCCTTGGGCGGCTCGGGGTAGCTGGCGCAGTAGATGCCGACCATCGCGACCAGCATCCGCGCCAATTCGCGCGTGGTCGGCGCATTCTCCCAGCGGCTCATTGTCGGCTGGCTCGCCAGGCCTGCGCCTGAACCCAACAGTTTGCCCAGCGCCAGGCGAAAGCCTGGGTCGTCGCGCAGGGCGTCGAGATCATCGGCATCCTCGTAGCCGCAGGCAATAGCCAAAACCCGCGCTCGCAGAATGTCATCGAGCCTGTGGGTCACACGGGAAGGATCGCGCGGATCGGCAATGCAGGTGGCGAGCTGCCGGCAGATACCCATCTCGCGCTCGGCTTGCGCCAGTAGCAAAACCCCGCCGTCCGAGGTCAACCGGCCACCATCAAAGGCGGCCGTGACTTTCTTGCGCGCGACCGCTGGAAACGAAATCAGAGGCGCGCTATCGTCGCCCCCGGCGGGTGTGGCCTGTGGCATTTTTTGCCTCGTTGCAGGTTGGTCTAGACATCCAATTTCCTACAACAAGACAAAGTCTTACGCCACTCCCGCCACCCCTTCACGTCCAGCCTCATGAATACGACGGGTTAAGTCTGATAGGAGCCAAGAGCTTCTTTCAGGGGCCTTAAGTAATCTAAAGACCAGCCTTCAGCCCAATGGTTCATCTATTGGCGACACTGAAGAGACGGCTCTCCATAAGGTCCTCGGCCTCATGGTCCAGATGCTTTCTGGTCCATCTCCAAGCCCCGTCTTTCATTTGGCGTCACTCGACCCAGGGACCGGAAAGACGGAAGCGCTGTGTTCATTCCTGAAGACCTGGAAGGATGCCAGCTTTCAGCCCTCCGGAGGCGCTCTTATCGTCCTCGCCACCTACGACGAAATCGCAAGCTGCATATCCCGCTCTGGCCTCGCTCCGATCGACTACGCTGTCCTCGTCACTGATGGGCACGAGTTGAACGGCAGGGGCTTGCAGGTCCCCGAGGCTGCCCCCGTTCTCTTCACGACCCAAGAGATGCTCCGCAGGCGCTGCCAGGGCCGATCGTTCGCCGACGTGGCCGAGCTGCACTTCAAGGGCGCTCCCCGGTCCCTTCGCGTCTGGGACGAGGCTTTCCTCCCGGCTTCCCCGGCGACCCTCCGCAAGGATGCCCTGGTCCAGCCGCTGGAAGACTTCAGGCTCCACGCCTCCCGAGCGGCGATGACCGTCCTGGACGCCCTCTCAGACTCCATGAGGGCCGAAAGCGTCGGCGAGGTGGTCGAGGTGCCCGAAGCTGCCGAGCACGCCCACAAAGCCCTACAGGGGCGCTACAAAGACCCCGCCGAAAAGTGGGCTGCCCTGACGACCCTCGCAGGCAAGGAGGCAGTCGTCTCTGCCTGCAATCAGAAGGGCCTGCACCTCGTGGGGGCCGCCATGCTGCTCCCTGCCGACTTCGCCCCCGCTCTGATACTCGACGCCTCCGGCAGGGTCCGCGAGACCTACAGGAGCCTTGAGGCCAGCGGGAAGCTCAAGCGCCTCGCCAGCGCCCCAATGGACTACAGGAATCTCCACATCCGCCACTGGGACCGCTCGGCCAGCCGTTCGGCGATGGACGACCCTCAGGCCCGCCAGGAGGTCCTTGAGGGAATAGCCCAGGCCATCAACGTCAGCGGCGCAGACGAGCCGTGGCTGATCGTCCATCACAAGGCACGGGACGGCCAGGGCTACGACATCCTGCAGGACCTGGGCGAGCTGATAGACGGCCCCCAACGCCTCGCAGGTATCCACTGGGGCAACCATCACGGAACCAACGAATACCGCGACATCCGCCGCGTGGTCGTCCTGGGGCCGTGGAGTTTCCCGCAGCCTGCCTATTCGGCCCTGCATGTCGCCGCTGGGGGGCCGCTGGAGCTGGCGACCGATAAGCCGACCCTGGACGCCGTCAAGCGCGGGGAGCACGCTCACCACCTCTTGCAGGCCATCTGCCGCGCCTCGGTCCGTAAGGGGTCTGGGGGCATCTGCGGGGACTGTGAGGTCCTGGTGGTCGGGAAGCTCGGACCGGAAGCCACTGGCCTCCTGGAGGAGACCTTCCCCGGCGCTCATGTGTCCGGCTGGACGCCTGCGGGGATGGAGCTGAAAGGCAGCGCCCTCAAGGTCGCTCGGGCCGTGGAGGACGCCTTGACGCTCTCAGGGGACCATGCGGTTCCTAAGGGGGCCATTCGGGCGGCTCTGGGCTGGGGGACCAACGAGGCCTTGGCTAAGGTCCTGCGGCGGGCCGACTTCAAAGCCTGGGCAGCCAAAGAGGGCCTGGAGGTGACGAAGTGGGCTATCGGGAGACGCGAGGCCGCTTGAGGGCGGCTAGGTCCCTCTCGGGCTTGCTGCCGCGCCGGTTCTTCATGCCTGACCACCACACAGTGGAATGTGTCTCTCGAATCTAGGATTTTCGCGCATCTCATATGCGAGATAACCCTTGCCTTTTGCATTGGGTGTGAGGATTATCGCGTCTCTGAGATGCGGGATATTCTATGGCGATTCATCTTGTTGGCGAGACGGTCGATGCCAAACGTGCGCACCAACGTGCGCAGGCGGGCGAACTCGTCCAACTCATGCGGGGCATCTACCTCGAACAGGATGTGGATGCCGACGCCGCTGTTATCAACCATGCGGTCCGCATAGCGCATTATCTCTATCCCAAGGCTTATCTCTCATCAGCGAGCGCGGCGCTGCTTGCCCCCACGCCGGACGGACGGCTGTTCATCAGTGGGCGTCGCAATCAGCGGACCCGGATACGTAGCCTGGAGATCGTTCAGAACGAGGCGCCGCCGCATCCCTCGACAGCCATGGCGGTGGTCGGCGATGACCTAGGCGAATTGAGGGTCGATGTCTCTTCACCGAGGCAGCGCTTCCTCGAAGCCTTTCGCATGCGCAGCGAACATGCCAGCGCGATCACGGTCGAGATGCGCGTACAGATGGCTGCGCGTTTAGTCGAGGAGCATGGCGCGCCCAAAGAAGCCGCCGATGCTGTCTGGGCGTTGGCGCGCGAGAATGGCTGGTATCGTGAAGGCGAAAGTGCCGAACGCTTCCTTCTGGCGCAACCGGGAACGGTCAAGGCACCCGCGAACAAGGCCGCACTTGATCTGCTGGTCGCCTGGCATGGCGAACCGCTCGGGCGCCTGAGGCACGATGGTTTTGAATGGCGCTGGAAGCCGGCGAGGCGCTCAGGACCGGCGCTGGTTCGCGAGACCACTCCGGGCAAACTCCCGGCCTTTGTCGAATCGCTGCTGCCGGAAGGTTGGCTGGCCCAGGTGCTGCATGAGCGCGACGACCGCGAGGCACTCAAGCGTGGGCGGCGCTATATGTCCAATATCACCGTGGTCGAGGCCCGAAACGAGTTGGCGGCCCTCCCGGCGGATATCCTGACGACGAGATTGGACGGCTTCGTCGAGGTTGGTCGCTTCACCGGCAGCTACGAGGGGCCGACGCGCGGCGCGATCGACGAAAATTTCGAGCAGAATCTCGCGCGGATCTTTGCCCGCGCCGAGACGCCGCGTCTGTCTGGCGTCCAGATTAAGGCGCCGATGCACCTCGCAGCCGACGGCGCTCTGCTGCCGGCCATTGACCTGCCATTCACCCATATCCTGAAGCCTGCGGGGACGGCGGGCTTCGAGATGCTGCCGATCGTCGAGTGGCTCTGCCTGGCGCTGGGCCGCGCAGCCGGCTTTGATGTGCCCGATATCGCACTGGCCCCGATGCCGGACGGCATGTCGCCCGCGCTCATCGTCGAGCGTTTCGACATTCGCAGTGGCGCGGGCGATCAGCGCCGGCTCGCGCTGGAGGATTTCTGTTCGGTCCTCGATCTCCCGGCATCGGCGAAATATGACGGCACGATCGAACGCATGGCACGCGGGCTGCGGCCGCTCTCAACAGATCCCGCCGCCGACCTCGACATTCTGTTTCGCCGCGCGGTGTTCGCCTGGCTGATCGCTGACGGAGATATGCATCTCAAAAATCTCGCACTCCTCAAGATCGTCGAGCCCGAGGTAAAGGTCTTCACGTCGGTTCGGTTCGCGCCGCTCTATGATGCGGTCACGACGCGGGTCTTCCCAGGCCTGGGCGGCGACCGGATGGCGCTCAAGCTTAACGGCAAGGATGATCGGCTGACGCGCCGAGATTTCATGGCGCTGGCGCGCACTATAGGTTTGCCTCGAGACGACGCAGAGAGAGCCATCGCCGAACTGATCGACCGCCTGACAAACGCCGTGGAGATCGTCAGGCTGCCGGGCTTCGCATTGGAACCCGAGGCTGCCGCCACTGTTCAAGGCCAAGTGCTGGCGCTTGCCGGCGAGCGCTGCGCTGCGCTCGCCGGCAATGCAGATTAGATTATGGCTGTAGCTGAATATGCGGTCCGCCGAGATCCTCGGCGCTCATATCTGACCCGAGAAGGAGGCGCAGATATTCTGGCAGGTCTGCGGCGCGGCTGATCGAATGCGAGGCGATACAGGACCAGGCTGCTCTTGAGCCATTCCAAGGCGCGCACCTCGCGGCTGAGTGGCAGCATCGGAACGCATGGCTTAACCTTATCCGGCTGCACCGAAACGCCCGTCGCTGGCCAGCGGAATCCAAGGTACCTTGGCAGGATCGAATCACGGGATACCCCGGTCTGATTGGGTGGCCGTGACTCGAACACGCGCCTAAAACCGCCAAAAAGGTCCGGGGGTAAGTGCGGGGGTATCGGTCAACTTGACTTTTCGCAAAGACGAAAAATAAGCTAAATCAAGGCACTATTCGAGGATCGTAAGCCACCAGTACCTTGGCCTTATCGGCCGGATTTTCCGTATCGCTCCGGCGAGGGCCGCCTTGCGATGATCGGCTGATATTTCGAGATGGCACCGGTGCAAGGGACGGTGCGATGAGCCAGATCACGGTAATTTCGGGGCCGGAGCGGCGGCGGGTATGGAGCGACCAGCAGAAGCGCGAGTTGGTGGCAGCAGTTTCGGCGCCCGGCGCGAATGCAGCGGAGATTGCCCGCCGTGCTGATCTGCGGCCGAACCAGATCTACAGGTGGCGGTGACAGATGGAGCAGGCAGCGCGGGGCTTTGCCGAGGTGCAGCTACAAGCTGATCCGGCACCAGTGACCGGATCGGCGATCACCGTGGAGTTTGAGCGGGTGATTGCGCGCATCCCCGCTGGCGCCACGCCTGGGCTGGTGTCGGCAGTGCTGCGGTCGGTCAAGCCGTGATCCCAGTCCCCTCTGGCGTTCGGATATGGATCGCGACCGGGCACACGGACATGCGGCGCGGTATGCACAGCCTGGCCTTGCAAGTGCAGCAGAGTTTCGGGCGTGATCCCTTCGCTGGGAATCTGCCACGCGAGCGCGTCGTCATCGCCGCGTCCGAGGCCTGTCCCTGCTGCGGTTCGGATCGGCTGTGCAAGCTGGGTGAGGTTATCACCGAGACGCTTCAGGTGGTGCCGCGATCAGCAGGTAGAGCGGCATCAGCGCCGCAGTGCAGGTGCCGACCTGATCGGCCAGGGTGGAAAGGCTCAGGTCCACGCCTTCCCGGGCATAGCGATCACGCTGGCGGTTGAGCGGTTGATGCGCGCCGAACTTCTCGAACAGCAGCATCGCCAGGAAGCTGGGGCCCAAGAGTCCTCGGGGCGTGACGTGGAAAGGCGCCCGCAGCAGCTTCTCACCAATGGCCTTGGTCGCCGCGGACATGCTACCCCCCATGCGCCTGAAGATGTTGGCGATGGCGCCTTCGGAGATGGTCAGGCCGAGCAACTCGGCGGAAATACGTGACAAGCGCTCGAAGCCGACATGATGGCTGTGATGCAGATAGGTCAGCAGCGAACGGATGCCGGGGCCGAACGGCGTTCCCGGCTCCATGCCCAATGGCGCCGGGGCACGATAGCGCTTGCCACATCCGCCACAACGACCACCAAACAGCTCTATCCGCGTCACGGTCGGACGGATCGGCGGCAGATCAATATGGTCGTAGCGGTGACGGCACCGCTGCGTCTGACCCGATACGTCCGTTCCGCAATGGCCACAGGTGGCGGCGATCTTGTCCGGCGTCTTGGCAAGCGGCCGGACTTTGCCTTTGCGCGAAGGGCGCTTGCCCGTCGTCCGCTTGCGCGACTTCTTCCCCTTGCCAAATCCGTCCTTCGAAGGCGGAATATGCGAATTGGACGACGTCTTGCGCGGCTTGCCCACCAGCGCCTCAAGCTCGGATATCCGCGAAACCAAGCGCTCGATCATCTCCTGCTGTTGCGCCAGCAGGGCGTCCTTCTCGGCCTCACTCAGCCCAATGCGCGGTGGCGTCGCCATGCACAGGATGAATCAGAATGCCATTCAGGCCGCACCTATTTCTGCCAACCCCGTGAGCAGTTACGTGGAGCCCGGCTCCATGGCGCGATGTCGCTGAAACCGAACCCGCCGATATGCCATCAGGTCGCTATGTTGCAGGGACTACCGAGACTGCGCCCCGATTGAGCATTGTGACACGCCCCCCATAAACGAACGGAATTTCCCCTCGCGCATCGCGAACATAGCGAAACCGTCCCGGCATCCAACTGGAATTATCTCGATAGATATTTGGTCAATGGCGTTCGGCTCTGGGAAGTATGTCAATAGGCATAAGTATCCGATCTGCGGTCGATTTTACGGAGCCAGCTAGAGGCCCCGCGCCTTCCTGACGCGGACGATCTGCCGCCTTGTGTCTATGCCCCAGGAAATGCGGGCGTCGATCAGCACAATGGCCTGTTCATGCCGTCTATCAGGATGGATGGATTCCAGCAGGCGCCTAATCCTGCCCCGCCTGATCAGGGCATGGGTAAAGGGAAGATTCCTCCTCCCTTGCGTCACCATGTAAGTCAACCCGCTTCCTGCACACTTAATTGGCGGTACAAATTCCATCCCTTTCGCATGTGCGGGTATTGGATGAACTGCCGGGTGTTGGATCGGTCGTTTCTGGTGCGCCCGCAGAAGACGAAGAAAGAGATGTTTGTGCATTGGCGGCCCTCGCCGCAGCTTGAGCTATTGAATCTCGCATATCTTCCGGCGAAATCGGCGTGCATTTACCGCCACCTGTCCGAATTTTATCACAAGCGGCTTGTGCGGAATTGAACGAAGTTTCGAGATTTGCGATTCTACGCTTGAACGCTTCCGCATCAGGGCAATATTTTCGGATCGTGTCTGTTTGCCCTTTCAGCGCCCACATGGTCACAGCGAGCATACCCGATGCGCCAACGCTAGAATTGGGCGTATTATTCAAAAAATCGTCCAAACGACTGTCAAAACCGGCAATCTCCTGATTCATGTTTCCCAACTGCTCAGCAGCGCAGGCAATGCTGGGAACCTGTGATGCCAAGGGTTCTGAGGAACGCGATGGCGAAGTGGATTGTTCAAGCCTCGTTTTATGAAGGCATAACATCAGCCTTGCTCCGTCCGTCGCCGGTAGTGCATTGGTTCCTGCTATTGCTGACGTGTAAAAATGAAGGCTTTTCTGCAGCTCTTCGGGCGTTTCCTTATTAATCGCTTCAAGATTGGCATCCAAAGTCAACTCAGCCGTTTCTTCATGTATGCCCCACTCAGATACCTGGGCATTTATTAGATTCTGTCGTTCGACAGCACAATCAAACTTGCTTACTACACCGGAATTCGCCCGATCAGGCTGCGTATCATCATTAGATGATGTGTTTGACTTGCTGTCGTCCAAGGTGAATGTGTGGGGGGTAAAAGTCGGAACCTTCACTTGTGCTGGTGGTTGTGCCGGGGGAGCCTGTCCGGTGGCAGATGGAGGTATAAGTATCAGTGACAGGGCTAGTATGGCAGGGCTTCGCTTTAGCGCATGTCCAATCATTTTGCTGCTCCAGCCATATTGATATTGATGCCCGCCGTTTTCAGTCTGGCAAAGAGCGCCGTCAGGGCAGGTGTTGCCGCTATTTTTCCGTTGCGTGTGGCTTCTGATGCCGCATTCTCCGTCGCCATCCGACGTGCCGTCCGTTCCTTTGCCAGTAACTCAGCCTGGGCTTTTCGGGCGATTTCCAGTTGATCTTTCGCAGCCTTCAGCTTGCTTGGGGGAGAGTTCGCACCGGGCCGTGTCATGAGCACAACGGCCTCTGACAGATAGTGCTCTGCTTCCTTGATTCGCCCCAAGGTCAGCAATTCCGCGCCATATTCAAACAAAGTAGCCGCAAGCTGCGGCTTATCCGGCCTGCCATCTCCCTGCGCAGCGGACAATGCTGTTCTCAGCGTCATCTCGGCATCCAGTGGCCTATTTTTTGAACCGTAAAGAACTGCTAGTCTATTCAAAACCGCTACGTAATTATCTACATCAATCGGATTCTGTGATTTATAAAAGATCCGTACCTTATTGAATGCTTCTATACTGAAATCAACATTATCTCCAACGGTAATCATTTCGTAAGCATAGCTGTACCAGACATTGGCTGCTTCATTGTCGTGTATCGGACCAAGGGTATTAAGGATGGAGGCTGCCTGCTGCAAAGCCTGCGCGCGGACATTTTTATGACCATCATAATAGTAAGTTAGTTCTCCGGCGAACAGGATAAGGGCATTGGCATAAGCTAAGCCGTTTTTGTCCAGTTTCGCAGTTCGGAATGCCAGTAGCTTTTTGGCGATCTGCAACTGTTTGTCATACGCTTCAGCAAAGCCCAGATAGCGGGCATGTGCTCTGAGCGTTGCCAAATGGGCACCGGACCCCGAGCCAAACTGACGTGCCGCCGAACGTTCTGCTTGATCTACAAGTGCCAGAACGCCTTTATATTTCTTTGGATCGTAAGGCTTGGCAAATTCGACATTGAACAATTGTCTCGCTTGCGTGAGCAAGGCTTGCCACTCGGCGGGCTCAGATTGCTCTGATTTTACATTATTTTCCTGTGAGTTGGCAGGGTTGGCTATCAAAAGGCCGATGGCCATCATCTGTAGAATTGATTTCACGCATCCCCTCCATGCGGAATTTCAAACCGGAATTAAGTCAACCATGAGACTCATATCGGTAATTCACAATAGCTTACTTATTCACTATTGATCTGGCCAAATTTGAGATATCTTACAAGCTTTTGTCGCACTTTGCTTCCTAAGCGGAGGCAGTCGTCTTATGCACGCATGGCTGGATCTTTGCCGATGGGATGCAACTGGATAAGCCGCCACGCAAATGGGGCGCTTATGTTAAAGTGGTTTCGCAGCGATCGGATTGCAGTTCGGCAAAGCCAACCGCTCTGGCGGTTTGCGATCCGTTGGTGACGCTACTTCCCTAAATAGCCGTGGAGAAAGGTCGCTGTGGCAAGGTGTGCATGATCGACCCGGTCCGCTTCCGTGGGTGATGGATCGAGAAGATAACGATTGCCGCCGGTCGCCAATATGACGAATTGATCGGCCGCCCACGTCGGGTCGTCCAGCGTCAGCAGACCTTCCGCCGAGCAATAGCGCAGATAATCTGCGATAGGCTGAACCAGCCTCTCGCGCGTCATGTCATGGATTGCATGCGCGACTTCCGGCATCGCTTTCGCTTCCGCGCTGACGGTTCGGTAGAGGCGCACGCCCGCATCCCCCTGCATCGCTGCGGAGACCGTGACCGCCGCACAATGCAGATTGTCGGCAACTGGTTGCGCGGTGGAAAGGATCAGGTGTATCTTCGCCATGATTTCGCCGGCGGCCTCCATCATCACCGCCTTGAACAGCCCCTTCTTGCTGCCGAAATGGCGGTATAATGTGCCCCGGCCGACCCGGGCGATCGCGCCGATTTCATCCAGGCCCGCCCCGCGATAGCCCTGTTCGTAGAAATGGGCGCGCGCGACGGACATGAGGTGCGCGACATGGTTTTCTACCGGACGGGCCGGTGCCGCCGGTTCGAGTGTGAATTCCCGAAGCGGGCCGCGCGTTTCCGCAATGCCCTGAACGTCTGCGGCACAGCCATGGAGGAACAGTTCAGCCACCCGCCGAGCCGCCAGTTCGCGATCAGCCTCGTCAAGTGCCGCACCGCCCATCAGATGCCGCATGCCCCCGGCCGACAAAGCGCCGAATTGCGCGACAATGTCGAGAGGAACGGCGCCCGTTCCTCCCCGCTCACGGGCCAGCCGCTCAAGAAATGCCTGAAGCGGGATGAGACTCTGGACGGCATCGAAGCCAACGGCGCGGGCCAGTTCGGGGAAGCTGGCGGCAGTCCCCACGGCCAGCCAGTTGGGCGAGGGATGATCCGTATCCGCCGCTCGATCGTAAATGGCGCGCGCGCAGCGGGCCAATATGGTCTCGGGCGTATCATCGTCCCGGAAAATATCGGCGAAATCATGCGCGAATTCGTCGGTGACGCCCTGCATCGCCGCACGGAAAAGCGCCTGCTTGTCGTCGAAATGCCGATAGATGGTTTCCTTGCTGACGCCCGAACTGCGGGCGAGGCCGTCGACGCTGACATGCTGATAGCCCTGTTTCATAAAGGCGTGACGCGCCGCCAAAAGCAGGTGGTTGAGCCGTTTCGAGCCTTTTGATTGATCTTCGTCGTCAATCTTCATGCGCATCATTGCTGAGGCCACCCGCTCCAAAGACATATTTTTCCCAACTGGAGTTTTCTTGCTCCCATGACAAGGCCGGGCTTGCAAATAGCCGAACGGTAGCATACCGTTTGGATAAATCCAGATAGCAGGACGAGGAAGAGGATCGCTGAAAAATGGCGGAATTTGATCTGGTCATCCGCGGTGGACGTGTGGTCGACGGGACCGGCGGCGCGCCGTTCGTGGCCGACATTGCGGTGCAGGGTGGTCGCATTGCGAAAATCGGCACGTTCGATGGCCGGGGTGCGGAGGAAATCGACGCGAGCGGGCTGATCGTGACCCCCGGCTTTGTCGACGCCCATACGCATTATGACGGTCAGGCGATCTGGTCGGACCGGCTGAACCCGTCATCGGCGCATGGTGTGACGACTGCCGTGCTCGGGAATTGCGGTGTGGGGTTCGCCCCCTGCCGCGCCGAAGATCGCGAGACGTTGATCAACGTGATGGAGGGGGTGGAGGACATTCCCGGCGTCGTGATGGCGGACGGCTTGAGTTGGGAGTGGGAAAGTTTTCCCGAATATCTGGACACGCTCGACCGCCGCACGCTCGATATCGACGTCGCGGCCTATCTTCCCCATTCTCCGCTGCGTGTTTATGCCATGGGCGCGCGCGGCGCGGAGCGCGAAGCGGCATCGGCGGACGACCTTGCCAAAATGCGGGTGCTGGCACGGGAGGCCGTGGACGCGGGCGCGCTGGGCTTCGCCACGTCGCGCCAGTTCATTCACCGGACCCGCGATGGCGCGCAGATTCCCAGCTTCGACGCTTCCCAGGCTGAGTTGGAGGCCATCGCGGCCGGACTGAGTGACGCGGGGAAGGGCATAATCCAGCTCGTGCTCGATGTGCCGCATCTGGACTGGAATAGCGAGGTCGAGGCGTTGACGCGGCTGGTGCGTTCATCCGGCCGGCCCGCGACCTTCACGCTGGGTACGGCCAATGAAGGGCCGCCCGAATGGAATGCGGCGCTGGCCCAGGTCGCAAAGGCCAATGCGGAGGGCGCACGGATCACGGCGCAGGTCTTTCCCCGCCCCATCGGGCTGATCGTCGGCCATAATCTGTCGGTCAATCCATTCGGCCTTTGCCCAACCTACCAGTCCATCGAAAAGCTGCCGCTGGCCGCCAAGGTGGCGGAATTGCGGAAGCCCGAAACGCGTGCGGCCCTGTTGGCGGAAAAGCCCGTCGATGGCCATCCGCTGGCCGCGATCGGCCGGTCGTGGAACTGGATGTTCAAGCTGGGCAATCCGCCCAATTATGCGCCATCTCCGGACGAAAGCGTCGCCGCACAGGCTGAACGCGCGGGGATTTCGCCCGAAGAACTGGTTTATGACTGGTTGCTGGAGGATGACGGCGACGCCATGCTCTATGTTGCCATCGGTAATTATTATGAGGGCAAGCTCGACGCGGTCGAAGAACTGCTCAACCATCCGGACACAATTGTCGGGCTTGGTGATGGCGGCGCGCATTATGGCGTGATCTGTGATGCGAGTTATCCGACCTTCCTGCTGACCTACTGGACCCGCGATCGTGAAGGGACGCGGCTTTCATTGCCGCAAGCCATCAGAATGCTGGCGGCGGACCCGGCGCGTGCGCTTGGCCTCAATGATCGGGGACTGATCGCTCTCGGCTATAAGGGCGACCTCAACCTGATCGATGTAGAGAAGCTGGCGCTGCATGCGCCGCGCCTCACACGCGACCTGCCGGCGGGAGGGCGGCGTCTGGATCAGACGGCGGACGGCTATGTCGCCACCATCGTCAGCGGTGAAGTCATCGCGCGCAACGGCCAGCCCACCGGGAAGCTGCCCGGCCGTCTGGTGCGCGGGGAGCAGCCTGCGCCCAGTCTCGCGGCCTGAATTTCAGAAGAGGATCTGATGGAAAATATTCCTTATCTGCTGCGCGGTGTGACGCCGGTTACGACTGAAAGCAGCGTACTTATCAGTTCGTCGAAATATCTGAACCATCCGCGCATGCGCGACTGGATGTCGACGATCACGCTCAAGCGCAATGGAGCCGACCGTCCGGCGCAGGCTGAAATGTATGAAGTCGTCGGCATTCTGAACGAAATACAGGATCTCGATCATATCGAGCATTTGTTCACCGAGGAACGCAGGCGCAATCCTGATCTCGACGACTGGTTCAGCCAGGGATTCCAGTCGACCTATGGCGCCGACGACTTCAGCGGATTTGAAGAAGGCACTTTGGGGCATGTCTTCTATCGCGATGTGATCGCGAAGAATTTCGATCTGGTGATCTACGAACAGCCCCAGCCCAAGACCCAATATGACTATTTCCGGTTCCGCAGCGGCCAGACGCATGACCTTGAACACATCATGACCGGCGGCGATTTCAACTATATGGGGGAACTGGTTCCGGCCTGGGCGCGGATCACGTCGCATTTCAAGCATTTCAGTCCCGAACTTGCGGGCGAACTCTCGGTCCTCTCCATGTTCGTCACTTTGCGCTACACGGTTCGGACGATGCTGCACTATCCGCAAGTCTGGCCGGTCTGCCAGAATGCCGTGGAGCGGGGCATGCGGGTCGGGCGGGAATCCGGCCCCTTCTTCATGGCGCGCTATGAAGACGCGTTCGACCTGCCGCTGGAGGAGGCCCGCGTGAAGCTGGGCTATGTCGGCGCCGAATATGTCGACACGACGGAGCCTTCAGCCCTGTGGGCAGAGCGAAGCTGACCGCCGGACCTTAGTTCCTGGCCGGTTCCGCCAGCGCGATATCCATGTCCGCCAGCGCCAGCCGCAACAGTTCCACCATGCTGTTGCGCGCGGCGGCGGTGTCGCGAGCGGCGATGGCCTGATAGACCGCCTTGTGATCGGGCAGGGGATCGCGGGGCAGCAGCTTCTTGCGATGCTTGAAGGTGGTGGTCCAGCCCACCGCCGCGCCGACGGAGCTGGCCAGCGCGGCTAGCGCGTCATTATGCGTCGCGGCCAATATGGCATGGTGGAACCGTTGGTCGGCTGCCCGGCCGTCCGGGGTGGACAGGCCATGGCTTTCCATATCCGCCAGCGCCAGCGTCATGACGGCAAGCTGTTCCTCCGTGCGTCGGCGCGCGGCGAACTCCGCCGCCGCCGGTTCGATCACGCCCCGCAGTTCGAACAGGTCGCGGATGAAGTCGCGATCCGGCTCGCCCGCGAACATCCAGGCCAGCATCTCCGGGTCCAGCACATTCCAGCGGCTGCGCGGCAGCACGCGGGTTCCTGCCTTGGGGCGGCTTTCCAGCATGCCCTTGGCGATCAGAATGCGCACCGCCTCCCGATAGGCGGTGCGGGAGACGTGGAGCCGCTCCGACGCCTCGATCTCCCCTTCGAACAGGTCGCCGGGTTTGTGGGTGCCCATCAGGATCGCGGTGCCCAGTTGCCGGGCAATGGCCTGATGGATGCGGAGCGAGCCTTCCTCCGTCGCAAACTGACGTTCCGTCCTGTCCTTGCGCTCGCTCCCCAAAATTCCGGCTCCCTTTCGTCAGTCTTCGAACCTTGTCGTAGGGCAATGCCGTCCGCAAAGGAAGGCATCCGCCACCAAACGCAGCGGTGCGATGTCGGCATCGATGGCGCGATCGGCCACCAGATCGACGAAGCGCCGGTACATGGCCGGATATTCCTCGTCCGGGGCCTTCATCTGGACTTCGCCGTCCAGCCTCAACATATTGCCGCCTTCAGAAAGCAGCAGGCTGCCGTTCGAGGTTTCGACGGCGATGTCCCAGGTCTGCGGCCCGGTCTGGCGCCAGTCGAACACAGCCTCCACCGGCGCGCCTGAAGCTGTCGCCATTTTGAGGTCCGCGCCGATGGGCGCGTCCTTGTTCTCCGGTACTTCCAGACTGGCGGAGAGCAAGGTGACGGGTTCCGGCACGATCTCCGTCAGGATCGACAGCGCGTTGATGCCGGGGTCGAACACGCCGAAGCCGCCTGCTTCCCAGATCCACGGTTGGCCCGGATGCCAGTGACGGACATCCTCCCGCCACTGGATGGAGATGCGCTCGATCCGCCGTTCCGCGATCCACGCCCTGGCCTGCGCGACGGCGGCGGCATAGCGGCTGTGCCAGCTTGCATAGAGGGTGACGCCCTGACGCCGCGCCAGCGCGATCAGGGCCTCCACTTCCGACACGGTGGCCCCCGGCGGCTTTTCGAGGAACACATGCTTGCCGGCAAGGATAGCTTGCCGCGCCGCCTGATAGCGCACCTGCGGCGGCTGGCAGAGGATGACGGCATCGAGTTCCGGCTCGCCCGCCAGCATGGCGCCGAGGTCATGATAATTGCTGACCCCTTCGCCCTGTGCATTGCGGCTAGCGAGCGCGACCAGTTCGATGCCGTCGACCTTCCCGATCGCGGGCAGATGCTGATCGCGCGCGATCTTGCCCAGCCCGAC
Source organism: Sphingobium sp. EM0848 (assembly GCF_013375555.1). Classification (NCBI taxonomy): domain Bacteria; kingdom Pseudomonadati; phylum Pseudomonadota; class Alphaproteobacteria; order Sphingomonadales; family Sphingobiaceae; genus Sphingobium; species Sphingobium sp. EM0848. Next base: position 115,091 of record NZ_JABXWB010000001.1, read on the forward strand.
CAGACCTGCCCGGATCGTCATGCCACGATTTCCAGCTTGCCCTCGACCCGGCGCGTCAGGCCCCAGGGATTGGCGGCCTGCAGCGCGGGCGGCAGCACGGCGTCGGCAACATCCTGATAGCAGACGGGTCGCAGGAATCGCATCATCGCCAAGGTGCCGACCGAGGTGGTGCGGCCGTCGGAGGTCGAGGGGAAGGGGCCGCCATGGACCATGGCATGGGTCACTTCGACGCCGGTCGGCCAGCCATTGGCGAGGACGCGGCCTACCTTGCGGGAAAGAGTAGGCAGCAGCTTTGCGGCATTGTCGGTGTCGCTTGCATCCATCTGGAGCGTGGCCGTCAACTGGCCCTCCAACCGAGCGATGGTGGCGACGACTTCATCAATGGTCGCGCATTTGACGAGGATCGAGGAAGAGCCGAACACCTCATGCGCCAAAGCCGGGTTGGACCGGAACCGGTCGCCGGTGGTGGCGAACAGCGCATGCCGGCCACGGTTCACGCCTTCGGCTTCGGCGCCGCGCGCCAGGGTGGTGACGCCTTCCGCTCCCGCCAGCGCGGCGACGCCCTGCTCATAGGCGGCGTGGATGCCGGGCGTCAGCATGACCTGCGCGCCATTGGCGGACAGGGCTTCGGCGGCCGAGGTCACGAACCGGTCGAGATCGGGGCTGTCGAGCGCGATCACCAGACCCGGATTGGTGCAGAACTGGCCCGAAAAGAGCGTCAGCGATCCGACAAAGGCCGTGCCCAGCGCTTCGGCGCGGGCCGCGAGCGCGCCCGGCAGCAGCACGACCGGATTGATGCTCGACATTTCGGCATAGACCGGGATCGGTTCCTCGCGGTTCGCCGCGATCTTCATCAGGGCAAGGCCGCCGCCGCGCGATCCGGTGAAGCCGACCGCCTTGATGCGGGGATCAGCGACCAGCGCCCCGCCCAGTTCGTTGGTGGTGCCGGGCAGATAGGAAAAGACGCCTTCATGCAGGCCGCTTGCCTTGACGGCGGCGGCGATGGCGCGGGCGACCAGTTCGCCGGTGCCGGGGTGGGCCGGGTGGCCCTTGACGACGACCGGGCAACCGGCGGCGAAGGCCGATGCGGTGTCGCCGCCCGCGACGGAGAAGGCCAGCGGGAAGTTGGAGGCGCCGAAGACGGCGACCGGACCGACCGCATGGTTGACGCGGCGCAGGTCGCTGCGCGGCAGCGGGGTCCGGTCTGGCAGGGCGGAATCGATGGTGGCGTCCAGCCAGTCGCCCTGACGGACATAGCTGGCGAACAGCCGGAGCTGGCCGACGGTGCGCCCGCGCTCTCCCTCCAGACGGCCGCGCGGCAGGCCGGATTCGCTCATGGCGGTGGTGATCAGCAGGTCGCCAATGGCCATGATCTGGTCGGCCACCGCCTCCAGAAAGGCGGCGCGGTCATTGGGCGTCAGTGTCGAGAAGCTGTCGAATGCGGCGTCGGCCAGCGCGCAGGCGTCGGCAACGTCGCTGGTCGAGGCGTTGTGAAAGGCGACGTCGCCTTTTGCGCCGGTGGCCGGATCGATGGCGTGGAAGGACTCGCCGCCCTGGCGCTCAGTCGCGCCGATGAGAATGGCTCCGTTGAACATGGATGTCTCCTGAAAGTTCGGAATGATGCTCAATGATTGTCGCGCGGCAGGCCCATGGTCTGGGCAATGCGCTGATATTTTTCGGCGCCTTCCAGAATCGCGCCGGTGTTCATCTGACCGACGACGGAGCGCTGGATTTCCTGCCAGGGCGTCTGGGAGGCAGGATATTTGAACCCGCCCTCCGCTACCAGCCTCACCCGGCGCGCTTCCAGTTCCTCATCGGAGATCAGGACGTTCACGGCGCCCTGGTTGAGGTCCATGCGCACCCGGTCGCCGGTCTGAAGCAGCGCGAGGCCGCCCATCGCCGCCGCTTCGGGCGAGGCATTGAGGATGGAGGGGCTGCCGGATGTGCCCGACTGGCGGCCGTCGCCGATGCAGGGGAGTGCGCTCACGCCCTCGGTGATGAGATAGGCGGGCGGCCGCATGTTCACGACCTCGGCCGCGCCGGGATAGCCGATCGGTCCCGCGCCGCGCATGAACAGCAGCGTGTCCGGGGTGATGCCGACCGCCGGATCGTCGATGCGGCGGTGATAGTCCTCCGGTCCGTCGAACACGACCGCCGGGCCTTCAAAGGCATTGGGGTCCCGCGGGTTGGAGAGATAGCGGGCGCGGAACTCTTCCGAAATCACGCTGGTCTTCATCACCGCCGCGTCGAACAGATTGCCCGAGAGGACGAGGAAGCCCGCTTCCTCCCTGAGCGGCTGGGCGAAGGGACGGATGACCTTCTCATCCTCGATCTCCACACCCTTGCAGTTCTGGCCCATGGTCCTGCCGTTGACGGTCATCGCGTCTTCGTGGATCAGGCCCTGTTCGATAAGCTGGCTGACCACCGCCGGCACGCCGCCGGCACGATAATAATCCTCGCCCAGATATTCGCCCGCAGGCTGGAGGTTGACCAGCAGCGGAACCTTGTGCCCGACCGTTTCCCAGTCCTTGAGCGGCAGCTCGACGCCGATATGGCGCGCAATGGCGGCAAGGTGGATCGGCGCGTTGGTCGATCCGCCAATGGCCGAATTCACGACGATGGCGTTGTGGAAGGCATCGAGCGTCAATATGTCCGAAGGCTTCAGATCCTCCGCCACCATCTCGACGATCCGCTTGCCCGTCAGATAGGCGACCTCCTGCCGGTCGCGATAAGGTGCCGGTATGGCCGCCGATCCGGGCAGCATCATGCCCAGCGCCTCGGCCAGCGAGTTCATCGTCGTCGCCGTGCCCATGGTGTTGCAATAGCCGGTCGAGGGCGCCGAGGACGCCACCAGCTTGATAAAGCCCTCATCGTCGATCTTGCCCGCCGCGAGCAATTGCCGGGCGTGCCAGACGATAGTGCCGGAGCCCGTGCGCTCGCCCTTGTGCCAGCCGTTCAGCATCGGCCCGACCGACAGGGCGATGGCCGGGATGTTGACGGTCGCCGCCGCCATCAGCAGCGCTGGCGTCGTCTTGTCGCAACCCGTGGTCAGCACCACACCGTCCAGCGGATAGCCGTAGATCGCCTCGACCAGCCCCAGATAGGCAAGGTTGCGGTCCAGCCCCGCCGTCGGCCGCTTGCCGGTTTCCTGAATCGGATGCACCGGAAATTCCAGCGCGATACCACCCATTTCGCGAATGCCGTCCCGAATACGCTCGGCCAGCACCATATGGTGGCGGTTGCAGGGCGACAGGTCACTGCCGGTCTGGGCGATGCCGATGATCGGCTTGCCGCTGCGCAGTTCTTCCAGAGAGAGGCCGAAGTTCAGATAGCGCTCCAGATAGAGCGCGGTCATGTCGATATTGTCGGGGTTGTCGAACCAGGCGCGACTGCGCAGCTTATTGGCAGATTTGGGCGAATCGTTCATAGGAAGGGCATCCTGACGAAGAAAAGGGCAGATCGAATTGGGGGCACGTTGACGCGCTTTTCTCTCCGATATACTCATACAAATTGGAATTCAAGGATGCTTGAGGACAAGTGCCAAATTTGATGAGTCGATATGTGGTCATCGGCGATTGGGGCACCAGCCGCCTGCGCCTGTTCCGCGTGGAGCAGGGGCGTGTCACGGCGCGCCGCGACGGCCCCGGTATCGGTGCGGTCGGTGGAGCGGGCGGCCACGCCGCCGAAGCCGCTTTTGCCGCCACCATCGCCCCCTGGCTGGAGCAAGGCGCGCCCACCGAAATCCGCCTCTCCGGCATGGCCGGTGCCCGCGACGGCTGGATGGAGGCGCCCTATGCCGACTGTCCCGCCGATATCGAAGCATGGCGCGCCGCCGCTGTCCGATCCGACTGGCGCGGCGTGCCGCTCAACATCATGGCGGGCCTTGCCTGCATGGGCGCCGATGGCGTGCCCGATGTGATGCGGGGCGAGGAAGCGCAGATTTTCGGTGCGATGGCTCGCGATCCGGCGCTGAAGCAGGGGCGTCGCCTCATCGTCCTGCCCGGCACGCACAACAAATGGTCGGTGGTGGAGGATGGCCGCGTCCTGTCGTTCCGCACCGTGCCGACGGGGGAGTTGTTCGCCTTGCTGCGGGATCGTTCCACCCTTGGCCCGAAGATCGCTTCCAGCGATCCCGTGCAGGAGGCGGAAGGCTTTGCCGAAGGGCTGAAACGGGCAGGGGAGGGCCATCTTCTCTCCTCGCTCTTCGCCGCGCGTGTCATGCGCCTGCGCGTGGGCCGCTCGGCGGACTGGGCGACGGGCTATTTGTCCGGCCTCATCATCGGTTGCGAGATCGCGGAAATTCGCGACATGTTGGGAGAAGCGGACGGCATTTTCCTGATCGGGGACGCGAAGCTGTCGGTTCGTTATGCGCAGGCGCTCGGGAAGCAGGGGCTGGCGTCACAACTGCTCGACGGCGATGCCTGCGCGCTCGCTGGCCTCGGTTATGTGGAGACCTGAACGATGACCCTTGACGACCTGCTGGCCGAAGCCGTGCCACCCGTCTGCGCGATCCTGCGCGGCCTGAAGCCCGAGGAAGCGCTGGACATGGGCGCCGCGTTGATCGAGGCTGGCATTCATATCATCGAAGTCCCTTTCAACTCGCCCGACCCGCTGAAGAGCATCGCCGCGATGCAGGTGGAATTTGGCGATCGCGCGCTGATCGGCGGCGGCACGCTGCTGTCGGTCGAGGCGGTGGAAAGCCTCCATGATGTCGGCGGCCGCATCATGGTGACGCCCAATACCGACCCGCAGGTCATTGCGCGCGGCGCGCAACTCGGCCTTGAGCTGCTCCCCGGTTTCATGACCCCCAGCGAAGCCCTCGCCGCGGTCAAGGCGGGCGCGCGCCGCATCAAACTCTTCCCCGCAGCGCGTCTTGGCCCCGCCTATGTGAAGGCGGTGAAGGAGGTGCTGCCCAAATATGTCGGCATATGGGCGGTCGGCGGCACCGGCGCCGGAACGATCGGCGAATGGCTGGCGGCCGGCTGCGAAGGGATTGGCGTCGGCGGTGCGCTCTACCGTCCGGGCGACACCGTGGCGGTGGTCAGGGAGCGCGCGAGGGAACTGGTCGCGGCTTGGACGGCCATCAAAATGTGTTAAATCTTGCCGGCCTGCCGCGTTTCGGCGCGATCCAGCATCTCGCGCATTAATGGCCAGATTCAGCTAACGCTTTTTCCATCCGGTTGACGTCGACATCGATCGGCCAGATGCGTGCGCTCTGGATCGTCTCGACCTCCATGGCCTCGCCCAAAGTCCGGCGCAGCCGCGCCTGATCCTCACCCAGCCAGATGCGCCTGTCCAACCATGTCTATCCTTTGGCGCAGTCGCCATCATGACCTTTTGTCCATGTTCGGCGTTACCCTTGCAACGGGGCGGACAAGGGGGCATGGATCGGCCCTATGACTGCGCTGACCCTTAGCCGCCCGGCCATAGCCGTTCCACGTCCCGCCTCGATCGCGCGCTGGCTGCTGGCTGTCGCGGCTCTGGTCTTTTGCATGGTGGTCGTCGGCGGCATCACCCGCCTGACGGAATCCGGCCTGTCCATCACCCAATGGAAGCCGATCACGGGCGCCATCCCGCCGATCACGCATGACCAATGGATGGAGGCGTTCCACGATTATCAGCAGATTCCCGAATATCAGCAGCTTCGGCAGGGCATGACGCTGGGCGATTTCCAGTTCATCTTCTTTTGGGAATGGGTGCACCGGCTGCTCGGGCGCCTGATCGGCGTGGCCTTTGCCCTGCCGCTGCTGTGGTTCGCGTGGAAACGGGCGATCCCGCAGGGCTATGGCCTGCGTCTGCTGGCGCTGTTGGCGCTGGGTGGATTGCAGGGCGCGATCGGTTGGTGGATGGTGATGTCGGGTCTGTCGGTGCGCACCGATGTCAGCCATTACCGGCTGGCCGTGCATCTGCTGACCGCGCTGTTCATCATGGGCGGCCTCATCTGGACCGCGCTTGACCTGCTGACCCGATCGAAGACACCGTTCGCCAAGCCGGCGATGCTGCACCCCTTCGCGATCGCGGCCCTTGTGGCGTTGCTGGTGCAGCTCATGTTCGGCGCCTTCACCGCGGGACTGGATGCAGGCTATGTCTCCAGCACCTGGCCGCTGATGAACGACCATTTCATACCGCAGGGCATCCAGTGGCTCGGCTCGCTCTGGGCCACGGTGTCGAGCGATCCCTATCTGGTGCATTTCATCCATCGCTGGTGGGCCTGGGTCGCCGCGATCATGCTGATCCTGCTGGCGCGCATGGCGAAGCAGGCCGGGGAGCGCGGCCCGTCGATCGCCCTCAATACCGCCGTCGGCACGCAGATCGTGCTTGGTATCGCCACGGTGATCAGCGGCATCGCGCTGCCGCTTGCGGTGCTGCACCAGGCGGTCGGCGCGCTGGTGGTCGCCTCCGCGACCTGGGCCGCACACAGCCTTGGCGAGCGGCGGGGATGAGCGGCGTCGCGCTGGTCTATACGCTGTTCGGCTCGCGCGAGGCGGCGATGCGGGCGGCGCGCCAGCTTATCGAGGAACGGTTGATCGGCTGCGCCAATCTGTTGGGGGAGGCGACCTCCCTTTATGAATGGAACGGCGTGCTGGAGGAGGCGGCCGAAACCCCCGTTCTCTTCAAGACCACGCCTTCGCGCCGCGACGCGCTCATGGCGCGCATCGCGCAGCTGCATGATTATGAGGTTCCCGCGATCCTCGCTCTGCCGGTGGAGGCCGCCGATAGCACCTTCGCCCGGTGGGTGGGCGACCAGCTCGCAAAGTGACAGGTATTATTTTACCCGTCAGCAAAGCCGCCGAATCTCTTGACTTGGGGCACGTCACCCGTCATTAGCGCGCATCTTCCGAAAGCCGGCGACGGCGATCGGTTTATGCATTTAAACGGAGATTGGCACCATGAAGGCGCTGATGAAGACCACGAAGCCGGCAACCCCGGCAACGGTCGAAAAGAAGTGGATCCTGATCGACGCGGAAGGTCTCGTCGTCGGCCGCCTCGCCTCGACCGTCGCGAACATCCTGCGCGGCAAGCACAAGCCGAGCTTCACCCCTCACGTCGATTGCGGTGACAATGTCATCATCATCAACGCGCAGAAGGTGAAGTTCACCGGCCGCAAGCTGACCGACAAGGTTTACTACAAGCACACCGGCTATGCCGGCGGCATCAAGGAAACCACCCCCCAGAAGGTTCTGGAGGGCCGTTTCCCCGAGCGCGTCCTGGAAAAGGCCGTTGAGCGCATGATCCCCCGTGGTCCGCTGGGCCGCCAGCAGATGCGCAACCTGCGCATCTTCGCCGGTGCCGAGCATCCCCACGAAGCGCAGAACCCCGAAGTGCTCGATTTCGCGTCGCGCAACCGCAAGAACAAGGTGGGTGCATAATGTCCGATAACCGCCAGTCCCTGTCCGACCTCGCGTCGCTGACCGCCAACGCTCCGGCGCCTGCCGCTGCCGAAACCGTCGCCGCCGACGCGCCGATCGCTCCGGTTCAGCCTTCGGCTCCGCTGCGCGCCCAGGAAATCGACAGCCTCGGCCGCGCCTATGCGACCGGCCGTCGTAAGGACGCCGTCGCTCGCGTCTGGGTGAAGCCCGGCACCGGCAAGATCACGGTCAACGGCCGCGATCAGGAAATCTACTTCGCTCGCCCGACCCTGCGTCTGGTGATCAACCAGCCTTTCGGCGTCACCGAGCGCGAAGGTCAGTATGACGTGATCGCCACCGTCAAGGGCGGCGGTCTGTCGGGCCAGGCCGGTGCGGTCAAGCACGGCATCGCTCAGGCTCTGTCGAAATATGAGCCGGCGCTGCGCAGCGCGGTCAAGGCCGAAGGCTTCCTGACCCGCGACAGCCGCGCCGTCGAGCGTAAGAAGTACGGTAAGGCCAAGGCCCGCCGCAGCTTCCAGTTCTCGAAGCGCTGATCGGTTCGATCGAAACGATTTGGGGAAGGGGCCGGATTTCCGGTCCCTTTCTTTTTGTCGCGATGGAATCCGCTTAAAGCCTTCATTTCGCTTCCGAACCCAAGGCAACTTTTCCTTCCGCCCGCTGCTTGGTCCCGCAACAGCAATCGAAAGGATGAACTGACCGACAAGGCAAAGGCGGCTGGCAACAAGGCGGCGGGCGCCATCAAGGAAGCCGTTGGCAAGCATCAGCGCGATCTCGCGCTGCGCTCATCAAAGCAAGGCTTCGCCCCATGGCGAGGCCTTTACTGTATCAGTGCTCTCATACGCCTCTTGCCGCTCGCTCCCTTTCATGCTCCTGTCCGGCGCAGCAAGGGAGATATTCATGTATAATCGGCGGACCATGCTGGCGGGCGCTACGGCATCGCTGGTTCTTTCCACGCGACTCATCGCACAGACATTGCCGCCGCAGGGCTTCGCGACCCCGGCGGGTACATCGCCTTTCACCCCGGACGTGTTCCGTGAGCGCCGCCGCCATGTCATGGAGATGTTGAAGGATGGCGTCGCGGTCGTTTACGGGGCCGGGCCGGTGGAGAGCAGCGCCGCCGTCGCGCCGCCCTTCGTGCAGGACGGCGACTTCGCCTGGCTGACCGGCATCGTCGATGAACCGGGCGCGATCCTGGTGATGGCGCCTGCCGAGCGGACCGTCCGGGAATGGTTGCTGCTCCCCTCCCGCGATCCGGAGGCCGAACGCTGGGAAGTCGAGCGCCTGCCGCTCGGCACGATACTGGAACAGCGCACCGGCTTTGCCCGCGTGTCCCGCACCGGCAGTCTTGGCGGCCTGGTCACGACTCTCGCCGAGCGGTCCAAGACCCTGCATTTCCTCGGTCCCATCGTCGGCGCCTCCGCGCCGGTGCCTCCGGCGCTGGAGCTTTACGGCAGGGTGATGCAGCGGGTGCCGGGCGTCTCGCTCAAGGATGAGAGCGGCCTGCTGCCCTCGCTCCGCATCGTCAAGGAAGTGCGCGAACTTGATCTGATGCGCAAGGCGGCGGCGGCAACCGCGCGCGGCCATATCGCGGCGATGAAGCAGGCGCGGCTCGGTATGACGGAAAAGCAGTTGAAGGCCATTCTCGAAGACGCCTTCCGCGCCGGGGGTGGGGAGGGGCTGGCCTATGACAGCATCGTCGCCACCGGACGCAACGCGGCTTCCCTGCACTATACCGGCGGCAGTGGCGTGATCGGGGCCAATGACCTGATCCTGATCGACGCGGCGGCCTCGGTCGGCGGCTATGCCTGCGACGTGACGCGGACCTTCCCGGCCAACGGCAAGTTCACGGCGGAACAGCGCGCCGCCTATGAACTGGTCCTCGCCGCGCAGGCCGCTGCCGTCGCGAAACTCAAGGCCGGGGTCTATTATGAGGATCTGGTCGAGGCGGCGAAGGACGTGTTCCGCAAGGCCGGCCGGGTCGATGATTTCACCCATGGCCTCGGTCATCTGGTCGGCCTCGACGTCCATGACGCGGGCGATCTGTCGAAGCCGCTGCCTGCGGGCGCGGTCATCACCGTCGAACCCGGCCTTTACGTCCAGTCCGCCAATTATGGCATCCGCATCGAGGATCTTTATCTCATCACCCAAAGCGGATCGCAGCGGCTGAGCGAAGGCATTCCCCGGACGGTCGAGGAAATCGAGGCCGCGATGGCGCGTTAATCCTCTTCAGGCGTCGCCAGATATTCCCGCACGTCGCGCCGCAACTCCCCGCCGCAAAGATAGAGCGCGATCACATTGGGGATCGCCATCAGGAAGAAGCTGCTGTCGACGATGCCGACCACCCGGCCCAGATCGATGGCAGCGGCGGGAGGCAGGGCGACGATGTAGAGGATCTTGTAGGTCCACTGCGCCCTGGGGCCATTGCCGAACAGATAGCCCCAGGCCTGCAGGCCATAGAAACCCCAGGCCACCAGCGTCGAATAGGCGAACAGCACCACGACCACCGCCAGCAACCATGGGAAGGAGGGCGACACCTGCGCAAAGGCGGCGGAGGTGATGGCAATGCCCTCCAGCCCGCCCTGCCATGTGCCCGCGACCACCAGCGCCAGCCCGCCCAGCGCACAGACGATCATCGTGCCGAGCAGCGGTTCCAGCAGCGCGACCAACCCTTCGGACACCGGATGCCGCGCCCGCGCCAGACTATGTGCCATGACCGCCGAGCCGACGCCCGCCTCACTGGCAAACACCGCGCGCCGCATGCCCGCGACAAATGCGCCCACCGCGCCGCCCGTCGCGGCCTGTCCGCTCCATGCTCCGTGCCATATTTCCGCCAGCGCGCCCGGAATGGCGGTGGCGTGCAGGATCAGCACCGTCGCCACGCCGATCAGATAGACCGCGACCTTCAGCGGCGTCAGCCTTTTCGCCACTTCACCCAGCCACGCCGCGCCGCCCAGCGTCACCAGCGCCACCGCCCCGGCGAGGATCGTGCCATAGGCCCAGCCATTGCTGAACCCCGTCACCACCTTCACCTGCGCGAAACTCTGGTTGACCTGCACCATTGGGATGGCGCCGAACAGCGCGAAAAAGGCGTAGAGGCCGCCCAATATCAGCCCGATCTTCGGCCAGCCCCGCGCCGCGCCCACGGCCTTCAGCACATACATCGGCCCGCCATGGACATGGCCTTGCGCGTCGAAGGTGCGATATTTGAGGCCCAGCGTCACCTCGGCCATCTTCACCGTCATCGCGAACCAGCCGATGATGAACATCCACAGGATCGCACCGGGCCCGCCCATGGTCAGCGCCACAGCCACGCCCGCAATATTGCCAAGGCCGATCGTGCCGGACAGTGCCGTGGACAGTGCGCCCCACTGGCTGACATCGCCCTTCGCCTCGCCCTCATGCGGCTGGGTCTTGAGGATGCGCAGCGCCCGGCCCACCGCCGTGACATTGGGGAAGCCGAGCCAGATGGTGAAGAAGAGCATCGGCAGGGCCAGATAGAGCACGATCAGTTCGATCTGCGTCTCCAGCACGGGAACCTTCATGAAGACCGCGCCGGAAAGGGCGTCCACCGCTGCGTTAAATCCGTTCATTTGTTGCGGCATGGCGGCTCTCCAGTGGAAAGTCGAACAAAGATTGCTATGGGAGAAAAGAGCGGCTTCACCGCCAAAGCGGGCAGGGATCATGAGCAGAAAATATTTCGGCACCGACGGCATTCGCGGACGGACCAACCAATGGCCGATGACCGCCGAACTGGCGATGAAGGTCGGTATGGCGGCGGGCAAGCATTTCCAGCGCGGCACGCATCGCCATCGCGTGGTGATCGGCAAGGATACGCGGCTGTCGGGCTATATGGTGGAAAATGCGCTGGTCGCCGGTTTCACCGCCGTCGGCATGGATGTCGTGCAGTTCGGACCGATCCCGACTCCGGCCGTGGCGTTGCTGGCCCATTCGATGCGCGCCGATCTGGGCGTCATGATCTCGGCCAGCCACAATCCTTATTACGACAATGGCATCAAGCTGTTCGGGCCGGACGGCTACAAGCTGTCCGATGAGGATGAACTGAAGATCGAGGCGATGCTGGAGCAGGAAATACCGCTCGCCGCGTCGCAGGACATCGGCCGTGCCCGCCGCGTCGAGGACGCCCGCGGGCGCTATATCCACGCGGTCAAGTCCAGCTTCCCTGCCGATCTGCGGCTGGATGGGCTGAAGATCGTGGTCGATTGCGCCAACGGCGCCGCCTATCAGGTCGCGCCATCGGCCTTTTGGGAATTGGGGGCGGAGGTCGTGGCCATTGGCGTCTCGCCCGATGGCACCAATATCAACGACCGTTGCGGATCGACTTCGCCGCAGCTTTTGCAGGAAACGGTGGTGTCGTCCGGCGCGGATATCGGCATTGCGCTGGATGGCGATGCCGACCGGCTGATCGTCGTGGACGAACATGGCACGATCGTCGATGGCGACCAGATCATGGCGTTGATCGCGGGGAATTTCGCGCGGGCCGGGACGCTGCGTGGCGGCGGGCTGGTGGCGACGGTCATGTCGAATCTGGGGCTGGAGCGTTTCCTGTCCGGGCAGGGCATGGCGCTGGAGCGCACCAAGGTTGGCGACCGCTATGTGCTGGAGCGGATGCGCGAGGGCGGGTTCAATGTCGGCGGCGAACAGTCGGGGCATATGATCCTGTCCGACTATGCGACGACCGGCGACGGCACGGTGGCGGCCTTGCAGGTGCTCGCCGCGCTGGTGCGTTCCGGCAAGCCCGCCAGCGAAGTGCTGCACCAGTTCGATCCGGTGCCGCAGCTTTTGAAGAATGTCCGCTTCTCCGGTGGCAAGCCGCTGGAGCATGAGGAGGTGAAGCGGGTGATCGCCCAGGCCGAGGCGGAACTCAACGGCTGCGGGCGGCTGGTGATCCGGCCGTCGGGCACGGAGCCTGTCATCCGCGTCATGGCTGAGGGCGACCGGGAGGATCAGGTCAAGGACGTGGTCGAGCGCATCTGCGACGCCGTGGCGAAGGCTGCAGCCTGATGCTGGACATGCGGCCCGATTGCGAGCGGTGCGGCACGGACCTTCCCGCCGATGAGCCGGGGGCGTTCATCTGTTCGTTCGAATGCACCTTTTGCGCGCCGTGCGCCGAGGCGCTGGACGACCGTTGCCCCAATTGCGGCGGGGAACTGATGGACCGGCCGACGCGGGTCGGGGACGCGCTGAAGCGGCACCCGGCCTCGACGGAGCGCAAACACAAGGCATGACCGTCGCCCGCATTCTCATCATTGCCGGGTCCGACAGCGGCGGCGGGGCCGGTATTCAGGCCGATATCCGCACGGTGACGCTGCTGGGCGGCCATGCCATGACCGCGATTACCGCGATCACCGCGCAGAACACGCTGGGCGTGCAGGGCGTTCATCCCGTTCCGACTGAGATGGTGCTCCAGCAGATGGAGAGCGTCATCAGCGACATCGGCGTCGATGCGGTGAAGATCGGCATGATCGGATCGGCGGAGACGGCGGCTGCGGTGGCGGAGCGGCTGGCAGTGCTGGAGGGCGTGCCGATCGTCTTCGATCCCGTCATGGTGGCGACCAGCGGGGCGGCGCTGGCGGACGGGGCGACCATCGCGGCTTTTGAAAAGCTGATGGCGCTGGCGACGCTGGTGACGCCGAACATTCCCGAACTTGATGCTCTGGGCGGGGAGGAGGTCGCGATCCGTTTCGCGACCCATGTCCTTGCCAAGGGCGGCCATGGCGAGGGGCCGATGCTGACCGACCGGCTGATCGGGCCGCAGGGCGTGGTGAAGGCATGGAGCAATGCGCGGATCGACACGCCGCACACTCATGGCACCGGCTGCACGCTCGCCAGCGCGATCGCGACCGGGCTGGGGCAAGGCTGGGACCTGATCGACGCCATTGAACGCGGCCGCAAATATGTGCGGGAGGCGCTGAGCCTTGCGCCGGGGCTGGGGCAGGGGCAGGGGCATGGGCCGATGGGCGCACCCTTCGGTTTCCATCATCATGCCTGATTTCTCCCATGAACTGCTGCATCATCCGGGGTTGGTCGCCGGAGTGGACGAAGCCGGGCGCGGGCCGCTGGCCGGGCCGGTGGTTGCGGCGGCCGTCATCCTGCGCGCGGAGGATTGTCCCGACGGCCTCAACGACAGCAAGCAGTTGAGCGCGGCGAAGCGGGCCGCACTGGAAGGCGAGATCAAGGCACGGGCATTGTGCTGGGGGCTGGGCGTCGCTTCGGTCGAGGAGATTGACAGCCTCAATATCCTCTGGGCGACGATGCTGGCGATGACGCGGGCGGTCGAGGCGCTGACTCAGGATTGCGCCCATGTGCTGGTGGACGGCAATCGCTGCCCGCAATGGCGCTGGGCCTCGACGGCGATTGTCGAGGGCGACGCCAAATGCCTGTCGATCGCGGCGGCCTCGATTCTGGCGAAGGAAGCCCGCGACCGGATGATGATCGAGGCGGCGCAGGTCCACCCGCATTATGGCTGGGAAACCAACAAGGGCTATGGCAGCGCCAGGCATCTGGCGGCGCTCCGCGAGCATGGACCGACACCGCTGCATCGCCGCAGCTTCGCGCCGGTCGCGCAACTCAGCCTGCTGTAAATCCGGGTAACATGCCCTGTCTCACGGTGGGATAAGGGAGATGCTCGGCAGGGCTGGCGTGGCGGCAACTTGTAGTTAAAAAAGAGTTTATGGCCCTGTTCCGAACCCTTTTTGCCTTTGCCGCCTTCGCCCTGCTGGCGCTGGCGCCGCCTGTTTCGGCCCAGGATATGGAACCGGGCGCTTATCGCTGGCTGGCGGAAGGGCCGTTCACCGGCCCGCTCTACATGGTCATCAGCATCGAACGGCAGATGGCGCATGTCTATGACGGCGACCGGCTGGTCGGCATGGCCAGCATCTCCACGGGCATGAAGGGCCATCGCACCCCGACCGGCGAATTTCCGATCCTGCAGAAGCGGGAATGGCATCGGTCCAACATCTATTCCAATGCGCCCATGCCCTTCATGCAGCGGCTGACCTGGGACGGGATCGCGCTGCATGCCGGGCATAATCCCGGTCATCCGGCCAGCCATGGCTGCGTTCGCCTGCCCTATGCCTTTGCGCGCACCTTGTTTGGTCTGACGCAGATCGGCACGCTGGTCAGCGTGACATCGGACCGGCTGGGTCCGGCGTTGATGGTGGATGCGCTGGTGGTGGGCGATCCGGGCAGCGCCATCGTTACCTTCACCCCGCCGCAGCCCGCGATTTTGCTCGCGCAACGGGACGAGGCACCGGCCGACGCGCCGGTGCTGGCGGTCGATCCGGGGATTTTCCGGCTGCGGCTGATGCGGCGGTAGTTTCTCGGCAGAAACGCGAAAGAGCGGCCGATTCCTTCGAGGAATCGGCCGCTTTTCTTCCCTGGCCTCGCAGGAGTGGGCGATCAGGCCGCTTCGGCCGTTTCCTCGCTGGTGGGCAGGCGGATGAGATAGTCGAAGGCGGAAAGCGCCGCCGTCGACCCGGCTCCCATCGCGATCACGATCTGCTTATAGGGGACCGTGGTGCAGTCGCCCGCAGCGAAGATGCCCGGCTGGCTGGTTTCGCCGCGCGCGTCGATCTCGATCTCGCCGCGCGGGGAAAGGGCGATGCCGTCCTTCAGCCATTCGGTGTTGGGGACAAGGCCGATCTGGACGAAAATGCCCTCCAGTTCGACATCATGCTCCGTGCCGTTGGTGCGGTCCTTGTAGTTGAGGCCGGTGACGCGCTCGCCATTGCCGTTCACCTTGGTCGTCAGGGCCGAGGTGATGATCCTGACGTTCGGCAGGCTGGCGAGTTTGCGCTGCAACACCGCGTCAGCGCGGAGCTGGCTGTCGAACTCGATCAGCGTCACATGGGCGACGATGCCGGCGAGGTCGATGGCCGCCTCGACGCCGCTATTGCCGCCGCCGATCACCGCCACGCGCTTGCCCTTGAAGAGCGGGCCGTCGCAATGCGGGCAGTAGGCCACGCCCTTGTTGCGATAGTCGTCCTCGCCCGGCACGCCCATCTGCCGCCAGCGGGCGCCGGTGGAGAGGATGACGGTCTTGCCCTTCAGCGAGGCGCCGTTTTCGAGGACGACTTCATGATAGCCGCCTTCGGTCCGGGCCGGGATCAGCCTGGCTGCCTTTTGCAGGTTCATGATCTCGACATCATAATCCTTCACATGCGCTTCGAGGGCGCTGGCCAGCTTGGGGCCTTCGGTGCGGCTGACCGAGATGAAATTCTCGATATCCATGGTGTCGAGCACCTGACCGCCGAACCGCTCCGCCGCGACGCCGGTGCGGATGCCCTTGCGCGCGGAGTAGATCGCTGCCGCCGCGCCAGCGGGGCCGCCGCCGACGACCAGCACCTCGAACGGGTCCTGCGCCTTGATCTTCTCGGCCGCGCGGGCTTCGGCGCCGCTGTCGATCTTCGCGACGATCTGTTCCAGTTCCATGCGACCGCTGGCGAAGGGTTCGCCGTTCAGGAAGACGGTGGGGACGGCCATGACCTTGCGGGCATCGACCTCTTCCTTGAACAGCGCGCCGTCGATGGCGGTGTGGCTGATGCGCGGGTTGAGGACGGCCATCAGGTTCAGCGCCTGCACCACATCCGGGCAGTTCTGGCAGGACAGCGAGAAATAGGTTTCGAAGGCGAAGTCGCCGTCAATGTCCTTGATCTGCTGGATCAAATCCTGCGCCGCCTTGGACGGGTGGCCGCCGACTTGCAGCAGGGCGAGGACGAGCGAAGTGAATTCATGGCCCATGGGCAGACCGGCGAAGGTGACGCCGATATCCGTGCCCGTGCGGCGGATCATGAAGCTGGGGACGCGCTTGTCATTGCCGGTGGCGATGGAAACCTTGTCCGACAGTTCGGCGATTTCCTCCAGCAGCGTCTTCAGTTCACGGCTCTTCGCGCCTTCGTCCAGCGACGCCACCAACTCGATCGGCTGGGTGATGTTCGCCATATAGGCCTTGAGCTGGCCCTTGAGATTTGCGTCCAACATCTTGTTCTCCATGGGGTTGGGCGCGCCGATCCGGGGCACGCGGCTATGCTGTCGCCGCGAAGGGGGGAGGGCGGCGTTCGGCGATAGCGATGAATATCGTGATAAAAACCCCGCCGGGCCGGGGAGGGTGCCTCGACCCGGCCCGGCGGAGTGCCGTTTCAGGTCTTTAGATCTTGCCGACGAGGTCGAGCGAGGGAGCTAGTGTGGCTTCGCCTTCTTCCCACTTGGCCGGGCAGACTTCGCCGGGGTTGGCGGCGACATATTGCGCAGCCTTCACCTTGCGGAGCAGTTCGGTCGCGTTGCGGCCGACGCCTTCCGAGGTGATTTCCATGAACTGGATCACGCCTTCGGGATCGACCAGGAAGGTGGCGCGGTCAGCCAGGCCGACGCCCGGACGCATCACGTCGAAATTGTTGGTGATGGTGCCCGACTGGTCGCCCAGCATGAAATAGTTGATCTTGCCGATCGCCGGCGAGGTGTCATGCCAGGCCTTGTGGCTGAAATGCGTGTCGGTCGAAACCGAGTATACTTCGACGTTCAGCTTCTGCAGCGTCGGGTAGATGTCGGCCAGATCCTCCAGCTCCGTCGGGCAGACGAAGGTGAAGTCGGCGGGGTAGAAGAAGAAAACGGCCCACTTGCCCTTCACGTCGGCGTCGGTGACGTCGACGAACTTGCCCTGCTTGTACGCGGTGGCGGTGAACGGCTTGATGGTCGTGTTGATAAGAGCCATGGGCTTTCCAGTTCCTTTTTAGAGGTTTGCTGTTGCCCGACCTACCTAGGGATGATGACGCTTTGGGGGAAATTGGTTTTATTGAAAGCAGTCATTGAGAAAATCGATCATGGATGGTCTTATTGATCGATCGAGCCATCTCTTGGTTTGCTGAGAACATAGTTCATCGTTTCCTCGATCATGCCCAGCGCTTCCCCGGTGGTGAAGGTGGACGAATCGAGGCACAGTTCCAGCCACAGTCCGTCGATCATTGCGGTGATGGCAATGGCGGCGATGCGCGCGGCGGGGCGGGGAATCTGGGGTGCTGCCTCACGCAACAACACCTCCATGCGTTCGCGCCCGCCGCCATAGGTTTCGGCATGGGTGGCGGCGATGGCGGGATTGGTCTTGTTGAGGCTCCAGAAGGAAATCCAGGTGGCGAGCAGATTGGGGTCCAGCACCGGAGGCTGGAAATTGGCGCGGATATAGGCCCAGAGACGGTCGCGTGGATTGGGTCCGGCCTCCGCCACGGCCTTTTCCATCGCGGCGGAAACTTTTTCCCCGACATCGCGATAGGTTGCGAGGATCAGCGCGTCGACGCCGTCGAAATAATGGGTGAGCAGACCCGCCGATACGCCCGCATAGGCGCAGATCGCCCGGACCGAGGTGCCGCCCGCCCCCTTTTCGGCCAGACAGCGCGCCGTCGCCTCAATCAGCGCCTGCCGCCGGACATCCGCGGACTCCCGAACGAATCGCGCCCTTTCCGGGCGCCCCTCTGCCTTCAGTTCCATCTTTCTTCCCCGCCGCTATCCTGCTTCCCATCGGACTGGCTGACAAGCCGTCCGTCCCCCTGCATGAGAAGATGGATCGAAGAGCCGCGTTCAGCCGTTGACGTCATAAATGCAAGGAGAAATGTGGATGAAGCGCAGGAAAATTGCGTCTGTCCTGCTTCCGGCAATTCTGTTGCTGCCAACCCTTGGTGGCTGCGCCAGGAGCGCGGACAAGGGGAATGTGGCCGACAACGCCACGGCGGCGCCGAGCGTGGAGGCCATCGAGGAGCCTGATGCCGTGAATGCCGGGGCTAATGAAGCCGCCGGACTGCCGACCGACGATTGGGTGGGGCGATGGGCCGGACCGGAGGGGCTGTTCCTTGACATACAACCTTCGCCCGACGGCAAGAGCGGCCATTATGCGATTGCGAACAAGGATAATCTGGATCGTCAGGGCGATTATAATGGCGTGGCCGACGGGGCGACGATCCGCTTCGTGCGTGACGGCAAGGATCTGGCGATCCGGCCCGGAATCGGTGCCGAAACGGGCTTCAAATATCTCGCGGGGAAGACGGACTGTCTGATCGTCGTGCCGGGCCGCGAGGGTTATTGCCGTTAAGGAACCCGGCTGGCGTCCCGAGCATTGATGATGCGGGTGGCGCGGTGAGAGGAGGATGAACATGGCGGATTATCAGGAGCGCCCGACGACGACCACGGTGATTGAGAAGCGTGGCGGCGGCGGCACTATGGTAGCCGTTCTCCTGCTGGTCGTGGTGGTGGCGATTGCCGCCTTCTTCCTGATCAGCAGTCAAACCCGCAAGGACAGTGCCGTGGAAAGCGCTGCATCGCAGGTCGGTCAGGCGGCGAGCGACGTTGGCGCTGCCGCCAGGGATGCGGCCGGCAGTCTGAAGAACGAATAGGCCGGGGTGCGTCGCGATCGACACTGCGTCTGATTGCCGTATAGAAAAAGGGCGCCCCGCCAGGGACGCCCTTTCTTTTGGGATCGGCCTGCCGTTGTCGGCTCGGCCGGGATAGTGTCAGGCTTCCGCCTTCGCATGCTTGGGCGCGGCCTCGTTGAGGATGCGCAGGATCTTCTTGAGCGCGCTCGGCTCGTCCGTTTCCTCCATCGCCGCGAGCTCGCGGGCGAGGCGGCTGGAGGCGGCCTCGAAAATCTGCCGCTCGGAATAGCTCTGCTCCGGCTGGTCGTCGGCGCGGAACAGGTCACGGGTCACTTCGGCAATCGACACCAGGTCGCCCGAATTGATCTTCGCTTCATATTCCTGGGCGCGGCGCGACCACATGGTGCGCTTCACCTTGGGCTTGCCCTTCAGGGTTTCGACCGCTTCCTCCAGCGTCTTGTTGGAGGACAGCTTGCGCATCCCGACGCCTTCGGCCTTGTTGGTCGGAACGCGGAGCGTCATCCGCTCCTTTTCGAAGCGGAGCACATAGAGTTCCAGCTCCATGCCCGCGATCTGCTCCTTCTGCAGCTCGATGACGCGGCCAACGCCATGCTTGGGGTAAACGACATAATCACCAACGTCAAAGGACAGCGCCTTGGCAGCCATTTGAAACCTTTCCATTCTACCGGGGGGGAGCAGTGACATTCGCGTTGCAGGTGCGAAATGCGCACGAGTCGGGGGAACGCGACGCCACCATCAAAACATCAGGCATTTGTCTCCGTAGCGGACGCGACCATGTCCACCTGTTGATGCCTGTTTAGCAGATTCGTAACAAAATTGCCACCCCCGGACACAAAATCCGGGGATGGGGCATCCGATGAAGCGCAATCGGTAGTTTCGGAAGCATCGCCCAAAGCTTTTCGCAACAGCGATGCGGCAATTGCGATTTGCTATGCGATCAGTTGCCCGCGCCGGGTTCGGGGGAGAAAAACTGTTCCAGCTTGTTCTCGACACCCTTCATTGCGTCGGCGTCGGCGGGGGCTTCGCCCTTGACCGTGATATTCGGCCATTCGGCAGAATATTTGGTGTTCAGTTCCAGCCATTTTTCCAGGCCGTTTTCGGTGTCGGGCAGGATCGCCTCTGCGGGGCATTCCGGTTCGCACACGCCGCAGTCGATGCATTCGTTCGGGTTGATGACCAGCATATTCTCGCCCTCGTAGAAACAGTCCACGGGGCAAACCTCGACGCAATCCATATATTTGCAGCGGATGCAGTTATCGGTCACGACGTAGGTCATGGGTCAACACTCTTGGAATAAGGACAATGGGCGCCCTGCTATGCGCGGTCGGCGCGAAGGTCAATGAGGATATTGTTGGGCGGCTGATTGACGAGCTTCAGGCGCCGACCGTCAACTCCTCGTAGCAGGATTGGGCTTCGGGGGCTGGGCCGCGTCTGCCCGGCAGCTGGACGATGCGGACGACGCGGACGCCGCTTGGGTGCGGGAAGGTGATGAGATCGCCTGCCCGCACCGGAGAATGCGCGCGGTCGATCCGCCGGCCATTGAGGCGGATATGCCCGTCCTCCGCCATTTTCTGGGCGACCGAACGGCTCTTCGCAAGGCGCGCGAACCAGAGGAATTTGTCTATCCGCAGGCTTGGCCCATGGGCCGGAGCCATGCCCGCGTCAGCCATTGCGGCCCAGCAGTTCGGCCAGGCCCGCAAAGGCGTGGTTCCCTGCGGGCGCGGGGCCGGACGAGGCGGCGGGGCGCGGTGCCCGGTCGCCGCGCGGCTTGCCCTGGGGCTTGCCCTGCGCGGGCGTGCCCCGCTTGTCGCGGTTCTGCTGATGCTGATGCGGGCGCGGCTTCTGGCGGCCGCGGAAGACCCAGTTGGGGCCGCCCTCGGCGGGGGCGTCGACGGCACGGAAACCGGCGAGGCGCATCAGTTGCAGGAAGGCGTCTTCCGACAGGCCCAGCGAGACGATCTGGGGGCTTTGCGCGGTGAAGGCTTCGTTCTTGGCGATGGCTTCATGCGCGGTGCGGGCCATGCGTTCGGCCATGTCGATGCGCAGCATCTGTTCGCCAAAGCCCCGGAAGCCGGCGATGCGGGCGCCCATCTGCTCGGGCTTCTCGCCCGCGGGGATGAGGGTGAGGCCGGCGCCGGGCAGCGGCAGGCAGGGCTTGCCGAGGCGAGCGGCGAGCAAAGCGGCGCGCCAGCGGGCCGATCCGGGCTTCAGCAGGCCGGGATGATAGATGTCGAGCACGCCGATATCGATCCCGGCGCGGCGCAGCAGGTGCCGCTGGTCCTTGTCGAGATGGGCGAGCGCCGAATCAAGTTCCGTGCGCGCGATCACGCCGCCCGCATCGGCCAGTTGCGCGAAGACGGCGCGGACGACGGCGGGGACCTCCGGGTCGGATGAGCTGGCGACCATCTTGGTCAGCGGCAGCAGGTGTTTTTCCTTCTGCGCATCGAACCATGTGGCCAGCCGTGTCGCGACCTGCTTCTGTACATCCTGGCCCAGCGCCAGAAGCGCGCGATCGAGCCGGATTTCCGGAGTCAGCAGCGCGGGACCACCATGCAGCGCGGCCACCACGTCACCATGCCAGCTGATGCCGGGGGTCTGTCCTGCTTCGTCCATGAGCGCGAAATCAGTATCGGGTGCGCCCAGTAATTCTTCAGCCTTCACTCGCAATATCCTTCCAAGGCGCCGTTCCGCGGCCGCCAACAGCATCTTCCTGTCCTGATGCCGGGTAGCGGGATCGACCGAGAAACGAAATCCGTCAAGTCGCCCGATCGTCTCGCCATCGACGCAGACTGTCCCATCCTGTTCTATTTCGACCGGCAGATTGGCCGCGCTCTGGCCGATATCCCTTAGCAGAACCGTGGTGCGGCGGTCCACGAAACGCTGCGTCAGCGCGGCGTGGAGCGCGTCGGAGAGTTTTTCTTCCAGCGCGCGGGTGCGCTCCGCCATTTCGGCGGGATGGGCCAGCCAGTCGGCGCGATGGGCGATGTAGGACCATGTGCGCGCGGCGGCGATCCGGCCGGAAAGCGTGTCGATATCGCCCTGAACCGAATCGAGTCGTGCGATTTGCTGGGCGAACCAGTCTCTCGGGATATGGCCATGGCCTTCGGAGAGGAAGCGCCAGATGCGGCTGACGGCGCGGGCATGATGTTCCGCGCCCAGCTTCTGGAAATCAGGTAGGCCGCAGGCGGCCCAGAGGCGTTCGACTTGTTTCTTGCCCCTGGCGCGCTCGATCACCAGCGGATCGTCGGCGAGGCGTTTCAGCACCGCGAGGTCGACGGCTTCCGGGGCTGCGCGCAGTTCAGGGCGTTCGGGCTTCTGTTCGAGGTCGAAGAGCAGATGGTCGAGCCGATCGGTGCGCGGCGTGCCGTTGCGCCAGAAAAGTTGCTCCACCGGGGGGAAGCGGTGGGCTTCGATCGCTTCGATCTCTTCGGGGGTGAAGGCGGCTTCGCCATCCTCATGGCCGAGGCTGCCGAAGGTGCCGTCCCTGTGGTGGCGGCCCGCGCGGCCCGCGATCTGGGCCATTTCGCTGACCGTCAGGCGGCGGGCGCGGCGACCGTCGAACTTGCGCAGCGAGGCGAAGGCGACATGGGCGACATCGAGGTTGAGGCCCATGCCGATAGCGTCGGTGGCGACCAGATAGTCGACCTCGCCGTTCAGGAACATCTGCACCTGCGCGTTGCGAGTGCGGGGGGATAGCGCGCCCATCACCACCGCCGCGCCGCCCCGGAAGCGGCGGAGCATTTCGGCGACCGCGTAAACCTCCTCGGCGGAGAAGGCGACGATGGCGGAGCGCTTGGGCAGGCGGGAAAGCTTTTTCGCGCCCGCATAGCTAAGCGTCGAGAAGCGGGGGCGGCCGATGATCTCTGCGTCGGGGACGAGGGTTTTGACCACGCGACTGATGCTGGCGGAGCCGAGGATCATGGTTTCCTCCCGTCCCCGCGCGCGAAGCAGGCGGTCGGTGAAGATATGCCCGCGTTCCGGGTCGGCGCCGAGTTGGGCTTCGTCCAGACCGACGAAGGCGAAATCCTTCAGGCCGTCCTGCCCAGCCTCCCGCCCTCCACCGATCGGCATGGATTCGGCCGTACAGAGGAAATAGCGGGCGCCCGGCGGGACGATTTTCTCCTCGCCGGTGATGAGGGCGACCTGCTGGACACCCTTCATCCCGACCACCCGGTCATAGACCTCGCGCGCCAGAAGGCGCAGCGGAAAGCCCATCATTCCGGAGCTATGGCCGCACATGCGTTCGACGGCGAGGTGGGTCTTGCCGGTATTGGTGGGGCCCAGAACGGCGGTAATGGGCGAGCGGGCAAATAAGGCCATGACCCCCGCTATGTCGGGCATGGCGCGGGCGAGGGCAAGGGGAAAGGGACGGGAAATCCGGATCATGCCGCAAAACGGGGCGTCGGTCGGCTAAGGGGCACGTCCGGTCGCGGAAAGGCGGCTGGAAAAGGCGTCTTTATTTGACTTTAACCTAATGCCTTTACAGAAAACGCCGATGAACGCGCGGCGGGGGTCGTGGCGAACTTGCCCCGGGGGCCTTTTTTACCGTGTTCCATGGCAGTCAGATCAATGCCCAGCAGGGCGGCGCCTCTGCGTCGCTCTGGCTGACTGACTCCCTGCGTCATGCACAGCCGATGGCGGATCGTCGCGGCTGGCGTGAGAAGCTGCGCGACTGGGCCGAGGATGTGGAGCTTGTCCCCGACCTTGGGCAGCGGGTGGGCAGTTTCTCCTGGTTCCGGGGTTTGGCGACCTGTTTGGGGCTGTGCGCTGCGGCGCTTTATCTGTCGCCGGGTTTCCATGCACTGCCCGGCGAGCCGCAGCCGTTGATGGCGTCGAAACAATTTGACGAAGTGCGCAGCCAGATGATCACGCCGCTCGCCATGGGCGCGGACAGCGGACGGCGCATGGGGCCGACCGATGCGGTGCAGCCGCTGCGCGAGACGCCCGAGCGGCCGCAGATCGAATTGCGCGCGCAGATCGGCGGGAGTGATTCGCTGGGGCGGGCGCTGGCGCGGGCCGGGGTCAGCGGCGGCGACGTGGCGACGGTGACGAGCCTTGTCGCGGGCGACACCAGCGCCGGGCTGAAGCCGGGGACGCCGCTCGACATCGTGCTGGGGCGGCGGGCGAGCCGTGATATGCCGCGGCCTCTGGACAAGCTGGCCTTCCGGGCGCGGCTGGACCTGGGGATAGAGATCAAGCGGGTCGGCGGGGTGTTGCAGGTGCAGCGGACCGCCATCCATGTCGACGATACGCCGCTGCGCATTCAGGGTGTTGTGGGCGAAAGCCTATACCGCTCGGCGCGGGCGGCGGGCGCGCCGCCCAAGGCGATCCAGAGCTTCCTGCGCGTCGTGGCGCAGCAGGTCGACCTGGGGTCCATCTCGGCGGGCGATCGCTATGACATCATCACCGAATATCATCGGGCCGACACGGGCGATGTGGAAGTGGGGGACCTGTTGTTCGCGGGACTGCGCCGGGCCAATGGGCGCAGCGTCGACATGCTCAAATGGACCAGCGACGGCCACAGCCAATGGTTCGAGGCATCGGGCGTGGGTGAACGGCGCGGCGTGCTGTCTTCCCCGGTGGCGGGGCGCATGTCGTCCAGCTTCGGCATGCGGCGTCACCCGATATTGGGCTATACGCGGATGCATGCGGGCATCGATTTCGCCGCGCCTTACGGGTCGCCAATCTATGCGGTGACGGATGGCGTGGTGTCCTATGCCGGGCGACATGGTGGACATGGCAATTATGTGCGGCTGGAGCATGGCCATGGGCTGGCCACCGGCTATGCGCATATGAGCCGGATCGCGGCGTCTCCGGGCCAGCGGGTGCGGCAGGGACAGGTGATCGGCTATGTCGGATCGACGGGCCTCTCGACCGGGCCGCATCTGCACTATGAACTGTATCGGAGCGGGCAGGTGGTCAATCCGCTGTCGGTGCGCTTCACCACCACTTCGCAGCTTGCCGGGCGGGAACTGACGGCGTTCCGGATGCGGCTGGGGCAACTTAAGAGCCTGCGCGTCGGCTTGCCGGTGCAGGTGGCGCAGAAGAGCGCGGCTCCAGCGGCGAGCGGGAAATAGCTTTTCGCGATGCGCGGCCTCCGCTAACGGGCAGGCATGACCGCACCAGCTTCCGATATTACCGCAATATTGTTGGCCGGTTGGCGGCCCGTGCCCGATCCTCTGGCGGTGGCGGCGGGCGTCGAGGCCAAACCGCTGGCGCCGGTCGGCGGCGAGCCGATGATCAACCGTCCGGCGCGGGCCTTGCTGTCGCATCCGGCGATCGGGCGGGTGATCGTGCTGACGCAGGCGCCGGAACTGTTTGCCGCCGATCCGGCGACGGCCTGGATCGCCGGGCATCCCAAGGTACGGTTCGAGACGAGCGGGGGCGGCATTGCGTCCTCGCTGGTCGCGCTGCTGGATCGGGGCGATTTGCCTTTTCCCATGCTGATGACCACGGCGGACCATGTGCTGCTGGACGGGGCGATGCTCGATCAGATGGTGCGGGAGGCGTCCGGGACGGACATTGCCGTGGCGATGGTGGAGCGCGGGACGCTGCTGGCGCGCTATCCGGGGTCGCGGCGGACCTGGCTCAAATTTCGCGACGGCTGGTGGTCAGGGGCGAATATCTTCTGGTTCGGGAGCGTGAAGGCCCGCTCCGTGATCGCGCTGTGGCGGGAAGTCGAGCAGGACCGGAAGAAGGGGTGGAAGATATTGTCCGCCTTCGGGCCTTTGGCTTTGCTGGGGGCGGTGCTGCGGATTTCCACGTTGCGGGGAGGCATTGCGCGGGTGGGACGGCGCTTTGGGCTGGTCGCCCGGCTGGTGGCGATGGACAAGGCGGAAGCCTGTATCGACGCCGACAAGCCGGACGATGTGGTGTTGATCGAGAAAATCCT
Organism: Sphingobium sp. EM0848; assembly: GCF_013375555.1. Lineage (NCBI taxonomy): Bacteria > Pseudomonadati > Pseudomonadota > Alphaproteobacteria > Sphingomonadales > Sphingobiaceae > Sphingobium > Sphingobium sp. EM0848. The sequence goes on from NZ_JABXWB010000001.1 coordinate 140,752, forward strand.
GGCTCAATAGCCTTCCAGATCCTCCAGCGCGGTGAAGCGCTGCGACCAGAGCGCGCCGTAAACGGCCATCCACTGGACAACCGGCGCCAGCCCCTTGGCTCGGGCGGTGTAGAAGGTTTCGCGGCCTGACCTGCGGGCCGTCACGAGGCTGGCCCGTTTCAGCTTGCCAAGGTGGCGGGACACCATGGGTTGCGATACGCCGGAAATGGCGGTCAGGGCGTGGACGCTCTGTTCCCCTTCGCGCACCAGATATTCGAGCAGCGTGCGCCGGGTGCCGTCGGACAAGGCCTTGAAAAGTTCGTCGCAGGAGGCGGAGCGATCCCCCCTCAAAATATGTTCTGTCATCGCTCTTTCATAATCAATGGGTTATGAATTGGTCAAGCGGAGGGCCATTTTTGCGGGTCCCGGCGGCGTTAACCAAAAAAACTTTTTCGGCCTTCCCGGCTGAGTCTTTTGAGTCACACTACTTCATCTTGAGTCTGGCGAGTCGCGCTTGACTCAATATGTCGTGGCTACCCGGTTCGTTCCGGCGCGCGTTAACCATTTTCTGAGGCGTGTATGCTAAGTTGCTGATCTTGACGGCGGACTCTCGAGGACTCATCGCTGGGCCTCAGAAGCAAACGGGGGTCACATAATGGGTGTCATGGAACGCGTCGCGCCGCGGCGGAAGAAGGCGATTGCGCCGGTCGAGATCGAGGCCAATCGCCTGCTGCGTGGCGACTGCATTTCCGAAATGGCGAAGCTGCCCGACGCCTGCATCGACATGATCTTCGCCGATCCGCCGTATAATCTTCAACTGGGCGGGGACCTGTTCCGGCCCGAGGGCAGCCGCGTGGATGCGGTCGATAACGACTGGGACAAGTTCGACACGCTGGGTAGCTATGACCGTTTCACCAAGGCGTGGCTGCGTGAGGCGCGCCGCATCCTGAAGCCCAATGGCTCGATCTGGGTGATCGGCAGCTATCACAATATCTTCCGCGTCGGCACGGCGTTGCAGGACGAGGGCTTCTGGATTCTCAACGACATCATCTGGCGCAAGTCGAACCCCATGCCCAATTTCAAGGGCACGCGCTTCACCAATGCGCATGAGACGCTGATCTGGGCCAGCCAGGGCGAGGACGCCAAATATACGTTCAACTATAAGGCCATGAAGACGCTCAATGACGAGTTGCAGATGCGCTCCGACTGGGTGCTGCCGATCTGCGGCGGGCAGGAGCGGCTGAAGCGCAACGGCACCAAGGCGCACCCGACGCAGAAGCCCGAGGCGCTGCTCTATCGCGTGCTGCTGGCCTGCACCAAGCCGGGCGATGTGGTGCTCGATCCCTTTTTCGGCACCGGCACGACCGGCGCGGTGGCGAAGCGTCTAGGCCGCAAATGGATCGGCATCGAGCGCGAGAACGACTATATCGAGGTCGCGCTGGAGCGGATCGAGGCGGCGCTGCCGCTGGATGAAAGCTCGCTCACCATCATGCAGACCGCGCGGCAGCAGCCCAAGGTGGCCTTCGGCACGCTGGTCGAGACGGGTTATCTCCAGCCGGGCGCGGTGCTGACCGACAGCAAGCGGCGCTGGCAGGCCGTGGTGCGGGCGGATGGCTCGCTCAGCGACGGGACGGATACGGGATCGATCCATAAAATGGGCGCAACGCTTCAGGGTGCGCCGAGCTGCAATGGCTGGACCTTCTGGCATCATGAGGTCGACGGCGCGCTGAAGCCGATCGATACGCTGCGCCAGACCTATTTGCTGGCCAACGAGCCTTAATCGGCTGGCGGGTCGACAGACACGATCCGGCCGGATTAGAGGGCGGACATGACACTCTCCTCCATTCCCGCCGATGCGCGCCTTTATCTGCGCCCCACATGGTTCGTGCCTACGCCCATCGGTCTGCCCGATGGGGCGGCGGCGCGGATGGGCAATGGGCTGATCTGGTTCCAGGGCTATGAACTGACCGCGCGCAAGGATGGCCAGCGCGTGGCGCGGGTGACGATCCCGGTGGCCGAGTTTGCCGATGCCGTGACGGGTCTGCCCGATCCTCTGGCGGAGCGGGCGCAGCGGCTTGCCGCCAATATCTCGGCCCAGCGCCCGCCCTTGGCGCTGGGCGAGCGTATCATTCGTTTCGACGCGCCGCAGGTGATGGCGATCCTCAATATCACGCCGGACAGCTTTTCCGACGGCGGCAAGCATATGGACGATCCGCAGGCCGCCGCTGATGCGGGTTTCGCCATGGCGGCGGCGGGAGCTTCGCTGATCGATGTGGGCGGGGAATCGACCCGGCCCAAGGCGCCGCGCCTGTGGGAAGGCGATGAGATTGCCCGCATCGTGCCGGTGATCGAGAAGCTCGCGGCGGCCGGTATCGCCATGTCCGTCGACACGCGCAAGGCGGCGGTGATGGAGGCGGCGCTGGCGGCGGGCGCGCATGTCATCAATGATGTGAGCGCGCTGCTGCACGATCCCAGAGCGATGGAAGTCGTCGTGGCGGCGGGTTGCCCCGTCATCCTGATGCACGCCCCGTCCGCCGGGGACGATCCGCATGAGAATCCGAACGGCTATGGCGACGTCGTGGCCGATGTGTTCGATTATCTGGAGGCGCGGGTGGAGGCCTGTCTGGCTGCAGGTGTCCCGCGCGAGAAGATCATGGTCGATCCGGGGCTGGGCTTCGGCAAGTCGCTGGCCGACAATCTGGCACTGGTGAATGGTGTTGCGACCTTCCAGGGGCTGGGCGTGCCGTTGCTGTTCGCGGGCAGCCGCAAGCGGTTGATCGGCGCGCTGTCCAATGAGGCGCCCGCGCCGGAAAGGCTGGGTGGATCAGTGGCTCTGGCCTTCCGCGCGGCGGAATTGGGCGCGCAGATGGTGCGTGTGCATGACGTCAAGGAAAGCCTACAGGCGCTGCATCTTTGGCGCGGATTGGCGGATGCCGGATTGAGCGCGGTCTGATCGAGAGAAAAAGTCCGCAAGAATTTTATGGGCAAAACCAAAATCTAATTTGGAGACGTTGACTCGAATCGGCGGGCCAGTCACTTTCCGCTACGGAATGCGAGAAAACATCGCATCCGAATGGAGAGGATGCCACCATGGCGATTATCCAGCCACTTTCGGCAAAGCTTTTTCACGCCCTGTTGATTCAGTGCATCGCGGAAGAGCGCAATCCGACCGATGCCGAAATCGAATCCGTCGCTTCGAAAATCTGGCAGGACAGCCATGGTGCGACCACCGGGCAGGACTGGCTGGACGTCGCGCGTGGCAGCGATGCCCATGCGCAGATGATCAATGCGGCGCGCATGGCCTTTGGTTGTCATCAGGGCGCGGTTGCGGCCTGAGTTCAGCTTCAAACCCGGCGGGATTTAAGCTTTATCGAGGGGTCGCGGCGTTGGCGGCGGCCTCGGGCGCTGGCGTGCCTTCGGGTGTCTGGGCCTTGGGCGCGAAGACATGCAGGCTGTCGAGCGTCTTTTCCGCCATGGCCGAATATTGTTCGCTCAGCATTTCGGGGTAGACGAAACTGGCGGTGACGATGGACCCGTCGGCTTGCTTGATCAGGCGCAGCGCGACATTATTGCCTTCGCCGTCATTCGCCGTGCCGCGATATTCATTGTCGCCGACATAATCGCCGCTGACCCCTTCGGACCCCTGGCTCACGGTTTCGACAATCTGTTGCAGCGTCTGCTCGCCATCCTTCTTCTGCCAGAAGATGCGGACGTCCGCCCCCGCGCCGGGGTCCTGATAGACCACGCCGTCGGCATTGCTGGCCGACGCATCCTTTTCCCAACCCTCGGGGAAGGTGACGGAAAAGCCCCGCTCGACATTCACATAGTTGCGAGAGGCCGGGGTGTCGTTCTTGGCCTTGGCCATTGCTTTTGCGGCGGCGGCGTTGGCGGCATTGGCCAGTTCGTCCTGACTGGGCAGATCCTCCACCGGTTCGGCACGCCCGCAGGCGACCAGCAGCAGGAGAGGCGTGACGGCGGCAAGGGAGGTTTTTTTCATGCCCCCTCCCAAAGCATAGCCGCCGCGACATTTCAACGCCGCAGCCGCAGCGCAAGCGATGGGGCGACGCTATGCCGCGCTGTCGATGCCCAGTTCCGCCAGCTTGCGATAGAGGGTCGATCGGCCGATCCCCAGACGGCGCGCCACTTCGGTCATGCGCCCGCGATAATGGCCGATGGCGAGGCGGATGACGTCCGCCTCGATCTCAGCCAGTTGGCGGACATGGCCATCGCTTTCGAACAGGGTGATGCCCCCGGCTTCGCGATGCGGCTGCGGCACGGCGCGCAGCCGGCCATGATGGGTGTCGCCATGGGCGCGGCCATGGATATGGGCGGCGATCTGCGGAAAATCCTGTGGCGTCAGCGCGTCGCCCTCGCACAGCACGGCGGCGCGGAACAGGGCGTTCTGGAGCTGACGGACATTGCCGGGCCAGTCATGCTGCATCAACAGCGCCAGCGCATCGTCGGTAAGGCCGAGGCCCCGCAGCCCCGGCTGGGTCGCGATGCGGGCCAGCAGGTGGCGGCAGAGGGCAGGCACGTCGCCCAGCCGCTCGCGCAACGGGGGAATGGTGAGCTGCACCACGTTCAACCGATAATAGAGGTCCTCGCGGAAACGGCCTGCCTCTATCTCGTCATGCAGCCGCTTGTTGGTGGCGGCGATGATGCGGACGTCGACATGGATCGGGCGGCGCGCGCCGATGGGCTGGACTTCGCCGTCCTGCAACACGCGCAGCAGCTTCACCTGGGCGTCGAGCGGCATTTCGCTGACTTCGTCGAGGAAGATGGTGCCCATGTCGGCGGCGACGAACTTGCCGACCTGCCGGTCGAAGGCGCCGGTGAAGGCGCCGCGCTCATGGCCGAACAGGTCCGATTCGACCAGATTGGCGGGAATGGCGCCGCAATTGACCGTCACCATGGCCTGCTTGTGCCGGGGGGAGGCGGCGTGGATGGCGCGGGCGATCACATCCTTGCCGACGCCGCTTTCGCCTTCGATCAGCACCGGGATGCGCGCGCGGGCGGCCTTGGCCGCGATGGCGAGCGCGGCGCGGAACTGGGGGGCGGCACCGACAACATCCTCAAAGGAAAGAGAGGCGGAAATCTTCTCCGTCAGGGGGCGCAGTTCGCCCCGGCCATGATCGCCGTTCAGCGTCGCATTGAGCGCGGCGAGCAGGCGTTCGGGCGCGATCGGCTTGGCCAGATAGTCGGTGGCGCCCGCGCGCATCGCCTCCACCGCGACGGCGACATTATTGTGCGCGGTCAGGATCAGGATCGGCAGCGCCGGGCGGCGGGCGTGCAGTTCACGGATCAGGCCGGTCGGCTCGTGACTCGGGCTCCACTGGTCGAGGATCACGGCGTCGAGCCGCATTCCGTCCTGCGTGCCCAGCATGGCAATCGCCGTGTCGCCGTCATTGGCGAAGATCGTGCGCCAGCCCGCACGGGCGGCCAGGGCGGACACCAGCCTGCGCTGCGCGGGCTCGTCATCGATCAACATCAGCATCGGAACGCCGTCGCGCGCCATTCTACCCCCTCATCTGAGAACTTGTCGTCGATGGTAGGGAAAAGGGGTAAAAAGCGGCTTAACCGGAAAGATTTTCTTGTTCGTTCCACGCTTGAGGGGGGCAAGGCTTGAGGATAAGAGAGGCCAGCAAACAGGTTGAGGAGAGATCGGGCATGTCTTCGGAAGGAAATATGGAAAGCGCGACCCAGACTTATGCGGGATTCGTTTCCGTCATGAAGTGGGGTACGATTGCCTCTGCCGTGGTGGCTGCTCTGGTCGTGGTGCTGATCGCTCACTGAAGCGGGCGGCAGCAGGGGGATGTCCATGAAAATTGCGATAGTGAAGGAGCTTGCCGAGGGTGAGCGCCGCGTTTCCGGCACGCCGGAGACGGTCAAGAAGTTCAAGGCGCTGGGTGCCGAGGTTGCGGTGGAGGCAGGCGCAGGCCTGACCGCCGCCATTGCCGACGCCGACTATGCCGCCATGGGCGCGACCGTGGCCGATCGCGCCGCGACGGTGGCGGGCGCGGACATCATCCTGGGCGTGCAGGGGCCTGACGTCGCGAGCATCGCGGGCGCCAGGCCCGGCGCGTGGATCGTCGCGGGCCTCAACCCCTTTGTCGAGCGGGCGCGGGTCGATGCCTATGCGGCGGCGGGCTATGAAGCGCTGGCGATGGAGTTCATGCCGCGCATCACCCGCGCGCAGTCGATGGATATCCTCTCCTCCCAGTCGAACCTGTCGGGCTACAAGGCGGTGCTGGACGCGGCGGCCGAATATGGCCGGTCCTTCCCGATGATGATGACGGCGGCGGGCACGCTGTCCCCGGCCAAGGCCTTCATCATGGGCGTGGGCGTCGCGGGCTTGCAGGCGATCGCCACCGCCAAGCGGCTGGGCGCGCAAGTGTCGGCGACCGACGTGCGGTCGGCCACCAGGGAGCAGATCGAGAGTCTGGGCGCCAAGGCGATCTTCGTCGAGAGCGTCGCGGGCATCGAGGGCGAGGGCAAGGGCGGCTATGCCACCGAAATGTCCGAGGAGTATCAAAAGGCGCAGGCCGAGCTGGTATCGGGCCATATCGCCAAGCAGGACATCGTCATCACCACGGCGCTGATCCCCGGCAAGCCCGCGCCGCGCCTGATTTCGGATGCGCAGATCGCGTCGATGAAGCCGGGCAGCGTGATCGTCGACCTGGCCGTCGAACAGGGCGGCAATGTCGAGGGCGCCGTGCTGGGCGAGGTGGTCGAGCGCCATGGCGTGAAGATCGTGGGGCATAAGAATGTGCCCTCGCGTCTGGCGGCGGATGCCTCGGCGCTGTTCGCGCGCAACCTGTATAATTTCCTCTCGGCCTTCTGGAACAAGGATCAGAATGCGCCGGTGCTGGACGAGGAAATCGGCAATGCCATCCGCGTGACGCAGGGCGGCAAGGTCGTGAACGAACGGTTGCTCTGATCACGGGACGGCCCGGTCCGGCAAGGCGGGGCTTGACCATCGGTGACTTCATGCAATGAGGAGGAACAGATGATCCTGTTCCTCCTCATTTCCTTTTTGGCCGCCTCTGCCTTGGGCGGCGTCCTTGGCTGGCGGATGCGGCCGGAGAGCGGCTGGTCGCTGGTCGCGATTCTGCAACTGCTGTCGTCCGTCATCCTGATCGGCGCGATCATCGTCGCGGCGGAAGCGGGGAGCGCGGCGGCGCGGACCCTGGGGCTGTTGGCCATCGTGGCGAGCAGCGCGGGGCTGAGCGGCGGTATGATCGCGGCCCGGCGGATGGATATGTCGCGCTCGTGATGGAGGCCATCAACCCGACGGTCGCGGTCGGCTGGTCCGTGGCGGCCTTGCTGTTCGGGCTGGCGCTGCTGGCGTCGGTGGGGGGCAGGCTGCGGCAAGGCGCCTATCTGATGATGGCGGGAATAATGGTGATCGGGGCGGTCACGCTCTACAGCCATGATGTCATGGCCATGCCGCAGATCTGCGCTGCGCTGATCACCGGAGGGGCGGTCGGGCTGGTGCTGGGGCAGGGTGTGCCGCGATCGGCGATTCCGGCTGTGCTGACCGGGCTGATCGGGCAGGCGGGGATGGCGGCGGTGTTCGTCGGCGTGGCGGCCTGGCGCAATCCTCATGCTTTCGGGTTGCTGGACGAGACGACGGATCGGATGCTGACCGATGCCGCTGCCTTTGTCGGGCTTGCCATCGCTTTCGGGGCGATGGCCGGTGCGGGCGCGGCGGCGATATTATGGCATGGGATGACGCGGCAGGGCGAGGGGAGGCGCGGACCGCCCCTGTTCGCTGGCGCGATGCTGGTGGCGACGGGCGCTGTGACTTCGGTTTTCGCCTTGTCACCCGACACCGGCTGGCTGATTGGCTCTATCGGAGTCGCCCTGCTGGCCGGGCAGGCGTTGGCGAGATGGGCCATGGGCGTGGGGACGGGGGCTGCGGCGGCGCTGGTCGGTGGACTGGCGGGCTGGGCCGTCGCTGGCTCGGCTTTCCTGTTGGAAAATATGGGGATGGCGGTTGCCGGGGGTCTTGCGGGCGCGGCTGGAACTGTGCTGGGCTTGCGTCTTTGCGGCGGGGCGGTCAGGAAGGGGCTTGCCGATGCGGGGCGCCATCCTTAACGATTTGCGGCAGGAACCTTTGCATTGGGGTAAGCGGATTCATGAAGAAGCTCGGTCTGATAGGCGGTCTTAGCTGGACGTCGACGGCGCGCTATTATCAGATCATCAACCAGGCGGTGTATCGCGCCCGGGGCGGGCAGCACAGCGCGCCGCTGTTGATCGAGAGCCTGGATTTCGCGGATATCGGCCGGTCTACCACCGATGAGGAATGGGCGCATGCGGCGCAAGTGCTGATGGCGTCGGCACGGCGGCTGGAACAGGCGGGCGCCGCGGCGCTGCTGATCTGCGCCAACTCCATGCATCGCGTCTATGACGAGGTACAGGCGGGCGTCGATATCCCGATCATCAACATTGCCGAGGCGGTCGGGCGCAAGATGCAGGCCGACGGCATCGAAAAGGCGGCGCTGATCGGTACGCGCAATGTGATGACCGAGAAATTCTATCGCCAGCGGCTGGTGGCGCACGGCATATCGCTGCTGCCGCCCGACATGGAACTGGCCGAGCGGATCGACCGGATCGTCTATGACGAACTGACCATCGGCAAGATCAGCCGCGAATCCGAACGCTATATGAAGTCGGAACTGACCGACATCGCCAAGGAGCATGTGCAGGCCGCGATCCTGGCCTGCACCGAGCTGGAGATGATCGTCGACGTGAGGGCGAATGTGCTGCCGATCTATGACGGCACCAGCATCCATGCCCGCGCCGGCGTGGATGTGATTTTGGGGGAATAGGGGAGCGGATTACCCGCTCCTCCCAAAATCCGGTTATCGCACGGGTGTCCAGGTCTGCGTCTTGCAGAAGAACATGATGCAGCCCTGCACTTTCAGCGTACCGTCGCTATTGCGGCTGACCTTGCTGTTATAGGTCTTGCCGCTTTCGGGGTCGTAGATCGATCCCTTCCAGAGATCGCCGCCATCGGTGAAGCCGGTGAGCAGCGCCAGACCGGTCAGCGGCTTGCTGCGCAACGCGGGATCGGGATTCTTGATGTCGGTCTGGGGGCGGCCGGGGGTGGGCTTCACGATCTTCTCGATCCGCCCGCAGAGTGTCTGGCCGCAATTGGCGATCTGGACGATGGCCTTGCCGTCGACCGTCGCCCAGCGGCCGGTGATGGGCTGGGCCGCCTCAGCCGGCAAAGCGGCGATCAGGGGCAGGATGAGCAGCGCGGCGCGGGCGGCGATGCGGGGGACAGCGACCATGAATCTCTCCAGTTATGCGTCTTTGCAGGACAGATAAGACAGGATCGGGATCGCCGCCAAGGCGGAAAATCCATGGCTTTCCATCGATTTCGAAGGGACGTTACGGCAACGCAGGAACGCCCCCTCTGAAATTTTAGAAAGCCTTGCTGATCGAGCAGGCCGCCGGGCCCAGAATGACGACGAACAGCGTCGGCAGGATGAAGAGAATCAGCGGCACGGTCATGATCGCGGGCAGGCGCGCGGCCTTTTCCTCGGCGCGCATCATGCGTTCGTGGCGGAACTCGGCGGACAGGACGCGCAGCGCCGAGGCGAGCGGGGTGCCGTATTTCTCCGTCTGGATCATGGTCGTCACCACGCCCTTCACCGCGTCCAGCTTGACGCGGGTGGCGAGGTTTTCGAACGCCATGCGCCGTTCGGTGAGGAAGCTCAGCTCAATCGCCGTCAGGTGGAATTCGTCGCCCAGTTCCGGATAGGCCTTGCCCAGTTCACGGGCGACGCGGCTGAAGGCGGCGTCGACGGTCAGGCCCGCCTCGGCGCAGATCACCAGCAGGTCGAGCGCGTCGGGCAGCCCCTTGCGGATCGCGGCGGAGCGCTTGGCGATCTTGTTGTCGATGAAGATGTCGGGCGCCTTGTACGCCAGCAGCAGCGCGCCTGCGAACGCCATGAAACGCTTGGCGCCGCCCCATTCGGGGTAGATGCCCACCGCATAGAGCAGCAGCGCGGCCAGGCCGCCGATCACGACCGGCAGGATCAGGCGGCCGAAGATCACGGCGACGGCCCAGTCCTTCGACCGGATGCCCGCCTGCGCCAGCTTGATCTGCGCGTCCTTGAGCTGGTCGTCCTGCAACACCTTCAGGCTGGAGAGGAAGGACCGCATCCGGTCGGTCGCCTGGTTCTTCTGCACCAGCTTGGCACGGCGGCGGCCGGTGGAGGCGGTGATGCCGGCCTTGAGCTGTTCGCGCCGTTCGTTGAGCGCCTTGACGCGCTTGGCCATCGGATCGCGGACGGTCATCACCGTGTAGAGCGCGAACAGCACCGCCAGCGTCGCCAGCGCGGCGAGCAACGTGCCGAAATCGGTGGCGGTCAGACCGAACAGGGTGCCGGCGGGGACGGGATTGGTTTCCATCGGGCGGGCTTCCTCGTCAGATCTCGAAATTGATCATCTGTGCCATGATGAACGCGCCGATCGCCATCCAGCACATGCCGCCAATGCCGATGACCTGCATGGTCGAAAGGCCGAAAACCCCCGCCGGATCGGGCGTGAAGAAGGGCGACATATAATTATAGTTGATGTAGCAGATGAGGCCGAAGACCAGAAAGGGCAGCACGCCGATGATATAGGCGGACGCCTTGGATTCCGACGACATGGCGCGAATCTTGAGCTTCATCTGCGCGCGCTGGCGCAGCACGGTGGCGAGGTTCGACAGGGTTTCGGCCAGGTTGCCGCCGGTTTCCCGCTGGATCGCCAGACTGATGACGAAGAACTGGAATTCCGGCGTGCCGAGGCGATCGGCCGTTTCCTGAAGCGCCTGATCCATGGACTTGCCGATCTTGATCCGTTCGGTGATCAGCTTGAATTCCTCGCCGACCGGACCCGGCACTTCGCTGGACACCACGGTCAGCGTTTCGGCGATGGGCAGGCCCGACCGCAGACCGCGCGTCAGCAGTTCCAGCGCGTCGGGGAATTTGGCGTTGAATTTCTGGATTCGCCCCTTGATGAGGCGGCCGATCCACATATGCGGCAGGCCAAGCCCTGCGGCGAGGCCCAGCATCACCGCGAAGAGCGGCGGGAAGCCGCGCAGCATCAGCAGCGCGCACAGGACAAGGAAGATCACCGCGCAGGCCGTCATATACTGGCTGACGGTCCATTTCTTGCCGGTCATGCGGATGCGCTTGGCGAGATTCTCCGGGTTGGGCACCAGCGACACCAGCATGGAGGCTTCATTGCCGACCGGGCGGTTGGAAATCGCCCGGCGCATGCGCGCTTCCAATATCGCGTCGGTCGAATCGCTGTGCCGACCCCGGATCATGTCCATCCGGCGCTTCTGCGCCTTTTCCGGCGACGGGCCGGCAAAGGCCATGACGACCAGGCCCAGCAAGACCGAAAGCAACACCGCTATCAGGATCACATTGCCGTTCATCTGCCTGTCTGCTCCCAATCCGCGTCCGTCAAAGAAGGTTTATCGGCGTCACGCCGAATTCTTGTCCTTGCGGCGCGAGGGGATCATGCTCTTGAGATCGCTGATCTTGCCCAGCAGGGAATCGCCCTTCTTCGCCGGCGCGCCATTGTCATCGGCCTCGCCTTCTTCCACTGCGCCCAGCACGGCGTCGAGCATCGCGGCGCAGGAAGCGCCGACCTTGCTGCCCTTGGCCGTTTCCGCCAGCGTCTTGCCCAGCTTCGCCGCCTGCGCCGCGACCTTGAGGTCGAAGGGGACAAGGATGTCGACCTTGCGCTCGATCGACTGTTCGAAGTCCTTGCGGGTGATTTCCAGCGAACCGGCATGGACGCGGTTGGCGACCACCAGCACGCGTGTCTGCGGTGCATTGGTCTTGAGCCAGGAAAGGATGCGGATCGAATCCCGCGCCGCCGCCAGCGTCAGTTCCGAGACCACCACGGCGACATTCACGTCGCTCATCAGGTGGGGATGCTGGATCAGCATATTGCGCGGCAGGTCTATGATGCTGCATTCGAAGGCGGCGCGAAATTCTTCCAGCAACTGATAGAAGGCGCCGCCATCGGTCAGCATCGGCTGGCTGATCGGCGCTTCGGCCGACAGGATCGCCAGATGGTCGCTGGCGCGGACCATCGCGCGTTCGATGAACAGCCCGTCGATGCGGCTGGGATTCTCGATGGCGTCGGTCAGGCCGCGGCCCGGCTCCAGGTCCATCGCCAGTGCATTGGTGCCGAAATGAACGTCGAGGTCGAGCAACGCGGTCGAGCGCTTCTTCTTCTCGCTCATCAGCCAGGCGAGCGAGGTGGCGAGGCTGGATGCGCCGACGCCGCCGCGCGTGCCGATGACCGCGGTGGTCATGTGCGGATGTTCGGGCGCCGCGTCGCGGGGCGCGAAAAACACCGCCTGAGCCTGTGCCAGCGCGTCGCGCAACTGGTCGGCGCCGAAGGGCTTGAGCAGATAATCCTGAATGCCGCTGGCCAGAAGGTCGCGATAGAGGCGCACGTCATTGACCTGGCCCGCCGCGATGACGACCGTGCCCGGTTCGCACACTTCGGCCAGGCTGTTGATGTCGCCCAGCGGATCGCCGCTTTCCGACATGTCGATGAACAGGATTTGGGGCGAGGCGGTGACGGACAGGCTCTGCACGGCGTTGCGCATGCCGCCCTTGCTCACCTTTTCCGGTGCCCAGCCCATTTCGGCCGCGACCACGCGCAGCAGGTCGAAGCTGTGATCGTCGCAGACGAAGGCGTGGAAGGGATCACGCTGGCCGGTCGCGCCGGGTCTCCAGGGAGCATTCATGTCACTTGCCTCCATATTGCGACTTGAGATCGCCCGCGCCGGTCGGGGCCTTTTCGCGATAGGTCGAGATCGCGCGGTTCGACGTGGCCGTGCGCAGCTCGCTGTCGGTGGTCTGGCCGCGGACCAGATCCTCCGGGTTGGCGACCATGGCGGCGAGATTACCGTTCACGCCGCAGCCGAAATTCTTGGAGGCACCCATCTGCTGGTCGGTTTCGGCCTTGTCCGACCAGTCGGGGCAGCCCGGCACGCGGGCGACCGCGCGGCGCACGACCAGGCGGACGGCGCCCTGCGGCGCGACGCCGGCGGCGGCCGAGCTGTCCTCTCCCACCAGCATGCCGTGGCGGGCGACGACATCGGCAATGCCATCGCGCAGCGAGGGGCTGTAGCTGGCGGTGTCGGTCGCGATCGCGACCTGATCGCCATAGCCAAGGCCGATCGACACGAACCAGTCGTCCAGGCGACGGGCCTCCGCATTGGTCATGCCGCCGTCCGGGCCGGCTGCGACGTCAAAGGTGAAGGCGGTATGGCTGACGATCGGCTGATGGATCGATTCGACGCTGCGATTGGCGCCCTGGTCGGTCTGGCAGGCGGCGAGCGGCAGCGCCATCAGGGCAAGGGCGCCGAAGCGGACGATATTTTTGCGGGACAGAGAAGCCATGTCTTTCGTCCTTCGGATCAGAAGCTGAAGCCCGGCGCGGCGTCCTTCGAACGCTTGCCAGAGTCACGGACGACGGGCGGCGGCGTGACCGAACTCTGCGGTCCCGGCATGGGGACCGGCCCCTCGGGCGCGTGGCGCGGCATCGCGGCGCGGGCGCCGCTGACGCCGTCCTGGCCCTGTTGCAGGAACAGGCCCTGGCCCTCATTGGCGTTGCGGAAGCCGTCGGTCGGCAGGCGCACGTCCGATGCGTTCATCGGCTTCACCAGATAGGGGGTGACGACGATGACCAGTTCCGTCTCATTGCGCTGGAACTGGCGTGACTTGAACAGGCTACCCAGGATCGGCAGGTTGCCGAGGCCCGGAACCTTGTCGATCGTGTTGCCGGTGTCTGCGCTTATCAGGCCTGCGATCATGAAGGCCTGGCCGGAGCCGAGTTCCACCGTGGTTTCGGCGGTACGGGTTTTCAGGGCCGGTTGACTTTGCAGGATGGAGAAGTCGAGCGTGGATACCGTCGGACGGACGCGCAGGGAGATGCGGCCATCGGCCAGCACCGTCGGCGTGAAGGCGAGTTGCACGCCATATTGCTTCCATTCCAGGCTGTTGCCCTGCGTGCCGTTGCTGACGGTATAGGGGAACTCGCCGCCTGCCAGGAAGCTGGCGGTTTCACCTGAAAGCGAGGTCAGATTCGGCTGGGCGAGGGTGGTTGCAAGACCGCTCGATTCCGCGAGATCGAGCGCACCCGCAACATCCATGCCCAACATTTTGGCGACAAAGCCCAAGGTCGTGGAGCCGTCGGTGGGTTGGTTGAACTTCCATTCGGTTGAGCCTGGAAGCGACATGAAGGGCGGTGAAATGGAGCCGTCCGGGTTACGCACTGCGGGGCTGATCGTCGGCTTCGTCACGGTACGCGTAACAAAATCCCGTGAGGATCGGCCGATATAACCCGAAAAGGAACCGGCGCCGCTGCCGAAAGCCGCCAGGTTCATGCCGATCTTGTGCCCGATATCGCGGGCCACTTCCGACACCTTCACCTGCAACATGACCTGCAGCGGCGTCGCGGTGCGCAGACGGCTCACCACGGTCACTTCCTTGCCGACGAAGGCCTGGGTCAGGCGCTCGGCTTCGGCCGCGTCTTCCGGCGCGGCAATGGTGCCGGTCAGCAGGACCATGCCGTTCATCTTGTTAACCGCAATGTCGGCATTGGGCATCGCCAGCTTCAACATCTCATCGACGCTGGCCAGGTTGTTGCCGACGCGCACCGTGCCGGAAAACAGCACCTTGCCGTTGGTCGCCGTCGCGAAGACGGTGGTTTCGCCCGCCTTCTTCGCGATCAGGTAAAGCTGGTTCTGCGAGCGGACATGGACGTCGACCACATCCGGGTTGCCGATCACCACGTCGGACATTTTCGCGGGCAGGTTGATGACCTTGCTGCTGCCAACCGACATCAGGATCGCATTGTCCTGCATCGAAACGGGCGCGGCGTTGAGGGCGGCGGTCGGTACGGCGGCGGCGGCGATCGCCAGCCCCAGCGCGATGGCCGGGCCGAGCAGCGGCCTGGCCGTGCCCGTGGCGTGAACAGGAAACCCCTTCATCTTACTTCCCCCCGACCGGAACGACGGTCACATTGGTGCCGCGGGCGACGCGGATCACAGGGCCCTGGCTGACGATGATATTGGCGGGTGCGCCACCCATGGGAGCGCCGCCTGCGGGCAAGGCCTGCATGGGCTTGGCGGGGACGCTGCTGCGCTGATAGCGCGAGACGTCGGCGCCGGTGGAATAGGTGCCGCCCTTGTCGACCGGGCGGGTGGCGATGCTGGCCAGCATTGTCTTTTCGGCATGGGGATTGCTGCCGTCGGGCAGATCCACATCGCTGCCCGCAATGGCCGCATCCAGTTCCGAGCTGTTGTCGGCCAGCGAGCGCAGGGAGAGCGAGAGCGAGCCGATGGTCTGGGCGACCGCGATCTTCTCCGCGATCTTGGGCGTCACTTCGATAGTGACGTTGGAATAGGTTTGAACGACAGGCTTGCCGTCCGCGCCCAGCGCATCCATGCGCTGGTCGGTGGCGAGCACGCGCAGGTTGCGCAGGATGGTTTCGGAGACCTTGAGCGGATCGCCGTCGCCGCCGCCATTGACGCTTTGAGTCAGGACGAGGTCGACGCGATCGCCCGGAAAGACGAAGCCCGCGACCGAATTGGTGGCCGACACCGGCACGGTCACGGCGCGCATCCCCGGCCCGAGCGCGGCGGCCAGGAAGCCGCGATCACCCGGCTTGATGACCGAGCCCAGCGTCATCGGCTGGCCCGCTGAAATGGCGGTGCGCACGACGCTGCCCACCAGTTTCTGGGGATCGGACTGGCCCTTGAGATAATAGGCCTGTTCGATCAGATCCTTGGGCCAGGGCTGGAAACGGAAGCTTTCCGCGTCGAGGATGGTGCCCACGGGCAGCGCCTTGGTCGCGACCAGCACATGGGGCTGGTCCGCCTCGACCGGCATGGACGACGCGCCTGCCTGAGGCGTTCCCGACGAACTCAGCATGTTGCGTGCAAGCAATGCTGTAGTGACCGCTATGATCAGCGCCCCCACCAGCAGCACGATCTTCTTGGCATCCATGATGAAATTCGCCTCCCTTAATCAGACGAGTTGCGTCTGAAGCCCCGGTTTTCACGCAAATTGGTTAATATATCGTTCGCCAAGAAGCCAAAGCGCGGCGCACGATATGGCTATGCCATAGGGGATTTGCGGCTGCCCCAGCCGCCGGGTCATGCGATGGTGCACGACGGTTATGATGGTGACGAAGCCCCCCAGCACCGCCATCAGCATCAGCATCGACAGGGTCGCCTGCCACGGGAACCAGAGCGCCAGCGCACCCAGCAGCTTCACGTCGCCCCCGCCCATGCAGCCAAAGGCAAAGAGTATCGCAAACAGGATGAACACGATCAGAGCGACCAGCAGTTGCACCGCCATGCCCGGCCAGAGCGGCAGTCCGCATGCCAGCCACCAGAGCGGCGCCAGTCCGGCAACGCACAGGTTCAGGCGGTTCGAAATGATGCGCGACCGAAGATCCGTTACGGATGCCACGATCAGCAGCACGGCCAGGGCGCCGATCAGCGCCAATCTGAAAATATCCCCGTTCATGGGTTCGAAACTGTAGACCGGATGGCTTACCAAAGCGTAACCATGCCGCCGATGGATTCGCCCCGCCTCGTTGCCCCGCCTTTTGATCGTCGTGCCTGGCCCATGGACGGGCGGCTGGACTATTGGTCCGCGCCCGATGGCTGGCCGGTGCGGCGTTACCGGCTCGGCACTGGCGCGCGCGGGCGGATGCTGGTGCTGGGCGGCCGGGGCGACATGATCGAGAAATATCTCGAGGTGATTCAGCATTGGGCTGCGCGCGGCTGGGCCGTCACCAGCTTCGACTGGCGCGGACAGGGCGGGTCGGGGCGGCTGACCGACGATCTGCTCTGCGGCCATATCGAGGATTTCGGCCAGTGGATCGCGGACCTGAATGCCTTTGCCGCCGATTGGCGTGCGCAGGGGGAGGGGCCGGCGGTGATGGTCGCGCACAGCATGGGCGGGCATTTGCTGCTGCGTGCGTTGCTTGAGGGCATGGTGGCGCCCGATGCCGCAGTGACGGTGGCGCCGATGATGGGCGTGCATAGCGCGCCTCTGCCGCGCTGGCTGGCGGTGGCGATTGCCGAGACGATGTGCGCTTCGGGCTTCGGGCGGAAGCAGGCCTGGACGCAGAAGGAAGAGTCGGAACGCCAGCGGCGCATGCGGCAGAAGCGGCTGACCCACGACCCGGACCGTTATGCCGATGAACTTTGGTGGCGCGAACATAGCCGGGACGTGGCGTTGGGATCGCCGAGCTGGAGATGGGTGGAGCAGGCGCTTCATTCGACCCACAGGCTCGCCACCCGGCCGGGGCTGGAGCGGATATCGGTGCCGCTGTTGATGCTGGCGGCGGAGAATGACCAGCTCGTGTCGACTCCGGCCATCCGAAGGACGGCGGCGCGGATTCCGGGCGCGCGTCTGCATGTCTATGGGCATGAGGCGGCGCATGAAATCCTGCGCGAGCTGGACCTGGTGCGGCTGGATGCATTGGCCCGGATCGACGGCTTTCTGGATGAAGTCGCGCCCCGATGAACCGGCCCGATATCGTCATTGTCGGGGGCGGGATCGCCGGAACGAGTCTGGGCGCGGTGCTGGCGGAGCGCGCGCGCGTGCTGCTGCTGGAGATGGAGCCGAGCGCGGGCTATCACGCCACCGGGCGGGCGGTTTCCTTCTGGGAGGAGACTTATGGCGGGCTGGCGGTCCAGCCCTTGACGACGGCTTCCGGACCGATGCTGGCCGCGCCCGATCCCGACTTTTCGACAAGCGCCTTCCTGTCGCCGCGCCGGACGCTCCATGTGGGGCGGGCGGGCGATGCGGCGGCGCGGGACCGGTTGCTGGCGGAATTTGGCGGTAAGGTGGCCTTGCACCCGGTCGATCCGGCCGGGCTGGTGCCGGGCCTGCGGCCCGACTGGACGCTGGGCGTGCTGGAGCCGGGGGTTTGCGACATAGACGTGGCGGCGCTGCATCAGGCCTGGTTGCGGCGGTTCCGGCGCTTGGGCGGAGAGATTCGGCTGGGGACGCCGCTACGACGGGCCGAGGCGCGGGACGGTGGCTGGCGGATCGAAACGGACGATGGCGCGATCGACTGCGGCCTGATCGTCAATGCGGCGGGCGCCTGGGCGGACGATGTCGCCAAAGCTTGCGGGGTGGCGCCGATCGGTATTACGCCCTTGCGGCGGACGGTGGTGCAGTTGCGCGTGCCCGCCATGCCTTCGGCGGACCTGCCGCTGGTCATGGACCTCGCCTCGCAATTTTATTTCAAGCCCGAGGGGGAAGGGCGCATCTGGTTGACCCCGCATGACGAGGTGCCGTCCCCGCCCTGCGACGCCGCGCCGGAGGAACTGGCGGTGGCCGAGGCGATTGCCCGGTTCGAGGCGGTGGTGGACTGGCCGGTCGCGGCGGTGGAACGCAAATGGGCTGGCCTGCGCAGCTTTTCCCGCGATCGGGCGCCGGTCTATGGTTTCGATCCTGCGGAACCGGGCTTCTTCTGGTTCGCGGGGCAGGGGGGATTTGGCATTCAGACGTCACCGGCGGCGGCGCTGTTGGCGGGGAGCCTGCTGCGGCGCGAGGCGCCTCCGCACGCCGTCGCCGGTATCGATGCGTCTACCTATTCTCCGGCGCGGTTTCGGTAGAATTGGGGAAGGGCGGGCGGCGGACCCTGGCGCCTATGTCCGAAAACTCTCCGCCGCGGCGCAGGCCAGCTGATCGGCGCGTTCGTTTTCCGGATGGCCGGCATGGCCCTTCACCCATTGCCACGTCACCTTGTGGCGGGCTGCGGCCTTCACCAGCAACTGCCAGATTTCGGCATTTTTGACCGGCTTCCTGTCCGCTGTCTTCCAGCCGTTCTTCTGCCAGCCGAAGACCCATTTGGTGATGCCGTCCATCACATATTTGCTGTCGGTATAAAGCGTCACCTGACAGGGGCGTTTCAGGGTTTCCAGCGCCTGCACCGCCGCCATCATTTCCATGCGGTTGTTGGTGGTCTGTGCCTCGCCGCCGGAGATTTCCTTCTCCTTGTCGCCAAAGCGCAGCACCGCGCCCCAGCCGCCGGGGCCGGGATTGCCCTTGCACGCGCCGTCTGTGAAGATTTCGACCTGCGGCAGATCGCTCATGCGCCGAGCAGATCCGCCGGGTCGGCGCTGGCGTAGAAATCGAGACGGCGCAGATAGGCCAGCGGGTCCTTGCGCGTCACCAGCGCATCGGCGGGCGTGTTGATCCAGTCATAGGCCCGCGTCAGCAGGAAGCGTAGCGCGGCGCCCCGGCAGAGGACCGGGAAAGCGGCTCGCTCGGCTTCGGACAGGCCGTGCGTGGCCGCATAGCCCGCGCCCAAGGCAGCCGCGCGCTCCGCGAACCAGGTCGCGCCATCATTGCTGAAGCACCAGGCGCTGTGCGTGACCGCCAGATCATAGGCGCGGATGTCGGTGCAACTGAAATAAAAGTCGATGAGGCCCGTCACCTCATCCCCCAGCATCAGCACATTGTCGGGAAAGAGGTCGGCATGGATCACCGAATGGGGAAGGTCGGCGGGCCAGTGCGCGTCCAGAAAGGCAAGTTCCTGACGGACCCGCGCGCCGAGGGCAGGGGCGATCCGGTCGAAATCATCGCCGCATTTCGCCGCCAGATCGTGCCAGCCGGGCAGGTCCAGCGCATTGCGGCGCTCTGCGGTGAAGCCCTCCGCCGCCCGGTGCATCGCGCCCAGCGCCGCGCCCGCCGCGCGGGTCTGGCCCACGGTCGGTTCGGTGACGGAGATGCCGGTCAGAAATTCGATCAGGCAGGCCGGGCGCCCGGCGAGCTGCTGGAGCCGCTTGCCCTCCCGGTCCGCGATGAAGCGCGGCACCAGACATCCGCGCGCACCCAGATGGTCGAGCAGGTCCATGAAGAAGGGCAGGTCCGCCTCATCGACGCGCTTTTCATAGAGCGTCAGTATGTAGCGGTGGCCAGTACCGTCGGCGCCGGTGGTTTCGAGCAGATAATTGCTGTTCTCCACCCCTTCCGCAATGCCCTTGGCGGAGACGAGTCGTCCGGCCTCGTAGCGGGTGAGAAAAGCGTCGATCTCTTCGGCGGGAACCTGGGTGTAGACGGCCATGGACTTACGCGGCCTCCAGTCCGCGGGGGAGTTTGAAGGAGATGTTTTCGCGGGTGGTTTCCACCTGCTCTTCCGTCACTGAAAAACGTTCGCTTATCCGGTTCACCACTTCGCGCACCAGTATTTCGGGTGCGGAGGCGCCGGCGGTGAGGCCCAGGGTGCGAACCCCCTTCAACCAGGCGAAATCGATATCGTCGGCGCGCCCGATCAGGCGGGCGGGGGTGCCTTCGCGTTCGGCCACTTCGACCAGCCGCACCGAATTGGAGCTGTTGGGCGCGCCGATCACATAGAGCGCGTCGCAATTGGCCGCGATCGCCTTCACCGCCGCCTGCCGGTTGGAAGTGGCGTAGCAGATGTCTTCGCCTCTGGGCGCATGGATCGTGGGGAAGCGGCGCTGGAGCGTCGCCATGATCGCGGCGGTATCGTCGACCGAGAGCGTCGTCTGCGTCAGGAAGGCAAGATTGTCGGGATCGGCGGGCGTGAAGGCCTCGGCATCCTCGACCGTCTCGATCAGCGTCATGTGGCCTTCGTCGACCTGTCCGAAGGTGCCGACGACTTCGGGATGCCCCTTATGGCCGATGAAGAGGATATGGCGCCCTGCCTCCACCTGGCGTTCGGCCTGGCGGTGGACCTTGCTGACCAGCGGGCAGGTCGCGTCGAGATAGTCCAGGCCGCGTTCCTCCGCCTTCGCCGGGACCGCCTTGGGCACGCCATGGGCGGAAAAGACCACCGGCAGGCCGTCGGGCACCTGATCCAGCTCTTCCACGAAGATCGCGCCCTTCGCCTTCAGGCTGTCGACCACATATTTGTTATGGACGATTTCATGCCGGACATAGACCGGAGCGCCATATTTCTCGATTGCCCGCTCGACGATGGTGATCGCGCGGTCGACACCGGCGCAAAAGCCGCGCGGGGCCGCAATCAGAAGCTTCAGGGGCGAAAGGGGGGTCATGCGTTGCCGCTTAGGCGAATGTGGCTTCATATGAAAGCCGCTTCCTTTATGGTGCGCCAGTTTCGGTTGCGTGCCGGACAGCCTATGGATAAGAAGCCCAACGCCTGTTCCCAAGGGATTGCCTGTGACCTTTTCTCGAATTGCGCTGACCGGAATGCTGGCCCTGGCCCTCGCGGGCTGTTCGCGGCGGGGGGAAATCGACCCGACCGGCGGTATCGTGGCCGTGCGTTCGGCCTGCCCGGTGGCGGCGATCCCGGCCTATACCGGCGATGTGACCCTGTTCAATCCGGCGGAAAGTACGGATGCCCGCGCCATCGACGTGGTGGCGAACATCACCGATCTGCGCTCGACCTGTGCGGATGGCGAGCAGCTTTATACCGAGGCGACCTTCATCGTGAACGCCCGTCGCAGCGATGCGAGCGCGGCGCGGCAGGTGACGTTGCCTTATTATTCCGCCGTGGTGCGCGGCGGCAATGCCGTGGTCGCCAAGCGGATCGGCCAGGTCGTGCTGGATTTTCCGGCCGGGCAGTATCGCGCCACCGCGACCGCCAAGGCGGGGTCTTATGTCAGCAAGGCGGCGGCCACGCTGCCCGACGATATCCAGCGCAAGATCACGGAAAAGCGCAAGGCGGGCGATGCCGACGCGGCGATCGATCCCTTCGCGCAGCCGGAGGTCAAGGCGGCCTTGCAGCGAACCAGCTTCGAGTTGCTCGTGGGTTTCAACCTGACCCAGGATCAGCTCCGTTACAACGCTACCCGCTAAGCCCATTTTCCCGTTCGGGCTGAGCCAGGTCGAGGCCCCGGTACTTTTGAAGAAAGGACGGCCCTTCGACTTCGCTCAGGGCGAACGGAGTTGAAGGAAAGTTCGTCCCTTGTCTCTTTACAACCGCTTTACCGCTCATCTTGACGCCGTGCTCGACGCACTGGAGGCTGACGGCACGCTGCCTGCTGGCCTCAACCGCAAGCCGGTCACGGTCGAGCCGCCGCGCGACGCCAGCCATGGTGACCTTGCCACCAATGCCGCGATGGTGCTGGCCAAGCCGGCGGGCACCAATCCGCGCGCGCTGGCGGAAAAGATCGTCGCGGGCCTGGAAAAGTTGGACGAGGTCGAGGGCGCGTCGATCGCCGGGCCCGGTTTCATCAACCTCAGGCTGACCGACGCCACCTGGCGCGCCGAACTGGCCGCGATCCATGCCGAGGCGGCCGATTATGGCCGCTCCGCCACGGGTGAGGGCGTGACGGTGAACGTCGAATATGTCTCCGCCAACCCGACCGGCCCCATGCATATGGGCCATTGCCGCGGCGCGGTGGTGGGCGACGCGCTGGCGACCCTGCTCGAACATATCGGGCATAAGGTCATCCGCGAATATTATATCAATGACGCGGGCGGTCAGGTCGACGTGCTCGCCCGTTCGGCGCATGTCCGCTATCGCGAGGCGTTGGGTGAGGCTGTGGGCGAGATTCCCGAGGGACTCTATCCGGGCGACTATCTCGTGCCCGTGGGGCAGGCGC
The DNA here is from genome assembly GCF_013375555.1 of Sphingobium sp. EM0848. Lineage (NCBI taxonomy): Bacteria > Pseudomonadati > Pseudomonadota > Alphaproteobacteria > Sphingomonadales > Sphingobiaceae > Sphingobium > Sphingobium sp. EM0848. The sequence continues at coordinate 163,319 of NZ_JABXWB010000001.1, forward strand.
TCGCCGCCGAATATGGCGACAAATATGTGGGTGCGCCGGAAAGCGAATGGCTGGTGGCGTTCCGCACCAAGGCCGTTGCCGCGATGATGGACATGATCCGCAGCGACCTCGCGCTGCTGGGCATTCATCATGACATTTTCTCGTCCGAGGCCGAATTGCAGGTGGCGGGCAAGCCCGATGCCGCCGAGAAATGGCTGCGCGATCATGATCTCGTCTATGACGGCGTGCTGGAAGCGCCCAAGGGCGAGACGCCGGAGGATTGGGAGCCGGTCGAACTGCCGCTGTTCCGCTCGACCAAGTTCGGCGACGATCAGGACCGGCCGATCAAGAAGTCCAATGGCAGTTGGACCTATTTCGGCGCCGACATGGCCTATCATTATCAGAAGGCCCAGACCGCCGACCAGTTGATCGACATCTGGGGCGCCGACCATGGCGGCACGGTGAAGCGGATTCAGGCCGCCGTCGCCGCGCTGACGGAAGGGCGCGCGCGCTTCGACGTCAAGCTGATCCAGATGGTCCGTCTGCTGCGCGATGGCGAGCCGGTGAAGATGTCCAAGCGGGCGGGCAATTTCGTGACGCTGGCCGATGTGGTGCGCGAAGTGGGCAAGGATGTCGTCCGCTTCACCATGCTGACCCGCAAGGCCGATGCGCAGATGGACTTCGATTTCGCCAAGGTGGTGGAAGCATCGAAGGACAATCCGGTTTTCTATGTGCAATATGCCCATGCCCGCATTTCCTCGCTCGGTCGCCGGGCGGAGGAGGCGGGGATCGACCTTCCCGTACCCGACCTGTCCCGCCTTGGGACGGAAGAGCTGGGTCTGGTGAAGCTCGCCGCGCAGTTCACGCGCGTGGTGGAGGGCGCCGCCTCGGCCCGCGAGCCGCACCGTATTGCCTTCTATCTCAATGACTTGGCTTCGGCATTCCATAGCTGGTGGAACCTCGGCAACGACAATCCGCAGGCGCGGGTCATCCTGACGGACGATCCGGCCACCACTTCCGCGCGGCTTTTCTTGAGCCGTGGAATCGGGCAGATCATCCGTAATGGGCTGGCGCTGATGGGCGTCGCGGCCTTGACCGAGATGCAGTAACCGTCGGAGGCACGGACAAGATGGGCGACTTTGCGCGGGGACGGCTGGACCTGGACGATGAAGATCGTCTGCCCTGGCTGGAACCCGCCATTGAGGATGAGGAGGAGCAGGGGCTGTCGCCATTGCGGCTGCTGGGCTTCATCCTGTTCGGGCTGGCGCTGATCGGCGCGGTCGTCGCCGGGGTGTGGCTGATTCAGAACCGTTCGGGCGGGGCTGGCGGCCAGGGCAAGCTGATCGCGGCGCCGGAAGGGGATTACAAGATCCCCGCCAGGGAAGCCGATGCCAAGAAGTTCGAGGGTGAGGGTGACGCCAGCTATGCCGCGAGCGAAGGCGTGGCGCGCGATGGTAGAATCGATCCGACTCGCGTGCCGGAAGCGCCGATCACGCCCAGCGGCGCGGCGGCCAATGCCAAGCCCGTGGTGCAGGGCAAACCCGCGCAGAGCGTCACGGCGCGCGTGACGGACGAAACCAACGTCAAGCCCGCAACGGCGGCGGCGCGGCCTGCCGGTGGCGGGATGATCCAGTTGGGCGCCTATGGCAATCAGGCCTTTGCCAAGGATGCCTGGAAGCGCCTGTCCAAGCGCTTCACCTATCTGGAGCCGCTGCCCATGACGATCGAGGAAGCGCAGGTGGGCGGCAGCACCGTCTATCGCCTGCGCGCGGCGGCGGGTGGGCAGGCCAGCACGCTCTGCGGCAAGCTGAAGGTGGCGGGCGAGAGCTGCATGGTGGTCAATTAAGGGGACAAAGCCCTTCGACAGCGGGGCTTTCAGCCGCTACCATCCTGTCCATGAAACCCGTTATCTTCGGCCTTTCCGGCGAGACCCTGACCGCGGATGAGCGCGCCTTTTTCGCTGCTGCGAATCCGGCCGGCTATATCCTTTTCCGGCGCAATATCGTGGACAGGGATCAGCTTCGGGCGCTGACCGATGATCTGCGGTCGTTGCATGGTCGCGACGACCTGCTCATCATGATCGATCAGGAAGGCGGGCGCGTCGCGCGGATGCAGGCGCCGGTCTGGCCCAGCTTTCCCCCCGGAGCCGTGTTCGACCGGCTTTACGAGGTCGCGCCGTCCAGTGCCATTGCCGCCGCCCGCGCCAATGCCCGCGCCATCGCGACCACGCTGGCGGAGGTGGGCATCACCGTGGATGCGCTTCCCCTGCTCGATGTGCGGCAGGATGGGGCGAGCGACATCATGGGCGACCGGACGCTGGGCGCCGAGCCGATGCGGGTCGCCGCCCTTGGGCGCGCCGTGATCGAGGGGTTGGCCGACGGCGGCGTGGTGGGCATCGTCAAGCATATGCCGGGTCATGGCCGGGCGCTGGTCGACAGCCATCATGAACTGCCCATCGTCACCGCCGACGAGGATGCGCTGGCGGTCGATCTGGCACCGTTCCAGGCGCTCAAGGACGCGCCGATGGGGATGACGGCGCATGTCGTCTATTCCGCCTGGGACCCTGATTTGCCCGCCAGCCTGTCGCCCTCGGTGATCGAGACGATCATCCGTGAACGCATCGGTTTCGACGGGCTGCTGATGTCCGACGATCTCGACATGAAGGCGCTGAAGGGCGGCATAGCCGAACTGGCGGCGGCGACGGTCGCGGCGGGTTGCGATCTGGCGCTCAACTGTTGGGGCCGGATGGATGACATGACCGGCATCGCCGATTTGCTGCCGGAGATCACGCCGCAGGGCAAAGCGCGGCTCGATCGGGCGATGGGGTCGACGCACAGGCTGAAGGAGGGGCCGCCGCTGGAGGAATTGCTCGCTACCCGCGACGCATTGCTGGCGCCGGTCATGGTTTGACAGGTGGACGATCTCTTCACGCCTCAAGCCGTTCCCCGGCCTGAAACGCTAACGGTCAGCTTCGAAAGCTGGGAAGGGCCGCTCGACCTGCTGCTGGCGCTGGCGCGGACGCAGAAGGTCGATCTGCGCGAAATCTCCATCCTCGCGCTGGTCGAGCAGTATCTCGCCTATATCGACGGGGCGCGGAAGCTGAAGCTGGAACTGGCGGCCGACTATCTGGTGATGGCGGCCTGGCTCGCCTATCTCAAGTCCGCGCTGCTGTTGCCCAAGGAGGCGCAGCCTGAACCCGGCCCGGAAGAACTTGCGTTGCGGCTGCAATTGCGGCTCCAGCGCCTGTACGCCATGCGGGAGGCGGGGGCGCGGCTGCTGGGGCGGGACCGGATCGGGCGCGATGTGTTCGTGCGGGAGAAGCCCGAAGGCCTGCGCCTTGTCCGCAAGGCGAAATGGGCGGCGAGCCTGTTCGATCTGATCCAGTCCTATGGGCAGATCCGCGCCCGCACCCAGCCCGTCGTGCATATGGTCGCGGTGCGGCCGGTCATGACGCTGGACGAGGCGATCCAGCGGGTCGGCACCCTGGTCGGCGCGGCGATCGACTGGACCGCGCTGGAAGCCTTCCTGCCCAGCGGGCAGGATGGACCGATGGCGAAATCGGCGCTTGCCAGCAGTTTCGTCGCCGCGCTGGAACTGGCGCGGCAGGGGCGGCTGGAAATCCAGCAGGAGGGGATTTTCGAGCCCATTTTCCTGCGCGCTGCTGTACCGGAACCGACTGCGGGGCGTTTATTGTGATCGAAGAACCGGACGATTTCCTCCGCGCTGTGGAGGCTGTGCTGTTCGTGTCGGAACAGCCGCTGACACTGGCGGAACTCAGGCTTCATGTGGGGGAGGCGGGCGATCTGCCCGGCGCGCTGGCGACGCTCGGCCACCATTATGCCGGACGGGGCGTCAATCTGGTCGAGCGTGGCGGGCGCTGGCATTTCCAGACGGCGGCGGACCTTGCCCACATCCTCCGCCGGGAAAAGGACGAGACGCGCAAGCTGTCCCGCGCGGCCATGGAAACGCTGGCCATCATCGCTTATCATGAGCCGGTGAGCCGTGCGGAGATCGAGGCTATTCGCGGGGTTCAGGTAGCGAAGGGCACGCTGGACGTGCTGATGGAGGCGGGCTGGGTGCGGCCGGCGGGACGGCGCGAAGTGCCGGGGCGTCCGCTGATTTACGCCACCACGCACGAATTCCTGTCACATTTCGGCCTTAGCAGCCGCCGCGACCTGCCCGGACTGGACGACCTGCGCGCGGCAGGTCTGCTCGATCCGGTGGATTTGGCGCTTGAGGGTCTGGGCGTCCAATCCGTTGTGGAAAATGATGAGGAAGATGCCTAGATAGGCGGAGTTTCAGGAGTACGTTCAAATGGGTTCCTTTTCGCTGATGCACTGGGTCATCGTTCTCCTGGTGGTCATGCTGCTGTTTGGCGGTGGCCGGATTTCCGGGCTGATGGGTGACGTTGCCAAGGGCATCAAGAGCTTCAAGAAGGGCATGGAAGACGATGACGATGTCGTCCCGACCAAGCCTGCGACGCGCATCGAGGGCCATCGCGTTCCCGAACAGGACGCGCCGACTGCCACGGAAGAAAAGACCAAGGCCTGATTTTCCTCGGGCCTGGGCGGTAGGCACACATGTTTGGCATCGATTCGTCTGAACTTCTGGTGATCGTGATCATTGCGGTGATCGTCATCGGCCCGAAGGACCTGCCCCGCGCTCTTTACAAAGTGGGGCAGATTGTGGGCAAGGCCCAGTCCATGGCGCGCCATTTCCGCACCGGCATCGACGCGATGGTGCGCGAGGTCGAGCTGGAAGAGCTGGAAAAGAAATGGGCCGCGCAGAACAAGCGGATCATGGAAGAGCATCCGCCCGAAATCACCGGGCAGCCGATGGAGTCGTTGCCGGCTCCCACCGCTGAAGCCGCCATGGACCAAGCGGATATGAAGCCACCCTTCGTTGCTGAATCCGCACCTACCGGCGATGCGCCGCCTCATGTGGCGCAGGTCCAGCCCGCGACGGACGGCCCGCCCTATGTGGCGCAGGAATCGGGGCGGAAGGGTGACGCGGCGGCATGAAGGATATCGACGATAGCAAGGCGCCGTTGCTCGACCATCTGATCGAACTGCGCGGGCGGCTTTTGAAATGCGTCTATGCGCTGTTCATCACGGGCGCGATCTGTTTCTATTTTTCGGAGCAACTGTTCGCGATCCTCGTCCACCCGCTGAAGGAAGCCTTTGGCGACGGTGGCGGGCGGCTGGTCTATACCAAGCTCTACGAAGCCTTTTTCGTACAGGTGAAGATCGCGGTTTTCGGTGCTTTCTGCCTGTCCTTCCCGATCATCGCGAACCAGCTCTGGGCCTTTGTCGCGCCGGGGCTCTATGCGAAGGAAAAGAAGGCGCTGCTGCCCTTCATCATCGCCACGCCCTTCCTCTTCGCCATGGGGGCGAGCCTCGCCTATTTCGTGGTGATGCCGACCGCCTTCCATTTCTTCCTGGAGTTTCAGGGGAACAGCAGCGGCTTGCAGGTGGAGGCGCTGCCGAGCGCCGACGCCTATCTGGGGCTGGTGATGCAGTTCATCCTGGCCTTCGGCGTCAGCTTCCTGATGCCGGTGCTGCTGATGCTGCTCAACCGGGCGGGGTTCGTCAGCCGGGCGCAACTGATTGGCATGCGCCGCTATATGATCGTCGCGGCCTTCATTCTGGCGGCTGTGCTGACACCGCCGGACGTCGTGTCGCAGCTCATGCTCGCGTTGCCGTTGCTGGCGCTCTATGAGATCACGATCATCGCCATCTGGTTCACCGATCGGAAACAGGCGAAGGAACTGGCGGCGTCCGAAGCGGCTGACGCGGCACACTGAAAAAAGGCTTGCCCTTGGCGCGCGCGCCTTTTTTTGATGGAAGCCAGTGCGCTCTTATTTGGCCGCGTTTTCTACTGCTTGCCCGGCGCTCTGCACGTCTTTGCCTGCGCCTTCGACCGTATTGCAGGCTGCGACCATCAGCGAACCGGTTAACAGAAGGGCGGCTAGGATCTTCCTGGTCATCTTCGTCTCCTTTTTCAGAGCCTTTCTTTCGTACATGCCCTTGTCAGGACATGCCTCAACCGGACGCCATGCCGGTGACCATGGAACAACCCATCGATCGGAAAAGCGTTCCGAAGGCGAAAATATCCCTGATTTCTGCGAGGTCCCCGGAAAAATTCTGAGCCCGGAACGCGTCGGGGGGGGGAGATGCGTTCCGGGCTCATGTTTTTTTGGATAGCAAGAGCGGGGGGCAAAAGATTTGCTATCCGGACTACAGAACTATCGGAGAGAGGATTAGGTTCCCAGCGTCGCGAAAATTCATCGGATTTAAATATTGTTGTTTCTCAATGATTTGATTGGTTTATCACCCGTTAACCAGAAAATATTCCACTCCCGCGGAAAAATTTGGAACGATCAGATCAGCGGGCGGCCGCTGTCGCGATATTCCGGCCGGATGTCCGATTGGGGAAGAGCCGGTCCGGGGGCGGGCAGGGCTTCGGTGCCTGTGCGGCCTGGCGCGGGCGCGTTCTGCGGAAGTGGGGCGGCCAGTGCCATGCCCGGATCGAGCGGAACGGGTTTCGTCGACCAGATCGGGCGGGACGGCCCGGACTGTGTTTCCCGGCCCGGATAGGGAAGGCGAAAGGCGGAAGCCGCACCATCGAAGCCCAGGGCACGATAGAAGATATGCGCGCCGATGACGGCAACCGGCCGCATCGTTGCCGCCCAGCCGGGGCGAACCGCCAGCGTGTGATAATGGGTGGCAAGGCCGACCGGCCGGTAGACCAGACCGGCAAGGGCCTGACTCGCAATGCGGCGGGCGCGGCCCCATCCTTCGGTGCTTGCCATGCGCGCCATGGAGCCGTCGCAACTGAAAGTGAACTGGCAGCGGTCGTCGGTGCGCTCCGATCCCTGATAGACGACGCCGCAGACGCTTTTCGGCCAGGCCGGATTGCGCACGCGGTTCAGCACGATCTGGGCCACGGCGCGCTGGCCGTCCTCCGGCTCGCTTCCAGCCTCATAGTAGATGGCGGAAGTCAGGCAGTTGAGCGCCCGGTAGCTGTCGAGAGGGGTGAGGCCCCGAAACGCCATGGCGGGAGCGGCCTGCACCCTGTCGAGGCCGAGGACATGCTCGCTTCGCAGCGCGCCGGGCACGGGATCGAACGCGCCTTGGGCGAAGAAAAAGGCCGATCCGGGCCAGTTCTCACCCGGCTTTTCGGCGGGATCGTCCTGCGTGCCGGACGCCGCCAGCAGGTCGAGCGGCGCGGCGGTGATCAGGCGCGGCACGGCAAGCGCAACCAGCGCCGCTGCGACGATCGCGCCATGCCTCACCGCTGTGCTCCTATCCGCCAAATCTGACTTTTCCTTGAAAATCCGTGCCCTGCGCATCGCCCATAAAGGAAAAGCCTTGCCAATTCCTCTGCGGATTCCGGCCTGTCCCGCCATGGGACGGAGCGGTGAAGCGGAGGGCGACAACCCGGACTTTCGCCCCATCATCATTCCCTTGCTTGGCAAGCCTGCCTCTGGTCCGCTATGCGGAGGACATGCTGGTTCAGAAAGATAGCCTCGCACTGATTGGCAACACGCCGATGGTGCGCCTTGCCGGCCCTTCCGAAGAGACGGGTTGCGACATTTACGCCAAGTGCGAATTCGCCAATCCCGGCGCGTCCGTAAAGGATCGCGCGGCCCTGTTCATCGTCAACGATGCCGAGGAAAAGGGGGTGTTGAAGCCCGGCGGCACGATTGTCGAGGGCACGGCGGGCAATACCGGCATCGGTCTGGCGTTGGTGGCCAATGCCAAGGGCTATAAATCCATCATCGTGATGCCTGAAACCCAGAGCCGCGAGAAGATGGACACGCTGCGCGCTCTGGGTGCGGAGTTGGTGACGGTTCCGGCGGCGCCCTATTCCAATCCGGGGCATTTCGTGCACACCTCGCGCCGTCTGGCGGAGGAAACGGAAGGGGCGGTGTGGGCCAATCAGTTCGATAATATCGCCAACCGTAAGGCGCATATCATCGGCACCGCCGAGGAAATCTGGACTCAGATGGAGGGCCGGATTGACGGCTTCACCTGCGCGGCGGGGACAGGCGGCACGATCGCTGGCGTCGGGCTGGGCCTGAAGGCGCATGACGAGAATATCACCATTGCCTTGAGCGATCCGCATGGCGCGGCGCTCTACAATTATTACGCCCATGGCGAACTGAAGGCCGAGGGCAATTCGGTGGCCGAGGGTATCGGTCAGGGCCGCATCACCGCCAATCTGGAGGGCGCGCCGATCGACACCCAGTTCCGTATTTCGGACGAGGAAGGGCTGCTCTGGGTGCGGCGTCTTCTGGCGGAGGAAGGGCTGTGTCTGGGCCTGTCGTCGGGCATCAATGTCGCGGGCGCGGTGGCGCTGGCGAAGCAGCTTGGGCCGGGCAAGCGGATCGTCACGATTCTGTGCGATACCGGCTTTCGTTATCTTTCAACGCTCTACAATCGCGAATGGCTGGAATCGAAGGGCTTGACGGTCTTCCCCTGGCTCGCGCACAATCGTTGACCGCCGACACGGGTCGCGGCGGCGAAGAAAAAGAGCGCTTCATGGCTGAAACACCCCGCCAACAGGAAGGGTTGCAGCGTGTCCAGATCGGCCTCACCGGGCTGGCGGGCGTGGTGTTGCTCGTGGGTCTGGCGAATATCGTGATCGACAAGGCGCGGATCGACGATCCGGCGGTGCCGCCGCCGACCGTGCCGACGATGGACGTCAATGCCGTGTCGCCCAAGGAGCCGCTGGCGGAACTGGGCGTGCAGCCCGCGCCGGAGCAGGCGCCGATCGTGCCGGACCTTCAGCCGGACCCCAATCTTAAAAAACCCATGGATCGTGAGATTCAACCGGCGTCGCGCTGATTCCGGCCTGATCGCTTGAAATTTCTGGTCCGAACTTGGGTGATGCTGGGCGTGCCGGGGTTGCTGGTGCTGCTCGGTGGGTTGCCGGGGATGTTGCGGACGGGGCAGGTCGATCCGCGGGGTTGGATGCTGCCCGCATTGATGTTGGTTCCAGCGGCGGCCTTGCTGAAGCGCTGGCGGAGTGAGGGTGCGGCCTGGTGGGCGGGGCTGGGAACGGTTGGGGCGGTGCTGTCCTGTGCGTTTCTGGCGAGTTGGCGGGTGCCGGGCTTGGTGCCGGTGGCGTGGCTGGTCGGTGGGATGGCGCTGGCGATCCTGGCGGGGCTGCAATTTAGAGCTTTTCGTACTCCTGCTTTCACAGGAGTACGAAAACTGGTCGGGATAGGGTTGGCTCTGCTGGCGCTGGCGATGTGTTGGCTTGCAGGAGAGCCTCGCATCGAACCTTCGCAAAAGTCGCCGGAACTGGCGGTGATCAGCGGCCTGCCCCTCTTCTGGCGGGAGAATGGGCAGGGGCTGGCGGCCAAGGTTGATGCGCCCATCATCACCCTGTTACGCCAGCGTTTCACGGTCATGCCCCTCGACAGCCCGCTCGCGCTGGAAAAGAGCCGCGCCAAGACGCTCCTTCTCGCCCAGCCGCGCGCCTTTTCGATGGATGAGCTTGTGGCGCTCAATGCATGGATCAGCAGAGGCGGCACAGCGCTGATCCTGGCCGATCCGCAACTGCGCTGGCCGATGGATCTTCCCTTGGGCGACCGGCGCAGGCCACCTGCCGTCACCTTGCTCTCCGCCATGTTCGAAGTCTGGGGCGTAAAGCTGACGCCGCCCGCCGCCGGAGCGGGTGAGGGGCGCCATTTCCTGAGCGATGGGCGGGTGCTGACCGTCTATGCGGCCTCCGGTTTCAAGGATGCGGGGCCGGATTGCCGCATCGTCGGGCGCGGGCTGGTGGCGCGCTGTACGGTGGGGAGGGGGAGTGCGACCATGGTGGCCGACGCCGATCTGATCGATGACCGGCTCTGGCTGGCCGATCCGGCCGCGCCGCTCGACCCCGGTCAGTGGACTGCCGACACGCCGCAATTCATTGCGCAGGCTTTGGGCGGAGAGCTTCCCGCCGGGCACCGCTGGGTCAGGTCGGCCGACGCGCTGGTCAATGCCGTTCGCTGGGCGGTTCTGGTCGGGATTTTCTGGGCAGCCTTGGGCGCGGTGCTGTTTCGGCGGCGGAATCGGCCTCCTTTGGACCGCTCCGTGCCACGTCCCGCCCTGCTGAAACCGGAAAATGGAGACTAAATACCAGAACAAAACAGGATTTCCCGGTTTCTCCCAAAATATCCCTTTTCTTGAACCCCGTGGCTTGGTATTTGATGGCCATAGGGGTTTGTCAGGCTTTGCTAGTCCTGTGGGCCGGGTCGCGAATGGCGCATCCGGACGGCGATGACCTGTGCCCTGGGAACAGAAGGGCAGCGATCCAAAAGTGTCGGAACTCATTCTCTATACGGGCAACGCGTTCAGCGTCGCGGACGGCAAGGGCCGTTTCGTGCTGCCCCTGGAGATGCGCCGGCAGGTCAAGCTCTCCAGCGGCAACGAAACGCGGCTTTTTCTCTCGGTCCATGGTGGCAACCCCTGCGCCACGGGCTTTGGGGAGTCGCACCGCGGCCATCTGTTCACCGAAGTCGAGGAACTGGCCCGCGAAGCGCGCGCTCAAGGGCGCGACTATGATGCCGATCTGGAGCTGGAACGCCGCCTCGGAACCATCGAGGAGGTGAATTTCGACGAAGGCGGCCGCTTCGCCATGCATCCCGACATCAAGGAAGAATATGGCATCACCGACGCCGTGTTCTTCTATGGCGTGGGCCGCTACATCCAGATCTGGAAGCCCGAAACGCTGGTCGACAGCAAGGATCGGCCGGAGTTGATCCGCAACAAGGTGCGCCGCTGGCTGGACCAGCGGGCGGCGGGAGGCGGCAAGTGAGCGCTCCTGTCGATCCAGACCGCCACATTCCGGTGCTCATCGACGAAGTGCTCGACGCCCTCGCCATCAACCCCGACGAGGTCCATGTCGACGGCACTTTCGGCGCGGGCGGCTATTCGGGCGCGATGGCGGGCAAGGGGGCGAATGTCTTTGCGTTCGACCGCGATCCCGATGCGATCCGTGAGGGGCAGGCCTTGGCTGACGAGAAGGGGATCACCCTGATCGCGGGCGAGTTTTCGCGGATGGAAGCATTGCTGGCCGAACGGGGCGTAACCTCCGTTTCGGGCGTGACGCTGGACATCGGCGTGTCCTCGATGCAACTCGACCGGCCTGAGCGGGGTTTCTCCTTTCAGGCGGACGGGCCGCTCGACATGACCATGAGCCAGAGCGGAATGAATGCCGCCGATTTCCTGAACACGGCCCCGGAGCAGGAAATCGCCGATATACTGTATCTCTATGGCGAGGAACCGCGCTCGCGCCGGGTGGCGAAGGCGATTGTCGAGGCGCGCCCGCTGGAGCGCACCGGGCAACTGGCCAGCGTCGTGCGCCGTGCCCTGGGGTACAAGCCGCATGACAAGAAGGACCCGGCGACCCGGACCTTCCAGGCGATCCGCATTCATGTGAACCGCGAACTGGAAGAACTGGAGCGCGGACTGGAGGCGGCCGAGGCGATTTTGGAGGAAGGCGGCCGTCTGGCGGTCGTGACCTTCCATTCGCTTGAGGACCGCATCGTCAAGCAGTTCCTGCGCAAACGGAGTGGCGGGGAGGGGGGCGGATCGCGCCACCTGCCTGAAAAGAAGGCGGGGGATGCGCCGACTTTCCAGAAGCCCGCCAAGGCGGTGCGGCCCGGAGAGGCGGAACTGGCCCGCAACCCCCGAGCCCGATCCGCCACTTTGCGCAGCGCCATTCGGACTTCCGCTCCCGTTTCCCCTCGCCCAACCCAAGACAGGAATCCCCGCTCATGATCGCGGTCAAGAGATTGCAGAGCCTGATCTGGATCCTGCTCGTCGCACTGGGCGCGCTGGGGGCCTATATGGTGTCGCTGAAGGTGGCGACCGAGCGCAACGAGTTGATGAAGGTGCGGGTGCAGATCGCGCGGGCCAAGGCCGATATCCGCTATCTGGAAACCGAGTTCAGCGCGCGCGCGAACATGCGCCAGCTGGAGCGTTGGAACCAGGACGATTTCATGTATGCGACGCCGACCGCCCAGCAATATCTGGCGGGGGAGCGCGCTCTGGCGCATCTGGACGGCGTGCAGCCCAACGGCCCGGACTATGTCGCGCCGCCGGTGATGGTGGCGATGGTGCAGACGCCTGCCGATCTGCCCTCCGCGCCGCAGGCCGTGCCCGCCAGCCCCGCCGCAACGCAGATTCGCAGCGATATCGCCGTGATCCGCGAAGCCCATGCCGCCGACAATGTCGACAAGATCGCCAAGGCCGCGCCGGTCAAGACGCCTAAGGAAAAGGCGAAGGACGATGCCGACACGTCGAAGCCCAACCCCGTTGCTCGCCGTGCCGAGCGGATGGCGATGCTGGACGCGAAGCTGCTGGATGACAGCACCATGGGCGACTTGACCGCGCAGGCGAAGCGCGAGCGCCGGAAGGGGGATCGTTAATGGCGACGATCATCGTCCAGCCAGGCGGTCCAAGGGCGGGTAAACAACGCGTCGACCTGACGGCGATCGCGCATAATCGCCTGATGCTGCTGCTGATCCTGTTCATGGTCATCACGGCGGTCGTGATCCTGCGCCTGACCTGGGTGGGGATTTTCGCAGGCGGTGGACGGGGCGGCGACGTCATGTCCGGCGTGCCTGCCCGTGCCGACATTGTGGACCGCAATGGCGTGCCGCTGGCGCGGACCATGGATGCCTATTCCATCGCCGTTCGGCCGTCCAAGCTGATCAGCGATCCCGCGGACCTTGCCCGCAAGCTGCATGAAATCTTCCCCGACGAGCCCGAGGCGGCCTTCCGCAAGAAGCTGACCGGCAGAGGCTGGGCCTATCTGCGCCGCCGGGCGCTGCCTGAAGAAGTGGCGGCGGTGAACGCGCTGGGCGAGATCGGCATCGAATTCCCGCGGGAGAAGGAACGGCTCTATCCGCAGCGGACGCTGGCGGCCCATATATTGGGTTTCGCACCCAATGCGGACGGCAAGGGTGGCATGGGCGTGGAGGCGGCGTTCAACGACCGGTTGACCGATCCGGCATTGCGCGGCCAGCCCTTCACCATGTCCATCGACAGCCGGGTGCAGGGCGCGCTGGAGAGCGAGCTTTACGCGCAGCTGGTGCAGACCCGTGCCAAGGGCGCCGGTGGCGTCATTCTGGATGCGAACACCGGCGAAGTGATCGCCATGGCCTCGATTCCCGTGTTCGATCCCAACAAGCTGGAAAATTACGCGGGCAAGACATGCAGCGAATCGCCGCTCTGCAACCATATGGTGCAGGCGCGCTACGAATTGGGATCGGCGTTCAAGCCGCTCTCCATCGGCGCGGCCATGGATCGGGGGATCGTCACCTCCATGTCCAAGACCTATGACGCGACCGCGCCGCTCGCGGTCGCCGGTTTCCGCATCAAGGACGACCATCCGCTCGGCCGCTGGATCAACGTGCCCGAAATCCTCGTGCACAGCTCGAACATCGGCACGGCGCGGATCGCGGACCAGATGGGCGCGGAGCCTTTGCAGCATCTTTTCCGGGAGTTGCACTTCAACGATCGCGCGCCGATTGAACTCAATGAGCGCGCCGGGACGCTGTGGCCGGCCAATTGGGGACGCATCACCACGCTCACCGTTTCCTATGGTCACGGCATCGCCGTAACGCCTTTGCATCTCGCTTCGGCTTATGCGGCGCTGGTCAATGGCGGCCTGTGGCGGCCCGCTACGCTGCGTAAATTGAAGGCGGAGGAGGTGCCGGAGGGGCGTCGCGTCTTTTCCGCCGCCACCAGCGCGCGGATGCGGCAACTGTTGCGCATGATCGTCGCGGCGGGTACAGGACGCAGCGCCGACGCCAAGGGATACCGGGTGGGCGGCAAGACGGGTTCGGCCGAAAAACCGCAAGAGGGCCGGTATAACAAGACTTCGCTGGTGACGACTTTCGCTTCTGCCTTCCCGATGGACAATCCGCGCTATGTGGTCCTCGTCACCATGGACGAGGCGACGGGCCAATATGGTCTGCGCACGGCGGCCTGGACTGCCGCGCCAGTGGTGAAGCGGGTGGTGGAGCGCACCGGGCCGATGCTGGGCGTGCTGCCCGACGAGCGGCGCGATGTCGATATTTCCGACCTCATGCCGTTGCTGCACGGCGATAAGGAGAAAGAATAAAATGCGCCTCGGGTCGCTAATCGAGGGGCTGGATGCAAAGCTCGACACCAAGGCATCGTCAGATATGCCGGTGTCGGGCTTTGCAATCGATAACCGGAAGGTCGCGCCGGGCACGGTGTTCGGGGCCTTTCAGGGCGTGCGGGTGAATGGCGAGGACTTCATTCCCGCGGCCGTGCAGGCCGGGGCCGTGGCGGTGGTTGCGCGGCCCGAAGCGAAGGTCGAGGGCGCGATCCATATCGCCCATGACAATCCGCGCCGCCTGTTCGCGCAACTGGCCGCGCGCTATTTCGCGCCATTTCCCGATGTGACCGTTGCCGTCACCGGAACCAACGGCAAGACCTCCACGGTGGAGCTGGCCCGGCAATTGTGGCGGATGCTGGGGCATCATTCGGCCTCCATCGGCACTCTGGGCGTCACCACCTCGGTCGATCAGGTGTCGACCGGGCTGACCACGCCGGACATCGTGACGTTCCTGTCCAACATGGCGGGGCTGAAGCGCGAGGGCATCACCCACGCCGCGTTCGAGGCGTCGAGCCACGGTCTGGCGCAATATCGCACCGAAGGGCTGCGGGTATCGGCGGCGGCCTTCACCAACCTGTCGCGCGATCATCTCGATTATCATGGCGACATGGACAGCTATTTCGAAGCCAAGATGCGGCTGTTCGACGAGGTTGTCGCGCCGGATGGCGCGGCGGTCGTCTGGGCCGATGACGAGTGGTCGGACAAGGTACTCCAGCGGGCTACGAAGCGGGGGCTTCGTGTGCTGAGCGTCGGGGTGCAGGGGCAGGCATTGCGCCTGGCCAACCGCACCCCGACCCAGTTGGGCCAGACGCTGGACGTCGAGGTTGAGGGCAAGCTCTATAAGGTCAACCTGCCGCTGATCGGCGCCTATCAGGCGGCCAATGCGCTGACCGCCGCTGGCCTTGTGATTGCGGGTGGCGAGGATGTGGGCAAGGTGCTGGAACTGCTCGGCCGGGTGCAGCCCGTGCGCGGGCGGCTGGAGCGCGCTGTCATCACCCGCGCGGGCGCGCCGGTCTATGTCGATTATGCGCATACGCCCGATGGCCTGCGCGCGGCGATCGAGGCGCTGCGGCCGCATACGCGTGGGCGCCTGATCGCGCTGTTCGGCGCGGGCGGGGACCGCGACGCGGGCAAGCGGCCGCAAATGGGCAAGGTCGCGGCGGAACTGGCCGACCATGTGATCGTGACCGATGATAATCCGCGTTCGGAGGAGCCTTCGGCCATCCGCGCAGCCATCATGGCGGGCGCACCGGGGGCGGAGGAAATTGGCGGGCGCCGGGCCGCCATCGCCGCCGCCATTGCGCAGGCCGGTGCAGATGATATCGTTCTTCTCGCGGGCAAGGGGCATGAACAGGGCCAGATCATCGGCGACCGCGTGCTGCCGTTCGATGATGTGACCGTGGCGCGGGAATGTGCCGGATGAGCACGCTCTGGACCTCCGAAGAGATTGCGCAGGCAACGGGGGGCGTCGCTTCGGCGCCCTTCGCCGTTTCGGGCGTGGCGTTCGATAGCCGTGAAGTGACCGGCGGCGACCTGTTCGTCGCGATGAAGGGCGAAACGACGGACGGTCATCGTTTCGTGGAAAAGGCTTTCGGACAGGGGGCGGCGGGCGCCATCGTCAGCGAACCGATCGCCCAGCCGCATGTGCTCGTGCCGGATAGCGCGGCGGCGCTGGAGGCGCTGGGCCGGGCTTCGCGTGTCCGGATGCAGGGCAAGGTGGTCGGCGTCACCGGCTCTGTCGGCAAGACTGGCACCAAGGAAGCGCTGTTCCTGGCGCTGGACCGGATCTGCCCCGGTGAGGTGCATCGATCGGTCAAGAGCTACAATAATCATGTCGGCGTGCCGCTCAGCCTGTCGCGCATGGCGCGGGAGTCGGCATTTGGCGTGTTCGAAATGGGCATGAACCATGCGGGCGAGCTGGCCGCGCTGACCCGGCAGGTGCGGCCGCATGCCGCCATCGTTACTGCCATTGCGCCCGCCCATATCGAATTTTTCGGCACCGAGGAGAAGATTGCCGAGGCCAAGGCAGAGATTTTCGAGGGGTTGGAACCCGGCGGCACGGCGATCATCCCCTATGACAGCCCGCATGTCGCGACCCTTTATGCCAAGGCGGAGCAGCATGCCGGGCGCATCCTGACTTTCGGTTTCGACGCGCAAGCCGATGTCTGCGCCCGCGACATGGTGCCGGCGGCGGGTGGCGGAACGCTGGTGACGGCGACGCTGCCGGGCGTGGAGCTGTGCTTCACCGTAGGCGCGCCGGGGGATCATTGGGTGTCCAATGCGCTGGCCGTGCTGGCGACGGTCGAGGCGTTGGGCGGCGATCTGGCGGCGGCGGGGCTGGCGCTGGCGGAAATGCCGGGCCTGCCGGGCCGGGGCGAGCGGCGCATGGTGCAGGCCAAGGGCGGCGAGGCGCTGCTGATCGACGAAAGCTACAACGCCAATCCGCTGAGCATGGCCGCGACGCTCAAGCAGCTTGGCCGGGAGTCGGCCGAACGGCGTATTGCCGTACTGGGCGGGATGCGCGAATTGGGCGACCGCAGTCGGGAGCTTCATGCGGGCCTCGTTGAGCCGCTGATGGGGAGCCAGGTCGACTATGCCATCCTCGTCGGTGACGAAATGCAGCCGCTGGCCGAAGCGCTTGCCCAAGCGCAAAAGGGCGTGATGGCCTTCGATCATGTGTCCGACGCGGCCCGGGCGACCGATCTCATTCAAACCGAAATGCGCGCGGGTGACGCGATACTTGTCAAAGGCTCGAACGGCATCGGCCTCTCCCGCCTCGTCGCCGCGCTACAGGAAGCTAAGAACTGATGCTCTACTGGCTTGCCCAGACTCTGGATTTCGCGGGTGCGTTCAACCTCATCCGCTATTTGAGTTTCCGCGCCGGCGCCGCGATTGCGACCGCGCTGATCATCGGCCTTGTCATCGGCCCGCGCTTCATCGGCTGGCTGCGGGTGCGGCAGGGCAAGGGGCAGCCGATCCGCGACGATGGCCCGCAGACGCATCTTGCCAAACGCGGCACCCCGACCATGGGCGGGTTGATGATCCTCACCTCCATGGTGACTTCGGTGCTGTTGTGGATGGACCTGTCGTCCATCTATGTCTGGGCGTGCCTGTTCGTGACGCTCGGCTTTGGCGCCATCGGTTTCCTCGACGATTATGACAAGGTGACGAAGGCCAGCCACAAGGGGCTTTCCGGTAAGATGCGCCTTGCCTTCGAATTTCTGATCGCGGGCTTCGCGGCGTGGCTGATCGTCAGCCAGCATGGCAATACCGCGCTCTATGTGCCCTTCTACAACGGTCCGGCGATCGAATTGGGACCGTTCTACTTCCTGTTCGCTGCCTTCGTGATCGTGGCGTTCGGCAATGCGGTGAACCTGACCGATGGGCTGGACGGCCTTGCCACCATGCCGGTCATCATCGCCTGCATGGCCTTCATGGCGATCGTCTACCTCGTCGGGCGCGCGGACTTCGCTCATTATCTGGGACTTCCGCATGTGCCCGGCGCAGGCAACCTCACCATATTGTGCGGCGCGATCATTGGGGCGGGGCTGGCCTTCCTCTGGTTCAACGCGCCGCCCGCCGCCGTGTTCATGGGCGATACGGGGAGCCTTGCTCTCGGTGGGACCATTGGCGTGATCGCCGTCACCGCGCATCATGAGATCGTGCTGGGCGTGATCGGCGGCCTGTTCGTGGTGGAGGCCATGTCGGTCATCATCCAGGTCTTCTTCTACAAGCGTACCGGCAAGCGCGTGTTCAAAATGGCGCCGATCCACCATCATTTCGAGCAATTGGGCTGGGCCGAGCCGACGGTCGTGATCCGTTTCTGGATCATCTCCTTCGTGCTGGCGCTCGCCGGTCTTGCAACGCTGAAGCTGAGGTAGGGATGATCGTTTCGGACGCTTTTGCCGGCAAGAAATATGCGGTGCTGGGCCTTGCCCGTTCCGGCCTCGCCACGGTCGAATGCCTCGCGGCGAGCGGAGCCGAGGTCGTTGCCTGGGACAGCCGTGATGAAGCCCGCGCCGCCGTTGCGGGCAAGGCGGAGCTGGCCGATCCCACCGAAATCGACCTCAAGGGCTTTGACGGCGTGGTCGTGTCGCCCGGCGTGCCGCTCAACAAGCATCCTATCGCCATGCACGCCAAGCTGGCGGGCGTGCCCGTCATCGGCGACATAGAGCTGTTCGCGCTCGCCCGTCCGGCGCTGCCGAAGCATCGCGTGGTCGGGATCACCGGCACCAACGGCAAGTCGACCACCACCGCTCTGGTCCATCATATCATCGAGACGGCGGGCATCCCGACCCGCATGGGCGGCAATATCGGCCTGCCGATTCTGGGGCAGGACCCGCTGCCTCAGGGCGGAGTCTACGTGCTGGAGCTGTCGAGCTACCAGATCGACCTGACGCTCAGCCTCGATTGCGATGTGGCGGTGCTGCTCAACATCACGCCGGACCATCTGGACCGCTATAATGGCTTTGAAGGCTATGTCGCGTCCAAGGCGCGGCTGTTTGAAATGCAGTCGGCGGGGCATATTGCCGTCATTGCTGCTGAGGATGAGCCCAGCCGCTCAATTCTTTTATCTGTTCGTCATTCCCGCGAAAGCGGGAACCCATCTCCTGACCTTGCGACTGGGCGCAAGGCTGGGGAGATGAATCCCCGCCTTCGCGGGGATGACGGTGTCGTGGAAGTGAAGGCCGCCGATATCGATCGTGCCGCGCAGGCCGCTTGGCCTTCGCTGCAAGGGCCGCATAATGCCCAAAACGCTGCCGTCGCTATCGCCGTCGCCCGCGCGCTCGGCATTGATGAGGCGATCATCGAGCAGGGCCTGCAAAGCTACGCCTCGCTCCCGCACCGGATGCAGCGGGTGCGCGAACTGAACGGCGTCCTCTACGTCAACGACAGCAAGGCGACCAATGCCGCTTCGACCGCGCCCGCTTTGGCCGCCTATCCGCCGGTCGATGGGCGCAAGCGGTTGCACTGGATCGTCGGAGGCCTCGCCAAGACTGATAATCTGGACGAATGCGCGCCCTGGTTCGGTCATGTCGCGCAGGCCTATACCATCGGTGAAGCGGGGCCTATGTTCGTTGAACTGTTGAAGCCGCATATGGCGGTTGACGATTCAGAAATGCTATCCGCCGCCGTTCGCCGCGCGGCGCGGGTGGCCCAGCCGGGGGATGTGGTGCTGCTGTCGCCCGCCTGCGCGAGTTTCGACCAGTTTCGCGATTTCGAGGCGAGGGGCGATGCCTTCGCCGCTGCCGTCGCGGCGTTGGAATAGGGCCTGAAGGGGTTAAGGGGCATGTTCAGGGCAGGCGAACTTGTCAAAGAGTTCAAGAACCGCACCGTCCCGCGGGAACGCACGGCGCTTGCCATCTGGTTCTGGGAAATCGACCGCGTCCTGCTGTCGCTGATCGTCGCGCTGATGGCGATCGGGCTGGTGGCGGTCGCGGCGGCTTCGCCCGTGGCGGCGATTGACCGGTCGACCAGTGCGGTTTCGGTGACGCCGCTCATCTATTTCTATCGCCAGCTGATGTGGGTGTTCCTCGGCCTGCCGATCATGCTGATCATTTCCATGCTGCCCCGGACGCAGGCGCGGCGGCTGGCCGTGGGCCTCTGCATTGTCTTTGCGCTGGCGCTGCTGTTGGTGCCGGTGCTCGGTTCCGTGGTGAACGGGGCAAAGCGCTGGATCGACCTGCCGGGCTTCCGTTTCCAGCCGTCCGAGTTTCTGAAGCCGGTCTATGTCGTCACCATGGCCTGGCTGCTGTCCTTGCGCGGCAAGGACATGACGTTGCCGGTGATCCCGCTGACGGGCGTGACGACCGCGTTGATCGCGGCGATCCTGATGAAACAGCCGGACTTTGGCCAGACGGTGATCTTCCTTGCCTGCTGGGGCGGGCTGCTGCTGCTGTCGGGCGTGTCGATGCGCGCGATTGGCGTCCTGGCCGGAGCGGCGCTGGGCGGGCTGGTGTTGATGTACATGTTCTATGAGAATGGTCGTCAGCGCATCAACGACTTTCTGGGCATCGGCGTTGCGCAGGACATGGGGCCGGACCAGACCGAACTGGCCTTCCGCACCATTTCCCATGGCGGGTTCCTGGGTGTCGGGCCGGGCGGGGGGCAGGCCAAATTCCGCCTGCCCGAGGCCCATACCGACTATATCTTCTCCGTCATTGGGGAGGAATTCGGGCTGCTCGCCTGCATCGGCATCGCCTGTGTCTATCTGGCGATCGTGGTGCGCGTTTTCCTGCGGATGCTGGATGAGGACGATAATTTCACGATCCTCGCCGCCGCAGGGCTGACGACCCAGTTCGGGTTGCAGGCGATCATCAACATGGGCGTCAATGCGCAGATATTTCCTTCAAAGGGCATGACGCTGCCCTTTATCAGCTATGGCGGCTCCTCTATGCTGGCGCTTTGTATCGGCGTCGGCCTGTTGCTCGCGTTCACGCGGCGCAATCCCTTCATGGGTCGGCACACGGTCGTCAAATGGAGTGGTCGATGAGCATTTCCCGTCACTTCGTCCTCGCCGCAGGCGGGACGGGTGGTCATATGATTCCGGCGCATGCCGTCGCGGAGGAGCTGATGGCGCGCGGCCATCATGTCGCGCTGGTGACGGATGAGCGCGGCGCCAAGATTCCTGGCATTTTCGACAAGGCTCAGGTCCATGTCATGCCCGCCGGGCGCATGACCAAGAATCCGAAGAGCTGGCCGGGTGCGTTGAACGCGATTCTGGCGGGCCGGGCGATGGCGCGGCGGTTGAACGAGACTTTTCGCCCGACCGCCGTGGTCGGTTTTGGCGGCTATCCGGCCATGCCCGCGCTGCTGGGCGCGCTGGCCGATGGCATTCCGACCGCCATCCATGAGCAGAATGCCGTGCTGGGCCGGGTGAACCGCTATCTGGCGGGGCGGGTCGATGCCATCGCGACAGCCTATCCGGTGGTCGAGCGGCTCAAGGACAAGTTCGCCGACAAGGTGCATCTGATCGGCAATCCGGTGCGCGAAGAAGTGAAGCAGCTTCGCGACGAGGAATTTCCCGCGCTGACCGATGAAAGCGTCTTCCGCGTGCTGGTGATCGGGGGCAGCCAGGGGGCGACCATCCTCTCCAGCGTCGTGCCCGATGGCCTTGGCATGTTGCCGCTCAGCCTGCGCCGCCGTTTGCAGGTGACGCAGCAGTGCCGCGCCGAGGATATCGAGCGGGTCCGCAAGCTCTATGCCGACCTCGAAATCCCGGCTGATCTGGCGACCTATTTCAACGATGTGCCGGAAAAGCTGGGCTGGTCGCATCTGGTGATCGCCCGTGCGGGGGCTTCGACTCTGGCGGAACTGACCTGCGCGGGGCGCCCGGCGATCCTGATCCCGCTGCCGAGCGCCATGGACGACCACCAGACCGCCAATGCCCGCGAAATGACCGAGGCGGGCGGCGCGCGCACGATTCCGCAGGCGCGCTTCACGGCGGTCGAACTCGCCAAGCAGATGCAGAAGATGGCGCTGGAACCCGGCGCCCTCCAGAACGCCGCCAAGCGCGCCCGCGCCTGCGGCCGTCCCAATGCCGCGCGCGACATGGCCGACCTGCTGGAAAGCATCGGCACCGCGCCCATCGTCAATGACCCGCTGCGTGTCGGCCCGACGCCGACCAGCCTCAATCTCCAGGGAGTTCCCGCATGAAGGGTGTCGGCACCGACATCGGCACGATCCATTTCATCGGCATTGGCGGCATCGGCATGTCCGGCATCGCCGAAGTGATGCATAATCTGGGTTACAAGGTTCAGGGCTCCGACGTCGCCGAAGGCTATGTCGTGGAAGGCCTGCGCAAGAAGGGCATCCCGGTGATGATCGGCCATAAGGCCGAAAATCTGGGCGATGCCGCCGTGGTCGTGACCTCCACCGCGATCAAGAAGGGCAATCCGGAAGTCGATCTGGCGCTGGAAAAGCGCGTCCCGGTCATCCGCCGCGCGGAAATGCTGGCGGAGCTGATGCGCCTGAAGTCGACCGTCGCCGTCGCGGGCACGCATGGCAAGACCACGACCACCTCCATGGTCGCGGCGCTGCTGGACGCGGGCGGGGTGGACCCGACCGTCATCAATGGCGGCATCATCAACAGCTATGGCTCCAACGCCCGGCTCGGCAAGAGCGACTGGATGGTCGTGGAAGCCGATGAGAGCGACGGCAGCTTCCTGCGGCTCGACGGCACGCTGGCGGTCGTGACCAATATCGATCCCGAGCATCTCGATCATTATGGCAGCTTCGACAAGGTGAAGGACGCCTTTGTCGAGTTCGTCGAAAATGTGCCCTTCTATGGTGCGGCGATGCTCTGTCTCGACCATCCCGAAGTGCAGGCGATCCTGCCCCGCGTGCAGGACCGGCGCATCGTCACTTACGGTTTCTCGGCGCAGGCCGATATTCGCGGCGAGAATGTCCAGCCCATCCCCGGCGGCAATCGCTTCGACGTGCAGATTCGCGAGCGGGACGGCTCGACTCGTCGCATCGAAGGGATCGAAATGCCGATGCCCGGCCGCCACAATGTGCTGAACGCCATGGCGGCGATCGGCGTGGCGCTGCAAATGGGGATCAACGACGCGACGATCCAGACCGGCTTCGCCAAATTCGGCGGCGTGAAGCGGCGTTTCACCAAGGTTGGAGAAATCGCTGTCGAGGGCGGCATCGCGACTGTGATCGACGATTATGGCCACCATCCGGTCGAGATCAAGGCGGTGCTGGCCGCCGCCCGCGAAGGGGCGAAGGGCCGGGTCATCGCCGTGGTTCAGCCGCACCGCTTTACCCGCTTGCGCGACCTGATGGATGAGTTCCAGCAGGCCTTCAACGACGCCGACATCGTCTATGCCGCCCCGGTTTATCCGGCGGGCGAGCAGCCGATCGAGGGTGTGGACAGCGCTGAACTGGTCGCGGGTTTGAAGCGCCGGGGGCATCATCGCGCTTCGACCATCGAGGGGGCGGATGACCTTGCTCGCGTGATTGCGGCCGATGTTCAGGCGGACGATATGATCATCTGTCTGGGTGCTGGCGACATCACGAAATGGGCGGCGGGGCTTGCTCCGGCGGTTACGGCAAAGGAAGCGGCCTGATGTTCGAACTGCTCAATGTCGGCCTCGAAATGCAGAAGCGCATGATCGACGTCCAGATGCAGGGCATCGAAGCGGCGCAGCAGATGGTCGATGCGGCCCAGCGCAATGTGGAAGCCGGCATGGCCGCCAATCAGGCGGGCGAAGCGGGGATGAGGGCGATGAAGGGCTGGATGCGGCTCTGGGGGATGCGCGATTGACGCTGGCGACAACGTCCCTTCCTTCGGTTCGCGGCTCGCTCAAGGCTGATGCGCCGCTTGGCCCCCTCGTCTGGTTCAAGGCGGGGGGCCTTGCGCAATGGCTGTTCGAGCCGAAGGACGTGGCTGACCTCTCCGATTTTCTGCGGGATCTGGCCCCGGCGATCCCCGTGATGGCGCTGGGGCTTGGCTCGAACCTGATCGTCCGCGATGGCGGCGTTCCGGGCGTGGTCGTGCGCCTTGGCAAGCCCTTCGCCAAGGTCGAGCAGATCGATGCGACGGCCCTGCGTTGCGGGGGAGGGGCTTCGGGGATTCTGGTTTCTTCGACCGGACGGGATGCAGGGATTGCTGGGCTGGAGTTTCTGCGCTCGATCCCCGGCACGGTCGGCGGTTTCGTGCGGATGAATGGCGGCGCTTATGGCCGCGAAACCTGCGATATTCTCGTGGAGTGTGAGGTCGTGTTGCGTTCGGGCGAGGTGGTCACGCTGTCGCTTGATGCGCTGGGTTACACCTATCGTCACAGCACTTTGCCCGAAGGCGCTGTGGTGGTGAGCGCGGTGTTCCGGGGCATGCCGGGCGAACCTGCCGCCATTCAGGCGGAGATGGATCGCATCGCCGCCGCTCGCGAGGAAAGCCAGCCGCTCCGCAGCAAGACCGGCGGTTCGACCTTCAAGAATCCCGATGGCCATAAGGCCTGGCAGCTTGTGGACGAAGCCGGATGCCGGGGCCTGCAACTGGGCGGCGCGCAGGTGTCGGAGAAGCACACCAATTTCCTCCTCAACCTGGGTGAGGCGACCAGCGCGGATATCGAGGCTTTGGGCGAGGAAGTCCGCCGCCGGGTGAAGGCAAAGAGCGGCATTGAACTGGAATGGGAAATTCAGCGTGTCGGCCTGTCTGCCGACGACGCCAATCAGGAAAAGCTAGTGGGGTTGTCGAAATGAGCCGTGGTCCTTGGCATGTTGCCGTCCTGATGGGTGGCTGGTCCGCCGAGCGGCCCGTTTCGCTGTCGAGCGGTGAAGGTGTTGCCAAGGCGCTGGAATCGCGCGGGCATAAGGTCACGCGCATCGACATGGACCGTGATGTTGCGGCTCGCCTCACCGAAGCCAAGGCCGATGTCGTGTTCAACGCCCTCCACGGTGTCCCCGGCGAGGATGGCACGGTGCAGGGGATGATGGACCTGATGGGCCTCACCTACACCCATTCGGGCCTTGCCACCTCGGTCATCGCCATCGACAAGCAACTCACCAAACAGGCGTTGGTGCCCCATGGCATTCCCATGCCCGGCGGCCATATCGTGCAAAGCGCCAGCCTGTTCGAAGCCGACCCTCTGCCGCGTCCCTATGTGGTGAAGCCGGTCAATGAGGGCAGCTCGGTTGGCGTCGCCATCGTGACGCAGGACGGCAATTATGGCTCGCCCATCGGCCGCGATGTCGAGGGGCCGTGGCAGCATTTCGACGAACTTCTGGCCGAACCCTATATTCGCGGCCGGGAACTGACGACCGCCGTGCTGGGCGAAGAGGCGCTGCTGGTCACGGAACTCCGCCCGAAAAGCGGCTTCTACGATTTCGACGCCAAATATACCGACGGCATGACCGAGCATGTCTGCCCGGCGGAGATTCCCAATGAAATTGCGGAAGCCTGCAAGGCCATCGCTCTGCGGGCGCATCAATTGCTGGGCTGCAAAGGGGCGTCGCGCTCCGATTTTCGCTGGGACGACAATCAGGGGATAGAGGGGCTGTTCCTGCTGGAGGTCAACACCCAGCCGGGCATGACGCCCTTGAGCCTGGTTCCCGAACAGGCGGCGAAGCTGGGCATTGACTATGCCGAACTGGTGGAGCGCATAGTCGAGGACGCGCTCAGGGAAGGCGCAAAGGGGGCAAAGCATGGCTGAAGCACGCATCCGGCGTGGCGGGACGGCGCGGTTGACGCGCACGACCGGCGCGCGCGGTCGCAGCGGGGGACGCGGGCGTCCGGTCAAGCGCCGGAGCTGGGTCGACAGCCTGCTGAATCTGCTCCCTTTCAGCGAGGAGACGCTGCAACGAATGGCGAGTTGGGCCATTGTGGGCATCGTGCTGGCAGGCGTGGTCGGCATTGCCATGCTGCTGGGCCTTCCCGCCATGGCCGGGCAGAAGGCATCCGAACTGGCGGCGAGTGCGGGTTTCGAGGTCGAGAAGGTCGAGGTCCGCGGCGTCGAGCGGATGGACGAGTTGCCGATCTACAATATCGCGCTGGGACAGGTGAACCGCTCCATGCTGTCGCTCGACCTGCCCAGGGTGCGCGATGAGATGCTGAAGCTCGGCTGGGTCAAGGATGCGCGCATTTCCCGCCGCCTGCCCGATACGCTGGTGGTCGATGTCGTCGAGCGCGATCCCGTCGCGGTGTGGCAGCATGACGGGCAGCTTCACCTGATCGACGTGGCTGGCGTGGTGCTGCAATCGGTGTCGCCGGGCGCGATGCCCGATCTGCCGCTGGTGGTGGGGCCTAATGCCAATCTCCAGACGGCGGGCCTCAACAAGCTGATGGAAAATGCGCCCGCGCTCAAACCCATGCTGGCCGGCGCCACCTGGGTCGGGAACCGGCGCTGGGACCTGCGCTTCCAGTCGGGGGAGACGCTGTCGCTGCCGGAGGGGGACAAGCCCTCCGCCACGGCGCTGGTCAATTTCGCGCGCATGGACGGCGTGAACCGGCTGCTCGGCCGGGGCATCGTCAAGTTCGACATGCGCGACCCGGATCGTTTCATACTGCGTCTGCCGCAAGGCCAAGGAACCAGCGCGACCAGCGAGAAGCCCGCCGCGAGCGCCGACGCGCCCGCCAAGGGCGAGGAAGGCTGACCCATGGCACAACCCAAGGTCGATAAGCTCGTCACCGCGATTGACATCGGATCGTGGAAGGTGTCCGCGCTGATCGCGGGACGCACCGAAAATGGTGAGTTGGCGATTTTGGGCACCGGCCAGCGGGAGAGCCGGGGCGTGCGGCGCGGTTTCATCGCCGACATGGAGCGCACCGAACTTGCCGTGCGCGAAACGGTCGAGCAGGCCGAGCGCGTCGCGGGCACCAATATCGAGGATGTCTGGGTCAGCTTCTCGGGCGGTAGCCTTGTCAGCGATGTCGTCACCGTCGAGCGCGACATGGGCGGCTATCGCGTCGAGCAGGCCGATATTGACGATCTTCTGACCACCGGCCAGCAGGGCATCGATCCCGATGGCCGCGTCGTGCTCCATGCCCAGCCGACCTGCTTCACCATCAATGGTCGCGTGCCGGTGAAGAAGCCGCTGGGGATGCATGCGGACCTGCTGGGCGTCGATATCCATGTGGTGCTGGCCGATGGCGCGCCGCTTGCCAATCTCGACCTGTGCGTGCGCGGGGCCTATCTCAACGTCAATAGCATCGTTGCATCGCCTATCGCCACGGGCCTCGCCTGCCTGTCCGAAGAGGAAAGGGACCTGGGTGTCGCGCTGGTGGAACTCGGCGCGGGCGTGACCAATGTTTCGCTCTATGCAGGCGGCATGCTGGTCGGGCTGCACAGCATTCCCATCGGCGCGTCCGACATTACCGACGACATCGCCTCCGCCTTCGGCATCCGTCGCAGCCAGGCGGAGCGGATCAAATGCTTCTATGGGTCCGCGATGCAGAACCGCCGCGACTTCCGCGACATGATCGAGATCGCCGCCCCCCATGGCGACGTCGCCATTCCGGGGCAAAGCGCCGGTCCCAATGCCGATGGCGGCAAGATCACCCGCGCGGCGCTGGTGGCGGTGATCTGCGAACGGCTCAACCAGATCATGGTAGAGGTGAACGGGGCGCTGGCGGGCATGGGTTTCAACACGCCGACCGGGCGGCAGGTGGTGCTGACCGGCGGCGGGGCGGAGATGAAGGGCATTGCCGACTATGCCCAGGGCGCGTTAGGGCGCGCCGTGCGGATCGGTCGCCCCCGCGGTCTGGCGGCGTTGCCGGAGGCGCATAGCGGACCGGCCTTCGCGACGCTGGCCGGTCTTGCGCTTTATGGCGCTTCAAACCCGGTTGATCTTAGAACGATAGCGCCCGCTCCTCAGACCGTTCATCGTATCGGAGCGCCTGCCTGGTGGCAGAGAATGGTCAAGGCGATGAAGACGAACTATTGAAATAAAGTGAAATCCGGCGAAATTACCTAGTGAAACTCGCCATTATCTGTTGCATTAACCTTCGTTGACAGTTTCGCTCACGTCATCGAAGCTGGAGGGAGCTAAAATTTATGAGCATTGAAATCAGCCCACCGCATGTGGACGAATTGAAGCCACGCATCGCGGTGATCGGCGTCGGCGGCGCGGGCGGCAACGCCATTGCGAACATGATCGCCGCTTCGGTCGAGGGCGTTGATTTCATCGTCGCCAATACCGACGCGCAGGCGCTCAACTCCTCTCCGGCGGAGCGCCGCATCCAGCTTGGCCCGCAGATCACGGAAGGTCTGGGCGCCGGTTCGCGCCCGGAAATCGGCAAGGCGGCCGCTGAGGAAACCATCGCCTCGGTCGAAGAGGCGCTGAACGGCGCGCATATGTGCTTCATCACCGCCGGCATGGGCGGCGGCACCGGCACCGGCGCGGCTCCCGTCATCGCCAAGGCCGCGCGCGATCGTGGCATCCTGACCGTCGGCGTCGTGACCAAGCCCTTCACCTTCGAGGGCAATCGCCGCATGAAGTCGGCGGAGTCCGGCATTGAGGAACTGCAGAAGCATGTCGATACCCTCATCGTCATTCCGAACCAGAACCTGTTCCTGATCGCCAATCCCAACACCACCTTCAAGGAAGCCTTCCAGATGGCGGACGAGGTGTTGCAGCAGGGCGTGCGCAGCATCACCGACCTCATGATCATGCCGGGCCTGATCAACCTCGACTTTGCCGACGTCCGCTCGGTGATGGGCGAAATGGGCAAGGCGATGATGGGCACCGGCGAAGCCGAAGGCGACGGCCGCGCGCTTCAGGCCGCTGAAAAGGCGATCGCGAACCCGCTGCTCGACGGCGTGTCGATGCGCGGCGCGAAGGGCGTGATCGTCTCCATCGTCGGCGGCGATGACATGCGCCTGATGGAAGTCGACGAAGCCGCCAACCATATCCGCGAACTGGTCGATCCGGACGCGAACATCATCTGGGGTTCGGCCTTCAATGACGGTCTGAACGGCAAGATCCGCGTCTCCGTGGTCGCCACCGGCATCGATAGCGAGGTTGGCGCATCAGCTGCGCCCTTGACCCAGCCGTTCAGCTTCGCCAGCCGTCCGGCGGTCGCCGTGCCGACGGCGGCAGCGCCCAAGCCCGCGCCGCAGCCGGCGCCCGCTCCGGTCGCCGCGCCGGAACCGGAACCTGAAACGCTGGAACTGGATGTCCCCGCCGCGCCCGCGCCGGCTCCGCTGACCCCGCCGGCTCCCGTGGCGGCAGCCAAGCCCGCCCCCTTCGCGCCGCCGCGTCCGGCCGCCGTCTTCTCGGACGAAGATCCCTCCCAGGACGAATTGCTGCTGGGCGCGGAGGAAGCCGCGGAAAAGCCCGCACCTGCTCCGGCCCCGGCGCCGCAGGCCGCGCCCCGCGTCGCCACCGGCGGTACGCTGTTCGAGCGCATGGCGGGCCTGACCCGCGGCGCGGAAAAGGGTCCCGCCGCCAGCGATGACGGCGCGTCCACGCCGGATATCCCGCGGTTCCTCAACCGCCAGAGCAACCAGTAATCGGGCGCGGGTTCGCCCCGCACCGACAGGACAAGCGCGCCATCGGCTGCCATGGGCAACCGGGCGCGCTTTTTCTTTTGGCATATTCCCTTGCCCCGCCTCCATCCGCTAAAGGGTCCCTGTGAGACGTTATGACATTTGGATTCTCGGCGGACTGCTTCTGGCGGGAACCGCGCCCTTTCAACCGATATTGGCGCAACCGGGGCAGGTGCAGGCGGTCCGTCCCTCCAGCGCCGAAAATCTCAACAGCAATCTGGCCCGGCTGGCGACCAATCCGCGCGATGTGAACGCGCTGATCGGCGCGGGAGAGGCGGCGCTGGACATGGACGATGCGCGCGCCGCCGCCGGTTTCTTTGCCCGCGCCGACACGCTCCAGCACAATAACGGCAAGGTGAAGGCGGGCCTTGGCCGGGTCATGCTGAAGAATCAGAATCCGGGTGAAGCGCTGCGCCTGTTCGATCAGGCGACCCGGCTGGGCTATCCGGAAACGTCGCTGTTGTCCGACCGTGGTCTGGCCAAGGATATGACCGGCGATCAGGCCGGGGCCCAGCGCGACTATCAGACCGCGCTTCAGCGCACGCCCGACGATGTCGAACTGACCCATCGCTATGCCGCCTCGCTCGGCATATCGGGTCAGGTGGATGCGGCGGAACGGGTGTTGAAGCCGCTGCTCTACAAAAGCGACCGTGCCGCCTGGCGCTATCGCGCCTTCATTCTGGCGATGAACAACCGTCAGGCGGATGCGAAGAAGATTGCCGAGCAGACCATGCCCGCGCAACTGGCGACGGCGATCCTGCCCTATATGCAGAAAATGCCCTATCTGACCCCCGCGCAAAAGGCGGCGGCGGTGCATTTCGGGCATTTCCCGGCCAATGTCGGCACGACCATCGCGGCGGTCACGCCGACATCGCCCGCCTTCGCCTCGGTCGAGCCGACGCAGGCGCCGACGGTCCAGACGCAGCCGCAGGCCGCCAATGCGACGCGCCAGAATCGCCGCGCGCGCCGCAATGGCGAAGGCGCCACGCTGGCGCAGGCCGATATGCCGCGACAGACGGCCCCGCTGCCATCGGCGGCGGCCCGCACGCCGATCCCGCAGCAACCGGCACCGCAGGCGGTGCAGCGTGCCGCTGCCCCCGCCGCCGGGCGCGATGTGCAGGGGCCGCCAGCGCCCGGCTTCGAATCCGCGCCGACCACGCCGCCGGCGCCCGCCAGTTCGTCGGCCAGCCAGCTCAATGCGATCACGCTGGCGCAGGCCTCTGTGCCTCGCTCGTCCACGCCGGAGCCGCAGAGCGCGCCGCCCCAGCGCTTGTCGGCGCAGACCGCACCTTCCACGCCGCCCGCGCCCACGGCTGAACCCGCGGCCGCGGCTGCGGCTCCGCAGCCGCAGATCGACCCGCAGGTTACGCGCTCGCTGGCGGACATCATCCACGCCATCGACGTGCCCGACTCGGAGCGGCAGTCGAACGTGGCTGCCGTTGATCTGACCGAAATCGCGCAGATTCAGGCGACCCGTCGCGCGGAACGGCAGGCGGCCGCGACCGCCGTCGCGGAAAAGGCGAAGAAGGCCGCGGCCGCCAAGGCGAAGGCCGAAGCCGACGCCAAGGCCAAGCAATTGGCCGAGGAAAAGAAGAAGGCCGCCGAGGAAAAGGCGCGTCTTGCCGCCAATCCGTCGCGCAACTGGCTTCAGGTGGGTACAGGAGCGAACAAGGGCGCGCTGGCCTTCACCATGAAGGGGCTGCGCAAGAAATATGACTCGCTTGAACCGCAGGATGCCTGGGTCGCGACATGGGGCCGTACCAATCGCCTGCTGGTCGGACCGTTCAGCAGCTTTACCCGTGCCAAGGCATTGGAGGATAAGCTGAAATCTGCGGGTGCGGACGTGTTCGCCTGGAAAAGCGATGCCGGGGAGGTGGTCGAACGGCTCTCCGGCCAGTAAAGGGCGCCGCATGACGCTGCTTGCTTCCTATGCTTCCCACCCGGACCGGAGCCGGGGCCGCCTCCACGCCGAACCCGGTGGTGAGATGCGCGGCCCGCGCGACGTGTTCCAGCGCGACCGCGACCGCATCATCCATTCCATCGCCTTCCGCCGCCTGCGCCACAAGACGCAGGTGTTCGTCTCGCCCGACGGCGATCATTTCCGCGTCCGCCTGACCCACAGCCTGGAGGTCGCGCAGATCGGCCGCACCACGGCGCGGACGCTGGGGCTGAACGAGGATCTGACCGAAGCGCTTTGCCTGGCCCATGATATCGGCCATCCGCCCTTCGGCCACGCGGGCGAGGATGCGCTGGAGGCGGCGCTCGATGCCCATGGCGGCTTCGACCATAATGCCCATACGTTGCGGACGTTGATGCTGCTGGAAAGTCCCTATCCGTTGTTCCGGGGGCTGAACCTCAGTTGGGAAATGCTGGAGGGGTTGGCCAAGCATAATGGCCCGATCACCGCGCCCGGCTGGGCAATGCGGGAGGTGGATGCGCTGTTCCCGCTCGACCTGCCCAGCCATGCCTCGCTGGAGGCGCAACTGGCGGCGATTGCGGACGATATCGCCTATGACAATCACGACATCGATGATGGCCTGCGCGCCGGTCTGCTCAGTCTCGACCAGCTTTTGAGCGTGCCGTTGGTCAAAAGCTGTTGGGAACGGGTGCGTGCCCGCTATCCCGACATAGCCGAAGACCGCCTCCTGCGCGAACTGGTGCGCGAACAGATTGGCGTCATGGCCAACGACCTGATCGCCTCCACCCGTGCCAATATCGCGGCGGCGGGGGTCGAGACGGTGGATGATGTCCGCAATGCGGGGCGCACGCTGGTCGCTTTCTCGCCCGAACTGGCGGTGCAGGAACGCGACCTCAAGCGCTTCATGTATGCGGCGCTCTATCATCATCCCTCGCAACTGGCGGCGGCCGACCGGGCGCGGGTGATCGTTACCGACCTCTTCCGCGCCTATCAGGCCGATCCGAAGCTCATGCCGGAGGAATGGAGTCAGGATTGCGTGACCGTTGAACCCCGGCGCAGCCGTCATATCGCGGATTTCATTGCGGGCATGACGGACCGCTACGCCGAAAAGCGCCATGCGGAAATCTTCGGCCGATTGAGCGATTGACGCCGCGCCCGGTTTCACGCAATGCGAAAATATGTCGCCGGAGCCGAGGATTCGACTCCGGACTTGATGCGGGAGAGCATGGGAAGCCTTTCAGGCCACCCCGTCGCCGAAGGAGCAACCGCCCCGGAATCTCTCAGGCCAAAGGACCGCATCATGGGCAGGCACTCTGGAAAGCGGACGGTTCCGGCCGTCCCACCGAAGGGGTAAGCCATCCGGTCGATTGGCCGGTGGTCAAAGCTCTCAGGTTCCGTGACAGAGGGGGTGGCAGGCGCAATGGGTCCGACTCCGGACATGCGCGTTGTCGCCCATGATCTCGCACGGAAAGGCCGCCCCATGTCAGGCAATGACGACATCGCCCATATCGAAGAAGAATTGCCGCTGCAGGACCTGCCGCTTGACGCATGGCATCGCGCCAAAGGCGCGCGCATGGTCGGCTTCGCGGGCTATCACATGCCGATCCAATATGAAGGCATCATGGCCGAGCATGGCTGGACCCGCGAGCATGCCGGGCTGTTCGACGTCAGCCATATGGGCCAGCTTCTGTTTTCCGGCGAGGGCGTGGACGAGGCGCTGGAGCTTCTGCTGCCCAGCGACATCAAGGGGTTGAAGCCCTGCCGTCAGCGCTATTCGATGCTGCTGGATGACGAAGGTGGCATTTTGGACGACCTGATGGTGTCACGCCTCGACGGCGCGGCGTTCGATGGCGCCGATATCTATATGGTCGTCAACGGCGCGACCAAATATGACGATATCGGCTGGATGATCGAGCGTCTGCCCGACGAGGTCGTCATGAACCATATGGACGATCAGGCCCTGCTGGCCCTGCAGGGGCCGGAAGCGGGCGAGGCGCTGGCTGCGCTGATTCCCGAAACCGCCGATCTGGTTTTCATGCAGTCGGCGCCCTTCATCTGGCGGGGCGTGCCGCTGTGGATCAGCCGTTCGGGCTATACCGGCGAGGATGGCTTTGAGATCAGCGTTCCGGCGGCGGACGTGACTTTGTTGGCGGATGCGCTGTGCGAATTGCCGCAGGTGAAGCCCATCGGCCTTGGTGCGCGGGACTCGCTGCGCCTTGAAGCGGGCCTGCCGCTCTACGGCCACGACCTGAGCCCCGCCGTCAGCACCATCGGCGCGGATCCGGGCTTCGCGATCCAGAAGCGCCGCCGCGAGGAAGGCGGCTTCATCGGTCATGCCCGCGTGATGAAGGAACTGGCCGACGGGCCCGGATCGAAACGGGTGGGTCTGAAGATCGAAGGCCGCATGCCCGCTCGCGAGGGTGCGCCGATCTATGCCGGCGGCACGCAGGTGGGCGAAGTGACCTCCGGCGGCTTCGCGCCGACCGTAGGCGCGCCGATCGCCATGGGTTGGGTCAGCCTGCCGCACAGCGCAATCGACACCGCGCTGGAGATCGAAGTGCGCGGCAAGCGTATCGCCGCGACCGTTGCGCCGATGCCGTTCGTGCCGCACCGCTACCGCCGCAAGGCCTGATTTTCCGTTTTTTGCTGGTCGTGATTTTCAAGCAAATCGCACAGTCTGTTACCGTGATCACTTCGAGGGGAGTAGAACCATGAGCCGTTATTTCACCGAAGAACATGAATGGATCGATGTCGAAGGCGACATCGCCACCGTCGGCATCACCGACTATGCGCAGGAGCAGCTTGGCGACATCGTGTTCGTCGAACTGCCCGCCGAAGGCACCAGCTTCGAAAAGGGCGATGACGCCGCCGTCGTGGAATCGGTCAAGGCCGCCTCGGACGTCTATGCGCCGATCTCCGGCGAAGTCGTCGAAGCCAATGGCGCGCTGGAAGATGAACCCGCGTTGGTGAACAGCGATGCCGAGGAAGATGGCTGGTTCTTCAAGCTGCGCATCGGTGACGCTAGCGAGCTGGAAGGCCTGATGAACGAAGCCGCCTACAAGAAGTTCGTGGCCTCGCTTTGATCGACAAACGTCATCCCCGCGCAGGCGGGGATGATGAAGCAGGAAAATAACATGCGCTATCTACCCCTTACCGACACCGACCGGCAGGATATGCTGTCCGTCATCGGCGCCGCTTCGGTTGACGATCTGTTCGTGGACGTCCCCGCCGAAGCCCGTCTTTCCGACAAGATTGCGGGCCTGCCCGATCACGCCAGCGAACTGGCGGTCGAACGCCACATGGCGGCCCTCGCGCGGAAAAACCTGTCGGCAGGGGAGGCGCCCTTCTTCCTCGGCGCGGGCGCCTATCGGCACCATGTCCCGGCAAGCGTCGATCATCTGATCCAGCGCGGCGAGTTCCTGACCGCCTACACGCCCTATCAGCCCGAAATCGCGCAGGGCACGTTGCAGGTTCTGTTCGAATTCCAGACTCAGGTGGCGCGCCTGCTCGGTTGCGACGTCGCCAATGCGTCGATGTATGACGGCTCGACCGCCTGCTGGGAAGCGATCGGCATGGCCCGCCGCATCACCAAGCGCGGCAAGGCGATCCTGTCCTCCGGCCTGCACCCCCATTATGTCTCGGTCGCCAACACCATGGCGAAGTTCACCGGCGACGCGCTGGTGCATGCAGCGCCGACCCTCGACGCCGCTACCGACATCGACGCGCTGAT
This sequence comes from Sphingobium sp. EM0848, assembly GCF_013375555.1. NCBI lineage: Bacteria > Pseudomonadati > Pseudomonadota > Alphaproteobacteria > Sphingomonadales > Sphingobiaceae > Sphingobium > Sphingobium sp. EM0848. The sequence goes on from NZ_JABXWB010000001.1 coordinate 198,087, forward strand.
CGCCGGGATCGACAAGGATACGAGCTGTGTCGTCGTCCAATATCCCGACATTCTGGGCCGCATCGCCGACCTGACCCCGCTTGCCGACGCCGCTCATGCAGCGGGCGCGCTGCTGGTCGCGGTCGTGACCGAGCCGGTTGCGCTGGGGGCGATCAAGGCGCCGGGCCATATGGGCGCGGACATCGTGGTCGGCGAAGGCCAGTCCATCGGCGTCGGTCTGCAATTTGGCGGTCCCTATCTCGGCCTGTTCGGCTGCAAGCAGAAATATGTCCGCCAGATGCCGGGCCGCCTCTGCGGCGAGACGGTGGACGCGGCGGGCAAGCGCGGCTTCGTGCTGACCCTCTCGACCCGTGAGCAGCATATCCGCCGTGAGAAGGCGACGTCGAACATCTGCACCAATTCGGGCCTGTGCGCGCTGGCGTTCAGCATCCACATGACGCTGCTGGGTGAGAGGGGGCTGCGCGAACTGGCGGCGCTCAACCATGGGCTGGCCTGTCAGGCGGCCGACCGTCTCCGCCAGGTGCCGGGCGTGAAGCTGCTCAACGACAGCTTCTTCAACGAGTTCACGCTGGTCCTGACGAAGGATGCGCGCGAAGTCGTCCGCAACCTCGCCGACAAGGGCGTGCTGGGTGGTGTTTCCCTGGGTCGCCTGTTCCCAGATGCGTCGGAAATCGGCCACGGTCTGGTCGTCGCCGTCACCGAAACCGTGACCGCGGAGGACATCGAAACCCTTGCCAAGGCGCTTGAGGAGGAACTGGCATGACCATGCTGAAGGAAGGCCGCCCCACCGCGCCGCAAGCCGTCAACGAAGCGGACAGCGCGCCTGCCACCGTCACCGGCAACCGCGCGCTGATGCTGGAGGAAGCGCTGATCTTCGAGATCGGTTCGATCGACACCACCGGCGTCGATTTTGCGGAGGCCCCGAAGGTCGCCAGCCGTCTCGGCAATCTTGCCCGCACCGACGGCATCGGTCTGCCCGGCCTGTCGGAGCAGGAAACGGTGCGCCATTATACGCGCCTCAGCCGCCAGAACTACGCCATCGACCTTGGCCTGTTCCCGCTCGGCTCCTGCACGATGAAGCACAACCCGCGCCTCAATGAGAAGGTCGCGCGCATGCCCGGCTTCGCGGACCTCCATCCGCTCGCGCCGCAATCGACGGTGCAGGGCGCGCTGGCGGTGATCCATGAACTGGCGCAATGGCTGGTCACGCTGACCGGCATGCACTCGGTCGCGATGAGCCCTAAGGCAGGCGCCCATGGCGAGCTTTGCGGCCTGCTTGCGATCCGCGCCGCGCTGGAAGCGCGCGGCGATGCGCGCAGCGTCATCCTTGTCCCCGAAAGCGCCCACGGCACCAACCCCGCCACCGCCGCTTTCTGCGGATATAAGGTGGAGGATATTCCGGCGACCCCGGATGGCCGCGTCGATCTGGAAGCCCTGAAGGCCCGCCTTGGCCCGGACGTTGCGGCGGTGATGATCACCAACCCCAACACCTGCGGCCTGTTCGAGCGCGACATGAAGACGATCTCCGACGCGGTGCATGCCGCCGGGGCGTTCGTCTATTGCGACGGCGCGAACTTCAACGCCATTGTCGGCCGGGTGCGCCCCGGCGACCTTGGCGTCGACGCGATGCACATCAACCTGCACAAGACCTTCTCGACGCCCCATGGCGGCGGCGGTCCCGGTTCGGGTCCGGTGGTGTTGTCGGAGGCGCTCACGCCCTTCGCGCCGCTGCCCTTCGTGGAGAAGCAGGGCGACCGCTTCGTGCTGGTCGAAGAGGAAACCGCCGAGGAGCATCACGGCCAGACCTTCGGCCGCATGGTCGCCTTCCATGGCCAGATGGGCATGTTCACCCGCGCGCTGACCTATATCCTCAGCCACGGGGCGGACGGCCTGCGTCAGGTCGCGAGCGATGCGGTGCTGAACGCCAACTACATCCTGCGCAGCCTGGACGATGTGCTGGATGCGCCCTTCGGCGCCAGCGGCCCGTGCATGCATGAGGCGCTGTTCAGCGATAAGGGGCTGGCCGAGGGCTTCACCACGCTCGACATCGCCAAGGGGCTGATCGACGAGGGCTTCCACCCGATGACCATGTATTTCCCGCTGGTCGTCCATGGCGCGATGCTGGTCGAACCGACCGAGACGGAAAGCAAGGCCGCGCTGGACCAGTTCATCATGGCGCTGCGCAGTCTGGCGGAACGCGCCAAGGCCGGGGATGAGGCGCTCAAGGGCGCGCCCTATTTCGCCCCGCGCCGCCGCCTTGACGAGACGCTGGCAGCGCGCAAGCCGGTCCTCACCTGGACCGATCCGGCGCTGGCGCAGGCCGCCGAATGACGGACAGGCCGGAGCCGTGGGAACCCGGTTCCGGCCCCGTGGCGGCGGGCAAGCGTCATGCGCCCGCCACGGAACGCAACCGTGACGCCATAGTCGCGGTTTTGCGCGAGGAGTTGCCGCAATCCGGTCTTATGCTGGAGGTGGCGAGCGGCAGCGGCGAACATGCGATCCATTTCGCCGCCGCCTTTCCCGATCTCGACTGGCAACCCAGCGATCCCGATCCGGTCGCGCTGGCGTCCATCGCTGCGTGGCGGGAGGAAGCGGGCCTCTCCAATCTTCGCCCGCCGGTCAGGCTGGATGCCGCTGCGCCCTGGCCGGCGGAACGCGCCGACGCGATCCTCTGCATCAACATGGTCCATATTTCGCCATGGGCCGCGACGCTTGGCCTGCTGCGCGGGGCAGGGGCGTGCCTGTCTCCCGATGGCCTGCTTTACCTCTACGGCCCCTATGTGCGGGAAGGCGTGGAAACGGCGCCCAGCAATCTTGCCTTCGATGCGTCGCTCAAGGCACGCGATCCGCGATGGGGCCTGCGCCGGGTGGAGGATGTGATCGCTGCCGCCTATGCCGAAGGGCTGCGCTTCGACCGCCTTGTGGAAATGCCCGCCAACAATCTGTCGCTTCTGTTCCGGCGGCGCTAAAGCCAGGCCGATGCCCGAAACTCTTCTCTCCCTCGTCACCGCTGAACTGACCGCGCCTGCCGATCCACGCGCCGCTGCCATGGCTGGCGCTTTGGCGGCCAAATATCCCCATGCGTCGCGCGCCGTGCTGTTCTACGGCTCCTGCCTGCGGGAGAAGAATCTCGACGGGTTGATGCTCGATTTCTATCTGATCGTGTCGGATTATCGTGCGGCTTATGGGAAGCGCTGGCTCGCGACGGCCAATCGGCTGATCCCGCCCAACGTCTTTCCTTTCGAGCATAACGGTCTGATCGCCAAATATGCCGTACTGTCGGAGGCCGATTTCGCTCGGCTGAGCAGCCCCGCCGCCGACAATGTCTCGGTCTGGGCGCGCTTTGCCCAGCCCGCGCGGTTGCTCTGGGCGGCGGACGATCTCGCCCGCCAGCGCGCCATTGCCGCCGTCGCCAGCGCCACGCCCACGCTGCTTTCCCTTGCCAGGCCGATGACGCAGGAAGGGGAAGCGCTTTCGCTCTGGCGAACCGGCTTCACGCTGACCTACAATGCGGAGTTGCGGGCGGAGAAAAAGGGCCGCTCACTCTCCATCGTCGATGCCGATCCGGATCGCTACCGCCGCTTCGGGGAAGCCGCATTGGCGCAAGGCCTGCCGCCCTCGCCACCGGACGCACCCACGCGCTGGCGCCAGCTTCAGCGGCGCGGCAAATGGCTTTCCATCATCCGGCTCGCCAAGGCCAGCTTCACCTATGCCGGCGGCATCGATTACCTTGCGTGGAAGATCAACCGACACGCCGGAACGCAGATAGAGATCAAGCCCTGGCAGCGCCGCTGGCCGCTGATCGGCGCGCTTACTCTGCTGCCGCGGCTGTTCCGGGGTGGTGCGATCCGCTGAGCGCGTTGGACAGCGCGTGCGACAGACCCATCAGCGTATAGGGCTTGCGCAGCACTTCATGCCCCGCGAAATCCGCCCGTTCGGCCGTATCGCCGGCATAGCCGGTGACGAACAGCACCGGCACATGGGCATGGGCGGCGGGCAGGGTGCGGATCATTTCCGGCCCGGTCATCTCGGGCATCAGCACGTCGCTGACGATCAGGCCGATGTCGCGATGGCTGGTCAGCAGTCTGGCGGCCTTTGACGGATGGTCGCAGGCGATGGGCAGATGCCCCAGTTCCGCCAGCGCCGCCATGGTCTGGTTGAGCACGCGGGGATCGTCCTCCACCACCAATATGCGCGTGGGCGGTTGCAGCACGGGTTCGCGCTCCGGCGCATGGGCGTCCATGCCTGCCTCGCCCTCGGCACCGATATGGCGGGGCAGGTAGATGTGGACGCTGGTGCCCTTGCCAATCTCGGATTCGATGCGGATCTCGCCCTCGCACTGGTGGACCAGACCGAAAATCTGGCTGAGGCCAAGACCCGTGCCCTTGCCGACCGGCTTGGTGGTGAAGAAGGGCTCGAACACCCGCGACAATATTTCCGGCGTCATGCCGCAGCCATTGTCGCTGACGGTCAGCGTCACATAGTCGCCCTCGACGCATTCGCCGATCTCGTTCGCGGCCAGATGCGCCTGACCGGTGCGGATGACCAGATGGCCGCGCCCCTCCATCGCGTCGCGGGCATTGACGCAAAGGTTGAGGATCGCATTTTCCATCTGATGCTGGTCGACGAAAATGCGCCAGCCCTTCGCGCCATTGTCGAAGGCCATGGTGATCTGGTCGCCGATGGAGCGGTCGATCAGCTCGCCGATGCCCGACACCAGCGCATCGGGATCGATCGCGCTCGGCAGCAGCGGTTCGGACCGGGCGAAGGCCAGCAGGCGGCGGGTGAGGGCAGCGGCGCGATTGGCGCCCTCCATCGCATTGTCGAGATGACGGCTCGCCTCCTGCGGCTTCAGGCGCAGCTTGCGCTTGGCCAGTTCCAGCCCGCCGACCACGACCGCCAGCATATTGTTGAAGTCATGGGCGATGCCGCCGGTCAACTGGCCCACCGCGTCCATCTTCTGCATCTGGCGCAGATTTTCCTCGGCCGCGGCGCGCTCGGCGGTTTCCTTCTTGAGCTGCTCATAGGCGTCGGACAGTTCCACCGTCCGCGCCGCCACCGCTGCTTCCAGCCGGTCGGCGCGCGCGGTTTCGTCATCCGCCTGTCGCCGTGCGTTGCGCCGCTCGGTATAGGCGGCATTGGCCAGCCACAGCGCGAACAGCACGCAGACCAGCAGCACCAGCCCGAAGAGCTGCGACGTCTTGCCCACCCATTCATTGCGGTCCCCGGCCAGCGACACCGCTTCGCTGCGTTCCTGCAACCGGGCGTTTTCAGCTTCGATGACGCGGTCGAGCAGCATGGTGATCTGCCGCAGATCCTCCGACTTGCCCGCCTGATGGAACTTGGCCAGCGCCGCCATCTTCTGGTCGTAGGTGGTGCGCAGGCCAATGTCGCTCAGCGTCTTGCCGCGCTGGTCGAAGGCGACCTGCAAGGCGCTGACATTGTTCTGCTGCCACCCCGACTGGCGCGTGGCATAGCTCATCGTCTTGAGCAGGCTGGCGGCACCGCGCCACTGGTCCTGGAACAGGCGGCCGGTATCGGGGTCGAGGCTGATGACGTAGCGGGCCAGCGTCACCTCCGCCCGCGCGGTCTTCGCTTCGAAGGCGCGGGCGAGGGCGATGATCTCATAGCTGCGGCGCTGCTCGTCCAGCGCCTGCTGATGGTCGCGGGAGGCATTGCTGGCGCTGTAGAGCAGCGTGCCCAATGATCCGATGAGAAGGATCACAAGCAGGGGCGGCAGAAAGCGGCGTATCGCTGCTCGCCATCCGGTCGCCTGGTCATCCATGAAAAAGCCGTCCGTCATCGACAGTTATACTAGACGAACAGCATTACGCGAGAATGGGCGCAGGTGAAAGGTTCCGATTGGGAGGGAAATTCCGTCGCATTAAATAACCGCCTGAGCGAGACGCGGGGATGAAGGCGCGATCAGCCAATCGCGCCCGTCGCCTTGCCCGCCGCTTCGAACATCGCGATGATCTGCTCGACCTGTTCGTCGCTATGCTCCGCGCAGAGCGAGCAGCGCAGCAGGAAGGTGCCGGCCGGGGTTGCCGGGGGGCGCGCCATGTTGACGTAGAGGCCCAGTTCCAGCAGCGCCTGCCACATCGCCACCGCCTGCGTCTGGTCGGTCAGGATGACGGCGATGATCGCGGACTGCGGCGTTTCCGTGCCCAGCTTGAAGCCGAGATCGGTCAGGCCCTTGTGCAGCCGCTGGCTGTTCTTCCACAGATGGGCGCGCTTCTCGCCCGCATGCATCAGCTTGCGGATCGAGGTCGCGGCGGTGGCGACGACGCTGGGCGGCAGCGAGGCGGTGAAGACATAGGGACGGCAGACGAGGCGCAGCACCTCGAACTTGGGGTGGTTGGAGACGCAGAAGCCGCCGACCGTGCCAACCGATTTGGAGAAGGTGCCGACGACGAAATCGACATCCTTTTCCACGCCCTGCTCTTCATAGACGCCGCGGCCATTGGGACCGAAAAAGCCCATGCCATGGGCCTCATCGACCAGGATCATGCAATTGGGATGTTTGCGCACGGCGGCAACCATGTCGGGCAGGGGGGCGATGTCGCCCAGCATCGAATAGACGCCCTCCAGCACCACCAGTTTCAGCGGGTCGGCGGGCAGGCGGCCAAGGCGCTTGTCCAGATCCTCGACGCTGTTGTGGCGGAAACGGACGATCTCCGCATTGCCCAGACCACAGCCGTCATAGATGGAGGCATGGCTGTCGGCGTCCAGCACGACATAATCGCCCTTGCCCGCCAGGGTGGAGATCATGCCAAGATTGGCCTGATAGCCGGTGGAGAAGACCATGGCGCCGGATGTGCCGTAGAAGTCCTTGAGCGCGTCCTCGACTTCCTTATGGCCCTGATAGGTGCCGTTTAGGACGCGGCTGCCGGTCGTGCCCGCGCCGAATTCGTCCAGCGCCTTCTTGCCCGCCGCGACCACGTCGGGGTCGAAGGTCATGCCCATATAATTATAGGTGCCGAGCAGGATCGTGTCCTTGCCCTTGATGACGGCCTGCGTCGGGGACTTCACCTCATCCATGACGATCGCGAAGGGATCACGCACGCCGGTCGCCAGCAGCGCCTCGCGTTCGGCGATCAGCGAATCGAATTTGGAGAAGAGGTCGCGGGTTTCGGTGGTCATGTCGTAATCCCAATAGCCGTTCGTCCGGGGCGAAGCCCGGCGGACGTTACGCGAACGGGCAGGCACTGTCTGCCTGCGCCGAGGAATAAATTAGGGCGGCGTCAGCCCTTCAGCTTCGCCACGGCATCGACAAGCTGGCCGACGGTTTCGATTTCGGCCTGCATGTTCATGGTGATGATGATGTCGAATTCATCCTCGATCGCCGCGACGAAATCCATCACGGTCAGGCTGTCCCACTCCAGATCGCCCGCGAAAGTGGTGGCCTCGGTCAGGTCCGCGCCCTTCTTGTTGAAGGGAGCGATCTGGCTCAAAACGCTGTCGAAAATCTGCTGGCGATCCGTCATTATCCGTGGTGCTTTCCGTGAAAGAGCGGCTTTTGCCCTCAAGCGTCGCTCTTTGGCAAGGGAATAAGGCGGCAATCAGGCATGACTGTCGCGAAAAAGGGGGGAGAGGATGATGACCGAGGCAGGAAATGCGCCGATACCCAATGTGCCAATGTCCAGTGCGCCCGTGCCCAATGCGATCCATCTGCTGCGGACGGCGGTGCAGACCAACATGCAGTTGAGCCAGATGGCCGATCAGAAGGCGAATATGCTGATCGGCGCGTCGATGGTGATCTTCACTTTATCGGTCGCGCAATTGCGGTCGGGCGCGTTGGTCTGGCCGGTGGCGATATTGGCCGTGGGCGTGTTTCTGGCTGCGACCTGCGCCATTCTTGCCGTTCTGCCGAGTGTGGGCCAGTCGCGCGGGAGCGTGACGGAGAGCGACAATCTTTTGTTTTTCGGGATTTTCACCCACCTCAGCGAGAGTGAGTTCAGCGCGCGCATGATGCAACTGGTAGCCGATGACGAAGCGCTGTGCCGCGCTATGCTGCGCGACATGTATCAGAACGGGCAAGTGCTTCAACGCCGCAAATATCGCTATCTGGGCTACGCCTATCGCCTGTTTCTGACGGGCGTGGTGATGAGCTTCGTGGCGCTCGTCATCGATCTGGCGCTAGGCGGGAGTTAGCGGAAATTATCCGCGTAAGCCTGAATCTTCAGCGTCTTGGGTGCGGTCGCGATCACCGAATAGGCAATCCCCTCCCGCTCGGCATAGGCGCGGGCCGCTTCCTCCGACGAAAAGGTCAGCCTGATCTGCTGCTTCATGTCGCCGGAACCGGCCCAGCCGGTCAGCGGATCGGGCTTCTTCGCTTCGGCGGGCGCATATTCCAGCACCCATGTGTGGGTCAGCGCCTTGCCGGACTGCAGGGCGTTTTTCTGGATCTGATAGATGCGCGCGCTCATCGCGGTAAGACTCCTGGCGGGATTTCGGTGCTGCGTTGCACCAGCGCATGCGCCCAAGTCAAGGCTTGCCCTTGGCGTCGGCGCGTTTCGTGCGCAAAGTGGCATTGGCCGCCGCCGGATCGTCGGGCCAGGGATGGCGGGGATAGCGCCCGCGCATTTCCTTGGCCACCGCGCTCCAGCTTCCGGCCCAGAAGCCGGGCAGGTCGCGCGTCGTCTGGATCGGGCGGCCAGCGGGGGAGGTGAGCGAGAGGACCAGCGGAATGCGCTGGCTGCCCACCACCGGATGCTCGCCAAGGCCGAACAGCGCCTGCACGCGCAGTTCGACGCGCGGTCCCCCTTCGGCGGCATAGTCGATGGCATGATTGCTGCCTGCGGGGGAACGAAAGTCCGGTGGTGCGAGCCGGTCGATCTGCTGCTTGCCGTCCCAGCCGATCAGTCCTTCGAGTACGCCGGAAAGCTGCGACCTGTCGATGTCGGACAGGCGGCGCCTGCCCTGAAGCAGCGGCGGCAGCCATTCGTCCAGCGTCTCCATGAGAGCCGCGTCGGACAGCGCTTCCACCCCGGCGAAATCCGCCCGCATCCTGAGCGATTGTGCCGCCTCGGACCATGGGAGCAGGTCCAGTCCGCCCCGCCGCACACCGTCGGTCAGCGCCTCGACCACCGCGTCGGGATCGGGCCGGTCGTCGGAGCCGGAGGAAAGCCGCACCGCGCCCAGCCGCCGTTCCCGAAGGGCCTCGATCCCGCCATTGGCGGCACGGAAGCGCACGGTGCGATGCTCCGCTATGCGGGTGCCGAACAGGGCGATCACCTCGGCCTCGCCGATCGGCGCGGCGGAGAGGATGCGGGCGCCGGCGGCACTGCCCTGAACCTCGCCCACGGCCAGCCATTCCTCGCGGGCGAGCGGGCTGAACGGATCGAGCCGGAAACCGCGCCCGCCGACGCTGGCCCAGTCCGCACCGTCGCCGGAGCGGCGCTTGGCCACCCGATCGGGGAAGGCGAGGGCAAGGCAAAGCCCCGCCGCATGGTCGGCGCCGACATCGGGGGCGCCCGCCCTGACCAGCTTCGCCCACCGCTTCGCGAGGCTCCGCGCCGCATCCGCGCGCTTCCCGCTTTCCCGCCGCCAGCGTATCCGCCGCTGCGACAGGTCGGTGTCCTGCCCGCCAACCCCGCGCTCACCCAGCAGCACGGCGACCTCTGACGCGACCTCCGCCAGCCCCATCTCGCCTGCCCGCACCAGCATATGGCCGATGCGCGGTTCCAGCGGCAGGCTCGCCAGCGCCTTGCCATGCGCGGTGATCCGCCCGTCGGAATCCAGCGCCTCCAGCACCGTCAGCCGCTTGCGCGCTTCGCTCACCGCAGCGGCCGGCGGGGCGTCCAGCCAGCGCAACTCCGCCGGATCGTTCACCCCCCAGAGCGCGCAGTCGAGGATCAGGCTGGAAAGATCGCTCTCCAATATCTCCGGCGGGTCGAAGGGCGGCATCCCCGCCGTCGCCGCCGCTTCCCACAGCCGATAGGCGACGCCCGGCCGCTGGCGCGCGGCGCGGCCTGCGCGCTGGGTCGCCGCCGCCTGACTGGCGCGCTCCGTCACCAGCCGGGTCACGCCAGCCGCCCGGTCATAGCGTGGCCGCCGCGCCAGCCCGCTGTCGACCACGATCCGCACGCCGTCGATGGTCAGGCTGGTTTCCGCGATGGAGGTGGCGAGAATGACCTTCCGCTGCCCCTCCCGCGAAGGCCGGATCGCCGCGCGTTGCGCCGCCGGATCAAGGGAACCGTGCAGCCTGTGCACCTCCACCTCGATGCTTTCCAGGCGTTCCGCCGTCCGCTCGATCTCCGCGACGCCGGGCAGGAAAGCGAGCAGATCGCCCTCGGCCTCCTCGCTCAGCGCCCGGCGGATGGTGGCGGCCATCTCATCCTCGATCCGCTTTTCCGATGCGCGCCCGACAGGACGCAGTTCCAGCGGCTGGATGCGCCCCTCGCTCTCCACCACCGGCGCGCCGTCGAGCAGAGCCGCAAAGCGCGCCCCGTCCAAAGTCGCGGACATGGGCACGATCCGCAGATCCGGCCGCAGCGCACCCTGGGCATCGAGCGCCAGCGCCAGCCCGAAATCGCTGTCCAGGCTGCGCTCATGCACCTCGTCGAAGAGGACGGCGGAGACGCCTGAAAGCTCCGGATCGTCCTGAATCCGCCGGACGAAAATCCCTTCGGTCAGCACCAGCAGCCGCGTTCTGGCGGATTGCTTCGAATCCATCCGGGTTGCGTAGCCGACCGTGCCGCCGACATCCTCACCCATCAGTTCGGCGATCCGCTCCGCCGCCGCCCGCGCCGCCAGACGCCGGGGCGAAAGCAGCAGCACCTGTCCCGTGCACCATGGTTCGTTCAGCAGGGCAGGGGCCACGGCGGTCGTCTTGCCCGCGCCGGGCGGCGCCACCAGCACGGCATTGCTCCCTTCGCGCAAGGCGGCGAGCAGGTCGGGCAAAACGGCATGGATGGGCAGGAGGGGCGGCAGCGTTGGCATCGCCGCTCCCTCTCGCGCCATTCGCGGTTCAACGCAATGATTCAGCTTTGGGGTTTAGGCGAACAGCAGCGCGTGGATCGGGTTCTTCGGGTCCAGCAGCATCTTGGCGGTCAGCGCCAGCGACATGACGATCAGCAGCGGGCGGATCAACCGGCTGCCGAAGCGCATGGCAAGGCGCGATCCGATCTGCCCGCCGGTGATGCTGCCCACCGCCATGGCGAGGCCGACGATCCAGATCACATGGCCGCCCATGATCATGATGAGCAGCCCGGCAAGGTTGCTGGCGAAATTGGCCGCCTTGGTCTGCGCCGTTGCCCGGACAAGGCCGAGGCCGCCCAGGGCGATGAAGATGGTGGTATAGAATGCCCCCGCGCCCGGCCCGAAAAAGCCGTCATAAAAGCCGATTGCGCCGATCAGCAGGCTGAGCGCGACCATGCCGACCCGCTGATGCCGGTCCATTTCGCTCACCTTGGGCGAGAAGGTGAAATAGGCGGCCAGCGCGATCAGCAGCGCGGGCATCAGCCCGGCGAGGATCGAGGGATCGACCCGCTGGATCAGCCACGCCCCGCCCGCCGATCCCAGAAAAGCGGCGATCAGCGGCCATCGATAGGCCTTCAGATCCATATGTCCCGCCCGCGCATAGGCGATGCAGGCGCCGAAAGTGCCGAGCGAGGATTGCAGTTTGTTGGTCGCGACCGCAGGAACGGGCGGAATGCCGGCGGCGAGCAGAGCGGGCAGGGCGATCAGCCCGCCACCGCCCGCCATCGCGTCGATGCACCCCGCCATCAGCGCGGCGGCCATCAGGAAGGCGATGGTTTCAGGGGAGGGGATCATGCGTTGCCCGAACGAGTGCGGCGCGCAAAATCCTCAATAAGCCCGTGCAATCGCGAACTCGACCGCTTCGGTCAGCGCCGCCTTGGCCTTGCCATTGTCGAACATGCCGAGTGCATCGATCGCCCGCTGGCCGTAATGGCGGGCGCGGGCGAGCGTGTCGTCAATCGCCCCCGTCTTGCGCAGCAGGCCTGTCGCATGAGCGAGATCCTCGTCGCTCACCCGATTGCCCGCAATGGCCTGTTTCCAGAAGGTGCGGTCCTCTTCGGAACCCCGCGCATAGGCCAGGATCACCGGCAGCGTCACCTTGCCGTCGCGGAAATCGTCGCCCGCATCCTTGCCCATGGTCGCGCCGTCCGACTCATAGTCGATGGCGTCGTCGATCAACTGGAAGGCGATGCCGAGATTGCGGCCGTAAACGTCGAGCGCCTGTTCCTCCGCGTCGTTGCGATCCGCGACAACCGCGGAAATCCGGCAGGCGGCGGCGAACAGGGCCGCCGTCTTGGCGCCGATGATGTCGAGATATTGCTCTTCGCTGGTGTCGATCTTGCGCTGGGCGGTGAGCTGGTTGACCTCTCCCTCCGCGATCACGGCGGAGGCGTTGGAGAGGATCTTCAGCACCTTGAGCGATTCCGCCTCGACCATCAGCTCGAAGGAGCGGGAGAAGAGGAAATCGCCCACCAGCACGCTGGCGCTGTTGCCCCAGATGATGTTGGCGGTCTTGCGGCCCCGGCGCAGCCCCGACCCGTCGACCACATCGTCATGCAGCAGGGTCGCGGTGTGGATGAACTCGACCGCTGCGGCCAGCTTGTAATGGCGCGACCCGGCATAGCCGACCAGATCGGCGCAGGCGAGGGTCAGCATGGGCCGCATCCGCTTGCCGCCGCCCGCGATCAGATGGCCGGCCAGTTCGGGAATCAGGGGAATGCGCGACTGCATCCGGTCCAGAATGACGGCATTCACCTGGTTCATGCCCTCGGCGACCAGCGCCATCATGGGAGCGAGCGAAGGCGCGCTGTTGGCGCGGCCGATGGGGTGGACATTGCCGGTGGCGGATGCAGTCATGACAAGCGCCATGTGGCGGCCCAAAATGCTAAAGGCAAGCGGGAATAGCTTGCGCGGGCGCCCGGAAGCGGCAAAAAGCCTCCGGATATGTGATTGACGCATCGTGGGGGACGAAAAAGCGGTTCCCATCTTTCGCGCGATGCTCTGCCGGAGGACGCAAGTGGACGAGACTTTGAAGCGCTATCGCGAGAGCATCGACAATATCGACGCGGCGCTCGTCTTCATGCTGGCGGAGCGGTTCAAGATCACCCAGGCCGTGGGCGAGCACAAGGCGACGCACGACCTGCCGCCCGCTGATCCGGGGCGGGAAGAACGCCAGATCGCGCGCCTGCGCCAGTTGGCCACCGACGCCAATCTGGACCCCGACTTCACCGAGAAATTCCTGCGCTTCATCATCGACGAAGTGATCCGTCATCATGAGCGGCTGCGGGAACAGCAGGGCTGAGGCTGGGAAAGTTTGTTTAGGCCGGTTCGGTGATTTCCTGATTGCGCGCGGGCCGGGTTGAGCGGCCCAGCATCACCCCGCCCAGCGCCAGCGCGAAGCCGACGATCTGCACCGGCCCCAGCCGCTCCCCGAACAACAGCCAGGCCTCTATCGCGGCGAGCGGCGGCACCAGCAGCAACAGCATCGACATGCGCGTCGGCCCTTGATGACGCACCAGCCAGACCAGCAGCGACAGGCCGCCCGCCGACAGCCCCAGCACCGCCCAGCCAAGGCCCATCCATAAAATCGGGCTGCCGTCCCAGCGATAGTCGTCGACGATCAGCGTCGCGGCCAGCGCGACCAGCGCGCCGCCCGCATTCTGCACCGCGCCTGAAATCGCGATGCCGTCCCCGGCGATGGCGCCCCGCTGGATCAGCGTTCCGCCCGCCATGCCCAGAACCGCGCCCATGCCCGCCAGCGCCGGCCAGATGGTGATCGACCCCGCGCCCGAACGCTCGATCGCCGGAAGCAGCACGCAGCCGACCCCGGCAATCGCGATGGCGAGTCCGCCCCAGGCCCGCCCCGGCAGCCGGTCGCCCAGAAAGGCGACGCTCGCCACCGCCACCATCAGCGGCTGGAGCGCGCCCAGCAGCGACATGATCCCGGCGGGCATGCCGTTGTTCACGGCCCACCAGCTCAGCGTCAGGTAAAAGCCGTGCAGCATCGCGCCCGCCGCCAGATGCAGCCCCAGCCGCCGTCCGCGCGGGACTGCCTGACGCGCATAGAAGGCCGCGCCGAAGAGCAGCAATGTCGTCAGCGTCAGCCGAATCGCGAGAATGAGTTCCGGCGCGGCATGGGGCACCATCGCCCGCGCGACGATGAAGCCGGTGGACCAGATCAGGACGAAGAGGGCGGCGGCAAGGGCGGCAAACATGCGTGCGCCTTTGGCCTATCGGCACCAGCCTGTCGAGTTGCGATCTAAATCTATTCCCGCCCGGCCCGGATCGCCGCGCCACCGGCAAAGGGCGTGATCGCGACCAGCAGCAGCGACGCCGCGCCCAGGAATTTCAGCGCCGCCCCGCTGCCATCGCCCAGGGTTCCCGCCCCGAAGATCAGCAGCGGCACCGCCAGCGGCAGGGCAAGCAGGCCCGACAAGGCGCCGCTCGACCGCAGGCCCGCCGTCAGCGTCGCCACCAGCAGTCCCAGTGCCGCCAGCGCCGGTGTCCCGATCAGCAGGCCCGTCTCCAGCAGGGCGATGGTCGTCCCGTCCAGCTTCAGCAGGGCAGCGGCGGGCAAGGTCGCGATCATCAGCGCCGGACCGAAGCCCAGCCAATGCGCGATCAGCCGGGCGAGGACCACCATCTCCTCCCCGATGCCGCGCAGCGCGATCTGGTCCAGCACGCCCGAATCCCGGTCCGGCGCGATCAGCCGGTCGACCGGCAACAGGCTGGCGAGCAGCGCCGCGATCCACAGCATTCCCCCGCCGGTCCGGCCAAGCAACGCCGCATCCGGCCCAACCGCAAAGGGATAGAGGCTCGCCACCAGCAGCAGGAAGGCGACCGGCAGCCACAGTCCCGCCGACTGCCAGGCCTGCCGCAGGTCCCGCGCGGCGAGCGTCAGGAGGATGGTCAATCTCCGTCCTCCGCCGGGGCATGATCCTGCATCGCCATCACCACCGGCGTCACCAGCGGCAGCGGCTGGTGCGACGCCGCGATGACGACCCCGCCCTTGGTCAGATGCCCGGCCACCGCATCGCCCAGCAGGCCCAGCGCTGCGTCATCCAGCCCGTTGCCCGGTTCGTCCAGCAGCCAGATCGGCGCGCCCGACGCGATGACCCGCGCCAGCGCGGCGCGCTTGCGCTGCCCTGTGGACAGCATCCGTACAGGGACCTGCGCCAACGGTCCCAGCGCCATCGCCTCCAGCGCTCCGTCCAGCGCCTGCGCCGCCGCTCCGTCCAGCCGTGCCCAGAAATCCAGCGCGGCGCGCAGGGGCTGCTCCATGTCCAGCGCCAGCCGTTCATCGGTCAGCGCAACCCCGCCATGCCGTTCCACAATGCCGGCCGATGCGCGCAGCAGTCCGGCGCAAATCCGCATCAGGCTGGACTTGCCGATGCCGTTGGGGCCTTTCAGCAGGGCGCTGCCGCCCGGTTCCATTGCCAGATCAACGCCCCGGAACAACAGCCGCCCGCCGCGCACGCAGGCGACGTCCGACAGGCGCAATCCCACGCGGCTCATAAGGTGACCATGTCCTCCAGAACATGCATGTCGAGGTCGGAGAGGCCGAAATGATGGCCGATTTCATGCACCACCACATGGGTGATCAGCATGTCGAGCGGCACCCCGGTTTCCACCCATTCGTCCAGCAGCGGACGGCGGAACAGGTGGATGGTCGGCGGCATGTCGCCGGTCTGCGCCGCCTCACCCACGGGGCGCCCGGTGTAAAGGCCGGTGAGGCCAAAGGGATCGTCGATCTCCATGTCCTTCAACACCTGCCGATCGGCGAATTCCTCGACGAACAGCACGACATTGGCCAGATGAGCGCGAAACGGCTCGGGCAGGCGCGACAAGGCGTTCAGCGCCAGGCTTTCGATATCCTCGCGACTGGGCGCAAAACGGGGAGGTTGACCGGCATCGTCCATAGCGGAGACATAAAGCATGTTCCGAATCGTCTGGAAACAGGCGAAGGTCGGGAAAATGCGTTAACAGCGCGTATCAGTGGAGAGGACGGCAAGTGATTGCAAAACTGGATGAGGAAGAACGGGCTCTGGCGCTGAGGAATTTGCCCGAATGGGCCCCGGTTCAGGAGCCGGAGGGTATCCGCCGGTTGTTCACCTTCAAGGATTTCGTGACCGCCTTCGGTTTCATGACGAAGGTCGCGTTGCTGGCGGAAAAGGCGGACCATCATCCCGAATGGTCGAACGTCTATAATCGCGTCGACATCACGCTGACCACCCATGATGCCGGTGGTCTGTCGCGCCGCGACATCGACCTTGCCACGCAGATCGACGCCTTATTGTGACGCATTCCCCTCGATCCGGTCCTCATAGCCGCTGAGCGCGGCCATGACCGCCGGGTCCTGGGCATAGCGTTCGCGCAGCCGGGCCAGTCGCGCGTCGGTGCCGGTGCACAGTTCCACGATATTTTCCTGAAGGAAGGCGCGCCGCTCCATGTCATAGGCCTCCTCACCCCGGAAATGGTCGCAACTGTCGCGGTCGACCATGTAGCGCGTCACTTCCTCCGGAAAGGGCCGGGGGTCGGCGGCGCCCATGGCGGGCGGCAGATCGGGCACATAGGCCGGGGGAGGGATGTTGACGACTGACGGCTTGATTGGCGGGATCATCGCCTGACCGGCCGCCTGCGGCGTTTCCTTCGTCCTGGCAGCAGGCAGGCGTTTGCCGGTCACGGTAGGATCGAGATCGGGAAGAATGCGCATGGGTTGCGCATCCGGCGCGGGCGCGTCCGCCATCATCCTGTCCTCCAGGGGCGTCGCGTCGGGCCGTTCACGCCCGCCGGCGTTGCCATGGCTTGTGGAGGCAGGCGAGCAGCCGGCGGCCAGCGCCAGCACCATCATCGGAAACAGCTTCTTCCCTGCGTTCACCCGATCTCCTTCCGCAAACTGGCGATCAGGTCCGCGGCATGCTTCAGCCGCTTCTCTTCCTCATCGAGAATCGCCATGAAAGCGGTCCGCCTATAGTCACGCACCGCATCGGGCGAAAGGCGGTTTGCCGCGGGCAATGCCGAAATCACGATATCCAGCAGCCGCTCCACCCCATGGAGCCGCCCCCAGAGATAGTCATTCTCCCGATAGGCGCGGCTGAAGAAGGCGCCGAAATTGTTGAATTCAATGCCTTTCAACGTCGCTTCCGCGCCTCCTGACCGGATCGCGCTGCAATCTTCGGGCGAGATGCGGTCGACTTTGATCGGGTCATATTCGTCCATGGCGTGGCCCTGAAGCAACGGCAGGGTCGCGATGTCGTAGAAGGGAAAGCCGAGATAGGCGAGCAGCATGGTCCGTCGCGCCGCCTTGGGCAGGGCGGCCATCGCATCGGCCAGCATCATGTCCGCCGCCTCGTCCCGTTCGCGCAGGCCGCGCAGCGTTGCCACCGCCTCCAGCGCGGCGCCCGGATCATTGGGCACTTCGCGTGCCGCCGCCCGGATTTCCCCATTGTAGAAGTCGATGCCCTCGCATTCGGTATAATGGGACAGCGCGGCATAAATGGCGTCGTGCATCTTCAGGATCGCCGCCTCGTCCGCCGTCGCCTCCACCTCCAGCGTTTCGGCCAGTCGCCGCGCCAGAAAGCGCAGGCGGCGGATGCGGAAGGTCAGGTCATGCAGACGGAAGAACGACACCGGCGCGGAATCCCGCCCCACATCCTCGGTCAGCCGGTCCGCGCCGATGCCACGCACATGGCTCCAGAGCGCCTGACGATAGCTTTCCCGCATCAACGGGCTTTCCTCCGCGCCGAGGCGGAAGAGCAGGTCGGCCAGATCCTCGACAATGCCGGAAAGCTTGAGATGGCCATAAGCGGGGAAGGCGAAGCCGGCGGAACTGGCGGCGCGCTGCTGCGCCTTGCTGCGCCATGCCGACAGCCGCGCCGGGGTCGGCCGGTCGAGGAACAGCATGCCGCCGATGGCGTTTTCCACCTCCGCCTCGATGCCGGGGCGCAGCGCGTTCAGGATACGCACCATCCGCCGGATGCGCCCGCTATGCTGGTCGATCGCGTCCAGATTGTCGCGGATCGGCTGTTCGCGCGGAATGTCGCTCAGGGCGCCGAATATGGTGCGGAAGAAGCCCGGCAGCGGCGTATCCTCGCCGGTGGGAACGGCCTCGCCCTGCCGGTTGAGCTGGATGGAACGATGGCCGGGCTTGGGATCGATATAGACGAAGCGCCGGTCGACCTCCCGCCGCGAGGGACGGTTCTTGAGCGCGCCGATGGCCTGGGCGAAGGGGGCGTTGGCCAGCACCGACCCGTCGATCAGCACTGCATCCTCGGCCCGTCCCTGCGCCGTGTGGCGGGGCAGGGCGCGGGCCAGGAACGCGTCCCGCGTCGGCCAGGCGCGATGGCGATGCTTCAGCACGCGGTCCAGCTCGCGCACGGTGAAGGGCGGGAAGGCGCCGGGAAAGCTGGCCGTCGCCCGTGCCGCGAAGGCGAGTTCGGCGGGATCGGCGAAATTGCGGTCCTTCCCGCTGCTCTTGGGACCGCGCGCCCGAAAGCCGATGGAAAGACGATGTTCCGTCTCCACCACCTGCGGGGGGCTGTTGAGATTGAGGCTTTGGGGATGCCCCTCGAAATCGGTGACGGTGACGAACAGGTCCAGCGGGTGGCCGGCAGGCAGCAGCGAGGGGCCGCGCCCGGTCGCCTCCATCGCGTCGAAGGCATCCAGGATCATGGCGGTGAAGATCTCCCCGCCAAAGGGCGGCTCGAACCAGCGGGAACGGATGAAGTGGGACAGTTTGTGCCGCACCTCCTCCCGCGTGTCGGGGGCGACGGTGCGTTCCACCGTGTCGCCGGGATGCCGCGCCGCCATCCAGACCAGCGGCGTCGCCCAGATCTTGGTGATGCGCCGCGTGGGCCGCGCATCGGGGTCGAGCAGCTTTTCGACATCGGCATTGTCCAGCCACATGTCGGTCAGCGGATCGAGCGACTGGCCGGTTTCGATCGCCTGCGCCAGGAAGATGCCGTTGATCCCACCTGCGCTCGCGCCCGCGATGATGTCGGGCATGACGCGCAGCCTGATGCCGCTTTCCTTCTCCAGTTCTTCCAGCAGGCGACGATAGACCGCCTCACTGCTGTTCCCCGACGGCTCACCATCGTGAAACGCCCGGCTGGCCCGCGCCAGATGCCAGATTTCCTTGGTGATGCCGTGCATGTAGACGGCCAGGCTGATCCCGCCATAGCAGACCAGTGCGAGCCTGAGTTCCCGCTCTTTCATAGGCTTGAGAGTCGCAGAGCCGGATGGACTTGTCGAGGGGGCCTCAGGATAGTTTGAACTCCGCCCAGATCGGAAGATGGTCCGACGCCCGCCGCGCCGCCGCGCTTTCATGCACGCCGCTGTCGACCAGCTTCAACTGCCCGCAATGCATGATCCGGTCGAGCCGCGCCACTGGCCGCCGCGCATGGAAGGAGCGCCCGCAGGGCGCGAAGCTGAAATGCCGGGCGAAATCGGCAAGGCATCCCCGCCCGGCGCTCCATTCGTTGAGATCGCCCATCAGCACCGTCGGCATGGCGTCGCCCAGCCCGGCCGCATGGATCACCGCCGCCGCCTGCTTGCGCCGCCACAGGCCCGACAGGTCGAGATGCATGCCGAAGATTCGCAGGCTTGCCGTGTTCAGCGTCACCTCCGCCATGGTTGCGCCGCGCGGCTCCAGACAGGGCAGGTGCAGGATGTCATGCGCGCCGACTTCCGCCTCCTTGCGCACCAATATGGCATTGCCGTGCCAGCCCATGGAATCGACATGCACGTTGAGCGGCACCGGCTTGTAGGGGCTTAGGGATTCGAGCAGCCAGGGTGGGATCGCCGCCGATCGCACGCCGAAACGCCGGTCCGCTTCCTGAAGCGCGATGACATCGGCATCGACCTCGTTCAGCACGTCGATCACCCGCTCCGGCACCCGGCGGCGGTCGGTGCCGATGGCCTTGCGGATATTGTAGCTGGCGACGCGAACGGTCCTCATGTCGAAACAATGCGCCACTCCGCACGCGGTTTCCACGGGAAGATGCAAAGAGGATTTGTGTTCCACATATGTTCTGATATGCGTGGCCCATGGCAAAGGCAAAGCGCAAATTCGTCTGTCAGCAATGCGGCACCGTTTCCAATCGGTGGCAGGGGCAATGCGACGATTGCGGCGAATGGAACAGCATCATTGAGGAAGCGGCCGAGACGGTCTTTTCCGCCCGCCATGACCTGCATAGCGGCGGTCGCGCGCTGACGCTGGTGGGTCTGGACGACAAGGTCGAACTGCCGCCGCGCACCACCACCGGCATTGCCGAATTCGACCGCGCCCTGGGGGGCGGCATTGTCCCCGGCTCCGCGACGCTGATCGGCGGCGATCCCGGCATCGGCAAGTCCACGCTGCTTTTGCAGGCCGCCGCGCGCATCGCTACGGCCGGGCACAGCGTCGCCTATATCAGCGGCGAGGAAGCGTCGGATCAGGTCCGTCTGCGCGCGCAGCGGCTGGGTCTGGGCAATGCGCCCGTGCAACTCGCCAGCGCCACCTCCGTCCGCGACATATTGACGACGCTGGGGGAGGGGGCGCCGCCCGCGCTGCTCATCATCGATTCAATCCAGACCATGCACAGCGACCTGATCGAGGGCGCGCCGGGCACGGTGAGTCAGGTGCGCGCATCGAGCCAGGAACTGATCCGCTTCGCCAAGCAGCGCGGCACGGCGCTGATCCTCGTCGGCCATGTCACCAAGGACGGCAGCATCGCTGGCCCCCGCGTGCTGGAGCATATGGTCGATACGGTGCTGAGCTTTGAGGGCGAACGCAGTCATCAATATCGCATCCTGCGCGCGATCAAGAACCGCTTCGGGGGCACGGACGAGATCGGCGTCTTCGCCATGGTCGCGGAGGGGCTGGAGGAGGTTGCCAATCCCTCGGCCCTGTTCCTCACCCATCGCGATGAAACGGTGACGGGCGCGACGGTCTTTCCCGCGCTGGAAGGCACCCGCCCGGTGCTGGTCGAAATACAGGCGCTGGTCGTTCGCCTCTCCAGCGGCGCGACGCCCCGCCGTGCCGTGGTCGGCTGGGACAGCGGCCGTCTGGCGATGATCCTTGCCGTGCTGGAGGCGCGTTGCGGGCTCAGCTTCTCGACCTGTGAAGTCTATCTCAATGTCGCGGGCGGCTATCGCCTGTCGGACCCCGCCGCCGACCTTGCCGTCGCCGCCGCGCTGATGTCCGCGCTCTCGGAACGGCCGGTTCCGGCCGATGTGGTTCTCTTCGGGGAAATCGCCCTGTCGGGCGAACTGCGTCCCGTCGCCCATTCGCCGCTGCGCCTGCGCGAGGCGGCCAAGCTGGGATTCAGCCGCGCCTTCGTGCCCGCCGCCGTGGCCGACGGGGTGAAGGGTATTTCGATCAGCGGTTATCGCGCGCTCGCGCAACTTGTTGACCAGATGCTTGGGCGCGGATAGCGACCAACGCCATGAACGCGATCGATATTCTCGTCCTGCTGCTGATCGGCGGTTGCGCCATTTTCGGCCTGTTGCGCGGTTTCGTGCAGGAAACCCTGTCACTGATCGCATGGGTGCTCGCGATCTTCGCGATCCGCCTGTTCCATGCCTCCGCCACCGGAATGCTGGATGGCTTCGTCGGCACCACCAGCGGCGCGGCGGTCCTTGCCTTCGTGCTGGTGTTCGGCGTTACCTTCGGCGCGGGCAAGCTGCTCGCCCACGCCATTGGCCGCCGCACGCGTCAGTCGGTCCTCGGCCCGGTGGACCGCGTGCTTGGCGCGGGCTTCGGGGCGGTCAAGGGGCTGATCGGCGCGACCCTGATATTCCTGGCGTTCAGCCTCGTCTACGACACCTTCTATGGTGGTGGCTCTCGTCGCCCGGACTGGCTTTCCGACGCGCGCACTTTTCCGCTGCTGAATGCGAGCGGTCAGGCGATCAGCGAATTCGTGGCGGAACGCCGGGCGCACAAGCCTTCCGAAAGCTGATCGGCCTGTCCTGATCGGCCTGTCCTAAACCCTGACGTTCAGCCGGCCCTACAGCCAGCCCTTCGCCCGATAGGCCTCGACCGTCGCCTTCAGCCCTTCCTCGGTCGGCACCTTCGGCACCCACAGCTTCTTGGGCGGTTGCTTGCGCTTCTGCACCACCCAGTCGGGGTGGCAGAAATAGCTCACCCGGTCGAGCGTCAGCTTGGCATTCCGGCCGCGTACCATCCGGTCCAGCCGCGCGCCAATGCCCAGCATCCATTCCGGCGTCGAGAAGGTCCGCACCGGGCGCCCGACCGCACGGCCGATGGCATGGGCGAACTCCAGATGATCCCAGCCGCCCGGCGTGCCGTCGTCCACTTCATAGACGTGGGTCAGGCTCTTCATGTCCTTCTCCACCGCCAGCGTCAGGAACAGCCGCGCCAGATCGCTCACCTCGATCACTGACAGCCGGCCGCCCGGCGGCATCAGCATGATCCCGCGCCGGGCCATGCGGAACAGCTCCAGCATTTCGCGGTCGCCCGGCCCATAAATGGCGGGCGGGCGCACGATGGTCCAATCCAGCCCGCTCGCCTTCACCTGCCGTTCGGCCAGTTCCTTCGACCAGCCATAGTCCGACAGTTCCGGCTCCCGCGCAGAGAGCGACGACACATGGATCAGCCGTTTGACGCCGCGCTGCCGCATGGCGTCGACCACCGCCATGGTGCCGCGCGCATTGCCGGTTTCGAACCCCTCGCGGTCCGACGCGTTCACCACGCCCGCAATATGGATCACCACATCGGCATCGCGCACCAGCGTGTTGAGCGCTGCCCGGTCCTCCAGCGCGCCCGGCACCCATTTGAGGTGCGCGCGCGGGGGCTGTGCGCGGCGGGTGATGGCGGTGACATGATGTCCCGCCGCCAAAACCTGATTCAGCGTTTCGGCGCCGACGAAACCTGTCGCGCCCGTCATCGCAATGCGTAGAGACATGGATCAGACCATCGCCATATGATCGCGGTGGACCAGTACGGAACGGGGCAGGTGGCCCAGCAGCGCGGCGATATCCTCGCTGCGCTTGCCCGCGATCCGGACGGCTTCCTCGCTGTCATATTCGATCAGGCCGCGCGCGATCACCCGCCCGTCCTCGGCCAATATGTCGACCACATCGCCGCGCGCGAAAATCCCTTCCACGCGCGCCACGCCCGCGGGAAGCAGGCTGTTGCCGCGCCCCAGCGCCGCCTCCGCGCCCGCATCGACCATCACGCGCCCGCGCACCGTCAGGCGCCCGGCCAGCCACCCCTTGCGCGCGCCCTTGGCCTGCGCCGCGAGGAAGATCGACCCTTTCCCGCCATTGCTCCAGTGCGACAGCGGCGAATCCACCTTGCCGGAAATGATCGCCAGATGCGCACCCGCGCCGGTCGCAATGCGCGCCGCCTCAATCTTGGAAGTCATGCCGCCCGACCCCATGCCGGAAGCCGAACCGCTGTCCGCCATCCCGGCGATGCGCGCGTCGATGCGCTCGATTGTCTCAATCAGCATGGCGTTCGCATCGACATGCGGATTGGCGGTGTAAAGCCCGTCGACGTCCGAAAGCAGCACAACTGCGTCAGCCCGTGCTGCCTGTCCGATGCGCGCCGCGAGCCGGTCATTGTCGCCGAAGCGGATCTCCGCCGTCGCCACGCTGTCATTCTCATTGACCACTGGCACGACGTCCAGCGCCATCAGCCGCTCCAGCGTGGCCGAAGCGTTCAGATAGCGTCGCCGGTTCTCCAGATCGTCCAGCGTGACGAGCATCTGTGCGGCGGTGATGTCCTTTTCGTGCAGCAGGCTTGCCCAGCATTGCGACAGCGCGATCTGGCCGGTCGCCGCCGCCGCCTGCGCGTCTTCCAGACTGCCGCGCCCGCCCTTGGGCAGCTTCAGACGCCGCGCCCCCAGAGCGATGGCGCCGGAGGACACGATGATGATCTGCTGCCCCGCCGCCTTGCGCGCCGCGACATCGGCGACCAGCGTGCGCAGCCACGCCTCGCGCACCTGCCCCTGCGAATCGACCAGCAGCGCGGACCCGATCTTGATGACCAGACGGCGGATTTGAGAGGGCGGGAAACCGGAGAGGGTAGCGGTCATTTGCGTTTTCCTCCCCTCCCTTTGAAGGAGGGGGTGGGGGAGAGTGCGAGGGAGGCGAGTCTGGGATGCCGGGTCAGATCGGCGACCACGGCGCGTCGCCTTCCTCACCGGCTTCACCATCCTCATCGACGCCGGGCTGGTCCAGCAGGGGCAGCACTGCGTCCATCAGGGCCGGCACGCCTTCCCCGGTCGCGCCGGAGATGATGAACACATCCTCCACCCCGGCCTGATCCCGAAGCTGTTCGGCAATGTCCTCCATCAACTCCTGCCCCAGCAGGTCGCCCTTGTTGAGCGCGACGATCTGCGGCTTCTCGTCCAGCCCGCCGCCATAGGCTTCCAGTTCATCCTGCACGATGCGGAACTGTTCGACCGGATCGTCGCCGGCCGCGTCGATCAGATGCAGCAGCACCCGGCAGCGCTCGATATGGCCCAGGAAGCGATCGCCAATGCCCGCACCCTCGGCCGCGCCCTCGATCAGCCCCGGAATGTCCGCCAGAACGAACTCCCGGTCGCGGTGCAGCACCACGCCCAGCTGCGGCTTGGTCGTGGTGAAGGCATAGGCGCCGACCTTCGCCTTGGTATTGGTGACCTGATTGATGAAGGTCGACTTGCCCGCATTGGGCATGCCCACCAGCCCGACATCGGCCAGCAGCTTGAGCCGCAGCCACACCCACATCTCCTGTCCCGGCCAGCCCGTGCCATGCTGGCGCGGGGCGCGGTTGGTGCTGGTCTTGTAGGACAGGTTGCCGCGCCCGCCGTCACCGCCGCGCAGCAGCACGATGCGTTGCCCGACCTCGGTGAAGTCGGCCAGCAGTTCCTGTTCGAACTCCATGGTGCCGTCCTCGTCCTCCGTGCCCTCAATGGGCGTGGGATCGGACAGGATCTGCGTGCCCACCGGCACCTTGACGACGAGGTCCTCGCCGCCCGCGCCATAGCGGTTCTTGCCCGCGCCGGGCAGGCCGCGCTGCGCCTTGAAATGCTGCGTGTAGCGGAAGTCGATCAGGGTGTTCAGCCCTGCGACCGCTTCGAAGATGATATCGCCGCCCTTGCCGCCATTGCCGCCGTCCGGCCCGCCATATTCGATATATTTTTCGCGCCGGAAACTGACCGCGCCGGGACCGCCCCAGCCGGACTTGATGTAAATCTTCGCTTGATCGAGAAAGTGCATCGCGCGCCCATAGCCGCTTATGCGACAAAGTTAAACCACGCGTGCCGCAAAAGCGGCTGCTTTTCCCACGGCAATTTCAACGCGGCCGCCAACAGCCTGCCGATCTGCGAATCGTCCGGCGCTACGGCATCAGGCCGCGAGCGCCGGAAGCGAATCCCGGTAAAGGTCGATCGATGAATCCGCCACCATGCGGGCGGCCCGGCCTTCGGCGAGCGCGCCTTCTTCAAAGACCAGACAATCCGCAGCAGCGCCCCGACCCAGGCTGAAGCGCCTTTCGACCCGTCCGCTGTAGCGGAAACCGATCTTGCGCAGGACGTTGCCCGATGCCGGATTGTCGGCGAAATGGGTCGCCTGGATGCCGCTGACCCCCAAAGCCCGCGCCATGTGCATGACGGCGCGCGCCGCTTCGGTTGCGAAACCCAGTCCCCAATAGGGGCGGGCGATCCAATAGCCCAGTTCGGGCGCCCCATCCTCCGCCAGGTGGATGCCGCAACCACCCACCAGACGCGGTGCGCCCTTGGTGCGGGTGAAGGCCAGCAGGCGCGGCAGGCGTGCTTCCTGGGGCAGCGCCAGAAAGGCTTCGGCATCGGCCTGCCCGTAGGCGGCGGGCACGCGGGTCAGATTGCGCAGGACCGACGGATCGCCGATCGCTTCGGCCAGCGCGGGCGCATCTTCCATCCAGCCGGGCCGCAGCAGCAGGCGAGGGGT
This sequence comes from Sphingobium sp. EM0848, assembly GCF_013375555.1. NCBI lineage: Bacteria > Pseudomonadati > Pseudomonadota > Alphaproteobacteria > Sphingomonadales > Sphingobiaceae > Sphingobium > Sphingobium sp. EM0848. Next base: position 223,983 of record NZ_JABXWB010000001.1, read on the forward strand.
ACGGGCGAACATTCAAACATCTCCTGATTTCCGGCGCGCCAATGGCCGCAAAAAGTTACGGCTTGACGACGCTTGGCTCTGGCTGAGGCCCCGCCGTTTCGACGTGCGAGGGAGGCGGGGGTTCCGGAGCCTTGAGGGAAAGTGAGGGGAGACGCCGACGAACGGAAAAAGGGGCGCTCCCAGATGGGGCGCCCCTTGTTTCCCTCGAACGCTGGCGGAGTGACTAAAAGTCGTTCCGCCAGGAGGATCGCCCCGATTGCGAGGGACGATCCGTCATCGATCGTCCGTTATTCGGCTGCTTCGGCCATGGCGTCGACCGACACATATTTGCGGCCGAGCTTGCCGGTGTGGAATACCACACGGCCTTCACCCAGCGCGAACAGCGTGTGGTCCTTGCCCATGCCGACATTACGGCCCGGATAGACGCGCGTGCCGCGCTGGCGAATGATGATGTTGCCGCCGATCACTTCCTGACCGCCGAACTTCTTCACGCCAAGGCGCTTCGATTCCGAATCGCGACCGTTACGCGACGAACCGCCAGCTTTCTTATGTGCCATGACTCAAACTCCTCGAACTATGCTGCGGCTCAGGCGATCGACACGATCTTGAGGATCGTGTGATTCTGGCGGTGGCCGTTGCGACGACGGTAGTTGTGCCGGCGGCGCTTCTTGAAAACGATGACCTTCTCGCCCTTCGCTTGCGCGATGATTTCAGCGGCAACGGTCAGCTTGGCTGCGTCCTTCACGTCGCTGCCTTCGCCGGCGAACAGGACGTCATCCAGAGTCACCTTGTCACCAGCCTCACCGGCCAGCTTCTCGACGACGATCTTGTCTCCGGCGGCGACGCGATACTGCTTGCCGCCCGTGCGCACGATTGCGAACATGGCTCTTCTCTTCTCGTTCAAATCTGCTTTACGCAGATCGACGAGGACATGAAGCCCTTCCGACCCGCGCGGGAATGTGGCCCGCTACTGGAATGACTCGCTTCTGTCAACCGGCAACGCCGGTATTGGGGGCTGGTTTTTGGCGATATCCGTCCCTATCTTGTTTCGCGGAAGGGATCGTATCACGCATGAGGCCAGCGCCATACAGGAATGAAGCCGGGCGGAGTCGCCTGTTCTTCATCCTGTCCCTGCGGCTGTCCCTTGCCGTGGCGCTGTTGAGCGCCCTGGCGCCTCTGGGGCCGCCGTCCAGCCGCTTCACCGGCTCCGCCTTCAATCCGGCGACCACCAGCGTGGTGCTGAAAGCGCGCGCCCAGGCGAAGCCGGCTGTCGTGCGCGTGACGGAACCGGATGGCGATGGGCGCGCGTCCGTGCTGGTGTCCGTCCCGGTCTGGCTCATGGCTCTGGCGGCGCTGATGCAGGGCGTTGCGCTGTTCGGCTCCTCCGGTCGATTCTCTCGGTCCTTCCCGTCCTTTCCGGCGGTCCACCGTTTTTCCCGTCTGGGCGCCCGCGCGCCGCCCTCTCTTTCCTGACCTATCGCTTCAGGCGGGCCTTTTGCGGTCCGCCGTCAGGAAAAAAGGAGCCTGCCATGACCCGCGGAAGATCGCGATGCGGCAATCACGGTTCGTCCCGGCGCCGCCCGCCCCAGTGGTTCATGCCCGTCGTCATGGCGGCACTGGGCATTGCGGGCGCACTGCTGTCGGTGGCGATGCTCGCCATCGCCGAATAATGTATCACGTCGCCGCGCACTTCCACCGGCGGCCAGGGAAAAGCACTATATGCCCCATCACACGCCCCTGATCGGAACGATCGTAGCGGGCCTTGTCGTAGCCTTCATCATGGGGGCCATCGCCCATCGGCTGAGATTGTCGCCGCTGGTCGGCTATCTGGTCGCCGGTATCATCGTCGGGCCGTTCACGCCGGGAATCGTCGCCAATAGCGGGTTGGCCAATGAACTGGCGGAAATCGGCGTCATATTGCTGATGTTCGGCGTCGGGCTGCATTTCTCGCTGCGTGACCTGCTCTCGGTCAGGAATATCGCGGTGCCGGGCGCCATCGGCCAGATCGCGGTCGCCACGCTGATGGGCATGGGACTTGCGCATTTTATGGGCTGGCCGCTGATGGGCGGTCTCGTCTTCGGCCTTGCGCTCTCGGTCGCGAGCACGGTCGTCCTGCTGCGCGCGCTGCAAGGCGCCGATCTGGTGGAAACGCGTCGGGGCCGCATCGCGGTCGGCTGGCTGATCGTCGAGGATCTGATGATGGTCCTGGCGCTGGTGCTGCTTCCCGCGCTGGCGGGCGTCATGAACAATACCGACGCGTCGGGCGGGGCAGGGGCCTTGCTCGCGCCGCTGTTCGGCACTTTGCTCAAGGTTGCGGGCTTCGTTGCGTTGATGCTGGTCGTCGGCCGCCGCGTCATCCCCTGGGCGCTGCACTGGGTCGTCCAGAGCGGCTCACGCGAATTGTTCCGCCTTGCCGTTCTCGCCATCGCATTGGGCGTCGCCTTCGGTGCGGCCGTCGCTTTTGACGTCTCCTTCGCGCTGGGAGCCTTCTTCGCGGGCATGATATTGGGCGAAACCCCGCTCAGCCGCCGCGCGACCGAAGAAACGCTGCCCTTGCGGGACGCATTTGCGGTGCTCTTCTTCGTGTCGGTCGGCATGTTGTTCAACCCGTCGGTGCTGGTCGAACAGCCGCTCCCGCTGCTGGCTACCGTGGCGATCATCATCGTCGGCAAGTCCATCGCCGCCTTCGCCATCGTGCGCGCCTTCGGCCATCCCGGCGACACCGCGCTCACCATCGCGGCGAGTCTGGCGCAGATCGGGGAATTTTCCTTCATTCTCGCCTCTTTGGGGACGGGCCTGGGCGTTCTGCCCGCTGAAGCGCGGGACCTGATCCTGGCGGGCGCGATCGTCTCCATCCTGCTCAACCCGCTGATCTTTTCGGCCGTCGTGCGCGGCCACAAGCCGGAAGAAGAGGAAAAAGCGCCGGAAAAGCCCCTTATGGGCCATGTTATCCTGGTGGGCTATGGACGCGTCGGTAAGTTGATCGCCACCCGTCTGGCCGAGCGCAACGTCCATTTCGTGCTGATGGAGGGCGATGCCGACCGCGCCGAGGAAGCGGAGGAGGCCGGCTTCTCGGTCGTGCGCGGCAGCGCGCTGGAGGACCGCCATCTGCTCGCCGCCGGGATAAACGAGGCCCGCCGCCTGCTGATCGCAGTGCCGGAGGGGTTTGAAGGGGGCGCGATCCACGACCATGCGCGTCGCCTCAACCCCGATCTCCAGGTCATCGCGCGGGCGCATTCGGATGCCGAGGTCGCGCATCTGGAGGGGTTGGGCGTGCCGCATGTCGTCATGGGCGAACGTGAATTGGCGGCCAGGATGCTGGCGCTCTGCGGCGCGGCGTAAAAGTGAAAGGGGCCGCCCCATTGTGAGGAGCGGCCCTTTCCTGTCAGCGCGGCTTGCGCGGCCCGCCCCGCTTGGGGCCGCCCTTGAAAGGACGCGGGCTGTGCGCAGGCGGGCGCGGGCCGCGCTCGCCATTGGGACGGCCCTTGCCGCGCGGACCTTCGCGCCGGTTTTCGCGGGCGGCCTCGCGGGGTGTGCCTTCAACCTGCTCGAAGGCGACCTCCGCGCCTTCGTCGCTCGCCTCCCCGGTGCGCTTCACCGCGCCGATAAAGTGTGAGGCAATGGCGCTTGGAATCTCGAACAGCGTCTCATTGGCGGCAATGCGAATCGCGCCGATGTCCTGCCGCGACACATGGCCCCGGCGGCAGATCAGCGGCAGGATCCAGCGCGGATCGGCATTTTGCCGCCGCCCGATATCCATGCGGAACCAGACCGTGTCTTCGAACCCCGGACGCGGTCCGTCGCGGCGCTGCGGCGCCTCGCTGGCGTCCAGCAACTCTTCCGGCGCGGGGAGGGCGGCGCGGGCGCTCTTCACCAGCATAGCCGCGATTTCCTTGGCGGACTTCTGCTCCAGCAACTCGGCGCCCAGCGCCCAGTCCTGCTCGTCCAGTTCGGCCCGCTCCATCAGCTTTTCGCGCAGGCGGGCATTATCCTGCTCCTGAATCGCTTCCTTGCTCGGCGGGGTGCCCCATTCGACCGGGATCTTCGCGCCGCGCAGCATGGATTCGACCCGGCGGCGGCGCGGATAGGGGACGATCAGCACGGCCGTGCCCTTCTTGCCCGCGCGCCCGGTGCGGCCGGAACGGTGCTGCATCGTCTCCGCATCGCGCGGAATTTCGACGTGGACGACGAGGGAAAGGTTGGGAAGATCGATACCGCGCGCGGCCACGTCGGTCGCCACGCAGACCCGCGCCCGACGGTCGCGCAGCGCCTGAAGCGCATGGTTGCGCTCATTCTGGCTGTGTTCGCCCGACAGCGCCACCGCCGCAAAGCCGCGCTCGGTAAGGCTGGAATGCAGATGGCGCACATTGTCGCGGGTCGCGCAGAACAGGATCGCGGTTTCCGCCTCATGATAGCGCAGCAGGTTCACCACGGCATTTTCGATGTCGGCGGGGGCGACCGTCACGGCCTGATAGCTGATGTCGCCATGGCCGCGCTCGTCGCTGACCGTGGAGATGCGCAGCGCATCCTTCTGATAGCGCTTCGCCATCGCCACGATGGGTTTGGGCATGGTGGCGGAGAAGAGCAGAGTCCGGCGCTCTTCGGGCGCGCCATCGAGAATCTCCTCCAGATCCTCGCGGAAGCCCATGTCGAGCATTTCGTCGGCTTCGTCGAGCACCACGGTCTTGAGGCCCGACAGGTCCAGCGCGCCCCGCTCCAGATGGTCGCGCAGACGGCCCGGCGTGCCGACGACGATATGCGCGCCATGGCTGAGCGCCCGGCGTTCCTTGGCGGCGTCCATGCCGCCCACGCAGGTCGCAATACGCGCACGGGCCTCGCCATAGAGCCATTCCAGCTCGCGGCTGACCTGCAGCGCCAGTTCGCGCGTCGGCGCGATGGCAAGGGCGAGGGGCCGGCCCGCGACGGGGAGGCGGCTCTGCTCGCCCAGCAGTTCGCCCGCCATGGCCAGGCCGAAAGCGACGGTCTTGCCCGATCCGGTCTGCGCCGAGACGATCAGGTCGCGCCCTTCGGCTTCGGCCTGGGTGACTTCGGCCTGCACCGGGGTCAGATTTTCATAGCCCTTCCGCGTCAGCGCGTCGGAGAGGAGGGGAGGGAGATGTTCAAAACTCATTCTTTATATCCGTCGGAGTGCGACCCGCCTCTGCCGACGGTATCTTCTTCTGTGTCGGGCCAAGTTCCCAACGTCCCATCCGGGCAGCGTTCCATCCCCTCATCCGTTCGGGCCGGGCTTCATGAAGCCCCGCTCTTTCTTATGAAGTAGCAGAAGGTGGAACGACCCTCGGCCTTGGCAAGCAAGGCGATCTTGGCACCCTCGAACAGGAGGGCGAAATCGAAAGGCCCTATATCACAGGGCTTCCTGAAAAAGAAGAAAGCCTCCTTCCCCGCATGGAGGAAGGAGGCTCCCCTTAACATTTCAATCCGTCAGATCAGACCGAAGCGACTTCCGCCACGTCGACCTTCACGCCCGGACCCATCGAGGACGACAGGGCGATCTTGCGGACATACTTGCCCTTCGAACCCGACGGCTTCGCCTTGACGATCGCGTCGACGAACGCGTCGAAATTCTTGCGCAGGTCTTCGGCCGAGAAGCTCGCCTTGCCGAGGCCAGCGTGGATGATGCCGGCCTTTTCAACACGGAATTCGATCTGACCGCCCTTGGCAGCCTTGACCGCTTCAGCGACGTTCGGGGTGACGGTGCCCAGCTTCGGGTTCGGCATCAGGCCCTTGGGACCCAGAACCTTACCCAGACGGCCGACCAGACCCATCATGTCGGGGGTCGCGATCACGCGCTGGAAATCGATGTTACCGGCCTGGATCGATTCCAGCAGGTCTTCGGCACCCACCACGTCGGCGCCAGCGGCGGTCGCGGCATCAGCCTTGTCGCCACGGGCGAACACGGCGACGCGGACGTCCTTGCCGGTGCCGGCGGGCAGGGTGACGACGCCACGGACCATCTGGTCGGCGTGACGCGGGTCGACGCCCAAGTTGATCGCGATTTCGACGCTTTCGTCGAACTTGGCGGTCGCGTGGGTCTTGATCAGGCCCAGCGCTTCGTCAACGCCGTGCAGCTTTTCCTTGTCCACGGCAGCGGCCAGGGCCTTCGCCTTCTTCGTCAGCTTTGCCATGCTCTTAGCCCTCCACCACGTCGAGGCCCATCGCGCGAGCGGAGCCTTCGATGATCTTCGTTGCCGCGTCGATGTCGTTCGCGTTCAGGTCGGCCATCTTGGCCTGCGCGATTTCGGCGAGCTGCGAGCGGGTGATCTTGCCGGCGACGACCTTGCCCGGCTCCTTGGAGCCCGACTTCAGGTTGACGGCCTTCTTGATCAGGTAGGTGGCGGGCGGCTGCTTCGTGACGAAGCTGAACGAACGGTCCGCATAGACGGTGATGATGGTCGGCAGCGGGGTGCCCTTTTCCATCTTTTCCGTCGAGGCGTTGAACGCCTTGCAGAATTCCATGATGTTCACACCGCGCTGACCCAGCGCCGGACCGATCGGCGGCGAGGGGTTGGCGGCTCCAGCGGGCACCTGGAGCTTGATATAGCCCGTAATCTTCTTGGCCATTTTCACTCACTCTGTTGCTGGGAGAAGGGCAAGCCCGCCTCCCGGTTCAAGTTTAGCGGTCTTGACGGATCACCGGAGCGACCCTCCCGCAGCTATTCCGGGCCAATGCCCGAAAATCCTTACTTCGAAAGCTCGACCTGCTCGAAGTCCAGCTCGACCGGCGTGGCGCGGCCGAAGATCGACACGGACACCTTGACGCGGTTCTTTTCGAAATCCAGCTCCTCGACGGTGCCGTTGAAGCTCGCGAAGGGACCGTCCAGCACCTTGACGCTGTCGCCGATTTCGTAATCGACATTGACCTTGTGCTTCGGCGCCGCTTCTGCCGCCTTCTGCGCGCCGAAATAGCGCGCCGCCTCGGCTTCGCTGATCGCCTGCGGCTTGCCGCTCGATCCCAGGAAGCCCGTCACCTTCGGCGTGTTCTTGACGAGGTGATAGATGTCGTCGTTCATCGCCAGCTTGGCGAGGACGTAGCCGGGCATGAACTTGCGCTCGACCTGGACCTTCTTGCCGCGCTTCACCTCGGTCACGGTCTCGGTGGGGACTTCCACCTGCTCGACCAGCTGGGAGAGGCCCATGCGCTCGGCTTCGGACAGGATCGATTCCTTGACCTTGTTCTCGAAGCCCGAATAGGCGTGGATGATGTACCAGCGCGCCATGTTACCGTCTCAAACTCCCGATCTTAGCGATTTACTTGAAAATCGCGGCAATCAATAAAATTCAGGCCTGACCAGCGGCGAATGCCAGCAGCCACTGAACGATCGCGCCGAAGAAGGTGTCGATGCCGAAGAAGAACAGGCCCAGCAGCGAGGTCATGATGACCACCATCACGCCCGTCATGATCGTTTCGCGGCCGGTGGGCCATACGATCTTGTTGGCTTCGGTCCGCACCTGATTGACGAATTCGCTTGGAGAAACCTTCGCCATCGCCTGTCTCAAACCCTTCGAACAAACACCAAAGCGCGAAGCAACAGTCCGCCCTCCCGATCCCGCCTGTATCGGCGTCCGGGGGTGCGGCCGCGCTCCGCGACCCATTCTTCGTCTGCGCACTTAGCCGCGAAACCTTGGTTTTACAAGGTTTCGCGGCTTAATGCTTGGCAGGAGTGGAGGGACTCGAACCCCCGGCATTCGGTTTTGGAGACCGACGCTCTACCAGCTGAGCTACACTCCTGTGCCGGCGAAGGAGGGCGCTTTAACGTGGCCCGCCGGGTAGGGCAAGGGGGAAATCAGAGGAAAGTGCCGCCCTTCATGATCTTGCGTGCGCGGCCCTGCACCGGCACGCGATTGAAGGGCGTATTTCCGGCCTGTGCGGCCATTTTCGTCGAATCGACGATCCAGGGTGTGTCGGGATCGATGAAGATCAGGTCCGCCGCGCTGCCCGGCGCGAAGCTGCCCGCGTTGACGCCGAGAATCTTCGCCGGATTGGCGCTCAGCAGGGTCATCAACCGATTAATGCTAAGATGCCCTTCCCGGACCAGATTGAGCGAGAGCGCGAGCAGCGTTTCCGCGCCCGCCATGCCGGGAGCCGCGTCGGCGAAGGGGAGGCGCTTGTCCTCCGGCCCGCGCGGATCGTGGCTGGAGGTGATGACATCGACCGTGCCGTCCGCGACCGCCGCGATCGATGCCTTGCGGTCATCCTCCGATCGCAGCGGCGGCGACAGGCGCGCAAAGGTGCGGAAATCCGTCACGGCGTTATCGGACAGGAACAGATAGGCGGGGCTGATCCCGCACGTCACCTTCAGCCCTTCTGCCTTGGCGGCGCGGATCAGGTCGAAGCCCGCCCTGGTCGTCACCAGCCGGAAGTGGATGGCGGCGCCTGTCACGCGGGCGAGCATGATGTCGCGGGCAATCGCCATCGCCTCGGCGCAGGCAGGGGCGTGGGGCAGGCCCAGGCGCGTCGCCGTCTCACCGCTGGTCGCGACGGCCTTGGCCGCAAGACCGCCATCCTCGGCATGGGTGATGACGGTCAGTCCCAGCCCGGAAGCATAGGACAGCACCCGCATCATCACGCCCGAATCGGCGATCCACTGGCGCCCGGTGCCTACGGCCTTGGCGCCTGCCGCCTGCATCATGCCGATTTCGGCCAGTTCGGAGCCCTTCAGGCCCCGCGTGGCAGCAGCAATCGGATGCACCCAGAAATCCGGCTTCCCCGCCCGCGTCGCCTGCCGGATGAGGCCCGCATCGTCCAAGGGGGAGGACTGGTCCGGCATCAGCGCCGCCCGCGTGATCCCGCCGAAATGGAAGGCTGGCTTGTCCGTTGCGAACACGCCCAGATCGATGAGGCCCGGCGCGACCACCAGTCCGGCTGCGTCGATCTTTTCCGCATCGGCTGGCACGGCGACATTGCCTGCTGCGACGATCCGGTCGCCTTCGATCAGGATGACGCCCTTGCTGACATCCTCACCCGCCGGATCGGCCAGCTTCCCGTTGATGATGGCAAGCTTGTTCATGGCCAGCGAGTCCTTGTTGTTGGTCGGGATGCTCAAGACCATCCCTCCACACCACGCGCGCCTCGGGTGAGCACGTCCAGACAGGCCATGCGAATGGCGACCCCCATTTCCACCTGCTCGGTAATGGCGGAGCGCTCCGGATGGTCCGCCACCACGCTTGAAATCTCGACGCCCCGGTTCATCGGGCCGGGGTGCATCACCAGCGCATCGGGCTTGGCGATGGCGAGCCGCTCCGGCGTCAGCCCGTAGAGCATGTGATATTCCCTCGGGGAGGGGATGAAGGCCCCGTCCATCCGCTCATTCTGAAGGCGCAGCATCATCACGACGTCGGCGTCCTCCAGTCCCTGATCCATCCGGTGATAGGGCGTCGCGCCCAGCATCTCGACCTCCGGCGGCATCAGCGTCGGCGGCGCGACAGCGCGGACCTGCGCGCCCAGTGCGGCAAGGCACAGCATGTTCGACCGCGCCACCCGGCTATGCAGCACATCGCCGCAGATCGCGACGATCAGCCCCTCGAACCCACCCTTGCGCCGCCGGATGGTGAGCGCGTCCAGCAGGGCCTGCGTGGGATGCTGGTGCCAGCCATCGCCCGCGTTCAGCACCGGGCAATCCACCTTGTCCGCGATCAGCGCGACGGCGCCCGAACTGGCATGGCGGATGACGATCACATCGGCGGCCATGGCATTCAGCGTCATGGCCGTGTCGATCAGCGTCTCGCCCTTCTTCACGCTGGACTGGCCTGCGTGCATGTTGACGACGTCCGCGCCCAGCCGCTTGCCCGCAATCTCGAAGGAGAGCAGCGTGCGCGTCGAATTTTCGAAAAAGGCGTTGATCTGGGTCATGCCGGCAAGGCGGTCGTCATGCTTGCGCGCGCCATTCCGGTTGCTCTTCGCCCAATGCTCGGCCTCATCGAGCAGGAAGCGGATTTCCCAGGGCTTGAGGTCGGCGATGGACAGCAGATGCCGATGCGGGAACAGCGCCCGGCCTTTGAGGTCAGGCGAGGCGGGAGGAACGATGATATCGGGCATGAGCCGACCCTTTAGGCGAGCGCAAGGGGGAGGGCAAGGCGCGGCGTCGATGGACGGGTGGTTTACCCCCGCCCGAACCACCGCCCCAGCAGCGTGCCGTCCTTCATCACTTCGCGCGCCGCATTATGCCCCGGCGCGCCGGTCACGCCGCCGCCCGGATGGGTTCCCGCGCCGCACATATAAAGCCCCTTCAAGGGCCCGCGATAGGCGCCGTGCCCCAGCACCGGCCGCGCCGCCCAAAGCTGGTCCAGCGTCATATTGCCATGCATGATGTCGCCGCCCACCAGCCCGAATTTCCGTTCCAGATCGAGCGGCGAGAGGATGTCCCGCGCGATCACCGACCGGGCAAAGCCGGGCGCATAAGCATCCACCGTCGCAATGATATGATCCGCCGCCGCCTCGCGCTCCTCATCCCAGCTTCGGGGCGTACCGTCTTTTCTGGGGGGCAGTTCCGGCGCGAATTGCTGGCAGAACAGGCTCGCCACATGGCATCCTTCCGGCGCCAGGCTGTCATCCACGGTTGAGGGGATCAGCATCTCGACGATCGGTTCCTTCGACCAGCCGTCGCGCTTCGCATCGGTAAAGGCGCGGTCCATATAATCCAGCGTCGGCGCGATGATGATCCCGGACTGATGATGCTCGCCCGTGCCGGGCAGGCAGGCAAAGGCTGGCAGCGCCGACAGCGCCACATTCATGCGGAAGGTGCCTGACCCCGCCTTGAACCCTCGGATGCGTTTCAGGAAATCCGGCGGCAGGTCGCCGGGGGCCATCAGTCGCTCATAGAGCAGCTTCGGTCCGACATTGGCGATGACGGCTTTGCCGATCACCTCCTCGCCGCTTTCCAGCCGCACCCCGACAGCCCGCTCGCCATCGACCAGCACGGACGCGACCGGCGCCTCCAGACTGATTTCCACGCCCAGCGCCTGCACGACCCGCGCCATGATCTGGGTGATCGTCCCCATGCCGCCGACGCTATGGCCCCAGCAGCCCTTTTTCCCGTTCACCTCGCCAAAGACATGGTGCAGCAGCACATAGGCGCTGCCCGGCGTGTCGGGCGAGGCATAGTTGCCGACCACCGCGTCAAAGCCGAAAGCCGCCTTCACCGCCTCGCTCTCGAACCAGCCGTCGAGGAAGGCGCGCGCCGATTTGGTGAACAGCGCCAGCACGTCGCGCTGCTGCTCGAGCGTCAGCCCACCGAGCCGCCGGCCCTGGCCGAGCGCGCTCACGATCATCGACAGGCCGTCGCCCGCATTGGGCGGCGCCTTCAGCGTCATGTCGCGCAGCACGTCGGCCACAACCTCCAGCGCGTCATAATAAGCGGGGAGGGCGGCGGCGTCCTTTGCGCTGAACCGGGCGAACTCGGCCTGCGTCCGCTCGACCCCGCCGCCGAGTTTGAGGTAGCGCCCATCGGGTTGCGGCAGGAAATTGCTGATCGGCCGCTCCAGCACGCGATAGCCATGATCGGCCAGCGCCATGTCGCGGATCACCTTGGGATGGAGCAGGCTGACGGTATAGCTCGCCACCGAATTGCGGAAGCCGGGATGGAACTCCTCGGTGACGGCGGCCCCGCCGACGATGGCGCGGCGTTCGAGGATACGCACCCGATAGCCCGCCCGGGCGAGATAGAAGGCGCAGACGAGGCCATTATGCCCGCCCCCGATGATGACGGCATCATAATGCCGCGTCATGGTGCCCGGCTCCGCCCCGCGTCGGGATGATGTTCCAGATCGATGCTGTCCGTTGTCAAGCGCCCCGCCCCACGCTGTCGAAGTTATACGTTCGTACAACAAAGCCGAAGGCGCGACAATGCGGACGGCTCCATAGAATTTCTGTTCGCCGCCTTATTCCTGGTTTGACGGTTTTATTGCGTTCGTTCGGGCACGGCGCTCCAGTCGGCCACCATGCTCTCGCGGCTGGCCACCGCTTCCCAGGGGAAGACGAACCAATCCTTGGTCACGGCGCGATCAATCGTCTCCGCCCGGTAATCGACCTTCGCCGCCGATCGGATATTGTCCATCAGCACTGCGAAGCGCGCCGCTTCCGCTCCCTGCATGGCGTCGCGCACGGCATTGATGGTCCGCCCGCTGTCGTTGATATCGTCTATGAACAGCAGCTTCTCGCCCGCCGCCGCGCGGACCGCCAGCTTCGCCAGCAATGCCTCCCCGAAATCGGGCAGCTTGGCCGACATGTCGACCGACAGCATTGGAAGGTCCGTCGCATGGCTGAGATAGGTGGCGGGGACCAGTCCCCCGCGCCCGATGCCGACCAGATAATCCGGCCGCCATCCCGACGCCTTCAAGGCTGCCGACAGAGCATCGATCTGGCGAAGGAAGCTGTCCATCGTCACCGGCGTGAAGATTGGCTGGTTCATGATCTTATTCCGCCGCCGCCAGCCGGGTTTGCTCTTCGGCCCGTGCGCCATAGCGCCGCGCGAGTATTGCGCAGGCCATCAACTGGATCTGATGGAACAGCATGATCGGCAACAGGATCGGCCCGACCGCGCTGGCGGGGAACAGCACGCCCGCTATCGGCACGCCCGACGCCAGGCTCTTCTTCGACCCGCAAAATTGCAGCACGATCGCATCCTCCCGCGCAAAGCCGAGCAGGCGGCCGAGCATGGATGTGAACAGCAGCACCACAATCAGGATCGCGATGCTCAGGACGGCGAGCAGCAGCAGTTCGTCCCGCGATACCTTGTGCCACAGTCCTTCGACCACCGCCGCGCTGAAGGCGGCATAGACCACCAGCAGGATTGACCCCCGGTCCACCCGCGCGACCAATGCCCTGCGCCGGGCGACGAAGCCCCCGATCAACGGCCGCGCCAGATGGCCGACGACGAAGGGCAGCAGCAGTTGCAGCACGATATCCCTGACTGACGAGAGCGAGATCAGGTCGCCTGTTCCGCTCCTTTCCATCAGCAACGCCACCAGCAGCGGTGTCAGCACGATGCCCAGCAGGTTGGAAAAGGATGCGCTCACCACGGCGGCGGCCACATTGCCCCGCGCGATGGCGGTGAAGGCGATCGATGACTGCACGGTGGAGGGCAGCAGCGTCAGGAACAACAGTCCCGCCCGCATGGATGGCGGGATCGCCGTCACCTGTTGCGTCAACAGGCCGATCAGCGGAAAGGCGATGAAGGTCGTTCCCAACGTCGCCAGATGCAGCTTCCACGCCTTGGCCCCGTTCCAGATCGCCTCGCGCGACAGTTTGGCGCCGTGCAGGAAGAACAGCAGCACGATACCCGCATCGGCGGCGGCCCCGGCAATGGACGCCCCTTGTCCCCGCGCGGGCAGGAAGGACGCCAGCGCCACCGTGCAGATCAGCAACAGCAGAAACGGGTCGAAAAGGTCGCGGAAGCGGTTCATCCCGTCGCCTTTAAGGAGTATGGTCGGAAAAGGATAGACGCGCCGCCGGCGATCCGCCAACAGCATTGAGCAGTAAATTTGGGCACCGTGCAGTAAAGGAGAGACTTGCCGTGAGCGAAGGGATCGCCATTGTCGAAAATCAGGGCGTCATCGAAATCCATATCGACCGTCCTGACAAGAAGAATGCGCTGACCGCCGCCATGTACCGCACCATGACCGCCGCGCTGGCCGATGCGTCGGCGCGGGCCGACATCGGTGTCGTCCTCTTCGCCGGCAAGGGCGATGCCTTTTGCGCGGGCAACGACCTGAAAGACTTCATGGCCGGGCCGGAGGGCGGAGAGGCCGCGTTTGACTTCATTCGCGCCATTGCCGCTTTCGACAAGCCGGTGGTCGCCGCCGTTCAGGGGTTGGCCGTGGGCGTCGGCACGACCATGCTGTTCCATTGCGATCTGGTATATGCGACGTCCGACGCGCGCTTCATAACGCCCTTCGTGAATCTCGGCATCGTGCCGGAGGCGGGAGCCAGCCTGCTCGCGCCCGCGACGTTCGGCTATGCCAAGGCGGCCTCGATGCTGCTGCTGGGTGAGCCGATGGATGCGCAGACGGCGGACCGCGCCGGTTTCGTCACGGCCATCGTTCCGGTTGACGGCTTGCTCGACCATGCCCGGCAGAAAGCGGCCGCGTTGATGGCGAAGCCGCCTCAGGCCCTCGCCGCGACACGCCGGTTGATGAAGGGTGATCTCGCCACGCTCAACCAGCGGATTGAGGAAGAAGCGCGGCTGTTCCGGGAAACGCTGGCCTCTCCTGAGGCGCAGGAGGCGTTCGCGGCTTTCTTCGAAAAGCGGCCGCCTGTCTTCCGCCGCTAGAGCGCGCTGCGTTAAATCGTACGCAGGAAGCACGCTCTAAGTTTTTGTTGTCGCATCGTTTGAAGCGGAAAACCCGAGCTCGGAGTCACGTGCCTCCGGCTCGCCCACTTTTCCGCACGATGCTCTAATCTTTACCGAATCGAATCTCGCTGACGATCATGGCGGCGACCACCAGCGCGCCGCCCAACAGGGCGGTGGCCGGCAGGCGGTCGCCGGCGATCCAGCCGATCAGTCCCGCCCACACTGGCTCGCCGGTATAGATCAGCGTCGCGCGGGTCGCGGACACGCTCTGCTGCGCCCAGTTCATCACCAACTGGATGACCGCGCTCATCAGCCCCAGCCCGCAGGCGGACAGGATGACGACCCATGAAAAGGGCGGCACGGCCTCGCCCGCTGGACCCATGCTGGCAAAGGCCAGGATCGACGCGGTCATGAGCTGGATCAGCGTCACCCGCGCGACATTCACCCGGCCCGCCCACAGGCTGATGAAGATGATTTCCAGGGCGATGGGAAGGGTGCTGATCAACGTCAACGCCTCTCCCTTGCCGAGCGAAAGCCCTTCCTGGGGCGCCGCGATCAGCAGCAGTCCGACAAAGGCCAGCGCCACGCCCACCCAACTCGCCAGCCGCGGCGGTCGCCGCAGGATCAACCACTGGAATATGGGCACGAGCGGCACATAGGCGGCCGTGATGAAGGCGGACGTGCTGCTGGGGATGCTCCTGAGTCCCCAGGTTTGGAGCGAATAGCTCGCGAAAATGCCAAGGCCGATCATCCCGCCCGCCAGCCATTCGCGCGCCGTCACCCCGCGCAGCGCCGGCAGGGCCAAAGGCAAGGCTATCAGCGCGGCTGTCCCGAATCGCAGGCCGACGAAGAAAAGCGGCCCGCTGTGCCGCATCGCCTGATGCACGATCAGGAAAGTGCCGCCCCATAGCAGCGTTGCACCGATCAGCGCGAGTTCCGGGCGGCCGATCATCAGCCGGGAATGGAAGGGGTCGGGGGAAGCGGCGCCATGCATGGCACAAGCTGGTGCGGCCGATAGGCGCGGAGGTCAAGCGCCGCCCCGGCGGAAAGGAGGGGCGGCGCTGCCCGTCAATCCTTCTTCATGTCATTGCCCGCGCGTTCCATCGCCGCGCCAACATTATGCTTGGCCTCATCCGCCTTGCGCTTGGCGTCTCGGGAGGCATTGTCGATCGCCGTGCCCATCCGGTTGGCGCTCTCGTCGATTGCATTGCCCGCCTGGTTAAGGCCCTTGTCGATTTTCGCGCCCGCCTTGTCGATGGCGTTGCCCATATCGTTGCTCATGGCCGATCCGGCATTTTCCAGATTGTCGGAGGCCTTTTTCGAACAGGCCGACGCGCCCAGCACGATCAGCACCGACAGGGCGGCCAGAAATGATTTGCGCATGTTAAGTCCTCATTGCCGTCAATGGACCGGTAATAACCGTTGCAGAGGCGAAAAGGTTGCGCCGGGCGTCGTCAGCGGCTGCGCAATCCGAAGACCATCGATCGATCCTCATCGGGAATCAGCCCTTCCAGCACGCGCCAGAAGCCGGTGACGGACCCTTGCCCCGCCTGTACATAGGCGGCGGCCATCTTCTCCCGCAGCGCGCGGAACAGCTCGGCCTCCAGCGCCTTTCCGCTGGGGCTGAGGCGCAGCAATTTCTGCCGCCGGTCGTTCGCGCCCTGCCGGGTTTCGATATAATCTTTCTCGATCAGATCGTTGAGGACACGCCCCAGCGATTGCTTGGTGATCGCCAGCAGCCGCAGCAGGTCCTTGACGGTCAGATCGGGCTGGCGCGAAATGAAATAGAGCGCCCGGTGATGCGCCCGGCCCAGCCCCTGCGCCGCCAGCCCCTCGTCGATGGAACGGGTAAGCGCTGAATAGCCGAAATAAAGCATCTCGATCCCCCGGCGAATCTCGTCCTCGCGCAGGAACAGCGGCGAAGCGGGCGCGATCTGGGAGGGTGATGCGGCCGGTGAAGAGCTTGGGACGGACATGCCGGCTTGTTCCAATATGAGGGGCGGACGGGTGAGCATATTGGCGTCTCAGGAAAATAATGACTAGGCTTTCCTTTCGCGCAGGAGCCGCTATATGGCGGTCCGCGCCGGCGATGGCCGGTTCGATGCTGGGGCGTAGCCAAGCGGTAAGGCAGCGGTTTTTGGTACCGCCATGCGCAGGTTCGAATCCTGCCGCCCCAGCCAGCCGAATCCTCTAGTTTCGGCCCGTTTCCAGTGATTTATGCGAAAATCATCATGGAAGGGAGTTGGGCCCGGTTCGGCCCATTTGGACCGGATTTGACACCTCTTTTATCGCGATTTTATCGGGGGAGGGGCCGATCAGGATGTCGGACTATGACCCGCATGCCTACTCTCACCCCTTCGCTCATCGATGGATTGACGAAGGGTTCGCTCAATGACGCGCTCATGCCGGGACTATCGATCCAGATTTCTGCTGCAAATTCATGATCTCGATATGGTGTATAGATAGCTGAGTCCCGCCGCCTGCTCCCCGACGCAATATGCTCATGGCTTAACGTCGCTACGTCCTCGTTCCGCCGCTAACCGCACGACATTTCTGTGAGGTTGGTGGACAGCTCCGGTCTGCAGCCCCATCTTTATGGTCGAACGGAGAATTGTCTTGGACAGGCTATCACAGATCGACGGCGCGATCGCGCGACTGACGCTCGAACACTATCAGATGATTAAACTGAACGGTGCTTGAGCGCCCAGGCAGAGGTGGAGCGCCTTTCGGCCGTGAGTAAAGGATATCAGTTGAACGACAGCATCGCATATCTCGGTCTGCTCGCCGATGAGGAGATCGAACTGGACAGCGCCGCATTGATGTTGAGCGCCCTCGACCATGAGGGCATGGATATAGAGCCCTATCTCGATCAGTTGCGCGTGATCAATGCCGCCGTCGAAGCGGCGGGCGAGGGCATGGACGCCGACGACTTGCAATCCGGCGAGGCGCAGGGCGCCCTGCTCGCGCAGGTGATCGGCGTCGATTTCGGTTTTGCCGGCGACAGCGAAAGCTATGACGCGCCACTCAACGCCGATATGATCCGGGTGCTCGACCGACGGCGCGGCCTGCCCGTCAGCCTGTCGATCCTCTATGTGGCGGTCGCGCGGAGGATGGGCTGGACGGCCAATGCGCTCAATACGCCTGGCCACGTGCTGGTCAGCATAGGGCCGCAAGAGGCGCCGGCGCTGATCGATCCCTTCCGCGGCGGAGCGCCGGTTGAGCCTGAACGATTGATAGTGCTGCTCAAGCGCGCGCTGGGTCCAGGCGTCTCGCCCGATGAAACGCATGTTGCGCCTATGTCCAATCGCATGACGCTCATACGCCTTCTGGCCAACCAGGCGACCCGCGCAGAACAGGCTGGCGACACTGCGCGGGCCTGCGCTCTTTACGAGCGCATGACTGTGGTCGCGCCGGAACACAGCGTTGCCTGGGGGGAAATGGCGAGGTTGCAACTGACGCATGGGGACGTGGGCGCGGCGCGTGCCAGCCTGAGCGCCATGCTGGAGATCACGCGCGACCCGGAACAGCGGAGCCAAATCCATGCTGCACTGGCCCGGCTTGCCGGGCAACGATCGAGTGGCGTATGAAATGATAGACATGCCTCAGACCAATATGCCCCCAATTCTTATCGATGCTGACGCTTGCCCGGTGAAGGACGAGATCTACAAGGTGGCGTGGCGGTATGATGTGCCGGTCATCGTCGTCAGCAACAGTCCCATCAGGGTGCCGGCGCATCCGCTTGTTTCACGAGTGGTGGTAAGTGAGGGGTTCGACGCGGCGGATGACTGGATCGTAGAGCATGTAGAAGCTGGCTCGATTATCATCACCGCCGACATATTGCTGGCCGACCGATGCCTGAAGGCTGGCTGCGGCGCGGTGATCGCGCCGACGGGGAAGCCCTTTACCAATGCGTCCATTGGCAATGCCGTGGCGGTTCGGGCGATCATGGCGGATTTGCGTGCCGGGGCAATGGCCGATGTTGGCGGGCCGGCGCCGTTCGGGAAGGCAGATCGATCGCGTTTTCTGTCGATGCTGGATGAGGCAGTGGTACGGCTCCGCCGGGAAACTGCGGCACGAAGTCGTTCGTCACCCATTCCCTAAGTAACGACCCAATCCGGTCGCTGAACGACCAATTCTGGTTTTCCAGCTGTGGGCCGGCTGCTTTTTGATCATCGTCCCTCAAAGCCGACCGATCCCGGAATGGCGGTTGGGAAAGGTAAACAGAACCGCCCATTGCCTTATGTTGCTGTGCAGCAACAGTTCAGGAGAAATTATACGTCCGTCCGGCAACCGCCGCCCCTTGTCACCAAGCCGCCACAATCTGCTCCTACCCGCCACACCGCCTGCGGCGAGAAATGATCAGGGAATCCAAGCGGCTGGCGTGAACAACAGGAATCTGGGGGAAATCATCTTGGCCAAATCCCACTTCGGACGCTCCGTTCTGCTGCTGACTTCGGCCTTGGCCGTGCTGTCGGCCGCGAACGCTGCCCATGCGCAGGAGGCGGGCGCCGCCGCCGGCGGCGCGCTCGACGAGATCGTCGTCACCGCTGAGCGCCGCTCGGAAAATCTCCAGAACGTCCCCGTATCGGTCGGCGTGGTCCAGGGCGATCAGCTGCGCGGCTTCCAGTCCGGCGGCGGCGACATCCTCGAACTGGCGGCGCGCGTGCCCGGCCTTTATGCCGAAACCACCACCGGCCGCATCTTCCCGCGCTTCTACATTCGCGGCCTTGGCAATATCGACTTCTACCTCGGCGCGTCGCAGCCGGTATCGATCATCCAGGACGATGTCGTGCTGGAACATGTGGTGCTGAAGTCGAACCCGGTCTTCGACGTCAATCAGGTGGAAGTGCTGCGCGGCCCGCAGGGTTCGCTGTTCGGCCGCAACACCACGGCGGGCATCATCAAGTTCGATACCATCCGCCCCTCGATGGACTGGCAGGGCCGCGCCTCAGCCAGCTATGGCAGCCATAACACCGTCACCTTCGACGGCGGCATCGGCGGCCCGATCGTGGCGGACAAGCTCGCCTTCCGCGTTTCGGCGCTTTACCAGCATCGCGACGACTGGGTCGACAATGCCTATAGCGGCACCAGCGCAGACGGCACGGTTTCGCCGAAAAAGGACGCCATGGGCGGCTTCAACGAAAAGGACGTCCGCGTCCAGCTGTTGATGACGCCGTCGGAAACGCTGTCGATGCTGACCAGTTTCCATTATCGCGATTATGACGGCACCTCGACCCTGTTCCACCGCGCCGCGCTGAAAAAGGGGTCCAACGACGTCAGCGCCGAACCACGCGGCATCGTTTCCTATGACGAGGCGATGAACAATCCGCAGGCCTACAAG
Source organism: Sphingobium sp. EM0848 (assembly GCF_013375555.1). NCBI lineage: Bacteria > Pseudomonadati > Pseudomonadota > Alphaproteobacteria > Sphingomonadales > Sphingobiaceae > Sphingobium > Sphingobium sp. EM0848. The sequence continues at coordinate 243,633 of NZ_JABXWB010000001.1, forward strand.
ACCTATGGCGCGTCAGAAAATATCGCGCTGGATTTCGGCCCGGTCACGCTGACCTCGATCACCGCCTATGAAACCACCAGCGGTTACAGCCGTGGCGACACCGATGGCGGTGCGGCCGCGAATTTCCCGGTCGGCGGCGTTCCCAACGGTTTCGGCCAGAGCCAGGGCCAGGTGCGCGATCTCGACCAGCTGACGCAGGAAGTCCGCCTCGCCAGCAATGGCGACAGCGCCTTCAAATGGCAGGTCGGCGGCATGTATTTCGACTCCCGCGACGTGACCGATTTCTATCAGCGCGCCTATTTCCTGACGACCGCCGCGCATAACCCCAACAACTGGGTCCGTCTGCGCAACATCAACACCAGCTGGGCGCTGTTCGGTCAGGCGAGCTATGAGATCGTGCCGGGCCTGACCCTGACGGCGGGTGGCCGCTATACCGAGGACGAGAAGTCGACCCGCCTCGTCCGCGCCACCGCCAATGCGGCGGGCGTCTCCACCTATACGGGCCGTCGCTATGTGAAGCTGAAGGGCGATGAGCCGAGCTGGGACGTCAGCCTGCTCTATGCGCTCAGCCCGGAAGTCAGCCTCTACGCCCGTGTCGCGCGCGGTTTCCGTGGCCCGACCATCCAGGGCCGTTCGGCGGTGTTCAACAGCGACTTCACCACGGCGGATTCGGAAACGATCATGTCCTATGAAGGCGGCATCAAGACAAGCCTGCTGAATAACCGGGTCCGTTTCAACCTGACCGGCTTCGCCTGGAAGGTGAAGAATATCCAGCTGAACGGCAATGACGTCAACGGCAACGGTATCCTGTTCAACGCGAAGGCGGCAAAGGCCTATGGCATGGAAGCCGATCTGGAAGCGCGCCCGATCGACAATCTGACCCTTTCGGCGGGCCTCAGTCTGCTGCACACGGAAATTGACGACGCCAATGCCGAAGCGCAGGTCTGCGCCCTCAATGGCGTGGTGGTCTGCACGGTCGAAAACCCGCTGCGCACCGTGTCGACGGCGTTCGGCCCGGTCTATCTGGCGAAGATTGACGGCAACCCGCTGCCCAACGCGCCCAAATATACGGCGAACATCGCGGCCCGCTATGACGTCCCGCTCGCCAATGGCGGGAAGGCCTTCATCGCGACCGACTGGAACATTCAGGGCTATACCAACTTCGTCCTCTACAAGACGAAGGAGTTTTATTCGAAGGGCGACTTCGAAGGCGGCCTGAAGATCGGCTACACCGCGCCGGGCGGTAAATATGAGGTCGCCGCCTTCGCCCGCAACATCACGAACGAGAAGAACCTCAAGGGCGTGATCGAAAACTATATGGCGGCAGTCTTCAACGAACCCCGTATCATTGGCGTGTCATTGAGCGGCAAGCTGTAAGGTGAAGCCCCCAATCCTCCCCATGCTCGCCATGGGGAGGATTGGAACTGAGGTAAGCGCGAGCCCGCCCGGCCGCCTTTTTGATTCCCGGTTGCGGAACGTCCGCTAACTGTGCCTGGGGCGAGTGAAGATCGCCCCAAGGCTTAGCAGCATGCCGATGGCTGCTACGGCAATCCAACCACCAATCCGCCAGCCCTGCATGCCGACAGCCGATCCCAAGGCAGCGCCAAGAAACATGGTGGTCATGAACAGCGTGTTGATCCGAGCCCTCGCTTCGGGCCGCAGTGCGAAAATGATGTGCTGGTGCGAGATCAGTGTCGACTGTACGGCGAAGTCCAGCAGGATCACACCTGCCACCATGCCCGCCAGCGTCCCCCACGCCCCCAGCAACAGCCAGCCAATCAGGGAAACGGCGGAACCGGCCGCGATCACGCGATAGGGGCCGTGACGATCTGCGATCCGCCCAGCGAGAGGTGCAACAAATACTCCCACGGCGCCGATAATGCCGAACAATCCTGCACCTGCAGCACCGATATGGAAAGGCGACTCCGCCAAGCGCAGGGCTAGAACAGTCCAGAAGGCCGAGAATGCTCCAAACAGGGATGCCTGTGTCAGCGCCGCGCGACGTAGCTCGGGAAGATCACGCCACAGGTCGAACATCGATGCTATGAGTGAACGATAGGGCAGGCGTTCCGCATTATGCAGTTGGGGCAGTATAAGGGCCAGCGTCAATGCCGTGAGCAACATCACAGGAGCAGCGGACAGGAACACGGCTCGCCATCCCCAATGGGCCGCAATCAGCCCTGCCAATGTGCGGCTGAGCAAAATTCCGATCAGCAGACCAGACATGACCGTGCCGACCGTCGCACCACGCTTCTCCGGCGCAGACAGGTGTGCGGCCAACGGAACCAGTTGCTGGGCAACGCTGGCCGCAAGACCGAGCAGCACCGAGGCAGCCACCAGAAAGCCTGCGGACGGCGCAACGCCGGTCAACAATAGCGCCATGGCGAGAAGAAGAAACTGTCCGATGATCAGGGGCTTGCGATTGGCGATATCGCCGAAGGGCACGATGAAGAACAGGCCGATCGCATAGCCGATTTGCGTGGCCATCGGGACATAGGCCGTCGCGCGCTCGCCTAGTGACTGGACCATGAGTAGCAGCATCGGCTGGTTGTAATAGATGTTCGCGATTGCGAGCCCTGTCGCCAGCGTCAGCACAAACAGCAGGGGCTGGTTCAACTGCACGGCTCGCACGTCTCTTTCGGCGGTAATAGTTGTCATGATCGCCAATCCATAAAATGATGTCGCGGCGGATATGGCCATATATCGATTTTCGTTGTAGTCATGAAATATGATGACCCGGAACATCAAAAATTGATACAATGAACCTGTCTGACGTCGCCCTGTTCGTTGCTGCTACCGAAGCTGGCAGCCTTGCCGGTGCCGCCCGGCGCAGTGGCACAAGTGCGTTGCAGGCGTCGCGGCGTATAGCGGCGCTGGAGCAGGATATGGGCATCCGCCTGTTTCATCGGACGACCCGCGCCTTGACGCTGACCGACGAAGGGGAACGGTTTCTGCCCTATGCCCGCACCATCATGGATGCGCACATAGAGGCACGCGCTGCGCTCGGAGTTGAAAGTGGTCAAGTGACCGGGACACTGCGCCTCACTGCCTCCCTGGCATTCGGCCGCAAAGTGGTCACACCTGCGCTTATCGACTTTTTGAAGCTTCATCCGCAACTTGAAGTCAATCTCGTGCTATCGGACCACGTCCTTGATCTGGTTGCGCAGGGGCTGGACCTGGCCATCCGCGTCACATCCCGGTTGCGGGATAGCAGTCTTGTCGCCCGTCGGTTAGCCGACAATCCACGCGGGCTATATGCTGCTCCTTCTTATGTGGCGGCTGCGGGCATGCCGCAGAGCCTGGCCGAACTGGCGACACATGATTGTCTACCCGACGGATCCACCACTTTTTGGACTTTTCGAACGGGTGATCGGACGATCCGACAAAAGATCGGCGGGCGCCTGTCGACCCACAGCATCGACGCTATTCATCAGGCCTGCGTGGAGGGCGCTGGAATCGCTCTTCTGTCGGAATGGGACGTGAAAGAGGATCTCGCTTCCGGCAAACTCATACCCGTGCCGATAGCGAATGCGAAACCAGAACCGATGGTGATCATGGCAGTCTATCCGTCCGCGCATCTTCTTCCATCAAAGGTGCGCCTCTTCATAGACTATATGCGCTCCCGACTTTCACTTTGATCGCTCGGCTATCGTAAGCTTGGAAAGAGATCGCCTCCGGCACCGACCCTTGCCGGTCACTCAACGGCTGATTTCCTGCTCCTCAATGCGGACGGGCATCGCGAGCTTGCGCAGGTTCTGGGCCGCATCGCCATAACCCGTGTCGGCCGCCAGGCGCTGAAGGCAGATGCCGAAGCGCTCCTGTGTCCTGTCGATCGCCGTCACCTCGGCCTGACGGATGGCCGTGCTGACGGTTCGCATGTCGCTCATCGGTTTGAGGAACTCTTCCGCAGGTTGGTGGATGAACTGCCGCTGCCATCACATATCGATCGCTCGATCTATCGCAATATTCTCCTCTCGCAGCTTAACTCAGCAGCCGACTGGTATCGACCCGGCCGCTTCGCACCCCACGAAATCGCTGCCCAGATCGTCATCACCCTCCACGTCGAGCCCGGCAACCCTTGAGAGAATGGCTATATCGAGAGCTGCAATGCGCGCCTGCGGGATGAACTGCTCAATGGCGAGATCTTCTACAGGCTCGAGGAGGTGCGGATCGTTACCGGCTGGTGGCGCGATCATTGCAACCGGGCACGCCATCGCGCGAATCTAGCTCACATTCAAAATCGTCCGAGCGGTCTTCCGGAGGATGCCCTTGAATGCGGCCAGCTCCACTGGGTCGTCGGGTCGATAGAGATGGTCGTCGCCGAGCTGATCGGGATTGCAGACATAGTGCAGGATACTCCCGCTCAGCAGATTGACGAGATACATGGAATGCACGTCCGCGAAGCGGCCGGTTGCGATACCCTCCCGGATGATGCCGCGCAGCAGCGCCAGGGCGTCGCTTGAATAGGCGGCCGGATAATTTTCCGAATATGCGGCATCGGCGCAGGCCCTGAGTACGAGTCGGGCGGCCGTCGGTCGCGTGACCATGAAATCGAGCCACGCTTCGACCAGCAGCATGAGCTTTTCCCAGGGATCCGTCGCGTCCGCCAGTCGCTCATGCGTCTGCCGGATCAGGCCGACATGAATGTCGCGGGTCAGATCCTCGAACAATTCCTGCTTGTTACGGAAATAATAGAAGATCGCTGCGCGTTTGATGCCGACCGAATCCGCGATCGTCTCCAGCTTGGCGGCGTCGTAACCCTGCTCGGCAAAGCATCTCTCGGCGGCGGCGAGGATGTTCTGGCGGGTTTGCTCGCCCTTGCTGAGCTTGGTTGCATGCACGTTCGATCACTCTGCCACATAAGAGGGCTGATCCATCGCACGCCGGTCCAACCCTGTCAATTGACTTGCCTGAAAGTCATAAATTGCAGCAATTTCAAAGAATGTCCAAAATTCTGACCAGCAATGTGGCGATGTAGCCATTTTTCTGACTTGCGAGTAAGTAATTTAATTGATAGTGAGAGCATGACAAACGCATCGCTGGCGTTGACCGGCATGCCCATCAGGAGAGTGCATCCATGAACATCGGAGACGAGGAGGCGATGAGTTTCTCACGCCGGCATCTGCTGGCAGGGAGTGGGGGGCTCGGGGCGTTTTTGATGGCAGGATCGATCCCATCTGCTGACGCGGCGGGCATCGCGGGCGATCCCCAGATGCTGCAAGCTTTCGATGCAATGCTGGCCCGCATCGGGAAGATCGCAGAACTGGCCTTTGCAAGAAGCACGGCCCGTTATCCCGATGCGCGCGCGGCAGGGCTGCTGCACATCATGAACAATATTGCGCTCGGGCTGTCGATGAATCTGCACAATGCGGATCCGATGAATCCTGAACTGTTTCACTTTTTCGATCCGACCCGCAAGCAGGGCGGCGACAATTCCGATGCGCTGTATCTGGCGGCGGCGATCGACGGATCGCAGGAATATCGTCTCCATGGCGATCGCGGCACGGCGAAGCATTTGTCGCTCACCACCGTGGATAAGGGGCCTCCCCCCTGGGGTGGCAAAACGGGCGGCGCGTTGTACGGGCGGGACATGGTCGTCGGCGCAGACGGTCGCTTCGAGGTCATCCTGAGTGCGCGCGAACATCCCGGTAATTGGCTGAAGCTGACGCCCGATGTCTTTCGTCTGACCATTCGTCAATTCTTTGCCGACTGGGAGAATGAGCGTCCCATGACGGCGAGGATCGAACGGCTTGGCCCACCTGCGGCGCCACCCGACATGTCCGCGGACCGGATCATGGCGGCATTGGATGCAACCGTGGTCTGGATCGAGAGCACGGTTCGCTTCTGGCAGGATACGATGGACCTCTTCCGCAAGACGCCGAACCAATATGTCGATTGGCGCAAGATAACCGGCAACAAGGTCAATGCCACGCCCGGCGGCGATCCGGCCTGCTGTTACTGGCAGGTGCCCAAGGGTAAGGCGCTGATCCTGCGCGTGACGCCGCCCGCCTGCGAATATTGGAACATCGAGTTCAACAATCCCTGGTGGGAAACCAACGATTATCGATATCGGCATACGGGTATCAACGGTCACAGCGCCGTGCTGGAAGAGAATGGTGAACTGATCGCGGTCGTCGCGCATCAGGATCCGGGGCTGCCCAACTGGCTCGATCCCTCGGGGCACACCGAAGGCATGATGGGGCGGCGCTGGATGTTCGCCGAGAGTGCGCCGCAGATCGAGACCATGCTGGTCGATCAGACGGATATCAGGAAGCATCTGCCCAAAACGGTGAAGATAATTTCTCCGGAGGGGAGGCGGGAGCAACTCGAGCGCAAAAGGCGCGGCCTGTACCGCCGCTTCCATTGGTTCTGAGCAGTAAATGATGTGGGGAGAGGGAAAATGAAATATTCAGCAATTCTATTGGCATCGGTGGCATTGACATCGGCCGCACAGGCGCAGGAAAGCAAGGACGAGAGTCAAGGCCAGAGCCTTCAGGAAATCATCGTCACGGCGCAGAAGCGCTCTGAGTCACTGCAGGACACGCCGATCTCGATCGTTGCGCTCGACAGTGCCGCGCTGGAATCCAAGCGTATCGCTTCGCTGACAGATATCGCTTCGGGGGTTCCCAATCTTCAGCTTTCGCCGCATCCGAACAGCTCTGTGTCGGTTCGGCCGATCATTCGTGGCGTGGGCGAACTGTCCAATGTGGTCACGCGCGATTCCCCCAACGCCATCTATGTCGATGGCGTTTATGTGGGACGCACCCAGGGCCTGGGAACCGATCTCGCCGAACTGGAGCGGATCGAGGTGCTTCGCGGGCCGCAGGGCACGCTGTACGGGCGCAACGCGACCGGCGGCGCGATCAGTTTCATCACGAAGGCGCCTGAACTGGGCGAAACCTGGATCAAGCAGGATCTGGGGATCGGCAATTTCGATCAGTTCCGGGCGCGGACGATCGTCAACCTCGGCTTCGGCGACAAGGCCGCGTTCCAGATTTCCTACCTTAAAAATCAGAAGGACGGATTTGTCCGTAACCTTGGCACCGGTTCGTCCCGCTTTGGTGACATCGACCGCGATGCCGTCCGTGCGGCGCTGCTCTGGAAGCCGACCGATGCTCTCGAAGTGCGTTATACCTACGATTCCGCATGGATAAATGACACATCTCCCTTCATTCAGATGGTGCCCCTTTATCCGGGCGAGGTGCAGCGGGTACGACAGAGCAACGCCGCCGTTCGCAATTTCCAGCCCAATGACACACAGGTCCAGGGTCATAATCTGACGCTGTCCTGGGACGTTGGTGACGACCTCACGGTGAAGTCGATCACCGGCTACCGCAGACTCAATTCATTCGAATATCAGGATTATCACAGCGGCGTTCTGGGGGCTTTCCCTATCTTCACCGTCAGTGACCGGGTCAATCAGGAACAGTTTACGCAGGAATTGCAACTGATCGGGAGCGCCTTCGACAAACGGCTCAAATATGTCGCCGGGCTTTATTATTTCACTGAAAATGGTGACGGCTTCAACCGGTCGGTGACGCCTGGCGGCGGCTCTACCAGTGCGGTCGAATTCGACAATAAAGCCTATGCCGTCTTTGGTCAGGCGACCTATACGCCTGCGATCCTCGACGACCGGTTGCATATCACCGCAGGGGCGCGCTGGTCCAAGGACAAGCGCGACGCCACGCTGGTGAAAACCAACTTTGCCGGTACGGCGCCAGGTGTCGTCGTCATCAACAATCGCGGTCGCCGCAGCTTCGATGATTTCGCTCCGACGCTCACCCTGGCTTTCGACATCAATCGCGACGTGAACATCTATGCCAAGGTCGCCAAGGGTTACAAGACGGGCGGGTTCAACCCGTCGGCCTCCTCGGCCGCGACTTTTGCTCGCGGATTTGGGCCGGAAACGCTGGTTTCCTATGAAATGGGTCTGAAGTCCGAATTCTTCGATCGGCGCGTGCGCTTCAATCTTGCCGCCTTCTATAACGACTATAAGGATATTCAGCTTAACGTCCTTGATCCGGTCAACCCACGCGTCAATGACGTCCTCAATGCTGGTAAGGCGCGGATTCAGGGTCTGGAAGCGGATATTTCCGCACGCGTCTTCCGGGGTATGACGTTGTCCGCTTCTTATGGCTATGTCGATCCCAAGTATAAGAAGGTCGTCGATTTCAACGGCAACGACGTCACCAGCGCTTTCCATTTCACGAACGCGCCCAAGAACAGCTTCACGCTGGCGGCTGACTATGCGTCTCCCCTGACGCCGATCGGCAAGTTCGACGCCAACGTGAACTATGCCTGGCAGGACCGCTATTTCGCGATTGCGAATGACCCGCGGTACATCGTCCGGTCGAACGGCCTGCTCGGCGCCCGTCTCGGACTGTCCGAAATACCGGGGCTGAAGGACGTGAAGCTGGCGGTCTGGGGCCGCAATCTGACGAACCGCAGCTATTACGCCGCCTCTTTCCCCGCAGGCGTTCCAAGCGCCATCTTCGGCGAACCGCGGACCTATGGACTCGACGTCAGCGTAAAATTCTGACGCATCGCCGGCGCGCGGGTGCGCGCCGGCCACTGCCCCGCATTGCGGGAAAGGAAAAATGAAAATGGCTCAAACAGCGGACTATGGCCTGGGCGAATTTGCCTATCCGCGCGGCTGGTTCATGGTCGCGGCATCCGATGAACTCCAGGGGGGGCCACTCGCGCTTCGCTATTTTGGGCAGGATATGGTGCTGTACCGGGGGCAAAGCGGCCGCGTTGTGCTGATGGATGCCTATTGCCCGCATATGGGCACGCATCTTGCCTACAGCAGCACCTCCTATATCGTCCGCGACGGCGTGCAGATCGACGGAGATTCGATCCGCTGCCCTTATCATGGCTGGCGCTTTGGGCCTGACGGCCGATGCGACGAGATTCCCTATTCGCCCGCGCCCATCCCCAAGGCGGCGTGCATTCCGACCTGGCCCGTTGCCGAGCGCGCGGGATGCGTGTTCGTCTGGCATGATCCCGAGGGCGGCGCGCCCGATTATGATCTGCCGGCCTTCGCCGAATGGGACGATCCGCAATGGGCCAACTGGACCATTGATCAGCTGGGCGAGCTGCCCTGCCATCCGATGGAGATCGTCGATAATATCGGTGACAAGGCGCATCTTGAGCCGATCCATGGCAGCATCGACATCCAACTCTTCGAAAATGTCTTCGAAGACCATGTCGTCTGGCAATATCTGCGCGCTGGCCATCGCACGCTTGCCGGAGACGACGGCGATGTTATGGTCAACGACACCTCCTATACCGGCCCCGGCATCCTCCAGTCCTGGATGAAGGGCGAATTTCCTTCGATCATGCTGTTCTGCCATACGCCGGTCGACGAAAATCGCGTCAAGCTGTGGCACGGCCTCACCGTGAAATCGGCCGAAGCCGAGGCCAGCCCGGAAACGATCGCGGCCATGCGCCCCTATCAGGAGGCCAGTTGCGCCGCCCTGTCGCAGGATGTCGAGGTGTGGGGCCGCAAACGCCCCTGCATCAACCCCATGGCGGTGCAGGGGGACGGGCCTTTCGGCAAGGTGCGCATCTGGTACAGACAGTTCTTCAATCCGCGCGCGCGTGCCGGAGAGTTTCAGAAACGCGTCAATGGCAAGGTCGTGACGAAGGGTACGGTCGAGGCCCCCTGGCCCGAGGCGGTCGCATGAGCATGGCGACGCTATTCGATCCCGTATCGCTGGGTGATATCGCGCTTGCCAATCGCATCGTCATGGCGCCGATGACGCGGAGCCGGGCAGGCGAGGGGGACGTGCCCACCGCCCTCATGACCGAATATTACCGCCAGCGCGCCTCGGCGGGTCTTATCATCACCGAAGGAACGCAGCCGAGCGCCGATGGCAAGGGCTATATGCGCACGCCGGGTATTCATAGCGATGCCCAGATCGCGGGATGGCGGGCCGTGACCGACGCCGTCCATGGTGAAGGCGGCCGGATCGTGTTGCAGGTCATGCATTGCGGCCGGATTGGAAGCACGCTCAACAAGGCGCCCGGCACGCGAACTGTCGCGCCGTCCGCGATCCGTGCGAAGGGCGAAATCGTGACCGAAACGGGGATGATGGCGTTCGACGCGCCGCATGCGCTCGAACTGCACGAAATCCCTCAGGTGATAGAAGAGTTCGCGCAGGCGACGCGCAACGCACTCGCCGCCGGTTTCGATGGGGTCGAACTGCATTGCACCAGCGGCTATCTGCCGGCCCAGTTCCTGTCATCGGGAAGCAATCAGCGCACCGACGGCTATGGCGGGAGCGCAGCCAACCGCATCCGCTTCGTCGTGGAGACAGTCGAGGCGATGGCGGCAGTGAGCGGTGCGGGGCGCGTCGGTTTCCGCATCTGCCCCGGCAATCCCTTCAACGACATCTGGGACGAGAATCCGGCGGAGACTTACGGCGCCTTGCTGGAAGCGCTCTCGTCGCAAGGGCTCGCCTATCTGCATCTGATCGATGTCGCCAATCCGCAGGTGGACAGTCTTGACCTTGCCAAGAGGCATTGGCGAGGGAGCTTGATCCTCAATGAAGGCATGACGCGCGCGCGCGCTGAGGCGCTGCTTGCGGATAACATGGCGCACGCCTTCTCGTTCGGGCGCCCCTTCATCGCCAATCCCGATCTCGTCAGCCGTCTTGAACGTGACATCGCCTTGGCCGATTTCGACCCTTCAACGCTCTATGCGCCTGGGCCTGAAGGCTATGTCGATTATCCTCCTGCATCTGCTGCACAGATGAGCTGAGCGTCGGAATATTTTCAGAGGCGGAAATTTTCTCCCTTCCGCTGGCTGATCCTGACCCTGGGGCGATGAAGGGGGAAGCCCCAGGGTGCTCTTTGCGTTTCAAGCGCACTGCGTCTGACGACGAATTCGCGAAGGCTGAGCAGGCGCGCGGCAAGATTATTACGAAGGTGGCGAATACGACGTTCGATGAATATCACCGAATTGTTCACCAATGACCTCCGGGATTCGCTGTATCAGAGGCAAAGGGATAGCGCCGGATGGGCGTTGTCGTTTTACCATTGGTGTCTACGCTACCTGACATTGCCATCAACTTAGAGCATTTTCTAGTCAGATGGGATCATCTGACGACTCGGAAAATGTGGAAAACAAAAGACAATCTGAGCATAATCCGATCCAATCCGATCGGATTATGCTCTAGTGCGCGGGCGTGCGACGAGAAGAAGACGGAAGGCGCACCGTGGCCGGCGCCGCAGTGCCGATATGCACATATTATCTAACTGTGATGGCTCTTTCGGTATCTGGAAGGACTCATGCCCGTCCATTGCTTGAACTGCTGCCGGAAGCTATTGATATCGCGAAAGCCAGAACCGATGGCGACTTCTTCTATGGATATTCGTTTTTGCCGTAGGAGGTTCGCTGCGGCTTCGCGCCGCGCCGCTGCTTTGAGAGCGCGTATTGTTAATCCTTCGTCTGCCAGATAGCGACGAATGGTGCTGACGCTCCGACCTGTCATTCGAGCAAGTTCGGACAGGGACGGCACCCTATTGTCCCGTACCAGATGAGTTGTGTAAACGGCACGGATGCGGTCGTGCAGCGCGACGCCGCTTGGATTTTCCGCCAGGAAATCGAACGGAAATTCGGTTAGAAGCTTGTCCAGCTCCAGAGGCGTTCGAAGGACCGGCATGTCGAGGAAGTTTTTCGGGAACGAAATCCTGTTATTTTCGGACCCAAATTCTATTTCTCCCTTGAAGAAATCATTGACCGGATCGTTGGCGTAGTTCGGGCTATAGAAGAGCTCGACATGAAAATAGGAGTTGCTCATCCCAATGAGCCAGCTGTAGAATCTTGTGAAAAATGAAACGCCTGCAAGATCGGACAGAAAGGTCCCAAAATTTTTGCGCCTTCGCATGGTATCCATCGTCAATATTGCGACCTGATCGTCGGTATCCAATTGCAGATGTGCCAATTTGTCGCCACGCGTTCCGAAAAACTGTATCTGCCGGTCGATCACATCCTTGAATGTACGGCAATTGATAACGCAATGGCACATCAACCGAAATTCGTCGGGATGCATTCTGGGACGGCTGTCAAGCTGGCTCGAATGCATGCCGATCGTGACAACACATTCGCGATAGATCGCGGTCAAATCCCCATGGGACACATGTTTGACATTGCCAGCGAGCAAATCGAGATAATTGAAAGGTGCGCCGGCACCCGATAAAATCGCATCAGGGCGGCCACCCACGCGCTCGATCTTGCTGAGCAGTTCGATAACGCTTTGGCTTGCCGTGTCAGCTTTGGCTGGCGCCTTTCCTGATGCTTTCATGTCGCCTGTCTGAACAAATAACCATGGGAAACTGAATATAATCTCTTTCTCCAGCGAGGCAACGAGGCCTCGACCCGTGGTGACGCCGCTCGATCCGTCCGCACGGCGTGGCCCGGACATATCTCGTTCACCCGCAACCCACGCTCAGCAAAGACACGCGCATCACCTTGAACTTCCAAGTCGTTTCGCTGTCGCCATCCGTACAAGCCAACGTCATCGTCTCGTGTGATAGTGCCCAGTGGCGGCGAAACAAATCGGATTACTGATCAAATATACATGGATTTATGGTCATACGCCATTGCTCTGGCGCGAGTGACCCCGTGCCGGGCCGAGAGAAGAAGGGATAGGCATGATCAAAAACCACAGTAAATTTGCTCGAAAACCGCGTTCGCTTTCGGTCTCGTCGCGCTAGATTGCGTGCATGAGATGGCGGCGCGTCCGAGCGATCGCCGGTGATGCCAAAGAGAGCAAGGCAATGACAAACAGGTCGATGGAAGATCGTTCCAACTCCGAGGTGGGGCCTTTCTGGTCTCCGCCACCGCGTCCCGAATGGCTGGCGCGATTTCTGGAAGAAACCCGGTCCTGGGATGCGCATGGCGTATCGCCGCTCGATCCGCAGGAATTGATCGAAACCGCCCGGTGCAATACCGGTCTGACCGACTTTGGCGCCGACGATTGGCGCGAACCCTTCGAGATACTTCTCAAGGCAATCGAGGAAGAAGCCGATCTGCACCTGTTCGGCCGGATCTGGACGCGGCAGGAGATGCTTCTTTTCCTCGAGAACCGCCTGCGGATCGAGGATGTCTATCAGAGGCATCCCGAGATCGACGACGAGGTGATCGAGAAGCCGATATTCATCACGGGGCTTCCGCGCTCGGGTACGTCGCTGCTTTTCGAGCTCATCGCCCGGGACAAGCAACTCATGGCACCGGCCAATTGGGAGTTCGTATTGCCCTGTCCGCCGCCCGAGGCGGCCACTTACCGAACCGACCCGCGGGTTCCGACGGCACAGGACCTCATCACGCAAATGCAAAGGGTGGCGCCGAGCTACCAGGCGATGCACGAGATGGGGGCCTGGATACCCAATGAATGCGGCGTCGCCTTCCGGATGAGTTTCCGATCGCAGCATCTCGCGGCCGCCTATCAGGTTCCAAGCTATTCGGGGTGGCTCTTCGCCGCAGACCCGGCGCCGGCCTATCGCGACTATAAACGCCTCCTGAAATTGCTGCAGTGGAAGAACCCGCGGCGGCATTGGCTGCTCAAGTCCCCCGAACATCAATCCTGCCTGCCGACCCTGTTCGACGTTTTCCCGGATGCCCGGGTGGTCGTGACGCATCGCGATCCGGTTCGGGCTCAGGGGTCGGTGACGAACCTGCTCGGCACCTTATACTGGATGCGAAGCGACAAGCGTTTCGACGCGGCGGCTTTCGAGCAATTGCTTACCCCCGAAGGGACCGCCGCGCGGCTCGACCAGATGATCGACTGGATCGAGACAAGGCGGATTCCGTCCGTCCAGATATTCCATTCGCGCTACGCCGATTTGGTCGATACGCCGATCGAAACCCTGGAGGGCCTCTATGCGCAGATGGGTCTTGAGGCGAGTGAGGCCTTCCTTGCCGAAGTCAAAACCTATCTTGCCGGCAAGCCAAAGGGCAAGTTCGGCGCGCATCGCTACGCCGTCGACGATGCGCCCGAAACGCGCGGCGTCTTTCACCGCTATGAGTCCTATTTCGACGTTCCGCGCGAGGCATGAGCGCTGCATCGCGCTCGTAGCGCTTCGCTGCTTTCATATGAAATCCGGGAAATGAGGGAAAAGCCATGAACAACGACCATGATCCCGTCCTTCGCAATGCGTGGCATCGCTTCTGTGACGACCTCAAGGCATCGGGCGATATCGCCTTTCGCGAGACGGCAGCCAGCAATCCGGTTGACCGGGCGGCGGGCATCCGCCTGCTGTCGCGCAACATTGCCCTGGCGCTGGCCTTCGAGTTCGAGAACAAGGATTCCGCTCACCCCGAATTGATGCATTATTTCAATCCGATGCGAAAGCAGGGGGGCGACAATAGCGACGCCCTTTATGTGGGCGCTCCCATCAACGGCACCGACACCTATCGCGTGACGGGCCATCGCGGCACGGCGCGCTATTTTGGCGTCACAGTCGTCGAGAAGGGGGATACGCCCTGGGGCGGAGGCGTCGCGGGAACGCTGTTCGGCGACCAGATCGAGGTCGCGGCCGACGGCAGCTTCGAGCTTTATCTCAGCCCCGACCCGCAGCCGGGCAACTGGATCAAGACGACACCTGAAACATTCCGGGTCACCTTCCGCCAGTTCTTTGCCGACTGGGAAAATGAAAAGCCAATGGAGGCGCGGATCGACCGGCTGACCGGCGATGGCACGCCGCCCCAGCTTTCGGTTGACAGTGTCGTGGAGGGACTTGCCGGGGCCGCCGACTGGGTGGACCGATCGGTGATCTACTGGGCCGACATGATCGACAAATGGAAATGCCAGCCCAATATTTTCCTTTCCTATCGCCAACTCGACGACAACAAGATCGACGCCACTCCGGGCGGCGAGCCGCTGATTGCCTATTGGAAGTTGCCCGAGGACGAAGCGCTGATCATTCGCGTCCGGCCACCCAAAGCACAATATTGGGCGGTAGAGTTCGGGAACTATTGGTGGGAGACGATGGATTATCGATATCGGCTTGCAAACACCAATTGCCATTATGCCGCACTGGAGGATGACGGCGAGTTGATCGTCGTCATCAGCCATGATGATCCCGGCCTACCGAACTGGCTCGATCCCTCCGGCCACAGCGAGGGCTATGTCACCTATCGCTGGATGCTTGCCGACCATTATCCGGTGCCGACTTGTCAGCAGTTTAAGCGGAGCGAACTCTTCGCGCATCTGCCGGACGGGGTGAAGCGGATCGGCTCCGACGAGCGCCGCGATCAACTCGCCGAGCGGCGGCGCGGTATCGTGAAACGCTTCAAATGGTGAGCGCGTGTTTACGCCGGGCTGATCTGCGTTTGCCGCCGCTGTCGGACTGGGCGCTGCGGTCGCCCATGGACGTCATATTGCGCCATTGCCCACTTCCAGTTGTTCAGCTGGAACTGCACAAACTGGCTGTAGCTATCGACATGACCGTCATAACGGCCGCAGGAAGAGCTTCGCCTTGTCGGCGGCAATCAGGGCCGGAACCCTCTTAAAGCCCAACCGACGTGCGGCTTCCACGCGGGCCTCGCCAGCAAAGATCATATGATCGGCATCGACGACCAGCACCGGCCACAAAAGAGGCCCCGTGTCCGACCAGGCCGATTTGGGTGTCCTACGGTTTTTGAAACGGGCGGGTCTGGAAGCCGGTTGCTCGGCGCTGACCATTCCAGTCGAGCGGGGATATCGTCACCCGGTTGAGGGCGCGCAGCGTCTTTCTGTGTCGACCTGCGCGCTGCCCAGGGTGATGATCAGACCCCAAAGCCCCCCGCGACCGAAATGGTCTGGCCGGTGATGTAATTGGCATCGTTGGAGGCCAGGAACACGGCGGTCTTGCCAATATCCTCCGCCTTGCCCCAGCGCTTGATTGGCAGCAGCTTCTTGACCTCGCGCTCCCAATTTTCGTCGAAATAGCCTTCCTTCTGGCCGACCTTGAACTGGCCCGCGTCGATCACGCCGACCAGCACGCTATTGGCGCGGATTTCGTGCACGCCCTCTTCCTTGGCGATGCCCTTGACCAGCGATTCATTACAGGCCTTGGGCGCGACCGACAGGCCGTCGAGATGCGGCCACCAGTCATGCCCGCCCGAACCCAGATGGACGAAGGAACCGCCGCCCTTGGCACGGAAATGAGGGATCGCGATGCGTGCGGCATAGTAGAAACCGAAAGCTTCGATCTCCATCGACGCGCGGAACTGATCGAGGCTCCAGTCGGCGATATTGACCTGTGCCACGATCGGTCCGGCGCCCCAGACGATGCTGTGGATGCGGCCATGGACCTCCACTGCGCTGGAAAAGCCGGCTTCCAGTTCCTCATAGCTGCGGGCGTCGGCCTGATGGATGCTCGCCTTGCGGCCCATGGCGCGGATTTCCGCCGCCGCCGCCTCTGCGCTTTCCTTCTTCGAGCGGTAGAAAATCGCGACGTCCGTGCCAGCCTTGGCGAATTCCAGCGCGACATCCTTGCCGATACCGCCGCTGCCGCCAAAGACCGCTACTGCGCCTTCAGGAAAATTCCTGTCCATTGTCGTCTTTCCTTAAGAGAATTGGAGTTGCTTATTCGACGGTTTCCAACCCCGGCGCGGGCGCCATGCCGCTGGTGTGGTGGATGCCGTTGGCGCGGGCCTGATAGTCGGCGGCCTTCGCGCGCGGATTGTAGAATTGGCGATACCAGGCCCGGACGCGATGGAAGGGGCCATCGGTCGGCAGGCGTAATATGTTGAACGCAGGTCCCTTCGTCCGCCAGATCGCGAAATCCTGGGAGAAGGCGGCAAGCCCCGCCTGATGATATTGGTCGCGCAGGGCCGCATCCTCCGCAGTTGGCGGCGTATTGAGCGCGCGCGTGATGATGCTGTGCCAGACCTGCGTCACGCCATCCTCCTTGGGCGTGTGGCAGATGATCTGCACCGCATCGGTTTCGCCAGAAAAGCGGGCTATGAGGATGCCGGGGCCAGTGTAAAAGGCGTCGACGTCCAGCACGCCGCTCTCGCTTGTCATGGTTTCATGGCCGCCGCCGGAGATCTGTTTGCCGACCACGCCATCAAACAGGGAGTCGAAATAGGCGAGTTTCTGTCCGTGGATCGGCCCGAAATGCCGGGTGTCGACCAGATTGTCGAGAATCTCCTGAGGGTGAACGTCAAGCGTGCCGAGGTCATCATAATCGCCGTGCATCCATTGCGGGTCGTCCCATTCGGGCAGGGCGGGCAGTGCATAATCCGGCGCTCCTTCCTCCGGATCATGCCAGGCGAAGACGCAGCCGAAGCGTTCTTCGACCGGCCAGGCGCGCAGCTTGGCGGCGGGCGGGATGGCGCCGTCATGATAGGGGATGTGGTCGCACTTGCCGTCCGGTCCGAAGCGCCAGCTATGATAGGGGCAGCGGATCGAGTCCCCTTCGACCCGTTGGGCGGCGGCCCCGGAGGTCTGCTCGGCGGCGAGATGCGCCTGCATGTGCGGACAATAGGCGTCAAGCAGCACGACCCGCCCGGATTCGCCGCGATAGATCACCAGTTCCCGCCCGAACATGCGGAGCGCGCCGGGAATATGGGTCACGTCGGCTGCGCGTGCCACCATCAGCCAGCCGCGCGGAAATGTGAATTCGCCCAGATTATATTCTGCGGTCGTCGCCATCTGTCCTCTCCCGCGATGAATTGTCTCAACGTCTGAGGGCGAAAGTGGCGGGTCGCAGGGGCGACAGCAATCAACTTGTGCAGCATTCCATCATCAGGCAATTGAATCCCATCGTCAGTTGATAGGATTGTCAAAAATGTCAAAGGCCAGACGACCGGGCATCGCCACCATCCTCACCGAATTGCGGCGGGAACTGAAGGGGCAGGGCGTGCGCGTGGGGCAGTTGGCGCAGTTACTGGATGTCGCCGAGCCGACTGTGTGGCGGTGGCTGCGCGGCGATGGACTGACGCTCGACCGGCTTGACGAGATTTGCGCTATCGCGGACATCGACCTGCGCGACTTGCTGGCGCGGGGGGATGAGGAACAGGAGAGCTTCACTTTGGCGCAGGAGCGGGTGCTGGCTGCGGACAGAGGGCTGGCACTGGTGTTCTTTGCCATCCTCCATGGCGCGCAGCCCCGCGATCTGGAGCAGGAATTCGGGCTGGGAACGGAGCGACTGGAGAGCCATGTCGAAAGGTTGAAACGGTTGGGGCTGATCGAGGCGTCGAAACGGGGACGGGTGCGGCCCAGGGTGCGTCGCTCCGTGCGGTGGCGCCGGGGCGGGCCGCTGTCCATGGCGTTCGAGCGGACGGTGAAGCCGCTGTTCATCTCGATGGATTTCGGTGCGCCGGAATCGCTCTATGTCTCAGACATGGTCGCCATGAGCGAAGCGGGCCGGGCGCGTGTCCATGCGCTGTTCGAAACGCTGCGCGAAGATATTCATGTGATCGGTGAGCAGGAGCGGGCGGCGCGGCTCGACCGGCGGGACTGGAGCGGCATATTGATGATGATCCGCCCCTTCGACATCGCTGAAATGACGTCTGAATGGCGGGGCAAAAGAGGAAGCGACCGTTAAGGCCGCTTCCAGTCCCCCTTCACGCCATGCTCACCATTTGAAATTGAGGGTCGCGCCAAATTCGCGCGGGTTCATCACATTGACGAGGCGATAGCCCGAGTCATAGGAGATCGCGCCTGCCGGACCCAAGGGCTGGAACGTCGGGACGATCCCGGCGCCCAGTGAAATGATCCGCTTCTGATGGAGCAGGTTGCGGGCAAAGGCGGTCAGTGGAGAGCGGAAAGCAGAGCCAGGCTGATCCCGCATAGACCGAGCAGAGACAGGATCACCGCCGCCGTCACACGGCAACCGGCCTTTGCCACTGTGCGCACGTCCACTCCGAGGCCGAGCGCGGCCATGGACACTATGGTCAGCACTGTCGCAATATGGCTGATCGGCGCAATGGCTGCTGTCGGCACAAGCCCCAGCGAGCGGCATGCGACCAAGGTGAGGAAGCCGATGATGAACCACGGCACCAGATGCGCAATGCCGGGTTGCTTCATCTCTGTTCTGTCGGCGACCGCCTTGCCATGGCGGTCCACCGGCCGGGCAAGGTGGGGAGCGATCAGCGACAATATCAGGCAGGTTGGTCCAAGCATCAGCACACGCACCAGCTTCACCAACATGCCCATCTGGACGGCCGCCGCGCCCAGCGGAGAAGCGGCTGCGATCACCTGCGGCACGGCATAGACGGTCAGCCCAGCGAAGACACCGAAAGCGATGCCGCTCAACCCGAGCGCGATCCCGAGCAGCGGAAGGCCGAGCACCACGACCACGCCCAGCACGGCAGTAAAGGTGATCGAGGCCGCCACATCGTCGCTGTCGGCGCCGATCACGGGCGCAACCGCCGCGATGGCCGAGTTGCCGCAGATTGAGTTGCCGCATGCGACCAGCAGTGCCATGCGAACCGGCAGCCCAAGCAGCCGACCGATGCCGAAGCTCAGCAGCATGGCGCTCGCCACCACGCCGGCAATGCCGAATAAAAGTGCGGGCCCCGCCGCCAGGATCGTGGCGGCGCTCACCGACACGCCGAGCAGGACCACTGCCACTTCCAGCAAATATTTGGCGCTGAAATCGATCCCGGCCCGCCATTTGCGATCCGGCGTCCACAGGCTGCGCAAGGCGGTGCCGAGCAGGATGGAAAGGACCAGCGCTTCAAGCCACGCCTTGCCGGCCAGCGCTCGTTCACTCGCCTCCAATCCATAAGCGGCTGCCGTCAGCGCGAAACAGAGGCCCACGCCCGGTAACAGGCGAATGCATTTGCCAGCCAATTGTGCCGGCGATGTTGGATGACGATCGGCAAGAGCGACCATGGCGGTTCCTTTCGCCGCCCGATCTATGCTCTGCCAATCGTTCGATCCAATGCATGATTTTTGTCATTTCAATCGTGATTTACGATTGATTATGCCATGATCGAGTATGACCCTCGATCAACTCCGAATCTTTGTTGGAGTGGCCGAACGCGAGCACATGACGGCCGCGGCTCGTGCCCTTCATGTCACGCAGTCCGCGGCTTCCGCCGCGATAGCCGCTTTGGAGGAGCGGCACGCGGTGAAGCTGTTCCACCGGATCGGGCGGGGCATCGCATTGACCGAGGCAGGGCGGCTTTTCCTGGTCGAGGCACGCGGCATACTCGCGCGCGCCGCCGCCGCGGAGAATATGCTGGGCGAACTGGGTGGGCTGAAGCGCGGCACGCTTCGTGTCGTTGCCAGCCAGACCATCGCCGCCTATTGGCTCCCCTCCATTCTGGCCGCCTTCCGCGAACGCTATCCCGCATTGGAGATCGATCTGGCGATCGCCAATACCGAGGGGGCTGCGGCACGGGTCCGCAATGGCGAAGCCGACCTGGGCATAGTCGAAGGCGAGATAGATGATCCAGCACTTGCCCATTGGCCGATCGGCGAGGATCGGCTGGTGCTGGTCCAGGCTATCCCATTCGAGGTTGATCACATCGATGCGAATTGGTTGCGTGACGCATGCTGGGTACGGCGTGAGCCGGGTTCCGGTACGCGATCGACATTCGATCATTATCTGGCAGCGGTTGGTGTGGATTCAGAAACCCTGAACGTGGCGCTTGTCCTCCCATCCAATGAGAGCGTCCGGACAGCCGTCGAGGCGGGCGCTGGGGTGGCGGTTCTCTCCTCCCTTGTCGTGGCGCCGGCGATCGCCGCGGGGACGTTGCATATCGCGCCCATTGAGTTTCCACCGCGGCCGTTCTTCGGTCTGCGCCATAAAGAACGCTATCGTTCCAGGGCAACCGATGCATTGCTGGAGCTTGTTGGATCAGCGAGCGGATAAGGTCATGTTCCGCCGGAATCATATTGGGCCTGCACCTTAAAAGTCGCTGCTGATATTTTAAATGGCTCTGGATCAAATTTCAGATATTTTTCTAATTGGAACAAGAAAAGGCAATGATGTTACCATATAACGTTATGCGGCAATCCTGAATACACTTCATGGCGGATGGGTTTAACCTGCTCCCCACGGGTTATTTCCCCGTGACATCTTGGCAGGCATCGACTAATGCCCAACGCCATGCGTCGACTGGGTTATTATCTCCTCTGCCTGCTGACCGCGTCGTTGCTGACGACGACGGTGGTGCATGCACGTGAGATTCCCAATGGTCCGACCATCGAATGTTCGGGCTATGTCCACACTGACAGCGATTCGGATCAGTCGCAGGGCGACGCCGACAAGGCGATGCCCCATCACCATGGCAGCTGCCATGGCTCCGCTGCCTTTGTACCCATGACGGCCAGCGATGCGCTCCTGCCCGTTCCTGTGGACATGCCCTCACGCGCCCCAACGGCAGTTGTTCCCAAGCGCTGGGCCATCGGCCCCGGTTTGCGCCCACCCATCGCCTGAGAAAGCCATAGTCGATCCGTCCGCCGCCGTGACGGGTCATTCATGACTTTCGATCAGGAATTTCATACATGGTTCGAACCCTTGCAGCCTTGCTGGCTGCCGCGTCTTGCGTCGCCGTGGCGCAAGCGCAGGACATACCCACAGCGGTCGCCAGTTCGCCGTCCCTGACACTTGATGATGCCGTTGCGGCAGCGGGCGGAAGTGCGCCGGCACTCGATGCGGCGCAGGCCGGCGTAGAGGCAGCTCGCGCAGGCCGAACCGTCGCGGGTTTGCGACCCAATCCCACCGTACAGACACAGGTGGAAAATGTCGCCGGAACCGGCCTTTATCGCGGCGTCGGGGGTGCCGAAGCAACCGTCAGCGTAGCCGTTCCCATCGAGTTGGGCGGCAAGCGCTCCGCCCGGATTGCAGTTGCCAATGCGCAAGCCGATCGCGCCTTGCTGACGCAGGCCATCACGCAGGCGGACATTCGTCTTCAGGTCATCCAGCTTTATGTGGAGGCCGTGGCATCCGAACGGCGGCTGGCCACGGCGCGCGATCAGGCGAGGATTGCCACCGACGCGGCCAATACGGCGCGGGTGCGGGTCGAGGCTGGCCGCGCTTCACCCATTGAAGAGCAGCGCGCCAGCGTTGCCAGGATCAATGCCGACGCCCATGTCGAGCGCACGAAGCGGCTCGCCGCCGCCGCCCGCGCCAATCTGGCTCGCAGGATCGGCCAGCCCCTGCCGCAATCGCTCGACCTTGCATGGCTCGACCATTTACCGGCCAGCCACGGACCTGGGCGCCCCGTCAGCGCGACGGGAACATTGGCGCTCGCCGCCGCCGACGCCAATCTCGCCGTTGCCGATGCAGCTGTGCGGCTGTCGCAATCGCAACGGATGCCGGATCTGGAAGTCGGCCCCGGCGTGAGGCATTTCTCGCAGACGAATGACACGGCTTTTGTCTTCACCGTCAGCATGCCGATCCCGATCTTCCATTCGGGCAAAGCCGCCGTCGCCCAGGCACGCGCGCAACGCACGTCGGTCGAAGCGCAGAAGCGCCTGACCGCGCTCGATATCGAGCAGGCCATCACCGATGCACAGGTGGCGGCGGACAATGCCGCGATCACCGCCCGGACGACGAGCGGCCCGGCCTTGGCCGCCGCCCAGGAGGCAGCGCGCATCGCCCGCATCGGTTATCGGGAGGGCAAGTTCGGCCAACTCGATCTGCTCGACGCCGAGCGCACCCTTGCCGACACGCGCGTTGCCGCGATCGACGCGCTCGCTGCCTATCAAAATGCCCGCGCGCAACTGGAGCGCCTGACCGCGCCCGCGCCGGAACAAGGGAACTGATTCATGCTGTCCAGGACATTCATTGCGGTGGCCCTCCCACTGTCGTTGGCGCTGACCCTTGCCAGCTGCGGCGGCGGCGAGGCTGCCAAAGAAGCCTCCGCCACCAGTGAAGGGGCGGGGGAAAAAGCTGCCCATATCGATGAAGGCAAAATCACGCTCAGCACCGATCAGATTGCGGCCGCCGGAATCCAGATCGGCCGTCCCACGATCGGCGGATCGGGCACGATCGAACTGCCCGCGACGATCGACGGCGATCCTCAGGGGACACAGGTCGTCTCGGCCGCCATCGGTGGCCGGGTGGTCGCGCTCACCCGCAATCTGGGCCAGTCCGTTGGACGGGGCCAGACGCTGGCCATCATCGAGAGCCGCGAAGCCGCCTCGCTCAATGCGGAGATCGAGGCCGCCCGCGCAAGGCTGGCGCTCGCCAATTCCAACCTTTCCCGCGAGCAGCGCCTGTTTGCCCAGCGCGTCTCGCCTGAACAGGATCTGATTGCCGCCCGTACCGCCGCGACCGAGGCACGCATAGCGCTTCGGCTCGCCCGGCAACAGCTTGCCGCAGCCGGTGCCGGAGGGGGTGGTCTCAATCGGATCGCGATCACAGCGCCGATTTCGGGTCAGGTGATCGGCCGCAGCGTCGTGTTGGGGCAGACCGTGGCCGCAGATGCGGAGCTGTTCCGGGTCGCGAACCTCTCGAACCTGTCCCTCTCGCTCAACTTGCAGCCGCTGGATGCCGGCCGTGTGCGTCCCGGCGCGGCCGTCACCGTCAAGGCAGCGGGCCGCGAAGCAACAGCGCGGGTCAGCTTCGTCTCTCCGGCGCTCGACACCAATATAAGGCTGGTTCCCGTCATCGCAACGCTCGACAACCGGCAGGGCCAGTGGCGCGTGGGCGAACCGGTCACGGCCGCCGTGGAGTTCACCGGCACCGGCACCGGCGGCGATGGCGCAATCCGCGTGCCTTCGACCGCAGTTCAGACCCAAAAAGGCAAGACGATAGTCTTCGTGCGGACCAGGACCGGCTTCGAGGCGACACCCGTCGCCGTAGGGGACCGTTCCGGCGACAGCGTGATCGTCCGCTCTGGCCTCAAGGGCAGTGAGGAGATCGCCACCACCAACAGCTTCACGCTCAAGGCCGAACTCGGCAAGGGCGAAGCGGCGCACGAGGATTGAGCCGATGATCGCCCCTGTCGTCAACTGGGCGGTTCACAAGCGCTGGCTCGTCCTGCTGCTGACCGCCATCGCCGCCGTGATCGGTGCCGTGGCCCTGTACCGGCTGCCGATCGATGCTGTGCCGGACATCACCAACAATCAGGTGCAGATCAATATCCGCGCGCCTGCGCTCTCGCCCGAACTGGTGGAAAAACAGGTCGCCTTCCCGATCGAAACCGCGCTCGCCGGCGTTCCGGGCCTTGAATATACCCGGTCGCTCAGCCGCAACGGCTTTGCCCAGGTCACCGCCGTTTTCTCTGATGCGACCGATATCTTCTTCGCCCGCCAGCAGGTCGGCGAACGCCTGACCAGCGTCGCGGACAACCTTCCCGATGGCGTGAGCCCGGAAATGGGTCCGATCGCAACGGGACTGGGCGAAGTCGCCATGTGGACCGTTCGCCTCGAACATCGCAAGGATGACAGGCATCTGCCCGGCGAACCGGGGATGCAGCCTGACGGCAGCTATATCACCCCCGAGGGCGAACGGCTGACCAATGACGCGGACAAGGCGACCTATCTGCGCACGGCACAGGACTGGATCGTCGCGCCGCTGCTCAAGAACACCCCCGGTCTGGCGGGCGTCGATTCGATCGGCGGTTACGCCAAGCAATATCTGGTCGTGCCGGATGTGCAGCGCCTGGCTTCCATGGGCATATCGCTGAGCGATCTTGGCACCGCACTCGAACGCAACAATAGCAGTGTCGGCGGTGGCTTCGTCAATCGTAATGGCGAGGGGCTTGCGGTTCGCGCCGACGCGCTCGTGCGCAACGCCGATGAGCTGTCCCGGATCGTTGTCGCCACCCGTCAGGGCGTGCCGATCACGCTGGGGCAGGTTGCGACGGTCCGCACGGGCCAGGCCGTTCGCATGGGGTCGGCTTCGGAAAATGGCACGGAGGTCGTCGTCGGCACCGCCGTCATGCGGATCGGCGAAAACAGCCGGACGGTGGCGACGGCGGTCGCCCGGCGGCTTGAGGAGATCAACGCCTCTCTACCGCCCGACGTCATCGTCCAGCCCGTCCTTGATCGCACGGCGCTGGTGAATTCGACCATCAGGACGGTAGCGAAGAATCTTGGCGAAGGCGCACTGCTTGTCATCATCGTGCTGTTCGCCCTGCTGGGGAATTTCCGCGCGGCGCTGATCGCGGCTGCGATCATTCCGATCACGATGATGCTCACCAGCTTCGGCATGCTGCGTGTCGGGGTGTCGGCAAATCTCATGAGCCTTGGCGCGCTGGACTTCGGCCTGATCGTCGATGGCGCAGTCATCATCGTGGAAAATGCACTGCGGCGCATGGCGGAACGGCAGCATCATCAAGGCCGCCTGCTGACGGCGCAGGAGCGTCTCCATGCCGTGACGGCGGCGGCGCGCGAGATGATCAAGCCGTCGGTCTATGGTCAGGCCATCATCATCCTCGTCTATGTCCCGCTGCTGACGCTGACGGGCGTCGAGGGCAAGACATTCGTACCCATGGCGCTTACCGTCATCATCGCGCTCGTCTGCGCTTTTGTCCTCTCGCTCACCTTCGTCCCGGCAGCCATCGCCCTTTGGCTCTCGAAGCGGATCGAGGAGAAGGAAGGGCGGATCATGAACTGGCTCAAGACCCGCTACGAACCCGGTCTTGATCGGGCGATGGCGCGCCCATCGATTACCATCGGTGCGGGCGTCGGCGCTTTTGGCGTGGCGGCCCTTGCTTTCATGGCTTTGGGTCAGGTGTTCCTGCCCCAACTTGATGAAGGCGACATTCTCATTCAGGCCCTGCGCATTCCCGCGACGTCGGTGCAACAGAGCCAGGCCATGCAGGTGCCGATCGAGCAGATGATGGCAAGGCAGCCCGAAGTGAAGTTCGTCTTTTCGAAGACCGGCACGGCGGAACTGGCATCCGATCCCATGCCGCCCAATGCCACCGACATGTTCGTGATCCTCAAGGATCGAAAGGACTGGCCCGATCCGAGCCTCACCAAGGACGATCTGATCAAGCGAATGGAAGGCCAGCTCCAGAAATTTCCGGGCAATGCCTATGAAATCACCCAGCCGATCCAGATGCGCTTCAATGAGTTGATCGCGGGCGTGCGGGGCGACATCGCCGTCAAGGTGTTTGGCGACGACTTCAACGCCATGAATGCCACGGCCGAGAAGATCGCCGGTGTGCTTCGGCGCACCAAGGGAGCCGTGGACGTCAAGGTCGAGCAGACGACCGGCCTTCCCATACTCGACATTCGGGTCAATCGTGATGCCATGGCGCGCCTTGGGGTCACCGCGCAGGATGTTCAGGATATCGTCACCGCGACCATCGGCGGCCGCAAGGCCGGCATGATCTACGAAGGCGACCGTCGCTTTCCCGTGGTCATTCGGCTGTCCGATGCGCAGCGGGCGGACATGTCGCTGCTCAGTCAGGTTCAGCTTCCAACGCCGGGCGGGCAGTTCGTGCCGCTTGCCAGCGTCGCGGACATCCGGATCGTTGATGGCCCCAACCAGATCAGCCGCGAGAACGGTAAGCGCCGCGTGGTCGTTCAGGCGAATGTCCGTGGCCGCGACGTCGGCACTGTGGTCGAAGACGCCCGGAATGCGATCGCCCGTGACGTTCGTCTTCCCTCGGGCAGCTATCTGGAATGGGGCGGCCAGTTTGAAAATCTGGCTTCGGCCCGCGAACGACTGCAACTCGTCATTCCGGCCTGTTTCGCGCTGATCATGCTGCTCCTCTATGGAGCGCTGGGATCGGTTCGTGACGCGGCGATCGTGTTCACCGGCGTTCCCCTGGCTCTGGTGGGCGGCGTCCTTGCGCTGCTGCTGCGGGGCATGGACTTTTCGATCTCCGCAGCGGTCGGGTTCATCGCTCTGTCCGGGATCGCGGTGCTGAACGGGCTGGTGATGGTGTCCTCGGTTCAGGACCTCATGCGAACGGGCATGGACCGGGCGCAAGCGGCAAGGGCAGGCGCTCTTCAGCGCCTTCGCCCGGTGGTGATGACCGCGCTGGTCGCGAGTCTTGGCTTCGTCCCCATGGCATTGGGAACCGGAGCGGGCGCGGAGGTGCAGAAGCCGCTTGCGACCGTGGTGATTGGCGGCCTTGTCTCGGCGACGTTGCTGACCCTTTTCGTCCTGCCCACTCTCTACGCCCGCTATGGGCGGGAGGCGATGGTGGAACGCAGAAAAGCTGCCAGCCCCGCAGGGTGAAGCCGCTGCGCCACAGGCGTGTCCTGAAGCTCGGCTATTCGTGCATTTCCATGAAGCATCGCAATTCGTCGGCTCCTGCCGTGACATAGAGCGATTGTTCGGCAAGGGACATGATGCTGCCTGCGGCAAGGTCTGAACAGATCTGGTCGAGCCGGGTCAGGATCAGGCGCGCGCGGATGCGCTCCGCATCTCCCGACAGAGCGGCGCGAAATCCACCGACGCCCGCGCTGCCCAGCATGTCTATCAAGCGGTCGCCGTCGCTCCGCAGCCGCTGCCTGAAATTGGGTTCGAAGGTCGCCAGCTGGATGACGAGCGAGGTGATGTAACCATGCTCGATATAAATCTGCGCCAGCCGGCGAAGCCAGTCTTCGAGCACGGGTTGGCTGGGCCGGGCCATGTTCGTGAGCTCGCGGAAAAGCTCCTGCCAGTCGGCCTCGATCGAACCATAGATGGCGAGCGCAAGCGCCAGCTTCGAATCGAAATGGGTGTAGAAGGTGGCCCGGCTGACCCCGGCTGCGGCGATCAGTTCGTCGATCGTCGCGAACACATAGGGAGTGGTGGAAAATACAGTGGCCGCACCCGCCAGGATTGCCGCGCGCGTCTGTTCCTTGCGCTGCTGCTGAAATCCATTCCGCCCGCCGACGCGCAGCCCTTTGGAGCGGGAAGGTTTGGCGCTGTTCATGCCCGGCCCCTATTACATCCGCCGC
This sequence comes from Sphingobium sp. EM0848, assembly GCF_013375555.1. Lineage (NCBI taxonomy): Bacteria > Pseudomonadati > Pseudomonadota > Alphaproteobacteria > Sphingomonadales > Sphingobiaceae > Sphingobium > Sphingobium sp. EM0848. Next base: position 271,433 of record NZ_JABXWB010000001.1, read on the forward strand.
GATTAGGGAATGAGAATGATCTTGTAGCGGAGGCCGTCACCTTCCATCGATCAGCCCGCCGCGCCGTAGGCTGCGTAAACCTCGCCGATCGAGGGGTTGCGGCGCAGCGTCTGACCGCCGCTGACATGGATGGTCTGGCCGGTGACGAAAGCGGATTCTTCGCTCGCGAGCCACAGCGCCGCGTCGGCGACATCGGCGCATTCTGTGCTGCGGCCCAGCGGCACCTCGCGCCGATAGAGCGCGGCGACATTGTCCAGCATCAATCCGCCGCCCGACATCGGCGCGTCGATGATGCCCCCCGGCGCGATCGAATTGGCGCGGATGCCCTGATGGCCGAATTCATGCGCGATACAGCGGATGACATGATCGATCCCTGCCTTGGTGCCCATATAGGCGGCGTGATTGTCGAACATGATCGTCGCCGTGACGGAGGAAATCTGGATGATCGACCCGCCCTGCGGCATAGCGGCGACAAGCGCCTGAAAGAAGCGGAAGGGGCCGGTGAACTGGACCGCGTTCATCGCGTCGAGGTCGGCGCGGGTCATGTCGAGAAAGGGCTTGATCAGCCCCCAGCCAGTCGCGTTGATCCCGATGTCGAGCCCACCCTGGCGCGCCGCTGTCTCCGTGACAAGCCGCTCGGGCGCGCCCTCGACTGTGATGTCGCATGCCTGCCAGTCGGCGCCGATCTGCGCCGCCACATCGGCGACGGCGTCTGCGCGGCGGCCCGAAATGGTGACGCGCGCACCCTGTTCGATGTAGCGCCGCGCGATTGCCTCGCCGACATTGCCGGGGGCGACACCCAGCACCAGCGCTGATTTTCCGGTGAGCCGTCCGTTCGTCATCCCATCACTCCCCTGTCTCGATCGTCGTCACCGGATTGCTGCCGTCCCAGCCGCGCGCCGCTGCGATGCCAGCGGCGACCATCTCGCGCATTCCGGCGCCTTCAATGAACTCGTACAGAACGCCCGGATCGTCCTTGGTTTCGAGATAGGCGACGCGGGTTGATGGGTTGGAGGCCTCGAACAGGACCGACAGCCCGCGCGCGGTCGCTTCCGCGACCGCGGCATCAAGGTTGTCGACGATCCACGCTATATGATGCATCCCGCACAACGGCGCGCCGCTTTCGTCGCGATAGGGGGAGGCGGCATTCCCAATCGGCTGGATCAACTCGATCTGGACATCGCCCTGATAGGCGAGCGCGACATCTATCACGACGCGCGTCAGCTGGCCCCGGAATCGCCCGTCGAGCGTCACGCCGCGAAAGACGGTCCAGGGGCCGAGGCCGATCTGCCGCATCCGGCAGGCTATCGATTGGTCGAGGTCGTCGACCACAAAGCCAATCTGGTCGATCGATCCGAATAACGCTTCCGCCATCGCTATTTCTTCCCTTGTATCCCGGCTTCGCGATTATACTGAACTGATAGTATGGTCAATCAGTATGAAATGCCGGACTGGAGGTCGATGGCGGAGCTATAGCTTGGGGCAAGGGCGATCATCCCACGGGCATGAGTCGCCGTTCAGAAGCCGCCATCACCGCGAACATCGAGCAGGATCTTGCCCCGGACATGGCCGGCCGCCACGCGTTGCTGGGCTTCGGCTGCGGCATGGAGCGGCATGACATGGATTTCCGGCGCCCGGATACGACCCGTGGCCAAGGCGTCCACCAACCCGTTCAGCTGGCGCGGCTGATTGGGAAATGTCGATGAAGCCACCGTCACCCTGACCCCCAGCGCCTCTGCCTGCGTCATGTCGGGCATGGGTTCATCCGCGATCAGTGTCGAGATCTGGACCACCAGCCCTCCGCGCTTCACCATCTCGATGGACTGGAGCAGGCTGCCCTGGCCAACCGTATCGATAATCAGATCCACACCGTCGGGGGCCCAGGCGCGGACTGCATCCAGCACAGCGCCCTTGCGATAGTCGATGGCGAGATCGGCGCCGAGAGCGCGGACATAATCGAGGTTTTGCGGACCGCAGGTCGCCGCTACCTCGGCACCGGCCATGCGGGCGAGTTGGATCGCATAGCTGCCGGTTCCGCCAGCTCCGCCATTGATAAGGACTTTTTGACCGGGGGCCGCGCCGCCGACATCGAAGACGGCCTCCCAAGCGGTCATGCCTGCCGTGGGCAAGGTGGCCGCATCCCGCAGCGATACATGATCCGGCAGCTTGACGACCCGCTCCTGATCGGACGCGACATATTCGGCATAGGAGCCGCGCTCACCGCGCCCCTGATTGGATGCCGTGACGACGCGATCCCCGACGGCGAGGCCGTTCACGCCGTCTCCGATTTCGGCCACGATGCCAGCCGCATCGAAGCCAAGGACAAAGGGGAAATGGTAATCGAAGAAAGGCGCAAGCCAGCCCTCCCGTGCCTTCCAGTCGGCAGGGTTGACGCCCGCGAACGCAACCTGAACGACCACGCCTCCGGGCGCGGCGCGTGGCCGTTCGATCTCGGCTGGTTGCAGCACTTCGGTTCCACCAAAGCGGTTCAGGATGATTGCCCGCATTGTCATTCCATCAGTCTCCAAATTAGCGTTGACCGTTCGTGGCCTTCAGCGATTCCCTAAATGGCGGATTATCGGCGCTCTGTTTTGCGCTCTTCTCCTCCCACGGCGTCGAACGTCTGCATCCGATCGTAGCGTGAAGGCGGGGAGCTATAGCAATGTCCGGCTATCCTCGGTCAGGTGGGGGCGATGATCGCCGATCAGATATTCCGCACGGGTCCTGGCCATCGCTTCCGTCAGTTCAGGATGCGTTGGCACCCAGAATTGTCCAGCGGCGATGCCATCGAGAATGATTTCGGCGGCCTCATCCGGCGTCAGCCCGTGCGTTCGTAGCATATCCGCCATGATCGCGCGATGCTTGCCCGAAGCCTTGCCTTCATCGCCCTCGACCGCATCGTCGAAGATGCGGGTGGCGACGGGACCCGGCAGGACACAGGAAATGGAGATCGGCGCCCCGATCATCTCCATTTCAAGCGCAAGGCACTCGCTGAAGGACAGTATCGCATGCTTGCTCACCATATAGGGTGTCTGGATCGGCATCATGCCCAATGATCCGATTGATCCGACATTGGCGATCCATCCGCGCTTACCTGCCGAGATCATGCGCGGCGCGAAGGCGCGCACCGACTGGATGACGCCCAGGACGTTGATCGCAATCGTCTTGTTCCACGTCTCGGCGGGAATGTTCCAGACATGACCGAGCATTTCGATACCGGCATTGTTGACAAGGAGGGTCACATGACCAAAGGCGTCATAAGCCCGATCCGCCAGCCGATCGAGTGCGGTTGCGTCCGAAACATCGGTCGCCACGGCCAGGGCGGAGCCACCCGCTGCGCGAATGGACCTTGCCACAGCTTCCGCGCGGTCGACAGCAATATCGGCAATCACGACCTTCATGCCGCGTGATGCTGCCGCGCGCGCAATGCCTTCTCCGATTCCGCTGCCGGCTCCTGTCACAACGGCCACGCCGCCATTCCATTCGTCGTTCATTGCCTGGCCTCCTGATTCAATATCGCCTGGTCGGTCGCACAGAAGCTATGCACCAGTCGTGGAGCGACCAGATAATCGGGATATTCGGTGTCGAACCACCGTTCGACATGCGCCCAGTGGACGGGATGGAGCATATAGGCGCCCTCCAGTCCCGCGCGATCGGCATATTCCTGTTCCCATAGATGGGTCCAGGGCATTGCCCCCGAAGCCGTGGCCGCCTGCGACAATTCCCAGCGGAGGATGGTGCGAACATGGGCGGGCATGACCAGCGTGTCCCGCGTGAAAGCGGCCAGTCGCTCCGGTGTCGGGTCGCGGTTCGCGCAGAACATCGCAATCCGATAAAGTCCTCCGGCCGCATCCTGACAGCCGCCCGCATGGCCGGTTTCGAACTCCGCCTCGTCGAGCGATATCACCATCGCATTGTTCGCGGTCAGTTCCCGGATTGCAGCGCCAGGCTCGCTTGCCATTGCTGCATTGGCAGCAACATCGTCGGCAAAACTGACGCGCCAGATGAAATCGCCCCCATTATAAGTCCCAGGCAGAGTTGGCGCGGCAAGACAGCGGATCGCGCCGGGCAAGCACCGGGATAGCTCGGCGAGCGTTGCGCCGAACCCGTTCTGATGGCCATTGGCGACACCGATCACCTTGAGAAGATTATACATTGTCGAACTCCGTCAGCGCGGCGGCCTCGGCCAGCGTATATCGCTGTCGGGTCTCGATGAACGCAGGCGCCTCTTCCTGCCACCAGTGTTCGACATCGGGATCAAGCCGCGCGCGTTGTTTGGCGCCCCACACCGCGCCCAGATCCGACTGCGCCCAGATGAAGAAGAGGCGGTTGGTGCCTTCGGGCAGCCACATGGCCGGCTCAACGAGCTGATGAACGAGCGTCATGCCGCGTTCCTGTGCGCCGGGAACATAACGCGCCATATAGGCATCGCAGAATATCTTGCCCTTGCCGGGTTTTGCGACGATTTCATCGATCACGTAGATCAATCTGTGTTCAACGGACATTGGGCGTACTTCCTATGGTGGTGCTTCAACAGTTCCGGGCGCTCGACACGCTGCCTGAAAGGCGAACGGATGGGTTTCGGGTTCACCAAAAATATGTGCCATCGTCTTCGCGAAGGTCCCCGGGAGCATGATGCTCCCAGGGACATGGCTGCAAAAGCGCGCGGGATAGGGTGCGCGCCCGCAAGTGGAATGTCCTGGTCGATCAGGACTGGCTCAATATTCGAAGACCAGCTCAAGCCCATAGGTTCGCGGTTCGCCAAAGATCGCGCCGGGAAGTCCGGTGTTGAAGTGAGCGACATAATATTCCTTGTCCGTCAGGTTTTTCCCGAACGCCGACAGTCGCCATTTGCCGAAGCCGACGGGAATATCGGACAGGGTCAGGCGCGCATTGAGCAGACCATAGTCGCCGATAATATATCGCGGATCGCCGGTCGCGGTCGATTTCTTGCTCTGCATGAAATAGTCCACATTGGCGGTCAGCACGCCGATCGGCGTTTCGGGGAAGACATATTCAACACTGGTCGTCAGCGTGTGCTTGGGTGCTTCCACGAAAGTATATCGGTTGGTGATGTCCGCGCCCGTCGCGGGGTCGGTGATCTTCTGAAACTTCGCGTCCAGATAGGCATAGTTGGCCGTAAAGGTCAGGCTGTCTGCGGGCTTTGCGGTCAGTTCCAGTTCAAGACCCTGAATTCGGGCCTTGCCTGCATTGAAGATATCCGTGACCGCCGCATTGTTGGGGTCGGTCTGAACATTGGTCTGGATATCCTTGTAGTTCGAACGGAACGCCGCAATGTTGAAGCGCAGCCGGTTGTTGAGCCAGGTCGATTTCAGGCCCAGTTCGAAGGAATCCAGTGTTTCCGGGCCAAAGCCTGCATCGAAGCGCTGAACCGTGCTGGCGCGCAGATTATAGCCGCCGGTCTTGTAGCCCTTCGCATATTTGGCATAGAGATTGATATCGGGCGTGAAATTATATCCGATGACTGCACTGGGGGCCAGATTGGAGAATGTGTTGTTGCCACGGCCCGTCGGCAGCACGATCGGCGCGCCCACCAGCGGGGTGCTGGTCTGATCGAGCGTTGCGTGCCGTTCGTCACGCGACCAGCGCAGCCCGCCAGTGACATAGAGGCCGTCGAGGAACTGCGGACGCCAGGTCGCCTGACCATAGAGCGCGTAGGCACGGTTATCGACCGTCACCGCGCGATCGAGCCGCGCACGCCCCGCAGGGATGCTGAAATCCGTGCCGTCGGCCTTCTCATCGAAATAATAGGCGCCCAACACATATTCGATCTGCCTGTCGAAGGCCGAGCCGATCAACTGCAATTCCTCGCTCCACTGCTTCTGATGCTGGGTGAAGCCGGTCAGGAAGATCGGAAAAGGACCCACCGCCCCTGTCAGGTAATTCTGATTGGTGTTGTTCGAAAGCTTGCGGTAGCCGGTCAACGACTTGACCGTGAGCGTGTCGGAAACTTCCCAGCTCGCGGTGAAATTATGACCCTGCGACGTGACATCGTTGCGCGCGAGATTCTTCACAAAAGGCGAGCCCGCGCTCGGGCGGTCCACGACGCGCGGATAATAGGGCGCCGCAACGATATAGGGCGGCGTATCCTTGATGTCCGAGCGGTCATAGCTGTAGCGCAGGTCGAGTCCATCCACCGGCTGCCAGCGCACGGCGGCGCGATAGCCGTCGCGGCGCTGGTCGCCCCAACGGTCGACGCCCGTACCAAGATTCTTGACGAAGCCGTCCTTCTGGCTGTGCAGATAGGCGAACTCGACGGCGAGCGTGTCGCCGACCGGCACGTTGACGCTGGTGCGTGTGCGGAACTGGTCATAATTTCCGTAAGCCAGACTCTGCTTGGCATGGAACTCGCCCAGTGTTGGGGCGCGGGTGATATAGTTGATCGCCCCGCCCGTGGCGTTGCGGCCATAGAGCGAACCCTGCGGACCACGCAGCACCTCGATCCGTTCGACTTCGGCGATTTCGGCCGACAGTCCCTGACCGCGTGCGATGTAGATGCCGTCCAGATAGATGGCGACGCTGGGATCGACCGTGATCTGGTCGTCATTATTGCCGACGCCGCGAATGAACACGCGTGCGGTGGTCGCGCTGTTGGGGTGCGGGGTCACCTGAAGCGCGGGCACCTGCGAACGCAGGTCGGTCAGATCGACAATGCCCTTTTTCTCCAGCATGGCGCTTGTCATCGCAACGATCGAGATCGGCGTTTTCTGGAGCGATTCCGACCGCTTCTGGGCAGTCACGACGATATCCGCCAGCCCGGAATCCGGAGAGGCACTAGCCGAAGCGGCCTCTTGCGCCATCACTGGCGTGGTTAAAATGGCTACCGCCAGGGCGGCGACAGCACTTGTTGTCCTGTAGTTCATCTGATCAATCTCCCCTCATTTTCATTTTGAATATTGCGACGGATGCGGAACGGCACTCCATCCTGTCTTGACGGTCCCAGGTGGCTCAGGGGGCCGGTTCGATCCTTGGCATTGGGTAGCTGCCGTCCACCAAAGGCGCTTTCGGGCCATAGAAGCGTGCCGCCAGCTGGAATGTATCGCCGCGCGCGGTAGGCAGCCAGTTGCGGGCCTTGTCCGGATCGGCCGGCCGGTCGGGCTGGAGGTAGAAGGTGACTTTGTTGTTGCGCACGGTATAAGCACCACTCGCCAGCAAATAGCTCGTCGCGCTATAGCGGTTGATGGAATTGGGAATGAAATAGCCCGCCGAATCATAGACAGGCAATTCCCAGAACTCCGTCACCGGCGGCAGATTGGCGAGATCGAGCGTCAGCGTATATTGACGATTGCCGTCAAGCGGCTTTCCATGACTGTCCTGAAAGACATAGGCGATGCTATGGGACTGATAAGGAACCGGCGTGCCCCAGGCGACATCATCGGCGCCGGCTTTGGCGACATAATCCAGATCGTCATAAAACAGGCTCGATTGCAGACGCCAGCCGTTCATATCGACCAGGCTCGCTTCAAGGGCTTGCTTGGCCTTGCGACGCGCGATGTCGAATCCCGCTTGCGCCGCCGCCATGTCAGCAGGCGAAAGTCTGGCCGGGTCCAGCAGCGCGCCTTCGCGAAGGCCCAGCCGGGCCAGCCGGGCCAGGGTCGCGGTTTCCTTGACGGAATCGGTGCGCCGGGTGATGGCCGGATCGTTGATGGCGAAGCTCAGCAATTGCAGGAAGTCAGTCGCCGTCATCGACCGTCCATAATCGACGATCTGCCGCATCCGGGGGAAGGTGCGGTAGCTGCCCTTGACGGCCGGTTGCTTCGCCAGTGGGGGAACCTTGCCGCCATTGGCCAGCCATTGGCTGAGCGGTGCGGCGGCAACGCCATGGACGACTTTGCGCGCCCCTTCCATGTCGGCTTCGTCGCGTGTCGTGACCGCTACACGCGTCGTGAGCATGAAGCTGTCGGATGTCGCCCGTACAATCTCCGTCGAACGGAAACCGGCGGGGATGGCGCCTCGCCAGTGTGGCCCGACGACAAGATAGCGCTGCGCGCCATTGCCGGTGAATTGCGATCCGACCATCAGGAACCAGTTGACGTTTTGATCGAGCGCCTGAATGCTCCAATAACGTTTGTCCGTAACGGCAGGCGCCTCGATCACAATGGGTTCCCGCGACACGTCGAACGCGCCGCCCGAATAGAGCGTCGATGCATTGATCGTCGTCGCATAGCGCGCGGACGCATCCATCAGCTTATCGTTCGCCTGCAGCCGGTTGACGCCGTGGAACACGGGACTGTCTTCCATCTGCGTGTAGACGTGACGCAGTTCATAGAAGCCCGCGATGTTGAGTCCCCAATAAAAGGCCTCGGCGCTCAGCGCTTCGATCTCCGTCCTCGACAGGCCGGCATCGAAGCCTGTGGAGGGTAAAGGCGCCAGTGCGGTGGCGGCGGCCGTGGCGCCGTTCATGGGACTCGCGGGCAGGGTCGAGGTCGCGAGCATTGAGGCGGCAAGGGAAGCCATCAGGCGATAGGACATGGTCGACTTTCACGCAAAAATGCAGCTCCGGAACCGCAATTCGGCCGGACCTTGAGTTGAAATCAGACTGGCGGCGTCGCGATGGACGATGAACCAGCGCTTTTGTCGCGATAGGCCTGCTTGCCGATCCGGCGATGACGGTGCCATTGCGGAACGGGTGCCGGCGTTCGGGCGGCGCCTATTCCGGCGCGCAGTATCCTTGCTGTTTCCTATATTTCATCCTCATCCTTCTCCCACGGCCGCGCTTCAAACTGCACAAATGAACAGTCACCCGAAGCCCCAATCTGCCGATCTCTTGGCAATTTGCGTAGAATATATCGTTATGTACTAAGCATATGCCTAGTTCTACCCCTTGGTCAAGGGGTTTAGTGCACGAATGTACAGTGGTGCTCAGCCAAACAGACGAGTCAGCCAAGCATCTGAAACATTGTCCAGAAAGGCGGCGCGCTGGGGCGGCGGTTGCAGCAGGGCTTGCTGTGCGAGGAATACCGAAGCAGCGGCCCAGACGATTCCGTCCAGCCGATCGGTCTGGCGGTAACCACGCGCGGCGAGCCAGCGAATCCCGTCGAGACCACGGACGCGCCGCAAAGCCGTGGCGAGTTGCTCCAGTTCGGGAATGCGGATCGCGGCCGTCATGAAGGCGGTCAGCGCCGCCATTTCGGCTCGTTCCTGTTGTCGGTTATCCAGCATGATCCGCGACATGAAGACGGGTGGGGGGACGCTGCCGTCGACGACCGCATTCATTGCCCGCGTCTGCACGTCATTGGCGGCGTCAGCAACAATGTCGTCCTTGGCAGGGTAGAAATAGGTCGTCGATGCAACCGAAAGCCCCGCCTCTGCGGCGATCTTTCGATGGGTCAGCGCTTCAATGCCGCTTTTGCCGCTCAGCCTTATGGTCGCATCCACAATCTGCTGCTTGCCTGCTGGGCGGACCGCCTTCGCAATGGGTTCGGGCGGACTGGAAGGCGGGAGCAACGCGACGTCGCGCCGGGCCAGCCGATCCGCGAGGCGCGCCACTATGCGAGCGATGCGGGCGTCGCGGGTGACGGGATTCCGGTCGAGCATGACCAGCGGAATCATGCCTTGAGCGGTGGCTGCCCAGATGGCGCGTCCCTCACGATCTTCATCCGCAATGACTGGCAGGCTCTGCCAGAATCGATCGGCGCGCTCCCAGGCTCTGGACATGATCGTTTGAGCGGCCTGCTCGGCATCACTGCCACGCAGCAATCGGTCAATCTCGGACAGCGCGATGATGGCGAGGCCCTGCTCATCGAGCAGGCGACGCATGATCGCCGTGACACATGCCGCCGGCCCGGCAAAGGCCCATTGTTCCTCGTCGAACGCATCGGCCAGACGCTTTCGGCTGTCGGCAACGACATTTTCGATATGATCGAGCAGCGCCACAAGCAGGCGTTCCCGCGTCTTGAAATGATAGACGATGGCCGAGGATGTGACGCCGGCCGCTGCCGCCGCTGACCGCATCGTCAATGCTCCCAGCCCTTGGTCCAGGCAAAGCCGCATTGCTGTCGACAGGATGTGATCGGCCTGATTGCTCACCATTTGCTCCCATTCAAGCGAATGGCCGCTTACTCGCCAAGCGGCAAGCCCCAAAAGGTGATCGCAATTGCCAGAGGGATCGGCTTCGTCCGCGGGAGGGGGGATGCCGGTCCCGAGCGGACTCGCTGCCGGTCGTGTCTAAGAAGGGCTGCAAAGGGTCGATGACAGGAAGAGTCAGGTAAAAGAGTCCGGATATGGCCGCCCGAAATCTCTGTTCGTGCCCCGGCGCAACAATGGTCGCCTCCGCAATATCAGCAGTGCTGCGAGGGCCGCTGCACAACTTGGGACGGAATAAGCGATACGGATCATGGTTGCCGCCTCTTGCGACAATATCGGCGACTTCGCGTCGAAATGTGATGAGGCGATCAGCCAGACGGCGCAGGCCGCTCCCAGCCCCATCGCGATCTTCAGCACGATGCTGGACAGCGCATAATATAGCCCGGCGCGGTTCGTCCCCTGTGCAATGTCCCGGTCAACCGCATCGGCGACCATCGATCGCAGCAGGGCATAATCTACGCCCCAACTCAGATTGCGAACCGACAGAAAGGCGGTTGCGGCGGCGAGGTTGTTTGCCGGCAACAGAAGCGCCAGCGGGGTCGTGAAAAGTTGCCAGCCATAGCTCAGCATCAGGATTCGCTCTCGACCATGATGTTGGCTTGCCTTGGTCCACAGCGGCAGGGTGATCAGCACCACAACCGGCTGGATCACCATCATCGTCGCGCCCCAGCCGCGCAACTGCAGCACATTGTCGGTGAAGAAGAGGAAGCAGGCGGCGCTCGACGCGTCCGCCACTCCCAGCAGCAGATAGAGGGCCAGGGGCTTGTGCAGCAGCGGATTGCCGAAGATCGCCCGGATGGTTGCGAAAAGCGGAACCGCGGGCGCGGCCTTCACTTGCTCTCGCTCGCGGAACAGCGAGGTGACCGGCAGCACGGTCAGCGGCGCGAGCAACGCGATCAGGATGCCCAGCATCGTCGCGACGCCTGCGCGGTTGACGGAGAACCCGCGCTCCAGCAGGGCGATGATCAGCAGGATTCCGATCGACCCGGCGGACGCGAACCAGATCTTGGCGCTCATCAGGCGGGTGCGCTCATGCACGTCGCGGCTGATTTCCAGCCCCCATCCGCCATGCGGAGTAACGATCAGCGAATAGCCAAGATGGAGCGCAACGCTGGCCAACAGGACGGCCATCACGCTCGCGCCCGATCCTGCGCAGAACAGGCAGACTGCGCCCGCCGAAACCAGTGGCACGCCCAGCAGCATCCACGGCCGCCTCCGCCCGTAGCGCGTGTCGACATGATCGCTCACCCATCCCATGATCGGATCGGCGATGGCGTCCATGCACCGGATCGCCACCATCAACAGGCCCACGCTGGCAAGCGACAGGCCGATGGTCGCTGTCAGATGCTGCGGCAGCCAGGCCCGCCATGCCAGTTCGATCGCCTGGAACAGGATGACCGGCAGGGAAAAGGCGGCGATGCGTCCAGCGCTCCATCGATCGGAATTATCCATGGCTGCCCGCTGCCCCCCACGCGACTGATTCGGTAGCGCGGCTAATCCGGCCACATGACTCTATTGTGAAACAGCGCCGCGCGGCATGACAAGGCCCAGCAACTGTTCCAGTTCCTGCCGGACATGCGATCGGAAAAGATCGCTTGGCTTGGCCTGGTGCGTTCTCAACTGCCCGGACAGGAAGCCGGAAAACAGCGCAGCTTCCAGCGGTGAGACGGTCCGTGACGGTCCGAAAATCGCTTGCAGCTGGGGGCCTGATGTCCGTCCGCGCAGATAGCGCAACTGCGCGGCGAAATGGCGCAGCGACGGGTCGCGGGCGACCGCCAGAAGCAGCTCTTCCGGCCCGAAATTGCTGGCGCTGCGCTCAAGCGCGCCGACCACCCCGTTCAGCGACCAGAGACTGTCGCTGCCTCCCTTCTCTTCGATCGAGACATTGCGGAGATAGAGCGCCTCAAATGCTGCGCCCATCAGCTCTGCGATGGTGCGGAATTTGTGCGATACAATGCCCAGTGTCAGCCCTGCCTCGGCGGCGACGGCACGGTGGGTGAGGGCGGCAGTGCCCCGTTGCGAAACGATGGCGGCGGCGGCCTGCGCGATCCGGCTGGCCGTGTCGTCCCGTTCAGGCAGCGCCGGAAATTCCCGCAGCGCTTCGGCGCGGGCAAAGTCGCGATGGGGCGCTGCGGGCACCGGCCTGCCTTCCAGCCACACCGCCCAGCCGCGTGCAAATTCTTCCAGCCCGGCCCGGTCCACCACCCGACGCCAGCGGATCATGTGCAGGAAGCTTTCGCTCTCGAACAGCCGCGCGGTCAGCATGGCGCTGTTCTCCAGCCCGAAGCGCGGGCAGACTTCGTGCCACAGTTCGGTCCAGATCGTGTTCCAGCGCGCCATCGCGGCCTGAAAGTGCGGAGAACGAAAGGCCAGTTTCTGCCCTTCGCGGGCGGCAAAGGCCAGCCGCCTTTCCTGATAGGCCCAATCGTCGATCAGCGCCGCAAGCAGGGGGCCAAAGGCTTGCCGGTCCATCCGCGCCCCCTTCAAATCGTGCAGATGCCGGTCGCGCCACGCTGTGGCGCAGGCGCACGCATGCTCCTGCGCTACGACAAACAATTGTTCCAGAGAGCCAAAATGATGGTAGATTGAAGATACCGGCACAGCAGCCGTTTGGCTCAGCATTCGTACGGACAAGCCGGTGCTGCCGACCTCTTCCCAAAGCTGAAGAACAGTGTCGATAATGCGGTCTTTTGAGGAATTATGCGCCTCTGACATGGGCGCTGACTTGTCATGCATGGTCTTCTCCACGCCGCACCATAGCAAGCTCCGGACGTGAGAAGAAAGCAAAATCAGGCCGGGACAAATGTAACATAAGGGACATACAATCGTTCTAGTTCGCCGCCGACTCATTAGGGGAATCACCATGAAAATGTCGGTTGCGAAGAAATTTTATGCCTCCGCTCTGGCGGGAAGTGCGCTGTCTGCGGCGCTGCTGTCCACCACAGCCTGGGCCGATACAGTCGATACAACGGTGGCGGCTGCTGCTTCGGCCGATGCCGTCGACGTCGAAGGGTTGGGGGCGATCGTGGTGACGGCGGAAAAGCGCCAGACCAATTTGCAGGACACGCCCATCGCCATTGCGGTGATGAGCGATCAGGATCTTGCCAACCGCCATGTCCAGTCGCTGGAAGATCTGGGCGACGGCTCCATTCCCTCGCTCCGCATCGCGCCTTTCTTCTCGCGCAAGTCGGCGCTGACGCTGGGCATTCGCGGCGTCGGTGCGCTGGGTGATGCGAACCAGCCCGCCCGTGATCAGGGCGTCGGCGTCTATGTCGATGGCGTCTATCTCGGCCGCGCCCAGGGTCTGGGGGCCGCCTTGTTCGACGTGCAGCAGATCGAAGTGCTGAAAGGGCCGCAGGGGACCCTCTTCGGCCGCAATACCGAAGGTGGTGCGGTCAGCATCACCACCCGCAAGCCGAGCGGCGAATTCCACCTGAACGCCACCGCCGGGATCAGCAATTATGGCGGCTATGAAGGCATCATCCATCTCGATCTGCCCAGCTTCCACAATTTCAGCGTGAAGCTGGACGGCCTGGTCGAGCGGCGCGGCGGCACGGTCGACAATCCGATGGCGGGTCAGCCCGATTTCAACGGCTTTGACCGCCGCGGCGTCCATGCCGCCGTGAAATGGGAGCCGGCGCCCAACTTCACCGCGCTCTACAGCTTCGACAAGAGCTATGACGCAACCACGCCCTATTATGTCCAGCTCTTTTCCAAGGGGTCGCTGGCGCTCGCTCCGATCATCAAGCTTCAGCCGGATCGTGCCACGATCGCCAATGTCGGCGTGCCGATGGAGAAAAGCGTCGGCAAGACCTGGGGCCATCAGCTCAATCTCGACTGGGATGTCGCCGACAATCTGAAGCTGCGTTCGATCAGTTCCTATCGCGACCTTAACCAGAGCCAATATGATAATGGTTCGACCGTGCTTTCGGTCTATGCGCCCAATGCCAATTTCAGCCGTTACAGCATCGCGCATTTCGACCAGTATCAATATAGCGAGGAATTGCAGGCGATCGGGGAGTTCCCGGAAGTCACCTATGTCGCTGGCCTCTTTTATTATCACGAGCATGTCAGCGACGATGCCTGGGCGCCCAATACACTGAAGTTCAATGCGGACGGCACCGGCTATACCGTGCTGTCCTCGCCGGTCGCCTCGACGCCCTTCCCGGATCGCGCCAGCACGGCCGTCACCGACAATTTCTCCGCCTTCGGCCAGTTCACCTGGACCCCTTCGGCGCTGAATGATCGCGTCCACCTGACTGCGGGCGGCCGTTACAGCCATGACAAGAAGCAAGGCCATCTCTATCTGGTGAACGGAGCGACCCCGACGGTGAACGGCGTCACCGCGCCGCTGCCGCTGGACCTGAAGGCCGACCGTTTCGACCCGCTGGTCACGCTGGCCTTCGACGTCACGCCGAAGATCAACATCTATGGCAAGTGGAGTACCGGCTACAAGGCGGGCGGCGCCAATTCGCGTTCACTCACCTATCGCGCCTTCGGCCCGGAATCGGTGTCCTCCTTCGAGATCGGGTCGAAGATGGATCTGCTGTCCGACACCGTCCGGCTGAACCTGGCCGCCTATACAACCCAGTACAAGAATGTGCAGATCGACTTCAACGCGGTGATCCCCGGCGCCAATCGCGGCACGCTGGAAACCACCAACACCGACGGCAACGGCCGCATCAAGGGCGTGGAAGCGGATCTCACCGTCGCGCCGACCAAGGGTCTGACGCTCTCGGCCAGCTATGCCTATACGGATGTCCGCCTGCCGCCCGCGCCCAATCCCTTTGTCACCGGCAATCCGTTGGTCGCGGTCTATCCGGTTTATGTGCCCAAACATTCGTCCAGCGGCGCCATCGACTATGAACTGCCTGTCGCGGGCGGGGATGCAAGGATCGTTGCCCATCTCGACGCCAATTTCGCCAGCCGCCAATATGGCAGCGCCAATGACAAGACGCTCAGCGACCGGACGTTCCTGGTCAATGGCCGCCTGTCGCTGGCGGACATCGACCTGGGCGACCATGATGCGAAGCTGCGCGTCTCCGTCTGGGCGCGCAATCTGCTTGATCACCAGTTCGCTTTCCTGCGCAGCACCAGTTCGGCGCTGGGCGTCTATGGCATTTACAATGAGCCGCGCACCTTTGGCGGCGAAATCAACGTCCAGTTCTGAAAAGAGGAGAGCGAGAAAGAATGACGAAGATGCGCGCCAATGTGCTGATGCTGGGCTTCACCGCCCTGTCGCTGGCTGCCATTCCCGCATCGGCCCGTGTGGCCGATGCGAAGGCGGAACGGCTGGCCGACGACAAGGTGAAACTCAGCTGGACCGCAACCGGCAAGGTCGATGTCTATCAGGCGGATCGGCCCGATGCAGACGTCGGTTCGGCCCAGCTGATCTCGGCCGCCAATGGGGGCGGGAGCCAGCAGGCCACCGTCGATCCGCTTAAACGGTCCTATTTTCTTTTGCGTGATCGGTCGGACGATAGCGTCACCACCTTGTCGGAGCGACTCGTGCCGCTTGCGCAGGGTTCCAATTTCCGTGACATTGGCGGTTATCGCACAATGGACGGGCGGCAGGTCAGATGGGGGTGGATCTATCGCTCGGGCGGCTCCGCGATGCTGACCCCTACCGATCTGGCCAAGGTGAAGGCGCTCGGTCTGCGCAACATGGTCGACCTGCGTTCGGACGAGGAACGTCAGCTCGCCCCCAGCAAGATTGACGGCGTTCCCACGACCGCCGTCGGCTATTCCATGACGGCGATTGCCAAGGGCGGCATGCAGAATGGCGCCGCCGTCTACCGCAATTTGCCGGCCCAGCTTGCACCGCAGATGCGCGTCCTTTTCGATCTGCTCAAACGGGGGCAAGGGCCGATCGAATATAATTGTTCGGCGGGGCAGGATCGAACCGGCTTTGCCACGGCGCTGATCCTGTCGGCATTGGGCGTGCCGCGCGAGGTCATATTGCAGGACTATCATCTCTCGACCAGCTATCGCCAGCCGCGGTTTGAACTGCCGCCGATCAATGCGGCCCTTTATCCCGATAATCCGGTGGCGCAGATGTTCGCCGGTTTTCAGGGCAATCCCGCCTATGCGAAGGCGCAGCCGCTGAAGGATTCGAACGGCAAGGCTTTCCTCGCCAGCGCCTTTGAGGAAATCGACGGTCGCTGGGGGTCCGTTGAAAATTATCTGCAGCAGGAAATCGGCGTCAGTGCCGTGGATATTGCGGCGCTCAAGCAAGCCTATCTGCGATAGGATAGTTGGTCCGCTCCGGCCGGCCTTGACGGGCTGGCCGGCGTTGGCAGCTTATAGACATCGGGGACATATCGGGCGGAAATAATATCGGATTAGCTCTTCTGAATTCGTTTGCCCTGCCGATAGTGGAGGACAAACAGAGGCAGCGCCATGATTCCGAGAAGCCAGTGTATCAGGGCAGCATTCCCGCGCAGACCGTCTTCCGTAAGATAGTAGAGCAGATATCCGGTCAGGATCAATATTGTGGAAAGGGCAGTCATCACGCCGCCGAGCAGACGCTGACTGCGATAGGTCCAGCCCCGCCAGACATGGACCACCAGCAGACTGCCCAAGGCTAAGATGGTCACCAGCATGGCCGCGCCATGCATGCGCAGAAGCCAGGGTTCCGCCGGGTTGGCCTCGGGGCCAAACTCGCCCTCGATCTGGAAGAAATTGTGCAGGATGAGCCACGCCGCGCCGGTGCCCCATAGCAGGCCGCCGCTCCAGCAGAGCAACCGGATCTGCCACCGGGCCAGTTTCGCTGTCTTGAGGTGCAGCATCAGAGGGCTCTTTCCCTGACAGGGCGTGCCACGATCTCGCCGCCCAATGTTTCCAGCATGCTCTCGGCCAGAGCGGGATCGGCAAGCGCAATCTTTGTCATGGCGTCGGCAATAACGCATCGATCGGCGCAAATGGTGACGGCCCGGTCTGCCCATATCGGCTGGCGGTTCCGTCCCAGATGAGGACTTGCGACGCTCTGACCAATCCTCCGCTGGGCATATTCGCTGCTTGAACTGGCGATCGCGCCATTGGCGAGTTCGATCGCGCCGATCACGGAGCCATCCGCCTCGCGCAGATGCACCGTTTCCGGTGTATCGCCCAGCACGCGCAAATCTCCCCCGGCATTGACGACGGCCTGTGGCACAGCTGCGACGGCGAGGGCCTCCACCGCGCAATCGACGGCATAGCCCTTGGCGATGCCGCCCAGATCGATGAGCATCGGGCGAGCACAGACGGCATGCATGTCGTCAACGATGACGATATCGCCGGTCGTGCCAATCCAATTTCCGTCCGCATGGCAAGGGGGCTGAGGCAGAAGTCCCGATGCGACAAGTTCCGCCCCGACAGCAACGTCGAACAACCCGCCCGAACGGGCATGAAGATCGCATGCGATGCGAAGGACCGTGATGCTGTGAGGATCGACGGCCACCGCCGTGCCGGCAGGCGCCCGGCGCAGCGCGGCAAGATCGCTGGCCTCTTCATGGAAGGACATGCGCGCATGGACATGGGCGACGGCGGCAAAGCCATCGTCAATGGCGCTTTCAAAGCCGGCGGGAACCGCGATTTCGACAAAGGTGCCCAGCAACGGCCGGCACCTTCGTATCAGTGTATCAGCCATGCGCCAGCACGGTCGCATAGGTCGCCAGCAGGCGCCGGACACCATCCGTCACATGCTTGGAAGACAGCGTCGCGCCCGAGATGTTCTTGATGTCCGCGCCCAGTTTCAGCGACTGGCCGGGGCGCTTGCCGATGAACTGGCGCCGCCAGCGGGGATCGCGGACTTCGCCTCCATAAGCCTCGCGATAGTCGAGTATTTCGACGTCCCGCACAACTCCGGCGGCATCGAGCGACACGGCATAGGTGATGAACTCATGCTTGCCCACCACCTCATCGACGATGAACCATCCGCCGTCGGCGGCCCGCCAGGCCTTGAGCTTCTTCGACAGCGGGCTTTCGCCCGACGCCTTGCGGATGGCGCTCACCTGGTCGGGCGTCAGGTCGCGGAAGCTCTGCGTCAGGGCCTGATGCGGGAACATCTGCGCCTGCGCCTGCTCGACCGTCATATAGACGGTGGCATGCGCCGGAAAGGGAAGAGCCAGCGCCGCAAGCGGCAGTATGCGGTAAGGAATACGGGTCATGGGCAACCTCAGAAATAATAGCCAATCTTCAGGCGGAAGCGGTATTTTTCGAAATCATCGGCATTGGTGATGCCGTTCACGATAAAATTGTCAGCGGCCGGATTGGCATAATCCTGCGCCCAGGGCAGTTGGAACAGGGTGGTGAAGGTCGCGAACATATGGCGACCGCCATAGTGGATGGTCGGCCCCGCGTACCAGGCGAGGTTGGTACGGTTCGACGCCTTGAACGGATCGAGTCCGGCCCATTCCCGTTCATTCTGAAGCTCCGCGCCCAGCGACCAGTTGGAGGTGAAGCGGTAACTGCCGGCCAGGCCGAAATTGACGTCGGTTTCCTTGTCCCAATGGGTGACATAATCGACGCTGGCCGGATCGGCGCCGGGATCGCCCTGCAACTTGCGCCATTCATAGCCGAGCGTTGCGTTCGCCGCGAAGACGAGGCGATCGTCGAGGAAATTCTTCTGGACGATCAGGCGTGCCTCAAGTTCACGGGTGCGCGGACCGATGGACGGTTCGAGATAGAGCGCCACGCCCACGCCCGAGGTATAGGGGCTGGATATGCGGTAGAGCCCTTCCAGCGACACGGACTCGAACCGGGTCTTGCGAAAACGGCCGTTGGGATCGGCGGCAAAATCGGCAAAGACTTCAGGCGGGGCCGTCTCGCCGCTCGGCGTGTTGCCCTTGGCATCCGCCCAGGCCGCGTTGACATAGCCGGAAAGCTGGAAATTGTCCGTGACGCCGTGCGAAATCTCCGTACGCGTCTGGAGCAGGTGGAAATCGCCCTGCGACCGGCCCTCGCGCAACGTCGCCCATTGTTCCACCTCGGTCTTGCCCTTGGGCAGCGTGTCGGTAGTGTAGATATAGCCGAACAGCGGCTCATCGGCCCGCGCGGGTGCGGAGGCAAGGCATATGCCGATCATTGTCAGAAAAAATGCCGCGCGCACCGCATACTCCCCATTTACTTGCAACAGAGTTGCAATAGCGGGGTTTGCGATCGTGCCACATTACAAATCGGTAATGATGATCGGCGGCGCAGCGTCAGGCCAAGCTCTGCCGGATAGATGATCGAAGCGGGTGCGCCGACATATATCCGGACACGCCCAAATCAATCGTCGTCATCGCGATCATGGTGGTGACGCCAATGCCGGTCATAATCGCGATACACTCGCCTGTCATAATAGCGCGGATATTCATCATAATAATAATTATATGATCGATAGTGCGGACGATAATATCTTTCGCGGTAATAATAATCGTCACCATAATAATATCTTGGCCGGTCGGACGCTATCGCAGCTCCAATCGCCAGGCCAATAATCCCGGCGCTCACAGCGACCGCCGCATCATTGTCGTAATGGCGCGAATAATAGCGATAATGATCACGCGCCTCGGCGGGCGCTGCGCCGATCGGCATGGATGCCGCCAACGCCAGGCCCAGGGCCGTGTTGCGGAGGATTTTCATCTCTGCTTCCTACTCCTTGTCCTGTCCGCACCGGCGGAAGGGATAGGGCGGCATGTTAGTGCGGGCGCGCTGAACTCGATCTGAACTTTGTGGACGCATGCGGGACGTGCACGCTCTGCGACTGAGCCGGGCATCCGCGCCCGAGCCAATGCCTCCCGCCCGGAAGGGGGAACGGCAGAAATTCATTAAACTTTTGTAACATTTGCGCCCAATATTGCTACTCCTTTGCATTAGTAATAGCTCGTGGCCCATCGGGATTGCGGAGGGGTGCGTGAAGAGATTGGCCATGCTGATGGCGGGAACCGCGTTGACGGTTGCGGCGCCTGCTCTTGCCGATGAGGCATCGCTGCAGACCGAAGTCGCGGCACTAAAGGCTCAACTTGCGGCGCAGAAGGAGCTTCTGGCGGCGCAGGCGGATCGGCTGGACCGGCTTGAGAGGCAGATGAAGGCTGGCCAGGAAATGGCTGCCGTCGCGACCGGCAAGGAGCCGGGTGCCGATGGCGTGCTGGCCGCAGGCGACGGCACGGCGGCTGCAGAGCCGGCACCGATGATGGCGTCAGCATCCCAGACCGGCTCCGATACGACGATCGGCGGTTATGGCGAGATCAGCTATAATGGCTATATTCATGACGCCAGCCGCAATCAGGCGGACCTCAAGCGTTTCGTTCTGTTCTTCGGCCATCGCTTCAATGACCGGCTGAGCTTCAACAGTGAAGTCGAGGTCGAACATGCTGTATCCAGCGCCAGCGATCAGGGCGAGGTCGAAATCGAGCAGGCTTATCTCAACTATGCGTTCCGGCCCGCGCTGAACCTGAAGGCCGGGCTGTTTCTGATGCCCTTCGGCTTCATCAACCGGAATCACGAACCGCCCGTCTTTTTCGGCGTGGAGCGCAACGAGGTCGAAACCCGCATCATCCCGTCGACCTGGCGGGAAGGTGGCGTCAGTATCTGGGGCGACACATCCTTCGGCCTGTCCTACGATGCGGGCGTCACCACAGGCTTCGACGTGGCGAAGTTCGACGAGGCGGCCAAGCCTCTGGCCGCCGCGCATCAGGAGCTGCAATTCGCCAAGGCAGCCAGTCTCTCCTACTATGGTGCGCTGGAATATAAGGGCATACCGGGGTTGTTGGTCGGCGGCGCCATTTTCCATGGCGGCGCGTTGCACAGCAATGCGGATTTCCGCGCCGACAATAGCCAGCCGGACTTTGCCGGTATCCATTCCAGTGTGACGTTGTGGGATGTCCATGGCCGGTGGCAGCACAAGGGGCTGGACCTGCAAGCGCTCTACGCCCACGGCACCTATAGCCGGGCCGACCGGATCGACAGCATTTTGCTGGCATATAATGCCGCTAATAGCACAGACCGGCCGCTGGCGCCGTCGTCCTTCCATGGCTGGCTGGTCCAGGGCGCTTATAGCGTCACGCTCGGTGGAGATGTCAGCATCGATCCCTTCGTCCGCTATGAGATGTTCAACACTCAAGCAACGCTGCCGCTGGGTCTGGCGGCCGATCCCGCCAATCGCGACCGGGTACTGACTGGGGGCTTCTCCTTCCACCCTCTGCATGAGGTGGTGGTCAAGCTCGACTACCAGCATTTCATCGAAAACAGCAATAACGACAGGGTGAATGTCGGCCTGGGCTATATGTTCTGATGGAATGATCCGAACTGCCTCGGTTTGCGGGAATTAGAGCATCGTGCGGGAAAGTGGGCGAGCCGGAGGCACGTGACTCCGAGCTCGGGTTTCCCGCTTAAAACGATGCGACACCAAAAACTTGGAGCGCGCATCCTGCGTCCGATTTAACGCAGCGCGCTCTAGTTCGTCGCCATTGGCCTTGCTCCATACGCACGGGTTGAGGAGTGCAGGACCGGCCTGCCTGATAGCGTCGAGCAGTTCTCCCAGGCTGTGCCGGTCCTTGCGGACGTCAATGATCGCGCCGTCGGCCGGGCGGACCGTTTGCGATCGCATCTCAGGAAAATGAATTTAACAGCAAGAATCGGAGTGCGCCCGGCAACGAAGCGCGTCACTCTGTTCCCGACCGTTGCAGATCAGAAATACAGGGACCATGCCCGCAAAGCTTTCCCCCAAACGGCCGCTTCCCGTCGCCGACGATCCGCGATGGTCGCGGGAGTAGTTGAATGCCTCTTCAGAACCGCGTGACACCCTTTGGCGATGTCGTCGCGATTGCCCAGCGCGGTCTGTTCACGGGCAATCGCGGCATCATTCACGCCCCCTTGAACAAAAGGCTGCTGAAGCGGCGTTGGACCGGCAAGGCGTGGCCGATCTGCACCTGCGATTTCAAGGGGCGCCGCCGCGATGTGATGGGTGGGCGAAGCTGGACGGAATTGTTCTTTTTCGATGAGGCGGTCGCGGTCGCCGCTGGCTATCGCGTCACTGTTCATCCTTCGGTCGGGGCGCGTCATGCGTGACCTGTTTGAAGGGCATTTTGCCGCCGAACCGGCGGCGGAGGGGATGGGGGAGGGTGCCGTCCTGCTGCGTGGTCTTGCGCGCGACTGTGCGGCTGATCTGCTCGGCGCGCTGCACGATATCCTCGAAGTTTCGCCTTTCCGGCATATGGTGACGCCCGGTGGCTACAGCATGTCGGTCGCACTGACCAATTGCGGCGCGGCAGGATGGATCACCGATCGCAGCGGCTATCGCTACGGCGCGACCGATCCGCTGACGGGATCGTCATGGCCCGCCATGCCGGATTGCTTCCTTGCACTAGCCGCGACGGCTGCCGAAGCGGCTGGCTATGTCGGGTTCCGGCCCGATGCCTGTCTCATCAACCGCTATGTTCCGGGCGCCCGGCTGTCGCTCCATCAGGATCGCAACGAACGCGATTTTGCGCATCCGATCGTCTCGGTTTCGCTGGGTCTGCCGGCGACCTTCCTCTTCGGGGGATTGAAACGCAGCGATCCGGTCCGGCGATTCCTGCTCGGGCATGGTGATGTCGCCGTCTGGGGCGGGCCGTCCCGCCTCCGCTTTCATGGTGTCGCGGACCTCAAGGACGGCGACCATGACGTGCTTGGCCGGCAACGCATCAATCTCACCTTCCGGCGCGCGCTCTGATGGCGCCGCATGGCCCCGATACCCGTGCCATGCGGCATATTCCGCCCCGGTTTCTCGCGAACAGTGAAATCCGCGTGAACCTGTTTTCAGGTGAGGTGTTCCTGTTTGTCACAAGCGGAATGCCGCGGATGGCATGAGGAACCGGCAGATCGTTTCCGATTCAAAAGCAAGGACCGGAGTTCGCGCGATGCCCTGACAGTCCAACTCTTCGCCTATCGAAACAGGAAAGGAGTGATCGCAATGAATATCATGGTTTCAGACCGGGTGCCGGACGCGCGCGCCGCCATGAAGGCAGGTGAGCCGATTGCCTATTCGACGGCCTCCTCGGCCTTCGGCTTGCTGTTGGTCGCGCGAAGCGCCGCAGGTGTCTGCTCAATCCAGATCGGTGAGGATCGCCAGACCCTCGAAGCCGAACTGGTGGCCGCGTTCCCGAATGCCCGGCTGGTCATGGATCATGGCGCCGTCAGCGAGGATATCGGCAAAGTCATGCGTTTCATCGAGACGCCCGCCGCGGGGCTCAACCTCAAGCTCGATATGCGCGGAACGCCGTTTCAGCGGAAGGTCTGGGACATGCTGCGCACCATTCCGGCGGGCGTGACGGTCAGCTATAATGAGCTTGCCGAACGCCTTGGTGAACCGGGCGCGGCTCGTGCGGTCGCGAGCGCCTGTGCGGCCAACAAACTTGCGCTTGCGGTGCCATGCCATCGGGTGGTGCGGAGCGATGGCAATCTCGCCGGTTTCCGCTGGGGGATCGAACGCAAGCGCCACCTGCTCGACAGGGAGGTTGCGGCGTGATGGCTCTCCTTCAGGCTCCAGTCGGTTCGACCGTGGAGGATCGCGTTGCCGCCTATGACTGGCCGGCGATCATGAAGGAACTCGACGGATTTGGCTGCGCGATCCTGCCGAAACTGCTTTCGGCCGAGCAATGCCGCGCAATGGCGGCGCTCTATCCGGACGAGAGCCATTTCCGCAGCCGCGTCATCATGGGCCGTCATGGTTTCGGCAAGGGCGAGTATCGCTATTTCCGCTATCCGCTCCCCGATCTGGTCGGCGATCTGCGAACGGCGATCTACCCCCACCTTGCCGACCTCGCCAATCGCTGGAACGAACGGATGGCGGCGGGGCAACGCTATCCGGCGGACCATGCCGCCTATCTCGCGCAGTGCCGTGAAGCCGGACAGACGCGGCCCACGCCCTTGATGCTTCAATATGGACCGGGCGACTATAACTGCCTGCATCAGGACCTGTACGGCGATCTTGTCTTCCCGATTCAGATCGCGATCCTGCTGTCGGAGCCGGGGGAGGATTTCACCGGCGGCGAGTTCATACTCACCGAACAGCGTCCGCGCATGCAGAGCAGGGCCGAGGTGGTGCCGCTTCGACAGGGCGATGCGGTCGCCTTCGCGGTCCACAACCGTCCGGTCCAGGGGACAAGGGGAAGCTATCGCGTGAACATGCGCCATGGGGTGAGCCGGCTGCGCTCCGGCCAGCGCCACACTGTCGGGATCAGCTTCCACGATGCCCCATAGCTGATGATCGACAGATGCCGTAAGCGCAGCAGCGGGCGAGCCGGTGCTGACAGGCGTTGCCGGTCAAGGTCAATCCGAACTCGACTTCCGATAATTCGGGGGATGCTCCTCAGGCGAGATAGGCGTAATTTATCAGTCAATTATCATCATAGCCTGAATAAGGGAGCAATCTGTGTCGGGTTGGCAATTCTGGATCGATCGGGGCGGCACGTTCACGGACATTATAGGCCGTTCGCCCGATGGCGTGATAGCCACGAAGAAGCTGCTGAGCGAGGACCCCGCCCGCTATCGCGACGCGGCGACCGCTGGCATTCGCAGCATGCTGGGTCTGGAGCCGGACGCGGATATCCCACCCGGCCTCGTCACGGAAGTGCGGCTGGGGACAACCGTCGCCACCAATGCGCTGCTGGAGCGCAAAGGCGCCCGGACCTTGCTGTTGGTGGATCGGGGCATGCGGGACCTGCTGCGCATCGGGCATCAGTCGCGTCCGGCGCTTTTCGATCTCGATATCCATTTGCCTTCCCAACTCTATGAGGCGGTTGAAGAGGTCGGCGGGCGTATCGCCATGGATGGATCAAGCCTGGGCGCCCTTGATGAAGATGAGGTTCGGGCAATGCTGGACGATTATCGTCAGCGTGGCTTCGAAGCATGCGCGATTGCGCTGATCCACGCCTGGAAATATCCCGCAAACGAACTCCGCCTCAGCCGGATCGCCCGCGCCGCGGGTTTTGCGCAAGTGTCGGTCAGCCATGAGATCAACCGCATGGTCGGCCTTGTCGCGCGGGCGAGCACCACGGTTGCCGATGCCTATCTGTCGCCCGTCCTGCGCCGCTATGTGAATCAGGTGGTGGCCGAGCTTGGCCCGGTGCCGCTCTATTTCATGCAGTCCAACGGCGGCCTTGTGCCGGCCGGGAATTTTCAGGGGAAGGACGCGCTTCTTTCCGGTCCCGCGGGCGGGGTCGTCGGCGCGGCGCATACGGCGGCGGAGGTCGACGAGAAGCGGATTATCGCCTTCGACATGGGAGGGACATCCACGGACGTCGCCCTTTTCGCCGGTGAATATGAACGGACGCTCGATACCGAACTGGACGGCGTCCCGTTGCGCGTCCCGATGATGGCCATCGATACGGTGGCCGCGGGCGGCGGATCGATCCTGTCCTTCGACGGTGTGCGTTTCCAGGTCGGGCCGGAGAGCGGGGGCGCCAAGCCCGGACCTCTTGCCTACCGTAACGGCGGGCGGTTGACCGTCACGGATGCCAATATCCGCTGCGGGAAGATATTGGCCGCGCGCTTCCCCGCAACATTCGGCGCAAACGGCTCGGACCCGCTGGATGTGGAAGCTGTGAAGCGCGCCTTCGACATGCTGGCTGGTCAGGTTTCGGACCCCGAAGCTCGCAATGTGGCAGAAGGGTTCCTGAAGATCGCGGTCGCCCAGATGGCCGGTGCGATCAAGCGCGTGGCGTTGGCCCGGGGGCAGGATGTCACCGCCTTCACACTCCAATGCTATGGCGGTGCGGGCGGGCAGCATGCCTGTCTTGTGGCCGAGGAACTCGGCATGTCGCGCGTGCTGATCGACCCGCTTGCCGGTGTCCTGTCCGCCTATGGCATTGGCGTCGCCAAGGAAGCGCATCTGCGACAGCAGGCGGTGCAGGAAGTGCTGACGACAGAGGTACGCGAACGCGTGGGCGCACTGGCAGACCGGCTGTTTGACGAATGTGCCGGCCATTTTGCCGATGTCCGTGCAGAGCTACTGGAGCGCTGCGTCACGGTTCAGCTTCGCTATGACGGGACGGACACGACGCTGGACGTGGCTCTGGGCGACATCGCGTCGATGCGCACTGCTTTTGAGGATATGCACCGGGCACGCTTCGGTTTCGCGACGCCTGATCGCCCCCTGATCGTCGATGCCGTCATGGTGGAAGCGCTTCGCGGTCGTCCGGCTGTCGCGCGGCGGGTGCCAGCCTCTTCCCGTATGGCGGAGCCCGTCGATGAAACCGAAATCTGGACACATGGGCGGGCGTGGAAGACGTTGGTCTATGAGCGGGAGGATCTTGGCGTCGGCGCGACCGTCACCGGCCCCGCCATCATCTGCGAGTCCATTGGAACCATCGTGGTGGAGCCGGGCTGGCGCGCGCAGATATGTGAGAATGGCGCGGTCATTCTGACACGGGGATCGGCGGGCGTAGAGGAACGGCAATTGTCCGAACCCGTGCTGATCGAACTGTTCAACAGCATGTTCACGAGCATTGCCGAACAGATGGGCGCGGTGCTCCAGAATACGTCGACAAGCGTCAACATAAAGGAACGGCTGGATTTTTCCTGCGCGCTCTTCGATGCCGAAGGGGGCCTCATCGCCAATGCTCCGCATGTGCCGGTGCATCTGGGTGCGATGGGAGAGAGTGTGCGGACGGTCATTGCAAGCCGGGAAGGTTCGTTTCGGCGCGGGGACGCCATCGTCCTCAACAACCCCTTCAATGGCGGGACCCATCTGCCGGACGTGACCGTCGTCACGCCTGTGTTCGATTGCGACGGGGATCGTCCCCGCTTCTTCGTCGCCAACCGGGCGCATCATGCCGATATCGGGGGCAGCGTGCCGGGATCGACCCCGCCAAACTCGCGCTCGCTCGCCGAAGAGGGCGTGGTGATCGACAATTTCCTGCTGCTGCGGGATGGCCTGCTTCAGGAAGACGCGCTCCGCACCCTGTTGGGTTCCGGCCCTTATCCGGCGCGCAATGTCGATGGCAATATCGCCGATCTGAAGGCGCAACTTGCCGCCAATGCCGCCGGAGCGCGGGAGATCGAAACGCTCGCCACCCGGCAGGGATGGGATCAGGTCGAACTCTACGCCGCCCGCGTCATGGACTTTGGCGAGGAATGCGTCCGCCGCGTCATCGCGAAGATAAAGCCGAGCAGCTTTGATTACCGGATGGATGACGGGAGCATGCTGCGCGTTGACATCAGGCCGGACCCGGTCACGCGCAGCGCGGTCATCGATTTCACGGGAACCAGCGATCAGCGGGACGGCAATTTCAACGCGCCCAGGGCGATCACCCAGGCGGTGGTGCTCTATGTTTTCCGCTGCATGGTCGGCATATCCATCCCGCTCAATGAAGGGTGTCTGCGTCCGCTGACGATCGTCAGCCCCGATGGCAGCTTCCTGGCGCCCGAACCCGGCCGGGCCGTCGTGGCGGGCAACACCGAAGTCAGTCAGGCGGTCTGCAACGCCATGCTGGGCGCTCTGGGCGCCGCATCGGCATCGCAGGCGACCATGAACAACCTGTTGTTCGGCAATGAACGCTTCCAATATTATGAGACGATCTGCGGAGGCACCGGGGCCGGGCCGGGTTTCGCGGGGACCGGCCCGGTGCATAGCCATATGACCAACACCCGCATCACCGATCCTGAAATCCTTGAGCTTCGCTATCCCGTTCGTCTGGAGCAGTTCGGGGTTCGTCCGGAATCCGGGGGGAAGGGGCAATGGCGCGGCGGCGACGGGGCCGTTCGACGGATACGCGCGCTGGAGCCGCTGACGCTTTCCTTCATCGGGTCCCGACGCACCGTCGCGCCGTTCGGGTTGATGGGCGGAGAGGATGGCGCGACGGGCCGGCAATGGATCGAGCGCGCCGATGGGCAGGTAGAGATGGTGCCGGGAGTCGTCGAAGCCGATTTGCAGCCCGGCGATCAGATCGTCATCGAAACGCCGGGCGGCGGTGGCTACGGCAACGCTGAAAACTGAGCATGGGGAAACCGGGCATTGGCGATGCCCGGTTCCTCCCGCACGGTCATGCCATGCCGGGAATGGCCAGCGCTTCGATATTGGCGGCTTCAAAACTGGCTGCGGGAAAGGCGCAATAGTCGGCGGCGTAATAGGCACTGGGTCGGTGGTTGCCGGATTCGCCAAGGCCGCCAAAGGGCATGGCGGAGGCGGCGCCGGTGGTCGGCCGGTTCCAATTGACGACGCCCGCCCGGATTTCGGTGCTGAACCGGTCCCAGAGCCGGTCGTCCGACGATATCAGCCCTGCCGACAGGCCAAAGGCGGTGGCATTCGCGGCCCGCATGGCGGCGTCGAAATCGGGCACCCGGATGATCTGCAATACCGGGGCGAAGATTTCCGCATCGGGCACGGCAACGCCCGTTACGTCAAGGATGGCGGCTGACATGAAGGCTTCGCTGCGTCCGTCCGGGCGACCCGCCGACAACAGGCTGCGCGCGCCTGCCGCGATGAGCGCATCGGTCCTGCTGCGCGCATGGGTGGCGGCCCGGCCGGAAATCAACGGTCCCATGAAGGAATTCGCGGGATCGTCCCATGCGCCGATGGGCAATGCCGCTGCCTGCGCAACGACGGCGGAAAGGATTTCGTCGCCCGCCTGGCCTTGGGGCAGGATCAGGCGCCGCGCGCAGGAGCAACGCTGGCCGGTGGTGATGAAGGCCGAATGGCTGACGAGCGAAGCGATGGCCTGCGCGTCGCCATCCCATGCGACCAACGGGTTGTTGCCGCCCAGTTCGATCGCCAGGATCACATGGGGACGGTCGACAAAGGCCCTGCGGAAATGGCGGCCTGCCTGTGCGGACCCGGTGAAGAGCAATCCGTCAATATCCGCCTCCACCAGTGCCGCGCCGGTTTCGCGTCCGCCTTGCACGACCTGGAAAACATGGGCTGGAAGGCCTGCCTCGGTCCAGAGCCGCGCCATCCGCTCGCCGGTCGCCGGGGTTTCCTCCGACGGCTTGAACAGCACGCAGTTGCCGGCCAGCAGGGCGGGGACGATATGTCCGTTGGGCAGGTGGCCGGGGAAATTATAGGGCCCCAGCACCGCCATCACGCCATGGGGCCGATGCCGCAGCACGGATCGGCCAAAGGGCATGGCCTGTTCGCGAAAGCCCGCCCGTTCGGCCTGTGCCGTGATCGAGATTTCGACCTTGCCGATCATCGCGGCGACCTCGCCCCGGCTGTCCCAGAGCAGCTTGCCCGTCTCGCGGGAAATCAGTGTGGCGAGATTTTCCGTCTGTTCCTTCAGCAGGGCGGCGTAGCGCCGGGCAATGGCGATCCGCTCCTCCAGCGGCGTGCGTGCCCAAGCCGGGAAGGCGGCACGGGCCCTGTCGACGGCAGCATGGCAGGCGGCGGCATCCTCTTCCTGTCCTTCCCAGAGAAGGGCGCCATTTGCGGGGTCGATTGATCGCAGCATCATCTCATTCACTCACCATCAGAATTTCACCATCGGCCACGCCCAGCGCCGCGGCCTCGGCGGCTGGCAGGATCAGGGCGTCGTCGTGACGCTCGGCCATCGCCCGGACCGCGCGGAACCTGCCGGGCACGGTCGTCGCGACCAGCAGTGGCGCGGGCATCGCCGGTTCGCCCAGACGTGCCGGCAGTCGACGGGCGTGCCGGATGGTCGCGATAGTATCGCGGGCCGCGGTCATGGTCGGCCCGCCATCGAATATGTCGATCAGCCCGGATCGCGTGAAACCCTCCCTCTCCAGCATGCGCAGCGCGGGGACGCCATGGCGGTGCACGGCGCTGATCGCCTCACGCGCACTGGTGTCGACCAGTTCCAGATAGATTGGATGGCGCGGCGCAAGATCAAGGATGAACTGACCATCGGTCGATGTAATCATCCGATCCGCCTCCTCGAAGGGCAGGCGAAAGAATTTGCTGGCGATGCCGTCCCAGAAGGGGCTGTTGTCCTGATCGTCGAACCAGCCGCGCAGTTCGGCCATGATCGTCGAGGCGAACCGTTCGGGCGCCGCGCCGATCAGCATGTAACGCGCCCGCGCAAGCAGGGCACCCGCGCCGTTTTGCCGTTTCCCAGGGCGCAGGAACAGCGATCCGACTTCCGAACAGCCGCTGCATTCATTGACGAGGACCAGCGCCTGATGGTCGAAGCGCGTGCTGGTGGCGGAGGAATATTGCGCCAGCGTCATCACGCGGAAGGAAAAATGAGGGCGGTTGATGCCGACACCGCCCTTGACCCCTGCGATCCCGTCGATCTGGCCCGTCTCGCTGTCTTCCAGCATCAGCACATACCATGCCTGATCGGCGGGAACGTCACCGGCAAAGCTGCGTTCGGAAAGGGCCAGTCGCTGGATCAGTGTCGCCCGGTCTTCCGGCAGGCTGGTGAACCCCCTGCCGGAAAGATAGGCCAGTTCCAGCAGCGCATCGATATCGGCAGGGCCCGCCGGACGGACGAACTGCATCAGGCCGCCTTGGCAAGCGCGGCGCGGGTCGCGGCAAAACTTGCCTCGATCCGTTTGAGGACTTCATCGGCCTCGTCCATCGTCATGGTCAGCGGCGGCAGAAGGCGGATGCAATTGTCGCCGCCGCCCGCCACCAGCAAGGCATGATCGCGCGCCGTCGCCATCATGTCCCGATTATGGGGGATCAGCTTGATGCCGATCAGCAGCCCCTTGCCCCGCACATCGACGGCAATGTCGGGAAAACGGCCGACGATGGCGCCAAGGCCTTCGACCAGATGAGCGGATATGGCGCGCACATTGGCCAGCGTTTCCTGCTTTGCGATCTCGTCAAAAGCGGCGATGCCGACCGCCATGGCCAGCGGATTGCCGCCGAAGGTCGATCCATGGGTGCCGACGGTCATGCCCTTGGCCGCCTGTGCCGTGGCAAGGCAGGCGCCGATTGGAAAACCGCCGCCCAAAGCCTTCGCCACAGCCATGATGTCGGGGGCAAGGCCATCGAACCATTGATGCGCGAAAAGCTGGCCCGTGCGGCCCATGCCCGATTGCACCTCGTCAAAGATCAGCAGGACGCCGTTTTCGGTGCAGAGCCTGCGCACCCAACGCAGCCAGTCCTCTTCCAGCGCCCGCGCACCGCCTTCGCCCTGAACCGGCTCCACGATCAGGGCTGCGGCGGTGGGACGGCGGATCGCTTCCTCGATGGCGGGGCGATCGTCGATCGACAACTGGACATAACCGGGCAGACGGGGGCCGAAGCCTTCCAGATAGGTTGCATTGCCCGATGCGTTGACCGCCGCATAGGTGCGGCCATGGAAGGACCCGGCAAAGCCGATCACGTCGATCCGTTCCGGTTCGCCATTGGTGAAATGATAGCGGCGCGCGGTCTTCAGCGCGCATTCGATGGCTTCCGATCCGGAATTGCCGAAGAATAGGACATCAGCGAAGCTGGCATCGGTCAGCCGCCGTGCCAGCGCTTCCTGCTGGGGGATACGGAAGATGTTGGATACATGCCACAGCTTGCCGGCCTGTTCGGTCAGTGCGGCGATCAGCCGGGGATGGGCGTGGCCCAGGCTGTTGGTCGCGATCCCCGACACGCAATCCAGAAAGCTGCGCCCGTCGCTGCCGTGCAACCAAACGCCTTCGCCCCGTTCCACTTCGACCGGCGCGCGGTTGTACACGGCCATCAGTTCGCTCGACATGTTCAGGCTTCCTCCATCATTCCAAAATCGACGCGCCCTATCGGAGTGGGCGCCATGACATATTGTATTTCACCCGCCAGACGGCGCAGGGCGGCCGGAACGAAGCGGGGGTAATGGGCGATATTGCGCGGGCCGATCCCGTGTTCGGCGCTGAAACTGCCGCCAAAATCGTGGACGACCGTGTCGAAGACCAGCGTCCGTGCGCGGTCGGCCAGCGACGGATCGAGCGGGCCGCGCTCCTCGCTCCAGACCAGATTATAATGCAGGCCGCCGTCGCCGACATGGCCGAAATCATGGGGGATCAGCCCCGGTGTCTCACGCGCCAATATCCCGGCCATATGATGGCGGAAGCGCATCACATCGCCGCGCCGCATGGCAATGTCGCAGGCGATGACGGTGCCGCTGGCGCGCAGACCCTCCGGCACTGCATGACGAATGGCCCAAAGGCCGCCCCGATGATCGATGGCGATGTCGATGACCGGCGCGTCGAAGCCATCCATGAAGGGCGCAAGACCATGCGCAAGCCGGTCCTCCAGTTGCGTTTCATCGAATGCGTTGCCTGCGGACAGTTCGATCAGCACGGCATAGGGCGGCAGGCTGTCAAACGGCCTGCGCAATGTGGGGACATGGCTGAAGGCTGCGGCCATGGCGGCATGGCTCATCCCCTCGAAGGCGGAGAGCAGGCCGCCGAAAGCAGCCTCGGCGGCTTGCAGGATGGGCAGCGCGGCATCGGCATCGCGTAGCGCCACGAGGGCGGTCGTTTGTGCGGCGGGCAGGGGCTGGAGCGTGACCGTCGCCCGCGTCACGATGCCGAGCGAACCGCCGCTGCCGACCAGAAGATGTTTGAGGTCGAGGCCCGTATTGTTTTTCCAGAGGGGCAAACCCAATGTCAGCACCTCCGGCTGGGGGGCGGCGCGCACGACGTCCAGCGTGAGCAGATTGGCGCGCATGTCGCCATGGCGCAGCAGCCGGGCGCCGCCGGTATTGGATGCGATCATGCCGCCGATCGTCGGGTCCGCGCCAAGGTCGATGGGCAGGAACAGGCCGTGTGACGCCGCCGCCGCGTTGAGCGCGGAGAGGCGGACGCCCGCGTCGACGCAGGCCGTGCGGTTGGCGGGGTCGATCTCGACATGCCGCGACAGGCGTTCGAGATTGATGATGAGCTCACCTCCACGATCGGAGGGGAGGCCTGCACCGACCAGTCCGGTACGGCCACCCTGTACGACGATGCGTATATCCCAGGCCATGGCCAGCCGGATCATTTCGCAGATGGCGGCTGCATCGGCCGGGCGAACCACGGCGACGGGATGTCCGCCGCCGCTTCCCCGGCCGTCGGTGCGATAACCGGCAAGCTCGTCACAGTCCGTCAGCACATGCGCCTTGCCGACTATATCGCGCAGGGCTTCAATCAGGGCGCTGTCGCTCATGCGGCCTTGGTCATGGCGAAGATGCCCGTCGCATTGCCGCTGTCGAAGGACAGGTCCAGCGTGCCGGTCGCCGGATCACGGTCACGGGTGATGAATTCATAGAAGGAACCGGGCACCGTGACGATGCGATCCCCGCCATCTTCCGTGCGAAAGCGGCGTTCGACCAGATCGGCCCGGAAAGCCGTCTGACGCACCTGACCGTTGGCGGAAATTTCAACCCGCTCCTTCATCGGACGGCCCAGCGTCTTTTGCTGCGCGGCCAGCGCCGCCACGTCCGCAACCCGATCGGTGGCATGGTTGAAGGCATTGCCCTCGGTCGCGATCCAGGCCGCTTCGCCCGACGATTGTTTGAGAAGCTCGTAATCGGTCATCATCGGCCGGTCATGATGGCGATCGAAGGCGCCGACGATGACGGGCAGGGCCGCGGCCGCCGTGGCAGGATCCACCGTCTGTCCAGCCGCGAAGCGCGCGAGCAGCGCATGGGCCTGGGCGTCCAGCGGGTCACGCGTGGAGCCGAAGACCCGCGCCGCCGCCGCTGCGAAGGGGCCGTCGAACTGGTCCACATGCAGTTCGCTGACGAAGAATTGCGGGATGGTTTCGGGAAAGTCGCGATGGCGATAGGCCCGGCCGGTCATGCGCAGCCGGGGCAGGGGATAGAGCGCGGCTTCCTCATAGCCCAATGGCTCCAATATGCGGCGGAAGGCGAGTTCCCCGCGCGGCAGCGCGCCGGTGCCCCCGTTCGGCAGGCAGACGGTGCGGATGGCGCCATGGTCGAAGCAGACGCGGCGTCCCCCTGCGGTGACGTCCCGGACATAGGCGGCCCCGGTCGGAACGCGTTGCAGCAGGTCCCGGAAAAGGAGCATGTTCATCGCCGCGGCGAATTCCGCGCGATCGATTTCCGCCCCCTCGCGCCGGTCCACCGGCAACATGGGCGAAAGGGTGGCGAAAATATCCGCCGCCGCTTCCTCGCCAATGGCGTGCCGAACCAGCGCCTGTGCGCCGCATTCATTCAATCGGATCATGAAGAGATGCCTCGAATTATGATGTTTCCATCTCTATGCTTTGGGATTTCGTCCATGCTAAATGGATTAGCATCATCTGTTGATGAGGAAATGGAATGAACGAAACGCGCCGCTTTCTGCCGCCCATGGCCGCGCTCAACAGTTTCGTGGCTGCCGCGCGGCATGGCAGTTTCTCCCGCGCCGGGGAGCAGGTCGGCCTGACGCAAAGCGCGGTGAGCCGTCAGGTGGCGATATTGGAGGATTGGCTCCAGAGCAGCCTGTTTGAACGGCATGGCCGCCGCGTCGTGCTGAATCCGACGGGGGAGGCCTATGCCGAACATATCCGACTGGCGCTTGATCGGATTCGATCCGCGACCGAACAGGTCATGCGTCAGACGGAGGGGCGGGAACTCAATATCGCCACCTTGCCGAGTTTCGGCATGCGCTGGCTGGCCCCCCGATTGCCCGATCTGACCGCGCGGCATCCCGACCTGACGGTCAATTTCGCGGCGCAATCCTTCCCCTTCGATTTGCGCGACGGGGGGTATGATGCGGCGATCCATTTCGGTCAGCCCGATTGGCCCAACGCGTCCCATCTCTTTCTCTTCCGGGAGGAGATGGTGGTCGTCTGCGCCCCGGACTGGCGCGATGCCCATGCGGTCCGCCAGCCCGCGGATCTGATCGGCAAACCGCTGCTTTTCCAGACCTCCCGCCGTTCGGCGTGGAACCGATGGTTCGACGGTTGCGGCCTGAGCGACATTCCACCGCCCAAGGGGCCTGTTTTCGAACATTTCCTGATGCTGGCGCAGGCTGCGGCCTCGGGGGCGGGGGCGGCGCTCATCCCCCGGTTCCTGATCGGGCCGGAACTGGATTCGGGCGTGCTGGTCACGCCATTCGATCAATCGCTCCGGGACGACGATGCCTATTATCTCGTCCGCAGGGACGATTGGGCGTCCAACCGCGCTCTGGTCCAGTTCAGCGATTGGATCGCGACGCAGACGTCGGGTACGTAAGGCCTATAGCTGCTGCGGTTCAGCGCCGGTGCTTCCCTTGGCCGGTCCGAACCGGGCGACGAGGTCGTAGGCGGTGCCCACAAAATGTTGATGGACCAGCGTAATGCCATCCGCGCCGCGCCAGGTGCGCCGCTCGATGGACAGGCAAGCCGATCCGATGGGCAGTTCAAGGCGGGCCGCTATGGTCCGGTCCGCGGCCACCGCCGCGATACGTGTCTCAGCCTCCGTCCATGGAACATGTTCGAGCAGCCATGCGCCGGGAGAGATTTTGTCGAACATCTGCGCCGCGATGTCGGGCACCGCCGCCAGGCTGATCAGGCGCCTTTCGCAGGCGAGCGGACGGTCATCCGCAAAATGAACACCCTCCAGTCGAAGCAGATCGCTATTGCCGGCAAGTTGCAGTTCTTCAGGGTAGTCGGGGTCGGGCTGCTTCACTTCCCGGCCTGAAAGCTGGAAGCGATAACGCTGTCCTCGCCGGACGACCTCCTGCTCAAGATCGGGGATGTCGAGCACCATCGAATGAACTTTCGGTTGCGCGACCGATGATCCCGCGCGCTTGTTCCGGTCGACAAGGCCGGCCACCGCAAGGGCAGAAAGCGCCTTGTTCACGGTCATGCGCGAACAATCATAGCGCTGCATCAGTTCGTGTTCGGTGGGAAGACGGGCGCCGGGGCGCAATGTCCCCGACAGGATGGCCGTCTCGATTTCGCTGCGGATACGTTCGTGGAGCGGCAGCTTCACGCGGCAAAGGCCTCCAGGACCTTGCGATATTGCGCCGCAATGCGGTCCCGCGCGACATGGCGGCCGTCGCTGACCACCAGATCGCCCCTGCGCCAGACATTGCGGATCGCCTGCCGCCCGGCGGCGAACAGCAGGGAGTCCATGATGGATGTGCCCCCTCGGCCGACGAGGGAAGGGTGGTTGGCGTCGAGACTGACCATGTCCGCGACATGCCCCACCGCAAGACCCGCCGCAACCCCAAGCGCCTGAGCACCGCCTTCCAGCGATGCCTGAAATATTTCCTGCCCGGTGGAGCGGCCCTGGCCCGATGCCAGCACATTGCGCGTGCGCGCGTCCAGGCGCTGGCCATATTCCAGCCACCGCAATTCTTCCGTCATATCGATCAGGATATTGGAATCGGAACCGATGCCATATTGGCCGCCCGCTTCCTGGAAAGAGGGGGCGGGAAACAGGCCGTCACCCAGATTGGCCTCCGTCACCGGGCAAAGCCCGACGACCGCCCCGCTGCGCGCCACTGCCGCGATTTCGGCATGGGTCATATGGGTCGCATGCACGAGGCACCAGTTCCTGCCGACAGCGGCGTGGTCCATCAGCCATTCGACAGGGCGACGGCCACTCCAGGCGAGGCAGTCGTCAACCTCCTTCATCTGTTCCGCAATATGGATATGAATGGGACCCGCTCCGCCAAGTTCTTCCAGACGTGCCAGTTCGTCGGCGGTGACGGCGCGAAGGCTGTGGGGCGCGATGCCGACAATCGCGTCCGGCAGCGCCGTTGCGGCCTTGCGGATCGCATCCAGCAGGCGCGCAAAGCGGTCCGGATCGGTCACGAAACGGCGCTGGGCCGGGCTCGCTTCGGTTCCGCCGAAACCGGCATGCGCATAGAAGACCGGAAGATGCGTGAGGCCGATGCCCGTATCGGCGGCGGCAGCCATGATGGCCTGCGACAGTTCTGCCGGATCGGCATAGCTGGTGCCGTTCCTGTCATGGTGCAGATAGTGGAATTCACCGACGCGCGTGAACCCGGTTTCCAGCATTTCGACATAGGCCAATGCAGCGATAACATGCAGATGTTCGGGGGTTATCCGATCGACGAAGCGATACATGATGTCACGCCATGTCCAGAAACTGTCGCTGCCGGGGCCACGCCTTTCCGCAAGTCCGGCCATGCCGCGCTGAAATGCATGGCTGTGAAGATTGGACATGCCCGGAATGCCGATCGCATGGCGCTCATCGCCCGGCTGCGGCTCCGCATGCGTCGACAGGGTGGCGACCAGGCCGTGCCGGATGCCGATGCGCACATTCTCTTCCCAACCCGTTGCCAGCAGCGCCTGTTGGAAATGGATCATACGCACATCATTGGCCGCATTCATGGCAATTCGCTCCCGTTGTTCATTTATGTCTATACATTATTCGCAAAGAATGCAATTTATCTCGGAAGGGAGATTCTGATGCGATGCGATAGGCTATGGCGCAATGCACGGCTGGCGACGATGAGAGGGCCTGGACTGGGTCCTGTCGAAGATGGCATGCTTGCATCGCTGGACGGGATGATCGTCTATGCGGGGCGCGCGGATGAAGCGCCCGCATTCGAACCCCGTGAGACGATCGACTGCGACGGCCGCTGGATCACGCCCGGCCTGATCGACTGTCACACCCATCTGATCCACGGCGGCGACCGCGCACGGGAATTTGAGATGCGGCTGGACGGCTCCACCTATGAGGAGATTGCGCGGGCGGGCGGCGGCATCCTTTCGACCATGCGCGCCACCCGCGCCGCCAGCGAGGATGATCTGGTCGCCACCGCTCTGCCTCGTCTCGACGCGCTGATCGCGGAAGGGGCGACCACCGTGGAGGTGAAGTCGGGCTATGGCCTCGACCGCGACACCGAAATCCGCATGTTGCGCGCCGCCCGGCGGCTGGGGCGGGAACGGCCGGTCCACATCGCCACGACCTTCCTTGGCGCCCATGCCGTGCCGCCGGAATATGCCGATGATGCGGACGGTTATATCGCCATGCTGTGCGAAGAGGTCCTGCCCGAAGTTGCGG
The DNA here is from genome assembly GCF_013375555.1 of Sphingobium sp. EM0848. Lineage (NCBI taxonomy): Bacteria > Pseudomonadati > Pseudomonadota > Alphaproteobacteria > Sphingomonadales > Sphingobiaceae > Sphingobium > Sphingobium sp. EM0848. Next base: position 309,361 of record NZ_JABXWB010000001.1, read on the forward strand.
CGCTGGGCTTCGCCGATGCCGTGGACGCCTTTTGCGAGGGGATCGGCTTCACCCCGGCGCAAACGCAGCGGATGTTCGACGCGGCTGCCCGTCATGGCCTGCCCGTGAAGCTTCACGCCGACCAGCTTTCCAACCTCCACGGCGCGGCGCTCGCCGCCGGTCGTGGCGCGTTGTCCGCCGATCATCTCGAATATCTCGACCAAGCGGGGATCGCCGCCATGGCCGCCTCTGGCACGGTCGCGACACTGTTGCCCGGCGCCTATTATTTCATGCGCGAAAGCAGACTGCCGCCCATTGAGGCGCTGCGCGCTGCGGGCGTGCCCATCGCGCTCGCCACGGACTGCAATCCCGGCACGTCACCGCTCACGTCGCTGTTGCTGGCGATGAACCTGGGCGCCACGCTGTTCCATCTCACTGTCGCCGAATGCATCACAGGCGTCACCCGCAACGCGGCGCGCGCGCTCGGTCTTGCCGATCGCGGCACGCTGGAAGTCGGCAAGCGCTGCGATCTCGCCATCTGGGACGTCGAGCGTCCCGCCGAACTCGTCTATCGCATGGGGTATAATCCGCTCCATGCCCGCATCTGGAGTGGTCAATGAAGGATATTCTGCTCATCCCCGGCAACGTCACGCTGGCGGGCTGGCGAGACGTCTATCGCGGCGCCCCGGTCCGGCTCGACCCGGCCTGTGCCCTGCATGTCGCCGAAAGTGCTGCCGCCGTTGCCCGGATTATCGCGAAGGGCGAGCCCGTCTACGGCATCAACACGGGTTTCGGGAAGCTGGCGAGCGTCCGGATCGGCGATGAGGATCTGAGCACCCTCCAGCGCAATATCGTCCTCAGCCACGCCGCGGGGACGGGCGCGCCTTGTCCCGTCCCGGTGGTTCGCCTGATGATGGCGCTGAAACTCGCCAGCCTTGCGCAGGGCGCGTCGGGCATCAGGCCCGAAACGGTCGCGCTGATGGAGGCGATGCTGGCCAAGGGCCTGACACCTGTCGTCCCGGCTCAGGGTTCGGTGGGCGCCAGCGGCGATCTGGCGCCGCTTGCGCATATGGCGGCAACCATGATCGGCGTGGGCGAGATATTCCTGGGCGACGAACGCCTGCCAGCTTCGGAAGCGCTGGCCCGCGCCGGATTGTCGCCGGTCGATCTTGGCCCCAAGGAGGGGCTGGCCCTGCTCAACGGCACGCAGTTTTCCTGCGGCCTTGCGCTTGCGGGACTGTTCGAGGCCGAACTGCTGTTCCGCTCCGCCCTTGTGACCGGCGCGCTTTCAACCGAAGCGGCCAAGGGGTCCGATACCCCCTTCGACCCGCGCATCCATCGGCTGCGTCGCCACCGGGGCCAGATCGAAGTGGCGGACGCGCTGCGCGGACTCATGGCGGACAGCGCGGTCCGCGCGAGCCACAGGGATAATGACGCCCGCGTGCAGGACCCCTATTGCCTGCGCTGCCAGCCGCAGGTGATGGGCGCCGCGCTCGACCTGCTGCGGCAGGCGGCGACGACGCTGGAGATCGAGGCGAACGGCGTCTCCGACAACCCGCTGATCTTCCTGGAAAGTGATGAGGCGCTGTCCGGCGGCAATTTCCATGCCGAGCCGGTGGCCTTCGCCGCTGACATGATCGCCATGGCGATTTGCGAGATCGGCTCCATCGCGGAACGCCGCATCGCCATGCTGGTCGACCCGGCGCTGTCGGGCCTGCCGGCCTTCCTGACGCCGCGCCCCGGCCTCAATTCGGGCTTCATGATCCCGCAGGTGACGGCCGCCGCGCTCGTCAGCGAGAACAAGCAGCGCGCCTATCCGGCCAGCGTCGATTCCATCCCGACCTCCGCCAATCAGGAGGATCATGTCTCCATGGCCGCGCACGGCGCGCGACGCCTGTTGGACATGGCGGGCAACGCGACCGCCGTGCTGGGCATCGAATGGCTGGCGGCGGCGCAAGGCGTCGATTTCCATGCGCCGCTCCAGTCCAGCCCGACGCTCGAAAAGGCCCGCGCCTGTCTACGCGAAACCGTACCGACATTGGCTGACGACCGCCATTTCCACCCGGATATGGAGGCCGCCAATGCACTGATCCGGTCGGGCGCGCTGGCGACGCTGGCGGGCGATCTGCTGCCCGGTGTCGCATGACCGACTGGCTTGCCATTCACCGGGGCGATGCGCCGCTGGTGATCGCTGTTCCCCATGCCGGGACCGATCTGGCCGATGTGGGGGAGGGATTCCGCTCGCCTTGGCTGGCGCGGCGGGATGTGGACTGGTGGGTGGACCGGCTCTACGGCTTTGCGCGGGACATGGGGGCGACCCTGATCCAGACGCGGATCAGCCGCAGCGTCATCGACCTCAATCGCGATCCTTCGGGCGCGTCGCTCTATCCCGGACAGGCGACGACGGAACTGTGCCCAAGCATGACCTTTGACGGTGAGCCGCTCTATACGGACGCCTTGCCGGACGAAGCGGAAATCGCGCGGCGTCGGTCGCGCTGGTTCGATCCCTATCATGCGGCCCTGACCGAAGAGATGGAGCGGCTGCGTGCCCGGCATCCCCATGTCGTGCTCTATGACGCCCATTCGATCCGCAGCCGCATTCCCCGCCTGTTCGAAGGCGTCCTGCCTCAGTTCAACATCGGCACGAATGACGGGGCCACCTGCGCCCCCGCGCTGTCGGCGGCGGTCGAGCATATCTGCGCCGCGAGCGGTCGGGGCCATGTGCTCAACGGCCGCTTCAAGGGCGGCTGGACCACACGCCACTATGGGCGGCCCGAACAGGGCGTCCACGCCATCCAGATGGAACTGGCGATGCGGGGATATCTGGACGAGCCGGACGCGCCGACCGAGGCCAACTGGCCGCCCGCCTTCGACCCCGCCCGCGCCGCCGGTCTTCATCCCATCCTTGCCGACATCATGAAGGCCTGTCTTGCCTTCGCCCTTCAGAAAGCGTGAACCATGACCCGGATCGACAACAGCCGCATCATCAAGCCCGCAACCGGCACTGACCTCAGCGCGAAAAGCTGGCTCACCGAAGCGCCGCTGCGCATGCTGATGAACAACCTGCACCCCGACGTCGCCGAGCGTCCAGAGGAACTGGTGGTCTATGGCGGGATCGGCCGCGCCGCCCGCGACTGGGAAAGCTACGACCGGATCGTCGAGACGCTCAAGCGCCTCGAAGCCGACCAGACGCTGCTCGTCCAGTCGGGCAAGCCGGTCGGCGTGTTCCGCACCCATGCCGATGCGCCGCGCGTGCTGATCGCCAACAGCAACCTCGTACCGCACTGGGCCAATTGGGAGCATTTCAACGAACTCGATAAGCGCGGCCTCGCCATGTACGGCCAGATGACCGCCGGTTCGTGGATCTATATCGGCACGCAGGGCATCGTGCAGGGCACCTATGAAACCTTCGTGGAGATGGGCCGCCAGCATTATGATGGCGACCTGTCGGGCAAATGGCTGCTGACGGCGGGCCTGGGCGGCATGGGCGGGGCGCAGCCTCTTGCGGCGGTGATGGCGGGCGCTTCCTGCCTCGCCATCGAGTGCCAGCCCAGCCGCATCGACATGCGCCTGCGCACCGGCTATCTCGACGTCGCCGCCTCCACCATCGAGGAAGCGATGGCGATCATCGGGAAGGCCAATGCCGAAAGGAAGCCGGTTTCGGTCGGCCTGCTCGGTAATGCCGCGGAAATCCTGCCTGAAATGTTCGCACGCGGCATCCGCCCTGACCTTTTGACCGACCAGACCAGCGCGCATGACCCGGTGAACGGCTATCTTCCCGCCGGATGGACCGTCGCGGAATGGATCGAACGCCGCGAGCGGGAGCCGGAAGCGGTGGCCAGGGCCGCCAAGGCAAGCATGGCCGCGCACGTCCGCGCCATGCTGGATTTTCAGGCCGCAGGCGTGCCGACGACCGACTATGGCAACAATATTCGCCAGATGGCGCTGGACGAGGGCGTGGAGAATGCCTTCGACTTCCCCGGCTTCGTCCCCGCCTATATCCGCCCGCTCTTCTGCCGGGGGATCGGGCCGTTCCGCTGGGCCGCGCTCTCGGGCGATCCGGAGGATATCTACAAGACCGACGCCAAGGTGAAGGAACTGCTGCCCGACGACGCGCATCTGCACAACTGGCTCGACATGGCGCGGGAGAAGATCCACTTTCAGGGCCTGCCCGCGCGTATCTGCTGGGTGGGTCTGGGCGACCGTCACCGGCTTGGCCTCGCCTTCAACGAAATGGTCGCGAAGGGCGAACTCAAGGCCCCGGTCGTGATCGGCCGCGATCATCTCGACAGCGGATCGGTCGCCTCCCCCAATCGCGAAACCGAAGCGATGATGGACGGGTCGGACGCGGTCAGCGACTGGCCGCTGCTCAATGCGCTGCTCAACACCGCGTCGGGCGCGACCTGGGTGTCGCTGCACCATGGCGGCGGCGTCGGCATGGGCTATTCCCAGCATTCAGGCATGGTCATCGTCGCCGACGGCACGCCCCAGGCAGCCACGCGTCTGGAGCGCGTGCTCTGGAACGATCCCGCGACCGGCGTCATGCGCCATGCCGATGCAGGCTATGCCATCGCCCGAGATTGCGCGGTCGAGCAGGGCCTCGACCTGCCCGGCATATTGGGATGAGTCCGATGCGGATCGATCATTCCATTTTATGCTTCATGCACTTCCGCTGCGGATTGTCTGACAGGTCGCGCTCCACTTCGGACAGGGGCGCGCCATTGCCGTTCGACGTGATGGAGGTGGCAAGAAATTCGATCGCCGCCTGCTTCCCGTCCGGCGCGTCCTCCCGTTCCGGGACGGTGCCGACGAAATTGCGGTGAAAATCGCCCGACGCGATGACGACATTGCTCAGCTGGTGGCGACGGATGCTGTCGATCAACCGCGCACGGGCCGGGCGATAGGCGGTGACCCCCTGCGGGCCGGGCAATTGGGCGCGGCGCACCGGCATATGTTCATATCAGACCTGAAGCGCGGCCAAGCGACACAGGTGGTGGATGAGCGTGCGGCGCTCATCCTGATCTCCATGCGGCCCTTGAGCATGAGATGGAGGTCGTTCTGCGACACCTCCTCCCGCGCGGTGATCGGCTGGGACCGCGTCTGGGCTTCTCACAGAAAATCGATGTGCTGGCGGCGGCATGGCAGGGCGAAGGGGAAACGATCGATAACGTGTGTGCGACCCTCGGAGGCGCACTTATAACGCAAGCCGTTGTTGAGGAGATCGGCAAGGTGTTCGCTGAGGTGGTTCACGGCATCAAATCGCTCTTCGACGCCTTCCAGGCTAAGGCCCAGGCGAAAGCGATTGCCAACGACTAACTATTCGGTGCTACAAAAGCTCTTGTCTCGCACTCAAAGAGCTTTTGGCGCGCTTCATCGATCGGTCGAAGTCAGCTCACGATTCCCCCCTTGGAACGCAGCGCAGCTAGCGGGGGCAGTTGTCATTTTTGCGACGGTAATCCTGACGCACCTCCTGTCCTGAAGGTGATGCCGGAGGCGGGGGGGAAATGCCATGCCTCGACCGCCCCGGCGGCGAGCAGCGGTTGCCAGCGTTCGGCGGCGCGCGGCATCCATGTCACGGCTTTGTCGCCAAGGTTGAAGACGCAAAGCATCCGTTCATCCTCATGCCCACGCTCGAACGCCAGCAGTTCCTTGGGCGCGTCGAGGAAATCGATGCTCCCGACGCGCAGGGCGGCCGATCCGTTGCGCAGCGCAAGCACCTTGCGGGTCCAGTGGAGCAGGGATTGCGGTTGCGCTTCCTGCACATTGACGGCCAGCGCCCGATGCGCGTCCCCTATGGGCAGCCACGGCCGGGTGTCCGAAAAGCCCAGATAGGGCGCGTCCGACCGCCAGGGCATCGGCGTGCGCGCGCCGTCGCGGGACAGGGTCAGCGGCCAGTTGGCGATGGCTTCGGGGTCCTGCAGATCCTCAAAGGGAATATCCACCTGCGGCAGCCCCAGTTCCTCGCCATAATAAAGGAAGATGTTGCCGCGCAGGCACGCCAGAAGCAGCATCTTCATCCGGCAATAGGCGTCCGGGTCCACCCCCTTGGCCCAGCGCGACACGGCGCGCGGCGCATCGTGATTTTCAAATGCCCAGCTTGGCCAGCCCGCGTCCTTTTCCGCCGGCCATTTCACCAGCGCGGTCCTGAGCACGCTGGCGGTCAGTTCCGGCGCATAGAGGAAGTCGAAGCCATAGGCCGTATTCAGGCGCCGATTGCCCTGCGTAAAGGCTTTCATTTCCTTATCGCTGTCATCCCCGCCGACTTCGGCCACGGTAAAGCGGTTGTCATATTCATCGAACACTTGCCGCACCCTTTCGAGGAACAGCGGAATGTCCGGATGGCTCTGGCTATATTTCCTGATCTGGAAGTCGAAGGGGCGCGTGCGGACCTTGCCATTATCCGGCGCGGGCGGATTGTCGCGCAATTGGGGATCGTGCATCGAATGGTTGATCGCATCGATGCGGAAGCCGTCCACGCCCCGGTCCAGCCAGAAGCGGATGATGTCGAACACCCGCTCCTGAACCTCTGCCTTGTGCAGATGCAGTTGCGGCTGCTCGCGCAGAAACTGGTGCATATAATATTGGCCGCGCCGCGCGTCCCATGTCCAGGCCGGGCCGCCGAACACCGATTGCCAGTTGTTGGGCGGGGAGCCGTCGGGCTTCGGATCGGCCCAGACATACCAGTCCGCCTTGGGATTGTCGCGGCTGGACCGGCTTTCGATGAACCAGCCATGCTCTTCGGACGTATGCGCCCAGACCTGATCGATGACGATGCGCAGGCCCAGTTCATGCGCCCGCGCGACGAGGGTGTCGAAATCCGCCAGCGTGCCGAAGATCGGGTCGACATCGCAATAATCCGACACGTCATAGCCGAAATCGCGCATCGGGCTCTTGAAGAAAGGGGACAGCCAGATCGCATCCACCCCCAGCGACGCGACATAGGGCAGATGGGCGGTGATGCCCGCCAGATCGCCAATGCCGTCGCCATTGGAATCGGCAAAGCTGCGGGGATAGATCTGGTAGATGGTGGCGCCGCGCCACCAGGGCAGGGCGGTATCGGTCATCGGATCGTTCAGCCCGGCAAAGTCCCCCATGGTCGCACTCCCGCCCGAATAGCTCATGTCCCTGTGCTTATGATATAAAGCGGATCGTCGAGCCAAGCCGGAACTTTACCGCCGGTGCCGGAAACAGGCGCCGCGACCGGGATTTCATTACAGACTCTTGCCCAGAGCATAGCCCTGCTGCGTCGCGAACACGATCCGCCGGGGCGCATAGGCATCCCCCAGCACATGCACATCCGCCCGCGCTTCCTCCAGCCGCGCGAACAGCCCCGCCTCCGGCATCCCGCCACAGGCCAGCACCACGCTGTCGAAGCCGGAATGCACCGCTTCCCGCTGCGAATAGATGTTGCGGGTCCGGATGGCGGGCAGGTCGATGGCCGTCACCGCCTCCATGCATATCAGCCGCGCCCCTGCTTGGGACAGGCGTCCCAGCAGCGTCCCGATGGAATAGCGGCTGACCAGCGGGGCAGGGCCGTTGGTCTGAATGAACAACGTCACCTGTTTTCCCTGCCGCGCCAACAGGTCGCCAAAGGCGAGCGGCGCGACATGATCCTCCTGCACCACCAGCGCGACCTTGTCTCCCACCTCGACCTCGTCGCGCAGCACCTGCCACATGTCGCAGACGGCGGGATGATCCGCACCCTCAATGGCGGGCCGCCGCGCCGTCGCACCCGTCGCCAGCGCGATCACATCCGCCCCATGGTCGGCCAAAGCCTCATGGGTCGCCTCCGTCCCGAGCCGGACGGTCACGCCCAGTTCCTCCAGTCGCCGCGCCTGATAGCGGACCAGATCGATGAAAGCGGCCTGACCCGGCAGCTTCGTCGCCAGCAGCACCTGCCCGCCCAATTCGTCGGCTTTTTCCCAAAGCTCGACCTGATGCCCCCGTTCCCGCGCCGTGATCGCAAGCTGCATCCCCGCCGGGCCGCCGCCCACGACCAGCAAATTCCGCGCTTTCTCCGCCGGAGCCAGCGCCGCTCGGTCCCCCAGTCCCAATGCCGGATTGACCGTACAGGCAAAGGGCAACCCCTCCGCCACCCCGCGATTGATGCAGTCATTAGTGCCGATGCAGGGCCGGAACAGCCGCGCGTCATCGCCCCGCGCCTTGGCGACGAAACCGGCATCGGCCAGATGCGCGCGTCCGACCGCCACCATGTCGGCATGGCCCGCCGCCAATATCTCTTCCGCCACCTCCGGTCGGTTGACGCGCCCGCCATAGATCACCGGCAGATCGAGTTGCCGCTTGAAGCGCCCCGCCATATCGGCCCATTGGCCGGGCCGGAAATGCCCGGTCTGGATGTAGCTCGGAAAGCCCCAGCCGGTTCCCATCACGCAATGCACATAGTCGACATGGCCGGTCTGTTGCAGCCAGCCCGCAATCGCCAACCCCTGCGCGGCATCATAACCGCCCGGCTCCGCCTCCGTCATGTTGAGCCGAACGCCGACCGTCAGTTGCCGCCCCACGCCCTCGCGGATTTCGGCCAGGATCTCGCCCAAAAAAGCCATGCGCTTTTCGAAACTGCCGCCATAATCGTCGCTGCGCTGGTTGGTGAGCGGCGAGAGGAACCATTCGATCAGATCGTCATGATTGGCGTGCAGTTCGACCGCACCCAGCCCGGCGGCCAGCGCCTGCTCGGCGGAATGGCGATATTCCGCGACGAACCAGCCGATCTCGCGCCTTGTCAGCGCATGGGGGATGAGGTTGATGACCGGCCCCGACAGCGCAGGGGAGGGGCCATGCGGCATCCCGCCCTGCATGATCATCTGCGTGCCGACACAGGCGCCCAGCCCCTTTGCCTCCGCCGCCAGCCGTCCCATCCGCTCGATGAACAGCGGGTGCCGGAACACGCCGCCCTTGCGCGACCCCACGCCCTGCGGGTCGAAGCCGGGCGGGCAGATATTCTCCACAAAGCCGTTGAGCGCGACCAGATAGCCGGTGCCGCCCCGCGCCAGCGACGCCCAATAGGAAATATAGCGTTCCGCTTCCTCCTCCGTGCCCAGCAGCGCACCCAGCATCGCCGCATGGGGCGGCGCGGCGATCCGGTTGCGGACGGTCATCCCGCCGATACGGATCGGTTCGAACATCAGGGCCAGCGCCATTTTCTCTCTCCTCTTTGCGGGCGAGTTTATGAAATATATCCCATTGTGCAATATTTAATCAGGCGGTGACGGCCAGATTTTTGCGCTATAGCCGGTCCATGGCCGATGCCCGCAAACCGCCCGTCCAATCCCGCAAGCGTCACGCGCTGCCCGCGCCCGCGCGGCTTGTGCAGGCGGCGGAGGCGCTGTTTGCCCAGAGGGGCATCGATGCCGTTTCAATGCGCGAGATCGCGACCGCCGCCCAATGTGGCGACACCAATGCGGTCAGCTATTATTTCGGATCGAAGCAGGGGTTGCTTTCCGCCATTTTCGCCCATCGCGCCGAACAGATGGACGGGTTGCGCGGCGAGATGCTGGCAAAGCTGGCGGAGCAGGGGCGGCTCGACGATCCGCTGGCGCTGCTGGGCATCCTGTTCCTGCCGCAGCTTGATCTGGTCGATGAAGATGGCCGCCATCCCTATGCGGCCTTCATGCTGCACTTCGCGACGCAATATTGGTCGCTGACTTCGGCCTTGTTCGCCCATACCCGCGACCGGGCGCCCCATTTGCTGCGCCTGATGCAGCATCTGACGGCGCTGACCGGACATGTGCATCCCGACATCGCCCGCAACCGCATTCTCCTGTGCAACATGATGCTGCAATGCGTGCTGGTCCGCTGGGACCATGGCGCGCCGGAGGATCGCCCGGTGCCGCTGCACCAGCATGTGCGCGACGTGATGATGACGGCGCGCGCCAACCTTCTCGCGCCGTCGGGGGAGGGGGATGCGGTCCCGGCTTCGGTGGAGGACTGGTTCACCGGGTTGGGCTGAGCCTATTTCAAAGTCACCCCGACCCTCTCCAGCGTCCCGTTGAACCGGCTTCCCGCACTGTCATAGGCCGCCGGATCGACCGGACTCACCAGGTCCATGCCGACATCGAAATCCTCGGTATGCGACATCACCTGCGCGAAGGTCCGCTCGACCCGCCCCTGCGCCACGGCCTTGCCGTCGACGCTCAGCGTGACATTGGCCCCACTGGTCGGCGTTTCCTTGTCCATCGCGAAGTCCAGTCCGATCGCATGCGCCCCCGCCGCTACTGGAGAGGACGCCACGATCCGCGTCATATGCGCGGGCGTCAGATTATAGGTGAAGGCGATCCGCCCCCGGTCGAAGAACAGGCTATACCCCCCGAAACGTCCCCCCTGCGCGACGATGACGCCCTTGCCACCCTCCGCTGGAATGGAGAGCTTCGCCGCCACGCCAAAGGACCGGCCCACCAACGCTGGCGCGGCGCTTTCCGGTATGTGGCTGATGGGCGCGTTATAAACGAACTGCGTGCGGCCCTGATTGAGATCGGGCCGCCCCTTCTGTCCACCCTCGCTGCCATGGATCGGCAGGATGTTGGACAGCGAAGCCTCCGCCCAGAACAGTTCCTTCAGAGCCTCCAGCTTCTGAGGATTGGCGGCGGCGATATCATGCGCCTCGCTGAAATCGCTGCGGACATCGTAAAGCTGCCATGTCCGGTCATCCAGCGCCACCGGCTTGGGAGGCGTCCGTTCCCAGGGCGTCACCATCGGCACGGTCGCGGCGACCCAGCCATCCTTGTAGATGCTCAAATTCTGCGCCATCGCCGATACCTGCATGGTGCGGTGGGAGGGGGCCTCCCTGGCCGTGAAGGTATAGCCCATGCTGACGCCGGTGATCGGCTGCTGGGGGATGCCGTCCAATATCTCCGGCGCCTTCACCCCGGCGGCTTCCAATATGGTCGGCATGATGTCGCTGACATGGTGGAACTGGCTGCGCAGGCCCCCGGCATCCTTGATATGCCCCGGCCACGCCATCACCATCCCGTTGCGCGTGCCGCCGAAATGCGATCCATAGCGCTTCGCCCAGGGGAAGGGCGCGTTCATCGCCCAGCCCCAGCCGCCGGGCATCAGATTATAGGCGTCCTTCGTCCCGATTTCGTCAATATGGGCGAGCGCATAGGCCGGGTCCTCCTTGACCCCGCTCAGCGCCGACTGTTCGAACAGCTTGCCGTCGAAACTGCCCTCCGCGCTCGCGCCATTGTCACCCTGAATGTAGATGATGAGCGTATTGTCCAACTCGCCATTGTCGCGCAGCTTCTGGATCACCCGCCCGATCTGCGCGTCGGCAAAGGCGAGCGAAGCGGCATAGGCCTCCATATAACGGGCATAAAGCCGCTTCTGATCGGGCGTCAGGCTATCCCAGCGCGGCAGCGTGTCGGGATGCGGCGCATCGTCGGTGCCGGGGGGAATGACGCCCAGCTTCTTCTGTCGCGCCACCGTTTCGGCGCGCAGTACATCCCATCCCGCATCGAACTTGCCCCGGAACTTCGCCAGCCAGTCGGCGGGCGGCATATTGGGCGCGTGGGCCGTTCCCGTGGCATAATAGAGCAGGAAGGGCTTGTCCGGCGACGCGGCATGCTGGCTGTCGATCCACGCCATGGCATGATCGGCGAGGTCGCGCTCCAGATGATAGGCCGGGTCGGCGGGCGGCGTGACGGGACTGATATTCTCCACCAGATTGGGTTCCGCCATGCTGCTGTCGGCGCCCAGAAAACCGTAAAAATATTCGAAACCCAGCCCCGTGGGCCAGCGATCGAACGGCCCGGCGCGGCTCATCTCCCATTCGGGCGTGATATGCCCCTTGCCGATCATGGCGGTGTTGTAGCCATTTTCCTTCAGGATCTGGGCCATCGTCCCCGCGCTCTTGGGGATCACGCTGTTATAGCCGTCATAGCCGGTCGCCCAATTGGCGACATAGCCCATGCCCACCGCCTGCGGATTGCGCCCCGTCAACAGCGAGGCCCGCGTGGGCGAGCAGATGGCGGTGGTGTTGAACTGGTTATAGCGCAGCCCGACCTTCGCCAGCGCGTCGAAGGTCGGCGTCGGCACCGGCCCGCCAAAGGTGCTGCTGGACCCGAAGCCGACATCGTCGGTCATGATGAGCAGGATATTGGGCGCGCCCTTCGCCGCTCGCACCGGCTGCGGCCAACTGGGCGCGGAGGATTCGGCGGGCGTGCGGCCATAGACTTTCTGCGCGGACGCATCCTGCGCGACGGCGGGCAGCGTTGCGCTGCCCAAAGCCAGCAGCGGCAGCGCGGACAGGCATTTTCGGACAAGCGAGGCCGACAGGCGGGGGCAAGACATGGGCTCTCCTGAAAAGTCGGTAAATTTCTATCCTATGGTGCAATTTTATATTAACGCAACTGATTGAAGTCAAGTGCCGCATCCCACTTGTCGCGCAGTCCCCGCCACACCATATTCAGGCGGTGCAGCATGTGCGCAGAGAGGCGAGCCATGGAAAGACGGCTACTTCAAATCGAGAAGGCCTGGGAACAGGCGCTCGGCGATATTTTCCAGCCCTATGTCGACCTGAAACGCGAACCCACGGCCAAGGCGATGGAGGCCTTCCGCGCGGTGCTGGGGTCATCCAGCGACAACGACATCCGCCGCCATATCGCCAAGACGGCGGCGCGGCAGGGATCGACCTTCCTCAGCCGCTATCTGGTCGAGGAGGACTGGCGCAGGCCCACGCCCTGAACGCCCCTATCGGGCGGCGATCGCCTTGGGCTGCGGCAGCGGCGGCGCCCCCGTTCCCAAAGTGGCCAGATATTTGATGACCGCCGCCCGGTCAGCCGGATTGCGCAGGCCCGCGAAGGTCATCTTCGTCCCCGGCACCTCCCGCCCTGGCGCGGCGAGGAAAGCGAACAGATTGTCATAGCTCCAGTTGCCGTGACGCGCCTGCATGGCGGACGAATAGGCAAAGCCGGGATGGCTCGCCACCGGCCGCCCAACCACGCCCCACAGGTTCGGCCCGATGCGATTGGGACCGCCCTGACTGAAATCATGGCAACTCATGCAAAGCTGCACCTTCTGCTTGCCCGCGCCCGCGTCCGCGCTGGCGAGCAGGGCGCCCAGATCGGGCGGCGGGGCCGCTGCGGCGCCGGGTGCTGCGCCGGCCGCGGGCGCCGGCGCCTTGCCCTGCATGTCGCGGTGATAGGCGATCACCCGGCTGCCTTCCCCCGCTTCGCTGAAACTGGCGGGCCAGTCGCGCTGGATAGAGGCCATGTCGACGCGCGGCGGCATGTCCTCCATCGGCTTATAGGCCAGTTCTCCCGGCCTGACCCGTGTATAGAGCTTGTCGCTGAACCAGCCGAGGCCCAGCGCCGTCACCGACGCCCCCGCCACGCACAGCGCCACCGTCATCCCGACCATTCGATCCATGATTCAGCCCCCTCCGCCCATGAAGATCGCGCGGGTCCAGAAGGCATAGTTCGCCTCGATCGTCATGATCCGCACCAGCACCAGCAGCACCAGCGGCGGCACCAGTATCGCATAGATCAGCGACAGCCGCTCCCACGCCATATGCATGAAGATCGACACGATCAGCCCGGCCTTCAGCAGCATGAAGGTCACGATCAGCGTCCAGCGGACGATCCCCTGCACATGCATATAGTCCACCAGATAGGACATGGCGCTGAGCAGGAACAACAGGCCCCAGACCTTCAGGTACAGGCTGATCGGATGTTGCTGGCCGTCATGGGCGGCATCGGCGGCGATAGGCGGACTGTCCTGCATGGCGCACCTCACCAGAGATAGAAAAAGGCGAAGATGAAAACCCAGACGAGGTCGACGAAATGCCAGTACAGCCCGGCAATCTCGACCGCGCTATAATCGCCCGCCCGGTCATAATGCCCCCGCGCGACCTTGGACGCGATGATCAGCAGCAATATGACGCCGCAGGTCACATGCAGCCCGTGAAAGCCGGTGATCATGAAGAAACTGGCGCCGAATTGCGGTGCGCCCATGGGATTATACCATGGCCGCACGCCTTCCTCGAAGATCAGCTTGCTCCATTCGAAGGCCTGCATGCTGAGGAAGGTCAGGCCGAACAGCGCGGTCAGCAGCATCAGGCCCGCTGTCTTCCGTCGGTCGCGCCGGTATCCGTAATTGACCGCCATCGCCATGGTGCCGCTGGAACTGATGAGCGCGAAGGTCATGATCGCGATCAGGACGAGCGGGATTTCGTGCCCGCCGATATTCAGCGCGAACACCTTCGCCGTGTCGGGCCAGGGCAGCACGGCGGACGACCGCATCGTCATATAGCCGGTCAGGAAACAGGAGAAGATGAAGGTGTCGCTGAGCAGGAAGATCCACATCATCGCCTTGCCCCAATGGGTATGGCGGAAGACTTCCTGATCGGCGGACCAGTCGGCGGCGATTTCCCGCAGGGCAGGGGCGATGACTTCCCGGTCCGCCAGGGTTTGGGCCGATATGTCTTGAGTCATGGCGATACATCCTCAAGTCAAAAGGAGCAAAGCGGCCAGAATCAACCAGATGACCAACAGAAAATGCCAGTAGATCGCGCACAGCGCGACGTTGCGCATATTCGCCGCCGCCAGCGCGCGCCCGGCGGCGACCAGTCCGCCCACTATGTGCAGCCCGTGCAGCGCCGTCAGCAGATAGAAAAAGGCATTGGCCGGATTGGTGGACAGATAATAGCCTGCCGCCTGATAATGCTGCCACAGCAGCACCTGCCCAGCAAGGAACAGCATGCCCAGCGCCGCCCCGGCGATCGCCGCGCGGATATCGCCCCTGCGCCGCGCCCCCTCCCACGCAAGGCTGCTCGCGATCAGCACCAGCGTGTTGATCCACAGCAGCGGCGGGTGGGGCATGGGTTTCCAGTCATGGACATGGTCCACGCCGCCATGCAGGCCCATGCGCATCAGATAGGCCGCGACCAGCAATGTGAACATCACCGTCGCCACGGCGAAATAGGCCAGCGTCCCGACCGTGCCCGCCGAGGGGCGCTCCCGCTCCACCGGCTGCTCGCCCGGTTCCCAGCTCTTTTCCGTCAGGCGGGCGAGGATGCTCATGCGCGCGGCTCCGGCTCTCGCGGCTCCGTCTGGGGGATGAAGTCGCGCGGCGCTCCCGGCACGCTATAGTCATAGGCCCAGCGATAGACGACGGGCAGATGCGGCCCCCAATTGCCATGGGCGGGCGGCGTATCGGGCGTCTGCCATTCCAGGCTCGCTGCGCCCCAGGGATTGGGATCGGCGCGCGGCCCCCGGAACAGGCTCCAGATCATGTTGAAGAAGAACAGCCCCTGCGCGCAGAAGACGATCAGTGCGGCAATGCTGATCCATTCATTGGCCAGATGCACGGACGGGGGAATGAAGTCCGCCTGACCCAGCGCATAATAACGGCGCGGCACGCCCAATATGCCGAGATAATGCATCGGCAGGAAAATCGCATAGACGCCAAGGAAGGTGATCCAGAAATGCAGCTTGCCCAATGTGTCGTTCCACATCCGCCCGAAAATCTTGGGATACCAGTGATAGATGGCGCCGAAGATCACTAGCACCGGCGACACGCCCATCACCATATGAAAATGCGCGACGACGAAGAAGGTGTCGGACAAGGGCACGTCAACACTGACATTGCCCAGAAACAGCCCCGACAAGCCGCCATGAATGAAGGTGAAGATAAAGGCGATGGCGAACAGCATCGGCACGCGCAGATGGATGTCGCCGCGCCATAATGTCAGCAGCCAGTTATAGACCTTGATCGCCGTCGGAATGGCGATGATCAGCGTCGATGTCGCGAAGAAGAAGCCGAAATAGGGGTTCATGCCCGACACATACATATGATGCGCCCAGACGAGGAAGCTCAGCGCGCCGATGATGACGATCGCCCACACCATCATGCGGTAACCGAAGATATTGCGCCGCGCATGGACGCTGATCAGGTCCGACACGATGCCGAAGGCGGGCAGGGCGACGATATAGACTTCGGGATGGCCGAAGAACCAGAAGAGATGCTGGAAGAGCAGGGGGCTGCCGCCCTGCGTCGGCGTGATCGCGCCCATGGACTGCATGGTCGGCATGAAGAAGCTGGTGCCCGCCAGATGATCGAACAGCATCATGATCGCCGCGACGAACAAGGCGGGGAAAGCGAGCAAACCCATCACGGACGCCGTAAAAATCCCCCATACCGAAAGGGGCATCCGCATCAGCGTCATGCCCTTGGTCCGCGCTTGCAACACCGTGGTCACATAGTTGAGGCCGCCCATAGTGAAGGCCGCGACGAAGATAGCGAGGCTCACCAACATGGTGACGATGCCCCACTGATGCCCCGGCGTCCCCTCGCTGATGGCCTGCGGCGGATAGAGCGTCCAGCCCGCGCCCGTAGGCCCGCCCGGTACGAAGAACCCCGTCACCAGCACGATCACTGAGAGCAGATAGAACCAGTAGCTCAGCATGTTGACGAAGGGGAACACCATGTCCCGCGCCCCGATCATCAACGGGATCAGATAATTGCCGAACCCGCCCAGCAGCAGCGCCGTCAGCAGATAAACGACCATGATCATGCCGTGCATCGACACGAATTGCAGATAATTGTCGGGCTGGATTGCCGGAAAGGCCCCCGGAAAGCCCAGTTGCAACCGCATCAACGCCGACAGCACCAGCGCCACCAGTCCAATGGCGATGGCGGTGCAGCTATATTGAATGGCGATGACCTTGTGATCCTGACTCCAGACATATTTTGTGACCCAGCTATGCGGATGATGCAGCGGGCGCAGGTCGTCAGCCAAAGTGGTAGCCATCAGCGAATGCTCCAGGAGGTGGGCGTAGAACAGGCATTGGCTTTGATGATCAGGATCGACATGGCGGCCGGCGGCGCTTGCGCCAAAATCTGGCTGAAGCTGGTCTGCTGCGCCTGCCATTGGGCGAAGGCCTTGGGCGTTTCCACCACCACCCGGCCGCGCATGGCGTGATGGCCCGTGCCGCACAGTTCGGCGCAGAGAATGTCGAACGTGCCCGTCTTCGTCGGCGTCAGCCAGAAATAGGTGACGATGCCGGGCACCATGTCCATCTTTGCGCGAAATTCCGGCACATAGAAATCGTGCAGCACATCCTTGGACCGCAGCACGACCTTCACCGGCTTGCCGACCGGCAGATGCAGGTCGCCGCCCTCCACCACCAGATCGTCGCGCCCATAGGGGTCGAGCGGATCGAGCCCCAGCCCGTTATCCGGCGTGATGAACTTGACCCCCGCCGCGCCCAGCACGCCATCGGGTCCGGGATAGCGGAAGGACCATTGCCATTGCTGGCCGACCGCCTCGATCACGGTGGCTTCCTTGGGCACGGACACATATTTGCCCCATGCCGCCAGCCCCGGCGCCAGCATCCCGGCGATGCCGATGGCGGTCCAGAGCGTCAGCCGCTTCTCCAGCGAAGGATTTTCCGGCTCATAATGCGCCTTATGCCCCAGCCCCCGATATTCTGGGCGATGGCGATATTTGACCAGCGCCCAGGCGAGGAAAAGGTTCAGCCCCACGAAAGCCGCCGCGCAAATCCACAGTGTCACGTCGAGCGCGGAATCGATCGATCCCCAATTGGATGCGATGGGCGTGCGCCACCACGGGCTGAACAGGTGAAAGGCGACAGACCCGATCACGAGCATGGCGATGGCTACCGCAACCGGCACAAGCCCTCTCCCACATATGCAGACGCTCGCAGCCTATCCGTTGGGCATTTCGAGTCGCCCCGGTAATAACCAACGGGCAAAATACAGAAAAAGTGCCGATGGGGAAAGCGGTCGGCAGAGGGCCTCGCTGCTGCGTCCATAGGTGAGGTCGATGGCGCGCTATTGTTTCGCCTGCGATCTATAAAACAGCGGCCCTTGATAGCTGTCATGTCAGGGCGCATGATTTCATGAATTTTATAAGATGGTCGCGCCTCAATATAGGAATATAGAAAAATTTCATTTCGGAAAATCTCGAAATATTCCGCCATATATAGGAATATTATTCAGAATTATTCAAAATAATGACTTATGAAATGGCGATATATTTTAGATTATACTTTCTATATCCTTGGATATAAACTTTTCAACAGGCGTGCTAACGGAAAAATAAAGATTTTGTTAACCGATAATATTTAAAATCGTCCCCGGTCTGAAGGGATGCCTTCGGTACAGGAAGGGAATGGCATGTTCGGCGGATCGATGGGGCGATTGCTGCGGGACAGGACAGGCAATGTCCTGATGATGGCGGCTGCCTCCATGCCCATATTGGTCGGCGCAGCCGGTCTTGCGACCGATACGGTGCAATGGACCTTGTGGAAGCGGCAGGTTCAGCGCCAGGCGGATTCCGCCGCGCTGGCCGGGGCTTTTGCCCTGGCGCAGGGTTTCAGCGCATCGGACAGCGCGACGTCCGACATCAACCGCATGGCGCTTGTCACGCTGTCGCAGACGCCGACCATCGAAAACGCCCCAACCGCAGGCGCCTATGCCGGCAATAACAGCGCGGTGCGCGTGGTGCTGCAAACCACGCAGGAACTGCCCTTTTCGAAGATGCTGGGGGTCAAGGCGCCGATCATTTCCGGCGAAGCGACGGCGGCGGTCATCAGCCAGGGGGAATATTGCGTCGTCTCGCTCGAAAAAACGAGCGCGGTCGGCATCACCCTTCAGGGCAATGCCACGGTCGATCTGGGCTGCGGCATCGCCACCAACTCGCACTCGTCCAACGCGGTTTCCGCGGGTGGCAGCAGCACGGTGACGGCGACCCCGGTCGCGGCGGTCGGCGGTCTGCAATCCAGTTCCAACTATGTCGCGCCGACCACGCTGCTACCCTATAGTATCCCTCAGCCGGACCCATATGCCGCACTGCCGACGCCCAGTGTCTCCGGCTGTTCGGCCAAGGTCAGCGTCAATTCGAACGGCACCAGTTCGATCAATCCCGGCTGCTACAAGGGCTTCGACATCAAGGGCACGCTGAACATGGCGCCCGGCATCTATTATGTCGACGGCAGCAGTTTCAGCGCCAATGCGCAGGCTGTCATAAACGGCACCGGCGTCACCATCATCCTCACAAGCAGCAGTGCCGCCACCAATCCCAGCCAGATCGCCACGGTGAGCATCAATGGCGGTGCGACGATCAACCTGTCGGCGCCGACCAGCGACACCTATTCGGGCATCCTCTTCTATCAGGACCGGCGCGCGCTGGATTCGGGCGTCAACAACATCAACGGCAATTCCCTTTCCTCCTTCCAGGGCGCTTTCTATTTCGCGTCGCAGGAACTGCAGTTCAACGGCACGTCGGGCATGACCACCAAATGCGTGAAGATGGTGAGCCGGCGCGTCACCTTCACCGGCAACAGCAAGATCGTCAATCAATGCACCGGGACGGGGACTACGCCGATAACCGGCTCGCTGGTAAAGCTGGTCGGCTGACATGAAGCGTCTTGCCACGGACCAGTCAGGCACCAGCACCGTCGAACTGGCGATCATCATGCCGGTGCTGGCGCTGCTGACCTTCATGGCGGCGGATATCGCCATGGCCTTCAAGGCGAAGATCGGATTGCAGCGCGCGGCCGAGCGCACGGCGCAGATGGCGACCGCCGCGGGCATCAACGGCGCGGCCTATGGCACCGACAATCTGAAAGCCGATGCCGCCGCCGCGGCGGGCGTTGCGACGGGCAATGTCAACGTCACCAAGACCCTGCTGTGCAACGGCGTCCAGAGCGCCTCCGATCCATGTCCGGACGGTCAGCAGATATCGCGCTATGTCGCGATCAGCATTGCGGAGACATATATGCCCATGTTCGCCAAGCTCGCGCCCGGCACCACATGGTCGGCCCAGGGGATTGCGCTGACGGGCTCCGCATCGGTGCGCATGCAATGATCCGCCTGCTTCGCAATCAGCGCGGTGCGGCCGCAATTGAATTCTGCCTCGCCTTGCCGCCTTTTCTGATGCTGCTGATGGGCGCGCTTCAACTCGGCATCATCGCCTCCGCGCGCACCGGCCTGCAACATGCGGTGGATGAAGGCGCGCGCTATGCGTCCATCTATCCCGCGCCAACCGACGCGGATGTCATCGCCAAGGTGAAGAGCCGTGAATTTGGCCTGGACCCGGCTTATACCAACGACCCGACGATCGTGCAGGGCACGCAATATGGCGTTTCCTACAGGGAAATCACGATGACCTATTCCCGGCCGCTGAATTTCATCGTCTTCCAGACGGCGCCGCTGTCGATCAGTTATACCCGCCGGTCTTACTGAGTCCTCAACTGGCCTCACTTACCGGACGGGCTGTCGCACCGCTCTTCTGCCGGGCAGGACGACTATGCAGGGGGAGCCGTCCCGCATTCCAGCACAGATTGTCCCCCCATCGATGAAACTGCCGCGCTTCTTTTCCTCGTCCGCCTGCGACATGGCCATCGACCTTGGGACCGTCAACACGGTCATCTATGTGCGCGATCGCGGCATCGTCCTCAATGAACCCTCCGTCATCGCGATCGAGACGCGCGACGGCATCCGCAAGGTGAAGGTCGTCGGCAACGAGGCCAAGCTGATGATGGGCAAGACCCCGAACGGCATCCAGGCGATCCGCCCCTTGCGCGACGGCGTGATCGCGGACCTTGAAGTCGCGGAACAGATGATCAAGCATTTCATGGACAAGGCGCTTGGCGGCCACAGCCGCTTCGGCCGCCGTCCTGAGGTGGTGATCTGCGTGCCCACCGGGTCCACCATGGTGGAACGTCGCGCCCTGCGCGATGCGGCCTCCAACGCCGGGGCGTACAAGGTCCAGCTGATCGAGGAACCGATGGCCGCCGCGATCGGCGCCGACCTGCCCGTCACCGAACCGCGTGGCGCAATGGTGGTCGACATTGGCGGCGGCACGACGGAGGTGGCGGTCCTGTCGCTGCGCGGCATCGCCTACAGCAGTTCGGTGCGGGTCGGCGGCGACCGGCTGGACGACGCCATCGCCTCCCATATTCGCCGCACCCATAATCTGATGATCGGGGAAGCCACATCCGAACGGGTGAAGTGCATGCTGGGCGCGGCCACGCAGCCTGAAGGCGAAGGCCGCCGCATGGTCGTGAAGGGCCGGGATCTGGTCAACGGCCGTCCAGCGGAAATGACGATCGGCGAGGCGGAGATCGTCGACGCCCTGTCGGAGCCGGTGGGCCAGATCAAGATGGCGGTGATGACCGCGCTGGAACAGACCGCGCCTGAACTGTCCGCCGACATTATCGACGAAGGGATCACCCTGACCGGCGGCGGGGCACTGCTCCAGCGCCTCGACGAAGCGCTGTCCGATGCGACCGGTCTGCCGGTGACGGTCGCGGACTCGCCGTTGATCAGCGTCGCGACCGGCGCGGGCAGGGCGCTGGAAGACCGCGCCTATGAAGGCGTTCTGACGGTTTCCTGACTATTCTCCCCGTTCCCGCGCAGGCGGGAACGGGGAAGGATCAGCCCTTATCCCTGCCGCCCATAGGCGACCACCGTCTCCACCTCGGCCTTGTCGCCCAGCACGACGCCGACCCGCTGGTGCAGTCCCGTCGGCGTGACTTCCATGATCCGGTCGAAGCCGTTGCTCGCCGCGCCGCCGGCCTGCTCGACCAGGAAGGACATGGGGTTCGCCTCATACATCAGGCGCAGCCGCGCCTTGCCGGCTTCGCGATGATCGGCGGGATAGAGGAAGATGCCGCCCCGCTTCAGGATGCGATGCACGTCCGCCACCATCGAAGCGGTCCAGCGCATGTTGTAATCCTTGCCCAGCGGCCCCTCGGTGCCCTGGATGCGCTCCTCGATATAGCGTGCGACGCCCGGCGACCATTGCCGCCGCCGCGCCATGTTGATGGCGAATTCGGCATTGCCCTGCGGCATCCGCATCGGCCCGTCGGTCATCCGCCACGACCCGATTTCCCGGTCCAGCGTGAACTCGTAAACCCCCGTGCCGACGGTCAGCACCAGCAGCGTCTGCGGCCCGTAGATCGCATAGCCTGCCGCGACCTGCTGCGTGCCGGGCTGGAGGAAATCCTGCTCCGTCACCTCGCGGCCCGAACATTCCTCCGGCGCCTTGAGCACGGAGAAGATGGTGCCGACGCTCAGGTCGACATCGATATTGCTGGACCCGTCGATCGGATCGAACATCATCAGATATTCGCCCTTGGGGTAGCGATTGGGGATGCGATGGATCGTCTCCATCTCTTCCGACGCCATGGCGGCCAGATGCCCGCCCCATTCATTGGCGTCCAGCAGCAGTTCATTGGCGATCACGTCCAGCTTCTTCTGGACTTCCCCCTGCACATTCTCGCTGCCCAGGCTCCCCAGCACCTCGCCCAGCGCACCCTTGGACACGCTATGGCAGATCGTCTTGCAGGCGCGGGCGACCGTCTCGATCAGCAGACGCAGTTCGGACGGAATGGCATTGGCCTCTCGCTGCTGCTCGATCAGGAAGCGGGTCAGGGTGACGGACTGCATAGGCGGTGTACTCGCTCAAGAGGGAATGGCGGGCGGATGCGCGCCATGCAAGGAAGTGGTGAACGCCGTAGCCGCCGGAACGGCAACAGAAAAGGTCCAATTCACGATGCCCCCATAAGCGGGGACGACCCGTTCAGCCATCAAGGCTGGCCGCCACCTCCGCGCCATGCGCGAACCGCGTCGCTTCCCGCACCTGCTCAGGCGAAGGACGGATGCCGGTATAGAGCAGGAACTGCTCCACGGCCTGGAGCACGACGACCTCCCCGCCGGAAATGATCGCCTTGCCCGCCGCCCGCGCCGCGCGGATGAAGGGCGTTTCGACCGGCAGCGCCACAACGTCGAAGGCTACGTCGCAGGCGGTGATGAATGCCGCGGGAAAGGCCATCGCCTCGCTGTCCGGTCCCTCCATGCCCAGCGGCGTCACATTGACGAGCAGCGCCGCCGCCGCATCGGGCAGGTCCGCCCGCCATCCATAGCCATATTGCGCCGCCAGCGCCCGGCCCGCCGCCTCGTTGCGTGCGACGATGGTGCCGTCCGCAAAGCCCGCGTCGCGCAGCGCCGCCACCACCGCCTTCGCCATGCCGCCGCTGCCCCGCAGCAGGAAGGGCAGGGGCCTGGCGATCCGCCGCTCCAGCAGATCGCGCACCGCCGCATAGTCGCTATTATAGCCGGTCAACACGCCGTCATCGTTGACGATGGTGTTCACGCTGTCGATGACCCGCGCCGACTCCTCCAGACCGTCGATCAGCGGAATGACGGCTTCCTTGAACGGCATGGAGATGGCGCATCCCCTGATCCCCAGCGCCCGGACGCCGCCAATCGCCGCGGGCAGGTCCGTGGTGCTGAAGCTCTTGTACACATAATCCAGCCCCAGCAGTTCATAGAGCCGGTTGTGCAGCCGCGACCCCGCATTGCCGGGGTGGCCTGACAGCGACATGCACAAACGGGTATCGCGTCCAATCGGCGGTTTCATGATTATTTCGCTTTGGCGGCGGTGATGATGATCTCCACCTTATAGTCCGGGCTGGCCAGCTTCGCTTCGCCGGTCGCGCGGGCAGGGGCCTCCGCATCCGCGATCCACGCGTCCCAGACCGCGTTCATCTCCGCAAAGTCATTCATGTCCGCCAGCCAGATCTGCGCCATCAGCATATGGTTCCTGCTGCTGCCAGTACGTTCCAGCAGGGCGTCGATCTCGGCCAGAACGGCCTTGGTCTGCGCGGTCACGCTCTCGCCCGGCGCGCC
The DNA here is from genome assembly GCF_013375555.1 of Sphingobium sp. EM0848. NCBI lineage: Bacteria > Pseudomonadati > Pseudomonadota > Alphaproteobacteria > Sphingomonadales > Sphingobiaceae > Sphingobium > Sphingobium sp. EM0848. The sequence goes on from NZ_JABXWB010000001.1 coordinate 333,013, forward strand.
AATCTGTCCCGCCAGATAGATGGTGTCGCCATGGATGACGGCCTCGCTCATGCGCGGGCCACGGTCGATGCGGGTGATGGTCATGGTGATACTCCCTTCCGTTAAGAATAGCGGCTGATGGCAAGATCGGCCGTCTCGATGCCGGGCCTCCGCCCGCCGATGATGTCCGCGATCACATGCCCCGACCCACAGGCCATGGTCCATCCCAATGTACCATGCCCCGTATTGAGGAAGAGGTTGGAAATCTTCGTCGGCCCGATGACCGGCGTGCTGTCCGGCGTCATCGGCCGCAGCCCGGACCAGAAACTGGCCCGTGACAGATCGCCCGCGCCGGGGAACAGCGATCCCACAGAATATTCCAGCGTGTCCCGCCGCGCCTTGGGCAGCCCCCTGGAATAGCCGGACAGCTCCGCCATCCCGCCGACCCTGATCCGGTCGCCCAGCCGCGTGATCGCCACCTTGTAGCTTTCATCGAGCAGCGTCGACACCGGCGCGCGCCCTTCCTCGACGATCGGCACGGTGATCGAATAGCCCTTCACCGGATAGACCGGCAGCCTGATCCCCAGCGGCGCCAGCATCAGCGGCGAATAGCTGCCCATCGCCACCAGAAAAGCGTCGGCAAAGACATGCCCCTTGTCGGTTTCGACATGGCTGACCTTGCCGTCCTTCACCGCGATCCGTCCGATGGTCCGGCCGTTGAGGAAGGTCACGCCCTTGGCCTTCGCCATCTCCGCCAGCGCATTGGTGAATTTGAAGCAATCCCCCGTCTCGTCATTGGGCAGACGCAGCCCGCCCGCCAGCGGCACGCCGCTGCCCGCCAGTCCCGGCTCGGCGGCGATGCAACCCGCCGCGTCCAGCACTTCGAAGGGCACGCCATCCGCCTTCAGCACGGCAATATCCTTGGCGATGCCGTCCAACTGCTTCTGCTCGCGGAACAGCTGCAACGTGCCCCGCGACCGTTCATCATAACTTATGCCGGTTTCCCGCCGCAGGTCGATCAGCCGGTCGCGGCTATACTCCGCCAGCCGCACCATCCGGCTCTTGTTGACCGCATAGGCCCGCTCATTGCAGTTCCCCAGCATCGCCACCATCCAGCGCAGCATCGCCAGGTCCATCTGAGGCCGCAGGATCAGCGGGGCGTGACGCATGAACAGCCAGCGCAGCGCCTTCATCGGTATCCCCGGCGCCGCCCAGGGCGAGGCATAGCCCGGCGAAATCTCCCCCGCATTGGCAAAGCTGGTTTCCAGCGCCGGGCCGTCCTGCCGGTCGATCACCGTCACCTCATGCCCGGCCTCCGCCAGATACCAGGCGGATGTGACGCCGATCACACCGCTGCCGAGAATAGTGACCTTCATGCCATGATGCTCCGCTTGTGGGGGACAGTCGCCGCCTGAATTTCCCGGCAATAGCGTTGCCCGAACTGGGTCAGTATTTCATAGGAAATGGTGCCGGCGTCGGCGGCGACATCATCGATTGTCTGGTGGGGACCGATCAGTTCCACCGGCGCGCCGGGATAAAGAAGCGCATCCGGCACATCGGTCACGTCCAGCGTGATGCTGTCCATCGACACCCGTCCGACGATCGGCACGCGGATGCTCCCGATAAAGGCCGAGCCGACATTGCCCAGATGACGCGGCCAGCCATCGGCATAGCCGATCGGAATGGTCGCGATCCGCGTCGGACGCTCGCAGCGATGGGTCAGGCCATAGCCGACGCCCGCACCCGCTGGAATCCGGCGCAATTGCGTGATCCGCGCTTCCAGCGCCACCACGGGCCGCATCGGATTGGGCGCGCCCTGCGGCGCCCCGCCATAGAGCGCGATCCCGGCGCGAACGAGATCGAAATGCCCGCGCTTCAGGAAAGCGCCGCCGCTATTGTCGAGTGCGCGCGGCACATCGGGGAAATGCCGGGCCAGCGCCTCGAAATTGCCCCGCTGCACATCGTTGAACGCCGCATCGGGATCGTCCGCGCAGGCCAGATGGCTCATGATGAGTTTGAGGTCGATGCCGTCCAGCCACTCAGGCTCGGCAATCAGGATCGCGACCTCCTCCGGCGGCAGGCCCAGCCGTGACATGCCGCTATCCACCTGCAGCGCGGCAGGTAGGCGCCGCCCCAGCGCACGCGCCTGCTTCGCCCAGCGCGCAATCTGGTCGAGAGAGTTCAGCACCGGGATCGCGCCGATTGCCGCGCATTCCCCTTCCGCACCCGGTTGCAGCCCGTTGAGGACGAACAGCGCCACGCCTTCCCGCAAGGCCGGTTTCAGCGCCACGGCCTCACCCAGCAGGGCGACGAAGAAATGGCGGCATCCCGCGTCCATCAGCGTCGCGGCGACATGCTCGACGCCCAGACCATAGCCGTTGGCCTTCACCACCCCGGCGACCGTCGCGGGCGCGACCTGACGCTGGATGATCCGGTAATTGTCGGCCAGCGCTTCCAGATCGATGCGCAATATGGCTCCGGCGGTATCAATGGACGGCATGGTGCTTCCTCTCCATGCCATGCTACCGGGCTATGACGCGAATAGGCTCCCATATGTTCGAAGGATCGTCTAATAATGGCGAATTATCGGACGATCCTTCACAGGAAATGCAATAAATGACAGAATCGCTCGACGCCGTGGACCGCTCGATCATCCGCCTGCTGCGCCTCAACGCCCGCCGTCCCAATTCGGAGATCGCCGCCGAAGTCGGCCTGTCGCCGTCCGCCTGCCATCGCCGCATCCGCATGCTGGAGGATGCGGGCGTCATTCGCGGCTACACCATCGTCACCGCCCCCATCGAACAGGAAGGCCGCGCCGTGGACGTGCTGGTGCAGGTGACGCTGGACCGCCAGACCGAGGATTATCTCGCCCGCTTCGAACATGCGGTGCGGCAATGCCCGGAAATCCGCGAATGTTTCCTGATGACCGGGGGGGTGGATTACTGGCTGCGCGTCCAGACCGAAAGCGTCGCCGCCTATGAAGCGATCCACAGCGAGATATTGTCGCGCATGCCCGGCGTGACCCGCATCAACAGCAGCATCGCCATGCGCGACGCCCTGCGTCCGCGCAAATCCGCGCGGCGCTAGAGCGGTTTTCGATCTGACTGAGTCAGATCGGACGCTCTATTCTTTTGTTTTACCGCGATTTCTTAACCGTCAGATGATGCCATCTGACTGGAAATTGCTCTAAATCCGCTTGGCGATCGCGCCCGCCGCCCAGCCCATGCCGACCGCCAGCATCATCGCCACCAGCCCGTAGAAAAACGGCCATTGTTCCGCCGCGACCGCCATGAAGCGTTCGAACCCCGACTTGCGGATGGTGATGTCGCGCACCGCCGCCGCGACCACGCGGCCATCCTGCACCAGAAAGGTTTCCGCCGTATAATCGCCCACGATCACCCGCGCCGACAAAGGCAGCCGCGCCCGGTAAAGCACGCCGTCGGTGATCTCCACCGTCCCCTGCTGCTCGACATACAGGCCCGCGCGCTGGCGCAGGTCGATCAGCCCCTTCTGGAACCTGTCCAGTTCCGCGCTGTCATTGAGCGAGGAGGGGGAAAGCTGGAGCTTGTCCACGCCCATTTCATAGATCGCCGCCGTCCGCTCATCGACCACCTTGGCGATGGGCCGGGAGGACGCGATGGCATAGAAACTCGGCGCCGACCGGAACCGCGTGCTGTCGGCATTGACCCAGATGCCCGCGACCTTTTGCTTCTCGCGCATGGTGATCGACTGGTCCGGGCCTTTCAGCACCACCATGACGTCGGCGGGCTTTTTGGGCCGTCGCCCGTCAGGATAGACGATGGCGCCGAACAGCAGCAGGTCGGCGCCGGTGAAGCTGTACTGAATCTCGACATCGCGCTGCGACACGTCGGGCACCAGCATCGGTTCGTCCGCCCCGATGAGCATGGGCGTCAGCAGCAGCAGGGCCGGGAGCAGGGCGAGCCGCTTCACCGGACCTCGACCGTATAGAGCTCATCAGGCCGGAATCCGAGGCCCAGCGCCATGCGCGCCGCCACCAACAGCACGATGGCGGCCAGCAATATGCGCAGATATTCGGGCCGGATCGTCATGGAGAGGCGCGTCCCCACCTGCGCGCCGGTGACGCTGCCGATCAGCAGCAGCATGGCCAGCACCAGATCGACGGCATGGGTGGTCATGGCGTGCATCATCGTCGTCGCCATGGTCACGAACAAAATCTGGAACAGCGATGTGCCGACCACCGACTGGGTTGTCATGCCCAGCAGATAGAGCATGGCCGGGACCAGAATGAACCCGCCGCCCACGCCCAGCAACATGGTGAGGATGCCCGTCGCCATGCCCAGCAGCAGCGGCGCCAGCGGCGAGATATAGAGGCCGGAGCGATAGAAACGCCATCGCATCGGCAAGGACGCGACCAGCGGGTGATGCCGCCGCTTGCGCGCCTGGATCTTCTGTCCGCTCTTGAGCGCGATCAATGCCTGAATCGATTCCTTCGCCATCAGCGAACCGATCCCGCCCAGCATCAGCACATAGAGGATGCCGATCACCGTATCGATCTGGCCGATCGCCTGCAGCAGCCGGAAGATCAGCACGCCCAGCCCCGCGCCAACCACGCCGCCCGCGATCAGCACGCCGCCCATGCGGAAATCCACCGTGCCGCGCGACATATGGGTGACGACGCCCGACACGCTGGCGCCCGTCACCTGACTCGCGGCGGATGCGGCCGCGACGGTCGGCGGAATGCCGTAGAAAATCAGCAGCGGCGTGGTCAGAAATCCGCCGCCGACCCCGAACATGCCCGACAGCAGGCCCACCACGCCGCCCAGGGCAATGATGACCAGCGCGTTCACCGATAGATTGGCGATGGGCAGATAAAGGTCCATGGAGTTGTTGGGTTAAGCGCAATATGCGGAGAGATAAAGGCGCTTCCTCTTAAAAATCCGCGCCCAGCGTCACGGCGAGCCCCGACAGTGGTGCGGCGTGTCCCGCGATCCTTTCCCGCCATTCGACGGTCAGCCGTGCGGCCACGGGTTTGATCGGCAATCGGACCTGAATCTCCGGGCCGATATCGAGTCGTTCGACATGCGGCTGCGCGCCGCCGGACAGGCTTGCGCCGATCCGCACGGGGGTTTCCCGGACCGGCGAGAGCAGCGCCATCTTCCCGTCGACAAACAGGTCGTTCGACCGGAAGCCGACCATGCCGCCCTGCGCATAGGCTTCGACCTCCAGAAAGGGTAGGACGGGTGTGGGGCCGAAGCCACCCACCGCCATCACCGCATTGGCGTTGCGACCGCCCTTGCCGAGCGCGATCCGGCGCTCGGCGGCAAAGCTGATTGGAACGGCGCGCGCCGGCTGCCACGCCAGCCCCAGCGCGGCTTCGGGGGAGGCGGGCCGGTTCAGCGCAGCGCTCGCCCGTGCATAAACAGTGGCCCGGCTGGAAGAATGCGGCGTCAGGTCGAAATCGATGCGAACCCCCGCCTGCGATCCGCCGAGCTTGCCTCCTGCAATGGCATCGGCCTGCGTCGCGCCACCGTCACGCCAAAGGAACCAGGCGCTCCCGTGCCAGCGATCGACGCTTGCTGCCCGCGGGGGTGCCAGGGGTATGGCGGGGGCTGGGTTGATCGCGGGGGCTACTTCCGCAGTCTGTTGCGTCACCGGCAGAGCGACGGGAAGGCCGCCGCAGTTTGGGACGCGGCCCTCTGGACGGAAGCCCGGCGCACCGGGCGCCGAAGGATCGGCGCAAATGGCCGCTCCGGTTGCGCGGCAACCTGCCACAACAGATGGCCGGTCTCCGCCGAAGCCGCCCGGATTTTCGTGGGTGCGGGAGCAGGGGGAGGCGTCGGCCCGGCCGCCATCTCCCCGCCGGGACTGAGCAGCCGGATGACGATCCAACCGGCCATGACAAGAGCGAAGAAGCGAACCGGCCGTCCGCTTGCGGTCTGGTTCATGCGGGTGATTCCAGATCGGGAAAGCGGTGCCGCGTCTTGTCCCATGTCAGCGGCCTGCCGATCAGCGATCGGAGATAAAGGACCATCGCCCGCCGTGTGGCCATCATCGCGATGATATTGGCGACGATCGTGCGGGGTATCGCCCCCAGCCCATGGCCCCAGCCATAGCTGATCCCGACGAACAGCGCGCGCATCGCCATACGCCACGCCATGAAGCCGAAATTGATCCACAACAGCGCTTCCATGACGGGGGATGGCGTAAAACCCGCGCCCAGCCCGAACAGGCTGCCCAGCAGCAACACGCCCCACAGCATCAGCGCCAGATAGGCCGTGAACAGAATGATGGCGGCCAGGGCAGCGCGGCGGTCCCGCATGCGCATCCACCATTCGGCCGGCCCGCCCTGCCAGCCCATGCGATCCCATCCGGCCAGTGAAATGCCGACCATCCACCGCGCCTTCTGGGTGACGGCGTCCTTCAGGCTGTCGGGGAAATATTCCCTGGTGGCGACCAGATTTCCATCGCTGTCGCGCATGCGGACGAATATGCCGCGCCCGCCGATATTGCCGATGCGCAGGCCGACTTCATAATCCTCGGTCAGCGATGCGGGATCGAACGGTCCGCCACTTTCCGGGTTCACCAACTGCGCCAGGGTCTGCCGTTCGAACGCGCAGGCCACGCCGGCGGAGGGCATGGAGGCGCCCATCGCTTCCCGCACCGTCAGATATTTCCCATGGCTTTCGGCAAATTCATCGCAATAATGATTGGCAATCGCCCTTGCCCACCAGCCGCCTTGCCCCGGCAGGGGCAGAACCGGAAGCTGAACAAGCTGGAACCGATCGGTCATCACGTCGAACAGACGAATCTCGTCGCGATGGACGACATCCTCCGCATCATGCAGGACGATGGCCTTGAAGCCGACGCCCGTGCGCGCTTCTTCCTTCAGCATGGCACGCCAGGCGACGTTCAGGCAGTCCGCCTTGGTGGTCGGTCCATCCCGTTCGTTGAGACAGAGGATCAGCCTGTCCTCGCCCGCCGCCATCGGCGCGACGGCATTCAGCGTCGCCCGGTCATTGGGATAGAGGCCGACGAAAATCCGATAGTCCTGCCGTCCCCAACTGGCGAGCGCATGGCGCAGCATCGGCCCGATCACATCCGCTTCGCGCCAGGCGGGGATGAAGATGGCGATGCGGCCGGGCTGATCGGAAAGGGGCAGGGTCGCCGTCGTCATCCGCTGGTGGCGGGAATAGACGGTCAGTTTGCGCCACAGGCGGCGGCACAGGAACAGAAGATCGATGATGACATCGTCGATACCGCCAATCGCCAGCCCCACGACCGCGAATAACAGGATTTCATGATGCGCCTTCGCCAGTAAGGCGAAGAATATCTCCCCCACGGTTCAGCCCCCTTCATCCCCGAGATCACGCACATGACAGGAAAAATCAGAATTTCAACAGGTTAATCGGGCGGGTCGAAGCGTTCGGACTATTTGATCGCGATGATATTTTGCCTAAAGGTGATCGCTCTGATCAGGAGAAAGCAAGCATGTTGACCCGCCCGCCATCGGCGCTGCGCGATTTTCTGACCAGCGAAGCCAGCGGCGGAGTGTTGCTGATGGCGACGGCGGCTCTCGCCATGCTCATGGCCAATCTGCCGGGCGGGGCGGGGCATTTCTACCATGCGCTGGTCCATGCGGAAATCGGGCCGGAATGGACGCCGAAACTGGGACCGATGACCGTCCATCTGTGGATCAACGATGGGCTGATGGCGATCTTTTTCCTGCTGGTCGGGCTGGAGATCAAGCGGGAACTGGTCGATGGCGGCCTCTCGACCTGGGAACGGCGGCGCCTGCCGTTCATCGCCGCGGCGGCCGGCATGGCGGCGCCTGCCTGCGTCTATCTTCTGCTGGCGGCGGGGCATCCCCATCTTTCGAGCGGCTGGGCGATTCCGGCGGCAACCGACATCGCCTTTGCCATCGGCGTGGTGGCGCTGCTGGGCCGCCGGGTGCCGGCCTCGCTGAAACTGATGCTGACGGCCATTGCCATTGTCGACGATATGGGCGCGGTGGCGATCATCGCGCTCGCCTATACGCAGGGCATCGACCTGTCGGCGCTGGCCGCGGCGGCGGCCGTCCTCCTGCTGATGTTCGGCCTCAACCGGCTGAATGTTCAGACGCTTCTGCCCTATATGCTGGCATTCGCCGCCCTATGGTATTTCACCCTGCTTTCGGGCGTGCATGCGACCGTGGCGGGCGTGCTGACGGCGATGTTCGTGCCGATCAAGCCCACGCCGGGCGCGCCCGATGCCGCCGACAGCCCGCTGCATCGCCTGGAACATGCCGTTCATCCCTGGAGCGCCTATCTGATCGTGCCGCTTTTCGGCTTCGTGAATGCAGGAGTTCCGCTCGATGCCGCCGCTCTGGGTGCGCTGCTGACGCCGTTGCCGCTGGGCGTCGCCGCAGGCCTGTTCTTCGGCAAGCAGATCGGCATTTTCGGCGCCATCTGGATGGCCGACCGGTTGCGGCTGTCGCGGCGCCCCGCCGGAACGAGCTGGGCGCAAATCTACGGCATGGCGCTGCTCTGCGGCATCGGTTTCACCATGAGCCTCTTTATCGGCGCGCTGGCCTTCCCCGGCGCCCCCGCGCTGGTCGAACAGGCCAAGATCGGGATTCTCACCGGATCGTTGCTCTCCGCTATCGTTGGATATATAATCTTGCGCAGAGCAGAGATGCGTCGTTGTTGATGCTGATTATCCGTTAGACCGCTCTGCTGCTGCGTCGGGCAGAATCGCTTGTCCAAAATGGCAATGTTATTCTGCACGCCGCCACAAGAGCGAATCGCACAGGATGCGAAGACCCCAGCCAGTCCCTTTCAGCGATCAGGTAGGAGGGCGAACAAAATGCAGGAATTGGATGTCAACTATCTGCTGCACCGCCAGCAAGTGGCGTTGATCCGCGCGCAACGGAGCGGATCGGCCAAGGGCCGCGCGGCCTATGAAGATCTGGCGCGCGGTTATACCGATCGGATCGACGCCTATCGGCGTGAGAATGAAAGGCTGATCGAGCTGGCGCATTAGCCCGTCCCGCTGGTGATCAGCGCCGGGCAATGAGGCGCGCGATCGATTGGCGGTGCGTTTCGTCGCCACCGCATTCCTTCTCAAGAACCGCTTTGATCTTCTCCAGCTCCGTTTCGGTCAGATGTTCGATGCCGATGAACTCGTTCCGTGCCGTTTTGATGGCACGGATCAGTTCGTCCATCTTCGCCTGGAGCGCCGCGCTGTCCCGGTTCTGCGCATTCTGGATCAGGAACACCATCAGGAACGTCACGATTGTCGTGCCGGTGTTGATGATCAATTGCCATGTGTCGGAATATTGAAAGACCGGCCCCGTCACGATCCAAGTCAGGATCACCAGTATCGCCAGGATGAAGGCGATGGGCTGGCCCGTCCAACTGGCGACCCGATGTGCCAAAGCGGTAAAAATCCGGTCCATTGCCTGCTCCGCATTTAGCCTCTGTTCAGCCCATGCTTGCCATGAAGGCGCCATGACAACCATCCCCCTTCGTGCGCTGGCCTGTGGGCTCGGCGCTTCGCTCCTGCTCGCGTCCTGCGCGACGGTTTCACCCGAATCACGCGTGCGCGCCGGTTTGATCGACGCCGGGATTTCGCCTCCCATGGCCGGCTGCATGGCCGAAAGAATGGCGGACCGGCTCAGCATCGGACAGCTCCGCAGGCTCCAGTCGCTGGCCTCGCTCCGCAAGTCCCACATCGGCGACATGACGATCGATCGCTTCCTCTACAAGGTGCGCGCGCTGGACGATCCGGAGATTTTCGCCGTGACCAGCAAGGCTGCGCTCATCTGCGCGATCGACCGCTGATTTCGCAATAAATCGGGGCGGCGCTTTGCAAAAGTTTTGCAATTTTGCAAAGTCGTTTTGCGAAATTCGCTGGCGTTGACGTTTCGCCTGTGCTTATCCGCTGAGCATCAGTTTTCAGCGGAAAGGACGGGCGAGCCCCATGAACATCCACGAATATCAGGCGAAGGAATTGCTGGCCAAGTACGGCGCGCCGATCGCCGCCGGTTACGCCGCTTTCTCCGTGGAAGAGGCTGTCGAAGCCGCCAAGAAGCTGCCTGGGCCGCTCTATGTCGTGAAGTCGCAGATCCACGCCGGTGGCCGCGGCAAGGGCAAGTTCAAGGAACTGGCCCCCGAAGCGAAGGGCGGCGTCCGCCTGGCCTTCAACCTTGACGAAGTGAAGGCCCACGCCACCGACATGCTCGGCAACACGCTGGTCACCATCCAGACCGGCGAAGCGGGCAAGCAGGTCAACCGCCTCTACATCACCGACGGCGCCGACATCGCGAAGGAATTCTACCTCGCCCTGCTGGTCGACCGCGCCAGCAGCCGCATCGCTTTCGTCGTGTCGACCGAAGGCGGCATGGACATTGAAGAGGTCGCTCACTCGACCCCGGAAAAGATCCACACCTTCACCGTCGATCCGGCAGCCGGTTTCCAGCCGCACCACGGCCGTTCGGTCGCCGCCGCGCTGGGCCTGACCGGCGATCAGGCGAAGCAGGCCGCCAAGGTCGCTTCGTCGCTCTACGCCGCGTTCCTCGACACCGATGCCGAGCAGATCGAAGTCAACCCGCTGGCGCTGACCGAGCAGGGCAACCTCCTCGTCCTCGACGCGAAGGTCGGTTTCGACGGCAACGCCATGTTCCGTCACAAGGACATCGCCGAACTGCGCGACCTGACCGAAGAAGATCCGGCGGAAGTCGAAGCTTCGGAATATGACCTCGCCTACATCAAGCTCGACGGCAACATCGGCTGCATGGTGAACGGCGCGGGCCTGGCCATGGCGACCATGGACATCATCAAGCTGAACGGCGAATTCCCCGCCAACTTCCTGGACGTCGGTGGCGGCGCCAACAAGGAAAAGGTGACCGCGGCCTTCAAGATCATCCTGAAGGACCCGGCGGTGAAGGGCATTCTCGTCAACATCTTCGGCGGCATCATGAAGTGCGACATCATTGCCGATGGCATCGTCGCCGCCGCCAAGGAAGTGAACCTGTCGGTTCCGCTGGTCGTGCGCCTGGAAGGCACGAACGTCCAGCAGGGCAAGGACATTCTCGCGGCTTCGGGCCTGGCCATCGTCCCGGCGGACGATCTGGGTGACGCGGCGAAGAAGATCGTGGCGGAAGTGAGGAAGGCAGCCTGACGCAGCTTTTCGCCTGAACAAGACACCAAAGGGTGCGGGTGGTCCGGAAACGGGCTGCCCGCGCCCGCGTTCGCATTTGCGGGCTTGGCGTGAATGAAGGAAGGATGTTGGAGATGAAGATCCTTGTGCCCGTGAAGCGGGTGATTGACTATAATGTGAAGCCGCGTGTGAAGGCGGATGGGACGGGCGTTGATCTGGCGAACGTCAAGATGAGCATGAACCCGTTCGACGAGATCGCGGTCGAGGAAGCCATTCGCCTGAAGGAAAAGGGCGTGGCGACCGAGATCATCGCGGTGTCGATCGGCGTTGCGAAGGCGCAGGAAACGCTGCGCACGGCGCTGGCCATGGGCGCGGACCGGGCGATCCTGATCCAGACCGATGACGAAGTCGAACCGCTGGGCGTGGCCAAGCTGCTCGCCAAGGTTCAGGAAGAGGAAGGCGCTGGCCTGATCATCCTGGGCAAGCAGGCGATTGACGATGACAGCAACCAGACCGGCCAGATGCTGGCGGCTCTGCTGAACCTGCCGCAGGGCACCTTCGCCTCCAAGGTCGAGGTCGAGGGCGACAAGGTCAGCGTGACCCGCGAAGTCGACGGTGGTCTGGAAACGGTGAAGCTGAACGTTCCGGCGATCATCACCACCGACCTGCGCCTCAATGAACCGCGCTATGCCTCGCTGCCCAACATCATGAAGGCGAAGTCGAAGCCGCTCGCGACCAAGGCGCCCGCCGATTACGGCGTCGACATTTCGCCGCGTCTGGAAACGCTGAAGGTCACCGAACCCGCCAAGCGTTCGGCCGGCGTGAAGGTTGCCGATGTCGATGAACTGGTCGCGAAGCTCAAGGCTCTGGGAGTTGCCGCATGAAGACGCTTGTCTGGGTTGAACATGAGGGCGGCGCCGTCAAAGACGCGACCCTTTCCGCCGTCACCGCCGCTGCAAAGCTGGGTGAAGTGCATCTGCTGGTCGCCGGCGCAGGCGTCGGCGGTGTGGCCGAGGAAGCCGCGAAGATCGCGGGCGTGGGCAAGGTCCATGTCGCCGATGACGCCGCTTTCGGCCATGCGCTGCCGGAGAATGTCGCGCCGCTGATCGTCGAGCTGATGGGCAGCCATGACGCCTTCGTCGCGCCCGCCACCAGCAACGGCAAGAATATCGCGCCGCGCGTGGCGGCTCTGCTCGACGTGATGCAGATCAGCGATATCCTGTCGGTCGAGAGCGAGGACAGCTTCACCCGTCCGATCTATGCCGGCAACGCGATCGCGACCGTCAAGTCGAAGGACGCCAAGAAGGTCCTCACCGTTCGCGGCACCGCTTTCGAGAAGGCGGCCCGTGAAGGCGGTTCGGGCGCGGTGGAAGCCGTGTCCTCGACCGGCGACAAGGGGCTGTCGAGCTTCGTCGGCGCCGAGATCGCCAAGCAGGAGCGTCCGGAACTGACCTCGGCCAAGATCATCGTGTCGGGCGGCCGCGCGCTGAAGGACGGCGAGACGTTCGAGGCGACCATCTTCCCGCTGGCGGACAAGCTGGGCGCGGCGGTCGGGGCGTCGCGCGCGGCGGTCGACGCGGGCTATGTGCCCAACGACTATCAGGTCGGCCAGACCGGCAAGATCGTGGCGCCGGAAGTCTATATCGCGGTCGGCATCTCGGGCGCGATCCAGCATCTGGCGGGGATGAAGGACAGCAAGACCATCATCGCCATCAACAAGGATGAGGATGCCCCGATCTTCCAGGTCGCGGACATCGGCCTCGTCGGAGATCTCTTCAAGGTCGTGCCGGAGCTGGTCGAAAAGCTCTGATTGCTCGATCAGGTTTGAAAGAAGGGCGCGGGCTTCTGGTCCGCGCCCTTTTTCATGTCCCTATTCGCGGCGCCCTATTCGCAGCGTACATCGCTCTTGTCGATGGCCCGGCCCGCCAGCGCGCCGCCTGCGCCGCCCAGGATCGTGCCCAGCGTCTTGGAACCGCCGGGGGCGATGATATTGCCCAATACGCCGCCCGCTATGGCGCCGACGATGGTCCCGGTGGTGCCGTCGTCGCGCTTGCAATAATAGCGGCCGTCATTGTCGCGGTAGATATAGTCATTGTCGCCGATCTGGCGCCCGCCGCCGGGGCGGCGATGGCCATAACCATCATGGCGGCCTGGGCGGTCATAGCCGTAACGGCCGCCGTCTCCATCCGTAACGCAGGCCGTGAGCGGCAGCGCGAGCAGCGCCGCTGCCAATAGGGGGGTGCGCATGGTCTAACTCTCCTTATGTCGTCCCCTGCCGGAGGAATAACCCTTTGGGTGGAGGGAAGTTGCCGGAATTAGTCTGCCCGCCACGGCCACCCAAAAGGGGGAAGGCAGCCGGGCGGGCAGTGAATCCAGCGGCGAGAGGGTGTTGGACCGCTGGGAAAGGGGTCTGACTGGCGTCAGGATATCAGCGGGGAGGTCGCTGCAGTGGGGGTGTGAGAAGAGGACAGGTTCGGGCTGGGTGTCGCGGCGTCGCTGTCGCGGCGCTTGTCGAGTTCGGCCTTGGCCTCATTATAGCGGGCCACGAGGTCGTCCTTGAATTCAGTCAACTTGCCTTCGTCATAAAGCTTCTTGCCGACATAACCGGCAATCGCGCCGAAAATCAGGGTGCGGATCATGGGTGGGGACTCCTTGTTCCGGGGGTTTGCACGGATAACGGGCGCGGCGTGGCGTGGTTCCGGGTGGCGCGACAAGCTGTGGCCGGGGCGCGACGCGGCGGATCGGGGCGCGAAAGGCCCCCGGAAAGCGGCCAGTGCAGGCGATCAGGGCTGAATGTCGATCGGCCCTGATCTACACAGTGGTCGGCGGAGTTGGATCGATCACTCCGCCGCCACGGCTTCCATCCCCAATAGGGGCGCCAGATAACGCCCGGTAAAGCTCCGGCCGTTCTTCGCCACCTTCTCCGGCGTGCCTTCGGCGACGACTTCGCCGCCCTTGACGCCGCCTTCCGGTCCCATGTCGATGATCCAGTCGGCGGTCTTGATGACGTCGAGATTATGCTCGATCACCACCACGCTGTTGCCCTGTTCGACCAGCGCGTGGAGGACTTCCAACAGCTTTCGGACATCCTCGAAATGGAGGCCGGTGGTGGGTTCGTCCAATATGTACAGCGTGTTGCCGGTGGCGCGGCGCGACAGTTCCTTGGCGAGTTTGACGCGCTGGGCTTCGCCGCCGGACAGGGTGGTGGCCTGCTGGCCGACCTTGATATAGCCGAGGCCGACTTCCGCCAGCATCGCCATCTTGTCGCGGATCGGGGGAACGGCCTTGAAGAATTCCACCGCGTCCTCGACCGTCATGTCGAGCACGTCGGCGATGCTGTGGCCCTTGAACTTCACCTCCAGCGTCTCGCGATTGTAGCGGGCGCCGTGGCAGACGTCGCAGGTGACGTAGACGTCGGGGAGGAAGTGCATCTCGATCTTGAGCACGCCGTCGCCCTGGCAGGCTTCGCAGCGTCCGCCCTTGACGTTGAAGGAGAAACGGCCGGGCTTGTAGCCGCGCGCCTGCGCTTCGGGGAGGCCTGCGAACCAGTCGCGGATGTTGGTGAAGGCGCCGGTATAGGTTGCCGGGTTGGAGCGGGGGGTGCGGCCGATGGGCGACTGGTCGATGTCGATCACCTTGTCGCAATGTTCGAGGCCCGTCACCTTGTCATGGGGGCCTGCGACGATGCGCGCGCCGTTGAGGGCGCGGGCCGAGGCGGCGTAGAGCGTGTCGATGGTGAAGCTGGACTTGCCCGACCCCGATACGCCGGTGATGCAGGTGAAGGTGCCGAGCGGGATCGACGCGGTGACGCCTTGCAGGTTGTTGGCGCGGGCGTTGTGGACGGTGAGCTTCTTGCCCGTGCCCTTGCGGCGCTTGGTGGGGACCTCGATGCGGCGGGTGCCGTTGAGGTAATCCGCGGTCAGGCTGTCCTTGTGGGCGAGCAGCTGGTTGAGGTTGCCCTGCGCGACGATGGTGCCGCCGTGGACGCCTGCGCCCGGTCCCATGTCGACGATATAGTCGGCGGTGCGGATCGCATCCTCGTCATGCTCCACGACGATGACGGTGTTGCCGAGGTCGCGCAGGCGTTTCAGGGTGATCAGCAGGCGATCATTGTCGCGCTGGTGCAGGCCGATGGAGGGTTCGTCGAGGACGTAGAGGACGCCCGACAGGCCGCTGCCGATCTGGCTGGCGAGGCGGATGCGCTGGGACTCGCCGCCGGACAGGGTGCCGCTGGTGCGGTCGAGGTTCAGATAGTCGAGGCCGACATTGTTGAGGAAGCCGAGGCGCTCGACGATTTCCTTGAGGATGGCCCTGGCGATCTGGTTCTGCTGATCGTTGAGGTGGGTGGGGAGGGTCTGGAAGAAGCGGAGCGCGTCGACCACCGAGCGGCGGGTAGAGAGGGAAATGTCCTCGCCCGCGATCTTGACGGCGCGGGCCTCCGGTTTGAGGCGGGCGCCGTTGCACGTCTCGCAGGGCATGGCGGTCTGATATTTGCTCAGTTCCTCGCGCATCCACGCGCTGTCGGTCTGGAGCAGGCGGCGGTTGAGGTTGCCGATCACGCCTTCGAAGGGTTTCTTGACCTCGTAGCTCTTCTTGCCGTCGACGAAGCGCAGGGTGACGGGCTTGCCTGCGGTGCCGTGGAGGATGATGATCTTCACCTCCGGCGGGAGGTCGGCCCAGGGGGTTTCGAGGTCGAAGCCGAACTCCTTGGCGAGAGACCCAAGCACCTGCATATAATAGGGGCTGGGCGGGTTGGATTTGGCCCAGGGGACGATGGCGCCCTTCTTGAGCGTCAGGGCTTCGTTGGGGACGACCAGTTCGGGGTCGAACTCCTGCCGCTCGCCAAGGCCGTCGCAGGCGGGACAGGCGCCTTGCGGGGCGTTGAAGGAGAAGAGGCGCGGCTCGATCTCGGGAATGGTGAAGCCGCTGACGGGGCAGGCGAATTTCTCGCTGAAGACGATGCGGTTGGCGGGGATGCCTGCGCCTTTCAGGTTGCCGCCGGATTCCGCTTCATCTTCCCGGCCGGGGACGACGCCATCGGCCAGATCGACATAGGCAAGGCCATCGGCCAGTTTCAGCGCCTGTTCGAAGCTGTCGGCGAGGCGCGTGGACATGTCGTCGGTGACGGCCAGGCGGTCGACCACGACTTCGATGTCATGCTTATATTTCTTGTCGAGGGCGGGCGCGTCCTCGATCGCGCAGAGTTCGCCATCGATGCGGACGCGGGTGAAGCCGGCCTTCTGCCACTCCGCCAGTTCCTTGCGATATTCGCCCTTGCGGCCGCGCACGACGGGGGCGAGCAGGTAGAAGCGCGTGCCCTCTGGAAGCTGCATCACGCGGTCGACCATCTGGCTGACGGTCTGGGCGCTGATGGGCAGGCCGGTCACGGGCGAATAGGGAATGCCGACGCGCGCCCAGAGCAGGCGCATATAGTCGTAGATTTCCGTGACCGTGGCCACCGTCGAGCGCGGGTTGCGGCTGGTCGTCTTCTGCTCGATGGAAATGGCGGGGGAGAGGCCCTCTATATGCTCGACATCGGGCTTCTGCATCATCTCCAGAAACTGGCGCGCATAGGCGGAGAGCGACTCCACATAGCGGCGCTGACCCTCGGCATAGATGGTGTCGAAGGCGAGGCTGGACTTGCCCGAGCCGGACAGGCCCGTGATGACGATCAGGCTGTCGCGCGGCAGGTCGACATCGACGCCCTTGAGATTATGTTCGCGCGCGCCGCGCACGCTTATGGTGGTCAGCATTCGGTAAACCTCTGCTGAGAAATCATAGTGAGACTCATGGGGTCGTGTTGTTCCAGATTTGTTCTTCGGGGGCAAGGCTTCGTCGCGCGAAGATAGGGTGCGTGCGACGAAAGGAAAAGGTGGCGGCTTTTCTCCGCCGGGCCGCTGGGCTAGGGCCGGGGGATGAGCGGGATTTCGGTTCGGATGCGCCATGCGGTGCTGGCGGCTGCCATGACGCTGGCGGCCTGTGGCGGTGGCGTGAAATATCGGCCGGTCAGTGACCTGCCGGTGCGGGTGGGCAAGCCCTATACGGTGAAGGGCGTGACCTATGTGCCGGCGGCGGACCCGAGCTATGACTATCTGGGCTATGCGAGCTGGTATGGGCATGAATCCGGCAGTCAGACCGCCAATGGCGAGCGTTTCGTTCCCAAGGCGGTGACGGCGGCGCATACGACCCTGCCCCTGCCAAGCTATGTCGAGGTGACGTCGCTGGACACCGGACGGACCATATTGGTGCGGGTGAACGATCGCGGGCCTTTCGCTGGGCGGGGGCGGATCATCGACCTGTCGCGGGGCGCGGCGGAGCAGCTTGGGATCAGGGCCACTGGCCATGCGCCGGTCAGGGTCCGCCTGGTGGAGCCGCCGGAAAAGGACAGGCGAAAGCTGCGCGACGGCAAGGAGGCGCCGGTGCGGCCCACGGTCGATGAAGGGACTTTGGCCAATTTGCGGGCGCAACTGGCGGCCCAGCCGCGCTGATGTCGTTCGTGGAAGCCCGTCGTCGGTTCGTCGCCGCTGGATGCCGCCGGGCGGGGCGGATGAACGGATTATCGAATGAGGAAAACGGTTCCTTTACGCCAAGTCTATAGTGCGATCCGATAGCAGGATGATCCGATACGGCTTGGCCGGATCGATGCCGTCTGGCTGATAACAGCTTCAAAAGATTCCGGAGAGCCCGACAGCTTCCTGGATACACCCCCGGCCTTTTCCCTTGCGCCGGGGGTGTTTTTTATGGGCCCGTTCGTCTTCATATTGTCGTTTTACGCTACGGAAAGCTTGTTTTTCTCACGTATAACAGTCGTTCGTCTATCCTTGACTGCATTTGGTCGAGGCAAGCGTCGTTGGCCGATGCAACTCGGCATCGGTCGAAAGCGAAAAGCGGCGCATGTCCATCGGGCGTAAAGGACAAAGCTGCGAAGACAGAGGCGATGATCTGTTCTGAAGGGCCGCTCTTCTCTTCGCTGGAAGTCCGCTGCGAGCGGACGGGGAACAGTTGAGGAGATATGCCATGATCGTTGCGAAAATGATCGCTGCCGCCAGTGCCGCCGCTCTGTTGGGCGTTGCCGCGACCGCGACCGCCGCTGAATTTGAATCCAACGGCAAGATCGCCGAGGTTCGCTATCATGATCTGGATCTGTCGAGCGCGAAGGGCCAGAATGCCCTGAAGGGCCGGATCTGGCGCGCCGCCTGGAAAGTGTGCGAGCATGGCACGACCTCGGCCGAGGTCAAGAAGTGCCAGTCCGTGGCTGCGGCCCATGTGCGCAGCAATGTGGAACTGGCGATTGCCAAGGCCAATAATGGCGAACGCTATGCCGATATGGGCAAGGACAAACCGCTCGGCGCCGGCAACTGACATTTCGGTTTGGTGATGCGCGAAAGGCCCAGGGCGACCTGGGCCTTTTTGCATTGCCAATTTATAAGGTTTACCGTCCCGTCATCGCGCGGGCGTTGGCCAGATAGGTGCGCCCGATGCGGATTTCGGTGTCGTCGGCCAGGCAGGCTGACCAGACACCACTGCCGTCATGGCGCAACCGGGCGATATATTCGCGGCGCACGATATGCGACCGGTGCAGGCGGACGAATTGCTGCGGGTCCAGCCGGTTTTCCAGCGAACTGATCGTCTGGTGCAGCAAATAGCTGTTTTGCCCGACATGCAGCCGCATATAGTCGCGCTCCGCCTCGATCCGGTCGATCTGGACGGCGCCGAGGCGGATCAGGTCCGAACGATGCGGCACCCAGAATTCTTCGGCCCATTCGCTCTCGACCGCCCGGCTGGTCGCGGGGGAGGGGGCGGCGCGGTTGCCCAGCGCCTGTTCCACCCGGTCGATCGCGCGGGCCAGGCGCTCATGCGCGACGGGTTTCAGCAGATAGTCGACCGCCGCCAGATCGAACGCCTCGACCGCGAACCCCTCGAACGCGGTGACGAAGATCACCGCCGGGCAGATTCCCATGCGAGAGGTTGCCCGCGCCACGCCGATGCCGTCGAGCAACGGCATGGCGATGTCCAGCATCACCAGATCCGGTTCCAGCCCCTCGATCAGGCGCAACGCTGCTTCCCCGTCGCTCGCCGTGCCGACAAGGGCAATGCGCGGCTCGCGGGCGCAGAGCATCTGCAGCCGTTCGACCGCCAGCGGCTCATCGTCGACGATCAGGGTACGGATGGTCATTCAGCTGCTCCGCCGGATGATCGGAAGGGTAAGATTGACCGCAAACCCGCCGCTCGGGCGCGGACCATAGTCGATCCGGCCCTGATCGCCAAAGCGCGCCGTCAGACGGTCCCGCACATTGGCGAGGCCAATGCCGTTGCCCGCATCGGCTTCGCTGGGTGGATGATCGCCATTGTCGATGACGCTGAGGTGCAGCATGCCGTCCTCTTCCCGCGCGGCGATGGTGATCGTCACGGGGCTGGAGGTGCGCGACACGCCATATTTGATCGCATTTTCGACCAGCGGCTGGAGGATCAGCCCCGGCACGCAGGCGCAGAGCAGCCCGTCCGGTATCTGGATGCTGGTCGACAGGCGGTCGGGAAAGCGCACCGCCTCAATATCCAGATAGAGTTTCTGGAGATGCACTTCCTCCTCCAGCGACACATCCTCCAGCGGATCGCCAGTGAGGCTCGTCCGGTAGAAATTGGAGAGGGAAAGGATCATCTGCTCCGCTTCGTCGCGCCGGTCCTTCATCACCAGCGATGACAGCGAGTTCAGCGTGTTGAACAGGAAATGCGGGTTCACCTGATAGCGCAGCGACCGCAGTTCCGCCTGTTGCGCGGCGCGTTCCAGCCGGTCGGCGCGGCGTTCCACCCGATGCGCTTCGCTGGCGTAGGAGAGCGCGAGATACAGGCCCGCCCAGGCCGCGAGGAAGAAATAGCGGCTGATCGCGTCCTCGACGATCTGCATCAGGGCGAAACCCTGTTCGTTGGCATATTTCTGATAGTCGGCATCGGGGAAGAGCGATGCCGGATCGTAGATGTTGAACACGTAGAAATTGGCCGCCGCCGTCGCCAGCGCGAACGGCGCCGCAAGGCTGAAGGCGGCGACGATGCGCGCGGTCAGCGGCTTGCCGTCGAAGCGGCGCAGGCAGAGATAGAGGACCCAGGTGACGACGATGCCGATTACCGTCACCACGGCGCGGCGCGCGGCCATGGCTCCCTGCGCCTCGAACCCCATGACGGAGGCGCGCAGCGTCACCAGCACCGCATAGAAGAACCAGAAACCCAGTATCGAATAGAGTGCGACCGTCGGCGGCACGCCTGGCTCGCCGTCTTCCATCTTTATGTTCATGGGACCAGTCTAGGCCAAGCGGCGGGCGCTGTCGCCCCTTGGCCGTGATGCTTGTCGAAGGGTTCCATATGTTGGTCGATGAAGGGGGTGGGGGCGATCATGGCGATCCGCTGGCCTCCTCCGGTTTTCAGGAAGGGACGGATAAGCAGGACCAGCGATAGACGGGCCGGGAAATCATGATATGATCGATGCGGAAAGGGCGGAACGACGCCGCCCTTCCCGCAGGTGAGAGGAGCCACTTCATATGCCGACTTCCGCCACTCCCGCGATCGAACGCATTGCCCGCGTTCTGGCAGGGCGCCAGCTCAGCCTGAACGGTGAAGGCAGCGATCCGCACGCGGCGAGCGCAGTCGATGCCAGTTGGCATGATCATGTCGACGATGCCTACGCAATCCTGCACACCCTGCGCGAACCTGATGCGCGCATGGCGCAGGCGGGGGATGTGGCGGTGTGGCGCAACATGATCGGCGCGATATTGGAACCTCGGGCCGACTGAGCTTCGGGGACAAGTTTCCGGCTCTCTGCGCATTGGCGCGGCCGGTCGACCGTGGCATAAGCGGCGGCATGACCGGACCGGCGTTGAAGATCAAGATTCAGGTTTATTGTGGCGAGGAAATCGCCATGGGTCCGGGCAAGGCCGACCTGCTGGACGCCATCGCCAGCGAGGGATCGATTTCGGCTGCCGGGCGCAAGCTGAAGATGAGCTATCGGCGCTGCTGGATGCTGGTGGATGTCATGAATCGCTGCTGGACCATGCCGGTCGTCGCGACCTCCACCGAAGGGGCGCGGTTGACCGATTTCGGGGTCGATCTGCTGACGCGGTATCGGGCGTTGCAGGCGGCGGCGCAGGCAGGTGGCGCGGGGCGCTGGCCGGCGCTGGAGGAGTTGCTGCGCGCCGAACCCTTGCCGGTCCAACCGGCGGATTGATCTGCACGAAAAGGTCGTCGCTTCAACCATTTGGCGCATTCACAAAAATTACATGTTGCGCCGCACAAGGAAAAATGATTCCCTGTGACTGTCGGCGCAACCGGCGCTTAATCTTGTAGAAACCATATTGGGCGCATGGTTGGCTGATCGACTTGAAGTCGGAGGGCATGAGCATGGGCACGAGTGCAAGACCTGCGGACGGGGCCATCACACTGGCGGAATTGCGTGAATTCGCCAGCTTCCCGGCCGCCACGCAGCGCTATATCCGTCGATCGCTGGACATCGGCCTCCATCGGCGCGACGCCATGAAGCTTTGGTCGCGCGATGTGGTGGAAGAAGCGAGCATCCGCGCGCAGGCCCGTATCTACGGGCGACTGGAGGAGATCAAGGCTGTGGTGCCCGATGACAGCGGCCTCGACCAGATGGAGCCGTTCATGGCGCCGCTGGTGACGATATCGGCCTTCGATCTGGGGCAGGATCGGCTTTGCAGCTTTTCGGCCTATCGCTTTCTGTATGAGCGGCTATTGGGTGCGGGGGCGCGGCCCTGGCTGCCGGGCGCCTTCTGCGCGGCGGCGAGCCTGCCGCATCTGCATCCCGAAAAGCGCCGGGCGCTGCTCCAGTCGATCAGCGAAGCGGCGGCGACGGCCGTGGGCTGGTCGAACCGCGAGCCGACCTTCTACCCCGAATGGGTCGAAAAGGTCGATCTGAGCAAGGCGAACTGACCCCTTCGCACCCACGCCCGTCCGGGGGGAGGGGCGTGGGAGGAAGGCGGAAATGCAGGTTCAGCGCCGCAACCGCTCCGGTCCATGACCCGGCATTTTGCTGCTGGGGGAGCTAGGCGATGGCTTCCGCTGCCT
The DNA here is from genome assembly GCF_013375555.1 of Sphingobium sp. EM0848. NCBI lineage: Bacteria > Pseudomonadati > Pseudomonadota > Alphaproteobacteria > Sphingomonadales > Sphingobiaceae > Sphingobium > Sphingobium sp. EM0848. Next base: position 355,183 of record NZ_JABXWB010000001.1, read on the forward strand.
CGCGGATGACTTCGTAGACGCGCTCGGGCTGCGACAGCATCGGGACATGGCTCGACTGCAATTCGGTGATTTTCGCGTTCATCCGCTGGGCGACGAACCGCTGGAGGTCAGGGTGCACCGTCCGATCCTCGGCGCCAAGAATATAATAGGTCGGCTTCGACTTCCACGCCGCGCCCTTCACCGGCTGGTTGAACAGATCGGCGAGCGGAACCGTTTGCGTCGCCCAGACCATCTGCTGTTCGTCATCGGGAAGATCGCCGCAGAAATCCGGCGTTCCCGACTGCTTCAGCCAGATCCGGCCATCGGCCACCTCGATATGGGCAAAGACCGGCGTCCTGGGATGGCGGTCCTGTTCATATTGGGATGTTTCCCCTTCGTCGGGCGCGAGCGCGCAAATATACACAAGCGCTCCGACCCGATCGTCGGTGCCGGCGGCCGTGATCACGGTGCCGCCGTAGGAATGACCGACGAGCACCACCGGGCCGCTCACCTGGCCGATTGCCGTGCGGGCGGCCGCCGCGTCCTCTTCGACCGTGTTGAGCTGGTTCTGGGTCGAAATCACTTCATAGCCATCGGCCTGAAGCAGTTTCATGACCTTGCTGTAGCAGGAGCCATCGGCCCAAAGCCCATGGGCGAACACGATGCTCGGCTTGCTTTGCGTAGACATAGGCGTTCTCCTTGGATGAGGCGTGACCGCAACCTCTTGTCGGCCACGGGGACAAACTGCTCTTCTCTTGGAACGGAGACCAAGACTTTATATGGTCGTGCCATACTTTGCAGGCATGGGTGGCCAGCATGGAAATTCGCCATTTGCGTTACTTCATCGCGGTTGCCGAAGAGGGCAGCCTGACAAGTGCGGCCGAGCGGCGGCTGCACACCGCGCAACCCTCGCTCAGCCGGCAGATGCGCGAACTGGAGTTTGAGGTTGGCGTCAGGTTGATGGAACGCAGGGCGCGCGGGATCGAGCTTACGCTTGCTGGCCGCATATTCCTCGATCATGCGCGGATGATCCTGATGCAGATCGATGCGGCCGGCGAAGCCGCGCGCCGTGCGGGGCAGCCTGAACGGACCGGATTTGTCATCGGCTTCGTGGCCGGACAGGAGGTCGTCTGGCTCTCGGAAGCGCTGCGAATCCTCCGGGAGGAAGCTCCGGGCGTCGACGTCACGATCTCCAGCCTGTCCTCACCCGAACTGGCCAGCGCCCTCATGCAGAACAGGATGGATGTGGCTCTGCTCCGGCGCGAGCCGCAAACTTCGGGGCTCGCTTTCCGATTGCTGATGAAGGAGCCCCTGGTGGTGATTCTGCCCGCCAACCATCGTCTTGCCGAGAATGAGGCAATCAGCCCGCAGGAACTTGCCGGGGAAAGTTTCATCGCCGGGTCGACCAAGCTGGCGCCCGTGCTGAAGGCGACGGTGAAGGATTATGCGGAAAGGGTCGGGATCGCCCTGAACGAGAAATATGATGCCGAGAACATTTCCGGGGGGATGTCGCTCGTGGCTTCCACGGGCAGCGTTACCCTGCTTCCGCTCTATGTGACGAACATGCTGGTTCCATCGGTGGTCGCGCGCCCGTTGGCGGGCGATCCTCCGACCATCGACCTGATGATGGGCTATAGCAGGTCGAACACCTCGCCCCTGCTCAAGCGCTTCCTCGCGCGCGTCGACGAACTGGTGGCGAGTGTATCGAAAGGCAACGCGCCCTTTCTCTCTTGATTGCAGGCGTGGCCAGAGCCGTCCGCCCATCACTTAGCCATATGGATTAGTAAGTTGACATGATCGCTGGGCGTGATCATAGTTAGCCATATGGCTCACCTTGATCGCATATTCCATTCGCTTGCGGACAGCACCCGCCGCGCCGTGATCGCCCAGCTCGCCATCGGCCCGGCCAGCATCAGCGATCTCGCGCAGCGTCACCACATGGCGCTGCCGAGCTTCATGAAGCACATTCGCGTGCTTGAGCAGAGCGACATCGTTGTTTCCCGCAAGTCAGGGAGAGTGCGCATGTGCGAGTTACGACCGGAAAGTCTGAAAACCGCCCAGGGCTGGCTCGAAAGTGAGCGTCGCACCTGGGAAACCCGCCTCAATCAACTCGACACCTTCGTCGAAAATCTCGCCGCAAAGGACAATGCAGATGGAAATCGATAAAGACCTGGACCTCCTGCTCGAACGCACAGTGAAGGCCAGCCCCGCGCAGCTCTGGCGCGCCTGGACCGAACCCGAACTGCTGAAACAATGGTTCGCGCCAAAGCCTTACAGCGTCGCCAAGGCTGCGGTGGACCTCGTGCCTGGCGGCGTGTTCAACATCGTCATTTGCTCGCCGGAGGGCCAGTCATTTCCCGAAAAGCCCGGCTGCATCCTCCTTGTCGAACCGGAGCGCCGCCTGGTCTGGACCGATAGCCTGGGACCGCTGTTTCGGCCGAACGAAGATCCTTTCATGACAGCCGAGATCACGATGGAAGCGGTCGAAGGCGGCACGCTTTATCGCGCCCTCGTGCGCCATAAGGGACCCGCTGAGCGCGCCAAGCATGAGGAAATGGGCTTCTTCCAGGGGTGGGGCACTTGTCTGACGCAGTTGGAGGAATTTGCCCTTACCCTCTGAAGCTCTTCTGGACAGGGAAGTCTCCGCCGCCTTCCGCGCCAGCCTCGAGCTGGCGCCAATTCTGCGCCGAACTTCAATTTGAAAGCAAGGATCGGAGTGCAGCTTGCGTTGCAATGCAGCAGCCTGTCTGCTGCCTCCCCGGCCCCCTCGCAGAGCGGTCTCAAGGAAATGCCGATGTTTCCCAGACTGCCTGACGGTCCATAGGAGGTGCAGATGTCTATATTATCGGAGAGCTGAAGCGTGGATAAATCTCCATATCATTATGTTTTCGAAACGGCATATGGCTTTGCGGCTATCGGTTGGCGCGCGTCGCGCGTTTCGAGCGTCCGGCTGCCTTCAAGGACGGCAGGAGCAGCCGAAAGCTCCCTTCTCCGTAGATTTCCCACATCCAAGCTGGCTGTGCCCCCGGAGTTCGTGCGCACCGTGGTCGACAGCGCGCAGCGTTATTTCGGCGGTGAACGCGTGGATTTTTCCGCCGTTGAAATCGATCTGGGAGAGCAAGAGCCGCTATTTGAACGCATCTACGCTTTCGTGCGTGCCTTGGGTTATGGCGAGACGACGACCTACGGGGCCATTGCCAAGGCGCTGGGAGAGGAACCGCAGGTTGCGCGGATCGTCGGCGAGGCGATGTCCCGCAACCCAGTCCCTCTGATCGTGCCTTGTCATCGCGTGACTGCGGCCGGGGGGAAGATCGGTGGCTTCTCCGCGCCGGGCGGCTCCCATTCAAAGGCCCATATGCTCGCGCTGGAGGGAGTCGTCCCGCCCTCGGACGGCCAGGCCGGCTTCGGATTCTAACCGCAAGACGGGAGGAGGATATGATCCAAAGGCGCCGTTTTTCGCAAGCTGCATGACAGCTTCTTCATCCTGCCGAACGCAGCGACAGCCGGGGAAACGAGAGCGCTCGACAAGGCCGGTTTCAGGGCGATCGCGTCGACCAGCCATGGCCGCGCGCCAACCGCGCGCATGCCCGCCGGTCAGCTTCGCTCCGGTCCATGCCCTTAAAATGGATGCCGCTTGCCGGTCACGACGCCGGTTTGTCAGACGAGTCGCAGGATCGCGGTTTCCGCCAGAAGATAGATCTCGCCCGACGTGAAGCGCACCTCAATCTCGCCGTTCATCTGCGCCTCGAACTCTGCATGACCGTCGACGACGAGGCGCGCGATATAGGTCAGGACCAGCTTCTTTTCCGGATCGTCCTTCGCGAATGCGACGAAACCAGCCGAGACCTTCTCCGCTTGATCGCGCCTGCGCCGTTTCGCACTCGCGCTGTATCCGCCGCGCGAAAACATGGATATCGTTTCCTCGTTCTGCTCAGCCCGTCCGCCTGATCTGGCGCCATGATCGATGGGGGTGAGTGGTTCAAACAAATCGGGCATGTTCGGGTCGGCCGGAAATAATGCGCAATGATGGATGGAGCATTGGCCGGTATCCGGACCTGAGCGCTCCCAGTGTCGACGGGGGTGTCAGCAGCCAATCCGCGCGGTCGAGGGACGGGGCGGGCACATATCCGCCCTCAGTCCAGTGATGAGGCCGGCCGTCGCACAATGTGAACGCGTCCCGCCCTGCTGCGACCACCGCGCCATCGGGCAGGTCCGTCAGCGGCGCCGGGATCGGGTGCAGGCGTTTGCGGCTGCGGCTGAGCCGCTCGCCGTGCAGGATGATGTCCATGCGATCCGCCGATGGCCGGGCTTCTCCCCGATGATCCGCCCAGCAGGCGCGAAAATGTTCGGCAGCGTCTCGCCGGCATAGAAAACAGGGGCGATGACCGGCGGCCAGCGCGATCGCTTCGTCGAGGAAGAACAGCTCGGTCCAGCTTCGGTTGGCCATCAGGTCCCGCCGTCGCCCCTTATAGTCGCAGGTGCAGACCAGCCATGCTCTTGACGCCCAGCGCTTCGCCAGCAGCCTTTTCGTTGCCGGGTCATGGATGATGCCGCGATTGCCGATAAGCAGACCGCGTTGCGCGATGGCTACGACCTCACCGAAGGGGGTGACGCGGTTTTGCAGCGGCATGACGTCTGCTCTCCCTCTATTTGAGAACGGTCCCGCGCTCGCGCGGGATGCGCCACAGATACCAGGCAGCGACGGTGCGATGCGGTGCCCAGGCCTTCGCGATTTCGCGCAGCACCTTCGGCTTGGGCTGCTCGTCCAGCGACTTCAGCACCCGATAGCCCTCACGGACCCCGAAATCGTCGACCGGGAGGACATCCATGCGCTCGAGTGAATACATAAGCAGCATCTCGACGGTCCAGCGGCCGACGCCCTTGATGCCGACCATCCGGTCGATGAGCGTTTCATCGTCCATCGTTGCGGCCATTTCGCGCGTCGGAATGACGCCCGAGATCGTTGCGGCGGCAATCGCCTGGATCGTCGCGGCCTTGCTGGCCGAGAATCCGCAGCTTCGTAGCCGCTCATACTCTGTACCGACGAGATCGTGGGGTGTTGGAAAAGCCCGATCTTCGAACAGCGCCTTCAGGCGCTCAATGATCGCGTCGCCGGCCTTGGCGGTGAGTTGCTGATAGGCGATCGCCCGCACGAGTGCCTCATACGGTTCGCGTGCCGCCTTGGGATCGTGTCGGCAGGGGCCGACCCGTTCGATCAGCTTTGCCCAATCGCCGTCGACATTCGCGAGAAAGGCAACCGAAGCGTCATAGCGCGCGGAAAGGGTCATGCGACCTGCGCGGCCTCGCGATCCAGGATCGCGCGCTTGCGCTCGACGCCCCACGCATATCCTGAGAGCGATCCGTCGTTGCGCACCACGCGATGACAGGGGATGGCAACGGCCAGATTGTTTGCGGCGCAGGCGCCCGCAACCGCCCTGACCGCTGTCGGCGATCCAATGCGCCGCGCAATCTCGGCATAGGATACACGCTGGCCGACGGGGATTTCCTGCAACGCCTGCCACACGCGCCGCTGAAAGGCGGTGCCGCGAACATCAAGCGGCAAGTCGAGGCCGACACCGGGATTTTCGACGAAGCCGACCACCCGCGCGATCAGCGCCTCATAATCCCGGTCCATGCCGATCAGGTGCGCCTTGGGGAAGCGATCCTGGAGGTTGCGGACCAGCGCGTCGGGATCGTCGCCGAGCAGGATGGATGCCACCCCCTTCTTGCTTGAGGCAACCAGGATCGCGCCGAGATAGGATTCGCCGACGGCGAATTTGATCTCCTCGTCGGCGCCGCCCGCGCGATACTGGGTCGGGGTCATGCCGAGCATGCCGGTCGATTTCTCGTAGAAGCGGCCGCTGGAGTTGAAACCGGCGTCGTATATCGCTTCGGTGACGCTGGTTCCCGATTCCAGGCCTTCGCGAACCTTTCGGGCACGATCAGCCGCTGCATAGGCTTTGGGCGTCAGGCCGGTCGTGGCCTTGAAGACGCGATGGAAATAGCTGGGGCTTCGATCCATGGCCGCCGCGACTTCCTCGAGCGACGGTTCCGTCTCGCATTCCTCGATGAAGCGGCAGGCTCTGGCGACCAGCACGGCGTTTTCGACATCCAGCGAAGGGCCATCGGGGTTGCAGCGTTTGCAGGGACGGAAGCCGGTCCTCTGCGCGCTTTCCAGCGTGTCGTGGAGCGTGACGTTCCGAGGGTTTGCGGTCCGCGACGGACAGGATGGACGGCAATAGACGCCCGTGGTCGAGACCGAGTACCAGAGTTCGCCATCGGCCGCCTTGTCGCGCGCGACGATGCGCGCCCAGCGCGGATCGTCCTCGACCGCAAGCAATGCCGTGGGCGGAGTCGGTGCGATATGAGAATTGGGCATCATTTCTCTTCTTCTCTATCAGGTCTGCGCGCACCCTGCCGCCGTATCACGCCGACCGCACTCCGATCCTTGCTTTTAAATCGAAACTGCCCGCTTCGCTGCGCCATAAACGCCCCGGATAGCGGCTTTCAGCTTCGTGTCAGGCCGCGAACGCAGCTTCAATGGGATTGGCGGGAAGCGGAGCGGGTGGAAATGAATGGGGCTCGCACCGATATCCGCGCGAGCCCCATCCGGTGCGACCTGTCTCTGGAACAGCTGATTTGAGATACGGGTCAGGCCCTGTTGATCAGCCCGAGTTGCATCATCGCCGTCAGGCCGTCATCAAGGCCGTTCTCCTCGACGATCAGGCCGTCGACCACCTTCAGCACGGTCTTGCCGGTGAAATGCATCTTGCGGCCGGTTGCCGGCGGCAGGCCGCCCAGCAGGAAGTCGTCAAACGCCGGACCCATGTGGGTGCCACCGCCTTCCCACTGGCCGACGACATAGTCGCCCTCGGCAATCAGGTCGGCGGTGCCCCAGAAGTTGAGGTCCGGGAACGCTGCGCGAAAATCGGTCATGAAGGCCTTGATGTCGGCGCGGCCACGACGCGGCTCATGCAACGAATATTGCAGCAGCATGTCGGGGTGGGCGATCTCGTCGATTACCGACAGGTTGACGTCCTTGCCCCAGAATTCGGTGAACCAGCGGACGACGACGGCCTTGTTGTCTTCTTCTTTGCTCATGGGAGAATCCTTCCTTCCTTTCGGGGGATCGGTCAGCGAAATCTCTCGATGACCTGGAGGTTGGATATGGGAGCTGGTCGAGCGCAAAACTCCGCTTCTTACTTTCAAACCGGAAACGGCGTTGCGCCGACGTTTCGCGCCGCGGCTGACCTTAGCTATAGGGCGCCAGGCGCTGCATCAGCGCGAACCGCATGTGGCGCGGTTGATCCCGCGCGATCTCGTTAATGTCTCGTGCACTCGTCCTCGGACCTGCTCCAGAAGGGCGCTTCCAAGGGAATTTATCGCAGACGATGAAAGATTTTCATCCCTCGGCAGAGTAAAGGATCATGAGATCCCGCAGGCCCGCCACATTCAGCCTCTCGTAAGCGCGTTTGCGGTGGGTGACCACGCTCGACGCTTTGAGCCCCAGCTTATCCGCCGTCTCTTCCGCGGTTCGTCCGGCGATCGCTTCGGCGGCGGCCTGCGCCTCCCGCATGGTAAGCATAGGAAAACGCTCTATAAGCTGAAGCAAAACGCGATCAGGATCACGATAATCTCTCGCCACGGTCAACTCGCAATGACGCGCCACGGCTGCGCCGAGCATCGGAGAGAGGGAGAGAGCCAGGTCGAGATGGCTGTCATCCAATGGCCCTGATCGCGCATCTCGATAAAGATTGACCGAAATCGCCTCACCACAACTCAGCTTCCGAACCACGGTGAAGCGGTCGACGATCCGGGCCTCTTCATAACATTGGCGGCGATAGGAGAGCGTCGGCACTTCGGTTCTCGTCATATAGAGTGCCGCAATCCCGCCAACGGGCAGATGATTGGAAATGACCTCTTTTGCGGGATCTTCGCGGAAATAGACCGACATATAGCTCCGCATCGCCCTTTGTTCGTCAAAGGTTCGCGCGAGCGTCCCATGGCCAAGCAGAACCGGCTTTTCGCCATTGTGCAGGAACATCGAAATAAGATCGGGTCGAACCGTTGAGCGGAGGCTCTGTAGCAATCGATTTCCAAAATCGGCGCGTCCGATCGAATCGATCAAGCTGCAGGCAATGAATCCCGGCTGCTCCGCGTTCGGAATCGGCAACATCCGCATCTTTCTCTCCTGATCCGCGCTGGCGCCTCTGTCATGGCGGCGCTGCGAAGCGCCCGTTCCCATTTTCGACGGAAACGAGGTCCAGGCGGGCGACGGATCGAAACGCGATCGACCGTTGCATACCTCCTGGACCTCTCAAAGGATGAAATCGCTACGCTGCATATTCCTTGGCCGGCATGATTTCGACATCGAGTGTTCCAACACTCTGAATCATTGCCGATATCTTGTCACCGGGCTGAAGAAAGTCACGGCTCTTCAAGCCCGAACCCGACGGTGTGCCAGTCAGGATTACATCGCCCGGCTCAAGCGTTGCGATGTGCGAAATCAACGATAGCTGTTCAGCGACCGACCAGATCATATGCCGGGTATTGCTTGACTGCTTGGTGACGCCGTTGACGCTAAGGCGCAGATCAAGCGCCTGCGGATCTGGGATGAGTGCCGCCGGAATGATCCACGGCCCTATAGGGCAGCTTCCGTCGAAAGCCTTGCCCCCGAAAACATCCATGCTCATGCTGCTTTGCGGGTGGAACTGGGCATCCCGTGCGGAAAGGTCGATCCCGATGGTATAACCGGCAACGAAGGAACCCGCTTTGTCCACCGGCACGCACGAGGCGGTTTTCCCGATCACCACCGCGAGCTCGATCTCCCAGTCGAACTCCGTGACGCCTGCGGGATAAGAAACGGAACGGCCTGCGCCCACCACGGCTGTTGTCGGCGGTTTCAGGAAGAAGTTGGCCCGCCGAGAAATATGGCGGCATGGGCGAGGAAGATTTCCGCTTCGAGCAGATCATCATCGAAGAAACCGTGCGCGCCGGGTGCGGGTGCTGGTTCAACACTTTGCACAGTCGGCTTGTCGGTCCGTATCTTCAGCGCTTCGGCACAGAAGAGCAGCGCGAGCGTTTCCTTCCGGGTTGCGTCAGCGGAGAGACAATCCTCGCCATCGCCATGACCGAAGCGGGGGCGGGCTCCGACCTTGCGGGCATGGGCACCACCGTCACCGATCAGGGCGACCATTATCTCCTGAATGGCTCCAAGACGTTCATCTCCAATGGCATCAACGCCGACCTTGTAGTCGTCGCCGCCAAGCCCGCGGGAGCGGAAAAGCGCCATGACATGGTGCTGCTGCTGGTCGAGCGTGGCATGGAAGGGTTCGAGCGGGGGCGCAATCTCAAGAAGATGGGCCTGTCCGCGCAGGACACCGCCGAGCTCTTCTTCAGCAATGTGAAAGTCCCCAAGGCCAATGTGTTGGGCGAACCCGGCAAGGGCTTTTATCATCTGATGGAGGGGCTCGCTGAAGAAAGGCTGATCTCGGCTGTCGGCGCTGCGGCAAATGCACGGCGCGCCTTCGACATGACGCGTGAGTATGCCATGCAGCGCAAGATGTTCGGGAGCGTGCTTTCGGAGCAGCAGAACACGCAGTTCCGTATGGCTGAAATGGATGCGGAGATCGATTTGGTACAGACCTATGTCGACCTATGTGTTGTCGAGCATAATCAAGGCCGCCTGACCTCCAATATGGGCGCCAAGGCCAAGATGCTCACGACGGAGGTCGAGTGGAAGATGATGGATCTGGGCGTCCAACTCCATGGTGGCCACGGCTATATGGATGAATACCCCATCAGCCATATGTTCACCGACGCGCGCATCAACCGTATCCTGGCGGGCAGTTCCGAAGTGATGCGGCTCATCATAGGGCGGGATGTTTTCTCGCAAAATTATCGGTCGTTGCTATCCTGAAGAAGCGAGGGAGATAGGCAAGAGCGATCTCATTGGCTGTTGGACCACAGGGCGCTTGCATCAAGACCGTCAGGTTCAACGGCCTCGAACCGCAGGTCTGCATTGCCGATGTCATCGACAAAATCGCTGGCGGCTGGCCCGCCGCTCGCGGGGATCAGCTCATGTCGTGGAACTGGCGACCGAGCGAGCGGGACGTCGCCCAAGCCGCATAGGTGCGGCGTCAGCGCAGCCGGATGGTGTCGAAGTCGATCGAGACCAGCAGCGGATCGGGAACCTTCCGCATCGCGTCGTCATAGGCATAGACGCGCCGTCTGGTCGGCATCATGATACCTTGGAAGGCGCGATAGTCGCTGGGATAGTTCGCGCCCCGCGCTCTGCCGAGTACATCCACCACATAATCATGGCGACGCATCAGCCCGTCCGGCCCGAAATGGGTGATCTGCGTCTTCGTGTGGCTCTTCACGGTGTCGGGAAACGTCACCTTCAATCTGCGCCAAGTCTCGCCATTCTCGTGCCAGGGTTCGATTTCTTCGCTTTCGAAGCCGGGATATGTGTAGAGGAAGGGCGAGGTCAGGTAGGTCCAGAGCGCCTCGCTCGCGAAATAGGCTGCGTGCAGCGGTTCCCATGGCGTCTCGCGGGCGTGGCCCGCAAAGGCGCCCTCGGGATGGTCCCAGGCTTCGATGATCTTGCCCTCGGCATTCTCCAAGGCCAGTCGCTGGGGCACGAAGATCGTGCGAAGGTCGGGCTGGAGGAACGGGACGATCGCAAGACGCTCCTTGTGCGTGTCGATTTCAACATGCTTGTTCCGGAGCAGGCCGGACTGCTGCTTCACATCCCAGATCGCGCCGTCGATGGACAGGTGCGCCTCAAGCGTCGTGAAGGCGTTCCAGCGATCCAGGCCACCATGGGCTTGAACGGCGTAGGCGAGGAGGTCGTTCACAGCGTTTCTCCCTCATCCGGGAAATGGTCGCCGAACATCGGATGACCGCCCAGCGAGCCTGCGCGGGTCGCTTCGTCCTGAATGACGTCCCAATGCTCGACCATCACACCGTCCTTGAGGCGGAGGATATCGACCACCACCCAGTTCGCGGGCAGGCCGAGACCGGTGAAACGGCCGTGCAGCATGACATGATCGCCTTCCGCGACCGCGAGCTGATTTTCATAGCGCAGGTCGGGCGAGCCGTTGGCGACCAGGCCGAACAGCCCTTCGCGTCCGGCGGGAACATGGGCGCTGTGCTGGACATAATCGGACGACCAGAAGCGTCTGGCCGCAGCAATGTCCTTGCGATTGAAGAGCGTTTCGAAGGCTTCGAGAACGATGGCCTTGTTCGCGGCCGGGGTGTGTGCGGTGGTCTCGGTCATGGGGTGAACCTTGGTCGATGGGGCGATGTCGTGAACATCATCCCTTCGACCCGGTCCCGGTAGCCGGCCTTTGCCGCTAATATCTATGTATCATCCGCATCAATCGCGGAACGATCGTCGGCATGGCCGCGCTGCATTCCGGCGATGAGATAATCGACGAGCGCGCGCGCCGCGGCGCGGGTTGCGCGCCCCATCGGGAAATAGGCATGGACGGGAATCTGCTCCATCGTCCAGCCGGCAAAGAGGCGGACGAGCAGGCCCTGTTCGATCTCGCGCCGGCACGACAGGAGCGTGGTCGAGGTGATGCCGAGGCCCGCGACGGCAGCCGCCACCGCGCCTTCATTTTCGTTGGTCGTGAAATGCGTCTCGATATCGGGGCGCAAGGTCTCGCCATCCCGCTCGAAGACCCAGGCGTTGGGAACGGCGGATGCCGGTCCGCCAACGATGCGGTGCGCGGTGAGCTCGGTTGGCGAACCGGGCGTGCCCGCCGCCGCGAGATAGTCGGGCGCGGCGATGACGACGCGTGATACGGTGGTGATCACTTTGGCGGTAGCCGAGGAATCCTGGAGCCTGCCGACGCGGATCGCGACGTCGACGGCGTCGCGCACCAGATCCTGTCGGCGATCGCCCATCTGCACTTCGATATGGAGGCGGGGATGCTGCGCGGCGAAGGCGGGCAGGCGCGGGATCACCTCGCGAATGCCGACGCTCGCGGGCATGCTCAGCCGCACTAGGCCGCGCAGGTCGCCGCCATCGCGCACGCTATGTTCCGCGTCGTCCAGCGCGGAGAGGATGGGCTCAAGCCGGGCAAGAAACTCGGTGCCGGCTTCGGTCGGCACCACGGCGCGGGTTGTGCGCGTGAGCAGCCTTGCGCCCAAGCCGGCTTCGAGATCGGCGATGATGCGCGAGGCTTGGGATTGGGAAAGCCCGCATTCGCGCGCCGCGGCCGAAAAGCTGCCGAGGCGCGCGACGCGGGTGTAGAGTCGCAGGGCGAAAATATCCTTCACCCCCTGGGCATAGGATCAATCCGCAGGCTTCGCCAGCGCGGCGACCATCGTCAGCCGAACGCGCCGCCGGCCAGCAGCTGGTCGTTGAACTGGGTCACGCCCGCATGCTCATTGGGACCGGGCATGGCGCGCAGGACCGAGGCCGGTGCAACGAGGATTTCCTCCGCCCCGCGTTCAAACTGCTCCATGGCGCCGGCGATGAACTGATCGAGCGGGATGGCGCGTTCTTCCTCGGTGCTGTTGAGGAGTTCGGTGCGCACCCAGGGCGGCGCGATCTCGACAACCTCAATGCCGTGCGGTCGCAACAGATAGCGCTGCGAAAGCGTCCAGCTATGCATGGCGGCCTTGGTCGCGGAATAAACGGCCGTGATCGCCATCGGCACGAAACCCAGCACCGACGAGACATTGGCGATGACGGCATCGGGCCGGCCCTTGAGATGTTCGATCAGGGCCGAGGTCATCCGGATCGGCCCGAGCAGATTGGTGGTGACGGTCGACGTGGCGAGCGCATCGTCAACCGGCCCGTCGGCCTGGTCGAGCAGCATGATGCCGGCATTGTTGATCAGCACATTGAGGTCGGGATGATCGGCGATCAGCGTCGCGGCGGCCGCCCGGATGCTGTCGGGATCGGTGATGTCGAGCTCGATCGCGGCCATGCCGGGATTGGCGTCGAGGGTCTCCTGCAGCCGCTCCTTGCGGCGGCCCGAGATGATCACCCTGTTGCCGCGCTGGTGAAAGGCCTCGGCCAGCCCGCGACCGATGCCCGAGCCGCCGCCGGTGATGAAGATGGTGTTGCCGGTCATACGCATGATGCTTCTCCTGGATGGATGATATGGTCAGCGGCATCCAGGTGACGAACTGGGTCGTGGCGCCGCGGATGACGTGGCGCCAAAATGATCCTGACACTTTGTAGGAAGTAGCCATGAATATCGGCTATCTTTTATGCGTCCTATGCATAGGGAGCGGACGTCGATCCGGCGCTTCGGGCCTTGGGTCCGGCATGCGCAACGCGGGCCTCAGGTCGGCTGTGCCCGCTTTCCTGTCGCCATGAAAGCCTCTCCCAACTGTGCTCACACGCGATGATTTGTCATCACCATATAAGCACCGCAGCGGAAATCGGCTCCGTCAACAACCTGCTCTGGCGTGGCTAACCATATTGAAATGCCTGCGATTTTCCGCGCCAGCCTACGCCCTAATTTCGCCGGTAGCGGAAGTACCAGACTTCGTGCCCGATCCGCCGGGCCTTGGCCTCATAGCGGGTTTCGGGCCATCCGCCGGGCCGGTTCTGAAAGTCCTTCGGTTCGCTTGCCAGCCATTCGAAATCGGGATGGCCGTTCATCACCATCAGCGCCCAGCGCAGATAGACGGGATGATCCGTGCCGAAGCGAAATTCGCCGCCCGGCTTCAGCTTTTTCGCGATCATGGCGACCGGCCCCGGATTCATCATGCGGCGCTTGGCATGGCGGGCCTTGGGCCAGGGGTCCGGGTGGAGCAGATAGACGAAGCTGAGCGCGCCGTCGGGAATGCGATCGAGCACCTGAAGCGCATCGCCCATGTGCAGTCGGACATTGCCCAGCGCCTGATCGCGAATATGGCCGAGCGCGGTGACGACGCCGTTCAGGAACGGTTCGCAGCCGATGAAGCCATGGTCGGGCAGCAGGTCGGCGCGATAGGCGAGATGCTCGCCCCCGCCGAAGCCGATCTCGAAATGGAGCGGGCGGTCGTAACCGAAGAGGTTGGCGGCGGTGACTTCGCCTTCTTCCGGCACGGAAACGGCCGGGAGCAGCGTGTCGATCAGCTGTTGCTGGCCCGCGCGCAGCTTGGGGCCGGACTGGCGGCCGTAAAGGCGGTTGAGAGTGGTCGGATCGCCGGATTTATGCGCTGTCATGGGCGCGCCGATAGCGGGCGGCAGCGGTTGGAGCAAGCCGGGATGGGGGCCTCCTGTCCCCGGTGTTGAGGAGATTGGCCGGGGACAGGAGGAGGGGGGCCGCAACGCCGGGGCTGGCGGCGCTGTGGCTTTTGCTGGATGGATGGGGCTCGGCAAGCCGCGCCCGGTGCGTCAGGCGTCGAAAATCGGCTCTTCCAGCCAGATTTTCGTCAGCTCATTTGCACTTGGTGAACCGGCCCTTGGCGTCCCGGCACGGCGCCTTTTTGGCGGCGGGCTTGGCGACGGCCATCGCAGTGGGCTTCGCCATTGGCTTGGCAGCGGGTTTCATCGCCGGCATCGCCGCGGATTTCATCGCTGGTTTGGCGGCAGGCTGGGGTGGGCATTTGATGAATTTGCCCTTGGCGTCCTTGCAGGGCGCTGCGGCGAGCGCGGGAGCGGCGCTGCCAGCCAGGAGGGTGAGAGCGAGGAGGGCGGAGGTCAGCTTCTTCATCGCATATCCCTTTATTGAGAGGGAGTTGCCGGACCCGACAGGGGTGCGGGCCCGACACGCTGCTTATCGCCGTTTTTCCTGTTCCAGGCTAATGAACTTTTCGTCATTTTGCCGCCATGCTGGCGTGAAAAGCCTGGCGCGGGATCAGGCTGTTGCGGCGATGGCGATCGATCCTTGCTGGATCATGGCGGCGCGGGCCGCTTCGGTCCGGGCGTTGAGGGCGAGCATGTTGGTCTGCGCCGCAATGCCGCCGATGGTCGACACGATGTCACCCAACTGATCCATGGCCTTTATCAGCGCGTTTTTCTGTCGCTCCAGATCCTGCTGGAGGCGCGTGATATCGGTCGCGATCTTCTTATGGTCCGGCGTTGGTTTTCTTGTCATCAAGAAAGCGGTAACGCTCGTGAAAAAGGGGGCCGCCGACGGATCGGCAACCCCCTTGAATATCGGCTCCGACGGATGGGGTCAGAGCGCTGCCTTCAGCTTTTCCACCAGATCGGTGCGTTCCCAGGGGAAGAAATCGCCCTCGGGCTTGCGGCCGAAATGACCGTAAGCGGCCGACGGCTGGTAGATCGGCTTGTTAAGGCCAAGATGCGTGCGGATGCCGCGCGGGGTCAGGCCGCCCAGTTCCTTGATATTCTTGATCGCATTTTCGATCCGGTCGTCGCCGACCGTGCCGGTGCCATGGGTGTCGACATAGAGCGACAGCGGCTCCGACACGCCGATGGCGTAGGCAAGCTGGATCGTGCAGCGCTTGGCAAGGCCCGCCGCGACGATGTTCTTCGCGAGGTAGCGGGTGATGTAGGCCGCCGAACGGTCGACCTTGGTCGGGTCCTTGCCGCTGAACGCGCCGCCGCCATGGGGCGAGGCGCCGCCATAGGTGTCGACGATGATCTTGCGGCCGGTGAGGCCGGCGTCGCCGTCCGGGCCGCCGATTTCGAAGCTGCCGGTCGGGTTGATGTGATAGACGGTTTCGTCCGAGAGCAGTTCGCCGGGCAGGACCTCCGCAACGACGCCCTTCACATAGGCCTTGAGTTCCGCGTCCTTCGCGCCTTCGTCATAGCCCGGCGCGTGCTGGGTCGAGACGACGATGGCGGTGGCGGCGGCGGGCTTGCCGTTTTCGAAGCGCAGCGTCACCTGGCTCTTGGCGTCGGGTTCCAGGAAGGGCGCGCGGCCCGAATGACGGTCAGCGGCCATCTTCGCCAGGATCTTGTGGCTGTAGTCCAGCGTGGCGGGCATGAGGTCCGGGGTTTCGTCGCAGGCGAAGCCGAACATGATGCCCTGATCGCCGGCGCCTTCATCCTTGTTGCCCGCGGCGTCGACGCCCTGCGCGATGTGCGCGGACTGGCCATGCAGGTTGTTTTCGAAGCGGAAGCTTTCCCAGTGGAAGCCGTCCTGCTCATAGCCGATGCGCTTCACGGTTTCGCGGACCGTGCGTTCGATTTCTTCCTGCGCGCCGGGTGCCCAGGCGCCGTTTTCATAGACGCCCTTGCAGCGGATTTCGCCCGCCAGCACCACGAGCTGGGTCGTGGTCAGCGTTTCGCAGGCGATGCGGGCTTCGGGGTCCTTCGACAGGAACAGGTCGACAATGGCGTCGGAGATCTGGTCGGCGACCTTGTCGGGATGGCCTTCGGAAACCGATTCCGAGGTGAAGAGATAGTTGTTGCGCATGGGACTCCCGTTACCACGCTCTGGAGACGAGCGATATAAAGAAAAGTTTATGTGCCTATTAGCGGGTCGTTCTGCGGGTGGCAATGGCCAGTGCGATCAGAGCGATCATGAAGCCGAAGGGCGCCCAGTTGCCGAGGCGGGAGAAGAGCGTCGGCGGCAGCGGCGAAGGCAGAGCGGTGTCGAGGAAACCGGCGCGATGGTGGCCGATGCTGTGCAGGATATGGCCGCGGGCGTCGACCACGGCGGAGACGCCGGTGGGGGTCGAGCGGATGATGGGGATGCCTTCCTCCAGCGCGCGGAGGCGGGCTTGCGCCAAGTGCTGGACCGGGCCCCAGCTGCCGAACCAGGCGTCGTTGGAGGGGTTGAAGAGGAAGCTGGGGCGGTGGGCTTCGTCCACCACCTGACCTGAGAAGATGATCTCATAGCAGATCTGGACGCCCATTTTGAGTTCGGGGCGGCCGAGCGTGGCGGGCAGGGTCAGGCTTTGGGGGCCGGGGCCGGGCCAGAAGTCGACGGCGCCGGGGACGAGGCGGGAGAGGCCGAGCGGCTGGAGAATCTCGCGCATCGGCAGATATTCGCCATAGGGGACGAGGTGCGACTTGTCGTAGCGGCCCAGCAACCGGGCCTTGGGATCGACGATGAACAGGCTGTTGTTGGCGCCGGCAAGGGTGTTTTCGAGGGCGCCGTTTTTCTCGACCTGTTTGAAATAGACCTTGGTCGCGCCGGTCATGAGCAGGTCGCCGGGGCCGAGCAGCGCCGCGAGGCGGGCGCGCCAGTCAGGTTCCAGATCGAGATAGGCGGGAATCGCGGCTTCGGGCCAGAAGATCAGGCGTGGGGCCGGGCGGGGCGTGCCGGAGAGGGCGGCGAGGGTCTGGAAATGGGCCTCTTCGAGTTCGGCGGAATATTTCTCGTCCTGGCCGATATTGGGTTGGACCACGCGGATGCGGGGTGCGCCCGCCGGGGTGGGTGGCGCGGGGGAGAGGAGGCTCCATAGGGCGAGGGCTGCCAGCGGGGCGGCCAGTGCGGCGGCGGGCCTGAACTGGCGGCGCAGGGTCAGAAGGATCGCGCCGGAGGCGAGGATGGCGAGGGCGCCGAGGCCGTATGTGCCGATCAGGGTCGAAGCGATGGCGATGCCGGTGGGAAGCAGCGTGACGCCCAGCGGGTTCCACGCAAAGCCGGTGAAGGCGGTGGCGCGGAGATATTCGGATGCAAGCCATGCCGCCGCGAAGAGCAGGGTGAAGGTGAGCCTGCAATCGCCGCCGCCGAGTTTTCGCCCGAACCACCATGTCGCGAGCGTCGCAAGGGCGGGATAGACCGCCAGATAAAGCGACAGCAGGACCACCGCGCCATAGCCGAACCAGTGCGGCATGGAATCCTGAAAGGTGAAGGCGTGGGCGATCCAGTTGAGGCCCAGGGTGAAATGGCCGACGCCGAACAGCCAGCCGCGCAGGAAAGCGCTGCGGCGGTCGGGCGCGCGTTCGATGAGGACGATCAGCAGCGCGAAGCAGGCGAGAGTGACGGGCCAGAGCTTCAGCGGTTCGAAACCCGTGGCCGCGACGAATCCGGCGAGCAGGGCGGTGAGCTTTGGAAAGCGGGCCGGAATGTTCTTCATGGGCTGCGGATCAGCGCAGGGTGGCCATGGTGGCGTGGCTGCACTTGTCGCTCTTGTCCCCGCCGCCGGTCAGGGCCGAGGCCGCGATGAAGCCGCCGACCACCAGCACGAGGAAAGCGGCGGAGAGCAGGCCCAGATATTTTTCGATGAACGCCTTGATCGGGCTGCCGAATTTCCAGAACAGAAAGCCCACGAGCATGAACTGGAAGGCGCGGGACAGGACGCTGGCCCAAAGGAAGGTGAAGAGCGACAGCCCGATGAAGCCCGCCGTGATGGTGATGAGCTTGAAGGGGATGGGTGTCGCGCCCTTGATGAGGATGATTTCCGCCCCGTAATCGCGCAGATAGCAGGCGGCGACGGGGAATTTCGCGGCGAGGCCGAGAGTGTTCAATATCTGCTGGCCGACCGTTTCATAGACGAAATGGCCGATGGCGTATCCGAACAGTCCGCCCATGACCGAAGCGATGGTGCAGATGAGGCCGAAGCGGATCGCGCGTTCCGGGCGGGCCAGGCACATCAGGCCCAGCAGCGGATGCGGCGGGATCGGGAAGAAGCTCGATTCCATGAAACTGATGGCGAAAAGCCAACGTTCGGCGTGGGCGTGGGCGGCTTTCGCCAGCGTCCATTGGTACAGCTTCGTAAGCATCGGCCTGACCCCTAGACGAAGAGGTTTCAGGCCGCCAGTGCTTTTGCCAGGACGAGCATTTCGTAAGGCGGGTCGAGCGGGACCGGATAGGGGCGGCGTTCGCCCGTCGGTTCGTAGCCACGCCGCTGATAATAGGCGATCAGCCGGTCGTGGCTGGCGATGACGGTCATTTCCATCCGATGGGTCTGGAAGGTCGAAACCGCAAGCCGCTCGGCGGCGGCGAGCAGTTCATGGCCGAGGCCGCCGGACTGGAGGCCGGGGTCGATGCAGAGCAGGCCGAGATAGGCGCGGCCATGGCCGAGGTCGGAAATCTGGACGCAGCCGATGGGCGCGCCTTCCTGATCGAGCGCGACCAGCAGGCGTTCGGCGGGGTCGGACAGAATGGCCTCCAGCGCGGGGATGCTGCTTCGGGGGCTGGTGGGAGGGGGCGATTCGACGGCCCAGCTCTCGCTGGCGGCCTCTCCGCGATAGGCGCGTTCTATCACGCGATGAAGGCTGGGAAGGTCGGCGGTGGTGGTGGGGCGGATGTGCATGGGAGCGGCTTTTAGCGCGGTCGGGGCGCTTGCGACAGCCCGCTTGCCTGACGGGAGCGGCGGGCGCTAGGATATGGGGCGAAGGAGAGATTGTGATGCATGGCATGGGTGAGGGCGCCTGCCCGTTCGAGTTCAATACGGACCCCGCCACGTTCAAGGTCGGGGATTCCGTCAGCTATCGGGTGACGGGCAGTCTGGCGGGGATGCCCTTTGCGGGCGTGCTGCTGGAGGTGCATGAGGACCATGTCGTGTTGACCTCCGACCCCGAGGACAAGGCCAGCCGGATGCGCGCGACGCGGGAAAGTCGACCAGTCGTGCAGGAAGAGGATATCTGCTGAGGGGCTACGGCGTTGACGGAGTGGTGACGTCTGGGCATGACCCGAACCAGAGTATGCCCGGCGCCATCGAGTGAAATTGTCCCATTCATCCCCTTCCAAATGGCGTGAGCGCGGCGGCGGTTTGCTGTTCGCGCTGCTGTTCAACGGCCTGCTGTTGCTGGTGTTGCTGACGATGGCGCCCAAGCCGGTCATCCGGCTGCCGGACTTCCGCAATCCCGTGACTTTCGAGGTGGCGCCCGCCCCCAAGGCGGAGAAGGCGCGGTCGAAGGCCAAGAAAAGCGAGAAGAAGAAAGAGGAGCGGTCGGCGGAGCGGCAGGTGCAGCCTGTGGCGAAACCCGACCGGCCCGTGGTGAAGCCGACCGAGCAGCCGCCCGCGCCATTGCCTTCGCTCTTGCCTTCGCCGATGCCCTTCCTGGTGTTGGACAGCCAGCAGATGGCGTCGGCGGATATCGGGAAAATGCCGAAAAAGGGCGCGGAGGACGGCTCTTCGGGGCAGGGCGACAGTGCGGCGGTGGCCGGGCCGGGCGAGGGGCCGGGCGGGGTGCAATTGTACGAGGCCGAATGGTATCGGCGGCCGACCCATGCGGAACTGGCGAGCTATCTGCCCGGCAATGCGCCGCCCCGTGGCTGGGGGTTGGTCGCGTGCAAGACGGTGGATCATTATCATGTCGAAAATTGTCAGGCGCTGGGCGAATCGCCCATGGGATCGGGCTTTGCGCGGGCGGTGCGGCTGGCGGCGTGGCAGTTCCTGGTGCTGCCGCCGCGCGTCAACGGCAAGGTGATGGTGGGCAGCTGGGTGCGAATCCGGATCGATTATACGCAGAGCGTGGCCGGAACAGCTGACAGCGGGCACTGAATTTCGTTGCGTTTCGATACTGGAAAGGCATGATCCGCTTCGGATTTTTCGGGAGTTGGAGTCATGATCCTTTATGGTGCGCGGCCTTCGCCTTTTGTGCGCAAGGTCATCATATTCGCGGCGGAAAAGGGGCTTGAACTGGATGTGCAGCCCGGCGGATTCGGGCAGGGCGGGGAGGCCTTTGCGCAGGCGTCGCCCTTTGGGAAGATTCCGGGTTTTCAGGACGGCGATTTCCTGATCAGCGATTCGACGGCGATCATAACCTATCTGGATACGCTGCATCCGGAGCCGAATTTGATCCCCGTCGAGGCGCGGGCGCGGGCTCGGACGATCTGGTACGAGGAATTTGGCGATACCATCGTGCAGGCGGCGGGCATGCCGATCTTCTTCAATCGGATGGTCGCGCCCCTGATGGGGGTGCCGCAGGATCTGGCGGCGGCCAATGCGGCGGAGGCCGACAAGCTGCCGGAGATTTACGATTATCTGGAGAAAATCCTGCCGGAAAGCGGGTTTCTGGTGGAGGATCGGTTTACGCTGGCGGATATTGCCGTTGCCTGTCCGCTGATCAATATCTGCTATTGCAGCGGGGTGCTGAAGGATGGCCGCTGGCCGCGGCTGAAGCAGTGGTTGCAGCAGATGCGGGAGCGGCCAAGCGTTGCGGCGGCGCTGGCGGCGGAGGCCAGGGCGATCGAACGCATGGCTGCGGCATGATTTAACCCATTTGGAACATTTTTCTTGACATCGTCACGCTGTTCCGGCAGATGGGGCGACATTGGGAAAATGTGAGTCGCCGATGCGGCGTTGAGGGGCTGGTCCTGCGGGGCCGGCCCCTTTTGCGTCGGGCGGCGGCGGAGGGGTGGCATGATGGACGCGGGGAAGAAAAGCGGGGGCAGGAAGGGCGCGGCGGGGGGTATGGTCGCGCAGCGGCAGCGCCGGGCTTCAGGCAGCGCGGCGCAGTTGCGGCCGGTGCGCCGGGATGGCTGGACGCCGGCGCGGCGCAAGCTGTTCATGGAGGCGCTGGCCGCGACCTGCAATGTTGCGGAAGCGGCGCGGGCGGCGGGGAAGAGTTCGTCCAGCGCCTATGCGCAGAAGCAGCGCGATCCGGGCTTTGCGCGCGAATGGCAGCAGGCGCTGTGCGTGGCCTATGATGAGCTGGAGGCGCTGTTGCTGCGGCAATCCCTGTTCGGGACCGAGCAGGAGGAGATCGTCCTTGACGGCGAGGGGGCGGTGAAGAGCCGGAAGGTGAAGCGGGACTATCCGTTGGCCATCGGATTGCGGCTGTTGCTGGCGCATGCGGCGGAAGTGGCGGAGCAGCGGCGCGTGCAGGGGATCGAGCGGCCCGATGGCGAGGATGCGATCCTGCGGCTGCGGGCGGCGCTGGAGGCGGTGCGGAAGAAGGGGCGGGTGGTGCATTAGAGCGCCCTTTCCTCCTGTTCTTGTTGGAAATTCTAGGGGGCGCTTCGAAGGTGGATGAGGGGATAGGGGCGGCCCTGTCCGTCCCGGTCCGAGCGCCCGGTGCGGGTGAAGTTCATCGCTTCGTAAAAGGCCATGGCCTGTCCATTCTGTTCGTTGACGTCGGTGGTCAGCGTCGGGTGCAGCGACAGGGCATGTTCGACCAGCCGCCGGCCCACGCCACGGCCGTGCCAGGCGGGGTCGATGAACAATGCCTCCATATGGGCGCCGTCGATCAGCATGAAGCCGATGGCGCGGTCGTCGGGGTCGGTGGCGAGCCATGCGGGCGACTGGGGGAGGAAGGTCGCGACTTCCGCGTCGATGGCGGCGCGGTCTGTGGGGGTCAGGAAATCATGGGTGGCGTCGACGGCCCTGCGCCAGATGTCGAGCAGGCGGGGGGCGTCGGCGGCGCGGGCGGGGCGGATGGAGCTCATGGGCGGCAATATAGGGGCTGAGGGCTGATCGGCCAAATCGGCTAGAGCATTTTCGAAGCAGATGGCACCATCTGCTGGCTCGGAAAATGCGGAAAACAAAAGACAAATAGAGCCTGATCCGATTCAATCCGATCGGAGCCTGCTCTAGAGCAGTGAGCGCAAAGTAGGAATCGCGGACGATTCCTTTTTGCGCGGATTTGTGATTCATGTGCCTGTGGAGGTGAACCATGGGCAGAGCATATTCGGCTGATTTGCGGGAACGGATATCGGCGCACGTAAGGGCGGGACACTCGCGCCGGGCGGCGGCCCGCCATTTCGGTGTGAGCGCGAGTTGCGCAGTGAAGTTGTTGCAGCGAGTGGAACGAACAGGTTCGGCTGCTTCTTCACGAATAGGGCGGCCACGCGGCGCTGGTAAGTTGGCGCCGTATATGGCCCGGTTGACGGGCTGGGTGGATAGGGAACCAGACATCGGCATGTCGGAGCTGTCCAACAAGCTTGCAGCGGAGACGGGCGTAGTTGTGTCAACCGGCGCGCAAAGTTGACCCCCTATCGGCGCCCAACATTGACCCCCTTTTCGTGAGTTCCGGCGGTTATCCCGGTAGTCCATAGGAGGGACCCGCGGACGCCGACGCGCGCCGTTAGGAGCGCTGGCGGCGGCGTCCGCGGGAGGTACCTGTGGACCCACCGGGGTAACCGCCGGGGATGGGGGTCCGGGGGAAGGGGTTTTTCCTCGTCTCAGCTTCGGTTCTTGAACCGCCAGCTGTCGTTGCCGGTCTCGATGATGTCGCAATGATGCGTGACGCGGTCGAGCAGCGCCGTCGTCATTTTGGCATCCTGAAAGACGCTGGGCCATTCGCCGAAGGCGAGATTGGTCGTGATGATCACCGAGGTCTTTTCGTAGAGTTTGCTGATCAGATGGAACAGCATCTGGCCTCCTGATCGGGCGAACGGCAGATACCCGAGCTCGTCCAGAACCACGACGTCAAGGCGGGCCATCTGGGCGGCCAGGCTGCCGGCCTTGGCCTGCCGGGTTTCTTCCTCCAGACGATTGACCAGATCGACGGTATTGAAGAACCGGCCCCTGGCCCCGGCACGGACCACCGCAGCGGTGATGGCGAGCGCGAGATGCGTCTTGCCGGTGCCCGTGCCGCCGACCAGCACGATATTGCGCCGTTCCGGCAGGAACGAGCCGGCATGGAGCGAGCGCACCAGGCTTTCGTTGATCGGTGTGTCGGCGAAGACAAAGCCGTCGAGATCCTTGATGGCCGGCAGCCTGGCCGCGGTCATGCGATACCGGATCGAGGCAGCTTCACGGTGGGCCGTTTCGGCGCGTAGCAGATCGCTCAGCATCTCCATGGCGGTCCGGTCACGGCGGATGCCATTGGTGACGGCATCGTCGAACGCGGCGATCATGCCCTTCAGGCCCAGCCCCTTGAGGGCTGCCAACATCTCATGCCGCTGCATTGAGGCCTCGCACCGTGTCGTAACGCGCGCAATCGGCAATGGGCAGATGCTTGAGCTTGAGATCGACGACAACGTCGATCGCCTGCACAGGCTGTGGTTCGCGTCGACGCGACAGGATGTTGAGAATGACCTCGTCATTGGCCGTGCCCGCCGCCATGGCTTCGCGCACGGCAGCTTCGACTGCCTCCAGGCCATCCTCGGGCACCGCTGCCAGTACCCGTACAAAGCGTCGGTCTGCGTCATCGCTTTTGCCCAGCTTGCGGCGCAGTTGGGCCAGGGCCGGCGGAAGATCCCAGTCCTGGAAGGGAGCGCCGTTGCGCAAGGCGCCTGGCTTGCGGATCAGGACCGGCAGATAATGCCAGGGATCGAACTTCGTCTGATTGCGGCCGAACAGGCGGGCATGCTCGGCGACCACCTTGCCGGCACAACGGATGACGACCCGGTCGGCATAGGCGCGCAGTTGCACCGCATGCCGGGCCGCAACGGCCATGACCGAGTAACGGTTGCGATCGAAGCTGACGAGGCAGGTCGAGCTCGCCACATGTTCGCTCTCGAAGAAGCCGTCAAAAGGCGTGGTGAGCGGTTGTAGGGAGGGTCGTTCCATCTCCAGCGCCTGGGCGATGGTCATATCTTCCATATCCGGATGGGCATAGCGCTCGGCCCATCGGCGACACTCGGCCTCCAGCCACGCGTTCAACTCTTCCATGCTGGCAAACCGCAGACGTGGCTTGAACAGCCGTTCCCTGCCGGTCTGGACCTGGTTCTCGACCTGTCCCTTCTCCCAGCCTGCCGCCGGGCTACAGGTTTGCGATGGCCTTGGCCCCGCCATCCGCTAACGCCTCTACGAGATTGTTCATCTGGGCCGTCTTGACCCAAATGTCGCGTTCAATGACCGCTATTGCCTCTCGCAGTTCATCTACCTGTGGGTCAGCACCTTCCTCGTCGATGGTTAGGGATAGAACGCTATCAAGAACTGCCTTCTCGACATTTTTATAATATAACCTCTGCTTATTTTGGCACCCATGCTTGCGCCTGTAGGCGTCGCAAATCAGAGATTCGTGATTACCTGTCGTGACCCCATACAAGCGAACCTCGCCGCTTTTGGTAATATACTTGTGTTTTGAATTGCCCTTGTTCTCGTAGCCAGCGACTTTCCCGCATACGCCGCAGAACACCATTCCAGACAGTAGGTTGTTTTTCCTCTTGCTATCACGCCCAGCCAAACGTGGCTTGTTGAGCATGACGGCTTGTGCGCGATTATATTTCTCAACCGTGACCGCTGCTGGATAGAAGTCCGTTGAGATTGTCTCGCTACCGTTTTTCTGAAACTCCCCCAAAACAGTGCGGCCGTTTATGATCCTATGAACGTAGGAGAACTGCCAACCGCCTTTGGGATTTTTGTAGTTCTTGGTGTGCCAAACAGGCTCTTGCCTGTCGTTTAGCTTCTGAACTATGGCCATGTATCCAAGGCCGCTGATATACCAATCGAACATCTCATTGATGACCTTAGCACGTTCCTCATCGAGAATGTGCTGACCATCCGCAATATCAATCCATGCAGGCTTACCCCCAAACGTGCCTTTGCCGTTCTCGATCTCGGTGTATTTTTTGATCCAGTTGTCCCGGCTTCGCTTGCTCTTTTTCAAGCTCTCTTCATAAGCCATCTGCGCCTTGATGATGACACTGAACAACTCCATGAGGTCGCCGCTACCATCGGCTTTGTATATATAGCCATCATGCCATGTGGCGACGTCCACGCCATTTTCGTTTAGCGCCCAAACAAGCTGGGCTGCTGCTTTCGCTCCTTGGCGTGAAAGGCGGTCGATATTCTCGACGCAAAGCACCTTGCCACGATGCTGGCCGTTGCGGGCTTCCAGTTCAAAGGTATGGAGGGCTGTGCCTTCTGCACGGTTGCCGCCGTGGAAGGCGCTTTTGCCTTCGTCCTTCAATTCTGCTTCAAGCTGCCAGCCGTTGCGTTCCACATACTCGCGGCCATTTTTGAACTGGCGTTCTAACGAGTAGCCCTTGCTCTGCTCTATGGAGCTAAAACGGGCGTAGATGATGGCGTTCTGTGTCATGTTCCCTGCTGCTATGCGGCCTGCGTTAATTTCTCCTCTACAACCTCCGCGTTCAGGGAGGCCGAGGACATGCCGGATATTTCGGCGGGATCGATGTCGATCGCCTTTGGCAATTTCCAGGCGGGCTATGTGATTTCGGAGCGGAGCGAGACGAGCATCCTGCGCGATCCGTTCAGCAACAAGCCGTTCGTGCATTTCTATGCGGTGAAGCGGATTGGCGGCGCGGTGGCGAACAGCGAGGCGATCAAGCTGATGAAGTTTTCGGCTTCGTAAGGCGTCGCCCTCATCCAACTTCGCCTAACCGGCTTTGCCGGTAAGGCTGCGTATCCTTCTCCCGTGGGGGGAAGGAATTGGGGGCGTCCGTTTGGGCGTCCCCTTTTTTGGTGGGGAGGGGCCATGTTGGCGGATCTCAAGGCCTGGTTGCGGATCGGGTCGGATGATGAGGATGGGGTGCTGGAGCGGCTTTTGGGGAGCGCTTCGGGGCTGTGCGAGCAGTTTATCGGGCAGTGGCTGGTCGTGCGCGAGGCAAGCGAGACGGTGGTGGCCGATGGGGGCTGGCAGCGGCTGATGGCGCGGCCGGTGGTGGCGATTTCGGGCGTGGAGGTTGGCGGGGTGGCTTTGGCGCCCGGCGCCTATGCGGTCGACATCGATGCCGCCGGGGAAGGCTGGGTGCGGGCGCGGCTGGTGGACGGGCCGGGCAGGGTGACGGTGCGCTATCGGGCCGGGATGGCGGTGGACGATGAGGGGCTGCCCGAGGCGATCCGGCAGGGGATCGTGCGGCTGGCCGCCGAGCATTTCGTGGCGCGGGATGGCGAAGTGGCGACGCCGCCTGCCGTGGTGAGCGCGCTGTGGCGGCCGTGGCGGCGGATGCGGCTGGCATGATGGCGCGGTTGCGGGCGCTGGTGGAGGAGCGGGTCGCGGCGCGGCGGCGGGCGATTGCCGCTGCGGTTTCGGCGGCTGGCGTCGAGGCGCGGGTCGAGGGTGAGGATGTGCGGCTGTCCGGGCGCGGGTTGATGCGGCGGTGGATGGGCGATCTGCTGTTGCGGGAAGCTGGGCCGGAAGCAGGGAGGGGGCGGCGATGAGCGCTGAGGTGGTGGTGCGCGGGGCTGTCGTCGAAGCCTTGCGAGGCGATGCGGATTTGATGGCGGGATTGAACGGGCTGTTCGATGGCGCGCCGGGGCGGGCCAGTGCGCCCTATGGCGTGGTGGGGGATTGTGTCGCTCTCGACTGGGGCGCGAAGGATGTCGAAGGGCGGGAAGTGACCGTGACGGTCAGCCTGTTCGATGCGGCGGAGAGTCCTGCGCGGCTGGCGGGGCTGCTTGGGCGGGTCGATCCGGTTTTGCGGGCGGTGGAGGTCGCGGAAGGCTGGCGGATCGTCAGCAGGCGGCTGGCCCGGTCGCGCCTGTCGCGGACAGGCGCGCGGGATGGGTGGCAGGCGCTGGTCGATTATCGGCTGCGCGTGGTGCGCGGCTGACCGTCAGGACTTCGAATAATCTTCGAATTCGCCGATGATCTTGTCCTTATATTCGCTGATCTGATCGTCGGCGTCGGACTGGGCGTCCTTGTCCGCCGTGCCGCCGGCCTTGTCGTCCGCGACGATGGCGGCGCGGAAGGCGGCTTCCTTGTCGCCGCACTGGGTCTTCAGCGAGGCCTGGAAATCACCGAGCGACATCTTCTTGTCGATGGCGGGCTGAATCTGTTTCGACAGGCATTCCGAATAGGCCTTGCGGCCCGCGCCGACGGCGTCGCCGCTCTGCGGGGCGGCGGCCAGCAACAACATGAGGGGGGCGGTAACGAGCATCTTGAGCCTCTCTCCAAATCCCGATTCTTGCACGGTTTATCTTAGAGGAGAATGCTCCATGGGCGTGGAAAAAGGAAGCGCGTTTCTATTGAAAATAGGGGATGGCGGGGCGCCGGTGGCCTACGCCACGGTCGCGGGCATGCGGACGACGCAACTGTCCGTCAATGGCGAGGCGGTGAACGTCACCAACAAGGATTCAGGCGGTTGGCGCGAATTGCTGTCGGGCGCGGGGGTGCGGTCGGTCAGCGTGTCGGCGGCGGGAATCTTCACCGGATCGGCGGCGGAACTGCGGCTGCGGGGGCATGCGTTGGCCGGCACCATAGAGGATTATGAGCTGAGCTTCGAAAGCGGTGAGAAGATGCGCGGGCGCTTCCTGGTGACGCGGCTGGACTATGCCGGGGATTATAATGGGGAGCGCAACTATGCGCTGAGCCTGGAGAGTTCCGGGCCGGTGGTGTCGCTGTGAGTGGGGTTGCGAACGGCGCACATCCTAATTGTGCAAGGGGCGAGGCGGCTCTGGAACTGGGTGGGGAGCGGTTCACGCTGCGGCCCAGTTTTGCGGCTCTGGTGGCGGCCGAGGAGGAATTGGGGCCGCTCTTTGCGCTGGTCGAGCGGGCGGCGGCGGGGAAGCTGGCGCTGGCCGAGATGGCGGGCCTGTTCTGGCATTGTCTGGTGGAGCCGCCTGCGGGGCTGACGCGGGAGGCGCTGGGCGAGGCCATAGTGGCGGCCGGGCTGGCGCGGCTGACGCCGGTGTTGCGGGGCATAATCGGGCAGATTTTGGGGGGACGATGAGTTTTTTCAAAGCGGCGGCGCGGCTGGCCGGGGTCGCGGGGTGGTTGCTGGGCTGGCGGCCGGACGAGTTCTGGCGGTCCACGCCGGCGGAGTTGGAGGCGGTGCTGCGGGCAGCGCGGGGGGAAGAGGAGCCGGAGGTCGGGATGGATCGCGGCGAGCTGGAGCGGTTGAGGGGCGTGATGCCGGATTGAGGCTGGGCCGGATTGAGGGTGGGAAAGGGCTGTTTTTCGGGAGGGCGGGATGGACGAGGAAATCGACAATCTGGTCGTGCGGGTGCGGGCGGATACGCAGGGCTTTGCGCGCGATGTGGAGGCGATGCGGGGGGAGTTGGAAGGGCCGCTTGCCAGCGGGGCGGAGCGGGCCGGGAAGCGGATCGAGCAGGGGCTGTTGCGGGCGGTCCGGGATGGGCAGTGTCGGCGGGGATGGGCTGGTGGCGCTGGCCGCGTCGGCGCTGGGGTTGCCGGGGCGGGCGACCGGCGGGCCGGTGGCGCCGGGGCGGGCCTATGTCGTGGGGGAGCGGGGGCCGGAGGTCTTTGTGCCCACCGCGAGCGGGCAGGTGGTGCCGAACGGCGGCGGCGCGCGGGATGTGCGGGTGAGCATCGCGGTGCAGGGGCAGGGCGCGGATAGTGCGCGATTGCTGGCGCGCAGTGCGCGGCAGGTGGCTCGGGCGGTCAGGGGGGCGATCGGCGGATGAGCAGTTTGGGCTATTGGCTGGCGGATGCGCGGCGGGGGCAGGAGGCGCGGTTCATGAAGCGCTTTGCGCCGACGCACTGGACCGTGAATTTCCCCCGGCCGATGATGGCGAGTGTCGTCACTACCGCGCCGGACGCCTTGCGGGTGGATGCGGTTTTCTATGGGTCGGGGGATCTGGCGGGGCTGATCTGGGAGGCGGAGGATCGGTGGAGCCATGCTTTGCTGGCCTATGAGACGGCGCGGGATTTTCGGGATTGCGTGCTGCGGTTCCGCTGGCGGAGCGGGGGGCTGAGGCGGCTGGATGAGAAGCATGGGCCGACGCTGACCATCGAGGGGCGGGATGCCGATGGAGCGCCGCGCAACTGGTATGTGCGCTTGTGGAACTATGCGAGCGGTGGAGTGGAAGATGCTCTGATCACGCTGGATTTTTCCCGGGTGAAGAGCGGCTTTTCGTTGAGCGAGGGGGAAGCGGTCTGGGCGGGGGATGTCGAGCGGATGTTCATTTCGCTCGCGCCGCCGGATTATGATGCGGGCGGCGCGGCCTTTGCCGCCGGGGTTGAGGGATGGTGTGAACTGTCCGGCATAAGCTGCGACGGAGCGGGGTCGGTGTTGCGGGTCGGGGATGTCGTGCTGCCCGAACATGGGCTGTCGATGGCGACGGGCTATGACGATTGCTTCAACCAGACGCCGGAGCGGATTGTCGCGTCCATCCATGCGCTGGGCTATCGCGGGGACATCAACCATTATGTGGGGATGAGCCATTATTTCCGGCTCGAACCGTTGGGCGGCGGCTTTTACGTCAGTTTGGCGGGCGGGGTGCTGAATGCGCCCTGCGCGGCGTGGCATGCGGATTTTGCGCGGCGGGCCGGGGCGCTGGGACTGGGGGTGATCTGGTCGCTGTCCTATGAACTGTTCGACGCGCATTGCTGGAATGACTGGAAGCAGCGGGCGGAGAATGGCGATCCGGCGCTGACGGGGTGGTCGCCGCCTTCGGCCTTGCTCTCGCCCGCGCATGAGGGGGCGATGGGTTATTTGCGACTGGTTGCCGGGGCCTTTGTTTCCATTGGGTTGACGGCTGATCTGGCCATCAGGTTTCAGGTGGGGGAGCCGTGGTGGTGGGTGATGCCGGATGGGCGCATCTGCCTGTATGACGAGGCTGCGCGGGCGGCTTTTGGCGGGGCTTTGGTTTCCGTGCCGGATGTTCGGGGGGCTTTGAACGCCGGGCAGAAGGCTTTGCTGGATCGGGCGGGGGAGGTGCTGGCGGCGTCTACGGCGGCGCTTTGCGGCTGGGTGAAGGGGGTGGCGGCGGGGGCGGTGACGCATTTGCTGGCCTATCTGCCGACCGTGCTCGATCCGGCGGCGCCGGACGCGAAGCGGGCGAACATGCCCCTGGGATGGGCTTCGCCGGCCTTCAACGTGTTGCAGCTGGAGGATTATGACTGGGTGACGGAGGGGCGGGAGCGGCGCACCGCGCGGGGCGTCGAACTGGCGGTGGAGCGGCTGGGCTATCCGGTTGCGGAACAACATTATTTTTCGGGTTTCGTGCTGCGCGGCGAGGATGCCGGGCAGTGGCGGGAGATTGCGGCGGCGGCGGACGCGGCGGTGAAGCGGGGGACGGCGTCGACCTTTATCTGGGCGCTGCCGCAGGTCGCGCGGGACGGCTTTACCTGCTTCAGACTGGATGGGGAGGATGATGTGCAGGCCTTTGATGATGTGGCTTGTCCTCTGGCGATAGGGCGGGAGGCGAGTGTCGCGCCCGCTTTCTCGACGCAGATCGTGGAGAGCGTGTCCGGGCATGAGCGGCGCAGCAGCGACTGGGCGGATGCGCGCTTGTCCTTCGATGCCGGGCCGGGGGTGCGGTCGGAGGCGGATATGGCGGCGTTGATCGCTTTCTTCCGGGCGCGGCGGGGCGCGGCGCGGGGGTTTCGGTTTAGCGATCCCTATGATGATCGCAGTTGTGGCGTGGGCGGCGTGCCGGGTGCTCTGGACCAGCATCTGGGTGTGGGTGACGGGGTGCGGGCGGAGTTTCCGTTGCAGCGTTTTTATGGCGCTGGCGAGGAGGCGCAGGCGCGGCGGATCACGCGGCCGGTGGCGGGGACGATCCGGGTCGCCGTGGATGGGGTCGAGATGGGGAGCGGCTGGAGTCACGCCGGGCTGGGGGTGATCGCCTTCGATGTGGCGCCGGTTGCGGGCGCGGTGCTGACGGCGGGCTTTCGTTTCGATGTGCCGGTGCGCTTTGCCGAGGATCGGCTGGAGATCAACCGCGCGACCTTCGCGGCGGGGGAGGCGCCGTCGGTGCCGTTGGTGGAGATCAGGGAATGAGCGGGCTGGAGGCCTTGGACAAGCCGCTGGCGACGCTGGCCTTTTGCTGGCGGATCGAGCGGCGGGATGGGGTGACGATCGGCCTCACCAGCCATGATCGCGATCTGGCGATCGGGCATGTGCTGTATCGCGCCGCGCCGGGAATGACGCCTTCGGCGGTGCGCAGCGGGATCGGCGTGGAGGGGAGCGATGCCGATGTGGAGGGCGCGCTGGTGTCCGATGCGATCGGTGAGGCCGATCTGGCGGCGGGGCGCTGGGACGGGGCTGCGCTGGAGTTGCGGTTGACCGAGTGGGAGGCGCCGGGCGCGCTGTGGATGCTGCTGGCGCGGGGAGAGATCGGGGCGGTCACGCGCAAGGCGGGGGCGTTCGCGGCGGAACTGGTGGGGGCGATGGCGGCCTTGAAAGCGCCGGTTGCGCCTTCGACTTCGCCGGATTGCCGGGCGGCGCTGGGGGACAGGCAGTGCCGGGTCGATCTGGCCGGGCGGCGGCGGGTGGTGGCTGTCGGGGCGGTGGAGGATGTTTCGGTGGCTGTGCCGGGGCTGGAGGTGGGGGCTTATGCTTTTGGCACCTTGCGCTGGCTGACCGGAGGCAATGGCGGGATCGTGCAGGGGGTGGTCGATAATGATGCGGGGTCCGTGACTTTGGTCGATCCGCCGCCTTTTGCGGTGGAGGACGGGGCCTTGGCCTTGCTGACCGAGGGATGCGACCGGCAGTTGGCGACCTGTGCCGGGCGGTTCGCCAATGCCGTCAATTTTCGCGGGGAGCCTTATCTGCCGGGGACGGATTTGCTGACGCGCTATCCGGGGGCGGCTTGAGCGGGATTGTCGCGGCGGCGCGGGCACAGCTGGGGGTGCGCTTTCGGCTGCATGGACGGATGCCGGAGCGAGGGCTGGATTGCGTCGGGCTGGCGGCGCTGGTGCTGGGGCGGGCGGCGCCGGAGGGCTATGGGCTGCGGTCCGGGGATGAGCGGCAGGCGATGGCGTGGCTGGCGGCGGCGGGGTTGCGGCGGGTTGAGGGCGGGCGCGACGGCGATCTGGCGTTGGTGCGGCCGGGCCCCTTGCAACTGCATCTGATGATCGTCGTGCCGGGCGGGCATGTTCATGCTCATGCCGGCATCGGGCGCGTGGTGGAAATGCCGGGGGAGTCGCCCTGGCCGGTGATCGGGTACTGGCGGGCAGAACAGGGGGCGATATGGCGACGATTATCTTGACTGCCCTTGGCACGGCCATTGGTGGGCCGCTGGGGGCTGCGGTGGGCGGGCTGATCGGCAATGCCTTCGATCATGCGGTGCTGTTCAAGCCCAAGGGCGTCGAAGGGCGGCGGCTGACCGACATGCAGGTGCAGACATCGACCTATGGGGCGCAGGTGCCCAGGCTGTTCGGAACCTTGCGGGTCGCGGGGACGGTGATCTGGGCGACGGACCTGAAGGAAACCAAGCACAGGAGCGGTGGGGGCAAGGGGCGGCCCAGCGTGACCACCTACAGCTATTCGGCGAGTTTCGCGGTCGCCCTGTCGGCGCGGGCGGTGCGGGCCGTGCGGCGGATTTGGGCGGATGGCAATCTGCTGCGCGGGGCGGCGGGGGACTTCAAGACGGAATTGGGGGCTTTCCGGCTGCATGGCGGGGGTGAGGATCAGGCGGTCGATCCGCTGATCGCGGCGGCGGAGGGGCTGGCGCTGACGCCGGCGCATCGGGGCATGGCCTATGCGGTGTTCGAGGATCTGGCGCTGGCCGATTATGGCAATCGCATTCCTTCGCTGACCTTCGAGGTCGAGGCGGATGAGGGGGCGGTGGCATTGGGGGAACTGGCGGCGGAGTTGAGCGGAGGGCTGCTGGCTGGCGAAGGGCTGGCCATGGTCGATGGTCTGGCGGCGGGCGGCGCGGATGTGGGTGACGCGCTGGCGCCGCTGGCGGAGGCGTTCGATCTGGCCTTTGTGGCGGAGGATGCGGGGTTACGCTGGGTCGCGCCTGCGGTGGCGGGTGGGGCGGAGATCGGGGCGGGCGCGCTTTGCCGGTCGGTCAACGGGCGGGCGCTGGATGCCGTGGAGCGATCGGGTGGTGCGGCCGATGCCGTGCCGGTGGCTCTGGCGGTCCGCTATTATGATGCGGCGCGGGACTATCAGGCGGGCGTGCAGCGGGTCGGCAGGCCGGGACCGGGACGGGTGGAGCAGGGGCTGGAACTGCCGGTCGTGCTGTCGGGGGACGATGCGCGGGGGCTGGCGGCGCGGAAGATGGGACGGATCTGGACCGGGCGTTCGGCCATGACCTTGCGCTGTGGCTGGGAGGCGCTGCGTCATGCGCCGGGCGATGTCGTGACGGTGGAAAGTGTGCCGGGCCTGTGGCGGATCGAGGAGCGCGAGTGGGAGGCGATGGCCGTGCGGCTGAGCCTGCGGCGTGTGCCGGGCGCTGGTGGGACGGTTCCGGCGGGCGCCTCTTCGGGCAGCATCGTGCGGCAGGTGGATCGGCCGCATGGGCCGACGGTGCTGATGCTGGCGGACCTGCCGCCGATCAGGGAGGGCGCGGCGGCGGCGCCGGTCATCGTGGCGGCGGCGAGCGGCGGGGAGGGCTGGCGCGGTGCGGCGCTGTTCATCATGGGCGCGACCGGGGAGGCGCTGCCCGCCGGGCGGACGGCGCCAAGGGCGGTGATGGGGCGGGTCGACACGCTGCTGCCCAGTGGGAGCGTGACGCTGATCGATGCTGTCCATGCCTTTGAAGTGACGTTGCTGGCCGGGGACATGATGCTGGGCGGGGCGGATGAGGCGGCTTTGGTGCAGGGGCGCAACCTTTGTCTGGTTGGGCGGGAAGTGATCCAGTTCGCGGAGGCCGAGCAGATCGGTGAGGCCAGTTTCCGGTTGAGGGGGCTGCGGCGGGGGCTGTTCGGGACGGAGTGGGCGATGGCCTCCCATGCGGTGGGTGAGGATTTCCTGTTGCTGGAAGAGGATCGGCTGGCCGAACCGATCGCGGTGCAGGGCGGCGCGGCGGAGATCGGTGGAAGCGTCCGGGTCGCGGCGATCGGCGTTGGGGATGTCGAGCCGGTCGAGGCGGCACTGACGGTCAGAGGCGAGGCGGTGACGCCGCCTGCGCCGGTGCATGTGCGGGCCGAAGCTGATGGCGCGGGAGGCTGGAGCATCGGATGGACGCGGCGGAGCCGGACGGGTTGGCGCTGGGTGAGTGGGGCCGATGTGCCGCTGGGTGAGGATCGGGAGAGCTACGAGTTGCGGGTGCTGGCCGGGGACGAGGTGGTGCGGCGGGTCGTCGTGGAACAGCCTGGCTGGACCTATGATGCGGCGATGCGGGAGGCGGACTGGGATGGCGTGGGCGCGTTGGCCGTCGAGATCCGGCAGATCGGGTCGCAGGCGATGGGCCGTCCGGCGCGGATCGTTCTGGCGGGCTGAGCGGATTTTATAAAAGGGGCAATCATATGATGATGGACGCGACTTTTCGTTGGGCGCTGCCGCAGCTTTTCGCCGGGCAGGCGCAGAAGGAACTGTTTCATAACGAGGCGCTGACGCGGATCGACATGCTGTTGCATGGCGCCGTGGCCAGCGCGGACGAAAGCGCGCCGCCGGAGGTGCCGGCGATGGGGGATTGCTGGATCGTGGCGGCGGAGGCCGAGGGCGATTGGGCCGGACGGGAGGGGGCGGTGGCGTGCTGGACCGAAGGCGGCTGGCGCTTTGTCGTGCCGCGGGCGGGGCTTTCGCTATGGGTCGCGGATCGCGATCATGTCATGGCATATGACGGCGCGGTCTGGCGCGACGCGGCGGTGCGGCAGGAAGGGCTTTACTTCGGCGGGAGCAGGGTGGTAGGCGCACGGGGTACGGGGATCAGCGATCCGTCGGGCGGCGTGACCGTCGATGCCGAGGCGCGCTCTGCAATCGGCGCCATACTCAATGCGATGCGGACGCATGGCCTGATTGATCCATGACTTGGGATGTAGCGGCCTTTTACCAGATGGGCTGTTCGAATTAGCCTGAGGCGGGTAGCGAACAGGGTTAACTGCGCCATTTATGCAACAGTTTTGGCAAATGTGGACTTGCCATGAAACTTTCTAGCCGATAGATGGTTCCAGCAGTCCTTCGTGACACTTTTGAAAGGGGAATTCAGATGCGGAAGCTTGCCCTCGCGGCTGTGCTTGCGACCAGCGCCCTGGCCACCCCGGCCTTGGCGCGTGACAATAGCTGGTATGTCGGCATCGACTCCGGCGTTGTCCTCGTCGAAGATCAGAATGCCACCGTCAATGGCGTGGCAACCACCGGTTCCGTCGACTACCATAAGGGTTGGGACGGCGACGCCAACATTGGTTATGACTTCGGCGGTTTCCGTCTGGAAGCCGAAGCAGCTTATAAGCGCGCCAAGGTGGATCTGGACAAAACCGGCTTCGGTGGTTCGGCTTCGGCTCTGTCGTTCATGCTGAACGGCCTGCTGGACTTCGGTCCCGATGATGGCCTTCAGGGCTTCGTCGGCGGCGGTGTCGGCGTTTCGCGTGGCAAGCTGGCCAACGACATCGTCAACGATTCCGACACCGGCTTCGCCTGGCAGGCGATTGCTGGCGTTCGCTATCCGCTGACCAGCCATGTCGACGTATCGTTGAAGTATCGCTTCTTCAACCAGGACAACATCAAGGTCATCGCGGCCTATCCTGACCTGCGTTATGGCACCGGCGTCCGCGCTGGCGACACCATCGAGACCAAGCTGCGCACGCACAGCCTGCTGCTGGGTCTGACCTACAACTTCGGTGGCGAACCGGCTGCTCCGCCGCCCCCGCCGCCTCCGCCGCCTCCGCCGCCCCCGCCGCCCCCGCCGCCTCCGCCGCCGCCGGTCGCTGAGTGCAGCCCTGGGCCGTACATTGTCTTCTTCGAATGGAACAAGTCGGACATCACGCCTGACGCGGCCACCATTCTGGACAACGCGGTTTCGGCCTACAGCAACTGCGGTAGCGCTCAGGTCATGCTGGCGGGCTATGCGGACCGTTCGGGTTCGGCCTCCTACAACGTTGGCCTGTCCCAGCGTCGTGCTGACTCGGTCAAGGCCTATATGGCTTCGAAGGGCATCGCCGATGGCGTGATGACGACCCAGGCGTTCGGTGAAGCGAACCCCCGCGTCGAAACCGCCGACGGCGTCCGCGAACTGCAGAACCGTCGCGTGGAAATCACCTACGGTCCGGGTTCGGGTCACTGATAGGAATTTCCGTCCTTCGGGATGGAAAAGGATTGAGGGGCTGGTCGAGAGACCGGCCCCTTTTTCTTTGCCGGCTTGGGGAGCGAGGGAGCAAGCGGTGATGTGCTGCTCTTGTGTCGCAGGATTGGAAAATGGGTGACAATTCAGATCGCTTGGGCAACAAAAGATGAACTGCGGCGTTCGCCAATCAGCTTAGTTGTGGGAGTTCCATTCAGATGAAAAATCTCGCTTTCGCCCTGGCTCTGCCATTGGTTGTCCTTGCTTCGGCTTGCGCCACTTCCTCTGCCTCGTCGGCGGAGCCTGCCTCCGGCGCCGCGCCGATGGCGCATGCGAAATTGCTTGCAGGCGACGGGTCGCCGCGCGGTACGGCCATGGTGACTCAGGCTGCCGATGGGTTACATGTCGTGGTTAAGGCGCAGGGCCTGACTCCGGGCATGCATGCGGTCCATATTCACACCACGGGCATGTGCACGGGACCGGACTTCACCAGCGCGGGCGGGCATTGGAACCCGACAGGTCACAAGCATGGCAAGGATAATCCGCAGGGCATGCATATGGGCGATATGCCGAATATGATCGCGGGCGCCGATGGTGCGGGCGAACTGGAATATGTCATTCCCGGCGGCGCCATCAGCGGGGGCGCTACGCCCCTGCTGGACAGCGATGGCGCAGCGGTCGTCATCCATGCGCAGGCGGACGATTACAAGACCGATCCGGCGGGCAATGCCGGCGGGCGGGTCGCTTGCGGCATATTGTCGGCGGGGTAGGCTTTGGACGGCGCGGCGGGGCGTCGCGCCAGCCTTTTGCTACGGAATGGGGGCGTCGGCTCGATAGCGTTCGATCATATGATAGGTTGAGCCTGCCTGGCTAAGATGGCTTTCGAACAAGGCGAAGTCTTCGACCGTGAAGGATGGGCTGGCGAGGCCTGCGTGGCGGGCCATGAACGCGTCCATGGAGCCGACGGCCCGACCGAAGCGGGCGAGTGTGACATGCGGGAAATAGCTGCGGTCGTCCGGGGAGAGGCCGGCCTGGATGCACGCGCGGTCGGCCTTCCGATGGAGTTGGGCAAGGGGATCGCGCGGCTGTACGCCCGCCCAAAGAGTGTGGACGTGGCCCTTGCGATCGAAGCAGCCGACGCCGGAGAGGGCAATTTCAAAGGGTGAAAATCGCACCTTGCCAAGCGCATCGGCCAAGTCATTGGCTTGGTGGCGATCGACTTCGCCGACAAAGCGCAAGGTGAGATGCAGTTGATCGTCACTCTGCCAGCGCGCGCCCATGATGCCGTGCATCAGGGTGAGCAATCCGGCGCGGACCTCGGCGGGGGGACGGATGGCGATGAAAAGGCGATGCATGATCTTTCTATAGCTGTTCTGCCGCGATAAGTCAGGTTGCGCTACCGGCTTGAATTGGCGACCGGATGAGCCGATAATAGGGAAACCGGCCGCGAAGATGCCGGTGAAGGAGATTATCCCATGGCCAATTGGTCCGATCCGCGTTCCGACATTGCGGGTTTTGGCGGCACGACCGTTGCGCGCGGCGAGGCGTTCGATGCTGGCCTGCGCAGCTATATGCTGTCGGTTTATAATTATATGGCGAGCGGCGTGCTGCTGACCGGCGTGGTCGCCATGCTGTTCGCGTCGAGCGGCCTTGCCTATCAGATATTGGCCGGACCCGGCATTCTGAAATATGTCATCATGTTCGCGCCGCTGCTGTTCGTGATGGTCATGAGCTTTGGGATGAACCGGCTGTCGACCGTCGCGATGCAGGCGATGTTCTGGGGCTATGCGGCGGTGATGGGCCTGTCGCTTTCGTCCATCCTGCTCGTTTATACCGGCACGTCGGTAGCGCAGACCTTCTTCGCGACGGCGGCGGCTTTTGCAGGTTTGAGCCTGTGGGGGTACACGACGAAGCGTGATCTTTCGGCTTTCGGCACCTTCCTGATCATGGGTGTGGTCGGGTTGCTGGTCGCCAGCCTCATCAACCTGTTTTTCAAGTCCAGCGCGATGAACATGGTCATCAGCTTCATCGGTGTGCTGCTGTTCGCGGGTCTGACTGCCTATGA
Organism: Sphingobium sp. EM0848; assembly: GCF_013375555.1. Lineage (NCBI taxonomy): Bacteria > Pseudomonadati > Pseudomonadota > Alphaproteobacteria > Sphingomonadales > Sphingobiaceae > Sphingobium > Sphingobium sp. EM0848. The sequence goes on from NZ_JABXWB010000001.1 coordinate 393,758, forward strand.
CACGCAGAAGATCAAGAGTATCTATGCCTATGTCGCGGGCACGGACATGATGGGCAAGTCGGTGGTGATGGGGGCGCTGAACCTCTATCTCGACTTCATCAACATGTTCCTGTTCCTGCTGCGCTTCATGGGCAACCAGCGCAACTGAGGCTGGTGCACCAGGATAGCGGAAGGCCCGGCGGAGTGGTTCGCTGGGCCTTTTGCTTTATGCAGGCTTCTGCATCTGGGCGATCAGGGCGTTATCCAGTTCCTTCTGCCGCCGATAGGCGGGACGTTCACGCAGGCGGGCGGCATAGGTTTCGAAGCTGGGTCGGGTTGGGATGGTGCCGAAGCTCAGGCCCCAGTCGATCTGGGAGCCGACATAGACGTCGGCGGCGGTGAACTGGTCGCCGCAAATCCATGCAGGACTGGAAACGGCGTGTTCAAGGGCATCGATCATATGGTCGAACGTGCCATAGCCCGCCATGCGTTCGCGGCCTTCAGGGACAGTGAAACCAAGCGCCTTGTTGGTCACGGCGGCCTCGACCGGGCCGGCGGCGAAGAAGAGCCAGCGATAATAGTCGGCGCGCTTGTCGGTGGCGGGGGCGAGGCCGGCGGCGGGGAAGGCGTCGGCGAGATAGGCGCAGATGGCGGCGCATTCGGTCACCACCTTGCCTGCATGGACGATGGCGGGAACCTTGCCCATCGGGTTGATCGCCAGATAGTCGGGCGACTTCATGCCGCTCTCATAGTCCAGCACGATCATCTCATAGGGCTGGCCGACTTCTTCCAGCATCCAGCGGGCGATTTGGCCGCGCGACATGGGGTTGGTGTAGAAGGTGATAGCATTGGACATTGAGACTCTCCCATCCTGACTGACCGGATGAGTGTACCAGTCCCTGCGCCGACCCGAGAGGGGGCTTGGCCAATTCCATCATGAAAATGGGGCGACCCAAATGGGCCGTCCCTATTTTTCCGTTATTCGACAGGTGCGATTATTTCGCTGATTCCGCAGGCTTCGCCTTGCCACCCTTTTTGCCCTTTTTGGGGGCGGCGGGGGTGATTTCGAAGGCGAGGGCGTCGTCTTTCAGCCGGACATGGACCTCACCGCCGTGGACGAGCTTGCCGAACAGCAGTTCCTCGGCCAGCGGCTGCTTGATCTTCTCCTGCATCAGACGGCCCATCGGGCGGGCGCCGTAGAGCTTGTCATAGCCGCGCTTGGTGAGCCATGCCTTCGCCTCGTCGTCCAGGGTGATGTGGACGTCGCGGTCCGCCAACTGCAATTCCAGCTGAAGGATGAACTTGTCGACGACGCGGGCCACGATTTCCGGCGGCAGATAGCCGAAGGGCACGACGGCATCCAGACGGTTGCGGAATTCGGGGGTGAAGAGCTTCTTCACCGCGTCTTCCTGAACATCCTCGCGGGTCAGTTCACCGAAGCCGATGCTTTCCTTCGCCATGTCCGACGCACCGGCATTGGTGGTCATGATGAGGATGGTGTTGCGGAAATCCACCGTCTTGCCGTGGTGATCGGTCAGGCGGCCATTGTCCATCACCTGGAGCAGGATGTTGAACAGGTCGGGATGCGCCTTCTCGATCTCGTCCAGCAGCAGGACGCTGTGCGGATTCTGGTCGACCGCATCAGTCAGCAGGCCGCCCTGATCATAGCCGACATAGCCCGGAGGGGCGCCGATCAGGCGGCTGACCGAGTGCCGTTCCATATATTCCGACATGTCGAAACGCTGGAGCGGGATGCCGAGCAGATGGGCCAGCTGACGCGCGACCTCCGTCTTGCCGACGCCGGTGGGGCCGGAGAAGAGATAGTTGCCGATCGGCTTGTCGGGATCGCGCAGGCCCGCCCGCGACAGCTTGATCGCGGAGGACAGGACTTCGATGGCCCGGTTCTGGCCGAAGACGACGCGCTTGAGATCCGTATCGAGGGTTTCGAGCACCGACTTGTCGTCCGCCGACACCGTCTTGGGAGGGATGCGCGCCATGGTCGCGATGACCTGCTCGATCTCCTTCGGCGTGATCGTCTTCTTGCGCTTGCTGGGCACGACCAGCATCTGCATCGCGCCGACCTCATCGATCACGTCGATCGCCTTGTCGGGCAGCTTGCGGTCGTTGATGTAGCGCGCCGACAGCTCCACCGCCGCCTTGATCGCGTCGGGGGTGTATTTGACGTTGTGATGCTCCTCAAAGGCGCTGCGCAGCCCGGCGAGAATCTTGATCGTGTCCTCGACCGAAGGTTCGTTGACGTCGATCTTCTGGAACCGGCGCAGCAGGGCGCGGTCCTTCTCGAAATGGTTGCGGAACTCCTTGTAGGTGGTCGAGCCGATGCAGCGGATCGTGCCGCCCGACAGAGCGGGCTTCAACAGGTTGGACGCATCCATCGCGCCGCCGCTGGTCGCGCCAGCGCCGATCACCGTGTGGATCTCGTCGATGAAGAGGACCGCATGCGGCATCTTTTCCAGTTCGGTGACGACCGCCTTCAGGCGCTCCTCGAAATCGCCGCGATAGCGGGTCCCGGCGAGCAGCGCGCCCATGTCGAGCGAGTAGATCACCGCTTCCTTGAGGACATCGGGAACTTCGCCCTCGACGATCTTGCGCGCCAGGCCTTCCGCGATGGCGGTTTTGCCCACGCCCGGATCGCCCACATAGAGCGGGTTGTTCTTCGACCGGCGGCAGAGGATCTGGATCGTCCGGTCGACTTCGGCCGCGCGGCCGATCAGCGGGTCAACCTTGCCCCGCGCTGCCTTCTCATTGAGGTTGACGGTGAACTGCTCCAAGGCACTGTCCTTCTTGCCCTTGCTGTCCTGCGCCTTCTTTTCCTCTTCGGCAGCGCCCTTCGTTTCGCGCTGCTGTTCAGGAGCGGCCGTGCCCTTGCCGACGCCGTGGCTGATATAGCTGACGGCATCCAGGCGGCTCATGTCCTGTTGCTGGAGGAAGTAGACGGCATAGCTTTCCCGCTCGGAGAAAAGCGCGACGAGCACATTGGCTCCCGTCACTTCATCCTTGCCGGAAGACTGGACGTGCAGGATGGCGCGCTGGACCACGCGCTGGAAACCGCTGGTGGGGGAGGGGTCGCTGGCCCCTTCCACCTTCAGGCTGTCCAGTTCCGTGTCGAGATATTGCGTCACCGCATCGGAAAGCTCGCCAAGTTCCACACCGCAGGCCTGCATCACCTTCGACGCATGTTCATCGTCGATCAGCGCGAGCAGCAAATGCTCCAGCGTCGCATATTCGTGACGACGCTCCGAAGCGTGGGTCAGCGCATTATGCAGGGTGGTTTCAAGGGCGGGTGCGAAAGATGGCATGTCTTTTATACTCCTGACCCCAAAAGAGGGGCTGTCTTGAACCATATGTCGGCATTGCTCCACGACGGATCAAGATGGACATCCTGACCGCTGGAATTGCCAGACTGCCCATACCCGGTGAAGCCTTCAGCAAGGCCGCAGAGGGTGGGGCGCGGGTTCATCGCTTGAATAACGCCTCGGCACTTGCTTTGTGGTTAACGGCGCTTTCAATCTTTGATCGGGTTCGGGCGATTTCACCCTCCAGCGCGAGGATACGCGCTTCCAGATCGGCCACGGAAAGTGGACCCAAATCCTGTCGAAGCAGTTGGGCCAGCGGATCATCAGCCTTTCTTGGCAGATTGTCATCCATGTCCATGAATCGTAATGTTGACCCTGAGGATCAGTCTGTCAATAAGGCCTTCATTCCGCCCGTCGATTTAGGTGCGGTGCAACATTGACGGCGGGGGCGCCAGTGACGGTTGAAAACGCAATTCCGGGCGAAATGATGGCCATCGGCATAGCGGCGCCGGGTGGGCCGGAGGCTTTGGTGCCGGAACGGCGGCCGGTTCCGGTGCCGGGTCCCGACGAAGTGCTGATCAAGGTGGCGGCCGCGGGCGTGAATCGCCCGGACGTGATGCAGCGGCAGGGGAAATATCCGCCGCCGCCGGGTGCGCCGGATATTCCGGGGCTGGAGGTTTCCGGAACCATCGTTGCCGCCGGCGGGAGCGCCGAACTGCTCGTCGGGCAGCGCGTGTGTGCGCTGCTGCCGGGCGGGGGCTATGCCGAATATGTGGTGGCGCCTGCGGGCCAATGCCTGCCCGTGCCGGACGATTATGATCTGGTGGAGGCGGCGGCGCTGCCCGAAACGCTGTTCACCGTATGGAGCAACCTGTTCGAGCGGGCCTATGTGGTGGAGGGAGATACGGTGCTGGTGCATGGCGGCACCAGCGGTATCGGCACCATGGCGATTTCGCTCTGCAAGCTGTTCGATATCACGACCATCGTCACCTGCGGCAGTGACGAGAAATGTGAGCAGGCCAAGGTCTGGGGTGCGGATCATGCGATCAATTACCGCACTCAGGATTTCGTCGAGGAAGTGAAGCGCATCACCGGCGGACAGGGTGTGCAGGCGGTTCTGGATATGGTCGGCGGCGATTATGTCCCGCGCAACATCCAGTGCATGGCCGAAGACGGCCGCCATGTGTCGATCGCGGTGATGAGCGGGCCGAAGACGAGCGTCTTTCTGCCCACGATCATGAGCAAGCGGCTGACGCTCACCGGGTCGACGCTGCGGCCACGCTCCGTCGCGTTCAAGAGTCTGGTGGCGGACGAATTGATGCGGGTCGTCTGGACCTTCGTCGAGCAGGGCAAGCTGCGGCCTGCCATGGATAGCCGCTTTCCGCTGGCCGATGCGGCCAAGGCGCATGCGCGCATGGATGCCGGCGACCATTTCGGAAAGATCGTGCTGACGGTTTGAGGGGCAGCGGCTCCATCGATTCCGTGCTGTCGGCCGCTCGGGAATCCCCTGAAATCGTAGTATTTCCGTCATATTCGGTGCGGAGTTGTAACATAGCGGCGCTATGGATTCGCTCCTGAGGGAAACAGCTCAGGGGTCGCATCATGAACGCCATCACACGCCTGCCATTTCTGGCAGACGTTGGTTTGTCGGAGGGGGATGACGCCGCCGACGACAAGTTCACCATCCCCGAACGGGAAGGGCAGCGTCGCCGCTATCGCACGATCTGGATTTCGGACATCCATCTCGGCACGCGCGGCTGCAATGCGAAGATGCTGATCGACTTTCTCGACAGCGTCGACAGCGACACCATGTATCTGGTGGGCGACATCATCGACGGCTGGCGGCTCAAGAAGCGCTTCTACTGGCCCGCCGCGCACAATGATGTCGTGTGGCGCGTGATGAAGCGCGCCAAGCGCGGCACCCGCGTCGTCTATATTCCCGGCAATCATGACGAGATGTTCCGTCAGTTCACGGGCCTCAGCTTCGGCGGCGTGGAGATCCGGCGCAAGGCCATTCACGAAACCGCCGATGGCCGCAAGCTGCTGGTGCTGCATGGCGACGAGTTCGACACGATCATGCTCGCGCATCGCTGGCTCGCCTTCATCGGCGACGCGGCCTACACCATGCTGATGCGCGTCAATATCGTGGTGAACGCGGTGCGTCAGCGCATGGGGCTGCCCTATTGGTCGCTCAGCAAGATGGCCAAGCACAAGGTCAAGAATGCGGTCGAATTTATCTCCCGCTTCGAGGAAGTGGTGGCGCATGAAGCCGGATCGCGCGGCGTCGACGGCGTGGTCTGCGGTCATATCCACAATGCCGAGATTCGCGAGATAGCGGGCGTCGAATATTATAATGACGGCGACTGGGTCGAAGGCTGCACCGCGCTGGTCGAGCATTTCGACGGCCGGATGGAAGTGCTGCACTGGGCCGAGGAGATCGCCAAGCGCACCGCCGATGAACCCGCACGGATCGCGGCATAGGAGTGGAGCCGATGCGCCCACCCCTCATGCGGATCATCATCGTCACCGACGCCTGGAGCCCGCAGGTCAACGGCGTCGTCCGCACGCTCCAGACGATCCAGACGGAACTGGAGCATATGGGGCATGAGGTGAAGGTGATCTCGCCCGATCTTTTCGGCTCGATCCCCTGTCCGACCTATCCCGAAATCCGGCTGGCCTTTGTGCGTTCGACCGTGGTGGGGCAGATGATCGCGGCCTTCCGGCCCGATGCGGTGCATCTCGCCACCGAAGGCCCGCTCTGCCTCGCTGCCCGGCGCTGGTGCCTGCGCAGCGGTATTCGCTTCACCACCGCCTATCATACCCATTTCCCGGATTATGTGGCGCAGCGCACCGGCCTGCCTGCTTCCTGGTTCTGGCGCTATATCCGCTGGTTCCATGGACCCGCCGAAGCGGTGCTGGTCTCGACCCGCTCGGTGCGGCAGCAATTGCGTGCCCATGGGCTGGCGCAGGTCCGTGCATGGGGCAGGGGGGTGGACCTTGTCGCCTTCACCCCCAAGGCGCCGCAGCCCGCCGCCTTCGCCGACCTGCCCCGTCCGATCCAGCTCTATGTCGGGCGCGTGGCGGTCGAGAAAAATCTCGAAGCCTTCCTTGCCAGCGATCATCCCGGCACCAGGGTTGTCGTCGGTGACGGTCCAGCCCGCGCCATGTTGGAAAAGACCTATCCGCAGGCCCGTTTTCTTGGGCCGATGTTCGGCGCTGACCTCGCGGGCGCCTATGCGGGCGCCGATGTGTTCGTCTTCCCCAGCCGCACGGACACATTCGGCCTGGTCATGATCGAGGCGCTGGCGTGCGGCACGCCCGTTGCCGCCTATCCGGTCACCGGACCCATCGATATCGTCACGCCCGAAACCGGCGCGCTGTCCGACCGGCTGGAAGATGCCATCGCCGCCGCCCTGACCCGCGATCGGCGTGCCTGCGCCGCCTATGGGCAGAGTTTCAGCTGGGAACGCAGCGCCCAGGAATTTCTGGCGGGTCTGCACAATATCGACCGGGAAGTCCTGGAAAGCGCCGCCTGACGCTTTTTCTTGCCGTGTACGTTGGGATGCACTATCTCAGGTCGGGCGTGGCCGCCCTGCTTGGGCGGCCCTTATCGTTTTTAGTGCCGGAGAATTCCCGTGTCCCAGCCTCTCATGCCCCATGCGACTGCCAGTTGGCTGGTCGACAACAGCGCTCTGAGCTTTGATCAGATCGCGGAATTTTGCGGGCTGCATATTCTGGAAGTGCAGGCGATCGCCGACGATACCGCCGGCATCAAATATACCGGCCGCGACCCGGTCCGCGCCCATGAGATCACCATGGAGGAGATTCACAAGGGCGAGGCGAACCCCGATTACCGGCTGAAGATGCTGAAGGGCCCCGAGCCGGTCCGCCGTACCAAGGGGCCGCGCTACACGCCGGTTTCCAAGCGTCAGGACAAGCCGGACGGCATCGCCTGGATTCTGCGCAACCATCCGGAGATTTCGGACGGCGCCATCGGCAAGCTGATCGGCACCACCCGCACCACCATAGCCGCGATCCGCGACCGCACGCACTGGAACATCTCCAACATCGTGCCCAAGGACCCGGTGACGCTCGGCCTCTGTTCGCAGCGGGAACTGGACGCGCTGGTGGCCAAGGCCGCGAAGAAGGCAGGCATCGAGACGCCGACCGATTCGCGTCTGGATGGCGATCGGGAAGCGCTGATCAACGAACTGCGCAGGGAGCGCGAGGATGCGTCCCGCCGTGCGGAAGAGGCGCTGAAGGCTGAATCCGACCTTATTTCGGGTGCTGCCAAGATCCTCGATCCGTTCAGCGACAATAAGGACCATGCCTGATACCGTAGCGTCATTCCGTCGGTGACGGAGTGACGATCGGGCAATGACGAAAAGGGCCGCGCCTCCTGCCGAGGCGCGGCCCTTTTTGTCGGGCTTTACGCTTGCGTAAAGGGAAGGGGTGACTTACACCTGTACAAATGGAGAGCAGCGAAAATATCTGGAAAACCCGTTATAATCACCCCTCCGCCTGGGAGCAGGCCTTCCCTCCCTTGTCCATGGTCGACATGGTGGTGGGCAGCGCGACGGCGAACCCCGATGCGGTGATGATCGACTTCATGGGTCGCAAGACGACCTATGGCGACATGCTCCGGACCATCCGGCGCGTCGCAAAGGGCTTGCAGGATCTGGGCGTGCGGCAGGGCGACCGCGTTGGCCTCTATCTTCCCAATGTCCCCCATTATGTCGCGGCCTATTATGGCGCGATGATGGCCGGGGCCACGGTTGTCAATTTCTCCCCCCTCTATACCGCCGCCGAACTGGAGCATCAGGTCGAGGACAGCGGCACGAAGATTCTCTTCACCCTGTCGGCCAAGGCGCTGCTGCCGACCGCGCTGGAGGTGCTGGACAACAGCAGCCTGGAACGACTGGTCGTCGGCTGCGTGGCGGAGGCGCTGCCCCCGGCCAAATCCGTCCTGTTCCGCCTCTTCAAGCGCGCCGAAACGGCCCATGTCCCGCATGATCCGCGTATCACCCATTATGCCGACCTGCTGCGCCATGGGGATGACCCCGCGCCCGTCGCCATCGACCCTGAAAATGATGTGGCCCTGCTGCAATATACCGGCGGCACCACAGGCCGGCCCAAGGGCGCGATGCTCACCCATCAGAATCTGACCGCCAATGCCCGGCAGGTCCGCCTGATCGACCCGCATCCCGAGGCGCCCGACCGCATATTGGCGGTGCTGCCCTTCTTCCACGTCTTCGCCAATACCTGCGTCCTCAACCGCACGGTGCTGAACGGCGGGGAAATGGTGATGCTGCCCCGCTTCGAGGGGACGCAGGTCCTGGCCGCGCTCCAGCGGACCAAGGCCACCTCGCTGCCGGGCGTGCCGACCATGTATCAGGCGCTGCTGGATCATCCGGCGACGCCCAATATCGACTTCTCCTCGTTGCGCCTCTGCATTTCGGGCGGCGCGCCGCTGCCGCTGGAGGTCAAGCAACGGTTCGAGGCGGTGACGGGCTCCAAGCTGGTCGAAGGCTATGGCCTCACCGAAAGCAGCCCGGTCGTCTGCACCAACCCCTATGAAGGGCTGAACAAGGCCGGCACGGTGGGACAACCCGTCCCCGGCACCCGCGTCAAGCTGGTCGACCGGGAGGACCCGACCCGCCCGCCGCCTGAAGGCGAACCGGGCGAACTGGTCTTTTCCGGGCCGCAGATCATGAAGGGCTATTGGCAGCGGCCCGACGCCGACAGGGATGTGTTCGTCGACGGCTGGCTGCGCACCGGCGACGTCGGGCTGATCGACGAGGACGGTTATGTGAAGATCGTCGATCGGTTGAAGGATATGATCGCCGTCGGCGGCTTCAAGGTTTTCCCCAGCCAGGTCGAGGCGATCCTCTACCATCATCCGGCGATCAAGGAAGCGCTGGTGATCGGCATTCCCGATGCCTATCGCGGCGAAAGCCCCAAGGCATTCGTGACGCTTCAGGAGGGCGCGGAGATTGACGGTCCGGCGCTCAAGGACTGGCTCAACCCCCAACTCGGCAAGCATGAGCGGGTGAGCGAAGTCGAAGTGCGCCTGAACCTGCCCAAGACGCTGGTCGGCAAGCTGTCCCGCAAGGAACTGGTGGCCGAGGAGCGGGCCAAGGCGGAAACCGCGCAGGCGAAGGCTGGAACAGCGGGCTGACAGTCCCTATCTGAGCGGGCCATGCAAGATGCAGGGCAGGATAAGGACGGATAAATGGCGGAAGAGATCGCAACCCTGGCGGGTGGCTGCTTCTGGTGCACCGAGGCGGTTTACCAGAACCTCAAGGGCGTGAAGGCTGTCGAGAGCGGCTATATCGGTGGTACGCTGCCCAATCCGACCTATGAGCAGGTCTGCTCCGGCGCGACCGGCCATGCCGAGGCGATCCGCATCAGCTATGATCCGGCGGTGATCGGCTATGGCGATCTGCTGGACATTTTCTTCGCCACCCATGATCCGACGACGCTGAATCGCCAGGGCAATGATATCGGGACCCAGTACCGCTCCGCCATCTTTCCCCATTCGCCTGAGCAGGAGGCGGAGGCGAGGGCCGGTATCGAGCGTGCCCAGACGGATCAGGCGAACCCCATCGTCACCGCCATCGAGCCTGATGCCCCATGGTATCCGGCCGAGGATTATCATCAGAAATATTGGGAACGGGTGGGGGATCGCAACCCCTATTGCATGGCCGTGATCCCGCCCAAGCTCGCCAAGCTGCGCAAGGGCTTTGCCGAACGGATCGGCGGCTAATGCCAACCCGCTGAGATGCTGACGCATCACGGATTGGCAATGCTCAAGCGCCGCACGGGCTTAACCAAGGCGCAATGAGTCAAGCTCATCTCACCTTGGTATAACCGTTCGTCGCCAACGGCTTGCCCCTGCCGCCAACGTCTTTAGGCTGTGTTCCAGAAGACAAGCCGGGGAAGGTGAATGAAGCGGACATTATTGCTGAGCACGCCGGCGCTGATGCTGGTCCTGTCGGGCTGCATCGCGCGGACGGCGGCGAATGTCGTCACCCTGCCGGTGCGCGCGGGCGCGCAGGTGGTCGACTGGAGCACGACCAGCCAGGAAGAGGCCGACCGCAATTACGGCCGCAAGATGCGCAAGCAGGAAGCGCGCGACGCCCGGGAGCGCAAGAAGGAGGAAGAGCAGCGCCGTCGGGAATGCCGCCGTGCGGGCTATGATAATTGCGGGTGAGTCTAGGACGGATCGACATTCAGGAGATGGCGAGCCGAGCCGAAGGCCAGCGCAGCTAAAATGGCGGTTTTTCGAGATCCGGAGCGCAGCGTACTAAAAGTACGTGAGCACCGGAAGCGCGGAAAGCCGCCATTTGCAGGCCGCCAGAACTGAATGTCGATCCGTCCTAAGCCGCCGCCCGCCTCAGCCGGTCGTTGACCGCCACTCCGACCCCCTCATTCGGGATCGGCGCCACGGCGATCCGTTCGGCGGCACTGGCGTCCGCAATATGCAGCGCCGCGAACAGATTGGCCGCAGCCTCCTGCACATTGGCATTCGGGCTGAGGTTCATGTGGCAGGGCATCAGCCCGAAGCCGATCAGATATTCGTCCTTTTCCGCCTTCAGCGCGTTCAGCCGGACTGGCTTGGACGGCGCATAGTGGCTTTCAAGCTGCCCCGGCGCCTCGATCTTCGCCCCTTCCGGACCCGTAGCCGTGCCCGTCACCACCGGCAGGCGCGTGGCCTGCTGAAGCATAGCCGCCGTTATCGGACCGGGCCGCAGTAGGCGGATGCGCTTGTCTTCCGGCGCGGCGATGGTGGATTCCACGCCCTCGCTGGTGGGGCCTTCGTCCAGAATCATGCGAATCTTGCCATTCAGGCTGGCGAGTACATGCTCCGCCCGCGTCGGGCTGATCGCGCCGCTGCGATTGGCCGAGGGCGCGGCGAGCGGCCGTCCACTTTCCCGGATCAGCGCCCGCATTGCCGGATGGGCGGGCAGGCGCAGCGCGACGGTCGGCAGCCCCGCCGTCACCAGCGGCGACAGGCCGCTGTCGGCCCGCACCGGCAGCACCAGCGTCAGCGCGCCGGGCCAGAAGCGGGCCGCCAGCTTGTCGGCCACGGGTGAAAATTCCGCAAGCCGCTCCGCCATTTCCTTGTCCGCGACATGGACGATCAGCGGATTGAAGCTGGGGCGCCCCTTGGCGCTGTAGATTGCCGCCACTGCGTGAGAATCGGTGGCATCGGCGGCCAGTCCATAGACCGTTTCGGTCGGCACGGCGACGGGTTCGCCCGCGCGGATCAGCAATGCCGCCTCGCGCAGCGCCTCGCTGCCGTAGCGGCTTATCCGGGTTGAAAAGACTGGATTTGGGATGGTCACGGCCCCGCGATATAAACCCCGTAACCGTCAAGTAAAAGCCCATTGCTACAGAAGAATGACATGCCCGCCCTGCTTGCCGATGATGCGGGGGAGGGTTAAGCGCTTGACCATGAACGACGCTCTTCTCACCCGCATCGCCGAAGCGCTGGAACGGATCGCGCCGCCGCCTGCTTCCTCCGCCGATCTTGCCGCCGCGCCTGCCTATGTGTGGAACGGTGCATCGATCCGCCCGGTGGAGGCTTTTGCGCCGGTGGATTATGATCTGCTGACCGGCATCGATGCGCAGAAGAGCGCGCTGCTGGAAAACAGCCGCCGCCATGCCGCGGGCCATGCCGCCCATGACGTGCTGCTCTGGGGCGCGCGCGGCACTGGCAAGTCCGCCGTGGTCGCCGCGGTCGTCGGCAAGCTTCAGGCCGAAGGGCAGGACATCGCCCTGCTGCAATGCGCGATCGATGAACTGGCCAGCCTGCCGCAGCTTTTCGCCATCCTGCGCGATACGCAGCGGCCCTTCATCCTGTTCCTCGACGATCTGGGCTTCGATGAAAATGGCGCGGGCGATGCGCGTTCGCTGCGTTCGCTGCTTCAGGGCGGCACGGCTGCGCGCCCGGCCAATGTGCGGCTTTATGTCACGTCCAACCGCCGCCATATCGTGCCGCGCCACCTGTCGGAGCAGGACGATCCCGTCAATCCGCGCGATGTGATCGATGACAAGATGGCGCTGTCCGACCGTTTCGGCCTGAGTTTGGGTTTCCACGCCATCGATCAGGACGCCTATGTCGCGATCGTCAGCGGCTATGCGGCGAAGCTGGGGGTGAGCTTCGAGCCGCTCGACGCGATCCAGTGGGCGACCCAGCGCGGCAGCCGTTCGGGCCGAGTGGCCTGGCAATATGTGGTCGAATTGGCTGGGCGCAACGGGCTGACGGTCTGAGGTCAGTCCTTTCGCACGGCTATTTCGCCGGCGTCACCCGCCACACCACCCCGCCCACATCGTCGCTGACCAGCAGCGCGCCCTTGGCGTCGGCCGTCACGTCCACCGGACGTCCGCGCGCCTCGTTCTTGCTATCCAGAAAGCCCGACAGCACGTCGATCGGCTTGGCCTTGCCCACCTCGCCATTGTCGGCAAAGGGCACGAACACCACCTTGTAACCGGCCATCGGCTTGCGGTTCCAGCTGCCGTGCAGCCCGACAAAGGCGCCATTGGCATAGGGCGCGCCCAGCGTCATCTTATCGGCAAAGGCCAGGCCCAGCGGCGCCACATGATTGCCCAGCGCATAATCGGGCCGTTTGGTATATTCGCGGATTTCCGGGCGCTGCGGCTGGACGCGGCGATCCTCATAACCGCCCCAATAATTCCAGGGCCAGCCGTAAAAGCCGCCAAATTCCACCCGCGTCAGATAATCGGGCACCAGATCGCTGCCTAGCATGTCGCGCTCATTGACGACGCCCCAGAGCGCGCCGCTCTTTGGCTCAAAGGCCAGCCCGACCGGATTGCGCAGGCCCGAAGCAAAGATGCGATAATCGCCGGTTTTCGGATTGACCTCCAGTACGGCGGCGCGATTGGCCTCCGTCTCCAGCTCATTCTCGCCGATATTGCTGTTCGATCCGACGCCGACATAGAGCAGCCCCTGCGGGCTGGCGACAAGGCTGCGGGTCCAGTGCATGTTGGGCGCCTGCGCGGGCAGGTTCAGGATTTTCCGGCCCTTGTCGCTGATCTTCATGTCGCCCTCCTTATAGGGGAAGGCCATCAGCGCGTCGGTATTGGCGACGTACAGCGTGTCCCCGATCAGCGCCATGCCATAGGGCGAATGCAGGCCGGTCAGGAAAGCGGTCTTCGTCTCGGCCTTGCCGTCGCCATCGGCGTCGCGCAGCAGGGTGATGCGGTTGGCCGAGGGGCCTCCCGCGCCTGCCTTGTTCATCAGATAGTTCATCACCCGGTTGACGATGCCGCCGGTCGGCCGCGTCGGGCTGTTGGTTTCCGCCACCAGCACGTCGCCATTGGGCAGGCGCAGCAGCGAGCGCGGATGGTCGAGAGCGTCGGCAAAGCGATCGACGCTGAGCCCCTTGGCCGGAACAGGTTTTTCCCCTGCCTTCCACGGCATGGCGTCCGCGACGTTCATCGTCGGGATCATCTCGCTGCGCGGACTGGTGAAGACCGGCTCCTTGCCCACATCCGCGCCCTCCGGCAGCTGGGCCGTATCGCCGCGCGAAAAATAGAGAAAGGCGCCGCCCAGCAGAGCCAGCACAATCAGGGTGAGAGCGATCAGATGCTTCTTCATGGTCCCTCATCTATGCCGCCACGGCTCGCCGGGCAAGGCGAACAAGATCAGGAAATGACGCTATTTCCCGCGTTCGCGCAGCCACAGCAGCAGGGCGATGACAATGCCCAGCCCCGCGCCCGTCAGCAAGCCGATGCTCGGCTGGCCCAGCAGCCCGCCCACTATGGTTCCGCCCAGGATCATCAGCGCGATGATCGCCCCCGCGCCGGTCGGATTTTTCTTCGTCGTCATCGGCCACCCCTTGCCACGCGCCGGGCGACAAGGCCAGCCGCTTTCCCGTTTGCACCGTTTCGGGACGCCGCCGGTCCCGTTATGGGGCGATTGTGTCAGCATGGGACTTGGCTAACCGGCCGTTCACTTCTCTGTCCGGCACGATACCGCCAAAGGGCGGAACTGGCACGGTGTTTGAACGGTTCACCCATGGGCGGGACTTTGGGGGGTAGCGATGAACATGCCATATCTGTGCAACCGCAAAAGCTATGACGATGCGGCGGAACTCATTGCGCTTTTTGGCGACAATGCAGGCTATGAGGCCGCCGCGCGGGCGGACCAGAGCCGGGACCGGGGCAATTATATCCGTTTCTGCCACTGGCGGCAGATCGAGCGGCTGATCGTGCTGCTCACGTACGACGCGCCGCTCGGCACCATTCATTGATGGACTGGCGCGCCCTGCGGGGGCGGGGTGCGCCGGGGTTCAGAGCCGCAGGCCGGCCGTTTCGGGCAGTCCGGCGAGAATGTTGAGATTCTGCGCCGCCGCGCCGGCCGCACCCTTGCCCAGATTGTCCAGCGCCGCCACCAGCCGCGCCTGACCCGTGGCTTCATTGCCGAAGACGAACAGCGCCAGCCGGTCGGTCGCCCCGACATGCTCCAGACGAATCTGCGTCATCGCTGCGCCGTCCTCCAGCGTTTCCACGCTGACGATGGGCGATCCCGCATAGGCCGCCGCCAGCGCTCCATGCACATCCGCGACCGACGGCGCGCCCGGCATGGCCCGCAACTGCAATGGCACCTCGACGATCATGCCGCGATAGGCATTGGCGACGGCGGGCGCGAACAGGGGCGGATGCTGCAAGCCCGAATAGCGCAGCATTTCCGGGCCATGCTTGTGCGCAAGCCCTAGCCCATAAGGCCGGAAAGCGCTTGGCGCGCCCTCGGGGCCTTCAAATTCCGCGATCATCGACTTGCCGCCGCCCGAATAGCCCGACGCGCCCGACACCGTCACCGGCCAGTCGACAGGCAGCAGCCCGGCCAGCACCAGAGGCCGCACCAGCGCGAGGAAGCCGGTCGGCCAGCAACCCGGATTGGCGACGAATCGCGAGTTGGCCAGCTTTTCCCGATGCCCCGGCTCCAGTTCGGCAAAGCCATAGGTCCAGCCGTCCGCCACGCGATGCGCGGTCGATGCATCGATCACCCGCGTGCGGTCATTGTCGATCAGCGCCACCGCCTCACGCGCGGCATCGTCTGGCAGGCAGAGGATGACGATATCCGCGGTGTTCAGCGCATCCTTGCGCGCAGCCGCATCCTTGCGCCTGTCCTCATCCAGGGTGATGAGCGACAATTCCGGGCGGCCCGCCAGCCGCTCGTTGATTTCGAGGCCGGTCGTGCCGACGCCGCCATCGATAAAGATCTGAGTTGTCATGCGCCAATTCTCCGCCGCGCCAATATGGGTTCCGCATGGTCCGCCGCCAACCGGCCGACAAGGTCGGCCAGCGGTTCGATCACCACGCTCATCCAGTGCGCATTGGCATGCAGTATATGTTCGCCGTCGGTCATGATGCCGACATGGCCCGGAAAGAAGATGAAGTCCCCTCGTCGGAGCGCTGCGTCAGGCGCGATCGGGGCGCCGATCCCCTCACGCTGCAAATCGGTGTCGCGCGGCACCTTGATGCCGCACTGGCCCAGCGCAACCTGCACCAGTCCCGAACAGTCGATGCCGCGATGCCCGCGCCCGCCCCACACATAGGGCTGGCCCAGATAGGCTTCGGCAGCGGCAACCCAATCGCTTGCCACATCATCCAGCGCCGCTGCATGGCGCTGATGGACATAGCCGTCTGCGCAGGCGAAGAAATCGCCCTCGGCTTCACCGGCGAACCGCGCGCCGCGCGGCCAATAATCGGCAATGGGCGATTTGATGTCGGGCGCGCTGAACAGCGGCGCCGTGCCGGTGACGATCCGGCTGTTGGTTGTCTCGCGCATGTCCAGCGCTTCCCGCCGGACATAGCCGACATAGCCGTCATGTCCGCAAAAGCCCCATGCCCAGTCGGCGGTCACGTCCAGTGCGTGAAAGCTCTCGCCGCGCAACAATTCGCTGACCGCCTGCGCCTTGGGGCGATCAGATGCCAGCACCGGGGCACCGGCCGCCACGCAGGTCAGTTCGACGGCGCGGGCATAATGGGCGGAAAACAATATCCCGGCGAGCGCCAGATCGGCAAGGTCGCCGCGCGCCGCGTGGATGCGCGTGTCGAGCTTTACCGATCGGCCATCCAGCTTGAATCGGATACGTTCAGGCGGAGTGGCCCGCGGAAGAGAAGTTTTGGCGTTCATCGCGGCCGGTTCCTGCGATGAAATGGTGAAAGGCGTCAAGAAATTCCGCCCCTTTTGGCGTCCGGGTGATGAAAATATTGCGCCGGTCGGCCGAGTCACGCTCCCGCCGCAGATATCCAAGGGCGGATAATTTGTTCAGAGCCCGTGTAATGACCGGCTTGGACACGTTCAGCGCCTCCGCGAGTCCCCGCACCGTATGCGGCCCCGCGCTGATATAGACGGTCAGCATCAGGGCCATTTGCCGGTTGGTGAGGTCAGGCTTGCCTGACCGCACATAATCGACCAGCGTGCGCATCCACTGGCTGAGTGGCTTCAGGCCGGGCCGGTTCAACTCCGCGGCGTTATCCTGGGCAGAATGGGCATCCATGACCCCCTAACGCACAATAGCCAATCCGGTTGCGTAACGGCCTGCCCAAAGCGTTTCTTTTTACTTTTTATGGCTATAGCGCGCGGCAAGAACATGGAAAGCGGCGCGCAAACCCAGGGCTTCGCCGCCCTTGGGCCGCCCCGGCTTCGATGAAGGCCGCCATGCGAAAGTGTCGAGATGCATCCACTGGACATCGTCCGGCACGAACCGCTTCAGGAACAGCGCCGCCGTGATCGCCCCGGCAAAACCGCCTTCGCCCGCATTGTTGATGTCGGCGACGTCCGATTTCAGCATGTCGGCATAGCCGTCCCACAAGGGCAGGCGCCAGCTTGGGTCGTCCACCGCGCTCCCCGCCGCATCCATCTCGCGGGCCAGCGCATCGTCGTTGGTGAAGAGGGCAGGCAGGTCAGGCCCCACCGCCACCCGCGCCGCGCCGGTCAGCGTCGCATAGTCGATGATCAGTTCGGGCCTGCGCTCCCCAGCCACTTCTTCCCCCGCCAGCGTCAGCGCGTCGCCCAGCACCAGCCGTCCTTCGGCATCGGTATTGCCGATCTCGACCGTCAGGCCCTTGCGCGTGTGCAGGATGTCGCCGGGCCGGAAGGCGTTGCCCGAAACCGCATTTTCCGCCGCGGGGATCAGCAGGTGCAGCCGCACCGGGAGCCGCGCGTCCATGACAAGCTGCGCCAGCGCCAGTGCATGGGCCGCGCCGCCCATATCCTTCTTCATCAGCCGCATCGCCGAAGACGGCTTGATGTCGAGGCCACCGCTGTCGAAGCAGATGCCCTTGCCGACAATGGCGATCTTCGGATGCTTGGGATCGCCCCAGCGCAGTTCGATGAGGCGCGGCGCAAAGCCCTTGTCCGCCGCCCTGCCGACGGCATGGATCATCGGGAAACCCTGTTCCAGCGAGTCGCCCTTCGTCACCTTGCATTCGGCATCGAAACGTTCGGCCAGCCTCTTTGCCGCCGCTTCCAGATCGCCCGGCCCCATGTCGGCGGCGGGCGTGTTGACCAGATCGCGGACGAGCGCCACCGCTTCCGCCAGCCGGACTGTCGGCTCGATCCGCGCGACCTCTTCGGTCAGCAGCACCCGCGCCCCGGTGGCGGTTTCGTCCTTGCGATAGCGATCGAAGCGATATTGCCCGGTCAGCCAGCCCAGCATGGCCGCGCCGGGCGCACCCTGGGCCAGCCGATAGGCGCCCTCCGGCAGAGTCTCTGCCAGTTTGGCGAGGCACCATGGCCCCAGTTCCTCGCGCGACGCGACGCCCGCCACGACGAACCAGTCGGCGGGGCCTTCGCCGGGCAAAATGGCATGTTCATGCGCCTTTCCCTTGAATTTCTGGGCGGCGATCAGCGTCCGCACCCGCTCCGGCTGGCTTCCCAGCCAGTTTTCCAGGCCTTTCGCGTCCACGATTTGGATCGAATGGGCAGGTTGATGGTTGTCGGCTTTGAGCAGGTCGGAAAAAGCGGTCATGATCCCCATCTTCTGGACAAAGCCGGCGGCGATGGAAAGGGCATTTTTTCGTCGCCCGCCCGGCTCGGCCAGCCTCGGGATCATTTGCTTCGGACGGTCCACCGGCCTAACTATGGGTCTGCTGAAACGAAGGAGAGACGATCATGATGCACAGCGATGACAGCCGCCTTCAGGCTCTGCGCGCCCGTGCCTATACGTTGGCGGAAAGCGGACGGTTCGACGGAGCCCATGCCGTGGAGCAGGCGTTGATCGCGGAGGGCTGGCCCAATGCCGGCTCCGCACTTCAGAGCAGCTACACGCGCAAGGCGATCAGCGAACGCTGCATGGCGGCTCATAAGGCCCACTGATGCAGCGAGCGAGGGGGAGGAAGATGGCGGGGCCGCTGGTCGTGGCGGTCCTGCTGCTTGGCGCCTGTTCGGGCACCGACGATGCGGCGACGCTGGCGAATGACGTGGGCAATAATGCGGCGGCGAGTCAATTCGCCAGTCGCATGTCCGGCCAGCCCGCAAAGCCGCCTCCGGCCAAGCCGTTCGAGCGGAAGGAGAAGACCGATCTTCTCGAATTCGCCTATAGCTATCCCGCACCGGCGGCGCAGCTTCCCGCGCTGGTCGAGAAATTCGGCAAGCAACTGGCCGCGGGCAAGGCCGATGCGCTCAAAATGGCGCGGGAGGATCAGAAGGCTGCCCAAAGTTCCGGCTTTCCCTTTCATGCCCACAGCCTGGAAACCCATTGGACGGTGACGGCCGACACGCCGCGTTTCCTGGCGCTGGAATCGGAAAGCTATGCCTATACTGGCGGGGCTCATGGCATGACGGGCTATGACGCGTTGCTCTGGGACAGGGCGCGCAAACGGGAAACCGCCTTTTCCGCGCTGATGACGACGCCCGCAGCGTTCGCTGCCGCGATCCATGACCGCTTCTGCGACGCATTGGACAAGGCGCGGGCGGAAAAGCGCGGCGAGCCGGTCAAGCGCAGCAATGACGATGATTTCACCAAATGCATCGACCCGATGCAGCAGGTGCTGGTGCCCACGTCAAAGGATGGCAAGTTGATCGACGGCGTGACCGTTGTCATCGGTCCCTATAGCGCCGGTCCCTATGCCGAGGGCAGCTATGATGTTGCGCTGCCCGTCGACGCCGCCCTGCGAAGCGCGATCAAGACCGAATATCAGGATGCCTTCATCGCGGCGCCATGACGCCGCGATGCTGTTGCGGCAGGTCAGCCCTGCGGCACGCCATAAAGGTCATGATCGTCGGCATCCTCGATCAGCACGTTCAGGACGTCGCCGGTCTTCACCCCGTCGCTGACATCGCGCAGGAAGACATTGCCGTCGATCTCCGGCGCGTCGGCCTGTGACCGTGCCGTGGCGCCGATGGAACCATCCTCGTCCGGTTCGCCTACCTCGTCGATGATGACCGGCAGCACGCGCCCGACCTTGGCCGCCAGCTTGGCGGCGCTGATCGCGGCGGTCTTTTCCATGATCCGCTGGTAACGCTCTTCCTTGACCTCTTCGGGCACGGCGTTCGGCAGGTCGTTGGCGCTCGCGCCTTCGACCGGTTCGAAGCGGAAAGCGCCGACGCGGTCGAGTTGCGCCTCGTCCAGCCACTCCAGCAGATAATCGAAATCCGCCTCCGTCTCGCCGGGGAAACCGACGACGAAGGAGGAACGGATCGCGATATCCGGGCAGATGTCCCGCCATTTGCGGATGCGGTCCAGCACCTTCGCTTCATTGGCGGGGCGCTTCATCGCTTTCAGCACGCTGGGCGCGGCATGCTGGAACGGAATGTCGAGATAGGGCGTCAGCAGCCCTTCGGCCATCAGGGGAATGACCTGATCCACATGCGGATAGGGATAGACATAGTGCAGCCGCACCCAGGGCGGCGTGCCCTCGGCTGTGCGCAACTGCCCCAGTTCGCGCGCCAGATCGGTCATATGGGCGCGGACGTCGCGGCCCTTCCACTGGCGCGTCTCATGCCGGGTATCGACCCCGTAAGCGGACGTGTCCTGGCTGATGATCAGCAGTTCCTTCGTCCCCGCATGCACCAGCTTTTCCGCTTCGCGCAGCACGGCGTCGACGCGCCGCGACACCAGATCGCCACGCAGCGAGGGGATGATGCAGAAGGAGCAGCGATGGTTGCAGCCTTCGCTGATCTTCAGATAGCTGTAATGGCGCGGTGTCAGCTTCAGCCCGCCTTCGGGCACCAGATCGACAAAGGCATTGGGGATGGGCGGCGATGCTTCATGCACTGCATTCACCACCGCCTCATATTGATGCGCGCCGGTGACGGCCAGGACCTGCGGGAATTTCTGGCGGATCAACTCCGCTTCATTGCCCATGCAGCCGGTGACGATGACGCGGCCATTTTCCGCGATCGCCTCGCCAATGGCTTCGAGTGATTCTTCCTTGGCCGAATCGAGAAAGCCGCAGGTGTTGACCAACACGACGTCAGCGCCGGCATAGTCGGCGGACATCTGATAGCCGTCGGAACGCAGCTTGGTCAGGATGCGCTCGCTGTCGACCAGCGCCTTGGGACAGCCCAGCGACACCATGCCGACCTTCGGCGCTTCGGGAATTTTGGTTGCCATGATCGGCGCGCACATAGGGATTTTTGCGCCAAATGTCACGGGGCCACGCAAAAACACCTGAAACTCAGGCCGGATCGCGTGCTTTTCCGGCCTCATCTCCCTGCACGATCTCGATAATCAGGTCGCCGGTCTGGAGCTTTTCGGCGGCTGGACGGGGATGATCCTCACCGTGCTTTTGCCGGCAATGGGCGCGCCGGTAATTGCTGGGTCGGATCGACCGGCACCCGGTTCTTGCGCAGCTCGAAATGCAGCTTGGGCCGACTGGCATAGCCGCTGTCGCCCGAAAGTCCGATGATCTGCCCCTTGGTCACTTTCTGCCCCCTGACCACATCGACCCTGCTGGCATGACCATAGACGCTGACCCAGCCGCCGCCATGGTTGATCAGCATCAGGCCCCCGAATACCGCGACCTTGTCCCCCGCATAGGCGACCACGCCATCGGCGGCCGCGTGGATCGACGATCCGGCAGGGACGGCGATATCGATGCCATTGTTCCGAACACCCCCCGCGCCGCGCCCGAAGGAAGAGAGGATCGACCCGCGCACCGGCCAGGCGAAATCGCCCGCAAAGGCCTTGGGCGTGGCAATCGGCACATTGGAGGGCAGGGGGCGCGGCTCGCGGGAGGGCGGGGCCATGCGCTTTCCCGCCGCCGATGCGGGCTGGCCGCCGGTCAGCACATCGTCGATATCGATGCGGAAGGCGGCGGCGCGCTCCTCCATGGTCGGTGCCCGGCGGGGCGCGTCGTCGGGCAGCAGCAGCCGTCGCCCCTTGTGCAGCACATAGGGTTCGCCAAGCCCGTTGATCTCGACCATCCGGCTCCATTTGACGCCATAGGCGGCCGCGATGGCGATACCCGTCTCCCCCTCCGCCACCAGATGGTAACGGCCGCCGGGGATGCTCAGCTTCTGCCCGGCTCGCAGCGCATAGGGCGGTTTCAGCTGGTTGGCCTGCGCAATGACCTCCGCTCCCGCCCCGCTCCGGTTACTGACGCCCAGCAGCGTTTCGCCCGGCTGCACGACATAGGTGGACGCCGGAACGGTTTGCGCATGGGGCGCGACCTGTTGCGTGGTCCAGACCGGCTGTTCCTCGATGACCTTGGGCAGAACCAGCCCCCGAATGCTGCGCGGTGTTTCGCCGGAGGCGGGAAGGGCAGGGGACAGGATCAGGAGGGCGGGAAGAAAGATGCGCGACATCGCCATGTCTGTAATGGCGTCCCCCCGCAGTGGCCAGGGTCCGCCTGAGGGGTGGGAATAGCGCCTAAATTCCGAACGCCGCCGCCGTCGCCGCCATGGCGCTGTCCTGCGTCAAATCATAATGCAGCGGCGTCACGGTGATATAGCCTTCGGCGATGGCGGCCAGATCGCTGCCCTCGGGGACGGAATCGCTCGTGCCCAGTCCGAACCAGTAATAGGGATAGCCCCGTGGATCGGTCCCTTCGATGATCTTCGTGCGATCCACGTCATGAAAGCCCTGCCGCACCACTTGGATGCCCTTCACCGCGCCGGGATCGATGGCCGGGAAATTCACATTGAACAGCATCCGGGGGCTGGCGGGCATGGCGACCAGCGGCCGCAGCACTTTCTCGCCCCAGGCCCGCGCCGCCGCGAAGGGCACCGCATCGCCCATGCCTTCGCGCGCATAGACCTGGCTCAGGGCAATCGACTTGATCCCTGAAATCGCGCCCTCCATCGCGGCGGAAACGGTGCCCGAATAGGTCACGTCCTCCGCCAGATTGGCCCCGCGATTGACGCCCGACAGCACCAGATCGGGTTTTGCATCCTTCATCAGATGTCCGACCGCCATCATCACCGCATCGGTCGGCGTGCCGGTGACGCTGTAATGCTTTTCGCCATGCTGACGGATGCGCAAGGGCCGCGTCAGCGTCAGGCTGTGCCCCGCGCCGGATTGCTCCTCGCTCGGCGCGACGATCCAGTATCGTCGGACAGCGTCCGCGCAATCTCTTCCAGCACCTTCAGGCCCGGAGCATGAACCCCATCGTCATTGGTCAGCAGGATGCGCATGAAATTTCCGTCCGTTACCGAGGCCGCAGCCGCGTGAGGCCACCCATATAGGGCGCCAATACCTCCGGAACGATGACACTGCCGTCTTCCTGTTGATAATTTTCCAGCACCGCGACCAGCGTCCGCCCCACGGCCAGGCCCGATCCGTTCAGCGTATGCAGGAAGCGCGTCTGCTTTTCGCCTTCGGGCTTGTAGCGGGCATTCATCCGCCGCGCCTGGAAGTCGCCGCAATTGGATACGGAGCTGATCTCGCGATAGGTCTGCTGGCTCGGCAGCCAGACTTCCAGATCCCAGGTCTTGCGCGCGCCAAAGCCCATGTCGCCGGTGCACAGCAGCACCTTGCGATAGGGTAGCCCCAGTGCCTGCAAAACGCCTTCGGCCGCCGCGCACATGCGCTCATGCTCGGCTTCCGACTCCTCCGGCTTGCAGATCGCGACCAGCTCGACCTTCTCGAACTGATGCTGGCGGATGAAGCCGCGCGTGTCGCGTCCCGCCGACCCGGCTTCCGACCGGAAACAGGGGGTGAGGGCGGTCAGGCGCAAGGGAAGGCTTTCCACCGGCACGATCCGCTCCCGCACCAGATTGGTGAGGCTCACTTCCGCCGTTGGAATCAGCCAGCGCCCATCGGTGGTCCGGAACAGATCCTCCGCGAATTTCGGGAGCTGGCCAGTGCCGAACAGCGCCTCATCGCGCACCAGCAGCGGAGGATTGACCTCTTCATAGCCATTCTCGCCCGACTGGCGATCCAGCATATATTGCGCGAGTGCCCGGTGCAGCCGCGCCATCTGCCCGCGCAGAGCCGTGAAACGCGCGCCGGACAAGGCGGCGCCCCCTTCGAAATCCAGACCCAGAGCAGGCCCGAAATCCGCATGATCCTGCGGCGTGAACGTGAAGTTCCGTGGCTCGCCCCAGCGCGCCACCTCGACATTCTGCGCCTCGTCTTCACCCTGCGGCACGTCGTCCGCCGGCAGGTTCGGGATCGCCGCCAGCCGCGCCGTCAACGCGTCGCCAACCTCCCGATCCTCTGCCTCCAGTGCGGGCATCCGGTCCTTGAGCGCGGCGACTTCGGCCTTCAGCGCCTCGGCCTTTTCCATGTCCTTCTGGGCCATGGCCTGGCCGATCGCCTTGCTCGCTTCATTGCGGCGGGCCTGGCCCTGTTGCAGCTCTGTCTTGATCGCCCGGCTGCGCTCGTCGAGCGCCAGGAGCGCCGCGCTCAGCGGTTCAAGCCCGCGCCGGGCAAGGCCAGCGTCGAAAGCGGCGGGATTTTCGCGAAGGAAACGAATGTCGTGCATGGGTCAGCCCTATGCCGCTCTGCGACCAGCCGCGCAACCCTGCACACCCTCGTCCGTTGGTGCTAAAAGCAATCGGGAAAGGAGCCGGACGATGCGGATCGAACATGATGCGATGGTGCTGGTGGCGGATGGGCGGAAAATGCTCTTCTTCCGCAATCGTGGGAACAGCCAGTTCCCCAATCTCGAAGCGGAGACGGTCAAATATCAGGATAATCCCGCCGATCGTGAGCAGGGGTCTGATGCCCCAGGGCGTGCCGCCAATTCGGTTGGCGGTCATTTGAGCGCCATGGGGCAGACCAATTTCCACGATCTGGAGGAGACTCGCTTCGCGGCGGAGGCCGCCGATCTGCTCAAGCGACGTGCGCTTGCGCATGATTTCGACAAGCTGATCGTCGTCGCGCCGCCCGCGGCGCTCGGCGAGATACGCAAACATTATCACAAGGAAGTGCAGGACCGGCTGGTTGGGGAAGTCGCCAAGGATCTTTCCAACCATCCCGTGCCGGAAATCGAGCGGATCATTGCGATGAGTTGAACAGCGCGAAATCCGGCCAGCGCTCCCCTGCGCCGGCCGGAACGCCCCCGCTTAACCTTCCGTCGCCGCAGCCATTTTGGCGCGCGAGAATCGCTTGCGCGCCAGCAGCGCGGCTGCGCCGGCCCCGAACAGCAGGACCATCGGCGGCGCCGGCACATCGGTCGGCGGCTGCGGGTGATGGTGATCGCCGCCCGACGAGCTGGAAGACGATGATGAGGAGGAGGAGGAACTGGACGAGCTGGAGCTTGAACTCGAACTGGACGAGGAGCTGCTGCTGGTCACATTGCCGCTGGACGTCGAGACGTTGCCTGATGACGTAGATATGTTGCCCGAGGAGGTCGACACATTCCCCGACGAAGTGGAAACATTGCCCGAAGAGGTCGAAACCCCACCCGTGGAGGTCGAAACGCCCCCGGTTGAGGTCGACACGCCACCCGTGGTCGAACTGGTCGAGCTGGTGATGCCGCCGGTTGAACTGCTGGTGGAGGAGATCACGACCGATCCGCCGCCAGAGCCGCCGCTGCCGCCGAAAAAGCCGCCAAAGAAGCCGCCGCCGCCAAAGCCGGGACCGCCCGCCAGCACCACTGGCGCGCCGCCGCCGCCGCCGGACATGACCGGCATTTCGGCGGAAGGCGCGGGCGGCATGGGAATGGGTGCGGCCTGGGTCGTGACGCTGATCGTCTGCGGCGCGCAGGACGTGACCGTCCTGACCACCCGGCGCTTCATGGGTTGTACCGGTTTGCGCGGCGCTGCCTTCACGCTCTTGGTGCTGTGGAGCACGGCAGGGCGCGCGCTTTCTGCGACGTGGACGGCGCCACCCCCGATGATCGCCCCGCCGGCGGCGCAAGCGCATAATTTAGCCATCGCCATCCGTACGGACATCAGGTCTTACTCTTGTTTGTCTTGCGGTCCGGCGATTGCGTCACTGATCTCTATAGTAACGGTCGCCAAGCCATTGCTTGTGTCTAACAACGCAAAATAAAGCGTTAATTTCAATGGCGTTAACTCTCAATATCACGTGCAAGTCGAGTAAAATTCTAACAAACCGTGAATGAATATGGTTAACGTCCCATAGTGGAACGACCATCTGTCGATGCGTAAGTGCGGCTTGTCCAATTTCTTTTGGAGCCGGTGCATGAAGGGGAATCGCCGGATTTTCACGGGCAGGGGCGACATGCCGCGCCGTCGCTGCGCTGGATCAGCGATTGCCCGCTTGTGTCTGCCTCTGCCGCTGGCTATGAGGCGCCGGCAACCACAAGTCACGGATAGCCCGGCACTTTCAGCACCGGGCGTCCAGCGAGTCGGAGAGCCAGATGGCATCGGTACTGAATTCCGATAGAGACGGCCCAAATCCGCCGAAATCGGCTGTAATACTCCCCCCCGACTATCGTCCGTCCGCGGACGAGGAGTTCATGAATCCCCTGCAGCTTGAATATTTCCGGCAGCGTTTATGGGATTGGAAGAAGCAGATCCTGGCTGAAGCCGAAGGGACGCTGGCCGTCCTGCAGAACGAGCCGCTGCGCGAACCGGACCTCAACGACCGCGCATCAAGCGAGACGGACTGGTCGATCGAACTGCGCACCCGTGACCGTCAGCGCAAGCTGATCTCCAAGATCGACGCCGCGCTTCGCCGCATCGACGAGGGTGAATATGGCTATTGCGAAGTGACCGGCGAACCGATCTCGCTTGGCCGCCTGGAAGCCCGTCCGATCGCGACCATGACGGTCGAGGCGCAGGAACGGCATGAGCGGCAGGAAAAAGTCTCTCGCGACGATTAACCTTTTATCCATGCCGCCATGGCAATGTTGCTGCGATAATCCGATGATTTTGCAGGGCGTTGTGGATGAATAGCAATCAGGACGAAACTGGCCGTGGCCCGGCCCGCTCGGGGCCGCGGGACAGCCTGTTCCTGCTTACCAATCTCAGCTCGGCCGATGGCACGCCCCTTGGCCGGGCGCGGGTCCGCAACCTGTCCGCGACGGGGCTGATGGCCGATTGCGAACGGGTCGTCCCTGCCGGCATCCATGTCCGTTTCGACCTGCGCGGCATCGGTCAGGTCAACGGGTCGGTCGTCTGGTCGCGGGAGGACCGTATCGGCATCGCCTTCGATGTGGAGATCGATCCGCAACTGGCGCGCCGCCCGGTTTCCGGCGCCAAACATGGAACCATGCCGGACTATCTGCGCCAGAACCGTCTGGTTCGCTGAGCCGCCTTCCGGAACGCATTTCCAAAAAAAGCCCCGTCAACCATCTGGTTCCGGGGTTTTCATTGCCTGTTGAAGGTCTGGACCAGCGGCAAGGGGCCGCTGATCCATGCCCTCTTTCAGGCGTCACCAATCAATGGTGTTGCGCCTCCATTTCCTCCTTCAGGCGCAGCTTCTGCTTCTTGAGCGAGGCGACAAGGATCGCATCGGGCATGGGACGACTCGTCTCCGCCTTGATACGTGCCTCAAGCCCTGCATGCTTGGCCGAAAGAGCTGAAATGTGGCTGCTTTCCATGACATTCTCCTTACGAGGGTGATGGATGAACGAGTAGATCATGATTCGGGTGCTTTGTCTTTGGGTGATTCGCGCTTTGCGACAGTCCGCATCAAAATTTGCGATGGTTCGTGCGCGCGCGCCGGGCTATCAAGGGAAGATGGGACGGCAATGGTTGCGAAAGTAGGTGTATGGTGAGCCGGGAAGACATCATGCGTCGGCTGGAACTGTTGCGCGTCGAGCATCGCGATCTGGACGGCGCCATTGCGGCGCTGGTCGAATCGGGTTCGGGCGACCAGATGCAGATCGCCCGGCTCAAGAAGCGCAAGCTGCGCCTGCGGGACGAGATGACGTCGCTGGAAGATCAGCTGGTCCCCGACATCATCGCCTGAAACGGGTTATCGTGGTTAATGCCGCGCAGACCGCTTCTTATCGGGACAATTCGGGGTTAATGGCGGGCATCGGGCCTGACAAAGCATGATGCTTATGTCACATGTCGTCCATGTATCTCGCCGCTTCTCTTGATCAGGGCCTGCATCGTCGATTGGTCGATGGTCTTTACGTCGAAGCCATGGTCATGGCGGATGAGGCGCGGGCCTATTTCGACACGCGCGAAACCTCCGCTTCAGACGGTGACGATGGCGGCTGGGACGATCCGCTGCGTCGGGTGGCCTTTGCCTGCGAATCGTTGAAGGTCACGACCCGCCTGATGCACATCATCGCCTGGCTGCTCAGCCAGCGTGCATGGCAGCGGGGCGAGATCGACGATGCCGAGATGTGGGACGAAAAATACAGCCTTGGTCACGCCGCCGGGACCGATCCCGCCATGGCCGCGACCTTCCCCTTCGCGGCCCGCGCGCTGATCGACGCCAGCCAGGATCTCTACGAGCGCGTCGCCCGCCTGCAGGAACGCATGACCAGTCCGCGCGCGCAGATGGAGCCCAGCCCGGCCCGCGTTCTGATGGAGCGGCTCAGCACCGCCTTCTGACCGTCCCCCAGGTCTGATCCACCTGCGGATGGGGCAGGGTATCGTCGCCTGTCATCTTCGGGGCTGGCCTTTGCCCCGATAATTGGTCTAGATCAGGCATATGAACACCGGTTTGCGGACCTGCCGCCGCATTTCAGGCCTTCCGCAAGCTGCCCGATTTTGCCTCGCGCCGCTGCTTCTGCTCGCGCCCGTCGCCCATGCGCAGACGGCGCCCCAAACTGCTGTCCAGCCCGATCAGGATCAGCCGCTCGACCCCACGCTGGCGCCCATGCCCGATATCGGCGTCGATTGGCCCGACATGGGGCAGCCCGACAGCGTGACGCCGATGGTCGAACTGCCGCCCGAAGCACCCGACATGCCTCAGGAAGCCGTGGCGCCCGCGGCGCCGGAGGAAGGGGCGGAACCGGCGGAGGAGGTCGCGACCTTCACCGACACTGGGGAGGAGCACCGCTACACCGTGGCGCTCAATGGCATTGAGGGCATTGCCGACGCCCAGTTCCATATGCGTTTCGACGAATTGTCGGTGCTGCATCAGGGGGAGGGGAAGCCCGCCAACCTTGCCCAGATCAACCGGCGCATCAAGGAAGACAGCGACCTTCTGGAAAGGCTGTTGCGCGCCAAGGGCTATTATGCCGTCCGTGTCCGGGGCATGGTGGCCGCGCCTCCGCCTGGCAGCGACAGGCTGGCCGTCACGTTCCAGATCGTGCCGGGCGTCCGTTATCTGCTGTCGTCGGTCGATGTCATGGGTCTCGACACTACCGGCGAGCGCGAGGCGAAGCTGCGCGCGGCTTTCCCGCCCAAGCCCGGCGATCCGGTCGATGCCGACGCGATTCTGGCCGGCCAACTGTCGCTGACGGTGGCGCTCGCTGAAAACGGCTTTCCCTTCGGCAAGGTCGAGGAGCCGGAAGTCCGCATCGATCATGAAGAACGCAAGGGCGATCTTGATATCGTGGTCAATCCCGGCGCCTATCGCACCTTCGGCAAGATCGTGATGGCCGACGAAACCCTCTTCAGCGCCCGCCATGTCCAGCGCATCGCCCGCTTCCATCCCGGCGACACCTATATGGCGTCGGATGTCGAGGATCTGCGGCAGGCGCTGGTCGCGACCGGACTCGTCTCCTCGCTCAGCCTGACGCCGAAGGATGCGGGCGATGGCGAGCATGTCGACCTCGCCATCGACGCCAAACCCGCGCCGATGCGTACCATCGCGGGCGAACTGGGCTATGGCACGGGCGAAGGCTATCGCACGGAAATCAGTTGGACGCATCGCAACTTCTTCCCGCCCGAAGGCGCCGTCACCCTGCGCGGGGTGCTGGGCACGCAGGAGCAGACGGCGTCCGTCACCTATCGCCGCAATAATTTCCGTCACCGCGACAATGTGCTGACCGGACTGGTTTCGATCAGCAACATCAAGCGCGACGCGTATGATGCGCGTACCCTGACTTTCTCGGGCTCGCTGGAGCGGCAGACCAATATCCTGTTCCAGAAGAAATGGGTGTGGCGCGTCGGCGCGGAACTGATCGCATCGGATGAAGCCGATGCCTTCAGCAACGGCAACCGCCGGACCTTCTTCATCGGCGCGGTTCCTTTGAGCCTGACCTATGATGGCAGCGACGACCTTCTCAATCCGACGAAGGGCTTTCGTCTGGGCGGACGGGTCAGTCCAGAACTTTCCTTCCAGAACAGCACCTTCGGCTATGCCCGCGTGCAGCTTGACGGCAGCGTCTATCAGCCGATGAGCGACCGCATCGTGTTGGCCGCCCGCGCTCGTTTTGGTACGATCCTCGGTTCGACCGTCGACCAGATCGCGCCCTCGCGGCGCTTCTATGCGGGCGGCGGTGCGTCGGTGCGCGGCTATGGCTATCAGGCGATCGGCCCGCGCTACGGCCCGAACGACATGCCGGTGGGCGGCAAGAGCCTTGCGGAATTTTCGCTGGAATCGCGTATCCGCTTCGGCAATTTCGGCGTCGTGCCCTTTGTCGATGCCGGTAATATCTCGACCAGCTTCCTGCCGCGCTTCCGCGACCTGCGCATCGGTGCGGGCATGGGTGTACGCTATTACAGCAGCTTTGGCCCGATCCGCATCGATGTCGGCACGCCGATCAATCCGCAGTCGGGCGATCCGAAGGTCGCCGTCTATGTCTCACTGGGGCAGGCCTTCTGATGGCGCCGGACGCCCCCGATGCCGCAGTGAAGCCGCGCCGCCGCCGCGCCTGGGACGGACGCTGGCAGCGTTGGGTCGCGGGGCTATTGGTCACGCTGCTGCTGATCGTTGCGGGCGCGCTGATCTGGTTGGATACCGCGCCGGGCCACCGCTTCCTCGTCTCTCGTATCGCGCGGATCAGCCCGCCTTCCGGGCTGCGCATCCATGTCGACCGGATCGACGGCAGCATCTATCGCAAGGCGGTCCTGTACGGCCTGACCCTGTCCGATCCCAAGGGCGCCTTCCTTGACGCGCCGGTGGTGGAACTGGACTGGTGGCCCTTCGCCTGGCTCTCCAACAGGCTGGATATCGACCGGCTGGCCATACCGCAGGCGACGCTGCACAAGTTGCCCAAATTGAACCCGGCCGAGCGGCAGGGGCCGATCCTGCCCGGTTTCGACATCCGCCTGATGCAATTTTCGGTCGGCCGCCTGGTCATCGACCGGGGCGTCACCGGCAAGGTGCAGCAGGCCACATTGTCGGGCGATGCCGACATTCGCGGCGGGCGGGCGATCATCGACCTTTCGGCGCGGGTCCTGAATGGTGAGGATGCGCTCAACATCGCGCTGGACAGCCGCCCCGACGACAATAGATTCGACTTGGACGTCACCGTCAACGCGCCCGAAGGCGGCGTGCTGGCGGCGATGGCCGGGTTGAAGCAGGACGCCAATCTCCGCATTCAGGGCAAGGGCAGCTGGACCCGCTGGGACGGCCGCCTTGCGGGGACGCTGGACAGCGATCCCGCCATCGACCTCAAGCTCTCCGCCCGCAGCGGCGCCTACAGCGCCACCGGCACGATCGAGGGCAGCGCGATTGCCGGTCAGGGCCTGTTCCAGCGTATCGCTGCGCCGCGCCTCGCCATTCAGGCCAGCGGATCGATGACCAATCGGGTGATCGACGGCAAGCTTTTGCTGCGCTCCACCGCGATCGATTTGCAGGCCGATGGCGGGTTGGATCTGCGTAACAACGGGTTCGACAATCTGCTGCTCGATGTGAAGCTCGCCCGTCCGCAGGCGCTGCTCAAGACCATGGGCGGGCGGGACATTGCCGCGCGCGTCCGGCTGGATGGGCCCTTTGCCGGTTTCGGCTATGAATATCTGCTGACGGCGAAGCAACTCGCCTTCGGCAAGACGGTCATCCATGACGTGCGGGCCGACGGCAAGGGGCGCAAGGCGAAGGGCGGCCCGGCGCTGATCCCGGTCCATCTGCGCGCGCGCAGCCTGGACGGACAGGGGCCGCTGGTCGAAGGGATCATCCGCAATTTCGTGCTCGACGGCACGCTGCAACTGAAGAATCAGCAGATCGTCAGCAATCCGATGACGGTTCGTTCCGATAAGTTGCGGGGCAAGCTGATCTTCCTCGCTGACCTGAAATCGGGCCGTTACGATATCGGGCTGGACGGCCAGATCAGCAATCTCGCCATTCATGGCCTTGGCATTGTCGACCTGACCTCGAAGCTACGCGCGATCCCCGGTCCCAAGGGCGCCTTCACCCTCAGCGGCAACGCGATGGCGCGGATGCGGCGGCTGGACAACAGCTTCCTGCGTTCGCTGGGTGGTGGATTGCCGACCGTGCGCAGCGGCCTGTCGCTAGGGCCGGATGGCGAGTTGCAATTCACCGATCTACGGCTGGAAGCGCCGCTGATCGCGCTTCGGGCCAAGGGCTATCGCCGCCATGACGGCACGGTGCATTTCGAGGGCAGCGGCCAGCACAAAAGCTATGGCCCGCTGCGGCTGACGCTGGATGGAAAGATCGAGCGCCCGACCGTCGATCTCGTCCTGCAAAGCCCGCTCAAGGCGCTGGGCGTCACCGACATGCACGCGCACCTCGTTCCCGATGACGATGGCTACAGCTTCACGGCGGAGGGCGGGTCGACGCTCGGCGCCTTTACCGCCAATGGCGCCATACTCCTGCCTCCGGGCGGGCAGGCCGTTGTCCGCATCGTCCGCGTTACGGCATCGGGCGTCAGCGCGAGCGGCGACCTGCGGCCGGTGACGGGCGGCCTTGACGGCGTGCTCAATGTCACTGGTCCCTTGTCCGGCACTGTCGCCTTTGCGCCGGTCAATGGCGTGCAACAATTGATCCTCAAGCTGGATGCCACCGATGCCAGCTTCGATGGCCCAACCGTCATCGTCGTGCGCCGGGGCAAAATCGACGCGACGATCCTGCTCAACCCGGAAGGCACGTCGATCAACGCCACCGCCCAGGCGCGGGGGCTGCGGGTCGGCGGCATATTGCTTGGCCGCCTTGCCGCCAATGCCCAGTTGCTCGACGGTTGCGGCAAGGTGACCGCCAGCCTCTCGGGGCAGCGTGGCCGCCTGTTCGACCTCAGCGGCGAAGCGCAGGTCGAACCCGACCGCATCCGCATCCAGGCCGGCGGCACCATCGACAAGCGGCCGATCAAGCTGACCCGCGCCGCAATATTGACCCGTACCGAGGATGGCTGGCGCATGGCGCCCGCGACGATCGCCTTTGCGGGCGGCTCGCTTCAGCTTGGCGGGGAGTTGAGCGGCCAGACTACCAGCATAGAGGCGCGGATGCAGAAGCTGCCGCTCTCGCTGCTCGACATTGCTTATGACAATCTGGGTCTGGGCGGCACCGCCACCGGATCGCTCAGCTATGTCCATACGCGCGGCGGCATGCCAACCGGCAAGGCGGAGCTGCGGGTGCGGGGCCTGTCCCGTTCGGGCCTGTCGCTCAGTTCCCGTCCCGTCGATGCGGGGGTCAATGCGGTGCTGACCCATGATCGGCTCGCCACCCGCATGGTCTTCGTCGCCGACGGCCAGACCATCGGGCAGGCGCAGGCACTGCTGACCCCGCTCGGCACGGAAGGCAATTTGGTGGAGCGCCTCAATCGCGCACCGCTGTTCGCGCAACTGCGCTATAATGGCACCGCCGACACGCTCTGGCGCCTGACGGGGGTGGAGGTCGTCGACATATCCGGCCCGGTCAGCGTCATGGCCGATGCGCGCGGAACGCTGGGCGATCCGGTCATCGCCGGTTCGCTGGCGACGGACAATGCCGCGCTCAACAGCCCCGTTACCGGCATGCGCCTGCACGGCGTCAAGGCGCGGGGCCGCTTCTCCGGCGCGCAACTGGTCATGACCAGCTTCTCCGCCACCGCGCAAAATGGCGGTGCGGTAACGGGAACGGGCAGCTTCACCTTCAACGGCATTGCCGGGGTCGGCATGGACCTGCGCCTTCAGGCCGAAAATGCCGCGCTGCTGGAACGCGACGATATCGCCGCGACCGTCACCGGGCCGATCACGATCACCTCTACCGGCGTCGGCGGCACCATCGGCGGCGATCTCGTCCTCAACCGGAGCCGCTTCACCATGGGTCGCGCCGCGGCCGTGGCGCAGATCCCCGAACTCAAGGTGATCGAGATCAACCGGCGCGGCGACGAAATAGAACGCCCGCGCAGTTCAACGCCCTGGGCGCTGGCGATCAAGGCGCGGGCGCGCAACCGCCTGACCGTCACGGGCCTTGGCATCGACAGCGAATGGCGTGCCGATCTCAACATCGGCGGCACCGTCACCAATCCCGCCATATCGGGAACCGCCGATCTGGTGCGCGGCACCTATGATTTCGCGGGCCGCCGGTTCGACCTCAAGGAAGGCAAGATTCAGTTCGACGGCCGCACCCCGATCAACCCGACGCTGGACATTGATGCAGAGGCGAATGTCAGCGACCTGACCGCCACCATCCATGTCGGCGGCACCGGCCTCAAACCCGCGATCACCTTCACCAGCATCCCGGCGCTGCCGCAGGATGAGCTGCTTTCCCGCATCCTCTTCGGCACGTCGATCACCAACCTGTCCGCGCCCGAAGCGCTGCAACTCGCCTCGGCGGTCGGCTCGCTTCAGGGGCAGGGTGGCCTCGATCCCATCAACGCCGTGCGCAAGGCTGCGGGCCTTGACCGGCTGCGCATCATTCCCGCCGATCCGACGCAGGGGCAGGGCACGTCGATCGCGGCAGGCAAATATCTCTCCCGCAAGACCTATGTGGAGCTCATCACCGACGGGCAGGGCTATTCCGCCACGCGCATCGAATATCAGGTCACGCGCTGGCTCTCTCTGTTGGGCGCCATCTCGACCCTTGGGCGGGAAAGCGCTAACGTTCGCATCTCGAAGGATTACTGAGTTGACCAAGTCCCGCATCGACGCCGCTGCCGCCATCAGCGTCATGGACCTGTTCACCATCGGCATCGGCCCGTCCAGCTCGCATACGGTCGGCCCGATGCGCGCTGCGCTGATGTTCATGGATTCGCTGCCGACGACCCCGGTGCGCGTCCAATGCGAGCTTTACGGATCGCTGGCGCTGACCGGCAAGGGGCACGCCACCGATACGGCCATCCTGCTCGGCCTGTCCGGCTACCGCCCGGAAAGCGTCGATCCCGATGCCATCCCCGCGATCCTCGACGCCATCCGCAGCGAAGGCCGCATCCGCGCGGGCAGTGCCGTCAATCTCTTCATCCCCTTTGACGAGGCGACTGATCTCCTCTTCCGCATGGGCGAGTTTCTGGAAGCGCACAGCAACGGCATGCGCTTCTCGGCCTGGCTCGATGGGAAGAAGGAGCCGCTGGTCCGCGACTATTATTCGATCGGCGGCGGCGCGGTGCTGCCCGGTACGGTCGACATCGCGGACGACACGCCGCTCGGCCATAATGTAGTCCAGCCCCATCCCTTCTCCTCCGGCACTGAAATGCTGGCGCTGGGCGAAAGCACAGGTCTCAGCATCGCCACGCTCGTCCTGCGCAACGAAGGGGCGTGGCGTTCGCAACAGGAAACCGAGGGTTTTCTCGACAGCGTGATCGATGCGATGAGCGCCTCCATCGATCGCGGTCTCAAGGAAGAGGGGCTGCTGCCCGGCGGCCTGAAAGTCCGCCGCCGCGCCCGGACCATTCATAACCGGCTGGTTCTCCAGAAAAATGCCCTCGGTCCGGCCCAGATCTTCGAATGGGTCAGCCTTTTTGCGCTCGCTGTGAACGAGGAAAATGCCGCGGGCGGCCGCGTCGTCACCGCGCCCACCAATGGCGCGGCGGGCGTCATCCCGGCGGTGCTGCATTATTATCGCCGCTTTGTCCCCGGCGCCGACCGGGAAGGGGAGCGCCGCTTCCTGTTGACTGCCGCCGCCATCGGCTTCCTCTACAAGAAGCGCGCATCGATCTCCGCCGCAGAAATGGGCTGCCAGGGGGAGGTCGGTGTCGCCTGCTCCATGGCTGCCGCAGGCCTTGCCGCCGTGCTGGGCGGCACCAACGCCCAGATCGAAAATGCGGCCGAGATCGGCATGGAACATAATCTTGGCCTCACCTGCGATCCGATCGGCGGCCTTGTCCAGATTCCCTGTATCGAACGGAACACCATGGGCGCGGTCAAGGCGATCAACGCTGCCTATCTCGCGCTTCAGGGCGACGGCCGCCATATCGTCAGCCTCGACGCGGTGATCGAAACCATGCGCCAGACCGGCGAGGACATGGCGAGCCGGTACAAGGAAACATCCCAGGGCGGTCTGGCCGTCAATGTGGTGGAGTGCTGATCGTTTCGTCGTGTCGCCCGCTCGCCTTCGGGCTGAGTTGAGTCGGTTTTGTGGCGGTAATACAACATTATCAATTGTTTATCTGATATTCATGCAAGCTGACGGCTGTTCCATGACTTCAACGTCTTCCCTCTGGCAGGGTGGAATGAAGAAGAATGGAGTACCCGAAAATGCGAAAGATCATGATCGCAATCCTTCTGACCGGTAGTGCGGTCGCCAGTCCCGCACTGGCGCAGGAGCCGGCCCCGACTTTCACCGGTCCCCGTGTCGAAGCGATCCTTGGCTATGACCATGTTGGCGCAGGCAGCAGCGTGGATAATGACAATAATCGGGCCGATCAGTCGATCGATGGCCTGCTCTATGGCGTCGGCGCGGGCTATGACGTCAATCTCGGCGGCGCGGTGGTCGGCGTCGAGGGCGAATTCACCGATTCCACCGCGAAGAGCAGCCGCCGCGACTTCACCGACCAGTTCGGCTTTGGCCGGGTCAAGCAGGGCCGCGATCTTTATATCGGCGCCCGTGCCGGTATTCTCGCCAATCCGCAGACGCTGGTCTATGTGAAGGGCGGCTATACCAACAGCAAGCTGGGCGTGCTGGCGGGCGACACCAACCAGGTCACCGACACCTCGTTCAAGCTGGACGGTTGGCGCGTCGGCGCGGGCGTGGAGCGGGCGATCAACGCCAACACCTTCGCCAAGCTGGAATATCGCTATTCCAAATATAGCGACGCCCATATCGATTTCGCCAACGGCACGACCAGCGACGAATTCGGCATCGACACGGATCGCCATCAGGTGGTCGCCAGCGTGGGTTGGCGCTTTTGACGCAGGGAAGGGGCCGGCCCGAAACCGTCGGCCCCAAAGCCTCTCGGCCTATCGCGGATCGTCTATCGGGGGTCTTGCAGATTTGTTACTGTTGCCCATGTGAGCAACGCGATTCCTCATAGTTATACGGTCGGCATTGAACCGGACGACATCGACTTCATGGGTCATGTCAACAATGCCAGCTATCTGAAATGGGTGCAGGCGGCGGTGCTCGATCACTGGCGCGCGTTCGCCCCGACCGACGCGGTGGCGACGCATCTGTGGGTCGCGCTCAAGCATGAGATCACCTATCGCAAGCCGACCTTCCTGAACGACGATGTGATCGCCACCGTCCTGCTGGAAAAGGTGCAGGGCGCGCGCGCCTTTTACGAAACGGTGATCCGCCGGGGCGAAGAGGTCGTGGCGGAGGTCAAGTCCAGCTGGTGTTGTATCGATGCAGCGACGCTCCGCCCCGCGCGCCTCGCCCGGGACGTCATCCAGCGGTTCTTCGCGTCGGAGGACGATAGGCCTGACCGTTAAACCGTCAGGCTTACCGATTACAGCGTGGCCTCGATTTCCCGAGCCGCGATATCCGGCTTTTCCGCCAGGCTGATCGGCCGTCCGACGACCAGAATGGAGGCTCCCCGATCCAGCGCCTCGCGCGGCGTCACGGCGCGCTTCTGGTCGCCCATGGCGCCGCCCGAAGGTCGCACGCCCGGCACGACGAAATAGCCGTCCGGCCAGACCTGTTTCGCCAGCGCCACTTCCTCGCCGGAACAGACGATCCCGTCGAGGCCTGCGCTGCGCGCCAGATCGGCGAGCCGCGCCACCTGATCCTTCGCCTGGCCGCCCACGCCGATATCGAGCAGGTCGCCATTGTCCAGGCTGGTGAGCACGGTCACGGCCACGACCTTGGTATTGACGCCGGCCGCCGCCTTGGCATCCTCCAGCATGGCGCGGCCACCCGCCGCATGGACGGTCAGGATCGCGGGTTCCAGCACATGCAGCGCCTGCACGGCCTTGGCGACGGTATTGGGAATGTCGTGCAGCTTCAGGTCGAGGAAGATCGGCAGGCCGAACTTCATCATCTCATGCACGCCATGATGGCCATGGGCGCAGAAAAATTCGAGACCCAGTTTCAGCCCGCCCACATGATGGCGCACCTGTTGCGCAAGGTCCTGGGCCCTGCGCAAGTCGGGCGTATCGATGGCAACGTAAATCGGGCTGGTCATGCTTGTCCTGTGGTGGAGAGGGGGGAGGAGGCCGCAACCGCACTGTCGGCAGCGGCCATGGAAGGAGGAGTGGTCGGTGCGGCGGTGGCCGCGACCAGAGCGCGTTCGGCATTTTCAAGCCTGCGCTTCATCCGCCAGCGGGTGGCCCGCGCCATGATCCAGAAGGGCAGCGCGCCCAGCAGGAAGGCGCCGACCAGCAACACGGGCAGTTTGGTTTCCATGACAAGATCGCCCCACAGGCGAACGGTCACCGGGACGTAATTCGCCATGCAGAAAAAGGCGAGGGCGACGGCGATGACGACCCAGAAGGCAGTCCGCAGAAATTGCATCAACGCTCCTATAGCTGTTGAATGAGACAGCTTAGGCGATTTTGTCGCGCTTCGGAAGCGCTTCATCGGATTTCCCGATGACCATGCGCCGGGAAAGCGTCTTTTCCTGCCGTGGATCGACCCGATCCATGCCCGTTTCCCGGCCGACGTAGAGAGACGCCTGTAAGGCGATGATGCGGCTCAGCCGACCATATCCTCCAGTTCACGGCCCTTTGTCTCATGCACCAGGGCGCGGACGAAGAAGAAGGAAATGGCGGCGAAGATCGCATAGCCCGCATAAGTCACCGGCAGACCGGGCGAAACGGCGAGGGCGGGAAAACTCACCGAAATCGCCGCATTGGCGATCCACTGGGCAAAGCCCGACACGGCAAGGCCCGAGCCCCGGATCTGGTTCGGGAACATCTCGCCCAGCATCACCCACATGATCGGACCCCAGCTCATGTTGAAGAAGATCACGTAGAGATTGGCCGCGATCAGTGCGATCAGGCCGTTATTCCCCGGCAGCATGACGCCGCCAGTCTCCCCGGTGATCGCCGTGGAAAAGGCATAGGCCACCGTCGCCAGCGTCACGGCCATGCCTGCCGATCCAATCAGCAGCAGCGGCTTGCGCCCGATCCGGTCGACCAGCGCGATGGTGCCAAGGCAGGCGCCGATTGACAGCGCCCCCGAAAGGATATTGATCTGAAGCGCATTATCCTCGGAAAAGCCGACCGCTTCCCACAAGGTCGCGCCATAATAGAAAACGACATTGATGCCGACGAGCTGCTGGAACACGGCCAGACCAATGCCGGTCCAGACGATGGGACGGATCTTGCCGCTGCGCTTGTCGATCAGGTCGGACAGCTTGGGCCGATGATGGTCGGCGGCCAGGCTGGCACGGATTTCCGCGACCTTGCGCGAGGCTTCCGCGGCACCGAAGAGCCGGGTCAGCACTCTGCGGGCCCGTTCATCCTGCCCGCGCGTCACCAGATAGCGGGGGCTTTCCGGGATCACCAGCAGCGCGGTGAAGTAGATCGCCGCCGGGATCGCCTGCAACCAGAACATCCAGCGCCATGCGGGAAAGCCCAGCCACAGTTCCGCCGTCGATCCGCCCGCATAGCGTGCCAGCGCGAAATTCGCGACGAATGCGCCGGTCAGGCCGGAAATGATCATCACCTGCTGCACGCTGGACAGGCGTCCGCGCACCGCCGCCGGGGTCACTTCGGAAATATAGACGGGCGAAATGACGCTCGCCGCGCCGACGCCCAGACCGCCGATGATGCGCGCGAAGATGAAGATCGCAGAAGAAGCGGCGGCGCCGGCCAGCAGGGCGCTCAGCAGGAACAGCGCCGCCGCCAGCAGCATCACGCCGCGCCGCCCGATCAGGTCGGCCATTCGCCCGGCCAGGAAGGCGCCGATGGACGACCCCACAAGGATCGCGCCGACATTGACGCCGATGCCCAGCCTGCCAAGGGCGAAGGCGCTTTCCAGCCCCTTTTGCGTGCCGTTGATGACGCCGCTGTCATAACCGAACATGAACCCGCCAATGGTCGCGACGGCGACGATCGCGGCGATGAAGGCCATGTTGACCTTCCCGGCACTCCCTTCGGTCATTTCCTGTCCTTCCTGCTTATCGTTCTGAAATGGCCGAGATATGGCCGGATAGTCCACGCACACCGGATTGAAGGCAAAGAGATCGCCTGCCATGGCTGCTCGACAAGTCGCCGGTCAGTCAAGCCCTTGCGCGCGGTGGGAGGCAGGCCGAGGTCCGGTTCCCGGCGGAACCCGTATTGGCGTTCATGCTTTTCGCGCTGGCAAAGGCGGCCGCACGCTCATGACCGCGCCGGTCTGTTGGGATGAACTGGCCGACATCGACAGCGCCGGGTATTTCACGGTGAAGGATGTGGAGGTCTTGCTCCAGCGCGCCGGTTCACGGACCCTGCGTGGTCGGGGGGAGGCGCATCAACCCCTCCCTGCACATTAGTTGCCGCAGATTTTCGCCGCATCCGCCTTTCCTGCGCCGCTGCTTTATCGCATAGCTTGAGTCACCATGACGAAGTCGACCGAAGACGCGCCGGAAAGCGGCGCCGCCACCCCCGTCTCCATCGAGTCCGATATGGCCTCCGCCGCCCGTAAATCCGCGGGAAAAGCGGTCTGGATGGGGACTGCGGTCGGCATCGGCTCCGCCGCGATCGTTGCGGCGCTGCTCTACGCCAACAAGAAGCGCGGCTAAGCAGCCCCACCCGCTCGCCAAAAAAAAGAGGCGGCATGGCCTTCGCTCCATGCCGCCCCATATTGCGACCCAAATTGGGCTCTATTCCCCGCCTTCGTGACGGGAGCATTTTATCCTGCGCTGCCGCTCAGATAGGCGATCAGTTCAGGCTTGCTGACGGTCCCGCTCTTGTCCGTGTCGGCCGTTACGAACGCCCCGTCGGCCCATGCCGTCACTTCCGCAGGTGCCAGTGATTTGCCGGTCGCCTTCATTTCCTGATCCTTCAGCGCCACCATCCAGCGCGAAAATTCGGTGCGGTCGAGCTGACCATCATGATTCTGGTCGTAGGCCGGAAATTCGGTATCGACGATGGCGGCGACTCCGTCCCCCGAAGGTGCGGCTTGCGTGGCATTGTCCTGCGGCGCGGTTCCGGCTTGAGCGAAGGCGGGCGTGGTAACGGCAGAGGCCACCATCAAAAACAGGGCGCGGAACATTCCATTCTCCAAAACCGGCCGCTTGAAGGGTCGCGAGACCGTCCATCGGATTTTCACGCATGACAATAGCCAAGCATTTCAGTTGGTTCCTGAATATCCGTTCATCTTCATCCATTCATCCCCGGATTTGCCTCGATTCGGCGCGCAGTGCTGCGATTAATGCGACGAAAGGGCTGAAAAGATGGCAATATGGCCCTCGGCCATGGGCTGGATTTGCCCCGGAAAGGCGGTGCTGCTAGGCGGCACGGCGGTTTATCACTCATTCACGCAGGATTCGCCTCATGGTCCCCCGTTACGCCCGCCCGCAAATGACCGCCCTTTGGGAACCGGAAGCCCGGTTCAAGATCTGGTTCGAGATCGAGGCGCATGCGACCGAAAAGCTGGGCGAACTGGGCGTAGTGCCGCAATCCGCCGCCAAGGCGCTGTGGGACTGGTGGGAGACCAATCCCGCGATCGACGTGCCCGCCATCGATGCGATCGAGGCCGTTACCAAGCATGACGTGATCGCTTTCCTCACCTGGGTGGCGGAGCAGGTCGGTGACGAAGCGCGCTTCATGCATCAGGGCATGACGTCGAGCGACGTGCTCGACACCTGCCTTGCCGTCCAGCTCAGCCGTGCCGCCGATATCCTGATCGAGGATATCGACAAGCTGCTGGAGGTCATCAAGCGCCGCGCCTACGAACATAAGCTGACCCCGACCATCGGCCGCAGCCACGGCATCCATGCCGAGCCGGTGACCTTCGGCCTCAAGATGGCGGAGGCCTATGCCGAATTTTCGCGTTGCCGGGCCCGTCTGGTCGCGGCCCGTGAGGAAGTCGCGACCTGCGCCATTTCCGGCGCGGTCGGCACCTTCGCCAATATCGACCCGCGCGTCGAGGAGCATGTCGCGGAAAAGCTGGGCCTCGCCATCGAGCCGGTGTCCACTCAGGTCATTCCGCGTGACCGCCACGCCATGTTCTTCGCGACGCTGGGCGTGATCGCCTCGTCCATCGAGCGCCTTGCCGTCGAAGTCCGCCATCTGCAGCGCACTGAAGTGCTGGAGGCCGAGGAATATTTCTCGCCCGGCCAGAAGGGCAGCTCCGCCATGCCGCACAAGCGCAACCCGGTGCTGACCGAGAACCTGACCGGCCTTGCCCGCATGGTGCGCAGCTATGCCCTGCCGGCGATGGAGAATGTCGCGCTGTGGCACGAGCGCGATATCAGCCATTCTTCGGTCGAGCGCTATATCGGGCCCGATGCCACCATCACGCTTGATTTCGCGCTGGGCCGCCTGACGGGGGTGATCGACAAGTTGCTCGTCTATCCTGAGCGGATGATGAAGAATCTCGACAAGATGGGCGGTCTTGTCCACTCGCAGCGCGTGCTGCTGGCGCTGACGCAGGCAGGCGTGAGCCGCGAGGACAGCTATCGCTATGTTCAGCGCAATGCGATGAAGGTCTGGGAATCAGATGGCCAGCTTTCGCTGATGGAATTGCTGAAGGCCGACCCGGATGTGGCGGCGGCGCTCACGGCCGAGCAGATCGAGGAGAAATTCAACCTCGATTATCACTTCCGTCAGGTCGACACGATCTTTCGCCGGGTGTTCGGCGAATAAGATCAAGGTGCCATTTGGGACGTGGAAAGGGCGCGGAAACGCGCCCTTTTTTGTGGGAGTTTCACCGGGTCAAAGGGCGACTGTCGAAGCGCCGGAAGGGCAGGAAAATCCCTCAGTGCGGCACAGCGTCGGATTGCCGCCGGATCAACTCATAATCGAGCAGCAGATGCGCGAGCTGTTCGGTTGATTTGTTCTTGCGCGCCCTGATCTGCTTCACCAGCAATTCGACGGCGGCGCGTGACATGGCGCTGATCGGCTGGCGGATCGTCGTCAGTTCGGGCCAGATGGTGGTGGCGAGCGATGTATCGTCAAAGCCGCAGACGGTGAGGTCGCCCGGCACGTCCAGCCCACGGCGATGCGCGATGGCGACGGCTGCCGCCGCCATGTCGTCATTGCTGGCGAAGATTGCCGTCGGCCGCTGGGGCAGCGTGAGGATTTGTTCCGCCGCCTCCAACCCGGAGTGATAGGTGAAATAGCCCTGTTCGACCAAAGCGTCGTCCGGGGCGATGCCGGCTTCGGCCAGCGCGGCCCGATAGCCTTCCAGACGGCGCTGGCTGGCCCTTTGATTGGGATGGCCCTTGATGAAGCCGATGCGCCGGTGGCCGAGCGCGATCAGATGGCGGGTCATGGCCAGCGCGGCGGCATGGTCGTCGATGCTGACGGCGGACATATCCGCCGGCGCTTTACCGGTCGCCACGGCCACGGCCACGATATTCGCCGCGAGGAGGGCGTTCTTCATCGCCTGATGGTCGCAAAGCGGGGGAGGGAGGATGATGCCGTTGATGCGACCCCGCGTCAGATGATCGACCACCGTGTCGACGTCGGTTTCCTCATCCCATTTTTTCACCACCAGATCGACGCCGCTGCGGCTGGCCTGATCCAGGCTGCCGACGAGGAACTCACTCAGATAGGAGGCGGACGGGTTGCTGTAGAGCAGGCCGATCCGTATTTCCTCGCCGCCCGCCAGGCTGCGTGCGGCGGCGCTGGGCGAATAGTTGAGCGCGGCGATGGCGGCTTCCACCTTGGCGCG
Organism: Sphingobium sp. EM0848; assembly: GCF_013375555.1. Taxonomy (NCBI): domain Bacteria; kingdom Pseudomonadati; phylum Pseudomonadota; class Alphaproteobacteria; order Sphingomonadales; family Sphingobiaceae; genus Sphingobium; species Sphingobium sp. EM0848. Next base: position 437,370 of record NZ_JABXWB010000001.1, read on the forward strand.
CGTGGCGGCACGGACGATCTGCTCGCCATTGATGACACGCGATACGGTCATGGGGGATACGCCCGCATATTTGGCGACATCGTTGATGGTCGGGACGTTGCGCTGTCGCCGCGAGCTTTTGGCTTCCGTCAGCGGAGCGGATGATGTCTCTGGCTTCATGCTTTGGATGGTAGCGGGCACATTGCGCGATTGCTAAGCGAAATATCGCCTGGTCGCGCAGGGAGCTGTGTCGTGACGACGATGCCCGCGATCCAAAACTTGCCCCCGCCTGCCCGCGCAGTTGGCTGGGGCATTTTTGGAGCGGCGGCACAGGCAAGCGACGCGCTTCCAGCGCGATCCGGCCATCCGAAAATCATGGTGATTTCAAGAAGAAGTAAATGGTCGGGGAGAGAGGATTCGAACCTCCGGCCCCTGCCTCCCGAAGACAGTGCTCTACCAGGCTGAGCTACTCCCCGACCGATAGCGGGTCCGGTTTGAAGCGGTCCCGCTGGGCAGGCCGCAGCCTATAGAGGCGGCTTTTCCGGCTGGCAAGCGGGGGATGAAGAAATTTTTGAAACTCATAGCAGTCCGGCTTCGCGGAAGCTGAAATGGCGGTTTCCGGCGCGGATGACATGGTCGGCGAGCGCGATCTCGATCGGGCGAAGCCGTTTCGACAGGGTGCGGGTCAGGTGAATGTCCGTCCAGCGGGGCAGGGGGCTGTGCGGCCGCGACTGTTCGATGGCGAGCCAGCGGCTGTTCCAGCGCAGCAGCGCATCCACGGTGCGGCGCCAGTCATGATCGGCCCGCAGCCGGTGGAGCGGGCGCCATTCCTCGTCGAGGACGAGCAGGTGCAGGGAAGTCGGGTCGCGCATGGCGGCAGGATGGTCTTGCGATGTGTTCGCGATAGGGGGATCATGGTCCCTTTCCGAGCGACCGGCGGAGAACTTGATCCGTTTCGCAGCATTTGGCGTGGGCGGGCCGCTTCGTTACATGACAATATTATCGTCAGAATCATGAGAGTCTCTGTCTTGACCAGCCTGTCCCCTTCGTCCGAACCGCATTATGAGCAGCAATATCTGGACCTGATGCGGCAGATCTGGCTGCATGGCGACGAACGGATCGACCGGACGGGCGTCGGCACGCGGTCGATATTGGGGGCGACGATGCGATTTTCGCTGGCCGATGACGCGGTGCCGCTGCTGACTACCAAGCGGGTCTACTGGAAGGTCGCGGCGCGGGAGATGCTGTGGTTCCTGACCGGTGACACCAATATCCGCGAACTGGTGCGGCAGGGCGTGCATATCTGGACCGACTGGCCGCTGGACGCCTATCGCCGCGCGACCGGAGAGCAGATCGACCGCGATGCTTTCGAGGCGCGGATCATTGAAGATGGCGCCTTTGCTGCGCGCTGGGGTGACCTGGGGCCGGTTTATGGCGCGCAATGGGTGAACTGGTCGCGTTATGAGGAGGTAGGGGACGGCCTCTACCGAAAGGCGGCGCAGGGGCATAACCAGATTGCCGATCTGGTCGAGGCGATTCGGACCAATCCGGGGTCGCGGCGTTTGCTGTTCACCGGCTGGAACGTCGCGGACGTGGCGCGGATGGCTTTGCCGCCCTGCCATATGACCTACCAGTTTCAGGTGGCCGACGGGCGACTCAACGGGCTGCTGTTCCAGCGGAGCTGCGATCTGGGATTGGGCTTCGCCTTCAATATCTTCGGTCTGTCGATGATCACGCGGATGCTGGCGCAGCAATGCGATCTGGAACCGGGCGAGGTGGTCTGGCAGGGTGGAGATGTCCATCTCTACCTCAATCATGCCGATCTGGTGGAGGAGCAGATCGCCCGAAATCCGTCCGGCGAACCGAAATTGCGGATCCATAGGCGGCCTTCATCCATTTTCGATTATCGGATCGAGGACTTTGAAGTGATTGATTATACACCACAAAGGCACATTGCCGCGCCCGTAGCGGTTTAGCGAAAAGCGGTTTGCGGCGAATTGGGTCAGCAAGACTTGCCTTTGGCGGTGTTGTAATATAATAATTGCGTTGAGCAATATTATTGCAATGCACAAAAGGAGGCAGGATGAGCGACCGGGTCGATTCGGACGCTGGAAAAGGCCAGCCGGGGCGCAATCTGCCCCCGCTTCGGCTGCATGTGCCGGAACCGAAATTCCGGCCGGGCGACACCGCCGATTTCAGTGATTTCGATATTCCGCCGGCTGGCGCGCAGGTCCGGCCGGATGAAGCCGCGCAGCCCGGCACGATGCGCGACCTGGCCTATGGGCTGGTCCGCGTGCTGGATGAGGATGGCGCCGCAGTCGGGCCGTGGGACCCCAAGCTGCCGGCGGAAACGCTGCTCAAGATGCTGCGTGCCATGGCGCTGACGCGTGCCTTTGACGGGCGCATGTTCCGCGCGCAGCGGCAGGGCAAGACCAGCTTCTATATGAAGTCCACGGGTGAGGAGGCCGTGTCCATTGGCGCGGCGGCCGCCTTGGCGAGCGATGACATGTGCTTCCCCAGCTATCGTCAGCAGGGCATATTGATTGCGCGGGGCTGGCCGATCATCGACATGATGAACCAGATCTACTCGAACAAGGGCGACCGGCTGAAGGGGCGTCAGCTGCCCATCATGTATTCGGCGCGGGAGGCGGGGTTCTTCTCCATCTCGGGCAATCTCACGACGCAATATCCGCAGGCCGTGGGTTGGGCGATGGCCAGCGCGGCGCGTGGGGATACGCGGATCGCGGCGACATGGTGTGGTGAGGGGTCCACGGCGGAGGGCGACTTCCATTCCGCCTGCACCTTTGCCAGCGTCTATCGCGCGCCCGTCATCATGAATGTCGTGAACAACCAGTGGGCGATCAGCAGCTTTTCGGGTTTTGCGGGGGCGGAGGCGACGACCTTCGCGGCGCGGGCCATCGGCTATGGCATTGCCGGGCTGCGCGTGGACGGCAATGATGCGCTGGCGGTCTATGCCGCGACGCGCTGGGCCGCCGACCGGGCACGGGCCAATGCCGGACCCACGCTGATCGAGCATTTCACCTATCGCGTCGAGGGGCACAGCACCTCCGACGATCCGAGCGCCTATCGCTCTGCCGATGAGGCGAGCCATTGGCCGCTGGGCGATCCGATCGCCCGGTTGAAGAAGCATTGCATCGCCCTTGGCATATGGGACGAGGAGCGACACGCCGCAATGGACAAGGAACTGGCCGAAATGGTCCGCGACGCCGCGCGTGAGGCGGAGAAGAACGGTATTCTGGGTCATGGCCTGCATCATCCGATGGAATCCATGTTCGAGGATGTGTTCGAGGAGATGCCCTGGCATTTGCGCGAACAGCAGCAGGCTATGCTCGACGAATGGAAGGCGGCAGGGCTGTGAGCGAAGCGATCGGATCAGAAGCTGTGAGCGACATTCAGCAGATGAACATGATCCAGGCGATCAACAGCGCGCTGGACGTGATGATGGACCGCGATCCCGATGTGGTCGTGATGGGGGAGGATGTCGGCTATTTCGGCGGCGTCTTCCGCGCGACGGCGGGCTTGCAGCAGAAATATGGCAAGAACCGGGTATTCGACACGCCGATCACCGAATGCGGCATCATCGGCGTGGCCGTGGGCATGGGCGCCTATGGGCTGCGGCCGGTGCCTGAGATCCAGTTTGCCGACTATATCTATCCCGCGCTGGACCAGCTGGTGTCGGAGGCGGCGCGGCTGCGCTATCGTTCGGCGGGGGAGTTCATCGCGCCCATGACGGTGCGCTCGCCCTTTGGCGGCGGGATTTTCGGCGGGCAGACGCACAGCCAGTCGCCCGAGGGCATCTTTACCCATGTCTCCGGCGTGAAGACGGTGATTCCTTCGACGCCCTATGACGCCAAGGGCCTGCTGATCGCGGCGATCGAGGATAATGATCCGGTAATCTTCTTCGAACCCAAACGCATCTATAACGGGCCGTTCGACGGGCATTATGACACGCCGGCCAAAAGCTGGGCCGGGCATGAACAGGCGCAGGTGCCGACGGGCTATTATCGGGTTTCGCTGGGCGAGGCGCGGGTGGCGCGGGCGGGCGAGGCGCTGACGGTGCTTTGCTATGGCACGATGGTGCATGTGGTCGAGAATACGGTGGCCCAGATGGGCGTGGACGCAGAGATTCTTGACCTCCGGACATTGGTGCCGCTCGATATCGAGGCCATTGAGCGGTCGGTGAAGAAGACCGGGCGCTGCCTGATCGTGCATGAGGCAACGCGGACCAGCGGTTTCGGGGCGGAATTGTCGGCGCAGGTGCAGGAGCGCTGCTTCTACCATCTCGAAGCGCCCATCGGGCGCGTGACCGGCTTTGACACGCCTTATCCGCATAGTCTGGAATGGGCTTATTTCCCCGGACCAGTGCGCATTCGCGAAGCCATCAACAAGATTTTGAAGGACTGACAGGTCATGGCGCTTTTTAGTTTCAGGCTGCCGGACATCGGCGAAGGGATCGCGGAAGCGGAGATCGTCGGCTGGCATGTGAAGGTCGGGGATCGGGTTGAGGAGGATCAACCGATTGCCGACATGATGACCGACAAGGCGACGGTGGAAATGGAAAGCCCGGTCGCCGGTACGGTGGTCCGGCTGGCGGGCGAGCCGGGGCAGCAGATCGCCATCGGATCGATGCTGGTGGAGATCGAGACTGAGGGAGAGGAAGAGGCTCCCGTTGCAGCGGCGGCGGTGGAAAAGGCCGAAGCGCCTGCTCCTGTCGTTCCCGTCGCCGTCGAGGCGGGGCCTGAGCGCAGCGAGCCTGTCGCGGTCGTCGAGGACAAGCCGGCTGTCGCGGCGCCCTCTTCCGCTTCCTCTCCTGTCAAGGTGGAGGTTCTGGCTTCCCCAGCCGTGCGTGCTCGTGCGAAGGAACTGGGGATCGATCTTGCCCAGGTGAAGCCGAGCGGCGATCATATCCGGCATTCCGATCTCGACGCCTTCCTGCTCTATGGGGCGGGGCAGGGCTATCGGCCGGCGGGACGGTCGGCGAAGCGGGCGGATCAGGAGGTCAAGGTCATCGGGCTGCGCCGCCGCATTGCCGAGAATATGGCGGCCTCCAAGCGGGCCATTCCGCATTTCTCCTATGTCGAGGAGATTGACGTCACCGCGCTGGAGGAAACCCGCGAGCAGTTGAACGCCAACCGGGGTGATCGGCCCAAGCTCACCATGCTGCCGCTGCTGATCGTGGCGATCTGTCGGGCGTTGCCGGACTTTCCGATGCTGAATGCGCGCTATGACGATGAGGCGGGCGTGGTGACGCGCTATGGCGCGGTGCATATGGGCATTGCGACGCAGACCGATGCCGGGCTGATGGTGCCGGTGATCCGCGACGCGCAGGACCGGAATGTCTGGCAGTTGGCGGCGGAGATCAGGCGGTTGGCCGATGCGGCGCGGACGGGCAAGGCGAAGTCGGAGGAGTTGTCCGGCTCCACCCTGACGCTGACGTCCTTGGGGCCGTTGGGCGGAGTGGCGACGACGCCGGTGATCAACCGGCCCGAAGTCGCGATCATCGGGCCGAATCGCATCATCGAGCGGCCGGTATTCCGCGGCAAGGAAGTGGTGCCCGCCAAGCTCATGAACCTGTCGATCAGTTGCGACCATCGCGTGGTCGACGGCTGGGATGCGGCGAGCTTCGTTCAGGCGGTGCGCAAGCTGCTGGAAACGCCCGTCCTGTTGTTCGCGGATTAACGGACCGTCGCGCGGTAGCTGAGGCGGCCGCTTTCGCCGGGGGAAATCTCTTGCGGAACGGTCCAGCGGATATGGGTGATGTCCGCCGGGACCGCCCGGCGGATGCCGCCCAGCGGCGTCGGCAACCACAGATCGGTGAGGCGGCCCCAATGGGCGCCGCCATCCACCGACACCTGCATCGCGGAATCGGTGAGGTCGAGTTGTGCCCCGCGCGGAATGGCGTTGGTGACGGCAAGGTTGCGGACCGGGCGGTCGCCTTCATTGCGCCAGTTGACCACCAGAATCAGTTGGTCGCCCGATCCGGCGCGGTCTGCGCTTTGCAGGATACGGCGTTCCCGGCCGTTGATGTCGGTGCTTGTCCGCTCGACGAACATCTGGGTTTCCAAGCGGATATCCTGCCGCGCCTGAACGATCTGCGGCGCGCCCAGACAGGCCAGAGCGATGAGCCAAACCCCCGATTTCATGCCAGTCCCCCGACTTCCTTTCTGGCCGAATGTGGCAGCAGGTGCCGAAGATTTGGTTAAGGCCTTGTTTCCCTTGCTATCCATCTGTTTCGCTGATGTAAATTGACGGATCAGGGACGCCGGTGCACAAAAGGACGGCGGGCAGGGACATTTCAGGCGTGACACTTCAAGAGCAGCAAGAGATCAACAGGCGGCGGGATCGCCTGCTGGCGTCGATTGCGCTGACGACCGGAATCGGGCTGATCCTGGCCTTGCCCTTTGCCTTGCAGGAAGGGGCGGAGTTCTTCCTGCCGTTGACCGCCGCACTGGTGATCGCGATCGCGTTGGTGCCCTTTCTGGAATGGATGGAACGGCGGGGGGTGCCTTCGCCGCTGGCGGCGCTGACCGCGGTGATCGCTTTCCTGCTGGTGGCGAATACGGCGCTGGTGCTGATCATTGTCCCGGCGGCCGACTGGTTTCGCCTGTTGCCCGAACGCCTGCCCAAGATTCAGAATAATCTGGCGCCCCTGATCGATTTCTACTCACAGCTTCAGCGCTTCGTCGATGAGACGGTGCAGATGCTGGCGAGCGGGCCGGTGGCGGCGGCGCAGACGGCGGCGGTGGATGCGCCCCGGTCCCTGCTGCAATTTGCGGCGACCTCTGCGCCTTCGGCCATCATTCAGATGGTGTTCGCGCTGCTCATCATCTATTTCTTCCTGGCCGGCTGGACGCGGCTGCGGCGGCGGACGATCAACAGCCGGGAAAGTTTCGACGGCGCCATGGCGGTGGCGCGGGTCATCCAGAATGTCGTGGATGCGACCTCCGCCTATGTGCTGACCATCGCCACCATCAATCTGTGCCTGGGGCTGGCCGTGGCCTTTGCGCTGTGGCTGATCGGCATGCCTTCGCCCCTGATGTGGGGCGGCATCGTCGCGCTGCTCAACTTCGTGCCCTATTTCGGGCCGATGCTGGCGGCGGTGCTGCTGGCGCTGGGCGGCCTGATGGTGTTCGACGATGTATGGAAGGCCTTGCTGCCCGCCGCGCTCCAGATCGGTTTTCATCTGGTCGAGGCCAATTTTGCGACGCCGACGATTCTCGGGCGGCGGCTGACCATGAATCCGCTGCTGATTCTGGTGTCGCTCACCTTCTGGGGTTGGGTGTGGGGGACACCGGGAGCATTGCTGGGCGTGCCGTTGCTGATCATCATCCAGACCGTCGTGGGTGCTGCGGGGACACCGGATATTGCCGGATTCCTGTTCGAACGGGGGACGTTGACCGTGTCCCCGCGCAAAGAAAATGACGAAAGCCACGAAACTGATGTTACAGGCGGTTGACAGGGGCGGCAGGCCCGCATAGATGCCCGCCCACACCGAACGCGGGTGTAGCTCAGTTGGTTAGAGCGCCGGCCTGTCACGCCGGAGGTCGCGGGTTCGAGCCCCGTCACTCGCGCCACTTTCTCTAGGGAAGGTGGATGGTTTTTCAGATCAGCATCGTCTGGTGGCCCCGTCGGGTCGCGACAAGATGCCGCCCTGCGCGGGTGTAGCTCAGTTGGTTAGAGCGCCGGCCTGTCACGCCGGAGGTCGCGGGTTCGAGCCCCGTCACTCGCGCCACTCCTTTGATGAGTGATATTGCCGGTTCTGGGCAACTGGCTTTTCCTTGCAAGAGCGATGGATGGTTTCGACCATTTTTTGCCGCTGCGATGGTCGAATTATCCGCCTCTAACCTGACATTAGTGGCTCCCCACCGGTTGAATAAACCGGCGTTCCGCGCCATCAAAACGCATATGAAACATACACTGTTCTTCCCACTGTTGATGACTACCGGCTCGCTTGTCGCTGGTGCATGTTATGCGAAGGGAACCACAGAGCAGACCTATCGCGGGAAATTGATATTCCTAGATGATGGCGCTTTCTTTCGTATGGATCGTGCCACTGCGGGTTCGCTGCCCGTCAAAACGTGCAGTTCCACAAGCGCTTTTTCAGCTTTGGCGGACGCCGAAATAGGCCAAGTATGGTCCGTTCGATTCAAGGGTCATCCGATGGCTGACGATCAAGGTCAAACGATACAAACCCGCTGCATAATCAACATCACCCGGTTCATTGAGGCTAAGCGGTAAGGCTGCTATCGAATGATTTCGGCGAATGACCGAACCGTCGCCAAACCACCCCCATCTTCACGTCAAAAGCTGCGCCAGCGTCCCGTCTCCATCCATGCCAGCAGACGCCGCAGCGGCAGCACCCAAATCCAGATCAGGCCGAGAAAAACATAAATGGGCACCTGCGCGACCATCGGCAGGCGACCGATCAGGCCCGACAGGCTGCCGACCAGCACGGCCCAGAGCGCAATCAGCCCCAATATGATGAACATGCCTGCCGGTTTGCGCCAGCTTGGCTTGTAAACGTGCCGGGGGTCGATGCTCATGCTTCGTTGCTTTCGATCAGTTCGACTTCGGTCAGGATCAGGTGCAGTGGCAAATCCCAAGGATCAGCGGGTAAGGCGTCATGTTCCTGCACCGACCAGGCGAGGCCAATGCGCAGGGCATCGGGATGGCGCGCGAAGGCCCGGTCATAATAGCCGCCGCCTTGCCCCAGCCGGTTCATCGAGCGGTCGAATCCGACCAGCGGTGCGATGATGACATCGGGTGTCACCGGATCGCCGGTAGGTTCAGGGTGGCTGGTGCCGAATAGGCCGGGGAACAACTGGTCCTCCGGGCGCCAACTGAGGAAATCCATGCTGCCCAGCCGGTCGATCACGCGCGGCAGGGCGATCGTCTTGCCCATGGCCTGAAGAGGCGCCGCCAGCCGTTGCGCCGGGGCTTCGTCATCCAGCCCCATGTAAAGCGCGACCACCTGCGCGTCGGCCAGCCGCCGGGCGAGGGGGGAGGGGACCACCTTGAACGCCAGCCGGTGGGCCAGCGGATCGAGCGAGGCCACGAAGGCGCGCCGCCTTTGCCGGGCGATGGCGCGCAGGGCCGCCTTGTCGGTGTCGTCGCTCATCATCTGGTCCGGGTTTGGGGAGGGGGGTGACGGGACCGCCTCGGCCGTGTGCTGGAATATCCTCTGACGCCTCAACGTCAGGTGGGAACCATGTAGATCGGGCCAGAGCCCGCCCAGGGACAGCCCCCGTGGATGTGATTATCGCCTCAGGGATGTTCGCTAAAGCTCGTACCGTACAGTGCCCGTCGCCTGTCTATCTAGGCTTCGGGCGTGACGGCGGCAAGTCTCTCGCGCAGCTTTTCTATGCGAACGGTGAGGGATTCGAGCGCGCGGACCGTCGGTTCGTCCTCCGGCTCCAGCGCCAGGCTCTGCTGGCGGCCGATGGCTTCGCGTTTCAGGTCGTTGAGTTCATCGGCCAGGAAGAGGGCGGCGAACAGCAGGGAGCGCACTTCGGTCAGGCCCGGCGTGTTCTGCTGCGCCAGCCGCATCTTGCGCTCGATCAGATTGGCGAGATGCGCCAGATGCGTTTCCTCCCCGTCGCGGCAGCGTATGTCATAGACGCGCCCGGCGATATGCAATGTGGTTTCAGCCATCCGTCTGGCCTTTCAATTCGGTGATGAGACTGTCCAGCGACTGGAGCGCCGCGCGGGCGGCCGAGCTATCCATGCCGGGGGAGGAGTCGGAGGAGGAAGCGGCCGACAAAAGGCCATTAACATCCTGTTCGAGTTGGCTGATCGCACGCTCCAGCGTGGCGATCGCCTTCATCATGCGGTCGCTTGGCATAGCCAACGCATAAACAAAGTTTTCACCGTGCAAAAGCAGTCATTGGGCGGCTTGGCGCGGCATTGGGGCTGGCTGTGGTTGACGCATAGGTTCTGACTCGACAAAGGGGGCGCAATTTCGATTCGCAGGCCTTAACAGGGGGCCGCCGACAAGCAGGAAAGACGCCGCTTCGATGACTGTTTCCGAAAAGTCCCTTGCCAACGCCATCCGGGCGCTCTCCATGGACGCCGTGCAGGCTGCGAACAGCGGCCATCCGGGCATGCCGATGGGCATGGCGGACGTCGCCACCGTACTGTTCGGCGATTATCTGAAGTTCGACCCCAAGGCGCCGAAATGGGCCGACCGCGACCGTTTCGTGCTGTCGGCGGGCCATGGGTCGATGCTGATCTATTCGCTGCTGCACCTGACCGGCTATGACAAGCCGACGATGGAGGACATCCGCAACTTCCGTCAGTTGGCCAGCCCCTGCGCCGGGCACCCGGAGAATTTCGAGCTGGCGGGCGTGGAAGCGACCACCGGGCCGCTGGGTTCGGGTCTGGCCACCGCCGTCGGCATGGCGATTGCCGAGCGGCATTTGAATGCGCAGTTCGGTGACGAGATCGTCGATCACCGGACCTGGGTGGTGGCGGGCGATGGCTGCCTGATGGAAGGCATCAACCATGAAGCCATTGGTCTGGCGGGCCATCTGAACCTGGGCCGGCTGATCGTGCTGTGGGACGACAACAAGATCACCATCGACGGTTCGGTCGATCTGTCGAGCAGCGAGGATGTCCGCGCTCGCTATGCCGCGACCGGTTGGCATGTGGTGTCGTGCGACGGTCATGATGTGGCCGATGTGCGCCGCGCCATCGATGAGGCGCTGGCCGATCCGCGTCCTTCGCTGGTCGCCTGCGCCACGAAGATCGGTTATGGCGCGCCCAACAAGGCGGGCACGTCGGGCGTTCACGGTTCGGCGCTGGGTGAGGCGGAAGTCGCCGCTGCCCGTGAATTTCTGGGCTGGACGGCTGAGCCTTTTGTCATCCCTGAGGATATCGCCGCCGCCTGGCGCGCCATCGGTGCGAAGGGCGCGGGCGTTCGCGCCGAGTGGGAAGGCCGTCTCGCCAACAACGAGCAGAAGGCGGAGTTCGAGCGCCGCATGGCTGGCGAACTGCCCGCCGGTTTCTCGCTCGACGCCTATATCGATACGCTGATCGCCAATCCGCAGAAGGTCGCGACCCGCAAGGCAAGCGAACTGGCGCTGGGCGCGATCAACGACCTGCTGCCCGAAACGCTGGGCGGTTCGGCGGACCTCACCGGTTCCAACAACACCAAGACCAAGTCGACCGGGCCGCTGACCAGGGACGATTATTCGGGCCGCTATGTCTATTATGGCATTCGCGAGTTCGGCATGGCCTGCGCGATGAACGGCATGGCGCTGCACGGGGGCGTCATTCCCTATGGCGGCACCTTCCTGGTCTTCTCCGACTATATGCGGGCAGGCATTCGTCTCGCCGCGCTCCAGCAGACTCGCGCGATCCATGTGCTGACCCATGACTCCATCGGTCTGGGTGAGGACGGTCCGACCCACCAGCCGATCGAGCATGTCATGTCGCTGCGCATGATCCCCAATCTCGACGTCTATCGTCCGGCGGACATCGTCGAAACGGCGGAGTGCTGGGAACTGGCGCTGAAGGATGCGGAAGGCCCGTCCGTGCTGGCGCTGACCCGTCAGAATCTGGCGCAGCTCCGCACCGAGAAGGCGTCGGAGAATCTCTGCGCCAAGGGCGCCTATCTGCTGCGCGCGGCCAAGGGTGAGCGCAAGGTGGTGCTGATCGCCACCGGCTCGGAGGTTGAGATTGCCGTCGCCACCGCCGCTCTGCTGGAAGAGCAGGGCATTGGCGCCGATGTCGTTTCGATGCCGAGCTGGGCGCATTTCGAGGCGCAGCCGCAGGCGTATAAGGATGATCTCCTTCCGCACCATGTCCTGCGCTGCTCGATTGAGGCGGGCACGACCTTCGGCTGGGAACGCTATGTCGGCATTGCAGGGCTTCGCTTCGGCATCGACAGCTTCGGCGCCTCGGCTCCGGCGGAAGCGCTTTACGAGTATTTCGGCCTCACGGCCGCCAAGATCGCGCCGCAGGTGGCGGCCGCTCTGGATCATTAAAGAAAACAGACCCCCAATCAGGAGGAAATTGCAGTGGCAACGAAGGTAGCAATCAACGGTTTCGGACGCATCGGTCGCCTTGTCGCGCGCGCCATTCTTTCGCGCACCGACCATGATCTGGAACTGGTGAGCATCAACGACCTGGGCGATGCCAAGTCGAATGCCCTGCTGTTCAAGCGTGACAGCGTCCACGGTAACTGGGCCGGTGAAGTCAGCGTCGACGGCGACGCCCTGATCATCAACGGCAAGCGCATCGCCGTCACCGCAGAGCGTGACCCCGCCAAGCTGCCGCACGCCGCGCAGGGCGTCGACATCGCGCTGGAATGCACCGGCATCTTCGCCAGCAAGGAAAAGGCGAGCGCGCACCTGACCGCCGGCGCCAAGCGCGTCGTCATTTCCGCGCCTGCCACGGGCGTCGACAAGACCATCGTGTTCGGCGTCAACCATGACGCGCTGAGCGCGGACGACATCGTCATCTCGAATGCCAGCTGCACCACCAACTGCCTGGCCCCGCTCGCCAAGGTCCTGCACGACGCCATCGGCATCGAAAAGGGCTTCATGACCACGATCCACAGCTACACCAACGACCAGAACACGCTGGACCAGCTGCACAGCGACATGCGCCGCGCCCGCGCCGCCGCCCTTTCGATGATCCCGACAACCACTGGCGCCGCTCGCGCCGTGGGTGAGGTTCTGCCCGAGCTCAAGGGCAAGCTGGACGGCTCGTCGGTGCGCGTGCCGACCCCGAACGTCTCGGTCGTCGACCTCAAGTTCATCGCCAAGCGCGAAACGAACAAGGAAGAGGTCAACAATCTGCTCAAGGCCGCTTCGGAAGCCGGTCCGCTCAAGGGCGTTCTGGGCTATTCGGACGAGCCGCTGGTGTCGATCGACTATAACGGCGATCCGCGCAGCTCGACCGTCGACAGCCTGGAAACGGCCGTGATCGACGGCACGCTGGTCCGCGTGCTGAGCTGGTACGACAATGAATGGGGCTTCTCGAACCGCATGATCGACACCACGGGTGTCGTGGCGAAGTTCCTCTAAGCGACAGAACCCCGCCGGAACGTTCCGGCGGGGTTTTTCATCACTGACTGGTTATAGGATTACAGGGAGCGATCATGGCAAAGCCGTTCAAGACACTCGACGACATGGGAGACATCACGGGCAAGGTGGTGCTGGTGCGCGAGGATCTGAACGTGCCGATGCAGGATGGCTCCGTCACCGACGACACCCGTCTGCGCGCAGCCATGCCGACCGTGCTGGAACTGGCCGATCGGGGTGCGAAGGTGCTGATCCTCGCTCATTTCGGCCGTCCCAAGGGGCAGAAGAACCCGGAATTTTCGCTGTCGAAGATCACCCGGCCGCTGACGGCGGTGCTGGGGCGCGATGTGCAGTTCATTCCCGATTGCCAGGGTGAAGCCGCTACGGACGGCATCAAGGTCATGCGCAATGGCGACATCGCGATCCTCGAAAACACCCGCTTCCATGCCGGTGAGGAAAAGAACGATCCGGCGCTGGTCGAGGCGATGGCGGCGATTGGCGATCTCTATGTGAACGATGCTTTCTCCGCCGCGCACCGTGCGCATGCTTCGACCGAGGGACTGGCGCACAAGCTGCCGGCTTTTGCGGGCCGATCGATGGAGAAGGAGCTTGACGCACTTGAGGCCGCGCTAGGCGAGCCGGTGAAGCCGGTCGCGGCGGTCGTCGGCGGGGCGAAGGTTTCCACCAAGCTCGACGTGCTGAACAATCTCGTCGCCAAGGTCGATCATCTGATCATCGGCGGCGGCATGGCCAATACCTTCCTCTATGCGCGCGGCGTCGATATCGGCAAGTCGCTGTGCGAGAAGGATCTGTCCGAGACGGCTGAGGCGATTTTCGACAAGGCCGAGGCGGCGGGCTGCACCATCCATCTGCCCTATGATGTGGTGGTATCGAAGGAATTCGCCGCCAATCCGGCTTCGCTGCGCACCTGCAACGTTCATGAGGTGGCGCAGGACGAGATGATCCTCGACGTTGGTCCGGCCGCTGTCGAGGCGCTTGGCGATGCGCTCAAGAACTGCCGGACGCTGGTGTGGAACGGACCGCTCGGCGCGTTCGAGATCGCGCCCTTCGACAAGGCGACCGTCGCGCTGGCGAAGACCGCCGCGGCGCTGACCAAGGAAGGCGGCCTTACGTCCGTCGCGGGCGGCGGCGACACGGTCGCGGCGCTCAACCATGCAGGCGTGGCGGGCGATTTCAGCTTCGTTTCCACTGCGGGCGGCGCTTTCCTGGAGTGGATGGAGGGCAAGGAACTGCCCGGCGTGAAGGCGCTGATGGCCTGAACAAGATTGCGGGGCCGGCCCTGGAGAGTGGCCGGCCCCGCTCGACCGTGGACGCCGGTGCAAGGCGTCCTCCTTTCATGTGCGCCGCCGGAGGGGCGGCGCTTCAGACAAAGAGGTATGTGCAGATGCAGTTCGAGGACATGAAGGCGAAGATTGAGGGCGGCAACGGCTTCATCGCGGCGCTCGACCAGAGCGGTGGTTCGACGCCCAAGGCGCTGAAGGGCTATGGCATCGAGGAAGACGCCTGGACCAATGAAGAGGAAATGTTCGGCCTGATCCACGCCATGCGCAGCCGCATCATCACCTCGCCGGTTTTCTCGGGCGAGAAGGTGCTGGGCGCGATCCTGTTCGAGCGCACCATGGATGGCGAGGCCGGTGGCAAGTCGGTTCCGCAGGCGCTGATCGAGCGCGGCGTGGTGCCCTTCATCAAGATCGACAAGGGTCTGGAAGACGAAGCCAATGGCGTTCAGCTGATGAAGCCCAATCCGGGCCTCGACACGCTGTTGCACCGCGCCAAGGCGCTGGGCGTGTTCGGCACCAAGGAGCGTTCGGTCATCAACCTCGCCAACCGCGAGGGCATTGCCGCCGTCGTCAAGCAGCAGTTCGAGGTCGGGCAGCAGGTGCTGGCCGCCGGTCTGGTTCCGATCATCGAGCCGGAAGTGAACATCAAGAGCCCCGAGCGTGCCGAAGCCGACCAGATTCTGCTGGAGGAAATCCTCAAGAATCTCGACGCGATGCAGGGTGATGACAAGGTCATGCTGAAGCTGTCGCTGCCGACCAAGGCGGGCCTGTTCGATCCGCTGGTCGACCATCCGCGCGTGCTGCGCGTGGTCGCTCTGTCGGGCGGTTTCTCGCGCGCCGAAGCCTGCGTCGAACTGGCCAAGAATCGCGGCATCATCGCCAGCTTCAGCCGCGCGCTGCTGAACGACCTGCGTCATCAGATGAGCGACGATGAGTTCAACGCCTCGCTGGGCGAAGCGATTGACGAGATCCACGGCGCCTCGACCAAGAAGGCCGCCTGATTTTGGGGAGCCATGGCGGTCGCCCGTGACCGCCATGGCCCTTTCGCCGGTGGCACGGTTGTTCTACTGAGCGTGCATGACCGACTTTACCGACGAAGAACTGGCCCTCGATCCCCATTTTGCTGATCGTTTCGAGCAGGGCTTTCGCCCCGCCTGCCAGCTTTATCTGATTTCGCCGCCCGCCATCGACGCGGGCTTTGCCGACAGCCTTGCCGCCGCTTTTGAAGGGGGCGGTGTCGCGGCTTTCCAGTTGCGGCTGCAGGGGGTGGATGACGATGCCATCGCCCGCGCCGCCGAACCGATCCGGACGCTCTGCGCTGATCGGGGGATCGCCTTCATCATCAACGACAGCGTCGCGCTCGCCAAGCGGCTGGGCGCGGATGGCGTGCATTTGGGGCAGGGGGATGGCGATCCGCGTGAGGCTCGCAAAATCCTTGGTCCGTCGGTGCAGATCGGCGTGACCTGCCATGACAGCCGCCATCTGGCGATGGAGGCGGGCGAGTCGGGGGCGGACTATGTGGCCTTCGGAGCCTTTTATCCGACCAGCACCAAGGAAACGCATCATCGGCCGGAGCCGTCGATCCTGAGCTGGTGGACGACCCTGTTCGAACTGCCCTGCGTCGCGATCGGCGGGATCACCGCGGACAATGCGCCGCCGCTGGTGGCGGCGGGTGCCGATTTCCTGGCGGTGAGCGGCGCGGTGTGGAACCATCCGCAGGGTCCTAAAGCAGGCGTGGCGGCCTTTGCCGAGGTGCTGAAAGGCTAGGCGCAGCTTTCCGCCGGTCCCTTGCCTTTGCGGTACGCCCCGAACCGGCGGGCGCGCCTGATCAACTGGGGCGCGGCGCGGTTGGCGCAAATGGTGAAGCCGGGCGTGAAGGCGGTGTTTCAGGAATAGCGCTCCCCCTTGCCCTTCGGCGCCGGGCCATGTAAAGGCGCCCGCAGCCTTGCGAGGCCGGCTCTTTTCATCATTCAGACATATAGGCAGGCTCTTCCCATGAAGATCAGCGGCGTCGAGATTCGTCCCGGCAACAACATCGAATATGACGGAAGCCTGTGGCGTGCCGTCAAGATCCAGCACACCCAGCCCGGCAAGGGCGGCGCCTATATGCAGGTGGAACTCAAGAACCTGATCGACGGGCGCAAGAACAACGTCCGTTTCCGCTCCGCCGAGACGGTCGAGCGCATCCGCCTGGACACCAAGGATTTCCAGTATCTTTATGCCGAAGGCGACATGCTCGTCTTCATGGATACGGAAACTTATGAGCAGATCAACCTGCCGCAGGATCTGGTGGGCGATGCCTCGGCCTTCCTGCAGGATGGCATGATGGTCATGCTGGAAATGTATGAGGAGCGTCCGATCTCCGTGCAGCTGCCCGAAACGGTCGAAGCGACCGTGGTCGAGGCCGACGCCGTGGTGAAGGGCCAGACCGCTTCGGCCAGCTACAAGCCCGCCATCCTCGACAATGGCGTGCGCGTCATGGTGCCGCCGCACATCGTCACCGGCACGCGCATCGTCGTCGATGTGTATGAGCGCGAATATGTGAAGCGCGCGGACTGACATGATTGTCTCCCCTCCCGCTGGCGGGAGGGGGCAGGGGTGGGCGGCAAGCGAAAGCGAGCCTTCTACCCCTTCCTTTTTTAGGGCCGCTGGCGCGGCCGCCCACCCCCGGCCCCTTCCGCTTGCGGGAGGGGGGAGAAGAGAAAAATGGTATCGCACTCGGGCCTTCTGACCGTCATGGAACGCGCCGCGCGCAAGGCCGGCTCCAAGCTGCGCCGCGACTTTGGCGAGGTCGAGCATCTCCAGGTGTCCCGCAAGGGGCCGGCGGACTTCGTGTCAAAGGCCGACAAGCAGGCGGAAAAGACGCTGGTCGAGGAATTGCAGAAGGCGCGGCCCGACTGGGGCTTCCTGCTGGAAGAGGGCGGCGAGATTGCCGGCGATCCCACCAAGCCGCGCTGGATCATCGATCCGCTCGACGGCACCACCAACTTCCTGCACGGCATCCCGCATTTCGCCATCTCGATTGCCGTCGAGGAGCCGCTTTTCGGCGGATCGAAGCGCGAGGTGACGAGCGGTATCGTCTATCAGCCGGTCACTGACGAAACCTATTGGGCGGAAAAGAGCCGGGGCGCATGGCGGCATGACCAGCGGCTGCGCGTATCGGCGCGGCGCGATCTGGGCGAATGTCTGATCGCCACGGGCATCCCGTTCATGGGCCATGGCAATATGGCGGAATGGACCCGCATCTTCGGCGCGGTGGCGCCGTCGGTGGCGGGCATCCGGCGTTTCGGTGCGGCGTCGCTCGACCTCGCCCATGTGGCGGCGGGGCGCTATGACGGCTTCTGGGAAAGCGGTTTGCAGCCCTGGGATGTGGCGGCCGGCCTCCTGATGGTGCGTGAGGCGGGCGGTTTCGCAACCGACTTCCGTGGCGGGGATCAGCCGATCGAGCGCAAGGAGGTTATTGCCGGAAATGACGCCATTCACAGCAAATTGCATAAGCTGGTGGCTGGCGCACTCCGCTGAAAACAACCCTTTTGGTAGCGTAATCAGGCCTGTGTAATTGTTGCGAATCATTCTCACGGGTTCGCCCCTTGCTTCGCATATGCAGCAGGCCTAAAGCGCCAACACATTTCATTCGCCCAGGGGATTCCGTTGGTCGATCTTGCCCAATATCTGCCGATCCTGATTTTTCTCGGGATCGCCTTGCTGCTTTCGAGCGCGTTCGTATTCCTGCCGATGCTGGTGGGGCGCCTGACCGGAGCGCATAAGCCCGATCCGGCCAAGCTTTCCGAATATGAATGCGGCTTTCCGGCATTTGAAGAGCCGCGCAGTCAGTTCGACGTGCGATTCTACCTCGTCGCCATTCTGTTCATCGTCTTCGATCTGGAAGCGGCGTTCCTCTTTCCCTGGGCGGTCAGCCTCGATCAGATCGGCTGGGCCGGCTGGGCGACGATGATGATCTTCATAGCGGAGCTGGTGCTCGGCCTCGTCTATGCGTGGAAGAAGGGAGCACTCGATTGGGAGTAGAACTTGACCGTCCCATCCCCGGCACACAGCCGCCGGTGGGAACGCAGCCCGACCAGGATTTCTTCAACGCGCTGAACAGCGAAGTCAGTGACAAGGGCTTTCTCGTCACCTCGACCGAGGAACTGTTCCAATGGGCGCGCACCGGCTCGCTCTGGTGGATGACCTTCGGTCTCGCCTGCTGCGCGGTGGAGATGATCCACGTCAACATGCCGCGTTACGACATGGAGCGTTTCGGCGCCGCGCCGCGCGCTTCGCCGCGCCAGTCGGACGTGATGATCGTCGCGGGGACTCTCTGCAACAAGATGGCCCCGGCGCTCCGCAAGGTCTACGATCAGATGTCCAATCCGAAATATGTGATTTCGATGGGCAGCTGCGCCAATGGCGGCGGCTATTATCACTACAGCTATTCCGTGGTGCGCGGCTGCGACCGGATCGTGCCGATCGACATCTATGTGCCGGGCTGCCCGCCGACCGCCGAAGCGCTGCTTTACGGGGTGATGCAGTTGCAGCGGAAGATCCGCCGGATCGGCACGGTGGAGCGTTAATATGGGTCATTCTGCTCCTAAGATCGCGGCCATCGACGGTATCGCGCAGGAAATCGCCGGACTGCTGGGTTCGATGCTGGTCGAAACGGTTGACCATGCTGATGAGCTGAGCTTCACCGTTGTTCGGGAAAGTCTGGCCGATGCGATGGTCCTGTTGCGGGATCGCGCGCAGTATCAGCAGCTTATGGAAGTGGCGGGCGTCGATTATCCGGAACGCCCGGATCGTTTCGAGGTCTGCTACCATCTGCTCAGCGTCACGCGGAACCATCGCATCCGCGTCAAGGTATCCACCGACGAGAATATGCCCGTTCCCACCGTCACGCACATCTGGCCGGTCGCCGGCTGGCTGGAGCGTGAAGTGTTCGACATGTACGGGGTCATCTTCGGCGGCAATACCGACCTGCGGCGCATCCTGACCGACTATGGCTTCAAGGGCCATCCGCAGCGCAAGGACTTCCCGCTGACCGGCTATGTCGAGTTGCGCTATTCCGAGGAAGATCAGCGCGTGGTCTATGAGCCGGTGAAGCTGGCGCAGGACTTCCGCAGCTTCGACTTCATGAGCCCGTGGGAAGGCGCGCAATATGTGCTGCCGGGCGACGAAAAGGCAGAGGCCAAGGACCAGGGGAGCAAGGCCTGATGTCCGATTATCTGGAAAAGCTGGATCATCTGACCGACGCGGTCGACCCGACCTATGGCGACACGCAGATTCAAAACTACACGATCAACTTCGGTCCGCAGCACCCGGCGGCGCACGGCGTTCTGCGTCTGGTCATGGAACTGGACGGCGAGATCGTCGAGCGTTGCGACCCGCATGTCGGGCTGCTTCATCGCGGCACCGAGAAGCTGATCGAGTACAAGACCTATTTGCAGGCGCTACCCTATTTCGACCGGCTGGACTATTGTTCGCCGCTCGGCATGGAGCATAGCTATGTTCTGGCTATCGAGAAGCTGCTGAATCTGGAAGTGCCGCTGCGCGCGCAATATCTGCGCGTGTTCTTCGCGGAACTGACCCGCATCTGCAACCACATGCTGAACCTCGGCTCGCACGTCATGGACGTCGGCGCGATGACGCCGAACCTGTGGCTGTTCGAAATCCGCGAGGACTGCCTCAACTTCTTCGAGCGCGCTTCGGGCGCCCGCATGCACTCGGCCTATTTCCGTCCGGGCGGCGTGCATCAGGATGTGCCGCTGAAGCTGCTGACCGATATCGCCGACTGGCTCGACACGCGTCTGCCGCGCCTGTTCGAGGATGCGATGAGCCTGGTGGTGGACAACCGCATCTTCAAGCAGCGCAACGTCGACATCGCCGTGGTGAGCAAGGAAGACGCTCTCAAGTGGGGCTTCTCCGGGCCGATGATCCGTGGTTCGGGCATCCCCTGGGATATTCGCAAGGCGCAGCCTTACGACGTCTATGACCGGATGGAATTCGATATTCCGGTCGGCACCAATTTTGACTGTTACGACCGTTTCATGGTCCGCGTCGAGGAGGTGCGGCAGTCCGCGCGCATCATGAAGCAGTGCCTCAATGAGATGCCGGAAGGGCCGATCGCCAGCTTCGACCGCAAGGTTTCGCCGCCCAAGCGTGGCGAGATGAAGCGTTCGATGGAATCGCTGATCCATCATTTCAAGCTCTATACGGAGGGCTTCCACGTTCCGGCGGGCGAAGTCTATGTGGCGACCGAAAGCCCCAAGGGCGAATTCGGCGTCTATCTGGTCAGCGACGGCAGCAACAAGCCCTATCGCTGCAAGATCCGTCCGACCGCCTTCTCGCACTTGCAGGCGATGGACTTCATGATGAAGGGCCACATGCTGGCCGACACAACCGCTGTCCTGGGCGCCATGGACATCGTGTTTGGAGAATGTGACCGCTAATGGCTGACGCAGTTCATATCCCGGACGAGGCCGAAACGCGCGCGCGCTGGGGCGCGTTTGCGTGGACGGCCGAAAATGCCGAGCAGGCGAAGAAAGTCATCGCCCGTTATCCCGCTGGTCGTCAGCAGTCGGCGGTCATGCCGCTGCTCGATCTGGCCCAGCGTCAGGTCGGTGCGGAAACGCAGACCAATGGCTGGCTGCCGGTGCCGGTGATGGAATATATCGCAGACCAGCTCGAAATGCCCTATATGCGCGTTTACGAGGTCGCGACCTTCTACACCATGTACAACCTCGCGCCGGTCGGCCGCTATCATGTGCAGGTTTGCGGCACGACGCCTTGCATGTTGCGTGGGTCTGACGATGTGTTCGCGGCTTGCAAGAACAAGGGGCTGGTCAAGGGCGGCACGACGCCCGACGGTCTGTTCACGCTCACCGAGGTCGAGTGTCTGGGCGCCTGCACCAATGCGCCAATGGTCCAGATCAACGACGATAATTTCGAAGACCTGACCTATGACAGCATGAGCGCGATCCTCGACGATCTCGCCGCTGGCAAGCAGCCCAAGATCGGGCCGCAGATCGATCGCCAGACCAGCTGCCCCGAAGGCGGGCCGACCAGCCTCACGGACATGGTCAAGGAAAATCACGACTATCGGGGCGAATGGGCATGAGCGACGTGATTGCGCCTCTCAGCGACAAGGATCGCATCTTCACCAACGTCTATGGCTTCCAGGATTGGGGCATCGACGCGGCGATGAAGCGCGGCGATTGGGATAATACTAAGAAGCTGCTGGAAATCGGCCAGGACGAAATCATCGAGCGCATCAAGGCTTCGGGCCTGCGCGGCCGTGGCGGCGCGGGCTTCCCGACCGGCATGAAGTGGAGCTTCATGCCCAAGGAAAGCAAGGATGGCCGTCCGAGCTTCCTCGTCATCAACGCCGACGAATCCGAACCGGGTTCGTGCAAGGACCGCGAAATTGTCCGCCACGATCCGCACAAGCTGCTTGAAGGCGCGCTGATCGCCGGTTTCGCGATGCGGGCGCGCGCCGCCTATATCTACATTCGCGGCGAGTTCATCTATGAGGCGAAGGTGCTCTTCGCCGCTGTCGAGCAGGCCTATGAAAAGGGCTTCCTCGGCAAGAATGCCTGCGGTTCGGGTTATGATTTCGACGTCTTCGTCCATCGCGGCGCGGGCGCCTATATCTGCGGCGAGGAAACCGCGCAGATCGAAAGCATCGAGGGCAAGAAGGGCCAGCCGCGCCTGAAGCCGCCTTTCCCGGCAGGTGCGGGTCTTTATGGTTGCCCGACCACCGTGAACAATGTGGAATCGATCGCGGTTGGTCCGACGATCCTGCGCCGTTCGCCGGAATGGTTCGCCAGCTTCGGTCGCGAGAACAACAAGGGCACCAAGCTCTTCCAGATCAGCGGCCATGTGAACAAGCCCTGCGTCGTCGAAGAGTCGATGGGCATCAGCTTCAAGGAACTGATCGACCGGCATTGCGGCGGCATTCGTGGCGGTTGGGACAATCTGCTGGCGGTGATCCCCGGCGGGTCGTCGGTTCCGCTGGTTCCGGCCGCGCAGATCATGGACGCGCCGATGGACTTTGATGGGCTGCGGGCGCTAGGCTCGGGCCTTGGCACCGCCGCCGTCATCGTCATGGACAAGTCGACCGACATCGTCCGCGCCATTTCGCGTCTCTCCTACTTCTACAAGCATGAGAGCTGTGGCCAGTGCACGCCCTGCCGCGAAGGCACCGGCTGGATGTGGCGGGTGATGGAGCGGCTGCGCTCGGGCGATGCCGACATCAGCGAAATCGACATGCTCCAGCAGGTCACCAAGCAGGTCGAAGGCCACACCATCTGCGCGCTCGGCGATGCGGCGGCATGGCCGATCCAGGGGCTGATCCGGCACTTTCGTCCGGAAATCGAACGCCGGATCAACGAAAACAAGGGTAGCGCCCCCGTCATGGAGGCAGCGGAGTAACCATGCCGAAGGTCAAAGTAGACGGCGTAGAACTCGAAGTCCCGGCGGGCGCCACTGTCCTCCAGGCCTGCGAGCTGGCGGGGAAGGAAATCCCGCGTTTCTGCTATCATGAGCGGCTGAGCATCGCGGGCAATTGCCGCATGTGTCTGGTCGAAGTGAAGCCCGGACCGCCCAAGCCGCAGGCGTCGTGCGCGCTTCCGGCGAGCGAAGGCCAGGAAATCCGCACCGACAGCGAGATGGTCAAGAAGGCGCGGGAAGGGGTGATGGAGTTCCTGCTCATCAACCACCCGCTCGACTGCCCGATCTGCGATCAGGGCGGCGAATGCGATCTTCAGGATCAGTCGGTGGCCTATGGTAAGGGCGACAGCCGCTTCGAAGAAAATAAGCGCGCCGTCACCGAAAAATATATGGGTCCGATCGTCAAGACGGTCATGACCCGTTGCATCCAGTGCACCCGCTGCGTGCGCTTTGCCGAGGAAGTCGCGGGCGTGCCGGAAATCGGCGCCATCTATCGCGGCGAGAATATGCAGATCACCACCTATCTCGAACATGCCGCGAAAAGCGAGCTGTCGGGCAATGTGGTCGATCTCTGCCCGGTCGGCGCGCTGACGGCCAAGCCCTATGCGTTCGAGGCGCGTCCCTGGGAACTCAAGAAGACCTATGCCATCGACGTGATGGATGCGGTCGGCACCAATATCCGTCTCGACAGCCGTGGCCGTCAGGTGCTGCGCGCCGTGCCGCGCATCAATGACGATGTGAACGAGGAGTGGGCGAGCGACAAGACCCGGCACAATGTCGACGGTCTGGTCCGCAAGCGGCTCGACAAGCCGTTCGTTCGCAAGGACGGCAAGCTGGTTCCGGCGACCTGGAATGAGGCTTTCGCGGCGATTGCGGCCATCAAGCATGGCAGTTCGGTTGCGGCGCTGGCTGGCGATCTGCTCGATTGCGAAACCATGTTCGCAGGCAAGGCGCTGGTCGAGAAGCTGGGCGGCTCGCTGCTCGAAGGGCGTCAGACCGGGCTTTCCTATGACGTGTCGAGCCTGAGCGCGGTGAACTTCAACACCACGCTGGCTGGCCTTGAAACCGCTGACGTGATCCTGCTGGTCGGCACCAATCTGCGCTGGGAAGCGCCGCTGGTGAACACCCGCATCCGCAAGGCGATCAAGAAGGGCGCGAAGGTCTTCGCCCTCGGCCCGCAGGTCGACCTCACCTACAAGGTCGAATGGCTGGGCAATGATGCGTCGCTGCTCGCCAAGTTGCCTGAAGCGGTGATCGAGGCGTTCGGCAAGGCGGCGCGTCCGGCGATGATCGTCGGCGGCGGCGTGCTGGCAAAGGATGGCGCGCATGGCGATACGCTGGCGCTGGTCGAGACGCTGGGTCTGATCAAGGACGGCTGGAACGGTTACAACGTCTTGCACTTCGCGGCGGCGCGCATGGGCGGGCTGATGCTCGGCTATGCGACGCAGGGCGGCATCAAGGCGGTGGCGGCGGCCAAGCCCAAGCTGCTCTTCTCGCTCGGCGCGGACGAGGTCGATTATTCGGCGTTCGAGGACAGCTTCAAAGTCTATGTCGGCCACCATGGCGACAAGGGCGCCCATGCGGCGGACGTGATCCTGCCCGGCGCGAGCTATGCCGAAAAGGCGGGCACCTATGTCAATCTGGAAGGCCGGGTGCAGCGTGGCGAAAAGGCCGTGTTCGCGCCGGGCGATGCCCGCGAGGACTGGTCGATCCTGCGCGCTCTGTCGGAAGTGCTGGGCGCGACCCTGCCGTTCGACAGCTTCGAAGCGCTGCGCGCCGAAATGGCCAAGGCGGTTCCAGCTTTGGGCGTCGAAGGTCTGGCCGATTATGGCTGGTCCGCGCCGTCGTTGCCGACTGGTGCTGCCGGCGAATTTGGTTCGCCGATCAAGGATTTCTACCTGACCAACGCCATCTGCCGCGCCAGCCCGACGATGCAGCAATGCTCGGCCGAACTGATCCATGGTGAGAGCTTCGCGGAGGCCGCAGAGTGACCGCTTTTTTCCAAAATCTCGGCCTGCCTTTTGAAGGGGCGTGGCTGCTTTCGACGATCATCGGAATCCTGGTGATCGCACTGCCGCTGATGCTGGCGGTTGCGATGATCATTTATGCCGACCGCAAGATCTGGGCGGCGATGGCGCTGCGCCGTGGTCCGAACGTGGTCGGTCCCTTTGGTCTGCTGCAGTCCTTTGCGGACGGCGCCAAGGTTTTCCTTCAGGAAACCATCATCCCGTCGGCGGCCAACCGTACGCTGTTCCTGATCGCGCCGATCATCACCTTCACCGTCGCGCTGATGGCCTGGGCGGTGATCCCATTCCAGGTGGGGGTGGTGCTGGCCAACATCAATGTTGGCCTGCTCTACATTCTCGCGATCAGCTCGCTCGGTGTTTATGGCGTCGTGCTGTCGGGCTGGGCGTCCAACTCCAAATATCCCTTTTATTCGGCGATCCGCGCCAGCGCGCAGATGATCAGCTATGAAGTCTCGATCGGCTTCATCCTGATCACCGTGGTTCTCTGGGCGGGCAGCTTCAACATCTCGACCATCGTCGAGAGCCAGAAGGGCTATTATGGCTTCCTGAACGGCAACGGCTTCAACCCGCTGCTCTTCCCGATGGCGATCATGTTCCTGATCTCGGCCATGGCCGAAACGGCGCGCGCGCCTTTCGACCTGACCGAGGCGGAATCCGAACTCGTCGCGGGTTACCAGACCGAATATTCGTCCATGGCCTTCGCCCTGTTCTGGTTGGGCGAATATGCGAACGTCATCCTGATGTGCGGTCTGAATGCCATTCTGTTCTGGGGCGGTTATCTGCCGCCGTTCGACTGGGCGCCGCTTTATCTGGTGCCGGGGATCATCTGGTTCCTGCTCAAGATCGCTTTCTTCTTCTTCGTCTTCTCCTGGGTGAAGGCGACGGTGCCTCGCTACCGTTACGACCAGCTGATGCGGCTGGGCTGGAAGATCTTCCTGCCGACCTCGCTGCTGTTCGTCTTCCTGGTTTCGGGCTTCCTCATGCTGACGCGCTATGGAGGCGCACAATGAGCCTCGGTTACTACGTCAAATCCTTCACCCTCTGGGAGTTTGTGAAGGCGCATTGGCTGACCTTGAAATATTTCTTCAAGCCCAAGGCGACCATCAACTACCCTTACGAAAAGAACCCGATTTCGCCCCGCTTTCGCGGCGAGCATGCGCTGCGCCGCTATCCCAATGGGGAAGAGCGCTGCATCGCGTGCAAGCTGTGCGAGGCGATCTGTCCGGCGCAGGCGATCACCATCGAGGCGCAGCCGCGCGACGACGGCAGCCGCCGGACGACCCGCTACGACATCGACATGACCAAGTGCATCTATTGCGGCTTCTGTCAGGAAGCCTGCCCGGTGGATGCAATTGTTGAAGGTCCGAATTTCGAATTTGCAACGGAAACGCGCGAGGAGCTGATCTATGACAAGGCCAAGCTTCTTGAAAACGGCGACAAATGGGAACGCGCGATCGCCGCGAACCTTGCCGCCGATGCGCCCTACCGTTAAGCCGCAGCCGCCGAAGGGGATAATGGTCCTGTGATTCACGTCTTCGCCTTTTATCTGTTCGCCGCGATCGTGGTGTGCAGCGGCGCGCTGACGATCCTGTCGCGCAATCCGGTTCATTCGGTGCTGTGGCTGATCCTTGCGTTCTTCAACGCGGCGGGCCTGATGGTTCTGCTGGGCGCCGAATTCATCGCGATGCTACTTGTCATCGTCTATGTCGGTGCGGTCGCCGTGCTGTTCCTGTTTGTCGTCATGATGCTCGACATCGATTTTGCCGAACTGCGCGCCGGTTTCGTCGATTATCTGCCCTTTGGGTTGCTGATCGCGCTGGTGCTGCTGGCCGAGATCGTGCTGGGCATCGGCCTGTGGAGCGCCGGTCCCATCGAACTGGCGCAGCGCGCCGCGCCGGTGAACCCGGAGCTTTCCAACATTCAGGCGATCGGCGGGCTGCTTTATACCCGTTACATCTTCCTGTTCGAAGCGGCGGGCATCGTCCTGCTGGTCGCGATGATCGGCGCGATCGTGCTGACCCATCGTGCCCGTGGCGGTGTACGCAGCCAGAATATCGCGCGGCAGAACCGCCGCCGGCCGGAAGAGGCCGTGCGTAATATCAATCAGCCCGTGGGGCAGGGGGTGGAGCTGTGATCGGCCTTCAGCATTATATGGTGGTCAGCGCGATCCTGTTCGTGATGGGGGTGCTGGGCATTTTCATCAATCGCAAGAACGTCATCATCATCCTGATGGCGATCGAGCTGATCCTGCTCAGCGTGAACATCAACCTTGTCGCCTTCAGCGCCTTCCTGGGCGATCTGGTGGGCCAGGTGTTCAGCATGTTCGTGCTGACCGTCGCGGCGGGTGAAGCGGCCATCGGCCTTGCCATCCTCGTCATTTACTTCCGTGGTCGCGGCACCATCGCCGTCGACGATGTCAACCGGATGAAGGGCTAAAGCTCGATGATCCAGCTTATTGTCCTTCTCCCGTTGCTGGCTGCTGCCATCGCCGGTCTTGGCAACAAGGCCCTTGGCAAGCTGCCAGCCAAGATTATCACCACCGGCGCGCTCTTTGCCTCCTGCGCAATGAGCTGGCCGATCTTCCTCAGCTTCGTGACCGGGCATGCCGAGCCTTATGTGGCGCCGGTGTTCACCTGGATTCAGTCGGGCAGCTTCGATGCCCAGTGGGCGCTGCGCGTCGACACCATGACCGCCGTCATGCTGGTGGTCATCACCAGCGTGTCGAGTCTCGTCCACCTCTATTCGTGGGGCTATATGGAGGAGGAGCCGGATCAGCCGCGTTTCTTCGCCTATCTGTCGCTCTTCACCTTCGCGATGCTGATGCTCGTGACGGCGAACAACCTGCTTCAGATGTTCTTCGGCTGGGAAGGCGTCGGTCTGGCCTCTTACCTGCTGATCGGCTTCTGGTTCCGTAAGCCCTCGGCCAATGCCGCCGCGATCAAGGCGTTTGTCGTCAACCGCGTCGGCGACCTTGGCTTCATGATGGGCATTTTCGGCACCTATCTGGTGTTCAACACCATCTCGATCCCGGAAATCCTGGCGGCTGCGCCTTCGATGACCGGTTCGACCATCGGCTTCCTCGGCCACCGTTTCGACACCATGACCGTGCTTTGCCTGCTGCTGTTCATCGGCGCGATGGGCAAGTCGGCGCAGCTTGGCCTTCACACCTGGCTGCCGGACGCGATGGAAGGCCCGACCCCGGTGTCGGCGCTGATCCACGCGGCGACTATGGTGACCGCAGGCGTGTTCATGGTATGCCGCCTGTCGCCGATGTTCGAAACCTCGCCGACGGCGCTGCACTTCGTGACCTTCATCGGTGCCGCCACCTGTCTGTTCGCGGCGACCGTGGGCACGGTGCAGAACGACATCAAGCGCGTCATCGCCTATTCGACCTGTTCGCAGCTGGGCTATATGTTCTTCGCGGCGGGCGTCGGCGCCTATGGCGCGGCGATGTTCCACCTCTTCACCCACGCCTTCTTCAAGGCGCTGCTGTTCCTTGGCGCCGGTTCGGTCATCCATGCGATGCACCATGAGCAGGACATGCGTTACTATGGCGCGCTGCGGAAGGAGATTCCGATCACCTTCTGGACGATGACGCTGGGCACGCTGGCCATCACCGGCGTCGGCCTGCCGCTCGTCGGCGTGGGTTTCGCGGGCTTCTATTCGAAGGACGGCATTCTCGAAGCGGCCTATGCTTCGGGCGGTGCGGGCGTCGGCGCCTATCTGGTCGGCGTGTTCGCGGCGCTGCTCACCAGCTTCTACAGCTGGCGTCTGGTGTTCCTGACCTTCTTCGGCAAGCCGCGCTGGGCTGCTTCGGAGCATATCCAGCATGCGGTGCACGGCCATCATGAAACGCTGGAGGAAGAAACCGACCATGACGGCCATGGCCATCATGACCATCATGGTCAGGAACTGACCGGCACGGCGGGTTATCATCCGCACGAAAGCCCGTGGGTCATGCTGGTGCCGCTGGTGGTGTTGAGCCTTGGCGCGGTGTTCGCGGGCTTCGCCTTCCACGACCAGTTTATCGGTCCGGAAGAGGGCATCGAGTTCTGGAAGGGCGCGCTCGCGTTCGACAGCCACCTGATGCACGCCGCGCATGAAGTGCCGACCTGGGTCAAGTTCGGTCCGTTCACGGTGATGCTGACCGGCCTCGTGATTGCCATGCTGGCTTATCTGAAGTTCACCGATTGGCCGCGTCGCTTCGTGGCTACCTTCGGCGCGCTCTACCAGTTTCTGCTCAACAAATGGTATTTCGACGAACTGTACAACTTCCTGTTCGTCAAACCTGCCTTCGCCATCGGCCGCTTCTTCTGGAAGTTCGGTGACGTCGGTTTCATCGACCGCTTTGGCCCCAATGGTCTGGCTGCGCTGGTCGTGCAGGGCAATAAAGTCACCCGTCGGCTTCAGTCCGGCTACCTCTACACTTACGCGCTGGTGATGCTGATCGGCCTCGCCGCGGCCGCAACCTGGGCGATGACACGATAATGGACGGCTTCCCCATCCTTTCCCTGATGATGGCAGTGCCGATGGCAGGGGCCATCGCCTGTCTCTTCGCAGGCGCCAATCAGGCCCGCTGGATCGCGTTGCTCGCAACGCTGGTCGATCTGGTCCTGGGCGTGATCCTCTGGATGAACTTCGACCAGTCGGGCACGGCCGCCCAATGGCAGTTCCAGGAATATGCACCGATCTTCGGGCGGTTCGCCTGGGCGCTGGGCATTGACGGCATTGCGCTGCTGCTCATCGCGCTCACCGTGTTCCTGATGCCGATCTGCATCGGGGCGAGCTGGCTCGCGATCGAAAAGCGCGTGCCGGAATATATGGCGGCGTTCCTGTTCATGGAGGTGCTGATGATCGGCGTCTTCACGGCGCAGGATCTCTACCTCTTCTACATCATGTTCGAGGCCGGCCTGATCCCGATGTATCTGATCATCGGCATCTGGGGTGGTGCGGAACGCATCTACGCTTCGTATAAATTCTTCCTCTACACGCTGCTCGGCTCGGTGCTGATGCTGATCGCGATGATGTGGATGGTGCATGAAGCGGGCACGACCGACATCCCGACGCTGATGGCGTATAATTTCGATCCGAAGATCCAGACGTGGCTGTGGCTGGCCTTCTTCGCCAGCTTCGCGGTGAAGATGCCGATGTGGCCGGTCCACACCTGGCTTCCCGACGCGCACGTTCAGGCGCCGACCGCCGGTTCGGTCATTCTGGCGGGCGTGCTGCTGAAGATGGGCGGCTACGGCTTCATCCGCTTCTCGCTGCCGATGTTCCCCGAAGCCTCGGCGCAGCTTGCGCCGCTGGTCTGGGGTCTGTCGATGGTGGCGGTGGTTTATACCAGCCTGGTCGCCCTCGTTCAGTCGGACATGAAGAAGCTGATCGCCTATTCGTCGGTCGCGCATATGGCGATCGTCACCGTCGGCCTGTTCGCCTTCAACCAGGCGGGCATCGAAGGCGCGATGATGGTGATGCTGGGCCATGGTCTGGTGTCGGGCGCGCTCTTCCTCTGCGTCGGCGTCATCTATGACCGCCTGCACACCCGCGAGATTGCCCGTTATGGCGGGCTCAGCATCAACATGCCGAAATATGCGGTGCTGTTCATGCTGTTCACCATGGCGTCGGTCGGTCTGCCGGGCACCAGCAACTTCGTCGGGGAGTTCCTGTCGCTGATGGGCGTTTACCAGGCATCGAGCTGGGTGGCGCTGGTGTGCACCACGGGCATCATCCTGGGCGCCGCCTACATGCTCTATCTCTATCGCCGCATCTGCTATGGCGACCAGAAGAATGCCGACGCGGCGGCCATGCCGGACCTGTCGGTGCGCGAAGTCTGGCTGCTGGCGCCAATCGCTGCGGCGGTGCTGTGGATGGGCATCTATCCGGAGAGCTTCCTGAGCCCGATGCGGTCGGATATCCGCGCGCTTGAAGCGCGCATCGCCTCTGCCGCTCCGGCGGGAGATTCCAAGATCAAAATGGGTCCGGCCATCCCGGCTGCGGAGGCCCATCATGAAGAAGCACCGGCGCACGGGGAGGCGCACTAATGATTGATTCCGCTTCCCTTCTGGCCGTCGTGCCGGAACTGATCCTGACGGCCGGTGGCCTGATTTTGTTGCTGGTGGCGGCCTATGGCGGCGACAAGTCGGCGCGGGTCATCAACTGGCTTGCGGTCGTGACACTGATTGCCGCCGGTGTTTCGCTGTCCTGTTCGCTGGCTCATGGGCCGGTGGCGTTTGATGGGCTGGTCCGGGCCGATGCCTTTTCGGTCTTTGCCAAGGCGCTGATCTACGGCGCGGCTGCTGCCGCCATCCTGCTGGCTCCGCGCTATTTTTCGGTCGGCGGTCATCCCCGGCCCGAATATCCGGTTCTGATCGTCTTCGCCGCCGTTGGCATGGGGATGATGGTGTCGGCGGGCGACATGCTGACGCTGTATGTCGGCCTCGAAATGAACAGCCTTGCCTCCTATGTGCTGGCGAGCTTCATGCGGCAGGATGAGCGGTCGTCCGAAGCGGGCCTCAAATATTTCGTCCTCGGTTCGCTGGCGAGCGGCATCCTGCTTTACGGCATCGCGCTGCTTTATGGCTTCACCGGCAGCACCAGCTTCGACGGTATCGCGCTCGCGTTGGGCGACGGCGTGTCGAAGGGTGAGCTTTTCGGTCTGGTCTTCGTTCTGGCCGGCCTGGCGTTCAAGATCAGCGCCGTGCCGTTCCACATGTGGACGCCGGACGTGTATGAAGGCGCGCCGACCCCGGTCACGACCTTCTTCGCCAGCGCGCCCAAGGTTGCGGCCATCGGCCTTACCGTCCGTGTGGCGATCGAGGCGCTGGGTCCGGCAGGTCTGGATTGGCAGCAGGTCGTGATCTTCGTTGCGCTTGCCTCGATCCTTTTCGGTGCGGTTGCGGCGATCGGTCAGAGCAACATCAAACGACTGATGGCCTATTCGTCGATCAACAATGTCGGTTTCGCGCTGATCGGCCTTGCCGCAGGGACGCCAGCAGGCGCAGCGGCGACGATGAGCTACATGGCGATCTACATCGTCATGACCATCGGCGCCTTTGCCTGCATCCTTCAGATGCGTGACGCAGAGGGCAAGCCGATCGAGACCATCGCCAGCCTTGCCGGCCTGTCGCGGTCGCGCAAGGGGCTGGCGGCGGCGCTGGCGATCTTCATGTTCTCCATGGCCGGCATTCCGCCGCTCTTCGGTTTCTGGGCGAAGTTCCTGGTGTTCGACGCGGCGGTGGCGGCGGGCCTGACGGCATTGGCGGCCTTTGGTATCGCGATGTCGGTGATCGGTGCCTTCTATTATCTGAAGGTCATCAAGACGATGTATTTCGACGAGCCGGCCGCGCCCTATGAAGCGCGTGGCGGGGCGGTTGAGAATATCATCCTGACGGCCTGTGCCGTGGTCATCGTCTTCGGTTATTTCCTCAATCCGATGCTCGACAAGGCGAGCGCGGCGGCAGCGGCGTCGCTGTTCTGACCGAGCTTCGCTTCGTCGAGGAGACTGGCTCCACCAATGCCGACATGCTGGCGTTGGTGGAGCAAGGCGTTTCCGAGGGCTGCTGGTTGCGCGCGGGGCGCCAGACCGGCGGGCGGGGGCGTCTGGGACGGAATTGGGAAAGCCCGGACGGCAACCTCTATTGCTCGACGGTCATTCGTTTGCGGGACGGCGATCCGTTGCCCCACACGCTGGCGTTGGTCGCGGCCAATGCGGTGCATGCGCTGGCGGCGCCGCTTTGCGCGGGACAGGCGCGGATCAAATGGCCCAATGATGTGCTGGTCGATGGCGCGAAAATCGCCGGTATCCTGTTGGAGCGGGCTGGAGACGCCATTGTCGCAGGCATCGGCATCAATGTCACAGGGCATCCGACAGGGCTGGACCGGCCGGTGACGAGCCTTGTCGCGCAGGGCGCCCAGAATGTTGACGCAGGTGCGTTGCAGCAACGATTAGCCGAACTGTTCGCCCATTGGCTGGCGATCTGGCGGGCGCAGGGACTGGAGCCTGTGCGGACGCACTGGCTGCTCAACGCCCATCCTGCCGGTACGCCGATGCGCGTGGTACAATCTGATGGCGAGACGGTCGAAGGCAGCTTCGATACGCTCGACCGGCATGGCATGCTGATCCTGCGCTTGGCGAATGGCGAGAGCCGTGCCATTCATGCCGGTGACATCCTTCTCATCTGACATCCGGGGGACCGGCTATGCTTCTCGCGATCGACGCGGGTAATACCAATGTGGTTTTCGCGCTGCTGGACGGGCGGGATATCCGCGCGCGTTGGCGGATCGCGACCGATCCACGGCGCACGGCAGATGAATATGCGGTGTGGCTGAACCAGCTTCTGATGCTGGAGGGCTATAAGATCGCCGATGTCGAGGCGGTCATCATTGCGACGGTCGTGCCGCGCGCGCTGCATAATCTTCAGGTGCTGGCCGAGAAATATTTCAAGACCACGGCGTTGATAGCGGGGCACGCGCCGGTGGAGTGGGGCGTCCGGCTCGACGTCGCCGAACCGGCTTCGGTCGGCGCGGATCGGGTTGTAAACGCCATTGCGGCGCACCACCTGTACGAAGGCGACCTGATCATCATCGATTTCGGCACAGCCACGACTTTTGATGTGATCGACTATCATGGCGCCTATAAGGGCGGGGTTATCGCTCCAGGCATCAACCTGTCGCTGGATGCTTTGGTGGCTGCGGCGGCGAAGCTGCCGAAGATTGCGATCGCGCCGCCGGAGAACCGATCGGTTATCGGTCGCACGACCGAGGCGCAGATGCATATCGGCGTCTTCTGGGGTTATGTGGCGATGATGGAAGGGCTGGTCACGCGCATGCGCGCTGAGATCGGCCGTCCCGCCAAGGTGATTTCGACGGGGGGCCTCGCGGTCCTCTTTGATGACAACAGCGATATTTTCGATGCGATCGCGCCCGATCTCACGATCCTGGGCCTCGCATTATTGTATGAACGGAGTAGACAAGCATAATGACACCCGGAGATGAGCTGATCTTCCTGGCCCTTGGCGGGTCGGGGGAGATTGGCATGAACGTCAATCTGTACGGTTGCCGGGGCAAATGGGTGATGGTCGATCTGGGCCTCACCTTTGCCGATCCGGCCTATCCGGGCGTGGAACTGGTATTGCCCGACCTCGCCTTTATCGAGGAACGGCGCGAGGATCTGCTCGGCATCGTCCTGACGCATGGGCATGAAGACCATATCGGCGCCATCCCCTATCTTGCCGCTGATCTGGGCGTGCCACTCTATGCCACGCCCTTTACCGCGGGGCTGATCCGGCTGAAGCTGGAGGAGGAAGGGCTGACGAAGGAGGTCGAACTCAACGTCATCGACAATGAGGGCAGCTTTGCGCTGGGGCCGTTCGGTTTCCGCTATGTGCCGCTGGCGCATTCCATTCCCGAAGGCAATGCGGTGCTGATCGACACGCCTTATGGCCGGGTCTTCCATACCGGCGATTGGAAGCTGGATGAGCGGCCCGTGCTCGGCCAACCCTCCACGCCGGAAGAGCTGACCGCGATCGGCGATGAGGGCGTGCTCGCGCTGGTGTGCGACAGCACGAATGTCTTCAATCCGGAGGCCAGCGGGTCCGAAGGCGATGTGCGCGAAGGGCTGATGGACACGATCAAGGGCGCGAAGGGACGCGTGCTGGTCACGACCTTTGCGTCCAATGCCGCGCGCTTGCAGACTTTGGGCGAGGTGGCCAATGCCGTGGGGCGCAAGCTCTGCGTGGCGGGGCGGTCGCTCGACCGGATCATTTCGACGGCGCGCAATGCGGGCTATCTGAAGGATTTTCCGCCGACCGTCGATTGGGACGACGCGATGGCGCTGCCGCATAATGAGGTGATGATCATCGCCACCGGCGGGCAGGGGGAAGCGCGGGCCGCGCTGTCCCGCATTGCGTTCGACAGCCATCCGATCAAGCTGGATGAAGGCGATCTGGTCGTTTTCTCCTCCAAGCAGATTCCGGGCAATGAGATCGCCATCGGTCGCATCCAGAATGCGCTGGCGGCCAAGGGCGTGCGGATGGTGACTGACCGTCAGGCGGAAGTGCATGTATCCGGTCATCCGGGTCGACCCGAATTGCAGGCCATGTATGGCTGGGTTCGCCCGCAGATATTGCTGCCCGTCCATGGCGAGCGGCGGCACATGGCCGAACAGGCGCGACTGGGTCTGGCGAGCGGCGTGCCGCATGCGGTGGTGCAGTCCAATGGCGAC
Organism: Sphingobium sp. EM0848; assembly: GCF_013375555.1. Classification (NCBI taxonomy): domain Bacteria; kingdom Pseudomonadati; phylum Pseudomonadota; class Alphaproteobacteria; order Sphingomonadales; family Sphingobiaceae; genus Sphingobium; species Sphingobium sp. EM0848. The sequence goes on from NZ_JABXWB010000001.1 coordinate 472,387, forward strand.
GTGCTGCGGCTGGCGCCCGATGGGCCGGAGATCATCGGTCATGAAGCGACCGGGCGGCTGGTACTGGATGGCGACGTCATCCTGCCGGCGGACGGATCGACCATGAACGAGCGGCGGAAGATTTCGCTGCATGGGCAGATCAGCGTCGCGGTGGCGCTGGATGGCAAGGGGCGGGTGCTCGGAACGCCAGCGCTGCGCACGCAAGGAGTGCCGGTCGAGGAAGACAAGACGGCGTTTCTCGAGGAAGCGGCCGAGGAAGCCGCCGGCGCGGTCGCCAAGGGATCGCAGGAGGAAGAGGCATTGCGCGAGCGGGTGCGTCTGGCGGTGCGGCGCACGGCGACGCGCTGGACAGGCAAGAAGCCGGTGGTGGACGTGCTGCTCATTCGGGCCTAAGTCGGTTTCCCATGAACTGGTACGCCATCTTTGCCATCTACATATTGTTCTGGACGATCAGCGCGTTCATCGTGCTGCCCTTCGGCATTCGCACGCCCGACGAAACGGGCGAGCAACTGCTGAAGGGGCAGGCCGACAGCGCGCCGAGCAATTTCCGGCCGGGTATCGTTGTATTCCGGGCGACGGTCCTCTCGGCGGTGCTGTTCGGGCTTTATTATGCCAATTATGTCGAGGGCTGGGTGACGCTGGAGCGGTGGACGCATATTGGCTGACGGTCTTTGCCGGCTTCCGTGCAAGCCGAAAGGCCGTTGTCGCTCCCCCGGCCTTGCTTGTAGGTTCGGAGAATGATCAGGCTTTCCTGCCTCTGCGGCCAGATCCGTGTCGAACTTGAGAAGCGTCCGGATTATATCCACGAGTGCAACTGCACATTATGCAGCAAGACGGGCACCCGCTGGGGCTATTTCCACCCGTCGGAAGTGCATGTCGATGGCGTTGCCAAGGGATATTGCAGGGAAGATAAGGCCGACCCTGCGGCGGAAATCCGGTTCTGCGAAACCTGTGGTTCGACAACGCATTTCAACCTGACCGCCAGCGCCGCATCGAAGTTCGGGAACACACTGATGGGCGTCAATATGCGGCTGGCGGATGAGCGCGATCTGGCCGGTCTGGAATTGCGTTTCCCCGATGGGCGAGCCTGGGCGGGTGAGGGGGAATTTACCTATATCCGCGAGGCGCGCATTCTGGGGTAAGAGGCCCTCTTCGCAAGAGCCCTTGCGGTTTTCCCAAAAGCCTAGAGCATCGTGCGGGAAAGTGGGAACCGGTTTCCCGCTTAAAACGATGCGACACCAAAAACTTGGAGCGCGCATCCTGCGTTCGATTTAATGCAGCGCGCTCTAATGCCCGTTCCTGATTATTGCCGTAGCCGCTCGATGGCTTGAGCCAGCGCCACATAGAGCTTGCCCATGTCGGATGACAGGATCGCCACGCCCAGCGCATTGCCGTCGCGGGCAGAGAGAATGATCCGCAGCATCGATTCGAAATCGTGGATGTAGCGGTTCACATGCTCCTGAAATTCGGGATCATTGTCGTAATGCAGTGCGATTTCGCGAGATTCCCCCGCGTCCAGCAGCTTGACCGCGCGTCGGGTGAAGACGCCGCGGTCGCCCTTCAGATAGGATGACCAGGCGGAATCGGTGACGTCGTTGGACAGGATCTTGGTGACGTCGATCGCGGTGCTGTTGAGCGACTCGATGATGAGCGCGGAGCGGCGCGCGAAATGGTCGCGGTCGCGGTCCTCGGCGGCGCGTTCGGCTTCCTCTATCCGGGCTTCCACCGCGGCGCTGGTGTCGGCAATGGTCAGCAACTGACGGGTGAGGCGGTCGGACGCCTGATGGGCGGCCTTGACGGCTTCCTCGGCAACCTTCGCGACCTGCTCGATCTGCGCGGTGATCTTGTCGCCGATGACGCGCTCCATCGCTTCCTCGCTGGCGTCGGCGAGCGACTGGGCCGCGTCGGGAATGGCGCGGCTGAGCGCCTGACGGGCGCGTTCGGCGGCCTGATCGGCGGTGTCCTTGACGCGCAGCAGGGCCGTGACGAGCAGCGGACCCGCGCCTTCGGTGATGCGCGTCGCGTCCTGATGCGCATTGTCGAGCGCGGTGCGTAGCCGTTCGACCAGTTCGCGATTGGCGTCCACGCCGCTTTGCGTGCTTTCCAGCCATTCGCTGAGGCGACGGCCCTGACCGCGCAGCAGTTCCTCGGCCTCCTGCGTGCGGCCGACCAGCGCTTCGGAGATGGCCTCCAGCCGCTCGATTTCCGGCGCCGCGCTGTCGAGCAGGGTGCGGCTGGTCTCGATCCGCCCGTTGAAGCGCTCCAGCGCCGCAGGGAAGGTTTCGTCCAGTTCGCGCACGCTGGAATCGAGCGCGACCATCAGCGTTTCGGCGCTGCCGATCAGCTTTTCGGCCGTCATGCCGCCGGTGGCGAGGGCGCTGTCGATGCGCTGCGTCTCATCAGTCAGGCGCTTGAGCGCCTCGGTCAGCCGTTCGTTGCGGGCGAGAGCGGCTTCCTCCATCGCGGTGAAACGGGTTTCGGCCGAGATGACCGCGTCGTGGAGGCTGGTTTGCAGCCCAGCAACCAGAGCGCGCTGGCCCTCGACCAGATCGTTGATCTGATGCAGGCGGCTTTCGACCTCGCCGACATGATCGGCCAGATTGGCGACGGTTTCTTCGCCGATCGCCGCTATACCGCTGCGGGAACGCGCGATCAGCACATCGAGCGCCTCGCTCTGGCGGGCAATGCCTTCGTCGGTGATGGCCATGCCATTGCGCGCCTGCGCCACGGCGGTTTCGATCCGCTGGCGCAACTCGGCCTCGACGGTTTCCGCATCGCGGGACAGGGCGGTGAGTGCGGAGTGGCTGGTGGACGCGATGCCGCTCTGCGCGCCTTCGATCAGCGATTTGAGCGAAAGCGCCTGCGCCGTCAGATTGGCGTCGACCGCCGCCATGGTTTCCTGCGCGCGGCCATGGGTGGTTTCGAGGCGGTGAAGCACGTCGATCTCGACGCGGTTCAGTTCCTGAGTCAGCAGCGCGATGACCGACTGGGTGGTTTCCGCAACCTCTTCCCTGGTGCGGATGGTCAGGCTACCGAGAGAGACGGACTTCTGTTCCAGATCCTGCCAGCTTTCCTCCATCGCCTTGCGCGCGCTTTCCATCGTCGCGTCGATCCGGGCGGCGGCGATGTCGGCCATGCCGTTCACCTCCTGCGTGGTGGAGCGCGTGGCTTCCTGAAGCTGGGTCAGCTGGCTCGAAAGGCTCTTGGTGGCCGAAAGCGTGCGGGTGCGGGCGTCGTCCGACAGCTCACCCAACGCATGCAGCCGCGCCTCCAGCATGTCGATCCGTTCGGACAGGGAATGGCTGTTGTCGGCGATCTGGGCCGACATGCGCGTTGCCCGGTCCTCCAACGCGGGAATGGAGGCGATCAGCGTTTCCATGCGCTGGACCAGTGACAGGGCCGCGCGTTCGGCTGCTTCGGCACGCTCGGCGGTGCTGTGGGCCCGGCCCGCGATCAACTCGGCCGATGCCTCCATATTGCTGCTGGCGGCGGCGCCGTAGCTGTCGAGCAGTTCCGCCTGATCCTGCATGGTCTGGCGGGATGTCTCCAACTGCCCGGCGATTCGACCCAGCCGCAGTTCCAGCAATTCCGCCTCTGTCCGCAAGGCGCGGGCGGTGTCGAGATAGCGGCGCGTTTCGCTGCGGCTGTTGCGCAGAAGAAGAAGATAGCAGACGCCGAGCAGGATCAGCGGAATGAGGATCGTCGCGACAAGTCCCGGCCAGGCCGCCGGGCCGCCGCGCCACTGGCCGGATGAAGCCGTCGCCCAGCCGGCAAAGCCGATCCAGAGCAGGCCCGCGGCGAGGAGGGCCCATGACGTGCCGGCCATGCCATGGTCCGGGCGGTCCGTGGAGGCGTCGAGATCCTCCATATCCACGATCGTCTGCTTCAAAGGCAGCCTGTCGTCCGCCTGCGAAGAGTCATCTGCCGCGCGGTCCTTGTCCCGCCAGAATTCCACTATGGTGCTGCCCCCGGTCATGCCGCCTATCCTAGCAGTTTTTGCGCGCACGAAAATGCCCTGTTACCAAAACTTAACGCAAGCCAGATAGCGTCTGCCCCATGTCCTATGATCCTGGCGCCCTGAATACGGCTTTGGCCGCCGCTGTCGGTGAAGACAGGCGATTGATTGAGGATCTGCGCGTCGCCTTCATGGAAAGCGCGGAGCGGCAGTTCGATCTGCTGGGTCGCGCAAGCTGTGACGCCAATTGGCAGTTGGCGGCCTGGCGGCTGAAGGGGCTGGCGGCGAGTTTCGGGCTGACCAGCCTGATGGCGATGGCCGATGAGGCGGCCGACGCGGTTCCCGGCGATCCCCGGATTTTGCGCCGATTGCGCGCCATGCTCAGCGAACTTGCGCGGGATTGATGGACAGTCGGCTTGCGTGATTGTGTCCGCCTTGCAAGAAGGTGGGCTGAACAAGAAGCGGGTCGGTTTCATCACGCATGACTTTTGCGGCAATTCTTAGCGCCAGCCGGGCATCCAATGATGCCGCTGGATCGCTGCGCGCCAGCCTGCATTTCGCGGGGCAGACGCTGGTGGAATATCAGGCGCGTCAGGCGGCGCGGGCGGGCGCCGACCGAATCATGATATTGGTGAGCGTGATTACGCCCGCCCTGTCGCAGGCGGTCGACCGGCTGTCGGCGGACGGGATCGCCGTCGCGCTGATCCGTGACATGGTGTCGATGGTGCGCGATGCGCCGCGTCATGCCGATACGCTGCTGGTGGCCGATGGCGCGATCGTCGGTCAGGCCTATTTCGAAGCGATGGCGAGCAGCGAGGGCAACGCCCTGCTGGTGGCGGACGACAGCCGGGCGAGCGCGCCGTTCGAGCGGATCGATGCGGGGCAGCGCTGGGCGGGACTTGCGCGGATCAGCCCGGACCTGCTGTTCAATACGCTGGACATGATCGGGGACTGGGACCTGTCGCTGACGCTGGTGCGCGCTGCGGTGCAGGCGGGCGCGCGGCGCGTCACCGTGCCGCAGGACGATTTGATGGAAGGCCGGGTGGCGCTGGTCGAGGCGCAGGAGCAGGCGAATCTCGCAGCGCAGGCTGTGATGGCGCATGGCCCGCGTGGCCAAAGGGTGCGCGGCGCGGCGGAACATTATCTGTTGGCCCCGGCCGCGCGGCTGGTTGCTCCGGCGCTGATGCGGATGCAGGTGCCTGCCCTGCAGGTGCGGATTGCCGCCATGGCGCTGGGGGCCATTGCGCTGGTGCCGATCGAGTTGCTCTGGATCGGGACGGGTTTTTGCCTGTTGCTGCTGTCGCTGTTGCTGGCGGAGACGGCGGACCGGCTCGAAGAAATGGCGCTGCGGCCCTTGCCCATGGGGTGGATGGCCTTTGTCGCGCCAGCCTTTGCCGTGGGGGGAATTGCGCTGGCGGGGCAGGGAACGGCGCCGACCTATCTGGCGCTGCTGCTGGCGATCGTCCAGATGGCGGACCGATGGCGGAAGGCGGGCGGCGTGCGGCCGTGGATGATCTTTACACCCGCCGGCGCGCTGATCCTGCTGTTGGCGGGGTCGCTGTTGGGCGTGCTGGCGCTGGCGGTGGAAGTGGCGATGGTCTGCGCCATTGCCTCTGTCGGGGCGATGATCCTGCTGCGGCGTGATTGAGCGATTTTACGCGTTACGGTTTAGTGCATTTTAACGACGTGGCACTATGCTGGCCTGCATGAGCGCCTTTTCGTCCCTGATCGGACCGACCATGGCGGACAGTTGGCCCATGGCGCAGGTCATGGCCGGCATGTCCGCCGTTCCTGTTGGTCATGCCATTGATCTGGCGTTTTTCTTTCCGGATGAGGGGCGGGAGCGGCATGACGCGCTGATGGCGGAGACGCGGCGGCATCTGGGCGGATGCCTGACCGGAATCGAGATCGGATTGCGTCTGGCGCTGGAGGAAACGCCCGAAATCAAGGCGGCGCTGGAGCAATGGCCGCAGCCGGTTTGCTGGCCGACCCTGTGTGCGCAGCCGACTTTGCTGGGGCCAGCTTTGCTGGCGCATATGCAGATGCGCGGCGGGATCAGCCTGATGCTGCGACAGTTCGGGCGCCCCGATGGCGAATATGGCGAATCGGAAGCCGAATCGCTGTTCCCTGCCCAGGATAGTGCGGTCGGTGATGCGCTGGCCGCGCTGGCGCTGGCGGAAGGGCGTTGGCTGATGACCGGGGCGGAAGAGCAGCCGATGCAGCCGGACCTGCCGGTGGAACATTTCGCGGAATTGTTATGGACCGCTACCGCCTGCCTTGCGGCGGTGACGCAGCGAAGCGGGCTGGTCGATCCGGAGGCGGTGCTGCCTGTGTTCGAGGCGGCGGGGCAGGCGCTGCTCGCGCGGCATGACGAAGCCGCGGGGCCGATCGCGGCGGCGGAGCGGCTGGTGCGCCTGCTGGGTGATCGGACGGATGCACCCGAACTGATGGGCGCCGCGCTGGGCCAAAGGCAATTTCTGTTGTTCGCGGCGTTTGCCGGGCGGCAATTGCGCATGGAGAGCGCGCGGGTTGCCGACATTCTGGTGATGGGGCCGGTCGGGCAGGTGGCGGCGCTGTGTCGTGCACTTGGCGGATCGGATTCGGATTATCGCCATTTGCTGCTGGCGCTGCGTCCGGTGCGGCCATCGCTGTCCGACGCGCGGATTGTCGGGGAGGCGCTGCGCTATCAGGATTTGACCGTGGCGCAGGCCGATGCGGCGATAGGGGCTTTGCGCGCGCCGGCGGCGTTGCGCGCAAAGCTGGACCATTTGCGGCGGATCATCGGCTGATGAACATGCCGGCGCATCCCGCCGTCATCCGGGCGACGGTCGCCGCGGATGGCCGGTTGCTGAGTGCGGATGCGCCCTTGCTCGCCTTGCAGCAGGAAGCGGGCGGAGAGCTGGGAGAGGTGATCGCGATCCCGCAACTGGCGGCGATGGCGCGGCTGGCGGCGAGACTGGGAGTCACCGTGTCGCGTCCGGTGGCGGCGGCGGCCGAGCGTGGCGATATCGACATGTGGGTGCGTGCCAAGCCGGATGGCCAGAGCGTGCACATGGCCGTCATCGATTGGCATGAGCGGTCCCCCGTCACCGCGCCCGTCGATCTGGCGCAGCGGGATATGGATATTGCAGCCCTGTCCGAAGGTTGGACATGGCAGATCGATACGCAATTGCGATTCCAGATGGTGCTGGAAGGGCAGGGCGGACAGGGCGTTCTGCCCGGCGCACCGCCAGTGCCGGGTAGCCCCTTCACCAGCTATTTCGAATTGCGGCCGAATGGGGAGGGCGATCTGCCGATTCTGCACGGCTTCGCTCAGCGGCGCGCGTTTCGCGGTCAGCTTGCCGCACTGACCAGCGACGCAGAGCAGCATTTCGCCTTGTCGGGTTTCCCGATGTTCGACCTGAGCGGTCAGCTTGTGGGCTATCGCGGCAAGGCCCTGCCGATGGAGCGGGCGATCATGGCGCCGCTTGCCGCGGCCGAACCGACGGTGCTTTATCCCGCCGAGTTCGGGAAGAGGCTGGACCGGTCGCTGCGTCAGCCATTGGGGCGGATCATCGCCAATGCCGATTCGATCGGCGCTCAGTTCGAAGGTCCCTTGCGGCCCGACTATGTCGGCTATGCTCATGACATTGCGTCGGCTGGACGGCATCTGATGGCGCTGATCGATGATCTGGCCGATCTCCAGGCGATCGACCGGCCCGATTTTGCCGTGATCGCCGAGGAGCTCGACCTGTCAGACATAGGGCGGCGCGCGGCGGGATTGTTCCTGGTCAAGGCGATGGACCGCGGCATGTCCGTGGTGGCGCCGGCAGCGGAATCGTCGGAGCCTGCGGTTGGCGAGTTCCGCCGGGCTTTGCAGATATTGATGAATCTGGTCGGCAATGCCGTGCGCTATGCGCCGGAGGGATCGACCGTGCGGATCGAAACGGGGCGGGACGGCGAACAGGCCTGGATCACCGTGCTGGATCAGGGCGAGGGGGTTCCCGCCGATAGCCGCGAGCGGATATTCGACAAGTTCGAGCGACTGGGCCGCAGCGATGCGGGGGGCAGCGGCCTTGGCCTTTATATCTCGCGCCGTCTGGCTCGGGCCATGGGTGGGGATATCCGCGTCGACGACGCGCCCGGGGGCGGGGCGCGGTTCACGCTTTTTCTGCCCGCCTTGAACTAAAAAAACGGCGCCCGATGGGGCGCCGTTCCTGTTTTGGCTTGTCAGCGCCGTTTAGCGCTTGTCGACCGGGACATAGTCGCGCTGGGCGGGGCCGGTGTAGAGCTGACGCGGACGACCGATCTTCTGTGCTGGGTCCGAAATCATTTCGTTCCACTGAGCGACCCAGCCAACCGTGCGGGCGAGGGCGAAGAGCACGGTGAACATCTCGGTCGGGAAGCCGATGGCCGAGAGGATCACGCCCGAATAGAAGTCCACATTCGGGTAGAGCTTCTTCTCGATGAAATAAGGATCGTTGAGCGCGATCTGCTCCAGTTCCTTCGCCACGTCGAAGATCGGATCGCTGACGCCCAGCTTGGCCAGAACATCCTTCGCGGTCTTCTGCATGACGGTCGCGCGCGGATCGTAGTTCTTGTAGACGCGGTGACCGAAGCCCATCAGGCGGAACGGATCGTCCTTGTTCTTGGCACGGGCGATATATTCCGGAATGCGATCAACGGTGCCGATTTCGCGAAGCATGTTGAGCGCGGCTTCATTCGCGCCGCCATGCGCCGGACCCCAGAGGCAGGCGATGCCGGCCGCGATGCAGGCGAAGGGGTTGGCGCCCGAGGAGCCGGCCAGACGCACGGTCGAGGTCGAGGCGTTCTGCTCATGGTCGGCATGGAGCGTGAAGATCTTGTCCATCGCGTCCACGACGACCGGATCGATCTCATATTCTTCCGCCGGGACCGAGAAGGTCATGTTCAGGAAGTTGGCGGTGTAGCTGAGGTCGTTGCGCGGATAGACGAACGGCTGACCCACCGTATATTTATAGGCCATAGCCGCGATCGTCGGCATCTTGGCGATCAGGCGGTGGCTGGCGATCCGGCGCTGGTCCGGGTCATTGATGTCGGTCGAGTCATGGTAAAAGGCCGACAGCGCGCCGACCACGCCGCACATCACGGCCATCGGGTGCGCGTCGCGGCGGAAACCGCGATAGAAGGCGGTGAGCTGTTCATGCACCATGGTATGGCGCGTGATGGTGCGGGTGAAGTCCTCCAGCTCCTGCTTCGAGGGCAGTTCGCCGTTGAGGAGCAGATAGGACACTTCCATGAAGCTCGACTGTTCGGCGAGCTGATCGATGGGATAGCCGCGGTGCAGCAGCACGCCGGCGTCGCCGTCGATGTAGGTCAGGCCCGAATCGCAGCTTGCGGTCGAGGTGAAGCCCGGATCGTAGGTAAACATGCCGGTGTTGGCGTAAAGCTTGCGAACATCGATGACCTGCGGGCCGACCGTGCCGTTCAAAATGGCATAGTCTTTTGTGTCGCCTGCGACAGTCAAAGTGGCATTATTATCCGACATGGTGTTCTCCTGATACTTCAACTGGCCGATGCGTGCCTCACAGCGGCCAATCGTTCCAAGCTCTCCGTCTTTCCCAGAAGGAAAAGGACGTCGAAAATTCCCGGCGAAACCGTACGTCCGGTCAGCGCCGCGCGCAAAGGTTGCGCGACCTTCCCCAACCCGAGGCCGACATCCTCTGCCACGCGGCGTATTGCATCTTCGATCGCTTCGACCGTCCAGGACTGAACGGGGGCAAGAGCGTCGGCTGTTTGTCCCAGCAGCGCACGCGCGGAGTCGTCTAGCAGAGAAATGGCCTTCTCGTCAAAATCGAGAGGGCAATTTTTGAACAAAAATTCGGCGCCTTCAGCAATTTCATTAAGCGTCTTGGCGCGCGGCTTCAGCGAGGGCATCGCCTCCGTGAGCAGCTTTTCCCCGCTTTCCGGAAGGTTGTGGCCCAGCCGGGCGGCAACGCGCGGTGCGACCAGAGCAGCCAGCCGGGCATCGTCCGCCTCACGCATATAATGGCCGTTCAGATTCTCCAGCTTCTTGATGTCGAAGCGCGAGGGCGAGCGACCGACTCCTGCGATGTCGAACAGTTCGACGGCGCGGTCGCGGGAAATGATTTCCTCATCCCCATAGCCCCAGCCGAGTCGAAGCAGATAGTTGAGCACGGCTTCGGGCAGCATCCCCATTTCGTCGCGATAGGCATCGACGCCGAGCGCGCCGTGCCGCTTCGAAAGCTTGGCGCCGTCGGAGCCGTGGATCAGCGGAATATGGGCGTAGATCGGTTCTTCCCAGCCCATGGCCTTGATGATGCCGAGCTGGCGAAACGCGTTGTTGAGGTGATCGTCGCCGCGAATGACGTGGGTGACGCCCATGTCATGATCGTCGACCACCACGGCCAGCATATAGGTCGGCGTACCGTCGGAACGCAGCAGGATCATGTCGTCCAGCTCCGCATTCTGGACGACGACGCGGCCCTGCACGGCATCCTCGATCACCGTCTCGCCTTCGCGCGGGGCCTTCAGTCGGATGACATAGGGCGCGCCTTCCGGCGCTTCTTCGGCCGAGCGATCGCGCCAGCGACCGTCATAGCGCATCGGCTGCTTGGCGGCGCGCTGCTGTTCGCGCAATTCCGCCAGTTCCTCAGGCGTGGCGTAACAGCGATAAGCATGACCGGCTTCGAGGAGTCGATTGGCGACTTCCGCATGGCGCGGGGTGCGCTCGAACTGGAACACGGCGGGCTCGTCGCCGCCCAGACCCAGCCATTCCAGACCATCGAAGATGGCGGCCACCGCTTCTTCGGTCGAACGGGCGCGGTCGGTATCCTCGATCCGCAGCAGGAACTTGCCGCCATGATGGCGCGCGAACAGCCAGTTGAAGAGCGCAGTGCGCGCTCCGCCGATGTGAAGAAAACCGGTAGGCGATGGCGCAAAACGGGTTACTACCTGTTTGTTCGAACCCGTGGCACTCACCGCTTCATTCCTTGACATTCGCCCCGATATCCACCTGGCCTATCCATGATCGCGACGCCCCCTAGCATGGCTTTCGAGCCACGACAAACCTCCGTTGTCGCTTCCGTCCGGCAAAGGGCGCGGACGCTTTTGAACGGGGTCGAAGATTGGCTTGAAGAAGAGCGTGAGCAGATTCCGCTCTGGGTGCCGGTGGGCTTGGGCGGCGGGATTGCGGCCTGGTTTTCCTTGGATAATCGATTGGAATAGCTGTCTTTTTCCTGTCTTGCATTGGCTGTCGCCTGCGGGGCGGCGCTGCTGCCCGGTGGTGGGCGGTTGCGGCAGGGGGGCGTCATGGGCGGACTTCTCGCCTGCCTGGGGTGCGTCCTGATCTGGGGCAAGGCGATGCTTTGGGGCGCGCCGCCGCTCGCCCAGCCGGTTTTCGTGACGCTCTCGGCAGAGGTGCGGGCGGTCAATCCGGTGCCCGCGCAGAAGATGAGTCGCGTTCTCGTGCGACCGCTGGACGCGCCGGGCCTGCCGTCGCGGATCAGGATCAATTTCGACGAGGCCTTGCTGCCCGCTGGGGTGGGGGAAGGTGCGATCATTCGTTTTCGCACGCGGTTGATGCCTCCGGCCCCTCCCAGCTTGCCGGGCGGATATGATTTTGCGCGGCGGGCCTATTTCGACGGCATCGGTGCAACCGGGCGCGCCTTGCGGCCTATCGCGGTGTTGCGTCCGGCAAAGGGCGCGCCGCCGCTGAGGGGGCGGCTGTTCGCGCATATATTGGAAAAGGTGCCGGGGCCGGGCGGGGGCATTGCCGCCGCGCTGGCGACGGGAGATCAGGGCGCCATTGCCGGACGGGATGCGGAGGCGATGCGGCGCAGCGGCCTGGCGCATCTGTTGTCGATCAGCGGGCTGCATGTGACGGCGCTGATCGCGGCGGTCGTGTTCCTGCTGATGCGGGTGATGGCGCTTAACCGGCGGGCCGCCCTCGACTGGCCGTTGATGTTGATCGCGGCAGGCGGCGGGGCGCTGGCGGGCATCGGCTATACGCTTTTGACGGGGGCGGAAGTGCCGACCGTGCGATCCTGCGTGGCCGCCTTGCTGGTGCTGGGCGGGTTGGCGATGGGGCGCGATGCGATCACGCTGCGGCTGGTCGCGGCGGGGGCCTTGGTGGTGTTGCTGCTCTGGCCCGAGGCATTGGTCGGGCCGAGTTTTCAGATGAGCTTCGCGGCTGTGGTCGCGCTGGTGGCGCTGAGCGAGTATCCGCGCTTCCGGACATTCGTCGCGGCGCGTGAAGAAGCGGGCTGGCGGCGGATCGGGCGCCATCTGGCGGGCTTGCTTGCGACGGGTCTGGTGGTGGAACTGGTGCTGGCGCCGATTGCGATCTTTCATTTCCACAAGGCGGGAGTGTTGGGATCGGTCGCCAATCTGGTGGCGATTCCGCTGACCACTTTTGTCGTCATGCCCTTTGAGGCGCTGGCCCTGTCGTTCGATCTCATCGGCTGGGGTGCGCCCTTCTGGTGGCTGACTGCGCGGGCGCTCGATCTGTTGCTGCTGGTCGCTCATGGGGTGGCGTCCAGCCCTTGGGCGATTGTGCGTTCCTCCGCGCAGTCGCCGGGGATGTTCGCGCTGATCCTGGCGGGCCTGCTCTGGTGTCTGCTGTGGCGCAGCCGGTGGCGTTGGGTGGGATTGATCCCGGTGGCGACGGGTGTGGCGATGATCCTGAAAAGTGCGCCGCCGGCTCTGCTGGTGACGGGAGATGGTCGCCATGTCGCGGTTCGCACCGCGAACGGGGGCATGGCCATTTTACGGGAGAGGGCGGGCAGCTATGTGCGCGACGCTCTGGCGGAGACTGCTGGCTATGACGGTGTGCTGGAGCCGATGGCGGCGCTGCCCGAAGCGCGCTGTTCGCTTGACCTGTGCGCGGTTCGGCTGACGGGCGGGGGACGGAACTGGACCGTGCTGGTAACGCGGAGCAGCGCCGTGATCGGCGGCGACATTCTCGCTCGGGACTGCGCAAGGGCGGATATCGTGATCAGCGACCGGCGTTTGCCATGGGCCTGTCGCCCACGATGGTTGAAAGCGGATCGCAGCCTGCTTGCGCGGACAGGAGGCCTTGCCATCGACCTTGACCGCCTGACTGTGCGCACGGTCAGGCAGGCGGGCGATCAGCATCCCTGGATCGCCCGGCCCATGACGGGACCGTTGCGATCCAGGCCAAGTCAGTTATAGCGGCGCAGCAACCCGGCGAGCTTGCCCTGGATGCGCACCTGCTGCGGATCGTAGATTTGCGGCTCATAGGCGCTGTTCGCTGGATCGAGCCGGACCTTCGGTCCTTCGCGCCGGAAATATTTGAGCGTCGCCTCGCTCTCATCGATCAGGGCGACGACGATCTGCCCTTCCCGTGCGACGTCGGTACGCTGGATCAGGGCGAAGTCGCCGTCGAGAATGCCGGCCTCCATCATGGAATCGCCCGCCACCTCCAGCGCATAATGATCGCCCGCACCCAGCAGGGCAGCCGGCACGGAGAGCATGTTCTGTCCCTCCAGCGCCTCGATCGGCACGCCAGCCGCGATCCGCCCGTGCAGGGGGATTTCCAGCACGTCATTGGCGGCGATGGGTGGGCTGGCCACCAGTTGCGGTTTGGGCGGAACGACCAACGGTTGCGGACGGTGCATGGCATCGGGAAGCTTCAGCACCTCCAGCGCGCGGGCGCGGTTGGGCAGGCGGCGAATGAAGCCGCGTTCTTCCAGCGCATTGATCAGGCGATGAATGCCGGATTTGGACCTGAGATCCAGCGCTTCCTTCATCTCTTCAAAGGAAGGGGAAACGCCCCCTTCCTCCAATCGGATCTGAATGAAGCTCAGCAATTCCTGTTGCTTGGGTGTCAACATGCCTGCTTGCCCTCTTTGGAACGGATGAAGAACGCATAGGAAACGAAAAGGGGTAAGTCAAGCGCCGCCAACCGTTGGCCGCATTTGCGGGAACGCGGGCGCGGACGGGCCGTTTAATCCCTGCCTTCCCCAAGGAGGTGAATAGGAGAGTCAGATGGCCAACCAGAAGAGTCAGGACAAGAATCAGCGCCGCGATCAGCAGGGGGGCGACCGCTCGGGCCAGGGTGGACGGCAGCAGCAGCAGGAGAACCGGCAGGGCCAGATGGGCAATGAACGGCGTCAGGACAAGGCACCTGACAAGCAACAGCGCTGAAGGGTTGGCTGTCATTCAGAAGATGATCTGAATGCCGGCGAATTTGCATCAGGACTGCACTGGAAGGGGTCGCGTCGCGGCCCCTTTCCTTATGAAAGTGGCAGGACCGTGACGGGATCGCCGGCAGCGGCTGGAGGCGATCCGGCGGGGCGCAGGATCAGGCAGTCGGCCATTGCCATGGCAGCGGTCGCCGCGCTGTCCTGCGAGGTGACGGAGACGATGCCTGCCTCGCTGCGATAGGCGCGCAGATAGTCGTCGCGCTCTCCGGTCGCGGGAAGGGGCGCGGCCAGGGTCGCGGGTGCGGTCCGGGGCAGGGGCGATGCCGAACCCATGAGATGACGCACCAGCGGCAGCAGGAACAGAGTCGCCGTGACGAAGGCCGACACCGGATTGCCGGGCAGGCCAAGGAAGATGGCGGAACCCAATGTGCCAGCCATCAGCGGTTTGCCGGGCCGCATCTTGATCTTCCAGAAATCCAGCGAGCCGCCCGCACTGGCGAAGGCGGGGCGAACGATATCGTGATCCCCGACCGACGCGCCGCCGGTCGAGACGATGATATCGGCTTGTGCGGCGCGGCTGAAGGCGTCGACCATGTTCTCGAGATCGTCGCGCACAATGCCAAGGTCGATGATCTCGCAAGGCAGGCTGCCGAGCAGCGCAGCCAGCATGGGCGCGTTGGAGGCGGGCAGCTCGCCGGGCTGGACCAGTGCGCCGGGGGGCACCAGTTCGTTGCCTGTCGAAAGCAGCGCAATGCGGGCCGGTCGGGCAACCGGCAGGGCGCCATGGCCGCCCAGCACGGCCAGGGCGATCTGGGCGGGTCCCAGCGTGGCGCCTGAGGGCAGGAGACGGTCGCCTGCACGGAAATCGGACGCGGCGGAGCGGACATTCCGGCCATATGCCAGCGGTCCGTCCGTGGCGCGAAGGACGTCGCCTTCCCGCGTTGCGTCCTCCTGGATCAATATGCTGTCCGCGCCCTGCGGCAGCGGTGCACCTGTGAAGATGCGGCATGCCTGACCGGGGGCGAGGGGCGGTGGCAAGGGGCCGCCCGCTGCGCTTTCGCCCGTCACATGCCATGGGCCGGGCCATTCGGCGGCGCGGATGGCGTAGCCGTCCATGGCGGAGAGATCGGCCCATGGCTGGTCGCGCAGCGCCGGAATGTCGCGGGTGAGCCAGCGTCCGGCGCAGGCGGGAATCGGGATATCCTCGGTCGGCAGGGTCGTGCCCAGCGCCATCAGGCGGCGTTGCGCCTCTGCGACAGGAAGCAGGTTCATGCCGTGCGTCCGCCTCCGGCCGTCCAGTTGCCGGACTTGCCGCCCTTCTTGGCGAGCAGACGGACCTCGCCGATGACCATGGTCTTGTCCAGCGCCTTGGCCATGTCATAGACGGTGAGCAGCGCGACCGTCGCGGCGGTGAGCGCCTCCATCTCCACCCCGGTCTGGCCCGCTGTTCGGGCCGTGGCGGTGACGGTGACGCCTGCCGAACCGAGGCCGAAATCGATCGTCACGCTGCTGAGCGCGATCGGGTGGCAGAGCGGGATCAGTTCGGCGGTGCGCTTGGCCGCCATGATCCCGGCGACGCGGGCGACGGCAAGGACGTCGCCCTTCTTCACCAATCCCTGAGCGATCGCGGCGGCGGCGTCCTCGCTCATGGCGATGTGGCCGGTGGCGACGGCTTCGCGTGCGGTCACCGCCTTGGCCGAGACATCGACCATGCGCGCCGCGCCATCCTCGTCCAGATGGGTGAGCCCGTTCATTCGCCCGTCAGCAGATTGTGGGTCGCGGTTTCGACATCGGCCTGCCGCATCAGCGTTTCGCCGACCAGGAAGCAGCGCACCCCATGTTCCGACATGGCGAGCAGATCCGCGTGGCTGCCGATGCCGCTTTCCGCGACGAAGGTGCAGCCTGCGGGCGCTTGCCCCACCAGTTCATAGGTGCGGGCGAAATCGACGGTGAAGTCGCGCAGGTCGCGGTTGTTGACGCCGATCAGGCGCGAGCGCAGCTTCATCGCGCGCTCCAGTTCCTGCGCGTCATGCACTTCGATCAGGGCGTCCATGCCAAGGCCGAGGGCGGCATCCTCGATCTCCGCCATCTGATTGTCGTCCAGCGCTGCGGCGATGATCAGGATCGCGTCGGCGCCCAGTGAGCGGCTTTCCAGCACCTGCCAGGGATCGACCATGAAATCCTTGCGCAGCACCGGCAGGGCGCAGGCCGAACGGGCGGCCATCAGATAATCGTCATGGCCCTGGAAATAAGGCACGTCGGTCAGCACCGAAAGGCAGGCCGCGCCGCCCGCCGAATAGGCCTGGGCATGGGCGGGCGGATCGAAATCGGGGCGGATGAGCCCCTTGGAGGGGCTGGCCTTCTTGATCTCCGCGATCAGGCCGAAGCCGGAACGGGCGGCATCGTCCAGCGCCTTGCGGAAGCCGCGCGGGGGCGTCTGCTCGGCGGCGCGGGCGTGAAGTGTCGAGACGGTGATCGCGGCCTTGCGGCGGGCGACTTCCTCCCGCTTCACATCGCAGATTTCGATCAGCTTGTTGGTCATGAATAGGCAATCCAGCAATTGAGGAGCGCGTTGGCAAGGCCGCGATCGATGGTTTCGGCAGCCTCTTCAACGCCTTCGCGAAAATCGGATACGGCATCCGCGACGACAAGGGCCGCAGCCGCGTTCAGCAGCACCGCGTCCCGATATGGCCCCGTTTCACCCTGCAGCAGGGCGCGGAGGGCAGCGGCATTATGGGCCGGGTCGCCGCCCCTGATGGCTTCGACCGGATGGGTGGAGAGGCCGAGTTCAGCGGCCGTCAGACGGCGCATGGCGACCAGGCTGTTGCCCTTCACCTCCGCAAGGTCGTTGCCGCCGGCGAGCGAGAGTTCATCAAGGCCTTCGTCGCCGGAGATGATCATGGCGTGGTCGACGCCCAGTTCCGCCAGCGCTTCGGCATAGATGGGGACATAGGCGGGACGGGCGATGCCGACCAGCTGGCGGCGAACCCTGGCCGGATTGGCGAGCGGCCCCATCAGGTTGAAGATGGTGCGTTCACCGATCGCCTTGCGGATCGGGCCGAGTCGTTTCAGCGCGGGGTGATAGTTCTGCGCGAAGAGGAAGCAGATGCCGAGATCGGCCAGCGTCGCTTCCGCGGTTCGCGCCGCGCGGTCGAGGTCGAGGCCCAGCGCTTCCAGCGTATCGGCGGCACCCGCCTTCGAGGAGGCGGCGCGGTTGCCATGCTTGGCGACGGGAACGCCCGCGGCGGCGACGACCAGCGACACGGCGGTGGACACGTTCAGCGTATGGTGGCCATCGCCGCCCGTGCCGCAGACGTCTATGGCGCCTTCCGGCGCGCCGACCGGGATCATGCGCGCCCGCATCGCACGCGCCGCGGCGGCGATTTCCGTGGCCGTTTCGCCGCGCCGGGCCATGGTGACGAGAAAGGCGGCGATTTCCGCTTCAGGAAGATCGGCATCGAACAGCAGGTCGAAAGCCTCTGCGGCAGCGGCTGTGCTTAGCGGCGTGGCGGGGTCGGGCAAGCGGGTCATCGCGCTTGCCTTAATCATGCCGGGGGGGATGAGTCGAGATCGGGATGCCGGAAAGTCGAATTATGGCGATTCTCCCTCGCGCAAACGGGTGGGGCCTGTTGAACGCACCCCCTTGACGACGGCGGCAAAGGGGCGTTGTCGGGTGGGATGCGCCGTGGGTGGAAATCGCTGTTCTGGTCGTTCGCCATCCGGCAGCGCCGCCGCCTACGGGAAAGCGAGGCGGCGTTCATCCTGTTGGCGGTGCTGGCTGGCCTCGCCGCGGGGTTGATGACCAATGTGCAGCAATTTCTGGCGCATGGATTGCAGCAACTCTTCTACGGCGTCACGGCTAACCGACTGAGCGCGCTGGGCGCCATCCATCATCCCTGGCGATTGTTGGCGCTGCCGGCCGGCGGGGTCGTGCTGATGCTGTTCGCGCTGCTGCTGAAGGGACGCAAGCGCGCACCGATCGACGTGGTGGAGGCCAATGCGCTGCATGGCGGACGGATTCCGGCGAGCGACAATCTTGTTATTGCGGCGCAGACCGTCATTTCCAACGGCATGGGCGCCTCGGTCGGGCTGGAGGCGGCCTATGCGCAGATGGGCGGCGGCTTCGCTTCGCTAATGGGGCAATGGCTGAGGCTGCGGCGCAATGATTTGCGGACGCTGGTGGGGGCGGGCGCGGGGGCTGCGGTGGGCGCGGCCTTCGGTGCGCCGCTGACCGGCGCTTTCTATGCTTTCGAGATCGTGATCGGCCATTATACGCCCTCGGCCATTGCGCCGGTGGTTGCGGCGGCGCTGGCCGGCGTGTTCGTGACGCGGACGCTGGGCGTGGAGCCGTGGCTGATCGCGACCACGGCGGACCGGGTGGTGACGACGGGCGATTATCTGCTCTTTGCGCTGCTGGGGCTGCTGTGCGCCTTTCTGGGCATGTTCGTCATGCGGCTGGTGACATTTGCGGAAATTCGCGTTCAGGGCTGGACGCGGCTGGGGCGGTGGAAGCCGCTGATCGGCGGGCTGTTGCTGATGCCGCTGGCGCTGGCGTCGCCGCAGACCCTTTCGGCGGGGCACGGGGCGCTGCACCTCAACCTTGTCCTGCAACCGGCCTTTACCGTGCTCCTGCTGGTGCTTGGCCTGAAGATCGCCGCGTCAGTGATTTCGTTGAGCTTCGGTTTCAGGGGCGGCCTGTTCTTTGCCTCCCTGTTTCTGGGATCGTTGGCCGGGCAGATTTTTGCGGGCGCGATCAATGCGGCGGGCATGGGGATATGGGTCGATCCCAATGATGCGGCGCTGGTCGGCATGGCGGCGCTCAGCGTATCGATCGTCGGCGGGCCGATGACGCTGGCGCTGCTGATGCTGGAAACGACGCATGACTTCGCGCTGATGGGGGTGGTGCTGACGGCATCGTTGCTGTCGAGCGCGGTGACGCGGGAGATGTTCGGCTATTCCTTCTCCACCTGGCGGCTGCATCTGCGGGGATCGAGCATACGCAGCCCGCGCGATATCGGATGGGTGATGAACCTGACCGCCGCGCGGATGATGCGGCGCGACTGGGTGTCGGTGCGCGACGATTGCACCGTGGCTGAGTTCCGCATCCGCGTGCCGTTGGGATCGGCGAGCAAGGCGGTGATGATCGATGCGGCGGGGCGCTATGGCGGGATCGTGCCGACGGCGGCGGCCTATGCGCCGGAACTGGAGGGGGATGCGCCGGTCGCGCGGCTGGCGGTGCTGGGCGATACGTGGCTGGAGCCGGGGGCGGACATCCGCGCGATCCTGCCGCTGTTCGACCGGGAGGGCGCGGACGAACTGGCGGTGGTGGACGCCAGCGGGATGGTGTTGGGTGTCCTGACCGAGAAACATGCCCGGCGCCGTTATTTCGAGGAGGTCGAATCCTCCCAGCGTGAACTGTTTGGGGAAAGCTAGGCCGGCTCGCGCTCTTTCACCGGGATGCCGGCGATCCTCAGGAAATTCGCCAGCATGTCATGGCCATGTTCGGTGGCGATGCTTTCCGGGTGGAACTGGACCGAGTGGATCGGCAGGTCGCGGTGGCGGAAACCCATGACCGATCCGTCCTCGCTGGCGGCGTTGACGATGAGGCTCTCTGGAATGTCCTCCACGATCAGCGAATGGTAGCGCGTCGCGATGAAGGGAGAGGGCAGGCCTTCGAACAGGCCGGTCCCGTCATGGCTGACCGGGGAGGTCTTGCCGTGCATCAGGCCGCCGCGCACGACTTTGCCGCCGAAATGCTGGCCGATCGACTGATGGCCCAGACACACGCCGAGCAACGGCATTTTGGCATCGGCGCAGGCGGCGACGAGGTCGAGACTGACGCCCGCTTCATTGGGGGTGCAGGGGCCTGGGGACAGTAGGAATGCGCTGGCGCCGCTGGACAGGGCCTGCCCGGCGGAAATGGCGTCGTTGCGCACCACCTCCACCTGTGCGCCCAGTTCCATGAGATAATGGACCAGATTCCAGGTGAAGCTGTCGTAATTGTCGATGACGAGGATCATGGCGGGAGGCTTTAGCGCGGGATGCGGGCGGGGGGAAGGGGCGAAGGGGGGACGGATGACGGTCGTCCACGATCTTCAGGCCGGCCAATGGAAGCCGATGCTGTCTTCGCCCGTCCGTTCTCCGTGAGGGTCGAAGCGGCGCTCGGTGATCGTGCCATGGCCCTGCGCGTCCATGGCGATGATCGTGCTGCATCGCGTGCCATAGACCGGGTTGCGGATGAAGATCGGGGAAATGGCCGCTTCGTCGGGTGCGTCGGAAGGCGCGTCCGGGACGATGCCGCCGTCCGGCATGCTTTCGGCGCGCAGGGCGTCGAACAGGTCAAGCGGGTCCTTTGCGCCCGCCACCAGCCAGTCCAGCAAGGCCGTCTTAAGCGCCAGCGTCTTGGGCCATGGCGCGTCGAGCGCGCCATTGGAAAGGCCATAAAGGCCGGGTGTCAGATGGGTACGAACGGGGGCAGGGCGATTGGTGAGGAAATGGGCGTGCAGGCCGTCGATCCATATCAGGTTGAAGGGGTTGAAATCCTCCAATCTCGCCGTCTGGGGATCGGAATATGCGCCTTTGCCGGTCAGCAGGTCCGTCACCAGCGTGCCGCGTGATGCACGGTCGGGGGAGGGCGCGCCATAGCCGCGCAGATTCGTGACGATGGCGGCGCGGCCCCCTGCGGATTTGACGGCGTCCGACACGCCGATCCAGGTGCCGCCCGATTGCAGGTCGCGCCCTGCGAGGAGCGAGGGTTCGTCCTGCCAGCGCGCCAGCGGTGCGGTGGGGCGCGCGTGGAGTTCGTCGCGATTGCCGATCAGGATCAGTTTCCAGCGCGGATGCGCTGCCCATGCCATGGCCATGATGCACATGCTTGAAATACCCTCCTTCGGTCGGCTTTATAGCGGCTTGATAAACGCTTCGGCCCTCTCCATATAGGCCGGTGCCGGGTTCGCCCGGCTATGGTGATAAATCGTGTCGTGCAATAGGCGCAGCGGACCCGGGGGCGGTACCCGGCGGCTCCACCACATTCCCCGTTCTTGCGGGGTACGTGACGGGGCCGAACTAGGATCGACGTGTGTTGAAAAGCGGTGCCTTCACCCGGCCTGAGTACGCCGTAAAAAGGTTCAAAACTCACAAGTGCCAACGATAACGAGGCTCTTGCTCTTGCTGCGTAATTGATGGCCTCACGGCCGGACATTACTCAAAAAGAACGCGGTTGAACCCACCGGGCAACAGAAGGGAATTCAGCGGCCGCCGGAGGGGCCGGGCAACAGAACCCTCCGGACCTTCATCCCATTCCCCCTGTTTCATTGCGGCGCGCGGCCGATGGATCGCGTTGCCCGTTGTCGATTCGAATCGATGTTCATGGGGCGCCTCAACATTCGATTGCAGTTTTATGACAGTAATGTGTAAAAATCATAACTATCTATTTTTAAAGGAATAAAAATCATTTTCGGGATATTCTCCTGCCCTTGTCGCCTTGTCATCAAAGTGAAATACTCATGGCTATATTAAAAAGTTTTTTCAGGAGAGATTGAATGAAAATGGTGGCTGCGACTTTCGGTCTGGTGCTGGCTGCGCTCGCGCCGACTGTGGCTTTCGCGGCGCCTGACGAGATGGTCGTCGTCGGCGTGCCTGATGGTCGTCTGGCTGCCGGTGCGCTGGTATCGGGTGACTATGCCCATGCGGCACGGCGTTTGGAAGAGGTGCGCCCTGATGCCGCCAACGATCCTGCGCGGCTGATCAATCTGGGTAATGCCTATGCCGGGATGGGGAAGGTGAAGGCTGCGCATGCCGCCTATAAAGCGGCTCGTTTCGCACCGGATTCGCTGCTGGTGACGGCGGATGGGAAGGAATCCTTTTCGCGGGATATCGCGCGCCGGGCGATGGGCCGTCTGGAAACGCAATACGCCATGCGCTAAAGCGCGTGGCGCAAGCCCGGGGTGCAGGGAGAGGGGGCGTCGCCTAGCGTAGGGCGGCGCCCCTGCTGTTTTATGGCAACTGCCGCCGTGTCATTTAAATGCAATAAAAGTCTTCAAACTGTCATTTATAAGACTCTCATTCGTCACAGAAACAAAATGATGATGTCATTTGTAACGCCTAGCTGCCGCCCACGTAGGGCGACAGGGGGCGTTGTCCGTTTCAAATACCCCTTGCGCTCCGCATCACATCACAAACCGGCAGGCGCCGGAGCGGAGACGACATGGCCAAGATTAACCGTTTTCAAACGATCCTGATGGCGGGCTGCGCCTGTGCGGCACTGAGCGCTTGCGGTGCGGATGATATCGCTTCGCCCGGCGAAGGCACCATCGTTCTGCCCACGCCGACCCCGACACCCACTCCGACGCCTACGCCGACCCCGACGCCCACCGCGGTGACGCCTGCTGCCGATTGCCCGGCGATTGCAGGCTCGGACCAGCTCGCCAACCTCGGCACGATCACCGACGGCACGAACACCTGGCGGAATTGCGGTTTCCCGGCCCGTTTCAACAGCACCACGGCGATCGCCAAGACCGCCGGCGTCATCTACTCGCTGCCGGGCCGCGTCGATGTCGGTACGGACCAGGGCGCGGCCAGCACCGGCTCCAACGTCACCCTCTCGATCGATCCGGGCGTCGTGGTCTTCGCCAGCACCGGCAACGCCTATCTGGCGGTCAACCGGGGTAACAAGATCAACGCTGTCGGCACCGCTTCCAGCCCGATCGTTTTCACGAGCCGTGAAAATGTCACCGGCGCTGCCAACGACCAGTCGTCCGGTCAGTGGGGCGGTGTGGTGCTGCTGGGCCGTGCGAAGATCACCGATTGCGATCAGGCGCCGAATGCCGCGCCCGGCACGACCGCCTGCCAGCGCGATACGGAAGGTACGACCGGCGCGATCTATGGTGGCGCGGACGACGCCGACAACTCGGGCCGCATGAGCTATGTCCAGATCCGCTATTCCGGTTTCGTCCTGGCGAACGGCAAGGAATTGCAGGGCCTCACTCCCTCGGGCGTGGGTACCGGCACGCAGCTCGACCATATCCAGATCCACAACAGTTCGGATGACGGTATCGAGGTCTTCGGCGGTTCGACCCATATGAAATATCTGGTCCTGACCGGCAATGAGGACGACAATCTCGACACCGACGTCGGTTTCCGCGGGACGGCGCAGTTCATCATCTCGGTTCAGCGCGCCAATGCGAATATCGGCGACACCTTCACCGAAACCGACTCGAACGGTTCGACCACCGGCACCAGCTTCTCCGAAGATGCGCTGCCCCGCCAATATCTGAAGGTGGCGAACTTCACCCACATTCAGCGGTCGAACACCGGCGATGACGGCGCGGCGATGATGCTGCGCGGTGGCGCGGACCTTGCCATGGTCAACGGCATCATCGTCAGCCCCAATCAGAGCTGTCTGCGTATCGACAGCCCGGCGACGGTTCGCGACGCCGACCCCGCGCTGCAGGATGCCGGCAAGCCGGTCTACAAGTCGGTGGTGATGCAGTGCAATTCCACGCCGTTCAAGAGTTCGAGCACGGCTGCGCTGACGGTCAGCACGTCGGTCATCCAGTCGATCTTCACGCTGGACCCGAACAATAACTACACCACCTACACCCCCTCGCTGACCAGCATCTTCATCAATGGTGCGACCGAAGCGGCGGTGCCCGCAGTCGATCCCAAGACCATCGACAGCAACTTCGTCACCACCAATTACATCGGCGCGGTGAAGGACAGCAACGACACCTGGTATGCCGGTTGGACCTGCAACTCCGTGACCGCCAGCTTCGGCAGCAGCAGCAAGAACTGCACCGCCATCCCGACCGCCTGATCGGTTCCTGACCTCAACAGGGGCGGGGAAGCGTGCATCCGACGCTTCCCCGCCTTCTTTGCACAGAATTTCTTTTGGGGGACATTTGCATGTCACAGCCGCTGAACATGGCGCGCCTGCTCCTGATTTCCACCGCGCTGGTCGCGCCTGCCGCCATGGCCCAGAACAGTGCGCCCGCGCGGCCCGCCACATCGGGCACGCCCACGCAATCCGAGGAAGCCGATGCGCAGGCCGGCCGGGTCGATGTTTCCATTCCCGGTTCCGATATCATCGTCACCGGCCGCCGCTCCACCAACGTGTCGCAGGCTGCGCCGCAGGTGGTCAACGTGCTGTCGGCCGCCGACATCAAGCGCACGGGTGAAGGCGACATCGCCGGTTCGCTTCAGCGCGTGACCGGCCTTTCGGTCGTTTCGGGCGGCTATGTCTATGTGCGTGGCCTGGGCGACCGCTATTCGCTGGCGCTGCTCAACGGTTCGCCGCTGCCCAGTCCCGAACCGCTCAAGCGCGTCGTGCCGCTCGACATCTTCCCGACCAGCGTGATCGCCTCGACCCTGGTGCAGAAGAGCTATTCGGCCAATTTCCCCGGCGAATTCGGTGGCGGTGTCATCAACCTCACGACCAAGGCGATCCCGGTCGAAAGCTATCTGGAACTGAGCGTCGGCAGTTCGGCCAATACCGAAACCTCGGGCCAGCTGGGCTATACCTATTATGGCGCCAAGTCCGACTGGACCGGATTTGACGACGGTTCGCGCGACGTGCCGCCGCTGCTGGCGCAGGCGTTCAAGGGTGGTGTACCCTTCTCGAACATCCCGCGCACGGATTTGCAGGCGATTTCGATGCAGTTCCTCAACGCCAAGACGTCGGTGTTGCAGCGGACGAACAGCCTGCCCTTCAACTTTTCCGGTTCGCTCAATGCCGGAACGTCCTTCGACGTTGGCAGCGACGGGCGCCTGGGCCTTTTGCTGACCACCTCCTACAGCAATAAATGGCGCACGCGCGAATCGTTGCAGCAGGCTTCGCTCAATCTGGAAAATGCACCGGGCAAGTCCGCGGTGCAGGTCAACACCGACAATGAGGTCACGCTCAACGCCCTGTTCGGCGTCGGTCTGGAACTGGGCGAGCAGAAGGTCCGCTGGACCAACGTCTATATCCGCGACACGCTGAAGCGCGGCGCCCTGTCGCTCGGCCGCAATGACGGCGCGATCGCGGGCGCGGACTATATGAAGCAGAACACCGCCTGGTATGAGCGGCAGCTGATCGACACGCAGATGGTCGGCGAATTCAAGCTCAGCGACGCCCTCAGCCTCGACCTGCGCGGCGGCTACGCCAATTCGCAGCGGGAAGCGCCCTATGAGCGCGAATTCGAATATGTGCGGACCAATCGCGACCTCAGCGTCGATCCGGTCGGCGATCGTTTCATCAATGCGCTGAACCGCCAGCGCGGCGATGCGTCGATCACCTTCAGCGACCTGAATGAGGATCTGTGGTCGGCGGGCGCTGACCTCAGCTACAAATTCTCGTCGGACCTGACGTTGACGGCGGGCTATGCGTTCACCGACACGAAGCGCACCTCGTCGCGTTACGAACTGCATTTCGACGCGACCAATCTGCCGATTTCGGTGCAGCAGTTGCGGCCCGACTATCTGCTTTCGGACGCTTCGATCCAGCTTTACGACATGTCGCTGCTCGACTTTTCGGGCAATTATCCGGTCTATGACGCGGCGCTGCGCGTCCATGCCGGCTATGGGCAGGTGAAGGCGGAGTTGGTGCCGGGCCTGACCATCGACGCGGGCGTGCGTTATGAAAAGGGCCAGCAGTCGGTCACGGGTGTCGACGTCTACAACACGGGCGTGACGCCGGTGAACCGGATCGACAAAAGCTATTGGCTGCCCGCCGCGACGATCACCTTCGAAGCGTCCAAGGGCCTTCAGTTCCGCCTCAGCGGGTCGAAGACCATCGCCCGCCCACAGTTCCGCGAACTGATCGCCCAGCCCTATATCGACACCGACTCCAATCGCTTCTATCGCGGCAACCCGTTCCTGCAGGACAGCCAGCTGTGGAATGCGGAAGCGCGCGCCGAATGGTATATGGGGCGTGACGAGCGGCTGACGGTGGCGGGTTTCTGGAAGAAGATCGACAATCCGATCGAAACCTACACCACGATCAACGACAAATATGACGTTTCCACCAGCTTCGCCAACGCGCCGGAAGCGACGCTCTATGGCGCGGAGATCGAGGCGCAAAAATATCTGCCGCTCGATAGCTGGTCGGACGGCGCCTTCTTCCAGAGCCGCCGGATCGTGCTGATCGGCAACTATACCTACACCAAGTCGAAGTTGAAGGTGCGGGAGGGCGACACCACCATCCCCTATAGCTACACCACCGGCCCGCTGCCTGCGGCGTCGGACTATTTCCAGGATGGCGTGCCGCTGACCGGCCAGTCGGACCATCTGGTGAACTTCCAGCTTGGGCTGGAGGATACCGACAGGCTGTCGCAGCAGACGCTGCTGCTGACCTATGCCAGTCCGCGCGTGACCAGCCGTGGTCCGAACCTTCAGCCCGACATCAAGGAAAAGCCGGGTCTGACGCTGGACTTCGTCGCGCGGCAGGGTGTGAAGCTGCCCGGCGGCATCAACAGCGAGGTGAAGTTCGAGGCCCGCAACATCACCGGCCGGAAATTCCAGGAGTTCCAGGAACTGAACGGCAACAAGGTGTTCTATAACAAATATAAGATCGGGACGACCATCGCGGCTTCGCTGACGGTCGCCTTCTGAACGCCCCAGACTCTGGCTCCCGTCAGAGGCGTCGAGCGGCCGATCCGTCCCGGACGGGTCGGCCGTCATGATTCTGAACGATTCGCGCCGCAGGCGGGTTCATGATAGAGGCTCCACTCCACCAGCCATCATCATGGATGCGCGGAGCGACCCGTGAAACAGGAAGTCGAACTGAAGCTGGAACTGGCGCGCGAAGAAGTGGGCGCGTTCGAACGGCTGGCCTTCCTGCCCGGCGAAAGCGACGTGTCGGCGTTGCGCGCCATCTATTTCGACACGCCGGACCAGGCTCTGGCCGCAAGGGGGGTCAGCCTGCGCATCCGGCGATCGGGCGAAAGGCTGGTCCAGACGGTCAAGGCCGATAATGAAGGCGACGCCGGACTGTTCGCGCGGGCCGAATGGGAAATGCCGGTCGCGGGCGAGACGCCCGTGCTCGATACGCGCACGCCCGTTGCGGCGATGCTGGGCGATGCCGTGCATGTCATAGAGCCTGTCTTCCATGTCGATGTCGAGCGGCGGACATGGATGGCGGTGCAGGATGAGACCGAAATCGAATTGGTGCTCGATCAGGGATGCGTGCGCGCCGACGGGCGGCAATCGGCAATCTGCGAAATCGAATTGGAACTGAAAAGCGGCGAGCCCGTGGCGCTCTTCGCCCTGGCGCGACGGATCGATGCGGAGGTTCCGGTGCGGCCCGGCGTCTTGACCAAGAGTGAGCGTGGCTATCGGTTGCGCGAGGCCGTGAAGGTGGCGGTCAAGGCGGAGCCGGTTCCGCTTGTCCACTCGATGACGGCGGGCGAAGCCTTTCTGCGGATAGCCGGGGCTTGCCTGCGTCATTATCGGCTCAATGAAGCGCTGCTGCTGGACCATTATGATCCCAAGGCGCTGCATCAGGCGCGGGTGGCGATCCGGCGGCTGCGGTCATCCTTCTCTCTGTTCCGGCCGATATTGCTTCGCGCGGATGTGGAGCGTTTCCAGAGCGAATTGAAATGGCTGGCCGGAGTGTTGGGCGACGCGCGCAATCTGGATGTGCTGGTCGAGCGGATCGAGGCGCAGGATCTGCGCGAGCGGCTGGAGGCGATCCGGGTGCAGGTGCACGACCGGACCGGGCAATGGTTGCGGTCGGCGCGGGTGCGGATGCTGCAGATCGACCTGCTTGAATGGCTGACTCTGGGGGTGGGGCAGGTGGATGGCGAGGCTGCGGCCTTGCGGGAAGGGGCGGCGGTCGATTTTGCCGCCGGGCGATTGCAGCGGTTGCGCAAGCGGATCGCGAAGGATGGCGAAAATCTTGCCGGGTTGAGCGACGAAGCCCGGCATGAGGTCCGCAAGGATGCGAAAAAGCTGCGCTATGCCTCCGAATTTTTTGCGGGCCTCTTCGATCGAAAGAAGGAACGGCGGCGGCAGGCGAAATTCATCGCGGCGCTGGAAGATGTGCAGACGGACCTGGGTGAGTTGAACGATCTGGTCGCCGCACCCGCACTATTGGCCCATTATGGGCTGGATGAGGCGGGGCTTGGGATCGGTCCGAAGAAGAAGCGGAAATTGTTGGCGGCGGCGGCCTGCGCTCATGCTGGACTGTTGGAGGCGCCGCGCTTCTGGCGATGACGGACGCGATCAGGTCCAGGGGCGTTCGCGATACCATTTGGTGATGACATGCTTCACGCCGCTGCGCACTTTCATGCCGTGGTGGATGCTGGCGGCATTATAGTCATCGGGGCCGAGGCGGTTGTTCCAGGCGAGGAGCTTGCCGGCTTCGGGCTGAACCGTCTTGCCGATCTTGACGAAGCGGGTTGCGCCGCCGGCCGCCGGTTCGTTGAGATAGACCATCAAGGTCCAGGTACGGTTGCCCGCGACAGCGCAATAGCGCTCGAAATCCGGACCCTTCGGTTCGAAATAGTCGGTATGCGCCTTGAACTCCTGCCCCACGGCATAGCGTTGGCCCTGGATCGGCTCGCCATAAGCGGGATCGATGCCTGTAAAGGCGGCCAGTTTTGCGTCGATGGCCGCGATGAAGGGGTCGGCCGCATCGAGGTCGCAGGTCTCGCTGGTGCGGAAATAGCCGTCGCCATTGGCGTCCGCGATGGTGGAGGGACGGCGATGCGCATCGATCCGATCGATCAGGCCGGCGCATTCCTGTCCGGAAAGGAAATCGCGCTGGATGAACAGCGTCAGTTCCCGGCTGGGGACGCGCTGAACGCGGGGATGTCCGGCGATCCAGGCGGGATCGGCGTCGGGCGCGGAAGGGGGTGGGCTGTCGGCCATCACTCATCCTGAAAAAGCAGGGCCTGGAAGAAGGCGCCTCTTGCTATCGCCGGCCGCGTGAAATGCAAGCACCGTCGTTTCCGCGTTGCGCCTGTCACGAAAACGTCACACAAATGTCATCCGGCAGTAAAAGCATTTGCCTAGCAGGCGCCGGTATCAAGGGGGACCATCGACGCATATGCGTGTGCCTTTCGGCGATAATATCCTGAAATTCGGCGGGCGGCTACGGCCCATCGACTGGCTGGCGGTGGTTGAAAAGCTGCTGCTGGGCGTGCTGGCTTTGCAGGGCGCCTGGCTGGTCTGGGTGTTGCTGACGCCGGTGGGCAGTTTTGGTCCCTGGGAAGGGCGTCAGGCGCAGTTTCCTTCGCTTGCCGAACGGCAGTCGCTTTTTTCCGGTTTCGACCCCTTTTATCGCAGCGGCCCGCAACAGACGGGCAGTGGCGTCGTCACCTCTCTGGCGCTGACGGTCTATGGCATAAGGTTGAATGAAGGATCGGGCTTGGGTTCGGCCATCGTCGCAGGGCCGGACGGGGTGCAGAACAGCTTTGCCGTGGGGGAGGAGATCATGCCCGGCGTGAAGCTGAAAGCCGTTGCCTTCGATCATATCACCATCGATCGCGGCGGGGCGGAGGAGCAGGTTTTCCTTGACCAGTCGCAGCCCGCGCCGACCGCCGCGCCCGAAGGCGGAACGCCCGCCGGCCCGCCGCCTCCACAGCAAGGGATGGACAATCCGACTGCCGACAGTCTGAAGCGCGACGTTGGCTTCACGCCCCGGATGCAGAATGGGCGCGTGACCGGGTTGATTCTGACGGCCAAGGGGCCGGGGTTCCAGAATGCCGGTTTTCAGCCCGGCGATATCGTCACCCAGATTGACGGCCAGCCGGTCGGATCGGTGGGCGATCTTCAGGCGTTGCAGGGCAGGATCATGCCCGGCGCGCGCATTTCCCTGACTGTCGAACGCGGTGCGGCCGTGTCTTCGGTCAACCTGACACTGCAAGGCCAATGACCAGAAAATTGTTTCTTTCCGCCGCCATGGCTCTCGCTCTGGCGACTCCCATCGCTTCGCCCGTCATGGCGCAACAGACGCTGAACGTGCGCGATGCCGATATCCGGGCCTTTATCCAGGACGCGGCGCGGGTCACGGGGCGGACCTTCATCATCGACAACCGTGTGCAGGGGAAGGTTTCAGTCGTAACCGATCGGCCGCTGTCGCGGTCGGAATATTTCGAGATTTTCCTGTCGACCCTGCGCGCAAATGGACTGGTGGCGGTGCCGGCGCCGGGTGGCGCCTATCGCATTCAGCCAGCCGATGGCGCGGCGGGGCAGCCCAGCGCCGTGGGGCGGGCGGCCAATCGCAATCAGTTCGTGACGGAGGTGTTCCGGCTGCGCTCCATCGATGCAGCCAGTGTGCTGGAAACGCTGAGGCCTCTGGTGAGCAAGGATGGCTCCGTGACGGCGAACCGCGCCGGGAACAGTGTGGTCGTGGCTGACTATGCCGATAATATCGGGCGTATCCGGCAGGTGATCGCGCGGATCGACCGGGATACGGCGTCGACCACGACTGTCGTGCTGAAAAATGCGGGGGCGCGGGAGATTGCGACGTCGCTCCAGGCCCTTGTGACGACGGGCGGGGAAGGGGCGGCCAAGCCAGCGACCATCGTGCCGATCGACAGCAGCAATGCGGTTGCCATAAGGGGCGATGCCGGGACGGTGGCGCGACTGGCGCAGATGGCGCGGGACCTTGACCGTCAGGCGGCGAGCGGGACGGAGATCCGCGTTTACTGGCTGGAACATGCCGATGCGGAGAAGCTGCTGCCGGTGTTGCAGCAACTGATCGGGCAATCGACCAGTTCGGCGGTGACGGCTTCGACCCCGGCGGCGGGATCGGTGCCTTCGGCTGTGCCGCCTGCGGCTTCGTCGATGGTGGCGAGTTCGGGTGGATCGGGCGGCAACGGCATTTCGACGCGCGGCCCGGCCATCGTGACCCGCTATGAGGGCGCCAATGCGATCATCGTCGCGGCCAACAGCGACGTGCAGCGAATGCTGGGCGAAACGATCCGCCAGATCGACACGCGGCGCGAGCAGGTGCTGGTCGAGGCGATCATCGTGGAGATCAGCGATGCCGCCGCCAGGAAGCTGGGCGTGCAGTTCCTGATCGGCAGCACCAAGACGGGCTTTGCCGCGACCAATTACTCCAATGCTTCCCCCAATCTGTTGACGATCGCTGGGGCTGTGGCGGCCAATAAGCTGGGGACGACCAAGACGACCGTCATCAGCAACGGAACGGTCACGACCACCGAGACGCAGACCAACAGCCAACTTGCGAGCACGCTGGAGCAGGCTGCGGTCGACAGCCTGACGGGCGCGAGCGGCATCATCGGCGGTCTTGGTACCCAGATCGGCAAGAACGGTATTTTCGGGGCGATCATCAATGCGGTGAAGTCCGATACCGACAGCAATGTGCTGTCCACCCCCTCGATCATGACGCTGGATAACCAGAAGGCCTCCATTCTCGTCGGCCAGCAGGTGCCGGTGACGACCGGCGAGGCGCTGTCCCAGAATTTCGACAACCAGTTCCGCACGGTCCAGCGGCAGGATGTCGGCATCAAGCTGGAGGTGAAGCCTCAGATCAACACCGGAGGCGCGATCAAGCTGTTCCTGAAACAGGAAGTGTCGAGCGTCGCCGGGCCGGTTTCCAACAGCAACAGCGACCTCATCATCAACAAGCGCGAGATCGAGACGACCGTGACGGTCGACGATGGCGAGATATTGGCGCTGGGCGGCCTGTTGGATGATAATGAACGCAAGACCATAGAGCGAATTCCGCTGCTCAGCGATATTCCGGGCCTTGGCGAACTGTTCAAGTCGCGCAGCAAGAGCCGGACCAAGACCAATTTGATGGTCTTCATTCGTCCGACCATCCTGCGGTCCAAGGAGGATGCGCAGAAGCTGACGCAGCAGCGTTACGGCTATATTCGCGGCATGCAGTTGCAGCGCAATCCCGACGCCGAACCGAGCATCGATGAACTGGTGCGCGACTATATGGGCGCGACGCCGCCCGCTGCCGCGCCGCAGCCGGGCGACAGCGTGGTCCAGCCGCCCGCCGAAATCATCGAGCCGACCGCTCGCCAATCGAGCGGTGTCGTGCGTCCCGTCGAAATCCCGGCAAGCGGAGACAAGCGGTGAGCGAAGCAGCCGCCATCGAGCCTGATCCCATACCCCCGCATGTGGCGCCCCGCGCCGTCGACATACCCTATGTCTTTGCCCGCAGACATGGCGTGGTCATGTTGGCGCAGGAAGGCGAGCGGCTGACCATCGCGGTGCGCGAGGGGAGCGATCCGCGCGTCCTGCTGGAGGTTCGGCGGCATCTGGCGCGCAGCTTCGACGTGCGTTTCGTCGATGGCTCCCAGTTCGACAGGCATTTGTCCGACCATTATGCGATGGAAGGCAGCGCGGCCGCGATGGCCGGTTCCATCGATGTCGGCGCGGATGAGCTGGACATATTGGCCGCCGATATTCCGACGGCGGACGATCTGCTCGACAGCGCGGACGACGCGCCTGCGATCCGCCTGATCAATGGCATCATCGCCGAGGCGGCGCGGCAGGGCGTGTCGGATATTCATATCGAGCCTTATGAAACCGGCCTGATCGTGCGGATGCGCGTCGATGGCGTGCTGCGTGAGACGTTGCGTATGCCGCCGCATGTCGCGCCTGTGGTGGTCAGCCGCATCAAGGTGATGGCGCGGCTCGACATTGCCGAGCGGCGCGTGCCGCAGGATGGGCGGATCGGGCTGACGCTGGGCGGGAAGCTGCTCGACGTGCGCGTGTCGACCCTGCCGAGCCGGGCGGGGGAGCGGGTGGTGCTGCGTATTCTCGACAAGGAGAATGCGGGCATGAACCTCGACCTGTTGGGCATGGCGGGCGCGGCGGACCGGATTTTCCGGGAGGGGTTGCAGGAGCCGAACGGCATCATCCTCGTCACCGGGCCGACCGGATCGGGCAAGACGACGACGCTTTATGCGGGCTTGCGTCAGCTCAATGACGGGACGCGCAATATCCTGACTGTCGAGGACCCGGTCGAATATGCGATCGAGGGGGTTGGGCAGACGCAGGTCAATGCCAAGGTCGGGCTGACCTTTGCGGCGGGGTTGCGGGCGATTTTGCGGCAGGACCCCGATGTGGTGATGGTCGGTGAAATCCGTGACCGGGAGACGGCGGAGATCGCCGTGCAGGCCTCGCTGACGGGCCATCTGGTGCTTTCCACTGTCCACACCAACGATGCCGTGGGCGCGATCACGCGGATGCGCGACATGCGGGTGGAGCCGTTTCTGCTTGCCTCGACCCTGCGCGCGGTGATCGCGCAGCGGCTGGTGCGGCGGCTTTGCCAGCATTGCCGTGAGCCGGTGCAGGCGGACAAGTCGGCCAGCGCCTTGCTGGGCTTCGATCCGGGTACGATCATCTATCGCGCGCGGGGGTGCGAGGAGTGCAACGGCTCCGGCTATAAGGGGCGGATCGGGGTGTTCGAGGCGATCCGGGTGGATGATACGATCCGGCGGTTGATCAACGACGGCGGCGATGAGTCGCTGATTGCGCGTCATGCTTTCCTGAACGCGCCCAATCTGGGGTCGGCGGCGCGGGCCTTGGTGCGCGACGGGCAGACCACGGCGGAGGAAGCCATTCGGGTGTCGCGGCGCGATGCGGGCGAGGTGGAAACCATCGCTGATGGCTGAGTATGACTATATCGCCATCGACCCCGCGGGCAAGGAACGCAAAGGGGCGATCAAGGCCGAGACGGTCGAGGATGCGCGGGCGAAGCTGGATGCGCGCAAGCTGTTCATCGTGCGGATCGAGCCGGGGGCGGTGGAGAAAGCGCGGAAGCGGGCGGGCCTGTCGCTGCGCGCCCCGCGCTTGTCGGCCAAGGAATTGACGCTGTTCACGCGGCAGCTTTCGACGCTGATCCAGGTCAGTCCGCTGGAGGAGGCGCTGCGCACCATCGGGCGGCAAAGCGAGCAGGCGCATGTCCAGGCGATTGTCGGCAAGGTGCATTCGGGCGTGCTGGAAGGGCGGCGGTTGGCCGACGCCTTGGGCGCGGAGCCGAAGAGCTTTCCGGCACTCTATCGCGCGATGATCTCAGCAGGGGAGAGCTCGGGTAGCCTGCCGACGATCATGGAGCGGCTGTCCGAACTGATGGAGCGGCAGGCGGTCATGCGGTCCAAGGTGCTGACCGCAATCGCCTATCCCAGCGTGCTGGCGGCCTTTGCGGTGTGCGTGGTCGCGGCGCTGATGATCTTCGTCGTGCCCAAGGTGGTCGAGCAGTTCGATACGGTCGGCCAGCAATTGCCGCTGCTGACGCGGATGGTGATGGGGGTTTCGGCCTTTCTTGCGGGCTATTGGTGGTTGTTGCTGATCCTGATTGGGCTGGCGGGTTTCGGTTTCTGGCGGGCGATGAAAGTCGAAAGTTTTCGCTATCGTTTCGATTCCATGCTGTTGCGTCTGCCGCTGCTGGGCCGCCTGATCCGCGATCTTCATGCGGCGCGCATGGCGCGGACGCTCTCGACCATGGTGGCGAGCCGCCTGCCGTTGATGGAGGGTTTGTCGCTCACCACCCAGACCGTCCACAACCGGGTGCTGCGACAGGCGTCGGAGGAGATTGTCGAGGCCATTCGCGGCGGTGGCAGCCTGTCGGCGGCGTTGCGTCGGGTGGGGGTGTTTCCACCGCTGCTGGTCTATCTGGCGGCCAGCGGGGAGAGCGCGGGGCGGCTCGACACCATGCTGGAGCGGGCGGCGGACTATCTGGAACGGGAGTTCGACAGCTTCACCTCCGCTGCGCTCGCCATGCTGGAGCCGGTCATCATTATCGCGATGGGCGGCATTGTCGCCGTCATCATCCTGTCTATCCTGCTGCCCATCCTGCAACTGCAGAGCCTCACCGGGGCCTGAAGGAGTGTTTATGAAGTTGCTCGACATGAAATCCATCCGGTCCCTGCGCGAAGGCCCATGCCAGCGGCGGGGCGCCGAAAATGGTTTCACGCTTGTCGAACTGATGGTCGTCATCGTCATCATCGGTCTGCTGGCGACCATCGTGGCGATCAACGTGATCCCCGCGACCGACACCGCGCGCGTCGAAAAGGCCAAGGCGGATATTTCGACCATCGAGCAGGCGCTGGAGCAATATCGGCTCGATAATCTGACCTATCCGTCGACCACGGACGGATTGCAGGCGCTGATCAACCCGCCCGCTTCGCTGGCCCAGCCGCAGCGTTACCGGCGCGGCGGCTATATCAAGAAGCTGCCGAACGATCCCTGGGGCCGACCCTATCATTATACCGTGCCGGGCCGGAAGGGCGCGTTCGACATCAGTTCGCTGGGCGCCGATGGCCAGCCGGGTGGCGAGAATGAGAATGCCGACATCTACTCCAGCGAGCTTTGAACGGCTGCCGACTCCGCTGGGGACCAACGGGGAACAGGGCTTCACGCCTTTGCTGCGTTCCGCCGAACACGGCTTCACGCTTATTGAGCTGATGGTCGTCCTGACGATCATCGGCTTCATTTCGGCTGCTGTGGTGCTGGCGATTCCCGATCCGCGCGGGCGGGTGATAGAGGATGCCGACCGCTTCGCCGCGCGCATTGCCGCTGCGCGCGACGAAGCGGTCGTTACCTCGCGTCCCATGGGGGTGTGGGTTTCGGCCTCCGGCTATGGTTTCCAGCGTCGCGATGGGGGGCAATGGGTGCCCCTGGAGGACAAGCCCTTCGTCACCGCCAACTGGAAGGGAGGCACGCGGGCGCTCGTCGGCAAGGATGGGCGGCAGCAGATCGGTTTCGACGGCACGGGCCTGCCGACCGATCCCATGACGGTGACATTGGCGCGCGAGGGTGAGCGGGTATCGGTTTCGATCGACATGGCCGGAAAGGTCATGGTCGGTGGCTAAGCGCGAACAGGGCTTTACCCTCCTGGAAATGCTGGTCGCGCTGGCAGTGTTCAGCCTTGCGGCGCTGGCGCTGGTGCGCTTGCAGGGCGTGACCCTGCACACGGCGGCCGATCTCGACAGCAAGGCGATGGGCCAGATCGTCGCGCGCAACCTGATGGTGGAGGTGCAGACCGATCCCGCGCCGCCCTCGCTCGGGTCGGAGGAGGGCGATGTCGATAATGGCGGCCGCCGCTGGCACTGGACGCGGGAGGTCAAAGCGACCGACGACAAACGGCTGTTGCAGGTCAGTCTGACCGTCGACGGACAGCCGGGAGCCTCGCCGGTGGTGCTGAGCTTCGTGCGGGTGGTGCAATGAAGCGGCCATCGCTCCCTGACGAAGCGGGCTTCACCCTCATCGAACTGCTCGTTGCATTGATGATCTTCGCCATGCTGGCGGCGGCGGGCGTGCTGTTGCTCGGCAACAGCGTGTCGGCACAGGCGCAGATCAAGCTGAGGCTGGACGACATGGCGGCGGTGCAGCGCGCGGGCGGCGCACTGGCGGCGGATCTGGGGCAGGCGGTGCCGCGTATCAGCCGCACCGAATCGGGGACGCTGGCGCCTGCCTTCTGGTCGCATCGGGAGGGGGAGAGCGTACCCGTTCTCCAGTTCGTGCGGGGCGGTTGGGACAATCTGGGCGATTTGCCGCGGCCTTCGCTGCAAAAGGTCGAATATTGGGTGCGGCAGGGGCGGCTGGAGCGGCGGACCTATGCGCAGGTCGATGGCGCGGCGGGCGATGAGCCGGCGGCGCTGCTGGATCATGTCGAGGATGTGGCGCTGCGCTTTCGCGATGCCGGGGGCGAGTGGCGCGACGAATGGGTGCCGACCCAGCCCGACCTGATGCCGCGCGCTGTCGAGATGACAGTGACGCGAACGGGCGAGCCGCCGGTGACATTGCGCTTTCTGGTCGGACCGGGGCCGGTGGAAAAACTGGAAGGGGCGGCGGTAAATGGCTGATCCCCGGAAGAGAAACGAGCGCGGCGCGGCGCTGCTGACGGTGCTGCTGCTGGTGGCGGTGATGGCGGTGGTCGCCTCGACCGCGCTGGAGCGGCTGGCGCTGGCGACGCGGATGACCGGCAATGGCGGCGCGGTCGATCAGGCGCGCGCCTTTGCCGATGCCGGGACGGAGATTGCGCGCTTGCGGATCGGTGATCTGGTGGCGGCCAATCCGGGCAAGACGACGCTGGCCGGCAATTGGATGGGCACGCCGCAGGCGATTTCGGTGCCGGGCGGCATGGCGACGGCGCGGGTGACGGACGGCGGCAATTGCTTCAACCTGAACAGCGTGGTGGCGGGCGAAAGCGAAGCCGACCTCAAGGTCCGGCCGGTGGGCGTTTCCCAGTTTCAGGCGCTCTTGCAGGCCCTGGGCGTCGACGCGCGGCAGGCGCAGGGGGCAGCGGCTTCGCTGGCGGACTGGATCGACACGGACAGCGTGCCCCAGCCGGGCGGCGCGGAGGATGAAACCTATGCGCAGGCGGCGCGCCCCTATCGCACCGCCAACCGTTTCATGGTCGATCCCAGCGAATTGCGCGCGGTGAATGGGGTGACGCCCGCGATCTACGATCTGGTGCGGCCGTGGGTTTGCGCGCTGCCGACGGCGGACCTTTCGCCGATCAATATCAATACATTGCTGCCTGAACAGGCGCCGCTTTTCGCGATGCTGATGCAGGGGCAGATCAGCGTTGCGCAGGCCCGGCAATTGCTGGCGCAGCGTCCGGCGGACGGTTACGGCAGTACGGTGGCGTTCTGGGCCGTGCCCGCTCTGGCGGGGCTGAGTCCGCTGGAAGAGGTTGCCAATCAGGTCAAGTTGACGACGGGATTTTTCAGAGTGGAAGTGTCGGTGGATGTTGGTGGAACGCAGGTGGTCGAACGGGCGCTGATCGACGCGCGCCAGACGCCGGCTATGTTGATACGCCGCAATTGGGGGACCGGCGCATGAGCGCGGAAGGATTGATCGTCGCGCTGGCCGAGGAGCCGGGCGCGGAGCCGCTGTGGATGCGGGTGGCGAACGGCGCCATCGTACAGAGCGGCGCAGGCGCGAACTGGCTGGCGGCCTGTGGGCTGACGGCGCTGCCCGATGACATGGTGGTGATGCTGGTGCCGCCGGCCGCGCTGGTGACGCTGCATGCGGCCTCCTATCCTGACCTTCCTCCTCGGCAGGGACGGGCGGCGGCGCGGCTGGCGGCGCTCGCCGGGGGGATTGTGCCCGCCGACCAGCTTTTTGCGGCGGCCAATGAGAATGACGATCCGGCAAATCCGCATATGGTCGCCGTCGCGGCGCGGGCGGACATGCAGCACTGGCTGCTCTGGGCGCAGCATCATGGGCTGGACCCCGACATCATGGTGCCTGCGCCGTTGCTCTTGCCCGAGGTGGAGGAAGGCTTTCAGCGCGGCATCGTCGGCGGTGCGACGGTATTGCGCGGCGCGGGCATGGTGCTGGCGGGCGATCTGGCGCTGCCGGAACTGATCGGCGACGCCATGGTGTGGGATGTCCCGTCCGAACAGATCAATGCCCGGGCCATCGCCGCGCTGGAAAGGCCGCCGCTGGATCTGCGGCAGGGCGACTTTGCGAAAAGGGTGCGGCGCTCCTTCGACAAGCGGGCGCTGGGACGGATCGCTCTGTGGTCCGGGCTGATCCTGTTCGTTGCGCTGGCGATTGCGTTGGTCGGGTTGGCAAAGGCCCATTTCGCGGCGAGCCGCCTCGACGCCAGCAGTCTGGCCCAGGCCCGTCAGATCGTGTCCGGCGCGACCGATCTGGTGCAGGCGGAGGCGGAAATGGATCGGCAACTCGCGGCGCGCGGGGCCGGCGGCTATGCCTTCACCGCGCCGGTGTCGGGGCTGATGAAGGCGTTGCAGGACGCGCCCGGCGTGTCGCTGACGGCGCTGTCGCGCGATCCGGACGGGATGATTCGCGCGACGCTCGCCTCCGCCAAGGCGGATGACATCAACATCGTGCTGCTGGCGCTTCAGGCGGCGGGCTTCACGATCACGGCGACGCCTTCTCAGGATCCGGGCGGGCGGACGCTGGCGGACATTACGGTGCGATCATGATGGAACGTCTCGGCAATGTGTGGGGCGAACGCTCTCCACGCGAACAATGGATGCTGGGCGTGATGTTCGCGCTGCTGGCGGTGGTGATCCTGTGGTTGGGCGTGCTGCGCCCGCTCGACATGGCGCAGCGTTCGGCACGGGACGCGCTGCGCGACGCGACGGATCGCAATGCGGCGATCCGTGCCAAGGTGAAGCTGCTCAAATCCCTGCCCCGTTCGTCCGGCGCCGCGCAGGCATCGGTGCCGCTCGACCAATTTGTCGGGCAGAGCGCGGGCGAGGCCGGATTGACGCTGGAGCGGGCACAGGCGCAGGGAACGGATCGGCTGGACATGGCGATTGCGTCGGTGCGGCCGGTGGCGCTCTTCTCCTGGCTGGCGGCGCTGGAGGCGCAGGGCGTGCGGGTCGAGACGATGAGCGCGCGCGCTTCTCCCACGGCAGGCAGCGTATCGGTGCAGGCGGTGCTGGTGCGGGGCGGCGGGCAATGATGGGCCTGTCTCTCTCTCGCCGGATGCGGATCGCGTTGATCGTGCTTTTTGCATTGGGCTTTCTGATTTTCCTGCCGATGCGGATCGCGCTGGGCATGGCCGGGCTGGAGCGGTTGGGCGTTGCCGCGCGGGAAGTGCAGGGCACGGTCTGGAGCGGCGGGATCGACCGGCTGATGCTGGGCACGACCTCTCTGGGGTCGGTCCGGGCCGGATTGTCGCCGCTATCGTTGCTGGTCGGTCGGGCGCGGTTCGACATCTGGCGGCGCACCGGCGCGCCGGATGATCTGGCGGGGGCGATGACCGTCGGATTCGGGCGCATCGGCATTGATGATGTCACCGGCGCGGTGCCGCTGGGGCGGACCTTTGCCCCGTTACCGCTCAGCAGTTTTGTGATGGAGGATGTGTCGGCGTGGTTTTCCGGCGACCGTTGCGGCCATGCCGAAGGGCGGGTGCGGGCGCAGATGGCGGGACAGTTTCCGGGACTGAACCTGTCGCAGGGTCTGTCCGGCGTGGCGAGTTGCGACGGCGAAGCGCTGTTGTTGCCGTTGGTGAGCCAGTCGGGGCTGGAGAAGGTGAATCTGCGCATCTGGCGCTCGGGTCGCTATGTAGCGGAGATGCGCGTGGAGACGGCGGACGCGACTCTGGGCGAAGCGCTGGCAAGGGCGGGTTTTGCCGATGTGGGAGGTGCGCGCCTGCTGAAGATTGAAGGAACATTGTGATCCAACCGCTGGCTGCCGGCCTGGGTGCTATTGCAGGCGCCATCGCCGGAAGTTTTCTCTCCACGCTGATCCTGCGCTGGCCAAAGGGGCAGGGCGTCGCGCGGGGACGGTCCGCCTGCGACGGGTGCGGGCGGGTGCTGGGCGTGGCCGATCTCATTCCCCTGTTGAGCGCGCTGGTGCAGCGCGGCCGTTGCCGGACCTGCGGCGCGGCGATCGATCCGTTGCATGGACGTATGGAGGCGGGGTGCGCGATCATCGGCGCGCTGGCGCTGGGCTTCGCGCCCGATCCGGGCGGGATTGGCTGGGCATTGCTGGGTTGGCTGCTGCTGACGCTGGCGGTGCTGGACAAGCGGCATTTCTGGCTGCCCGATGCGCTGACCTTGCCGCTGGCCTTTCTGGGCTTCACCATCGGATTGTGGACGACCGACGCGGGGCTGGCGGACCGGGTTATCGGTGCCGTGACAGGCTATCTGGCGCTGATGGCGGTGGCGTTCGGCTATCGGTGGATGCGCGCGCGCGAGGGGCTGGGGCTGGGCGACGCCAAGCTGCTGGGGGCGTTGGGTGCCTGGTTCGGCTGGCAGGCCTTGCCCTTCATTCTGTTGCTGGCGGCGAGTCTGGGGCTGCTGGCGATTCTGGCGGCGA
The DNA here is from genome assembly GCF_013375555.1 of Sphingobium sp. EM0848. Classification (NCBI taxonomy): domain Bacteria; kingdom Pseudomonadati; phylum Pseudomonadota; class Alphaproteobacteria; order Sphingomonadales; family Sphingobiaceae; genus Sphingobium; species Sphingobium sp. EM0848. The sequence goes on from NZ_JABXWB010000001.1 coordinate 513,196, forward strand.
TGGCGGTGGGCCGGACGGTGGATGGCGCGACGCGGGTGCCGCTGGGGACGTTTCTGGCCGTTGCCGCGGTGCCGGGCTGGTGGCTTTCGACGCTGGCCCTTCAGATATGAACGGAATTTTTCGAAAGCGCATCAAACCCGGTTGACCCGTCCGTTCACGCTGCTTATAGCGCCGCCTCACCGCAGGGCACTGCCCGGCGGGATGCCCATGGGGCGGAGTAGCTCAGCTGGTTAGAGCAGCGGAATCATAATCCGCGTGTCGGGGGTTCAAGTCCCTCCTCCGCTACCATTCCTTTCCCCACCTCGAACGACGTTTTTTTGGCGGTTTTCCGCCGGTTTGAGGTGGTGAAGCTGTCACGAATCGCACAAGCAGGTCGTTTGCCGACTTCGACAAATTTGGTCAGTCTGAGCTAGATTTGGACGCCCGTTGTGTCATTATTTGTGTCATCGTTTTATCGCCTCGCATTGCCGAGGTTACGATGGGAAAAGCCCAGAATTTCAGCCCTTCAAGCATCGACGCCCTCTGCGAGGGCAAGCATCCTGACCCGTTGGTGGCCGGTCTTTGTGTCATCGTCAGTGGCACCGGCCGAAAGGTTTGGCAGTTCCGCCGCCGGGTCGCGAAGTCTGGCCTGGTTATCACCCTGAAGCTCGGAGGGTTTCCGGCCCACTCGATTGCTGCGGCGCGGCAATGGGCTTCAGGCCTGAACGACGCGATCGAACGAGGGGAGGACCCTCGTATTGGAATTCGCATCGAAAAGGCGAAGGGGGTTACGGTCAAAGACGCTCACACCCTCTACATGGCGACCATGAAGCGCGGTGAGCGTAAGACGCTCAAGCCCCGCACTCTGGCGGACAAGGAAATCATCTTCGAGCGTGACATTAAACCGAGGCTGGGTGGAAAGACGCTCAATGACCTCACGGACGATGATTGTTGGGATGCCGTCTACGACAAGGCCAAAAGCTCAAAGGACCGGGCAAACAAATTGGCCGGCGAACTAAGCTGCTTCCTGCGATGGTGTGCGGGGCGCGAGGGCAAGATGGCCGGAATCCAATTGCAGGCGCATCCTGCTCCTTCGCTCAATTCCAACTGGTTCGCCACCGGGCCGAAGGCGAACAAGCGGTTCCTGAGCGCCGAAGAGCTCGGATGTCTATTCCAGGCGCTGTTACCGGAGTCTCACGGCTGTCGCCGCGGCGTCCTACTCCTTCTCTTGACCGCGGCACGGAGAAACGAGCTGTTTGGGGCGCCGGCCCGTGAGGTCGCGGGCGGGGTTTGGACTCTACCCGCTGAGCGATCCAAAAACGGCGAGGAGAACATCATCATGCTTGGGCCTTGGGGGCGAAAGCTCGCGCAGACCAACCATGAATGGCTCTTCCCCTCGAGTCGTATTGACGGACCGCAGCTCTGTGGATGGTTCAAGGTGCGCGATCGTGTCCTCAAGCGCATGAGGGAACTTTCGGTTCGAGAGATTCCCTCCTGGCATTTCCACGATCTTCGGCGGACATTCCGCTCTCATGCACGAGGCATCGGCATCGACCGCGATATCGCTGAGCTAATGCTTAATCACAAGCGCAAGGGGATCGAGGGCGTGTACGACAAGAACCAGGAACTGGAACTCCGCGCGAGCGGCTTTGCCGCCTGGGAGCGATTCTTGATTGATATTGCTTCGGCGGCTGGGTTGGCGAGAATTCTCGATGTGCCAGGTTTCGAGAAAATTGCTGAATAAAGCGTTCGCGAATCGGGAGCGTTTCAAAATCCGCGATGGTAATAAATGTCGATTCGATTCCGACCGCCCGCGCCAGTTCCTTGGCGATACCCGAAGGAGATCAGCCGCCTTTTGGTTGGTTAAATATGCGGGCAGGCGTGGATGGACCGGTTCGGACAAAGGGTTCTCGCCTGGGAGGCGCGCGAATGTCCCACCACCATCTCCTTGGGGCCTCGAGCATAACTGATTCGCGCCGCAAGAAAAATGGGTTCGGCACTACAGTGCCGGATGTTGCGGAACGTGCCCGAATGCATGAAGGCGGCCGAGATGGTATCCTGATCGACCACGATGGACGTCGTTCGGATGGAGGTGGCATAACGCTGATGCGACGGGTAGTTCGATTTCCCACTACGGGATCGAACCAGGCACTAGCTCAGGAGTGCCATCCCATTTTCTGGAGGGTTTGACGAATTAAGGAAAATAATAACAAGAGCTTATCTTAAGATTGAGGGGTCTTCTCGTTCGCAAGCTGAGGCGCGGTTTTTTCCTCGGCTCCACCACTTCCATTTGATTTTATTGGATAATTTTCCCCTTCTGGGGACGGGCCTAAGTTGGGGCCTAATTTCAGCTTGACGCATTTTGCTCAAGCATCTGTGATCTCCCTGCCGATGCTAGCGCACATCGCGTTGTCCATGCCCAGAGGTCAGTGTCCTCAATGTGCTAGGGGGCACCGGCATTAAGAGGCATGCGATGCGAATCGGGAATGTTTCAAAGGCGGCCGTTCCGCGTCGTTCTCCGGCCTCAAAAAAATTTCTAGGAAAGGGGCGCATTGAAGGCGCCTCAGGTGTCAGCCTTTTGGGAATGTAAGGGTTGCTTCCTTTCCGGGCTTATTTCGGCTTGCCGTAATTGTCGCCGGATCGGTGGCCGCCAGAGAGGTGGGGCGCCTAATCCCACGGCGTCACTTTAAGCTGCCTCTGGAATTGAAGGGGCGCCGTTATGGCGGAGCGGGTTTGAGCGTGCGTGGCGGATCTGTCGCAGCCGAAGATGGAGCGACTGGCGTATGTGCCATTATTTCAGGAGCAGCGACTGCCCCGGCTGTTCGGGGGCCACGACGACGACCGCTGCTCGCTCCCTGGCAGGTGAGCTTGGCAAAGAACCTCATGCGTGAGCGGTTGGCGTCCACGGTTTCAATTGCCGATATCGCCTTCAACTGCCGATTGTCAGTCAATTATTTCGAGCGGGCGTTCTCGAATTCCGTAGGAATTTCCCCCTATGCTTGGCTGCTGGAGCAACGAGTCGCGCACGCAAAAGATTTCCTGCGCATCTCTGCCATCCCGATAGTACGCATTGCGTTGGATTGTGGGTTCACGGACCAGGCTCATTTCACCAACACGTTCTCGCGCAAGGTGGGTGTGAGTCCGAGGGCATGGCGAAATAGGCATTCGCCAACGAAAGAAGCGCAGCGATGATGACGTTTCTCGCCGTGAACGGGATCAACGCTCTGTCTCCGTGCCGAGAATGCGGAACTTTTTATAGCTCAAGCCGCCCAACCGTGGGAAGGGGAAGTTGGCTTTTTGCGTCGATGTCTCCCAGGGTCGCGTCAGTCCACGCCGCCGGCCTATCAAAGCTATTCAAAAGCCATGGTAATTTTTCGAATTTGACAGATCGAGAGGCGTAGAAACGTTGGCACATCTCTCCAAGCTCGACAGCTGAAATTGCGCTCGATAGGAAAACGGGGACTGACCAAGAGGCTACGTCTAGGGCGCATTTAAAGCCCGAAGTGGAGATCATGGCGCCGAATGAAGCGTGATCGAGCAACCGAGCTTCCCGATCCTGCACGCGCAAAAGCTGATGCCGGACTTATTGCGCCCCGGCGGTTTGAAAAAGAGGATAGAGCCCCGACCGTCGATTTGCTTGATTTCCTGTCGCAGGACTACGTTCAGTTTTTGCGCAGGCTTACCAGAAAGTTTGGTTCGATCGATTTTGCTACCGATGTACTCCAAGACCTGTACGTGAGGATTTGCACCGGATCCCTATCGAGTAGCATTGATAAGCCGAGGGCCTATCTATACCGAATGGCCGTCAATCTGGGCCACAACCTCGTCCGGCGAGAAAAGCGCAACACACCGTTAGACGCGAGTATGATCGAAAATCTCGTGGACACTGCTCCTGATTCGGAAAGGGTGCTGATCGGGATAAGCGAACTAAACTTTGTCCTCCATGAGCTGAGTATGCTGCCGGAACGGCGCCGGGCAATTTTCCTGGCGCGGTGGCGCGACGAAAAGGAGCTCGCGACTATTGCGAGCGAATTCGGCTTGCATCGGCGAACCGTGCAGAAAGAATTGGCTCGAACTGAGGCGCATTTGCGGTTCGTGCTACGTCGCGCCGACAGTTTTGGTTAAGAACACCAATCGAGATTTGGATGGCGCTCAGCCACCGGCGTGGCCTCGCACCCAAGGATAAGGTGATAGGGGTTTTCAAGCGACATCGGAAAGAACATCTTTTAGAGTCCCCTTGAAGGAGGAACCCCTCCGACTTCAGTCGGATGCTGGCTTCAGCCCCAGACTCGGCCAGTAGTCTGTACCCTCGGAGAAAAATGAACAGCCCGAAAGGCGAGAGTTCATTTTTCTCCGAGGGTACAGATCCTATGAAGGGGGTGAACAGCGGGCGACATTCGGCCAGGATGTTTCTGCTCAAAAACGCTGGAGGCAGGTATGTCCGTAACATCCCACCGTACCGAATCATCGCCCGTTGTTCGGGTCGATCTTGGGGCAATTTTCTGTTCATTGGAATTGAGTCAATCGAAGTGGCTGGTGACGTCTTTGTCGCCGGGTAGTGGGGAAAAGTTATCGAGGTTCACATTGGCGGCTCACGACGTGGCAGGGCTCCGCGCCCGCTTTGCTGAACTACAGCGCAAGGCTGAGGCTCGCACCGGACAAGAATATCCAATTATTACCATCCAAGAGGCTGGCCTCGATGGTTTTTGGCTGCACAGGGTACTCGAGGCGGAGGGGGTTGAAAGCCATGTGGTGGATCCCGCATCGGTGGCGGTGTCACGCCGCAAACGTCGTGTCAAAACCGATCGGATCGACGGAGAGACATTGATCCGGACACTTCTGGCCTTCAAACGTGGGGAACCCCGGGTTTGCGCGATGGTCCGGGCACCCACGCCAGAAGAGGAAGACCGGCGACGGGTAGGACGCGAACGCAAGACCCTGACATGCGAGGTGACGCGGCACATCAATAGAATCAAAGGCCTTCTCTACGGGCAGGGCGTTACCGATTATGAACCGCGCAAACGCGATCGTCGCAAGCGTCTTGAGGAATTACGCACCGGAGATGGGCGTACCCTTCCTTCCAGATTGAAGGCCCAGATCAGTCGCGAACTCGATCGTCTCGAACTGGTGCTGAACCAAATCAGGGATTGCGAGGAGGAGCGCGACGCCATGCTTGCCGAGGCCGCAACCGCTTCCCGGCCAAACCCTTCATCTTCATCGACGGCAATCCACACGCCACCGCGACCGACGGTGCCCGCCATGCTGATCGAGCTGAAAGGTATCGGCGCGGAGAGCGCCTCGGTACTGTGGCTTGAAGGATTGTCCCGCCCCTTCGACAATCGCCGGCAGGTAGCGGCCTATGCGGGGCTGGCACCTTCGCACTGGCAAAGCGGGCAGGTCAATCATGATCAGGGTGTCTCGAAGGCGGGCAATCCGCGATTGCGCACCGCACTCATCCAGTTAGCCTGGCTGTGGGTGCGTCACCAGCCGGATTCCGCACTCACGCTGTGGTTCAAGAACCGCGTGGCACACAATGGCGGCAAGTTCAAAAAATCGACGATTGTCGCTTTGGCCCGCAAACTCCTGGTCGCCCTATGGCGATACGTCCAGGCCGGTGTTGTCATCGAGGGAGCCGTCATGCAGCCTTCATGATGAACCATGAATTCGATTTGAGAGATCTTCCAGGATTCTGATCAGTTCCTGGTGGATGTGGGGCAGGCGAACCGACCCATAGTCTGGCTTTACTAGCCGCTAGTACAGAATGGTCCCGTCTACCTCGAGCTTTAGTCCGCCGTAAGCGGGATCATGGTGCAGCCATCAATGAAGCTGACCGTATATAAGGAGGATAGGGCTCGGCCACGGGTCCGGTCATGCCATCAAAGCTCGACCCCCAAATCCAAATGACAAGAAGGAAAAACGCATACTGAAGCAGACTCGCTCTTGATCCCCTTCATATAAGACTATGGGCTACAGCAGCGGTTGTCACACAACATTCCATCATCGCTACCATCTGGTCTGGGCGCCGAAACGAAGTTCAGCAAAGCTAAATATCGGTTCAAGGTGCTGCATGGCGAGGTGCGCCTGCGGGTTCGGGAGATCATACGACAGGTCTGCGCGGAGATGGGCGTGACCATCGTCCATGGGGTGCTCTCGCGTGATCACGTCCATATGTTCGTTGAAATCCCGCCCCACGTCTCGGTCAGTGACTTCGTGCGGCGCGCCAAGGGCCGGTCATCCCGCAAAATCCAGCAGGAGTTCGAACATATCCGCAAGCGCTATTGGGGCCAGCGCTTCTGGCAGCGCGGCTACTTCTCCACCACATCCGGCAACATCACCGACGACATCATCCTGCGTTACCTGGACAAGCATGGCCACAAAAACGGCTTCAGCCCCTCCGCGTGATCCTACCGGCGTCAGCCGGTCAGTCATTCAGCCGGTGATCGCGCGGCTGTCTGTTCTCGGGCGACCACTAGACTCAGGACCTATTAAATTGCGTGCGGTGATGAGGAACGTCGAGGCCGCGAGGTGGATTTTCATATCGACCTTGGTTGTCACGCGGGATTATTGGACAGCAATTGGCGTGTACCACAGCCCGAACAAGGTACGGCAGTTGCGATATGTTGCTAAAGTTGCTGCTCATCTCAAGAAACGATACGGAAGCCAAGCCTTCAAAACGAAGTAGCATGGATGTCTCGCCCCGATCAGGGTGGATGGCCGATGAAATCGACTTGAGCTCGCAGCCGCAGGTCGCCCTTCGCACCCATTACGAAAGCGGTGCCGGTGGCGCTGTCGAAACCGAAACAGACAGTTTCATCTTCCCGTGTCGGCGCAATCATTCTGTATCGAAGCCGACTAATGGGCCGTTCATTCTCGATTTCACCGGCCAGGCTCGTCGCAAGCAATGGTGCATGAACGATCAGGCGTTCGTCGTGCATCACCTTCCGACAATAATCCCTGTCGAAATGGATGCGGTGACTGTTCAGCGTCAGTGCGGAATAGCGTTGCAGCGCGACGTCATCGAAACGCTCGGTCAACAGGATGTTACCGGGCGGAGGAGCGATCGGCCGGCGGTCGCGCGGCGTCATATCCGTGTAAACCAGATCCTGATCCTCAATGAGAACGGATGCGCCTTGTCTACGGTAATCATGTTTGATCGTCACAAACCATAATTTGCCGACGGAACCCTGCTTTGGATCGACCTTGGCGACATGGGAGTGCCGGGTGATCCTGTCGCCAACCTCAATGGGTTGGAGGAATCGAATGTCGCCGCCGGCCCACATGCGATTATGTGCGGGAAGATGCGGAATGAAATCGCCCAACTGTTCATGGCCATCCGGGCCGAGCTTGCTTCTGCGGATGGGCGAGATGCAAAATAGCCAATGCCATAGGGCTGGCAAAGCCTCTCCCTGGGTCGGTGGGTCCCGGTCCAGCAGCGCAGAAATATGATCCAGCCGACGCTGATCGATCCGGTCCGAGACGATCTGGATATTGTCAACACTTGCCATGATGGCCTTCAATGTCTGAACGTTGCCGGGCTGACCCGTGCGAGGATGATGCGGAACCGCAGCAGCATCCAGAAGCAATAGGCCATGCTTCCCAAGGCGAGTGCCGCGATGAGGAACAGGCTCAGGCTGAGCCACAGTCGCCGTTCCACCAATTGAACCATGACCGACAGCAGGAGGAAGCTTGCCATGACGTCCGAAAGGACAAACCGCCCCCACGGCATCGATACAAGCGACAGGGTTTCCTGTACGATGTCTCCCGTGGCCAGCGCCAATATGCACATGACAATGAGTGCCAGGGTCGTGACAGCGACGACGCCAATATAGGTTCTTTCCATTATTCCCCCTAACGAATGCGCGGCAGGCCAAGCCCCATCTGCGCCACGATATCGCGCATCACTTCATTGGCACCCACACCTATCCGGTTGATCGGCGCCCGGCGGTACAGGATTTCCGTTCCTCCGTGCATCGGCGCATCGCTTTCCTCATGACGCAGCAATCCGGGAAGGCCGAGCAACTGCATGCCGAAATCGGCGATCCGTGTCCGCAGTTCGGAAGTGTGAATTTTCAGCCCCAGTGCCTGGGCATCGATATTCTCACCCGCATCCTTGCGGCAGGCAATATCCCAGCCCATCATTTCCGCCAGTTCCAGGTCGACCATGAAATCGACCAGCGCCTCGCGAACGTCGGATCGGCTTGAGAGCAACTCGCCCTCATGCGCCGTGTCCCGGCAATATTCCACCAGTTCGTCGAGGATGAGCCGGAGCGATGGCGCGAGGCCCAGAAAGCTGCGCTCGCCCATCACCGCGTTCATGACGATCGACCATCCCTGGCCCTCTTCGCCGATCAGGCACTCGTCCGGTACGCGAACATCCGCGAAGAACACGTCGTTGAAAACATGGTCGCCCCAACTGTCCACGCGCTGGATTTGGACGCCCGGCGCGTTCAGCGGCACGATGAACACGGAAAGCCCCTTGTGGCGCCCTCCCGGTTCGCCGGTACGGGCAAGAAGCCAGACATGGGTGGCGATATGGCCCCGGCTGTTCCAGCATTTCATGCCATTGATCAACCAGCCGTCGTCATCGCGCTGAGCCCGTGTGCGCAGGTTCGCAAGATCGGTTCCCGCCTCGGGTTCGGAATAGCCGATGGATAGCGTCACCCGGCCATGCACGATGTCGTCCAGCCAGCGATCCTTGTTGGCCTTGGTCCCAACTCGCGCAAGGGTGGGGACCAGCGACGTCACGGTCGCTCGCATGAAGCGCGGCGCGTTGGCATAGTCGATTTCGCTGATCAACAGCATCTTGTCGATGGCCGACATCTGTTTGCCGCCATAATCGGCGGGCAGGTCGGGGATTTGCCATCCGCGCTCGACCATGGCGGCATCGAAGGCGAGCACATCGTCGTCCCAGACTTCCTCGCCGATCGCTTCTCCTTCGTGCAGCAGGCGCCGGAGACGTTCGGGAAGGCGTTCGGTCAGGAAGGAGCGAACCTCGGCGCGCAGCTGCTGTTCGTTTGCGTTCAGGGAAAAGTCCATGGCTGTTTCGCCTCAATATGCCAATTGCTTCAGCAGGGCCTGGCGGTGATAGCGCCGGGAACCGAATGTGGCGTCGGTGACCTTGGCCCGTTCGGACCAGAGGTAAAGCCCGGTTTCGCGGGCGTAACCCATCGAACCCCACAGCTGATGAGCAGAGATGGTGGCATCGGTGTAGAGCTTCCCGGCGGCCAGCTTGGCTAGGGGGAGTGCTTTGCGGACATCTTCGCCCTTTGCTTTCATCGATAGCGCCCGCAACGCCGCGACGCGCGCACCTGCGAGCGTGATGAAGATGTTCGCCAGCATGTGTTGGGGCACCTGATTGGCGCCGACCGGCTTGCCGAACACGATGCGCTCCTTGGCATATTCCGTGGTGCGGTCGAGCACCGCCTGGACGCCGCCGATCATTTCCATGATCTGGAGACATGCGGCCGATTCCTGGATGTCGACAAATGCGGAAAGGGTGGTTGCTATCGCGTCCTGCCCGCCCAACAGCGCATCCTGGCCGATTTGGATATCCGTGAATTCCAGCTCGTAGAACTTCTCTCCGCCAAAGGTCGACTGGAGGCGCGGCTGTAATTTGTCCACCGGAACCGCGAATACGCCCCAGCCCGGAGTTTCCCATGCATCGCGGATCGCGCAGACGATCAGCACGGTCTGGCTGATCCCGGCGAAGGGAACAAAATATTTGCGCCCCGACAGGGACCATCCGGTCGACGTCCGACGTGCCGATGTCCGCCATAGTTCGGGCGTGTCCGAAGCCTGCGGTTCGGCACCGGCGACGCATGCCAGGCTGTTTCCGTTGAGCAAGGGGGGCAGTAATGCAGCCGCCTGCTCGTGCGTGGCGAGCCGGGCAATCAGGAGGGCGGCGTGGACCGACGCATAAAAGCTTGCGGGAAGCAGGCGATAGCCCGCCGCCCGGTAGACCAGCCCGAGTTCGACAAGCCCCATGCCGCCGCCACCAAATTCGACGGGCGACGCGAATCCGATCCAGCCGGCGGCGGCCAACATCCTGTGAAGGCGGTCGTCATGGCCCGTCCCGTCCGGGCCGAGGGTTCTGATCGCCTTGCCAATCGGCCATTCCTGTTCAAGGACTTTGGCGCAATGCTGTTCGAGCGCCAGATCATCGTTGCTGAGAAGTGTGTCCATATCCTGATCTCTGCCGTCATCCCTTTGTTTCGTAATACTCGCGGCATCGGGAAACCCATGCTTGAGATGGACCTTTCGACATGCGCCGTCCGGGAACAGGGCCGTCAGGAATGCCCAAGCAGGCGCATGGTGTCATGATCGACCATGGCGGCATGATATCGTTCCGCAAAGGCCGCAAGCGTCTCGACCGGCTGCATGTCGGATGGCGTCAGGAACCAGGAAACATATCCATGGATGACATCACGCCGATAGGCGAGCCATGCCTCGTCCCAACCGGGAACCGCGATGCGATGTCGGTGCAGTTCGGCCAGATAATGTTGCAGCAGATCGATTTCCCCGCATCGGCGGTCCTCGACGGAAAGCGCTCCGACGAGAAAATAGGCGACATCATGCGCCCAATGGCCTGCATGCACGACCTGCCAGTCCAGGAATCTGGGCTCGCCGTCGCGGGTGAAGTAGATATTGCCCAGATGAGGATCGCCATGGAGGATGCATGTGCCGGGGCCCTGCAAGCGCCACAGCCGTTCAAGCGCTTCGGCCACCTTCTCCCGGTCTGCCAGGATGCCGGATGGTTTTGTGCGCTTGTGCCTTTCGAACTGGGCGGACCAGTGATCGGCGAGGAGCCAGCGTCGGAGGACGACCCTGAGAGAATCCTTCCAGTCGAATTTCGTCAATTGCCGCACGTCATTCCACCAGCGCGCATGCAGCGCCGCGAGCGAAGACAGGGCTGAACGCGCCTGGTCGATGCTCATCGGTCGCGTTGCATCGCCGAAGCTGCATTGCGCAGCCTCGAGATCCTCCATCAGCACCAGTGCCTGATGGTTCGCGCGATCGATTCCCTCGAAATAGGTCCGGGGCAGGGCGATGGGAACGTCCTGCCCGAGTTGACCGTAGAACAGGGCTTCGGCGCGATAGGCCGCCCATACGCGCTTGCGCATCGCGGCGTTGAAACCGCCCTTGAGCAGCATTTTACGAGGCAAGGACGCCCCGGATGGCAGGGCCGAATATTCGAGCGCCAGCGACAGCTTCGTCGCCGTGCCCCAGTTAATCGTCGGCATTGTCACCGATGACACGACAACTCCGGGATACCGCATGCCGAGGACGTAGCTCAGCCATGCGGCGTCCACCCGCTCTATGTCGACCGGCAGGTGCTGGAATTGCAGTTCGGCCGCTACAATCTGTTCGACAGCCAGCCCCGCGGGCTTCGACGATCCGGCGTCCATATCGTTTCGAAACTCCATCTGGAAGCGGCTCCATGTCTGGACTTCCGTTGGTGCGTCTGTACCCGAAACAGGGCATGCTATCTCCGCAGGCAGCATGCCCGATCCCTGTTGATCAGCGGATTTGCAATTTTCCCCGGCGCTGAAGCCTTGTCAGTGGGTCAGCTTTCCAAAACTTTCCCGCTCTATCTGTATCTTCAATTCCCTCGGCGGCATTCCGAACCGGGCCTTGAACGCGCGGGAGAAGTGGCTGGGGCTGCTGAAGCCGCTGTCGAGCGCGATCTGGATGATGCTCTTGCAGTTTCTCGGGTCACGGCCCGCAAGCACAAGGTCTTCATAGGCGCGGGCAAGGCGCCGCTCCCAGATCCACTTTTCGATTCGCGTGCCGAGCAGACCGAAGCGCTCATCCAGATAGCGGCGGCTGACATTCTGCGCCTCCGCCACGCGTTCCGCAGTGAGCCAACCTTCCGCAAGATTATTCTCGATAAAGGCCATTGCGCGCCGCATGCGCACACATGGTTCGATGACGCCCCGAGCTTCGCGGAATGGCGAAGTCATGTGCGAAAGCGTCAGCAGGGAATTCAGCAAGGTGCCATATTCGTCCGGCCGGATGGAAGCCGCATTGTCCCAGATCTGCTGTATCATCTTGAAGAAGACGTCGTTGAAACTGTCGCCGACATTCGCCTTGGACAAAATGATCTTGTAAAAATCGGACCGGATGAAATTCGAATTCGGCATGCGGAAGAACAACTGCTTGAATTCTTCCGGATATGTCATCGTCAGGCGGTTGGCCGCGTCGAAAAAGGCGAACTCGCCCTCGTGAAGTTCAACCGTGCGATCATTTTGCGATAGCGAGAGCACGCCGTTGAGGTTGATGACCACCATCGGCGCAAATCGCTTGTTGCAAGGTGCCGGCCGGATGATCTCCTGCGCTTGCGAATGGAGGTAATAGAGCTTTGCTCCGCCCAGTTCGAAGGACAGGAATTCTCCGCCCATGTCGTGGCAGAGCGGACGCTGCTGAATGCCGGAAACCGCATCGCACAGACCATTCTGCCAATGTATCGATGCTTCAGGATCCAGCGACGGATCCGGCACCCGCGCCAAGACATTCACGCCCATTCCCTACTCCTCGGTCTTTTATATTTGCTATCAGGATATGCCGGTTTTGCGTTCTGTCAACATTCCGGCAAGGCGCGTAAGCAGAGGCTATACGCGGCTTCCAGATCAGGACAGAAACTTCCGGTGCGCAGGTAAAGAAGCGGGCTTTGCGTAGAGTCGAAGAGGAATCCGAACAGCCATGGTTTCGCCAAGAATTGCTCTCGTTACCGGCGCAAGCCGGGGAATCGGCAAGGCCATCGCCATCGCGCTGGGGGAGGACGGCTACACCGTTTATCTGACCGGGCGGGCTGGATCGGCGGATGACGCCTCCATGCCACTCCTGTCGGCCGCGGATGAGGTGACGAACGTGGGCGGCAAAGGCATTCCGGTCATATGCGATCATGGCGACGATAGCCAGGTGCGTGCACTTTTTGATCGGATCGCAGCCGAGCAGAACGGACTCGACCTTCTGGTCAACAATGCGACCTGCCTGCCGCGCGCTCTGGTCGCGCAGGGCGGCTTCTGGGACCGCTCGCTGGAACTGGCCGACATGTTCGATGTCGGCCTTCGTTCGGCCTATGTCGCCAGCGCGATGGCCGTTCCGCTGATGCTGAACAGGCCGCAGGCCCTGATCGCGAGCGTTTCCTTCTTTGGCGCGGTCACCTATTTTCACGGTCCTGCCTATGGCGCGCAGAAAGCCGGGCTGGACAAGATGATGGCGGACATGGCGCTGGAACTGAAGCCGCACGGTGTTGCCGCGCTTTCAGTGTGGCCCGGGCTCGTCAAGACGGAAATGGTGCTGCAACGCTGGAGCGGAACGCCGGAGGGCGAGGAGCGGCTGAGGTCATATGAGACCCCGGCCTTGACGGGCCAGGTCGTGGCGGCTCTCGCCAGCGACCCGGACTTGATGACCTATTCCGGCCAGCAGGTCATTGTCGCCGAATATGCGGAACGTCACGACATTCGGGAGCCGGACGGCAGCCAGCCGGTGTCGCTTCGGGAGAAGATGGGCGATCCTCGGCCGTTTCACATGACGCATTCCATCTGAAGCAAGCCGCGCAGCGCGATGGAGGCCAAGATGTCATCCTGCCGCAAGTAAAAGGATGATAGCGCGATGGGAGTTCTGGACGATAAGGTTGTGCTCATTTCCGGCGGCGCCCGCGGGATGGGAAGCGAACATGTGCGCCGGATCGTGGCGGAAGGCGGCAAGGTCGTCTTCACCGACCTGCTGGAGGACGACGGCCTGACGCTGGCCGGCGAATTGGGCGAAAGCGCCGAGTTCGTAAGGGCCGACGTTTCCAGCGAGGAAGACTGGCAGAAGGTCGTGGCGCTGGCCGAGGCGCGCTTCGGAAAGCTTGATGGTCTGGTCAACAATGCCGGCATCGTGATCCGCGCGCCGTTCGAGACCTTTTCCGCCGATGATTATAGGAAGGTTATCGAGGTGAACCAGATCGGCACCTTCCTAGGCATGAAGGTGGTGATCCCCGCGATGCGTCGCGCCGGGGGCGGATCGATCGTCAATATCTCGTCGATTGCCGGGCTGGTTGGGCGCGTGCAGACGGTCGCCTATTCCTCCTCCAAATTTGCCGTCCGCGGGCTGACGAAGGTCGGCGCGACCGAGCTTGGCGAATATGGCATCCGGGTCAATTCCATTCATCCCGGCGCGGTCATGACTCCGATGTTGAAGGGCATGGACAAGTCCGTTGTCGACTCCCTGACCGGCGCCGTTCCGCTGAACCGCATCTGCCAGCCCGAGGAAGTGAGCTCGTTGATCGCATTTCTCCTGTCGGACCAGTCCGCCTATTGTTCCGGCGCCGAAATCACGATCGACGGCGGAATGACCGCTCATTGACCGGAGGCAACCGCCATGCTGACCTCGCTGGACGAAAGCCTGTTGCATCAATGCGCGCTGCCGATGGCGCATGCGCAGACCAGCGACCACCGCTTCTTCGACCGTTTTGTCTTCGGATGCATCCATCCCGACGGCGATCTGGCGATCGTTGCCGGGATGGGCGTGTACAAGAATATGAACGTCATCGATGGCTTCGTCTTCGTGCAATATCAGGGTCAACAGCATAATATCCGCTTCTCTAGGGCGCTGCATCCGATTGCCGATCCCTATGGATCACGGATCGGGCCCCTGCGTCTCGATCCGCTGCGTCCTTTCGAGGCGGTTCGGCTGACGCTGGAGCAGGGGGATTTTCCCATCGCGTGCGAACTCGATTTCTCGGCGGTGCTGCCGGCGCGGATGGAAAAGCCGCATATTGCCCGTCTCGATGGCCGGATCACGAACGACTATCTGCGGTTTCACCAGCTTGGCAAATCATCGGGCTGGGTGGATCTGCATGGCGCCCGGCATCCGGTGGAAGGATGGTTCTCCTGGCGGGACCATAGCTGGGGCGTCAGGCCCAATGTGGGCGGGTTCGAACCGTTCACCGGGACGGGATCGGCCTCCGGATTGCCTTCCGCCTCGCGCGGGGGCGCCGGCACGCTGGTATGCTATGCCGGGTTCTGGAATGGCGAGCTTGGCGGGCATTTCCAGTTCATCGACAATGGCGAAGGGCTGCGCCTCTATACGGATGGCGAGATAGTCTATCCTGACGGCCGCCATGTCGAGATCACCGCGCTGACGCCGCACATACGCTTCCATGAAGGGACGCGCATCATGGACGTCATGGAGGTGGAGATGGGACTGGCAGATGGCAGCTCGATCGAGCTTGAGGTGGCCACGCTGGGGCGTCCGTTCGTCTACAAGGGGGGCGGATATAATGGGGGTTTCAGCGACGGTCGCGGTCATGGCGTGTTTCGCAGCGAAGCCCTGCTGATCGAGCAGGACGTCTACGATGTCCGCCATGTGGAGAATGTCGGCTTTGCCGATGGTTCTGTGGGCAAGCCTGCCCATCGCGAGCAGTTCGCTCGTGCGCGATTGGGCGGCAAGCCGGGTTACGCCTACACCCCCTGCATCGTCGTGGGCAGCCACCCGCGCTTCGGTTTTGAATAGCACAGGAATTGTGATGCAATTTGATCGATATATGCTTTCGGTGGCCGCCGCCGTACACAATGATGTGGTCCCGGAAATCACGGAAAGCTACCCCCGGCACCGGGTCGAGTTGGCCGAAACCATGTTGTTGCGGCTGGCTGCCGATGCGGCGGGGGGATTTGGCCGGGAATTTGTCGCGGAACTTGCGAAAGTGCGCGGCGGGATGGCGGAAGCAGCGTTGCCGCAGGCGCTTGGCGAAGCCCTGGACCATCTGGCGCAACTTGATCCCGCGGACGATGCCGCAATCGGGCGGGGACGCGTCGCGCTGTCCCGGCTCCTTGCGGAAAACAGCAAGGCCATCGATCGCGCGTTCATTCTCAGCCTGACCGGGGCGATCGCGAAGGCCGAGGAGGCCTGCCGGACCGCCCGCGAGGCCGCGATTGCCCAAATGGCGTCCAGGCTGGGCCACAAGGCCGGATCGGCCGAGGAACTGGTCGTCAGTGCCGACCAGATGAGCGATTATCTGAGGCGGCGGTTCGGGCGCCAGGATTGCCTTGCCACGACGGTCAAGCCCATTCCGGGCGGGCGCTCGAAAGGCACCATCCTGCTGGATGCGCGGGTCGGTGAAGAAGCTCGATCCTTCGTCATCCGGAAGGATTTTTCGAAAAACTTCATGGGCAGCATGGTGAAGGATGAATATCCCGTGATCCGGGCGGCGTTCGACGCCGGGATCAAGGTTCCCGAACCGCTCTGGCTGGAGGAGGATGCCGGGATATTGAACGGCCAGTTCATCGTTTTCGAACGCATTGCGGGCGGACCGGCCGGCACGATGTTCGACATCATGGCCGGACCCGGCGTTATTCGCGACTATGCCCAGCAATTGGCCCGCATGCACCGGATCGACGTTGAAGCGACTGGCCTCGACCGGCAGCTCAAGTTCGGCGACAGCGAAGCGCCGGTCGCGGCGATGGTGCGGCAATCCTATTCCAAGCATCGCGCCAACACGCCTGACGAACTGCTGCTGGAGGTAGCGCACCAATGGCTGCTGGCCAATCTGGACTGCGTTTCGCAGCGGCGGGCGCTGGTCCATGGCGATGCGGGATTCCACAATGTGTTGTATGATGGCGACCGCATGACCGGCCTGCTCGACTGGGAACTTGCTCATGTCGGCGATGCGGCCGAAGACCTCATGAAATGCAGGGCTGCGGCCTCCCAGGTCATCCCCTGGGAAGAGTTCATGAATATCTATACTGATCATGGCGGCGAGCCGACCACGCCCCTGCGTGAGAAATTTTTCACGGTCTGGCGGCTGGTCGATTTCTCGCTCTACGCGGCTGATGCCCGCGCGATGTTCGAATCCGGCGAGGACAGCGACCTGCGCCTGGCAGCAGTCGGCTACAATACGTTCAGCCGATTGCAAAGTGCGCTTGCCGCCGCTCTCGCCCACGATTGATGGATGGATGCCTTGGCTGACGGTCATCGTGTCGCGGCGTTCGATCCTTCTTCGGCAACGCTGAGGATTGAACGGCGCGAGCGCCCGGCGCCGGGGCCGGGACAGATATTGGTGGCTGTCAAGCGGTGCGGCATTTGCAGTTCGGACCTGCAGTGGGCGCGCACGCCCGGTCGTCTTCCGCGCGGTGCGGTGCTGGGGCATGAACTGTCCGGATTGGTCGTTGCGATGGGCGAAGGCGTCGGTCATCTGGCCATGGGCGACAAGGTCAGCTTCATGCCATTTGCCGGATGCGGACGTTGCGACTGGTGTTCCAGAGGGCTGTTCCTGCATTGCCCCGAAAAGCGATCCCAATGGGGCGGTTTCGGTGAATATGCCCTTGCCGATACCCGATCCTGCGTGAGGCTCGATGCTGCACTGCCCTTTGCGCAGGGGGCCATGATCGAGCCTTTCGCCTGCGGGTTACGCGCGGCTCGCCGGAGCGGCCTAGGCGCCGGTGACAGCGCCATGATTTTCGGGGCTGGGCCGATTGGTCTGGCCAGCTGCTACTGGCTCAACGCCATGGGCGTCGACGTCTGGATGGTGGCGCGCAGCAATCGCCGCCGGGCTGTCGCGGAACGGATGGGAGCCAGCCGGTTCATCGCGGGAGAAGCGAAGGCGGAGGATGCCGGTTCGAGGACGATTTTCGAGTGCAGCGGCGCGCCGGGCATGCTGGAACATGTCTGCCGCATCGCTCCCAGGCTTTCGACGGTGATCGTCGCCGGCATGGCGGAGGGCGGGGCCAGCATCGATCCGGCGGTTTGCCTGGTGAAGGAAGTCACCCTTGCTTTTTGCGCGGCATATGGAATGCAGGATTTTGCCGACACGGCAGAACATTTCGCTCGCGGAGATGCCCGGCCGCTGGAGCTTGTAGACCAGGAGGTGTTACTGGATAGGCTGCCCGATATCTTCGGACAGATGCTGACGAGCAATCCCCATTGCAAGGTGCAGCTTGTATTCCCGTGATATTCCCTCCCGGCCCGTACCATTATGATGCCAGAACTGAATTGAGTCCAAGTTCGATGTGGCCGATCCCGGTTCGACCCGTGCGCAGGTCCGTGATCGGGCAGAGATGCTCCATGATCTCGTAGACCGGGCCGCTTTCCCGCTTTTCCGATGTGAAGGGCATGATTGCAAAGCTCTTCGTCAGGTCCGCCTCGATCAGATAGCTGTCGTCGGCAACGCTCTCCAGCGTGAAGCGAACCGCGGAAAAGGCGTTGGCCGTGTGGGTGACGTCAACGGCGATCCCCGTGAGCACGCGGGGACCTTGTGCGTCATCGACATAACCTTCCCGCGCTTCCACGCCCTGACGGCTAAGCATCCGGCTCGTCTTCACGCCGATCACCATGTCGTCGAACAGCAGCCCGCACCAGCTGTGGTTCGCGATCAGGCTGTCCGCGCGCATGCAATAGCTGTGGTCGCGATAGCCAAGCCCCTGGATTCTGCGTTCGCCCGTGCCACCGACAGCCAGCCTGCCCTGGACGGCAAGCGCCTGCTGATGGTGATCGTGCGGCAGGTTGGTTCCCAACGTCATCTGCTCGCGGAAAGTCACCTGATGGGGTGCGATGGCGCGGCATGCGGCGAAATCGAATGTCGGATGGGTGGCGGAAAATTCGAACTCCGCGTCGATCTCGTCCCCCCTGACGGCAAGTCTGAAGCGGCGGCCCGGCTCGACGAAGTCGATGCGCACGGCGCCGTCCGTCAGGCAGCGGTCGAACGCCGAAATGCCCTGAAAGGGACGCTCATTCGAATATTTGAACCGTTTCCCGTCAAGCACCATGTTGAAGGTGAAGCGGGCGCGGTCGAAAGCCGGCTCGGTGTTGACGTGGCACAGCGCATAGCAACCCTGTTCGGGCGCCATCACGACAAAAAGCCAATTCTCCTTCCATCGCAGCTTCGCAATGTCGGGGACGGGGTGGGGCAGGTCGTCAATGGGTAGCGCCACGTTCAATAGCCCTCGTCATGAATCTGTTCGATCCGTTCGTTGTCCGATGCGGAAAGAGCGCCCGCCTCCACGGCGGCCAGTGCGTCCTTCAGGTGCGCGACTTCGGAAAAGCCGCCGATGACGGTGGCGACGCGCGGCTGTTGCAGGATATATTGATAGGCCGCCAGGGCAATCGGCTGTTCGGGCGGGCGATTGAGAAACGCATAGCGCCTGGCAAGCCGGATCATGGGTTCGTGAACCTGCGGCATCATGCGGAAATAGCCGCGTGACAGTTGGTGGATGCCGTCCAGCCCATGTTCCAGAATCTGCCCGGCAAGCGCGCCGCCCGCGAGCGGGCGGACCACCGAAATCCAGGCGTCGTGCCGTTCCGCGGCCTCGAACAGGCCGCTGAAATCTATGGCGGCAGGCACCCCCGCGAACGGACGGACGGCTGATGGATTGGCAAGGTTATAAGTCAGGTTAATCATCGAAAATTCGCCGGTATCCAGCACCTGGATCACCTGATCAGCTTCGGATTCGTCGCAGGCCAGCCCCAGCATGCGGCATTTGCCGGCTTCCTTCGCCTTTACCAGCGCGGGCAGGGCCTGTTCGATGACTTCGGCCGGAGTGATCGCCCGGATCAGCGGGTTTTCGGGGTTGATCGCATGGCGGATGGGGTTGTGCAGCAACAGGATGTCCACATGGTCGCGGCGCAGCCGAAACAGGCTGTCTTCCAGACTTTCCGTGACCTTTTCGCCGATGCGGGCGAAATCATGCGGCGGAATGAAGGCCTTGGTCGTGACATGGGCGTCCCGCGCGCCCAGATCGGCAAGGACACGGCCTATGTTTACCTCGGCCGCACCCTTGCCATAGGCCGCAGACGTGTCGAACAGGTTGATGCCGTGTTCCAGAGCGAATTCGACCAGCGCGATCTGATCCCGCGAACTGCCGTGGACCATCGTTCCGGCATTGTCGCCGGTGCCAAAGGCGATCTCCGACAATTTGAGGGGGTCTTTTCCGATAGAACGATATCGCATGCGCAGGCTCGGTCCTTGTTGTTGCGCGCATATAGGTGCGCTCGCCTTCGGCGTGTGTCTTGACCAATCTAGAACCTCATGAATCCCCTCATTCAAATGATTCCGAAAGTCCGTTTGAGGAGCTGATGGTGGCGGATAAGGTTCTCGAACTGTAGGATGAGAGGGCGTAGTCTTTCCTCGGGCATGTTGGGGATGAGTTGATAGTACATCACGCCCTGCCGGAAGAGTGAATGCACGCGTCGCGATGTCGTGCTGGTGCGCAGATGGCGGTCGTAGCCGATGGCCTCGCCGGCGGCGCCGAGCACGGTCAGGAGGACAATGGCGAGAGCGGCGATCAGCCACAGCCTGTCGCGCCGGGCGGGCGTGGAGACGCGGGTTGCCGACATGCCCATCCCGAACCGCCAGTCCTTGGCATCGCGAAACGAGCATTCGATGCCCCAGCGCCGCGAGTAAAGATCAATGAGGGTCTTGGCCGTCACCGTGGTCAAGCTGGTCGCGAGGCACCACGGCTCTTTCATATCCTTGGCCTGGACGCACACGACCGCCCCGACGGGGCAACCCTGCGCCGTGACCGTGGCCTCGCGCAACAGCCTGGCACGTCCCGATGGGCCGAGCCACTCCTTTGCCGGACGGCACTCACCGGCGGCCGTCACCTTGATGTTGCCACGAAAGCGGATGACATAGTCGAAGTGCAACTCGTCCTTGAGGACGCCGTAGAGCTTGGTGTCGCCAAAGCCGCGATCGGCGACGAGCAGCACCTTCACTTCTGTCGGCAAGAGCTCGGCAAGCCGGGTGACGATCCAATATTCATAGTGATTGCGCCGCTCTTTCAGCTCCGCCTTGCGTACCGTCAACCACAGTAGCGGCGTTGCCCGGCCATGCTCGGTAAGCAGCGACAGCATCAGGGTCGAGTGCCCGTCGGCATCGAAGTCGGTCCAGTCCATGGCGACGGCGATCTCGGTGCGGCTACCCAGGCAATAGCCGGCCCAGTCGGCCATCAGCGCGTCGACATCGATCCCGTCATTCGACAGCATCCGGTCGACCTGCTTGATCGCGTGACGCGACAGCCCTCCCTGGGCCAGTGCGAGACCGTGGCCAATCGCGCTCACCGCCAGCGACGACGCCTGCAACGTGCCCACCGTCGCCTTCGCCAGCGATGTCACCCGCTTCGCGTGCAGGTCCGCGCCAAAAAGTTCGTCGACAAAGGAATGCACCGCCTCAGAAGAAAACTTCGCCTTGCCGCTCATCTCAATCTGATCCCCCTTCGACACGGAGATGCTGAATCATCTTTCCTGCCCTACGTCATCTCAAAAATGAGGGGATGCCTGAGATCTAGAACCCCATTTGTCCGCCCGGCCTGTGGGCGGGGTTAAACCAAAGCATCCATGTCAGGCAGTAACGCGACGCCGTGCTGGGCTATTGATCTGACATCGAAGCGCGATGGCGTTTGGTGCCAACTGACGATGGATTTCATCATGCTCAATTCTGCCGACAATGAACTGATTACCCGAGTGGAAGGCGACGCTCCGATGGGACGCTTCCTGCGCGAAAATTACTGGTTCCCCGCCGGGCTGTCGGTCATGCTCAAGGCGGGAAAGGCCCCCCAGCGCGTGGAGTTGCTGGGCAAGCACTATGTCGCGTTCCGCAGCGATGACGGCCGCGTCGGATTCTTCAACGAAAACTGCCCGCACCGGGGCGCTTCGCTCGCGCTGGCGCGCAACGAGGACAATGCGCTCCGCTGTATTTTCCATGGCTGGAAATTCGGCGTCGATGGTGAAGTGAAGGAAGTGCCGACCCAACCGGAGAATCATAGCGAATTCTGCAAGCGTGTTCCGCTCAAGGCTTACCCGGTGCGGGAGGCTGCGGGGCTCTTCTGGGTCTGGCTCGGCGGCGGCCAGCCTGCGCGGTTCCCGGAGTTCGATTTCACCCAATATAAGGAACCGAATGTTCGAGCGATCCGGCAGGAACTGAAATTCAACTGGATCCAGAGCGTCGAGGGCCTAGTCGATTCGGCCCATGTGTCGATCCTGCACCAGGGCTGGTTGCAGACGGCGGGCGACAGCAAGAAGGGGCTGGCCTCCGCAGGGCAGGATACCGCCCCCGTCTACGAGTTCGAGGACCATAATGGCGGGTTCCGCTATGCGGCCATTCGCAAGCAGGAGGGTGACAACCGCTATATCCGCGTCACCAACTTTACGGCGCCCTTCTACTGCTTCGTCCCGTTCAACACGGGCAATTGCGTCATCTCGGTGCCGATAAACGACCGCCGCACCGCGCTCTACTTCGTCCATTACAATGCCGATGGCCCCATTCCGCCTTCCGCCTACGATCCGCCGAGCGAGCCGTGGAACTGGCCGCCTTATCTGAGCGGGGACGCCTCCACCCATTGGGGCCAGGATCGCGATGCGATGGAGAAGGGCAGCTTCACGGGCTTTACCGACCATTTCATGCTGGAGGATTTTGCTGTGGCGGCCAGCCAGGGCGAAATCGCCGATCGTTCGCAAGAATGGCTCAATGAGGGCGATCGCGCGATCATCAAGTTCCGCAAGCTGATGCTGGACAGCGTTAGGGCGTTCGAGCGCGGCGAGAAGCCCTCGATCGCGCAGCTCGATGAGGTTCCGTTCCCCAATATTCGGGCGGAGGCGGAAATTCTTCCTGAGAACACCGATTGGCGAAGCCACTTCGCCATGACGAAGTGACCGACGCAAAACTTATAGTGCAGGGGATGCTCTGAATGACGGAATTGGCATCATTGGGGTTTGGAAGAAAAATATTCCGGGACGACCACGAAGCATTTCGTGAGACGGCGCGTAATTTCTTCCGCAACGAGGTCGAGCCGAACGTCAAGGGGTGGGAAAAGGACGGCTTCTATCCAGCCGAACTGTTCAAGGTCGCTGCGAGATACGGCCTTCTGTGCGCCGGCATCCCCGAAGAATATGGCGGTGGGGGCGGCGATGTGCTGCACCACATGATCCTGCATGAGGAACATGGGTACAGCCCGGGCGGCGTATCGCTGGAGGCGGGGCTTGGCACCGACCTGACGGCCTATGTCCTGTTCAACGGCGGGACGGAAGAGCAGAAGCGCGAATGGCTGCCCTTCTTCGCGCAGGGTAACGGCATTGCCGAGGTCGGGCTGAGCGAGCCAGGAGCCGGCAGCGACGCCAGGGGGATCAAGACTTACGCCCGTCGCGACGGCGACGACTGGATCCTGAACGGGCAGAAGATGTGGATGTCGAACGGCCCGCTGATGACCGTTCTGTTCGTTGTGGCCAAGACGGATGAGGGGGGACGTGAAGGCACGACCATGTTCATCGTGCCCATGGACAGCAAGGGCATTACGCGGTCGCAGCCGACCGATCTCATGATGAAGAGCTGCGGCGGCGTATGCGAGGTCTTTTTCGATGATGTCCGCATCCCGGCCGGGAATGTTCTGGGTGGGGCCGACGGCGTGGGCCGGGGATTGCGCATCGCGCTGTCGACGCTGGACCTTGGCCGCGCCTCGGTCGGCGTGCGCGCCATCGCGGCGAGTGAACTCGCACTGGCAGTCACCACGGAATATACCAGGACACGGCAGGCCTTCGGCCAGCCGGTCTTCGATTTCCAGAACACGCAGTTCAAGTTGGCCTCGGTCGCCACCGAGATCGCTGCGGGCCGGGCCTTTGTCGATTCCTGTCTCGAAAAGCTCGTGGAGGGCGGATTGCGTCCACAGGACATGGCCATGCTGAAACTGTTTTGCAGCGAGGTCGAGGGCCGGGTTATGGATGAATGTCTGCAACTTCACGGCGGCGCTGGTTTCAGCAACGAATATCTGATCTCGAAGCTCTACGCCCATGCCCGAGTGCATCGAATCTATGTCGGAACATCTGAAATAATGAAGCAGATCATCGCGCGTTCTCTATAAATCGTCCTAGGAGTTTATATGTTCAAGCTGATCGGACTCCTGAAGAAAAGAAGTGACGTCGACTTCGAATATTTCAAGGATTATTACGAAAACCAACATGCGCCTTATGCTTCGGAAATACTGCCCGTTGGACGGGACTACCGACGAAACTATGTGAAGCGTTTGCGTGCCAACGGCGTCGAAGTGGATGATGCGTTCGAATATGACGTGGTTACGGAAATGTGGTTCGACGATGAAGTCGGCTATGAAAGATTCTCCGCAGCCATGGCGGACGCTGAAATTCGCAGAAAAATCATAGCGGACGAGGAGAAATTTCTCGACAGGTCCAAATCGGTAATCATGATCGTAGAAGAATGCATATCGAAATAAGTAATAATAACAATTAATGGAGGGGAAACATGGATTTTTATCATCGTTATTTGTGTGGGATGGTTTCTTCATTTGCAATGATGGCGGCATTTTCGTGCGCCAGCGCCCAGGTGGCGGGAGAGTCGCAGGCGGCTGGCGAAGCGCGCGATGCGCAGGGTTTGCATGACATCGTCGTGACCGCCCAGCGCCGCGAACAGAGGCTTCAGGACGTGCCGGTCGCCGTCTCGACCGTCAGTACGGAGACGCTGGCGGCCGGCGGCATCATCAGCACCGACGGCCTGGAACAGTCCGTGCCGGCGGTCAGCATGACCCGGCAGCTTTCCGGCGCGACCCCCTATATTCGCGGTGTCGGCACGCAGTCGGTATCGGCCGGCAATGAGCCCGCCGTAGCCTTCTATGTCGACGGCGTCTATTATGCTTCGCCTTATGCGAACATCTTCAATTTCAATAATATTGAGCAGGTCGAAGTCTTGCGCGGACCGCAGGGCACGCTGTTCGGCCGCAACGCGACCGGCGGGCTGGTGCATGTCCACACGCGCGATCCCCAGGCGGAGCCGACGATGCGGGCCAGTGTTTCCTACGGCAATTATGGGACGCTGCAATCTTCCGTCTATGCCTCCGCAGGCAGCGACAAGATCGCGTTCGATATCGCAGGTTCGATCGTTTATCAGAGCGACGGTTATGGCAAGAACCTGTTCACGGGCGATGACGTCAATTATCGTCGCGAACGCGGCATTCGATCCAAGATCAAGTTCACGCCGACCGACAATCTGACCATCCTGTTGTCCGGTGATTATTCGCTGCTCCAGTCCGATCTGGGCGTCATTCTTCAGCCGCAACCGAACACTGCGGTCAAGGCGTTGGGTGGCGGACGTTTCGACAGTATCGCCAATCTCGATCAAAGCGTTCACACGCAATATTATGGAGGCAGCGCATCCATCGAGCTAGACCTTGGTGGCGCCACGCTGAAGTCACTGACCGCCCTGCGCAAACTGGACACGCTTATCCGGTTTGACCAGGATGCGACGCCGATCGCTTATGCCGATATTTATCTCAATGAAACCGATCGTTATTTCCAGCAGGAAATAACCTTGCAGGGCAAGCTGGGCGATCTCGTCTATACGGCTGGCGTCTTCTATTTCGACGGCTATGGTCGATATGATCCGCTGGGCGTCCGCTCGATCTCGCCGGCATCCAATATCGACATCTATTCGCCACAGACGACGAAGTCGTTGGCCGGTTTCGTCCAGGGCGACTATAGTTTCGGCAACACCACGATCACCGCCGGGTTCCGTTACACGCGCGACAAGCGCACCAACACCCCAAAACTGGTGGCGCCCGGGGGTGATCAGAATGATCCCACCGATGTCATTGCGGCGTTCCCGACCAAGTCGGCAACCTTTTCCAAGCCGACTTGGCGTCTTGCCGTGGCACAGAAATTCGGTCCGGACGTGATGGTCTATGCGAGCTATAATCGCGGGTTCAAGAGCGGCGCCTATTCCGCATCCTCGCCTACGGCAGCCCCGGTCAAGCCTGAGACGCTGGACGCCTACGAAGCGGGTCTGCGTTCAGAACTGTTCGACCGGTCGCTGCGGTTCAACCTCACCGGCTTCTACTATACCTACAATAATATTCAACTGAACCGCATCGTCAACGGCGCGGGCCTGCTGTTCAATGCGGCCAAGGGTGAGCTCTACGGCGCTGAACTCGAAACGGCCTATGTCACGCGTATCGGTGCGGGTGAACTCAACCTGTCATCGAACCTCTCGTTCCTCCATGCCAATTACACGTCTTTCCCGAACGGCCCGATCCTGACGCCAATCGCAGGCGGGTTCAACGCGCTCACCGCCGGCGACCTCAGCGGACATCGCATGATCCATGCGCCGAAATTTTCCGGTTCCTTCGCGGCCAGTTACAAGGTGCCCGTTGGTGACACCACCAGCCTCGAACTGGGCGTGAACTATTTCCACAGTGCCAGCTTCTTCTGGGAGCCGGATAATCGCGTTTCCCAGCCATCGGTCGACGTGATCAACGCATCTGCGGGGCTGGGCTTCGCTGATGGCAAGTTCAAGTTACGCGCATTCGTCAAAAATCTGACGAATGCAAAATATTACGCATATTTCACGGAGAGCACGCTAGGCGACAAGGGCGGGCCGGCAGATCCTCGTACCTACGGCGTCGGTTTCGACGTTGCATTTTGAACCATGAGATAGGGGAGCAGACCGATGAACCCTGAGATTGATTTCAGCAAGTTCGACATATTGGGGGATGACATCATTCCCCTCTTCAATGATCTTGCCAAGAAACCAGCCGTGCACTGGAATGAAAGCAGTCAAGTCTGGGTCGCGGGCCATCATGATGCCGTTGTCGAAGGGTTCAGCGGAAAGCTCCCGCTATCGGCCGAACGTCACCTGATAGCCATCGGGATATTCCCAGAGGAAGAGCGCGCTGCCAAAACAGGCAATATATTGAAATATTTTCCGCATTTTGTCACGAATGTTGAGCCGCCCGAACATTCGCGATTGCGCAAGCTGCTGATGGCGGCCTTTAGCAAGCGCATAGCGGAAGGCTATAGAGAGGTCGTCCGTGAAATCGTCGGGCGCACCATCGATCAGCTGGGCAATACCACGCAGATTGACTTCGTCGCGCAGTTTGCCAGACCCATAACGGTCAGCGCCATCCTGCATGTGATGGGCCTGGGCCCCGATTACTATGCCGACACGGAGCGATGGGCGCGGGCGCTCAATGAGGGGCTTGCCGGCATGCCGGACCCGGAGCGTATCCAGAAAGCCGATGAAGCGATTGGAGACATGGCCGCGCGCTTCATGCCAGTCATTTGCGAGCGGCGGGAAAGCGGGTCCCAGGAACGCGACTTTCTGGGAGAACTCATCCTTGCCGGGGAGGATGGCGATCGGCTGTCGGACGAAGAGATCGCGGCGCAGCTGATGCTTGTGATCGTCGCGGGTCACGATACGACTCTGAACACCATGGCGCTGACCGTCGCCAAATTGAGCAGTCATCAGGACGTCGTCGAATATATACGGCAAAATCCCGACCATTTTGAGCAGTGTATCATGGAAATGATGCGCGTCGTGAACATGTCAACGCTCATGAGCCGTATCGTGACGGCCGACTTCACCTGGCATGGGCAGGATCTGAAGGCCGGCCAGATCGCGTTCCTCCTGATTGCCGGCGCGAATCGGGACCCGACGGTGTTCGCGCAACCGAACGAGATCGACTTCAGCCGTAATCAGGGCCGGAACATGACTTTCGCGCCAGGCAGGCATTTCTGCATCGGGCACTGGTTTGCCAAGATGATCATGTCCGAGGCGCTGCCAGCTTTCATGGAACGGTTCGAGGATTGGAAGGTCCCGGCGGACAGGCTGGAGTTCAGCAATTCCATCGGCTTTCGCGGGCTGGTGAAACTGCCGCTCCAGCTGATGCCGAGGGGGGTGGATGCGTAGCGCCCTTTCCTGGAGTTTCCGGATTTCGTCTGCCTGCGACGCGGTGGCGGGGCGACCCGGCATGTCATCGGCAACCGGATATCGGCAGACAAGCCGCGCCATCCAAGCCGGTAAAGCTGCTGCCGGCACGGTAGGATAAAGCGGCGGGAGGGGTTGATCGATTGGTCGCCGAACCGCATTTGGAGGCAAGCTTGATAAGCGAAGAAGAAGATCTCAAGCTGATGGACGGCGCATTCTTTGCGCAAGGCTACCCCTATGACCTGTTCAGGAAGATGCGGGATGAAGACCCGCTTCATTGGACAAAGGGCAAGTTCGGCCGGGATTACTGGTCCGTAACGCGGCACGCCGATGTTCAGAAGATCCTTGGCGACACCGAGCGCTTCAGTTCGCAGCGCTGGGGGGTTTCGCTGCCAACATCGGCCGAAATGGTCGATCCGAGCAAATCGGAACATGCAAGATTGCAGCAGGCGGGGGCCATGCTGCCGACGCTCGACCCACCGCGCCATACGGTAGCGCGCGGCAAGTTCACCGCGCGTTTTTCGCCCCGGGCGATCAATCAGCTGGAGGACAAGGTTCGGCAGGTCGCGTCGGAAATCTTGGATTCGGTGGACCCGTCCAAGCAGATCGATTTCGTGCTGGACGTCGCGGCCCGATTGCCTACGTCAATGATCTTTACGATCATGGATATCCCGCGCGAAGACTGGCCGATGCTGTTTCACTATACGAACATGCATACCTGCCCGGAAGAGCCGGAATTCTCGATCGGCACGCCGCTCGAAACCCGGCAGAAGGGGGTGCAGGGCAGCATCAACTATTGCCGGGAACTGGGGCTGCGGCGTCGCGGGGGCAGCGGGGCGGACCTGATCACCCAGATCGCGCAGATCGAGATCGACGGCAAGCTGCTGAGCGATGACGAACTGGGCTTCCTGGGCCATATGTTCATTGTCGGCGGGCAGGAGACGACGCGCAACTCGCTTTCGGCGGGCATGCTGGAACTGGCGCGCAATCCGGCGGAATATCAGAGGCTGCGCAACGACCGCTCCCTGCTCAAGACCCTGCCGGATGAATTCATCCGCTGGGCGACGCCCGTCGCGCATTTGATGCGCACCGCCAAATGCGATGTCGAAATGCACGGCAAAACCATCAGGGAGGGCGACTGGGTCGTTTCTTGGATGGCTTCGGCCAATCGCGATGAACGGGCTTTC
This sequence comes from Sphingobium sp. EM0848, assembly GCF_013375555.1. Lineage (NCBI taxonomy): Bacteria > Pseudomonadati > Pseudomonadota > Alphaproteobacteria > Sphingomonadales > Sphingobiaceae > Sphingobium > Sphingobium sp. EM0848. Next base: position 542,044 of record NZ_JABXWB010000001.1, read on the forward strand.
CAGGAACCGGACATGTTCGATGTCGGCCGGCGGCAGAACCCTCATGTAAGCTTTGGTTATGGTCCGCATTTCTGCCTTGGGGCCTGGCTTGGCCGATTGCAGATCCGCACCATCATGGGTCTGATACTTGACCGGTTCGAAACTCTCGAATTGCGCGGGGAACCGGAAAGTGTAGCCTCCATCCAGTTCTGTGGCATGAAGCATCTGCCCTTTGCGCTGCATGAGCAGGCCTGAAGGGATGTCCGATGGCAACTGAAGCCGTTGTCGCCCTGCTGTCCGCCATTGGCGAACCGTTGCGCTTGACGGAAGCGCGGATCGCCGATCCGCGTTCGGACGAGTTGCTGGTCAAGATCGCCGGAACGGGCATATGCCACACCGATCTGACCGTTCAGCACGGCAAGTTTCCTTCGCCTGTCCCCATCATATTGGGTCATGAAGGCGCCGGCGTGGTCGTCGCGGCGGGCGACGATGTCGGTGACATAGCGGTCGGCGACAAGGTGGTGCTGACATTCATGTCCTGCGGTGCCTGTCCGTCCTGCCGATCGGATGCGCCGGCCTATTGCGAAAAGTTCGGCCGACTCAACATGGGCGGCTATCGGGAGGACGGCAGCAGCGCGACCTCCTGCAACGGGCATGGGGTCGCCGGTCATTTTTTCGGCCAGTCGTCTTTCGCGACACATGCCTTGGTGAACCGGCGCAACGCGGTGAAGGTTCGCCCCGACGCGCCCATTCACATGCTGGGGCCGCTCGGGTGCGGATTGCAGACGGGGGCAGGGACCATCTTCAATGTCCTGAAACCGGAAAAGGGCAGCAGCTGCGTGATATTCGGCGGCGGCGGCGTCGGCCTGAGCGCCGTGATGGCTGCCCGGCTGGTCGGCTGCGATCCGATCATCTTGTGCGAACCGGTAGAAAGCCGCCGGACGCTGGGCCTGGAGCTGGGGGCGACGCTGGCTGTCGATCCCCGCGCGGAAGACGATATTGCCGCGCGACTGATCGAGCTATGCGGGGGCGGGGCGGATGTCATTTGCGACACGACCGGCATCCCCGCCATGATCGAGGCGGCGGTCGAGGCGCTGGGCATCGGCGGCAAGCTTGGCCTGGTGGGCATGAATTCGATGGACGCCATGGCGAGACTGCCTGTCATTTCGATGCTGAGCAAGGGCGTGACGATCAAGGGCGTGATCGAGGGAGATAGTAATCCCAAGCGGTTCATTCCCTATCTGGTCGATCTCTTCATGGACGGCAAATTTCCGCTCGACCGGTTGATTTCCTTCTTTGACATCTCGCAGATCAATGAAGCCCTGGCAGCGCAGGAAAAGGGTGACGCGATCAAGCCGATCCTGACTTTCGGGCCGTGAACCGCTCCATCCGATGGCAATTTTCCGAAGGTTGGATATCGTCGCACGGAATGATCCAGTCTTGCATCGTGAAATTTTGAGGACACAGAGAGCAGCATCATGAAGTCTTCCCCATTCGCCGATCCTTCAAGAGCCATGGTCGACCATATGCTTGGCGACGACCGCATCGCGTACAGGCGTCGTCTCGACGAATGTCTTGAAAGCGCGGCGGCGGCCGGTTCCGGCAATGTGCTGCGACAGGTGGCGACGGAGGGCCTGCTCGCCGGTCAGGACGGCGATCTGGTGAAGCTGGCCCTTGGGGCGGAAGCGGCGGCGGGCCAGCCGGCGCTGCAATGCCTTGCCAGCGACAGATACAGCCTGCTGGCGAAGCTGTTGGGCAGCGCCGAGCAGAAGTCCGTCATTTTCGCACCCGTGCCGCCCGTGCAGGCGCTGTGCCTGGCCGATCGGGCGTTGACGATCGAAGCAGGCCCGGACCGGGTTGTCGTGAGCGGTACGATCCATTCCGTTCCTGTCGCCGCTGAGGCTGAATGGCTTTATCTTGTCATGTTCGGGGAAGGTGGGCGGGCCTGCTACCTTGTTCCCGCCGCTTCCAAGGGTGTGAACCGCAAGAATATAAGCGTTACCGGTTCGGCCGATGTGGAACTGGATCGGCTCTCGCTCACGGCCGATCAGCGTCTGACGGCGGAGCCGCAGGAGCTGGAGCGTCTTCTGGGTGTGATCGGCCTGATCGACGGGCTTGAGACCCTGGCCGCGGGCCAGCGCCTTTGCAACGAAAGCGTCGCCACGGCGAAGAGCAGGCCGGCAGGGTCGGCGACCGGGTTCGACGATCAGGACATACAGTTCCGCCTGGCGGCGGCGCAGGCGCGCCTGATGATCGCTTCGGGCTATCGCACCGCAATCTTCCGCGATCTCGCCTCGGAAAGGGTGGATCCCTTCAAGGGAGCGGTGGCAAAGCTGTGGCTGAGCGAATGTGCCGAGGAAGTGGCGCGCGCATCGACCATGGCGGGACTCAGCCCCCGAAACGGAACTTCGGAAGTCATTACCACAATGCTGGCGGACGCCATGCGGGGCAATATGCTTCGCGATCTGGTTTCCGGGCAGATTTGATCCCGCTCCAGAGACAGGCGGAAAAGGATAGCGTCATGCGTACAACTGCACGGCTGGAACTTGAAGGTCATGATTTCAATGAAGAAATCTTCAGCACCGAACATGAGATGTTTCGCGAAACCGCGCGTCGCTTCATCCAGAAGGAACTCGAACCCCACTATCTTGAGTGGGAGCATACGGAAATCGGATATCCGCGGGAAATCTGGCAGAAGGCGGCGGACGCCGGTCTGGTAGGGCTGGCCATTCCGGAGGCTTATGGCGGCCCGGGGGCCGACCTTCTCTTCAAGATGATCCTTGCCGAGGAAATGGGCAAATCGGTCGCGGGCGTGAGCACCGGCGCAACCCTGTTCAGCGCCGACCTGATGACCTCCATGCTGGTGGAGCATGGGACCGAGGAACAGAAGCAGCGCTATTGTCCGGGCATATTGGCCGGGACGACGATTTCATGCGCAGGCATATCGGAACCGGCGGCGGGCAGCGACGTCAACGCCATGCAGACCCGGGCGCGTCGCGACGGCAGCGATTATCTGATCAGCGGACAGAAGGTCTATATCAGCAACGGCATGCACGCCGACCTCTGCTATCTGGTCGCCCGGACCGATGAGGATATTGAGAGGGGGCGGGGGGCCCTTACAATGTTCCTGGTCGATATGAACACGTCGGGCATGGAAAGGCAGCGCATGTCGACGCTTGGCGAACGGGCGGGGTCCGTTGCCGAACTGTTCATGGAAGATATGCGCGTCCCTGAAACGGCGATATTGGGCAAGCCGGGGATGGCGTTGCGGGAAAATCTGGCCTTCCTGTTCACGGCGGACCGCGTCGGCCTGGCGCTGCGCGCCATTTCGGTCTGCCGCCTGGCCTATGACCTGACCGTCCAGCATACCAGCGAGCGCCGGGTCTTTGGCCGGCGCGTGATCGATTTCGGCAATAGCCGCGCCAAGCTGGCGTCCATCCGGGCCGATATAGAGGTGATGGAAGGTTTCAAGGACACGTTGCTGCGACAGTTCAAGGCGGGTTTGCTGGACCCGCTGACGTCGTCAAGCGCGAAATACTGGATCTGTTCGAAGGAGTTCGAGATCGCCAATGAGTGCCTGCAATTGCATGGCGGCTACGGCTACATCACTGAATCCCCCATATCGCGGATTTTCACCTTCGCCCGGCTGGAGACCATCTATGCCGGTACGAACGAAATCCAGCTCGGCACGATCGGCAGATTGATCTGAACGCGGCATGCGGGCCCGGCACCTGTCGGTTATAGGTGCGGGATCGTTCATGACGGCCGAACCGGCTTGCCGAGCAGGGCGTCTGCGATGATCCTCTGCTGGATTTCCGATGTTCCCTCGAATATCCTGGTAAGCCGGGCGTCGCGCCAGTGGCGTTCGACGGCATGGAGCGTGGTGTAGCCCGCGCCGCCCAATATCTGCATCGCCTCGCTCGTCACCCGTTCAGACATTTCGGATGCGAAATATTTGACCATCGAAATTTCGGCCCGGGCTTGGCGTCCGGCGTCCAGTTCCGTGCATACATGATGCATGAGCTGGCGGGCGGCCTCGATCTCGGTCGCCATCGTCGCGATCTTGAACCGGATCGCCTGGAAGTTGGCAATGGGTTCGCCGAACTGGACGCGCTCCTTCGCATAGGCGATGGCGTCTTCCAGAGCGCCCTGGGCCAGGCCGATCGAACGGGCCGCAGTGTGGGCGCGCGCAACGCCAAGCGATGCGGCCGCCTCCTCGAAAGCCTTGCCCGATCCCCTCTCGTCCCGTGCCGGCACGCGCAGCCCTTCGAACCGCAGTTCCCAGGTTTTCCAGCCATGATAGCCGATCTTGGGGATCGGGCTTCCGCTCAGCCCGTCCGGGAAGGCGCAGCGCAGCTTGTCGACGATCAGACTGATCGTGCGGGGACGGGCGGCCTGGTCGGCACCCGGTTCGTCGATCCGGCACAGGACGCTGATGAAATCGGCACGATCGGCGAATGTGCACCAATATTTGTTGCCTGTTATCACCCATTCATCGCCATCGCGGCGCGCGCGACAGCTGATCCCGGAAAGGTCGGAGCCGGTGCCGGGTTCCGAAAGGGCGGCGGCGCCGAGATATTTGCCCGTAGCCATCGCGGCAATCTTTTCGCGCCGTTCCGCCTCGCTGCCGGGAATGGCGCGGTAGAATGCGTTTCCGCGCGCGAGCAGGCTGGCGACGCTCATCCAGGCGCGCGCCAGTTCCTCCGCGACGAGGCAATATTCGAAGACGCCGAGGCCAAGCCCGCCATATTCTTCCGGAATGAGGATGCCGAAAAAGCCCAGCGCGGCCATCTTCTCGATCAGCGCATCGGGAATGTCGCCCTTTTGGGGATCGAGTTCATTCGCGACCGGCAGCACTTCCGCGCGGGCGAAGTCGCGCGCGAGATCGCGGATCATCAACCGTTCGGGTGTGAGATAGGGGGAAATGACAGGGTCGGTCATGGCTGTTCCTGTTCGAACTGTTCACGGCGCACGGGCGGGGGGTTTCTATCGGGCTTGCCTGCCCGGCATAGGAAAGGATTTGGTGGAGCACAGGACCAGCAGCATTGCGATCGGCGTGACGCCTGCGGTCACGGCGAAGACAGCTGGACCGATGGCCGCCGGTCCGTTGAAGAAGGTCGCGACATAGGGCGTGAGCACGCCTCCAAGGCCGGCGCCTATGACGTTGCTCAGCAGGAAATAGACAGCGACGAACGGCGCTCGCATCGACGCCGGGGCCAGATGCTGCGCGACGATCTGTGGGAGCGTGTAGGATCCCGCGACGAAGAACAAGGCGAGGGAGGCCGCGACCATCGTCGCCATAAGCGAGTCCGACAGGAAGGCGACACCGGTCGCCGGGATCGCGCAGGTCATCATGGTGGCGGCAAGCAGCGGGATTCGGTCGATGCGGCCGCGCGTGATCAGTTTCGAGCCGAGAAAGGGCGTCGCGGCCGCACTCAACACCGCCGCCATTCCCGCTGTCGAGGTTATCAGCACGCCCGCCTTGCTGGGGGTAAAGGCGAATCCGCGCACGAGATAGGGAAGCGTCCACAGGGTGAAGGCGAAAAGCGGAATCTGGTAAATGGAGATGCCGAGGAAAAATTGCCCGAACAACCGGCCGCAGTAAAGAAAGTATCGAACCGTCTGGCCGAAAGCCGGATGATGGCCTGGCTCGGCATCGGAGCGGTTCGCGTACGAACAGGATGAAGGCGAGGCCGAGGATCACAGCGGGCAGGCCGACGATGGCAAAGGTCAGTTGCCATGGCGAATAGAGCGGGGGCACCGTTCCCGCCGCCAGCAGTGCGGCGTACCAAGCAAGGGCGCCGCCGCCCAGCGCGTGCGAAAGCGCGCCGCCCAGGATGCTCGATCCGAAGAAAAGGCTGAGCGGCGTGGCGCGCCGTTCGACCGGAAACATGTCCGCCAGCAGAGAGATTGCCGAGGGCACCAGAGCCGCCTCGCCAAGGCCGCCGCCCAGACGGAAGAAGAGCAGTATTTCGAAATTGGACGCGGTCGCGGACAGCGCCGTCATCATGCCCCACGACAGCGCGCCAAGGCCGATGAGCCATTTGCGGTTCCCGCCGTCGGCAATCCGCGCCAGCGGGATTCCGGCGGAGCAATAGAGCAGGATGAAGGTGAAGCCCGAAAGCAGGCCGATCTGGATGTCATTGACCCCCAGTTCGGCGCGAATCGGCTCTGCGAGCAGCGATATGATCGTCCGGTCGACATAGGAAATGATGGTCAGGAGGCAGAGCAGCGTGACAGCCAGCACGGGCTGGAACGGCGATGGCGCGCCGCGCACTTCGGCTTTACGGGCGAGGTGCCCGCGCCGATAAGCGTCATTCATGCTTGCCGCGCCAGCACGGCTGGGGCGAATTTGGCGCCCGCGGCGGTTTGCTTCATTTTGTCGAGCCTCGCATCGTCTCTCTCGGCGCGTGGGTTCGCGCCTGCTTTTGGACAAGAGCTTCACGTTCAAACGCATTATTGCAAGCTTTTCAGGCGATTGATTGCATCTGTGCGTAAGCGGGGCAAACTCCCGGGCGGTCAGGCGGGAGCGGCGCTGACGAGGTCCGGCAGCCATGGAACGGATGGCGCGCCGGGAACGGCGAAGCGATCACCGAGGAATTGGTAGAAGGAGACGCCAAGCTTGGCACAGGTTTTGATCAGGCCGAGCATGATGTCGCGAGCGATCCGTCCTTGTTCGCTAACGGTGCCACCGGAAATTTTGCGCTTGGTGACAAAGCTGCGGATATCGTTTTCCGAACCGTTGGTATGCAACGGGATTTCGGGACGTGTCAGAACGCGCAGGAGATCGTTTTTCTGGCGGTAGAGGCGTGCCAATTGCCGATCGAGCATCACAAAGCCGGTTTTGCGGGCAAAGATCCGGTCAAAACGAACCCTGAGGGCACGGCCCCGTTTGGGATCCGGATGCTTTTGCCAGGCTTTGAGATCGGCGTAGAACCACCAGATCAACGTGCGGATGAGTTCGAGCGCTTCACGATCTTTCTTCGAGCGGGGATGGAGTTTGTGGACCAGCCTTTCTGCATGTACCCAGCACAACGCATGGTTGCTGCCGACGCGGAACTGACCGGCGCCATCGGAGACGATAGCTGTGTCGCCGAGCAGACCTTGTTCGCAAAGGGCGCCCCATAGCGCGCCTTCGGTCGCGACCTTGGTGGGATCGGGCGTGACGCTCAACTTGTCAAAGCCCAGCGCGCAAAGATGCGCCTGCCACGCCTCGGGGCTCTCAAAATGCTTGGCTTCGTGGGCTTCCAGCACGGCAATCGGTTCGGACGCGAGGTTCATCTCGCGCATTTTGGCTAGCGCTTCGTCGTTGACGACAAAATGGCTGATGCCCGCCTGAAGAAGATTGAGAAAATTGCGCCGCGATTTGGAAAAGCTGCTGCGAAACACCGCGAAGCGCCGATCCCCAAGATGGGTGACATACCCATTCTTGCGAGCATGCGGAGCGGAAGTGTCGTCGACATTGATCCATTGCGCCGTGGAAATCCCCGTGGCTAAAATCGCCCGATCTTCGGCAACCAGATCGTCGAGCCCACGGCTGAGCAGTCGTACGACCTGGCGTTTGGAAATGGCCAAACCCATCCCGTTCAACATCGAGCACAGCCGTTCGCTGGTGATCTGACCTTGGAAATGACCCGCCGTGATAAAGCGCCGTAGCTCGGGGCCAAAGCCTCCCAAAATGCCCGCCGGCAACTCTGCTGCGATCCGCTTACCATCAGGACCCCGCCAAATCTCGCGACGATAGCGGATGACGTCAACTTCAAGCCGAAGATCCTGCACCAAGACGTCTTCGTAACCCTTGAAACGTGAGCCATCAGGAACTGCCGCTTTCAGCGTCACATCCCGGCTGACGGTGAGCTTCGATTGCACCGCCCCACGCCTCCGCTTGCTCCGCTTCTTCCCCGGTGTCGGTGACGTCGACTTCTCCATCCCCGATGGCTTCGACTTGAAGCGGGGACGCGGCGGATCGCCCTTCAATCGCGCAATCTCGTCCCGTAATGCCTGGATCTCCAGCTTGTCAGCCGCCCTCTCGATCAGCAGATCCTGGTTCGTCGCTTCCAGACGGTCGCAACGCTCAACCAGCGCAGCAACAACCCGACGAATATCCTCCTCGCCTCTTGTACCGCCAATGTCGTTGCCCGAAGTCATCGGCAGTGTGAATCACGCCAAACCAACCTTGTCCAGTCCCCCTGCCCGGAAATTTGCCCCGCTTACCATCTGTGCTGAAATCGGCCCGCGCCGCATGCAATGGGCGAGAGGAACACACGGCCGACCCGTTCTGCGCCAGCGCGCGGAAGAGAGCAAAAATTCATCCTAGTGGATTGATTCCAACGTTTGGAACCCTCGGTTTCGTGCGGCAATGATGTCATCGGGATTGGCTTTCCAGATGAAAGGCTTGGGGTAGGCCGCGTTGTATTCACGGATGAAGCGGTTGATGGCGGCCTGGAGATCGACGAGGGAATGGAAGACGCCGTTCTTGAGCCGGCGCCGGGTCAGCTTGGCGAAGAAGCCCTCGACGGCATTGAGCCAGGAACACGAGGTCGGCGTGAAGTGGAAGGACCAGCGTGGATGGCGGGCGAGCCATTGTTGGACCTTGTCCTTCTTGTGGGCCGCATAGTTGTCGAGGATCACGTGGATCGCCTTGTCCGCCGGCACTTCGCGCTCGATCCGGTTGAGGAAACGGATGAATTCCTGATGGCGATGGCGCTGCATGTTCTGTCCGATGACGGTTCCGTCCAGCACGTTGAGCGCGGCGAACAGCGTGGTCGTGCCATGGCGCTTATAATCATGGGTCATGGTGCCAGCCCGGCCCTTCTTCATCGGCAGGCCGGGCTGAGTGCGGTCAAGCGCCTGGATTTGCGACTTCTCATCGACCGACAGCACCACCGCATGAGCCGGTGGTTCGACATAGAGGCCGACGATCTCGGTGAGCTTCTCGGCAAACGCCGGATCGTTCGACAGCTTGAAGCTGCGCCAGCGGTGCGGACTGAGGCCATGCGCCTTCCAGATCGCCTGCACCGTCGAGGCGGCAATCCCGGCCACCTTTGCCATCGCGCGTACCGTCCAGTGGGTCGCCTCATGCGGAGGCGGTTCCTGCGTCAGGCGGACAATCTCGGCGACACGCTTGGGCGGTATCGGCGTCTTGCCGGGCGGACGGGATTTGTCGCGAAGCAGGCCATCGACGCCTTCGTCCATGAAGCGTTCCTGCCAGCGCCAAACGCAGGTCTTCGATTTGCCGGTTTCGGCCATGATCGCAGAGGTGCCCAGACCATCGCCGCTCAGCAGCACGATCCGTGCCCGCCAGACGTGCTTCTGCGGGCTCTGCGGGGCCGCTGTAATGTCGCACAATCGCTGACGGTCGGCGGCGGACAGGGTGAAAGTGATGCCATCGCGCATCCTCTCAGACTCGCACGCCAGCAAGCCGATGGGAATCCCCCACCGGACTCTTTTGTTCCGGTCAATCCACTAGTTGTCTGGTTGCGACACATCATTGGGACATGGTAAGCAGCGCTATTGCGGATCACGCATGGCGCTTTGCTGCTCTTGTTGATGAGGTTTTGTGATGGTGCAGATACATCCCCAGGCCCGAACCACGCCTGTTGTGCGGGCGGAAATCGCTCGTTCTACCGAGTCTGCCAGTGTCGTCGCAAAGCGCTATGGCATCAGCGACGAAACCGTCCGCAAGTGGCGCAGACGCGGCGAGAAGGAGGTCCAGGATCGCTCAAGCCGGCCCAAGCGCCTGGCTTGGTGCATGTCCGAGGAAGAGCGCGCCATCATCTGCGCTGTGCGCAGGTCGACTGGCTTCGCCCTGGATGATCTCACCTTCGTGCTCCGGCACTTCCTGCCACACCTCAATCGCGACAGCATCTATCGGGTGCTCAAGGCCGAGGGGCTCAACCGCCGCCCACCCAAACCCACGACGCAGCCGCGCAAAGGGCAAGGCCGCTTCAAGGACTATGATCTGGGCTTCGTCCACATCGACGTAAAACATCTGCCCAAGCTGCGTACCGCGGACGGTGAGATCCGCAAGCGCTTCCTCTATGTAGCCATCGATCGCTGCTCACGGTTCGTCCATCTCGACGTCTACGACGCCGAGAATGCCGCCAACGCTATCACCTTTCTCAACGCCGCTAGGAAGGCGTTCCCTTTCCGCATCACCCATGTCCTGACCGACCGGGGATCCTGCTTCACCGCCGACGATTTTGAACGCACTTGCGCCAAGATCAAGGTCACTCATCGCAAGACAAAACCCTATACACCCCAGACAAATGGCATGGTCGAGCGCTTCAACGGCCGCATCGCCAGCGAGGTGCTGGGCATCAACGTCGCCGGCCACGCGGATCTCGAAATCCTGTTGGCCGGCTTCAACCGCGCCTACAATCGACGACGACAGCGCGCGCTCCAAGGCAGCTCACCACGCCAGAAGGTGGAGGAACGGATCGCACTGGCACCCGCGCTCGCCAATCCTCTTTACAAACCGTCGGTACCGGACGATCTTATGACTAAAGTCGACGACATCTTATATTATGCCAATGATGTGTCGCAACCAGACAACTAGCGTTCGGCTTATATTTTTGTACCGTCCCGATACCCGCGCAGATTGTTACGAAACTGAGCTCGACGAACTATATGACTTTTATCTGAAGGCTCTCAACAAAGCATTCAAGGGTGTTGGAAATTCCAGTCGCAACCGACGGTAGTGTGACCTGTCGCGCTGACACCGGACGCTTACCAGCAACAGAACGGCCGAGAGCATTACAGGTGCGATCAAATTGTTCGCTATTTGTTCCGGAATCGCCAATGTCATGCACCGATTCCGATTATTGCGGGGGCAGGGATAATCTGGGCCGAAGACGAAGAGAACAAGGTTCCAGTCCAGGCCAGATCATGATGCCTGCCAGACGCTTCTTTCATAGACGGACTTTCTGGTTCATGTAACCTGCAAACAGATTTCAGACGGGGAGAGGTTGACGCATGGCCGATGCCGGCAACCGCAGCGAAAATGCGCGGGTCAGGACCGCGTTTCACGACTTGCGTGTGGTCGACTTTGGCGCGGGCATGTCTGCGGCTCTTGTGGCGAAACAGCTCTCGGAGTTTGGCGCGCGCGTCGACCGTATCGAACCGCGGGCGGGCGATCCGTTTTACGATATTTATTCCGCCTATCGTTTCTGGCATCGCAATGCCGTTCTGGCCGACCCTGAGAGCGCGGTCGATCTGCTGGAGCGGGCCGACATCTGCATAGTGGGTGGAGAGGATTATCCGGGGTTCGACGCCGGTTGCCGGAGCGCGGAGGCGCTGAGCCGGGATTATCCTAAACTGATCGTCCTGAAACTGGTCGGCGATCCTGTGTCGTTTCATGGTCGCCACCCGGCCGTCGATCTTCTTGTTCAGGCGCGGCTGGGCATCGTTCATGAACAATATTCGGCCCGGCCGAATGTGCAGTCATTTCCCATGCCCAGTTACGGGGCCGCCCTGCTTGGATTGATTGGAACCCTGACCTGTCTGGTGGAGCGGGAAAAAAGCGGGTTCGGGCAAGTCGTCACGGCTTCGCTCGTGGCGGGTGGGGCGATGTTCTGGGGGCCGTTCTGGATGACGGCGGAAAGGCCGGATCACGGTTTCCGGAGCATCACTCCGCGAGACGTGCGACATCTGACGCTGCGCTGTGCCGACGCGGAGTTCGTCCAGATCACCATGGCGGTTCCCGGCGCCGTCGCGGGTGTGCACACAGCCCTGAAGATCGGCGGCAAGGTGTGCGATGCCGATCGGGGCATGCCTGACCAGTCGCGCGGGCCGGCTGCATTTTTCGGTGATGTCGAGCTTTACGACCGCCATGCTCGCGCATTCGACCGCGTGACGCTGGTTCAGGCATTTCGCGACAACGGGGTGCCGGTGGAGGCCGTTCTGGAACCCGGAGAATGCTGGGATGACGAACAGCTCAGGTTCAACGGTCTGATCCAGGTCGACCCGGACGGGTGGGAATATGTGGGCAACCCCATCCGCGTCGGCCTTGCTTCTGAATCGTCCCGACCGTCGCCAGCCGGGCCAGTCGACCACGATGCAAGCGGCCCCCCGCTCGCCGGTGTCCGCGTCATGGACTGCGGCATTTTCGTCGCCGGTCCCTATGCGGCAAAACTGTTGGGCGATTATGGCGCTGACATCATCCGGGTCGAGTCCCCGTCCGGTCCGGCGACCTTGAGCGGGGAACGGACGATCATTTCCGCGAATATCGGAAAGCGGTCGATCCGCATCGATGCGAAGTCGCCCGATGGACAGGCGGTCCTCGATCGGCTCTGCCGGACGGCCGACATCGCCCTGAACAACTTCCGGCCGGGAGTGAGCAGCCGTCTGGGGCTAGACCAGGAAACGCTGCGTGGCGTCAATCCGGACCTCATCACCCTGGAAACGACCGCCTATGGGCCGCAAGGACCAAAGGTTGCGATGCCGGGTTTCGACATGGTGATACAGGCGCATTGCGGCTTGCAGGTCCGGGCTGGCGGAACGGTCAATCCGCCGCTCTGTACCAGAACGCCGATCGTCGATTTCACGGCAGGCGCTGTCGGCGCCATCGCAGTGCTGGCCGGGCTTTACGAACGGGTGAAGACAGGTCGGACAATGTCAGTCGAAACCAATCTGCTCAACATCGGGGCCTGGATGATGTCGGAACTTGTCCGTTCGCCAACGGGCCAGAATATGGGAGCAGAAGTGCTGGACGGGAGCCAGACCGGCTTTCATCCATCAGAATGCCTGTATCGAACATCGGACGGCTGGATCGCCGTTGCTGCCCGCTCTGATGCGATGGCTGCGGAGTTCGCCGCAGTCCTTGGCGTTGAAGTTCCCGCGTGCAGGCGGGATTGGGGGGCAAGCGAACATGACAGGCTGGGCGCCCGGATCGTACAGGAGACTACGCAGCGGCAACTGGATCGGCTGCATGCCGCGGGCGTCTGGGCGGAGGCCTGTGTACGGGACGGTTGGCAGGAGGTCCTCAAGGCAAGTGACATCCTGCAGGAAGTGGACGATGCCGACTATGGACTGGTTCGACATTGCATCGGGCCGCTGGTCCGCTTTTCGCGCAGTAGGACGGCTTCGCACCAACGTCTGTCGAGGGCGGCCGGCGCGGACAGCGGTGAGATTCTTGCGGAGCTGGGTTTTTCACCGGAGGAGCGCGCCAGGATGTTCGGAAACGGAACCGTCATGTAGAGATCGGCGCGCCGTGCGAGCGCCCGGTCCTTAAAAAAACCGGGCCATCGTCTTTTTCTGGACTTCGCTCGTGCCGGCATAGATGGACGCCAGCCGCGTTGCGGTGAATATCTGCGAAATGGGCGCATCCGTCATATAGCCGTAGCCGCCATGCAGTTGCAGGCATTCGTTGGCTGCGTGAAAGGCGCGGTCGGCGAACCAGATCTTCGCGGCGGAGGCTGTCTCGTCGTCCAGCGTCCCATTGTCCAGCTTGTTGAGGACAGTATCGAGAAACGCTTCGCCTGCAAGGATGTCCGCGCGGATCTCGGCAAGCTTGAACTGGGTGTTCTGATATTGGATCAACGTCTTGTCCGAAATCTTCCGTTCTTTCGCGTGCGCGACGGTCAGGTCGAAGGCCAGTTGCATCGCCCCAAATGAACGGGCTGCGGAAATCGCGCGGTCCGGGGGAAATAGAAGGCGCAGATTGTCGGACAGGCCGCACCCCCGCTTTCCCACGATGGCCGTCGCCGGAACCCTTACATCGTCGAGGAAAAGTTCCGCCACGCCCTGAGCCTTCATGCCCAGCGTGTCCATGCGCCGCCGGGCAAAGCCCTTTGCGTCGCCCTCGACAAGGAACATTGTCATCGCATGGCGGGGACCGTCGCAATCCTCCTGGGTGCGCGCGAGAATGTAGAAAAGATCCGCATTGCAGCCATTGCTTATGTAGACCTTCTGGCCGCTGATCCGGTAATCGCCGCCATCCTTGCGCGCAATGCTGCGAAGAGACAGGACGTCCGATCCGGCGCTAGGTTCCGTCAGGCCAAGGGCCTGGTTGGTTTCGCCTGCCAGAATGGCTGGAAACCAGTGGTCCTTCTGTTCACGCGAACCGAATGCCACCAGCATTTCGGTCAGCATGTCGTTTTCGAAAATACCGCCTACCCACGCTCCGGCAACCGCTCGGCCCATTTCCTGGGCATGGATGATGTTGAAGAGCTGCGTACCGCCGGGGCCGCCCCAATCCTCCGGAACGAGCGTGCCGACAAGGCCGAGTCTGGCCGCCGTCTTCCAGATTTCCTGCGGCACGCCGCCGGCGCGAGGATCGCACCATGCGCGATAATGGGGATCGATTTCGTCGCGGATGAAGCGGCGCAGGGTATCACGGAAAAGATCATGTTCCAGTTTGAAGGGCGTGAATTGGGAAGAACCGTCTTGCCTCGTCGTCATCGCGCTTGTCCTCACATGATGCGTTCGCTCGGCAGGGTTCAGGATATGGCCAGGCATGGCTTGCCTGAACTGGATTATGGTTGTTGGACCATGACAATTAATCCTGTCCAATCCGGCATGGGCAGTTCATGTCCATGCCGGCAATCATATGGGTCGAACTTCTGCACGGAACGGAAATTGGCAACATTTTTGCTTGTTCATGGAGCATGTCACGGTGCCTGGGCGTGGGAGAAGGTGATGCCGCTCCTTGCAGCCAATGGACACAGGGTGTCGGCGCCCGACTTGCGCGACGCGCCGGCCAGGGCCGGGCTGGACGTCATGAGCGCCCGTGCCGAACATGTCGCCGCGCTGATCGAACGGCAGAAAGAAAAGGTCATTCTGGTCGGGCATAGCCTGGGCGGTGCGATCATCAGCCGCGTGGCGGAAATGGCGCCTGAACGCATAGCCAGGCTGGTCTACCTCGCGGCGCTGCTATCGCCGTCCGGTTCCGACATCGCATCCATGCCCGTGACGGAGGATGCGCCGCCGCTTGTGTTCCAGGCTGACGGTACGACCTTCATCTTCGATCCGGCCACCGCGCATGAAACGCTGTTCCACGATTGTCCGATGCCCGATGCCTTCGCGGCGATGAAGCGGCTGCATCCCGAACCTGTCGAAGTGCTCAGGGCGCAAATGCCCTTGCTGTCCGACCGATATGAATCGGTTGCGCGGGCTTATATCGTAACCGCGCTCGACCGGGCCATTGCGCCCGAACATCAACTGGCGATGATAGCGGCCATGCCTTGCGCGCAGGTTGAGACTGTCGAGAGCGGGCACTCGCCATTTTACAGCATGGCCGAAGGTCTGACCGATATGCTGGTTTCCCTTGCCTGATCGCCTGGAATTTTCGTGCGGTCGTGCAATGGTTAGAGCAATGAATTAAAATGAGAATCGATAGGTTAGATTACTTCTTCGACATTATAGTGCGCGATTTTCATCCAGTTGGGTCAATCGCCGGCACTGATAATTTGTGAAAGAAGGGGCATGATACACATGACGCTGGCGTCCGGAAAACCGGCAGCAGGATTAGTTCAGGGAGAGGGATATGAAATTGAAGTTTGCCATGCTGGCATCCTTGGTTGCGATGCTGCCAGCCCATGCCGCGATGGCGCAGCAAGCGGGCGATGTGGGCGAGGGACAGGGATCGGCTGTCGATAGCGGTGGTCTTTCCGACATCATCGTGACCGCGCAGCGGCGCTCGCAGAGCCAGCAGTCGGTGCCCATCACGATCACGACGATCAGTGCGGAAACTCTTGGAGCGACCGGCATATCGGCTACCGACGACCTGGTACAGATGACGCCAGGCCTTACCTTTACGCGGCAGCTGAAAGGCGCGACGCCCTATATTCGCGGTGTCGGCACGCAGTCGGTTGCGGCAGGTGTCGAAAGTCCGATCGCGACCTATATCGACGGCGTCTATTACATGTCGGCTGTCGGCAATGTATTCTCCTTCAACAATATCGAACGGGTCGAGGTGTTGAAGGGCCCGCAGGGCACATTGTTCGGACGCAATGCCACGGGCGGCTTGATAAATGTGATTACGCGCAAGCCAAGTTACGACACGTCGCTTGAGGGCAGCCTGTCTTTTGACAATTATGCGACGCTTGAAGGAAAGGCCTATGCGACGACGGGTCTATCGGACAATCTGGCGATAGATCTGGCCGTACAATATGAACGCCAATATGATGGCTTCGGCAGATATATCGCAACCGGTGACGATGCGCTCTATCGCAGAAGCGGGGGGCTGCGGTCGAAGATCCAGTGGGAACCGACATCCGAGGATCGCCTTACCCTGTCGGCCGACTGGTCGCGCGACAATAGCGATCTGGGCGCCACGCGCGATGTCGTGGCAGGCACTGTTTCGGCGCTGGGCATCAGACCCGCGGGTGGCTTCTATGATATGCAGGGGGACTATGAAACAAAGGTCCGCACCGATTATTGGGGTGTGAGCCTGCAATATGAACGTCAGTTGGGAAGCGGCTCCCTGACGATATTGAACGCCTTCAGACAGTTGAAGTCCCAGGTCAACATCGATCTGGATTCGACCGGGGCGCCCTTCCTCGTAGCGCAGATTCACGAAAGTAACCGGACCTGGCAGACTGAAATTCTTTACAACGGCTCGCTGCCGAATTTCGAATATACCGTGGGCGCATTCTATTTCAATGCGCGCTCCGCCTACGATCCTCTGACGATTACAAGCGCTTTCATACCTAGCCAGAATTATAGCACTTATCCTGTTCAGGATACCAGATCCTACGCCGGTTATGCGCAGGGAACCTACGATCTTGGGCAGAGCACGCAATTCACGGCCGGCCTGCGTTTCACGAACGACGCTCGCGAATTTTCGGCCGAACGATATGCGCTGGCGCCAAATCCGGCGGGCGCGGGGACCATATTGTTGACACGGGCCCGTACCAAGGCGAACTACAGCAAGCTGACCTGGCGTCTTGCGCTCGACCAGAAACTTGCCGATCACGTCATGGCCTATGTAAGCTACGACCGCGGTTTCAAGAGCGGCGTCTTTAACTCGGCGCAGGAGCTTCAGCCGCCTGTCAGGCCCGAAACGCTCGACGCCTATACGCTCGGCCTGAAGTCGGAACTGTTCGACAGGACGCTGCGCCTCAACATTGCCGGGTTCCATTATGATTATAAGGACATCCAACTCGCACGACTTGAAAACGGCACGCTGTTCCTGTTGAACGCGGCACAAGGGCGCATCAATGGCGCAGAGGTCGAGGGCGTATTCTCGCCTCGCCTCGCCAATGGTCGCCTGGACATCAACTTTGGCGCAACCTATCTCGATGCCAAGTACAAGTCGTTTCCCGATGGCCCGTCGCTCGTTCCCGCGCCTGGCGTTTGCACGCCGACGCCGCACTCGACCGGAACGCCGACGGGCGGCAACGTTTCCTGTTCGACCGATCTCAGCGGCAACCGCATGGTCCGTTCGCCGAAATTCGCCTTCAACATCGGTGGAACCTACGCCATTCCCGTGGGTCAGACCGAACTTGCGCTAACCATGAACTATGCCTGGACCGGCAAATATTTCTGGGAAGCGGACAATCGCATGGTGCAGGACAGCTACGATCTGTTGAACGCCACGGCGAGGCTTGGCTTCGGTCCGGATCAACGGTTCGGCATCAGCGTCTTCGGCAAGAACCTGACCAACAGCCATTACAGTTCCTACCAGACGCAAAGTGCGTTGGGCGATACGCAGTCGCCAGCTCCGCCCCGGACTTACGGTGCGGCCATCGATTTCAAGTTCTAAAATGAGATATGCCCCGTTTCAACGTGAAACGGGGCATATTGCGATGTTTTTTCAGAACTCCAGCGGCAATCCGATCACATCCTCGAAAATATGATCGCGATGTGCGATCAGGCGGTCGCTGAGTATGTCGGCGACCCGTGGTTCGCATGTATCGTACATCGCACGCTGATAGGCGGGAATCCGATCGGCCAGATGATCCGGTACATCGAACATGATCGAAAAGCTGGCCCAGTAGAGGTCGGCCGCTGACGGCCTGTCGCCCACCAGATAGCGGCGTCCGAGCGCATGTTGCGCGGCCAGCCTGTGGTCGAGCCCGGACAATATCTGGCGCAGCCGTTCGGGTGCGCTGGCGGCGGTGACCGGCGAATAGCCATATTGATCGCGCAATCCTTGCGAACCGCTGGTCTTGGCCGGACCGCTCAATGTCCACATCGAAATGCGCCGACACCATCCAAGGCCCCAGAAGCCGCAGATTTCCGCGCCGATGCCGAGGCAGATCTGGCGATCCTCCGGATCGGCGGGCAGGAGCGATGGTCCCTGTCCCAGCCGTTCGGCGAGAAACAGGATTTCGAGCCACCCGCTGCAAGGCGGTTCGTCGTCAAGCACGGCGATGGGCGCGTTGCGCATCCCGGTCCAGTCGACAAGCTTGTTATTCGCCTCACCAGCCATCTGGGCGACGGGGAGATAGGCGACGGACCTGAAGCCAAGCACCGCCTTTGCCGCCTGCCCCCATGGACCGGGAACATGGGCCGTCAGCACCAGCCGCAGGCCCGGCTTGTCCCGTGCCTCATCCACCGACAGATATTCCATGGACGCTCCTCCCTGCTGCTTGCGCATTTGCTGTGTCCGGGTGGAAACTATTTCGGTGCATCCTGGCCCGCAATCCGGCCACCTGCCACGCATGCGTGAACAGCCATTTCGATCAAGCGTGCCGCGCTGAGAGAGGCCAATTTATCGCTAGTTGCGATTGGAGAGTTCCGTTGGGTAGATTGTCGGGAAAGGTGGCCGTGATAACCGGCGGGGCCAAGGGGCTGGGCGCCGCCGATGCGCGTCTGTTCGTGGCCGAGGGCGCATTTGTCGTCATCGCCGATACGGACGCGCAAGCCGGTGAGGCGCTGGTCGGGTCTCTTGGCGATATGTCGCAATTCCTTCGCACCGACGTCAGTATCGAGGCTGACGTGGCGCAGCTGGTCGATGGCGTGATGGCGCGCCATGGCCAACTGGACGTCTTCGTCAACAATGCGGGAATATCGATCCCTAGCACGCCCGCCAGCATTCTTGAGCCGGATTATCGAGCGGTCATGGCCGCGAGTATCGACGCGACCGTGTTCGGCTGCAAGCATGCCCTGCGCGTGATGCGGAGCGGCGCCATCGTCAACATGTCCTCGATAGCGTCGATCCAGGGCGTGCCCTATTCCGCCGCCTATTCCGCCGCCAAGGGAGCAATAGAGGCCTATACCCGCAGCGTTGCGGTCTATTGCAAGGTCAATTCGATACCCGTGCGCTGCAACTCGGTGCATCCCAGCGCATTTGACACGCCGATGTTCCAGGAAAGTCTGGATACGATGGGCAGGACGCTTGAACCGGAAGCGGCGGCGCAGTTCCGGGCGCGGGCGGCGAAAGGCGCCGGCGATCCCCGCGATGTGGCCAATCTGGTTCTGTTCCTGGCGTGCGATGAGTCCCGCTATGTCAACGGGCAACGGTTTGTGATCGACAATGGCGGCATTGTAACGCCGCTGGGAGTGGGCGGATGACGCAGGCCGGCAAAACTGACCGGGCCGACAATCTGGCGGCGCGGTCCGACGGAGCGACGATGGGGTGCCTGATCTGTACGTCCATCGCCCGACATGGCCCCCGCGTGGCGCTGGTCGATGACAGGGTCAGCTGGACATATGACGATCTGGGCCGGCAGATCGGCAAGGCCATGACCGTCTTGCGATCCAACGGACTGGAAAGGGGGCAGGGCATAGCCATACTCTCGGCGAACCGCTGCGAACTGGTGGCGGTCGAATATGCGGCGATGTTGCTGGGTCTCAGCTACACCGCGCTCCATCCGATGGCGGCGCAGGACACGCATGAATTCATTCTGGCGGACTCCGGCGTCAGCATGCTGCTGGTTGATGGGGGCGTACTGAAATGGCCGCTCCATGGGTTGCGGGAGCGCATCCCCTCGCTCCGCAGGATTTTCGCCCTAGGCGCGGTTGACGGCGCGGAGGATTTTGTCGAGGCCATGGCCGCCGCCACGGTCGCGCCCCTGCGTGACGAGGCGCAGGCGGAAGATGTCGTCCGCCTGTTCTACACCGGCGGCACCACGGGAAAACCCAAGGGCGTCATGTGGCCCCATCGCGTCATGCTGGCGGTGACGGTGCTTCAGGGCATCGATTGGGAATTGCCTCCGCAACCCCATTTCCTGGCCGTGACGCCTGTCAGCCATGCGAGTGGGGCCGTCATCCCGACGGTATTGAGCCGTGGCGGATCGGTGCGCCTGACCAAAGGGTTCGGGGTCGAAAGCTTCTGCGCGCTTATAAGGGACGAAGGTATCGACTGCACCTTCCTGGTGCCGACGATGATCTATGTCCTGCTCGATCATCTGGCGCGGACGGGCGAGCGGCTGGAGGGGCTGGGCACGATCATGTATGGTGCGGCACCCATGTCGCCTGACCGCCTCCGGGAGGGTATCGAACGGTTGGGGCCGATCTTTTGCCAGCTTTACGGCCAGACGGAAGCGCCGATGTGCATCACTACCCTGCGCAAGGGCGACCATGACCCGGACAATGCAAGAATACTCGCATCATGCGGATATCCCACCCCGCTTGTCCGTATCGCCTTGCTGGACGAGGAAGGCAGGCCGGTTGAACCGGGGCGTCCGGGTGAACTGTGCGTGCGGGGGCCGCTTGTCTCGAACGGTTACTGGAACCGGCCCGATGCCAATGAGAAAAGCTTTGCCGGCGGCTGGTTGCATACCGGCGATGTCGCGGTGCGGTCGCCAGAGGGCTATTACACCATCGTCGACCGGACGAGCGATCTCATCATCACGGGCGGGTTCAATGTCTATCCGAGCGAAGTGGAGGATGTGCTGAATGCGCATCCGGCTGTCGCCCTTTCCGCCGTGATAGGCGTTCCCGACCCCAAATGGGGTGAGGCGGTCACCGCGTTTCTGGTCGTGAAGCCCAGCGCAAGCGTGGACATAGAGGAATTGCGCGCCGGGATTCGCAGTGCGCGCGGCGCCATTTGGGTGCCAAAGGAATTTCACGTCGTCGATGAAATTCCGCTGACCGCGATCGGCAAGATCGATCGCAAGGCGCTGGGCAGCCTGTTGCCCCGCAGCAAGGACGAGATGCGGGGAGCGAGCGGTGACTGAACCCGATGAATTGCGGAGCATGGACGCCAACCTCTATTGCGCTCCCGAAATTTTCGAGCGCGAGCGGTCGTCGATTTTCCGGCGCTGCTGGCAATTGATATGCCTGCGCGATGCGGTCGATGGGCCAGGGGCCTGCCTGCCTGTTACCGTCGCCGGGGCCGCCCTTATCCTGATCCGGGGCGATGATGGCGTCCTGCGCGCCTTTCGCAATGCTTGCCCGCATCGCGGCGCCCGGCTGGTGGAAGAAGCGCGCGATTGCGTCGACGCTCTGCAATGCCCCTATCATGGCTGGAAATTCGACACATGCGGAAACCTGACGGACATGCCCTGGTTCGGGCAACCATCCCCGCTGGACCCGGCGCTCTACCCGCTGCAGGAAGTGTCCGTCGCCGAATGGCGTGGGCTGATCTTTGCCGCCATCGATCCCGTCGAGCCGCTTGAGCGCCAATTGGGCGACTTGCCCGATTTGCTGGCGTCCGTTCCCCTGGAAAGCATGAAGACGCTGGGGCACAGCACATTCGCGGCGGACGTCAACTGGAAATGCTATTTCGACCAGTTCACGGAGAATTATCACGTTCCCATCGTCCATGCGCCGGACAAGAGTGTCGCAATCTGGAATTACACGGTGACGGCCGGGGAGAACACGGTCACCCTGGCGGCGCCCGGCGACGGCATGCATTTCGGCGGGCGGTGGGTCTGGATCTGGCCGAACTGCACATTCTCGACTTTTCCGGGCGGCGCCAAGCTCAGTCGCGTCGAGCCCACGGGCCCGATGTCCTTCGAAATCCACTACCAATATCTGTTCGAACCCACCGCTCCGCTGGACGAGGATGCAAGGCAACGGGTCATCCAGGCCACCGAGGCTATCTTTCGCGATGACGTGATGGCCTGCAAGCTCGTTCAGGGCAATTATGCCAGCGGCAATTTCCAGTCCGGTCCGCTACGACCCGATCTTGAAAACGGAACCGCCTATTTCCAATCCCGTGTCCTGAACGCATTGGGAATGGCGTGACGGTACGCAGGTGAAGTGCGGCAATTGCACGCTTGATCGTCACGGACAGTCAAGCGCTCCCTTCACCTCTCCATGATCAGATTTGCTGCCCCAGATCGCGCCGCAATGCGACTTCGTCCACATTGTGCCAGCTTTCGACGATCCGGCCGTCGCTGAAGCGGAAGAAGTCCACGGCGCTGATCCGGACGCTTCGGCCACTGGCCGATATGCCCAGATAATCGCCCCTGTGGATGCCGCTCGTGATCGATCGGCAAACGACCAAATCATCCTTGCCGAACAACAGTTCGATTTCGACCGTGGCATCGGGAAAGGCAGCACGAAAGGCGGCGAGCGTCGCCTTTGCCTGCGTGCCGCCGGTGACCGCGCCATGCAGATGCCGCCTGCATGCGGGCGACAGAATCCGGTCGAGGACCTCGGGCCGGTTTCCGCCCCATCCCTTGACCAGATATACCCTCGTCAGCGCCTCATTGCGCGAGACTTCCTCATTCATGTCCGTTCATCCCGCGACAGCATGGCGCGAACAGTTCAGTCGAGCTTCACGAAGACCGACTTTGTCGACAGATAGGGATCAAGCCCCTCTCGTCCCAGTTCGCCGCCCCAGCCCGACTGCTTGTGCCCGGCTATGGGAAGGGACGTGTCGGTTACAAAGGCGCAGTTCGCCCAGACCACGCCGGCGTCGATCCGCTTCGCCATCTTGTGAATTTTTCCGGCATCCCGCGACCAGATCGCGGACGCCAGGCCATATTCGGTGCTATTGGCGATCCGGGCGATATCCTCGATGTCATCGAACGGTGATGCGCATAGCACGGGGCCGAAAATCTCTTCCCGGACCACCCGCGCATCCGGGTTCGGATTGGCCAGCACTGTCGGTTCGTAATAGAAACCGGCGCCGGAAACCGCCCTGCCGCCGGTCACGATTTCCGCGCCGTCGCCAGGCCCGGTTTCGACCAATGACCTCACCCGCTGCAATTGCTTGTCAGAGATGATCGGGCCGATCTGCGTATCGGATGCGAACTGATCGCCGATTTTCATGCTGCTGGCGATGGCCGCGACCCCCTCGACCACCTTGTCGAAGGATTTGCGTTGGACATAGAGGCGCGAACCGGCCACGCAGACTTGGCCGCTGCGCACGAAGATGCCGGTCGCCACGCCCTGTATGGCGGCATCGAGGTCGCAATCATCGAAGACCACGACCGGGGACTTGCCGCCCAGTTCGAGTGTGACCCGCTTCAGATTTCCGGCCGCTGCCTTGACGATTTCCTTGCCCACTATTGTCGATCCGGTGAAGGCGACCTTGGCAATGCCGGGATGGGCGGCGATGGCCGCGCCGGCTTCGATGCCGTAGCCGGTCACGACGTTCAGCACGCCTTCGGGCAGGCCCGCTTCCAGAGCAAGTTCGGCGAGGCGCAGGGAAGAAAAGGGCGTCTCCTCCGACGGTTTGAGGACGCAGGTGCAACCGGCCGCGAGCGCCGGAGCGATCTTGATCATGGCGATCGACATGGGGAAATTCCATGGCGTCACGAAACCGCACACGCCGATAGGCTGTTTCAGCGTGTACGCATGAAATTCGCCGGTTTGCGCGTTCGATATTTCACTCGTCACGCCGTGGATCTTGGTCGCCCAGCCTTCATAGTAGCGCAGGTAGGAGACGACTTCGCCGACCATGTGCAGCGCCATGCCGTACAGCATGCCGCTGTTCAGGGATTCGAGGAAGGCCAGTTCCTCGGCATGTTGCTCGACCAGATCGGCATAGCGCGACATGATCCGGGCCCGGTCAGCGGCACTGGTCCTGGCCCACGGGCCGTCCATGAATGCGCGCCGCGCGGCATCGACCGCCACGTCGACATCCTCCGCCGCACCGCGTGGGGCCGATCCGATCGTCTCGCCCGTGCCGGGGTCCCGGATCGACATCGTGGCACCAGACTGAGCAGGTGCCCGCCGTCCTCCGATCAGCATCAGGCGTTCGCCAATAGTCCGTTGATTGAAGTCGATCATGTTCACGGCTTGCACCACCCCTTTCCCGAAATTCTTCATTATCGAAGCCTCTACAGAAGCATTGCGGCCATGCCGTGCAGACGCGCGGCATGGAGGTCCATTCTATGTCCTTTCGCGCTCCGCCCGGCCTTCGGCCCCGATTTGCAGATCTTCCAGCAGATAGTCATTGGCTTCGCCCAGTACCGGGACATGGCCCGTCGCGCGGATGTCATGGCCCTCGATCACGAAGCCGTGGCCGATGCCGCGGACATGGCGCAGGGCGCCGCGATCCTCGGCATAGTTCAGCCCCATGCCGCGCCGCACTTCGCTGTCGATGATGGGGCGGCCCCCCGTGTCGACCGGGGCGACTGCCTCGATGCCCGCGCCTTTCAGCCTTGCCAGCAGGTCGCGGGTAGCGATGGAGGTGGTCGCCGCCTCGATCTTTTCGACAATGGCCTGTGACCAGTCGTTCGGCTCGCCGAGAGCGAACATCGTTGCCAGCGTCTGCCTTTCTTCAGCGGTTCGCGCCGACAGGGCCACCCAGCCGTCCTCGGTCCGATAGACATGTTCGTTCGCCGTATAGCCGCGGCGGTCCCGCATCAGCTCCACCGGGCCGACAAGCGATCCGTCGGGCGCAAACACGATGTCGGACATGATCATCCAGGGCGCGTTGAGCAGCGGCACCTCCATGGCGGCGCCGCGACCCGTTCTTTCCCTGAAGATCAGCGCGAAGAGAATGGCTATTTCGCCCAACAGGCCGCCGACGGTGTCGACCGGCATCGTGCGGATCAGGGCGGGAAGGTTGCCGGCGCCGCCGGCACGCAGTTCAAGCCCGCTCAACGCCTGCATCATCGGATCAAATGCTGGCAGGCCGGACATGGGACCGGTGGAGCCGAAGCCGGAATTGAACAGCACGATCTTGCCCGGGTCGGCATCGAGAAGGGTTACGCCGTCTATGCCCATGCGTTCGGCCACGCCGACCTTGAAATTGCTGCACACGATATCGGCGCTTTCGATGAGGCGCTGGGCCATGACCCGGCCCTGATCGTCCTTCATGTCGATGGTGGCGGAACGCATGCCCCGGTTGGCCGCAGCGAAGAATTTGGCCGACCCGCGCATCGGATCGCCTTTGCCGTTCTCGACCTTGAACGTCTCGGCTCCCAGGTCCTTGAGATGCACGGTCGCCGTCGGTCCTGCGACATAGGCGCCGAAATTGACTGCGCGAACACCGGCGAGGGCCTTATCGCCCGTCCGTCCGTCGCTTTCCTCGCGGTCGCTTTTCGTGGCTGCGGGGTCGAACCGGATCAGCAGGCCGGGCTGCCGGTATCCTCCGTCATATTCGCGGATGATCCCGTTATGTTGCACTTGGGGCAAACGCGTCGCCTGCTCATAGGACAGCACAGGACCGGCCACGATCTTTTCACTGCCCAAGGCTGCTAGCAGGTCGCCGCTGTTCCACCTGGCGATATGGTCCGAGATGAGGGGTATGTCCCCGAAATACTGGTCGCCCGGCATTGACGGATCAGGCAGGCCGGGGTCCGAAGGGTCGAGATCGGCTTCGATGCCCAGCAATTTGTAAAGGCGGTATTTGGCGCCCAGCGATCCCAGCACGACATGCACGAACTTGCCGTCGTTGCAACGCGCTATGATAGGGCGGGCGGAGCGTGGAATGTTGAAACTGAACCACAAGGGTTCCTCCTCCGCCCAGCTCCACAGCGGCGCAAATGTCGTCAGGGCGCTTTCAAGGAGGCCGACCCTGACGGAGGCGATCTTTCCAGCGCGCTCGCGCATGAACAGCGCGGTGCCGATCGCGATCAGCGCCTGAAGGCATCCGCCAAGACCTGAGGCCGAATATCCCAGCACCGCCGGTTCTGCGAGCCCGGTTTCGTACATCATGCCGCTGATAGCCTGGATGAGCAGGTCCGACGACGGCGGTGCCGACCCCTTGTCGAGGAATAGCCCGTCATCGCTGAGGCCGGGTTGCAATTCGACCAGGATATAATTGCGGCTCTGGTCCGAAACCGGAATTTCGATCGGCTGGAAGCCGACCAGCTGCTCGCCACCGGCCAGGACGATATCGGCCGACGCGAGCGCGGCGGTGATCCGTTCCGGCGTTGCCGTCGCGACTTCGGCCAGGGCGCTGCGCCAGGCGCGATAGGCCGGGTAAATCTCGTAAAAGGGGTCGCCCTGTGCGGGTTCCAGGCGAACGACCCTGGCACCACTGTCGGCCAGAAACTTGGCGGTCAGCGCTGCGGCGTGCCCAAAGCCCAAATCGACCACTTCGATCCCGTGAAGCGGCAGTTCCTGTTCGTGCTGCATATGTTCATCCTATTGCCAGCATCAGCGCATCGTCGCCTGAAAATGCAAGGGCGCAGTATAGATGTCCGCGGGATCGTGACTGTTCTCATATGGAAAGGACGAATTGACACTGCCGGGCGTCCATCGGGCGTGACGATCATCCCTCGGTGGCCAGCGGAACGCCCGCTCATCCATGTCAAGCAAGCCAAGCCGACCCCGAACGCCTACCCAATGCCCACATGCAATTCGCCATCAGTCAGCCATGCAGGTATCCGAATGATCATTGATTCACATGCCCATCTCGTGACTCCGCTTTCGCTTTTGGGGATCAGGGCGGGGCTAGAGGTGTCGGGCGGCCAGCATTCGCTGAAATGGCTGCAGGCCATGCTGCCGCAGGCCGACCTCGACGCCGCGCTCGAAAAGAACATCGCCACGATGGACGATGTCGGTACGGACATGCAGATCATTTCGCCGCGTCCGTTCACGCTCATGCATTCGCATAACCGTTTCGACGACGTCGACCTGTGGGTCCGGCTCCAGAACGACATCATCCACGCCAATGTGGAGAAATATCCCAAGCGTTTCCGCGGTATGGCCGCCTTGCCCCAGGTCAACGGCATGCCGATCGAAACGGTGTTCGGGGAACTGGATCGTTGCATCAACGAACTGGGCTTTGTCGGTATCCTGCTCAACCCGGACCCGAGCGAGGGCAAGGGCGATTCCCCGCATATCGGCGAGGAATATTGGTATCCGCTATGGGAAAGGCTGGCGGAAATGGACGTGCCAGCCCTGATCCACAGCGCCGGATGCTGCGGTCGGGAAACCTATGACGAGCATTTCGCGACCGAAGAAAGCATGGCGATCACGAAGCTGTCGCATAGCGACATCTTCGACCGGCATCCTGGCCTCAAGATCATCGTTTCGCACGGGGGTGGCGCCATTCCCTACCAGATTGGCCGCTGGCGCTCGCACTGGCTGATGACACAGGCTGCGGAAAACCCCTCCATAGCCGCCTTCCTCAAGGATCTGCAGGCGGCGGCGAAGGCCGGAAAGCCGCTTCCGCAGGCGCCGGATGAACTGGTGACCTTCGACGAGATGCTGAAGAAATTCTATTTCGACACCGATGTTCACGATCCGGAATCGATGAAGCTGCTGTTCGGAAAGGTCGGCGTGGATCGATGCCTGTTCGGCACCGAACGGCCCGGCAGCGGCGGCGGGATCGACCTCAATACGGGCCGGCCCATGGACGACCTTAAGTTCACGATCGACAATCTGGACACGCTGACCGTCGAGGACCGGCGCAAGCTCTATCAGGACAACGCGCTTAAGGTATTCACGCGGATTCCACGGGATATTGTGGAAGGGCGTCTCGATGGCTGAGATCGTACTCGGTATATGCACATCCCATTCGCCGCTTCTGACCTTCGATGCCGGGACCTGGCGCGAGCGCGCCGAGGATGACAAGCGCAACCCGGAACTGACCCTGTCAGACGGCCGATCGGTCAGCTATGATGAGCTCCTGCTGGAGCGCGGTCCCCGTTATGCGGAGGAGGCAGGCATTGCCAGTCTGGAAGCCCAGGCGGCGAAGACCGGCCCCGCACTCGACCGGCTGGCGGCGGAGGTCCGGGCGGCTCGGCCGGATGTGGTGCTCATCGTCGGAGATGATCAGGAGGAGTTGTACAAGGCCGGGAATACGCCCGCCCTTGCGATCTATTATGGCGACGAAGTGGTCATGCGGCCGCTTGGAGAACTGGTGAGCCAGCCGCCGTCCTGGATGGAACAGGCCATCGGCGGCTATGCCATGGAAACGACGAACCGCTTCCCCGGCGCACCGGATTTCGCCTTGCGACTGGTGGAAGGGCTGATGGATGCGGGTGTCGATCTGGGCGTCGCATCCTCTGTGAATGACCCCAGGAAAGCGGCATTCGGGCATGCCTTCGGCTTTGTGGCCCGCCGTTTGCTCGACGAAGGCAAAGTGCCCGTCGTTCCCATCCTGCTCAACACCTATTATCCGCCTAATGTCATCCGGCCAGGCCGCTGCTATCTTATCGGCGAACTGATGCGGCAGGTCGTGGAGGCGATGCCGGATTCGTTGCGCGTCGCCGTGGTCGCGTCGGGTGGACTGAGCCATTTCGTCACGGACGAGGCGCTTGATCTGCAAGTGCTGGAGGCGCTCAAGCAGCATGATCGCGATGCGCTCGGTGCGGTGCCGATGGAGGCCCTGCGCGCGGGCTCGTCCGAGATTTTGTGCTGGATCATGGCAGGTGGGGCGTTCAGCCACCTTCGCTACAGCTGGTCGGAATATATGCCGGTGTACAGGACCGAAGCGGGCACCGGCATAGGGCTGGGTTTCGGAGTCTGGAAATGAGGCGCGGCGTTTGCATGGCCGAGGAGGCTGATCGTGGCTTTTGACTTTGAGTCCGCAGCCGGCCTTTCGAGCGCCACGGTGCATGAAGCGAGCGGCAAGATCGGCGCCTTGCCCTCGATCATCAAGCCGGTGGCGCCTGGTCTGAAACTCTGCGGCCCGGCTTACCCGGTCCAGTCGCCGCCGGGTGACAATCTGTTTCTCCACCATGCCATTTATGCAGCGCCCGCTGGGGCGGTGCTGGTGATCGACTGCGGGGATGCGGCCGAATTCGGCCATTGGGGGGAAGTCATGGCGGTTGCCGCCCAGTCGGTCGGAATCCGGGGGCTGGTCATTCATGGCGGCGTTCGCGACGCCGCGAGGATGGCCGAAATAGGCTTTCCGGTCTTCGCGTCGAACATATGCATCCGGGGCACGGGCAAGGACCCGCTGGGCAAGGGCCAGATCGGCGGCGCGGTCGCTATCGGCGGCATCACCGTTGAGGCCGGAGACCTCGTCATTGCCGATGATGACGGCGTCATGATCGTGCCCGCCGACAGGGCGGAGGCGACCGTCGCAGAAAGCCGCGCCCGCGACGCGGCGGAGCAGGATTATTTCCGCAGGCTGCGCGCAGGCGAGACGACGCTGGCCATATACGGCCTACCGGGTATTTTGAAGGAAGAACAATGACCCGGCAAAGCATTGAAGTGGAAGGGCTGGGCCATCCCGGCTTTCCGATCCCGGCTGCATCGCGGGTCGGCAATATCGTGGCGTCGGGCGGCATTCGGGGCGTCGACCGCGAGACCGGCGTGATGCCGGCCGATGCCGCAGGTCAGGTGAAGCTGATGTTCACGAATGTCATGGCGGTGGCGCAGGCCGCTAGTGTTTCGGCTGAACGCATCGTCAAGATGACATTCTGGGTAACCAGCCGTGAATGCACCCCGCATATCAACGAGCTGTGGCTTGCCCATTTCCCCGATCCCGCTTCCCGGCCTGCTCGGCACG
The DNA here is from genome assembly GCF_013375555.1 of Sphingobium sp. EM0848. Lineage (NCBI taxonomy): Bacteria > Pseudomonadati > Pseudomonadota > Alphaproteobacteria > Sphingomonadales > Sphingobiaceae > Sphingobium > Sphingobium sp. EM0848. The sequence continues at coordinate 571,721 of NZ_JABXWB010000001.1, forward strand.
TCATGACATATGACTTGCCTGGAGGGATGCTGGCGCAATGCGACTTTCTTGCCGTGGCGGAATGACATCCGGGACTTGGCCCGTGCCTGGCTTTGCTGAGACCAGAAGGTAAATTTGATGAGATTGAACATTACCTCTCGCAGTGGAGAGACGAAGGCGATCGAGGCCGAGGAAGGCGTTACGCTGATGGAGGCCATTCGCAACTCCGGCTTCGACGAGATGCTGGCGCTGTGTGGCGGATGCTGCTCATGCTCCACCTGCCAAGTCTATGTCGACGATGCGCAGATTTTATTGCTGGAGCCGATGAAGGGAGATGAGGACGATCTGCTCGACAGTTCCGCGCACCGGCAATCCAGTTCGCGCCTGGCCTGCCAGATCGTGCTGAATGCGGACCTGGCCGGTCTCCACGCCATTATCGCTCCCGAGGATTGAGGATATTCCCATGGCTGAAGATTCCCGTGCCGATCATCTGGAACGTCTGGCAAGGCTGGATTGCTGCGCCGTATCCGACGCCCTCGACGCCCTCGGCATTTCCGGACTGACGCAGGGGCTCCGCGCCTTCAGTGCGCCCGGGAAGGTGACGGGCAGGGTCATCACCGTGCAACTCGGCGAGGATGATGGCAGGGCCACCAAACGGCATCTGGGGACATCGGCGGTCGATGCCTCCGGACCCGATGATGTGATTGTCGTCGCACATGGCGGTCGTCTCGATGTCGCGGGCTGGGGGGGAATATTGTCTCTCGGCGCGAAGCGTCAGGGCGCGCGGGGCGTGGTGATCAATGGCGCGTGCCGTGACATTGACGAGGCGAGGGAGATGGGCCTGCCCATCTATGCGCTCGGAACGACCGCAAGAACCGCGCGGGGGCGGGTGATCGAACATGACTGGAATGTGCCGGTCGCCATTGCCGACGTGACGGTTTCGCCCGCCGATCTGGTCATCGCCGATGGCAGCGGCGTCGCCTTCATCCCCTCCGACCGGATCGAGGAGGTGCTGGAAAAGGCCGAGACGATCGTCCGCAAGGAGCAACTCATGGCCGATGCGGTGCGATCCGGAAAACCGCTCGTCGAGGTGATGGGCGCCAATTATGAAACAATGTTGAAGAAGGATTGAAGCACGTGGGTTCCTCTGTCGCACACCGCCTGGGATCGCTCAGCTGCACGGATTTGAGCGATGCTATGGACCGCGTTGGCATAGCCTGCCAATGCGCGGGGATCATGCCGCTCGATCGCAGCTTCAGCCTGGTGGGTCAGGCGTGGACATTGCGTTACGCCCCCATCGGCCATGAAGGCGGCACCGTCGGCGATTTCATCGACGATATCGAGGAAGGCTCGGTCGTCGTGATCGACAATGGAGGCCGGACCGATGTCACGGTCTGGGGCGACCTGTTGACGGCGACGGCGTCGCGCCGCAAGATTTCCGGCACGGTGATCGATGGCATTTGCCGCGACGTGGATCGCGCCTTGGCTCTTGGCTATCCCCTGTTCGCGCGCGGCAACTGGATGCGCACGGGCAAGGATCGCGTCCGGCTGGAAGCGACGCAGGAACCCGTCCAGATCGGCGGCATCCGTGTCCGCCCCGGCGACTGGTTGCGGGGCGATGGCGACGGGATCGTGGTCGTGCCCCAGGTTTCGCTAGAGGCCGTGCTGGAAGTGGCGAGCGAAATCCACGAGGCTGAGGAAGCGATCCGGGCCGCGGTGGAAAATGGCGCGGATCTTCGCGAAGCGAGGGCGCAATATAATTATCATGCGTTGCAGACGCGGCGCTGAAAATCGCCCGTCGTCACGGTACGCCGGCCTGACGATCTTTCTGGACGGCCTGCTGCAAGGGAGCGAATATTATGGCTGATCGTGCGGGAGATCAGTTGCGCGCGGACTTTTTCCTGCCCGATGAGGTCAAGGCAGTGCGCGGGGAAGTCCGGCAACTTTGCGAGCAGCTGTTGGGCCCCATTGCGCATGATCTGAACGGAGCGGTAGAGAGCCGCACCAACTTCCCCCGCGCGGTCCTCCAAACGTTCGCGAAGGCAGGTATATTGGGCATTCCCTTTGCGCGCGATGTGGGCGGACGCGGACTTGAGCACCCGACCTTGTCCCTGCTCGTCGCCATTGAGGAAGTGGCCTATTTCTCCTCCGGTATCGCTTCCGCCTTGCTGGATGCGCCGCTCATTCTGGTCGGACAGACGCTGGATCGCGCCAGCCCGGCTTTGCGGCAGCAATATCTGCCGCGCATGATCCGCGGCGAGATCGTGTGCAGCTTCGCCACGAGCGAACCCGCCGCGTCCACCGACCTGTCGCCCGGCGCCATGCAGACGGTGGCCCGCAAGGTCGATGGCGGATGGCGGATTAGCGGGACGAAGCGCTGGATAACCAATGCCGTCGCCGCCGACTACATGCTCGTGCTCGCCAGGACGGGGGACAAGTCTCAATCCCTGTTCCTGCTCGACATGCATGACAATGCCGTGTCGGTCGCCGATCCCGACCAGAAGATGGGCAATCGCCCCCAACTGACCTCGGACGTCAGGTTCGATGGCAGCTTCGTGGCGGATGACCATGTGGTCGGCGAGGTCGGTGGCGGCCTGCGCGCCGCCCTGGGCGCATTGATGCTCGGTAGAATGGGCATCGGCGCGGTGGGGATAGGCATGGCGCAAGCCGCGTTCGATATCGCGTCCGACCATATGCGGACGCGAGAGGTTTTCGGACAGAAGCTGGGTGGCTTCCAGCATTGGCAAATGACCTTTGCCGATCACGCCATTGCCATCGAGCAGGCGCGTTCACTCTATGAAAAGGCCGGCGCGATGTTCGACGCCGGAGAAAATGTCGAGATGCTGGCCGCGATGGCAAAGGTTGCCGGATCGCGTCTGGCCGTCGATGTCGTGCGTGATGCGATTCAGGTCAGCGGAGCCTATGGCTTCGTTCGGACCATGGGCGGCACCGGGGAAGAAAAACAGCTCGAGGCGATCTATCGCGACGCCAAGATCGGCGAAATCTACGAAGGCGCCAACGAGATTCAGAAATGGATCATCGCGCGGCGGTTCCTGGGCAGGCAGATCACCGGTTGAGGGGGAGGGCTGGCGCGGTCTTGCAATGCGCTCCCGGGGCGCATCGGCTTGGCCGCGCCAGCCTTTTTGGCATTCGACGGATTTCCGTCATTTCCGGTCGGAAGAGCTTTCATCCTTCGCTATGATATCGGCGGCTTTTTCGCCGATCATCATGCTGGCCGCGTTGGTGTTCCCGCTGACCATCGACGGAAATATCGATGCGTCGGCGACGCGCAGGTTCGCAATGCCATTGACGCGGAGCCGGGGGTCCACGACCGCATCGTCACCGCCCATGCGGCAGGTTCCCGCCGGATGATAGATGATGTTGGAATTGGCACGCAGAAACGCGCGCAGTTCGTCGTCTGTCTGTCCTTCGGCGGCGCTGTCCGATCCTGTAACGACGTCCTTGAACGAAGGCGTCGAGAATAGCCGTTCCGCCAAGCGCGTGCCGCGGAGCAGGGTTTCGAGGTCGGCGGGATCATCGAACATTTTCGGAAAAATGGCGGGCGCATCGAAAGGATCGGCAGAGCGTAGTTCGATATGGCCGCGGCTTTCGGGACGGCTGACATTGACGCACATCATAACGCCATCCGTGTCCGCAAGCCGCACCTTGCCGCCGGCAAATGTATAGGCGCTGCTGCTGAAGGTGATCTGTACGTCCGGATAGGGCGATGACGACAATGTCCGGGCGAACGCGAGTCCCTGGGAAGCGATGGCGGTGGCCGGGCCGGACCGGAATGCCATCCAGCGGGCGGCGTTCCAAAGCCGGCGAAGCCCCTTTCCTTCGCGGTTGAGGGAGCGCATGGTGACGTTGCGCGCGATGACGCAGGCCGGATGATCTATCAGGTTCATGCCGACATTGTGATTGTCATGGACAATCGGGATGCCATGCCGGGCAAGCGAGGCGGACGGGCCGATCCCCGAGAGCATGAGAAGGTGAGGGGAGCCGATAGCGCCGCAAGCTAAAACGACCTCGCGATTGCAATAGAGCCGATGGCGCGATCCGCCGGTCTGATATTCGACCCCGATCGCCTTTTTCCCGTCGAAGAGGATGCGTGTTGCCTGCGCTCGCTTCATCAGGCGCAGATTGCTGCGCCTGAGCGCGGGCCTCAAATAGGCGCGGGCCGCGCCGTCCCGGCGGCCGCGACGGACATTGGCCTGACAGGGGCCGACGCCTTCCTGACTGGCGCCGTTATAGTCCGGGGTCCTCATGATCTGGATGCTTTCGCACGCGTCGATGAACCGCTGGGTGGCTTCGGGAATGCGCCATGCTTCCACAATGTTCACCGGCCCGTCACGTCCTCTGGTCGCGTCGTCGCCCAACAGGGTTCGTTCCCCACGCTTGAAGAAGGGAAGAACGTCGCGATAGGACCAGCCTTGCGCGCCTGCCTTTTCCCAATCGTCGAAGTCCGCCTGCTGCCCGCGCACGAACACCATGCCGTTGATGGAGGTGCTGCCGCCGACCACCTTCCCTCTTGGCCAATGTTCGGTTCTGTCGCAGCGCGTGGGGTCAGGTTCGGAATGAAATCCCCAGTCGAATTTCGGTGTGGCAAGCGCATACATGACCGCGCCCGGCACGCTGATCCAGGGATGATGTTCCGCGCCGCCTGCCTCCAGCAGGACAACCTGCCGACGTGAATCCTCGCTCAGCCGAGCGGCGATCACGCATCCCGCCGCCCCGGCGCCGACGACAATATAGTCGGGTCTGTCCATGCACGCTCCATTTGCGAAGATTGTCCAATGACTTTCCGGGGTGGAAATCCTTGGATTCCCATCCCGGCACTCGCCCGGTCAGCCGAGTGAAGCGACGACGGACTTTGTTTCCAGATAGGCGTCGAGCCCCTCGCGGCCCAGTTCGCGACCCCAGCCCGATTGCTTGTAGCCGCCGGCGGGCAGGGACGGGTCGGAAACCATGGCGCAATTCAGCCAGACAAGGCCCGCCTCCAGCCTTTCCGCCGTCAGATGCGCCTTGGCGATGTCCCGTGTCCATACATAGCCGGCGAGGCCATATTGGCTCTGATTTGCATCGTGCAGCACATCGTCCAGTTCGTCGAAGGGAGACGCGACCAATACCGGTCCGAAAACCTCCTCCTTCAACAGGCGCGCTTCGTTGGGCAGATGCGTGACGATGGTGGGATCGACAAAATATCCGCCATTTTCGGAGGCATTGCCGCCCAGCACGACGTTGCCGCCCTGCGTCTTGCCGCTGGCGATCAGGTCGGCAACGCGCTCCTGCTGCCGCAGGGAAATGAGCGGCCCGATGTTTGCGTCGGGATCGAATGCCGACCCGACGCGCATCCCGGAGGCCGCTTCGGCAATCGCGCCCACGACGCGGTCGAAGGAATTGCGTTGGACATAAAGGCGCGAACCGGCCACGCAGACCTGGCCGGAACGCTGGAAAATGCCGGCGGCAATGCCAGCCGCGGATGCATCCAGATCGGCATCGTCGAAAACGATGACCGGGGACTTGCCGCCCAGCTCGAGCGTGACCTTCTTGAGGTTTCCGGCCGCCGCCCGTACAATCGCCTTGCCGACCGCGGTCGATCCGGTGAAGGCGACCTTCGCGACCTGATCATGCGCGGCGATGGCGGCGCCGACGGTTTCGCCATAGCCCGTCACGACGTTCAGAACGCCCGGCGGCAGACCGGCTTCTTCCAGGATCTCGGCAAGCCTCAGCGCGGTGAAGGGGGTTTCTTCCGAAGGTTTCAACACGCATGAACAGCCCACGGCCAATGCCGCGGCCAATTTGGTCGACGCCAGGGTCAGCGGGAAATTCCATGGTACGATCAATCCGCATACGCCGACGGGTTCCTTGAGCGTATAGGCGTGCAGGGGCATGCCGGGCAGCGATACGTTGGATGTGATCCCGTGGATCTTCGTCGCCCAACCCGCATAATAGCGAAAATATTCGGCCGATGCCGCCGGCATGTACCGCGCCATGCTGTGGAGCATGCCGCTGTTGAGCGCCTCGAGGCGGCCGATCTCGTCCGCATGGCTTTCGATCAGGTCGGCGGCGCGCCACAGGATTTTTGCGCGCTCGGCGGCGGGCATTTTCCGCCAGACCCCGGACTGGAAACTGCGCGATGCGGCCTGGACCGCGCTGTCGACATCGGCGGCGGAGCCATCTGGGGTCGTGCCGATGATCCGCCCGGTGCTGGGATCGTGAATGTCGATCGTCTTTCCCGACAGCGCCGGAACCGAGCGGCCGTTGATCCGCATGAGTTTGGCCCCGACATTCTGATCGATATCGTTTTCCAACTGTTGAGACATGACAATCTCCAATAAGTTATCGGTAATGCTGATCTGGTGGCCGCCTAAATCTTCAGGTCAGCGGCAATGAGGTCGGATGCCTTTTCGGCGATCATGATCGTGGGCGTATTGGTATTGCCCGATACCAGGGTCGGCATGATGCTCGCGTCGACGACGCGCAGCCCCTCCACCCCGCGCACGCGCAGCCGATGGTCCACCACATCGTCCGGGCCGGGACCCATCGCGCATGTGCCGACAGGATGGTAGACGGTGGACCCCGCCGTCCGGGCATAAGACAACAGCTCTTCATCCGTCCGCAGGGACAGGCCGGGCATGGTTTCGTTCCCCCTGAACGGCGCCAGCGCCGGTTGAGCCACGATTTCCCGGCAGATCTTCAGGGCGTCGACCGTCACCCGGCGATCCTCTTCGGCGGCCAGATAATTTGCCCTGATGATCGGCGCTGAGCCCGGATCGGCGGAGCGGATGTGAATGGACCCCCGACTTTCGGGACGCATCTGCAATGCGGCGCAGGTCATGCCCGGTTCCTTTTCAAGCGCATTGCTGTGCGGATTGCGCGATCCGGGGATGATGCCGATCTGGATGTCGGGACGGGATAGACCGGGTCGGGACTTCATGAAGGCCAGAAGCGCGCCGGGGGCGAGGGTGAGCAGCCCGTCCCGGAAGAGAAGGAATTTCGCAATTTCCTTGACCAGCGGCCAGCCCGATGCGCGCTGGTTGAGCGTTACTGGCTGACTTACGCGGTAGGTCGCGAAGGCCGCATAATGATCCTGCAGATTTTCGCCCACGCGGGTCGCGGGATGGACGGGATCGATGCCGTATCTGGCGAGGATCGCCGGATCGCCTATTCCCGAAAGTTCAAGCAGTTGGGGAGAATTGATCGCGCCGCCCGACAGGATGATTTCGCCGCGACATCGGATTGTGTGAACCGCGCCCTTCGACCGGCACAGGATGGCGCGCGCGCGTTTGCCTTCGAAAATGATCCTTTCCGCCAATGTGTCGGTGAAGACCGTCAGATTCTTGCGATGACGGACTGGTTTCAGATAGGCGACGGCGGACGATTGACGCAGGCCCGACCGTGTCGTCTTTTCGACATAGGCGTAGCCTTCCTGCTGGCCGGCATTGATGTCGCGCCCGGAAAGCCCCATGGACGACAGCGCGTCGCAAAATGCGTCCGAGATCAGGTCGGGCGGCGTCGTTTCGACATTTAGCGGCCCGCCCGTTCCGCGCGTTGGCGCGGCATGTCCATGATCCTCCAGCCGTTCGAAATAAGGCAGGACATCATGCCAGCCCCAGCCATCGTTGCCGGTAGCCTTCCACCCGTCATAATCCTCTTGCTGGCCTCTGACGTGCATCAACCCGTTCAAGGCGGACGAGCCGCCCAGGACGCGGCCGCGCGGCCAGCCTATCCGGCGGCCCTCCAGTTCGGGCTCCGGCTCGGTTTCATATCGCCAGTCCAGCCGCTTGCTGCCGAGATTGATGACATAGCCGGCCGGGATGTGAATGAACGGATTTCTGTCCGGCGGCCCGGCCTCGATCAGTGCGACGGTGTGCCTCGTGTCCCGTGACAGCCGGTTGGCCAGCACACATCCCGCGCTGCCGCCCCCCACGATTATATAGTCGAATTCTGGACCCACTGGCTGCTCTCCTAGCCTGACCCTAGGGGAGCCGGGAGGCGTGCGCTAACCGGGAGTGCAAAGATCATGAACGTGATGGAAGTTTTGCTTTGATAGCATGTGTCTTGCTGATGATGCCCGCAGGAAAGTAAGTAATATCCTCTAAAAATGACCGCTGATTAACATGGCCAATTAGACGGTATTCCATAGGCGATTTTTGGATCGGCTTCGGAAAGGGGAGGATATATGGTAATTCACAAAACAAGTCTGCGCGCATTTCTGATGGGCACTGTGGTGTTTTCTGCGGCGGCCGTTCCGGCCCTGGCGCAGCAGGTGTCCGGTTCCGGCGACCGGGCGGCCATCGCCGATATTGTCGTGACCGCGCAGAAGCGGGAGCAGCGGCTTTCGGACGTTCCTGCCGCGATCCTGGCGACGGCGGGCGATGAACTGGCGCAGCGCAACATCACGACCAAGGACCAATTGATGGCGTTGGTGCCGGATTTGAGGGTGACGTCAGTCACGGGCGGCCTAGGGCAAAATCTGTCGATCAGGGGCATCGGTCCTGCGAACAACTATAATCTCAACGTGCTCGTCCCCGTAGGCCTGTATCAGGACGAAATATACCAGACGTTCACGACTTATCCGGGATCGCAGATGTTCGATCTCAGCCGCGTGGAAGTCCTCAAAGGTCCGCAGGGGACATTATATGGACGCAACACGACCGGCGGCGCGATAAACTTCATTTCCAACCAGCCAGGACTGCAAGGTGGACAGTATCATGGAAATATTAGTGTCGGATATGGAAATTACGACCGGTTGGAACTGCGCGGCGCGTCCGACCTGACGCTGATCGACGATGTTCTGGGGATCAGGGTGGCGTTTCTCCAGACCCAGAGAAACGGCTATGTCAAAAATGTGGGGGCGACCGGACCGGACACATTCGGATCCGACAACACAACCGCGGGCAGGTTCCTTCTGGCCTATAAACCCACTTCCAATTTCAAGGCCACATTGGGTCTCTACTATACGGATTTCAAAGGATCGGTCCCAGCGGCCATTCCCGTTGGCGTGGCTCCGGGCGATGATGTGGGCTATTATTCCAGGGCTGGGCTTTCGAAATATGAAGCGGAACTGGATTTCTTCGCCCCGCATAGCGCCAGAAACTATTATGGCGGCCTGACCCTCAACTGGGACATGGGCGATGTGTCGCTGACGTCGATCAGTTCCTATGGAAAGGCCAAGGGACGGGTGTCGAACGATTGCGATTCAACCCCGGTCCAAATTTGCCGGTCGGACATTTTCCCCCGCACCGACCAGGCCAGTCAGGATCTTCGCATCTTCTATGACGCCGGGCCGCTTCAACTGACCACCGGCGTCAATTATGGATGGGACAAGTTCAAACAGATATTCAATGTCGGCTTCGGCACCACCTATTTGCGTAACAGTTATACGCAGATCCGTGATACCTATGGCATATTCGCCGACGTGACCTACGCGCTTTCCGATGCATTGGAACTGACCGGCGGCCTGCGCTACACGAAGGACAGCATCCAATTCAAGGATGCGCAGACGGAATTGGTGACCGGTTCTGTCAGCGGACCACCGACAGGATTCTTCACGATGCCGCTTCAGCCCGCGGCGAAGCGCAAGACGGACGGCGTTACAGGCCGTTTCATCGTCACCTATGAATTCCTGCCGGACGTCCGCTTTTACGCCAGCTACAGCAAGGGCTATCGCGGCGGCGCATTCAACGGCGTGCAGCTTCTCAGCCCGATCGAGCTGAATTTCGTGGGTCCCGAAAAAACCCAGAATATCGAGGCGGGCATCAAGGGATCGCCCAATCCCATGATCCAGTTCGCGTTTGACGTCTTCTACATGAAATTGAAGAACCAGCAGGTGCAGAGCCTGATCAACATTCCGGCCTGTCCGACCTGCAACCCACCCACATCCGCAGCTGCCTATGCTGCGTTGGCGGGACTGAAGGGACGCAATTACGGGGCGGAGCTGGACCTTTCTATCAGGCCTTCGGACCGGTTGAAGCTCAGTCTTCAGGGAACATATTTGAATACGCGCTATGCGTCGGGGATCGACCAGCAGGTGTCCAATTTCAACGTGGGCGGAAACAGGTTCCCCTTCGCACCCAAATTGTCGATCCGCAGCGGCATCGACATTGTCGCGCTGGACGATAGCGATTCCAAGCTGACGCTGACCGCAAATGCCAGTTATACCAGCCGTTACTGGTTTGATCCGGCGAATGGGAAGAATTCATTCCCCGGATTCTTCGCGTCGCGCGATGGGCAGAAGCAATATACGACTGTCGATGCGCGCATCCTCTACGAAATAGGCGATTTTGAAATTTCTCTCTGGGCGAATAATATTTTCGACAAATTCTATCTCATCGGCGGAGCCAATACCCAGGCGTCGTTCGGATCGGACCAGGTTTCGCTTGGTGCACCAAGAACATTCGGCGGTTCGATCGGCATGAAGTTCTGAAGACTTCGTCATCGGACATGGGCAGTCGAAACGAAGAAAGTCGAAACCGATTGCGGTAGGAAGTCACGCCAGATTGACTATCACATGAGAAATGCAGCCGACAGGACATCCTGTCAGCTGCATTTGCCTTTTCACTGGTTCAATTTCACAAGATTGATTCAAGACAAAACCAAACGCAATTACGGATGTAATAACAGGATAGTCATGTGGCGAAGACGATTTGAAGATGCTGAAGATAATATATGCCTTCGCCAAGAACCAAACGGTCTTCAGGGGAGGACAGACATGTCGGCATTTCGAAACGCAATTCTTTTGGCCAGCGCGGCCTGGATCGTGCCATTTTCATCAGCGCAGGCTCAGGATAAGGTCGCTTCACCGGGGGAGATGGAAGCGGACATCATCGTCACCGCCCAACGCAAGGACACTAGCCTGTCCCGGACCCCGGTAACCGTGGCGGTGTTGTCGGCGGACAGGCTGGCCGATGCGCAGATTGTTTCCGAGGCGGATCTGCGTGTTTCCGTTCCGGGCCTGTCGGTGCGCGCCGGAACCAATTCCAACCAGCTCAACTATTCGATCCGCGGCAATTCGCAGGATGCCTTCAGCGGCACCCGGCCCGGCGTGCTGCCCTATATCAACGAAGTCCAGATCGGTGGATCGGGGGGATCGACGGCATTTTATGACCTGGAATCGATTCAGGTGCTCAAAGGCCCGCAGGGCACGCTTTTCGGCCGAAGCGCGACGGGCGGAGCGGTCCTGTTCAGCACGGCCAAGCCGACCAATGCGTTCGAGGGATATGGCAGTGCGCTGGTGGGGGACCATGGGGCGCTGAAGTTCGAGGGGGCGGTGAACACGCCGCTGGTCTCGGACCAGTTGCTGCTGCGGGTTGCGGGCTTTTATGCCGAACGTCACGGCTTCCAGCATAATCTGTTGGATGGAGAGAGAGAAGGCGACGGCAAGCGTTATGGCCTTCGCGGCAGCCTGACGACGCAGTTCGGTCCGGCCGTTCGCAACGAATTGATGGTGGATTATTATAACGCACGGGGCGCTAGCATGCTGGGCGTTCTGAGCGGGCTGCTGCCGCTCGGCGCACCCGGTACGCCCCCCTTTATTCCGTCGACGCTGCTCTATGCGGGCGCCTCGACGCCGGCCGACCGGGCAACCGGCATCGCGACCCTGGCTGCGTTTACCGGTCAGTCGGAAGCGGTCGCCGCGCAATTTTACGATGCCTATTTCGCCGATCCCCGGCATCCCGATACGGGGCTTCAGGGCGAATTCGCGGCACAACGGGCCAGGGGGCCGTTCGTCGTCAATTCGGACGCCGCAAATGTGTACAATACCGACAATGTCATCCTGACCAACGCGACGACCATCGACGTGGCGCCGGACACTATCATCAAGAATATCTTCGGCTTTACGCGCCTGAAAGAAGTTTTCAGCCTTGAATCCGATGGCGTCCCTTATGCCCTGGGTGAAACCGGCCGCACTGTCGACGAAGCCTATCATACGCTGACGCAGCAATTGTCCGAAGAATTACAGCTTCAGGGGAAGGCAGTCGACGGGCGGTTGGACTATGTGCTGGGCTTCTATTATTCCCACGAACGCTATACCAGCCTCTCGAAGTCCGCCTTTTTCGACATATTGTTCGGCGGGGCGTTGTCGGTCGATCATTATCGCCTGACCAACCGTACCTATGCGGGCTATGGCCAGATTACCTATAAGCTGACGGACACTGGCCTCTCGGCGATGGTCGGTGCGCGCTATACGAGCGAGAAGGTCCGCAAGCAGAAATTGGCGGGCGACGACGACATCGTCATGCCCAACCCGGCCTTCGATCTCGATCAATCGGTAAAATATAATCGGCTGAGCTGGAATTTCGGCCTGCAATATCAGGCGTCGAACGAACTGTTCCTCTATGCGGCGACGCGCCGCGCCTACAAGAGCGGTGGCTTTGTCGGGACATCGCCATCGATCGTCGGCTTCGGCGACGTGGGCGGCGACCAGTTCCGGGCGGAAAAGGTGGACGACGTGGAAGTGGGCGCAAAATTCTTCGGCAATATGGCGGGCATGAGGACGCGCCTGAACGTTGCCGGCTATTATCAGTGGATATCGAACAGTCAGCGCACGGCCTATACGCTGCTGGCTTCCGGTGGCCCTGCGGCCGTCACCGTCAATGTTCCGAAGGGACGGGCGTTCGGGTTCGAACTGGATGGATCGATCGAACCGGCCTCCTGGCTTACACTGGGCGGCAGCGCCAATTATATCAATTCGAAATTCGGTTCGGAACCGGCCTCCGCCAATGGACAGAACCAGGTGTTCGACCAGGTTCCCGATACGCCGAAATGGACGGGCATCCTTTATGCTGACATCGCCATGCCCCTGTCCGGTTCGCTGACGGGGATTCTGCACGGCGACATCTATGCGCAGACCAAATCCTTTATCTCCCCCCGGTCGCAAAATAATGTCGGAACGGTCATAAGTGGCTATTCAGTCGCGAATTTCCGCGCGGGTATCGAGCATAAGGCCAGCGGCTGGTCCCTGATGGCCAATGTCAAGAACGCCTTTAACCGCACTTATTTCGTCGGCGGCCTGCCTGCTGGCGAGATCTATCAGATCAACGTGCAGATTCCGGGAGAGCCCCGCACGTTCACAGTCGAAGCCCGTCTCAAATTTTAGGGGCTCCAGGAAGGATTGAAGATGAAGACCCGCGCCGCGATATGTGTCGAACCCGGCAGGCCTCTGGTGGTGGATGAGGTGGATGTTCGCGGCCCGGGCCCTGGCGAAGTCCTGATAGAAATCCGCGCCACCGGGCTTTGCCATTCCGACTGGCACCAGATCAGCGGCGACCTTCCACTATTTCCCTATCCTACCATTGCGGGCCATGAAGGCGCGGGGGTGGTGCTGGAGGTCGGGCCGGGCGTGGACAGTGTCGCGCCCGGCGATCATGTCATGCCTGTCGCGGTGCCCGAATGCCGCCAGTGCGTAAACTGCAATTCAGGCCGCACCAATTTGTGCTCTGAAATGTACGCGAATTTCGAGCGGACTGACACGCCCTTCACCTGGCGTGGCAAGCCGGTATACATGCAATCGGGCACCAGCACATTCGCCAACCATACGGTCGTGCGTGACATCGCGGTGGTCAAGATCCGCAAGGACGCGCCCTTCGACAGCATATGCTATGCCGCATGCGGGTACATGACCGGGGTGGGCGCGGTCTTCAAGACCGCCCAGGTCAGGCCGCAATCGAGCGTCATCATCTTCGGTCTGGGCGGCGTCGGGCTGAATGTGGTTCAGGCGGCGCGCATGGCTGGGGCGCGGCAGATTGTCGCCGTCGACATCAACGACAGGCGCGAAGCACTTGCGCGACAGTTCGGCGCGACGGATTTCGTCATGCCCCAGAATGCCGAAGGGGACCTTGTCGAATATCTACGAGCCATGACGGGCGGCGGCGCGGACTACAGCTTCGAATGTATCGGCAATCCGAAGGTCGGCGTGCAGGCGCTGGAAAGCGTCCGTCCCGGATGGGGGGTGAGCGTCGCGATCGGGGCCGGGGCTGCCGACGAGGCGCTGAGCATTCCGGCGATCACCATCCTGAACGGCCGGACATGGAAAGGGTCGATGCTTGGCGACGTCCGCCCGCGCAGCGAATTGCCGGGCCTTGTCGACCTTGTGATGGAAGGGCGATTGCAGCTCGAGCCGCTCATCACCCAGCGGCTGCCGCTGGAACGGATCAATGAAGGATTCGATGCGATGTTGCGGGGGGAATCCATCCGCACCGTCATCATTTTCTGAAAGCGCATGCCAGCGCCGGGCCAAAACTGAACAAAGGTGAACTGTGTCAATCGAAAATATCAAAAGCCGCCTTTCCCTGCCTGTCATCGCATCGCCCATGTTCATCGTGTCGCAGTTGGACTTGGTGCTCGCGCAGTGCAGGGCGGGTATTGTGGGTTCGTTCCCAACGCTGAACGCGCGTCCGGCCGGCGTGCTGGAACAATGGTTTGCGCGTCTCAAATCCGAAGTGGGTCCCGATGATGCACCTTTTGCCGCCAATCTGATCGTCCACCGCACGAACGAACGACTGGATGAGGATCTGGCCCTCTGCGTCAAATATGAAGTGCCGCTCGTCATCACCTCGCTGGGCGCCCGCTCGGACGTCAATGAGGCCATTCACAGCTATGGCGGACTGGTCCTGCACGACGTCACGACCAACGCTTTCGCGCGCAAGGCGATCGAGAAGGGGGCTGACGGTCTCATCGCGGTCGCCGCCGGCGCGGGTGGTCATGCGGGCGTCACGTCGCCCTTTGCTCTGGTCAGCGAGATACGACGCTGGTTTTCCGGGCCTTTGGCGCTGTCGGGATCGATCTCCAACGGCGCCTCCATATTGGCGGCGCGTGCTCTGGGCGCGGATTTCGCCTATATGGGTTCGGCGTTCATCGCCACGCACGAAGCTATCGCGGTAGACGACTATAAGCAGATGATCGTCGATTGCGATGCGACGGACATCGTCTATTCGAATCTCTTTACCGGTGTGCATGGCAATTATCTGAAGCCAAGCATCGTCCGTGCTGGCCTCGACCTTGAAGACCTGCCGCAATCAGATCCCTCCAAGATGGATTTTGCGGCTCTTGCAGACGGCCGCAAGGCCTGGAAGGATATCTGGGGATGTGGGCAGGGCATCGGGGCGATTGACGCCGTGCAACCGACCGCAGCGTTGATCGCCCAGCTGAAGCGAGAATATGATGCGGGGCTGGCGGCTTTGCTGCCAGCTGGTGGGCATAACGGCAGATGAACTGATTTTCTCTATATAGTTCGTGCTGTTATACGTTTCTTGCTGCAATACATGTGTAATGTCGGGAGCGTCAGATTCTTGGTGCTGGCAAGTCCGTCATGCCGATGTCTAGATGCAATCTGGGTCCGAAAGCCGCGCTGTTTCGGACGTACATCTGGTAGATTTGGGAGTAAAAGGTGAGCGACGATATCAGACAGCGGGCAAAGCTCTGGCCGAAGGGAAGATTGTTCGAAGATTTTGCCGTCGGTCAGCAATTCGACCATCATTGGGGGCGTACCGTCACCGAAACGGAAGCCACGACCTTCGCCAGCCTCACGCTTGCCTATAATCCGCTCTATTTCAATCGGGCGTTCGCACAGGCGGAGGGGCATCCCGAACTGGTTGTCTGTCCTCAGCTTGTCTTCAACATCGTGCTGGGGTTGAGCGTCGAGGATTGCAGCGAGATCGGCGGACCCTTTCTTGGCGTCTATGACCTGACCTATCATCGGGCGGTTTATCCTGGCACCACCATCCTGGCCCGGAGCGAAACGGTCGAGGCGCGACTGTCCGACAGCAATCCGGAAAATGGCATCGTCACATGGAAGACCGAAGGCTTCACCCCGGACGGCGAGACGCTGGTCACATTCCGTCGTTCCAACCTTATTCGACTGCGCAACCCGGGGAGCAAGATCTGATGGATATGAACAAGCTGACGGGGTCGAACAATTATTTCGAGGATTTCGAACCGGGCATGGTCATCCAGCATGCGCGCGGCAAGACCGTGACGGCGCTGGACAATGTGCTGATCACCAACATGGTGATGAACACCGCCGAAGGACATTTCAACGAAGACCTGATGGCGAAGCATCCGTTCGGCAAGATCGTTGTCTATGGCGGTGTCAATTTCTCCATGGTCTGCGGGCTCGCTTCGCAGGATTGTTGCGAAAATGCGGTGGCCGAACTGGGGCTGGACAATGTCAAGCTGACACGCCCGGTGACGCATGGCGACACGATCTACGCCTATTCGGAGGTGCTGGAGAAAAGGGATGCCGATCGTCCCGATGCCGGGCTCGTCATCTTCCGCCACTATGGCTACAACCAGCGCGACGAGTTGATAGCCAAGGTGGATCGCACGATATTGCTGAAGCGCCGGCCGGCCTGAACCGCCGCTATTTTATCCGCGGTTTCGGGAAAAGTCCCGGCAGGCTTCATGCCTTGCCGGGATTTTTCATGACCGTTTCATTCTCCTCGCCGAGCCGGACGCCGAGGCGCCAGAAGAAGACGGAGGCGATCAGGGAACCGGACAGCGCGAGGATGAGCGCCAGGCGCAGGGAAAGTTCCGCATTCCCAGTGATTGCGACGAACAGGTCGCTGCAACCGCCGGTCAGGAGCGGTCCGAGGCCAAGGCCGATCCCGGTGGGAAAGACGAGAAGAATGGCTGATGTCAGTCCGCGCAGGTTCGCCTGGACCATGGACTGGGCCAGCGCGTTGACCGGCGCGATGAAAAAGCTTGCCGCGATGAGGCTGAAAAAGCCCGCCGCCAGTGTGATGGACAGGGATGAAGCGAGATATTGCACGCCCGCGAAGGGCACCAGGATGAAGGTGGCGATGCCGGGCGCCCAAGCATAGGAGCGAATATCCCTTGTCACGAGGCGGTCGATGAGCTGGCCACCAGCGAGTGCTCCGATCCCTCCGCCCAGTCCCACCATGATCGCGCTCCATATGGCGATCTGCGTCATTGACAGATCGTGGCTGCGGGCCAGAAATGGCGGCATCCAGATCATGACCGCCTGGTAGGAATAGGAATGAAGCGTCGCCGCGATCACCAGCAGGCGAAAGGATTTCCTGTTCCAGAGATAGCGGCAGCCTGCCCGGAAGCTGATCGACAGCGGCGGTTCCGATCCGGCTTGACGTTCGAAGCGACCCCGCTGCGGTTCACGCAGGAACAGCAGCAGGGGAACCATGGCGAAGCCGGCTAGCCCGATGAACAGAAAGCTTTCGCGCCATTCCAGATGGTCTGAAAGCCAACCGCCTAATGCAATGCCGGCCGTGACCCCGACCGGGCTGGCCAGCGCCCAGATGGAAAACGCCCTGCCGCGCCGCTCGAACGGGAATTTGTCGGACAGCAGGGAATGGGTCGCGGGCACGCTCACCGCTTCGCCCAGCGCCACGCCCATGCGCAATATGGCCAGGCTGATAAAGCCGCCGGCAAGGCCGGTCAGTGCCGTCATGGTCGTCCATAGCGTTAGCCCGCCCGCCATCAGAAAGGTTCTTTTCTTCCGGTCGACCAGCAGGCGATTGGCACGGCGGCGCCCGCATAGAGAATGGCGAAGGAAAAGCCGGTCAACGCGCCCAGTTGCGTGTCGCTCAGACCCAGTTTCTGCTTGATCGGAATCTGGAGAATCGAGAGCAGCGACCGGTCGAGATAGTTGAAAAGCGCGACGATGAAGAGAATGGTCAGGGCGACATTAGGACTGTCGCGCAAACCGGCCAGGCCATGATGGCGGCTAACGTCCTGCTTCATCCGGCAATCCTCTCTCATAATTATTGTAAATTGCTATTTTACGCTTTCGATTCTGTTTGCGCTGGAGATAAAGGCGATCTCGCAGTGGAATTACAGGTGTAATACCGCGCCGCTGAATGGCGCTATTGGTTGCGATAAGCGATGGCGGCTTTCAATCAGGGTACAGGATCGAACGCATAGGGCTTCGGTCATGCGACTGGCTGGTTGAAAGATCATGGATACCATATCGAGCTTTGGTGCACTGTCGGATTTGCGGATCATCGATCTCACGCAAATGCTCGCGGGCCCCTATGCCACGATGATGCTTGCCGACCATGGGGCAACCGTTATCAAGATTGAAGGGCCGGAAGGGGACATGACCCGTGCTGGCGGCCCGTTTCGGAAGGATGATGAGGAAAAGCTGCTTGGCGGCTATTTCCAGAGCATCGACCGGAACAAGGAAAGCGTTTGCCTGGATCTCAAGAGCGAGGAAGGCAAAGCCGCCTTTAAGGCGCTCGTTCTCGACGCGGATGCCGTGGTGGAGAATTTCCGGTCTGGCGTGATGGAACGTCTGGGCCTGGGCTATGAGGTGCTGCAGGAGATCAATCCACGCTTGGTTTACGGGACGTTGCGCGGGTTTGGCGATGCGCGCACCGGCAAGTCGCCCTATAATGACTGGCCAGCTTTCGATGTAGTTGCGCAGGCGATGGGCGGGATCATGGCGATCACGGGGCCGGATCCCAACACACCTACGAAGGTCGGTCCCGGCGTTGGCGACATCATTCCCGGAATGATGTTGGGTTTCGGCGTCCTGTCAGCTATCCATCACGCCCGGCGAACGGGGCAGGGGCAGTTTGTCGATATTTCCATGGTCGATGCGGTTCTGGCCGTGTGCGAAAGGACGGTGTGGCAGAATTCCGTGCTGGGCCTGGTGCCCGGGCCGGAGGGTAACCATCATCCCTTCCTGTGCCCTTTCGGCATGTATCCCGCTGCGGATGGTTTCGTCACCATTGCGGCGCATCAGGATCGATTCTTCGAATTTCTGTGCCAGACCCTTGATGCTCCGGAATTGCCGCACGACCCGCGCTTTCTCGACCATGCCAAGAGAGGCGCGAACAAGGGCGCGCTGATCGAAGCATTGAGCGCGCGGACATGCGCTTTCACCAAGGATGAACTTTCGCGGATGCTGGGAGGCAAGATTCCGTTCGGTCCCGTTCTCAACATAAGCGAGATATTCGACGATCCGCACTTCGCTGCCCGCGAAATGCTGGTCGATGTCGAACAGCCGGGATTGGAACCCGTCAAGATTGTTGGCGTACCGATCAAGATGACTCGCACGCCCGGAAAGGTTGTCCGGCGCGGGCCTTATCTTGGCGAGCATACGGAATTGCGCCTGCGGGAGGCGGGACTGGATGAAGATGTCGTAGCCAGGGTGATGAGCGCGCTCGCGCAGCCCTGGAAAAAGGAAGAGAAGGGAATGGTTGAATCATGAGCAAACGTCCAGTTCGTCTGCGTCGCGTGCAGTTGTCCGTTCCGGGCAGCAGCGAGAAGATGTTGCAGAAGGCTGCCGCGTCCGCCGCGGATCATGTCTTCTGCGATCTTGAGGACGCAGTGGCGCCGGCGGCAAAGGTCGGTGCGCGCGACCTGATCGCCGATGCGCTCAATAACCTGGATTGGGGCAAGAAGACCCGTTGCGTGCGGATCAACGACGTCACCACCCAATATTGCCACGATGACATCATCACCATCGTGGAAAAGGCCGGTGAGAATGTCGACACGATCATGCTGACCAAGCCGTACAAAGCAGCGGACGTGATCTTTCTGGACCATATGCTGACCCAGCTTGAAAAGAAGCTGGGCCTCAAGAACCGGATCGGTATCGAAGTGCTGATCGAGGAAGTGCAGGCCTTGCAGAATGTCGAGGAAATCGCCCGCTCTTCCGACCGGCTCGAAGCCCTGATCTTCGGCATGGGCGACTATGCCGGTTCGCAGGGCATTGACACGGACGATATCGGCGCGACCGGCAGCTATCCGGGCGACATATTCCATTATGCGCGCTTCCGTATCGCCATGGCGGCCCGTTCGGTCGGCATTGACGCCGTCGATGGTCCCTTCGCCAATTTCAAGGATGAAACGGCCTATCGATCGGAAGCCATGCGCGCACGTTCGCTCGGCATGGTTGGAAAATGGGCCATCCATCCGTCGCAGATCGAACCGGCACTCGATGTGTTTTCGCCGTCCCAGGCCGATGTCGACCGCGCCCGGAGGATGGAGGCCGCCTATCGCGAGGCGGAGGCCAAGGGCTTGGGCGCCGCTCAGGTGGATGGCATCATGATCGACGTCGCGGTAGTGCGACTGGTGCAGAATACGCTGCGCAAGGCCGACCTGATCGGCATGTGACTATGACCGGGCAGTCCTCCTGATGGACCCGCCTTGTCTCGCGACGCATCCATCATCCATGGGATGAATGCGTCGCGAGGCGTAAAACCATTGGCCAGTCCGGCCGATCTCTGCTGCCTTTTCATTTCAGGTCAGGATGAAGGCAGCTAGGATGGGATCAACGCGAAGGGCAGTCATCACGGGTTCCGCTTCCGGAATAGGCAAGGCGACGGCCGAACGGCTGACTGATGCGGGATGGAGGGTGATCGGGATAGATCTCCGTGATGCGGAGGTGGTGGCTGATCTGTCCACAGCCGAAGGGCGCTCTGGCGCTTTGCGGTCGGTGTCCACCATCTGCCCGGACGGCATCGATACCCTCGTCACATGTGCGGGAATATACCGACCGATCGACTCGCCGGGCATCGTTTCCATCAATTATTTTGGCACTGTGGACATCATTCGGGGCCTACGGTCGCTGTTGCTGAAATCGGCGTCGCCGCGCGTTGCAGCGGTGTCGTCCATGGCGACGATCCTTGATGTGGATGAGGAGGTTGTTACGGCCTGCACAGCCGGCGACGAAGTGCATGCCTGTAGAGCCGCCGTCGCCGCGGCAGCGCGATGCCCGGAAGAGCCGATCATCTATTCCTCGACCAAGCGCGCCATCACGAACTGGATCAGGTCGCAATCGGTGGCCGACGACTGGGGTGGCTCGGGCATATTGCTCAATTGCGTGTGTCCCGGCGTCATACGGACACCTCTGACGCGGGACGACCTATCCGATCCCGCGCGCATGGAATGGCTGCTCAATTACAATCCGGCGGTCATCAAGGACATTCCCGGCCCGGATGTTGTGGCGAGTCTGCTCGCCTATCTCGTGAGCGCCGAAAACGCCTATATGGTGGGACAGGCGATTTTCGTCGATGGCGGCACCGAAGTCAGGCAGCGCATCTGACGCCCTCAAAGCCTAAACTTTGAGCGACCGCAGGATCAGTTCGGCGCCCCTTTCCCCGATCATCATCGACGGCGCATTGGTATTGCCGGACGTGATGCGCGGCATGATCGACGCGTCGATCACCCGCAAGCCGTCAATGCCCCGAACGCGGAGCTGGGGATCCAATACGGATTCGCCTTCCCGGCCCATGCGGCATGTTCCCACCGGATGGTAGCCAATGCCGACACGCTGGCGCAGATAGTCCAGCCAGCCCTCGTCCGACATGATCGGTTGGGGCGGCTCATTGCGCGCTTCGACGAAAGGCGCGAATGCCGGCGCGGCGAAGATCTGCTCGGCCAGGCGGCCGACCTTGGTCAAGGTGCGGATGTCCTCCGCATCCTCCAGCATGTTCAGCGCGATTTTCGGTGGGGCCAGATGATCGCGGCTCTGTAATGTGATCTTGCCCCGTGCGTTCGGGCGGCAAATCTGCCCCCCGATGGTCACGCCTGACCTGGCATGCAATTTGGGCTGGCCTGAAAGGTCCATCGCCAGAGGAATGAAGCTGAAACAGACATCGGGATCGGCCAGATGGGCCTCGGTTCTGGCATAGGCCATGGCCTGAACGGCGGGCGAGGTGAGCGGTCCTTTGCGGAACAACAGATAGTTCGCCACATGCCGGGGCAGGTTCGACAGCTTCGGCGCCATGTTGTAAGTGGGCATCGTCACGAGCTTGCTGACGGCCAGCACCGCATGTTCCTGAAGATTCTCGCCGACGGGAAGATCGGCGAGAATGTCGATGCCCAGTTCGCGCAAATGCGCCGCTGGCCCGATTCCCGACCGCATCAATATAGCCGGCGATCCGATCGTGCCTGCGCTGATGACGATCTCGCGCCGGGCGGCGGCGCAATAGGGTTCGCCATTGCGGCTTCCAACGACGCGAACCGCTCGGCCGTCTTCACATTCGATCCTGTCGATCGTGACGCCCGTGACGACGGCAAGATTGGGTCGATCAAGAAGCGGCGAGACAAAGGCGCTGAATGTGTTCGAACGCTGGCCCCCCGCCGTTGTCGTCCAGATGTGGAACGAACCGAATTCATGTCCGTCGCAATAATCGTCCCGGCGCGGTAGCCCGACCTCGTCGCAGGCGCTGACGAAATTTTCGGTCAGGGGATGTTGCGACCGGACCGGGGCAACGCCCAGCGGACCGGACGTCCCGTGATCCTGCGATGGCGGCCCGTGGAATTTTTCGGACTTCAGGAAAAGCGGCCATATGTCGTTAGCGGCCCAGCCGGTGCAGCCCATTGCCGCCCAGTCGTCAAAATCCCGCTTTTCGCCCCGGCAATACACCATCCCGTTGATCGAACTCGACCCGCCCAGCATCTTTCCGCCCGACCAGACCTGCTCGATGTCGCCTCGCGTGGTGTCGGCCTCCACATGGTACATCCAGTCGGACGTGGCGTTCGCCATCAGCTTGAGCGTGCCCGCCGGCATGTCGACCAGCATGCGTCTGTTCGATCCGCCCGCTTCGATCAACAGCACGTTGATCGCGGGATTTTCCGCAAGCCTGGCGGCTACCACGGCCCCCGCGCTGCCGCTGCCGACTATGATATAATCGGCAGCGGTTTCGGTCTCGTTTCTCATGTTCATGAAGAAGCAGAATTCCAGAAGAGCAACAGGGACGGCGCTGGCCTCAGCGCAATTGTACGAACACCGATTTGGTCTCGAGGAAATTGTCGAGCGCCTCATCGCCGAGTTCGCGGCCCCAGCCGGATTCCTTGTATCCGCCAAAGGGCATGGTGATGTGGTTGACCCCGAAGCAGTTGACCCAGACGGTGCCGGCGCGGATGCGCGATGCGATCTGGTGCGTCCGGTTGACGTCCGACGTGAACAGACAGGCGGCCAGGCCATAATTGGTGTCGTTGGCGATGCGGATCATCTCGTCCACATCGTCGACGGGCGTCGCCGAAATGACGGGGCCGAAAATTTCCTCCCGCATGACGCGTGCATTGGCGTTGACGTTCGCCAGGACGGTCGGCTTGACGAAAAAGCCCTTTTCCAGATCGCTGGGGCCGCCCGCGACAATCTCCGCCCCTTCTTCCTGCCCGATCTCCATATAGCGGACGACCCGGTCCCTCTGCTTGGCCGAAATCAGGGGGCCAAGATTGGTCGACGGGTCGAAGCCATTGCCGACCTTCAAATTATTGGCGAAATCCGTGATGCCAGCGAGCACCTTGTCATAGGCCTTCTTCTCGATCAGCAGCCGTGAACCCGCCCAGCAGACCTGCCCGGAATTGAGAAAGGTGCTCATCGCCGCGCCGGGGATGGCCACGTCCATGTCGGCGTCACCGAACAGCAGGCATGGTGATTTCCCGCCCAGTTCCAGCGTGATGCGCTTCAGATTGCCGCTGGCGCTGTCGACGATCCGCTTGCCGACATCGGTCGATCCGGTGAAGGAAATCTTGTCCACCAGCGGGTGATCGACCAGCGCCTGCCCGGCGTCGCCATAGCCGGTGACGATGTTGATCACGCCATCGGGAACGCCGGCCTCGACCGCCAGCTGTCCCAGCCGCAATGCCGACAGCGGGGTGTTCTCGGCCGGTTTGACGACGACCGAACAGCCCGCCGCGAGCGCCGGCGCCACCTTGACCACGAAGACGCCGACAGGTCCGTTCCATGGCAGGATGAGGCCCGCGACGCCAATCGGCTCGCGCATGGTATAGGCGTGCATCTGCTGCCCGCCGCCGGAAATCGCGCCGCTCGCGTCCCGGCCGAATATCCGGGTTGCCGAACCTGCATAGAAGCGCATCCAGTTCGCCGACGCCTTCACCATGCCGTCCGCCATGTAGCGGGGCATGCCGTTGTTGAGAATGTCGAGATCCGCGAGTTCGGTCGCATTCTTTTCGATCAGGTCGGCGAAACGCCACATGATCGCGGCGCGATCCTCCGCCTTCAGGCCACGCCACGAGGCGGTTTCGAAGCTCCGCCGGGCGGCCTTCACTGCGCGGTCGATGTCCTTCGCGGCGCCGCGTGGGACGATGGCGATGCGTTCCTCGGTCGCCGGATCGAACACGTCGATCGTTTCACCGCCCTCCGCCTCGACCCAGTGGCCGTCGATCAGGAGCTTGTGGGATGAAGCGGCAAAGGTCCGCACGCTGTTGACGGGCTGATGCGCGTTCAAGCTATATTCCTCTTTATCGATTTTATTGACGATTCCGTTGCGGGACACGGCAACGAAATTATTGAGCGGCTTCCATTTTTGCGTCGGCGCGCTGGTTCATGACGATCTCGCCGGGGGTGGCGCCCGTTTCCTTGCCGTTGGTGAAGGTTTCGACGCCGTTGACGAGGATGTGGCGGATGCCGATCGCGCGAGTGACTTTGCGCCAGTCGCCGCCCGGAAGATCGTGGACAACTTCATAGTGGCCACGGGGCTGATAATCCAGCTTGTCGGCGTCGTAGATCATGAGATCGGCCGCATAGCCGGGCTGCAGAAGGCCACGATCGGTCAGTCCGAAGGCGCGCGCATTGCGGTAGCTGAGCAGGGAATGAACCTGCTCCCGGCTGATCCGCGTACCTTCCTGCGTCAGCCACAGGATGAGGTCGGTCGACCAGTAGCCGCCATTGCCATGTTTCGAATGTGCGCCGCCGTCCGAAATGCCCGCCAGCACTCGCGGATGGCTGAGAATCTCTTCGATCGTCTCCACATTGCGCGTGCCATTGTCATTGTTGGAGAACATGACATGCATGTTGGATTCGATGAGCGTATCGAGGAACAGTTCCGCGACCGGCTTGCCCAGGTCGCGGGCGATGTCACCCAGCAATTGCCCTTCGCGCCCTTCCAGTGAGGCGGAGCCGGCTGGATCGACGATCATATAGGCTTCCAGTCGGCCACCTGCGGTCGACATTTCGCGCGGATCATAATTGTCGATGAAGGTCTTCCGATAGGCCGGGTCCTGCACCAGCGTCATCTTGGCCTCTGCCGTGGTCGCCATGGAAAGGCGGCGGAACGCGGCGACGGAATCCCAGACATTATAATGCAGCGGCGTGATTTCGAGCGGCTTGCGGAAGGAGAAGCATTGAGACCAGATGTCGAGCTTCTCTTCCTGCATCCGGTCCAGCCAGCGCATGATGCCGCGATGTTGTTCGGGATCGGTGTCGCTGCCCAGCAGGATATTGTGCAGAACCGGACGGCCGCTGATGCGGGCCAGTTCTTCCGCTGCATAACGGCGCGGTTCGTCCATGCCGGGCAGTTCGCACAGGATCTGGATCGTGCCTTCGCCGCGCTCGGCAAGGACCCGCGCCAGATTATAGGCTTCCTCCGCATCCATGGCGTCGGTCGGCATGGGCGACTGGTCGTGATCGAGATGATTGTTGCCGCCTTCGCCCATGAAGGATAGGGCAAAGCCGCTGGCGCCCGCGTCCATCGCCTCATGCAGCAGGTCGCGCATCTGCTTGCGTTCCTCGACCGTGCAGGGGCGCTTCTTCGCCTCGTCGGGGCCCACGACATAGGACAATAGCGGGTTCATGGGCAGATAGGTGGCGACATTCAGCCCCTTGGGCAGCGACTTGAGATGCGCGATCCAGTCGGGAAAGCTTTCCCAGGTCCAGTCCATGGTCGACGCCATAGCCTCGAAGGGAACTTGCTCGGTGTTTTCCATCATGCGCATGTAGCGCTCGCTCATGCCCTTCCGGACGGGAGCGAAGCTGAAGCCGCAATTGCCGATAACGACCGTCGTTGTGCCGTGCCACCCCGACGTTGTGCAATAGGGGTCCCAATGCAACTGGGCGTCATAATGGGTGTGAAGATCGATGATGCCGGGCGCGACGATCAGGCCCCGTGCGTCGATTTCCTTGGCGCCCTGGCCGGGAATCGCGCCGATCTCGACGACCTTTCCGTCGCGGATGCCGATATCTGCCAGTCGTGCGGGTTCGCCGGTTCCGTCGATTACAGTTCCGCCACGCACTACAACGTCAATATTCATCTAACCTCTCCGATCGCGATTGCCTATCGCTACCATCAAATGGGGTTTGGTGCGGGCTTGTTCGAGCTGTTTCGGGTATTATTACATGGGTAATGTGGGGTCCGCGCGAATTGCGGAAAATGGCTACCCGGCAGTAAGGTTCGAAAAGGAACACACAGATCATGTCCGATACCGC
The DNA here is from genome assembly GCF_013375555.1 of Sphingobium sp. EM0848. Lineage (NCBI taxonomy): Bacteria > Pseudomonadati > Pseudomonadota > Alphaproteobacteria > Sphingomonadales > Sphingobiaceae > Sphingobium > Sphingobium sp. EM0848. Next base: position 597,864 of record NZ_JABXWB010000001.1, read on the forward strand.
ATCCGATATGGCGGAAGACCGCCTGAGCGACATCAGTCCATGGACTGTGGACAAGGCGAATTCGCAATGGCGATCCGTGAAATCCGCGGAGCGCACGCTGGCGCTTTTCGAACTATTTTCGCTTCATCAGCAGCCCATGTCGATCGGCGAAATGGCGCAGCGGTTGAACATTCCGCAGCCCAGCGTGAGCATGCTGGTGCGCAATCTCGTCCAGCTGGGCTATCTGGAGCATGATCGCACGAGCCGTAATTATCTGCCCACCATCCGCATCATGCTACTGGGCAGCTGGATTCATCGGCAGTATCGCCACCAGGGCGATGTGGAGACGCATCTGGACGACCTGATGAGTCAGGTGCAGGAAACCGTGTTCTTGGGCATTCAGAACGGGATATATTCGCAATATGTGAGCGCCCAGCTACCGGACGTGTCGCAACGGCTGGAGGTCCAGTCCGGTCTGTTGCGTCCCATCACTCGCACTGCGCTCGGCCGCGTCCTGCTATCGCTCAAGTCCAAAGAAGAGGTCGCGCTGATCGTCCGGCGTTCCAATGCTGAAACTCAGGATGAGGCCGAGCGGGTCGATCCCAGGGAGTTCGAGGCGCTTCTGGCGAACGTCCGTGAGAAGGGCTATGCTGAGACGAGCGGCGACATGTCGAAGAATTACAGCGCCTTCGCGGTGGCGATCAAGCCAACCATCGGCCAGATTCCCATGGCGATCGGCGTCGGTGGGCGTACCGACCGCATCATGGACAAGCGGGATTTGGTGATTGCCGCGCTTTTCGCGGCGAAAGCGAAGCTGGAGCCCAATATATCTGGGGATGACGGCCCGGACTGATTCTCATCACATCAATAGCAAGGAATTTGAATATGCGACCATTCCGCAGCGTCCTCTATCTGCCCGGCAACAAGGAAAGGGTTTTGGAAAAGGCCGCCAGCTTGCCCTGCGACGTCCTGATCATCGATCTGGAGGACGCCGTCGCGCCGGATGCGAAGGATGCTGCCCGCGACCTTGCGATCCACGCGATCAGGAATATCGACTATGGTGATCGTCTGGCGATGTTGCGCGTCAATGGGCCGGAAACGCCCTGGCATGAGGCGGACATGGCCGCCGCCGGGCATGCGCCGGCGATCCTGCTGCCCAAGGTTTCCGACGCGGGCATGCTCGCCGCCGCCCGCGCGCGCCTTGGGCCGGGCAAGCCGCTCTGGGCGATGATCGAGACCTGCCAAGCGATCCTGCGCATGGACTCCATCGCCGGCGCGGCGGACGAAACAGGGCTGGAGGGTCTGGTCGTGGGCACCAACGATCTGGCGAAGGAGTTGCGGTGCCAGGTCGATGACAATCGCACCGCATTGCAGAGCGCGCTCTTCACGGTGGTCGCCGCCGCCCGGGCCTATGGGCTGGTTGCGGTGGACGGGGTATGCAACCGGCTGAAGGATGAGGATTTTCTTGCGGCGGAATGCCGTCAGGGGGCCATGCTTGGCTTTGACGGGAAGAGCCTGATCCATCCCGAGCAGATTGATGTCGCGAACCGGATCTTCTCACCGGCGGAAGCGGACATCGTGCACGCCCGCGCCGTGGTCGAGGCCTTCGAGGACCCGGCGAATGCGGGCAAGGGCGTCCTGACCGTGAACGGCAAGATGGCCGAACTGCTTCATCTGGAGGAAGCCAGGAGGATCATCGCGGTGAAGGCGCGGATTGACGCACTGGCCGCTTGACCGATCATGCGCCGGAACGGGTCGCAGCTTCAGTGGGCTGTGGTCCATTCCGGCGCCTGCGCCGTGCGGGACAGACGCACCCGCAGCCCGTTGAACACCGCGTTGCCCGACGGCATGTCCAGCAGGGCTGCATCGGACAGAAGATTATAGTTGCTGCCGGGGCGCTGATGCGCCACCTCCATGCGGGTTCCCGCTTCGTGATGGCCCCAGCCATGCGGTAGGTTGAGATGCCCGCGCTGCACATCGGCGTTGCGCTCGACCGTCACGGTCACCTGACGGCCCCCGGCGTCCAGCGCCACGGTGTCACCATCCGCCAGACCCAGCAGGTCCGCATCGTCAGGGTGGACGTGGAGATGGCTGCGAGCCGGACCTTTCGCCAGATTCGGCAGATTATGGAGCCAGCTGTTCATGGAACGCAGATCCCTGCGCCCGGACAGGATGAAATAGCCCTTTGCTGGTTCCAGCTCTCCGAGCTTTCCGGCCGCGATCCATTGGTCGAGCCGCTCAAGGTCGGCCATGATGGGTGCGGGGGCGAGGTTCACCTTTCCATCCGGCGTGCGGATGAGGTCCATGAGCCTGCCCGACGGCGCATATCCGCGATCCACGCCATGGTCCGCGGCGCGCAGGTCAGTCAGGGTGAGGCCGGCGGCCTGACCGAAGCCATCGCCGAAAGGCCCGGTGCGAATGAAGAAATCGCACAGCTTTTCGACGCCTGTTTCTCCGGTCAGCTGTTGCATGATGGCTTCGTGCGGCGGGTCTGTCATGCAGGCGCGCTGCATGCTCCACCCGACCAGCCCGGCGACATAGTGCCGGTCGTAGCACTCGGCATCCCGTCCCGTGAGCGCCGCGCCGAGACGCAGAAGGATCTCCCAATCCGCCAGACCGGGATCGGCAGCCGGCAGGGCCGGGGAAAAGCGGGCGTAGGAGCGGGGAGAGAAAGCCCCGAACATCAGCGTGCAATTGGGTTCGCCCAGAGGATCGCCCGGCGGAAGGATCAGGTCGGCGTGACGGCTCGTTTCATTGAGATACATGTCGATGGAGATCAGGAAATCGAGCTTTTCGACCGCCGCCTCTATGGCCCGGCTGTCGGGGAAGGAGCGTATAGGGTTTCCGGCCAGCGTGATCAGCGCCCGCACGCGGCCTTCGCCGGGCGTCGCGATTTCTTCCGCCAGTGCGGCGGCGGGCAGGCGGCCGCCCAGCTCGGGCAATTTGCGCACGCGCGTGTGAAAGCGGCCATAGGGCGCCTGGCCCTTGGAATAGGGGCTGGAAAAGAGGGCGGTGGACACGATAGGCATCGGGATCAGCATGCCTCCCTCGCGGTCCAGATTGCCCGTCAGCGCGTTGATGGCTTCGATCAGCCATGACGCGATGGAACCGAAGGGCTGGCAACAGGTGCCTACCCGCCCATAGACGGCTGCCCTTGGTGCCGCCGCGAGGAATCGAGCCAGCGATCGGATCTTGTCCGCGGGGACCCCAATGATGGCGGCGACCTTTTCCGCCGGGTAGCGTGCGGCGACCTGTCGAAGCTGGTCGATGCCGGAAAAGCGCGTTTCCAGGTCCGGGCGGTCCGCCACGCCATCGCTGAACAGGCTCTCCACCAGGGCCAGCAGTAGCAGCGCGTCGGTCGATGGCTGTATCGCGAGATGATCGTCCGCCATTTCCGCCGTGCGCGTGCGGCGTGGATCGACAACGACGATCCGCCCGCCTCTTTCGCGCATCTGCGCAAGCTTTTTAGGCAGGCCCGGCAGGGTCAGCATGCTGCCGTTGCTGACCGCTGGGTTCGCGCCCAGGATCAGCAGGAAATCGCACCGTTCTATGTCGGGCACCGGATTGATCCCGATGTCGCCGAACATCAGGGCGTTGGCGAGCATGCGCGGATAGGCGTCGATGGATGCGGCCGTGTAGATCTGCCGGGACCCGATCGCCTGGGTGAGCGCGCCGGTGTAAAGGACGCTCCCGACATTGCCCGCCACCGGATTGCCGACATAGGTGGCGATGGCGTCGGGGCCGTGTTCCTGCCGGATCGCGCTCAGCTTTTCCGCGGCGAGCGCGAAGGCTTCGTCCCAGCCTATCGGTTCGAATCCGTCCTGCGTGCGCCGCAGCGGCTGACGAAGCCGGTCGGGATCGCGCCCGATGCCGGCCATCGCCTGCGACTTCGGGCACACGAAGCCCTGGCTGACAGGGTCGTCCGCGTCACCCTTGATCGACCGCACCTGCCCGTTGGATGCGGTCTCGATCACCAGGCCGCAGCCGGCCTCGCAAATCGTGCAGGAACGATAGTGGCGATCGTGCGACATATTGTCTTCCGTCACGCCCCCATGATCGTCGCGCCGCCATCGACGACGATCGTCTGCCCGGTCACGAAGCTGGACGCGTCGGACGCAAGGAAAAGGGCTGCGCCCGCGATTTCGCGGGGTTGCCCCACGCGGCGCAGGGGCACCGGATCGACGAAGCGGGCCAGCGCCTTTTCATTGTTCATGATCGCGGAGGCGAAGTCCGTCTCGATTAGGCCCGGCGCGATGGCGTTCACCCGCACGCCGGAGGGGCCATATTCCGCCGCCAGATTGCGCGCCATCTGAAGGTCGGCGGCCTTGGACATGTTGTAGGCGCCGATCGACGTCGAGGAAAGCAGTCCACCGATGGAGGAGATCAAGATGATGGACCCGGCCTTGCGCTCGATCATCTCCGGTGCGACCATGCCGATCAGGGTCAGCGGCGAAAGGACGTTGTTGTCGAATATCTTTCGGAACATCTCCTCCGAAATCGACGTGAGTGGGCCGTAATGCGGATTGCTGGCCGCGTTGCAGACCAGGATGTCGATCCGGCCGAAGGCTTCGCGCGTGCGCTGGACCAGACGAGTCAGATCGTCCCTGGAACTCACATTGGCGGGAACGGAGACCGCCCGCCCGGGACCATGGCGCGCTTCGATTTCCGCCGTCGCCGCCTGACAGGCGTCCTCTTTCCGGCTGGAAATGACGACGCGCCCGCCATGTTCCACAATGGCCTCTGCGATCGCGCGCCCGATGCCGCGCGACGAACCCGTGACAATGGCGGTTTTCCCTGCCAGATCGAACATGCCTTCTCCTCTCCTCTCCTGTTTCTCCGTCAGTTGTCCGGCGACGATCCGCCGGCTGTCATAATTTGATCGTGACGCATTTGAGCTGCGTATAATGATGCAGCGCCTCAATCCCTTTTTCCCGGCCGTAGCCGCTGTTCTTGTAGCCCCCCAGCGGCGTTTCGACGCCGCCCGCCATATATTCGTTCACATAGATCTGACCTGCCTGGATGGCCGCCGAAACCCTGTGGGCGCGGGACAGAGACTGGGTCCAGATACCGGCGGCCAGGCCATATTCGGTATCGTTGGCGATGGCGATGGCCTCATCCTCGTCCTCGAACGGGATCACGACGAGCACGGGGCCGAAAATCTCCTCCCGCGCCAGTCGGCTGTTATTGCTGACATCGCCATAGACGGTCGGCGGCAGGAACCAGCCGCCGCCCCATCCTTCGCGGGTGACGGCGCTGCCGCCTGTCGCGGGTTCCAGCCCTTCGCTCCGGGCGATGTCGAAGAAGGATGCGACGCGGTCATATTGCGCCTTCGTCGTCAACGGACCCATCAGCGCGTCGACGTCCGGCCCGACCTTGAGTTGACCCACTGCCGCCGCCAGCTTTTCGACGAAGGCGGCATGGATGGACCGCTGTACGAGCAGGCGGCTGCCGGCCAGGCAGACTTGCCCGGCATTGCCGGCAAAGGCGCGGATCGCGCCCGGAATGGCGGCGGAGAGATCGGCGTCCTCAAAGACGATGTTGGGGGATTTGCCGCCCAGTTCCAGGGTCAGCGGGATGATGCGATCCGCCGCGATATGGGCGATGGCGCGGCCCGCGCGCACGCTGCCGGTAAAGGCGATTTTGCGGATGTCGGGATGCGAGACCAGCGCGCTGCCCGCTTCGGTCCCTGACCCCAGCACTACGTTGAAGACCCCGGCGGGCATGCCGCATTCGACGGCGATCCGCGCCAGCAGCACTGTTGAACCGGACGTGAATTCGCTCGGCTTCGAAACGACGCAGTTGCCCGCTGCAAGGGCAGGGGCAATGCCGCGGGCGGCCTGGTTCAGCGGCGCGTTCCAAGGCGTGATGACCCCGACCACGCCAAAGGGTTCGCGCAGTGTGTAGCTGTGATATCCCTCGCCCAACCCGATGACCTCGCCATGGAACAGGTTGGTGAGGCCGCCGTAAAATTCGAAATATTGCGCCGCGACCTCGGTTTCAAAAGGCAGCTGCCATCCCGGCTTGCCGGTTTCGGCGCGTTCGATCGCGCCGAATTCATCCCGGCGGTCGCGGATGGCGCGGCCGATGTCGGTCAATATCCGGCCTCGGTCGAGCGGCCGCATCGCCTTCCATTGCGCGAATGCGGACGAACATGAGCGAACGGCCCGGTCCACATCCTCGCCTGTGCTGTCGGCCACCTTGGCGAAGGGCGCGCCGATGGTCGGATCGAAGGAGTCCGTATAGGTGCCCGAGGCCGGCTCGGCATCGGCGCCAGCGATGAAATTGTTCCAGACGCGATCCATCGTTCTTTTCCTGTGATCAGTGGGGGAGGTCGAGCATCGCGTGAATGTCGGCGCGCGATGGGTTGGTTGATCCGGCCATGATATCGCCATGCCGTTTTGGGACAAGCGCGCAGAGCGCGGCAAGCAGGGCCATCGGACCTGACCGCCAGCGATCCGGGCCGTCCAGCATGTGGACATTGCGCAGGAATCCGCGCATCAGCCGGGGGGAATGAGGCAACGCGCGCTGTATCAGTGACAGCCGCCAATGTGCGGGCGAGGGGCCAGGGTCGGCCAATTCCGTGCCCGCCAGTGCCGCCGCCCGACGGGTCGCGGCGTCGTCCATGCGGCGCATGTCGTCGAAATAGGCTCTCAATTCCCGCTCGATGCCGCGTTCATAGGCATGGGCCGCCGCGCCGAAGCTGTCATACGCGCCGATGGCGTCCGCAAGGCGGCAGGCGGCGATGAGTGCGAATGTCAGGCCACGGCCATAAAGAGGGTTGGACGTCACCAGCGCATCGCCCACTGGCAGGAGATTGTCCACGACCGGCCGCCCATCCGCCATGTAGCTGCGCCATCGGCTCTTGAGATCAGCCATGCCAGCGACGCGCCCCAGCGGCCGGGAGATGGCTGGATCGACGAACGGCGCCAGCCCGGGCAAGCGCCGGCAGATGTCGGTAAAGCCCACATCGGTCGATGCCAGCCCACGCAGCGCCTTTTCCCGTTCAGGCAGGGCGAGCGTGATCGAAAAGCAGCGATTGTCCGCCGGGATCACGCCGAATTTGAGATAGCCAAGATCGCCGGTGCGTCCCTGCGGTGGTTCAGGTTCGGTCACGTCTTCCGCAAGGTTGTAGAAGCGGCTGTGATAGGTCAGGTCGCACGGCGCAATATCTTCGTGGGCCCCGACGCCCGCTTGCGCCAGCCAGCCGGGAATGGGTGAACGTCTGCCGCCGGCATCGATGATGAGGTCGGCATGGATCGCTTGCCCATCGACCGTCAGCCCCGTGGCGCGGGGCGGCTGTCCGGGCCGCTGGTCCAGCAGCAGGGCGCTGGCCTTCGATCCGTAGGCGACGGTCACGCCCGGCAATGTCGCGACATGATCGCGCAGCACCGCCTCGAACGTCGTGCGGCGCATGGCGATGGTGCGGAGCGCATCCTCACCGCTTCTCTCGCGCACCCTGGCGCGCAGGGTAGGGGAGAGGTTGTCGGCAAAGGACAGCTCGCGCGCACCGGCGGCCATCATGCGATCCAGCAAGGCGGGGTGACGCTGTTCGACGATCTGCTTGAAGCGCGCCCGAAAGGCGTGGGTATGGCGGATCTGGGCGACGCCCAGGCGCCGCCAGTCGTTGAACAGACGATCGGGATGGCCGGGCTCAGGCGAACGGTCGCGTTCGATCACGGTGACGCGATGCCCCGCATCCGCCAGCGCCAGCGCGCTGAGCAGGCCCGACACGCCCCCTCCCATGATCAATATGGTCAACTGTTCCAAACGCCTTCGCCCAACTCATCCTCGTTCTGCTAAAATGCCGCCTCCGCCAGCGTCATGAGCGGTGCGGGGCCGCTCTCTATCTGAGCAAGAAGCCCGCTGGCGCGGGGCAGCAGACGACGCATGTAAAAGTCCGCCGTTGTCAGTTTCGCCTGGCCGAAGGCTTCGCCATGCGCGCCCTTTTCCACCTGGCCGGGCACGGCCTTCGCCATTTTGAGCCAGAGCCAGCCGAGCATGGCGTAGCCCGTAAGCTCCAGGAAGGGATAGGCCGCCGCGCCGATCGCGTCGGGATCCTTCCTGGCATTCTTCATCATCCAGGCGATGGCGGCCTCCAGATCGTCCAGAACCGGACCAATCGGCCGGGCGAGGTGGGACAGGGCCTCGGGCGTTTCAGCGATCTCACGGCGCATCTGCGCCATCAGCGTGGCGAAGCCGCGCCCATCGTCCTGCCACAATTTCCGGCCGACCAGATCCATGGCCTGAACGCCATTAGCGCCTTCGTAGATCATGGTGATGCGCGCATCGCGGACAAGCTGCTCCACGCCGGTTTCGCGGATATAACCATGGCCGCCGAACACTTGCTGCGCCGTGACCGCGCATTCATGGCCGCGGTCGGTGACAAAGGCCTTCACGACCGGCGTGGCGATGCTTAGCAGGTCGGTTGCCTGCTGCCGCGCGTCGGCGTCGGGCGCATGGCGTGCCAGATCGGACTGGGCGGTGGCCCACAGGCACAGCGCCCGGCATCCTTGCACGAGCGAGCGGCATTCCATCAGCATGCGGCGCACGTCGGGATGGACGGTCAGGGGGTCAGCCGCCTGCTCGGGATCGGCGGCGCCAGTAAGCGCGCGGCCCTGCCGCCGTTCGCGCGCATAGGCGACAGCGGCCTGATAGGCGGCTTCCGCAACCGCCACGCCCTGAATGCCGACATGCAGCCTGGCGTCGTTCATCATCACGAACATGGCGTTGAGACCCTTGGTCTCCTCGCCGATCAGCCAGCCGGTGGCGCCATCATAATTCATCACGCAGGTCGCATTGCCGTGCAGACCCATCTTTTCCTCGATCGCGCCGCATGACAGGGCGTTGCGCTGGCCGGGGGTGCTTGGGCCGTCAGGCAGGAATTTGGGCACGATGAAGAGGGACAGTCCCTTCACATTGTCGGGCGCGCCCTCGGTCTTCGCCAGCACGAGATGGACGATGTTGTCGGACAGGTCATGTTCGCCGGCCGAGATGAAGATCTTGGTGCCGGTGATGGAGTAGGTTCCATCGCCCACCGGCCTTGCCCGCGTGCGGATGAGGTTGAGGTCGGTGCCGCATTGCGGTTCCGTCAGGTTCATCGTGCCCGTCCATGTGCCGGACACCATGGGCGGCAGATAAAGCGCCTTCTGCGCTTCATTGCCATGCGCCAGGATCGCGCTGACCGCGCCGGAGGTCAGTCCGGTATAGGCGCCAAAGCTCAGATTGGCCGAAAGCACGAATTCTTCCGTCGCCAGCCAGGCAAGATGGGGCAAGGCCTGCCCGCCATAGGCTTCCGGCGGGAACAGCGCCGTCCATCCCGCCTCCCGATATCGGGCATAGGCTTCACGGAAGCCATCGGGGGCGCGGACATTACCGTCCGCGTCCCTTCGGCAACCTTGCTTGTCGCCATTGGCGTTGAGCGGCGCGATCACCTCTGCCGCGAAGCGGCCGCTTTCCGACAGGATCGCGGAAAGCGTTTCGGTCTCCATATGGGAAAAGGCGGGCAGCGCAGCGATTGCGGGCAGCGCCGCCACCGTGTCGAGAACGAACAGGCTGTCTTCTACTGGAGCGGTATAGTTCATGGCCGTTGCTTCACGCTGCCCTGGTCATTTCGCTGGCGACCATCGCCGCCATGGCGTCGGTCACGCGGAAGCGTTCGCCATAGCGGTCGGCCAATGCGGCCGCCCGATTCAGGAACGCGGCGCGGCCGTACCAGTCGATGAACTGAAGCGCCCCGCCGGTGTGTGCGGGAAAGCCGAAAGCGAAGATGGAGCCGATATTGGCTTCGGCCTCGCTGCGCAGGACGCCTTCCTGGTAGCAGCGCAGCGTTTCGATGGACTGCCTGAAGAGCAGCCGGTCCCGAATATCCTGGCCCGGCACCGATCCGTCGCCCGATGCATAGGCGGACAGGCCTTCCCACAGCGATTTCGAGCCATCGTCATGATAGGTGTAGAAACCGCCGCCATATTGGCGCCCGCCACGGCCTTGCGCCAGAATGTCGAATGACACGGCGCGGGTCGCGTCCATGTCCGCCGGATAGCCGTTGGCGACGCCCAGCATCTCGTCGATACGGCCGTGGGTGCTCAACACCTTGCTCATCAGCAGGATGCTCGTTTCGTCGGCTACCGCGAGCGGGCCGACGGGCATGCCGGCTTTCCAGGCTTCACGCTCGATCTGAACAGGGGCAACGCCGTCGCGGATCAGCGCCGCGCCCTCGTCCGTGAAGGTGCCGAAGACGCGTGAGGTGAAGAAGCCGCGGCTGTCGTTGACGACGATCGGGATCTTGCCGATCTGCTTGACATAGTCATAGGCTGCGGCGGCGGTTGCGTCCGATGTCTGTTCGCCCCGGATGATCTCCACCAGCTGCATCTTGTCGACGGGCGAGAAGAAATGGATGCCGATGAAACGGCTGGGGTCCGGCACCGCCTTCGCCAGCAGTCCGACGGGGATGGTCGAAGTGTTCGTGCCGTAGATGCCGCGATCCGACAGGCTGCCGGAGGTTTCGGCGATGATCTTTTCCTTGAGCGCGATGTCCTCGAACACGGCCTCGATCACGATGTCGACACCCTGCATGTCGGCATAGTCGCCCGTGGGCGTGATCCGGCCGAGCAGGGCGCCCTTGTCGGCCTCGCTCATGCGTCCCTTGCGGATGCGGCCATCCGCGATCTTCGCCGAATAAGCCTTGCCCTTTTCAGCGGCCTCGACCGACAGGTCCTTGAGCGCCACGGGCAGATTGCGCGAAGCGTGCGCCCAGGCGATGCCCTGGCCCATCATGCCGGCGCCCAGAACGGCGGAGCTGGCGAATGTCGCCTGTTCGCCCTGCGGCCGGTTCGCGCCGTTCTTGATGCCGTTCATGTTCAGGAAGAAGGCGGTGATCTGCGCGCGCGCCTCCGGGCTGCGCACCAGCTTAACAAAGGCGCGGCTCTCCGTCTTGAGCGCGCTGTCGAAACCCATGCGCATCGAATTCACGGCGACGTCCAGGATGGCGGCAGGCGCGGGCATCAGCCCCCGCGTCTTCGCGATCAGCATCGTCGGCGCGATTGCGGCGATCTGGCGCACGGCATTGCTGTCGGCATTGCCGCCGGGATAGGCAAAACCCCTCCGGTCCCAGGGCTGGGTCGCGGCTTCGGGATTGGCCTTGATCCACTGCTTCGCGGCAGGGATCAATTCTTCGGCCGTGTCGACCAGCGCATCGACGATGCCGATCTTGTAAGCCTTGGCCGCCGGCATGGTGGTACCTTCGAGAAGCAGCGGCAGCGCCTTTTCAAGGCCCAGCAACGCCACCATGCGCACAACGCCGCCCGCGCCGGGAATAAGGCCGAGCGTGACTTCGGGCAGACCGACAAGCGTTTTGGGGCTGTTCAGCGCCACCCGATAATTGCAGGCGAGCGCGATTTCGAAGCCGCCGCCCAGCGCTGCGCCGTTGATCGCGGCGGCGACCGGCACGGGGAGCCGTTCCAGCCTGCGCAGGAAGGACTTTGCGGTCTGGACCTTTTCGAATTCCTGTTCCGGCGTCTTGCCGCCTTTCAGCATTTCCTTGAGGTCGCCGCCGGCGAAAAAGGTCTTCTTTGCGGACGCGAAAATGACGCCGGACAGTCCTGCCTCGCGCTCCAGCCGGTCGAGCGTCTCGGTCATGCCGACATTATAGGCCGCGCCCATCGTGTTGGCCGACTGGTCGAACATATCCATGGTGACGGTCACGATGCCGTCGGCGTCCTTTTCGTAGATAAAACCGTTCATTGTCGTCATTCCTTCGATCAGACGCGCTCGATGATGGAGGCGATGCCCATGCCGCCGCCCACGCACATGCACAGCAGGCCGCGCTTCAGCGAGCGCCGCTCAAGTTCGTCGAGAACGGTCGAGACCAGGCAGCCCCCCGTCGCGCCGAGCGGGTGACCCAATGCGATGGCGCCGCCGACGACGTTCAGCTTTTCGTCGGGAACATCCAGATCCTTCTGAAGCAGCAGCGCGACCGAGGCGAAGGCTTCGTTGATCTCGACCAGATCGATGTCGTTCATGGTGAGCCCGGCCTTTTCCAGCGCCTTTTTGGAAGCCGGACCCGGTCCGGTCAGCATGATGACGGGATCGGTCGCCAGCACGGCGGTCGAAACAACGCGACCGCGCGGGGTCAGGCCGATGTCCCTGCCGGCCTTCTCGCTGCCGAGCAGGACGAGGGAGGCGCCATCGACGATGCCCGAACTATTGCCGGGCGTATGCACATGGTTGACGCGTTCCAGCCCGACATATTTGGACAGGGCGATATCGTCATAGCCCATCTTGCCCATGCCGGCGAAGCTGGCCTTGAGTGCGCCCAGCGTCTGCATGTCCGTATGGGGCTTGATGAAATCGTCGCGTTCCAAAATGGTCAGGCCGCTTTCGTCGCGCACGGGCACCACCGAACGGTCGAACCAGCCATTGTCGCGGGCATAGGCGGCCTTGCGCTGGGAACCCACCGCGAACGCGTCGCAATCGTCGCGGGAAAAGCCGTTCATCGTGGCGATCAGATCGGCGCCTATGCCCTGCGGCACGAATCCGGTGGCGATGTTGGTGGCAGGGTCCTCGAACGCGCCGCCGTCGGCGCCCATAGGCGCCCGGCTCATGCTTTCAAAGCCGCCCGCGCAGACAAGATCTTCCCAGCCCGACGCGATCTTGGCCGCCGCCGTGTTGAAAGTGTCGAGACCCGATGCGCAAAATCTGTTGACCTGCGCGCCCGGCACGCTTTCGTCCCAGCCCGCCTTCATCAGCGCCAGCTTGGGTAGCACGGCACCCTGCTCCAGCGTGGGGGTGACGCATCCCAGAATAACGTCGTCGACCCGGGCGGTGTCCAGGTCGTGGCGTTGCTGCATTTCGTTCAACAGCGTCGTTACCAGGTCGATCGGCTTGCACTCGTTGAGCGAACCATCGCTCTTGCCCTTTGACCGGGGCGTGCGGATCGCGTCGTAGATGTAGGCGGTGTTGGCCATTTTCTCTCCGAGTGTAAGATAGTCTCTACGCGTCTTCTTCCGTTGGCAGGCAGTGTCATGCAAGACAGGCAAGGCGACATTACATACGCAATGGCTTTTCAGCCTCGCCGATGCGGATCAGGGTCGTGATGGATGATGGCAAGGTCATGATTTCGATTTTCGCTGGCATGGATCGAGGCCAGACTGAACTGGTTTCCGATCCTACGGAATCGGTAAACATCAGAGCCATAGAGCCGGCAAGCGAGAGGAAAAACCGATGGGACGTGTTCAGGACAAGGTCGTCATCGTCACTGGCGCAGGCGGCGGATTGGGCGAAGCAAGCGCGCGTCTGCTCGCCCGGGAGGGGGGCAAAGTCATCCTCACGGATATCGATGAGGGCAGGGGAGCGCAGGTCGCCCGCGACATCGGCGAGCCGGCGCTGTTCCTGAAGCGCGACGTGCGCGATGAGGCCGGCTGGGAATCGTTGGTCGACGAAGTATGTGGTCGTTTCGGAAAACTGGACGTGCTGGTCAACAATGCCGGCGTCACGCGAATGGGCTTTCCCGACGACACAAGTTTGGAGGATTTTCGCTTCATCTACGCGGTCAATGTCGAGGGAACATTCCTCGGTTGCAAGCATGCGATCAGGGCGATGGCGCGATCTGAAGGAGGATCGATCATTAACATATCGTCCATCGGCGGATTGACCGGGACGTTCGGCACCACCGCCTACAGCGCCGCGAAAGGGGCCGTGCGCGCCCTTTCCAGATCTGTAGCCGCCCATTGCGCGCAGGCGCGGCGCGGTATCCGCTGCAATTCCATCTATCCCGCCGCGATGGACACGGACATGGTTCGGCGGGGGGCGCAGGAACTGGAGGAAAGGGGCATCGCCATGCCGCCCACCATCGCCACGACCCTGGGTACGCCCAACGACATCGGCCATGCCGTCGTCTATCTGGCTTCGGACGAATCCCGTTTCATGAACGGGGCGGAACTGGTCATCGACAATGGCATAACCTCGACGCCCGGGCAGGTGCCATAAACAACCAGCGAAGGGCGTCGGGATAGGCCGGGCGCTGCCGGGCCTATCCCGTGCATAGCCCGTCAGGATCGGGTGAAGCTTCCGCCGTTGCTCGCCTTTTCCCGCAGCAGGGCGGCCGGGGCAAAGGCTTCGCCATAGCGTTCGGCCATCGTGTCGAGTGCAGCGACGATCTTCGGCAAACCGACCATGTCGGCCCAGAACATGGGGCCCCCGGTGTAGACCGGCCAATTATATCCCAGGATGCAGGCGACATCGATGTCCGACGCGCGGATCGCGACGCCTTCTTCCAGGATGCGGGCGCCTTCGTTGACGACGGGATAGAGAAGGCGAGCGACGATCTCGTCCGCATCCAGCGGATCGGACTGTTCGATGCCCTTTGCCGCAGCCAGATCGGCAATGACCTTCGCCGCGACCGGGGATGGCGTCGGCCGACGCTTTTCGTCATAGTCGTAGAAGCCGCCATTCTTCTTTTGGCCGAGGCGATCGAGCGCCACCAGATCGCCCATCAAGGTCCGTTCCGACGAGCCGCGGCCCAGCACGTCCAGCCCGATCAGGTCGAGCATGGCGAAGGGCCCCATGGCAAAGCCATAGTCATAGATCGCCTTGTCCACGGCTTCGGGTGATGTGCCCTCAAGGATTACTGCGTCGGCCTGCCGTCCACGCGGCTCCATGATCCGGTTGGCGATGAAGCCATGGCATACCTTGCTGACGACCGGAACCTTGCCGATCGTCCTGGCCATCTTGACGGCGGTCGCCAGAATGACGTCGCGCGTCTGCTTGCCCCGCACGATTTCCAGCAGGCGCATCACATTGGCGGGCGAGAAGAAATGCAGGCCGATCACATCGCCCGGACGGGACGTCGCGGCGGCGATTTCGTCCAGATCCAGGAAGGACGTGTTGGAAGCGAGAATGGCGCCTTTTTTCGCGACCTGATCGAGCTTGGCAAAAATCTCCTTCTTGACGTCCATGCGCTCAAACACGGCTTCGATGACCAGATCCACGTCCGCCAGCGCGGCGATGTCGGTGGACGGCTGGATCAGGGCCATGCGCTGTTCGACCTGTTCCTGGGTCAGGCGGCCCTTCTTCGCGGTGTTTTCATAGTTGCGGCGAATGACGGAAATACCCCGGTCCAGCGCCTCCTGCGACATTTCCACCAGCGTCACCGGGATGCCGGCGTTGAGGAAATTCATCGAAATCCCGCCGCCCATCGTGCCGGCCCCGATCACGCCTACGCTCTTTATCGGGAGGGTAGCGATGTCATTGGCAAGATCGGGAATTTTCGACGTCTGCCGTTCCGCGAAGAAATAATAGCGTTGCGCGGCGCTTTCGGACGAATCGTGCAATTCGCGGAACAGCTCCCTTTCGCGCTTCAGCCCTTCCTCGAACGGCAGGTCTACCGCCGCCTGCACCGCGCGGACAATGTTGCCCGGCGCCTTGAAACCCCTGAAACCACGTGCATTCGCCTTGAGATAGTCGTCGAACAGTTCTGGCTTGCCCTTGAAGGGGTCGATCTTGTCCTGCCGGTCGCGAACGCGAGCGATGGCTTCGCCGCGCGCCAGGACGGTCCTTGCAAAGGCGACGGCGTCGGCGCGCAGTTCACCCTCCTGCGCCAGCGCATCGATCACGCCCAGCTCAAGGGCCTTTTTCGCATTGATCTGTCGGCCATTGGCGATCAGGTCGAGGGCGAGTTCGGGCCCCACGATCCGGGGAAGGCGCTGCGTCCCGCCTGCACCCGGCAGAAGGCCAAGATGCACCTCCGGCAAGCCAACCTTGGCGCTGGGCAAGGCAATGCGATAATTGCAGGTCAAGGCCACTTCCAGCCCGCCACCAAGCGCCGTGCCATGAATGGCGGCGAATACCGGCTTTCCGGCATCTTCTATGAGATGCAGAATATCGTGCAGGTCCGGCTTTTCCGGCGCCTTGCCGAATTCGGAAATGTCGGCACCGGCAAAGAAGGTGCGTCCGCCGCAGATTAGGACGATCGCGCGAATGTCGGCATCCGTTGAGAAACGGTCAAATCCCTCCGCAATCGCGCGGCGGACCGCAATCCCAAGGGCATTGACGGGCTTGGAATCGATCGTGACGATTCCGATTTCTCCGTCGCGATCATAGCTTGCGATCTCAGTCATTCATCCTCCAACAGCATCTTTGGCCCTGCGATGGGCGCAATATTCGGGTCGACGCCCGCATGGGCGCAATCGAGCCAAGGGAGTGGCGAGGGACGGCCGACCTGACAAGCGATTTGCCACAAGCCCCTGCGTCCCGCTCCATAAATTGCAGATGTGATGAATAGGTACTGGCAAGCCCGTCGGCTCTGGCGACATCACGAGCATGATCTTTGGTGCAGGGCCATCAATAAAATTGGATTGTCGATGTATGACTAAAGAAAGCCATAAGTACAGGGGAGGTGGAATTGTCGATTTTCAAGGTCGGAACGAGCGTTATTGCCTTTGCAGCCATATTTTCTCCCGCGCTTTGTGGGACTGCACTGGCGGAAACCTCATCCGGTAATCCGAACGAAACGCCGCAGCGCGCCGACGGCGGGGCAGGGTTGGGGGATATCGTCGTCACCGCGCGGCGGCGCGCGGAACGGCTTCAGGATGTGCCGGTCGCCGTGTCGGCCATCAGTGAGCAGAGACTTGCGGCGCTGCATGTCGTGCAGGCCGACCAGCTTCCCCAACTGGTACCCAATTTGCAGGTCGGTTCCTTCGCGGGGCAAAGCCAGCCGAACTTCACTCTGCGCGGCGTGGGCACCGCCAACCAGTTCAACGTGAATACCGCCCAGCCCATAGGCATTTATGTGGATGAGGTCTATCAGACCTTCCGCCCAACGCAGGGTGCGCAGATTTTCGACCTGGAGCGGCTGGAGGTCGTGCGCGGCCCTCAGGGCACATTGTTCGGCCGCAATACGACTGCAGGCGCGATCAGTTATATTACGCGCAAGCCGACGCTTGACGGCAATCCGGACGCTTATGTGAAGGCCGGCATAGGGCGGTTCAGCCGCTTCGCGTTTGAAGCGGCGAGCGATTTCGAACTTGGCAGCGACATGGCGGCGCGCGCGGCCGTCATCTACCGCAAGGGGAAGGGGTCGGTCGAAAATGTGGGTGATGGCCCCGATTTCGCATCCGTCGACAGTTTCGGTGGGCGCTTGACGCTGCGCTGGCAACCCTCTGCCGATGTCGATGTCAATCTCACCGGCTTTTACAATCGTGACAATCCCGTACCGCCTGCATCCTTCTCTGTCGGGCTAGGGCCTGGCGGCACCAATCCCTACGGCTATTCCCGCAATGGCCTAGGCGACTTTCAGGCGGAATCGGATCACACCGGCCGTGTGAAGACCCACGCTGGGGGCGTGACCCTCAACGTCAATGTCAAGCTTGACGACGCCCTGTCGCTGGTTTCGGTAACATCCTACAGCAAGGCGAAGTTGCGGCAGCGTTCCGATCCTGATGGGTCGCCCTCCTTCATCCTGGGTTTCCATGGCAATGTCGATGGCGATCAGATGAGCGAGGATCTGCGCCTGAACTATGAATCGCCGGGGTTCAATCTGGTCGCGGGCGTCTATTATGGCCGGGACTATCAGAAGATCCGCAATCAGGTCGAATTCTATCCCTACACGCCGGCTGGCGGGATATTCCGGTATAATTTCGACCAGAGAAGGCAATCCTACGCCCTATATTCCGAGGCCAGCTATGAACTGGTTCCGCGCCTGACATTGGCGTTGGGCGGCCGATATACGCGTGACCGCAATCAGTTTTTCGATGCGCAGGCCTATCTGGTGGACAAGGATGTCGGCGGAACGCCGATCGTCATGACCATTCCGGCGAGCCTCACATTCGATCCCAATCTGTACGCCAAGCCCCTTGACAAGAAGGACGGATATTTTTCCGGCCGCGCGATTCTCAGTTACAAGGTTACGAACGATATTCTGCTTTTCGGCAGCTATTCGCGCGGCTGGCGTAGCGGAAACTTCAACGGACAGCCGCTCTTTTCCGAAGCGGAAATCCTCTACATCAAACCGGAGCGGGTCGATGATTTCGAACTGGGCCTGAAATCTTCCCTTTTCGACAGACGGCTGACCTTCAACCTAACGGCCTTCTACATGAAATATAAGCGGCAGCAGGTTCAGGACCAGATCGCCGTTGGATCGTCGCTGCTGACTACACTGCGCGGCTTTGACGGCACCATCAAGGGGCTGGAGGTGGAGAGCAATCTCAGGATTTCCGATGGGTTGAGCGCTTACGCCAATCTTGGCCTGCTCGACAGCAAATATGATGACGGTCAGGCGACTTTCGCGGGGCCGATTGGCGGAAATCCGTTCCCCTATGCGCCCGACATCACCGTGCAGGGCGGGTTCGATGCGCGGCTTTATGCGCGCGACGAGAGCGAAATCCATCTCTACGGCAATGCGTTCCATTCCGGCAAGTTCGCCTATACGCCCGAAGGCGCCGGCGTCCTGGTCGGCAATACCGTCTATTCGCATGGCGGGCGGCCTTATTGGCTGTTCGACGCGCGTCTGGCGTTCACGGTTCAGCGCAATTTCGAATTTTCGCTATGGGGCAAGAATCTGTCCAACGAACGCTATTTCCCCTTCTTCAGCAACACGCAGGCGCTGGGTTTCGACTTCGGCATCATCGGGGAGCGGCGGACCTGGGGAGCGGAGGTGAAATATTCCTTCTAGGCTTTCTGGGCAATGAAAGCGGCGAACGGTTCAGTTAGGGCGTTCGCCGCTTTGAAATCCGTCCGGATCAGGCGGGGGCGACCGCGTTTCCGCTGGCTTCCCGAACCCCTGCGTCCGCCGCGACCGGCCGGATGGTCACGGCAATGCCGTTATACACGGCATTGCCGCTTGGCGCGTCCAGTTCGCCCTCATCGGTCAATATGTTGAAATTCGGGCCGGGACGGCTGCTGGCGACCTGCGTGCGGCTGCGCTCGGCATAATGACCCCATCCGTGAGGCAGGCTGACCGATCCGCTACGCACGGTATCGGACAGCTGGACCGATACCGTGATGCTGTTGCCGGCCGTCGACATGTCCGCGCGGTCCCCATCCCGGATGCCCAACACTGCCGCATCATCCGGGTGCATCAGCAACTGGAACCGCTCCGGTCCCTTGGCCAGCGTCTCCACATTATGGAGCCAGCTGTTCATCGACCGGCGATCGCGCCGTCCGAACAGCAGGAAACGTCCGGCCTGTGGCATGGGTGGCGCGAAACGTCCTTCACGGCGCCAGTCGTTCAAACGGCGCAGGTCGTCGGCGATGGCGGCGGGCGCGAGGTCGATCATCCTGTCCGGCGTGCGGATCAGGCCGGGCAGTCGGCCCGCGGGCGCCGCGCCCAGCATGATGCCATCGGGTTCCTGGCGCACCTTTGCCAGGGACAGTCCCTCAGGCCTCATGCCGAAACGGTCACCGAAATCGCCCAGTCGCACGAGCAGGTCGAAAATCTTCTCGCTGCCCGTTGCACCGTCAAGCCGCGCAAAAATGACGTCGGGCGTCAATTCCCCATCATAGTCGAACATGGCCATAGCCTGCGTCACAAGCGCCATCAGATGCGCCTGTTCGACTTCGGCCCTCGGTTTGTCGAGCAGCCTTGCGGCCAGTTCGATCGCGATGTCGCCGTCGGACGGGCGGTCGTGGGGCTTGGGCAGCACGGGCTGCGCGTAACGGACGAAGCTGTGCGGCATGAAGGCGCTGAACAGGAAGGTGAAGCTTGGCTTGCACAGGGTGTCGAGCGGCGGAATGATGATGTCGGCGTGGCTGCTGGTTTCATTGAGATAGGGATCGATCGCGACCATGAAATCGAGCGAGGCCAGGGCGCCTTCAATGCGCGGGCTGTTGGGAAAGGAGCGGGCGGGATTGCCCGCGATGCAGATGAGCGCGCGAATGCGGCCTGTTTCATCCCCCTCTATCTCTTCCGCCAGGGCGGCGGCAGGAAGCTGGCCCCCGATCTCTTGAAGCTTGCGGACACGCGTGTAGTAGCGGCCATAGGGCGGCTGATCGCCGACGAAAGGCGCGGAATAGAAGAGGTTGGGCACCACTGGCTTGGAAAATATCAGCCCCCCTTCGCGGTCGAGATTGCCCGACAGAATGTTGAGACAGCCGATCAGCCAGGCGCAGACCGATCCGAAAGGCTGGCATGATGCGCCGATGCGGCCATAGACTGCGGCGCCCTGGGCGGTTGCGATCTCGCGGGCCAATTGCCTGATGCGGGCCGACTCTATCCCCGTCTCGACAGCGATGGATTCGGGGGGATAGCCGTTCGCCAACCGCTGAAGAGCATCAAGGTTCCTGACCATGGGCGTCAGGCGGCCGAGGGAGACGAGCCCCTCGTCGAAGAAAGTGTGGATGAGGGCCAGCAAAAGCAGCGCGTCGCTTGCCGGATGGATAGCGATATGCTCGTCCGCCTGCTCGGCCGTTTCTGTCTTGCGCGGATCGACCACAATCATGCGCCCGCCGCGCGCGCGCATCTTGCCCAGCGCCTTGGGCAGCCCGGGGACGCTCCACAGGCTGCCGTTCGACACCATCGGATTGGCGCCGATGACGAGAAGGAAGGAAAGCCGGTCGATATCCGGAAGGGGATTGAGCCCTATGTCGCCCAGCATCGAGGCGTTGGCGAGCAGGCTTGGAAAGGCGTCGATGGAAGCGGCGGTGTAGAATTGCGTCGAACCGACGGCTGAGGCCAGCAGGCCGCCGAATATCAGCAGGTCGGGGCTGTGGCCGCCGGGATTGCCGAGATAGGTGGCGATCGCTTCGGCGCCGTGCTGGTTGCGAATACCGAGTAGTGCCTGACCGGCGATGTCGAACGCTTCCTGCCAGCTGATTTCCTCGAAGCGCGAGCCCGTACGCTTCAAAGGCATGCGCAGGACGTCGGGATCGCGGTTCAGGCCCAGCATCGCCTGTGACTTGGCGCAGACATAGCCGTGGCTATATTTGTCATCGCCATTGCCTTTTATGGCGATGACTTGATTGTCTTCGATCGTCGCCACGACGCCGCAATTCGCCTCGCAATATGGGCATGTCTTCTTGGCAAAGCTGATCAAAGCCGCTCTCCTGCGCAGAAGGGGCTGCCTTATGTCCCCTGTTTTGGACGGATGGTATCATTGCTATCGGTCAATGGCTGCGCGGACGACCTCTTGGTGTAAAAGCATCATCCATATGATGAAAGTCGTACCGATGGTCGATACGCCTTCGACTGCGCTATTCAGGCCTTAAGCTATATTTGAGATAGGAGATGTTATGCCCGACTATTTGAAATTCTACATCGACGGAGCCTGGGTCGATCCGGCCGAACCCAGAAAGCTGGACGTAATCAATCCGGCGACCGAGGAGCCGGTCGCAAGCATCTCCATAGGATCGGCGACCGATGTCGATCGCGCCGCCGCCGCTGCCCGGCGGGCCTTCGGCGCCTTCTCGCAAAGTAGCATCGAAAGTCGTGTCGCGCTGCTGGGCCGGATCGCCGAGGAGTATGAAAAGCGGAAGGAAGAGATGGCCAAGGCGATCACGTCCGAAATGGGCGCGCCTTCCTGGCTGTCCAGCCAGTATCAGGTCGCATTGGGGCTGGCCCATATCAAGACCGCTCACGCGATGCTCCAGAATTTCGCGTTCGAGGAACTTCGCGGTACGACCATGATCGTCAAGGAACCCATTGGCGTTTGCGGTCTGATCACGCCATGGAACTGGCCCATCAACCAGATCACGTGCAAGGTCGCGCCGGCACTGGCAGTGGGCTGCACGATGGTGCTCAAGCCGTCCGAAGTCGCGCCGCTCTCCGCCATGATCTTCGCCGAGATCTGCGATGCCGCCGGTGTCCCGGCGGGCGTGTTCAACCTGGTTAACGGCGACGGACCGGGTGTCGGAACGGCGATTGCCGGCCATCCGGAAATCGACATGGTGTCGTTTACGGGGTCCACCCGCGCCGGCATTCAGGTCGCTCAGACGGCTGCGCAGACCGTCAAGCGGGTTGCGCAGGAACTGGGGGGCAAGTCGCCCAATATCCTGCTTGACGACGCGAATTTCGAGGAAGCGGTGGCGGGCGGGATCGTCCGCATGATGTTGAATTCCGGTCAGTCCTGCAATGCTCCGACGCGAATGCTGGTGCCGGCGAGCCGGCTCGACGAGGTAAAGGCCATCGCGAAGAAGACGGCGGAATCGCTGACCGTCGGAAATCCCGAAGAGGAGGTCCGGCTCGGCCCCGTCGTGTCCGAAGTGCAATGGAATCGTATCCAGCAACTCATCGAAAAGGGTGTCGAGGAAGGCGCGACGGTCGTGGCGGGCGGGCCCGGACGGCCGGACGGACTGAAGCGCGGCTATTTCGTGAAACCGACCATCTTTGCCGATGTGACGCCCGACATGACGGTGGTTCGGGAGGAGATTTTCGGGCCGGTGCTGGTGATCCAGGCCTATGTGGATGAAGCCGACGCCATCGCGCTGGCGAACGATACGCCCTATGGGCTGGCCGCCTATATCCAGAGCGGCGATCCCGCCCGCGCCAATCGGGTGGCGCGGCAATTGCGCGCCGGTCAGGTGACGCTCAATGCGGCGGGCCTGGACTTCACGGCGCCCTTTGGCGGCTATAAGCAGTCCGGCAATGGACGCGAATGGGGCGACCATGGCTTTGCCGAATATCTGGAAACCAAGGCCATGCTGGGCCACGGATAAAGGGGGCGCGGGGCAGGGCCAGCCGGTCCTGCCCCGATGCAGTGGGGATCAGCCGCCGCGTGTCACGGGAATGAGGGCGCCGCTGATCGCGCCCGCCTCTGCCGAGCACAGGAAGGCGATGACATCGGCAATCGCCCTGGGCTTCACCCATGTGCTGGTGTCGGCGTCCGGCATGTCGCGCCGATTGGTCGGCGTATCGATGATGCTGGGCAGGACGGCGTTGACGGTGATGTCGCGGTCGGCAAATTCGGCGGCAAGCGTCTCAGTCAACCGATGGACCGCCGATTTCGATGCGGCATAGGCGCCCATGCCGGTGTCCGCTCGAAGTGCGGCGAATGCGCCGACATTGACGATCCGCGCGGCCGATTGGTTCAGCAGGAAGGGAAGGGCGGCTTTGATCGCATTCGCCGTCGTCTGAAGGTTCAATGCGTAGAGTTTCAGCCAGCTGGCAGGATCGCCATCCTCGAACTTCTGCCAGACAAAGCCGCCGGCGACATTGATAAGGGCGTCGATCCCGCCAAGCCGCTCCGCAGCTTCGCGAAGCGCCTGTTCCGCGGATGAAGGATCGGCCAGGTCGACATCGCCTATCGCCACGCCGCCTTCGGGCCATCCGGCAGGAACCGGCGCATAATCGATGCACGCGACTTGCACCCCGAACGATTGGAAACAGGCTGTTACTGCCTGACCCAGTGCACCAAATGCGCCTGTCACGACTGCCGACTTCACCATAAAACCTCCATTCAAACGCGAAACAATATTACACTGCTCCGCTACAATTCCGGGCAGGGGATTTGCCAGTCATCCGATGGATAGTGGATCGTCGCAGCAGGAAATTGCGGATGCAATATTGCAATGCCTGACGGTGCGGGCCAAATGGCGCCGACGACCCGATATTCAGACGCCCTGGATGATGAAGGCGCGATAATCGGCGCCCAGATGCCGGTGCCGCTTCGCGTCCTGATAGGCCGGGCTGTCATACCAGGCCCTGGCCGCTTCCACCGTCTTGAACTCTACGATGACCGCGCTGTCCGTCGGCGGGCCTTCCAGTGTTTCCGTCGCTCCATAGACGGCGCGGGGGATCGCTTCATGTCCGGCGAAGGTGGGGCCGGCCATCCTCGCATAGATTTTCATCTCCTCCTCGTCGCGGATATTTTCACGCATGAAGACAATATAGGCCGGCATGTAACACTCCCTTCTTTGACATGCTGAGAGGCGGTGATGCACGGCGGCGCGTGCGCAGTCCAGTGTCGGGCAGGCATGGATCGCGCCTGCCGCACGGCTTCACATTCCTGATGGATTGGCAGGCAATGACGGATTGCTCTTCGCTCGGCCTGCGGTTCATTCCATTCTTCCATCGATTGCGGGGCGGATGTGAGAGGATGGAAAGAAGGCATGACAGTCGAAGGAGAATTGCTGTGGCGTCCGTCGCAGGATTTTGCGTCCGGATCCAACCTTGCGCAATATATGGAATGGCTAAGGCCGCGGGGGCATGATTTCACAGACTATCCCGCCCTGTGGCGCTGGTCGGTTGACGAACCCGATGCGTTCTGGGCGTCCTTGTGGGACTATTTCCAGATATGGTCCGACCGGCCATATGAAGAGGTCTGCACCAAGGGGGCCATGATCGATGCGCGCTGGTTTACCGGATCGCGCGTCAATTATGCCGAACATGTGCTGCGAAACCTGGATTCCAGGGGCGGGGACGCAGTGGCCATCCACTATCGGTCCGAAATGCGGCCCGGCGGCACGGTCAGCTGGCAGGAACTCGAGGAGAAGGTCCGCCGGCTGGCGACCGCGATGCGCGATCTGGGGGTTGTGCCCGGCGATCGGGTCGTATCCTATATGCCCAATATTCCCGAAACGGCCATAGCGATGCTGGCGACCGTGGCGATTGGCGCCATCTGGTCGTCCGCGGCGCCGGAATTCGGGGTCGGCACCGTGACGGACCGTTTCGCGCAGATCGAGCCCAAGCTGATCTTTGCCGCCGATGGTTATCGGTTCGCGGGCAGGGATTTCGACCGGCGCGCGGATATCGCCGCCATCGTCGGGAAACTGCCCACGCTCGAACATCTGGTCTGGCTGGATTATGCCCATCCATCCGGCGCGCCGGTGGCCCATCGGGGCCTCCGCAAATGGGACGATCTGGTGGCGGGCGACGCGCCGCCGCGCGAGCAGTTCCGCTACGAACGGGTGCCGCACGATCATCCGCTCTGGATATTGTTCTCGTCGGGCACCACGGGTCTGCCCAAGCCCATTGTGCAGGGCCATGTCGGCGTGCTGATCCAGCATATGAAGGGCATGAGCTTTCATGTGAACATCCGGCCCGGAACCGTGCTGTTCATCTACAGCACGACCGGGTGGATGATGTGGAACTCCACTATGTCCGCGCTGTGCGTGGGCGGCGGCACCGTCCTGTACGACGGCAGCCCCTTCGCCGATGGCGTGGGAACGCTGTTCGCCGTCGCGCAGGATACCGGCGCGCATGTCCTGGGCGCCAGTCCGACGCTGGTGCAGGCCGCGGCCAAGGCCGGTTTCCGGCCGCGCGACCATTTCGCCCTCGATGCGCTGGAGGAGATCATATTGGGCGGCGCGCCCTCGACGCCCGAAACTTTCGCCTGGTTCTATGACGCTGTGAAGACCGATCTGTGGGTCACATCGCAATGCGGCGGCACGGAACTATGTTCGGGCATTGTCGGTGGCGTTCCCATCCAGCCCATATATGCGGGCGAGATACAGGGGCCGATGCTGGGCATCGACGTGGCCGCCTTTGACGATCAGGGCCGTCCCGTGATCGACGAGGTCGGCGAGATGGTCATCACAAAGCCCGTTCCGTCAATGCCGCTCTATTTCTGGAACGACCCCGACAAGTCCCGCTATCGGGCCAGCTATTTCGAGACCTTTCCGGAGGTCTGGCAGCAGGGCGACCTGTTCAAGATGAACGACAGGCTTGGCTGCTATGTCTACGGAAGGTCGGACGCGACGCTCAACCGTTTCGGCGTCCGCATCGGCACGGCTGAAATTTACCGCACGCTCGAAAAGGTGGAAGGGGTGCAGGACGGGCTGGTGCTGTGCTGCAATCTTGCGGGCGGCGATTATTACATGCCCTTGTTCGTCAAGCTGAAGGAGGGCGTCGCGCCGGACGATGCGGTCAGGGCAGCAATTATTCGCCGATTGCGCGACGAGAACAGCCCGCGCCATGTGCCGGATGAAATCCTGTTCGTGCCGGATATTCCCTATACCATGACGGGCAAGCGGTTGGAAATTCCCGTACGCAAGATATTGCTGGGCGCGGAGGCCGCAAAGGTCGCGAGTAGGGAAACCATGGCCAATCCGGCGAGCCTGGACTGGTTCACCGACTTCGCCGCGTGCAAGGGGCTGGTCGGGCTGTGACATTCAGGCCCGACCCGGCGGAGGTTTGTATCAGAAGTCGATGGCGATCTTGCCGAAATGCGCGCCTTTTTCCTGAAGCAGAAATGCGGATTGCAGTTCTTCCAGAGGAAATTGATTGCCGATGACGGGGCGGATGCCCGTTGTCTCCAGCGCGCGGACGGTGTCGAGTTGGTGGCGGCGGCTGCCCACCGTGATGCCTGCTATCGTCAATTGCTTGCCGAATATCCGCGCGGTCGGCACCGGCCCCTGGATGCCGGCCAGCACGCCGACCAGTGAGATCGTTCCGCCATAGCGCGTCGCGGCGATGGATTGCTCCAGGGTCGCGGCGCCCCCCGTCTCGACGACGATATCGACGCCTTTGCCGGAAAGCCGGTTCGCAGTCGCGCCCCAAGCCGGATCGCTGCGATAGTTGATGACCTCGTCCGCGCCGAGCGCGCGTAGCCGCTCCAGCTTTTCGTCGGATGAGGATGTCGCGATGACGCGGGCGCCCATCGCCTTGGCCAGTTGCAGGGCGTAGACCGATACGCCGCCGCTGCCCATGACGAGGACCGTGTTGCCCGCCTTCAGTTGGCCCTTGGGGACAAGCGCGCGCCATGCGGTGACGCCAGCGCAGGTGATCGTGGCGGCTTCCCTGTGGCTGAAGCCGCGTGGCGCATGGGTGAAGGCGTGCCATGGCGCGCAAACCATGTCCCTGGCGAAACCGTCGATCCCGTCTCCGGGCACGTTGGACGGGCGCGCATCGGGTTCGCGCCCGTCGATCCAGTCAGGAAAGAAGGTGGAAACGACATGATCGCCAACGGCAAATTCCGTGACATCCGCGCCGACGGCAACGACCGTTCCCGCGCCGTCGGACAGGGGGACAATGCCGGAAACGGTCGGAATCCGGCCGGATACCACACCATAATCATGATAGTTTAGCGAGCTTGCGCTGATCCGGACAACGATTTCGCCTGTCGCCGGAGCCGGGGGTTCCGCCTCTTGGACCAACGCAAGGTTTCCGATTCCTGGTGCGGGCAAGCGAACGGCTCTCACATTTCTCTCCCTGTCGGTTTTTCGCCTTGGCCGCCTGGCGACGGTCAAGCGGCGTTTCTCCCTGTTTCCCCTGTCTTTCAGCCAACAATTTCGCGACCGAGGAAATGTCGCGCAATGATCCATTTCTGAATTTCGTTGGCGCCCTCGTATATCTCACCGATCTTGGAATCGCGATAGATCGCTTCCAAAGCTTTTTGCTCTCCCGTCGCTCCCATTTCCTTGACGAAACCATAGGCGCCGCTGACCTGAATGGCGTCGCGTGCGACATCGACTGCCGCCCGCGACCCAACGATCTTGGCCATGGCGGCTTCGACTTCGCACGATTCTCCCGCATCATAGATGGCGCCCGCCTTGTGGAACAGGGCGCGCCCCTGTTCGACGGCGATGGCATGGTCCGCGAAGGTCATCTGCCAATGCTGGAACCGGCCCAGTTCCTGGCCGAAGACCTTGCGCCGGCTCATATGATCGCTCGCTATGTCGAAGGCGGCCTGAGCCATGCCCACACCGACCGCGCCGATGCCCATGCGCCCGATCGTCAACGCACCCAGCGCGCCGCGCAGTCCCGCCCCCACTTCGCCGACGACATGGTCGTCCGCAACGAAGCTGTCCTCGAACAGTACGTCGGATGTCAGCTGCGGATGATTGCCCATTTTCCGGTCAGGGTCCGCGACGCTGACGCCATTGTCGCGCATGTTGACGAGCAGCAATGTCTGTGCCTTGTCGCCGGTGCGGCACAGCACCAGCATATGGTCGGCCGCCACGGCGTTGGTGATCCACCGCTTGCGCCCCGAAATGCGCCAGCCGCCCTCGACCTTGACCGCTCTGGTCTGCATGCGCGCCGGCGACAGGTCGGTGCTGGCGTCCGGCTCGCTTGTCGCGAAACTGCACACGATTTCGCCCTTGATGAGCCGGGGGAGATA
Source organism: Sphingobium sp. EM0848 (assembly GCF_013375555.1). NCBI lineage: Bacteria > Pseudomonadati > Pseudomonadota > Alphaproteobacteria > Sphingomonadales > Sphingobiaceae > Sphingobium > Sphingobium sp. EM0848. Next base: position 625,826 of record NZ_JABXWB010000001.1, read on the forward strand.
GGATTGGCGCAGATGCGGCGCTGCCCGGTCGAGCGTCTGGCCCACAAGGATAAGCTGTGCGTCGAGAAGCGCGGACGCCACGCCCGATGAATAATAGGCGATCTCTTCCAGCGCCACGAGCAGCGCGAGCGTTGGATGCTTGAGGTCTCGCCCGCCCACATCGGCCGCGAAGGGGATCCCCAATATGCCCGCGGCGGCCATCTGTCCAAGCATGGCCCGAGGAAAGCTGTCTCGCGTTTCCGCGCGATTGTTCAGTTCATGCGCAACCAGGCGGAGATGGGTGTCGGCAAAATGCCTGACCTCCGCGCGGATGCCCTTCACTTCGTCGGGCAGATAATGATCCGACCACAATCGCGTGTCGCGCCTCTCCATGATAGCCTCTTGTCCCATATCATATTTGCCGTTTGAGCCGGTTTCGACCCATCCTGATGGTTTGGATATGCTCAAGTATCACGACATGGGCGCAAATCGCGGACAGACGACAGCTCTGCCAGGATGATTACAGGTGTAATAAGCCAGTTCGGACCAGCGGACTGACTTGAGAACTTCAGCATCGTCAACCAAAAACGTAGACCACAAGAGACATTCGCATTCACGTTTAAGCCGGGGAGCCAAAGGTGGCGTAATACCGGCCGGGGAGGATTTTATGAAATATCGGTTTTTGCTGGCTGCAAGCGTCGCCGCCCTCCCGCTCTCGCCTGCATATGCGCAGGAGTCGGCGGAAGCTCCGGCGGATCAGGGGGCGACCTCGCCACAGGCGGCCGTCGACGGCGGCGATATCATCGTCACGGCGCGGCGGCGCGCGGAAACCCTTCAGACCGTGCCCGTCGCCGTTACCGCGGTGAGCGGCGAAAATCTGAGGTCCTTGGGGGTGGTCAATGCCCTGGATCTTGCGCGCGTGACGCCGTCATTGACGCCGACCAGCGTTTTTTCTTCAAATCACCTCAATTTCACCATTCGCGGCCAGGCGCCGGAGAATAATAACTTCGGCAACAATCCGACCGTCGAGATCTATTTTGCAGATGTCGTTCAAATATATCCATCGCTGGCGGGTATTTATGACATGGATTCCGTCCAGGTCCTGCGCGGGCCCCAGGGTACGTTGTTCGGGCGTGCCGCAAATGGCGGCGCCGTTCTTTATTCTCCAAAGGCGCCGGGCAATGAATTCGAGGGATATATTTCTGGCCAGATCGGAAATTATAATGATCGAGAAGTCGAAGGCGCGCTGACCATTCCGGTCGTGCCTGATGTCTTGAGCATTCGCGTTGCGGGCAATGTTGTCCGGCGTGACGGTTATACGAAGATCTTGAACCAGGATAATTTTGACCTGGACAACAAGCATTCTGACGCGTTTCGCATCACCGCGAAATTGACGCCGAATGAATGGCTGACCAATACGACCATATTCGATTATTCCAATGTGGATTCGCACCAGAGCTCATGGTATCTGCTGGCGGCACGGCCGAACGGATTGGCGTCGACCATTTTCTCGCCTACGTCGCCCTACCCCTTCTTCAACGCGTTCCTTGCTGCCAATCCGGATCTGGCGGCTATCCCGGGGGTCAGTCAGGGACTTCAGGGCTATCTGAACACGGTGCAACAACTGGGGCCGCGCAAGGTCTATTACAACACGCCGTCGGATTTTCTGATATACAAGAACAAGGTACAGAATTTCATCAACAAGCTTGAACTGGACTTTGATGCGGTCAAACTGAAATATGTGCTGGGCTACCAGCGCATGTATGTCGCGCTCGGCTATTCCGCGGACGCCTCACCCTTTCCGATACTTGACGGTTATCAGCCGACATTCGCTCCTACCGCGCGTGCGTCGCAGAAAAAGCAGTTCTCGCACGAGTTGCAGCTGTCCGGAATGGTCGGCAACAGCCTCGACTGGATGGTCGGTGGATATTATGAAGAACGTGACGACATAGTTCCTGGCAACACGCTCTTTGGCCAGGCGTTTGGTGGCTTTTTTACTGGCTCTACGACCACTGTGCTCAATGGCATCGATACGCGAAGCAAGGCGATTTTCGGTCAGGCGACATATAAAGTCACGAACAAGCTGCGCGTCACGGGAGGCATTCGCTACACCTGGGATAACATCCATGCACAAAGTTATTCCGCATTGACGCCCACGGGCCTTCCCAACGGTCAGGCAAGCGGCATCACTGTATGCCCGGGAACCAACACGCCTTTTTCAGTGTATGAGGCTGCTTGTCGAGGCGTTTTGACCAGGCAGTCTCCGAACGATGCAAACTGGACCGGCAGCATCGACTGGCGGCCGACGGACAATATGATGTTCTATGCGTCGGCAAAGCATGGCTACCGTCCAGGTGGTGTTTCGACGACGGTCGTTGTACCTGCACTTCGCGAATATAAGCCCGAATCCATCACCGAATATGAATTGGGCGCCAAACTGAATGGCTATATCGGAACGGTGCGGGGGCGGCTTGCGCTTTCGCTGTTCCAGCAGGAAATCCGCGACGCGCAACGCGGCGTCATCATCTTCAATCCTCTGACTTCGCAGGCGCAGGGCTTCACGACCAATGCCGCCAAGGCGCAGGTTCGTGGTGTCGAGGTTGAAGGCGAACTGATCTTCAACAAATGGTTCCGCATCTCGGGCTTTGCCGATTATACCGATGCCAAGTACAAGGCCTTTGACATTCCGGTCATCGGCCTGACCGGGGGCGAACTGGCGATCGTGGGCCATGATGAGGCCACCGCTAATCCCTTTCCCAATGTTCCCAAATATCACGCCAGCGTCAACGCGACGGTGACGCTGCCCGTGCCGGACGACTGGGGCAAGATCAGCGTCAACGCCAATTATCTCTACCAGTCGCGATTTGTCTTTGCCGTGCAGAGCGATCTTGAACCTGAGGCGGTTGCGCCGGGCTACGGGCTGGTGAACGGACGCATTGCGTGGAACGATGTGCTGGGCGCGCCTGTCGATGCGAGCTTCTTCGTGAACAACCTGACGAACAAGACCTATTTCCGTGGCGGTATCGGCCTTCAGACGCTGCTGGGCATCACGCACGCGTCGGTCGGCGAGCCGCGGACCTATGGGATGCAGTTGCGCTTTCGCTTCTGACCGTTCGCAATGGGCCGCCGGGCCGCCCTTTACATCTGTAATGGATGGTCCGGCGGGCGTGACCTTTGGTCCCCGATATACGATCATGGATGTGGAACAGGATGCGTCTGCATGTAGCGCGCGCCTTGTCATAAAGGGCGGCGGGTAAATCCGCTATCCGACCATAGGAGACAAGAATGACATACGATCTCATCGTCCGTAACGGTACCATTGTGGATGGGACGGGCGCCGGACGCGTCGTTGCCGACCTCGCAGTGTCGGACGGCAGGATCGTGCGGATTGGCGACCTGGGGCAGCAAAAGGCGCTGAAGGAGATCGACGCCATGGGCCGGATCGTTGCTCCGGGGGTGATCGACCTGCACACCCATTATGACGCCCCGCTGCATTGGGATCCCTACGCCACGAGCTCTTCGTGGCATGGCACGACTTCCGTGGTGATGGGCAATTGCGGTTTTGGCTATGCGCCGTGCCGGCCGGAACATCGCGAACGCTACATGATGATGATGGTCAACACCGAACAGGTGCCCTATGAATCGCAGAAGCAGGCCATCAACTGGGAATGGGAAAGCTTCCCTGAATGGCTCGCGCATCTTCGCGCCATGAAGAAGGGGATCAATGTCGGCATGTTCCTGCCGCTCAATCCCCTTCTGGTTTACGTAAAGGGCGACGAGGTGAAGTCGCGGCCGACGACCGACGCCGAGCGGGCGCGCATGAAACAATTGCTGAACGAAGCGATGGATGCAGGCGCGAGCGGCTTCAGCCTTTCGTTGCTCGGGAACGGCAATGGCCATGTCGATTTCGATGGCACGCCGGTGCCCACAGACGTCATGGACCCGGAAGATGCCTATTGCCTGGCGGAACTATTGCGGGAACGCGGCGACGGCATCATCCAGTCGCTGGTTCAGCTGCGGATGGAGTCGCGGCCGGACATTTCGGAAAAGCTTGCTCGCATTTCGGGGCGGCCCGTGATCCATAACGTCATCATGGCGGTGGAAGGCTCCGACAATCCGACGCCGGCGCAGCTGGAACTGATAAATCGCTGGAAGAACACGCTGGACTGGGTCGACCGGATGGAGAAGGAGGGTCTCGAAATCTACCTTCAGTCCGTTACTTTTCGCGGCTGGGCGGAGTTCAAGATCGAGGAATCGACCTTGTTCAACGCGGTGCCGGTGTTCGAGGAATTTTCCCGCTGCAAGACGACCAGCGAGCGCATGGCGCTGGCCCAGAATGCGGAGTGGCGCAAGGCTGCGCGGGAATCCTATCGCTACGAATATTTCATTCCCACAGGCGGCGGCTTCGAGAAATATATTCTGGGCTCGGCCATCGGAAGCGAAACCTATCAGCCCTATGAAGGCATGAAGGTCGGCGACATTGCCGCGAAGCTGGACCGGCATGTTGTGGACGTATTCTTCGATATCCTGGTCGACACGCATATGCAGGTCGATTTTGTTCTTGCGGAGGCGCAGTCGCGCGACGGCAACAAGATCGAGCAGATATTGCGCCATCCGCGCGTGATCGCCGGGACATCCGATGGGGGTGCGCATGTGAAGATGTTCGTGGGCGGGCAATATTCCACCGACCTCATCAACTGGATGGTCAAGGAAGACAAGCGCCTGACGCTGGAGGAAATGCACAATATCCTGAGTGCGCGCCCGGCGCGGATGTTTGGTTTCCATGACCGTGGCACGCTGGAGGAAGGCAAGGCGGCCGACATCGTGATCTACGATTTGGACACGCTTGGTTTCGAACGCAAATATGTCGTGGCGAATGATTTGCCCGGCGGAGATTGGCGCCGGACCGTACCAGCGCGCGGCGTCGATTATGTCATCGTCAACGGTCAGGTCGTCATGGACCATGGCAAGCCGAGCGGGCTGTTTCCCGGCCAGTACATGACTGGCGGCGATGTCGCTGTGGTCACGGATTTCGCAAACGCGGCGGAATGACGACGGCAGGAAGCCGAACGGTTCCATCCATCGGCTGATGTCGCTGCATCAGGCGACATCGGGAGGTTCTTATGGATTTCGACGAGACACCTGTTCCTGACTTCAGCGGTCTGGGCCGACTGGATGACCAGGTTTTCGTGGTTCTGGGGGCGGGCCAAGGCATAGGTCGTCAGGCGGCCCATGCCCTCGCCCAGGCGGGCGCGCATGTGGTTTGCGTCGGCCGGCGGGATGCTGCGACACAACATGTTGCTGACGAGGTCAAGGGCAGCGCCTTCATTGGCGATGCGCAGGACCGGCCGACAATGGTGCGGCTGTTCGCCGAGATCGAAGCGCGTCATGGAAAGCTGAACGGCATTGTCGACATTATCGCGATCGGCATTGCCGGCGGTATCCTGACCATGGGCGACGAGGATCTCCAGTGGCAGTTCGACAATGTGCTGCGCCATGCCTATCTGGCGTTGCAGATCGGCGCGCCATTGATGGCGAAATCCGGCGGCGGGAGCATCGTTCTCGTCAGTTCTGTAGCCGGGCACAGAGTGTGGACCAATCCGGCGTTCGGCTATGGCATCGCAAAGGCGGCGCTCAATCACATGGTCGCCACGGCGGCTGTCGAACTGGGGCCGCTCAACATCCGGGTCAATGCCGTCGCGCCGGGCCTTGTCACGACGCCGCGCTGGCAGAACCAGACCAGCGAATGGTATGAAGCGGTCGCGGAAAAATATCCGTTGCGGCGCATCGGCGCGCCGTCCGACATCGGCAGCGTCATCCTGTTTCTCGCGACGGATCTGTCGCGCAATATGACCGGGCAAAATCTGGTCGCCGATGGCGGGCTCACACTGCTCTCGCCAAAGCCGGTCTCCGACGATGCGTCGGGCTGGTCGAAGGACATGGCGTAGCCGCCGCTCCGCAAGCGAGCAGAATAATTACATAAGGGGAGGACAGACATGAATCAGTTTCACCTATTGCGCACCGCATTACTCTGCGCCTCGGCTCTGGCGAGCATTCCCGCCATGGCGCAGGCGGACTCACCGGAACCAGCGTCGTCTCAGTCCAACCCGGACGGCGCTTCTCGCGGCGGTGTGGACGACATCATCGTGACGGCGCAGCGTCGCGAGCAATCGCTCCAGAAGGTACCGGTCGCGGTCACCGCGCTGGACGCCACGGCACTGGCCGAACGCGGCATCGCCACAAGCGAGGACTTGCAGATATCGACGCCGAATCTGCTGCAAACCACCGTCAACGGTACCACCCAGACGTTCATTCGCGGCGTTGGGGCACAGTCGGCCATTATCGGCAATGAAAGCTCCATCGCCACCTATGTCGACGGCGTCTACATCGCATCGCTGACGGGCGCGGCGTTCGGATTGAACAATGTCGAACGGGTGGAGGTCCTGCGCGGGCCGCAGGGCACATTGTTCGGCCGCAATGCGACTGGCGGTGTCGTCCAGATCATCACGAAAACGCCGACGCAGAAGTCCGAATATGCTTTCGACCTGTCCTATGCCAATTATGAGACCGTGACCGCAATGGCTTATGCCGCAGGCGGGCTGAGCGACAAGGTCGCGGCCAGCGTGGCGCTGTACAGCACTTCGCAGGGCAAGGGGTTTGGCCATAACATCGCGACAGGCAGCGAGATCAACAAGCGGGACGAGCAGTCCATTCGCGTTAAGCTCGCCATCGATCTCACGGACAACCTCAATATTCTTTTGGCGGGCGATTATGATCGCCAGAAGAACGACCTTGGCACCAATCGCAACACTTATGAGGATAGTCGAACCGTGCTGGGCGGCCACCGGGTCGGTGGCGCTTTCGACGGCAATTACAGTTTCGACCCTCGCGCGAAAAGCAGCCAGTTCGGGTTCAGCCAGAATGCGACGCTCGATCTGGGCGATGTCACCTTGCGCAGCATAACGGCCTATCGCGAGTATAAATGGTACAATCACTACGACCAGGACGCCACGCCGGTCCCTATCGTCGGCGTGGTTCGTGACGAGAAGAACAAGACGTTCCAACAGGAATTCCTGCTGGAGGCGAAACTGGGTCCCGCAGATCTTACCACCGGGCTTTTCTATCTGAATTCAAAGGCGTCCATCAATCCGGTCTCGACGCAAAGCGTGAGCCTTGCCAGCTTCAACCTGAGCCGTATATCGGACCAGGATGTCAATTCCTACGCCGCCTTCGGGCAGGCCAATGTGGAGGTGCTGGACGGCCTCAACCTGACCGCCGGTTTGCGCTATACCTATGAAAAGGCGAAATTGAACGGCGAACTGATCGCCCTGCCCGGCAATAGCGCACCGGCCGGAACCGTGCTCGTTACCATCAATGACAAGCAGATTTCCGCACGCAAGCTGACATGGCGCTTTGGCGCCGACTATCAGGTCGCGCCCGATATCCTGCTCTATGCGTCCGGCAGCCGGGGTTTCAAGACCGGCGGTTTCAACCTGACATCGATCACGCAGTTGCCGACCCGTCCGGAAACGCTGGACGCCTATGAAATCGGATTGAAGACCGACCTTTTTGATCGCCAGTTACGCTTCAACGCCACGGCCTTCCATTACGACTATTCGGATATCCAATTGTCGACCGTGCTGCCGGGGGGCATCCAGACGCTCAACGCAGCCAGCGCGAAGTCCGATGGCCTGGAGTTCGAAGTCGTGGCGGCGCCGCGAATGCCGCTGGGGAATTTGCAGATTGGCGCGAATCTGACGGTGCTTGACGGGAAATACAATTCCTTCCCCAATGCGCCTTATTATCTTCCGCAGCCCTATAGCTCGGTTCCCGCGGGCCTGACCTGCCCTGCGTCTTCCTCCACATCGCCGGGCGGAAACGCCGCATGCACCTTCGATGCGAAGGGCAACAAGATGATCCATGCGCCCGATTGGACGGCCAATGTGAATATCTCCTATGTCGTGCCGGTGGGAATGGGCGACCTGGAACTGTCGGCCAATTATTTCCACAATGACGGTTTTTACTGGGAGCCGACCAACCGCATCAAGCAGGACGCCTATGATGTCGTGAATGCGCAGATCGCGTACAAGTTCGCCAATGATCTTCGCATCCGCCTGTTTGGACGCAATCTGACGAACAAGCTCTATTATTCGTCCGTGTCCGAACAATCGCTGGGCGATCTTGGAACGGCGGCGGCGCCCCGAACCTATGGCGCCGGCATCGATTTCCGGTTCTGATGATCTTAAAGGAGAGTGTTCGCGTTCCCAGGAACGCGAACACTTTATTTTTTCGTTCAGCCGCCGCCGTCGACGCGGATAAGCGTGCCCGTGGTGAAGCTGGAACAGGGGCTGGCCAGATAGAGGGCGGTCGTCACGATCTCTTCCGGCCTGCCCGGGCGTCCGAGGGCATTGTTCGCCGTCATCTGCCGATCGGCGGGCCAGGCCTTGGCAATGTCGGTCAGGAAAGGACCGGCGGCAATGGTGTTCACGCGAACCCGGGGCGCAAATTCATGGGCCAGCGAAAGCGACATGGCGTTGAGCGCCGCCTTGGCCCCGGAATATGCTACGGCGCCCGGCACTGCCTTCAGCGATCCGGTCGAGGATATGTTGATGATCGCGCCGCCGTCGCCCTTCGCCATGCGATGCCCGATCTGGCTGGCAAGTCGAAACGGCCCCTTGAAATTCAGGGACAGGATCTTGTCGAACAGCTCTTCGCCCATTTCCGCGCTTGGGATGGCCGGGGACATGCCCGCATTGTTGACGAGGACGTCGATGGCGCCGAAATGGTCATAGGCAGCCTCGATCAGCCCATCGATCTCGTTCCATTTCCCGACATGCGCCGCCACAGGGAGCGCGCGCATGCCCATTGCGCGGATGTCGGCGGCCACGGCTTCGCACGCTTCCAGCTTGCGGCTCGCTACGATGACATCGGCGCCATGGCGGGCGAAGGCGAGCGCCATTTCGCGCCCCAGACCCCTGCTGCCGCCTGTGACGAGAGCGACCTTGCCGTCGAGGCGGAAAAGGGGGTCCGTCATATGGATTGCTCCGATAAGAGTGGGCCGCCGGACCATCGCGCGAGCTGTAGCGCGCGTTCCAGCATGCGGGGAACGCCATATTCCATGCTGGCATGGCGTTCCAGCGTGGACTGGCCAGCGAGATATCGCTGATACCAGCCCTCAAGAATCACCGCGAGCTTGAACGAGGCCAGCGCCATATAATAGGGCAGGGCGCCCACATCGAGACCGGAAGCCTGCGCATAGCGGGCTGCCATGTCCGCGCGCGGCGGGAAACCGTTCCAGTCGAGATAGGGAGCGAAACTCTCCGGCTCGCCCTCGTCCCGCCAGCTGGCGAGAAGCCAGCCCAGATCGAGCATCGGATCGCCGATCGTCGCCAGTTCCCAATCGACGATCGCGCTCAAACGCGGCGGCGTCGCGGGCGCGAACATGACGTTCACGAACTGATAGTCCCCATGGATCAGGCTGATCTGACGGCTTTTGGGCATTTCATCGCGCAGCAGCCGTGCGAGGCGGACGAAACCGTCCAGCTTGCGGCCGCCGCTGCGGGCCAGCTGCTTTTCCCAGCGGTCGACCTGTCGCTCAAGGAAATTGTCGGGCCGCCCGAAATCCGACAGGCCAATGGCGCGCCAGTCGACAGCGTGCAGCATCGCCAGCGCATCGACGATCTCCTCGCCCATCCGCGTCTTGGCATCGTCGTCGCGAAAGGCAGGGGGCAGGGGACTCCTCGGCGCGAATCCATCCACCCATTCGAGCAGCGCGAAAGGCGCGCCGATCACCGAGCCGGTTTCCTCCGACGCAAGCAGACGGGCATGAGGCACGCTGGTCCGCCCCAATGCCTTGAGAAGGCGGATTTCCCGGCTGATGTCGTTGGAAGATGCGTCGACCGGGGTCATCGGTGGCCGCCTCAACGCAAGCCGCCGCGCACCATGATCGACCCGGAACAGCAGGTTGCTGAGGCCGCCACTGACCGGCGCGATGCCCAGTTCCGTCTCCCGCTCTTCAAAGACATCGTTCAGGAATGTCAGAAGGCGTGCCGGGTCGACTTTCGTGGCGGTGTCCGGGTCGATCATGGCACACCCGCTTCGGCTTCGAGACCGAATTTGGCGATCGCTCGCGCCTTTGCATGGCTACGCAGATAGTCGGGGAACATCGTCGCGCAGGGTTCGACGCCCTTCAATATCTCCCGCGCGACGGTGACTTTGTGCACCTCTGTAGGTCCGTCCGCCAGGCCCAGCGTGTAGGAGTGGATCAGCGCGTCCGCAAAGGGCGCCTCGTCGGTGACGCCCAGCGATCCGTGCAGATGCAGCGCCCGTTCGGCGATGTCGTGCAGGACCTTGGGCATCAGCACCTTCACCGCCGCGACATTCTTGCGCAACCTGCTCCAGTCGCTTTCCCTGTCGTGGAGCCAAGCGGTCTCCAGAATGAGAAGGCGAAACTGACGAAGCTGAATCCAGCTGTCGGCGAGCTTTTCCTGTACCATCTGCTTGCGGGCAAGCAGTTCGCCCTTCGTACTGCGGGATAGGACGCGCTCGCACATCTGTTCGAAACAGTGGGTGGCCTGCGCCAGCGCGCGCATGGCGTGATGCATGCGCCCGCCCGAAAGCCGGACCTGCGCAACCTCGAAAGCCTTTCCCCGGCCGCCGAGCATGGCGTCGGCAGGAACCCGGACATCGGTCCAGCGCAGATGGGCATGGGCCTTGTCCGGTTCGCCCAGATAGCCATAATCCTTGACGATCTCGATGCCGGGCGTGTCTGCCGGTACGATGAACATCGACATTTGCGCATGCGGCGCGGCGTCGGGATCAGTCACCGCCATGACGATGTAGAAGCTTGCGAAACGGGCGTTGGACGCGAACCATTTTTCGCCATTGATGACCCACTGGTCGCCATCCAGCATAGCGGATGTCGTCATGCCCAGAGGGTCCGCGCCGCCTTGCGGCTCGGTCATGGTGAAGCAGGATACGATCCGGTTGGCCAGCAGCGGTTCGAGATAGCTTTTCTTCTGTTCCTCCGTGCCGTAATGGGCGAGAATCTCGCTATTGCCCGTGTCGGGCGCCTGCGCGCCGAAGACGATCGGGCCGAAGCGCGCCCGTCCGAATTTTTCACTCATCAGCGCCAGCTTGAGCTGGCCCATGCCCGGACCACCCAGCTTGGGCGAAAGGTGACAGGCCCACAGGCCCCGTTGCTTCACCTCGGCCTGAAGTGGACGGACCAGCCGCTCGAACAACGGATGGGCAAGATCGTAGGGATTGTCGAGAACCAGCTCCAGCGGTTCCACCTCCTCCCTGACGAAGCAGTCGATCCAGTCGAGCGTTTTCTGGAACTCCGGGTCCGTCTCAAATTGCCACATTGTCTGTCCTCTCCTGGTGCGGGCATGGGAAGATATCGGCCGGGACCGGGTTGCAGGCCTTGCCGGGAACATGCTCGCTTTTGGCGTGTCGCGGGCAAGCTTCTTCCGGTGGCCCGGCTTGTCAACGGCTTTGGCCATGCGCGTGCATGTTCAACACATGCTCGATATTTGTCGCCCGGCTCTGGCGATTGGAAGGTCGGCCGGTACAGTTGATGGGCTGTAAGGCCTGTTGGACAGACCGGCTGCGGCATGGGGGGAATGGGCGCCACGGGGAGTGTGGGCAATGCAGAAGCCATTTCAGACGATAGACTATCAATGCCCCGCTCCGCATGTCGTGCGGATCGTGCTGGATCGTCCCGCGCACCGCAATGCGCAGGACACGCGGATGCTCTACGAACTCAACGAGGCATTCGACCGTGCCGCGCAGGATGACGAGATCAAGGTCATCATCCTGGCTGCGACCGGTCCGCATTTTTCCGCCGGGCACGATCTGCGCGAACCGGACAAGGAGGAGGCGATCGGGCGTCACCGGACTGTCGGAACCTGGTGCGGCTTCGCCTGCGACGGTGCGGAAGGGCAGATGGCGCGTGAAAAGGAAATGTATCAGGGGCTGTCCGAACGATGGCGCAACATCGCGAAGCCGACGATCGCGGCCGTCCAGGGCCGCTGTATTTCCGGGGGACTCATGCTGGTCTGGCCATGCGACATCATCGTCGCGGCGCAGGATGCGCAGTTCATGGACAATACTGTCGCCATGGGCCTGAACGGCGCGGAATATTTCGCGCATCCATGGGAACTGGGATTCCGCAAGGCGAAGGAGATGCTGTTCACAGCCGATTTCCTCAGCGCCGACGATGCCCATCGGCTGGGAATGGTGAACCATGTCGTTCCCGTGGGGGAACTGGGAGGCTTCACGCTGAACCTGGCGCAAAGGATTGCCCGCAAGCCGCTATTCGCACTGAAGCTCGCCAAGGAAAGCGTCAACAATGCTCAGGATGCACAAGGCCGCAATGGTGTCATGAATGCGGCGTTCGGCCTACATCAGCTGGCGCACAGCCACAACAAGCTGAAATTCGGCGTGTCGATAGATCCTTCGGGAATCGATCCGGCCATGCGGGGAAAGGTGGTGCTGCCCGGTCTGGCGGATGTGCCGGACTGATCGTGGCCGTCGCGTTTTCATTATCTATGTGATGAAGATGCGCCAAGACGCCGGGAAGGGCTTAGTGGTCTTTCCTCGGGCGTCCAGGCGTGAAAAACTCCTCACAATTTCAACCGGCCTGGCAAAAGCCGCAATGAATGGGAAGCGGATGTCACTTGAGAAGCTGTTTGCGCCCTGTACGATCAAGGGGCTCGATCTGAAGAACCGCATCGTCATGGCGCCCATGACCCGGTACAAATCGCCCGGCGGCATATTGAGCGACGAGATGAAGGCCTATTATGGCCGCCGCGCGCGCGCCGATGTCGGCATGATCATATCCGAAGCCACCGGGATCGACCGCGCCTGTTCGCTCAATCATCCCGACGTGCCCCGATTTCATGGCGATGCGGCGCTGGCCGCCTGGGCCGATGCGGGCAGAGACGTTGCATCGGCGGGATGCGTGATGGCGCCTCAACTATGGCATGTCGGTGCGGTCAATGCGGGACAGCCCAAGGGATGGGCGCCCGAACGGCCCTATGAAAGCCCTTCCGGTTATCTGGACGCAAAGCACAAAAATGGCGTGGCGATGAGCGAGGAGGATATAGCGGACGCCGTGGCGGCTTATTCGCAGGCCGCCGTCGCCGCCCGGGATGCAGGCTTTCCGTGCCTGGAACTGCACGGCGCCCACGGCTATCTGATCGATCAGTTTTTCTGGGACGTCACCAATCGCCGGGAAGACGCCTATGGATCGAAGGACCTGCCCGGTCGGGCCCGTTTCGCTGCGGAGGTGTTGAAGGCGGTTCGCCAGGTCGTGGGTCCGGACTATCCGATCATCCTGCGCCTGTCGCAATGGAAGCAGCAGGATTATGGGGCCAAGCTTGCCGCCACGCCGGAGGCTTTGGACAAATGGCTCACGGTGCTGATGGATGCCGGCGCCGATATCTTCCATTGTTCCCAGCGCCGCTTCTGGGAGGCGGAATTCGAAGGGTCTCCGCTCAACTTCGCGGGCTGGGCGAAGAAGCTGACCGGCGCACCTTCCATCACCGTGGGCTCGATCGGCCTGCACGGCGACATGATCGCCACCATAACCCGTTTCGAGGGCGCTGCCTTGGCGTCGCTGGACGAACTGCTGGAACGTCTGGACCGGGACGAGTTCGACCTCGTGGCGGTCGGGCGGGCGCTGATCCAGGACCCGCTCTGGGCGACCAAGGTCAGGGAAGGGCGCGATTCGGAACTGCAACCGTTCGACGCCGCATCGCTCGCGTCGATATATTGAAGGCGTAGAACGGCGATGCTCGCGCAGGATTTGGCAGGCAAGACGATACTGGTGACGGGCGGCACGTCCGGCATCGGGCTTGCCATTGCCGCCCGGTTCGCCGATGCTGGCGCGCACGTGCATGTCACGGGCACACGCGCCGCCACCAGCGATTATGATGTCGACCTCAGCCGTTTCCGCTTCCATAGCTGCCGGCTGGAACGGCCGGAGGACCGGGAGGCGCTGTTCGACGGCGTCGGGTCGCTCGACGTGCTGGTCAACAATGCGGGAGGTTCATCGCCGGACGAGTATCAGCTTGAAAATTTCGCGGCGACCCTGAACCTCAATCTGGTTGCCGTGATGGATCTGTGCGTTCGCGCGCATGCCGTTCTGACAAAGCCTGGTGGCGCCATCGTCAACATCGGTTCCATCGTGTCCTTTCTGGCGAATGACCGTTCGCCCGGTTACACCGCCGCGAAATCTGGATTGCTGGGGCTGACGAGGGCGCTGGGCGCGCGGTGGGCGAGTGATGGCGTGCGGGTCAATATGATTGCGCCCGGCTTCATCGCGACGGACCTGTTCGCGGCGCATTTCAAGGGGCAGCGTGCCGAGAAGGCGATGCAGCGCATCCCCTTCGGCCGTTGGGGCGAACCGCGCGAGATCGCCAGTGCGGCGCTGTTCCTTGCCTCGGACGCAGCTTCCTATATTACCGGAACATCGCTGACGATCGATGGCGGGGCCATGTTGCGCTGACCTGGGGCGCGAAGCGTCAACGCGTGGCGGTCGCCCGCCCCAGCGCCGCGAAGCTGGCCAGCGTGTCCTGAATGCCATGCGCGCTGGCCGAAGCGGCATTGCCGCGGCGGAATCGGCCCAGCACCCCATGTGCAATGGCCGCGAACCGAAACATGTTGACGACAAGATAGGGCGTCAGGTCGGGGATCGCGGGACGACCCGTGGCGGCGCAATAGGCTTCCACATACTCCTCCTCGCGCATCAGGCCCATCGCCGCGAGGTCCTGCCCGGCAAGCCCCCAATGCACGGTCGGCGGCGCGCGGAACATCATGACGTGATTGGCGAGGTCCACCAGCGGATCGCCAAGCGTGGACAGTTCCCAGTCCAGAACGGCGCTGATGCGTGGTTCCACCGGGTCGAAGATCATATTGTCGCACCGATAGTCGCCATGGACGATTCGGGCCGGGCCGCCTTCGGGGATATTGTCGTGCAGCCAGTCGGCCAGATAATCCATGTCGACCAGACGCCCGGTTTCGGGATCGGCTCTGTATTGTTTTGACCAGAGCGCGACCTGCCGCTCGAAATAGCCGGTCGGGCGGCCATAGTCACCCAGCCCCACTGTTTCGGGATCGATCAGGTGCAGGCGCGCCAGCGTGTCGTTCATGGCCAGCATGTGATCGGCGCGGGCGGATCGACCGACATCGCGGAACATTCCGTCCCAGAAGATGCGGCCTTCCACCAGGTCCATCACATAGAACCAGCTGCCGATGACGGCGTCGTCGGTGCAAAGGGCGCGGACAGTGGGCACCGGGAAGTCGATGGCGCCCAATGCGCGCATCACTCGCGCCTCGCGATCCACGGCATGCGCGCCCTTGAGCAATGCTCCGGCTGGTTTCCGGCGCATGACGTAGCGGGCGGACGGCGTTTCCAGCCGGAAGGTCGGGTTGGATTGGCCGCCTGCAAATTGCGTGACGGTCAAGGGACCCTGAAATTCCGGAACATGCGCGCCGAGCCAATGCGCCAGTGCCGCCTCGTCGAAACGGGCATTGCCGCGCACAGCGACGACGGGCGTGTTCATGACGGATCGTTGCCGGACTGTTCGGGGCCTTCGAGCGCGAAAGGCGGATCACGCCACCATGGATAGAAATCCGGCATGTCGCTCGACACCCGCATCGGGAAGTCGGCCGGCCGCTTTTCCATGAAGGATGCGACGCCCTCTCGCGCATTCGCGCTCTGGCTGAGATAGAGGGTCGCCCGGCTGTCTATCCGATGCGCCTCCATGGGATGCGCCATGCCCAACCCGCGCCAGAGCATCTGGCGTGTGAGCGAGACAGAGACCGCCGCCGTGTTGTCGGCGATTTCGCGCGCGATCTTGCGCGCGGCGTCGAGCAGCTGCTCATCCGGGTGGATGCTCTGCACGAGGCCGCCTTCGAGCGCCTCCTGCGCGCCGAATATGCGGCCGCTATAGCACCATTGCAGCGCGCGGGAGATGCCGACTACGCGGGGGAGGAACCAGGAGGAGGCGGCCTCCGGCACGATGCCGCGCCGCGCGAAGACAAAGCCGAACCGCGCGCTCTCGCTCGCCAGGCGGATGTCCATGGGCAGGGTCATGGTGGACCCGATGCCGACAGCAGCGCCGTTGATGGCGGCGATGATCGGCTTTTGCAGGGCGAAGATGCGCAGGGTCAGCCGGCCGCCGCCGTCGCGCGCCGCCTCGCTGTCATAGTTGAAACTGCCATCGGCATGCCGCGCTTCACTCTTGCCGGAGGCCATGAAGCCATCAGCCCCTCCGGACAGGTCGGCGCCCGCGCAAAAAGCCTTGCCCGCGCCAGTGACGATCACCGCCCGCACGGCGTCGTTGGCATCGATCCGGTCGAACACCTCGATCATTTCCGACATCATCTGGCCGGTAAAGGCATTCATCCTGTCGGGCCGAGACAAGGTGATGATGGCGATGCCATCGGCGAGCGCATAACCTATCGTTTCGAACTGCATATCCTCTCCCATCGCTTCCCGGCGCCGTGACCGCGCGGCCCGGCCGTTCAGTCTTCGAATATCGGCATGCGCCCCGCCATTCCCGCCGCGACCGCCTCGCGATGGTGCGCACCCTCCAGCAACGCGATCTGTTCCGTCGTTTCCCGGCGCAGGACCCTTGCCGGATCGGAGCCAGCGCCAGCGTCTAGCAGCCGCTTGGCGGCGCACACGGCGCTGGGGCTCATGCTTGCAATCTGCCCTGCCAGCGCCAGGGCGGCGTCGAGCGGATCGATCTCGCTGCGGGTGCAGATGCCCAAACGCACGGCTTCATCGCCGTCGAATTCGCGCGCGCTGAACAGAAGCTCGGCAAGCCGGTCCCGTCCCGTCATGGCCGGCAGCAGCAGCATGCCCGCCATGTCGGGCACCAGACCCCATTGCAGTTCCCTGATTGACAGTCGCGCCGCAGGCGCGACGAGGCGGATATCCGCACCCAGGACGAGTTGCAGGCCGCCGCCAAAGGCGACCCCATGGATCGCGGCGATCACCGGCACGGGCAATCGGCGCCATTGCAGTACGGCTCGCTGGGGAAGGTTGGCGCCGTTGTCGTCGCGATCCTCCAGTCCCAATGATGTGGGACCGGCCTGTAATGCTTCAAGGTCGATCCCTGCGCAAAAGCCGCGTCCTTCGCCGGACAGGACCACCGCCCGACAATCCGTGCGCCCTTCCAGTGCCTGGGCTGCGGCCACCAGTTCCTCAAGCAGCGGCGCCGTGATGGCATTCAGCCGGTCGGGGCGGTTCAGCGTCACATGCGCGACATGTCCGTCCCAGCGAGTGCGCACCAAAGTCACGGTCAGCCCTCCAGGCTGCGCGCGATCAACAGCTTCATGACTTCGCTGGTGCCGCCATAGATGCGCTTGACCCTAACATCCTTGTACATTTGAGCGATGGGATATTCGTTCATATATCCATAGCCGCCGAACATCTGCTGACAGGTGTCGACAATCTGCTGCGCGCGTTCCGACACCCAATATTTGGCCATGCTCGCGGTCGTCGCGTCCAAAGTGCCGTTCATATAGCGCGTGATGCAATCATCGACGAACGTCCTGGCGATCACGGCCTCGGTCTTGCACTCCGCCAGCTTGAACTGCGTGTTCTGGAAATCCAGCAGGCGCTGTCCGAAGGCCTTGCGCTCGCGCACATAATCCAGCGTGACAGAAAGGGCGGCTTCTATCGTCGCCAGGCTTTCAATGGCGATGATGAGCCGTTCCTTGGACAATTGCTGCATCAGCATGCGCATGCCCTTGCCTTCGCCGTCCGCGCCGCCGATCAGGTTGTCGGCCGGCACATGGACATCGTCGAAGAAGAGTTCGGACGTGTCGCCCATCTCCACGCCCACCTTGTCCAGATTGCGGCCGCGCCGGAAGCCCTCTGCATCGCGGGCTTCCACGACGAAGAGGGAGATCGCCTTGCCGCCGTCTTCCCGATCCGTTTTCGCGGCGACGATGATCAGGTCGGCATGCTGGCCATTGGTGATGAACGTCTTTTGGCCCGAAATCCGATATCCATTGCCGTCCTTTCGCGCTGTGGTGCGAATGCCCTGAAGATCGGACCCGGTGCCGGGCTCGGTCATGGCGATCGCGGCGATATATTCGCCCGACGCCAGTTTTGGCAGCCATCTGCGCTTCTGTTCCTCTGTGCCGTAGGTCGCGATATAGGGCGCGCAGATCGCATTGTGGAGCGGGATGCCGAAACCGTCCGCGCCGGCCCCCGTCATGCGGCGGATCAACACCGCCTCATGTCGGAAGTCGCCGCCAGCGCCCCCATAGCTGGCGTCGATGGAAATGCCGACTAAACCGGCCTGCGCGGCTTCGGACCATGCAGCGCGCGGCACGATGCCGTCCTCGCGCCATTGCGCCAGCCGTTCGGGCGCAAGCTTGTCTTCGACATAACGGCGTACGCTATCGTCGAACATGACGATTTCATCGTCCATCCAGGCTGCGGGTTCGGTGAATAAATCGGTCGGCATCGTCTTTTCCGCTATCCAGTCCTTGTTCGCCAGGGCGTTCCTCAGTCGACAAAATCTTCCACGCACTCGATGATGATCGCCGGGGCCATGCCGCCAGCCGCGCACATGGTGGCAAGGCCGTAGCGACCACCGGTGCGTTCCAACTCGTCGACCAGCGTCCCGATCAGGATCGCGCCCGTCGCTCCGATGGGATGGCCCAGCGCTATCGAGCCGCCATTGACATTGACCTTGGCGCGATCGAGGTCGAGGTCCCTGATGAACTTCTCGGCCACGATGGCGAACGCCTCATTGATTTCCCAAAGGGCGATATCGTCTTTCGTCAGTCCGGCCTTGGCGAGAACCTTCTTGGCGGCGGGGACCGGTGCGTTCAGCATCAGCGTGGGGTCATCCCCCATGTTCGCCGTCGCCACTACGCGGGCCCGAGGCTTCAGCCCGTTTTTGCGCGCATAGTCCTTCGAGGCGAGCAGGACGGCCGCCGCGCCGTCGACGACGCCCGAACTATTGCCCGCATGGTGGAAATTCTTCACTTCCACATCCGGATAGCGGCGATTGATCTGGGAGCGGAAGGTGTCGCCCTTTTCGTTGAAGGCATAGTCGATCAGCCCCTCAAAGGCGGGCTTCAGCTGCCCCAGCCCCTCGGCCGTCGTCTCGGGCCGCGGATATTCCTCCTTGTCCAATACGACATTGCCCGCGTCGTCCAGCACCGCCACGACAGACTTGTCGAACCGGCCTTCGGCGATGGCTTGCGCGGCGCGGCGCTGGCTTTCCGCTCCAAATGCGTCGAGCGCCTCGCGGCCGATGCCTTCGATGCTGGCGATGGCGTCGGCGCAAATGCCCTGATGCGATTGGGGATGGCGTGCGTCGAGACGCTCGTTATAGGAACCCATCAGCGTCATGGGCAGGCCGGCGGCGACCTCTTCCTTTTCGCGGGCGCCCGTGAAGCTCATCATCTCCGTGCCGCCGGCGATGACGCAATCTTCCATCCCGCTCATGATCTGGGCGGAAGCAAGGGCGACAGTGCTGATCCCGCCGCCGCAGAAACGGTCTAGCGTCATGCCCGAAGCCGATACGTCATAGCCCGCGTCCAGCGCGGCCATGCGGCCCAGATCGCCGCCCTGCTTGCCCTTCTGCGAGGAAGTGGACCAGATGATGTCATCGACCGTGCTGGTGTCCAGTCCGTTCCGTTCGGCAATCGCCTTGAGACAGGTGGCCGCCAGATGCTGCGGATGCAAATTGGCCAGCGCGCCCTTGCCAACCTTGCCGATCCCTCGCGGGGTGCGAACCGCGTCGATGATATATGCGTCAGTCATATCCGCTTCTCCATATCATGGGGCGCAGGCGCGGCATCCCATCGTCGCGTCAGGCCATTTGCAACAGAAGGCTCAGATGCTTCGTTCGCCGGCAACGCTAAAGAAACCGCGTCGGCATTCCGGAGCCTGTCGATACCAGCCTGTGGCAAGTGTTTGCGGCGTTGGATAGCCCTCCATGTATCGATCACCAGTATAATATCTTTCCCGACATCTTCACCTGGGGCCTTCTTCGCGAAACGTTACGCAGCGACACCCAGCCCAAAAATGGAGAGGAATCGGCAGGTATGAAGGCATTGGTTAGCAACTTGCCCGGCGGACCGGACACGCTTGAGATCGTC
The DNA here is from genome assembly GCF_013375555.1 of Sphingobium sp. EM0848. Taxonomy (NCBI): domain Bacteria; kingdom Pseudomonadati; phylum Pseudomonadota; class Alphaproteobacteria; order Sphingomonadales; family Sphingobiaceae; genus Sphingobium; species Sphingobium sp. EM0848. The sequence goes on from NZ_JABXWB010000001.1 coordinate 645,944, forward strand.
GATCTACCGGAGCCGTCGGTGGGACCGGGCGAATTGCGCGTGCGGGTGGTCGCCTGCGGCATCAATTATCCCGACGTCCTTGTCATCGAGGATAAATATCAGGCTCGGCCCACCCGGCCCTTTTCCCCCGGCGCGGAGTTTTCCGGCATTGTGGATGCTGTGGGCGAGGGCGTGGAAGGTTTCGCGCCAGGGGACCGAATCCTGGCGGCCGGCAGGTTCGGCGCTCTGGCCGAGCTTGTCGTCATCGACGCGGTGCGGTGCCATCATCTTCCCGACACGCTGTCGTTCGAGACCGGCGCGGCCATCCAGTTCACCTATGCGACATCCTATCATGCGCTCCAGGACCGGGCACGGCTTCAGCCGGGCGAGACGCTGTTCGTCATGGGCGCGGCCGGGGGCGTGGGGCTGACGGCGGTGGAGCTTGGCCGTATGATGGGCGCAACCGTGATCGCCGGAGTGTCCAGCGAGGAAAAGGCGCAGGCCGCGCGGGCGGCCGGGGCGCACGCGACATTGATATATCCGGCGGGTCCGCTCGACACCGAGGCGCAGCGCGCCTTCAGCAAGGCGATCCGGGAAACGGCGGGCGGCGACGTGGACGTCGTCTATGATCCGGTGGGCGGTAGCTTCGCCGAACCGGCGCTGCGCACGCTCGCCTGGGAAGGTCGCTATCTGGTAATCGGATTTCCTGCCGGGATTCCGAACATCCCGCTCAATCTGACACTGCTGAAGGGATGCCAGATCATCGGGGTCTTCGCAGGGGCCTACAGCGAACGCTTCCCGGATCGCTATCGGGCGATGGTCGATGAACTGATCGAAAAGGTCGCCAAAGGCGAATTGCGACCCGTGATTTCCAACGTGTTCCCGTTGGAGCAAGGAGGTGCGGCCATTGCCGAGCTTGCCGATCGGAAGGCGAAGGGCAAAGTGATCGTTCGCGTTGCAGCACAGCCATAGGATGTTCACGCGCAGGCGCAAGCGATGCCTTTCGTGTCGAATGGCCCGATGAAGCGACCTGTTTTGGAGAGGAAGAAATTGGACAAGAATCTTGATGATTTCCGCAGGGGCGCACGCGCCTGGCTGGAGGAAAACTGTCCGGCGTCGATGCGCGAGCCGGTGCGGGACGAACGCGATTTTTGCTGGGGTGGGCGCAACTGGCGCTTCTCCAGCCCGGATCAGGAAGTATGGCTCAGGCGGATGAGCGAAAGGGGCTGGACCGCGCCTGAATGGCCCAGCGCCTATGGCGGCGGCGGCCTGACGACGGCGCAGAGCAAGATCCTGCGCGAGGAGATGGCGCGGATCGGCGCACGATCGCCGCTTTTCTCCTTCGGCCTGTCGATGCTGGGGCCGGCCCTGCTGAAATATGGCACGGAAGATCAGAAACGGCGTTTCCTGCCGGAGATCGTGCGTGGAGAAATACGCTGGTGCCAGGGATATTCGGAACCGGGCGCTGGATCGGATCTGGCTTCGCTCAAGACGCAGGCGCGGCAAGAGGACGGGGCGTTCGTCGTCAATGGCCAGAAGGTCTGGACATCCTATGCCGACAAGGCCGACTGGATATTCTGTCTGGTCCGTACCGATCCTGATGCGCCCAAGCAGTTGGGCATCAGCTTCCTGCTGTTCGACATGACGATGCCGGGCGTATCCACGCGCCCCATCAAGCTGATTTCCGGACTGTCGCCATTTTGCGAGACGTTTTTCGACGATGTGCGGGTTCCGGGCGACCAACTCATCGGGACGCTCAACCGGGGCTGGGACGTCGCCAAATATCTGTTGGCCCACGAGCGGGAAATGATTTCCAGTTCGTCTGTGCTCGGCAATATCCGGCCGGTCGGTCCGCAACTGGCGCCGCAACTGGCGCGCAATCCGGTGCGGCGTGCGCGCGCGGCGATGCTGGATGTCCGCATCCATGCCTATGCCGCCTGTTCGGAACTGTTTTCCGCCGAACTCAAGAGCGGCGCCGCCCATCCGGCCAAGCCGTCGCTGATGAAATATCTGGGGACCGAACTGAACAAGAGCAGTCAGGAGATGATCGTCTGGGCCGGGGGCATGGCCGCGCTGGAATGGGACAGCGTAGCATCCGATGGCGGCCATGCCGCGCGCCGATGGCTTCGGAGCAAAGGCAATTCCATCGAGGGCGGCACGAGCGAGATCCAGCTCAACATCGTGGCCAAACATATCCTCGCCCTGCCATCCAGCTAAGGAATTTTTGCATGTCATTACTTCTCAGCGAAGATCAGACTTTGCTGCGCGACAGTGCAGCGGGCTTTGTCGCGCAGCACTCCCCCGTTTCGAGGGTCCGTGCATTGCGAGACGATCTGGTTGGCTATGACAAGGCGCTCTGGAAGACGTTTGGCGACATGGGCTTTTCGGGTCTGCTGTTGCCGGTCGAGGCCGGTGGATCGGGTCTTGGCCATTCCGAGATCGCCATAATTCAGGAACAGATTGGCCGGAACCTTTGCGCATCGCCATTTCTGGCAACCGCTGTCGGCGGAGCGATGACCCTTGCCGCGGCGTCCGGCGCAGCGGCGGCCGGATGGCGCAGCGCGATTGCGGAGGGAAGCATCTGCATTGCGCTGGCGATCGATGAGGACGGTTCTGGCGATCCTGACGCCGTGCGGACCGTGGCGGTGAAATCGGGGGAAGGCGTGCGTCTTACCGGCCGCAAGACCGCTGTGATGTGGGGCGGCGATGCGGACCTTCTGCTGGTGCTCGCGCGGGATGGCGAGGGCGATCACCCGCGTTTCTACGCGGTCGATCCGGGTGCGAAAGGCGTCACCATCGGCAAGGCGCGCCTTGCCGATGGCGGCATGGCGGCGCATATCGACTTCGATACCGTCGACCTGTCCGGCGACGCCCGGATCGACGGCCAGCCGCCTGCGCAAGATATTCTTGACGCCTGCGCGCTGGCGGCTGCGGCGGAACTTTATGGGGTGGGCATGACGGCGTTCGAGATGACGCTGGGCTATCTGAAGGAACGCAAGCAGTTCGGCGCGACCATTGGCAGTTTCCAGGCCCTTCAGCACCGGGCGGCCCATCTGCACGGTGAACTGGAACTGGCGCGCGCGGCGCTACGCCGGGCGCAGTTACTGTTCGATGAGGGCGCGGAAATTGGCGTCGCAGCCAGCGTCGCCAAGGCGATGGCGGGTCTTGCGGCCGATCTTGCGGTTCGCGAAGGCGTGCAGATGCATGGCGGTATCGGCATGACCGACGAACATGACATGGGCTTGTTCATGAAACGCGCGCGCATCCTCAACACGCAGTTCGGCGATCCCGATTACCACGCCAATCGTTGCGCGCTGCTGAGCGGTTACTAGCGCGGTTTCGATTCAGTCGATGCGGCGGCCTGGAAGAGCGGCTGCCGCATCGTCGTGAAAAGCCCTGCCTCCTTATCGTCCGCTGAAGCGCGCCGGCCGTTTTTCCATGAAAGCATTGACGCCTTCGGAAAAGTCGTCGGTCTCGCCGGCGATCTTCTGAATACACCTTTCTTCCAGCAGGGCGGCTTCATAGTCGTCGTCGACGGCCTTCCATCCGAGCTTCCGGATATAGCCAAGCGAACGGGGGCCTTCCGCCAGCCTTTTCGCGAGCGAGATCGCTTCGGTCATCAGCACGTCCGGCGTGACGACGCGATTGACGAGACCCCAGGACAAGGCCTGCGCCGCACCGATCTTTTCGCCCAGAAGCATCATCTCCATCGCGCGCGTCCGGCCGATGGTGCGCATCAGAAGGTGGCTCGACCCGCCATCGGGCACCAGCCCGATTCTCGAAAATGCCTGAAGGAAATAGGCATCTTCGCTGGCGACGATCAGGTCGGCGGAAAGGGCGAACGCGCATCCGACACCCGCCGCGGGGCCATTGACCGCCGCAATCCACGGAATGTCGATGTCCCGCAGGCGCAGCAGCAGCGGATTGATGTGCGTTTCAAGGATAAGACCGGCATCGATCTTTTCTCCCGGCTTCACGCTGAGCGCGCTGCCAAGGCCCGCGCCGGAGCAGAAGGCCCGGCCTTCGCCCGTCAGGACGATGGCGCGCGCTTCCTTTTCCAGCCGATTGAAGGCCTGACCCAGGGTGGTGATGATATCGCCGGTAACGGCATTGAGCGTCGAGGGATCATTGAAACTGATGACGCCGACGCCATCGCGAATGTTCACGAGGATCTTGCTGTCGGACACATTATTCTCCTGTTTATTTGGCTTCGTTAAGCTCGTCGGCGCCGGCCCAGCACCAGAATGGGGCGTATCGAGCTTGTGGCGATCGTGCGCGTTCAAGATGGAATGTCAGGTTGCGAATTCTGTCGACGCCGAAGAACATCGCCTTCCCCAGGAAGAATGTCGGCGAGCCGAAGGCGCCGCGGGCAATCGCCTCGTCGGTGAGCGCGCGCAGTTCTTGCTTGACCCGTTCCTCGCCAAGCATGTCGCGAAAGGCCAGCGGGTCCATGCCGACGTCGGAGGCAAGATCGCCCAGAACCGCCGGGTCGGCAATGTCGCGCCAGTCGCGATGATAGGCTTCGAAGAGCTTGCGCGCATAGGGGATGAGCAGATTCTGGCGTGCCGCGACAATGCAGCTGCGCATCGCCTGAACCGAATTGACGGGATGGAAGGGCGGCGGAAAGCGGAACTCGATTCCGGTCATGTCCTGCCATTGTCGCAGATCTGCGCGTCCCCAGGTGACCTTGGCCGGCACATTTTCCCGAACATGATAGACGCTGGGATTGACGGCGTTGAATATTCCACCGGCAAGAACCGGCTTGTAATCGATTTGAACGCGATAATGCCGCGACACGGCCTCGATGGTTTCGAAAGCCAGATAGGTCCAGGGGCTGGAACAGTCGAAATAGAAGTCGATGTTGGTCATACCGGTCGCCTTGACGCTTCGATCAGTTTTTGGCGCGCGGCCTGGGCTTCAACGCTGTTGACACTGGCTATGCCGGCGCCAGCGGCGAGTCCGCGCTGCACGGCCTCGCGCTGGCGCACGAGCGCGAACCAACGGGCCACATGGGGGAAGCGATCCATTGGAATCTGTTGTTTCTTGTGGGTCATGACCCAGGGGAAACAGGCCATGTCGGCAATGGAATAGTCGCCGCAGATAAAGGGGCCAAGCCTTTCCAGCTGCGTGTCAAGAACGCCGTAAAGCCGGACGACCTCATTGAAGAAGCGTTCGGTGGCATAGGGCGCCGCGCCGGGCGCGTAGAGAAGGAAATGGCCATTCTGCCCGGCCATCGGACCAAGTCCGGCCATCTGCCACATCAGCCATTGCATCACCGCCGCGCGTTCGCTGACGCCAGTGGGGAGAAATCGCCCGATCTTGTCCGCGAGGTAGAACAGGATCGCGCCGCTTTCAAAAAGCGATATCGGATCGTCACCCTCGATCGGTGCATGGTCCACAATGGCCGGAATGCGTCCATTGGGATTGATCGACCGGAATGATGGGGAATCCTGGTCGCGCTCACCAAGGCGCATCGAAACGATATTATAGGGCAACTCCGCTTCTTCGAGAAAGATCGAGACCTTCCAGCCATTGGGCGTGGGGGCGTAATAAAGATCGATTGGATGCTCGCCTTGCCTGACAGGGCTTGGTCCGTTTCGCATGGGTCCTCTCTTGCGGATCGGTTTCCGGCGTCCAACTGAATGCCGTCTCTCGCTATTCTGTGTGATATTGAAGGTGCAGCTGCGCATGGTGGCTGTCCAGCGCGTGGAGGCTCTCGCCTATTGACAACGCATATGTGATGAATCTGGCATATGCATCATAAGTTCGATTGCGCGCATCGTACTGACGATGCAGGATGCGTGAAAATATAGGAGAGATGAGATGCTGGAGCAAAATGCGCTCGTTACAGCGTTGCCGGAAAGCCAGGTCGCCGGGGGCGCGACGGCGCTCTCGGACAAAGTCGTCAAATCCGCCGGTCGTGCGCTTCAGGTGCTGGAGTTGTTCGATATCCTGCAACGGCAGGCAAGCGTAACGGAAATCTCGCAGCTTTTGGGATATCCTCAGTCCAGCACATCCATGCTGCTTCGCAGCCTGGTCGAAATGGGCTATTTGCGATTTGACAGCAGCAACCGGAAATATATCACGTCCAGCCGAACCGCCATTCTCGGCAAATGGGCATCCAGCGAACTGGTCGGAGACGGTGGGCTGACCCGGTTGATGTCGCGCATCAACCAGCGGACCGGCCAGGCCGTCGTGCTCGCGATGCGCAATGGCCTGTATTCGCAATATGTTCATGTCATCCAGGCGACCGAGGCTGTCAGGCTGTTCGTCGTCCAGGGTTCCTTGCGCAAGCTGGTGCGATCCGGCACTGGCTATGTTCTTCTTGCCTCCCTGTCGGACCAGACCATCAAGGGTTTCGTGACGCGTTCCAATTCCGAACGCGCCGAAGGGGAGGAGCCGGTCGCCTATTCGGAATTGCTGGCGCGGATCGATGAGGTGCGCAAACGCGGCTATGCGATGACGAACAGCCTCGTGACGCCGGGCGCAGGCATGCTGGCGATGAAGCTGGGTAATCCCGCGCCGCTGGCCAATGATCTTCCCTATGTAATCGGCCTGGGTGCGGCCGAACATATTCTGCTTGAAAGGCGCGATGAGTTTCTTGCGATCATGCAGGAAGAGTTGAAGGCCGCAACGCATCGGTCCGACCTGCACTGAACTGGGAACTGTTGTGGCGGTGCGCCTTTCGACGCATCGCGCAACAAACGTTCAGCCGGGCAAATCCAGCCATTGCTTGGCAAGAATGTTGCGCTGAACCTCACTGGTGCCCCCGAAGATGCTGGCGGGCAGGGACATCATCAACATCTGCCGCACATCGATTGCGCCGTCGGCAGTTGCAATGACGCCATCCAGGGCGCGTTCATCGACCAGTTCAATGATCTGCGCGGTCAAATATTGTAACAACTCGGCCGCCGTGACCTTCAGGATCGAAAGATCGGCATCGACCGGGGCGCCGGAAATCATATTCGCGGTTGCAATGCGAAACAGACAAGTCAGTTCATGAATTCGCAGCGCGGCGTCGGCTTCGACATCATGATAATGCGGATCGTCTTGAAGCCCGAGCGTCGTTGCGAGGCGGCGAAGCGAGGCGAAGGCGAGGCGTGCCAGGGCAGGGCTTGCGACCGAAAGCCGCTCGAAGCCTAGCAGCGACTTGGCGATCGTCCAGCCCTTGCCTTCCTCGCCGACGCGATTGGCGACCGGAACGCGTACATCGTCGAAGAATAGTTCACAAAATTCGGCATAACCGACCAGCGTCTCGATAGGACGGATGCGGATGCCGGGGGTCGCCAGATCGATCAGCAGGAATGTGATGCCTTCCTGCTTCCGTCCCGCGTCGCTGGTGCGCACGAGCGCGAAACAATGGGTCGCGTGGTGCGCGATGGACGTCCATATCTTTTGCCCGTTGACGATATAATCGTCGCCGTCCCGGACCGCCCTGGTCCGCAGGCTCGCCAGATCGGAACCGGCATTGGGTTCGGAATAGCCCTGGCACCAGACATGTTCCGCGGAAAGAATGCGCGGCAGATAGAAATCCTGCTGTTCCTTCGTGCCATAGCGGATCAGCGTGGGCCCCAGCATGGTGACGCCCATGTCATAATATCGGGCAATCCGGTGACGTTCATATTCCTCGGCAAGGGCAATCTGTTGATCGACCGAAAGCCCCGCACCGCCAAATTCCTTGGGCCAGCCGGGCGCCGCGAGCCCCTGCGCATTCCGCAGCCGGTGCCAGGCCCGTGCCTCTTCCGCCACGATTCGGTCGAAAGGGCGGCGGATCGCCGGCGGACAACCCCGCTGAAGCCAGGCGCGTATTTCCTCGCGGAAAAGATCGTCAGGCAGCGCGGCCCAATCCCGTGCCATTTTCAGTCATCCTTTGTGAGTGCGAGGGTCGCAAAGCGGCGTCGCTGGTGGCGTTCGCCGCCAAGCCAAGGCGTCAGCCCGATCGCGGCGGTCAGGTAAAGGCCTGCATCCGCTTCCTGCGTGTAACCGATCGCGCCGAGTATCTGAATGGCCTTCCGGCTGACCAGAAATGCGGTGCCTGCACTGCTCGCCTTCGCCGCAGCGACCGCCGCGTCCGCCGAAGGCAGGTCGCGATCAAGCGCGCGCGTCGCATGATCGATGGTGGCGGTGGTCAGCCTGACCCGCATGGCAAGGTCGACCAGCTTGTGTTGCAGGGCCTGAAAACTGCCAATGACCCGGCCGAATTGCTCCCGGGTTCGGGCATAGTCGGTTGCGATCTCCAATATCTTCTCGCTCATGCCGGCAAGATAGGCCGACAGCAGCACCGTGCCTTCCGTTATCGCCTGATCGAGCGCCCTGTCCGCCGCTTCGCCGACGAGCAGCAGCGCATCGCCCGGGATCTCGACATCGACGAAGTCCAGCGACGCGAACCGTCCGCCTTCGCGATGGTCGTGCGGCGTGACGGTGATGCCCGCCGCACCGGCCTGCACGGTGACGATGGCTGTCGCACCGTCGCCGTGCAGGGCCGACACCAGCAATATGTCGCAAGTCGCGCCATGAGGGACATTGAGTTTCCGCCCGTTCAGGCGATAACCGTCTTGTGCGGACTCCAGCCGGGTGGTGGGAGGCGCAGGAGCGGTCTGGGCGATGCTTTCCTGCCAGGCCAGCGTGGCGAGGTGCTGCCCCGACATCAGGTCCGACAAGAGCGCATCACTCCCGCAAGAGGCCAGGATCGCGGAGGGCATGAAGGCGCAGGCGATCAGGGGCTCGGGCAAAAGCGCGCCGCCAAAAGCGCGCACCATCGAGGCGGTCGTCGTCAGGGACAGGCCAACGCCGCCGCTGCCTTCGGGTAAGCGCGCGGTCAGCCATCCCTCCTCGGCCATGTGCGTCCAGACCGCCCGGTCATAGCCGGTCGGGTCCTTCAGCAGCATCCTGACCCGTGCGGGCGAGTGCCGGGCTTCAATGAAGCCGGCTATCGCTCCGCCGATCATGGCCGCAATTTCGCTGTCCTGGTCTGTATCAGTCATGAAGGCGCTCTTCAGGGTCGGCGGCACCGGAGCGGCGATCCCATGCCATGGGATCGCCGCTCCGACTCATTTGCTTGACGCGATTTCCTGACCGGCGATCAATTCCGCCTGCGGAAATCGTCTTAAAGCAGGTCAGCGGGGGGCCATGCGGATGGCGCCATCCAACCGGACATCCTCACCGTTGAAATAGCTGTTCCGGCACATTTCCACCGCCAGGCTCGCATATTCCTCCGGTGCGCCGAGACGCTTGGGGAAGGGGACGCTTTCGCCCAGCGCGGCCCGCACCTTTTCGGGCGCCCTGGCGAGCAGGGGCGTGTCGAAGATGCCGGGCAGGATGGTGTTGACGCGAATGCCCTCCGACATCAGGTCGCGCGCGATGGGCAGCGTCATGCCGACGATTCCGGCCTTGGAGGCGGAATAGGCGACCTGACCCATCTGGCCATCCTCAGCGGCGACGGAGGCCGTGTTGATGATGACGCCGCGTTCGCCGCCGTCGAGCGGCGGCAGCGTCATCATCCCGGCTGCTGCGCGGGCGATGCAGCGGAAGGATCCGACCAGGTTGATCTGGAGGATCTGATTGAAATCTTCCGACCTGAAAATCTTGATCTCGCCCGTTTCACGATCCCGGCTCGCCGTCTTTCCGGCATTGCCGCGCCCGGCGCACGCGATCAGGATGCGTTCCTGGCCGTGCGCGGCCCGGGCCTTGGCGAAGCCGGCATCGACGCTTTCATCGTCGGTGACGTCGACGCGGCAGAACATGCCACCGATCCGCGCCGCAAGCTGTTCGCCCAGTTCCTCGTTCAGGTCAAAAATCGCGACCTTGACGCCTTGGGCGCTCAAGGCGGCTCCAGTTGCGGCTCCCAGCCCCGAAGCGCCCCCGGTGATGACCGCTGAACAACCCTTCAATTCCATGGATAACTCCTGTTCCTGATCTTGATCAAAGCGCTTCGACAATCGTCAGATTGGCCAGGCCGCCGCCTTCGCACATCGTTTGCAGGCCATATCGTTTACCACGGGCGCGTAGGGCGCAAACGAGCGTGCTCATCAACTTGGTCCCGGATGCGCCCAGCGGATGGCCGAGCGCGATGGCGCCGCCATTGACGTTCAGGCGGCCCGGATCGGCGCCGGTCGCCTTCAGCCAGGCCAGAGGGATCGGCGCAAAGGCTTCATTGACCTCGAATAGGTCGATGTCGTCGATTTTCAGGCCGGTCCGATCCAGCGCCTTGCGCGTCGCGCCGATGGGCGCTTCGAGCATGATGACGGGGTCTTCGCCGACCAGGGTCATATGATGGACGCGCGCCAGCGGTGTCAGGCCATGATCGCGGACCGCCCGCGCGCTGGCGATCATGACGCCCGAAGCACCGTCGCAAATCTGGCTGGATGTCGCGGGCGATACCATGCCGCCTTCCTCGATCAGCTTGACCGACCCAATGCTGTCGAGATTGGCGTCGAATCGGATCCCTTCATCGACAATATGTTCTTTGGTGGCGCCATCGACCTGAATCGTCACGGGCACGATTTCGCTGTCGAACCGGCGCTCATTGGTGGCCGCAATGGCCTTCAAGTGACTTTCATAGCCGAACCGGTCGAGGTCGTCGCGAGTGAAGCCATGCTTTCGCGCGATCATTTCCGCGCCCTTAAACTGGGAGAAGACGATGCCGGGATAGCGTTCCTCCATCCGGGGGCTCTTGGGTTTGCCGAACCCGTTTTCGGCGGGAAGCTTCACCGACAGGCTCATGGGCACGCGGGTCATCGATTCCACGCCTGCCGCGATGACGACGTCCATCTGGCCAGACATGACGGTAGCTGCGGCGAAATGCAGCGCCTGCTGTGACGATCCGCACTGGCGGTCGATGCTGACGCCCGGCACTGATTCCGGCAGGCGGGATGCGAGTACGGCGTTTCGGGCCACATTGGTCGATTGTTCGCCGACCTGACCCACGCATCCCATGATCACATCCTCGACGGCGGCCGGATCGATGCCGGAACGATCCACCAGCGCGTCGAGCACGGTCGCGGACAGATCGGCCGGATGATATCCGGACAGGGCGCCGCCCCGGCGGCCTCCCGCAGTACGGCCGACGCTGACGATATAGGCTTCAGTCATGAGAGATGCTTTCTTGGATCATTGCGGTGGATGAGGCGTCAGTTCAGGTCGATGATGCGCGCGTCGCCGATGCTGGTGGCAAGGCCGACGCCATAGGCCGAAGAGGGAGACTGCCAGCCGGGACGGAAATCCCCGGCCAAGACCCGTCGCGCCACCTCTACGCCCGATTGCTGCGTATAGGTATATCCCGATAGCGTATCGATCAGCGAACGCGCCACCTGGCCATCGGCGCCCGTGACTTCGATCTGCACCTTGGAGCGTCCGGCATCCCTTTCTTCCAGGGAAGGACCTTCGGGTAGGTCAGCCGGGTCGATATGATCTTGGATCGCGCCCAGTTCAAACTGGAAATATTCGGTAATGTTCGCGATGCCTGTGGACTTGTATCCGGTGATGAGATCGCCCATCGGCATGGGTATGCATGTTTCCGGGCCATCGCCGAAATCCACGGCGATCGGAGCGGGCGCTTCATGCAGTTTCACGATCTCGCCGTGGCGCCGCGCGAGCGGTCCCAGTTGGGCGATCTCGCCAGCGCTGATCGCCGAACCGCGCGAAACGCCGCCGAAATGCTTCAGGGCTATGCGCATGTGGACTGGCTGTTCGACGCGGCGCGACGTGTGCAGGCCCAGGCAATCGCTGGGAATGACATCCCACCCGACGCCGGGCATCAGCATCACGCCGGCGGCTTCCGCCCGGGCGGACATCGATTCGGCCAGGGCATAAACGCCGAATTCGCCGGTGATGTCGAGATAGTGGGTTTTGGTCGAAATGCAGCCGTCCAGCATCTGCAAAGCGGTCTTGCTGAAGGGACCGGCGGCGTGGATCACAACGTCGACATCGACCAGAGCCTGATGCACGGCCTCCCAACTATCGAGGGAAAAGTTGACGCCCTTCACCCCGAAGCGTTCGGCGGCGGCGTCGACTTTGCTCCGGTTTCTTCCGGCGACCACGAAGGGAATGCCCAGTTCCGCGCATCGCTCACTCAACAGATTGCCCGTATATCCGGTCGCGCCATAGATCATCAGTCGCGCTGACATCGCAGTCTTCCTTATGCGTTTTTGAGTCTGTGCCGGGCCATCAATCACTAACATCCGCCATGCGCAACCTTGGTCGCGCAGGCATCGCATATGTGTCGGATTGGTGGGGAGTGGACCAACCGGATGGAGCGCCGGGACGATGGCGCTCCATCCTTCGCGGCCTTAGCCTACGGCTCTGTCCTTCGGCCGATCTTGGGCATGGAGCGGGTTGGCTTCCGCATATTTGTCTGCGGCGCCGCCCTTTTCGAACAGGCTCTGGGAAGAAAGCGCCATCTGCTCTTCTTCGTTTTTCTGCTCGCCCTGCACCTCATAGAAGCGCTTGCCGAACGCCTTCGTGACCGGGATTTCATGGTCCGCCATCGGCGCTCGGGCCTGCTTGCGGGCAAGCGCAGCCTCGATATAGGGTGCGAGTTCGGCCTGTTTCTTCGCGTCACGCGCATCTGCCTCCGCCGCGAATTCCGGCATGACGTCCTGCGCGAAAAGTTCCATGCTTTCCGTGATATGCTCGTTGGAAAGGCGACCGCTCTGTTGCAGGAAGATCACCTGATCGACGCCGATTTCCTGAAGCTTGCGGACATGATCCCGCAGGTCTTCGGGCGTGCCGATGCCATAGGTGTCGGCATCCTTCGGCAGTTTTTCCAGTTCTTCGTTGAAGCGGCCGGCAATGTCCGACCGGCCCGGCTTATGTTCGCCGAAGATATAATAATGACCGCTCGAAAAGCCGAAGAAGCGGAAATGGTCGAGCCCGCGCCGCACCGCTTCCTCGCGATCCTTGTGGATCGAGAAGGCGGAAACCAGCGCGATGTTCGCGTTGACGGTATGGCCGATCGGCACGCACTCCGTCCTGATCGTCTCATAATAGAGGTCGACCCACTTCTTGGCTTCCTCGTAACTGACGAAAGCGAAGGTCAGGGCGCCCATGCCCATTTTGGCCGCACGCACGATGGAATCCTTGTTCGAACAGGCGAGCCAAAGCGGCGGATGCGGCTTCTGAACGGGCTTCGGCACGACATTGCGTGCCGGCATCGAGAAGAATTCACCCTGATATCCCGGATAGGGGGTCATGGCCATCATGTTGGCCATTTCCGCCGTGCCCTCGCGCCAGGCTTCGCGCTTGTCGTCCGGCTTGATGTTGAACCCTTCCAGCTCGATCGCGGATGCCGATTCCCCGGTTCCCAGTTCCAGGCGGCCGTTGGAGATCAGATCGAGCGTCGCGCTGCGCTCTGCGACGCGGGCGGGATGGTTGTAGGCCGGCAGGGTCAGAACGACCGCATGGCCCAGTCGAATGCGTTTGGTGTTGCGCGCAGCGGCGGCCAGGAAGACTTCGGGCGCCGAAGAATGCGCATATTCCTCCAGGAAATGATGTTCGTTCGCCCAAGCGTAGTCGAAGCCGAGACGGTCTGCCAGTTCAACCTGAGCCAGCGAGTTTTCGAACAGCTTTCGTTCGTCATCCTCGCTCCAGGGGCGAGGAAGTTGCTGCTCATAAATCAATCCGAACCGCATTTGCCTTCTCCATATCATTAATGTTTTCAATTTTTTCCATCACTGTGTCCTCACGCCATTTCACGAAGAAATCGCCGGGAAGATCCAGGGATTGGAAATCGTCAACTACCCCGGTGATCAAGGAACGATCCGGGTCGTATTTGTAGACTTTGCGAACACGATCAAATTCGTATCGCAAGATATCGGGATTATTCGCGAACCAGGATTCGATGAACAATTCAGCGAAGTCCTCGTCAGGCGCCGCCATGGCGATGAGCGCATTATATTCACCCGTCGTCTTTGAAATATAAGCGACAGGGGGTAGGATGCGCAGCCGCCTGGCCAGTGCCTCAAGTCTTGTCGGCCGTATCGCGGCCCGGATGAGATATGTCACCTCGATGCCCAGCATCGCGGCGTTCACCACGGCGCGAAAACGGATCACCCGCGCATCGAGCAACCTTTTCACCCGTTGCCGGACGGCAGCCTCGGACAGGCCGACTTCCCGCGCAATCTCGCTATTGGATGCACGCCCGTTGCGACGCAGACAGGCGACGATGCGTTGGTTCAACCGATCGTCGATCATGACAATAGCCCGTAGGTCGTCGAATATTTATAGATGTCGCCCGCGATCTGGGCAGAAACGAAACAGATATGCGGACTGGACTCCTCCACCCGGCGCACGATTGCGTAGAAATCATCTACGTCGCGCGCAAAAAAGATCAGGGTCAGGACACCGGGCGTCACGGAACCGAACACGATATCAATCTCTGGTAACCGGCATATTGCCTCGGCAGCAGCATCTACTTCTTCGATGTCCGTTTCCACGCGCGCAAACGCCTGAATCTGAAACCCTTCAGCCCGGGCATCACGCTCGACAGTCAGTCGCAGGGTGTTTTCGGCCGTTAGCCTGTTGATTCGCGCTGCCACCGCAGACTCTGACAGTCCGACGCGTCGAGCAATGGCCGCGTTGGGAATGCGCGGCTCAGCCACCAATGTCTGAACGATCGCCTGATCGAGACTATCCAGCTTCACTTGGTCATCCTCTCGCGAACTGCGGCGCGCTTCTGTGGCATCCGCTAACGTTCTGATCATGATCATACGCCCAAAATCAGCGAAGGAACAGAAGATATCGTTGTAAAATACGCATAGAGGATTCGGAATCTGTTGTGAAAAAGCAACCGAATGACGGAAATCCGGGGATTTTTGGCTGTGGCGCATGGAGCAAGCGCTTTTCATCCATCACATATTTGATGCATGGGCGGGCAGGCCCGACGATGCGTCGAAAAGCACATTCCCAAGGCGCAGTCTGATGGTTGGCATGATGACAAAGGCGACAGCGAATGGGGCGGAGAATGAAACATCATTCTCCGCCCCAAATTTCGACAGGCTTGGAAATATTGTGGGTCAGTTCAGTTTATACGTCTTGCCGCACCTTCCCAATAGGGCTCCCTTATTTTCCGGCGCAGGATCTTGCCGGATGGGTTTTTGGGGATTTCATCGACGAAATCGACCGATCGGGGGCATTTGAATTTCGCGATTTTCTCACGCGCATAGGCAATGATGCCTTCGGCTGTCGGACTGCTGCCGGGACGCGCAACGACAACGGCTTTGACTGTCTCTCCCCATTTATCGTCCGGGATGCCGATCACGGCCACTTCGGCCACGTCGGGATGGCCGTAGATGGCGTTTTCAACCTCGGCCGGGTAGATATTTTCTCCTCCGGATACGATCATGTCCTTGATCCGGTCATGCAGGTACAGATAGCCGTCAGTGTCGAGATAGCCGGCGTCGCCAGTCCGCAGCCAGCCATTGCCGACGAACAGGTCGGCAGTGGCGTCCGGACGGTTCCAATAGCCCTGCGTCGCGAAGCTGCCGCGACAGACGATTTCACCAACCTCGTCAAACGGAAGGAATTGGCCGTCTTCGCCTATGATGGCAATTTCCGCGCCGGGCATGGGAATGCCAGCCGACCGCATCTTGCGATTGCCGGACGGATCATGGTCATAGGGCGGCAGATGGGTCACGCCGCCGGCGGTTTCAGTCAGGCCGTAGGACTGGATGAAGCCGCATCCAAAAGCGTCCATGCTTTCGCGCAGCAGGTCGAGCGGAATGGGCGAGGAGGAATAGAGAATGTAACGCAGGCGGGAAAAATTGACCTTCTTTATCCGTGGATCGCGAATGATGATCTGCATGGCCGATGGGACAAGGAAAATCTTGGAAACGACATGCTGTTCCATCTGGCTCAATATGGCGTCGGGCGAAAATTCGCGCGCGATCACATTTTTCGCGCCCGCATAAAGGCCGATGATGCCCCAGCCCGAACCGCCGATATGCCCCACTGGCGTCGCCACCAGGCAGACGTCATCCGCAGTCCAGTCGAACCATGGCCGTCCGGACAGGATCTGCGCGCGCCGGATGCCTAGGACATTTTCATGGGTGATGAGCACGCCCTTGGGAAAGCCGGTCGTTCCGGATGTGTAGAGTTGAAGGAAGACGTCATCCGGCCCGATGACCATGTCGGGATCGGAATCGTCTGCGGCATCGCGCCATGCCGGGAAGGCGGGATGCCCGCCATCGGCCCGTTCCATGGCTATGAGCTGGCGATCCCCCGTCGCCTCCAGCACTGTGGAGAGCGTTTCCGGCCCCGAAAACACCAGCAGCGATCCCGAATCCTCGATGATGAAGCGGATTTCCTCGCTGGCCAGGCGCCAGTTGATGGAAACCAGAACGACGCCGGCCTTGGCCGCCCCGAACATCAATTCGAAATAGAGGTCGCTGTTCTTGCCGACATAGGCGATGCGGTCCCCCTTGCCGAGGCCATGGGCCAGCAGGGCGTTCGCGACGCGGTTGGTGGAAAGGTCGAATTCCCCGTAGCTTTGCGTTCGCCCCTCGAACAGCAGCGCTTCCTTGTCACGCCGCTGTTTCGCATGATGCCGGGCAATGTCGGGCAATGTCCGCATGGCGGCGAGGTCGTGATGCAGATCAGGGGAAAGCGGTGGTTCGGCGGCGCCGCTATAGGCGGCATGATCCGGCAGATCGGCGGGCCTTGGTAGAAAATTCGTCGCCGCTTCAGCTGTGTCGGAATCCATCTTCATATTTCCTTGTCCTGCCATACGCCGCCCTGATCGATCATGCGGCCTGTATGCCGACGCCGGTCCGGCCAAGAATGATGTCGGCGGCCTTTTCCGCGATCATGACGACCGGCGCATTGGTATTGCCCGACACGAGTCGCGGCATGACGGACGCGTCGACGACACGAAGGCCATCGATACCCCGAACGCGCAATTGCGGATCGACCACGGCCAGATCGTCCCTTCCCATCTTGCAGGTTCCCACGGGATGAAAGATGGTCGTTCCGGCCGTTCGCGCATAATCCAGCAGTTGTTCATCGCTGGCTACCGCGGGGCCGGGCACGATTTCATGATCGATATGAGGGGCAAGCGCGGGCTGCTCCACGATCTTCCGGGTCCATTTCAGGCCAGCGACAGTCACGGCGCGATCCGTCTCGCTCGTCAGATAGTGGGGTTGGATGGACGGGTGCTGTGCCGGGTCCGACGATTTGAGGTGGATCGAGCCCCGGCTTTCGGGGCGAAGCTGGCAAACGCCGAATGTCAGGCCGGGCACCTTGTCCAGTGTCATGCGGCCTGTTTTCGCCATCGCTTCATAATCGGTTGAGGCGGGATGGATATGAAATTGCAGGTCCGGGCTGTCGAGGTCGGGGCTGGACTTGCAGAAGGCGGCGACATGGGATGGGACGTGGGACAGCAGGCCCCGCCGGGAAACCAGATACTTGCCCACTTCCCAGAAAAACCGGGCGCCATGCGCGGATCTGTTGAATGAATAAGTACTGTTTTTCAATCGATAGCGGGATGCAACCACGAAATGGTCCTGAAGATTTTCACCCACCCCGGGAAGGTCGGCGACAACCGAAATATCGAGCTCGCGCAACCGTGCCGCGTTTCCTACGCCCGACAGTTCGAGCAGTTGCGGGGAATTGATCGCGCCGCCGCACAGAATGACCTCCCGCCCGGCGTGGACGCGGTGCGTTACGTTCCCCTTGCGATAATCGATGCCTGTGGCGCGCTTGCCCTTGAAAACTATGCGGCTGGCCAGGGCCGACGTCACGACCTTCAGATTGGAGCGGCGCATTGCCGGGTGCAGATAGGCAACGGCGGTAGAGCAGCGGCGCCCCTTGCGCGTGGTCGCCTGATAGGGGCTGACGCCATGCTGGTCCCAGCCGTTGATGTCCGTGGAAATGGGCATGCCGGCCTGCACGCACGCCTCCATCACCGCGTCAGAGGTGGGATTGTCGGCGCGGATGTCGCTGACGGTCAGCGGCCCGCCCACGCCATGCAGATCGGACTCGCCCCGCTCCTGGTCCTGCGACCGGCGGAAATAGGGCAGCACGTCGGACCATCCCCATCCTTCGCATCCCAATTGGCGCCAGACATCGTAATCCTCGGCCTGCCCACGCACATAGAGCAATCCGTTGATGGAGGAGGACCCCCCCAGAACCTTGCCCCTGGGCCAGAAATGCGACCGGCCTTTCGTCTCTGGATCGGGTTCGGTCATGTACATCCAGTTCACGACCGGATCGAGCATCGCCCGCGCAAAGCCTACCGGAATGTGGAGCATCAGTTTGTTGCGGAAGGTTGCGAGGTCCCGAAAAGGCCTGTCGTCGCCGCCTGCTTCGAGCAGAAGCACGGTCGACCGGCCGTCTGCCGACAGACGATCCGCAAGCACACAACCCGCCGAACCGGCGCCGACAATGATGTAATCGAAAGTTTCCATCTTTATATTCCTTCGCCCTGAAAGGATCGACTGCCAAAGGCCAAGTCAACGGAAAGTGTTGGTCGTGACACAGCCAGCAAGGATGTGATGCCTTGCCGTCATTGCGTTCATCCGTTGATGGCCTGAAACCAGCCTGCGGCCGGCGGCGTGTCGAGGCAGGCGACAAGGGCCTTGAGCGCATCGCGGGGCATTTGCGCGGATGCGGCTTCATGGGCGGCTCGATCGGCCCACCGTTCGATGAACAACACGGACCGGGGATCGTCGATATCGCCCATGGCCTCTGCGCCGGCGCATCCCGGCAGGTCGCGCACGACGTCCACCAACCGCTTCAGCACGTCACGTACCTCTGCCTCCCGTCCATCAGCAACGGTCATGCGATAGACCCGCAAGATCATGTCCGCCTCTCCTTTTCAGCTTCTATCGGCGGGTTCCGACCCACTCCGATTGTTATATGTTTTCGATCTTCCGGGACCGGCCGTTTCAGCCCGCCCCGGAATGCGTCAAAGGGCGTTCGCTGTGCCCAGGATCGTCGTGACCTGGCTGGACAGCACGCCGCCATTGCCATGGCACAGGGCGATCTCGCTTCTGTCCTGCTGGCGTTCGCCGGCTTCGCGGCGCAGCTGCATCGTGGCCTCGACCAGCGTAAACAGGCCGTACATTCCCGGATGAACGCAGGAAAGTCCTCCGCCATTGGTGTTGACGGGTAACGACCCTCCCGGTGCGATGGCGCCGCTCGCTACAAATCGGCCGCCTTCGCCCTTGGGGCAGAAGCCCAGATCCTCCAGGAACAAGATCGTGTTGATCGTGAAGGCGTCGTAGAGTTGCACCACATCGACATCGGCTGGCGTCAGCCGGGCCTGTGCAAGGGCGCGGGGGCCCGACTGCGCGGCCCCGGTAACGGTAAGGTCGGGCATCTGCGCTATTTCGCGATGCGTCACCGCCGCCGCCGTTCCCAGCACATGGACGGGAGCCTTGCGGAGATGGGCAGCGCGACCGGCCCGCGTCATGACGATCGCGGCGGCGCCGTCGGTGACCAAGCAACAGTCCGAGACCCGTAACGGGGTGGCGACATATCGACTGGCAAGACAGTCTTCGATCGAGAGCGGGCCCTGGCGAAAGGCATCCGGGTTGAGATTGGCCCATTGGCGCGCAGAGACCGCCACCGACGCCAATTGCTCGGGCGTCGTGCCATAGACATGCATGTGGCGCGCCGCCGCGAGCCCATAGGCCATGACAGGCAGTCGCGGTTTGTAGGGCGCTTCGACAGGCGACGGACCGAATGCACTGACGAGGCCGCTGGACATGGTCCGCTGGTTGCTTCCATAAGCGATCAGGGCGACGTCGCAGGCGCCGGCGTCGAGCGCCAGGGCCGCATGTGCGACATGCGTCAGGAAGGCGGAGCCGCCGGTCCGGTTGTTTTCGGTCATCTTGGTCTGGATGCCCAGATATTCCGCGATCGTCAGGCCGGAATTGAAATCCTGCGGCAGTCCGGTGAACACCGCATCGACATCGCTGAGCTTGAGGCCCGCATCCTCGATGGCGAGCCGGCTGGCCATCGCGGCGAGATCGATGGCTTCATAGCCCGGCATTTCGCCGATGCCATAGGTCGCGGCGCCGACAATGGCGGTTCGGCCTCTTGGGAAAGCGTCGCTCATGCCTGTTTCTCCCGGCGGAACAGCAGGATCGGCTTTCCATCCTCCTCTCCGATAAATGCGGTTACCGGGTCGCCTATGCAGCTTTCATGCGCAGGCGCATCCATGACCCGGCTCAGCAGGCGCGGTCCCTCTTCCAGTTCGATGATGGACAGGGTCTCGTCGGCCTCCGGCGGGCGTTTTGGAATGGTCGTGCTGGAATAGATCGTCCCCTTGCCGGACGCTTCCACCCATTCCAGATCCATGTCGCCGCTGCCCGGCGCGAACAGGCGCGGATAAAAGACATATTGCCCCGATGATCTGGACCTCTGGATCATGAAGTGGCCGGCGGCCAGTTGCTGAAAATAATAGGCGATCGGCGCCTGTTGTTGCGGCTCGCTCATACGCCGATCACCCATCCGCCATTCACGGACAGATGCTGTCCCGTTATATAGGCCGAGGCGTCCGACAGCAGGAAAGCGATGGAGCGCGCCGCCACATCCGGTTCCAGGAAATGGCCCAGCGGGATTTCCTCAAGATAACGCTCCCGGAAGCGTTCCTCCGTGCGCAGAGTCGTCGTCATCTCGGTGGCGACGACTCCGAACAATATGCTGTTCACCCGCACTTGATAGCGGGCGAGTTCGCGCGCGGCGCTCATCGTCAGGCCAAGGACGCCGGACTTGGCGGCGCCGTAATTGACCTGGCCCAACGTCCCCTTCCTGCCCGCGTCGGAGCTGATGTTCACGATGGCGCCCCCGATGCCGTTTTCCTTGAAACGCTGGACCATGTGCGTGGCGGCGGCCTGAAGGCAGACGAAACAGCCGGTCAGGTTGACGTCTATGACGTCGTCCCATTGCTGGCGGTCCATCTTCATCAACATGGCCGGGCGCGTGATGCCGGCATTGTTGACCAGCCCGTCGATCGCCCCGAACCGGTCGACGGTCGCCTGCATGGCCTGCTGGACGAAGGCTTCGTCGGAAACGCTGCCGGTCTGGACCAGGAGCCTGTCGGGATGCTGTTGCGCAAGCTCGTCAATGGGTTCGCGCCGCATGTCGATGACGGCGACGTTCGCGCCAAGGGACAGGGCTTTCCTGGCAACGGCCTGGCCGATTCCCTGTGCGCCGCCAGTGACCACGATGGTCCGGTTTTCCAGCGACATGTCGTTTGTCATGATATCTCTCCGTTGGTCCCGATTTACCTTATCCACACGCCGGAAGCGCGTGACCGATAGCCCAGGCATTTATAGGCGGCGTCGACCAGCGACTGGCCGCGTTCATTCAGCCATATCCCCGGCCCCATTTTGTTCATCGTGTAACCAAAGGACATGCCGGCGCCAGGATCGGCGAAACCGATGCTGCCGCCCGCGCCGACATGCCCGAAGGCGCGATCGCCCAGAACAGCGGACAGGATATGGCCGAGCGGCAGATGATGATTGTCCAGCGACTTCATGAAGCCCAGGGCAAAGCGTGTAGGGATTTGCAGGATGGCGTCGCGCTGGGTGGCCATCGACACCTGTCCCATCCGCGACACGAGATCGGCGGAATAGGGTCCGGCATCCGGCTGTGCCACCAGCGCGTAGAGGCGTGCAAGGCCGCGCGCATTGGTCACGCCGCCGGCTCCCCCCAGTTCGGCCCTGCGGGCGCGGGGCGTATCGGGGATGCAACGCCCCGTCTCCTCGTCGCGCAGCACAGGGCTGTAGCCTCCCGAATTGATCATGGCGCGCGCCGGCAGGCTTTCAGGCTGTTCAAGGCACATCCGCTCGAATTCGACGACGTTCGACATGTCGCGATGTTCAAACGGTTGGATATGCGCCACGCGATCCTCGTCCCCTTCCTTCTGCCCGATGGCGAAATCCAGCGCATAGGGTTCGGCAAGCTCCTCGCGGAAGAAGGCGCCCAGCGATTTGCCGGAAACCCGGCGCACCAGTTCGCCCACGGTCCATCCGAAGGTCAGCAGATGATATCCATTGCGCGTGCCGGGTTCCCAGAAGGGTTCTTCCCGCGCCAGCGCATCGACCATGAAATCCCAATCCTCGAACGCCCATTGGGACACGGGTTCGCGCAGGCCGGGCAGGCCCACGCTGTGGTTGAGCGCCATCAGGACGGTGGCGTCCTGCTTGCCGGCCTGAGCGAATTCGGGCCAGTAATGACTGATCGGCTTGTGCAGATCGAGTTCGCCGCGCTCGACAAGCATATGCGCGGCGAGGGCAGTCGCGCCCTTGGTTGCGGAAAAGACCAGCGAAACGGTATTTTCTTCCCAGGGCTTGGTTTCGCTCGCATTGCCGCCCCAAAGATCGACAACGGCGCGCCCCTGATGATGGATGCACAGACTGGCGCCGATTTCGCCCTTGTCCGTGAAATTTCGCATGAAGGCGTCTCGTATCGCCTCCCATCCGGGCGAGCAGATGCCAGAGACTAGGTGCGGTCGCAGCATGATCTTCCTCTCGTCATATCCTTTAGGGGTTCATAACTGACTCTGCATCGCAACGCGAAGGACGGGACCGGACATCACATATCTGGCGAAGGTCCAGCAGCCAGACGTGCCGTCCCACGGTCCAGCACGATGATATCGCGTTCGACGGATTTGCAGCGGAACCGGACATCTCGCCCCTGCCGCCATATTTCCGTCCTCAGCGTCTCGCCAGGATAGAAGGGCTTGCTGAAGCGCGCGGTGAAAAATTCAATCCGGTTGGCGTCTCCGTCCGCCGTCATGCGGGCCAGCGCCCGCCATGCATAGCCGTAGGTGGCAAGCCCGTGCAGGATCGGCCGGTCGAAACCCACTGTCCGTGCGGCCGCCGGGTCGGCGTGAAGCGGGTTGTAATCACCGTTAAGGCGATAGAGCAGGGCGGCCTGGTTCGGCACCGCCAGTTCCAGCTGGTCGTCCGGCGCGGTGGAGGGCAGGGCGGGGCCAGCCAGCGATGGCACGGTTTCATCGCCGCCAAAGCCGCCGTCTCCAGCAAGAAGCCAGGACATCACGGCTGTCGCGACAGGGTCCGGTTCACCCTGCGCAAATATATTCTTTGTGATATGGAGCATGGCGCCGCGATCCGGCCCCCGATCCTGAAGCCCGGTGAAGCTATATTCCGCCCGAATGTCGATATCCGCCTTTATCGGGCGGAAAACCCGCAGCGACTGTTCGGCATGCAGGATGCGACGCCAGTCGATTTCCAATTCGGGCGTGTTCGTCCATTGTTCGAAGCGCCCGAGCACGAGCGCCACGGCTGGATGGACCTTCAGCCTGCCCTCATAGACATAGTCCAGCTCTTCCGAGCGTTCCGGATCGCTGCCATAACCAAGTCCAAGGGCGTAGAGCATGGCATCACGCGCCGTAAACCGCTCCTGCGCTGATGGAATGCTGAAACGCCGGAAGGCTTCGATGTTCATGTTTCCGCCTGCTTGTACCTATTGTGCTCACGCCCCGCACTATCGGCATCGCACGCGCCGTAAAGCGAGGCTATTTCCTCTTCCGTCAGGTCAAAATACTCATGCAATATTTCGGCGGTGTGCTCCCCCGGTGCGGGCGGAGGCCGGCGATAGGATGCAGGAGATGAAGAAAAGCGCAGCGGGCTGGCGATCGTCCTGACCGGTATTCCGGCGTCGCGGTCCATGGAAACAAGGATTTCCCGGGCAATGACCTGCGGGTCCAGTTCCAGATCTTCCATCTTGTTTATCGGCCCGCATGACACGGTCGCTGCATTGAGAAGATCGGTCCATTCGGCGCGCGTCCGTCCTCGGAGGGCGTGTGTCACAAACTGCTTGAGCGTTTCGCGATTGGCTACCCGCGCCTCGTTCTGTGCGAAACGGGGGTCCTCTATCCATTCCTCATGCCCCAGAGCTTTTGCAAGGCGGACAAATTCGCGGTCGCTGAAAGTGGCGATGATAAGATGGCCATCGTCCACCTCGAATATCCCATAAGGCGCTGCGCTTGGATGATCGTTGGATGTCAGCCCGATCGAATGCTGGCTGTTCAACCAGGCCGATGTGGGGTTCAACATGCTCGCGATGGCGGATTCGAAGAGGGATATGTCGATATGCTGCCCTTCACCCATCCGGTCCCTGTGCCGGATCGCAGCGATGATCGCGGTCGCCGCGTTCATGCCGGAGAGGATGTCGACCAGCGGGATGCCGACACGCATGGGGCCGCCGCCCGGCATGTCCTCCGGATGCCCGGTCACGGTCATTAGTCCGCTCATGCCTTGCGCGAGATAGTCATAGCCCGATCGGGAAGAATAGGGACCATCCTGGCCGAAGCCTGACAGGGAACAATAAATCAACCCGGGATTGAGCTGCTTCAGATTCTCATAGTCCAACCCATATTTGCGCAGGGTTCCCGGCCGGAAATTTTCGACAAACACGTCGCAACGCTTTGCCATTTCCCGCAGGATTTCGCACCATCTGGGATTGGAAAAATCCACGGTCATGGACCGCTTGTTGCGATTGACCGAATGATAGTAAGTCGAATCCTTCAGTTTCGCCTCTGCCCCGCCGGGCATCCATGGCGGGCCGATATGGCGGGAATCGTCGCCGCCATTGGGCCTTTCGATTTTCACTATGTCCGCGCCAAGATCGCCGATGATCTGGGTCGCCAGCGGACCGGCTATCACCCGGGTCAGATCGAGGACGCGAATATCCGCCAGCGGGCCGGCGCGTTCGATGTCGTGGGATGTTGCATTGCCAGCCATGAAAGCCTCACAGACGCTGATATGTCGGAGCAGGGGTATTACGGTGGCCCGTCGCCGCCGCCACGGGAATAGCCGTGGACGACAACGCGCAGGCGAGGCGGGGGAGGGGGATCATCAGAAATCGAGCTTGGCCGTGACGCCGATGGAGCGGGGACGCCCCCGCCAGTTCAGGTCGTTGCCGAAGGACTGTTCGGTATTCTGGCCCTGGCTGTAATAAAGCTTGTTGGCCAGATTCCGGACATAGGCGCCCAACGTGATGTGGCCGGTCGAATAGGTGAGGTTGGCGTCGACCAGCGCATAGGCCTTCTGCCCTTCCACCAGCAGCTTCCCTAAGCTCGTTTCACCATTTTCAGGATCGAAGAATATCTGGCTGCTGTAGGAAATATTCGTGTCGATGGTCAGCTTGCGGTCGCCCTCGTTGATCAGGGCATATTGCACGCCGCCGACGGCCGAGAATTTCGGCGCGGACGGGAAGCGGTTGCCGCCCACATTCCAGCTGTTGACGATCTGATCGGGTCCATTGTCATATCGCGAATTGAGTGCGCTGAGCGAGAACGACGCGTTTAGCCGCGAGGACAGCCGTGCATTGGCCTGGGCCTCCACCCCATAGACGCGCCCGTCGAGTCCGGTCAGGCCTGGATAGCTGATGCCCGGCGATGTCGGCGTGGCGGGAATGTTGAATTGAGTCAGGACCTGCTGGTTCTTGATCTTGGTATAATATCCCGTGATGTTCAGCTGGACGTCGCCGCCCGCCAGCCTCAGCTTCGTGCCGAGCTCGAAGTTGTCGACCTTTTCCGGGCCAACATAGCTCAGCTCGGCGGGGGAAAAGAACTGGACTCCATTGAATGCGCCATTGCGATAGCCATGGCTGTAGCTTGCATAGATCATGCTGCCGTTGAACTTGTAGGTGGCGATGGCGCGTCCGCTCAGCCCGTCGGACTTGCGAGTGACATCGGGATAGTAGCTGTTCGGCACATAGGGGCCGAAGCTCGGGATGGTCATGCCGATCGGGTCGCCATACAGGGCGTCCAGCAGCAGCGTGCGCATCTTCGAGATGCGGGTGCGATCCCATGTCTGGCGGACGCCGCCCGTCAGTTCGAAGCTGTCGGCGACCGCGATGGTGGCATCGGCAAAGGCGCCATAGGTCCTGCGATCCTGTTCGAAGCTGTTTTCCAGGAAGGTGGTGCCCGCAAAGCCGACATTGGACGTGAGATCGAAACTGTCCTTTGCGTAGAAGGCGCCCGCGGTAAGCGTCAGCAGGTCGTTCTTCAACTGGCCGCGAACGTCCTGACTGAACTGGTCCCCGCGAGAGGCGAAGTTCGCGATGCACAGATCGGACGGTGACCCGTCGCAATCGTTGCGCAGAATGGATTTGCTCTTCTGGTAGGACGTGATGGATGTCATCTTGACGTCGCCCAGTGTCTTGTTGATGGTCAGGCCGCTTTGCCAGGAACTGGCCTCCGGATCGCGATTATAGCTGAGTTCTGCTTCTCGATTGCTCAAGCCGCTCCGGGAATAGCCGCCGAAATTCGTGTGACCTGGCAAGATGCCGTCGCTGAACCCGGAGGATATGGTTCCATCGAAGTCGTTGGCGTAGAATTTGAGTTCGATATCCGTTGTGTCGTCGGGACGGAACAGCAGGGTAGCGCGGCCTTGGGTCGAGGTCGAATCGCCATAATAGCGTGGGCCGGAAGTGCCCACGTTCCGGATGAACCCATGCTGACTTTCGCGGAAAACGGCGAGGCGCAGGCCCAGCACATCGTCGATGAAGGTGATGTCGCTGGCCGCTTCCGTCAGGAAACGGTTGAAGCTGCCATAACCCAACCGAACATAGCCGTTCATCTCGCCCTTCGCGAGCTTGGGGTCGTTGGAGATGAAGCTCACCGCGCCGCCTGTTGTGTTACGTCCGTAAAGCGTGCCCTGCGGCCCCTTGAGTACCTCGACGCGGGCAAGGTCGAACATCTGGACGCCCGGCGCGGGCAGATAGGTCTGATAGATTTCGTCCATATAGGTGCCGACCGGCTGTTGGACGTTGAGGTTGTACTGATTGGCCGGCCCGATGCCGCGAATGGTGAATGCTGACGCAAGCGTGGTCCCGTAGGAAGACGCCGCCTTCAGGTCCGGCACGAGCGCGCGGACTTCGTCCAGGGCCGTGATCTGGCGGTTCTGCAATTCCTCGCCGCCGACCGCCGAAATGGCCTGGGGAATGGAATTGATGTTTTCGGCGCGGCGTTGCGCGGTGACGATGATGTCGCCAACGCCGAGGGGCGCTGCCGATCCATCCTGTTCCGCTGCCGTCTGCCCATGGGCCAGGCCCGAAAGCGCGAAGGTCGAGGCCATCGAAATCGTGCCGAGCGCGCGAATGAGTACATGTTTCATCTAACATCCTCCCGAGATATTTATCGCGGCCTTAATCGGCCTGTAGGTCGGTCAGGACAATTCGAAATGCAGATGGTGCGCGATCCATCAAATATATGATGTCACCGAATTGGGCGCTTCACGGATGCCGCGCCATTCATCGACCATTACATCACAAATATATTGTTTGCCCGAATTTCTGGTCAAAGCGGATCGGCTGGCCTAATCGCAAAAGCATCCGGTCCCATGTTTCGGACGGCCGGTTCATTGATGCATGGACAGTCCAGAAAGCGAAAATGATGCTGCCGCGCGATTTCACTGAAGAACAGGGAATGTTCCGCCAGACCTACCGCCGTTTCCTGACGGAAGAGGTGGTCCCTCACATGGAGCAATGGAGGAAGGATGGCATCGTCGACCGCTCCCTCTTTCAGAAGGCGGGCGAGCAGGGCCTGCTCATGATCTGGCCGGACGAGAAATATGGCGGCATCGGTGATCGGGACTTCCGGTTCGAGCAGATCATCATCGAGGAAAACGCCTATGCGCGGACCGCCGATTGGTATTGTACGCTGCATTCGCGGCTGGTCGCGCCCTATTTCACGCGCTTCGGGACCGAGGCGCAGCTTGATCGGTTCCTGCCCGACTTCGTGTCGGGCAGGAAAATTCTTGCGATCGCCATGTCGGAACCTGCCGCCGGCAGCGACCTGGCCGCGATCAAGACGCGCGCGGTGGAGCATGACGATCATTGGGTGCTGAACGGCGCCAAAACCTATATCTCCAACGGGATCAACGCCGATGTCGTGGTCGTCGCCGCCAAGACGGGGGAGCCGGATCAGAAGCATCACATGACGCTGTTCGTTGTCGAGCGCGGCATGGACGGTTTCGAGCGGGGTCGCAAGCTGGCGAAGATGGGCAAGATGGCCCAGGACACGGCGGAACTCTATTTCAACGACGTGCGTGTGCCCAAGGAAAATGTCCTCGGCCGGGTCGGTGAAGGCTTCAAGCACCTTATGGTGGGCCTTGCCGAAGAGCGGCTGATCGGATCGACCGGCTATCTTGCGGCGGCGCAACTGTCGTGGGACCTGACCCGCGATTTTGTGCTGGATCGGCATGTCTTCGGGCGTCCGCTCGCGGACAAGCAGAATACGCAGTTCAAAATGGCGGAGATGCGTACCCGCCTTGATGTCGCTCAATGCTATCTGGACCAGTGTGTGCGGTCCTTCAACGCGGGCCAGTTGACCGCAGAGGACGCGGCGAGAGTTAAGCTGACGACCAGCGAACTCGCTATCGATGCGGCTGATCTGGGCGTGCAGTTGCATGGTGGCGCCGGCTATATGGATGAATATCCGATAAGCCGCCAATATACCGATGCGCGGATCGCGACCATCTATGCCGGCAGTTCCGAGATCATGAAGATGATCATCGCGCGCGAGATGCTGTCCGATCGCTATCAGCCGTTCAACATCCGCAATTTTTGATGGCCATGACAGCGAAGGATATGCAGCAGATGGGGCCGTTGACCGGATTCAGGATCGTGGAACTGGCAGGCATCGGCCCTGCGCCGATGGCGACGATGATGCTGGCCGACATGGGGGCGGAGGTGATCCGCATCGAACGGCCCGGTGCGCAACCGCTCAGCCAGAAAACCGACGTCAGCCTGCGGGGGAAGAAGTCGGTCGCGCTCGATATCAAGGATACCGCGCATCGCGAAGCTTTGATGCGCATCGTCGATGAGGCCGACGCCCTGATCGACCCCTATCGTCCCGGCGTGTGCGAAAAGCTGGGCATCGGTCCCGAAGCTTGTCTCGCGCGCAATCCACGCCTCGTTTTCGCGAGGATGACCGGATGGGGGCAGGAAGGCCCGCTTGCCCAGTCCGCCGGCCATGACATCAACTATATTGCGCTGTCCGGCGCGTTGCGCGCTTTTGCCAGGAAGGGGGAACGGCCGCTCGCACCGCTCAATCTGGTCGGCGACATGGGCGGTGGCGGCATGCTGGCGGCCATGGGCATATTGGCGGCGATGTTGGAGGCGCAGCGTTCGGGTGCGGGACAGGTCGTCGACTGCGCGATGGTGGATGGCGCCGCGCAGCAGCTCTGGTTGATGCACAGCCTGCGCGCAGGCGGCGCCTGGATCGATGAGCCTGAATCCAATCTGCTGGATGGCGGCGCCTATTTCTATGACAGCTTCACCTGCGCGGATGGCAAATATGTCGCCATCGGCGCTATCGAGCCTCAGTTTCACCGCCAGTTGATCGAGCGGCTTGGCCTCGATCCCGCTCAGTTCGATCAAAGCGACCGCGACGGCTGGCCGCGCCAGAAGGAATTGATCGCGGAGCGCATTGCGATGAAGAGCCGCGACGAATGGGCCGCGATCATGGAGGGTTCGGACGCCTGCCTGGCGCCCATTCTGGATTTTGAGGAATCCTTCGCCCATCCGGCGAATGTGGCGCGAAATGTGTTCGTGGAGGTCGATGGGGTCATGCAGGCCGCGCCAGCGCCGCGCTTTTCCCGCACGCCATCCCATATTGCGCACGGCTCCCGCCCGATTGGTGCCGACAGCGTCCAAGTGCTTCGTTCGATAGGATATGACGACCGGGCGATCGCTGCGCTCGGCATTGACCCCTTACAGGACTGACATCGCCCTTTTGGGGCAAATCGACCATCATGACGATAGAGTGAGACGATGGACTTCACACTGAACGACGATCAACAATCCCTGCAGGAAGCCGCCCGCAATTTCGCGCGCAACGAATTGCCCGATATCGCGCGCGATCTGGAGAACCGAAATGCGCCGCCATCGCAGGAGTTGATCCGGCGCTATGCTGAGCAGGGCTTTCTGGGCGTCAATGTCGCGCCTGAATATGGGGGCCTTGGCCTTGGCAATCTGGAAGCTCTCATCGTTGTAGAGGAGTTCGCCAAGATTTCCTCCGCCGTGGCCTTTCCGATCTTCGAATCCTGCGTGGGCCCGGTGCGCGCGATTGAGCATTTCGGCAGCGAAGCGCTCAAGCGCCGTGTGATTCCGAAAGTGTGTAGAGGCGAGATCGTCGTTGCTGTCTCCATGTCGGAACCCGATGCGGGCAGCGCGTTGACGGACCTCAAGACGCGGGCGGAGATTCGTGGCGACGAAGTGGTGTTGAACGGCACGAAACGTTGGTGCTCGGGTGGCGGCCATGCCGACGGCTATGTGGTTTATTGCCGCATGTCCGACGATCCCGGCGCCAAGGGGATCGGCGCGGTCTATGTGGAAAAGGACGCGCCGGGCCTGACATTCGGGCCGAATGAGACGCTGATGGGATTTCGCGGCGTTCCTTCCAGCGACCTGTATTTCGACGATGCCCACGTGCCGCGCGAAAACATCATTGTTCCGGCCGGCGGCTTCCGCAAATTGATGGAAGCCTTCGATCTGGAACGCTGCGGCAATGCGACCATGTCGCTTGGCCAGGCATCGGGCGCGCTGGAGGATGTGCTGGCCTATGTCCAGGAACGCCGGCAGTTCGGAAAGCCGATCGTGGATTTCCAGGCCGTGCAGTTGCGCCTTGCGGAAATGCAGATGCGCGTCGATGCGGCTCGCCTGCTGATCTATCGCGCGGCGGCCAATTCGGAAAAGGGCCTGCCGTCGGTGCTGGAATCGTCGCTCGCCAAATGTTTCGCCAATGAAATTTCGCGCGAGGTGACGGGCCATGCGGTGCAGTTGATGGGCGCTTATGGCTATTCCAGCGAGTTTCCGATGGAACGGCGGTTGCGCGATGCCTGGGGTTGGGGGATCGCGGGCGGCGCTATCGACATACAAAAGACGAATATTACGAGCGCCATGATCGGTCGGCGTTTCGATCAGCGCGGCTGAACGCAATGTCCGGCCGCAGCGCGTAAATGATGCGACAACAAAAAGGGGGGAGCGCGCGTCTCCAAGCCCGATGAGTTCATCGGGCTCGGAGTCCCTCAACTTATGCCGAAGCCGCCATCGACACGGAGCTCCGCGCCGGTGACATAGCTGCTTTCGTCGGACAGCAGGTACAGCGCCGCGCCGACGATTTCCCGTGTCGCGGCCGTCCGGCCGAGGGGCACCATTTGCGCGCCCATCGCCAGGCCTTGTCCCCCCGATGCGTCATGCAGCAATTTCGTGTCGAAAAAGCCTGGATGGATCACATTGACCCGGATATTGCCCGGGGCAAGTTCTGCCGAAGCGGAACGCGACATGCCGACAATCGCGCCTTTCGTCGCCCCATAGACGGCCTGTTGTGGGATAGCCTTGACGAAACTGACGGAACCGATGTTGATGATCGAACCGCCACCCGCGGCTCGCATCGGCCCGACGACATGCTTCATTCCCAGCAAAGGACCCAGCTGGTTGACGCGGAACACGGCTTCGGCCGTATCCGCGCTGATATTCTCTATGGCGGACAGTTCCGGACGGCCGGCATTGTTGACCAGCGATGTGATGGCGCCGAAGCGTTCCAGCGTGCCGCTGACAACCCGCTCCCAATCGCGTTCATCCGCCACGTCCATCGGCATGTAGATGGCACGGTCGTCCAGCGACGCGGCGATTGACCGGCCCGCCGCGCCGTCCCTGCCGCCGATGACGACCCGCGCGCCTTCCGCCACGCATGCACGCGCAATCGCTTCGCCCATGCCACGCGTGCCGCCGGTTACGATGACGACCTTGTCAGCCAGCCGGGACATGGTTCAGCACCTGCCGCCGATGGAGGCGAGATGATCGGTGCGCAATTCCGGCAATTGAGACACGCATTCTTCCGCTAGCAGGAAGCGATTGCGGCTGCGGTCGAAGAAATTCTCCTCATCCTCCTCGAACGCCTGTTTCAGGGCAGGCTCCGTCAGCAGGAGCATCGCCTCCTCGAAAGAGGCCCGGTCGTCATACCACATCTCGGTAATGACATCGAATTCCGGTTCGACCAGCTGGCCCGTGAACGGTTCGCGATAGGCCTCCAGATAGGTGCGGCTGTAACGGCGCAACTGCGGCACATAACGGGCCATCTGGCTGTGACGATTTTCATAATAGTCCCGGAAATCCTGCATCGACATGCCCGACTTGCGTTTGAACAGTCCTATGGTCTTGAACATCGATGCTCTCCTGGGCTTCCGGTGGGCGAGCCCGGCTTTGCCGGGGCCCGCAGCCAGCGATGGCGGTGCGGAACAAATCGACCGCATTTCGCGAGGATTGTCGACTGGCCGTTCAGTTCGACTTCCATTCATCATGCAGGTGATTTCGGCATGCGGACTTTGACGAAGCATCAAAGGCGGGCGGATAAACGCGCCGTTGCAGCATATCAGATGAAATTCGAAGGAGAAGGTCATGACGCGCATAAGCACCGTGGACAGTCCAGACCATCCGGTCGCGAACGTTCTGGACCATGTCGATGCCGTGCTGTCCCATCGGCCCGACGCGCTCGCCGCCATGAAGGGGCTGGCCGAAAAGATCCTGACGACCGGGACATTGCCGGGGCGCCTCATGGAACTGGTCCGCCTGCGCATCGGCTTTCACAATCAGTGCCGGACCTGCATGGCCGTCCGCTATCAGCCCGAAGATGTGGTGACGGAGGATCTGGTCTGCTCGCTCGAACGGCCGGAGGAGGCGGATGATCTGACGGATCAGGAGCGTGCGGCGCTGCGTTTCGCCGACCTGCTGGCCGTCAATCATTTCGGGATCGACGACAGGGCATATGACGAGTTGCGGCGCTATTTCAGCGATGGCGAGATCGTCGAACTGGGCATGTATTGCGCCTATTGCGTCGGTTTCGGCCGCTTCTTCGCAACGCTCAAGGTCACGGAAATGCTGGTCGACACCTTCCGGGTACCCGGCGACGGTGAACGGGTCACGCCTTGGGGCCATGACCGGGTCGAGCGCCCTCTGGGCTGAGGGCGCTGGCCCGGCTTCAGCGCGGCGGCGGAATCTGGCCCTTGCGGGGGCCGAGATAGCCGAACAGATAGCTGGCGACCTTTCGCATCTGGATTTCCTCAGACCCTTCCGTGATGCGATAGCGGCGATGGTGGCGATAGATATGCTCGAAGGGCTTGTGGCGTGAATAGCCGATGCCGCCATGCACCTGCATGGCCCGGTCCGCCGCCTCGCAGCAGAGGCGGTTTGCCCAATAATTGCACATGCTGACCTTGTCGGAGATGCGCTTTTCCACTTCGGGATGCGGCATCTGGTCCATTTCCCAGGCGGTCTTGCGGATCAACAGGCGCAGCATCTCGATCTGCGTCGCCAGTTCGACCAGCGGCCACTGGATCGCCTGGTTGCGGGCCAGTTCCTCGCCGAACGGCTTGCGCGCGCGGGCATAGCGCACAGATTCCTCGACGCAATAGGCCGCGGCGCCCAGAGAGGAGGCGGCCTGCCTGATACGGTTTTCGTGCACGAATGCCTGGGCCAGCGCCAGGCCGCGATCAGGCGGACCGAAGATGCAGCTGTCGTCGACCCACAGGTTCGAAAAGCTGACACGGGGATGATCGGTCGGCATGTTGAACGTCCAGAGATATTCCTCGACCGTGATGCCCGGCGTGTCGGTGGGGACAAGAAAGGCGGTTATACCTTTCGCATCGCCATCGTCGCCAGCGGTCCTGGCGAAGATGATGACATGCGTCGCGGTGTGCATGCCCGTGGTCCACATCTTGCCGCCGTCGATGCGCCATCCGGCCTTGCCTTCGCGCATTTCCGGAACGGCGCGCGTTTCCATGTGCGTCGCGTCAGAACCATGATCGGGCTCGGTCAGGCCGAACGCCAGGAACAGCTTGCGATCCAATATTCCGGGGATGAAGACGTCCTTTTGCTCAGCCGATCCGAAATCGCGCAGCATGATAACAGACGGGAAATTGCCAACGATTGAATGTTCGTTCTGAAGGTCGTTGTGCAAACCCAGCCCGCGGGCGGCCAGATGCTCGCGGATGACCGTCATCCAGAGGTTCGACCCATTGCTGCCGCCATATTCGCCGGGCAGGGCGAAGCGCAGGAAGCCTGCCTTGTCGGCGCGCCGCTTGGCCTCTTCCAGCAGTTCCTCCCACTCATGGCGGGGCAGGCCACCCTCCTCGAAATTCGTCCGTGCCCATTCCCGACGGTGATCGAAGAAGCGGATATTGTCGTCGGCTTCTTCGAGAGGCTTGATCTCGCTTTCGATGAAGGCGTCGATCTTCGCGAGATATTGAGTCAGTTCATCGGGAAGTGAGAAATCCATACCATACCTCTCCATCAGTCTTTGTCGTCGGACAATGTCCGCAAGGTGGGATAGTTGGGCTGGTCGACACGGATCTTCTCCAGCGTCGTTTCCCAAAGATGCGCTGCAACCTGCGCGTTCATGCCGTCGGCACCCTTTTCGCGCAGCTGGACGCAAAGCGCCTCGTTCAACATTTCCAGATCGCCGTCCATTCCCAGCAGAGCCTGAAGACGGGCGCGTTCTCTGGTTTCGCTCGCAATGCCCAGCGATAATTCGCGCTGGACGAGGCCCAGCGCGTTGATCGCGACGCGGACCTCGAACTGTTTGCGGGCGGGCAGATGTTCGATCACGCTGCGCAGGGTGGCAATGACGGCGGTCAGGAAGTTGTCAGGACCGGGGCGATCAAGCATCGGCTATGCCTCCGTCCAGCGAGCGTCGAACATCCAGCGCCACCAAAAGGTCCAGTTCCGTTTCGGATGCGCGTCGCGCGATTACATGGCGCTCCAGCGAGCGATCCACGCCGTCCAGCACCCATTGCCCCATATCAGCGCACATTCCCCCCCATCGCAGTAATGAAACGATGCTCCAGAAACGAAACCGTGCCGGGTCGATGCGGCGCCCCGATGCGGCGGTATAGGCGTTTTCAAGGTCAGCGAATTGCCCGATCCCGCCAACCGGCTTGTCGAGGGCGCCGAACCGCCAGCTTGGCATGCAGAGCCAGGCAAGATCCTCGACCGGATCGCCGACATGACAGACCTCCCAGTCGAGCACGCCGATGATGGAGTCAGGCCCGAGCATCAGGTTACCGGTGCGAAAATCGCCGTGAACCAGTGTCGGCTGACCGACCGGCGGCGGCATGTTGTCGGCCAGCCACCGGAACGCATATTCGAACACGGGCCGCCGGATCGATGTCTGGCGATAGCGGCTTTCCAGATCGGCGACCATCGCGGCCGGTTGTTGCAGCGGAAGGCCAAGATTCTGCCAGTCGAGGGCGTGAATTTCGGCGAGGATATGTCCGGCGTTTCGGGCATAGGCTTCACGGGCCGAGGCATGATGGGGATCGCGCATGATCCGCTGGGGAAGCGCTTCGCCCGCGATGAAGGTCATGACCAGGGCGGTGCCGATTCCGTCTTCCGGTGCGAATATGTGCCGGATCTGCGGGACGGGCACCTGCGCCTTGTTGACATGGGCGATGAGCGCCGCCTCGCGCAGCAGGCCGATACCGCGGCCGTCGGCGCTCCTGTCGTCGGGTTCGCGCCGCAGGATCAGCTTTTCGCTATGGCCGTTGCCAGATACGTCGAAAAGCCAGGTTTCCATGCTCGCGCCGCCGGACAATTGCCGCAGCCCCTCAATGGCGCCCCCGCCCGGGGCAAGCCGTTCTGCCTTCGCCGACAAGGTCGCAAGAATTTTCGCGCTGTCCATCAGTCGTTCCCGCAGCTGGATGCGATGCGCCGGGGAAGCATCAAAGTGCGGCTGAGACGGCGTATGGTCATTATCTGATGAACAGGCTGGCCAGCCATATCTTCTCTCCTTCTCTTCCGCTTCGTCGTCGGCTCGGACCGCTCTTGCAGGAAAGGCTATACAGCGCGTGCCTGCAACAGCACGCAAATAGATCATCACGGATGTAATGCCTTGGGGTCCGGAAGATCAGGCATCATTCATCTGATGGCTTGACCAGCGGTGGCGATTTTCGCTGCGGATCGTTCCGTCTTCGATAGAGAATGGGCCTGTCCGCCAAAGGAGCGGACCGCAAGCCGATCCGTGTGATCAAGGAGAGCCGACGTGGATGAACTGCTTCTTCGCGCCCCGTTCGAGCTGCGCGAATATCGCACGATGATGAGCGCCTATCCCACTGGCGTATCCGACGTGACAGCGACGGACGATGAGGGGCGGCGTCGGGCGATGGTGGTTGGATCGCTGACCTCCATCTCGCTTTCGCCCCCGTTGATCGGCTTCTTCCCCGATAAGATGTCGACCAGCTGGCCGCCCATCGGCCGGGCAGGGCGCTTCTGCGTCAACATTCTGGGCACGCATCAGCTGGACCTGTGCGATCGGTTCGCCGTCAGGGCGGAGGACAAGTTCGCGGGCCTCGTTCACGGCTTTTCTCCCTCCGGCCAGCCGTTGCTGGACGAGGTCGTTGCCTGGATGGACTGCGCAATCGACCGGGTGATCGAGATTGGGGACCATTGGCTCGTCGTGGGTGCGGTGGAGGCCATGGGCCGATCCGGTGACAGAGACGCGCTGCTGTTCCATCGGGGAAGCTATGTCGGTGTCGCCGGGAAGGAGGCTCGCTGATATGCCGAGATTGCCGGTTATCGACGGCGATAGCTTACCGGCAGATGCTCGATGGCGCGGAACATCCAGTTGGGGGCGTAGTTCACCGACGACCCCGGCTGCACACGCATGTCGCACACAGTGTCGAGCAAGGCGCGGAAGCCCCAATATAGTTCGCGCCTAGCCAGATAGGACCCAAGGCAGGCGTGGGCGCCTGAGCCGAAGGATAGATGCGTCGCGGCATTGCCCCGTTCCAGATCCACCGATGCCGGGCAGGCGAACTGGCCATCGTCCCGATTTGCGGCTGCCACGCGCAGGGCGACCAGCGCGCCCTGCGGAATGGTCAAGCCATGCAGCGAAATGTCGCGTTTCGCCAGCCGATATAAGCCGACCGCCGGGCCTTCCAGTCGCAGCACTTCCTCGGCAAAGCCGCGCCGCAGGTTGTCAGGGCCGCTGGCAAGCCGATCCTGAAGCGCGCCGTCCTGACACAGCAGATAAATGCCGCTCGACAAGGCCTTGGACGTTTGTTTCTTCCCCGGCCATGAACAGGTCCAGCATGACATGCATCAGAATCTGGGCATCGGTCATGCGCGTGCCGCTGGGCAGGTCAGCGTTCACGAATGCGCTGAGGATCGTGTCATCGGGATGGGCGCGTTTGGATTCGATGAGCGCCATGAAATAATGCTGGGCTGCGATTTCCTTCTTGGCTCCGGCGATCTCCTCCTCTTCCGTTCCCACGAAGCCCAGATTGGCGACCATCGCGTCCAAAGCGTCCTTGATGACCGGCAGGGCGTCGGTTGACGCACCCAGCAGTCTGAAGATGATGCGAAATGACATTTATTCGTAATATTGCGATACCATTTCAGCTTGACCCCGATCCGCTATCGTCCTGGCCAGAGCATAGGCGATGTCCTTGATGTCATCCTCTTTCTCGCGAATCCTGCCGGCGCGCAGAAAGCTTTCGAACAGGCGGCGCCTTTCGCGATATTCCTGGCCCTCATAATGGCCGATCGCGCGTTCGCGCGGCCAGCCTTCGTCAATGAACAGCTGGCGGATTCGCGCCGCCCGTTCAGGATCGGGATCGCCACGCAGCCGTTCGCCGACATGTTCGGATGTGAGCGCCGTGGCGTCGCTTAACAGGGTCCGGCAATCCTCATAGCGGCTGACGACATAGAATCGCGCGACCGGATCGAAATAGACCGGCGCCTCGTTCAACAGATAGTCATGCGCCTGCTGCGGGCAGCGAATGACATCGGCATCCTTGAGAGAAAAGGCCATAGATTATCCTCGTCCTGATATATTATCCGGGGGCATGCCGGTTATCTGCGCGAGATGACGAGATGAAAGGACGCAGGGCCTCTACAGGCAAGATGGGCATTCGATTATTACGGTGGTGATGGACACTGCGGTCATGTGCCCGATTTCTCCCATCATGCATATGATGACTTTTGGCATAGTTTGCTGGCGCGCGCACGGAATGATAATTCTGCTCGACCGTTGCATATATCCGGTTGCCCTCATTCCCCGGAAAGGGGAAGTAGCGCGTCTCCGGCAAGATTGATTCAGATCATAGTCAGAACAGATAGAGGAGAGGCCGTGCTCGATCTTGTCATCAGAAATGGGCTTGTGGTGGATGGCAGCGGGGGGCAGCCCTTTGCTGCGGACGTCGGGATTCGCGATGGCATCATTGTCGAAGTGGGGCGCATCACCGCCGATGCGGTCGAGGAGATAGACGCGCGCGGGCATATCGTCACGCCGGGCTTCGTGGATATCCATACCCACTATGACGGTCAGGTCATCTGGGACACGCATCTGCGCGCATCCTCCGCCCATGGCGTGACCACTGTCGTCACAGGCAATTGCGGGGTCGGCTTCGCTCCGTGCCGCGCGACGGATCGCGAGCGGATGTACGCGTTGATGGAGGGGGTCGAGGATATTCCCGAAGTCGTGATGGCCAAGGGATTGACTTGGGAATGGGAAAGCTTTCCCGAATATCTCGACGCTATCGAACGCCGGCCGCATGACATCGATGTTGCGGCCATGCTGCCGCATTCGCCAATGCGGGTCTATGTGATGGGCGAGCGCGGCGCCAATCGGGAACCGGCAACGGATGACGACATGGCGCGCATGAAGGACATCACGCGCGAGGCGATGGAGGTCGGCGCGCTGGGTTTCGGGACGTCTCGCCTCATTCTCCACCGCACGCGAGAAGGCTCGTTGATTCCGAGTTACGATGCAGGCGCGATGGAGCTCAACGCCATCATGTCGGGCATCAGGGAATCGGGGCGCGGGGTCGTCCAGGCGGTTCTGAACCTGGGCGCGGGCGTTGACTTCGACAAGGAGTTCGGCGTCTTCACGGATATGGTCACCAACGCCGAACGACCTGCTTCCTATTCCCTCGCGCAGACCTGGGACGCACCGGATCTCTGGAAACGGGCGCTCGAATTGACGGAAGAGGCGAATGACAAGGGGCTGGAAGTCCGGGCGCAGGTGATCGGCCGGCCGACCGGGCTGCTTTACGGGCTGGACCTGTCCTTCCACCCTTTCTGCCGGCACCCGTCCTACATGGAAATTGCGGATTTGCCTCTGGCTGAGCGCGTGGCGCGGATGCGCGCGCCGCAACTGCGTGAGCGGATATTGGCCGATGAACAGCGAGCTGACGATGATTTCCCGCTCCTGGCGCTGCTCAACAGGTTCGAATGGATGTTCCCCATGGGCGACCCGCCCATATACGAACCGGCGCCCGAACTCAGCATTGCGGCACAGGCCCAGGCGCAGGGGCGCACGCCCTATGAAGTCGTCTACGATCTGTTGCTGGAGGATGATGGACAAGCCATTATTTTCCAGGCCGTCGCCAATTATGTCGAAGGCAATCTGAACGTCGTGCGGGAAATGCTGTCGAACCGGCACACCTTGTTGGGCCTGGGCGATGGCGGTGCGCATTACGGGGTCATTTCGGATTCCAGCTATCCGACCTTCATGCTGACCTATTGGGGGCGGGATAGAAAAGACAGTGTCCTAAGCGTCCAGGAAATCGTGCGCAAACTTACCGCCGATCCGGCCCATGCGGTCGGACTTCACGATCGCGGCCACATTGCGGCAGGGTATAAGGCGGACCTGAATGTTATCGATTTCGACAAACTTCGGCTGGCGCCGCCGCAGGTTCATCACGATTTGCCGGCGGGCGGCAAACGGTTGATGCAGGGGGCGAGGGGCTTTCGTGCCACCATTGTCAGTGGCGTGATTATCCAGCGCGACGGAGAGGCGACGGATGCGCTTCCAGGCCGTCTTGTACGCGGGGCGCAGCCGGTTCCGGCATAATAGCGGCCGAACAATTTCCGGATAACCGGAAATCGTTCAGGACTTTTGCGTTAATTCCGTACAAAAATCCCGAATAATTTCGGTTTCCTATCCCGTCCGGAGAGAGGCTATGAAAATATTTGTCCAACGTACTCATAATTAATTATATATATCCTATACATGATGATATTTGAAATATCATACAATTATATTGTACGTAACATTATTAATTGTAATATTATTAATATAAATATTATATAGGAGAGTGCGTTGACTGGGGGTTATCAGGGGAGTGAGTTGAAACTGGTCTTGTGCGGCTTTGCATTGATGATGCCGTGCGAAGCCTTTGCGCAGGGTGTCGATGAAATCATCGTGACTGCGCAGCGTCGCGAACAGGCTTTGCAGGATGTCCCGGTCTCTGTTTCGGTGGCGACTGGCGCAAGCCTGGCAAGGCAAGGCGTCATTTCGCTGGCGGAACTCAGCGCGCGATTGCCGAACCTGCGTATCGTTCAGGGGTCGTCGGCGGATCAGTTGCACATCCGCGGCACGGGGTCCGGCTATAATGGCGGTTTCGAGCAATCCGTCGCAACCTTCGTGGACGGCGTCTATCGCAGCCGCGCCCGCTCCACGCGCCTTGCGCTGTTCGACATTGAGCGCGTCGAAGTGCTGAAGGGGCCGCAGACGACCTTTTTCGGCGCCAATGCCATCGCTGGCGCACTCAACATCACCACCAAGCATCCGGGCGATCGTTTCGAACTCAACGCGCTGAGCCTCTACGCGCCGAGCGATGGGGAATATAATGCCGAACTGGGGGTGACCGTGCCGGTGTCGGGCAACTTGAGCCTACGCGCGGCCGGCCGGTTCTCCGGCATGGACGGCTATGTGAATTTCGACCGCGACGTCGATGGTCCGCATCTCAATGACCGGCAGGGACGGGTATCACTTGTCTGGAAACCCGGCGACAGAGTCGAAATCTTCGCGCGGTTTGATGTCGCGCGGATGCGC
The DNA here is from genome assembly GCF_013375555.1 of Sphingobium sp. EM0848. Classification (NCBI taxonomy): domain Bacteria; kingdom Pseudomonadati; phylum Pseudomonadota; class Alphaproteobacteria; order Sphingomonadales; family Sphingobiaceae; genus Sphingobium; species Sphingobium sp. EM0848. Next base: position 686,733 of record NZ_JABXWB010000001.1, read on the forward strand.
GACCGGGGCGCATTCCCTATGGAAATCTATGGCTGTCCGCCAAAGGGGCTGCCCGCGACGGGCATTTGCGCGGCCGCGATTGCGCAGTTCGGACCCATTGACGACAAGATTGACTATCATTCCGATGGTGCTTTTTCTGGCCGGTTCAACCTCAACATGCGGGAGGGGTTGATTAACAGCCGGATCGAATTCGAAGACTTTGATCTTATCCTGTCGACTGCCTATATCGACCAGAACCTTCGTGCTATCGTGGATACAGCACCATTCCCCGGATTGACTGTGACCGGAACCGGGACAAGAGTGCCGGTCAATACAGGTGAGGACTATCAGCAGTTCAGCCAGGAAATCCGACTGCAATCAACCGCCGATGGTCCGTTGCAATATATGATCGGCGCCTATTACGAACATGGCGATCTTTTTACGGACACTTATACGGGCCTTTACCTGGCCAATCTTGCCGCGGCGGCTCCGGCGTTTTTCCCTAATAAGACACCTATCGCGATTGACTGGGACTTTCACCAGAAGTCAGAAACGATGTCGGGCTTTGCGTCGCTGACCTACAATCTGACGGATGCCTTGAGCATCAGCGGCGGCCTGCGCTATTCCCGGGTGAGGAAAACGGCGAGCAGAAGTGCGCGAATGGGAACGGGCGGCCACCTGTTCGTGACGCCCGAAGATTTTGTGGAGGCGCCTGAAGCGGCGCAGATCCTGCTGGCTCGCGCCGCGGCTGTCAATCGCTCGCCCTTCGCGGTGCCGCGGCGGGTGGATTCGGAATGGATGCCCAGTGTCAATCTGCGCTATGAATTTTCTCGCGATGTCATGGCCTATGCCTCCTTCTCGAAAGGGTTCAAGGCGGGCGGTTATGGCTTCGTGTCGCCGGACACCTTTGAACCGGAAACGGTCAAGGCCTATGAGGTGGGTCTAAAGGCCTATTGGTTTGGTCGTCAGTTGCTGACCAATATTGCCCTGTTCCGCAGCGACTATGACAATCTTCAGGAATCGCAGAACATCACCACCGCCGCCGGCATCCCATCGCTGGTCATCGGCAATGCCGCGAAATCGCGGGCCGAGGGCGTCGAGTTTTCCGGGCAATGGAAGGTGAGTTCCGCGCTCAATCTATTTACGGAAGTCGCTTATCTTGATTCGAAATATGTGAGTTTCCCGAACGCGTCCTGCAATCCCATCCAGGCGGCTGGGCAGACTTCCTGCGTCCAGGACCTGTCGGGCCGGCCGCGACCATTCGCATCGAAATGGTCGGGCAGTGCAGGAGCCGACGTGACTCTTCCTCTCGGCCGCGGCCTGCAATTCGAAACGGGTGCGGTTGCCTATTTCACAAGCAGTTTCTATTCGCAATCCGTCCTTGGCGCGCCCGTTCGTCAGCCGAGTTACGGAAAGCTCGATCTTCGCGCCGCGCTGGGCTCGCCCGAGGGCAACTGGAAGTTTTCGATCATTGCGAAGAATGTCCTGAACCAGAAGACGGCATCATTCAGAAACTACGCATCGGGAACATCGGGCACGGGAAGCGTTATTGCGGATCGGCCCCGGTCGATCGCGCTTCAGCTCAGCTATTCCATGTGATGATGCACGCGAGCGCGATGAGGGTAACCGAACAGTCATTCACGATATCAGCCAACTGCACGCGGGGTTGATCCGTATTTCGCCGCCAGCCCGGGCAGAATGTATCCCATAAGGCGAACGAAGGAGAGTTAGGATGGATTTTCCAGTTATTTCCGCCGATTCCCATGTGACCGAACCGCCCAATACCTATGTCGACTATGCCGATCCGGATTTTCGTGACCGAGCACCTCGTCTTGCGGAGGAAGAGGAAGGGGTAGCCTTTGACATTGAAGGCATGGGCAAGTTCCGCATCGCCGTCGCCGCCGGCGCTGGTGTTCCGCCCGAACAGCGAACCGAACGCTTGAAGAACATGTCGGATTTGCACCGCAGCGGATGGGATGCCAGCTATCGTCTGGCCGATCAGGCAAAAGACGGCGTGGCGGCCGAAATCATCTATCCGACCGTGGGTATGATCCTGTGCAATCACCCCGACATCGATTTCAAGGTGGGCTGCTTCAACGCCTATAATCGCTGGATCGCCGAATATTGCGCCTTTGCGCCCAATCGGCTGCTGGGCGTTGGTCAGACTGCAATGCGCACGCCGCAGGAAGGAATCCGCGATATCGAAGCCATCAAGGCTGCCGGGCTGCGCGGGATTATGATGCCGGGCGTGCCCGGCGTCGAGGACTATGATTCGCCGATCTATGACGATTTCTGGGCGGCTGCCGTTGAAAATGACATTCCGCTCGCTTTTCACATCCTCGCCGTTGGCGGCCATGAGTTCAAATATCGCGGTGAGAAGGTCAATATCTTTTCGATGGTCCTGCGGGGCGTGCAGGATGTCATTGGAATGATGATCTTTGGCGGTGTGTTCGAACGCCATCCCAAGCTAAAGATCGTTTGCGTCGAGGGCGACGCCGGATGGCTACCGCATTGGGGTCATCGCCTGGATAGGGCGTATGTCGAACATCGCCATCATCTTGGCAGTCGTGGACTAACCAAGATGCCCTCGGAGTATTTTTTCGAGAACATCTATTTTACGTTTCAGGACGATCCCATCGCGTTCCGCTGTGCGGACATGATGAACTGGAAACGGCTTATGTGGGCGAATGATTTCCCCCATTCGGACGCGACATGGCCGAACAGCCAGAAAATATTGGAAGAACACACACGCTGCGTGACCGAAGAACAGAAGCGTGCCATTCTTTGCGATAATGCAGCAGATCTTTACAAGATAGATCTCACGACTTTTGATAAGATGCTTGCCGCATAGTCGCATTCGTAGACGACATAATATCTCGTGTGACCGGGTTCAGGACAGATCTGACAACTTGTCCTGCCACGTCTGAAGCACAGCAATCCGTACTTCCCAAACCTGCAAGCATGGTCCGTTCCTATTGAAACGGACCATGCTTCTATTCCTTTTTTCCCAAGTCGTCCGGCGACCGGATTCCCGGAAATGTTTCGACAGGATTGCCGATCCTAAAATTTATGACGCAATTCCAACGTATAGGTTCTCGGATCACCCGGAATTAAAGTATTGACCTGATAGATTTCGCCGACCTGAAGGCCGCCGGTATAATATACTTTGTTGAACACATTCTTGATGTTGCCGGTAAGCGACCAGCCCGCTGCCTGGTCTTCTATGCCCGCGCGGAAATTGGCGAGCGTATATGGCGCCATTCGCGTGCCCGCCGAATTTGCCGAACGCGGGGAAGTGAAGCTTTCGGACTGATGGTACACATCGCCATGCATGATCAGGGCCAATCCGCTATCCATCAGGGGCACATTCACGTCCGCGAAAATCGAAGCGCTATATTTAGGCGTGTTCGGTACACGGTCATATAATACGGACGTGCCAAGGAGCGTCACATTGCCATCGGTAAATTCTGCCTTGGTAGAATTGAAGTCACCCCCAAGAGTCAGCCATTTCAGCGCTCGGATCTGCGCCTCGAGTTCGGCTCCGTAAGTGCGTGCCTTGGGAACGTTGACGGTCAATGCGGCCGGACCGCTGTTGACCAGCGCGAATCCCGCACGCTGGCTGTTGACAATCCAGTCGTGGAACAGGGCAAGACTGGCGCGGGCGGGACGTCCGCCGATGCGTCCATTGAACTTGGCGCCGACCTCTATGTCAGTCACTCGCTCCGCTTCATAGCTGTCGCCGCCGATCTGGGCACTGCCCACTATAGGAGCAACAGCGGCGTTGAAACCGCCGCTCTTATATGCCCGGCGGCTGTTGGCATAGATCAGGAGATTAGGGTCGGCCTGATATTGCACGCCAAGAGTCCAGCTGAAATTCTCGAAGGTCCGACGCTGGTCGTAGTCGAAACCGGGGGGTGCCGGCTCGCCGAGCGCGACCCGAAAGGAATCTGCGGGCTCGACATGCTTGGCGGAGGTTTCGCGGGTGTAGCGTCCTCCGGCCGTCAGTGCAATGCCGCTGTCCCCCAGATGATAGGTGCCCTGTGCATAGCCGGCATAGGTGCGATTGGTGTTTTTCGCGGCATTGCGCTGCTGGACGCCGCCGAAGACGACGTCGAAGAAGGTCGAAGTCTGATCGAAATATGACGATTCATAGGAGTAATATCCACCGACGACATAATCCAGCTGGCCACTGAAAGCCTTGCCGAGCAGCTGGATCTCCTCCGAGAACTGCTTGATATCATTGATCTGCGGAAAGGCCTCGGATCCAGTGACCGACAAACCGTAGGGCGTACCATCCGAGTCTGTAGAGGATTTCGATTTAACGTTTATATAGCCGATGATGTTCTTGATCTCGATATCATTCGCGATTTCGAACTTAGTCGTGTTGGTGACGATCACGTTGCGCGAACGGTAAAAATTCGTACCGTCCAAAGCAACGGCAAATGGACCTCGCACCTTTTGGTCGGCAAGTATTTGGGAGATCCCACCTGAAGGATGGGCGGGATTTGCGAAGTAAGCGTCGTAGAAGCCCGCAAACATCGGATTGACCGGCGGGCAGGTGCCCGGAAACCGGACGAATGCCTGAACTGTGCACTGCCCGGTGAGAGTTGCAATCGGATTGGCCGTGCCGGCGTAAAGAAATTGCGTTGGCACGAATGGGGCGCCTGTCCCCGTGAAGGGCATCAGTCCAGAAATGACGGCTTCGGTATTTTCACTGTCGATTTGGGTATAATCGACGACGAGTTCGTTGGTGATAACCGGACCGAGATGGGCAGTCAGGCTGGGACGGAAACCATAGCTTTCCTGATCGCCTTCACGTCCGCCGGTCAGGAGGTTGTGCTGAAAGCCATCGCGACCTCTATAATATCCGGCAACACGGAGTATCAGCTGATCGGTTGACAGGGGCAGATTGACCGCACCTGCGATCTTGTATTGATCGTAGTTGCCGTAAAGCGCGCTGGCATAGCCGCCAAAATCGTCCGTAGGCTTCTGGCTGGCGTAGAGCAGGGCGCCGCCTGTCGCGCTCCGGCCGAAAAGAGTGCCCTGCGGCCCCTTCAGCACCTGGATTGACGCGAGATCGTAGAAGGTTGTGGCACCGGCGAGGGAACTGATCTGTACTTCGTTGATATAGGGAAGGACACCGGGCCGGCTGTTGCTGAAGGGATCCTGCGACTGACCGCGCAGCGAGAAATAGAGCTGGTTGGACGACACGCCGCCTCGAACCTGCAAGCCAGGTGTTGCCTGGCGCAGATCATATTCGGACACGATATTCGCCTTGGCCAAGGTTTCGCTGGAAACCACGGCAACAGCGACCGGAGTGCGCGACAGGCTTTCGTCACGCCGCCGCGCCGTCACGATAATATCGTCAGCATTGCCGCCTGCCGGAGAACCCGTTGCGGCTGCACTGGGGGAATTATCGGCAGAAGCTTGGCTTGCAGCTTGCTCCTGCGCCACCGCCGTTCCGTTCCATGAGGCCAGGCACACTGACGCGAGCAAGGCGATTTTTATGTCTGGACGCATTATCCTCTCCCTCCTTCTTCTATCATGGCGCTACTTCCGGTCGCTTCGCGAGCGGGCGCAATATCGACTGGCATTCGATTTGTCAGCGGAGGGAGGGAGGAACAATCGTTCTAGATGACAAAATCATATGCTTCCAATTACACGCGGATATTCCGGGCAATCGCTATGTTCGGTGGCTTCCGCCCACCTTATGCCAGAAAGGCTGGAATCATGAAATTCTTGACCCAGGCGGCGCGTTGCCCGTCGTCGGTGGCCAGCACATTCGGGTGCGTCAGTAGCCAGAATTGCTGATATGCGATCCAGCGCACGGCGCCGGGAAGGTCCAGATCCGATCGCACGATCTTTGCATTGCGATAGCGTTCCAGGATCGGAATCCAGATCGCTTCCAGCGCGGCAATAAGGTTGGGCGCGTTCAAGGTCAGTTCCGCCATATAAGGCGCGACCCTGGGATCGAGCGCCTCATCGAACAGGGGGAATGACCTGGCTGCCTTAAGCTGCGCCATGAAGAGCTCGGCCAAATTGGCGGCGGATGGCGCGCGCACCGCAGCCGCGCGCATCGCATCCGGGTGTAACTGCTCGATATGGCGCACATAGACGCCGACAAGCAGATCGTCCTTGCTGCGGAAATGTTTGTAGACGGTCTGCCGTGCAATGCCCGCCGCACGGGCAACGTCTTCCATTCCGAATTTGGCGATGGTGAATCGTTGAATCACCGGCAATGCGGCCTGAAGGATCCGATCACGCATCTGTGTTGGAAGCGCCGGGACGTTCCCCGTCGCTTCCAGAGCACATCGATCGGCGAGAGAAAGAAACGGCCGGCTCATCGATGGACAAGAATCTCTTGCGCGCGGGATTCGAACTTCTTCATTTCGCGGATGACGTCATCGGGATCGGCGACCTCTGTTTCGCCCTTGCGCAGTTTGGTGGCTGCCCCGAAGGCGTCGAGTGCGCGTAATGCCTTTTCCCTGTCATCTCGGGAAAAGAGACGCGACATCCAATCATATGTCGCGACGAAAGGGCGCGCCGCAGGCACGAGATACCGCAACCGGTTATTTGGTATTGCGAGCTGTTCGCAAATATCGTCTCCCGCCCAGGCCCGCATCAGGCCATAAGTAAGCCGCTTCTTCTGTGTGACAGTCATATGTCTGGCGATGAAAGCAGGAATAACTTCATACCCTTCGATTTCTTCCTCACACATATAGTCGCTCAGTGCCTTCATCAAGGCCCGACAACCTTCATCGGCGGGATGCTCCAGCAGCCGGATCAACTCCGACTTGGCCTGCAAATCCCGCCAATCGGAAAAGTTGGCCGCCTCGGGAATGCCCATAATGTGCCCGATATAACGCCACAGGGCGGTGATGTCCTCCACTTCCTGTGCGCTCAAGCCAACGCCGACCTTGCGGAGGGCATTCACCACCGCCTCGCAAAACAGGCAACCCATGGTGTAGACGGAGTCGGTGTTGCTGACGACCATTCCCCAGTCCGCCCAATCCCAGTGCGGACTGCGCGAGAGGTGGTAGCGAACGGCGGCATGGATCCACCGCACGTTCATTGTCATCCTGAACCCATCACCGTTGCGGCGCATGCCGTCGGGCTTGGAGGAGTTGGCCGCCCAGCGCAGCGTTTCAACGAGACGTTGCCCCGCTTGGTTACGTTCGATCAGGCGGCGGCTCAACACCAACGGTCGCGATCCACCATAGGTACGGAAGCCCGCGCCGATTGCGCCATATGCCAGCGTCATGACCACCAGCTTGCCCGCGCGCCAATAGGCGATGCTTCCCCTCTGGAGTTGCTCCCAATCGACCCATGAAGGCGGTTGATCGACATCCTTGAAGAGTGCCACCAGCTCGACCGGAGGATTTTCCACCGATTCGATCCCGTGGTTGACCACTTGCTCGAAAATCCCCTTGGCGCGGGCGGCGCCGCCTTCTCCCTCGACCAAGGCTTTATAGGCAGCATAGCCGAGCTCATCGCCTGTCTTATAATCTTCCACCATGACCTCAACCGCTTGCCTGCCGAAGCGAGTCACCGCCTGGTCGTAGTTGACCGTCCGCCCGAGCGAGCGTCCGGGGCTCAGGTCGGCGGGAACATCGAGCCCGGCAGGCCGGGGCATCACGAACGCATCCATCAGGTCATCCTTCTTCCATTGACCTCGGTAATCGAGGCGTGATGACAGAATACGGTAGTTGTCGTCTGACTCCAAGAGTAAATATGCGTGCATGATTTAACGTCGGAAGCCGCTTGAACATTCCGCGTCGGTCGGCGGCGGCCCATTTTTTTGTCAGTCAGGGCTGTTGTTGGACAAGGCCTCTGTTCCGTACTGCTGTTCATCGAGATGTTGGGCAGAATGGGAGAGGCGACAGATGTTGCCACGCGAATTCACTGAAGAGCAGCAGCAATTCCGCGAATCTTATCGTCGTTTCCTGGCGACGGAGATTGTTCCGCACATGGAAGCTTGGCGCGAGGAAGGACTTGTGGACCGCTCGGCTTTCCGCAAGGCCGGCGAGCAAGGTCTGCTGATGGTCTGGCCGGACGAGAAATATGGCGGTATCGGCGATACCGATTTTCGGTTCGAGCAGATTATCATCGAAGAAAACGCCTATGCGCGAACCAGCGATTGGTATTGCACACTGCATTCACGGCTTGCCGCGCCCTATTTCACGCGCTTCGGCAGCCAGGAGCTGATTGATCGCTTCTTCCCCGATTTCGTCGGCGGTAAGAAGATTCTGGCCATCGCCATGTCCGAGCCGGCGGCAGGCAGCGACCTTGCCGGCATAAAGACCCGCGCGGTGGACAAGGGGGATCATTGGCTCCTCAATGGGGCGAAAACCTATATTTCCAATGGCATCAATGCCGACGTTGTCATCGTCGCCGCGAAGACCGGAGGTCCGGAGGAACGGCACAATATGACGCTGTTCGTGGTCGAACGCGGCATGGATGGTTTTGAACGTGGACGCAAGCTCAAGAAGATGGGCAAGATGGCCCAGGATACCGCGGAACTCTATTTCAACGATGTAAGGGTTCCGAAGGAAAATGTCTTGGGTGAAGTCGGCAAAGGCTTCAAGCATCTCATGCACGGTCTGGCCGAAGAGCGGCTGATCGGTTCCACGGGTTACCTTTCGACCGCTCAACTGTCGTGGGATCTCACCCGCGATTTCGTCAGGGATCGCAAGGTCTTTGGTCAACCGCTTTCGGACATGCAGAACACGCAGTTCAAAATGGCCGAAATGCGCGCACGGCTCGACATTGCGCAAATCTATGTCGACCAGTGCGTGAGATCGTTCAACGCCGGCGCCTTGTCCAGCGAGGATGCGGCGCGCGCCAAGCTGACCACCAGTGAACTGGCGGTGGATGCAGCCGACCTTGGCGTGCAGCTTCACGGCGGCGCGGGATATATGGATGAATATCCCATCAGTCGTCAGTTCACCGATGCGCGCATCGCCACGATTTATGCCGGCAGCTCTGAAATCATGAAGCTGATCATCAGTCGCCAGTGTCTTTCGGACGGATATATGCCGTTTAACACACGTAATTTTTAATAAAATATTCAGGAGCAGGACATGCAATTGGAAAATCGTGTCGCCATCATCACGGGCGGTGCTTCGGGTCTCGGGCGCGCGACGGTGGAGAAATTTCACGCGGCCGGTGCCAAGGTGGCAATATTCGACCTCAACAACGGTTCGGGGAACGAACTCGCCGGCAGGCTGGGTGAAAAGGCGCTCTATCGCAACGTCAACGTCGCCGACGAGGATGGCGTTCAAGCGGCGATCGACAATGTCGTGAGTCAGTTCGGCAGGCTCGACATTTGCTGCAACTTTGCCGGTATCGGCGGCGCGCAGCGCATATTGGGCAAGGATGGAGTCTACCCGCTTGCCAAGTTTCGCGGCGTCGTGGAAGTGAATCTTGTTGGCACTTTCAACGTCCTGCGGCTTGCCGCCGAACAGATGGCGAAGAATGAGCCGGACGCGTTCGGTCAGCGCGGGGTCGTCATCAATACCGCCTCGGTGGCAGCATATGACGGGCAGATCGGGCAAATTGCATACAGCGCGTCCAAGGCGGCAATAGTGGGTATGACATTGACGGCCGCGCGGGATTTGTCGTCCTACGGCATCCGCGTCAACACCATCGTTCCGGGTCTGATCGACACGCCCCTGCTCGCCAAATTGCCCCAGGCGGCCCGCGATGCGCTGGGCCAGCAGGTGCTTTTCCCCAAGCGGCTGGGTCAGGCAGAGGAGGTCGCTGCAACTGCCGCTTTCATCGTGGCGAGCGATTATCTCAACGCCGAATGCATTCGCCTCGACGGCGGTATCCGCATGCCGCCGAAGTAAGACTCCATCGACAGGAAGCCCCATGAGCCCCCTCAACGGTTATACCGTCATCGAACTCGCCGGCATCGGTCCCGCGCCCATGGCCGGCATGATGCTAGCCGATATGGGAGCGGAAGTGATCCGTATTGAGCGCTCGACCCAGGTTAGCGAGCGGCGCGCAAAAGACATCAGTCTGCGCGGCAAGAAATCGGTCGTACTTGACCTGAAGGATCCGCGGGCCGTCCGCGCACTGTTGCAAATGATCGAGAGCGCCGATGTGCTGATCGATCCCTACCGGCCGCTCACTTGCGAGAAGCTGGGTATAGGACCTGACGAATGTCTGTCTCGCAATCCCCGGCTCATTTTCGCTCGGATGACCGGATGGGGCCAGTCGGGTCCGTTGGCCATGGCGGCGGGGCATGACATCAACTATATCGCCCTGACCGGCGCACTCCATGCCATAGGGCGAGCGGGCGAGCGGCCGGTGGTTCCATTGAACCTTGTCGGTGACATGGGCGGCGGCGGGACGCTTCTGGTCGCGGGCATATTGGCCGCGCTGCTCGAGGCACGTGGATCGGGCAAGGGGCAGGTTGTGGATTGCGCGATGATCGATGGCGCGATCCAACAGATGTGGATGTTCCAGGGCATGCTCGCTGCCGGCGCCTGGGACGATGGCGCGCGCGAAGCCAATCTCCTCGATGGCGGCGCCTATTTCTACGACTGCTATGAATGCGCCGATGGCGGTTATATCAGTCTGGGCGCGATAGAGCCGCAATTCCATGCGACCATGATCGCTCTTCTCGGTCTCGATCCCGGCGACTTTGCGAACCAGCACGACAAGGCGCAGTGGCCGGCGCTCAAGCAGACTATCGCCGCGGCCGTGCGAACCAGGACACGCTACGAATGGTGTCGCGTGATGGAAGGAACGGACGCTTGTTTTGCACCGATCCTGAAGATGTCCGAGGCACCCGCGCACCCGGCCAACATTGCCCGCGGTTCATTTGTCGAAATCGACGATGTGATGCAGGCGGCGCCTGCCCCACGTTTCAGCCGCACACCTTCAAAGGTTCGGCACGGCCCTCCAATCACCGGCCAGGATACCGTGCAGGTGCTGTCGGCCATGGGAATAGCGCCGCGCGACATCGCCGCTCTCGCAAAGGGCCTGACAGCAGGAGACGCAGTCGATGTCGCTTGAAGAATCCGGGCAGACGGTCGCATTGGAAATACGCGATGCGATAGCCATCATCACTCTCGATCGCCCCGATGCGCAAAACGCCTTCAACACGGCAATGCGGAACGATTTATTGCAGGCGATTCGATCGGTGGAGGATGCCAAGGCGATCAGGGCGGTCATCCTGACCGGACGCGGCCGCAACTTCAGTGCCGGCGCTGACCTCATCGACAGGCATCGTCAGGATCCCTCGGTTGAACGGATGCTGAACGAGGAATATGGTCCCATCTTGTTGGCGATCATGCGATCGGACAAGCCATGGATTGGAGCGATCAATGGCGCTGCCGCCGGCATCGGGTCGTCCTTCATGCTGGCCTGCGACCTCTCAATCATGGGGGAAAGCGCTTTTCTCTATCAGGCTTTCGCGGCGATCGGCCTCATCCCGGATGGTGGCGCCTCCTGGCATCTCGTCAGGACGCTTGGTTTCCAACACGCGTTCGAGACGGCGATAAGGGGGGAACGGATTTCCGCTGAACAATGCCTTACGCTGGGTCTCACAAATCGTGTCGTGCCGGACGCGCAATTGCTCGACCGCAGCCTGGCTCTTGCAGGTGAACTGGCGGCCAAGGCGCCGTTGGCGATCAGCCGCGCGAAGGCGGCGCTCCGTTTCGCGGCCGATCATCCGATCGAAGAACTCATGCCGCTTGAAGCCCGTCTGCAGCAGCTTTGCGCCGACAGCGAGGATTTCAAGGAAGGAATAGCAGCCTTCCGTTCAAAGCGCATTCCTCACTTCAAGGGGCTGTGATCGCAAAAACCCTTCAACGAAAGAAATATCATGGATTTCTCGTTAAATTCCGATCAACGGGCACTGCAGGAAATAGCAAGGCAGTTCGCGCAGCGTGAATTGCCCGCGATTGCCCGGCAGTTGGAGGAGCACAATGCCCCTCCCTCGCGCGATCTGGTGCGCCGCTTTGCCGAACTCGGTTTCCTGGGCATCAACGTTGCGCCCGAATATGGTGGACTTGGCCTCGGCAATCTCGAAGCGCTGATCGTTGTCGAGGAATTCGCGAAGGTTTCCTCGGCGATCGCGTTCCCGGTCTTCGAGTCCTGCGTCGGACCGATACGCGCCATCGAACATTTCGGGACCGAAACCCTGAAGCAGCGGATCATTCCCAGGGTTTGCAGTGGTGAAGCCATTGTCGCGGTCTCGATGTCGGAACCAGACGCTGGTAGCGCGCTCACCGATCTGCGGACTCGCGGCGAAATCACGGCCGATGCGGTTATCCTCAACGGCAGCAAGCGATGGTGCTCCGGCGGAGGGCATGCCGATGGCTATGTGGTCTATTGTCGGCTGTCGGATGCGCCGGGCGCGAACGGGATCGGGGCTGTGTTCGTCGACAAGGATACACAGGGGATGACCTTTGGCCCCAATGAAAATCTGATGGGCTTCCGCGGCGTCCCGTCAAGCGACATCCATTTCGACAATGCCATTGTTCCGCTCGATAATATTGTCGTTCCCGCTGGCGGGTTCAAACAGCTGATGGAGGCATTCGATCTGGAGCGCTGTGGCAATGCGACCATGGCATTGGGCCAAGCCTCCGGCGCGCTTGAGGAAATACTGACCTATGTCCAGGAACGTCGGCAGTTCGGCAAGCCTATCGTTGACTTCCAGGCCGTCCAGTTGCGCATAGCGGAAATGCAGATGCGGGTCGATGCCGCGCGCCTGCTGATCTATCGGGCGGCGTCCAACACGCAGATGGGCCTGCCTTCGATGCTTGAATCGTCGCTCGCCAAATGTTTTGCGAACGAAATCGCGCGTGAAGTCACAGGCCATGCGGTGCAGCTCATGGGCGCTTATGGCTATTCGCGCGAATTTCCAATGGAACGGCGGTTACGCGATGCGTGGGGGTGGGGCATTGCAGGCGGAGCGGTGGACATCCAGAAGGTCAATATCGCGAGCGCGCTGATTGGCCGGCGGTTCGATCAGCGGAGATGAGTGCAATGGATGTGCGTGAAGCGCTATTTGCGCGCCAATCGACCCGTGCCTTCCTCGACAAACCTGTCGCGCCCGCCTTGCTGACAAGCATTTTCGAGGCGGCCCAGCAGGCTCCGTCCAATTGCAATACCCAACCCTGGCAGACAATCATCGTGTCGGGATGTGCTCGCGATGAACTGGAGCGCGCTCTGGCCGCCCATGTGGCCAGCGGCGAATCCCCGGCGCCCGACTTCGGCCCCTCGGTACTGCCTGCCTATGCCGGGGTCCATCGCGACCGACAATATGCGGCCGCCGCCGAACTCTATACCGCGATGGACATCGAACGCGGCGACAAGCTTGCCCGGACGCGGGCATCCCTCAGGAACTGGTCGTTCTTCGGCGCGCCGCACGTCGCGCTATTCACCATGGATCGTAGCCTGGGCCTGATGGGGGCCGTTGATGTCGGCGGCTACGCCCATGGGTTGGCTTTGCTTCTGACGGTAAATGGGATCGGGAGTTGTCCGCAGGCATCGCTTGGCTATTTCCCGGCGCCGATACGCGAATATCTGGATATCCCCGATCATATGGGGATATTGTTCGGCATGTCGTTCGGATATCCCGATCCCCATGCCCTTGCCAACCGCGTCCGCACCGGACGTGCCACGGTTCTGGATGCCGTGCGGTTTGTAGAGTAGAAAGGCCCAACAGCCGATTGTCGCCCATGCGTGAGATTTCTGTTCCCATCCGCCTTGTCAGGGCCGTTTTGAAGCACTGCGGCGATTACGACCTCGACCAGCGCCAATTGCTTGTGCAGGCGGGGATTTCGCCGCGGCTTGTCGAGGAAGAGTCCGCGCGGGTTTCGATAGAGCGATTTGCCCAGCTCCAGATCGTGACCATCCTCGCCATGCAGGATGAGGGCTTGGGCTATCTCACGCGCCGTCTGCCCATCGGCACCTGGTCGATGATGTGCCACGCTACAAGGAACGGCCGCACTTTGCGGGAAGCACTCAACCGCTATTGCCGTTTCTTCACCATGCTCGACATGGGTTTCAGGTTAACGCTGTTTGAGGAGGGAGAGGCAGCGGCGGTCCGGTTCGATCATGATGCCGGCTGGCATGCCGATCTTTTCATCAGTGAGCGCGCGCTCTACAAATGCAGCCGTTACAGTTCCTGGCTGATCCAGGAGGACATGATTGTGACCGGCGTCGCGCTGACCGGGCCTGATCCCGGTCATGGAGATGAATATCGTTTCCTGTTCCATGGGGCGCCAATGGCTTTCAACCAGCCCTATGACGAGATACGCTTTGCCGCCAGCTATTTGGATCGCGGCATTTCTCTCGACGATCAGACCGTGCGGCGTTTTCTTCGTGCTCCGACGCTGATGCTTCTGAGCGAAGAGTATCGCAATACGAGCTGGACGAACCGAGTACGCCGGGAATTGCGTAAGGACATGCCGCACCTGAAGGGGATGGAGGAGATCGCCGACAACCTTGCCGTTCATCCACAGACATTGCGCCGGCGGCTGGCCGACGAAGGCCAGTCGTTCAAACAGATCACCGACGACCTGCACCGGGACACCGCGCTCTATTATCTGGGCAAGCGCGGGATGAGCGTCGAGGAAGTCGCCTGGCGCGCCGGCTTTGCCGAAACCAGCACCTTCATCCGCGCCTTCAAACGCTGGACCGCGATGACGCCTTACGCCTATCGGAAGGGTTTGTAGCAGACGCGGTATGGCAGGGTATTTGGCCCTGTTATTTCAGGTCGGTATTTTTGTCGGGCGCGAACATTGTTGGTGATGGTGCCGCGCTGCATCTTTCCCGCAACAGACCAATGGCGTGGCTCTTTCGCCATTGGACGTCCATGTCGATGGGAGAGTGAATTTGACCACGGAAGTTCTTACGCACTGCGAGGATGGAGTTCTCGTGGTCACAATCAACCGGCCTGATGCTCGAAATGCCGCCAACAAGGCAGTCGCGGAGGGCATTGCTGCGGCCGCGGATATGCTCGATGGCGATGACAGCCTGCGTGTCGGCGTTCTGACGGGGGCTGGCGGCACATTCTGTTCTGGAATGGATCTCAAGGCATTCGTGGCCGGCGAACGCCCCGTCGTCGAGGGGCGCGGTTTTTGCGGGATTGTCCAGCGACCACCGCTGAAGCCGCTGATCGCCGCGGTCGAAGGCTATGCACTTGCCGGCGGCTTCGAGCTTGCCATCGCCTGCGATCTGATCGTGGCGGCCAGCAACAGCAAATTCGGGATTCCCGAGGCTAAGCGAGGCCTGGTCGCCAATGCCGGAGGCCTGCTGCGATTGCCGCGCCAAATTCCGCCCCGCATCGCCAAGGAGTTGGCGCTGACCGGCGAGTTCATGGGCGCAGACCGGGCACTTCATTATGGCCTGGTCAACGACTTGGCCGAGCCAGGCGAGGCGCTGGCCGTCGCGCTGGATCTCGCGCGCAAGATCGCTGCCAATGCGCCGCTTGCGATAGCATCGAGCAAGCGGATCATCGATCAGTCGCAGGACTGGCCGATTGAGGAAATGTTCGACCGTCAGGCGCAGATCAGCCGACCGATTTTTGACAGCGCCGATGCAATCGAAGGGGCCAAGGCCTTTGCTGAAAAACGTGCTCCGAACTGGAAAGGGATTTAAAAGTGCCGACGCAATCGCCCAATCAGGCATTGATCATCGACGCATGCCGGACGCCCCGGGGTATCGGCCGGGCAGGGAAGGGCGCGCTCTCCAGCCTGCATCCCCAGCATCTCACATCCTGCGTATTGCGCGCCATCACTGAACGGAACGGTATAGATACCGGCCATGTCGACGACGTGATCTGGGGGACCAGTTCTCAGATCGGCGAGCAATCGGGGGATCTCGGTCGTATGGGAGCGCTCGATGCGGGTTATGACGTGCGCGCCAGCGGCGTGACCCTTAGCCGCTTTTGCGGCTCCGGCATAACGTCGGTGGCCCTTGCAGCCTCGTCCATCGCTGCGGGTCATGAGGACCTGACGATTGGAGGCGGGACCGAGATGATGTCCAAATACGGTCCTGGCACCGCCGCCAGCGCGGTGTTCATGGACCGTGACAATCTTCGCCTGCGCGCCTTGCATCCGCAATCCAACCAGGGTGTATGCGCCGACGCGATCGCAACGCTGGAAGGGATCGGCCGGCAAGAGCTCGATGCGCTGGCGCTTCTCAGCCAGCAGCGCGCCGACATGGCGATCCGCGAGGGGCGATTCGACCGATCGCTGGTGCCGGTCCATCATGAAGATGGGATGCTCGCGCTCGACCGGGAGGAATATCCACGCCCGTCGACCACCGCCGAGACGCTGGCGGGTCTCAAGCCCGCCTTCGAGGCGATGGCCGACGCCCCGCTGGATGCCGAAGCCACGACCTATCGCAGCTTGATCCTGCGGAAATTTCCTGGCCTGGCCATCAACCATGTACACCATGCTGGCAATTCCTCGGGCGTCGTTGACGGAGCCGCGGCGGTACTCATGGCTTCAAGAGAATATGCCGACGCGCACGGGCTGAAGCCGCGTGCCCGGATCGTGACCGCTGTCAATGTCGGGGATTCGCCCACCTTGATGCTCAACGCGCCGGTGCCTGCTGCGCGCAAGGCGCTTGCCCGGGCGAGATTGTCTCTCGAGGATATCGATCTGTTCGAGGTCAACGAAGCTTTTTCTGTCGTCACCGAGAAGTTCATCCGCGACCTCGATATCGATCGTGAGAAGGTCAATGTGAATGGCGGCTCCATCGCCCTGGGCCACCCCATCGGCGCGACCGGGGCGATCCTTATCGGCACGTTGCTTGACGAACTCGAGCGGCGCGACAAGCAATTCGGCCTGGTTACCATGTGCGCGGCAGGGGGCATGGCACCGGCGATCATCATCGAACGTATCTAACGCTGCGGGGAAAAAGCAATGGCTGACTCATCCGAATATCCGATGCTGATTGACGGCGAACTGGTTGCCGGCGCCGCGACCATGACGGTTGTCAATCCGGCAACCGGTCATCCGTTCGCCCAGGCTCCCGATGCCTCGGAGGAGCAACTGGAATGCGTCGTCGCGGCGGCGACGCGCGCCTTCCCCGCATGGTCGGCGCGGCCGATCGGCGAGCGACAGGCCCTGCTGGTGAAAGCCGCGGAGGTGATCGCCGCTCATGTCGACGAGTTGGCGGCGCTGCTCACGCGCGAACAGGGCAAGCCGCTCGCAGCCGCCATGGCGGAAATTCAGGCCTCGCTGGGCTGGTTCCATTATTTTGCCCAGATGACGCTGCCTGTTCTGGTCAGTGAAGACAGCGAGACACGACGGGTTGAAACCTGCTATGTTCCGCTCGGCGTCGTCTGCGCAATTTCGCCATGGAATTTTCCGGTGATGTTGTCCTGCTGGAAAATCGTTCCAGCGCTGCTAACGAGCAACACCGTGGTCTTGAAACCTTCGCCGTTTACGCCGCTCACCATGCTTCGCATCGGCGCTCTGCTCAAGGACGTATTCCCGGCCGGCGTGCTCAACATCATCACCGGTGGCGACATGCTGGGCCCGAAGATGACGGCTCATCCGGGTTTTGCCAAGATATCCTTCACCGGTTCGACGGCCACCGGCAAACTCGTGATGCAAAGCGCATCGGAAACGATGAAGCGTGTCACGCTTGAACTGGGCGGCAACGATGCCGCTATCGTCATGCCCGATGTCGACCTGGATGAGGTAGCCGTCAAGATCTTCATGGGCGCATTCTACAACAGCGCGCAGGTCTGCACGGCGACCAAGCGGCTTTACATCCATGAAGCGATCTATGATGCATTGCGCGATCGCTTTGTTGCGTTGGCCGAAATCATGAAGCTCGGAGACGGCGCGGAGGAAGGCACCGTCTTCGGGCCTATCCAGAACGAACGGCAATATCGCCGCGTTATCGCATTGATCGAGGAAGCCCGGGCACAGGGATTGGCGGTCATCCAGGGGCCGGAAGGGCCGGATGGCGACGGCTATTTCGTGCCGATCACGATTATTGACAATCCGTCCGACGATACCCGCGTCGTCACCGAAGAGGCCTTTGGTCCCGTGCTGCCGCTGCTCAAATTTGCCGACGTGGACGATGCCATTCGCCGCGCCAATGCGAGCGAGTTCGGACTGGCGGGAGCCGTCTGGTCGCGCGACGTGGACAAGGCGGTCGAAATTGCGGCCCGGCTGGAAACCGGAACCGTCTGGATCAACGAAAACCTTTATTTGCCGCCAACCGCTCCCTTTGCCGGTCACAAGCAATCGGGCCTAGGGATCGAGAATGGGATGGATGGGCTGTTGCAGTATACAGACCCCAAGACGGTCTATATCCCCAAAACCGCATAACAAGACGGCGCGTGCAAATTCTGGGAGAGTGAGGAGAACAGATGCAGCATCCGACACATCATGCCACAGAGACGCCGGACAAACCGGCTTATATCCTGGCCAGGACCGGGAAGGTCGTAACCTATGGCGAACTCGACCGGCAGTCCAATCGAATCGCCCAGCTGTTCCGCAGTCTTGGATTGGGAGCGGGCGATCATATCGCCTTGCTCCTCCCCAATGATGAGCATTTCATGCAAGTCTGCTGGGGTGCGCAGCGCTCGGGGCTTATCTACACCCCTATCAGCACACATCTCAAGCGCGATGAAATCGCCTATATCTTGCAGAATAGCGATGCCGCCCTGCTGGTGACGAACGCCGCGTTCATGCCGCTACTCCGCGAGGTCGAGGATAGTGGAGTTGAGCTGCGTCATCGCTTTCTGGTCGACGGGAGCGACCAAGGCTTTATTTCATGGCAGGAGGCGATCGCCGCCCAGCCGGACGGGGCGATCGCCGACGAGCAGGCTGGCGCTCGCATGGTGTACACATCAGGCACGACCGGTCAGCCCAAAGGCGTGCTGTCGGACTTCGCGCCCGACATGCCCATCGGGACCATGCCGACCAAGCTTACTGGCATGGCGAAGATATTTGGTATCGACGCGCAAACCGTGCTGCTTTCTCCGGCGCCGCTCTATCATTCCGCGCCTCTGGGGTTTGTGCATATCGTAATGCATCTGGGCGGAACGGCCGTAATCCTCGATAAATTTGATGCCGAGGCCGCGCTTCGCGCCATCCAGGACTATCGCGTCACGCACAGCCAGTGGGTGCCGATCATGTTCCATCGGATGCTGGCGCTCGACGAGAATGAGCGGATCACATATGATCTGTCCACTCACCGAATGGCAATTCATGCCGCCGCGCCATGCCCGGTTGAACTCAAGCAGCGCATGATCGATTGGTGGGGGCCAATCCTCGCGGAATATTATGCTTCAACCGAGTCCACAGGCTTTACTTCCATAGACTCGCCGGAATGGCTTGCCCATCCGGGTTCCGTCGGGCGGGCGAAGGGCTCGACGGTTCATATCCTCGATGACGAAGGCAGGGAGTTGCAGGCCGGGCAGATCGGTACAGTTTATTTCGAAGCCGCAAAAGCGCGTTTCGCCTATTACAAGGACCCGGAAAAGACCGCTTCGTCGTACAATGACAAGGGTTGGGCAAGTGTCGGAGACCTCGGCTTTGTGGACGAGGAAGACTATCTCTATCTCACTGACCGCAAGAGCTTCATGATCATATCTGGAGGTGTGAACATCTACCCTCAGGAGATCGAGAACCTGCTGCTTGGGCACCCCAAAGTTGCCGATGTCGCGGTCATCGGCCTTCCCAACGAAGAATTCGGCGAAGAAGTGAAGGCGGTGGTGCAGCCTCGTAGCTGGGAAGACGCGGGCGCCGATCTCGCCGCTGAATTGACCATGTGGTGCCGTGAACGGCTTGCCAATCTCAAGGTGCCGAGGTCCTTTGATTTTGAATGTGAGCTGCCCCGGCAGGAGAATGGCAAACTTTACAAGAAAATTCTCATCGACCGTTATCTCCAAAAGGAAAGCGCCTGATGAAGCGCGCCCAGGGTAGCGCACTTGGCAAGCATCGGGTGGCAGGTGGTGACCGTTCTCAGCTCGACTTTGTACGATTAGGTGGCGAAGCAGAGGGCCTCGACCATGCGTATGACGCGGGGCGTTGGAATATTTTGGGGTTCGCGGTTTGACGGGGAGTGTCGATTAATGTCTCCGACCCAGAGTTGGAGGCGGACGGCAGTGATTGCGTCACTGAATGTAAGGCTGGTTTTTCGATACCAGGCTGCGGAGTAAGGGATGGTGGTGCTGGCAAGCAGGTCGCCGGCCCAGAGCGACACGAGGCTGTAGAGTCCGAGGAGGATTGGGGTGGTTCGGGCTATAGCTTTGTCGGACCATTGACGCTGTGTCTCGACACCGAGATGGGCCCGGGTTTCAGCGAAGGTGACCTCGATCTGCCATCGGCGGACGAACAGGGCGATGATGTCGGCGGGTTGGAGTGTCACATCGGTGCTGAAGAAGGCTTGCGGTGCCCTCTTTCCGTCGGGGTCACGCACCAGTACCCATCGGACAGGCATTACGGGGGTGCCCGGCCTGTACCACAAGGCGGTGTCGGAGGTGATCTCGAGTTCCTTACCCTCGACATGGCCATACCAGGCGGAGACGATGATCCTTGTCCAGATTGTCGCGGGGTTGGAGAGCAGGGTTTTCAGTTTTGGCAGTGCCGGGCCTTTTTGCGCGGGCCGGCCCATGGTGCGTGATGTTCGTTGCGCGGATGGTGCAAACAGGCTCGCATCCAACCGCAACCGGCTGATGAGTGTCGCGCGCCGCGTAATGGCATGGGCCAGTTCATGAACGGCGAAGCTGCTGTCGCCCACGAAGATGATCCGACGGCCTGGCAGCCAGCGACACAGCTGCAAGGCGCCCTGCCGAGCCCAGTCAGTCAGCAGCTTGTGCCGCCGGCCACGTTGAAGGTCGGATCGCTCCGAAGGGGCGAGCAGGGTCAGGACCGGTAAGGCCTTGATCAGGCTGGTCCATGGCACCGGGGTGAGCACCATGAAGCTCAACCAACGCAGCCCGCTGGCTTTGACGAAATGGCCGTGACTGGAACGGACCGGGTCCCGGTATATACCCCGTGCAGCGATGCGGCGTCCCCATCGGCGCTCGATGGTGTCATCCATACCAATGACGATAGGGCCATCGGGCACGAGCCGATCGACGACAATGCCCAGTAATCGTCTGGCGACGGCACGGGGGCTCCAGCGGGCCCGACTGAGGATCTGATGATAGCTTGCAAAGTTGGCGGCTTCGGCCCGGCCAGTCATGCGCAAGCAGGAACTGACGGTGCGCTTGCCCGGTGCCAGCAAGGCACCCATCACCAGGACGAGCACATGCTCCCAGCTGGGCGCAGTGAAGAATCTACGCCATGGTTGCAGCCACTGTCGCAGTATCTGGGGGTGGATTCTAGATCGAAGTGCGAAATCCTAGGATTTATAGGGGTTTGATCCCCTTTCCAGGAAGGCACGCGATGAACGGCTATCAGCATCTGGGTTTGGACGAGCGGCGCGATATTTATCGGTTGGTGGCGACCGGCCGGTCCGTGCGGGAGGTTGCAGCGACACTGCGCCGGCATCCATCGACGATTTATCGCGAGCTTAAGCGCAACCGGTACCTGGATGAGCATCCGCTGTTTCGCGGCTATTTCCCGACGGTGGCACAGACCATGGCGAGTGGACGTCGCGTGCGTGGCGGCAAGATTGCGCGCAGGCCGGAACTTGCCACCTATATCGCCGATCGCTTGTCGGCCGCCTGGTCGCCCGAGCAGATCGCCGGCTATCTTCGGCGTCATCGCGGTCTTCGGGAGACCGTCTGTCACGAAACCATCTACCAGTTCGTTTACGGGCCTGACGGTCGCAGCCAGGGATTATGGCGCTATCTGCCGGTCGCCCGTCGTTCTCGCCGACCGCGCTATGCGCGCAAGCCTCGGGGACTTCATATCCCGTTGGCCAACACGATCGGTGCGCGACCCGCAGAAATCGCCGATCGCCGCAGCCGGTTCACGATCCTTGCCCGCAATCCGAGCCGCCACTCTGCCGGGGTCATGGCGGGCATCCAGCATCATTTGCACGGCATGCCCCCTTCCCTGCGACAGAGCATCACCTTCGATCGGGGAACGGAATTTGCCGCCTTTGCGACCTTGCAGGAGAAACTCGCCATGACGAGCTATTTCTGTCTGCCATCCGCCCCCTGGTAGAAAGGGAGCGTGGAAAACAGCAACGGACGGATACGGCGCTTCCTGCCGTCTGGAACGGACATCGCGCTGCTGTCGGACAAGGAGATCCAGGCCGTGGTTGATCGCCTCAACGGGACGCCTCGCAAATGCCTGGGCTACCGAACCCCACAGGAGGTTCTGGGAGAGCAAATAGCCCTTCTCAAGGCCGGATAGATTTTGCCATCCAGGGTGGGGCTCGCCCCACCCTGGATGAAATGTTACGCATCTCACGGATGTCGCGCTTCAAATCGAAACCGCCGGCATTCCGCAAACAGTCAGCTTGAAGCGGCCAACCCGCGCCAGTCGAACGGTCCGAACGGTCGCGTGAGACGGTGCCCGAGCTATTTCGCGAGAGGACTATTGGCAACTGGCTAGCCTATCAGATATGGGGGCCATTTCCTGATTATTGGTGCGGTAAGTTCAAGCGGGAGCGCAAATCGGCTAATTTCTCCTGACAGAGTTCGTTTACGACGGTTCCAAGAAGCTCGACGCGTTCGGAGAGGTAAGCGAATTCCTCCTCGGTCATCTTGAACTGGTCAGAGTGTCGGGCTTTCACATAGGCATCCTTCAGTTTCAGAAATCGCGCTTCGACCTTTCGAACTTCTCTCGGCCAAACATCAATCAGGCGTGGCGAAATCCGTTCTGCCAACGAACGTAAGTATTTTAGATTATGACTATATGGTGTGTAAAAAGTGAAAACGAGAAGGACGGTGTAGTACAACTGTTCGCACGTCTGTTGGAGATTGTAGGCTGCATGGGCAAACTTGCCGCTTTCACGGCAAAACTGAAACACAATCTTTGATGAAATCGCAAGATCGAACCACTGGTCGAAATACTCTTGCGCCATGTCATAGGCTTGCTGTGGTGTTTTCGGCTTTGGCTTGTGCAACTCGCTATTGTCAGACTGGTAAAGTGCGATGCCATCCTTTGCGATGTCCATGAAGAAATAGCGGCCGTGCGCCAGGCCGTCGTTCACCTCCTGCAAGGTGTGCACGATGAAATTGACGGGTGCGCGCAGGCGATTCAGGATCATGAATTCCCGATCAATGCGCTCGGCAGCCTTATCCCAATATTTGAGCCAATCCGTCAATTCCTTCTGATTGACGATGACGAGCAGGTCGAAATCCGATCGATAGCCTCTCTCGGTGTGAGGTTCATGTACCCAACGGCCCGTGGCATATGAGCCGTAGAGAATTATCTTGAGTATGCGTCCCAGCTTGCGCGGGCCTGTGGGTTCTCCAAGCGCGTCCTCGAATTCCTCGAACAGGATCTGAACAACGCGATCCAGTTCGCGGCGCTTGTTCGCGGGAAGGTGGTCCAGATCCGTTTTCATATGCCTATATCACTCAATTCGTTCAACCATGGCCTAATGATGCCTACGGCTCAACATAGATTTTCCCGAATTTTTCCGCCAACTTGGCGGCATCTGCCGGGGAGATGGGGAGCTTCATATTGGGGCTTTCTGCGATTGATGAGGCAGCCCGACCGAAAAGTGCTACGCAGCGCTGATTATAGAAGCGTGACGTGTAGAGAATGCCATCCGCGGGAGTGTTGTCATGGATTTGGGCACTCACTGCCCACGTCTTTGCATAAGCGTCACCATGCAGGTCCGTGAACGAAAGGCCGAGCTTGGAAACGCTGCCATCGATGAGCGGAAACAGCCTTAGAGCTTTAGTCACCAGCAATTCGCTTCGAACGCGCGCGTTCACGGCGGTAGAAAGCACAAATGCAATATGCGGCGACCGCACCAGTGTCTCCCCAAAGGCTGTTTCAAGCGCACGAGCCGCATAGAGGACTTTGAAGCTGCCGTCTGGTGCGTCAAATCGGCCTTGTGGGGTGGCACCGGTGGGTCCGAAAAAGACAGCGTCGTGAAACGGACGATGGATACGGTGGAGCGTCGCCCCAGCTGCGATGCGACGCAAAACGGTCACTGTCATGAACGTTCAGTTTGCCCAGCCGGAAGCGAGCGCCACGAGCTGACGCAGCACCTCGGCATCGGGCTTCTGCGCAAGCAATTGGAGAAGCGTCCGTGGTTCGGCTTCAAATCCCTCCAGCGGGGTGGTCAGAAGCATCAACTGCTGCCATGGATCGGTATCATCGAACGCTTCGAGAATGCGCTTCAGATGGTTCACCGTCTCCCCATTGACGAACTGGGCGGCGGGATAGCGGATCTCCGAGCCATAAGGGACGCCCAAAACCTGCCGCCGCTGCCGTTGTTTCTCGATCGCAGCCGTCGAAACGCCGAGCATGGCGGCGACTTGCGCGCGATCATACATGCCGCCGGCACGGGTTGCCATTTCCTCTCGAAATTGAGCGGTCTTCTCCCGCGCAGCCTTGATGACTGCGATATCTGCGGGGGATTCTGGTGCTATGTCGCGTGGGGCTACCGTCAGCGCATGACGCAAATCACTTGAGCCGACAATATCGGCCAGCGTATCATCGCTTGCGGATTCAACGGCTTTTGCGATTGCGAGAGTCAGCTTTTCGAGGGCTTTTCGGCGCAGCGTATCACTGGCCGAGATAGCCTTGCCGCGACCTTCGCGGGTGCCAGAACCGGCAATTGGTGCAGGGCTTGCCATAAGCGTCCTTTCTGTCTCTATGTATATCATTCTGACAGATAGGACAAGGTGCGTGGCAATTCAGCGTGACTTGGACAGCGCTACACGGTAAAGTCGTCCGGAAAGGAATAGTTCATGGATCCGGCAGCTTACGACGATGCTGAGGTGTCACCTTCGACCCTGAAGCTGTCGCATCTGCTGTGGCGCCCTGGGTATGCGAAGGCGTGGTGGACCAGCGCGGCGGTCTTTTGGACTGCGGTGGCGTTTGTCCCTTGGGCGGCGAGGGCAACGGACGATGGCATCGGCTTTGCCCTTTCCCTTTTTCTCCATCCCTTCGCTCTGATTTGGTATTTGACGGGGCTGTATCTTTGGGGTTGGCGGCAGGGCCTAGCCTATCCATGGAATCCGAGCAGTGAGGGACGAGAGCTGTCAGCCGAGGAGTTGGCGGAAATCCATGCTGGAGAGAATTTTGGTTTCGATGAGCGCGTACCCATGTCTTACCTCTCCGATCCAACAGACATTCGATCACCAATGAATCCGGCTAATCCGGGTTGGATTGGAAGGCATCGTCGGTGATTAGCGCTTTTTGTAATCTGAATCTCCGTCATTTGGGCCGTGATCGAGATCGCCGCTGAACCTGCCGGTCTCAAGAATTTGGCGCTGCTCTGCGCTCGTGAGAGGAGCAAACCAGTCGCGCAAACCTCGGCCTGAGTCTGCCTGCTCAAGATATCGATTGCGAAGCCCGTCGCTTCCGAGGATCTGTTGACCAAGCTCATGGGTGAATGTTCGTGCGGGGTCGGCCGCTCCTGATGCAGCCCGCTCTGCTCGCGAAATCGCCTCGCGGACATCGTGATTCACAACATCGATGCTCGCGCCGGCGTCGCTTGTTGTTGTGCCATAATCACGACTGCTCGCGCCAAGTCTGAAAGACGCTTTTCCGCTATGTGAGGTATTTATCCTTCCGCCGCCCGGCTTTCCTGACGTCTCGATCTGGGAGGCGTTCCCTCCAATTTCGCCTCCAACCTCGGTGCCTTGGGACACTTGATGCATTGCACTTCGGGAGATTGAACGACTCCAACCTGTCTGCGTCATCACCGCTTGCACGTCCCGCTGGAGCGTGTCCGCCACCTGCGGCTTCAACCGCCACTCGCCCTTCCGGTCCATCTCGAACCCTCCGCGCAGCCAGTTTGCCATCATCGCCTGACCCTCGGCGCCACCGCCCATGAAATGCTCGATGGTATCTGGGCCGGCCTGCTTGCCTGCCTCGAACCGAGTGCTGGTGTCGCTGCTGGCCGACTGGCTGAACGATGTGCCGCTGGAAACCAACAGGTCATTATGAGCGAAGCTGAACCGCGCCCGGCCGCCATTCGCGACTGCGCCGAGCTGGCTCTCGTTGATGAGCCCAGCCTGCCACATCGCCGCCGCCGTCTGGGGCGTCAGGTTGAGACTGAGGTCACCATTCTGGTCCATCGCGATCTGGCGCTTGCTCATCTTGATGCCGTTCTCCGCGAGCAGTCCTTGCATGCGGGTCAAGCGTTCCTTGTCGACGATGGAGGTCATGCGGTCATTACGGGCACGATCGGCAATGCCCTCAGCGCCGCCTTCAGCCATGTCGACCTGATTGCCCGCTGTCCGGCTCAGCGCCTGGATGAAGCTGTCGAGGCGTGCGGCTTCACGCGTCGAACTGCCGACGGCCTGCGCCCCTTCCGCGAAACCGAAATTCTCGGACTGGCGGCGTTGCTCGCCGATGCGGGCGGCTGCGCGTGTGCCATCGGTCCCGACTTCGCGCTGGGCATCGAGCTTGCCGGACCGTTCCGCAAAGTCATAGCCTGCCGCCTCACGGGTGCGACCATAGACGCTTGTGCCCTCGCGGCCGGCCTCTGCGGTGACGCCGTCCGCTGTACCGACCTGGACCGAGGCATTGTACCGCTCGAGCGCGGCAACGACCTGCGCCTCATTGCGTCCTGTTGCGCGGGAGAGTTGGGTGATGGCGGTACTCCGCGCCTCACCGGACAGGGCGTTGATGAAGCCGATGCGCCTGGAGGTGGTGTCGAGCGAGAGGCCAAGCATGGAGGCTGCTTCCCGATGGCCCTGATTGCCGCCAGTCCGCCACGCCTGTTCTGTCGCGACATTGGCCCTCTCGATTCCAGCGACATTCTCGCCCGCATAGTCACGGCGGCCTTCCATCGCGCCGACCTGTACCTGCGCAGCGGTGAGGTCGTTGACCAGCATTTGCTGCTGATCAAAGGCATTGGCGATGAGCTTGCCGAAGGTCGGATCGGCCTGCGCCTCGCCGATCACCCCCGAGGCCTTGAGGCGCGCATCCTGGGGCGAATAGCCCGCCCGCTCGAAATGCCGCGTCGCCCCGTCGATCAACATGCCATAGGCGCGTGTGTCGCCGAAGGCCCGCCACTGGACAAGGTTCTGGGAGAAGGCCGCGAACGCCTTCTCGCCTGCCTGCCCATTCCCGAAATAGGTCGTGCCAAGGTCGCGCAGCGCATCCTTTTCCGCAAATTGATGGATCGCCGTGGTGGCGGCATTGGACTGCACTGCTCGCGCCACCTGTGGGTCGGAAAGGTCGCGACCGCCAAGCGCTGGTGCGAGCGCACCGAGCTGGCGCGCGCCTTCGATGCCACCCAGCGCGAACGCGGTGCCCCCAGCCGCGCCAGGCCGTTCGCCAAGGATATGGCCAGCTTCGCCAAAAGTCCGGTTCGAACTGAAAGTCGACCGTTCCCCGAAATCCCCAAAGCTGGAAGCGCCGGCCGCCCGCGTCCGCGTGCCCATGGCGGATGCCTGGGCTTCGAGCGCGGACGCCTGGCCCTCCGTCGTCGCCATGGGCGCGGCGGCAGCCGTTGCTTGCCCAGCGATGCCGAGGGAGCCGGAGGTGAAGGCGGTGAACACATTGCCGCTGAACCGGAACACCGTGAATACGAACGCGCCAGCAAGGCCCGCTGCGGCCGTGCGATAGCTCCCGAATATGGCCAAGGCTTTCATCGCCGCCGACGGCGCGAGCAACCAGGCATTGGCGGCGACCGCATTGGATCGCAGTTCCGAGAGCGTCGCCATCGCTCGGCCCAAAGTGAGCTGGTAGATGCCCGCATCGATCACTCCCCACAGCGCCACGAACACGAACATGCCAAGCGAGAAACTCGCGACCCGCAGGTTGATGGGGGTGAGAATGAATAGAAGCGCGATCGGCACCATGAACAACATGATCCCGAACACCGTCGCCCGGATAGTCGGCATCCACTCATTGGCGACCGACATGGCGGAGAGGCCATTGGAAATCACGGCCCGGTTCGCCATCACCCGCGCGGCGGTCGCCGGAGAATCTTCGAACAGGACATCGCCCACGCTATTGCCGAGCAGGATATGGCTCAGGAACGCCTGGGCGCTCAGCGGATGGCCGAGCATCATTTGGCCCATTTCCCCAAGCTGCTGGCGGCAGCGCGTCAGCCGCGCGGCGTTGGAGACGTCGAACCCGGTTCGCGCGCACACCTGGCGTGTATAGTCTTCGAACAGATCGGGATCGGAGAGCCGGTCGGCAATATGCGTCCATGCCTCGGTGCAGCTCACTGTCGTTCCGCCCTTGTCCGACGCGGTGTAGACCGTGGAAAATGTCGAAGGCCCGGCCATGGCGGCAAAGGCCGTCGGCAGGTCGGTCGCGGTACGGAAAAGCTGATCGTCATCCACGCCATAGGCCGGCGATACCCGCGCGACGGGATAGCATTGACGGACATAATCCTTGATCGTCGCGTCAAGGAAGCTGTCAGTCATGGGGCCGCGTGGGCTGACAGCGTTCAGGAACAGGTCGAAGCTGTGGCCGCCAGCGCCGAACTCGATCTTCGCGTCGGGATCGATGGTATTGTCATCGATCGTCTCAACGAGGGCGCGCTCCATCATGTTGGTAGCGCCCGCCACCAGGACGATGAGGTTCGGGACATCGCCCACGGGCTGATAGGCATTACGGACCCGGTCATACACATGGACCGTGCCGGTCGTGGCGATGAGCCCTGTGAACAGGCCGATCCCGAACAGGATCTGGAACCCGAAGGCGACAATGCCCATGCTCGACCCACGGACGCTGGCGACGACGGCACCGAGCGCGATGCCGGCCGTCGCGATAATCAGCACCAGCGTCTCATAGCGCGGATCGCCAAAGATCATCGCCACCTGGCGGAAGGCATCCACGGTTTCGGCAAAGCCGTCATAGGTGTGGAAGCTCGCATCAATCGCGCGGGCGGGCGACGCGAGGGCGAGCATGGGGAGGGTAGTGAGGGCGGTCAGGAACCGAAGGGCGCGGCGCATGGCGTGCAGCCTCCTATTGATTACGGGCAGCAGCGCCGGCGGCGTCGCGCGCGTCGCGGTCACGTTGGCGGAGCAGTCCTGCATAGCTGGCGGAGAGGTTCGTCGCCGAAAGCGCGGCCATATAGCTTTGGCGCATTTGAGCACGTTGGCGCAGAACCTCCTCGCGCAGGTCGCGCAGCTGCTCGATGCCCTTCACAAGAATGCGGGTCTGGCAGATGTTGGCTGACGCACTATCGGCAGCGCCTGCGGCCGTCGCGCCCCGCTCGGCATTGCTGACGGTGAAATCGATGGTGCGGGTCAAATCGTTCAGCATCTGATAGGCAAGCGTCAGCGCCACCAACTCGTCGGTGTCGCCGATGACAGAATCCACCACGCCCTGCCGGACGCCCCATTCCAACATGCGGTAGATGGGCAGGGTGCGCACGCTCGCGACGAATTGTCGCTCCTCGGCTGACAGCGCTGCGCGCGTGCGGATATTGGTCGCGATCGACTGCATCCGCTCTCGCGCCAGCACGAGCGCGCCCCTGCCATTGCCATCCTGCCCGCAATCCGCGGCGCTCGGCGGCAAGTTGAGCGACCGGCGCTGGACTCGTCCGGTCAGGAAATCCTGCGCGCTCTCGGTGTCTTGCGCGGGGCATTGCGGGATCGCGGTGAACAGGGGCACCTTGTCGTTTGCGTCCCAGCGCATGTAGACGTCGCCGACCCTTGCCCGCATCACGCTCGCCCAGTCATCCGCGCCAACGCGGGCGGCGGCGTGGGAGAGGAGCGAGCCGGTCCTGAAAATGTCCGTCACCTCCGCCGGACAATTGGCGAGCGCGTCCTTCAGATCCTCGGTCGGGTTGTTGCTGTTGGCCTCGATCTTTTCCCGGCTCTGCTGGTAGCTTTTGGCAAAGCCCTGCTTGACCGAGCGGTAGCCCGTCATCTCCTCGATGATCCCAGACATATTCTCGTCGCCCTTGGCGATCTGGACCATGCGGTTGGCGAGGCGACAGTCATTCACCTGGATGGAATTGAGGAAATTGGTCGCCGCTTCCATCTTCGAGATGATATTGCCCATCTTCTCGTCGAGGGTTTCGAGCAGATATTGGAAGGCGACCGCGGGCGCTGCCTGGAGGATGCTTTCGAGCTTCTGAACCAAATAGTCGGGATCGAGGAACGACATGCCACCCAAAAACATATCGATGCCGCCGCAGCCCGCCCGAACCTTGGGCAGGCTGATCGACATGAGATAATCATTATGGACGTCGACCCGCCCGGACATGCCGCCCGCCGTGATATAGCCGCGGGTCTGGTCCTCGAAACTGCCTGGCGAGGTATAGGTTACATTATCAAACCAGCTCTCCGCCCAGCTTTGCGCATGGGCGGGCTCTGCCGGCAGCGCGCAAAGCAGAAGCAGCGCCGTCAGCGATCGGCGGACGCAGCGAAGCAGTGCGGGCATGGCGATCTTTCGCGGGAGAAGTGGGAGGGAAGGGGTAGGGCAAGTGGGCATGGCTCAGCGTCTCCCAGCTCGGTTCGCCGGCAGTGCCATTATGCCGGTGAACTTGGCCATGGCGCGCACGCCGACTGCGGGACGCACTCCTGTCAGCATCTTGGCGGCGAGGTAGAGATTGCGCGCAAGGTTGGGGGAATGATCGGTCCCGATCGCGATCGGCACGACCCGCATATCGTCGGCGAGTGGCCGTGCCCAGGCGACGGGATGGCCGACCCAGGGCAGGCCCAGCCGGCCAGATCGGACCATCGCCTCCTGGGCGCCGATGATCCGCACCCGCCAGCCATAACGGACCCCAAGCGCGGTAAGCTTCGTCCAGAGATCGCCGCACGGTACGCAACCTGGCGCGCTTGTCATCTCGACTACAAAGGCAGGACCATGGCCTTGCAGTGTCGTCACGAAGTCATCGGGGAAATCGCGGGTCACCGGCACCCGGGAAAGCCAGGTCTGCATCGTCTTTGCGTCCCCGACAGGATGGATGGCAGCGCGCATGGCTTCCTCGCGCGTCACGGGCTGCGCTACTGCTGATCCCATTCCGACTACGAGGCCGGGAATGCCAAGCAGGAAAAGAGCACGCATCAAGGCTTCTCCTCGTTGGAAGTGTCCAGAAGATCACCGCCCAGCACACGCGGATCGGTTGCCGAGACGGGGCCATTGGCGAGGGCATCAAAGAAGCCGGCTTCCTCGCCCGCACCCGTCATGAACTGCTCGGGTCTGATGTCGCCGCGCAGCAGCCGGACCGCCTGATAGGCCATCTGCGCGAGGGTGGGATAAGCTTCGACACCCGTGGCTATGGTCATTCGCTGCGCGCTGCCGCGGCGGATGACCATGGTGGTCGGCGTCACCTCGACCCCGAACCGCTCCTTGACGTCAGGTCGGCGATCGAGATCCATCAATGTGACCTGCCAGCCCATCTCGTCCTGGAAGCGCTGGACGATCGGCCATTGCACGCGGCAATAACCGCAGCTCGAACGCGAGAACATGACCAGCGCGAATTCCCGTGCCTGGCCGCGCAGATAGGCTTTGCGGATCGCGTCCTTTTGCGCTGTCATTTCCGATCGCGCATCGCCCACCATGGGATTGGCTGATTTGGAGTTGAGTTCAGGATGCTGGAGCATCGCGATCTGGGTGACCCCGGCGAAGGCCCGCGCCTTGCGCCGGGCAAAATCCTGGAGCCGCCAGAAATCAGCCACCGCATCGACCGTGAGGACAGTCGCGGCATAGTCGCGCTGCTCCTCGATCAGCTTGCGGATGCGCGGCGGTGTCCAACGTGCCAATTCCGCCATCGGTGGAATGTCCGGCTTCTTGACCTCTTCGGTGGGTTCCTCCTCCTTTGGCTTTGGCGCCTCATACCACCAATAGCCTTGCTGCGGACGCGGGGCGGCAGGACTTGCCTGGGCGGAGGCTGGAAGCGGCATCGCAGTGCCAAGGAGGGCGATTGCGAGAGACCGGGCGATCACAGGATGCGCTCCATGCGGGTCAGGCGCGCGATTGGCAGCAGCCCGAGATAGCGGCTGTCGAAGCCACGGGGATGGGGTGAGCCGACATAGGCCATGCCGGATGGGATGAGGCCACTCCAGCGCATATGGTCAAGCTTCAGGCCATTGTGCGCGAAGGGAAGGCTCTGCCCCAACAGCACGCCATTGCAATAATAGCGGCCGTCGAGGGTTCTGATCGCTTGGGAAGAAGGCGCTTCGATCAGGGTCAGGCGATCGCCGGGCAGGCAGAGCGCGTGCTTCGTCACCAATATGGGCTTTGGCCCGGCGATGGGATGGCGCAGGGTGAACATCACATAGTCGCCGCGCCGGATTGGCCCCGGCGCCTTGCGCACGGCCCATGCCTCGATCGATGGCGTCATGACAAGGGTCACCTGCGGTACCAGCAGCGCAGCGAACAGGGCGATCGGCAGCACGACCAGCATGGTCCACCAGAGCCGCCAGGGTCGCGGCGCATTGCTGGGGCCAGGCGCACCCAGCGCGATCGCCGCTTGGCGCGGCAAGCACCGCAGGCGCGGCCACAGACCGACCAGCGCCTTAACGAGGAGCCAGAAGAGCCTGAACATGGCGCACCTCCTCCTTGCCGCCTAGGCGGGCATATTCATCGAGCAAACCGGGAAGCGCGCTGTCGCCATAGACGATATGCGCGGCTGCCAGGCTATCATCGTCGCGCTCGCAATAAGCCTGGGTGGGATCGCCCGGGATCATCGCCAGCGCGGGCACGCGGGCAATGCCATGTTGGCGGAAGACGATCGGATCGACGATCAGCTGGACATTGCGCATGGTGCAGGATGGGCCTTCGCAGCCCGGATCGAGCCGCAGGATTTGCGCCGTCAGCCGTGCCATGGGGCCGACCTTCTTGAGGCCACCTGGCATCCCGCGAAACGCCATGACGCCGTGCGCCTTTTCCAGTTGGACGGCATAGGCTCGCAAGGTCGCAAGCGGCATGGATGAGGAAACAAACAGGACCGGCACCCAGCCTTTTACCTGCGTGGGCGCTGCTGCCTTGGCGATCGCCTGCTCCTCGGAAGGCTCCAGTCCCAGGGCCTTGCGCAAGGCGGCGGCCTGTCGCTCGCGCTCGGCGGCAAGGCTCGCATCGCCCCGGATTTTGGCGGCGCGGGCGCGCGCTTCCATGTCTGGCGCGGGCAAGCGCTTGCGCAGGTCCTCAAAGGCGCGACGGCGATCAGCAGGCCGGTCGACTATCGGCAGGCGAGGATCGGGAACGCGCGCCCCGTCATTCCTGGCCCTGGCAACGGTCCCTTCGAGGCGGTCCATGGCATCATGCCCTTGATCCTGGATGGATTGTCGGGCAGCGCCGCGAAGGGTGTCACTCGCGAAGCCGTGGGCGAATGCCCCAGTGGCGACACTGAACATCGTTACCATCGCCGCGCTACGGGCTAACGGTCTTGAGATACGCATTGATGCGATCCTCCATGTCTTGTCGGATGTCGGATTGGGCGCGGGCTTCGATGTCCGCATAATATTCGGAGAGGTCCATCTTGCTGAAATCCAGCGCCTGGAATTCTTCGGGCGTGAAGCCCCGGCACATCGGCTTCTTCGCCGTGCCCCAGAGATTACCGTTGAAGCTCCTGAGCTGGGGCCGGCCCTGTTCCTGGATGATGCGGCCAAGCTTGGTGTTGAAGCAGCAGGAGCTGATTGCCTTCTGGAGGCAGACTCCGAGGAAACTAGACGAGCAATAGCTGCCGACCTCATGGCACATGCCCGAGGAGCGCAGCATGGCCGCCTCCATGTCCTGTTGGTCACAGCCGGAGAACAGGAACTCCATCATGAAGTTGATGGCGAGGCTGATCGCGATCGATGTCGGATCAAGACCGACGATCAGCACATTGGCGCCCGCGCTTGCTGCCTGGCTCGCGGTTGCCCCCGCCTTGAACGCCACATAGGCCGCCTTCATGCCGGTGAAAACGCCCTTTGCGACGGCGATCTTGGTGCCGATCGAGGAGATGGACGAGCCCATGCCGTCCTTGACGATCTTGCCCTTGTCCTTGCAGCAATTGGCAAAGGTGGTGGAAAGGCCGGGCGGACGGCAGCGGAGGCCCCGGCCGGAGAAAATCTCGATCGTGCCCAGGCAATTGCCATCGGCATCGATGCCGCCATTGGACTCGCTGCCCGGATCATCGATCGGCGGCTCCTCCACGATGGGGTTGGACGCGACATCGGCGCACGCGTTGGGTGAGCAGGCTGGCGGTCCGCCATTGGCCGGTGCAAGGCAGGCATGTTGCGAACCCAGCGGACAGCTATATTGGCCCGCTGCATCGGCGACGCAGTCGACAGCCTGGATCGGGCAGAGCCAGGCACCACCGACGGTCGCCGTGCAGCTTGCCTGCTCGCCTTCATCGGCGGCATCGCCATTCTGGTTGAGGTCGGCCGCGCAGATCTGTTGCGCAAGCGCGGTGGCGGGGAGGGCGACGCTGAGGCCAAGCCCCAGGGCCAGCGCAAAGGCGGCGGCACTGGCGCGGCCATGCCAGGGGCGATGGCGCGAAACCGCGGTCATGGTGCGCTCTGCGTGCAGACCATGTCGGCCCCGGCAAGGCGCATGGATTGCATCATGACGACGGCTTCGGGGAAATCGTCGAGGCAGCCGCAGGCCGAGACGATCTCCTCACCGGGCCCTGTAGGACATTGATTATCGGTCGTGCAGGCATGGTAGAAGGTGTCCCAGCCCGCCGGATCATTCTGCTTCGTTCCCACGACGCCATCGGGCGCGACCGCGCTGTTCACCTTGGGCGCGCGGGTCTTGCAGATCGGCTCGCAGGCCGGCACCGATCCGCGATCGGGAAGACTAAAGGGCCTGGTCGTGGTCGTAACCGTGCCGTTGGACGCGCCGATCCGATCGGCCAGCAGGGATCCCGTAGAATGGTCGATGATATAAGCGCCGCGGCTGAGATCGGGTGTCGGCGCGTTGCCAAGATCGACGGCGCACTTATAGCGTCGGTCGCGCTCGAAGAAGTCGCGGGCATATTGGAATGTGCAACTCCCTGAACCGAAGCTGCGGGTCTGGGGCAGGGGTTTCAGCCCGGTATGGACGCCGTTCCGGAAGGTGACGACGCCGTCGACCGTTTCGCCATCGAGGTGGCAGGCAGGGTTGGCGGCATAGCCTGCGCACAGGTCCACCAGCCGCTCGCTGACCTCGCAGGCCGTATCGACCTGGATCTCGACAGTGACATAGCCCCAATTGCCGCCACCACCGCCGCGCACGCGCGCGCCGACGATGGTCGCGCCGGCCTTGAGCTGTGGAAGGATGTCGATGGCATTGCGGTTGTACCAGGGATCATCGCTGATCCGGCAGTCCCCCGAGGGCAGGGCTTCGCCGAGCCAGGGCCGCTTACCCGCATAGCCGACGATCTTCCCGTTGACCCGGCCCTGCACCCAGTCGTCCGCGCTCATTTCGACGATGCGGGCGGACTGGATACGCGAGGGCGCGAGTGGATCGAAGGTCGCGCTATAGATGGGCGGAACGCTGCCACAGCTTCCGGTCCCGCGAATCTGATATCGGCGGCAGCCCGTCCCGCAGCTGGTCACAGAGGCTATCGATCCGCGAACCGCAATGATG
Source organism: Sphingobium sp. EM0848 (assembly GCF_013375555.1). Taxonomy (NCBI): domain Bacteria; kingdom Pseudomonadati; phylum Pseudomonadota; class Alphaproteobacteria; order Sphingomonadales; family Sphingobiaceae; genus Sphingobium; species Sphingobium sp. EM0848. The sequence goes on from NZ_JABXWB010000001.1 coordinate 722,261, forward strand.
TCGTCATAGTCCCAGGATTTGACGGTGATCTCCCGGTCGATGGTGCAGCTTCGGCTTTCCTCCGCCTTGCCGCTGGCCGCCGCCGAGCCGGACAGCGCCTGGAATACACTGCTCGTCTGGGAGGCGGCGGTGGCGTCGCCGGTGATCGCAGCGGGGTTGGAGCGATAGCGGGTGGCGGTAACCGAAGGGTTGCCCGTGCAGGCGGTTGTTTGCGCGCCAGTATAACGGATGAGCGGGCCATCAATGATCGCCTGGGCAACGCCAATGCGCGGATCGGCGGTGGTGAGCGCGCCGATCGCGCCCCCGCCCAGATCCTTGAGGATCGAAGCCATATTGCCCCAGGCGAGATTGGTGCCGCAGCTGTTGTTGATGCAGTAGCACCCCGATAACTCGCTGAGTTCCACCTCGCTCAATTTGAGGTCGCCGCTGCTGCCGACCGCCCACTGAAATGGACGGCACTGGTTCCAACTGCCGGGCTGGCAGGAGATAATCCCGTTGACGCACACCCCCGACACCGGGACCGGCACGTTCAGACTTTCATCGAAAGCGCCGTCGAGATTCTTGTCGCGCGATATGCTGAGCGTTCCGATATCACCGGTCGACGAGGGCTGGGCGAGCAGTTCGAGCAAGGTCGCCGTCTTCTGGCAGGCGATATTGGGATTGAAACTCTTGCTGTTGTCGATCGTCGTGATCGGCTGCCCGGCAAGTCCGGGCGTCAGATAGTTCTTCTGGATGGCTTCACTGTCGCTGGACTTTGTGCGGGAGGCTTGCGCGGCTGACCGGGCACGCTCCTCCATCGTCTGGGCATGGGCATTGGGGACAAGCAGGGTGGCCAGCGCGGTCGCAAAGAAGGAACAGGCCGAGAGGGGGTGCCTGTACCATCCAGGGGTTATCGCGGCCGCGCTGGCCATGGATGGAGCGGCGCCGCGGGGGAGGCAAGGCGACGCCGCTCCTGTCGCGCACGCCGGCCACCGGCCGCAGGGGCCTTGGCGAACCAACCTTCGGATGGATTGGCCGGACGGTACGGGACATGGGGGAAGTGAACCGCTCATGGGACCGACATCCCGGCGCAGCAGATCACCTTTTCAAAGAGCATGAACTGGGCATTGTCCTTGCCCGGTGCATGTTTGGCCGACGACCAGAGCGCGCCGGGTCGGCCGATATTGACGCATTTGCCGCCCTTCACCGGCTCCATGATCTGGAGCTTGTAGCGGCTCTTGGTCCAGATCGGCTGCGGCTTGAACGAGCAGCCGTCGGCGGATGAAATGGTAAGTGCGCCGAGCCTGCCCATCATAAAGGTGCCGCGCGCAGCCAGGCCCGCCCAGGCTTCGACGCTGTCGTCGAAGTGGATGTCGCCCGCGATCGGATAGGTCGCGCCCCAGCTTCCCATGCACCAGAAGAGGGGATCGATGACCTTGCCGGCTGCCGCCGCCGCGCTGTCGCCCATGCAGGCCAGGCCCGCGGCAGGGTTACCGAACAAGATGCCCTCGGGCTGGATGATGGCGCCCAGCGTCCCGGACTGCCAGGTCGGCAGCACCTCGGTGATCATGGCGACATCGAAGCCGTCATTTTCCAGGCAGGGGAGATCGGTGAACATGTCGAGCATCGCCCAGACCGGCGAGATATAATAATGCATCTGGGCGAACATCTTGCGCGTGTTGGTGCCATCGGCGATCGAGGACTGGCTGCCTTGCAGTTTCCCGCCCGTCGGCATGAGGTCCGCCCCCAGCGCCATCATGCAGCCCGGTTCGGTCACGACATCGATCATCCGATTGGGCGACCAATAGGAGATTTTGACCCCGAACCAGAACTCCACCCCCTTGCGGCAGGCACATAGCGGCTTGGAGGCGGACTGCGCGTCCAGTTCCTTGTCGAGCTTGTCGAAGCTCCCGATCCGGACGCCACCGACCGTGATCGGAAAGATGCAGGTCCAGCGTACCTTGGTGATGGGATTGAAGATCGTGCCTGCTTCGCATTTGGACGCGTGCGCCGTGCCCGGCCAGGCAAGCGGGACGGCTCCTGCCAGCAGCAGCCCGATGAGGGCGAGGGATAGCCGCCGTTTCATGGGAGCATGCCCTTGGACAACAGCCGGCTTTTCGGGCCAAATTCGGTGAGGAGAAGCCGCGTGCCCGACTGGGCGACGATGACCGGCGCTACGGTAAGACCGAGCCGCTCCTTTACCCGTTCCTCCAAAATGTAGATGGCCCGGCCGGTCTTTTCGCTGAGATCGATGGCGTCGCGATTCTGGCCGCCGAGCGCGCTCAGCAAAATGAAATCGCTGGGCCGAGCAGTGCGCAGCGCCCAGCCAAGGTCGCGCGGATGGACCACGACGAGCCGCTGGGGCAGCTTCACATAGGTCAGCGGATTGAAGGTGAAGCCCTTGGGGTACAGCGTCTTCCCGTCCGGCAGGGTGATATCGAAGTCGAGCGTGTAGAAGGGAATGACGCTGCGCACCCGGTCTGCGGCAGCAACACCGAGCGAGGCGGCCTTCATCGCGGTCCAATTCTCGCGCGGGCCAAAGGATTTGCTGAGATCAGGCGGCAAGGTCGCGGCCTTTGCTTCGATTTCGGCGAGGGCATCAGGTTCCGCGATCGGCCAGGTACGGCCGATCGTGCTGCTGGTCTGCGCCGCAGTGACGGCCAGTAGCATCGGTGCGGCGATCGTGAGCGCAGAGACTGCCATCTCGCTCGATCTTTCCCAATTACCGATCATGGCGGAGCCTCCAATGCTTCCTGGGCGGTTCCGGCATTCCGATCAGCGCGGTGAGGAGGGCGGCCATGGCAATCAGCGTCATGATCGCGATCAGGGTTTCCGAGCCTTGGTCTGGCGTCGGCAAGAGCAGCAACAGGAGATTCTGGGTCAGCAACAGGAGCAGGCCGCCGATCGCGAGGCGGATGGCCGATTGCGATGGTGTCGTGGAAAGGAGGCCGTTCATGACCGTTTCCCCAGGCGAAGCCGCGCCATCATCCTGGCGGTGCCGGCCGAAAGGCTGAGGAGCAGCACACCGGTGGCGAGGCAGGAGGCTGAAATCATCAGCGCAGCGCGCAGGACCAGCATCGGGTTCTGCTTCAGAACCAGGCCGGCCACCAGCACGAGGAGGCCCATGATCACTGTCTCGATGACGACCAGGCGGAAGCGCCACTGGAAGGATTCCGCCTCGAACCGCTGGGCGATGCGCTGCTCAACGATGCGCTCGATCGCGTCATCGTCCGGCCACTCGATCCTGCACTTATCGGGGTTGGGCATGGGGTGTTCCATTATGATCACTCTGCGGCAAGGGGTGCCGGCGATGCCGAGCCAAGGATTTCGGACGGGTCGACGCCAGCGAGATGGCAGACCGCCTCCAGTGGAGACAGTCCCCGGCGAATCAGCGCCTCGAAGGCGGCGACTTCATCGGGCGCGGATGTATTGATCCAATAGGAGAAGGGATCGACAACCAGGCGAGCAATACCGAGGCCGAGTGGAGAGTCGATGAAGACTTCGCTATAGTTGGGCTTGGAGTTTCGAACGGACTTGAGAAGATCGAGAACGAACCCGGAATAGTCGAGGATCTTGTTGTCGACCGCCTTGTCGTAGGTCGAACCCTGCAACAGGAAGCGCGTCGCGGCATTTTCGAGGATCACCTGCCCGGTGCCGCCGAAGAGCAGCAGGTCATTGAGGCTTTGGAGCACGATCCCAAACGAGCCGCGATATTTACGCGCGCGTCGGTAGCCCTGGCCGAAGGCTTCGGCGAGGCGCGAGAGATCTTGCCCATCGGTGCGGGTCATGAACTGCGCGGCTTCATCGCACAGGACGAAGCGGGGCCGGTCGCGCGCCGAGAGGTAAAGCTCCTGCGTCACCGCGTTCACCACCACCATGACGATGACGTTGAACAGGTCCGGCATGGATTTCAGGCGCTCGAGCTCAAGGACGACGAATTCGTCCGAGCGGATGTCGAGCGTGGAAGGGCCGTTGAAATAATGGCCATAGGCCCCGCTCGACCCGAAATCGCGCAGGTTGAAGGCGAGTTCGCGGGCCACCGGGACCAGATGCTCGACCCGGTCAAGCTCACTGCCGGCATGGGCCGGATAGGTTCCCAGCCAATCCCGCACGGCGTCGATGCCATGGTCCGCCCGACCTCCATCGATCGTCCATTGCACGGCGGACTTGAGCAGGTTCCATTCGGAGGTCGTAACGCCTTTGCGGGTGGAGGCATTGGCCATTTCCGCGACGATCGCCACCGCCATGGTGATGGCCGACTGTTTGTCGTCGCCATCGAGGGCAAGGCCCATATCGAACGGATTGAGGACGAGATGCTCCTCGCCAATGTCGATATAGCGGCCCGAGCAGAGGGTGCAGAGCTTGCGGTAGCTGCCGCCAATATCGATGATGCGAATGAGCGCGCCGCAGGCAAAATATTGCTGGCAGAGATTATTGAGGAGGAAGCTCTTGCCCGCGCCGCTCTCGGCCGAGACGATGAAATTATAATTGTTGATCCGCGGATCGAAGAGGTCGAGCGTGATGAGCTGTCCCTTGCGGCCGGTGTAGAGCAGCGCCGGGCGGCCGCCACCCCGAAAGTCGGTCTGGACGGGCGCCATCAGCACGGCCGCCTTGACCGGCATCCTGAAATCCCGTTCGAGCATGCGGAGCGTCGACCGGTCGGGATAGAGGCCAAAGGGCAGGGCCATCACCAGCAGCGTGGAATTCAGATAGCTTTCCTCCTGCATCGAGAAGGGAAGCGGTTCGCTCTCCCACAGCCGTTTGGCCCGGGCGGCGAGTTCGCGGGCATGGGCGCGGTCACGGCCGAAGACCCAGAGGCATGGGATCACACGGACAAAGCGCGAGTTGCTGGCTTCGTCGAGGATCCACCCGATCTCATCGATCTGCTTGCCGACCTCGATGGCAAAGCTGCCAGCGGCCTTTTGCGCCGAGAGGATCTGGGCGCGCTTGTGGATCTCGAACTGGGAATGGTCGAAGAGGATGTTGAGCGTGTAGAGAAACGGACCGCCAATCTGGTCGCTGTCCTCGGATGACCCGCGCATTCCGCCAAGCAGCCGATTGGCGCGTTCGGCCGTAATCCGGCGCGCGGGTGCCTTTGGGGTCAGGCAGCGCGCAACCTGATTGCCGAGGAATACCTCCGGCCCTTCAAAGACAAGGTCGGGACCGGCATCGATGATCTGCTTGGCGATCGGTGGCGCACCGACCGTTGCCCCGTCCGCGAAGACGCCGGGTGCTGCGTTAGCGACGCCATTGAAGACACGGCGGTAGAAAGCGACCATCTCCTCTGGCGCGAGCCGCTGGATGCCGAGCTTGGACAATTGCTCCTCGACCTGGCGGCGCAGATCCTCTCCCAGCGGGCGCCGGGTCTTGATCGAGAGGAGGGTGCGGAAGTTGCGTACCGGGATGTCGTGGAGAGCCTTCAGACCATGGCGGCCGCGGGAGAGATAATCGCGGGTTCGCTGGGCGGAAGCCTGGATGAGCGGATCATTGCGCGTCTTGAGGTCGAGAAAGGCATCGAGAGCCTCGTCGATCAGCGGATCTGCAAAGGTGTGGATTTGAAGAACTGTCCCATCCGGGAACTGGATGTTGAGGAGGCCGAGCAAGGCAGCCTGGACATGCGAGAACATATAGGCCGTCGGGATCAGCTCCCAGGCATGACCCCAGCTATCGTCGATGCAGAGGAAAGCCTCGCTGTCCGGGTTCCAGGCAACAAGAGGGAGATGGTTGGAATAGCTGTCGCGCCGGACCGCATTGCGCAGGCGGGAGAAGCTGAGATTGCTCGATGCCCTGCTCATGGACGGTTTTCCTCAGATGGGATCGGTGAGGGGGCTGGCGCGTCACCAACAGCGGCTTGCGGCTCCTTCCGCTGGCCAAGGACGGGATCGCGCGATGCCGGGGCTGGCGAGGCGATCAAGGCGCCGCCCACCACCCAGACCGGGCGGTCGACCACCGAATAGACATAGCGCGGCATGTAGAGCCGGTCCGGACGCTGGCGGTCAGCATAGGGCAGGATCAGCGTGCGGACGGTGCGCGCAGGCTTCAGCATCGGGGTCGTCGGCGCGTCGATCAGGCCCTTGAGTTCCTGGTAGACGCTGTCGCGATAGCTGCCCCACGCATCGGCGCCAGCACGCTGGACGCCTTTGCCGATGCGGGACATTGCGTGCTTGCCGTGCAGCATGGCCTTGTCGTTCGTCACCCTGGGGTCGGATTTGGACGGGGTTCCCGCGACCGCATCTTCATAGGCCCGCTCAGGATGGATGCATTGGCCGTGGTCATCATTCTTGCAGGAGAATTTTTCGGAATAGGGCGACATCATCGAGCCGATCGTCGCGCAGCCTGTGACCGTGACGAGTGCCGACAGGGCGAATATGGCTCGATGGAAACGCCCGGGACGATTGTATGGCATGGGGAGGCCTCTTGCGACGGGGTGGATGGGGAGCATCAGAATTTGGCTCCGACCGATGGCTTGATTTCGAGGGCGAGCCCCTCCTGGATGACGACGACCACATCCTTGGCCGCGCCCACTTCGACGACAGGCCCGGCCTGGCGGGCGAGATCGAGGTAGAAATCGGTGAGCTTGTCGGAGGATTTCGAAAGCCCTCCGGCGACGCCCGTTTTGATGGCGTCGCCTGCGTCGAGGGATCGGACGCTGCCAAGGGCGGAGGTGGAAAGGCTGCCAAACGAGCCTTCGACCGATTGGGATATCCCGGCAATGGTCCCGGCGAGGAAGGAGCGGGCAAGCGTGGCGCCGGCGCGGGTTACGACCTTGCCCGACAGGCCCTTCTTGCCATCGGCGTCGACGAAGAAGCCCTTGATGGCCTGATCGACCACGGCATGCTCATCGAAATCCACGCAGGAGATTGAAACCAGCTGGATCTCGACCCGCTCCTTGGCGAGGCTGCCTGTAGCATTGCCGATCACAAAGCAACCGGCGAGATTGGCTTTGACATCATTGGGCAGCACCGCCGGTGCCTGGACCCGGGCAATGATCGGCTCAGGGTTGGTCGTTGCGTCCCTACTGGCCAGCGCGTCGATCCCGGTCAGCAGTCTGGCTTTCATGAAACCAGGCGGCAAATATATCGTCCGATTGCCTTTTTTTGACCGTGCCCCGCCGGCAGCGCCTCCTTCCGCAGGAACCGTCATGGCTGCGCCGATGGCGCCGACCTGCCGTTCCGTGGGTGGCGGCGGAGGGGCTGAAGGGGCAGGCGGGGTCGGCGGCGGCGGTATCTCATCCGCTGCGGCCTGTGCCCCTCCCGGTGCTGGTGGATAGGCAGGCGCCTCTGCCGGTAACGCCGGTGGCAGCCCATCCTCGCCGCCGGAAGGGAGTCCATTGGTGGCTGGGCCGGATCGCGGCGCGACCTTGCCTTCCTCGATCGCGGTGACGCGGTCGCCAAGCAGATTTTGGCCATCGAGGATTTTTTGAAGGTCGCCGCGCAGCTTCACTTCCAGGCTGTCGCCGCGAAGGCCCGCGCCCATGTCCAGCTTGGACGCCTCGGGCGCCTTGATGACTGGCTTGTCGCCGCTGGAGCTTGCCGTATAGAGGCCAAAGCCAAGCAGGCCGACGGTGGATACCACCGCCAGTTGCTTCGCGCGCAGCTTCTGGTCGGACGTCATTCGTGCCCATTGGGCGCGAAGGTCGAGCAGGGCAGGGGAGGTGCTTTCCCGCCCGTCCTGATGGTCGGCGGATGGGGTGCGGCCTGCCTGCTCGGCGCGATCAGCATCGCCTGCTTTGGGATCGGTCATGGCTGGATGCTCCTGCGCACGACGATCAGCCGGGCGGTTTCGCGCGGACCGATGGCGAGCCGGTCAAGCGTCACGGCGAAGATGTCCGCGCCGAGGCTTCGATCGAGGAAGCTGCGTTCGTCGAGCGAGGCAGAAGTCGTGCTGCTGACCAGATACTCGCTGACCGAAAGGCCCGCTCCGTCGATTTCCAGCCGTCGCCGTTCCTTCACAATCAGGCCGGGCGTATCGGTAATCGTCACGCTGTCGCGCGACGGGGCTACCTCCATGAAGGAAGCGGGGATGCGATCCTGCAACAGGGCGAGCGCAATGCCGACGGCGCGCTCCTCTTCGACCAGCGGGCCAAGCAGCGCCTCATTGGCGCGCGCGCGCTGGGCGATGCCCGGAACGAGCGAAACTGTCTGCGCCGGGATATCGGCAGGCTCGGCATAAAGGGAATAGATGGAGCCGTTGCATGACACGAAAAACTCGGAGGGCGTCGTCACATAGGTGCGGGTTTTGGCGCCCTGGTCGTCTGTCTCAAGAACGAGGAATTTGATCCAGGCATCCGAGCCGCCGCGCTCGACGGCGAGCCCCTTTTCGGCCGAGAATTTGACATCCTCGACGTCCCCACCGACGCAGACGATATGATTGACGTCGCGATTGGAGAGCCGGATGTGGCTCGCCTGATCCGGCAGGGCCGTGATCGATTGGGCGAGGGCTGGGCAGGGCGCGGCAAGGGCGCCCATGAGGCACAGCAGCCTCAGGCGGTTAGCGGATGTCGGCACTGAAACTCTCCTCCTGGAGGGCGGTCAGCCAGAAGCGGCCATTTTCGAGGGCGTAGCGAATGCGCAGATTGCCCCGGAATTTTCGGATGACGCCGCCAATGACGCGCACCTTTTCAACAGGGACGACGATCTCGCTTCCCGTGTAGGTGACGGGCTGATCGCTCCGAATATAGGTCGCGATTGACAGGGTCGGGTTATTGCCGAGTTCGTCCAGCAACCGGTTGAGGCTGTCGCGCAGCGCATTATAGGCGCTGGGATGGACAATGCTGAGCAGCTCCTGGAACTGCCGGTCGGCTGAATAGGCCGAATAGGTGCTGGCCAGGCTCACGATATTGAAGGTGATCGTCCGCAAATAGGTGGGCGATGGCTTGTTGCCGGTGACATAGAGGTCGCCGCCCGCGCCGAACGGCACGATGACTGTCCGCTGGTTCTGGTTCGACGTGTAGAGCACGGTTCCCAGGATCGCGGTGATCCCGAACATCCCGCCGATCGCCACCTTCAGCAGGCGGTTTTCTTCGAAGAGGTTGGCCGAGCCTTGCAGATAGCGGTGGAGATGCCAGCTCGGCCTTGTATCGCCGATCATGTCTCCGTCCGATTTGCGCCGAAAGATGGGCATCGAGGTTACTCGAAGAAGCGGGTCTGGGTCGGACCCGGATAATGAGGAAAGCGGACGAGACCCCAGCGCCATGCAAGGTGCTGGATGAACCCTCTCGGTTTTGTCCGTTTCCAGGGAATGAAGAGGAGAAGAGTGCCGATGAACGCCCACCCGATGATCCCGCCGACGATGACCGCGACGAAGATCACGGCAATGACGACAATGAATTCCTGACTGTCGAACCAGAGGATCTGGACCGGCCGATGCAGGTATTGGGGCAGGCGTTCATCCAACGCTCTTCTCCCTTGCTTCATCACGCTTTCGCGTGACCTACAGAAAGGTGACCATCACCTTCCGTCCTGGTCGGGCGTCCCGCAGCGGCCACGCCGCTGTGGGGCGCACCGGTGCTCAAATGACCATGCCGAAGGTCTGGAGGATCGAATCCGCCTTGATGAGGCAGACCGCCGCCACGATCGTCGGGATGCCGATCATGATATTGGAGAAGAGCCGCGAGACCCCGAACAGGAAGGCCGCGACCCCGCCGACGAAACCGAGTGGGCCCTTGACCCCCTGGTTCACGACAATGTCGTAAATGTCGTAGCCGAGATCGCCGGCGGCCGGGGCCTGGAAAGCGTGGGCGATCCCGGCTGCGCCGATCGCGGCCAGGAGGAAAAGGATGGCCGCGTCGATCGTGCGGATCGTCCTTCCCCGGAACAATGTCATCATATGCAGTCTCCTTGGGTTTGGAACCATCCGATGATGTCGGGAGCGATCATGATCGCTCCGGCCGACGGACGTGCTGGACGGCTCCGATGCGCGCGTCCGCCGGCATTCAAGGTGCCGCTTGCGCCGACGGATTGCCGGTGCGAGCGTTCGTGAAGAGAGGTCGCGGTCTTCCCGCGCGATGGAGGGTCTAGGAGGCCGGGGGCTTATGCTGCTCGGCCAGGAACGCCTCCAGTGCAGCCTGCTGGAAGCCTGAGATGAGCTTGCCGTCGACGATGAGCGTCGGCGTGCCGCTGATCCCCATCTTGCGCACGGCCTCGGCATCCCGGGCGACCGTGGCGGCGCCTGCCGCGCATTTGCGCAAGGTTGGCGGATGCTGGCCGGAATAGAGGGCCTTGAATGCCGCTGCCTTGTCGGGCGAGCAGAGAATATGCTCCGCCTTGGCCGACGCCTCCGGGTGGATGCCGCTCACAAAATAGATCAGCCTCTGGACTGGCTTACCCTCCGCGGCCTTCGCTGCCCAGAAGCGATCCAGCGCCTGGCAATAGGGGCAATCGGGGTCCGTGAACTCGATGACCTTGGGCGCGCCCGCCGGTCCGATTACCAGCGCGTCGGCCGGGTCGATCGCTGCCATGCGCTTTCTTGCACTGGCATCCTGGGCAAGAGCGGTGAGATTGGTGCCGTTCTTGTCGTAAATGGCCGCAAAGAGCAGATGGTCGCTCTCCGGCGCGAAATAGACCATCCGTCCGCCAGCGAGCGCCTGGTAGATCGGCCCCTTGACCGGCGCCGGCCCGAAATCCTCGAATTGGAGATTGGTGAATGTTTGCCTGAGCTGGTGCTCCGCTTCCGCCGCGGCCGCGGGCAGAGGATCGCACTTATTCTCGCCCGCGATCGCCGGAACGGCGGCGCAGAGCAGGGTGGCCGCTATCAGCTTATTGATCCGACGCATTCTGCTCTCCTATGGCAAGAGGGCTGGCGCTGTGCACCAGATCCCGATCGAAGGTGACAGCGCTCCCGATGCTGATGTTGCGAGCGATCGCCGGGCGTGGGTCGGTCTTCTCCGTGATGACGAATTCATTCCCCTGCTGCACGATCGCGAGCGGTCGGATCGCAAGCGTCACCGCATGCACGGCGCCGTCGCGGACGGGATGGGCGTGGAGCGGCGTACAGGCCAGAAGCGGCACAATTGGTGCTGAGACCGTCAATATGGTATCTCGAAAGCGCATGGCATAGCTCTCCCGTGGCGCCCCATGGCGCAGATGGCGAAACAGTGAATGTGACGGCTCGACCAGTCCTCAGCCTGTTTCGAACAGGTGGCTGCGATCGTCGATCCGGTGTGATTCGATAAATGACTTGCTCGCTCAGGCTCCGCAAGAGGCAGGGCAGTGAAGTGCCGATCCGGCGAAAGAAAGCACCAAGATTACTGGCAGGCGCAACTGGTCTCATTTCGCCAAAATGGGCAGATATTGAAACAAAATCGGCACTTCAATGCCGATAATCGTTCCATCTGCCAGGGATTTTGCCGCTGCCAGCGATAGTCCTGAACAACGATGGGCATGAATGAAAAGGAGAAACTTCAATGGTTCGAGCAACGCGCAGCTTTAAACTGACCCTCTCGCCGGCCGGGATCGACATACTGATCGAAAGTCATTGTCATCTGATTCGTGCGACACGCGCTTTGATTGCCTGGGGGACGACCCTCCATGTGGCGGTCGATCACCTGGCTACATTGCCGGCCGCGAGGATATTGGCGAATCTCAGGCAACTTGATGTGCCCCGTTATAGTGGCGAGCATGAGCATCATGTCGGAGCACCGCACCGGCTAAAGTCGGTCGCCATCGCTATAGTAGAGCGGGTCAGGACGGTCGCACCAGGGCAATCCGCGCCGACGCTCGGTGCAATTTATATCGTTGCGCTTCATGAGCTCGCGAAGGCGGATCGTGCTGCATTGTTGGAGGCATTTGGACGAGTCCAATCGTCAGATTAGCTATCGACTATTGGCCTTGGGACCGGCAATTCAAAAGACTAGCTCGGCCAATCGCGACAAAATGGCCGATGTTGTCGTTGACACTGTTGGTATTACCAACTTAGCAATGAATCAGCTGAGGCCTTGGCGGGCGGACCCTCCATAAAGGAGATGCGGTATGTCGCGAATACATGCGGCTTCCGTTGCCGAATGCCCGATCGTGGACATCAAGTTACAATCGGGACGAAAAATCGAAGAGGCACGGAAGAGATGCGGAATAACACAGCAACAATTCGCCAGAGATTCTGGCATGGGTGTCCGTTGGCTGCGCGAAATCGAGGCAGGAAATCCAAGGTCACGACTGGATGACCATCTGATCTGTTCATATCTGCTCGATCTTTCGACAGGACACATTTCCATCCCGCTCCTATTTGCGGGGCAGAAGATGAACTTCCCGCTTCAATTGGCCACAGGCGATCTCAGTGAATTCGAGCGCACGTGCATCGAAGTGATATCGCAGCGCCACCTCGACCATCTGACACGCGCGCTAACGCCCTTATGGCTGTCGACATCTGGTGAGACCGGAGTAAAAATCTGATGGCGGCAGCGATGCCCTTTGTTCAGCAACGGATCTACAACGCGCTGAAGGCGGACTATCTGTCTGGGCTTTTTGTGCCGGGACGCAGGCTCGACATACAGGACCTTGCCGACCGGCATAGCGCGAGCAAAACGCCGGTCCGAGAAGCGGCCTGTATTCTGGTCGGGGAGCGCATCCTCGGCCATCATGCCGAGAGTGGCTTCATGGTGCCAGATCCGGTTTCAACGGACATCGCGGATCAGCAGGCGTGGCATATGCAGATGCTGATCTCGATCGTTGGGGGTCTGAAAGTCTCGGCCCTCCGGTCGGCATTATTGCGATTCGACGGGGCAGTCGACGCGACAGGGCCGGTTGGCGCGGCATTGCTGACGGCGGAGATCTTCATTTCCATCGCATCGGCGTCCGCTAATCAGCGGCTCCGGGATGACATCCGGCTCACGAATGAGCGGCTCCATTATGCGCGGATTGCCGAGCTGACCAATCTGCCGCTGGCTCTGGCAGAGCTTCGGACTCTGGTAAAATCGGATGTGAGGGATCTTCAGAAAAGCATGAGACGGCGTCTGGAATCCTATCATATGCGGAGAATTGGCCGTCTGAATATGACCAGCGATAGCCGGTGATGATCGCTGATAAGTAATTATATTCATAAAAAACAAAGAGATAATGTCGGAAAGGGGTTTGCCTGCATGTTTGGGGCGGTCGTGCAGGGTATTTCTCGCCAGAATGTCCAAAAATATCGAAGAAAGTCTTCGCGCTATCCGCCCTATTGTGTCCAGGCCGCAATTCTTTGGCGGCTGATATGAAGGAGCGTGTCATGCAGAATATCGAAACCCGTGAGGAAGATTTCGTCGATCTCGGTGTCGCCACAGAGGAAACGAAGGGCGGCATCTTCGGAGTTCTCGACGTGCAGCAGTCGCTGTATATCAACGGCGGCATTTCCGACGATTGATCCACCAGGGGCGCATGGTCCTCTGATCGTGCGCCCATTTTTTGAGAGTTCGCCATGCACTTACGATTGCGGGATGGTTTACATTTCTGCAACTGCGCCGGGCGCATCGTCTTTCTCGATGTGCATACCGACCGCTATTTTGCCTTGTCTGGAAATGCTGATCAGGCTTTTCGGGCGTGGATCGCTGGCGAAGTGACCGTTGAAGAACCAGATGAGCACCTCAATTGCCTGATGAGGATAAATCTGCTCGTGCTTGAGACTGGCCAAAGCAGGACCGGTATAGAGCCTTCGCTTCAGTGTGCGACACGCGATTTTCAGCCCCGTGCGGTCGGGAGCGCGTGCATTATCGGTGCCAGGGCGTTTCTGCTCAGATACGGCGCCCGCCGAAACATTCGCTCTCAATCCCTCAGGACGATTCTTTGGGGCGTGCGGGAGCGCAAGGCAGCGTTGACGTCCTTTGCGCAGGACGCCGTGGCGGAAATCTCTCTGGCTTGCAAAGCTTTCGGATCTACGGGATGGGCCTTCCAGTCAAAGGACCAATGCCTGCCGGAATCGATCGCATTTCATCGATTGTGCCTCGATCGGGGTGTTCCGGCCTCCCTTTTTATCGGCGTCAGCGTCAACCCTTTCATAGCGCACTGCTGGGTCCAGCACGGCGATATCGTGATCAATGACCGGGTGGAACGCATACGCCAGTTTACGCCGATATTGGAGATTTGATGGCACACCGCTACCTGATCCTCATTCCGCGTGGCGGCCGGAATGAGTTGGCCATTGGCTCGATTGCCGCGCGAACCGGGATGACCCATCACAGCGCCGTTGGGTCGGCCCATCTCCTGACCAACCAAAGCGGGTCACCACTGCAATTCCCCGGGGGCTTGGTCATCGGCAATCTTTTTCACCGTCATGGCGTCGGATCGGCGCTGACCCAGTTGGAGGCGGCTGACGCAACAGCGATCGGCCAGGACGTCGTCCGCATGCTCGCCAGCCGATACTGGGGCTCCTATGTTGCGCTATGGAACGAAGGCGGCCGAACCACCATCCTTCGCGACCCGTCAGGAAGCACGCCATGCTATTACAGCCGGAGCTCGCATGCGATTGCTTTTGCGTCGGATGCAGAACTCCTGGTGGGGGCAGGCATCGTCCAACCCGCGATCGACTGGGGCGGCGTTGCCATGACGCTCTATGCCAGAGACCTACCGCTCAGCGAAACTGGATTGGAAGGCGTCACTGAACTGCTTGCCGGTCATATGGCTACCATCGTCCAGGATGAGGTGGTGGCCCGCGAATTCTGGTCGCCATGGGACTTTGTGGCCCATGATTTGAAGATCAGTCCCGAAAAGCAAGCCGAGCGTCTGGGGCGCGTCGTACACAATTGCGCGCGGAGTTGGGGCGCGACACACAAGAGGGCTGTTCTTGCTGTTTCCGGAGGACTCGATTCCTCGATAGTTGCCACCTGCTTGAAGGGCACGCTAGATCTCGACTGCTTCACGATTTCCACGGTGGAACCGAGAGGAAATGAAGAGCCATTCGCGCGAGTGCTTTGCGATGAACTTGGATTCGGTCTGACAGCCAGGACCTATCAACTGGCCGATGCAGATATTGGCGTGTCAACCTTTGCGCATTTGCCGCGGCCCGGCGGTCGCACCCATGGATTGGCCTATGATGCGCCGCTCCTACGCCTGATAAAGGACAATGGAGCCGATGCCTTTTATACAGGCAGCGGCGGAGACAATGTCTTCCATTCCAGCCAATCCGCGCGGCCGCTCGTCGACCAGTATCTCGCCACCGGACTCAATGGTGATCTGATTTCCACGTGGCGCGACATTTCCGCCCTCACCGGCGCAAGCCCATGGGAAATATTGCGTCATGCTCTGCGTGTGCCGCGACGTGGTAGCCAGAAATATCGCTGGAAATTAGATTCTGAATTTCTTTCGCGCGATGCGCTAGAGATTGTCGAGGGACGGCCCCCCTCGCATCCTTGGCTGGACTCCCCCAACAAGGCGTTGCCTGGAAAGGCCGCGCATGTCGCCATGATTTTGCGAGCCCAGCACTATCTTCACGGCTATGATCGGCGGCTTCCTTTCACGCCCATCGCGCCATTGTTGTCGCAGCCCGTCATCGAACTGTGTCTCTCGATTCCCAGCTGGTATGTGTGCCGGGGCGGCGTGGACCGGTCGGTTGCGCGCGCCGCCTTCGCCGACCGGCTTCCGCCGTTGATCCGCGATCGCAGGATCAAAGGCGGGCCGGACAGCTTTGCGATTGAGTTGCTTCAGGCAAATCTCCCGGCGGTCAGGGAGCGGTTGCTGGACGGCCAATTGGCCGCGCGAGGCATTATCGATCATGCTGCGGTGGAACTCGCTCTCCAGCCAACAAGGCTCGCAACTCGGACAGAATATGTCCGCCTACTTCTCCTGCTCGATTCCGAAGCCTGGATCGACGTGTGGCAGTCGCGGGCCGGAACGCCAGTGGCGCAGAAACTCCGCTGAAAAGCAAAGCGTCACGAGATGTGGTGTCCTTAGGGTGATGGTTCTTAATGATTCAACGCATTCTCTGAATTTAGTGTATATGTTGGCTAAATATTTCTTGCCATAATGTCCTGAAATATTCGTGAAAAATTACAATGGACTGGGTATAGTATAAGCAAGCCAAAATTTTTTGGTTCAATAAAGAGGAATATGTGATGAAGTATATTCAGACCCGCGATGATGATCTTATCGATATGGGCGCTGTCATTGAGGCAACAAAAGGCGGCGGTGCCATGATTCTTGATCATCAGCAGTCCATGATGCCTATCGGACTTTCTGACGACTGATTGATTGAGGGCGCGCGCTCGTTGGAGCGTGCGCCCAGATGTCGGCATTTTACTCCGAGAATGCATTTCGGAAAGCAAGAATGGCACCGTATCTGCTTGGTATTGAGACGCAGGGGTTGGGAGTTACCCCCCTTTACCGTTTGACGTGGCCGTCATCGCGGACAACTGGTCCTCTCGCAATTTTTCGTGCCCGTCCCGTAGCACTTCCCAATTTCGCGCTTCAGCTTGGCGCCGCCCCTCTTCGGGAAGCTCATGCTTGAGCCAGAAATTGAACCAATCCAGGGATCGCTCATAAACGGCCAGTCGGTGGGATGGCTGCCACTTAATGTGATATTCGTCGGGAAACACAAACATATCCACGGGCATGCGCGCTTGGCGCAAGGCGGTGTAGCTTTGCAGTGCGGAGAGAAGTTCGTCATCGGAACTGCTGAACAGAAGGGGGAAACGTACCTTGCGCGGATTCCGGGCCAACGAAACCTGGGACCAGAAGTCAGGATTGTCGTCGATGAGCTTTGGCCATCCTATCCGGTGCAGCATAGCGGTCGTTGCGGGGCCGAACACAATGTCTTGAATGGGGTCCCAGCAACAGGCGGAAACTGCGCCCGCTGCGAACAGATCGCTGTGTAGAGCCGCAAACTGGACCGTTGATGATCCATCGCTTAGCCCTGTAATCCCGATACTCTTCCGATCTACAATTCCGCGCCTTACAAGCTCGTTGAGCGCTACCTCGATAGACGACAAGGTGCTGCGGCGATCCGCGAACCCGACAAGGTTTTTGGCGTTCGCCTCGTCCTGGTCCTTCGCCGACCCGTCAAGTCCAACGGGCCGAGGCCGTTGTACGCTCAGAACCGCATATCCGGCATTCGAATAGAGCTGGATTGGGAATTCGTCCCCGGTTCCACCCCGCAGAAAGCCCCTCGATATATATTGCACCACAATGGTGGGATATGCCCTGCCGGGTTGGTAGCCGACAGGGTAGACCAGATCCTCGAAGCTCTGCAGGCCAAGATCGTTGAGGCTGTTGATGCGCTCCGTCTTGCCGAGCGTCAGGTTTGCGAATTCTGGATTGGGATCGAACAATAGCTCTACCTGTGATCGTTTGAGGTCGATCCGGGCGAGATGTCGGGGAACCAGCGACTGTTCGCGAGCGCATAGCAGATCATCCCCCAGTGGCTGGCAGTCGACCAGATAGTCTTGTGTTTGATAGAGCCGCCTGACGCGATTGTTGACCAAGTTCCATTCATAGATACCGGTCAAGCTATTGGCCCAACCCTCACGCCGAAGGAAGCGGACGGAATTTTTATGGGCCGTCTTCCAAATCGGTCCGATGGCGTTAGCACAGCTCTCAGCCGGGCAGTGCGTCGCGGTTCCGTCGCGCGACCGTACTGTCGGGCGGGTCACAGGTATCAGTGCCGTCGATCCCATAGTCGAGAGCCACGCGTCGGGAGGGTTGGCTGACATAAGAGCATTCTCGTCTCCACGCGGGGATCGGGGAGCGGGGGTTTCGAGCACGGCCCGCTCGGCGTCGCTGGCTGGACGTTCTGTCCCGCTGGAGAGATCGAGCGCTGTAAAAGCGGATGGCAGACCATCTTTCGCGATTGGACGATTGCTTGCGACTGGCGAGTACCGGTCATCATAATGATAGCCGGTGCGTCCCTCGATATTTATCTGCTCCCTGGTGCGGGCAAGGGCCGGTCGGGTCGAATAGATCAGGGTCTTCCCGTTCGGGAGCAGTCGAAATGCCTCAATGTCGATGTCGGTGCGTGTGATGGCATGACTATCGCTTCCGTCTGTGCGGGCCAGCCATATTTGCGTTGGACCATTTTCCCGCTTGAGGAAAAGGATTGATTTGCCGTCGTTCGACCATTGCGGCGTGATGGGGAGGGGAATGCCGGACGGCATGCCGCTCTTGCCGAAACCATCGAGCGTAGCCCTGATCAAATCCCCGCCCAGGTCAACCGGCTGGGGTATGGCTCCTGGCCGTAGCGGCACGACAAACATACCGAGGCAATAGCTGTTGGTTTCAGGGATCGCTTGGCGCAATTGCAATGCCACGGCTCGCCCGTCCGGCGAGATGGCGAATAAGCTGTGTTCAGGCAGCTCATTATTGGCTGGCCCGATGTCACGCAGGCTGACCAAATCCGCTGCTGTCAGCGCCCGGCGATATTCTTTGGGGTTAATCGAGGTAGGGGGGGTAAGGTTTCGACATTCCGTGGACGTTGGTGGTTGAACGGCCTGCGCTGTCGGTTGAGTGAAGGCAGCAGACGTGGAAGCCAGAAGCAGGGCGATGTTGATCGGCATGGATTTTTACCACTTTTTCGAAAGGGTGAGACTGACGGCGCGTCCCGTCGCCGGATAATTTGTCGAATCGAACCCCGGATCGACGCTGCTCGCGCTGCGAATGCGGGAGGGCCCACGGTCGAAGATGTTGGACAATGAGAGGGTCGCATCCACGTCCTGGAGTGGACCCATTTGGGCGCTGCTGTGCCATTGGGCTACCATATCGACCGAGAAGAAGGATCCGACGCGGACGTTGGGAGCGCGGCGGTTATCCAATGTTCCGCCGATATAGCTTCCAAAGATCGAGACGCTGAAAGGCTCATGATCCCAGGTCCCGCCGGCTTGAGCTCGCCAGTGCGGTGGATTGAAGATCGTGCCGGCCTTCTGGATAGCCGTTTGCCCGGACACAAGCTGGAGTTCACTTTTGAGATAGCTGGCAGAGCCAGTCAGATTGAGCTTGTCAGCCTTCCCGAGCGTGAGGCTGTAGTTCACTGCTAGGTCAAAGCCGTCGGCTGATTGCGTAGAGATATTCTGGAGCCGGTTGTCGATGATCGCGATGACCGTGGCGGGATCATAGGCACGTCCGGTAAAGTTCTCCAATCCAAACAGGGCGGCGTACGTCGCTGCATCAATGGCAGCACCAGACGGCTGGTTCTGAATGAACGGACTGAACGCAAGGTTCGAGAGCGCGCCAAAAAGCGAACTTATCGGAGTTCCAACGCGGTTGCCGTATCGGATGTTGAAATAGCTCCCCTCGACCTTCAGTCCGTCGAGAAATTGTGGCGTTAGTTCGACGGTCACGGACCATGTCGTCGCTCGTTCGGGCTTTAGGGTGTCATTCCCGTCGGCCGCATAAAGGACGCTGTCAGTCGGTGCAGTCCCGCTACCGAAGAAGGAGGCGGGCAGCAGCAGTGTTTGATAGCCTCTGGACTGATCGTAGAGCGTTGGAGCCTTGAAGGACTTTCCCCAGTTTGCGCGCAGCGCGACAGAGCGGTCGGGGCGATAAACGACGCCGATCTTGGGCGCCGCGATGCTACCGACATCATAATGCTTCTCATATCGCAAGGCGCCGGTCAGCAGCAGGGAGTGGATAAGTGGAAGGCTGTTTCCCTCTCCCACAATCGGAACCGCGATTTCTCCGAATGCATAGGCAACGTCCCGATGGCGATCGAAAGACTGGATCGGGGTCACGGTCGTCCCGGTCGTCTGTGAGCTATCGGTCTTCAGGCTGACGGATCGATATCCACCGCCGAGCGCCAGTCGGACGTCGCCGCCAGGCAGAGTGAGCAGAGGCCCTTCCGCAAAGGCTTCGGCGCCTTTGGTCCCGTTTTTGTATCGGACGTCGCGATGAACGTTAAGGCTGCCATTCGTGTAGGTGTCGCCGGGCACGCGGCTGGTGCTCATCCCGTAAGTGCCGTTGAGCCGGGCTTCCCATCCGGCCCCCAGGCGAATGCGCAGCGAGGGGGAAACGGAGAAGGTTTTGACCAGAGGCCGGGTGACGACTCCGTTGGTGAAGATGTCCTGATCCACGAAACTGGGCAGGTAGAGCGTCGACCGGCGGTTGCTATACTGCCCGTCAAACTCAAAGGTCAGGGCGTCGCCGAATTCCTGATGCCCAGACAATATGGCGCTGATCTGGCGTTGTCGCGGGATGAGGGTCGCTGAGCCGTCGACGGCATCAGCGAACGATCTCTGGCCAGCTCTGATGCCGGTCGAGTGGCGATAGTCGGCCGTGGCGAGTATGCCGCCGGTCGACCATTTTGTTCCAGTGACAGCGCTATATTGCTGCTCGGTGCCGGCGCCTCTTGTCGTGGTTCCCAGCCGCGCGGAGGTCCAAAGTCCCTCAAAGTCTCGTCGCAGGATGATGTTGGCGACACCCGCAACCGCGTCCGATCCGTACTGTGCCGACGCGCCGTCCGCGACAATCTCGATCCGGTCGACCGCTGCGAGCGGAATAGACGATATATCGACACCCTGCGACACGCCGTCATAGGCAATGCGGTGGCCGTTCACGAGCGTCAGCGTCGCATCAGCGCCCAGCCCCCGGAGATTGAGCGTGGAGGAGGAGGTCAGATTTTCATTGCCACCCTGTGCGCCGGCACCCACCACGCCCGGATTCTGGCCCCCACTGTAATTCTGTGGCAGGTCGCGGACATAGGCGCCAAGGTCGGATCGGCCCCGCCGCACGATGTCGCTCCGGGTCGCGGAGATAATCTGTGAAACCGGTTCACTCCCCCGAATGCGCGATCCGGTCACGAACAGCTCGACTACATTCGCCGGATCTGAAGGAAGACCCGACGCTTCCGATCGCCCCCGGATCAGGATCACGTCCTTTTGAAAGTCTGCGACAAGATCCGATCCGCGAAGGAGGAGCTGCACAGCCTCGTCGGCGCCAAATCGCCCGTGGAGCCGGGGCGCCCGCTTGCCCGCGACGGCATCGGTATCGAAGATGATTTCGCGCCCGGAAAGGCGGCTGACGGCCCGGAGCGAGTTCCCCAGGTCGTCCGCGGGAAGGTTATATTCCTGGGCACTGGTCGCCTGCGCGAACGCACCGGGCACACTGGTCACTTGTACTGCTGCAACCGCAAGAAGCAGTTGGATTTTAAGCTTGTTCCGCATACGCACCATCACCGGCCCCCGCTCATTTCCCGCCCTTTTGGCGGGACCTCACGGAGTGCATCGCAACAAAAGTGCAATCTACGGGGTCGCCTTTCAAATAAATGTCACCGGCCTTTACCGCCGGCGAAGAACGATCATGTTCGGGGTTTCACGCTTGGCTTCGAGATCGAAGAGTGAAGCCAGCCGACCGGCAACCTGCTCCGGGCTGTCAACGCGGAAACGGCCTGAAACCTTGAGATTGCCGATCGAAGGATCGGCCAGGCGAATCGCGGTCAGGGAATCGCGGTTCGTTTCCGACACGACAGCAGACAGAGGCGCGCCATCAAACTCACGCACCAGCGAAAATTCGGGCTGATTGTCTGTCGCTGGGAGTCCCGATCCTGCTTCCGTCGCGCCAAGCCGCTGAACCGGTAGCGCGAAACTCAGTTCATCGCCAATGCTTAACCTCGTGACGGTGGAATGGACCGGTTGGCCAGAAGATCGCGCGGGTCGCTCAACATCGATCGCGCCCCGCAGCAGGCGGACGACAACGCGCCCGGGCGAGGTCAGGCTGACATCAAAGAGCGTGCCGCGCGCCGTGACACGTCCGCCGCCGGCGGACACGGTGAACGGCCTCCGCTCATGCGCGACATCGAATCGGGCACTGCCGCGCTCCAGTCGCAATTCGCGCCGGTCTGCGTCATATTGCGTGCGCACTATCGTGTCCGCTTCGAGCGCGACCACGGAACCATCGGGCAGCTTCACGCTGCGTCTGGTTGCACCGACCGTGGAATAGGAGCGGCTGTCGCCGATGGCCACCTTCGACATCAACGTCTGCGGGGCGCGATCGGGGCGGGGGCGGCTGAAACCGACCCAGCCCGCAACCCCCAGAGCGAGGACCAGGGCGGCGGAAATCGCGTAGATGCGCCACGGCGTTTCCGGGACGTAAGGGGTGCTGGCAGGAGCCGTGGACTTTTCATGGGCCAGAAATCGCCCGATGGCGAAGATTTCGCCGGCTCGATTATAAGCTCCCAGATGGGCGGCTCCCAGCGAGAGCCATTTCTCGAACTCCGGGCGATACGTCTCGGCGTCCGGACCGCGCATCCGCGCGAACCACAAGCTCGCTTCCTCAAGAAGCTGGTCCATACGCTCAGGCTCCGATGACATGCCGGTCTCAGGCATCGAAGCCAATGGATTTGCTTATGCGCACGATTGCCTGGGCCACATGCCACTCCACGGTTCGAATGCTGATGCCAAGTTGATCGGCGATTTGACGATATCCGAATTCTTCCGCCCGATGCAGCAAATACACTTCCTTTGTCTTGGGCGGAAGCCCGTCGATCGCCTTGCGATAGCGCTCGCGCATATCGCTGACCTCGGCGGCTACGTCCGGTGCTATCGGTTCCATTCCGCCTCCGATCTCCATTTGGCTGGATCGCTCAGACCTTGCCCATGCTCGAACCCTGTCTGCCAGAAGATGGCGCACGATGCCATGCAGATAGGCGCCCGGGTTTGCTCGGGCTGCACCCGAGGGCGAGGCCACGAGCCGCAGAAATGCCTCCTGAACGATATCGTTTCGATCCTCTTCCGCCCAGATCCGACGCTTGAGAAAGCGCCGCAATCGTGGAGCCTCGATCCGGTAGACTTGATCGAACCCATCTGCATCAGCAGTCGCGTCGGCAGGGCTGCTGCTGGCCCTTGCCCGATTCCGATGTGGCAGCATGGGTCAAGATGCTGCCGGACGATCCGCGACGCGGATTGAATGAAGGTGAACATTTCTTGATAACATGACAAGGCCACCGATCGGCGGCGGGTCTATCTGTCCAATGCCTGAGCCCAACCATCAGGGATGGGCTCCTTGTCATGCCTGGTAGGTTAATCCTGCAACGGGTCCCAGCCAATTTTCCACGTTGCGTCATGAAGTTGCTTCAATTTTCTTACGCTTGCAAGCCTGAGTTTTTCAGGCCTCTTTCATGCGCCAATGGGCCGCCATTACCGAGCGCTGCCTTTGTCCGGGTCGGATTTTGCTGTGCGAGCGTAACGAGCTGATCGAAAAAGCTGTCCAGCTCCTCAATCGCCTCTGGGGTCAATTCGACGATTTTTCGGCGTCCGTCTTTGGGATCTCGATAGCATTGCAAAAGGCCAACCTCGACCATTCGATGAATGATCCTTTGGGAATTGCGCTCCGATTGGCTGGAGGCAGCCGTCAGCGCAGTCAATGACCTGGGTCGGGGGCGGAGATAGAGATCGAGCAGCATTTCGAACGCCGGTGCCGAGAACAGATCCCTTCCGAACCGCAGCATCATGAGATGATGCGCTTTCGATGCGAGATTCGTCATCGCAATACGGTCGAGTGCAAATGTTGACCAATTTGTCTCATGCATCATCGGCAATGTTCCTTTTCTTGATCATGTTCCATTCACGATAAATTGTTGAAAATGATTTTGGTTACAATTGGGCAATATTTCCTGATCGCTATGATTAGGTGGTTAGTGTTTGATCGGTTTAGTCGACAATGGTTCGGTGGAAATTCGAATGAGTTTGTTATTGAATGCTTTGATATTCAAAAGATATTTGCAATATATTCGTTATATATTCCATGCGGTTCTCCGGCGTTCGATCAGCGAATGATCGCACTTTTCAGCCGGTCATCTTGTAGATTCGTGCGCCAAAAGCGCGGCGAGGATTCGTTTGCGTCCATTCTCGATGCAGCGCTGCAGCGTCGCCTTATCGCGGGACGGAGGGCACCTTGATCCAGAGGAGTTGACGCTCACCCGGTCAGGCGGCATCTGGGCTCGCGCTTCCACTACAAGGTATCAAATGTCCGCCGTTGCCTCGCCCAAAGATCTTCGTCGGCAACTCATGCAGCTATGGTCTGCGGAAACGGATAAGCCCAAGGCGTTCATCTTTCTGGCGGTCCCGGGGCGGGTGCCGGGTGATGAACTCCGGCCGATCGCCGAGGAGCTTGGGCTTCAGCTCATCAACATTCACCTCAGCCAGGTGGTGACGCCTGAGCAGCATTTGCTGTTCACCCAGGATAAGCCGCGGATGGTCGTCATGTCCGGGATCGACCGACTGACACCTGGCGAACGGGACGCCTTCGTTCGGCTCATTCATAATGGTCCCAGAACGCTTCCCATCGTCCTATGTCCGGTCGATCTGCACCAGGCCCAAAGGATTGTCCGAGCCTGGGCGAGGCTGCGTGCCCTTGAGCAGGAGCAGGAAAGCCGGATGGCACGGTACGCGGCCGCAAAGGGCTCCAGCCCGCAGGCAGCAGTTCCCATTCGTGCATAGCCCGCCGTTGGTTCGCGTTTAATGAAAGTCATGGCTCCGAATCGGCAGAATGTCGTCCGGCGCCGCTGGTGCATTACGATAGGGCGGTGACCCAAGCGTCCGCCCGTTGGGGAAGGCCGGATCGCGCGGATCAGGACCACCGTCATGGCTCGCGCCGTCGCCCCGACCCGGCGCGACATTGAAGTCCATGCGGCCCACGGAGCGCAGCATCTCGTCATGGTCGATGATCCGATCGCAGATGATGTGAATAACCTCGCCTTCTTTCTGGAGCCGTCCGCGCATCGCGATCATGGAGGCGGACATGACCTGCCGCCGGTAGATTTCGAACCGATCGGGCCACAGAATGCCTTGGGCGACCCCGGTTTCGTCCTCGATGGTGACGAATAATACGCCCTTCGCTGAGCCAGGCCGCTGACGCACCAGTATGACGCCGGCCACCTCGATATTGCGACCATTGCGGATCGACTTGAGGTCGGCGCAGCGCGCGATCCGCATGGCGTCGAGCTGGGGGCGCAGGAAGCTCAGCGGATGATTGCGAAGCGAGAGCTGGAGCGAGCGATAATCTTCCACCACCTCGCGGCCTTCGGTCATGGATTGGAGGGTAACCGGAACCTCCCGGCCTTCGGGCGAGAATTTGCCCTCGCGCGCGTCCGCGGCCGCGAAGAGGGGAAGGGGTGCTTCGCCCAGGCCCTTGACCTTCCACAGGCCCTGACGCCGATCCTGCGCGATGCAGGCAAAGGCGTCGGCCTCGGCAAGCCGCTCGATCGCGGCGCGCGGCACGCCCGCGCGGCGCCAGACCTCCTCGACGCTCTCGAACGGGGCAGGGCCGCGCGCACCGACGATGGCGGCGCCATGGAGATTGGCGAGTCCTCGCACCTGCCGGAACCCCAGGCGCACCGCCAGATATTGCCCGCGCGCCGGTTCGAGCGAGCAATCCCAGTGGCTATGATTGATCGAGACCGGCCGGACCTCGACGCCATGATTGCGCGCATCGTGCACGATCTGGGCGGGCGCGTAGAAACCCATGGGCTGGGCGTTCAAGAGTGCGGCACAGAAGACATCGGGATGATGATGCTTCATCCAACAGGAGGCATAGGCGATCTTGGCGAAGCTCGCCGCATGGCTTTCAGGAAAGCCGTAGCTGCCGAACCCCTCGATCTGCTTGAAGGTCCGCTCGGCAAAATCCTTGGGGTATCCCCGCGCGATCATGCCATTCACCAGCTTGTCGTAGAAGTGGCTGACCCCGCCGGTGAGCTTGAAGGTGGCCATCGCGCGGCGAAGCTGATCGGCCTCGGCGGGCGTGAACCCGGCACCCACGATCGCGACCTTCATCGCCTGTTCCTGGAAGAGCGGTACGCCCAGCGTCTTCTTGAGGACCGCTTCGAGCTCAGGCTTGGGATATTCAGGCACCTCCTTGCCTTCCCGGCGGCGCAGATAGGGATGGACCATGTCGCCCTGGATCGGGCCGGGACGGACGATCGCGACCTCGATGACGAGATCGTAGAATTCCTTGGGCTTGATCCGCGGCAGCATCGACATCTGCGCGCGGCTCTCGATCTGGAAGACGCCCAGCGTATCGGCCCGCTGGATCATGGCATAGACGGCGGGATCATCGTCCTGAAGATCGGCCATGCCGACTCGGACGCCCTTATGCTCCTCGAGCAGGTTGAAGGCGCGGTTCATGCAGCCCAGCATGCCGAGGCCCAGCACGTCGACCTTCATGAATTTCAGCGCATCAATGTCATCCTTGTCCCATTCTATGATTTGGCGATCTTCCATCCGCGCTGGTTCGATAGGTACGAGATCGTCGAGACGATCCTGGGTGAGCACGAAGCCACCGGGATGTTGGGATAGATGGCGCGGTGTGCCGATGAGTTGGCGGGACAGTTCCAGCGTCAGCTTGAGCCGATGGTCATCGGCATTCAAATTGACGCTCGCAATCTGCTCATCGGTGATGCCGTCCATCGACCAGCCCCAGACGAGGCCGGTCAGCATCTTGGTAAGATCACGGGGGAGCCCCAGCGCCTTGCCCACCTCCGCGACCGCGCCGCGCGTGCGATAACGGGTGACCACGGCCGTCAGCGCCGAGCGGGTGCGGCCATAGGTCTCATAGATCCACTGGATGATCTCTTCACGCCGTTCGTGCTCGAAATCGACGTCGATATCGGGCGGCTCCTTGCGCTCGCCCGAGACGAACCGTTCGAACAGCAACTCATGCTTGATCGGATCGATCGAGGTGATGCCGAGCATATAGCACACACAGCTGTTCGCCGCCGACCCGCGACCCTGGCAAAGAATGCCGCGCCGACGGCTTTCCGCGACAATCGAATGTACCGTCAGAAAATAGGGTGCGTAACCGAGCTGGTCGATCAATCGCAGTTCATGGTGGATCTGCTTGGTATAGGGCGTCGGCAGGCCGTCGGGAAACATCCGGGCTGCGGCCTGGCTTGTCAGGGCCGCGAGTGCCTGCTGCGCGGTGCGGCCCTCCATCACCTGCTCATAGGGATATTGATACTGGATTTCGCCCAGATCGAACCGGCATCGGTCGGCGATGTCAGCGCTCGCCTGGATCGCATCGGGAAAGGCCGAAAAGCGCCGCTCCATCTCCTCAGGCAATTTGAGGTTCCGATCCATGTAGCGCTCGCGCCTGAACCCCAGGCCATCGATCGTCGTCTTCTCGCGGATCGCGGTCATCACATCCTGGAGCGGCCGGAAATCGGGTGAATGGTAGAGGATGTCGCCGGTCGCGACGCTGCGCACGCCAGTGGCCCTCGCCATGGCATCCAGCTTGTGAAGGCGGGCGATGTCGTCGGGGCGGCGGCGCAGCGCGAGCGCCATATGGGCGCGCGATCCGAACGCCGTTCGGACGTCGTCCAGGTGGGCGCGCGTGACGCTGTCCGGCTCATCGGGCACGAGGATGGCAATCTGTCCCTCGGCATGAGCGGTGACGTCGGCCCAGTCGAGGAGGCAGCAGCCCTTGCCGCCGCGCGCCTTGCCGATCGAGAGCAGCCGGGTGAGGCGGGACCAGGCGGGGCGATCGGTCGGATAGAGGAGCAGGGCGCGGCCATCGGTGAGATCGATCCGCGCGCCTGCGATCATCCGGACGCTAGTCGCCTTCTGCGCGTCCCAGCCGCGCACCACGCCCGCGACGCTACCCCAATCGGCAAGGCCGAGCGCCTTGTGACCGAGCAAGGCGGCGGCCGAGAACAATTGCTCGGGAGAGGAGGCGCCGCGCAGAAAGGAGAAGTGGCTCGTCACCTGGAGTTCGACATAGCGGGCCATCAGCCAAAGACCCCATGCATGAACCAGCTGAGATTCCCCGTCTGCTCGTCGACGCCATCGCCCCGGCGGAACAGCCAGAAACGCTCGCCACCCTCTGCCTCGACCCGGAAATAGTCCCTGACCGCCCACATCTCCTGGGCATTGCGCCACCACTCGCCATGGATGCGCTCCGGGCCATCGCCGGCGATCACGCGATAAGGCTTGCCCCGCCAGACGAAGCGCCGGGGCGGATGGTCGGGCAGCAGCGCCACGACATTGGAGAGAAGCTCCGGCTTTTTAAGCATCCGTACCGGCCGTTTCCAGCCCGGCCAGCCCTTCGGCTTTGCCAAGGGACTTACACGCCGCACCGCGCGCTCGGGCACATCGCTTTCGTGGGAGGAGAGACGGAAGGGCGTATCAGGATCGATCCGGCCGGCAAGCTGATCGACAAGCGGTGCGATGTCAGGCGCGCGGTCGCCGGTGATAAGGCCGGCCTCCAGCATCTGCGCCTTCAATTCCTCGACGTGCGGGGCACCCAGCCTCATTACCTCGATGCCGAGGCCGGGGTCGATCCTCTCCACCCGCATGGTGAGCATTCGCTTGAGATGCTTTGCATCACGCGTGGCCCTGGCGGTGCCGATCGCGACGCGCTGCTCGCTCCCGTCGACAATCTGACAGGCGAGATGTGCGGCACGCAGGCCAAGGCCGCGCTCCATCAGCAGGGCCACCAGATCGTCGACCAGATCACTGATCACCTGGTTGATGGTCTCCGCCGTACCGATCGGTTCGAGGAGCCGCCGCTCCACATGGGGCGCCTCGAAGGGGATGACGGGAACGATGGGTTCGGCGATCATTCCGCGCGCCTGATCGAGCCGTCGCACTGTGGTCAGGCCGAGTCGGCGGGCCATTGGTCCGCGGGGCATGGGATAGAGGTCGGCGATGCGTTCCAGGCCGAAGCGGGCGGCGGCTTCGAGTACCCCCGGCTCTAGCCTCAGCGCGGAGAGCGGGAGATCAGCAATGGCCTGGGTCTCGCTGCCCTCCGCCAGAATGGTGACAGCCTCGCTGCCGTAGCGCGCGAGCGCGAAGGCAGCGCCGGGCGTGCCGGCGATCGCGATGCGGGCGGTGAATCCCAGGCGCTTGAGAAAGCCCAGTAGCCTTCGGCAGAAACGCTGCTCACCGCCGAACAAATGGGTGGTGCCGGTCAAATCAAGCCACAGCCCGTCTGCGCCTGAGATGCAGGCCGTGGGCGTCCAATGGGCGACCGCGTGCAGCGCCAGCCGGTCGAGCCAGGCCTGATCGGCATCCGGCTCAGCGTCACGCACCTCAAGGTCGGTCACCAGAGCGCGCGCATGGGCGGCGGCCATGCCGGGACGAAGTCTGAGGTCTTGGGCGACCGGACAGGCCGAGGTCACGATGTCCCGCTGCCCGGACCGGGCGATCAGGATCATGGGTTGACCCCAGAGCGTTGCCCAGCTGAGAGCAGTGGCGGAAGCTCGGCTGCTGCCTCCTGCATTGGCCGGCATGGTCTTGAAAGGATGTTCCGTCGACTCGCTGCGTCGCCCCATCTCGCGCATCGTCGGGCGTTGATGGGCCGGGAGCGCCTCGAGATCCGCCTGGGTGGGCTTGCTTCCCAGCGTGCCGTCGCGCGCCCAGCGCGCGCCGGGACGCCAGCCGCCCGCCTTGGGGACAGAACAGGCGCCTGGGGTATCGTCGATCGGCGGCGGGAAACGCGGGGCGACCGGTGTCGGGGCCGGCTCAGGCAGCCTGGTGGGCCGCTCCAGCTGCCGCAACCGCTCTATCGGGAGCTGCGGCAGGTAGAGCGAGGCAACCCGTGTCATCACACGCCTCGATTTCCAGAGAGAAAGGATTGCCGTTCCGTTGGCGGACCAGCTCAACCGCCCAGCGCGGTCGGCCAAGGCCGGCATGGGGGAGGGGGCTCGAAGGCGCGGTGCCGATGCGCCAGCGCGTCATGGCCGAGGAAAGGCCGCTCAAGGGGCAACGGTCGCGATGGCGGTGGCGGCGGAAGAGCAGCATCGGCGTCTTGCCGTCAGATGCTGCCAGCTGAAGCCGGCGGGTGGCGGTTTGGTCGGCGACTTTTACCTCAGCGACGACGCAGGCGAGAGACCCGTCGCGAAGGCCATCTTCGGCAAGCGCCAGAACTTCGGCATCCTTGCGACCCTGCGCATAGAGAATCTTGTCGGGGCCGAGCCCAATCTGCTCCAAGCCCGGCGCATAAAGGTCGAACCGCGTCACGGCCCAGAGGATGGTGAAGCCAGGTTCTGCGGCAAAACGCGCGGCGATCCCGGCGGTGAACAGGGTGGCGCAGGCATCATCATTGAAGCTGGCCGACGCGGCCGCGACCTCATGCAGGCCCGCGCCGTCAAGGCCATGATCGGCCAGGCGCTCGTCAATCGCGGGCAGCCCGAAGGGCAGCGCCGGCCCGCGTTCTGCGCGAGCATTCGCCAGCTGTGCACGAAGCACGGCAAGCTGATCGACCCGGTTCTGGTCGAGGGGAGAGGGACAAACGGACATGGGAACAACGACTCAAATGTTCCCTATATGTTCATTTGAGTCTCAGGATTCGTCAAGCGGCATGAATCTCGGTTCGTCCGAGGCTTAGGCGAGGAGGCGGAGCGTGCTGGCATCGCGCTCGCCATCGAACCAACGTTCGAGGGCATCGTCGATGAGCGATGATGTTCTGGCCGCCTCGAAAAGCGTCAGGGACGAGCGCAGTTTCATCGCGTCAACCGAACCGAAGACGGCGACCGGGTCACTGTTCGTCAGTCCCTGAAGCGCTTTCACGCATTCCAGATAGCGCGGACCCAGCACCGGATGATCGAGATACGCGCGGGCTTCGGCGAGCGAGGCGATCCCATAATAATGCGCGGTCGGGCTGTGGCCGAGGCCGCGAAGCTGCGGAAAAATGAACCACATCCAATGGCTGCGCTTCGCGCCGGCCCTGATCTCGGCAAGCGCTGTGTCGTAGCTTTTGGCCTGCGCCTCGACAAAGCGGGCAAGCGTTGCGTCAGCGGTCATAGGAGCGCCTGCTGCGCGGGCGGCGCGCCATAGACCTGGATCACCGGCAGGTTACCCTGCTTCAGCCAGCCCAGCACGTCTTTCGCCGGGACGGTGGGATCGAGCCAGTCGACCCACTGGTCGCGGGTGAGAGGGATGATCTGGCGATGGTGATAGGGGGCAACATCGGGGCCGGCATCCATGGTGAGCATCGTGAACGCCTCGCCTGCCGGGCTCTCCCGCCAGATGCCAGCGATGCAGAACCAGTCATGGTCTTTCATGGTGAAAAGCCATTTGTCGAGCCGCTTGTCCTTGGGGCGAGGGACGACAGGGTCGGTAAACTCGTAGAAGCCGTCAGCCAGGATGAGGGCGCGATGCGATTTGAACGCCCGGCCTTCGGACCGGAAATTATAGACGGGCTTTCCGTTGTTTCCCGGCCAACTCCATCGCCGGTTGACCAGTTCGCCCATACCTCGCTCGCCTTCGACGCTGCGCACGATCGGCGCCATGTCGGTCATCCTGATATCATCGCGCGCCGGCACATTGGGCTTGCCATCGGGCATCTTGATCTTGATCTTGAGGTCCTCGAAATCCTCGACGATCGAGGCAATGTCGACCTTCAGGCGATAATCATTGCACATGAATCCTCCGCAAGTCGCTTCAGCTTGCCCTTCTCAATCGTTCGCTATATGTTCTCATCATGGACTCGAAAGCAACACCCTTCGACTCCGACGCTCTCGGAAGTCGCCGTGCCATTATCCGGCGCAACCCCGATGATTGCCAAGAGATTGAGATGATCGAGGCGGCCTGGGGTTCCAACCCGCGTTTCAGCGATGGCGTCTCCTACGAGTTCATCCGGTCGGAAGGGAAAAACTTCCCGAGCAATCGCTGCCTCGTCCCGGCGTCGGAATTCCACATCCGTAACGGCGAGAAGAAATTCCGGGCCTTCCGGGAAGACGGCAATTTCTTCTATCTCGCCGCCATCTGGGAGCCGCCCATGGGCGACTGGCCGGTCAGTTACCGCATCCTTACGGTCGACGCGAACCCCGATGTCATCCGCTACCAGAGCCGGCACGGCGCGATCATCGAGCGGCGGCAGGTCATGCAATGGCTGGATTTCACGGTGCCCGAGGAGGAACTGTTGGCGACGCCGCCGGGCGACATCTTCACGATCGAGGAAATCCTCACGAAGCCCGTGCAGACGAACTTTGCCCTTTGATCGGCATGATCCGATGACCATGATGCTTCCACTCGATTTGCCGCTACCCACTCGCCATCGGGATGATCCGGTGCTGCCCGGGTTGCGCCAGCAGGACGATTTCATCACGGCCGACGAAGAGCGCGCCTTGATGACCGGGATCGATCGTGCGGGCCTGACGCCCTTTCTTTTCCAACGGTGGACCGGCAAGCGGCTGACCAAAAGCTTCGGGTGGAGCTATGATTTTCAGACCGGCGTCTTCGCGCCGACCGAGCCTATTCCGGAATGGGTTACGCCCCTCAAGGCGCGCGCGGCGCGATTCGCGGGCCTGGCGCCGGACGATCTCGAGCAGCTGCTGCTGATCCGCTATGATCCGGGCGCAGGGATCGGCTGGCATCGTGATCGCCCCGCTTTTGAGCATGTGATTGGGGTTTCGCTGGGTGAGCCGGCCACCATGCGCTTCCGGCGACGGATGGAGGCAGGGTTCAGACGCGCAAATGCGCCGCTCTTACCGCGCTCCATTTACCATTTGAGCGGCGAAGCGCGGCATGATTGGGAGCACAGCATCGTCCCTATGGAGGCGTTGCGCTGGTCCCTGACATTTCGCAGCCTGAAGCTATGGCCCCCAGAGCGGCAATAGAAAGGCACCTCGCCTGGAACCTCCCTCCTGTTCACCAGTTACTCACGCATCGGACCGCTTCATTTGCCCCCCGCTTAGGCGGTTCGATGATATTGCGGCCCGTCAACCATCCCCCCGGTTGGCGGGCCGTTTCTCCAGGCAGGAGCGCTTCACAGCTCGCTGGTCGGACAGCGTTGCCCCGGCTATCATGAAGCCCGGCGGTTGCGGTGACCTCATGCCCAAACCGCACCAGATGCAATGTCAGCGTCTATCCGGTATTTCGATCGTGACGAGCCTTGGAGGTCATCATGCGCCAAGAAAATGGGACCGACGATGAACGAGCCTATTTCGCGCTGGCCCTGGTAGAGCAATGCGTGCGCACCAGCTGTCTGGAAGATTTGCATTCCGGCGTGACGCCCAGTTCGGCGACAGGGGATTATAGCGACGTCAAAGTGGTGACGCCCTATGGAGAAATTCCCTGGAACGACCTTTCGCGGATATCCGACGTTGAGATGAAGGGGTTGATGATCGAGGTTACGAACCGGGTGTTCACCTTCCTGACGCATGCCGAGCATCTCCTGGAGCTTGGGCCGGCCGCGCGGTGGAACCGGCCGGAGCATGATCCCAATCTGCTGAAGACCGCGCAACGCCGGGCGACATTGCGCAAATGATCAAAACAGCCGCCGGGACGTTTGCTATCGAGTCATTGGAACGATGAGATCGCTGGTGTCCTCGACTGCGGCAACGAAAGGCCGCTCACCTTCAACCCGCCCGACCGCGGAAATGCCTCACTCGACGAGATTGGCCAGATTGCGCAAACTGGACGACATGCCCTCCCGGTGATCGGTCTCGGAGATACCAGGAGGCACGTTCTCTGCGAGGAAGGTGACCTTGCTGCTGTTTCCTTTTTCACGCTCGATCGTGGTGGTGACCGTCATGGTTCCGGCAAAGGCTGGGTCATCGCTTTGAAACGTTACCGTCTCGACGATCTTCTGGTCAGGAATGAGATCGACGAACTCACCTTCGAAAACGTCCTCACCATCCCCGCTCTTCCCTTCAGCGCTCCCCTCCGAGTAGACGAAGGCCATGCGATAGCCTCCGCCAATCTTCGGAACAAAGCGTTCGATGCGAGCTGTCATGCCACTGGGCGGACGCCAGGACGCGACGGCTTCCGCGTCCAGGAAAGCCCGATAGATGGCGCGCGGAGACGCGAGAATGGTGCGGGAAGCTCTATGGGTCTGCGAGTCGGACATAATGCCGACCTGTAAGGGGAGGGGACGGCAATCGGCAACTCGGGAACAGCAGATAAACGATAGGCCGCCTTGTGAAGGGCGGCCTATCCATTGTCTGTGCCTTGTGCGGCAGGCTTAGAGCCTGACCCCCGCGGAGGCCATGCCCAGACTCTCTGCCGCGCGCGGCGTTTGACAATGAGACATCTGACCACCTCCTTTCCGTTGTTGAACGTTAACCGGATATGGGTTCGAGCGCAGGACAATCAAGCGGTCGTGATGCAAGCAAGAAAGCCTAGGGTTAGGGGTACCCGGGGCAGATTTCCGGGCATGGGGATGTACAAATCGCTTTCGATCTGATTCACACTTTGGATGACTTCTGGTGGATCTGGCCCTGACGACGATGGCGGTTTTGCCGATTTACGCCGTGTGGTCGGTGCGCTGGCGGCGCAGGTCGGCACGCTTCAGGAGACGGTTGAGCGTCTGACGATAGAGAATGCCGAACTGAAGGCCGAGAATCTCGCGCTGAAGGACGAGATCGCCCGGCTGAAAGGGCTACCGCCGCGACCGAAGTTCAAGGCGAAGCCGTCGGGCATGGAGCAGGCAATATCGAAGCCGAAGAGCAAGAAAGGCCGTAAACGCGGCCGGGGATCGGTGCGTGCCAAACTGGCTGTAACGTCAGAAGTGAAACTGAAGGCCAATGCCCTGCTGGATCGAGGTTTCGCGGCTACGAAGACGTGCTGGTGCAGGATCTGAAGATCAGCGTCGAGGTGGTGCGCTATCGCCGGGAACGCTGGGAGACGGCGGCGGGCGAGCGGATTATAGCACCTTTACCGCCGGGCATTCTGGGTGGTTTTGGCCCCGAGCTTCGCCGCTTCATTGCCGCAGGTCACTTCCAGGGGCAGATGACGAGTGAACGGCTGACAGCCATCTTGAACGGGATGGGTCTGCACATCTCCAAGCGGCAAGTTGTTCGCCTTCTGAGCAGGGGACTTGAAGCCCTGGTGGCTGAAGATCAGGCCGTTTTGCGCACAGGACTGGAGACCGCCCGGTGGATCAGTGTCGATGACACCAGCGCTCCCCATGCCCGGCGCAATGGCTATGTCACGCAACTGGGTGACCAGCGCTTTGCGGTGTTCCGGAGTGGCGTGTCCAAGTCCCGTGCCGCCTTTCTGGGTCTGCTCCAGGCCGGGCGCAGCGAGCATGTCGTCAATGACGTGGCAGTGGCCCGGATGCGCGAGATGAACATGGCTGCGGCCCAGATCGATGCCCTTGCAAGCCATGGTGACAAGCGCTTCGCTTGTGCCGAGGCCTGGGCTGCCCACCTTGCGGCGCTGGGCTTCGACAAGCTCAACGTCCAGCCCGATCCGGTCAAGGTCGCTACCGAAAGTGCCCTGTGGGGTGCCATCAGCGAGCAAGGCTTGCTGGGCGACACGGCGATCGTCTCCGATGGTGCCGGCCAGTTCCGGGTCGGAGACAATCATGCTCTGTGCTGGGTCCATTGCGAGCGGCTGGTGCACAAGCTCCAGCCCAGCTCGAAGAAAGATCGTGATGCCGTCGAACTCAAACGGACGCTGATCTGGTGGCTTTATGCCGACCTCAAGGCATGGCAGCGCTATCCCGATCCCAAACGAGCCAGAGCCCTGCGGGCCCGCTTCGACCGTATTTTCACCAGGCGTACCGGCTATGTCATGCTGGACCGGCTGCTCACGCGCCTCCATCGCCACAAGGCACAGTTGCTGCGCGTCCTTGAGCGTCCGGAAATCCCGCTGCATACCAATGGCTCGGAAAACGACATCCGCGCCTTCGTCACCAAGCGCAAAATCTCCGGCGGCACCGTCAGCCAGGCCGGAAGGATCGCTCGCGACACCATGATTGGCCTGCTCAAGACATGCGCCAAGCTGCGCATCTCTTTCTACCAATTCCTCGGCGACCGCTTCGCTGTCCCCGGTGCCCCACATGTCCAATGGCTACCCGACCTCGTCCGGAACGCGCCAGCCTGAGCGCACGGGAATCTGCCCCGGTTACGGGTTAGGGACGTGCAATCGGCTGAAAAAAAAGGGGCATGGATGGTTAGGCGCACCCATCGCGCTAATGCTGGTCGCGCATTGTCGGTCATTTTTGGTGGCTTCGCGGCGCGGCTAAGCTTGGGACTTTTGCGAAGGGCGGCTTGAGAATCGTCGACTCGAGAAAGCCGACATTCGCAGTACCCAGATCGACGTATATGCGGCGACGGCAACGCCACTTTTTGCCGTTCCAAAGACACAATGATGATCCTGAAACCTGATTGCCTGCTTTTTGAGGCGATGCCCAGGCGACATGGTAATTGGTCATAGAGACAGTAGTCAGGATGCAGATTGTGGCACGGCTCAACGGTAGTGCATCAATCGATACTGCGAATGACAAGGCCCCAAGTATGTGTTTATCGTCGGCGCTCATTCGCGGTTACATCACATACCAATCCTCGGCAAGTTCCCGTTTGTCAGGTGGGAATCCAGTTTGATACTTTATGGTCAGTCCTCACCGTCGACGCAAGCTTGAGATATGCTAGAGACTCAAGCGATTTCCGACTATGATAGGCCGATGGGATATCGCGTCGCCGAAAAAACAAAGCTCAATCTGATCATTGCGGCGGAGGAATTGGTCGCCATTCATGGACTAGGTGGTGTTTCCGCCAGGGAGATAGCCAGACGCAGTGGCAAGAAGAATAATGTAGTTGTCCAGTATCATTTCAACTCAATCGACCAGCTTTACGACGAGGTCGTCAAGTTCAGAATGGCACAACTGGAGGCCATTCGAGCTGCCCGCGTGATCGGCTGCGATCTCGATGATCTTGGCATCGACGAGTTGGTCGCGCTGGTTTGCCTGCCCCATCTTCAGATCCGCGATAGCGATGGC
The DNA here is from genome assembly GCF_013375555.1 of Sphingobium sp. EM0848. NCBI lineage: Bacteria > Pseudomonadati > Pseudomonadota > Alphaproteobacteria > Sphingomonadales > Sphingobiaceae > Sphingobium > Sphingobium sp. EM0848. Next base: position 758,785 of record NZ_JABXWB010000001.1, read on the forward strand.
CGTTATTCCTACGCGGCGTTCCTGTGCCATTATCTGAGTTTCAGCCAGCCCGCGGCGCCCGATCAGCGCCACACGCAGGTGTTCGAGATGATGCAGAATATGGGCATCTATCGTGATGGCTGGATGGCGGGCACCGCGCCCGCGGCGGCGCCATGGGACATCACCAAAGCGCAGAAGATTGACCTGACAAAGCGGAAATGGGAACTTTATCAGGTCTCAAAGGACTTTTCGCAGTCGAAGGATCTGGCGGCGGCCCAACCCGACAAGCTCAGGGAAATGCAGGCCCTGTTCTATGCAGAGGCGGAAAAGGCGAAGATCCTGCCGATCCATGGCATCATGGACGGTGCACAGGGCCGCCCCTCTCTGGCGGAAGGGCGGACCAGCTTCACCTATCATGCGGGGCTGACGAGGGTGCCGGAAAATACCGCGCCGCATGTCATCGGCCGGTCCTTCGACATTACCGCCGACATGGAGATTCCGGCGGGCGGCACGACCAACGGCGTCATCGTCACGCAGGGCGGCCGGTTCGGCGGCTACGCCCTCTATGTGAAGGATGGAAAGCCCGTATTCCACTATAACATGACCAATGACATGCAATATCGAATCGCGTCGCAGACCGACCTGACGCCGGGCAGGCATCAACTGGTCATGCGCCTTGTGCTCGACAAACCCGAACGCGGATCGGGTGGCGTGGTGACGCTGCTGCTGGATGGTGAGGCGATCGGCAACGGCCGGGTGGAGCATACGCACCGCGCCTGGATATCGAACGCCGAAGGTTTCGATGTGGGTGAGGATACGCTGACGCCGATAAACGACGACTACAAGATTTCGGAGAGTCGCTTCAACGCAAGGCTTGAAAGCGTGCGCATCGATCTCAAATGACCAATTGGGGGAGGGGCTTGCTTGAAGCAACGCCTCCCCCCTATAGATCTAATATATAGACCTAATATGAGGTGCTAATCTTCGGGGGCGATCGTAAACGATAATCCCTCCATATGCCTATCCACGATCAATTGGCATGCGAGCCGTGACGCCGAAAGGCGGGATGAAGAACTCTCAAGCAATTCATCCTCGTCCGCAGATGGTGGCGTGAAATGATCCGACCAGTCGTCCTGGACATAGATGTGGCAGGTCGCGCAAGAACAGCATCCGCCGCACAACGCGAGCAATTCATCGACGCCGGCGCTGCGGATGCCTTCCATAATGCTCAGCCCTTCCTCGACATTGATGGAAGAGATTCGGCCGTCGCGCAGCGCGATATGGATCATCGGCATGATCGCAACCTCACGCCGGCCAGACGAGGGGAACATTGTCGACGGCAGCGACAATACCGGAATGATAGGCCGGACTTTCCCCGTCCTTGAAGCCGAAACTCGGTATCCGCTCGAGCCATTCCTCAAGGGTCACGATCACCTCCATGCGGGCGAGATGCAGACCTGCGCAGCGATGGGGGCCGCCGCCGAACGTGCTGTGTGAAATGCCACGCCTTTCGAGATTGATCCGCCAGGGATCAGGATTTAGCGTTTCGTCCAGGCCGTGCAAGGCGGTGGGCAGCAGGATCATGTCCCCGCGCTTGAGGGAAAGTCCCTTATATTCCTGATCCTTCGCCACCATGCGCGGTAAGCGGGGCAAACTCCCGGGCGGTCAGGCGGGAGCGGCGCTGACGAGGTCCGGCAGCCATGGAACGGATGGCGCGCCGGGAACGGCGAAGCGATCACCGAGGAATTGGTAGAAGGAGACGCCAAGCTTGGCACAGGTTTTGATCAGGCCGAGCATGATGTCGCGAGCGATCCGTCCTTGTTCGCTAACGGTGCCACCGGAAATTTTGCGCTTGGTGACAAAGCTGCGGATATCGTTTTCCGAACCGTTGGTATGCAACGGGATTTCGGGACGTGTCAGAACGCGCAGGAGATCGTTTTTCTGGCGGTAGAGGCGTGCCAATTGCCGATCGAGCATCACAAAGCCGGTTTTGCGGGCAAAGATCCGGTCAAAACGAACCCTGAGGGCACGGCCCCGTTTGGGATCCGGATGCTTTTGCCAGGCTTTGAGATCGGCGTAGAACCACCAGATCAACGTGCGGATGAGTTCGAGCGCTTCACGATCTTTCTTCGAGCGGGGATGGAGTTTGTGGACCAGCCTTTCTGCATGTACCCAGCACAACGCATGGTTGCTGCCGACGCGGAACTGACCGGCGCCATCGGAGACGATAGCTGTGTCGCCGAGCAGACCTTGTTCGCAAAGGGCGCCCCATAGCGCGCCTTCGGTCGCGACCTTGGTGGGATCGGGCGTGACGCTCAACTTGTCAAAGCCCAGCGCGCAAAGATGCGCCTGCCACGCCTCGGGGCTCTCAAAATGCTTGGCTTCGTGGGCTTCCAGCACGGCAATCGGTTCGGACGCGAGGTTCATCTCGCGCATTTTGGCTAGCGCTTCGTCGTTGACGACAAAATGGCTGATGCCCGCCTGAAGAAGATTGAGAAAATTGCGCCGCGATTTGGAAAAGCTGCTGCGAAACACCGCGAAGCGCCGATCCCCAAGATGGGTGACATACCCATTCTTGCGAGCATGCGGAGCGGAAGTGTCGTCGACATTGATCCATTGCGCCGTGGAAATCCCCGTGGCTAAAATCGCCCGATCTTCGGCAACCAGATCGTCGAGCCCACGGCTGAGCAGTCGTACGACCTGGCGTTTGGAAATGGCCAAACCCATCCCGTTCAACATCGAGCACAGCCGTTCGCTGGTGATCTGACCTTGGAAATGACCCGCCGTGATAAAGCGCCGTAGCTCGGGGCCAAAGCCTCCCAAAATGCCCGCCGGCAACTCTGCTGCGATCCGCTTACCATCAGGACCCCGCCAAATCTCGCGACGATAGCGGATGACGTCAACTTCAAGCCGAAGATCCTGCACCAAGACGTCTTCGTAACCCTTGAAACGTGAGCCATCAGGAACTGCCGCTTTCAGCGTCACATCCCGGCTGACGGTGAGCTTCGATTGCACCGCCCCACGCCTCCGCTTGCTCCGCTTCTTCCCCGGTGTCGGTGACGTCGACTTCTCCATCCCCGATGGCTTCGACTTGAAGCGGGGACGCGGCGGATCGCCCTTCAATCGCGCAATCTCGTCCCGTAATGCCTGGATCTCCAGCTTGTCAGCCGCCCTCTCGATCAGCAGATCCTGGTTCGTCGCTTCCAGACGGTCGCAACGCTCAACCAGCGCAGCAACAACCCGACGAATATCCTCCTCGCCTCTTGTACCGCCAATGTCGTTGCCCGAAGTCATCGGCAGTGTGAATCACGCCAAACCAACCTTGTCCAGTCCCCCTGCCCGGAAATTTGCCCCGCTTACCCATGCGCGCTTCCGACACGACCGGGAAGCGGCGGAACATCTCCTCGGCGCTGCGCATCAGGGCGAGACTGTCCTGGCGCAATTCATCCACCAACGCGGGGTTCTTCGCCAGGTGGATCATCATGAAGCTGAGGAAATTAACGACGGTGTCCAGCCCGCCCAGAAGAAGCAGCGAGATCAGTCCCAACGCCTTGTCATGGCTGATCGGTGCGCCGTTGATCTCGGCATTCACCATGATGGTGATGAGGTCTTCGCGGTCGCTTCCCCGTCGCGCATGGATGATCGGTTCGACATAGGCGAAGAAGCCGTCATTGCCCGCTTGCAGGTCCGTCGCCATTTCTTCGGGCGTATGGCCTTCGGGCCGCGTCATCATGCGGGCATAGCGGCTGAGTGTCGGCACATCCTCCATCGGAAGATCAGCGAGCGCCATGAACACCTTGACCGGAAAAACATTGGCATAGTCGGCCGCAAAGTCGCACTCGCCCTGCGCGACGAAGCCTTCGATCAGTTCGACCGCGATGGCGCGGACCTTGTCCTCCACCTTGCGAATCTGGGCCAGGCTGAGGCCCTTGTCGAGCGCCTTCCGATAAGGCGTGTGCTCGGGCGGGTCCATGCGGGTGGGCACCATCTGATATTTCTCGCCGGCTTCTTTCGGCAGGAAAATCACTTCGCTCGAAAAGCGTGAGGGATCGCTATAGACGTCGCGCACGGTGTCGCCGTTGGTCGCGATCCAGTGGCCGCCGGTAAAAGGTGTCCAGACAAGGTCGGGCACGCCCAGCTTCTGAATGCTTTTCCACGCCTCATGATAGCCCTGCTCGATCCCGTCCAGCGCATACATGTCGATTTCATAGACATGATCGTCGGGCACATGGGCCGGCTTTGCAGCCCGGCTGCGTGGGGGAGGGGCGGGACGGTCGTCGGATATCGTTGCCAAGGCTGCTCTCCTGTCGTTGGCCGATATGGCGCTATCAGCATTATGCGTGTAAGTTACACGCATGGATGGGCCGCCGCAATGATTCTTTCAACGCATACGTTGATATGCAATGGCGGTGTTGAGGGAGATGCTTTGCGGATGAAGATGCGCGAACTGGAAGAGCGGACGGGCGTGGACCGGGAGGTGATCCGCATACTCATCCGCGAAGGGCTGCTGCCGCAGCCGGAGCGCCCCGCCCGGAACGCGGCCGAATATGATGAAAACCATGTGAGAGGCATTGCCGCGGTCCGCGAGCTTCAGAAAGGCGCGCGGCTGACGATCAAGCAGATCAAGGCGCTAATGAATGGGGATGGGGGTCAGCCGCTTGCTCCAAGTTCGCCCTATGCGCATCTTGAACAACTGCTCTCACACCGCTTCGGACTCGATACTGCGCCGACCGTATCTCTGGCGTCGCTCCAGCAACGCCATTCAGCCGCCGAGCGTGACGCCCAGGCCTTTGCGCAGATGGATATGCTCGACATGCGGGAGGGCGCGGATGGCCCCGAACTCAGCCTGCCCGATGCGCGCCTTGTCGAGATATGGGGTCGCATCCGTGAAGCCGGCTTTGTCGATGAAAATGGCTTCCCGCCGGAGAATATTGCCTTCTACAAGGCGTTGGCCGAACAGGTCGCGGCGCATGAAGCGGCGATCTTCTTCAATGCCAGCGATGGCCGTATCGAAGAGGAGAAGGCGGCGGCGATGCTGCACACCGCTCTTCCCCTGATGCTCGATTTTTTCGGTCTGCTGCGTATCAAGGCGTTCATGCGGCTGGTCAATGCCGCAACCAGCCCCGATGCGGCGGCCTAGGACACCAGCCGCACGCCATTTTCAACCAGCGGGCGCTTGGCGACGACGGTCAGCCCGAACCCTTCGAGCGCGGTCAGCTTGCCGGTGCTGGAGGTCAGCAGCACCATCTCGCCGACGCCCAGATCCTGCAGGATTTGCGCGCCGATGCCATAGTCGCGATAGCCGTGCGTGTCGGCATAGGCCTTTCGGTTGCCCTTGATCCGTTCCGAGATCGAGGTCGGACTGGGATCCCGCACAAAGACGGCCACGGCCGGGCCATCATAATTGGCCAGTTCCCTGAGCGCGGCGGGCACATAGTCGCGATGAGCGGCCCGCCAGCCAAGGACGTCGGCGGTAAGGTCGAGTTGATGGACGCGCACCAGCGTGGGACGGTCTTTGCTGGGCGTGCCGCGCACCAGCGCGACATGCTCACCGCCATCGATGACGTTGCGATAGACGATGATGCGAAAGTCGCCATACCAGCTTTCGAACGGCGCTTCGGCGACCCGTTCGACCAGCGATTCGAACCGCCGCCGATAAGCGATGAGGTCGGCGATGGTGCCGATATTCAGATCATGTTCCTTGGCGAATGCGATCAACTCGGGCAGCCGGCTCATCGATCCGTCATCGTTCATGACCTCGCAAATGACGCCGGCCGGCGTCAGGCCCGCGAGGCGCGAGATGTCGACCGCCGCCTCCGTATGGCCCGCGCGCACCAACACGCCGCCGTCGCGCGCGGTCAGGGGAAAGACGTGGCCGGGCGACACCACGTCCCGCGCGCCCTTGGTGGGATCGACGGCGACCGCGATCGTGTGGGCGCGATCATGGGCGGAAATGCCGGTGGTCACGCCCTCGCGCGCTTCGATGGAGACGGTGAACGCCGTTCCATGGCCGCTTTCGTTGCGCGGTGCCATGGGCGACAGGCTGAGCGTGCGGGCGCGCTCCTGCGTCATGGCAAGGCAGATCAGGCCGCGCGCATGCTTGGCCATGAAGTTGATGATGCGCGGCGTTGCAAACTGCGCGGGAATGATGACGTCGCCCTCATTCTCGCGGTCCGGCGCATCGATGAGAATATAGGGCAATCCGTTGCGGGCGTCCTCGATGATGCGCTCGATCGGTGCGATGCCGTCAACTCGGGTCATGGTCATATCCTGATAACAAGCGGGAAATATGGTCGGGAAGCGGATGCGGGAGGATGCCGTCCGTGACATCCCGCACATAGCCGACATGGCTGGTCGCGGTACGCCATTGCTCGCCGGCATAGCTGTAGCAGGCGTCCTCCATGTCCTCATAGGTGGTCAGGGGGACAGGGGCGGCATCGACGATATGGCGCCGGCCCCGCGCGACCCAGATACCGCGCTGGAGCATGATGGCGGCTTCGAGGTCGTCACCCTGGAAATGGGTCCGAGCGCTCGCCATGAAACCCCGCATCAAGGGCATGCCCGCCAGAGGCTCCGGCGCGATGACGGTGGAGCCTGATACCAGCCAATTGTGGATCGGCTTCCCTGCCTTCGCGATTTCGATCCGGAAAGGGGTTCCGTCATCGTCCTCGACGCGGATTTGATATTCGACACGACGGCCCACATTTCCGCTATGTGCGACCCGCAGGCTCCATGCGGCAAGGTCGGAAAGATGGGTGCAGTTCTGGACGCGGTCGAGAGTGGCGATCGCGGCCTGGCTTTCGGCCTGAAGAGGCAGGCCGACCAGTTTGCGCAAGCCGGCCGCCGATCCACGGCAACTGGTTGCGGGGCCTCGGCTGATGTCCGCTTCGACCGCCTCGATCCGCTGTCCATCATGACGCAGAAGGATCCACATGGCATGATGGCTGTCATCGATCGTGCCCAGAACGGCGCCGGGCAGCGCATAAAAGCGCAGCAGGCGACGATAGCAGCCCGACCCATAGTCCGGGTTCAAGGGGAAGCGTGCAAGTGTCATTCATCCTCTCCAGCCCCATCATATCGAAGCCTGTCTATTTTATCAACATCTACGTTGACGTTGTAACGTTGTTGAAAGTCGTACCCTTTCCATGCATCGTGCGCCCATGACGCAAACGAGCAATATTTCGCGCCGCCGGCGCACCAAGCAGGCCAAGGGTGGCGCAGATTATGAAGCCAAGCGCGCGGAACTGCTGCGAATCGCCGCCGAACTGTTCAAGGAACAGGGGTTTCAGTCCACCCGGCTTCTGGACATCGCCCAGGCGGCAGGACTGGACCGGGCGACGGTCTATTATTATGTCGGCAGCAAGGAAGAACTGTTCCACGAGACGGTGGAAGGGGTGCTCGACGCCAATATCGCGGTCGCCCAGCAGTTGATCGAGGACGACAGTCTAAGAGCGATTGAACGGCTGAAAAAAATCTTCGTCTCCCTGATGATCAGTTACGAGGATAATTATCCCGCGACCTTCGTCTATATTCAGGAGCAGATGCATCAGGTCGCGGCCGACGAAACGGCCTGGGCGCAGGACATCATGAAGAAGACCAGACAGTTCGATCAGATTCTGATCGGCTTTATCGGCGACGCTATCGCGCAGGGCGATCTGCGTGGCGATATCCCAGTCCGTCTGGTGGAAAACGCTTTGTTCGGGATGCTGAACTGGACCCATCGTTGGTTCGTCCCCGGCAAGGGCATGACCGGGCAACAGGTCGCGGAATCCTTCTGGTCGATCTTCATCGGCGGCATGGTGCCTGCCCGAGCGGATGCCTGACGTTTCCGATCATCCCGTCCCTTGCTTCAACCTTTCGCGCAAGGCGCGTTTGTCGATCTTGGTTGCCGACATCGGCCAGTCCGCCGCCTGCACGAAATATATGGCTCTGGGAACCTTGTAGCTGGCGATCCGACCGCGACAATGCGCGATCAGGGTCTCCTCGCTCGCTTCCATCCCTGCTGCCAGTTCGATGAAGGCGACCGGGACTTCGTCCAGTCTTGGGTCGGGGCGACCGACCACCTCCGCCGTTTTGACCGCAGGATGAGTGCAGAGAAAGGTTTCGATCTCGATCGCGGCGACATTTTCGCCGCCTACCTTGAGCATGTCTTTGTAGCGTCCGCCGAACACCAGACTTCCGCCGGACAGGCGCGTGTAGAGATCGCCGGTTTTGAGCCAGCCGTCCGACGTGAAGCTTTCCGCCGTCTTTTCCGGCGCGGCCCAATATTCGTCCATGACATTATAGCCGCGTACCAATATTTCGCCCAACGTGCCGTCGGGCAAATCATCGCCCGTTTCCGGATCGACGATTCTTACCTCGACGCCGGGGCAGGCCTTCCCATGCGTTGTGGAACGCGATTCGCGGCTTTCGTCGGGATCGCACATTGCAAAGAGCCCGGCGGTTTCGGTCATCCCGCACCCCTGGATCACCTCCGTATTGGGGAGCGCCAACTGTACCGAGTCGACGAGCGTTGGCGGCGCGATGATGAAAAGCTGGCGGAGCGATCCCAGCCGGGCCGCATCGAAATCGGGATGGCTCATCAACCCCTGCACGATGGCGGGGAACCACGGCCAGGCGAGGGTCACGCCTTCCTCGACCATGAGCTTAAGGCTGCGTTCCGGTTCGAAATAGCTGTCTGTCAGAAATGTCCCAGCGACCCCGACCGTGCCGATGAAGGGCGCCATCGTGCCGATGTGGAAGAGCGGGCCGGAACCCCAGACGACATCGCGGCCATCGGCTTTCAGCCGGTAGCGGGACCGTTCGACAGGGCCTCTGGTGACGGCCTCATGGCTGAGGACACAGCCCTTGGGATGGGCGGTCGTGCCGGAGGTGTAGATGATGATGGCGGGGTCCCGCACGCGGACCTGCCGGCGCAGCCTTTCGATGGCGTCCGCAGGCACCCGGTCCGCCTGGCCGGCAAACGACTCGAACGATTCGAATTCGGCATCGCCCTCGCCACGCATCAGAACGCGGTGCCGTAGATGAGGCGACGCGTCACCGGTCAGCGCTTCGCGCAGCACCGCCGGGAAATCGACGGGATCGCTCGCATGCCGGCTGGTGAGCAAGGCGACCGCTTGCGCATTGCGGATGATATATCCCAGTTCAGCCGCCTTGTGCCGGGCATTGAGCGGCACGGCGACGGCGCCGATCAGGGCGATGGCGAACAGGCTGATCGCATATTCGCAGCTATTGGGAATCAGGATCGCGACATGATCGCCGCGCTTCACATCCTTTGCGATCAACGCCTTCGCAACGGTTCGCGCGCGATCGAACAGCCCTTCGTAGCTGATGCGTTCGTCCGGCAGAACCAGGACATCACGCGCCGGATGCGTTTCGGCGGCACGCAGCAGCAGGTCGCCCAGCGTAGATACCTCGGTGACGATGGAGCCCATCATATCATTCCTCTTCCCGTTCTTCTGCTGTGCCGCACGGCATCCGGCAACGCTTATGGGAAAAAATTTCGCTGTTCGTCAACACGTGAGTTGACAACTTCGCCGGAAAGGGTTTGGATTAGGCGTCGACACAAGATCAACCTGATGTCGCGGCGTGGACCGCGACCCCATTTTTGGGGCGGAGAGGCTATGAAGTTCCATCTTATGCAAACCGGCGTCGTTGGACGCCGCAAGGAAATCGAGGCCGGCATGGCCGGCCAGCGGCCTGAGCTGTATCAGCGCTTCCTCGAAGAAGTGCGCGGCTATGTACGGCTGGCCGACGACCTGGGTTATTACGGCTATTGCCAGCCCGAACACCACCTTCAGATCGAGGGTTTCGAGGCGAACAACCATCCCGGAATGTTCAGCCTGTTCGTCGGGCAGAACAGCAAGCGCCTGCACGCGGGAACGATGGGCTACACGATGACGACCCATAATCCGGTCCGAGTCGCGGAGGAGCTCGCGACGCTGGATCATATGTTGCAGGGACGGCTCTATTGCGGCTTCACGCGTGGCTATCATGCCCGCTGGGTCGACGCCTATGGCGCCAAGGAGGGTGTGAGCGCGACCACGCCGGACAATGTCAAGGCACGCGACCAGCAGGATGCCCGCAACCGCTCGCTCTTCGAAGAAGGTGTGCGTGTCGTGAAGAAGGCTTGGACGAGCGACGTTTTCAGCCACAAGGGCGAAAACTGGCAGTTCCCGCCGGAAGGGGGCTCCACCGGGCATCCGGCCTATGCCAAGTTCGGCAAGGGGCAGGATGAAAACGGCATTGTGCGGGAAATCGGTATCGCGCCCCGCTGCTATCAGGCTCCGCACCCGCCGATCTATGGCGGCTTTGCGGCTTCGGGCCGGACGATCGACTTCTGGGCTGAGGAGGGCGGCAAGCTGATCGTCCTGTCGGACAATCTCGATTTCTGCGAATCGCTCAACAATCGTTATATCGCGACGGCCGCGAAGAATGGCCGTGAAGTGACTTCGACCGACGCGTCGGCATGGGGCGGTTTCCTGATGCTGACCGACAGCAAGGATCGCGCGGCCGAACTGATGCGGGAGCATATGTGGTTCTGGGACGAATGGTTCATCCCGCTGGGCCAGCGGCCGCCAAACGTCCTGATCGGCACCGCCGACGAAATTGCCGACCGGATCGGCGAGGCGCATGATCGCCTCGGCTTCAACGAGCTGTTCCTGATGTTTGGCCAGGGCCACCTGGAACCGGAAGCCAATCAGGAAGAGCTGGAACAGTTCATCAGCAAGGTTGCCCCGCGCTTCTCGACCAAGAATGAGAATGGTGTGTTCGTCTGATCGAACCGCGCGATAAATATTCAAGGAGAGTTATATCATGGCCATGCAGTGCGGGATCTTCATGACCCCTTATAACCCGCCGAGCCGCACGGCGCGGCAGGTGTTCGACTGGGCTCTCGACATCGCCCGGATCGCGGACGAGGCGGGCTATGCCGACTTCATGATCGGCGAACATTATACGCTGGGCTGGGAGAATATCCCGGTTCCCGAAGCCATCATTGCGGCCTGCGCGCAGACGACGAAGCAGATCCGTTTCGCGCCTATGGCGCACTTGCTGCCCTATCATGACCCGGCGACGCTGGCGGTCCGTATCGGCTGGCTGAGCCAGGTGATGGAGGGGCGCTATTTTCTGGGCGTGGCTCCGGGCGGCCACCATACCGACGCGATCCTGCATGGCTTCGACACTATCTTCGAGCTGCCGCCGCGCCAGATCGAGGCGCTGCACATGATGGAACGAGTTTGGGAGGGGAAACCCTTCCTGGAAAAGGGCAAATATTATCAGGCCGGTTTCCCCGGCCCGGACACTATGCCCGAATATGACGTCATCATTGCCGACAACAGCCCCTATGGCGGCCGCGACAAGCTGGAAATCGCTGTGACCGGCCTGTCGCAAAGCTCGTCGTCGATGAAATTCGCGGGCGAACGCGATTATTCCCCCATCTCCTTCTTCGGCGGCACGCCGCAGATGAAGGCGCATTGGGAAACCTGGGCGAATGCGATGGAATCGCAGGGACGCAGGCCCGATCGCAAGCGGTACAGGGTATGTCGCGACGTTTTCATCGCAGACACCGATGCGGAGGCCAAGCGGCTGTTCCTCAAGAGCGGCCTGATGCAGACCTGGAAACATTATCTGAAGGAAATCTACGTCAAGTTCGGCCTGTTCAATGGCATCATCGCAGACTCCGGCAAAGACGTCACGCCTGAGACGATTGATGAGGATTTCCTGGCCGAGCATGTCGTCTTGTGTGGATCGCCGGAGACCTGCATCGAAAAGCTGGAGTCTCTGGCCGACAAGGTCGGCGGCTGGGGCCAGATCGTCTACAACCAGCATGACAGCATCGACGATCCCAAGCCGTGGGAAGAGTCGATCCGCCGGCTGGCGACCGAGGTGTGTCCCAAGGTCCGCATGCCGAACTGAGGATGACCGGGGGCAGGCGCAGGATCAAGGCGCCGCCCCCTGCTTGCAGGAGAGAAGGCATGGCGACGGGCCGCGCGACCGTGTTGGTCGAACCCAACAGACTGGAAACCTGGGACGTCCCCGTGGTCGATCCGGAACCGGGCGGTGCGCTGGTGCGCATCGTCCTGGGCGGGGTATGCGGCAGCGACGTCCATATCGCCACGGGCGAAGCCGGGGTCATGCCTTTTCCGATCATCCTGGGGCATGAAGGGATCGGCCGGATCGAGAAACTGGGCGGGGTTGAGACGGACTATGCCGGCGTGCCGGTCAAGCCCGGCGATCTCGTCTACTGGTCGCCCATTGCCATCTGCAACCGCTGCTATAGCTGCAATGTGATCGATGAGACGCCCTGCGAGAATTCGCAATTTTTCGAGCATGCGGAAAAGCCGAACTGGGGCAGCTACGCCGATTATGCCTGGCTGCCCAATGGCCTGGCTTTCTTCCGCCTGCCCGACGGGGCGGACCCGCTGGCTATTGCGGCGCTCGGCTGCGCCTTGCCGACCGTACTGCGCGGCTTCGACCGCTGCGGCCCGGTGAAGATGGGCGAGGCCGTCCTGGTGCAGGGGGCAGGGCCAGTGGGCCTGTCCGCCGTGCTGGTCGCGGCACAGGCGGGCGCGCGCGAAGTGATCGTCATCGACGGCTTCGACAAGCGGCTGGACGTGGCCCGGTCGCTGGGCGCGACGGCCACCATTTCCCTGCGCGACAGCGCGGAGGAAAGGCGTCGCAATATCTATGATCTTACTGGTCCGGCCGGGCCTTCGCTGGTGGTCGAGGCGGCGGGTGTGTTGCCGGCCTTCCCCGAAGGCGTCGATCTGGCCGGAATCCATGCGCGCTACGTCATATTGGGCCTGTGGGGGGCGATCGGCACGCAGCCTATTTCGCCGCGCGACCTGACGACCAAGAATCTGACCCTCGCGGGCGCGACCTTCCCCAAACCCAAACATTATTATGAGGCCATGCATCTGGCCGCGCGGCTGCAGGACAGGGTGCCACTCGCCGCGCTGGTCAGCCATCGGTTTGCGATCGAGGATGCGTCCGCCGCGCTGGATGCAGTGCACAAGGGCGACGTCATCAAGGCGGTCATCGATCCGGAATGCCGCGCATCGGCGCGATAGGCGGTCTGCAAGGCAACGATCAGCAAGACAGGAGAAGAGATTTGGGCAATCGGCTGGACGGAAAGGTCTGCATCGTCACCGGCAGTGGCAGCGGCATGGGCCGCGCCTGCGCAATCGAGATGGCGGCGCAGGGCGGGCGGGTGATGGTCACCGACGTCAACGAGGCATCGGCGCGCGAGACGGTGGACAGCATCGTCGCTGCGGGCGGCGACGCGGACATGTTCGTCTGCAACCTGCGCAAGGGCGACGAGATCAAGGCGCTGATGGGCTTCACGGCGGAGCGCTTCGGCGGGATCGACGTGCTGCACAATAATGCGGCGGTGCATGAGACGGACCTGACCGAGAAGACCTCGATCGAGGAGCTGCCCGAAGAGATTTGGGACATCGTCTATGAGATCAACCTCAAGGCGCTCTGGCTGACGACCCGCTATGCCGCGCCCTATCTCAAACAGTCCAAGCTTGGCCCCGCCATCGTCAATGTCGCCTCGACGGGCTCGTTCGTATCCTATCCGCAGGCAGGGGCCTATTGCGCGACCAAGGGCGGGGTTCTGCTGCTGACCAAGGCGACGGCGGTGGATCTCGCGCCCTATGGCATCCGCTGCAACTGCTATTGCCCCGGCGCCATCGACACGCCCATGCTGCAAAAATATTATGAGGCGGCGCCCGATAAGGATGCGATCATGTCGGTGCTGACCGGCGCGCACCTCATCCCGCGTCTGGGCAAGGTCGAGGAAATTGCGAAGCTGGCCTGTTTCCTGGCGTCCGAGGACAGCTCATTCATCAATGGCGCATCCTATGTGATCGACGGCGGGACGCTCGCCTGGCGCGGGATGCGCGCCGCCGATTGAGGTGGGGGGCGCTCAGGCGACGCCGGCATGGGCCGGTGTCGCCTGAGCCAGTGCCACGCATTCCCTGATCGCCTTCCTGCCGGCACCCAATGTGACGGCATTCTTCAGGTGCAACCGCAGGCCCGGCATGAAGATGTGGGTCGGCATCGCATCGGTCGCCAGCGCGACCAGTTCCTTGACCTTTGCGCGAACCGTGCGGCTTTTCCAGGGAACGCTGCAATAGTCGAAGAAGGCTTCGAACTGGTCTGTGGACAGCAGCAGCATCGAGCGAAGGAAGCCGGGCAATTCCGCCTCCATCGCCAGCCAGAACGGATCGTCGCCGACACGGGCGTCCCAGATGGTCTGTTGCTCTGGCGTCAAGACCTTCTCCAGACCATGTCCCGCAAGCTCGGCCTGCTTCACGATGATGGCAGAGCTGACCATCAGGGAGTGAACGCCGAGTCCGGAGACAAGAGAGACGATCTCCTGCACCTGCGTCGGAGAGGCGCCCGTGCGGAAGGCGCCCTTGACCGCAGCCTCTATGTCCATCTGGTTGAGGCAGGGTAGGGAGGTGGCCAGTCCCAGCGACACAAAGGCGCGCTCCTGGGCGGACAATGAATCGCCTTCGGGCGCATTGAGCGCATCCAGCAGGGCTTCCAGACCATCTTCACGAAACAACGACAATCTCCTCTCCATTTATCGTCAACTTATGTGTTGACGATTCATATTTCGTATGTCAACTCATGCGTTGACAAGAGACCATTCTGAGTCTCGGTTGCAAGAAGGAGGAGGATATCATGAGGGCAATTGGAATGCGCCGCATCCACGCAGTTTCACTGTTACTGGCAAGCACATTCATCGGCGGATCGCTCTGGTCGGTAAAGGCAAATGCGCAGGAAGAGGCGCCCCAGGAGGGGGTTGCGAGAACCAGCCTGGACGATATCGTCGTGACGGCGCGTCGTACTTCGGAACGTCTGTCCGATGTCCCGGTTTCGGTCGCCGCGCTGAGCGGTGAGCAATTAGCCGAGCGCCGCATCCTGAGCGACGCCGACCTCCAGTCCGCCACACCGGGCCTCACCATCCGCCAGACCAATTCTTCGAACCAGATCAGCTATTCGCTGCGTGGTCAGTCGGTCGATGCCTTCTCCTTCGCAGCACCGGCGGTGTTGAACTATGTCAACGAATTCAACGCGCAGTCGACATCGTCGAGCGCCTTTTTCGATCTTCAGTCGATCCAGGTTCTGAAAGGGCCGCAGGGCACGCTGTTCGGCCGCAATGCCACGGGTGGCGCGGTGCTCTACGAAACCCAGAAGCCCGAGGATGATTTCGGCGGCTATCTGCGCCTGAGCTACGGCAATTACGACAACAAGCTGGCGGAAGGCGCGATCAACATTCCGGGCGAGGTTGTCGCTGGACGCCTCGCCATGCAATATCAGAAGCGCGACGGCTATCAGCACAATCTGCTGCTGGGCACGCGTAACGCCTCGGTCGACAATTTCAGCATTCGCCCGACCATCCGGATCAAGACCGGCGGCTTCACCAACACGACCGTCTATCAGTATAATTTCTCCGGCGGCGTCAGCGCCGGTCTGCGTGCGACCAACTATTATGGCGTCAACGGCAGCACGGGTGCGGCCGGCAATCCGCTGAACAATTATGTCAATGGCCAGCCCGTTTCCAACAATCTCAATTACGGCCTGCCTTCCGCGACCCTCTATCCTGACGGCATCGCGTCGTCGCTGGATGGCGGCGCGGCGTTTGCGCAATTCGGCTTCTCCGGCCTTCCCAGCTTCATCGACGCGCAGAAGAATTACGGCTTCTACGATATTTTCAACAACCAGACCGGCCGGCATCGCGCCCGCCAGCACATGGTCACCAATACGACGACCTATGAATTCGACAGCGGTATCCAGATCAAGAATGTCTTCGGGTTCAACCATAGCCGCTCGCGCGACAATACCGATGTCGACGGAACGCCGTTCGAGCCGCTGAACATCGGCTTCGGCGGGGGCACTGGTCCGAACAATCCGGGCAATCCCAATGTCGGCGGTCCCACGATCGAAGGCTATACCTATGTCCAGCGCCAATTGTCGGACGAATTGCAACTGTCTGGTAAAGCTGGCCGACTCAAATATATTGCCGGTCTCTATTATTTCAAAGGTAAGGACTATCAGCGGCTGCCCTTGGCCTTTGCACCCGATTATAGTCCAGCGCTGGGCGACAATCTGGGCTTCTTCCTGCGTGAATATACCAACCGCACGGTATCGAAGGGCGCCTATGCCCAGATCACCTATGCGCTGACCGACGCCCTGAACGTCACGGCAGGTGGTCGCTACACTTGGGAAAAGTCGATCTACAAACCCGCCGATCGCGTCGCGGGCAGTTACGACCCCTATTATGACGACTTCAACACCAGCCTGGGCGTCACCGGCGGCACGCTGAAGGCGAGCAAGCCGAGCTGGCAGGTCTCTCTGGACTATAAGGTCACGCCCGAACTGATGCTCTATGCCGTCCATCGCGGCTCGTGGCGCACTGGCGGCTTCAATGGCACGGCCGTCAGCGCCGACGCCAATGGCAATATCATTCCCAACTCGTTCAAGCCTGAAACCACCTATGATTTTGAGGTGGGCGCCAAATATAATGGCGATCTGGGCGGCATGCGGACGACCTTCAACATTGCCGTCTACGATCAATATATCAAGAACGTGATCCGGGCGATCTATCTGGGCGTGGCGGCGGTCAGCGGCAATGTGGAGCGCGCCCGCGTCTCCGGTGTCGAGGCCGATGCCTCCATCCGTCCCACCGACTGGCTCCAGATCGGTGCGACGCTCGCCTATACCGATGCGCGCTACACGCGGAATACGGCGACGGTTGGCAACACCGTCGTGCTGTTCGGCCCCTATGGCGACACGCCAAAATGGACCGGATCGGCCTTTGCCAAGGTGGAACATGAGCTGGGCGACGCCGGCACCGTATCGCTGCGCGGGGATGTCTACCGCCAGAGCAGATTCTTCTACTCGAACGCGGCCAACACGATTTTGCCGGGCACCGACATCAAGGGGTACACGCTGGTCGATCTGCGCGCCGAATGGGCGAATATCTCGGGCACCGGCCTTGGCGTCGCGGCCTATGTGAAGAACCTGACCGACAGGAAATATAATGTCGGCGGCTTCGCGCTGGGCGCGGTCAACGCGATCAATTCCGTCCTGCCGGGCCTGCCGCGCATGTACGGGCTCGAACTCAACTATAAATTCTAAGAAATCCGGGCGCCGGGCGCAGGCCCGGCCCCACGCTTTACATGGGGTTGGAATATGGATGACGTAAGCAAGGTCGTGGAACAGCAGGCCATCGAACGCATGATGTTCGACTATTCCTACCATCTGGACATGAACCATCCCGATCAACTGGCGGCGCTGTTCGTGGAGGATTGCGAGGTCAGCTACGCGCCCAATTTCGGCGCGACCGGCATGGAAGCCTATAAGAAGACGCTCGAAGGCATCGGCGCCTTCTTCAGCGGCACGAGCCATCACAATAGCAACATCACGGTCGATTTCATCAGCCCGACCGAAGCGGACGTCCGCTCGATCGTGCTGGCGATCCACCGCTATGTGAAGGAACGCCCGGACGGCATCCTCTATGGCCAGTATTTCGACCGCGTCGTGAAGGTCGACGGCCAATGGAAGTTCAAGCGCCGCGAACTGCGCACGACGATGACCACCGACTATCATGTGCGAGCGTCCAATCCGATCGGCCGGGCGGCCTAGTGCCATGACCGATTACCAGACCATCAGGTTGGAGCATGAGGCGTCGGTCAGTTGGATCGTGCTGAACCGGCCGGATGCCGCCAATGCCCTGTCGCCGCAACTGCTCGACGAATTTTCCGACGCGCTCGAACGGCTGAAGGGCGAGGGCGCGCCGGTCATCGCGATCCGGGCGGAAGGGCGGGGTTTCTGTGCCGGCATGGATCTGGGCAATTATGGCGGCGATGACAGCGGGCCGCCAGACATCATATCCGACCGCGACCGCCTGCACCGCAATGTCGAGCGCTGGCTGGCGATGTGGGACCATCCCAAGCCGGTGATCGCCGCCGTGCATGGCTATTGCCTGGGCGTGGCGGCGCAGATGTGCGTCTTCACCGACATCACCATCGTCGCTGACGATGCCCGCATCGGTGAGCCGACCATTCCGATCGGCGGCGGCTATGTCGCGCCGACCTGGGTCAGCCTGGTCGGCGCGAAGCGGGCCAAGGAACTCGCCTTCGTGCCCGGGAACTGGATCGACGGGCCGACGGCGGTGGAATGGGGCTGGGCCAATCATTGCGTGCCGCTGGCGGACCTCGTCCCCTCGGTGCGCAGCCTTGCCGAACGGATCGCCTTGATCCCGCCAGAAGTGCTGCGCATCAAGAAGCTGTCGATCAATCGCGCGGCGGAGGCGGCGGGTTTCCGCCAGGCTCTGTCCGGCATCGCGGAGATGGACTCGCTGCTCCATCTGGCGCCCGCCGTGCTGGAGGTACGCGCCCGCATCAAGGAACGCGGCCTCAAGGCCGTGATCCAGGAGTATAAGGTGCCGCCAACGACACCGCTGACCATCACCGAGGAGCAATAATGGCAGACGTCGAATTTTCGCGCGAGGGCAATGTCGCCCACGTTCATCTCAACCGGCCGCAGGGACTGAATGCCATCACGCAGGAGATGGACGATCTCCTGCTCGACGCCTGGACGACGATCAACGAAGACCCGGATATCTGGTGTGCGATCCTCTCGGCCGAAGGGGAGAAGGGCTTCTGCATCGGCGCCGACGTATCGGGTGGTGCGGAGCGCAAGACGCGCATGGCGCTCGGCGGCGGGCTGACCGGCATCGGCGGTCCCTGGGTGCAGCTCAGGAAGCCGTTGATCGCCGCGGTGCAGGGCTTCTGCGTCGGCGGCGGCTTTGAGCTGGCCATGTGTGCCGACATCATCGTGGCGGCGGACACGGCGCAATTCGGCCTGCCGGAAACCAAGGTCGGCATCATCGGCGAATGTGGCGTCGTTCATCGTGCGGTGCGCCAGTTGCCCCATCATATCGCCATGGCGATGATCCTGACCGGGGAACGGATCAAGGCGGACGTCGCCGAGCGTTTCGGCCTGGTGAACGAAGTCGTGCCCTATGCTGATCTCGCCGCCGCGGCGCAGAAATGGGCGGGCAAGATCACGGCTGCCTCGCCACTGGCCAACCAGGCGGCAAAGGCGGCGGCACTTGGTCGCCTCGGCCATCCGCTCGAGGTGGCGTTGATGACCCGCTTCGAGGAAATCGAGCAATATGCCGAAAGCGCCGACAAGCGCGAGGGCGAGGTCGCCGCGGGCGAGAGGCGCAAGCCCGTCTGGACCGGCCGCTGAGCTGTATGCGGCAGGGCAGGGACATGCCCTGCCGCACCGGCATTATCACAGCGTGAGAAGGCATCATGTCAGATAGTCAAACAGTCGATCCCAAGCTCTATCGGCAGGTGCTGGGCCAATATCCCACCGGCGTGTGCGTCATCACGGCCATCGGTGAGGATGGTGTGCCGATCGCCATGGTCGTGGGGTCCTTCACATCGGTGTCGCTCTCGCCGCCGCTGGTCGGCTTCTTCCCCGACAAAGCGTCCAGTAGCTGGGCCAAGTTGCGCTCGAGCAGCCATTTCTGCGTGAACATGCTGGCGGCGACGCAGGAGCATGTGTGCCGGAAGCTCGCGTCGAAAGACCCGGACAAATTTTCCGGCACCGCGCACAGCCTGTCCGACAAGGGCATTCCCTTGTTGCATGATGTCGTCGCCCGGATTGAATGCGACATGCACGACATTACCGACGCAGGCGATCATGAGCTGGCTCTTGGGTTGGTCCGCTCGCTGGAAATCGTATCGGACGCGCCTCCGCTCCTCTTCTGCCAAGGTGGCTATGGGAGCTTTTTGCAAGCGTCGCCTCACGCGCAACAAGGAGTGAAGTGCATTGGCTGAACCCGCCTATATCGTCGATGTCGTGCGTACAGCCGGAGGACGGCGCAAGGGCATGTTCGCGTCGCTACATCCCGCCGATCTGGGCGCCGCCAGTGTGGACGCCCTTCTGGCCCGAACGGGGATCGCTCCGCAGACAGTGGATGATCTCATCTTCGGGTGCGTCAGTCAGATTGGCGAACAATCCAACCATCTCGCCCGTCATGTCGTGCTGGCGTCCAAACTGCCTCAGTCGGTGCCGGCAGTGACGATCGATCGCCAATGCGGGTCTTCGCAGCAAGCGCTGCATTTCGCCGCGCAGGCTGTCATGTCCGGAACGCAGGACGTGGTGATCGCGGGTGGGGTCGAACATATGACCCGCGTGCCGATGGGCTCGCCCTTTCGTCTGCCGGCCGAAGCGGGACTGGGCGTCGGTCCCCTGAGCGAGCGGATCCAGCAGCGCTATGGGGTAAAGGCCTTCAGCCAGTTCATCGGCGCGCAGAGGATCGCGGACAAATATGGCCTCGACAGGGATGCAATGGATCGCTTCGCGCTGGAGAGCCACAGAAAGGCGGCGCAGGCACGTGCGTCGGGTGCCTTCGAGCATGAAATCGTCCCGCTGAGCATCGACCTGCCGGACGGACAAAACCTGTCGTGCGATCGCGACGAAGGAATACGCGAGGACGCTTCGCTGGAGGCGATGGCTGCCGTCGCGCCGATCCTGGAGGGCGGAACGGTTACGGCGGCGAATGCGAGCCAAATGACCGACGGCTCCTCGGCGGCTTTGATCGTCAATGAAAGCGCGCTGCGCCGCCACGGCCTGACGCCAATCGCCCGCATCCACGCCATGGCGGTGACAGCGGGCGACCCCGTCGTCATGCTGGAGGAACCCATCCCGGCGACGCGCAAGGTGCTGGAGCGGGCAGGGTTGTCGCTCGCGGACATCGATCTGTTCGAAGTCAATGAAGCGTTCGCGTCCATTCCCATGGCCTGGCTGGCGGGTATCGGCGCGGATCCTGCGAAAATGAACGTGAACGGCGGAGCGATTGCGCTGGGCCATCCGCTCGGCGCGACGGGAACCAAGCTGATGGCGACCCTGGTTCATGCCTTGCGCGCTCGCGGCAGGAAATGGGGGCTCCAGACCATGTGCGAGGGCGGCGGCATCGCCAATGCGACGATTGTCGAGGCATATTAAGGACAAAAGGGGCAAAATGGATATTCACGGCATTACGGCCATCGTCACGGGCGGCGCGTCGGGGCTTGGCGGCGCGACGGCCGCACGGCTGGCGGAGCGGGGCGCCAAGGTCGCCATTTTCGATCTCAACGAAGCGGCAGGCCGCGCGCATGCGGAGGCCATTGGAGCGTCCTTCCATAGCGTGAGCGTGGCCGATGATCAGGGCGTCGCCAATGCCATCGCCAGCGTGCGGTCCGAACTGGGCGTCCCCCGGTTGCTGGTGAACTGTGCCGGCATCGCCCCGGCGATCAGGACGGTCGGCAAGGATGGTGCGCCCCATCCACTGGATACCTTCCGCAAGGCTATCGAGATCAATCTGGTCGGTACCTTCAACATGATCTCCAAATTTGCGGTCGCACTGATTTCTGCCGATCCGATTGGCGAAGAGCGCGGCATCATCGTTAACACGGCGAGCGTCGCCGCCTATGATGGCCAGATCGGACAGGTCGCCTACGCGGCGTCTAAGGGCGGGGTTGTCGGAATGACGCTGCCGGTGGCGCGCGACCTTGCCCAGCACAGGATACGGGTGGTCACTATTGCACCCGGCATCTTCCTCACGCCTATGCTGATGGGCCTGCCTCAACCCGCACAGGATTCGCTGGGACAGCAAGTTCCGCATCCAAGCCGGCTAGGCAAGCCGGCAGAATATGCGCAACTTGTCGAAAGCATCGTGACCAATCCGATGCTGAATGGCGAGACGATTAGGCTGGACGGAGCGATCCGCATGGCGCCGCGATAGACAGGAGACGATGATGAGCGATCTGGAACTGCGTATCCGACGGCTGGAGGATCGGGCCGCGCTGGACGATCTCAACGTCCGCTATTTCCTAGCCTGCGACAACGATGATTATGCTGGGATTGGAGATATCTTCTCCCGGGAAGCGATTTTTGCGACCTCCGGTAAAGTGGCTGCCACTGGACGGGACACGATTGTTGAGTTCATCCGGGTTTCGCGAAGTCATATGGGGTTAACCGTACATACGCCTCATTATGGACTCTATACCTTCATTGACGATGATCATGTCCAAGGTTTGGTTGGAGTCCATCTGGAACTCGTTCTTGGGGAAGAGACTCTTTTTGGAGCCATGCGGTACCAGGACGAGTATCGCCGCACTGAGGATGGTTGGCGTGTCGCCAGCCGCAATATGCGAACCATTCATATCGCGCCTTGGTCGCAGGTGGGGCAGTCTCTGCTGTCTGACACGCCCGTCCGCTGGCCGGGCGTGCAACCCCTGCCAAGCGACTATCCGCGGCAGCGTTAAGCATCCCGCTTTTCCTGCGATCGTTGAAGATTCTTTTCGCAATCCGCAGTGGTTGAAAGGCAGCTATCCACCGTTTGCATCTTAAAGGAGACTGACCGGAATCGGCCAGCTTTGAGGTGCGTGGACTGGATAGCTGCCCTTCCGGATCTGGAGATCGAAAATGGGTCCCTGTACGGCAAAGAAGGGTCGCTCTCGGTGCCGCAGTTGACCCAATTAATGTTTCGTGACCGATGACAACTGCGAGCCACCTCCGAACGTCAAGGTGAGGGGCCAGAGCGCTGTCTTCGTGAAAAAACGCTCATTCCGGTTTTGCCGGGCCTCATGCAATAGGCCGAGCCAGCTAAGGGGCCGAAGGACATGCACATAGACGAGCGATTTTATATGGTAATCCTTATCATCGCTGCCCGTCAGCCTGGCGCAAAATTGCTTGTCCGTCACACCTGAATGGGCTTCGACGTTCACGGCGTTGAGGACGGAAACCCATTCGATTTCCATCATGTCATCGTGACCGGCGGAAAGGAGCAGATGCTGGGCTAGGGTAATCCAGAGGCTCCCCGGATGCTCCAACAGATCCTTTCCTATTTTGGTTATATGCAAGAAGCCTTTGCGGTGGCGGGCGAGTTTGGCGGCCAGCAGCAAATCATGCAGAATGGCCAATGGCGGGAAGTCATGTTCGTTCAGGACCTTATTGATCGCATAAAGTTCGTCGGCGGTGTAACCAGGCCAATTGAAGGCTTCGGCGGCCCAGGTGACGAAGTAGCGCTTTATCGCCCTGTTGGGCGTGAGGCCGATCGGACCGGCTTCGGCGAGATGACGCAATGTGAGCACGGCCGCTCGATGGAGGGGAGATAGCGCCAACTGCGGGGCGTCAGCGGCTGGGGCGTGAAACTCGATCATCGTGACACGGCTTCTGCCGCGTCGGGGACCTGGAGACAAGAACCGTCTAATCAGCTCCCGTGGCGCGGCTGCACTGCGCCATGTCTTGGAAGGAAATGTGGAAAACCGGGCTGACCGCAGCTGGAGATGAAAAATCGGCGGCTAAACGTCGTATGAGGGTCGACCAAGGAAGCGCTCGTAACCGCCGACATAATTGAGAGAAGAATTCGTAACCTGCCCCTCAGGCATGATGGTAAATTAAGGCGGTCTTCGGCGTACGCGCAGTGTCCCACGCGAAAGGCGTGTTTTGAGGAGGTCACCATGTACAAAGATCCGGCCCAATGGGCGCGTATCCGGCGTCGCGTGGCGGAAGGTGAGGCCATCAGGCAAGTTTCTCGGGCAGAGGGAATCAATCGTAAAACAGTTCGGAAAATCCTGCGAACTGAGCACCCCCTGAAATTCGTTCGTCCGAAGCGATTGACTTTGGTCAGCCATTACGAGGGGTTGATCGATTTGATGCTGTCCGAGGACGAGACCCGACCGCAATGCGATCGCCGAAGCGTGGCCGCCATCTTCCGCGCTATTCGAGATCAGCATGGCTACGTTGGCAGCTACGATTGCATCCTTCGATATTGCCGCAGTGTGCAAGTGCCTCAGATCAACTTTGTGGTTCGACCGACCGCCGGGTGCGGATCGATTAACAGCCTGAGCATCACAAGGGCGCCACGGGCTTACCGGCTCGATCCTCATGCCCTGCAAGAATCGCCCAATATCACACTCAGCCTTCACCGTGATCGCCGAACAGAGCGTGCTGCCGAAGTGGCGAATTGGATCGATAAGCTGCGTGGAGACCGACTGCAACTGCCCTTGCGTGGAGATTCCGAAACCAACCACCGGCTCCTTCGCTGCGTCCACGATTCTCGTAGCCGGCAGCGCAATCGGGCCATCACAGCCTTGGCGCACGAACAAGGCTTTCCCATCCGACGGATCAGTGAATCCCTTCAGATAAGCAGGAACACTTGTCGCCGTTATCTACGAACATATCGAGAAGGAGGCGTCGAAGCGCTTTTGGCGCCAATGACGCGAGGGCCGCGAAAGGCTGAAGATGAAGATCTGAAAACTGCGGTCTTCCGCGTTCTTCACGAACCGCCGAGGGATCATGGGATCAACCGAACGTCTTGGATCATGCGCGATCTCAGAGCCGTGCTTGCGCAGCAAGGACATCCAACCTGCTTGCACGTCCTTCGCCAGATCATCCACGACGCTGGCTGGAAGTGGCGAAAGGCCAGAATCGTCCTCACATCGCAAGACCCTGCCTATCGCGAAAAACTCGCCACAGTCCAAGCGATCCTGTCGAAGCTGGCATCAGACGAGGCCTTCTTCTCAATCGACGAGTTCGGCCCCTTCGCCGTCAAGATGAAACAGGGACTGATGCTCGACCCGCCCGGTCCTCATCGGGTCGTGCCGCAATGGCAGAAATCCAAGGGATGTATGATCATGACAGCGGCCCTTGAACTGAGCGGCAATCAGGTCACGCACTTCTACAGCGACAGGAAAAACACGACCGAGATGATCCGCATGATGGATGCCTTGCTCGACAAGTACGCGGATCGCCGCACGCTGTACCTGTCTTGGGATGCGGCGTCGTGGCACGTCTCCAAGAAGCTCAAGCAACGGATCAACGAGCATAACGCGACAGCGGAGGCATCCGATTTACCGCGCGTCGAGACGGTGCCACTTCCGTCTGGAGCACAGTTCCTCAACGTCATCGAGTCCGTGTTTAGTGGTATGGCGCGCGCCGTAATCCACAACAGCAATTACCTATCGGCCGACGATGCGCGTGCTGCGATCGATCGCTATTTTGCCAGCCGTAACCCTCATGAATCCCCTCATTCAAATGATTCCGAAAGTCCGTTTGAGGAGCTGATGGTGGCGGATAAGGTTCTCGAACTGTAGGATGAGAGGGCGTAGTCTTTCCTCGGGCATGTTGGGGATGAGTTGATAGTACATCACGCCCTGCCGGAAGAGTGAATGCACGCGTCGCGATGTCGTGCTGGTGCGCAGATGGCGGTCGTAGCCGATGGCCTCGCCGGCGGCGCCGAGCACGGTCAGGAGGACAATGGCGAGAGCGGCGATCAGCCACAGCCTGTCGCGCCGGGCGGGCGTGGAGACGCGGGTTGCCGACATGCCCATCCCGAACCGCCAGTCCTTGGCATCGCGAAACGAGCATTCGATGCCCCAGCGCCGCGAGTAAAGATCAATGAGGGTCTTGGCCGTCACCGTGGTCAAGCTGGTCGCGAGGCACCACGGCTCTTTCATATCCTTGGCCTGGACGCACACGACCGCCCCGACGGGGCAACCCTGCGCCGTGACCGTGGCCTCGCGCAACAGCCTGGCACGTCCCGATGGGCCGAGCCACTCCTTTGCCGGACGGCACTCACCGGCGGCCGTCACCTTGATGTTGCCACGAAAGCGGATGACATAGTCGAAGTGCAACTCGTCCTTGAGGACGCCGTAGAGCTTGGTGTCGCCAAAGCCGCGATCGGCGACGAGCAGCACCTTCACTTCTTCTGTCGGCAAGAGCTCGGCAAGCCGGGTGACGATCCAATATTCATAGTGATTGCGCCGCTCTTTCAGCTCCGCCTTGCGTACCGTCAACCACAGTAGCGGCGTTGCCCGGCCATGCTCGGTAAGCAGCGACAGCATCAGGGTCGAGTGCCCGTCGGCATCGAAGTCGGTCCAGTCCATGGCGACGGCGATCTCGGTGCGGCTACCCAGGCAATAGCCGGCCCAGTCGGCCATCAGCGCGTCGACATCGATCCCGTCATTCGACAGCATCCGGTCGACCTGCTTGATCGCGTGACGCGACAGCCCTCCCTGGGCCAGTGCGAGACCGTGGCCAATCGCGCTCACCGCCAGCGACGACGCCTGCAACGTGCCCACCGTCGCCTTCGCCAGCGATGTCACCCGCTTCGCGTGCAGGTCCGCGCCAAAAAGTTCGTCGACAAAGGAATGCACCGCCTCAGAAGAAAACTTCGCCTTGCCGCTCATCTCAATCTGATCCCCCTTCGACACGGAGATGCTGAATCATCTTTCCTGCCCTACGTCATCTCAAAAATGAGGGGATGCCTGAGGCCGTAACCAGCAGTTCCAGGACAACCCCAAGCGTGCTGGCAAACGTATCTGGGGTGAGGAACGTGTTCCATCAGCATTCACCGCGAGCAATAACTGCAAGGATCCTCGCTGGCGATAGGACTCTCTTCTCGGAGGTACGAATGCCCGTTCGCCACATTGCAGACCGACAGAAACTGGGAACGACAAATTGGCGGGTGACCGGCAAGAAAGGGTCGAGGCTGTGTAAAAACGCGTAGGTTTGGCTGGAGGAGCGAGGCGCGAGTAGGCGATGATCAGGCCCGGATCATCTGGATGAGTGGCCGGGTTCCGAAGATCTGGATCATGCGCTTCATATTATAGGCCAGGACGCTCAGGCTCATCTCGGTTCGGACGTTTTTCAGTGTTTTTGTGAGGAAGGGCGTACTGCCCATCCAGGCTTTAAGGGTTCCGAAGACATGTTCGACGGTCTGTCGGCGCAAGCCCATGGCGTCGGGCAGCCTGTCCAGGCGTTGCTGCATCGCATCCAGTACCGCCTCATGGGTCCACCGCTTTACGCGCTTCACCTTCTCCGGCGTACAGCGGGGCCGGAGCTGGCAGGTGGGGCAGGCAGCGAGATTGCGATACTGGTCGATATCACCGTGATGGTCGACGCGGACCCTGCCGCGGGTCAGGTGGGCACCGGCCGGACAAGTGTAATGATCATGGACGACATCGTAAATGAAGTCGGGCTTCGTGAAGTGGCCATGCTTTGCCCGGCCTGTGGTGTCGACCTTGGGCACGCAAGGCAAGACACCAGTTCCTTCGCATTCCAGCACCTGTGCACCATTGTAGTAGCCGCGATCTGCCAGCACCGTGAGTTGATCTGATCCTATGGCATCCAGCGCCGCTCGCCCCATCGGCGCCAGCTGGGTACGATCATGTCCATCGTTCAGAACCTCGTGCGCGACGATGAGGTGATGCTCGGTGTCGACTGCGGCCTGCACATTATAGCCGACCATTCCGGTGCCGCGGCCGGTGGTAGCCATGGACTGCGCGTCGAGATCAGTGAGAGAGACCTGATTGTCGGGAGCCACCTCGACCTGAACCGCCATGTCCTGCAGATACTGCATCTGGCGCCGTAATCCCGCGATCTTCTCCCGGATCTTGTCGGTTCGCACTTCGGGGATGTCGCTATTCTCACGATCGGCCCGGTCCAATGCCGCCAGATAGCGATCTATGCTGGCCTCGACCTGTTCGATCCGCTTGGCGGCCTTATGCGCAGTGAAGTTACGGTCCCGGTTGTTCACCGCCTTGAACTTGCTGCCGTCCACCGCAACCATGGCCCCGCCGAACAAGCCCATGCTACGGCACAGCATCACGAATTGCGCGCATACCGAGCGGATCGCGGTCCCGTTGTCGCGCCGGAAGTTGGCGGTGGTCTTGAAGTCAGGTGCCAGCCGACCCGTCAGCCACATCATCTCGATATTGCGACCTGCCTTACGCTCAAGCCGGCGGCTCGAATGGATCCGGTTGAGATAGCCGTATAGGTAAATCTTCAACATCGTCGATGGATGATAGGCGGGTCGCCCCGTCGCCGCCGGTTCCGCCCCGGCAAAACCAAGAACCGTTAGATCCAGCTCATCGATGAAGGCCTCAACCACCCGCACCGGATTATCCTCGGCGACATAATCATCCAGCGATGCAGGCAGAAAACTGTCCTGCCGCCGGTCTTCCCCTTCGACGAAACGGCCCATGCGAAAGCCCCCCGAAACACCGGAAAACTCTATCACAAACAGGTGTTTTTACACAGCCTCGGTCGATGAGGGCCACCGCCATTTAGTCAATTGCGGTTCATGCTTAAGCTGAAGGAAGCCATGGCGGTTTTTGTACATAGGTCCGCGATGCGATCATGTTCATCGCCTCCAGCCCTGGCAGGTCAAGCATGAAGTCTCTGCCGGTACGTCGAAGCAGCGAACGGCCTTCAAGCTCGTGGAGCATGCGGTTGACGTGGACAGCGGTCAGCCCTAATAGATCGGCAATTTCCTCTTGGATCGCCTCGGCAGCGCAGTGTCCGTTCCCTGCTCATTTTTTTTGGCCGAAACATCTTGAAAGCCGCGCGACTGAAATTAGCTCAATGATACCGGACGCCAAACCGGGTCCGGTTGGACATCGAGAGCGCCGGCTCTTGGTTACCGGCGCATCTCATGCCCAAATTGCTTCGTTTGGAGGATTTGGAGATGAGACCGAACTTTGACTTTACCCCCTATCGCCGATCGACGGTCGGTTTCGACCGGCTGTTCAACCTGCTCGAGGCGGGCGCGCGCGAGGACGATGGCTATCCGCCTTTCGATATCCAGCGGCTCGACGACGACAATTTTCGCATCACCGTCGCGGTCCCCGGCTTCAAGCCGGAGGATATCGAGATCGTCGCGCATCAGAACCTGCTCTCGGTGACCGGCAAGCGAGCCGATGACGCCGACAAGGGCGAATACCTGCATCGCGGTATCGCGGCCCGGGCCTTCGAGCGGCGCTTCCAGCTCGCCGATTTCATCGAGGTCGGCAACGCGAACTTCGAGCACGGCCTCCTGTCGATCGAACTGACGCGCGTCGTGCCGGAGGCGATGAAGCCGCGTCGGATCGAGATCGGCGGCAATGCGTCCGACAGCAAGCGACTGGGCGAGGTGAAGGAAAGAGCGAGCGAGCCTGCCTAAGCCGCGTCCACTGGCCTGCCGGCGCCGCCTCCCGACACACCCCCGCGCGCGGCGGCCGGCAGGTTCAGCCTTTCATCCAGCCAGAAAAGGAGATGTCATCATGGCAATTCGTGATCTCATTCCCTGGAGCCGGCAGGAAAACCGGCTGCCCGTTCCGGTGAGCGCCGAACGGGAAAGGGACACCCATCCACTGCAGTCGCTCCACCGCGACGTGAACCGTCTCTTCGACGATGTCTTCCGCAACTTCGGCATGCCCGCCTTTGCCGGTTTCGACCGCTTGTCGGGATGGCCCCACCTCGAGCTCGGCGAGACCGACAAGGAAATTCGTGTGACGGCGGAACTACCGGGTATGGACGAGCAGGACGTGGAGATTTTCGTCGAAGACGGCGCCTTGACCCTGCGCGGCGAAAAGAAGTCCGAAGTCGACGACAAGGATCGCGGCTACTCGGAGCGCAGCTATGGCCGCTTCGAGCGCCGCATCGGCCTGCCCAGAGGCATCGACCGCGACAAGGTCGCGGCCACCTTCAAGAACGGCGTCCTCACGGTGACGTTGCCCAGAACGGAGGCGGCGGAACAGAACATCCGCCGGATTCCCGTCAATGGCGGCGCCCGCTGAGGGCCGGGCCCGGACTTTCGAGTCCGGGCCTTCGGCCAACGACAACCATGCAGTTGCCGTCGCGGGTGCGACCTCGTTCCCGCACGGCGCCAATGCGATCATCGAGCCGCTGGCCTTGACGACAAACGGCGGCCGACGCCGCCAAAATCGATGGCGGGTCAGGTTCGCGCCGCGCTGGGGCCCGGTCGCCGACCCGCTGATTGGTTGGACCGGCGGAGGCGATCCCCTCGCGACGATCGAGCTACGCTTTCCCGACCGCGCCTCGGCCGAGCGATATTGTCAGAGGCAGGGTCTCATCTTCGAATGCCGGACGGCACGATCGCCAGGCCAAATCCGTCCCGCTATCCCCGATGCCCTGGGTCCCGAGCTTTCCTGCTGGCCCACGGGCCCGCATGCCTTGTGCTGCGGCAATTTCCCTTGTGCCAGCGCGGCCGCCAATGAGGACGATGATCGCAGGTCTGCATAACCTGGGGCGCGCTTCATGTGGGCGAGGACTGCTTGCCAGAGCTTGCAGCGTGCGATGGATGCTCGTGTCGATGCCATGCCTGGTCGAGGGCGGTGAGCACGCGGTCGATAACGGCCGTGTTGCTCGCCGCCTTGGGCAGTTCGCGCACCGCGAAATGCTGCAAGCGGGCAAGGTCTTTCTTGGGCAAGCGCAGTTCGATCTGCTTGGTGGCCAGTTTGTTCGGCGGCTCGGCCACAAGCCAGCATGTGATGGAGCAGCCTTTTGCGTTGGGCAAAGGTCCACCCCAGCGCTCGCAGTTCGCGAGGGGTGATCGACAGAAGCGCGATCGCGAACTCCATGATGTTGCTAAACGGCAGACGTACCGGCACGTCGTCCGGCTTCGGCTTGCGCCACCGCTTGAGCAGACTGCGCGTCACCGGATATCGATCACGCCATCGACCGCGCGCCACTTGGTGGGGCGGATCATCCCCTCGTGCGATATGCACACCGAGTGCAGCGCGGCCTCGATCTCGCGCCGCCAATGCTCGAGAAACTCGAACAGCACTGGAAAATCGGGCGCGAGATCGTACTCCTGCCAGACGAACAGTTGCAGCAGCGAAGGCGCATCGGGACGGTAGTAGTGGATCTGAGCCGTCGTCAGCCGACGGCCCTCTAGCTGCACGATAAAATCCCGGCGGCTCATGGCGAAGGGCGGTGACCTTCCAAGGGCCTGTCGATCGAATGTATGGCGGCAAGGATGTCATCGATCGGCACCGCGCGCCTGGCGCCGGGCGGCTTGCGCAGGCCGGGATGGTCGCGCACCGCGGCGCGGTCGGACGCCCAGGATGCCAGAATGGCGCGCTTCACTTCCGGCTCGAGGCTCGGGCTGTGCGCAACGTCGAAGGGATGAAGATAACGCGAAAATGGCTGCGACATGGCTGTGCCTCCTTCCTTTGTGTCGCTCCTTTTTCATCTGCGGGCGCGGCGGGCCCACGCTGCGAATTTTGGAACGCCGGCGAGTCGAGTCAAGAGGGGAAATTGGTCCAACAGCAAGCCGATAACGCTGGCATTGGCACTCAGCGCTTACGAGTGCCAAATTTTTTCGCGCACCATCTTGACGCAAAAAATGACCTTTCCTAATTCCGCGTCACCTGTCGTTCGAAGGATCGGCAGGTCTATCACATCTCAGTTTTGCATCTGGAGGTTATGCATGCATTTCCGCCCCTTGCACGACCGTGTGGTCGTCCGCCGCATCGAAGCCGAGGAGAAGACCTCGGGCGGCATCATCATCCCCGACACCGCCAAGGAAAAGCCGCAGGAAGGGGAAGTGGTCGCCGTCGGCGCGGGCCTGCGCGACGATAGCGGCAAGCTCGTTGAACTCGCCGTTAAGGCGGGCGACCGCGTGCTTTTCGGCAAATGGTCGGGAACCGAGGTCAAGATCGACGGCGAGGATTTGCTCATCATGAAGGAGAGCGACATCCTCGGCGTAATCGAGGCCGCGGCCCAGCTCAAGCAGGCCGCCTGACAGCGACCTGCATCCTCTGACACGTGGAAGGAAATCGAAGAAAGGAGACGAGGCAATGGCTGCCAAGGAAGTGAAGTTTGCGTCCGACGCGCGTGATCGCATGCTGCGCGGCGTGGATACGCTGGCCAACGCAGTGAAGGTGACCCTGGGACCCAAGGGCCGCAACGTGGTCATCGAGAAATCGTTCGGCGCGCCGCGCATCACCAAGGACGGCGTAACCGTCGCCAAGGAAATCGAACTCAAGGACAAGTTCGAGAACATGGGCGCGCAAATGCTGCGCGAGGTCGCGTCGAAGCAGAACGACAAGGCCGGCGACGGCACCACCACCGCGACCGTGCTCGCCCAGGCGATCGTGCGCGAAGGCACAAAGGCCGTCTCGGCAGGCATGAACCCGATGGACCTGAAACGCGGCATCGACCTCGCCGTCGGCGCCGTGGTCAAGGACCTCGAAGCCCATGCGCGGAAGGTCAGCGCCAACAGCGAGATCGCGCAGGTCGCGACCATCTCGGCGAACGGCGACGAGGAAGTCGGCCGCATTCTCGCCGAGGCGATGGAGAAGGTCGGCAACGAGGGCGTCATCACGGTCGAAGAGGCCAAGAGCCTCGCGACAGAGCTTGAAACCGTCGAGGGTATGCAGTTCGATCGTGGCTATCTGTCGCCTTACTTCGTGACCAACGCGGAGAAGCTCAAGGTCGAGCTCGACGATCCCTACATTCTCATCCACGAGAAGAAGCTGTCGAACCTGCAGGCGATGATCCCGCTGCTCGAGCAGGTAGTGCAGTCGGGCCGGCCGCTCCTTATCATCGCCGAGGACGTGGAGGGCGAGGCGCTGGCGACGCTGGTCGTCAACAAGCTGCGCGGCGGCCTCAAGGTTGCAGCGGTCAAAGCGCCGGGCTTCGGCGATCGCCGCAAAGCCATGCTGGAAGACATCGCGATCCTAACTGCCGGCAACGTCGTCAGCGAGGAACTCGGCACCAAGCTCGAGAACGTCACGATCGGGATGCTCGGCCGAGCCAAGAAGGTCATCATCGACAAGGACAATACGACCGTCGTCGATGGTGCCGGAGCCCGCTCAGACATCGATGCCCGCGTCGCCCAGATCCGCGCACAGATCGAGACCACGACGAGCGACTACGATCGCGAGAAGCTGCAGGAACGCGTGGCCAAGCTCGCGGGCGGTGTCGCGGTGATCCGCGTCGGCGGCGCGACCGAGGTCGAGGTGAAGGAGAAGAAGGATCGCGTCGATGACGCACTCCACGCCACCCGCGCCGCGGTCGAGGAAGGCATTCTGCCGGGAGGCGGTATTCCGCTGCTGCGCGCGCTCAAGGCGCTTGGCGGCCTCAAGGCGGCGAACGACGACCAGCAGTCAGGCATCGATATTGTCCGCCGCGCACTTCGCGCGCCGGCACGGCAGATCGCTGACAACGCCGGTGAGGATGGTGCCTTCATCGTCGGCAAGCTCCTGGAGAGCGAGGACTACAATTGGGGCTTCAACGCCGCCACCGGCCAATATGAAGATCTGGTCGGCTCCGGGGTGATCGATCCCGCCAAGGTGGTCCGCACCGCGCTTCAGGATGCCGCTTCGGTGGCCTCGCTGCTGATCACGACCGAGGCGCTCGTCGCCGAAGCGCCCAAGGATGACAAGGGCGCAAAGGCCGCGATGCCGGAGATGGAGTACTGACACACCAAGGGGCCGGCTGCAGCCGGGTCCCATCATCGAACATGAGGAACTCGACGATGAATGACCACTATCTGCGCTACCTCGAGCGCGAACATGCGCGTCTCGAAGCCGAAATTCGCGAGGAGGAGAAGCGTCCCCTTCCGCGCCATTTCCTGATCGGCCGGCTCAAGAAGCTGAAGCTCGCGGTCAAGGACGAGATAGCGGCCTGCTCGGGGCACGAGGCCGAGCGCGAAGCCGCCTGAGCGAGAGTTCGGTGCGGACGATTTGCGCATTTGCCCGTAACTTTTCGGCAACGAGCGTTTGCCGGAAACCTGAGGCCGACCATCTGCGTTGCATGATCGTCCGCCTCGTTCGGGGAAGCTCGCGAGGATGGAAAGGGGAGCCCCGAGCCAGCCGCCGGGGCTCCTTTCTCTTTCAGCAGCATGGAAAAGCGAGAGGGAGCCTATCACGGCCCTGAGCTGTACGAGCGCTTCGGCCTCGTGCGTCTGGCGGACTTGGCCGCAGCCCGCCGTGGGTGAAGGCGTGATGTCTTGTCCGAGAGCCGGATGCGGGAGATCTGCACGTCCGGTTCGATGAGCAGGGAGTGGAAACGGACCGTCTGGCAAGCCCCACAGCGCGCCGCACGACACCGCGCCACTTCCTGACTCTACCGAGCACGTCGGCGTTGTAGAACCGCGATCCCGCCCGTTAGACCTTAGTTCAGTTCGCAGCGGTAGCGAAATCGACCATGATCTCTCCCGATATGCCTTCGAGTGCCTCGCATACTATGTCGGTGGAGAGATTCTCAGGAATCAACAGCTTCATTTTCCCCTTAAACAGCGGCGCGCCGGACCATGCACTGCCTTCAATGGCAGTAGCAAAATCCTCGATATTGACTTCCAGCCCAGCGAGTACGGTGGTCACTTCACGAACGATTCCGGGGCGATCCTGCCCGACGATTTCGATTGTCAGCGATTGTCCTGCTCGCTCGTCCGTTTTGGCAGACCCGATGATGTCGACTTTGATCCCGAACGCATCGATCCCGCGGGCGGCCTTCTCAAGTTCATCCAGACGCTCTTCAGGCAGTTCGACCAACACCGAGCCGACATATTTTCCGCCGAGCCGCGAAAGATGGCTCTCCAGCCAGTTGCCGCCTGCCGCATATACCGCATCGGCTATCGCGCGAGTGAGGCCGGGGCGGTCGCTGCCGACCACCGTCAGGATTACCGTTCGATCCATGTTTTCACCTCTAGGTTCGGCACTCTCCAGCAACCACTGATAGGATGTTTGGCTTCTTTTGGAGAGGCCAAATGTCATCCCGCCTCCAAAAAATAGACGACAATGGAAGTCGGATTTGTGGAACATGATTTCCATCTCTGACTGGTCGGTCAGGCTCGGGGGCAACCATTTCAATAGGAGGTCGGTTCGACAGCCACAGCGATAGCATGGGCGTTGGATCGCCAAGAAAGATCGCAGGGATAGTGGCGCTTGCGGCTCGAAATTGTCGGGCAGGGGGGAGATTGGTAGCCTTCCACTTGGGCGCCGAGAACCACTGGCAAGGGTGCCACATGCCTTGATTTCCTCACCCCTTGCGGCGCGATCCGCGCCGTTTCCTGGTCTTGGACAGGGAACGAGAACGCCGTCCTCTCTCCCCCGCAACGACAATCGGCCGGGCCGTGGCTCGGCTGCGCCTGCGCCCGCACCACCCCGGCAGATTGTCGTTGCCCCCCTCTCTCCTGCTGCTCGCCGCGAGGCAGGGGCCAGGCGCCGATGACGGTGCCTGACCCAGCATCAGGAGCTTTAAGATGGCAAAGACACCGCAGCAGGAGGCGCGTTCGACCGGTATTCAGGCAAAGACCCAGTCCGTACCCCGCAACCGTATCGCCCATGGCAATTGTATCGAAAAATTGAGAGCGCTACCCAACGGCGCGGTCGATCTTGTCCTGACCGATCCGCCCTATATCTGCCGATACCGTTCGCGTGACGGACGCACGGTTGCCAACGACGATAATTCCGACTGGCTTCGTCCGGCCTTTGCCGAGATTGCGCGCGTGACGAAGCCTGGCAGCTTTGCCATCAGCTTCTATGGCTGGAGTGCGGTCGAAAAATTTGTGCTGGCCTGGCGTTCGGTCGGGCTTGTCCCGGTCGGTCATATCGTCTTCCGCAAACATTATGCCTCATCGACGCGCTTCCTGCGCTACGAGCATGAGCAGGCTTTCCTGCTGGCGAAGGGGCGGCCGGCGCAGCCCGCGCATGCTTTGCCGGATGTGATCGACTGGCCGCGCTATACCGGCAACAGGCGGCATCCCACCGAGAAGCCGGTGGAAATTCTGCGGCCATTGGTCGAGACATTCAGCGCGCCTGGCGACATTGTGCTTGATCCCTTTTGCGGCTCGGGATCGACGCTGGAAGCGGCTCGGACATGTGGGCGCGCTTTTCTTGGCGTCGAACTGGATGGCGAGCATTTCCGCACAGCGAGCAGTCGCATGGGGCTCTTGTCCTGATTTATGAAATGGGGCGCTTCCGTAATGGAAGCACCCCATTCGGAACCTCGGGGGAATGCCGATCGCCAGATGTAGAATCAGGGAATGACGACCGGAATCGTGTTCAAAGCCTTGGCACGCTTGGCCAATTTGCGGTCGAAGGTCAGAAATTCCGTGCAATGGTCCGATCGCGCCAGATGAAGGGCGTCGGCGAAATCCATGCCGCCTTCCATCCACTCCAGCGCCAGCGCCAGTTGAGCCGGTTCCTCCACGGTCATACCCGGCAGGCCGGCGAGCCCGCGCAAGGCGCCGGCAATCTGGGCGGGTTTAAAATCATAACCCGCGCGCAAAACCCACTCCGCCTCCAGCAGCACCGTCACGCCGAGAAAAATCTCCTTGCCTTCAATGGCTCGTCGGGCGGCTTGCGCCTGTTCCGCATCGTCAGCGGTCAGCAGCCGTACAACGATATTGGTATCAATCCCGCGCACGTCGCTTCGCTTCCCTGGCGATGACCGCGTTCATGGCATCGATGGACAATGCGGGCTTGGTCGACCGCAGCGAACCGAAAACGGCATCAATGTCGGTTGGTGCGAAGATCGGCATAGGTTTTAGGAGGACGCCCTCCGGCGTTTCTTCGACGATCAGCTTCGTACCGGCAGGCCAATGCCGCTGCTCGCGGATCGCCTTGGGCAAGATGACCTGTCCCTTGGTCGACACCGTGGTCGTAATCCGTTCCTGCACGCCCATGGCGCCCTCCAAAGTAAGACGAAGGTAAGGTAGGGTAGGCTGTGCTTTAAGGCAAGCGTCCCGGAATTTCAGTCTTCGGCTCCCAAGCCGATTTCGGCTCAGGGCCGAGCCTGTCGCACTGGCCCGCCGACTAAGGGTCAGGCCAAGCGGCCAGTCCAGGTGGACCGGGAGTTTCGGGGTGCTTCTTGCACCTTTTGTAGCAGGGGAGAGCCGCCGCGGCATGTCGGCGGTCGCACTGATCATGGCGCTGAACGACCGCCGTTGAGACTGCCGGACCTCCCGCTGACTTGACCGGCTATCTCTTGAGACCGTCGTTCATGGCAATGGCGGCCGGATAGCGACAACCTTGCCTCCCAGGCTTGACGAAGCGGCGCATGACTTTTCTGGAATGCAATGGGTTCCAGGCCGCTTGTGTCAGCCTTGAATGATCAGTGGAAAATGGAAGGAGGGCGCATCGTCGCCATGGCCCGGGCGTAACGCCGAATGAGAAATTCTCTTTGGACGGTGATCAGTTCAGACCGTTCGTCTGGAACTATCGCATCCCGTGTCTCGTGCGGCGGCTGGGACAACAAGTCGGCGTCATTGGACGTTCTCATGACGACCTCAGGCATCCCCTCATTTTTGAGATGACGTAGGGCAGGAAAGATGATTCTCATGTCCGAATTCAAGAGTGAGGTCGCGGGCTTCCAACCGCCTCTTTTGGCGTGAGAGGATATTGGCTGTGCAGGGTCGGACGCGGCGGCAGTAAGACGACGGTTGCTCAGACTCTGATACGCGGGTTGGATACCGCAGGACCGTGGTTCGTCTCGGGCCTTCCTCTGTCTCACGTCGCGCGAACTGAAGATCGCCGAATCACATCGAGGGTTGCCCTCAGACTCTGATACGCGGGTTGGATACCGCAGGACCGTGGTTCGTCTCGGGCCTTCCTCTGTCTCACGTCGCGCGAACTGAAGATCGCCGAATCACATCGAGGGTTGCCCTGACCGGCCACCGCGCCCGACGCTGCACAGCATGATGAGAAATTTGCTGCTCCTTTTTGCCTGGTTGCGGGGGTTCAAGCGGTTTGCGCCGGAGCGGGAGTCTGGATGGCTATCGCCCAGACGAAGGCGGCGAGTTCGCGTGCGATGGCGACTGTCACGACATTCTTGGGCCGTCCTGACCGCAGCAATCGACGGTAGCGCGCGCAGAGGCGAACCTGCGCCTTCCACGCGATGTCCCGCGCTTCCTGGGAGAGATTGGCACTGCGACGGAGGAGGTCTCCGGCGATCCGCGCCGGGAGCCGATAGGTCCAGGCGCTCTCCACCAACATGCGGCGGGCCCGGCTATTGCCTGCCTTGGTGATTTTTCCCTGTGAGCGGGTAGACCCCGACGACCGTTCGCGTGGCACAAGTCCGAGCCATCCCATAAGCTGGCGAGGATTGGCGAAGCGCCGGAAATCGCCCACCTCCGCGATGATGGTTACCGCCGCGATGAGCGATACGCCACGCAATGCCTGGATAGCTGCCACCACCGGATGGAGAGACCAGCTGGGAAGCAGCGCTTCGATTTGCTTCTCAAGTCGCGAACGGCGATCCTCGGCCTGCTCGATGGCGCGGATATATTCCTCGAACGCAATCTGCTGAGCGGGATGATCGAAACGCTGGTCGCCCAGCCAGCGACGATGCCTCTTGCTCCAATGTTTGATGCCATCCTTATAGATCCGGCCGTGGCGCAGGAGGAAGGACAGCAGTTGTTGTCGCGCCCGGCGCACCGTTTCCACTGCGGAAATCCGGACCCGGATGAGGTCACGCATGGCTTCATGCTCTGTGTCGGGCACCCAGATCGATGTCAGTTCACCGGCGCGAAACAGGCTGGCCAGAACGACGGCATCGCGGCGGTCGGTCTTGATCTGGCTGCCAGGCCGGGCCGGCGTCATCGAAGGCGCCACTACATGACAGGCATGGCCCAGTTCGATCAGTTGCCGATGCAGGCCATACCCGGTTGGCCCTGCCTCGTAAGCGAAGGCCAGCGACCTGTGCTTTGCCGCCAGCGTCTTGATCAGCTTGGCTACCGACTCCGGTTTACTCGAGATGGTTCCGTAAAACCGCACCTCGCCACGGCGACCACCGTCGGCGATCGCGACCGCGATCGTTTCCTTACTTACATCCAGCCCGATAAATGTTGTATTCCGTTCCATGGCTCGTCTCCCATGTCTGAGGCTCTGGTCGCAATACTAACCCTCGATACCGACATGTTCGAGGCGAGCCACCTGAAACCACCTCGGACATGGCGTCTCAGCATCTCCGTGTCGAAGGGGGATCAGATTGAGATGAGCGGCAAGGCGAAGTTTTCTTCTGAGGCGGTGCATTCCTTTGTCGACGAACTTTTTGGCGCGGACCTGCACGCGAAGCGGGTGACATCGCTGGCGAAGGCGACGGTGGGCACGTTGCAGGCGTCGTCGCTGGCGGTGAGCGCGATTGGCCACGGTCTCGCACTGGCCCAGGGAGGGCTGTCGCGTCACGCGATCAAGCAGGTCGACCGGATGCTGTCGAATGACGGGATCGATGTCGACGCGCTGATGGCCGACTGGGCCGGCTATTGCCTGGGTAGCCGCACCGAGATCGCCGTCGCCATGGACTGGACCGACTTCGATGCCGACGGGCACTCGACCCTGATGCTGTCGCTGCTTACCGAGCATGGCCGGGCAACGCCGCTACTGTGGTTGACGGTACGCAAGGCGGAGCTGAAAGAGCGGCGCAATCACTATGAATATTGGATCGTCACCCGGCTTGCCGAGCTCTTGCCGACAGAAGTGAAGGTGCTGCTCGTCGCCGATCGCGGCTTTGGCGACACCAAGCTCTACGGCGTCCTCAAGGACGAGTTGCACTTCGACTATGTCATCCGCTTTCGTGGCAACATCAAGGTGACGGCCGCCGGTGAGTGCCGTCCGGCAAAGGAGTGGCTCGGCCCATCGGGACGTGCCAGGCTGTTGCGCGAGGCCACGGTCACGGCGCAGGGTTGCCCCGTCGGGGCGGTCGTGTGCGTCCAGGCCAAGGATATGAAAGAGCCGTGGTGCCTCGCGACCAGCTTGACCACGGTGACGGCCAAGACCCTCATTGATCTTTACTCGCGGCGCTGGGGCATCGAATGCTCGTTTCGCGATGCCAAGGACTGGCGGTTCGGGATGGGCATGTCGGCAACCCGCGTCTCCACGCCCGCCCGGCGCGACAGGCTGTGGCTGATCGCCGCTCTCGCCATTGTCCTCCTGACCGTGCTCGGCGCCGCCGGCGAGGCCATCGGCTACGACCGCCATCTGCGCACCAGCACGACATCGCGACGCGTGCATTCACTCTTCCGGCAGGGCGTGATGTACTATCAACTCATCCCCAACATGCCCGAGGAAAGACTACGCCCTCTCATCCTACAGTTCGAGAACCTTATCCGCCACCATCAGCTCCTCAAACGGACTTTCGGAATCATTTGAATGAGGGGATTCATGAGCATGACGACCTCTTCTGCGAGTCGTGGGGCGAGGACCATATGCCCGCCCGGACGCCGGGGGAAGGCACATATATCTTGCCGTGACGGCGGCAAGCAGGCGCCCGGCCTTATGTCGTCTGTCATAGCCCATAATAGCCAGTGCAGGGATGACGCGGGCTGAGCATAATGGCTGCCTCTGAACCGGCCCCGCCTCTTCCCTTGGTAGGCGGGGCTTTTGTCAATCGGGTTCGGCGGCTTTGTTTTGGGCAGGCGCAATGACGCCGCTGATCGTCCGTGAATTGGCGGTCATTCACCCAATTTCCTATCCGCCGGTGGGTCTGCCGAGAACTGCCGATCAACAATCGGCCCGGGTCATGCTACATCGCCATGCCACGCCGGGAGAAGCCTCATGGCCCTGTTCGAACAGCGCGACCTCCATCTCGTCAAGAAGGGGCTCTGCCTGAGCGTGCTCGTCATGGGGGAGCAACCCGAAGGACCGTTCCGGCCTGATTCGGACCTGGCCGACATGAAGGATTTGTTGGACCGGCTGCTGCGAAGCGACAAGGAGTTGGGCCTCTATATGCGTTCGGCCCATCTCATCCTGAAAGGTTCGCCCGGCTGAAACGGCTACGGTCCGTGGGTCTCATGGGCATGCCGGCGGAGATGTGAGTTCGCCGGACCTGATCCTTCTCCTCCTGGTCTTCGGCATCTGTTGCTCTGGCACCCCTCATGCAGAGAGGGAGGGTAGGGCGTCTCCCCTGCTGGGGTGGGCCTGCTCCGCGTGCCGCTCCGTCGAGCCGGCTTTGCCGTCTCGACCCTTCGGCGACGATTCCTGACGCGGGCGCGGATTTGCGATCGAGGGCGATGGCGGTTTGGTATTGGCTGGCCGATATGCCAAGGGGGCCGGATTGATCCTGGTTGGAGAGCTTGATGACGGACGAATTGCTGGCAGCGCGGAATAACCTGATCACCCTGACGGCGGATATTGTGTCGGCGCATCTGTCGAACAATATGGTGCCGGTGCCCGAGGTGGCGGGGCTGATCGCCCAGGTGCATGGCGCGCTTTCCGGCCTGGGCACGCCTGCCTCCCCGCCGCAGGAAGACCTGAAACCCGCCGTGCCGGTCCGTTCCTCGGTGAAGCCGGATCATATTGTCTGTCTGGAGGACGGCAAGAAGCTCAAGATGCTCAAGCGCCACCTGATGACCCACTATCAGATGACGCCCGACGATTATCGCCGGAAGTGGAACCTGCCCGCCGACTATCCGATGGTCGCGCCCAGCTACGCTGCCAAGCGGCGCGATCTCGCCCTGACGATCGGCCTTGGCCAGAAGCAGAAGGGGCAGGGCGCGAAGGGGCGGAAGGCGTCTCCCAAAAAGGATTGATGGGCTTGCGCGGAACCTCGGTTATCGGGGTTCCGCGTCATGCCGTCTCGTCACGGCGGGTCAAGGGCGAACCGGTTCGTCGTTTGCGCCTGCCATGCGGTTTGTATGGTGGTACATGATTTCACTGATGGTCATGTTGAATTCCACCAGCCAGGGCGCGCCGGCAGCGAAAGTATGAAGGGCC
The DNA here is from genome assembly GCF_013375555.1 of Sphingobium sp. EM0848. Classification (NCBI taxonomy): domain Bacteria; kingdom Pseudomonadati; phylum Pseudomonadota; class Alphaproteobacteria; order Sphingomonadales; family Sphingobiaceae; genus Sphingobium; species Sphingobium sp. EM0848. Next base: position 800,286 of record NZ_JABXWB010000001.1, read on the forward strand.
GCTCCCACCAGGAAACTGATTACAAGCTGGCCTATCCTGCCTTCATAGGGCTCCAGCACTTTCGCTGCCTCGCGGATTTCGTTCGCGATGGCCTCGTCTTCCACCAATCCGAAATACTCCAGGTCCGTCAGCGATTCGGCTATCTGGGAGCGGGCGTTGGTCATCTTCAGGTTCGGATAGATGATGGGCGGGCGGGTCTTTTCGATCAGCCTGAATGTCTCATCGTGATTCAGGAGCTCGATGCGGAGCGCGGGAGATTCATTTGGCTCACACCGGAATGATCCGAGCATCATGGAACCGCTCCGGTTCGCCACCACCTGAAATTGTTCCAGCAACGCTTCGAGTTCCATGAACCTGCGCTCCATAGATATCATAATGATTACAATCGATAAGCTTGCGGAAGGCAGGAGGCCAGCGGTTTTGCAATTGGCGCGGCCCGGCATATTGCCTTGACCGTCCAGCTTGCAGCGTCGCGCGCGAAAAGCACCGCGATCCTGTCCTTCCTGTTGTGCCCGACATTGCTGTCTGCCGACCATCCATCCTGGGTGTCGCGCAGAATCGGTAACATCCCTTCTCAATACGGCTCGTACTTCCAAGGCTTGTCCAGCGTAACCGGCATCGCGAAGATCGTAGTGCTTGCGGGCGGTGCCACTGATCGGCCTGGATGGCTGACCTGGCCCACCGAGCATGACACTGGTTCCAAAGCGAGGAGCATCGATATTTCCACTACGATGCTGTACTGGCAAGATACGGAAATCCATGGCATTTGCCATTTCAATTAGGAAGCTGGTGCTCGATCGGAGTGGATCTCGAATGCTTGTCGGCGATGCGGTTCGTTTGCTTTTCCCCCAAGGTAATCTCGACTGGTGGGTCGATCTCAAATCGAAAATGGAGAATAAGGAGGCGTTCGGTCCCAAAGGCGATCAATATGGCCCTTGGTATCTGCCGCCGGTCGATCCGATCGATCTCTTCGCAATCACCGCCTTTCTGCTCTCGCGCAGCGGCGCCTATCATCATATTCAGCCAGAAACCCATCAAGGACCGCCAGCTGAGTTCCGTAAGCTGGAAGTCACGCTTTCCGACCGCCAGCATTGGGTCGAAATTGGTCGCGCGTGGGCTCAGGCGACCGTCCGGCAAGATGTGTCCGGCAATAGGGTGACGCTTGAAACCCCTGAGGCAGTTGGCCAGATGTGGTCTCGCATCTGGGCCGCATTCGATGAACCTCTCTTCAACGCCCTGGACGCGAGAGCAGAGCCTCCTGGTTGGTGGCGCGACGCAGTGGGCCTCCTGGCTATTGCTGATGAAGCAGCGACTGATGTGGGATTCCTGGCAAATGAGGAATTGCAGGAGACCACGCCTCCGCTTCTGACACTCGCGGTAGAATTCAGGATCCTCGCGGCCATGAAGGAATTGACCGACGGGGAAGGGCGGGGCGCCTACACATTGTCGCAAGCAGCACCAGATGTTGCGTGCGTTCTACCAAAATCCCGCACCCCTTCACGCGGCTGCACGGTCCGTTCCCTATCGCACAATCTTTCGCTCTTGCCGCCTCGCGGTCTCGCGCGCGCAAGATGGCTCGCACCGGTGGGTGAATATACTGCACGGCAGGCGCAGGCGTCTCTCAACCTCCTCATCATTCCCTATCCGTTTTCGATCGCTGCAAAGTCCTTCCATGTTGCAGGCCTGTCGGAGAGCGACGCGCGTGCGCCTTGGGGTTGGTTCGGCGTTGAACCGCTGAATGCCAAAGCGCAGGAGAGCCTGCTGTTGGGTCTGGTAGATGCCCTGATCGAGGAAGCACGCAGGGACGTGGGACAGGTCCATGGCGTCATTTTTCCTGAACTCGCCTTGAGCGGTGCCACCTATGCGAAGCTTATCACGCAGCTCGAGAAGGATGACGATATTGAGTTTGTCGCGTCGGGGCTGCACAGCGATGGAGAAGGCCGGGTTGGAAATTTCGCCGCTGCGACCATCATTCCGGTCAGGAGCAAAAGACAGAAAGTCAGGCGATGGGTCGAGGATGTCCGCCAGAAGCACCATCGTTGGCGTCTCGATGCCGACCAGATCAAAAGCTATGCCCTGGGATCTGTCCTCGATCCTGGGATGGGATGGTGGGAAAGGCTCGATGTCCTGAGCCGTAGTCTGACGGTCGGCGTGCTGCGCGGCGAAACCACGATCACCACGCTCATCTGCGAGGACCTTGCGCGCGTCGATCCGGCCCAGGAGCTGTTGCGGGCGATCGGACCCAATATCGTGATTGCGCTCCTCATGGACAGCGCCCAGCTTCAGACTCGCTGGCCGAATCGCTACGCCACGGTGCTGGCCGAAGACCCCGGCTCTTCGGTCCTGACCTTTACCTCGCTTGGTCTGATAGAGCGCGCCAACAAGACGGGATTTTTTCCGCCCAGTCGATGCATCGCGCTTTGGCGGGATGATTGCGGCGTACGCGAACTCAGCCTGCCCAAAGACAGTCATGCCCTCTGCCTGACGCTTAACCCGTTTAGGATTACAGAATCGACTCTGGATGGCCGAACCGACAGCCGTAATGCGCTCTCATGGCGACTGGGTGGGGTTCAGCCTGTCAGGACCGATGCGGAACTGCCTGAATGGTAATCTTAGCGCCGAGGAGGCTCGATAGGGCCGCGAGGTGCTGGCTGCCGGGGCTCGGACCGCTGGGGCGCATTCTGGGCAAGCCGCGTCATGCGCTCGAACAACTCGTTCGTACGCTCCCTTTTATAGCGATCGAAAGTCTGTGACGTCCGAACCATGCTAGCCTATCCATTTCCCGTCAGCAGATCGCTGACAAACCCTATGTAATCCGCAATAGATGAAGGAACAACGATCAAAGCGCGAAAATGGCCGCAAATCTGCGCGCTCGATCGCAAAAACCCTCCGCCGATCGGCTTTGCGATCCGATTGGATCGGTGTCCACACCATGAAAATAGGCCGTGGTTGATCGGATCGCAATGAATGAGGCCTGCCGGATCGCATTGAGCGAACAGAGCCAGGCGAAAGCAATTCATTGCCTTGGCGGTTTCTGGCGGACGGGAGCGAACGCTGAATGATGGCTTCGTGAAACTCTGGTGAAGTGAGGAGGGGATTTCGCCGGAGGTCGTGATTCGAGGGATTTACGCAAGTGCGATGGCGCGATTATCGGGCAGGCGATGAGCATCATCGCAACCATCATGAATTCCACTACCGGCCAGCCCATCCAGAAGATGACCTTCGGCCGGATGCCCAAGCCTTGGTCCACATTCAATCTGGAAACCGGCGAGCGCGTGACAGCGGATCGGGTTCACGTCGGCAAGCCTGCCCCTGGCAAATTCGTCGCGCCGGTCGAGGTCTGGGTGACGCCCAAAGGGTGAGACTGGCGCGGCATTTCGCTGGCCACCTCCATTTGGGCACAGGGCGATCGTGATATTCGGGGAGCCGATCACGCTGGGAAAGGATGGCCCCATTTTTGGTGGGCAGGTATTTTCTGCTGATCGGCGCTTCGCCCCTTGGGGGAAACGTGTCGGCCCGAGGGCGTGCGCTCTTCGGCAGAAGCATTCAAAAATATTTTCGCCGGCAATTATCCGATGGCGCAACGCTCAAATGGAGTCGCCGATGTTGAAGCACATATTTGACAAGAGGCTGGGGACCGACGAAAATCACCTTGCATGGTTGCGACGGGTCGATGACATCATCGTGAGGTTCGATGTCACGCGAGACGAAATCGCGCCCTGCATCGCTGAGCGAGACGGGTGGAAGACGATCACGGTGACGCTGCAAGGTGCGTCGGACGGTCAGCTGTTCGCTGCCTTCATGATAATTTCCTGCATGCGGTGATCAGGTGAAAAAGATTTTCAGCGGCCTTCGATCGTGCTTCTTCAGATCCGTTACCGGATACCATTCCGCCTTGCCTTTGCCCTTTGTGAGCGGCGCGCACAGCGCCCGATCGTTGGCGATGGAATCGATGCGCATCAGAAGCCGACGAGGAATGACCTCCACGACTTCTCCTACCTTGAAATCCATTATTTGCTCTCCAGGATCGCCCCGATCATACGGTCCCACGTCCAGCCTGCGATCTGCGCGCCGATCTTGAATCCTTCGGTCGATATCTGCTCGCCACCCGCTGCGGACACTTCCGCGCCGGGGTCCCTGACGGCCAGAAGCACGGCGCACGCTTGCGGCAGATAGCTTTGCCACATGGGCCTGCCCTCGAAAGTAGCGTTTTCCGGATTGCCTTCGAGGCTGCAAAGTGCGCGGGCCGCGCGCTCAAGGGGGGATTTCACCATGGAGGTACATTATCATAATATTGTCGGGCGGCCAGCGAGATGCACTTTACCTTGGAAGGAGGTTCTGGCCGCCGTCGGTTCTTCAAGGATCTGGCTCGACGAAGCTAACCGGTCGATCAACCAATTCACGGCCTCACCAATTTCTGGCCTCTTCGGCTGCTTCTATAAGGCGCCGCGCCGAAACCGCGAGCTCTTCATTTCCTTCGGCAGCAATCCGTTGGAGACGGGCAAGAATTTCGTCGTAATCCAGGAACGGGGCGATATTCTCGCGTCTTATGACCGTGTACCAGCTGTCGCTGGTGTCTATCCGGGTCGTCAGCCGGTTCATGATGCCGACCAGTCCGGCGTCGGTCCGCGTGGCTTCGGCGAGCAGTTTGCGTGGGCCGTCCGGGTCTCCGGCCTGGTTCCAGGCAAAAAATATCCAGAGCGGTCGGGGCGCCGCGATCACCTCGTCGATCGTCAGGGTCGAGAAGCGTGCAATCATGAGGCGGTTGGCGTGGTCAAGCTCCTCCTCGCTTAGCACCCAGTCGCTGTTCGGGCGTCTTTGCTCTCCAACGCGACCATGAGCGAAGGTCTCCCGTCGCAACAAATTGGTTGCCCAGCCAATGGCCGTGGCTTTGCTGAACAGCTGCTCAGTGACTTGCTCGCGGTCAGTTGCGTCAAGGCGTGGATAGAGGAGGGCAACCAGCTTTTCCGCACGATCCCAGGTGGTGATGATGATATTAGGTTCGCGGGGGCCGCGCCGAAAGGCGTCATCCATCATCTCCCCCAAAGCCAGCAGGAGGTTTGTCGCTCGCGTGCTGGACCAGAGCGCCAGGTCCGTCCCCCTCAGTCGCTCAAGGAGTATGTCGAGTTTCCTGAGCGTGCCAAGCGCCTTCTGCCCTTGGAATTCAAGCAGGGTTGCAGCAGCAGCAGCAGGCGTCTTGTCGACCGAATTCCAGAATTGATCGAAGCCCTCCTGTGTCACCGCGTACGAGGGCCCAACCAAGCTGAAATAAAGGCGGTAATGATCGGGGCTGGCGAGCCTGCGTCCAGCGATTGCCGCTTGAACGGCCTGGGGCGTGACGGCCTGGTGAATTTTGACCGGTTCATCCTGGTCGTCCATCGAGGTCTCAATGCCGGGGAGCAGTTCGCTGAAAAAATGGCGATAAAGCATGTCGTGGAGTTGCCGATCCTCCACTATCTCCAGCAGATTGGTGAGGCGAGTCTTCACGCTCCTTTCGGTAACCCTTGCCGTGCCGAAAGACGTTGCAGCGACGGAAGCGACATAGGTTTCGACCCAACGATAGAGATCGGGATTCCCATCCTTGATGAGCTGGAGCCAGACAAGGTCGGCCGCATCGATCTTTTCGCTGCGGGTCGCGGGCCAGAAGAAGCGGATCGAATCGAGGGTCCGAACGACCGACCGTGGTGTGCGGAGCTGGGCGCCGCCCTCCTGATCGATCACCGATTTCAGCCGCTCGCTCACCTCGTCCGAAATGGGTCCGAGGAGCGGGGCCAGATCTTCGGCGAACCATTGCCGAAGTTCAAACGGCTCGGGTTGGGGAACCATGACCGTGAGCTGGACAATTTTTTCGAGATAGTCCTTGCCGTCGTCCACCTGCGATGTGGTCTCAATGGCTTCGGCGAGCCGATCCACATCATAGCACAGCAGATAGATGATATTGGGAAAGTCGGCGACCGACCGCACAAGGCGCAGGACTTCCATGACCTCGGAAGGTTCAAGCCGGTCGACATCGTCCACCGTCACGATGAACCGGTGCCCTAGCTTGTGCAGATCCCGCGTGATTCTGGCTTTGAGCGTTGCTAGATCAGGACCCGTCTCTTCTTTCGAGCCTTTGTCGAAAAGCTTTCCGACCCCCTTGATGATCTTCCCGATCCATTCTGCCGGCGCCCATAATTTGCCGCCCGCCTCGACAAGCTCGCCCGTTCGGCCAAGCAGCGCGGCAAAGGTTCTGACCTGCCTCGCCAAGGCTGTCGCGGCGATCATCGAAGATTTGGTCGCGTCGCCTTCGGCGTGGCTGACGCTCGCAATTTTTCGTGCGAGATCGTTGAAGAAACTCGACAGCAGCGCGTCCCGGCGACCGACGAGCCAGGGACGAAAGCTAATGATCGTAGGGCGCTTCTCGTCTGGAAGCTGGTTCAGCTTGCGCTCGATGAGGTGCAGCAGGCTCGATTTTCCGGAACCCCATTCACCATCAATGCCAATGACCAGGCCATCGGCCGATGCGCGATCCATGACCGACAACGCGATTCGTTCAGCGACATCGGAGAAGCCGAGACGGTCTGGTTCGTCGTCCCGCAGTGCATGTTCACCCCGGATTCCAGGTTCGTTTTGCGTCATCTATGCCGTACCCCCGTTTGACCAATGGCACAGCAAGGCCGGAAGGGTCCAGTTGAACGGCCTCTGGTGCGAAGCAAGAAACTGCCAGACTGGTCAATCCCCTGCGCGATCGCAGGAGGGGGTATAGGTTCCGGTTCCCGGCCGTTCTTGTCCAGTTGATCGACGTCCGCTTCGTTACGGCGCTGAAGTTCATATCGGGCGTCTGACGCGAGAAGGGAACGGAATCAAGATTTGTGTTGCAATGGCTCCGGCAGTTGCGTGGGGCCGCCGGATTATTCCTTGACAGGATGCTGCCAACCCTAGGTCAATATTCTTCGTCCCATTCGGGCAGCCAGCCATGGACGGCTTTGATCATCGACGTCATGCGGCTGATCGTCAAAGCCATCTCGATGAGTTGCACCGGATCGATCGGCCGAGCGTGCATCGTCGGCCGACGAATCCCGTTGAGGCGTTGCATGTCCACCCGAAACGCCTCCATGCTGCCGAAGATCGGCTCGAAGATGGGCCAGTTCTTGCCGAACGTCACGATCGGAATGAGATCGCCTAGATCGACAAAGGCGATGGGATCGCTCGCGGACTCCCCGGCGCGCAACGCCTCGGCCCTGCGCTCGCGCGCCCGTTTGAGAACGTCGCCGGGAACACGCTGCTTGAACCAAGCGTCCGGATTGTCGCCTGCATCGCGTTGCGCCGTCATGAGAAGCCGCGAGATGAGGTCCCGCATCACGATTTCAAAAGCCGTGATGGCGCGATAAGCGCCGATGCGGGGGCGCGAGGCGGATATGCGCACGTTGATCGGTCCCGCCTCGATTATGGCCGAGACCGTCTTTCCACCCACCACTCCCTCGATGATGCCGCTTTCGACGAGGATTTCCACGGCCTCGCCGTTGCTTGCGTCGATAAGACCGGCGTCGACCTCGGCCTCTTCATAATAGCGTTGCCGAACTGATGGGCGTTGCCAATATTCCGTTGGGAGATCGGGTCTGGTCTGCCAGTCGCCAAGAATCGAAGCCAAGGCGGCCCCGCTTGTGGCACTCAGCGGGCCGACCGTATCCACTGCGCCCGCAAAGGCAGATAGCTTGGTTAGTGTCTGGGCGATTTCGGCGCTTTGTGCCAGGAGCGCTTCGATCCCAGGCGTCGATTTGAAGCCCTGCGCAATGTCCATCACGCGCAGTCCTTGAGCCCGCTCAGCGATGAGTTGGATTTCTTCGTCAAAGCCGATCGGAGCCGCGATCCGATTGATCCGGCCCGCGAGCAATCCAATCGACTCAGGCGCCCATCGTCCGGCCCAGCGCTGCTCGCGCATTAACTGGCCGATCTTTGAATGTTCCTGAAAGAGCATCCAATGGGGCAGGGCCATGCCGGGAGAGCTTTGCGCGAAAGCCTCCAGCGCCGGATAGCGGGCGATTACGCCGCCACCCGTGGCGAGGCTAAGACCGCCATTTAATTGCTGCAGGAGCCTTGACGAGGGAGGTACCAGTTCAGCGGCGCGCGCAAAAACGTTCATCTCAGCGAGCTTCGTAAAAGGGGATAGCTCCTTCGCCAAGACTCCCAATGCACCGCTTCCGGTCATCCTGGCGAGTGCCCCGATCTGCGTCCCGCGCGTGAGGGCGTTGAATTGCTCGTCGTGAAAGTTTAGGGCCCGGATGGACTTACGGGCCGGGGTAGCGGACCGGTCCTGAGAAGAAGGATCCGGCGTTTCCTGCGGTGGCTCAACGGGCTTCTCTATCCCGCGATCTGACTTGTCTTCAGGCTCGTCCATCATATTTCAAAAGGCCATCGCTCGTCTTGATCCGTTCCAAGGCACCGTCAGAGCATGGGGTCACACAGTAACGGTCTGTCCCGTTATACCGGCTTCATTGAACTTGGGCAGGGCGTAAATCCGATCGGCTTTTCATGGTCTTCGGGATGCTTTGGTCGTGGGCCGCATTGCTTGTCCCGACCTGTCACCGCTTTTTCAAGCCGGTACGGCAAATTCGAAAAGGGCGCGGCGTCTCCCCTGCGGGGCCGGGCTCTGCTTCGCGTGCCGCTCCGTCGAGCCGGCCTTGCCGTCTCGCCCCTTCGGGCATCGATCCCTGACGCGGATGCGGTCATCGCGCTGGCGCGCGATGGCGTTGAATTCGGCCGCGGCAAAAACGCGGTGGACGGCGCTGCCCTTTAGGCCCGCTGCGGCGGGCTGCAAGCCGGCATGCCGGCTCCTTCATTGCATTGCGGTCCTGGCGGATGCCGCCCGCCTCTGCCGGCGGGCCTGCCGGTTCGCTCTTGCCGCCCACCCCGTTTTCGCCGGGCCGGTGGTGTTTGGAAGCAAGGAGTGAATAGCATGGAACTCAAGCATATCGATATCGCCAATCTGGCCGTTTCGACCGCCAATATGCGGGGCGTGAAGAAAGCGCCCGACCTCACCAATATCCTGCCGTCCGTCCGGGCGCGCGGGGTATTGGTCCCGCTCATCGTCCGTCAGAACGGGTCGCCCGAAACCTATGAGATTGTCGCGGGCAAGCGGCGCTACCATGCCGCGCTCATCGTGGCGGAGGAAACCGGGATCAGTGACCCGCTGCCCTGCGCCGTCATGGCGACGGGGGATGATGCCGCAGCGCTCGAAGCCTCGCTCATTGAAAATATCGCACGGGCTGACCCCGATGAAATGACCCGGCACGAAACCTTCACCCGGTTGGTTCGGGAGGGGCGCAGCGTCGAGGATATTTCCCTCACCTTCGGGCTGACGGCCTTGCAGGTTAAGCGCACCCTCGCGCTCGGCAACCTGCTGCCCCGCATCCGCAACCTCTATCGCGCCGAGAAGATTGACGCGACCACCGTGCGTCATCTGACGCTCGCCTCCAAGGCCCGGCAGAAGGAATGGCTCGCGCTGCTCGACGATGAGGATGCCTATGTGCCCAGTGGCTACAGGCTCAAGGAATGGCTGTTCGGCGGGTCGTCGATTTCGACCAGCGCGGCCCTGTTCGATCTTGCAGGCTATGCGGGTGAGATCATTTCCGATCTGTTCGGCGAGGACAGCTATTTCGCCAATGTCGATCAGTTCTGGGAAGCTCAGCGCGCTGTCATTGAGGCGAAATCCGAGAGTTACCGTGAAGCAGGCTGGAGCGATGTGGTTACGCTCGAACCGGGCGAGCATTTCAACAGCTGGGAGCATGAACGCGCCCCCAAGAGAAAGGGCGGCAGGGTCTATATCGCCATCGACCATCGCGGCGGGGTCAGCTTCCATGAAGGCTATGTGACGATGAAGGAGGCGCGGCGGATCGAGAGGGGCGAGCCGATTGGACGGCCCGCCCGTCCCGAATTGTCCGCGCCGCTGGCCGATTATGTGAACCTCCATCGCCATGCCGCCGTCGCTGCCAAGGTGGCGGAAACCCCGTCCGTCGCCCTGCGGCTGATGGTCGCCCATGCCATTTGCGGGTCCACCCTGTGGCGGGTCGAGAGGCAGAGCCAGACCAGCCGCACCGATGCCATCACTGAAAGCGTCGAGAGCAGCCCGTCGGAAGGTTCGACCGACTTCTTCCGCCGGGAGGCGCTGGCGATGCTCGGCATGGACGAGGAGGAGCCGAACATTGTCGGCAGCGCGGATCACATCGTCCCTCTCTTCGTGAAGCTGCTCAGCCTTGCCGACAAAGATGTGCTTGCGATCCTTGCCGTGGTCATGGCCGAAACGCTGCAATCGGCCACCACCCTGATCGAGCTTCTGGGCAGCTATCTGGAGGTGGATATGGCCCAATGCTGGGAAGCTGACGAAGCCCTGCTCGATCTTATCCGGGACAAGGAAATCCTTGGGGCTGTCCTTGCCGATGTGGCCGGTGCCGATGTGGCGGCGGCCAACGCCAAGGAAACCGGCAAGGTCCAGCGCGGCGTCATTGCGGACTGCCTTGCCGGTGCCGGAGGGCGCGACAAGCGGACCGGATGGGTTCCGCGCTGGATGCAGTTCCCGCCCAGCGCCTACACCGCGCGCGGTGGGGTCGCCACGGTCGATCTGTGGACCAAATTGCAGGGCCTGCTTGAGCCTGAGCAGCCTGACGATCCGCAGTCGCCCGGTGATGCCGAGGTGCCCGTCATAGTTCCCGAGGCCGAAGCATCCGAACCACGGCAGGACGAGGAAGGGGGCGACCTGCCGCTCGCGGCCTGATCGTCTTGCCCGGCAGGCGGCGGGGCTTCCCGTCGCCTGCCTCATCCTTGAAAGGAGCCAGTCCATGCCTGTCCGCAGACCCGAAGGCACGATGGCCGACCGCTACCGCATCGGCCTTGCCACCCTCAATTATCTACCCCGCATCGTCTATTATCTCCATGTCCGGGATGACTTCACTTTTCCTGAGATCGCGTTCCGGCTGGGAACCTCCGTCTGGGAAGTCGAGGACCATTTCGCCGCCGCCCTCGCGCATCTCGACAGGGCCGTTCATCGCGAAGGCGAGGGGTGAGGCGGGCACCTCGCGCCGGGCGGCATCGCCATTGGGTTGGTGTCCACCATGGAAATGCGGTGCGCTGCGAAGGGCAGCGCGAAGAGTTGGCCAGCGGCCACCGCGCGGGGCGCGGTGAAGTCTTTCGGGTTTGACCGGCCTGCGGCGCGGCGGAGGTGGGCGTCGCTGCCCTATAGGCCCACCGCGGCGAGCCGCAAGTCGGGGCTGCGCCCCAACTCCTCCACTTCGTTGCGGCCCTTCGGGTGCTGCCCGCCTCATGCGGTGGGCCTGCCGGTTCGCTCCTGCCGCCCACCCCCGCCACTCCGGCGGCCGGTGCGCGAAGGGAGTAAGGAAAATGGGATATCATGACAAAGATCATCATACCGGTTCCACCCTCTACAGCGAGGTGACGGACCGGATCATTGCAGAACTGGAGGCGGGAACCCTGCCTTGGGTCAAGCCTTGGGATGACGGCAGGGCGCCGCTCGGCCTTCCCCGCAACGCCGGAACCGATCGGCGCTACTCAGGCATCAACATTCTCATATTGTGGCACACCCTTTTCGAGCGTGGCTATCATTCGCAGCGCTGGCTGACCTATCGTCAGGCGGTCGCCATGGGGGGCCATGTCCGCAAGGGAGAGCAGGGCACAACCGTCTGCTATGCCGACAAGTTCACACCGAAAAATGGCGATGATGCCCGCGAGCCGGATGGCGATAACCCCCGGCAGATTGCTTTCCTCAAGCGCTTCACGATCTTCAATGTCGACCAATGCGAGGGGCTTCCCGACGATTCGACAGACAGGATCACCACCCATAATGAAGCGGTTCTGATCCCCCGCGCCGAGGCCCTGATCGCGGCGACCGGCGCGGAAATCAGGATTGGCGGCAGCGATGCCTATTACGCCCCCGCGACCGATCACATCTGCGTGCCACCGCCCGAAGTCTATTATGAGCCGATAAACTGGTACCGGACAGTTCTGCATGAGCTCGGTCATTTTTCGGGCCACCCCAAGCGCCTCGACCGCCTCCCAAAGACCGGATTTGGCTCGCCCGACTATGCGAGGGAGGAGCTATGTGCCGAATTAATCAGCGCTTTTTTATGCGCCGAATTGGGGATCGCCCCGACCGTGCGGCATAGCGATTATCTGGGGGCGTGGCTGGGGGTCCTCAGAGAAGATTCCCGTGCCATCTTCCGCGCCGCCAGTCTGGCCAGCAAGGCCGCCGACTATCTGCTCGGCTTCCTTCCGGCACCCGATCAGGGGGAGGATGGGATAGCCACCGAAGGGAGGCTGGCATGATCCTCCTTGAACCCCAGCATATCGCGGCCCTTGAAGCGAACACCGCCGCACGGCGCGCAGCGCAGGCAGAGGGGAGAAGGGAACTGGACCCGGCCCCGCTGGTCAAATTCTTCAACCCCATGGGCGCGGCGACGTGGCTTGTAACGGAGCTTTGCGAGGATGGCGATTCCATGTTCGGACTCGCGGACCTTGGCTTTGGTTGTCCTGAACTGGGCTATTTCAGCCTGATGGAGATTGCGGCCATCCGACTTCCTTTCGGTCTCAGGATCGAGCGGGACATCGCGTTCAACAGCCTGACGCCGATCTCCGTCTGGTCCGATTGGTCGCGGCGCACAGGGTCTATCATCACGGCGCAAGCGAAACTGGCCCAAGCGCCCCATCCGCTACCACCCGGCTTTGATCCCGACATGATCGGCAAGGGTGGCCGGTAGCGATGATCTGAAATCCCAACGACGAAATCGGGGTCGCATCCGCGATCCCGATTTCTCCCCCAATAATCCCAGCATCGGAATCTGACATGACCCAAAATTCCATTGGCGCCGACGCCCATCGCGAGAACCCACTTTCGACTATCCGGGCGCAGCTTGAACGCGCCGCCGCCGAGGCGCAGCGCGGCTGCGGCCTCTCTTATGATCTCTATGTCCGGCGCTTCAACGCCGCAGCCGAACCCATTCTGAACGCGGTTGATCCCGATTTACGGAGCGAGGCCGCCGCGATTGCTGCCGCGCTCGGATATGGTGATGACGAGGCGGATGCCGACTATGGGCCGGGCATCTGTTCGCTCACCGGCATCGATGAATATTGCTGTCCTTGCGGGCGACATCCTTGAAAGAGGGGCCACCGGTCCGGCTCGCTCGCGTGTCGCGCGGCCCGGCCGGTCCGCGCGGCGCTACGCCTCGACCGGCCCCGGCCAACATCCAAACTCTCTCACAGACTTCCCATTGTGCCAGACCGCCTTCACCCGCCTCAAGGATCGGTGGTCCCCCCAATTTAGCCGCCGCCGCCGCTACGCTTCGCGCGGCAGCGGCGGCAACTAAATCGGTTCCCCCACCGCCCGCTGCGCGGTCACCGGCTGCGCCGGCGCTCCTTGACCCGTGCTCGCCGGCCCGACGCGAGGCCTCCCGTCTTTTCGACATGAAGGAGGCTCCCATGCAGACGAACGCCGCTTACAACCACAGCGCCTTTCTTGCCGCACTCCAAACCGCCCACCGTCGAGCGGCATGCAGCTATTACGATCAGCATGTCCTGGAGGATGGCGAGCAGGGCTATGTCGCCATCGACGAGGGGGATTATACCGAGCTGCCCCCGATGCTCATCGAGCGGATCGTCCACACCGTACCGGGCGCGCTCATCGACGAACTCTGATCCTAAGGGGAGGGCCAGCACGGCCCTCCGGCCCTTCCCGGTTCGAGACACGATCATGGGGGCATCGAACCCCCATGATCGTCATGGCGAGGGGAACGTCTCGACTTCAGGATGGTCGGGGCGGCAGCGCCTTGAGGGCCTGAAGCGAGGCCGTGGACCCGGCCTTGATCGCGAGGCTTATGAGGTCCCGAAAATCCCGCTCGGTCAGCAACTCCACCTCCAGTTCGGAGATGATGGCCGCATATTTGCCGCGCAGCGCGACGCGGGTCTGCTCTATCTCCTCGGCGATCTTGCGCTTGCGCTGCTCCAGTTCAGCTAGTCGTTCGCGGTCCGTCAATTTGGGCATGATGACACCTTCTACTCAGGAAGGTCGGTCCGCCACTCACGATGGTAGCAGGGGCGTCGGACGCGGCAAGAAGGATCGCGGCCAGAATGGCGGCTTTTGCCGATCAGGCGGGGAAGGGGCGGGCGTGAGGATGGGGCTTGCCTCTCACGAAGGGACCCGCGCCTTCCGGCACGAGGTCGGCGCAGCGGACAAGCGCGCTGCGAAGAGGGGACGCACGCCCTTGGGCGTTTGTAATGCACCGTACGCACGGGTGCTGCGGGCCTGAAACTCCAGCTTTTCCGCGGCTTTTCGCTGGCACAAGTTGGCAGCCATTTTGGCACAGGTCGGCAGCCGGCGGCAGCCATCAGCTGAGCGGGGAACGGCTAAGTCGCTGATCTGGCTTGGCACTTTGTGGCTGCCACCGGCAGTTTTCATAAACTATTGAGTTTGCGGCATAATTAGGCTATCAGGGCTGTGCTTCATCACTGTTTTCGCGTGTCGGATAAGGAGTCCGGCACGTGGCACGTATTACAATCCGAATAGATGACGACCTCTATGCGCGCCTTGTCAGGCAGGCGCGCGGCGCTGGCGTGGGTACGGCGAGTTATTGTCGCGACATATTGGACAGGTTCGATGGCGCGGACCCGACCGGTTATCACGCCCGCTTCGACGAACTCCATGCGACGGTCATTCAGGCCTTCGCCATTCTCGCGACATCGGTCGGTGAGCGTTCGCCCGAACTCCTCCAGAAGGGGCTGGTCGAGGCACGCCGTCTCCTCCGCGACAGGGGATTGCTCGAAGCCGGGGAGGACCGGCCATGAGTATCTTCCGCCATGATACGCTCGGTTCCTGGACCAGGGGCGGGCAGGCCATCGTTCACAATGTGCGGATGACGACGCAGGTCTTCTACCAGACGTGCCTTGCAGGGTTCGTCATCTGGATCGGCGGCATCATCTGGTATGCCTGTGAGGCGTCCACCGATTATGAACGGTTCGTCCTTCTGAAGATCGGGCAGGCGACGATCATGGGGGACGCGGTCCCCGGCAATGTCACGCCGATCCTCTTCAGGACGCCCGATGGGCAACAATATTGGACGAACCCCAAGGCTCTCATCGAGTCGGGCATCGCCCATAAAACGCTCGGTGCCTTCGAGACCTATCTGATCCACGGGGCGCTTATCTCCGGCGCCTTCGCCCTCCTCATGCTTTTCTGGGCCTGGTTCTACTTCACCCGGACGGGGAGGGGGCTGGGCTCCAACCAGTTCCTGCGCGGGGCGCGGTTCGGCACGGTCCGCCAGGTCCGCCGCGCGCTCTGGCGGCATGCCAAGGGTAGCTTCGATATCGGCGGCGTGAATGTGCCGGACATCTTCGAGCCGGAACATATTCTCATCTGCGGGGCCCCCGGGACGGGGAAGACGAACCTCATCGTAAAGATGCTTGAAGGGATCCGGCAGCGCAGGCGGCGGGCGATCGTCTATGACACCGCCGGCACCTTTGTGGAGAAATTCTACCGGCCCGGGATCGATGTTCTGCTCAATCCGCTAGATGCCCGTTCCGACTGCTGGTCGCCCTGGGTCGATGTTCCGCGCGACTATCATTATGACCAGATCGCGGAGTCCACGATCCCGGACAAGGCAGGTGATCCCTTCTGGGCAAAGGCCGCGAGAGGAACGCTCGTCGCGGTGTTGCGCAAACTTGCCCGGCAAGAGCGGCCGCTCATTTCGGTCCTCCTCGATATCCTGCTGCGCTCGAAGCTCAAGGATCTCGCCACCTTCGTCGACGGGACGGAAGCCGCTGCCTTCATCAGCCCGGAAGGGGAGCGCACCTCGGCCGGTGTCCAGGCGGAACTCGCCTCGGTGATGCGCAGCTTTTCCTATCTTGACGACACTGCGGACGGGCTTTCCATCCGTGACTGGGTCGAGCACGAGAAGGACGACAGCTGGCTGTTCATCACCGTGAAGTCGGATCAGCTGCCATCGCTGCGGCCCCTCATAACAGTATGGCTCGACATCGCGATCAGTGCGATCATGAGCATGACGCCCGACCGCAACCGCCGCCTCTATTGCGTGGTCGACGAACTTCCTACGCTCCAGAAGCTACCTTCGCTATCGGACTTTCTTGCCCGTGCCCGGAAATATGGCGGCTGCGGTGTCCTCGGCTTCCAGAGCTATCCGCAGCTCGAGGCGACCTACGGTATTCAGGATGCCGCCGCCATCACCGGCTATTGTTCGACCTGGGTCGCACTGCGCGCCAACGACACGCCGACCGCGAAGCATGTCAGCGAGAATCTGGGTCAGGTCGAGCAGGTCGAGGCCAATGAGGGCATGTCTTACGGCGTCAACGACATGCGCGATGGGGTGAACCTTTCGCGCATGCAGGTGACCCGTCCGCTGGTGATGCACACGGAGGTGACGAACCTTCCCAATCTGGCTGGCTATCTGCGATTCGGAAGGAGCCTGCCGGTCGTTCGTTTCGAGGATCGGTTCAACAAGGTTGCCTCCATCGCCACCGCTTTCGAGGAACGAACAGCTCCACCCGTTAGGCTGGACGGAGGCGCGCCAACGCCAGCGAGTGCGCCGCCCGAGCCACCGCGATCTCCCCGGGCAGCCGCGCCGAAGGCGAAATCCCGCAAGCCACGAACCGCACCCGAGGGGGCGGAACTGCCACTCCTGCCGCGTCCCGAAGCACATTCCGGGAAGGACAACGATCAGGCAGAGCCGACGGCTCATCCAGCTGGCACCGGACCGGGCGAATCGCCCGCAGTCCCCCAGCTTGAACTCTTCGGCAAACCTGCCGGCTTCCGTCTCCGGCAGCATGGCCGGCGCAACGGCCACCGTAACTCAGCGAGGCCGGCATGATCCATCCCCGCCGCCTCAAAGGCACACCCGCCAATATCGCCCGCTACTATACGGTGGGCGACTATTATACGAAGGGCGCCGACGAACATAGCGAATGGGGTGGGGCCATCGCGCGAGACCTCGGTCTCGAAGGGAAGGTGGACGGTGGCATCTTCGCGGCGTTGCTGGAAGGGAAGGTCGCGGACCAGCAACTCGGCCGACATCGCGCCAACGGGGAAATCCAGCATCACCCCGGATGGGACTTTGCCGTGAACGCCCCCAAGTCGGTGTCGATCATGGCGCTCGTTGCCGGTGACCGGCGCATCATCGACGCTCATGAGCAGGCGGTGGGAACTGCCCTTTCCTGGATAGAAGAGCATGCCGCGACGAGGGCGCGCGTTAACGGCGAGATCACCGAGCGCACGACCGGACGCCTTCTCTTCGCGCGCTTCACCGAACATGCCTCGCGCGAACTCGACCCCCATCTCCATACCCATGTCGTGGTGATGAACCTCACCAATGAGGGGGTAGGGCAGCGATTCACCAGCCTTGAAACCAGGGCCATGTATGCCGAGCAGATGGTGGCTGGGCAGATCTATCGCAACGAGCTGGCGCATCTTCTGCGCGAGCGCGGCTACGGCGTGGAGTTCGATCCGCGAAAGGGGCTGTTCGAAATCAGGGGCGTGCCCCGTGACCTGATGGCGGACATGTCGCAGCGCGCGCAGCAGATCGAGGCCCACGCCAAAGAGCACGGCCTCACCGGACAGGCGGCTCGCCGCCTGTCCTTCTACGCTACCCGGGGGCCGAAGGAGAAAGTCTCGCTCGAGACCCTTCATGACCAGTGGCATGTCCGCCTCGGCAAACATGAGCAGGCGGTCGAAGAGACGCGACTGGCGGCGGAGAAGATCGGTGACCGGACGCTTGATGTTCCTACCCAGCTGGCGGCGCGCTCCATGCTGTTCGGTCTGCGGCAGTCAGAGGGAAGGGAGGCGGTCAATAATCTGGGCCGGCTGCTCCGGGTTGCCCTGGCGTCCCATGTCGGGGAGGTCCGCCTGAGCGACATTCGTCCCCTGGCACATGAGCATGAAGCGCGGCGAAAGCTCCTGGCGACCCGGCACCAGACAGGAGATGAAATCCACACCCAAGGCCGCACGACTCGCCGAACCGCGCGGCTGGAGCTTGCCTTCTCGGATCACCTTGCCCTGGCCATTGGTGACGCCAAGCCGCTCGCGACACAGGCGCGACTCGTCGAGCAGGCAAAGGCGCATGACCTCAATGCCGGGCAGCGCGCGGGCCTCCTGCATCTGGGGACCAGCGAGGATCGGGTGATCGGCGTGCATGGGGTCGCGGGATCGGGTAAGTCGACGCTGATTGCCTCCCTGAAGCACGCCGCCGGCCCGGACGTGATTCTGGTCGCCCTCGCTCCGACATCGTCAGCGGCGGCCGAACTGGGGAAGAAGGCGAAGATCGAATCGCGAACCGTCGCGAGTCTGATCGCCGGGGGTGGTCGTGGCCTTGATGACCAACACACGCTCGTGGTCGACGAGGCAGGGCAGTTGGGTAACCGGCAGGCGATCCGCCTGTTGGAAATAAGTCGGCTCACTGGTGCCCGCATCATTATGCTCGGTGACAATCGCCAGACCGGCGCCATCCAGCAGGGTAAGCCCTTTTGGCTGATGCAGCGTCTGGGACTTCCAACGGTGGAACTCACCGAGCCGGTCCGCCAGCGGAATGACGCCATGCTGGCCGCGGTAGCGCAGGCCCGTCTTGGCAATTACGCAGATTCGATCGGGCATCTCGACAAGATCGTGAGCGGCGCATCAAGCGACAAACTTGCGGCGGGGCTGGTGGAGGAATGGACGCGGCTGAGTTCTCGCAGCAGGGACCGCACGAACATCCTCGTCCTGGAAAATGCCACCCGGCTGATCGTCAACTCCAAGGTCCGTGAGGCTCTCAAGACGGAAGGGGCTATCGCCGCTGAAGATGCGCGGCTCTCGATATTGGCCCCGTCCGGCATGACCGATCAGGAGAAAAATTTCGCCCGCTTCTATGCTCGCGGACAGGTCGTGACCTTTGCCCGTGACAATGCCGGCCTCGGGATTGCCCGCGATGCCCCATATAAGGTCATGGGCCTGTCTCGCGACTCGCGCGGTCGGCAGAGGGTCAGCCTCTCCGACGAGAATGGAAGGACGATCCAGTGGGATCTGCGACTCGGGCGAGCGTCGCAGATCAACGTGTTCAGGGAGGAAGACCGCGTTCTCGCAGCTGGCGACCGGATTCAGTGGCGGCTGGTGAACCACGAACTTGGTCTGAAGAATGCCGAACGGGGAACGGTCGAGCGCCTTGAAGGGCCGATCGCTTCAATTCGTTGGGACCGCGACGGAAAGGTGCAGGAGGTCGACCTGTCCCAGCACCGGACCTGGGACCACGGCTATGCCGAGACCATTTATGCGGCTCAGTCGAAGACCTATGATCGGGTCTATGTCCTAGCGCCGGTCAATTCCCCGCTGGTCACCGGTCAGAATTATTACACAGCCATCACCCGCGCCCAATTTGGTGTGAAGCTCTGGACCGAGGACCCAGAGCGGCTCGCCGAGAAACTCACCCAGAAGTCTGGGGAAAAGACCTCCTCTCTGGAGGGGCTCGGGCGCCTTGACCGGAGTTCCATCAAGGGACGAGCAAGGCAGCATGGTGAGCGGCTGGAGAGGTTGCGCGAGCAGCAGCTTGGAGATCGCGAAGCCCGTAGGGCGCGGCTGGCAGCAGAGCGGGCGGAACGGACGGCCAAGGAACCGGACGGAATTGCAGCGCTCCTTGCGGGCAGGGCTCAATCGGCGGCGCGCTACCTGGATCAGTGGCTCGTAAACCTTCTTGAACGAAATCGGAGCGCTTCGGATCGCGATCCACAGCCAAGTCGATCGGAAGCAAAGGCACCGACACCCGAGCCGATTCGCAACGAAGTTCAGGACCGGGGAGGCTCCCATGATCGCTGATCGGCTTGGGACCCGCATCCCATTCCTGCTTTTGCTATGTTTGGTCCAACCTGCCCATGCGAGACCCCGGCTTCCGAGGGATCATGAAATTCGCGTGGGTCAGTGCATCCGGCAGGCCGCAGATGGCCGAACATGGTTGGTACGAACGCTCTGGGGGCTGCGGGACCAGGAGGCCGGATGGATCGGGGCTGAAATCCTCAACAGCAATGGCTCGCATGATCTGGGGCCACTCCAGGTCAACAGCTTCTGGATTCCCAAACTGGCCGTGATGGTCGACCGGCCGCCGGCTCAGGTGCGGACATGGCTCGCTCATGATCCATGCTTCAATGTGCAGGCGGCGAGGTGGATCTTTCTGTCGGCACTTTCGGCGACGCGCGACTATTGGAAGGCGGTCGGGGTCTATCATAGCCCAACCGACTGGCGGCGACGCCGCTACGCTCAAAGCGTGGCGGCCCATATGAAGATGCGGTTTGGCAGTACCATCTTCGCGGCCACCCAGACTGTGCGTGGTTCTTCAGGCGAGGGGGGCAGGCCATGAGAAAAGGTCCGTCCACTCCTCCGCCGACCCATTTCGTCACCGTGGAGGAGTTTGCATCGATGGCGCGAATCTCGCGAAGAACGCTCGATCGCTATCGCCAAAGCCGACCTGCGGGTTTCCCGACGGAATATGATGTCGGTTACGGGCAAATTCGCCGGCCGCGTTTTAAGCTTTCTGACGTGGAGCAATGGCTCGATTCCCGCGCGCTCTGGTGAGGACTCGCCTTCGCCGGTCCAGTCCGTTGGCTTGGAAGAGGGGCTCCTCCACATCTCGATTTCAGGATCGGCTGATTTCGATCGGTGCGATTTATTCGAATGACGCTGGATGGCTTCGTGCTTTTCCTACTGTGCGATCACGGCGTGAGATGATGCCGGAAACAAGCAACAGTGGGATTATGACGGCGAGCGTGACGGCAATCGCTTTTGAAACGAGTAAGGGTGTCTTGAGCCCCGGTGAAGATCATGTTCAAACTGTATTGTCACTGGTCGGCGCCGGTCTAAGATGAATTTGTGAATCGGTCTTTGGGGGAAGGATTCGAGATGAACATTTATCGCTGGGACACTGTACTCGTGACGGTCACCGCAACGCTGTTGCTCGCCGGCACACCGCTGCAGGCAACAGAATGCCCCTTAAAGACGGGTTTCACTTTCAACGAGACGGTCAAGGTTAAATCGAAGGCGGGGATCACGAAGAAGGCGCATCCCGTATCCGTCCAGATGGGGCCGGCAAGCAGTCTGGTCTATACGAACAAATTGCGTGTCAACACCGATGGATCGCCACGGAGTTACAACCAATATGGCCGTGATGCTCCGGGGGCTGTGCAAGCGTACAACAGGCTTTGCAATGCGCTCAGCGTGAAACTGAAATCCGGTGAAATCCTGTCCGCAGAAACACAACCAAACTGTCACTTCATCACGCAATATTATCAGCCTACGCGTGACAGTGGCTGGAAGATCTCTCCAGAATACACCATTAAATGGTATGCCATCGAACATGAAGATCCAAAGGATGGACGTTATCGTCCTTGTGTTCAGCAGAGCGGCCCTTTCAAAAATTTCTTCATTTCCACCACCGCGCTGCCAAATGTCTTGAATCAAAAATCCTGTAACGTGGCAAACTGGGTCGACTCCGACCAGATTCCTTATATCACTTTGCCGCCCGACGGTCGGTTCGATCAGGGAGGTAAAGCGATGGGGTCTTTGGCACTCGTTCGTGCAACGATTGCAGGTCAGCGGCGGACTGTCGTGGCGATCGTCGCTGATACAGGGAACAGCTTCGAACTGGGCGAGGGGTCGATCGCCCTCCATCGGCTACTGCGCGGAATGACGCCTGACTCTTTCGCCCCCTATCAGAGCTATGAAATCGGGAGCGCGGTCACCACCATCTTGTTTCCGGAGCTCAAGGCTGAACGCCCCTTCACAAATGAGGGGCTCCAGGCGCAGCGCGAGCACCTCGAGGCTTTGCTGGGTGATGCAGATACAGCGGAGAATTGTCTGACTGCGCGTCCGTGAGATCAGTCACCGATGCGCCCGTCATTTGAGGGGAAATAATGTCTTATTCGAGAATAGCGCTCATCCTGGCGCTTGGTGCACTAGGCCTGCCTGGTTATGCCTGCGCTCAGGGACAATATGGCGAGACCACATTGCGCAAGGGTCTTGCGGGGCGCGTCGTGGAACTCGGCTCTGCCGAGGGGATTCAGCCTTCCCGAGACGAGCAGGGTCGGATCAAGGCCGGCTATTATCGCCTTCGTTTCACGGGCGTCGGCCTCACCAATGTCGGCCAATGTCCTCGAAGCCAGTTCCCGTCCAATTCCGAATTCAAAAAATGGCGTAGCGCTGAGAGCGGTCTTTATAACAAGGTGTTTAGCAGCAAGGGGCTGTGGAGCATCACCGCGTCCATGACCCTCCTGAAGGACAATATCGAAAGGACTCCGAGGGAGATCCGTCTCATTCGGGTTGAAAATCCCGAAGAGAAAAGTTGCAACGTTGTCGTTGCTGGCTCGCAAGCGGGCGATGCAGCAGCCATGGAATCTCTGTCCTTCCCGATCCCCATCAGCAGCGAGAATAAGGTCTACAGCCAGTCCCTGAATGTGGTGCTTCGATCGGCCTATCATCTGGATCCCGATAAAAACAGGATCGATCAGGTTTGGAAGGGACTCAACCTTTTTGCCACTGCTGTGAGTGCCGGTCTCGGCCCCATCGTCGGTGCGGTAACGCCCAATGGAAAGACCGAAACGATCAAGGCATTGACGGAAAATGTCGAGACAGCAGTGCCAATTCTTTTTGATGGCGTGCCCGCATCGGGAAGCCGAGGCAACAAGGTCTTTGTCTACCTTGGCTTCCCGCCATTGCCCACAACGCCCCCGACGGCCATTCAGGGTGGCTATGTTATAGCGCTAGACTATCAGGCGACACTTTATCGTGAGGGCCAATTTTTCGACCCCGTACACCCTATCACATCTGACGAAGTGTTGGCGGCGACGCCGATTCCTGGGGCTGGAGGCGGTGGAAGCGGTCTGCGTACTATAAGCGCTGCTCTTGATACCAACATGCTGCAGACCCTGCTGAAGGCAGCTGATGTTTCGGCATTTGATAGCGCATGCTTGGTAGCCCGACCCGCCCTGCGCCAGTTGGACCTTTCCGACGTCGATGCTGATTTGTATCTTTGGGCTATGGCCAGGCAATCGCCGCAGCCGGGCGTTTCGGGCAATATTGACAAGCTGACATGCTTCGGCTCCGTGGCCCGTGCCAATTTGGCAAGAGCGGGCGTGACGATCGAGGACCGGGTCCCGCAGATTAGCGTTGCGAATCTCAAGGACATGCATGACGCGATGACTATGCTTGGCTTCATCGCCCAGTCGCCAGTGCCCGCGTCAGGCGAATCATATCCCTCGGCGGTGCTCGATCCCTTTGCTGAGCAGATCAAGATCGTGGTGGCGGACGATGCTACCCGCGCCTGGGTTGGCTTGCCTGGCGTGGTACAGAACCTGTCGCGTCAAGACGCTCTGAAATTGCTTGCGAGTAAATTCTCCCGGATCGGTTGCTATGCGCCAAGGGCCGGACGCGACGACCTCATGTTGCCACTCCGCCCGGAATTCGCCCCGCTCCCAGCCAATGGTCGGGCCAGCGCCGCCCTTATCCTTTCCGATGAAGACAAGCCGCGTCCCTACATTGCGTCGCTCGGATTTGATCCCGTGCCGAAAGGCTCCCGCGCTAAAATTTCGATCATTCAGATAAGCCAGCGCGGTCTCGATGCTGACGCGGTGACCAAGGAACTCACAGAGAATCGCCGTCCCGTCAGTTGTTCCGAGAGCTGGATGGACGAAGCGTTCGTCGGTGTGAGCCAGTCAGGGAGTCAGGGTGGCGCATTGAGGGCGGGGCGATGACCGGTCGCGGCATGGCGATTGAAGCGTGACGTAGCTATGGCTCAGCGGGAGAGTGAGATACCGCGCTTGGGTTGGTCTGTTGATCGCTATTGAGAGGCGACGCGGGGTTCCTTGTGAGAAGTGACCAGCCGACTGGTGCTGTTTCGGATGTCATGGTCGAACATAAATTGTGTCATTATTTGTGTCATTGACCCCAAGGCCTTTCTGAACTACCTAGCGCGACACGGCAGATTTCTGCCGTTTTCGTTGCGTCGTTAGAGTTGGGATTGCGGAATCATAATCCGCGTGTCGGGGGTTCAAGTCCCTCCTCCGCTACCATTTTTCAAGCATTTGGAATCGCCAGAAAAGCACGGTTTACAAATAACTGTAAGCTGGCCGGCCGTTTTTGCACCCTGTAAAGCTTGTGTGGTGCAGCATGCCCCTCATCCTCATCGACACATGTGCAGCGTCCGGGCGGGCTGGAGGAGGGCGGCTGCCGCCCTGCGGGTCAAGCTGAACGTCAGCTAAACCGCTCATTCAGGTAAAGGCCAAATTGAGACAGCCATAGCCCCATAACGGATCAGGGAGACTGTCATGAGGATCAAGAACATCACTTTGGCGCTGAGTTTGGCGGCTGCGTTGTGCGGCGCCGTGCCCTCGGTTGCACTGGCGCATGATAACGGCTTGCATCGCGGCTGGTACAAGCATGGTCGCGACTATGATGGCGGCCGGTATGAACGGCGGCGCGTCTATGATGATCGCCGCTATTATCGCGATGATCGCCCACGTTATGCGCATCGCGGGTGCCGGACCAGCGGCACGACAGGCGCCATCATCGGCGCGGGTGCGGGGGCTTTGCTCGGCCGCTCGGTCGATCGTTACGGCGACCGCTTGCCTGGCACCATTATCGGCGCCGGCGCAGGGGCGCTGATCGGCAAGGAAATCGGCAGCAAGAGCCGATGCTGATTCGGTGAGGCGTGCACGGCGCGATCGGCTCCCGTCGGGAGCGTTCGCGCCGGACGCAAATCGCTACTCCTTGAACGGCCTGCCTGATTGGCTGTTGCGGATTTTCCGCTTGCATTCGTTCGTCCCTGTTGCACTAATGTTGCAACGCACAACCAGCTTTTGGCTGAGGGAGGATCGACACGTTGCCCTTCCATGAAATGTTTGAGCCTGATGGTTCGATACGCCCCTGCTATGCGGAAGTGCAGAATTGGGTGGAACGAACGGGTATAGCCGGGCTCAATCGTCGAATGGATGAGGCAGAGGCGATTTTCCGGCGGATCGGGATCACCTTCGCCGTCTATGGCGAGGGTGGGGACCCGGAACGCCTGATCCCCTTCGATCTGTTGCCGCGCATCTTCACGGGGCAGGAATGGCGCGTGCTCGACAGGGGCATTCGCCAGCGGGCGCGGGCGCTGAACGCCTTTCTGCATGATGTCTATCATCGCGGGGAGATTGTGAAGGCGGGGATCATGCCCGCGGACATCGTTTACCGGAACAACGCCTATCTCCCGGAAATGGCCGATTTCACGCCACCGGGGAAGGTGTACAGCCATATCGTCGGCATCGACATCGTCCGCACCGGGCCGACGCGGTTCGAAGTGTTGGAGGATAATTGCCGCACGCCCTCCGGCGTGTCCTACATGCTCGAAAATCGCGAGATCATGACGCGCATGTTCCCCGAACTGTTCGAGCAGGGGATGGTGGCGCCGGTCGACGATTATCCAGCGGAGTTGCTGAAAAGTCTGAAAGAAGTCGCGCCGCCGGCCTGCAAGGGCGATCCGGTGGTCGTGGTGCTGACGCCGGGGTCGCTCAACAGTGCCTATTATGAGCACAGCTTCCTGGCCGATCTGATGGGCGTGGAACTGGTGGAGCCTGCCGACCTGTTCGTCGACGAGGATCGGGTCTGGATGAAGACCACGCTGGGGCCAAAGGCGGTGGACGTCATCTATCGCCGCATCGATGACGAATATATCGATCCGCTGGTGTTCCGGCCCGACAGCCTGCTGGGCGTGCCGGGCATCTTCAACGTCTATCGCAATGGCGGGGTGACGCTGGCGTCGGCGCCGGGATCGGGGATCGCGGACGACAAGGCCGTCTATATCTACGTGCCGGAGATGATCCGCTTCTATCTGGGGGAGCAGCCGATCCTGGACAATATCCAGACCTGGCAATGTTCGAAACCGGATGAACGCACCTATGTGCTGGAAAATCTGTACGAACTGGTGGCCAAGGAAGTCCATGGCTCGGGCGGCTACGGCATGTTGATCGGTCCCAAGTCCACCAGGGACGAGGTTGCCGCCTATGCCGAGCGGATCAAGGCCAATCCGCATGAATTCATTGCCCAGCCGACGCTGGACCTGTCGACGGTGCCGACCCTTGGCCCGGCGGCGGTGGTCGGGCGTCATGCGGATTTCCGGCCCTATTGCCTGGTGGGCAAGCAGATCAGGCTGGTGCCGGGCGGTTTGACCCGCGTGGCGCTGACCGAAGGGTCGCTCGTCGTGAACTCCAGCCAGGGCGGCGGGGTCAAGGACACCTGGGTATTGCAGGACTGATCGGATGCTGAGCCGGACCGCCGAAAATCTCTTCTGGATGGCACGCTATATGGAGCGTGCCGAGGCCACAGCCCGCCTGCTGACCATGGGGCAGCGCATGGCGATCCTGCCCGGAGCGCATCATCGCGACGAGTGGCGGTCGGTGGTGCGGGCGACGGGGGCGCTCAACCATTTCCCCGAAGGCGGACAGGTGACGGAGAGCGATGCGATCGCGTTCCTGATGCTGGACCTCGACAATCCCTCCTCCATCCGCTCCTGTCTGCTGAAAGCCCGCGCCAACGCCAAGTCGGCGCGCACCATGCTGACGCAGGACATGTGGGAGGCACTAAACGAGGGTTGGCGCAAACTCGACAGCTATGATGTGGCGGAGGCGCGGCAACAGCTTCCGGCGCTGATCGACTGGGTGAAGACGCGGGTGATGACCTTCCGCGGCGCGGCCCATTCGGGGCAGCTCCGCAATGAGGGGCATGACTTCCTGCGCACCGGGTCGGCGCTGGAGCGGGCGCAGATGACGCTGCGGCTGCTGGACGTCAAATATTATGTGCTGCTGCCCGAAACCGAGGTGGTGGGCGGCAATCGCGATCATTATCAATGGACGTCGGTGCTGTACGCCCTGTCGGGCGCGCGGGCCTTTCACCATATTTATGGCGGCACCTACACGCCCTGGCAGATCACCGATTTCCTGATGCTCAACCGGCTTTTTCCGCGCAGCGTCGCCTATTGCTACGACCAGCTTGCCTATCGCCTGAACCGGCTGGCGGGGTGGCATGATGCGCGGGCGTCCTGCCATGATACCGTGCGCGAGATGGTGGCGGATCTGGAGCAGCTCGACAGTGGCGAGATTTTCCGCGTGGGCCTGCATGAAACGGTGCAGAACGGCCTCATGACCACCAACCGGCTGGGGGCGGAAATCGCCCAGGCCTATCATTTCGGCTGAAGGGGGCAGGGAATGAAACTGCTTGTCCGCCATCAGACGATCTACCGTTATCAGGTCGCGGCCGGGCGGGTGGCGATGCGGTTGAAGCTGATGCCG
This sequence comes from Sphingobium sp. EM0848, assembly GCF_013375555.1. Lineage (NCBI taxonomy): Bacteria > Pseudomonadati > Pseudomonadota > Alphaproteobacteria > Sphingomonadales > Sphingobiaceae > Sphingobium > Sphingobium sp. EM0848. Next base: position 827,610 of record NZ_JABXWB010000001.1, read on the forward strand.
GTCGATACGCCCGCGCAAAAGGTGCTGGACTGGCAGGTCAGCGTGAACGGCGACGTGCTGACGCGTTTTGGCCCCAACGGCTTTGGGGAAATGGAGGCGATCTGGGTCCGGCATGACCGGATGGATCATGCCGTGATCGTGGCCGAGGGGCTGGTCGAAACAAGGGAGAGCCATGGCGTTCTCGGCTGGCCGCGCACTGCCGTGAACCCGCGTTATTTTCTGCGGGAGACGCGGCTGACCGGGGCGTCGGCGGCGATCCGGGACATGGCGCGCGCGCTGCCGGAGGGGGATGGAGTGCTTGCCCGGCTCCACGCGCTGTCGGCGGCATTGCGCGACGCGGTCGATTATCGCAGCGGCGTGACGACCGCCGCCACCACGGCGGCAGAGGCGTTCGCGCTGGGCGCCGGCGTGTGTCAGGATCATGCGCAGATTTTCATTGCCGGGGCGCGGGCGCTGGGGATTCCGGCGCGCTATGTGTCGGGTTATCTGCTCGCGGATGAAGGCGATGTGCTGCATGAAACCCATGGCTGGGCGGAGGCGTTGGTGCCGGAACTCGGCTGGGTCGGCTTCGATCCGTCGAACCGGGTCTCCGTGACGGAACGCTATCTGCGCGTCGCCAGCGGCCTGGATGCGGATGCGGCGGCGCCGATCCGGGGATCGGTCACCGTGGCAGGCGATATCCGGATTGACGCGGACGTCCGGATCGCGCAGGCGGAGGAAGGTGTGGAACAGCGACAGTTGCAACGGCAACAACAACAAAGTGCGCAGGCCACCACGCGGGGTTGAACGATTGAGAGGGCCTTCGGGCGATGACTTATTGCGTCGCGGTGCGCGTTGATCAGGGGCTGGTCATGCTGTCCGATACCCGCACCAATGCGGGAATGGACAATATCGCGCGTTTCCGGAAGAGCTTCACCTACAGCGTGCCGGGTGAGCGCGCGATCACCATGATGTGTTCGGGCAATCTGTCGATCACGCAGGGGGTGAAAGCGATGCTGGGCCGGGCGATCAAGGACGCGGCGCTCGATCCGGAGATCGAAACGATCCTCAATTGCCCGACCATGCACCGCGTTGCGCAGATTGTGGGGGACGCGATGTGCGCCATGCAGGGGCGCTATCGCAGCACCATCGAGATGCAGGGATCGGGGGCGGATGCCTCGATCCTGATCGCCGGGCAACGCAAGGGCGGCAAGCCGCGGCTCTACCTCATCTATTCGGCGGGCAATTTCATCGAGGCGACCGAGGACACGCCCTTCTTCCAGATCGGTGAGCATAAATATGGCAAGCCGATCTTGGATCGCATCATCCAGCGCGAAACCAGTCTGGAAGATGCGGCCAAGGCGGTGCTGTTGTCGATGGATTCGACCCTGCGCTCCAACCTGTCGGTGGGGATGCCGCTGGACCTGACGGTGATCGAGCGGGATCAGTTCGACTTTCGTGTCCGCACCCGGATCGAGGCGGATAATGAGGAGTTTCAACTCCTCTCCCACGGCTGGTCGGCCGCGCTGCGCAAGGGGTTTGAAGACCTGCCCAATGTGATCGACTGAATCCCAGCTTCTCGCCGTCCAAGCAAATCCATGGCTTGCGCGGGCGGGATGGCGGCCTATCTCATCGCGACAGACGAATCGTAGCCGGAAAGATTTTCATGACCGCCACCCACTCGACCCGCATGCTGATCCTCGGTTCCGGCCCCGCCGGCCTGTCTGCCGCCATTTACGGCGCGCGCGCGGGTCTGGCGCCGATCGTGGTGCAGGGCATGCAGCCGGGTGGGCAGCTGACCATCACCACCGACGTTGAAAATTATCCCGGCTTCCGCGACGTCATCCAGGGCCCCTGGCTGATGGAGCAGATGCAGGCGCAGGCCGAACATGTCGGCGCGCAGATGATGTACGACCAGATCGTGGACGTCGATCTGTCGGAGCGGCCCTTCCGTCTGAAGGGCGATAGCGGGACGGTCTATTATGCCGACAGTCTGGTGATCGCGACAGGCGCGCAGGCCAAGTGGCTCGGCGCGGAAGGCGAACAACTGTTGCAGGGCAAGGGCGTTTCGGCCTGCGCGACATGCGACGGCTTCTTCTATCGCGGCAAGAAGGTGGTGGTGATCGGCGGCGGCAATACGGCGGTCGAGGAAGCGCTCTACCTCACCAACCACAGCCACGACGTCACGCTGATCCATCGTCGCGACTCGCTGCGAGCGGAGAAGATCTTGCAGCAGCGCCTGTTCGCCCATCCGAACATCAAGATACTGTGGAATCAGGCGGTCGAACGCTTTGTCGGCGGTGGCAATCCGGAAGGGCTGGTCGGGGTCGACCTGATCGACACGGTGACGGGCCACAAATCGCATATCGAGACGGATGGCGCGTTCGTTGCCATCGGCCATCAGCCCGCCACGGAACTGTTCGTCGACAAGCTGCCGATGGATGAGGGCTATCTGTTGGTCGAGAAGGGCACGACAAGGACCGCCATTCCCGGCGTGTTCGCGGCGGGTGACGTCAGCGACAAGATCTACCGTCAGGCGGTGACGGCAGCCGGCATGGGCTGCATGGCGGCGCTGGATGTGGAGAAATTCCTGGCCGAGGCGGATTTCGAGGCGGTCGCGGCCGAATAAGGCTTCGTCTTGGAGCCATTTCCTCTCTGGAAATGGCTCCGGGCCGAACCGATCAGAGGGTCATTTCCCCTCAAGCATCTCGATCATCAACGAAAAGTCGCGTGCCGCTTCGCCGCGATTGGCGAGCAGTTGATAGAGCGCCTCCGCCGCATTGCCCATCGGCACGCTCGCGCCGACCGATGCTGCCGCTTCGCTGGCCAGTTTCAGGTCCTTCAGCATCAGTCCCACGGCAAAGCCGCCCTGATAGCCATTATCCGAAGGGCTTTGCGGCCCGACGCCCGGCACCGGGCAATAGCTGGTCATCGACCAGCTTTGTCCCGAGGACACGCTGGAAATATCGTAGAAGGTCTGCGGGTCGAGGCCGAGCTTCTTGGCCATGGCGAAACTTTCGCAAGTCGCCACCATGGTCGCGCCGAGCAGCATATTGTTGCAGATCTTGGCCGCCTGCCCATTGCCCGCGCCGCCGGCATGGATCACCGCCTTGCCCATGGCCGACAATATCGGCTTGGCCCGGCCGAAAGCCTGATCCGAACCGCCGACCATGAAGGTCAGCGTACCGCCATTGGCCGCCGCAATGCCGCCCGACACCGGCGCATCGACCATTTCGAAGCCTTTGGCGGCGGCGGCATCCTCGACGCGGCGCGCGGTTGCGACATCAATGGTCGAGCAGTCGAGGAACAGAGCGCCCGCCTTGGCCGCGCCGAACACATCGCCCGTATAGACGCTCTCGACATGCTTGCCTGCGGGCAGCATGGTCACGACCGCATCCGCGCCCGTTACCGCTTCCGTCGCACTTGCGCAGCGGGCGGCTCCGGCCTCGACGGCCTTGGCCAGCGCTTCCTCCGACAGGTCGAAGGCGCGCACGGCAAAACCATTCTTCAGCAGATTGGCGGCCATGCCACCGCCCATATTGCCCAGGCCGATAAAGGCGATGGTCTGGCTCATTTCAGGCACTCCTCTTGTCTTTCAGCCCCGTAATTCAGGCAGCGGCGTCCATTCCTTTTCCGGGGGCAGGGGCGCGAACAGACTGTCGACCAGTTCGTCCGTCACATCCTCCGGTCGCGCCGGGTTCCAGCGGGGCGCATTGTCCTTGTCGAAGATCACCGCGCGCACGCCTTCGATGAAATCGGGGCGACGGATGACATGATGGCCGATGCGATATTCGTTGCGCATATTGTCGGCAAAATCCGTGAAGGCGGCGCCTTCCACCATCTGGCGCAACGCGACCTTGATGGTCTGCGGCGACTTGGTGGCGAGGGTGGCAAGCTGCGCCCGCGCCCAATCCGAACCGTCCGCTTCCAGCGCGGCGAGAATGTCCTCATAACGGTCCGAAGCGAACAGCCGGTCGATCTGCTCCCGATGCGCTTCCCAATCGGAGGGCGGCGGGACGTCCGCCATCTCGTCCAGAATTTCCGACAGGCCATAGGGATCGGCGATGATCCGCGCTTTCACCGCCTCCAGCTTGTCCGACGCCATATAATGGGTCGCAATGCCAATGGCGGCGCAATCGGCGCCCTTGATCCGCGCGCCGGTGGTGGCGAGCCACGCCCCGGTCCGTCCCGGCATGCGCGGCAGGAACCAGCCGCCGCCGACATCGGGGAACAGGCCGATGCCCGTTTCCGGCATGGCATAGGTGGTCCGCTCTGTCGCGACGCGATAGCGGGCCGGATCGGAAATCCCCACGCCGCCGCCCATGACGATGCCGTCGATGAAGGCGACGATCGGCTTTTCATAGACGAACAGCAGATGGTTCATCCGATATTCGGTGAAGAAGAACCGCTCGGCCTCGGAGCAGTCGCCCTTGGCGCTGCTGGCGATCATGGCAATGTCGCCGCCCGCGCAAAAACCGCGACCCTCCGCATGGTCGAGCATCACGGCAACGATGCTCTCATCCGTCCGCCACGCCAGCAGCGCGTCGATGATGGCGCTGCACATCTCCGTGGTTAGCGCGTGGATCGCCCTGGGCCGGTTCAGCCGGATGCGCCCCACGCCATTGTCGATGGAAATCAGAAGCTGATCAGTCATATTGTCTCCCGCGCTCATTGCCGCAGCATGTCACGGGCGATGATCATGCGCATGACCTGATTGGTGCCTTCCAGGATGGAATGCACGCGCAAATCACGCCAGAAGCGTTCGATCGGATAGTCCATCAGATAGCCATAGCCGCCATGCAGTTGCAGCGCCCGGTCGACCACGGATGAGCCGGTGTCGGTCGCCAGCCGCTTGGCCATGGCGGCAAAGCGCGTCTTGTCGGGCGCATTTTCCGTCACCTTGACCGCCGCCGCGTAGAGCAGGGTGCGCGCGGCCTGCAATTCCGTCTCCATATCCGCCAGCATGAACTGGCTGTTCTGGAAATCCGCGATGCTCTGGCCGAACTGCTTGCGGTCCTTGCTATAGGAGAGCGCTTCGTCGATGCAGCGCTGCGCCCCGCCCAGCGAGCAGGCGCCGATATTGAGCCGCCCGCCGTCCAGCCCCATCATTGCGATGCGGAAGCCTTCGCCCTCCGCACCGACCAGATTTTCCACCGGCACGCGAACGCCGTCGAAATTGACCTGCGCCGTGGGTTGCGAATGCCAGCCAAGCTTGCGTTCCTGCGCGCCGAAGCTGACGCCGGGCATGTCCTTTTCGATGACGAGGCAGGATATGCCCTTGGGGCCTTCGTCGCCGGTGCGGACCATGACGACATAGATTTCATTCTCCCCGCCGCCCGAGATGAACTGCTTGGAGCCGGTGACGACATAATGGTCGCCGTCCCTGACCGCTTTGGTCTTGAGCGCCGCCGCGTCGGACCCGGACCCCGCTTCGGTCAGGCAATAGCTGCCGATCCGCTCCATCGGCACCATGGAGGGGAGATATTTGTCCTTCACCGCCTGCGAACCGAAGCGGTCGATCATCCAGGCCGCCATATTGTGGATCGAGATGAAGGCGCTGGTCGACGGACAGCCATAGGCCATCGCCTCCATGATCAGCGCCGCCTCCAGCCGGCCAAGGCCGATGCCGCCCGCTTCCTCCGACACATAGATGCCGCCAAAGCCCAGCTCCGCCGCCGCGCGGATCGTGTCGCGGGGGAAGATATGCTTTTCGTCCCATTCCGCCGCATAAGGCGTGATCGCATCGGCGGTGAACCGCCGCGCCATCTCCGCAATGGCCAACTGGTCCTCGGTGAGATCGAACTGGCTCACATGCTCTCCCTGATATCGGTGCGATATCTTCCCTAGATAAGATGCGGAATTGCACGCAACAACGTAGTTCTGCATAGCATGGCCGCAATTTTGCAGATGGGCGTGGGCGGCGGATGTTCGATTGGGATGATCTGAGGGTGTTTCTGGCGGTGGCGCGCACGCGCAAGATCGCGCCGGCGGCGCGCGCCCTGGGCATCGATGCGACGACGATCGCGCGACGGCTTGCCCGGCTGGAGCAGAGTCTTGGTCCCGAACTGTTCGAAGTCGGGGCCGGGGAGCGGACGCTGACCATTCGCGGTCAAGCGCTGCTGCGCCATGCGGAGAGCATCGAAAGCGCGGCCCTCGCGGCGATGGAGGATGCGACCGGCCAGGAGCATCATCTGAGCGGACAGGTGCGGCTCTCGGTGGCCGAGGGCTTCGGGACATGGGTGCTGGCGCCGGGCCTGGCCGATTTCAGCCGCCGTCACCCCGGCATCCGGCTGGACCTCATCACCGCCTCGGGCTTCCTCAACCCCTCGAAGCGTGAGGCGGACATGGCGGTCATGCTCGCGCGGCCGCAGCGGGGGCGGCTGTCGGTGCGGCGGATGGGGGATTACCGGCTGCATCTCTACGCGTCGCCCGACTATCTGGCGCGGGCGGGCACCCCGAAAAGCAGTGAAGAGCTGAGCGATCATGTGCTGGTCGGTTATGTGCCGGAATTCATCTTCTCGCCTGAACTCGACTATCTGGACGAGGTGGAAGCGGGGCTGGAGGCCGATCTGCGCGCCACCAGCATCAATATGCAGCACCGGATCATCACGGAAGGGGCGGGGATCGGCGTGTTGCCGGATTTCATTGCCGGGCGCGATTCTGCCCTGATGCCGGTGATGGCCGAAAAGGTGGAGATCACGCGCAGTTTCTGGCTGGTGACGCATGGTGATCTGAAAAAACTGCCCCGGATCGGGGCCGTCGCTTCATGGTTGCAGGAACGTATCGAAACCTTGAAAGCGTAAAGCCAATCGACGTCGCTCTTCCTGCCCGCTAAGGGAGTCGTCATGTCACGAAATGGTCGCACTTCGCTCATGCACAAGTCAAAGCGCAGCCGCGCGATCACCTTGCCGAACAATGAGTTCCGCGCCCGGGCGAGCGAATATCTGGATTTCCTGGCCGCCTGGGTGAAAAAGCCGCGCCAGACCGCCTCGGTCGTGCCCAGCAGCCGCTATCTCGCGCGGCTGATGGTCGAACGGATCGATCCAGAGGGCGGCCGGGTGATGGAACTCGGCGGTGGCACCGGAGTCTTTACCCGTGCGATTCTGGGCACAGGCCTGCCGCCTGAACATCTGGAGGTGGTGGAGATCAATCCCGCTTTCGCGCGCGGGCTACGCCGCCATTTTCCGCAGGTGTCGGTGCTGGAAACGCCGGCCCAGACCGTTTCCGCTTCCGCGGCCGGTGCGCCGGGCGATTATCAGGCGGTGATCAGCGGCCTGCCGTTGTTGGCGATGGACCGGCAGATGCATGCGGAGATCCTGTCGGAAAGCTTCCGGATGCTTCAGCCGGGTGGGGGCTTCATCCAGTTCACCTATTCCCTGCGCCCGCCCGTCAGCCGGGACATTCTCGACGCGCTGGACCTGGATGTGGTGCGTATCGGTCAGACGGTCCGCAATTTCCCGCCCGCAACCGTTTTCCGCTTTTTCCGCAAGGGCGAATAGCCGCGCGGTTGCGTCCCGGCGGCGGCATCCTATCTTTGCCGCTCAGTCAAAGGGGGCACAGCCGCGCATGGCGTCCATCATGAGCATTACCGGCCTGACCAAAAGCTATGCTTCGGGTTTTCAGGCGCTTAAAGGCGTCGATCTGGAAATAGAGGAGGGGGAGATTTTCGCTCTGCTGGGGCCGAACGGCGCCGGCAAGACGACGATGATCTCCATCGTCTGCGGCAATGTCCGCCCTAGCGGGGGCAGGGTGACGGTCGCGGGGCATGACATCATCACCGGCTACCGGGGGTCGCGCTCCGCCATCGGACTTGTGCCGCAGGAACTGTCGACCGACCAGTTCGAGCGGGTGATCGACACCGTCACCTTTTCCCGCGGCCTGTTCGGCAAGCCGCGCAACGACGCCTATATCGAGAAGGTGCTGCGCGACCTGTCGCTCTGGGACAAGCGCAACAACAAGATATTGGAACTGTCCGGGGGCATGAAGCGCCGCGTGATGATCGCCAAGGCGCTGTCGCATGAGCCGCGCGTCCTGTTCCTCGACGAACCCACGGCGGGCGTCGACGTGGAACTGCGCCGCGACATGTGGAAGCTGATCGGCGAACTGCGTCTGACCGGCGTCACCATCATCCTCACCACCCATTATATCGAGGAGGCCGAGGAAATGGCCGACCGGGTGGGCGTCATCAACAAGGGCGAACTGGTGCTGGTCGAGGAAAAGACCACGCTCATGAAGAAGCTGGGCAAGAAGACGCTGACCGTGACGCTCGGCGATCCGCTTGCTGCCGTGCCACCGGAGCTTGGTGAATGGCATGTGGCGCTGAAGAATGACGGCCATGAGATCGAATATGTGTTCGACACCAAGGCGGAACGCACCGGCGTATCCACGCTGCTGCGCAAACTGGGCGACCTTGGCATCGGATACAAGGACCTCAACACGCAGCAGAGCAGCCTGGAGGATATTTTCGTCAGTCTGGTCCATCAGGAGAAGGCGGCATGAGCGGCTTCAACTATCGCGCGATCTGGTCGATCTACAAGTTCGAGCTGCATCGTTTCCGCCGTACCTGGCTGACCGGATTGCTGGTGCCGGTGATCACCACCTCGCTTTATTTCGTGGTGTTCGGCGGGGCCATCGGATCGCGCATGACGCAAATCGACGGCATTCCCTATGCCGCCTTCATCGTGCCGGGCCTCATCATGATGTCGATGTTCACGGAGAGCATCTTCAACGCCAGTTTCGGCATCTACATGCCCAAATTCACCGGCACCATCTACGAACTGCTGTCCGCGCCCGTTTCGGCGGTGGAAACGATCATCGCCTATGTCGGCGCGGCCGCGACCAAATCGCTGATCGTCGGCTCGATCATCTTCCTGACCGCCCATCTGTTCGTGGACCTGCCCGTCGCCCATCCGCTGGCGATGGCGGCTTTCATGATCCTGATCGCGGTCAGCTTTTGCCTCTTCGGCTTCATCCTCGGCATCTGGGCACAGAGCTTTGAGCAGTTGCAGGTGATCCCGCTGCTCATCATCATGCCGATGACCTTTCTGGGCGGGGCCTTTTATTCGATCCACATGCTGGCTGAACCATGGCGGACGATCACTTTGTTCAATCCGATCGTCTATCTGATCTCGGGCTTTCGCTGGACCTTCTTCGGGCGCGGCGACGTGGGAATCGAGTTCAGCCTGCTGTTCATCGCCGGGATGTTGACGCTATGCCTGGGGATTATCGGCTGGATGTTCCGGACGGGATATCGGTTGAAGAAGTAGGTTGTGGGTTGGGTGGCGGTTTGGGGTGGGAAGTGGAATGTCGGGTTCATGTGTTAAATAGAGTATTATCGGACCAGACATCTTCATACCCCGGTGCAACCAAGAACCTCCATCCGGGTGGCAAAGCCAAAAATGGTAAAGCAGCAGGGCAGAGTTCTGGCATGTGATATAGATGCAAGGGTTGGAAAAAGTCGGGATCATCAGACCATTCGCCTGACCAGATGAACCAACCTGTTGTCCCGCTCTCTGGTGGGTGACGCAGGCCATTGAGCGGCAATTCTCCGCGCAGGGCACTCGCGGATATGCCCAGCTTATATGTCTCCTCGGATGGCATAAATTTCGTGCCATACCGGTGACATACTTCTAGCTGAGCTTGGTCCATATATGGGATTTAACGTGGCTTGCGTTGGTCCGCTATCGGGAAGTCTAGCGCTCACCATGAACAGCAACAAATGGTCGACTGTTTCCGGGCAGCTTGCCCGCCGGGGACTGGACCAGCGGCTGATCGGCGGCGCGAAGCAATTCGTTGGCTAGGGAACGACGATGCCGGGTGGTTTCGAGATGGTCGGCTTCCGGGAACTTTGTGATGAAAAGCAAACCTAAATATCCATGTTCCAGTAACCTTGAAACACGAACACAATCTGTATCAATGCGGTGGCGGTAAAAAATCCAGTAGCGACTTTCATGGCAACATCATCAAAGTTAGTAGCGAAGATACCGATCATCAAAAATGCCCAAGCAGGCAAACCGATGCAGATCGTGAAGAGCTTTACCCAGGTCGGCTGAACAGACCAGTGGGCCGCTTGAAGCGTTTGCGGGTCATCGTCTTTTTTCAGCCAGCTCATCCAACCATTTTGCACAGGCACGCAGCGTCTGCAATCGGTGGTAGAATTGTGCTCCACAAACGGCAAAAAGTGGTCGCGTGGATCGTGTCCCATTGCGTGGTGTAGGATCGCGGGCGTAGCCACGTCGATCTCCGGCTAGGCCGGGTTGATCACGCTGCCATGTTGGGCAACGTGATGAGGCTATTATCGCTCAATCCCGCGACGCTCTCAAGCGTCATATAGCGGGACCGCTGGACCGACCATTCATCGTTCTGTTCCAGCAAGATAGCGCCGACGAGTCGGGTAATGGCTTCTTCGTTGGGGAAGATCCCGACTACCTCGGTGCGGCGCTTGATCTCGCCATTGAGGCGCTCGATGGGGTTGTTGCTGTGAAGCTTGGTGCGATGCTGAGCCGGGAAGGTCATATACGCCAGGACGTCCTCCTCGGCACTGTCCATCAAGGCGGACAGCTTCGGGACGGAAGAGCGCAACTGGTCTGCGACCGCACGCCACTGGGTTTTTGCCGTTTCGGGTGTGTCCTGGGCGAAGGCGGTTGCGATGAACGCTGAGACGACGCGGCGGCCGCTCTTTCCGGCGTGCGCCAAGGCGTTGCGCATGAAGTGCACACGGCACCGCTGCCAAGTGGCGCTCAACACCTTGGCGACAGAAGCCTTGATACCCTCATGGGCATCGGAGATCACAAGCTTCACGCCCCGCAAGCCGCGGCGCGCCAGGCTGCGCAGGAACTCGGTCCAGAAAACCTCCGCCTCGGAATGACCGATCGTCATGCCGAGCACTTCGCGGCGGCCGTCACTGTTCACGCCGACTGCGATGATCACGGCAACCGATACGATCCGGCCTTCCCGGCGAACCTTGATGTACGTCGCATCGAGCCACACGTACGGCCAGTCGCCCTCGATCGGCCGCTCGAGGAAAGCTTTCACGCGTACGTCGATTTCTTCTTCGCACAGGCGGCTCACCTGGCTTTTTGAGATCCCGCTCATGCCCATCGCTTTGACCAGATCGTCGACTGACCGCGTCGAGACGCCCTGAATGTACGCCTCCTGGATGACAGCGGTCAGTGCCTTCTCCGCCATCCGGCGCGGCTCCAGAAACCCGGGGAAGTAGGTTCCCTTACGCAGCTTGGGAATCCGCAGCTCCACCGTGCCGGCCCGCGTCTCCCAGTCCCGCTCGCGATAGCCGTTGCGCTGGGCGAGACGTTCAGGAGCCTTCTCCCCGTACGCCGCGCCCGTCAGGCCGCCAACCTCCATCTCCATCAGCCGCTGCGCCGCAAAACCAATCATCTCACGCAGGAAATTGCCATCGGCGCTCTTCCCAATCAACGACTGCACGTCCATCATGTCCTTGGTCATCGGTGTCTCCGTAAGTTGAGTTTCGCAACCCAAGCTTATCCGAAGTTCGCCGATGGCCACCCGCAAAACTGACCGGCCGCTACAGCGCTTTATCGATGAGCGCGCGTCCGGTCAGTTTCGCTACCCTCAGAACCTACACCACTCGGCGGGGCACGATCGTCGCGTGCCGCTGGGCAGTTTTTCAATCCCGAACCGGACCAGCGGGTTATTGGCGGCTCAAAGCGACTCGTGCGCCGGGAGCGACGATGCTGGGTGGAGAGCGGAATGTCTGGTATTGGCACTCGGTGGGGTGGTGAGCGGACATTGAGGTAGCCCAGATCAGAACCGTCTTTGTCGAAAAATATCCGCAATTGCGACCCAGCCATGAAGAGCCATTGCCATAAACACTGGCAGCATGGGCCACAGCCGATCTTCTGGAGGGTCGGTGATGAAAAAGGTGATGAAGGCACCGACAGACAACAACGCAACGCCCGCCAATCTGACCTTCGCTAACGGCCAATATCTATAATCGAAGCTCGTCATCTTCTGCGCTGCGCCGTTCACCATCACCCAATCATAGATCGGTGCGCCGATGATTGCAGCAATGATTGCTTCTTTAAGGGCCATGTCAGTTCCCTATGCGGAAGTGACCCACGTCTGCAATTGGCAGATGATCTGAAAATCGTGAACGACAATAACTGGTCGATCAGCCCCAACCGCTATTTTCCAACATCTCCTGGCGCTCGTCATCGGCAAGCATCGCCATCTGACCGAGGCTGATGCGACCTTTCCCAAAGGCCAGGACGGCAATGATGCTGTCTGTCAATTCGGGCGCTGCCGATCCCGGTAGCTCATCCATTGCGAGTCTTTGCAGCTTCTGCCAAGCGGCGGCGTAATCATCTACCAGCCAATCTGGTAAACCGGGATTGTTTGGGTTGTGACGCGCCTCTTCAATAGTCGCTGCCAAGGCGTAAGTATTCCAGTCGGAAACGGCTCTCGCTTCATGCATGTCCGCTAGAGCAGTGAGCGCAAAGTAGGAATCGCGGACGATTCCTTTTTGCGCGGATTTGTGATTCATGTGCCTGTGGAGGTGAACCATGGGCAGAGCATATTCGGCTGATTTGCGGGAACGGATATCGGCGCACGTAAGGGCGGGACACTCGCGCCGGGCGGCGGCCCGCCATTTCGGTGTGAGCGCGAGTTGCGCAGTGAAGTTGTTGCAGCGAGTGGAACGAACAGGTTCGGCTGCTTCTTCACGAATAGGGCGGCCACGCGGCGCTGGTAAGTTGGCGCCGTATATGGCCCGGTTGACGGGCTGGGTGGATAGGGAACCAGACATCGGCATGTCGGAGCTGTCCAACAAGCTTGCAGCGGAGACGGGCGTAGTTGCCCATCCGGCATCCCTCTCGCGGGTGCTGATCCAGGCTGGCTATCGGGTAAAAAAAAACGCTGCTGGCCAGCGAGTGCGGACGCGATGATGTCGCTCATGCGCGACTGCGATGGCGCCTCGACCGGCAGCCGCAGATGCGCGCAAAGCCTCATCACCTCGTCTTTCTGGATGAGACGGCGACCACCACGAAGATGACCAAGCTTCGTGGCCGGGCGCCAAAAGGAGAGCGTCTCAAGGCCCGCGCTCCGTTCGGTCATTGGAAAACGCAAACCTTCATCGCGGGGCTGCGCTGCGATTGCTTGGTTGCCCCGTGGGTGATCGACCAACCGATGAACCGGCGCCTGTTCGAAACCTATATCGAAACCCAGTTGGCGCCAACGCTCAGCCCCGGCGATGTTGTGATCGCCGACAATCTGTCGAGCCACAAAAGCGAAAAGGTCAAAGCCTGCCTTAAAGAGCGAGGTGCGTGGATCCTTTTCCTCCCCGCTTATTCACCCGATTTGAACCCAATAGAAATGGCCTTCGCTAAATTGAAATCGCACCTGCGACGGATCGGGGCGCGGACCATCGATGAGCTATGGAAGGCTCTCGGACATATCTGCGACCTCTATTCTGCCGAAGAATGTTGGGAATATTTCAAGGCCGCCGGATATGCGTCCAACTAATCGCTCACCGCTCTAGCAATGGCACAGCAGCGTAAGACGCCTCCCCCACATCTCCTTGATGATACAATTCCTGCCAAAGCTCATCCCAAGCAACCTTAGCATCACCGTCGAGCAGTTTGCCAATCGCATTGCGCGGATCGTAGGGCGTGCGATAACCGCCGCAAAGTCCAGTCCACCGTCCTTCGTCCGCCATTCTCACCTCCCTCCAATCACCCGCAGGAACGGCAGGTTTAGGGAGCATCGATGTGCATCGCTATCGTCTTTTTCTGGTCGAAACCTGCCGCCAACTCATCCTCAAATGCAAAGGGCGGCCTATCAGGCCGCCCTTTGCCGTTCCCTAACCGTTCAGCCTTGCTCTTAGGCCGCAGCGCTCTCCGGCTCGATGGCGAACAGGGTCACGCCCTTATATTTGGAGTCGCTCTGGTCGTAGAGGCCGTGCATCGCCTCGAACTGTTCATCGATCAGGCTGACGTCGTTGAGACCCGCCAGCTTGAACGTGCCGAGCTTCAACTCACGCGGTGGGCGTCCGTCGCGTTCGATCGTCACCGCGTCGATGAACATTTCATCATGGCGGGTGTAGAGGATATGCGGCGCCAGTTTCACGACCATCTTGTTATAGGTCGCCATCAGGCATTTCTGGAGCGCGATTGCTTCGAAGAAGGTGGTTGGAGGGGTCATAACCCGTTTTTCATGACCGATTTGACGCGCCGGTTCAATTGCTTTGTGCGCCGCACCATCGCTTCGTGGCGCAACTGGCCTGTTTTCGGGACGAAAGGCGTTCTATTTCCTGCGTTTGCCTTGATCGCGAGGGGGCGGGGCGATGCTTTCAGTGCTTCTTGAACAGATGCAGCGCCGCCACGATGACGCCGCCGACGACCAGCCCCACCAGACCCCCGCCAATGGCATTCACCAGCCAATCGACAAAGGACGCTATGGCGGGAACGGCATGGGCGGCCAGTTCAGCGACATGATGGATCGCGCCGGGAATCGCGTCCCAATGAAACTCATGCAGGCCGTGGACGATCAGCCCGCCGCCGACCCACAGCATCGCCGCCGTGCCGACCGCGCCCAATATCGACATCAGCACCGGCATCGCCTTCACCATGGCGCGCCCAAGGGCTTGCGCGCCTGCCGAACGGCGCTCGGCAAGGTGCAGGCCGATATCGTCCATCTTCACGATGAAGCCGACCACGCCATAGACGCCCGCCGTGATGAGGATGGCGACGACCACCAGAATGATCGCCTGTTCCCAGATCGGTTCGCTGGCCACCGTGCCGAGCGCGATCGCCATGATCTCCCCCGAGAGGATGAAATCGGTGCGGATCGCGCCGGACACCTTCTGATCCTCCAGCTCTCGCGAGCTGTGCGTGGTCAGCGCGTCTTCCGCCACATCATGCCCGCCCTGAACCGCCTCCAGCAGTTTCTCGACCGCCTCGAAGCAGAGAAAGGCGCCGCCCAGCATCAGCAGCGGCGGCAGCAGCCAGGGCGCAAAGGCGCTCAGCACCAGCGCGGCGGGCAACAGGAACAGTAATTTGTTGCGCAGCGACCCCTTGGCGATCTTCCAGATGATCGGCAGTTCGCGTTCGGGCGTCAGGCCCATGACGTAGCGCGGCGTGACGGCGGTATCGTCGATCACCACGCCGGCGGCTTTCGATCCCGCCTTGCCCGCGGCGGCGGCGACATCGTCCAGCGAACTGGCGGCAAGCTTGGCAATCCCCGCTACGTCATCGAGCAGCGCGATCAGACCCGAAGGCATTGAACTTATTCCCCTGTTGATACCGGCGCACGACCGGAAGCCGTCTCATAGAGACGGGGCAGGGGACGGGCAATGCTCCTCAATCGTTGCGGCAAGGCGGCTTAATGAAGGCCGCGATAATTGCCCGGCGGGTCGCTGGCGGGGAAGCTCTCGTCAAGCTGTTCATCCACCATGTCCCAGTCGCGGGCGTCGATATGCTGCTCTGCTGGCCCGGCGTCGCGCACTTGGCCAGAGGAGAAACTGGGCGCCCAGACCTCTCCCTCACGCCTGGCCTGCCATTCCTTCCAGCCCTTCCATGCCGCCGCGCCAAGCCCGGTCAGGAAGGCGAGTTTCAACAACCCTTTCATTTCGGCTTCTCCTCTGGATCATGCAGATGCACCCAATCGGCGCGATTGCCGCTGACGCCATCGGGCGACAGGGCGATTTCGCCTTCCTCGTCGGTTCCGGCGAGCGGTTCGCTTGCCTGGGATGGCGCCCCGACGGCCCATCGTTCACGCAGCGCCGCGTCGATCATCGCTTCCCATATGCGTCCGTCGCCCGCCTTGCTCATGGCCTCATCGGGGCTTTTCAGCAGGGCGATCAGGCTTGCGGCATCCTCGACATGCTCTTCCCAGCGATCGGGATCGCGGGCGGCCAGATGGCGGGCCAGCCGTTCGATGAGAGTGCGCTGCTCCATGCCGCCATGAACGCCGTTCGGGTCGCTCTGTTCCGTCAATTCATAACGTCTGTGCAGCGGTGTGAACGTCGCTGCGCGCCGCTGTTTGGAGAGCGCGAAAAAGGCTTGGGGCGCAGGGCTGAAGCGGAGCGTTATTTCTCCATCCTGATCTCGAACAGCTTCGCCCAGTTCTTGCCGGTCACGAACAGGCGGTCGCCCTTGGCGTCATAGGCGATGCCATTGGCCACTGCGTCGCTTTCCCTGGCGCCGCTGTCCTTGATGAGGGGGGTGATGTCGAGCCAGTCGATGACGGCGCCGGTGCGCGGATCGATCCGGACGATATGGCTGTCGTACCAGATATTGGCCCAGATCTCGCCCTTCACATATTCCAGTTCATTCAGCCGTTCGACCGGGCGGCCATTCCAGGTTACGGTGATGCGCCGTTCCTCGGTCAGTTTTTCGGGATCGAGGAAGCGTAGTTGCGGGGAACCGTCGCTCATGATGATGCTGCGGCCGTCCTGCGTCAGCCCCCAGCCTTCCCCTTCATAACGAAAATCGGAAATGGGCGAAAAGTCATTGAGTTTCCAGACGAAACCCTGCCGGTGCCGCCAGGTGAGGCTGATCAGCCGGTCCTTCCAGTTGACGATGCCTTCACCGAAATAGGGACGGGGGATGATGCGGCGCTTCAGCGTCTTGCCGGTCTTGAGGTCGACCTTGCGGATGTCCGACTGCCCTTCAAGGCCGGTGCTCTCATAGAGCGCGCCGTCGTGGAAGAAGAGGCCCTCGGTAAAGGCGCCCGGATCGTGGGGCCAGGTTTTGACCAGTTTCCAATGCGTCTCGGCCAGCGCCGGAGTGGCCAGCAACAACGCGCCCAGCAGTGCGACGGACAGGTGCCTCATTCGGCTGCCTGCTCCGCCATCGCGCTGGCGAGCCAGCCGGGCAGGGCGGCGGGGTCGAGATCCTCTACCCGGCGCAGCTCGATGGAGAGGTCAAGATCGGGCAGCAGGGCCTTCTGGCGCTTCTCATCGGCCTGCGCCAACGGCACTGCGACCAGCCGCCGGTTCACCTTGTTGCGATAATGCATGCGGGCTGTATTCTCCTGCCCGACATAGCAGCCCTTGTCATAATCGACGCCGTGCAATTCCTCGGCATTGGTTTCCAGCCACAATATCTGATCCTGCCCCAGTTCCCCGACGCCCTCGAACACGCCCAGCGCCAGCCGGTGCGCGCGGAAAGCCGCCGACGCATCGCCGCCATCAGCCGGTGCGATCCAGCGATGGCCCAGGGCATTGAGGCGCGGATCGCGGGACTTGTCCTCCGCCTCCGGCGCCCAATGCACGGCCAGCCCTTCCTCCCTGGCAATCACGACCTTTCGCCGCAGCCGGTAAAGCGTCAGCCGCTTCGCCAGCGCATCGGCCTGTGCCGCTTCGCAATCGATCAGCACATCCGCGCCATCGGCCCAAAGGATGAAGTCGAACAGGGCCTTGCCCTGCGGTGTCAGCAGCCCGGTCCAGCGCGGCTCATCCGGTTTCAGCGTCGGCACGTCGCGGGTCAGCAGGCCCTGCAGAAAGGCTTTTGCTTCTTCACCGGAAATTCTGAGGATCGCGCGGTCGCTTAGGGTGGTGCCAGTCATCGGCTTTAGGTAGGACACTCGCCAACCATATCCAAGCGGTGAGCTGTGTCATGTCCCAAACTTTCGACCTTATCCTGAAGAACGGCACCGTCCACACCCCCGGCGGCGCGGAAAGCGTGGACGTGGGCGTGCGGGGCGGCCGGATCGTCGCCATCGGCACGAGCCTGGGGAACGGGGGAGGCGATGCGGGCGAGACGATCGATTGCACCGGACTCGACGTGTTGCCGGGCTGTATGGACAGTCAGGTCCATTTCCGCGAACCGGGGCTGGAGCATAAGGAAGACCTCGAATCGGGCAGCCGCGCGGCGGTGCTGGGCGGTGTGACGGCGGTGTTCGAAATGCCGAACACCAACCCCAATACCGACACGGCCGAACGCGTCCACGACAAGCTCAATCGCGCCCATCATCGCATGTGGTGCGATCATGCCTTCTATGTCGGCGCCACGGCCGACAATGCCGAGCAGCTTAAGGAACTGGAGCGCATTCCCGGTACTTCGGGCGTCAAGATCTTCATGGGTGCGTCCACTGGAAGCCTGCTGGTGGACGATGATGCAGCGCTTTCGCGGGTGCTGGCCAGCGGCACGCGCCGCGTCGCCATCCACGCGGAGGACGAAGCGCGGATGAACGCCCGCAAGGACTTGCGGGTAGAAGGCGATCCATCCTCCCATCCCGTCTGGCGTGACGATGAAAGTGCGATGATCGCGACGAAGCGCATCATCGACCTGGCCCGAAAGGCGCGCCGTCGCATCCACATCCTGCATGTCACCACGCCTGCCGAACTGGAATATATCGCGCAGCACAAGGACATCGCGACCTGCGAAGTGACGCCGCAGCATCTGACCCTCGCGGCGGAGGATGCCTATCCGCGCCTTGGCACCTATGCCCAGATGAATCCGCCGATCCGCTCGCAGGCGCATCGCGACGGGCTGTGGCACTGGCTCAACCAGGGCGTGCCCGATGTGTTGGGCAGCGACCATGCGCCCCACACGATCGAGGAAAAGGCGAAAGCCTATCCCGCGTCGCCCAGCGGCATGCCCGGTGTCCAGACGCTGGTGCCGCTGCTGCTCAACCATGTGGCGGAGGGGCGCCTGTCGCTGCGCCGCTTCATCGAGCTGACTTCTTCGGGTCCGCAGCGTGTGTTCGGGCTGGTGGGCAAGGGGCGTATCGCGCTTGGTTATGACGCCGACTTCACCATCGTCGATCTCAAGAAGCGCTGGACCGTCGGCAGCGACTGGCTCGCCTCGCGCTGCAACTGGTCGCCGTTCGAGGGGATGGACCTTACCGGCAAGGCGGTCGGCACCATCATTCGCGGCCATCGCGTGATGTGGGAAGATACGCTTGCCAATGAAGCGGTCGGTGAACCCGTACGCTTCGAAGCGACCGAATTCGCCTAAACGGTGGCCATCCGGTTGCGGCGGGCGGCGGTGAGGCTGTCCGTCGCAAACAGGATCAGACCAAGCCAGATCAGCGCAAAGCTCATCATCTGCCCTCGGGACAGTTTCTCTCCGAACAGCAGGACGCCGCTCAGAAACTGGAGCGTGGGCGCGATATATTGCATCAGCCCCAGCATCGCCATCGGGAGCCGCTGGGCAGCCATGGCGAACAGGACCAGCGGCACGGTCGTGACCGCGCCGCTGATGATCAGCAGCGCCGTCGTCCGGCCGTCGCTGCCGAGCGCCGAGCCGCCATGGCCCGACAGCCAGAGCAGATAGGCGAGCGCCAACGGCGCCAGCAGCATCGTTTCCGCACCCAGCCCCAGCATCGGCAACACCGGGGTCAGTTTCCGTACCAACCCGTAAAGCGCGAAGGTCAGGGCCAGAGCCACGCTGATCCACAAGGTGGTGAGCGCCGACGCCGCCATGATCGCTACGCCCGTTGCCGCGATGACAATGGCCGCGATCTGCCCGCGCCGCAGCTTTTCCTTGAGGACGACCACGCCCAGGCCGACACTGACCAGGGGATTGAGGAAATAGCCGAGGCTCGATGCGATCACATGCCCGCTGTTCACGGCCCAGACATAGGTCAGCCAGTTCGCCCCGATCAGCATGGCCGATGCGCCAAGCGGCAGCATCAGGCGCGGATTGCGCAGCACGGCCAGCAGCGCGGGCAGGTTCCGCCTGGCACCCAGCACGCTCAATATCAGGATCAATGACCAAAGGACGCGCTGCGCGACGATCTCGACCGGCGCGACATGGTGGAGCAGCCGGAAAAAGATCGGCAACAGCCCCCATGCGCCATAGGCGCCAAGGGCAGCCAGCAGGCCTGCGCGCGTCCGGGCGGCTTCTTCGGTCAGAATATGCCTCCGCCCAGAAACAGCCGCAGCGCTCCGAACCCCGCGACGGTCAGGCAGAAATTGCGCCCGCCATTGCTGGAGGAGAACAGGCCGACAAAGGCGCCGAAAAGCGCCATCGGCACCAGCAGCCAGTTCAGCGCGCCCAGCAACGGAAACACCGCCGGGATCATGCAGATCAGCGTGACAAGTCCGATCAGGGCTGACAGGATGTTGAACATGGCCGCACAGATGGCGTTTCCACAGCGTCGCGGCAAGCCGGGCGGAGATGCCAGTTGGCGCAAAATGGCCCGACCGCGCAAAAAGCCGATGATTCACCAAAATCCCTAACGAAAAATTAACCTCTGCTCTTCATCCCTTGTTTACGAAGGAGTGAAGCCATGGCGTCTGTTCGATCTTTCGGTGCCCTCGCGCTTGTCTTGGCCCTGTCGCTGACGGGTTGCGGCAAGGGGAAGAAGGAGGCCGATCTGAACGCGCTGGACAATGCGCTGACCGGCAATGTGGCGGAAGGAGCAATGGCCGGTGAGCCGGAGGCGAAGCTGCCTGCGCTGAAGGGCGATGCGGCCAAGGCGCTGGCGCAATCGGTCAAGCTCGCCGGGGGCAAGCTGCTCGCCACGCCCGCCGCGACCCAAAGCGAAACGCCGGAACCGGCTGACCGCCTGGCCACTGTCGCCAGCGAACAGCAAAAGCCCGGCGGCAATGCGTTTTGCCGCAAGCAACTGGATTATGGTGCGCAATGGGCGAGCCGCCTGCCGGAACCCTTCACCCTCTATCCGGGCGCGCAGCTGACGGAGGCGGCGGGTGCGGAGAAAAATGGCTGCACCTTGCGCGCGGCGACCTTCGTGACGCCGGTGCCGCGCCAGAGCGTGATGGATTTCTATTATACGCAGGCCCGCCGCGCCGGCTTCGATGCCGAACATAAGGTCGTGGGCGCCGATCATGTGCTGGGCGGCACGCGCAAGGATGACGGCAGCGCTTTCCTGCTGCTCTTCTCCGACGCACCGGGCGGCAGGACCAGCGTGGACGTGATCGCGGACAATGGGCGATAGGATGCTGCATCCTTTCCAATGATCGCTTCCCAATGCCGCCAAAAATGCTCTAGGGCGGGCGGCATGATCAATATCTTCCTCGTCATGGCAGGCGGCGCCGTTGGATCGGCGCTGCGCTATCTGCTCGGGCGTCTCGCAGGCCAGTTGCTTCCCGGCGCCCTGTGGCCCTGGGGCACCTATGCGGCCAATATCGTCGGCGGCTTTGCCATGGGCCTGCTGGCGGGCTTCCTTGCGCGCTTCAATACCGGGCCGGGCGAACCGATCCGTCTGCTGCTGGCCGTGGGCGTGTTGGGCGGCTTCACCACCTTCTCCTCCTTCAGCCTTGAGACGGTGCTGATGATCGAGCGCGGGCAGTTGGGCATGGCGCTGGCCTATGCCGCCTTTTCCGTCATCGGCGCAGTCGGCGCGCTGGCCGGCGGCCTTGCCATTATGAGGAGCGTAGCATGAAGGGGAAATCCTCCGGCCCGTCGCGGGGCGGCCCCCGCAAGCCCGGCGCTGCTCCGCAAGGCCGCGCTCGCGGCGCAGTGAAGGCGGCCCGCGCCCGCAAGCCCGATGCCCCCAAACCTGCGCCCAAGGCAGCGGCCAAAGCCGCGCCTGCCAAGGCGTCCCCGGCCAAGGGCGTCTCGCTGGACGTGCGCCAGTTTCGCGTGGGCGCGGATGATGACGGAATCCGGCTCGACCGCTGGTTCCAGCGGCATCTGCCCGATATCGGCTTCAACACCGTGTCGCGCTGGGCGCGCACCGGCCAGCTTCGCGTCGATGGAGCGCGCGCGGCGCCTGGCGACCGCGTTGCGGAAGGTCAGGCCATCCGGGTTCCTCCCGCCGAGCCCAAGGCCGCTGAGAGAGCCAGGCCCAAGCGTGTCCGCCCGGAACTGACCGACGATCAGGTCGCTTTCGCGCAGAGTCTGGTCATTCATCGCGACGCGCAGGCCATCGTCATCAACAAGCCGCCGGGCCTCGCCACGCAGGGCGGGACCAAGACCGACGATCATGTCGACGGGCTGCTGGATGCGCTGGAGTTCGAACTGGACCAGCGTCCCAAGCTGGTCCACCGGCTCGACAAGGACACGTCCGGCGCGTTGCTGATCGCGCGCACGGCGCGTTCGGCCGCCTTTTTCGCCAAGGCTTTTTCCAGCCGCACGGCGCGCAAGGTCTATTGGGCCATCGTCATGGGCGTCCCCTCCATCGAGGACGGCATGATCGAACTGCCGATCGCCAAGCAGCCCGGCACCGGCGGCGAGAAAATGCATGTGGATGAGGAGGAGGGGCTGCCCGCCCGTTCGCGTTATCGTGTGATCGAGCGTGCGGGCAACCGTGCCGCCTGGGTCGAGCTGCAACCCTATACCGGGCGGACCCACCAGCTTCGCGTTCATATGGCGGCGATCGGCCACCCTATCGTGGGCGACGGCAAATATGGCGGCAAGGAAGCCTTTTTGAGCGGCACGATCAGCCGCAAGATGCACCTCCATGCCCGCCGCATCCGGGTGGATCATCCCGATGGCGATCGCGTCGATGTACGCGCGGAGCTTCCCGATCATTTCGCGGCCAGTCTTGTCTCGCTGGGCTTCGACATCCATGCTGGTGATCTGCCGCTGGATGAGGAGGTTGCGCGCAAACCGACCCGCGAGGATGAGAAAAAGGCTGCCCGCGCCCATGCCAAGCAGATTCGCAAGGGCCGCAAGGGCGAACGCCGCGCACGCGGTTCGACCGGCGGCGCAAAGAGCGGTGGAGGCCAGCGCAGGAAATGAGCAACCGTCTGGCCGTGTTCGATTGCGACGGCACGCTGGTCGACAGCCAGCATAGCATCTGCACGGCCATGATCCGCGCCTTTGAGGGCGAAAAACTGGTCCCGCCCGATCGTGCGACGATCCTGTCCGTGGTGGGCCTGTCGCTGCCGCTCGCCATGGCGCGGCTGCTTCCGCAGGCGGACGCGGCCTATCACGATCATCTGGCGGAGGGGTACAAGCTCGCCTTCCGGCAATTGCGCCGTGAAAACGCCGTGTCGGAGCCACTTTATCCGGGCATTGCCGATCTGATCCGCGAACTGGATGCCGATGGCTGGCTGCTGGGCGTCGCCACCGGCAAGTCCGACCGGGGCCTTAATCTCTGCCTCAGCCATCATGGCATTCATGCGCATTTCGTGACGCTCCAGACCGCGGATCGTCACCCGTCCAAGCCGCATCCCTCAATGCTGCTGACGGCCATGGCGGAGGCGGGCGCGTCGCCGGAAAGCACGGTCATGATCGGTGACACCAGCTTCGACATCGACATGGCTCTGGCGGCGGGCACCCGCGCGCTGGGCGTCGGCTGGGGTTATCACACGCCGCAGGATCTGGTCGCGGCGGGCGCGCACAGCGTGGCGATGGACAGCGAAGAATTGCGCGGCCATATCCACGCCCGATGACCGAAATTCCACCGATCCCGCCCGTCGATCCTGAGAAGGTCGCCCGCCAGCGCTTCTTCGCATTGGGTCTGTTCCGCCTGTCCGGCGCGCTGCTGGTGATGTTCGGTTTCCTCGTGCTGATGCAGCGATTCCATTGGGTTCAGGGCAGCAAGGCCAAGGCGATGGGGGCGATCTTCGTGGTCGTGGGCCTGTTCCAGTTCGTCATTGTGCCCCGCCTGTTGCTGGCATTGTTCCGAAAGCCTCCAATATCATGAAACGCTTCTACAAGGATGTCAGCGTCGTTCCCACCGATGGCGGGTTCGAGATCCGGCTCGATGGCCGGCCCGTCCGCACTCCCGCCCGCGCGCCGCTGGCCTTGCCCAATGCCATGCTGGCCGAGGCCATTGCCGAGGAATGGCGCGCGCAGGGCGAGACGATCGATCCGCGCTCCATGCCCTTCACCGGCCTTGCCAATGGCGCCATCGACCAGATCGCGCCCAATCGCGAGAGTTTCGCCAGCGGCATTGCCCGCTATGGCGAGAGTGATCTGCTCTGCTACCGCGCCGAAGGGCCGGGGGAACTGATCGCCCGTGAGGCGGCCGCCTGGGACCCGCTGCTGGATTGGGCGCGTCATCGCTATGATGTGACCTTTGTCGTGACGCAGGGCATCATCCCTGTCGCCCAGCCTGTCGAGACGCTGGAGCGGCTGGACGCTGCGGTGGCTGCGCTCGATCCGTTCACGCTTGCGGGTCTGTCCACGTTGGTCACGCTTTCCGGCTCGCTGGTTTGCGGCCTCGCCATTGTCGAGGGTGGGCATGACGCCGAGCTGATCTGGACGGCAGCCGAAATCGATGAGGCGTGGGAAGTCGAGCAATGGGGCGAGGATGCCGAAGCGGCCGCCCGTTCAGCGCAGCGTCGAAACGAATTTGCCATGGCGCGAGCTTTTTGCGGGATGACCCGAGCCTGATCGGGTGGGATCGGCGGTCTATCTCTGGTCAATTGTCAGGGCAGGGCGCGGGGAGGTGCCCTGCACCTATTTTGGATGAAATCTCCAAGGAGACCTTGACCTTGTCCCGTTCCTTCATTGCTGCCCTGTTGACTGTTTCCGCCTCTCTGGCGCTGGCCGCCCCGGCAGTCGCCCAACAGGCCGCTGCTCCCGCCGCCAGCCCGATGACCTCGCAGCAGATCGCCGCCTTCAATCAGGCGGTCACGGACTTCACCGCCGGCCAGACCGCCCAGCAGGCAGGCGACAACGGCACCGCCGCCGCCAAATATAACGCCGCGCTCCCCGCCATCCGTGATGCAGTGGCGGCCGATCCGGGCAAGATCGAGAATGTGAACTTCCTGGCCAATGCGCTTTATGCCGATGCGGCTGCACAGGGCGCGCTGGGCAAGATGGACAGGGTGATCGCCCTCTACACCGAATCCGCGCCCCATTGGCGCAAGCTGGTCGAGGCCAAGCCGACCGATGCCGCCAGCCGGAACATCTTCGCTGGCATATTGATCCAGATGGGCAATCAGAAACTCGCCTCTCAGGACAAGATCGGCGCCGATCCGCTCTACAGGGAAGCGCTGACGCTGGCGCGCAGATCGGTGGCGGAAAACGGTACGGATGCGGTGAGCAGGAACGTCCTGTTGTCCGCGCTGATCGGCGCCAGCCAGACCGCCAACGACCCGGCGCTGACCAACGAAGCGCTGAGCATGGGCAAGGCGATGTTGAGCGACGGGTCGATCGACGCGATGAACAAGCCTTCTATCGAGGCGATGACCAGCGCCAGGGCGGGGTGATTTGGGTGTCGGCCGGGACGCTTGTCTCGGCCGGCCTTTTCAAAGGCGGCGTGCCCCTCAGGCCCCGATGATCTTGTCGGCGTAAAGCAGCCGCCCGGGTCCGACCAGCCCGATGAACTGCGGCAACATATGGCGGGCGAGCGCGAAGCAGCCTTCGCTGCGCCCGATCTTGCCCCAGGTCGCGATATGATCCTCGCTCACATAATCCGCGCCATGCACGACGATGGCGCGGATTTCGGCATTATTGTTCTGAGGGTCCAGCCCCATCAGGCGGATGGCGCGGCCGTGCTGCCCTTCATAGATTTCGCCCGTCTTGAACGCGCCCGAACAACTGGCCAGCGAATTGGGTTCGTTGGAGAAGCTCTGAAGCCATCCCGAATGTTCCGGGTCCGACCCCCGGCCATGGGCCACCAGATAGGAACTGGCCTGCCCGCCGATCAGATCGACCACATGAAAGCGCAATTCACGCGAGGGAGCGTTGAAATCGGCCAGCGCAACACGGTCGCGCAGTTCGAACAGATGCCCGTGCTGGTCTAGCGCGGCCTTGGCCCGCTCCAGCAATTTTGCATAGGGCTGCGCCGCCAGCGGCCCGGTGGGAATCGGACGCGGCGTTGCCGGCACAGGGAATTTGGGCAGCGTTTCGCCCAGCGAAGCGGCCCGACCCGCACTGTCGGCAAGAAAGGAAAAAGCCAGTCCGCTCAAGGCGAGCTTGGTAAAACTACGACGATCCATGCACCCAATATAGCAAATGCGCGCCACTGCTCCAAGGGCAGGGCGATCAGGCCCAGCCCATTGATGTGGCATTTGACGGGAAAGTCGACCTGTCGTCCCGTTTCCGGGACGAGGTGCAGGCCCTTACTGAGTCGAGTTGCTCGATTGACCCACCTCATCCCGGCTAAGGCGGGATGTCATGCCGGTGGCGGCGGCGTCATCCTCGATCTGCTGCTGTTCCGAAATGCTGGGCGGCGGCGCGGGCTGGGGCGCGACGGCGTTGTTGCTCGGCTCCGGCACGGGGGCCGCTTCCGGTTCGTTGACGATCACATTTTCGACCGGCGGCTCGACCAGATTATTGGTCGGCGCCTGCTCTTCCTTCTTGCCGCAGGCTGCGAGGGCGAGCGTCCCGGCAAGGGCGATAAGGGCGAATTTGCGCATGAAAAATCAGTCCTTGGATGCAATGGAGGCCGCAGGCGCGGCGGTCGGGTCGACGCGGCGGCTGGACGCCTCGATCTTGGCGGCGAGCAGCTTGTCCCAGCCATAGGGGTCGGAACGGAAGCTCATCGTGCCGTTATTGCTGGCAAAAGCGGTCCAGTAGAGCAGATAGACCGCCACCTGCTTGGGCAGAGACACGCGCTGGGTCTTGCCCGTGTCGATCAGCGACTGGATCTGCCCGGCCAGATCGGGGTCGCCCGCGACCATCAGTTCAGCCAGCGGCACCGGCTTTTCCAGACGGATGCAGCCATGGCTGGCCAGCCGGTCATAGCTGGAGAATTTCGCCCGCGACGGCGTATCGTGCAGATAGACGGCAAAGGGATTGTTGAAGTCGAACTTCAATCGTCCAAGCGCGCTGCCCGGCCCGGCGGGTTGCACGATCCGCTCGCCGGTTTCAGGCGTCCCGACGATCTTGTAGCCCTGCCGGATCAGCGTGGCGCGCCCCTTGGGCCACAATTCGCGCTTGGCGATGGAGGCGGGGACGTTCCACGGCGGATTGACGACGATCGAATGGATGCTGGAGGACAGCATCGGCGTCGCATTGTCGGGCGAACCCGTCACCGCGCGCATCGATGTCACGGGCTGATCGCCCTCGAACACCGTCAGCACGGCGGCGGCGATGTTCACCTGAACGCGGTTGACCGGCAATTCGCGCGGCATCCAGCGCCAGCGTTCCATATTCGCCATGATCGCGGCGATGCGATCGTCGACGGGCACGTTCAGTTCCTTGAGCGTCCGGGCGTCGAGCAGGCCGGTGGGGTTGAGGCCGTAGCGCCGCTGCGCCCGCTGCAACACCTCGACCAGCTTTTCGCCGGGCGCGACGCTCCTGTCCTCGATGGCGATGCGCGCCCGCACCACGTCGGGGGAGGATTGCGCGGTCAGCGTGGGCCAGCCGCCCGCGTCGCGAATCCGCTCATAATTGGCGAGACCCTTGCGCAGCCCGTCATAGCCTGAATAGGGCGGCGTCAGATTAAGCGCCCATTGCGGCAGCCGATCTTCGCCGAGTGCCTTGGCCAGACCGGGGCGCGGATCGAAGGGAGCAGGGCGCAGCGCCCAGATTTCCAGGAAGTCCGCCGTGTCGACGCGGCCGGTGCTGAGCGCCCGCGCACGGTCCAGTGCCGCGGACATCAGGGCATCGCCCTTGAGGTCGCCGGTCGCCTTGCTGCGCGCCATCAGCCCCTGCTGCGTGCCGCCCTTCAACCAGTCGTTGAGCCAGCGCTCCTGCGCGGCGGTCGGCTGGGGCAGCGGAACCGGAGGCGGCGGCGTCACGATGGACGGCGGCAGGATCACCTGCGGCTGCGGGGCCGGCAATGTCGGCGTGGCCGCCGGAGGTTGCGCCAGCGCCGGCACAGCAATCGTGCCAAGCAGGGAAAGAACGGAAAAATGGATCAATTTGGGACGCTTCATGCTGGACCAGATAGCGCAAAGCCCGCATCGTTCAAACTCGAAGATAGCGGAAAAGATGATGCTGCACGTCGTTCACCATCCGGCCTATGTCTCTCCTGCAACAGGGGGCAGTTCCTTTCGCTTCGATAAATATGGGCTGGTGATGGAAGCGCTGAGCATGGCGGGTGCGCCCTTTACCGTGCATGAACCTTCTCCCATGCCGCGCCGCTGGATCGAGGCGGTGCACGATCCTGCCTATGTCGAGCAGGTCGCGACGCTGAGCGTACCGCCGGAGAAGGAGCGCCGCATCGGCTTTGCCGTGACGGAGCGGGTGATGCGCCGTTCGATGCTTTCGCCCGGCGGCACCTGGGCGGCGGCGCGGCTGGCGATGGTGCATGGCTATGCAGCGAACGCGGCGGGCGGGAGCCATCATGCGCTGCATGACAGCGGCGCGGGCTATTGCGTGTTCAACGACCTGGCCATCGCGGCCAACCGGCTGATCGAGGAGGGGGATGCGCGGCGGATATTGATCCTGGATCTGGATGTGCATCAGGGTGACGGGACGGCGGCGCTGATGGCGGGGAGGGATGATGTTTTTACGTTCTCGATTCATGCCGAGAAGAATTTTCCGGTCCGCAAGGCGCGGTCCACGCTGGACATAGGGCTGCCCGATGGGACCGAGGATGAAGCCTATATGGCAGCGTTGAGTGGAGTGCTGCTGGGCGTCTTGGACGATTTTAGGCCTGATCTCATCTTGTATCAGGCCGGGGTCGATCCCCATGCCGACGATCGGCTCGGCCGATTGTCGCTGAGCGATGCCGGGCTGGATCGCCGCGACCGCACCGTCATGCGCGCCGCGAGGAGCCGGGGCATCCCGCTCGCCAGCACCATGGGCGGTGGATATGGCGAGGATCGCATGGCTGTTGCCCGGCGGCATGCGGATTGCATGATCCGATTGGCGGAAGAAAACGGAATGATGATGATGATGCGGTGAGGGGGCGGAATCGAGCAGCCTAATGCATCGTCTGTCCGTTCCCCGGCTGTGAAGCGGAGGCGTTCCTGCCCTCCATCAGCTTCGCCGCGATCAGGCCTGCCGCCGTCAGCGCGATGAAATCGCTGAAGGCGAGATAGAGGATATATCCCCAGGGCGCATGGTTGAACACGGCCTGCCCGACATGCAGCCACAGCACGGCAACCAGTGCGAACATGATGCTCAGCCGTGCGCGCACGCCGAAATCGCTGCTCACAAAGCGCAGCATCAGCGCGATCAGAAGGCCCACGACCAATGCCAGCATCAGTCCGCCGATCAAGGCTCCGGGGTCCGTCACCGGAAAGCCGCTATTATTGTAGAAGACCATCGCCACCGGCCCCTTGCCATAGAGCACGGTGCCTTGCGCGGTCGCCGGATCGGGAATCACATAGACGCCGGTGCCCGATGGGGTCAGCGTCTGCGCCATGGCGGCTTGCAGCGCGCCGCTCGCTCCGGCGTCCGCGCGATGAAAGGCAAGCGCGCTGAGTGGCGTGCCCCAGAAGATGAACCCGACAAGATACATGGCGACTCCGCCGATCAGGCCGCCCAATATGGTCTTGATCATATGCCCTCCTGTCCTCTCCTGAAATGAGAGGCTGAAGGACAAAGGCCGGATCGGCAACAGTTTTTCGCGTCCGGCCGGGTCGGATCAATCGGCTGGGCGCGAAGCCTTTTCCGCGATCCCCGAAACGCCTTCGCGCCGGTCCAGTTCATCCAGCACATCGTCGAGCGATATGTCGAGATCCGCCAGCAGCACGATGAGGTGGAACAGCAGGTCCGCGCTTTCCCCGATTGCGCCCTCACGGTCGGATGCCATGGCGGCGATCACCGTCTCCACGGCCTCCTCACCCACTTTCTGGGCGATCTTGCCGCGTCCCTTGGCGGTCAGCTTGGCCACATAGCTTTGGGAAGGGTCAGCCTGCCGCCGCTGGCGGATGGTCCGTTCAAGATCGAAAAGGGTCGCGCGCATGGCGCCATCAAGCGCCGCGCGCGCGGGCCGTCAAATGAAAACTGATTTCTTCCCCACTCACGGGCGACGAAAAGCTGCGTTCAGCCCGCCCGGACGGGCACGCCTGCCGCCGCAAGCGCCTGATGCGCCTCAGCAATAGTGTGTTGACCGAAGTGAAATATGGAGGCCGCCAGCACGGCGCTGGCATGGCCTTCGATCACGCCCTCCACCAGATGCTCCAGCGTACCGACGCCGCCGCTGGCGATCACCGGGACCGACACCGCATCGGCAATGGCGCGGGTGAGGGCAAGGTCGTAGCCCGCCTTGGTCCCGTCCCCGTCCATGGAGGTGACGAGCAGTTCTCCCGCGCCCAGTTCCGCCAGCCGGATCGCATGCTCCAGCGCGTCGATGCCGGTCGGTTTGCGCCCGCCATGGGTGAAGATTTCCCACCGGCCTTCTCCGACCCGCCGCGCATCGACGGAGCCGACGATGCACTGGCTGCCGAAGCGGTCGGCGATGTCGGCGACGACTTCGGGCCGGGCGACGGCGGCGCTGTTCACCGCCACCTTGTCCGCGCCCGCGAGCAGCAGCGCCCGCGCATCCTCCGGGCTGCGCACGCCGCCGCCGACCGTCACTGGCATGAAGCAGACCTCTGCGGTCCGCCGCACCACGTCGAGGATCGTGCCGCGCGCCTCATGGGTCGCGGTGATGTCGAGGAAGCAGAGTTCGTCCGCCCCGGCCGCGTCATAGATCTTGGCCTGCTCGACCGGATCGCCCGCATCGCGCAGATCGACGAAATTGACGCCCTTGACCACCCGGCCATTGGCGACGTCGAGGCAGGGAATGACGCGGGTGCGGACGGTCATCTTATGCCGCCGCCTGCGCCACGGCCAGCGCGGTCTTGAGGTCCAGCCGCCCGTCATAGAGCGCCCGGCCGGTGATCACGCCCTCAATGCCTTCATCGGCGTGGAGGCTGAGGATGCGGATATCCGCGATCCCCGCCACGCCGCCGCTGGCGATCACCGGAATGTCGGTGGCGCGCGCCAGATCGACGGTCGCCTCGATATTGCAGCCCTTGAGCAGGCCGTCGCGGCCGACATCGGTGAAGAGCAGGCTGGCGACGCCCGCATCCTCGAACCGGCGGGCAAGGTCGACGACCGGCATGTCGGACTTTTCGGCCCAGCCGTCGGTCGCGACAAAGCCGTCGCGTGCATCGACCGCGACGACGATGCCGCCGGGGAAGTCGCGGGCGGCCGCCTTGACGAATTCAGGGTCCTTCAGCGCTGCCGTGCCGATCACGATGCGCGAGGCGCCAAGGTCGAACCAGCGCTCCACCGCTTCGCGATTGCGGATGCCGCCGCCCAGTTGCACATGGCCCGGAAAGGCTTCGACGATCGCCTCGACCGCTTCGGCATTGACCGCGTGACCGGCAAAGCTGCCGTCGAGATCGACGACATGCAGATGTTGGGCGCCCGCCTGCGCGAACAGTTGCGCCTGTGCGGCGGGATTATCGCCATAGACGGTGGCGCGGTTCATGTCGCCCTCCGCCAGACGGACGACCTGTCCGCCCTTGAGGTCGATTGCGGGAAAAACGATGAGGCTCATGGACGCCACTCCAGAAAGCGGGAAAGGAAGGAAAGGCCATAGCTTTGGCTCTTTTCCGGGTGGAACTGGCAGCCGATGATCGTATCGCGCGCCACTGCGGCGACCAGCGGGCCGCCATGATCGGTCACGGCGGCGATATGATCGTTCTGCGCCACGTCGAAATGATAGCTGTGCAGGAAATAGGCTTCCCCCGCCTCCAGCAACGGCGGGTTGCCGCGCAGGGTCACGTCGTTCCAGCCCATATGCGGCACCTTGATCGCCGGGTCCTTCGGTTCGATCAGCCGCACGGTGCCGGGAATCCAGCCCAGCCCCTCATGTCGCCCGAATTCCTCCCCGGCATCGGCCAGCAATTGCATGCCCACGCACACGCCCAGAAAGGGCACGCCGCGCCGGTGCACGGCTTCGTTCATCGCCTCCACCATGCCGGGAATCGCGACCAGCGCATCGCGGCAGGCGCGGAAGGCGCCCACGCCGGGCAGGACGATGCGGTCCGCCTTCGCCACCAGATCGGCGTCGGCGGTGATGACGGCATTGTCCGCTCCCGCCTTGCGCAGGGCGTTATGCACCGAATGAAGGTTGCCCGCGCCGTAATCGATCAGGGCCAGAATGGTCACAGCATCCCCTTGGTCGACGGGATGGCGTCGGCCTTGCGCGGGTCGATCTCCACCGCCTGCCGCAGCGCGCGGGCCAGCCCCTTGAAGCAGCTTTCCACGATATGGTGGTTGTTGCTGCCGTAGAAATTTTCGATGTGCAGCGTGATCCCAGCCGCCTGCGCGAAGCTGTGGAAGAAATGCTCGATCATTTCCGTGTCCCATTCGCCGATGCGCTGCACGGTGAAGGGGGCCTTGAACACCAGCCAGGGGCGGCCCGAAATGTCGAGCGATACGCGGGTCAGCGTTTCGTCCATCGGGGAATAGACGCTGCCGTAGCGGGAAATGCCGCGCTTGTCGCCCAGCGCCTTGGCAATCGCCTCGCCAATGGCGATAGCGGTGTCCTCGGTCGTGTGGTGCTGGTCCACATGAAGATCGCCGACTGTCTTCACATTCATGTCGATCAGCGAGTGGCGGGACAGCTGCTCGATCATATGGTCGAGGAAGCCAATGCCCGTCGAAACGGTATAGATGCCGGTGCCGTCGAGGTTGACGGTCACGTCGATCTGCGTTTCCGCAGTGTTGCGGTGAATGTCGGCCGTGCGCATGGCTGCGCCCTATACCGAAGTGGGGGCGGCATGCAATGTGGTGTTGAATGTGCCGGGGCGCACTTGACCAGCGCCACGGCGTCGTTAGGACAATGGCGCATGAGTGACGACCTGCCCGACAGCCTGATTCCCTATGACGAAATCGTGCAGGAAGCCCTGCGTGCCGTGGTCGGCCGCGTGCTGGGCGAAGTCCAGCAATCGGGCGGTCTGCCGGGCGTGCATCATTTCTACATCACCTTCAAGACTCAGGCGCCCGGAGTCGATATTCCCCGCCATCTGGTCGAACGCTTTCCCGATGAGATGACCATCGTCCTCCAGAATAAATTCTGGGACCTGAAGGTCAGCGACGATGCGTTCGGCGTCAGCCTGACCTTCAACCAGGTTGCGGCGCATCTGCAGATTCCCTTTGCCGCGATCACGGCTTTCGTCGATCCGGCGGTGAATTTCGCGCTTCAGTTCCAGGTTCAGTCCGACACGGCGCCCGAACCGCATGAAGAGGCGGAAAACGACGCGCCGCAGGTGACGAAGGAAGACGGCTCCAATGTCGTCACGGTGGATTTCGGAAAGAAGAAATAAGCGCTGGAATCGGAGCGTACAGCTCCCCAGATTGGCGGCGCCCCATCATCAAGGGAGTGCCCGATCTTGAGCGATAGCCGCACAGAGTCCGATAGCATCGGCGTCATAGACGTTCCGGCCAGCGCCTATTGGGGCGCCCAGACCCAGCGCAGCATAGAGAATTTCCCCTTTGGCGCCCATGAGCGGATGCCGATCGGCATCGTCCATGCGCTGGCGATCGTGAAACAGGCCGCGGCGCGGGTGAACCGGGGCCATGGGCTCGACTCGGATCTGGCCAATGCGATCGAGGCGGCAGCCGCCCAGGTGATCGAAGGGCGTCATGACGATCAGTTCCCGCTCGTCATCTGGCAGACGGGCAGCGGCACCCAGTCCAACATGAATGTGAACGAGGTGATCGCGGGAATCGCCAATGAGGCGCTGACCGGCAAGCGCGGCGGGAAAAGTCCGGTTCATCCCAACGACCATGTGAATATGAGCCAGTCGTCCAACGACAGCTTTCCCACGGCCCTGCATATCGCGGCGGCACGGGCGGTGACGGGGCGGCTTTTTCCGGCGTTGGACCGGCTTCATGCGGCGCTCGATGCCAAGGCTGCCGCCTGGAACGGCATCGTGAAGATCGGGCGCACCCATTTGCAGGATGCGACGCCGCTGACATTGGGGCAGGAATTTTCCGGCTACGTCCATCAACTCTACCGCAGTCGCAAGCGGATCGAGCCGGCGGTCCTGCATGGCATGATGGCTCTGGCGCAGGGGGGCACGGCGGTCGGCACCGGGCTGAATGCGCCCAAAGGCTTCGACGTGGCGATTGCGCAGGAAATCGGCGTGCTGACCGGCCTGCCGTTCCGCACCGCCGACAACAAGTTCGAGGCGCTGGCCTCCAACGATCCGCTGGTGCATCTGTCCTCCACCCTCGCGACGCTGGCCGTGGCGCTGACCAAGATCGCCAATGACATCCGCCTGCTCGGGTCCGGGCCGCGATCCGGCCTTGGCGAACTGGACCTGCCCGCCAATGAGCCGGGCAGCTCGATCATGCCGGGCAAGGTCAATCCGACCCAGTGCGAGATGCTGACCATGGTGGCCGCGCAGGTCATCGGCAATCATCAGGCGGTGACTGTCGGCGGGCTGCAGGGCCATATGGAGCTCAATGTCTTCAAGCCGCTGATCGGGGCTGCGGTGCTGCGCTCGATCCATCTGCTCAGCGTCGGGATGGACAGTTTCGCGGAACGCTGCATCGAGGGGCTGGAGGCGAATGAGAAACGGATCGCCGAACTGGTCGACAGGTCACTGATGCTGGTGACGGCGCTGGCGCCGGAGATCGGCTATGACAATGCGGCGAAGATCGCCAAATATGCGCATGTCCAGGGGTTGACGCTCAAGGAAGCGGGGCTGGCTTTGGGGCTGGTCGATGAAGCGACCTTCGACCGGCTGGTGCGGCCGGAGAATATGGTCTGATCCAGATCAACATGGTGGAACCGACTGATATGCGGTACATTAACGCCTTATGAAAAAGAAAATCGATCAGGCGCCGACCAAGGGCCGTCCGCCGCGCAAGTCCAGTCTGCTGCAAAAGGCGGCGCGTGTCGGGGCGACGGTGGTGGCGGCGCGGGTCGCGGCGGATACCGGCAAGAAGGGTGTGATCGGG
The DNA here is from genome assembly GCF_013375555.1 of Sphingobium sp. EM0848. NCBI lineage: Bacteria > Pseudomonadati > Pseudomonadota > Alphaproteobacteria > Sphingomonadales > Sphingobiaceae > Sphingobium > Sphingobium sp. EM0848. The sequence continues at coordinate 862,235 of NZ_JABXWB010000001.1, forward strand.
CTGTTGGCGGGCATGGGCGCCAAGCGGCTGATCATGCGCTATCCGGCGGGCGCGCTGTTCGTGACGGGCGCCTATATGGCGGGCAAGCTTTATGAGGCGAAGCGGGAGGCTGATCGGAAGCGCCAGGCCAAGGCTTTGCCGGACCAGAGCGCCCAACCCATATTGATCGAGGAAGCGCGCAAGGCCCGCAAAGGATAGAGTTCGTTTGGAAAATGCGCGAAAGCGCATTTTCGGTGCCGCAAATCCGGTTACAGCCAATAAACGCCCCGATAGTTCCTCTTGCCAAATGCCGTCCATGGCGGCACTAGCGGCCATGGCCGACAGCACCTCCATCGAGACGCCCGATTTCAAGCGCCGCGGCGTCCTTTTCGTTCTTTCATCGCCCTCCGGCGCCGGCAAATCCACCATTGCGCACAAATTGCTTGCCGCCGAGCCGGATCTGGCGATGTCGGTATCCGCGACCACGCGGCCGATGCGGCCGGGCGAGGTCGAGGGCAAGGATTATCATTTCGTCGATCTGGAGGAATTCCGGCGGATGACCGCCGATCATGAGTTCCTTGAATGGGCGCATGTTTTCGGCCAGCGCTATGGCACGCCGCGCGCGCCGGTCGAGGCGATGCTGAAGAGCGGGCGGGACGTGCTGTTCGACATCGACTGGCAGGGCGCGCAGCAATTGCACCAGATTGCGGGCGGTGACGTGGTGCGCGTGTTCATCCTGCCGCCGTCGATGGAGGAACTGGAGCGGCGTCTGCGCGGGCGGGCGACCGACAGCGAGGAAGTGATCGAGGGCCGCATGTCGCGTGCAGCGGGTGAGATCGCGCATTGGGACGGCTATGATTATGTCCTCTGCAATGTCGATGCGGAGGATTGCTTCCAGCGGGTGCAGACGATCCTGCATGCCGAACGGATGAAGCGCAGCCGCCAGACCGGCCTGATCGGCTTTATCCGCCGCCTGAGCCGCTATCATCAGGAGGATTGAGGGCTTTTCAGCCCTCAAAACCCGCCGGGTCTGCCCAGTCGGGGTGAACCCAGGCCATCGCCTTGAACAGCGTTCCCATGGCGTCATCGGCCGTCAGCCGGTGGCGGGCAGCCTCCACCTCTTCCGCGCGGGCGGGAGCGGTGCGGCTAAGCTGGTCGGCGCGGGCGTCTATGCCAAGCTGGCGCAGGAACGCGCCCTGACCGACGGTTCGCGTCACCCGAAGCCCGGCCTGACGCGCCATATTGCCGAGCATGGTGAAATCGACATGGGTGGTAAGGTCGCTTTCGCCCGGCTCCAGAAAAGGATCGGCGAAACGATGCGCACGGACCGCCTGGAGTGTGTCGCCGGTGGCGGGGCCTTCATAGCCATAGTCGATGATGATTGCGGCGCCGCCCTGCCGCAGGATGCGATGGGCCAGTTCGAGCGCAATGGCCGACCCGGCGAGCGGCATTTCCAGAATCGTGCCTTCCGGCGCGTCGGCAGCCATGGTGGGGATGCCGGCTTCGACACGGCGATAGCCGGCCATGGGGGCGAAGCGATCCGGTTCGTCGGGATCGGGCCGGACGACCACCCGCTCGCGCCACTCGTCGCCTGTGCGGACCAGTTGCCGAACGGGCAGCGCGTCGAAAAATTCATTGGCGACCACCAGCAGCGGCCCTTGTTCGGGCAGGCCGGAAACGGCGTCATGATGGAGGACATTGGGGACCAGCGCCCGCTGCCTTTCCCGCAGGCTGGGGCTGGTTTCGACGAAATGGACCCGGGGATGGAGCGCCGCACTGGCCATGGCCCGCAGCGCGTCGGAGGCCAAAGTGCCGCGACCGGGGCCGAGTTCGACATAATTTATTTCCGGACGGCTGCCCGATCGCATCCAGACGTCGGCGAGGCAGAGGCCGATCAACTCCCCGAACATCTGGCTGATTTCGGGGGCTGTGGTGAAATCGCCCGCCGCGCCGAGAGGGTCGCGGGTGCCGTAATAATGCTGGTTCGCCTCCGCCATATAATGGGCGACCGAAATCGGGCCGCCCGACGCAATCTGGCGCGCCAGCCGCTCTGAAAGGCTGAGTTCAGCTGACACTCGCGCTGCCTGCGATCGGTTCCACCCTGACCCGACGCCCCTTGGCGGTGACGATCAGGTAGAGGCCGCCAAGGATCATCGGCACGCAGAGCCACTGGCCCATGTGCAGGCCAGTGCGGGCGGCGAATTCCATAAGCTGGGCGTCGGCTTCGCGGAAATATTCGACGCCGAAGCGGAAGATGCCGTAGCAGAAGAGGAATATGCCCACGAGCATGCCGGGCTTGTAGCGGGCGCGGGTCCTCCAGAAGGCGAAGGCGAGGATCAGGAACAGCACGATGCCTTCGAAAAAGGCCTCGTAAAGCTGGCTGGGGTGGCGAGGGAAGGGGCCGCCGGTCGGGAAGATCATCGCCCAGGGCACGTCGGTTTCCTTGCCCCACAATTCCCCGTTCACGAAATTGGCGAGACGGCCGAAGAACAGACCGAAGGGAACGCAGCAGGCGACGAAATCATGGATGCGCAGCCAACTCAGCTTTTCCTTGCGCGCCATGTATAGGATGCCGAGCGACACGCCGATCGCGCCGCCATGGAAGGACATGCCGCCATTCCACAGCTTGAAGATGTCCAACGGATGCTGGAGGATTTCCGGCTGGTAGAAGAAGACATAGGCCAGCCGCCCGCCGATGATGATGCCCAGCGTTGCGTAGAAGATCATGTCGTCGGCATGGCGGCGCGCCATGGGCGAGCCGGGCTGGGCGATCAGCTTCAGCAGATACCAGTAGCCGATCAGGATGCCCGCCAGATAGGCGAGGCTGTACCATTTCAGCGTGAAGAAGCCGAGGTCGAGCGCGACCGGGCTGAGGCCGAGCTGGTCGAAACGGATGGCGCCGGATGCGGCGGCGGCAAGGTCAAGGATCAAGTCTTCGTTCCCCTTGGGAATATTGCTGCCGCCATAGAGCAAGGCGGGGGAGGGAGAAAGGGGTGATAGGATTTGGATTGCAAAGCTGACAGGCCCCAAGGGGGGAGCGGACAGGGGGTCAGTTCATAAGGTCGGCATAGCGGGTTGGCGGCGGGGGCAGCGCGATGCGCGCGATCGTGCCGGTGATCAGCAGCGCCGCGATGGCCAGCGCGCCGGGCATGGTCCGGCGGAGCCATGGGCGGCGGGGGCGCAGAATCAGCCAGCCAAGGGCCGTCGCGAACATGGCCCAGAGATGGTAGCGCAGGTCGGAGGATATGCTGATCGCCGCGAAGCTGGCCTCCTGAAACAAGGCGGAGAGGAAGAGCGCGAGGGCGAGGCGTCGTTGGGGGCTATCGGTTTCGGACGTGGCGAGCCACAGCCCCCAGAGCGCAGCGGCGACCCAGAGGATCGGCCATGCCAGCGGTGTTTCGACCAGCCGGGCGGCGATGCCCTGCCAGCGGATGGCGGCGCAGCAGGCAGGATTGGCGAGGCCCAGATTATTGGGTTCCGCCATGGCCGGCGGTCCGGCGAGCGGCCAGTGCAGCGGGACCAGCCAGCGCTCCGTGGAGTTCAGATGGGCGAAGCGGTGGGCGAGATAGGCGAAGGGGTGCCGCAGCGCTGCCTTGGCGAGATCGGCATAAAGCTGGCTGACGGGCCGTTTCTGCCAGGCTTTGGTGGTGGCTTCGCAGGCGGGGCTATTGCCGATCGGGTCCCAGAACAGGGGTTTGACACAATGGTGCTGGATCAGTGTCTGGATGGCGGAGGGGGGCAGGCCTCCGACGGACGGGTCGCCGGTTCGCACGGCGATGCCCGCAAGATCGTACAGGGGCTGGGTCCGGGTGACTCCGCTATCCCGCGCGCCGAGCAGGCCGTGGTTGATCGGCTGCGACAGGAGCAGGATTGCGGGGATGGCGGCGATCATCGTTAAAAATCGGGCGATGGTTCCCGTGGGACGCGGTATCAGCAGCATCGCCAGCGGGACTGTGGAAAAGACCGCATTGGCGCGGACCAGCGTGGCATAGGTCAGGCAAAGGATCGCGATAGCCAGAGCCGGGATCGGCATCGGCCGGTCGCGCAGGCGATAATGCGCGATCAGGCCCGTGGCGAGGCTGAGCGCGCCGATCATCTGGCTGTCCTTGATGACGATGGCGAGCCAGCCGAGCAGGAACGGGGTCGCGCCGATAGCGAGCAAGGCGACGGCCCGGCGGCCACCAATCGCGTGTGCCAACAGGGCGAGGCCAAACCAATAGGCGGCCATCTGCGCAATGAAGAGGGGCGAGGTGCCGGGGCCGGTGAAGGAAAGCGCTGTCCAGAGGCGGGCCATGATCGGCGGATGCCAATCGTCATAGCTCGCGCTCAGCACCTGTTGATATTGAACCGCCGTGTCAAAGCTGGCGATGCCGGGCCAGAAGATGAGCAATGATGCGAGCAGCAGGGCGAGCGCCGCGAGGATCGGGGGAGAGCGGAAAATGCTCACTGGGCGGCGAAGTCGGCGCGCACGACGTCGGTGAAATAGGCGACCCTGCGCCGCGAGATCATCGCTTCGGGACCGTGCCGACGCATCAGGATGCGGGCGCGGCGCGGTAGCAGGTTCTTGCTCCGGGCGGGGGACATGGCGATGGGCATAGAACATTCCTAAGTCCGCTGGAACAGTCGACGGCTCGCAATTTGCGGGAACTTAAAGTGAATTGGCGTGGAAGAGGGGGGCATTCTTGCCAGCTTGCCGGAAGGCATTTTCTCGCAAAACAAAAAAGCCGCCCGGCGAGGGGCGGCTTCTCTGCTCAGTCCGATACTGAAACTCAGGCTTCTTCGGCCGGAGCTTCTTCGGCTTCCACGGCGATCTCGCCCGGTTCCGCGTTCGGATCGTAATCTTCGGTGAAGCCGCTCTCGTCCTTTTCGAACAGGTCGGCCATCACGTCGACGCCCTGCGCCTGCAGATCGGCTTCTTCCGGCGAACGCGCGACGTTCACCGAGATGGTGACGGCGACTTCGGGGTGCAGCGCGACCTTGACGTCGAACAGGCCGAGCGTCTTGATCGGGCGTTCCAGCACGACCATCGCCTTGGTGACGTTGGTCACGCCGTCAGCGTGCAGCGCTTCGACGACGTCACGGACGGCGACCGAACCGTAGAGGTGGCCGGCGTTGGACGACTGGCGGATCAGGACGATCTGCTTGCCGTTGACGCCTTCGGCAGCCTTTTCGGCGTCCGAGCGGCGGGCGGCGTTGTCGGCTTCGATCTTCGCGCGGTTGGCTTCGAAGACCTTCTTGTTGGCGGCGTTGGAGCGCAGGGCCTTCTTGTTGGGAAGAAGGTAGTTGCGCGCATAGCCGTCCTTCACGGTGACGACGTCACCGATGGCGCCCAGCTTCTCGATGCGCTCAAGGAGAATGATTTCCATGGGTCTTTCTCCCTTACTTCACGATGTAGGGCAGCAGGCCCAGGTGACGGGCGCGCTTGATGGCCTGGGCCAGCTCACGCTGCTTCTTGGCGGACACCGCGGTGATGCGGCTGGGGACGATCTTGCCGCGCTCGGACACGAAGCCCTGGAGCAGACGGACGTCCTTATAATCGATCTTCGGCGCATCCTTGGCGGCGAAGGGGCAGCTCTTGCGGCGGCGGAAAAACGGGCGTGCCATGTTTCAGATCTCCTTATTCGCCAGCCGGGGCTTCTTCGCGCTCGCGGCGCGGGCCACGATCGCCGCGGTCACCACGATCGCCGCGCGGACCACGCTCAGCGCGTTCCTGCTTGCGCATCATGACCGACGGGCCGGCTTCCAGCTCATCGACCTTGATGGTCATGTAGCGGATGATGTCTTCGTTGATCTGGGTCTGACGCTCCAGTTCCGCAACGACACCGGCGGGGGCGTCGATGTTCAGCATCACATAGTGAGCCTTGCGGTTCTTGGCGATCTTGTACGCGAGCGAACGCAGGCCCCAGGTTTCGACCTTGGTCACCTTGCCAGCATTTTCCTCGACGATCTTGGTGGCGGTTTCCGCCAGAGCGTCCACCTGCGCCTGTGCCAGATCCTGGCGCGCAAGGAACACATGCTCATAAAGAGCCATGGGTATTGCCTCATCTGTTGGCCGATCGCTGACGCCCACCCCATGTGGAACGCCCCTCCGGCTGTCGTCTCAAGCATTGATCCGCGCGGCCCCGAGTCACCCCGTGGCCGTGCGAAGCGGCGCCTATGACGGAAATGCGGGCGAAAGGCAAGTGGGCATCGGTGCAGCAAATGCCGTCATTTCCACGGCGCCGGCCCTGCTTGTGCGCCCGGTCTTTCTCTCTATCGTGGCGGGCAAGATATTCGAACGAAAGGGGAGGGCGGGATGGCGGTCGGGATCGCGGCGCTGTCGCTGATATTGCTGATGGTTGCGGCCTACAGGGGGATGAGCGTCATCCTGATGGCCCCGCTGCTGGCGATGCTGGCGGTGTTCCTGACCGATCCCGCGGCGGTTCCGGCCGTGTTTTCCGGGCTGTTCATGGAGAAGGTGGGGAGTTTCCTGAAGCTCTATTTCCCGGTCTTCCTGCTGGGCGCGATGTTTGGCAAGCTGATCGAGATTTCGGGCTTTTCGCGTTCCATCGTGACGGCGGTGATCGCCCTGGTGGGCGCGCATAGGGCGATCCCGGCGATCATGCTGGTGACGGCGCTGCTGACCTATGGCGGCGTTTCGGTCTTCGTGGCGGTGTTTGCCGTCTATCCCTTTGCCGCCGAGATGTTCCGGCAGGGGGATATTCCCAAGCGGCTGGTGCCTGCGACCATCGGACTTGGCGCGATCACCTTCACCATGGACGCGATGCCGGGGACGCCGCAGATCCAGAATATCATTCCGACGAGCTTTTTCGGGACGACCGCCTGGGCGGCGCCGGTGCTGGGACTGATCGGCTCGGCCTGCATCATGGGGCTGGGGCTGACCTATCTTGGCTGGCGGCGGCGGGCGATGAAGGCGGCCGGAGAGGGCTATGGCGCGCCCGAGACATTGGTGAACGAACCGGAAGCGGTGGATGAGGGGGAGGGGCGCACGCATCCGCTGATTGCTTTGCTGCCCTTGCTGGTGGTGGGGCTGGGCAATTTGGCGCTGACCATGGTGATTCCGCGCATGGTGTCGGGGGAGGAGGTCAGCGTGTCGCTGGCGGGCCTGACCGAGCCTTTGGTGGTGAAGGTGGCGCAGGTGGCGGCGCTCTGGGCGGTGGAAGGGGCGTTGCTGATGGGGATCGCGACGATCCTGTTGTTCGCCTTCCCCGCAGTGGCGCGGCGTTTTGCCGATGGGTCGAGGGCAGCGGTCGGTGGCGCTTTGCTTGCCGGGATGAATACGGCGGTCGAATATGGGTTCGGGGCCGTGATTGCGGCGCTGCCGGGCTTTCTGCTGGTCAAGGAGGCGTTGAAGGCGGTGCCCAATCCGCTGGTCAATGAAGCGATCACCGTGACATCGCTCGCCGGGATTACCGGATCGGCTTCGGGGGGGCTGTCGATTGCGCTGGCCGCGATGGCGGAGCAGTTCGCGGCTGCGGGCGATGCGGCGGGGATTCCGCGCGAGGTGCTGCACAGGGTGGCGTCGATGGCGAGTGGGGGGATGGACAGCCTGCCGCATAATGGGGCGATCATCACCCTGTTGGCGGTGACCGGGCTGACGCACCGGCAGGCCTATAAGGATATTTTCGCGCTGACCCTGATCAAGACCTTCACCGTCTTCGTGGTGATCGCGGTCTATTATCTGACAGGGCTGACATAAGTGATTTCAAGTGAAATGGACCATTTCACGGCTCGGAAATAACGGACAGATAAAAGCAAAACGCCCCGGAGACGATCTCCGGGGCGTTTCTGGTGATTCTTGCTTGCCGCATTTTGCGAGCCGCCAGCTGTTCCAGCTGGCTTCAAAATGCTCTAGCGGATCGCGCCGGTGATGACCGAGGCGATGATGCCGCTGGTGATCGCGACCAGGACCGCGTCATTGCCCGAGCGGACCCAGTGATAGCCGCGCGGCGGGGCCTTCAGCTTGTAACCGCGATAATTGTCGATCACGCGATAGTTGTTCGCATAGCGGCGGTCGAAGCGCTGACCCTTGGCCCAGCGGCGGTGGTCATCCTTGCGAACGACCGTCTTCTGCTGGACCACGGTGCGGCCGTGCGGGCCCTGCTTGACGATGCGGGTTTCCTCGCGATGCGGGGCGGCCTGCGCCTGCACGCTGATCATCGGGCTGGCGACCATGGTGGTTGCGGCCAGGGCCATCAGAAACTTCTTCATCATCTTGTTGCTCCTCTTTCAATCTCGGCGCCGCTGTCCGGCGTTGAAAACAGATTTAGGAGGCGCTCGTCGCAGGGATGTGTCGCAACGCGGCGCAGTTTGTCGGAAATTGTAACAGAAGTGGAATTAGTCTGAACATCGGTTCAGAAAGCCACTGTTTTTCTACAAGAAAAGCCCCGGAAGTGGTCCGGGGCGAAGGGAGGGAGGGGAGGAGGTCAACTGGGGAGCAGGGTGGCCGTGACGATTATGCGTTTCAGGAGGATAGGACGGTCCTTGCCCTCCAGCAGCGGAGCAGGCGCGTCGGACTTGGCCGTGGCGAAAGCTGCGATGCTGGCACCCATCAGCAGGGCGGTGGCGGTCAGGCTGAGAGCGATGGTCTTCACGGGCTTCCCTTTCCATGCGTGCCCGGCGGGGCGGCATGGAAAGGGTCTTAGGAGGCAGGTGTCTCAGGATTATGCCGGAGCGCGGCAAAGCTGTCGCGAAATGTAACCTCTATTCATGGCGCAGCGCGTCGATCGGATTGAGCGCGGCGGCGCGGCGGGCGGGGAAATAGCCGAAGACGACGCCGATCGCGGCCGAGAAGAGGAACGCGATCAGGTTCACCTTTATGTCGAAGAGGAACGGCACCTGCATCAGCGGCGCAATGACGACCGAGGCGATGAGCGCCAGGAACAGGCCAATCAGGCCGCCAAGGCAGGAGAGCACGATCGCCTCGACCAGGAATTGCATCAGCACTTCGCGGGCGACGGCGCCGATGGCGAGGCGGATGCCGATCTCGCGGGTGCGCTCCGTCACGGACACCAGCATGATGTTCATGATGCCGATACCGCCGACCAGCAGCGAGATCGCCGCCACCGCCGCGACGATCTGCGTGAGGATAGTGGTGGTGCCGGTCAGTGTGTCGCTGATCTGCTTGGTGTCGAAGACGTTGAAATTATCCTCCGTGCCGGGCTTGATCTTGCGCCGCTCGCGCATGAGTTCCTCAAGGCTGGTCTGGACCGTGGCCGTGTCGTAGGCGTCGTCCACCGCGACCAGGATCTGGCTGATGTCGCGGTCGCCGGTAAAGCGGCGCTGGACGAACTTGATCGGCATCACGACGACATCGTCCTGATCGCCGAAGCCGCCCTGTCCTCGAGTGGCGAGTGCACCGATCACCTGACAGGACACGCCCTTGATCCGCATGCGCTTCCCGACCGGGTCATTGCCCTGGAACAGGTTGGTGCGGACCGTATTGCCGATGATGCAGACGGGTTTGCCGGCCTCTTCCTCTTCCGGCATGAACAGGCGGCCGGTGTCGGCCTTCCAGCTTTGCACCTCGAAATAGGCGGCGGTGGTGCCGTAGACGGTGGTGGACCAGTTGCTGCCTTCATAGATGGCGGTGCCGCTCGATTGGACCATCGGCGCGACGGCGCGGACGCCGGTGAGCTGGTTTTCGATGGCGGTCAGATCCTGCGGCTTGAAATCGGGCGGGCGCGGGCCGCCGCCGCCCCGGCCGAAGCCCTGACCGGGGCGCAATTGCAGGACATTGGCGCCCAGCGAACTGATCTGTTCGCGGACAGCCGCGGTCGCGCCATTGCCCAGCGTCACCATGGTGACGACCGCCGCCACGCCGATGATGATGCCCAGCGTGGTGAGGAAACTGCGCAGCTTGTGCCGGTTGATCGCGCGGAAGGCGAGGATGACGGTGGTGCCCAGCATCAGGCCTTCACCCCATTTTCGATGCCGTCGACCAGGCCGTCCTTGAAGTGAACGATGGTGCGGGCAAAGGCGGCCATGTCCGGTTCATGCGTCACCATCAGGACCGTGATGCCGCTGTTGCGGTTGAGGTCGGTCAGCAGTTCCATGATCTCCACCGAGCGTTCCGAATCGAGATTGCCGGTCGGTTCGTCGGCCAGCAGCACATCAGGCTGGGTGACGATGGCGCGGGCGATGGCGACGCGCTGTTGCTGGCCGCCGGAAAGCTCGGCTGGCGTATGGTCCCACCAGTCCTTCAGGCCCACCTTGTCGAGCGCGGTCAGGGCGGCGCGATGGCGGGTCTTCTTGTCCTCGCCGCGATAGAGCAGGGGCAGTTCCACATTCTCCAGCGCCGTGGTGCGGGAGAGCAGGTTGAAGCCCTGGAACACGAAGCCGAGATAACGGCGGCGCAGCAGGGCGCGCTGGTCGCGGTCGAGTTTTTCGACATGGCGGCCCTTGAACAGAAATTCTCCGGCCGAGGGCACGTCGAGGCAGCCCAATATGTTCATCGTCGTCGACTTGCCGGAGCCGGACGGCCCCATGATCGCCACAAAATCGCCCTGCGCAATGTCGAGGTCGATGCCCTTCAAGGCCTGAAAGGCGGTCGGGCCGGAGCCATAGACCTTGGTAACGCCGCGCAGGGAGATGATGGGATCAGCGGTCATTTCAGGTTCCGCTCTTGCGGCCGGTGCCGCGATTGCGGTCGCCCTTGGCGCCCTGATCGCCATTCTGGTCTTCGGCGGGCGCCTGTTGTCCGCTGGCAAGCTGTCCGGTGATGACCTTCATGCCGGGTTTCAGGTCGCCGCCGGTGATGACGGTGCGCGCGCCGTCGCTGGCGCCGACGGTGACGTTGACCGCCTTGGGATTGCCGTCCGCGTCCACGACATAGACGGTCTGGCTGCTGCCGATGCCGAAGCTGACCTGCCGCTGGTTGCCGCCCTGACGGAAGCGGCGCGGGCCGGGGACGATCTGGCTGGTGATGCCGCCGCCCTTGTTGCCGCTGCTGGGCTTGAAACGCAGCGCGCTGTTGGGGACGAGCAGCACGTCATGCAGTTCCTGAGTCACGATATCCGCCGTCGCGGTCATGCCGGGGCGCAATGTCTCGCCGCGATTGTCGACCGACAGCACCGCGGTATAGGCGACCACGGTGCCGGTGGTGCTGCTCGTGGTGGTCGTGGAGGAGGATGACGACGAGCTGCTGGAGCTGTTCGAGCCGACATTGACCCGCGTGACATTCGCCGGGAAGGTGCGGCCGGGGAAGGCGTCGACCGAGAAATTGGCGGTCTGGCCTTCCTTGACCTGTCCGACGTCGGCTTCATCGACCGAGACTTCGACCTCCATCTTGGTGAGGTCCTCCGCAATGGTGAAGAGGACCGGGGCGTTGAAGGAGGCCGCGACGGTCTGGCCCGGCTCGATATCGCGGGACAGCACGACGCCGGTGACGGGCGAGACGATCTGGGCGATGGAGAGGTTGGTCTGGGCCGTTGCAAGGCCGGCCCGCGACACCTTCACCTGCGCCTGTGCGGAGCGGAGCGTGGCGAGCGCGGATTCATAGGTGGCGCGCGCCGAATCCAGTTCGGTCTTCGCCGGGACGCGGCCGCCGGACAGCCTGTAGACGTTGAGCTGCCGGTCGAGCGTCGCCTTGGCCAGTGCCGCCTGCGCCTGCGCCTGCGCGACGCTGGCCTGAGCGGAGGAAACCTGCGCGCGGGTCTGGTTGACCGAGTCGACCAGTCGGCGGGTATCGAGTTCGGCGAGCTTCTGCCCCTTGGTCACGCGGTCGTTGACGTCGACATAGATCGCCGTGATCTTGCCCGACTGTTCGGAGCCGACATCGACCTGATTGATGGGCTTCAGGTTCCCCGTGGCCGACACGGTGACGGTAAGGTCGCCGTTGCGCGCTTCGCGGGTGGCGTAATTGGGTTTGTCCTCACCCGCGAAGCAGCGCGCGACGAGCAATATCAGGATCAGAAGGACAAGGCCGATGCCGCCCCGGATCGCCCAATTGCGCCACGGCTTTTCGGGGCGCGCGCCCAGAAAATCGTCGAGGTCCTGATCCTTGGTCATCTCATTGCTCATTGGGGGCGGTTTTCCATATTCTGCCAGCCGCCACCCAATGCATTGTAGAGTTGGGCGATGGCGAGGGCCTCATCGGACTGCGCCGAGGCAAGGCTGTTGCGGGCGCTCAAAAGCGTGTTTTCGGTGGTCGAAAGCGTCTGGAAGTCGATCAGACCCGACTGATACTGGCTGCGGGCCATGATTGCGGCGTTGTTGGACGCTTCATAGGCGGTGGCGAACTCGGTCTTGCGGGCGCGGGCGCTGGCGAGCGAGGCCATGGCGTTTTCCACATCCTCCAGGGCGGTCAGTACGCTTTTCTTATAGGCGGCGAAGGCGCCGTCGGTGGCGGCCTTTTGCGAGCGGACCTGGGAGACGCGGCGCCCGGCGTCGAAGATCGTCTGCGCGACATTGGCGAAGACGCCGCCGGTGATGAGGCTGAACAGGTCCTTGAACGCGTTGGAGGTGGTGCCGATGTTTCCGCTGATCCCGAGCGAGGGGTAAAGCTGGGCCTGCGCCACGCCGATGCGTGCGGTGGCGGCGGCAAGGGCGCGCTCGGCGGAGCGGACGTCAGGGCGCTGGCGCAGCGTGTCGGCGGGGATGCCGATGGCGATGTCGGTGGAGGCCGTGGGGATCGGCGCGGGGGTTTCGAGCGTGCGGGTGGCTTCGCCCGGCGCCTGCCCCGTGAGCACGGCGATGCGGTTGAGGCTGCCCTTCAGACTGGCCTCCAGTTGCGGGATGGTGGCGTTGGTCTGGGCGAGTTGCGCCTTGGCCTGCTGCTCGTCCAGAGCGGAGACGAGGCCCGCCTGAAGCCGCCAGTCCGCGATCTTGTAATTGTCCTGCTGGATCGTCTGGGTTTCGCGGGCGACGCGAAGCTGCTCCTGCGCGAGCCGGGCTTGCACATAGTTGGTGACGAGTTCGGAGATGATCGTCATCCGGACATTGGCGAGGTCATAGCCCGATGCCGCCAGATCGGCGCGCGCGGCTTCGGCGGAGCGGGAGAGTTCGCCGAACAGGTCGATCTGCCAACTCGCATTGGCGCCGACCGAATAGCTGCTCGACCAGTGGCTGGAACTGGAACTGATCGGCACGCCGTTCGAATCGAAACGATTGGCCGACGTCTGGCTGGTGTAGTTCTTGCCGCCACTGGCTGATCCGCTGAGCTGCGGCAGGAAGGCGGCATTGGCCTGACGCAGCGACTCCCGCGCCTGACGCAGCCGGGCCTGCGCCTGCACGATGTCGGGATTATTGGCGATGGCGCGGTCGATCAGCGCGCTCAGCGCCGGATCGTTGAGGCGGGTCCACCAGTTGGCCAGTTCCGTTTCGTCGACCGGAGTTGCATTGCCCTGGCTGTAGGTCGCGGGCACGCCGAGCGCAGCCGGGGCCGGGGCGCGATAATCGGGGCCGGCCGCGCAGGCCGAGAGGGCCATTGCCGTTCCGGCGATCCAAGCCTTGCTATATCGCACCTTTTCCTTGCACTCCGTCATCGTTAAAGGGACGCACGATTTCATGGTGAGGCAGTGAGGCGGATGCCTCAATGGCATTTGTGTCTCAAAGTGTAACGGCTTTGATAAATTGCGCTTTTGGAGCGCCAGCGTGTCAGAAGGTGGATGATGAGGGCATTTCTTTTTCCGGGGCAGGGCAGCCAGTCGGTCGGCATGGGCAAGGCGCTGGCCGAGGCGAGTCCGGCAGCGAAGGAACTGTTTCAGGAGGTTGATGACGCCCTGTCGCAGCATTTGTTCCGCATCATGGTGGAAGGGCCGGAAAGCGACCTGACGCTCACCGAAAATGCGCAGCCCGCGATCATGGCGAACGCGCTGGCGACGCTGCGCGTGATGCAGAAGGAGGGCGGTTTCTCGCTGGCGGAGAAGGGCGATTTCGTCGCCGGACACTCGCTGGGCGAATATAGCGCGCTGTGCGCGGCGGAGGCTTTCGACATTGGCACCACCGCGAAGCTGCTGAAGCTGCGCGGGCAGGCGATGCAGGCGGCCGTGCCGGTGGGCGAGGGCGCGATGGCGGCGCTGCTGGGCGCGGACATCGAAAAGGCGCAGGCGTTGGCCGATGCAGCGGCCGAGGGCGAGGTCTGCACCATCGCCAACGACAATGACCCGACGCAGGTGGTGATTTCCGGCCATCGCGGCGCCATTGAGCGCGCGGTGGCTCTGGTGAAGGAGCATGGGATCAAGCGCGGCGTGCTGCTGCCGGTGTCGGCGCCCTTCCACTGCCCGCTGATGCAGCCCGCTGCCGAGGCGATGGCGGAGGCTCTGGGCAAGGCGGCGATCAATACGCCGCTGCTGCCGGTCTATGCCAATGTGCTGGCCGCGCCCATCGCCGATCCTGAAGAGATCAAGGCGCGTCTGGTCGAGCAGGTGACGGGCCGGGTACGCTGGCGCGAATCCGTGGCGGCCATGTGGGACGCGGGCGTGACCGAGTTCGTCGAGCTGGGCGGCAAGGTCGTGGGGCCGATGGTCAAGCGCATCGCGCCCGACGCAACCGTGCGCAGCATCGTGACGATGGACGATATCGAGGCGGCGCTGGCCGCTTTCTGACGGGGTAAGGATTAGCAATATGTTCGATCTGACAGGCATGACCGCGCTGGTGACGGGCGCTTCGGGAGGCATTGGTTCCGCCATCGCCAAGGCTCTGGCCGCGCAGGGCGCCACGCTCGCCCTTTCGGGGAGCAATGAGGAGAAGCTGAAGGCCTTTGCCGCGGAACTGGGCGGGGATCACAAGATTCTGGTCTGCAACCTCAGCGATCCGGCTGCGGTCGATGCGCTGATCCCGCAGGCCGTGGAGGCGCTGGGCGGCAAGCTCGACATTCTGGTCAACAATGCCGGGATCACCCGCGACAACCTGATCCTGCGCATGAAGGATGAGGAATGGTCGGACGTGATCTCCGTCAATCTGGAGGCAGCCTTCCGTCTGGCGCGTGCCGCCGCCAAGCCGATGATGAAGGCGCGTTTCGGCCGCATCATCTCCATCACCTCGGTCGTGGGCGTCACCGGCAATCCGGGGCAGGCCAATTATGCCGCGTCCAAGGCGGGCATTATCGGCATGTCCAAGTCGCTGGGGCAGGAACTGGCGAGCCGTGGCATCACGGTGAACTGCGTCGCGCCGGGCTTCATCCGGTCGGCGATGACCGATGCGCTGAACGACGCGCAGAAGGGCGCGATTCTCACCAAGATTCCGGCCGGCGATCTGGGCGCGGGCGAGGATATCGGCGCCGCCGTCGTCTACCTTGCGAGCAAGGAGGCCGGGTACGTCACCGGCCAGACGCTGCACGTCAATGGCGGCATGGCGATGATCTGAGGGACCGATCGGCAATCAGCCCATACGGGCCTGCAAAGCGCGATTTTCTGCGCGCCGGCGCTCACGGACTTTAAGTCCGCTGCGCTCCGGTGCTCGAAAATCCCACTTTTCGGCTCCGTCTGAACTGAATGTCGACCGGCCCCTGCTAATTCGGGCGCGGCGGATTATTCCTTCGTGCCCGAAAATTTTGGGCATTTGCAAAGACGCCGCCTTGTGCCATCGGAGCAGCAGGAGTCGAATGCAGGCGAACGGGTGTGCGTTTCCCGATTGTCTCTTGCCTCTTGCCTCTGTAGGGGCTTGCCTCTAGGGCATGCCTTAACAAATATTCAGAACCATCAACGATACCCAGTAAAAAGGACCACTCATGAGTGAGACCGCGGATCGCGTAAAGAAAATCGTCGTCGAGCATCTGGGCGTCGAAGCCGAGAAGGTGACCGAGGACGCGAGCTTCATCGACGATCTGGGCGCTGACAGCCTGGACATCGTTGAGCTGGTGATGGCGTTCGAGGAAGAATTCGGAGTCGAGATTCCTGACGATGCGGCGGAAAAGATCGCCACCGTCAAGGACGCTATCGATTACATCGACAGCAAGCAGTAAGAACGCTTGGCGGCCTGCCTGATCGGGGTGGGACCGCAGTCGTTTGAAAGGAAATGGCTCCTCCTGTCCGGTAGAACCGGGTCTTGGGGAGCCTTTTCGTATCTGGCATGCCGTTCACAAGCGCTTTTGAAGCGGCTAAGGGACGGCAAACGCCAATGAGAATTTTTCGGAGCAAGGATATGCGTCGCGTCGTCGTAACCGGCCTAGGCATGGTGAGCCCGCTGGGCGGGAATGTCGAAACCACCTGGAAGAATATCATCGCGGCCAAGTCTGGCGCAGCGACGATCACGCGCTTCGACGCCAGCGAGTATAAATGCCGTATCGCCTGCGAAGTGAAGCCGGCGGACCATGAATATGGCTATGACGCGTCGCTGGACGTGGATCACAAGATCCAGCGCCAGGTCGATCCGTTCATCGTCTTCGGCATCTCCGCCGCCAGCGAAGCGCTGCGCGACGCGGGTCTGGACAATATGAGCGAAGAAGAGCGTCTGCGCGCCGGTTGCTCCATCGGTTCGGGCATCGGCGGCCTGCCGGGCATCGAGAGCGAATCGCTGGTGCTGGCGAACAAGGGGCCGAACCGCGTGTCGCCGCACTTCGTCCACGGGCGCCTGATCAACCTGATCTCCGGACAGGTCTCGATCAAATATGGCCTGATGGGGCCGAACCATGCGGTCGTGACCGCCTGCTCCACGGGCGCGCACTCCATCGGTGACGCCGCGCGCATGATCGCGATGGACGATGCCGACGTGATGCTGGCCGGTGGCGCGGAGAGCGCGATCTGCCCGATCGGCATTGCCGGATTCGCGCAGGCTCGCGCGCTGTCGACCGGCTTCAACGACACGCCGGAAAAGGCGTCGCGGCCCTATGACGTCAACCGCGACGGCTTCGTCATGGGCGAGGGTGCGGGCGTGGTCGTGCTGGAGGAATATGAGCGCGCCAAGAAGCGCGGCGCGAAAATCTATGCCGAGGTCATCGGTTACGGCCTGTCGGGCGACGCTTATCACGTTACCGCTCCGCATCCGGAGGGCAATGGCGGCTATCGTTCGATGGAGATGGCGCTCCGCAAATCAGGGCTGTCGCTGGCGGACATCGACTATGTGAACGCGCATGGCACTTCCACGCCTTTGGGCGACGAACTGGAACTGGGCGCGGTGAAGCGGCTGTTCGGCGATCACCTGAGCACCATGTCGATGAGTTCGACCAAGTCGGCCATCGGTCATCTTCTGGGTGGCGCGGGCGCGGTGGAGAGCATCTTCTGCATTCTTGCCATGCGCGACCAGATCGTGCCGCCCACGCTGAACCTCGACGAGCCGAGCGAAAGCTGCAAGGGCGTTGATCTGGTTCCGCATGTCGCCAAGGAGCGCAAGGTGCGCGCGGTGCTGAACAATTCGTTCGGCTTCGGCGGCACCAATGCCTCGCTCATCATGAAGGCGATCTGAGACGAAACCCATGCGGCGGCTTGGCTGTAGCATATTGCTCATCGGTCTGGCCGTCGCGGCCTTTGTCGCGTTCCGCTTCGTCTATGGCTGGACCGAGGCGGGGCCGGCGAAAGCCGATATCACGATCGTGGTGCCCGACGGCGCGACGATCGCGGATGCGGCGGTGTTGCTCAAGCAGAAGGGCATTGTGCGCTCCGCCGATGCCTTCCTGACCCGTGCCAAGGTCTTCGGGCGCGGCAAGTCGATCAAGGCGGGCGAGTTCCTGATCCCCAAGGGCGCCAGCAACAGCGATATCTTTCGGATTTTGCAGGGCGGCAAGACGCTGACCCGGCTCATCACCATACCGGAGGGCATGCCCTCGATCCTGGTCTATGAGCGGCTGAAGGCGAATGAGGAACTGACCGGCGACGTCGCGGTGCCGGAAGAGGGCAGCGTGCTGCCCGACAGCTATGCCTTCGACAAGGGCGAGAGTCGGGACGTGGTGCTGAAGCGCATGCAGTCCGCGATGGACAAGGCGCTGGCGACATTGTGGGCGGACAGGGCGCCCGATACGGTGGCCAAGTCCCCCAGGGAAGCGATCATCCTCGCCAGCATCGTAGAGAAGGAAACCGGCGTTCCTTCCGAACGGCCGATGGTGGCGGGGGTTTACGGCAACCGTCTGAAATCGCACATGATGTTGCAGGCGGACCCGACGATCATCTACCCCATCACCAAGGGCAAGCCGCTCGGGCGGCGGATCAAGAAGTCGGAGATCGCGGCGGTCAACGATTATAACACCTATGCGATGACTGGCCTGCCCAAGGGGCCGATCGCCAATCCGGGGCGGCTGTCGATTCTGGCGGTGCTGCATCCGGCGGAGACGAAGGCGCTCTATTTTGTCGCCGATGGGAAGGGCGGGCATATTTTTGCCGATACGCTGCAAGAGCATAATGAAAATGTGCGGAAATGGTTCGAAATCCGCCGGGCTCGGGGTGAGCTGTAAACTGGCTATTGGGTTGGCCTCGCCCATTTTCGATGGCGCTCCAATTTTTCCTTTTCTCCTGTAAAGCAGCGATTGCCAAACCGTCTTCGCGTGCCTAAATGGGCGTCAGCATCAAGAGTTGGGGCGACGCCCAACGCCAACCTGCCGATCCGGGCAAGGTGGCACTCCCGCAGGGAGGATGTGGCCGATCCGGCAATCAAGCGGACCCAAGCCACGTCGTCAAGCGTCGCTCCCTGACAAGGAATGACGTGAAGTGCCGATCAAGATAGCCGATGACCTGCCCGCCCGCCGCACGCTGGAGGCCGAGGGCGTCGTTGTCATGCGCGAAGCCGATGCGGTCCGGCAGGATATCCGCCCGTTAAGGATCGCGCTGCTCAACCTCATGCCCAACAAGATCAGCACCGAAACGCAACTGGCCCGGCTGCTGGGCGCGACGCCGTTGCAGGTGGAACTGACGCTAGTGCGGATCAGCGATCATGTGTCGCGCAATACTTCGGCCGATCATATGGCGTCCTTCTATCGCCCCTGGAGCGATGTACGGGATGAGCGGTTCGATGGCTTTATCATCACGGGCGCGCCGGTGGAGCAGCTGCCTTTTGAAGAGGTGAGCTATTGGGAGGAACTGCGGTCGATTTTCGACTGGACGCAGACCCATGTGCACCGTTCCCTCAGCATCTGCTGGGCGGCGCAGGCGGCGCTGCATCATTTCCATGGGGTGGAAAAGCATGCGTTGGAGCGGAAGGCCTTCGGCGTGTTCCGCCATCATGTCCATTTGCCGTCATCGCCGTGGATGCGGGGGCTTTCCGATGATTTCTGCGTGCCGGTGTCGCGCTGGTCGGAGGTGCGGCGGGAGGATATTCCGGACGGGCGCGGCTTGCAGATATTGGCGGATAGCGCGGAATCGGGCCTGTGCCTGGTCGGCGATCCGGGACGCGGCTTCCTGCATATGTTCAACCATCTGGAATATGACGGCCAGACGCTGGCCGACGAATATGCACGCGATGGGGCAGGGCAGTTGCCGGCCCATTATTTCCCCCATGACGATCCCACCCAGACGCCGCAGAATCATTGGCGCAGCCATGCGCATCTGCTGTTCGGCAACTGGATCAACGAAATCTATCAGACCGTGCCTTTCGAATTTGGCGCGATCGGGCAGGGGGCGGTGTTGAACGCCGCCTAGTGGAGAAGGCCCCTGCCGGTCAGGGTGCGGGCATAGCGCCACTGGAAGATGGCGATGATCAGGATCACGGCCGGGAAGATTGCGGCCGTGGCGCCTTTTACCGCCAGCAGGTCGGTGTGGATGAAGCTGTAGCCGAATTGCACGATCACGCCGATGATCGAGAGCAGGAACAGGGGCACGGCGGCCGCTTTGCGGAGCAGCAGAAGGATCGCCCCCAAAGTACCGGCGCCGACCGCGACCGCATAGGCTGTCCAGGCCCAGCCGGGCATGGCCGCGAAGATTCGGGCGGTATAGGGATCGGTCTTCGCCAATTGGTTGAGGTCGGCGCTATATTGCATGATGAAGGCTGCTACCCCCATCAGGTTCCAGAGCAGCAGGACGATGCCTATGCCCCAAAAGGATCGCGCTACGGTCATGGCTGTTTCCCCCTCCGTTGGCGGCCCGGCCTTTCAGGGTCGCTGACGATGGATCATACTCTTAGCCATGACTTTTCGGAAGCGGTCGCAGCGCCGATCATAGTGACGGCCCTGATGAGCGCGTCGGATTTCCGCTGGGCGGAAGGACTGCGGCGCGCGCATTTCCCGGCCGAGCGCAATCGGGTGCCAGCGCATGTCACGTTGTTCCATCATCTGCCGCCCTCGGCCCTTGATGAAGTGGCGCGGCGGTTGAAGCGGCTTTGCGTGGGGCCTGCCCCTGCCGCGCGGCTGACGGAAGTGATGCTGCAGGAGAGGGGCGTCGCCTATCGGGTAGACAGCCCGGAGCTGATGGCGATGCGCGATGAATTGACGGAGGCTTTTGCGGGCCTGCTCGTGCCGCAGGATCAGGCGCGGCCGCGCTTTCACATCACGGTGCAGAACAAGGTCGAACCCCAAGAGGCCAAGGCGTTGGCGGAGGCGCTCAGGCGGGATTTTCGTCCGAGGCCGCTCATGATCGCCGGGCTTGCGGCCTGGTATTATCGTGGCGGCCCCTGGGAATTGGCGATGAAGGCCGGCTTTCGGGGCTGACCTTCATCGGATCGATCAGGCGAGGCCGACTTCCTTGAGCGGCACGGCTGGGTCAGCGAGCTGCGACTGGTCCAGCACCGCGCCGGAGATGACATGGGCGCGGCCCTGCACATAATCCTTGACCGCATTGACGCAGTCGAGCGCGATCAGCTTGCCGCCCTTCAGATACAGGACGGAAAAGCTGCGGGTCGCCGGATCGCCGCGCAGGATCGTCTGGTCATGGCCGGTGGAGAGGCCCACGGTCTGGAGCTTGAGGTCATATTGGTTCGACCAGAACCAGGGCACCGCATGATAGGCTTCTTCCTTGCCCATGATGTGGCTGACGGCGACCTTCGCTTGATCGTTGGCGTTCTGCACGGATTCAAGGCGAATCTGCGCGCCGCGGGCGAAGCTGTTGGCATGGGCCGCGCAATCGCCCACCGCATAGATGTCGGGCAGGCTGGTGCGGCAATATTCGTCCACATCCACGCCATTGCCGCCCACCGCGCCGGCCGCGATCAGCGGGCCGGTTTCGGGGATGATGCCGATGCCGACGATCACCATGTCGGTTTCGATCCGTTCGCCATCCTGCATCAGCACGGCGGTCGCCTTGCTGTCGGTCACTTCGATGCAGTCCATCCGCGCGCCGGTGCGGAGATCAACGCCATGGGCGCGATGTTCGGCTTCGTAGAAGCGCGACAATTCCTCGCCCGCCACGCGCGCCAGCACCCGATCGAGCGCTTCGAGCAGCACCACCTTCTTGCCGAACTTCGACAGAACGGCAGCGGCTTCCAGACCGATATAACCGCCGCCAATGACGGTCACATGATTGATCTGGTCGATCTTCGCCATCATCGCATCGACATCGTCGCGGCGGCGGACGGCGTGGACATTGGGGGCATCGGCGCCGGCGCAGGTCAGCATGCGCGGGGAGCCGCCGGTCGCCCAGATCAGCTTGCCATAGCCGATTTCGCGATCGCCCGCGGTCACGAACTTGCCCACCGGATCGACCGATTTCACCCGCAGGCCCAACAGCATGTCGATCTTGCGCTCTTCCCAGAAGCTCGCCGGACGGATCAGGATGCGATCGAAGCTCTTGTCGCCTGCAAAATATTCCTTCGACAGCGGGGGACGCTCATAGGGCGGGTCCTTTTCATCGCCGATCATGGCGACCGAACCGTCAAACCCGAGCTGGCGCAGCGAAATCCCGGCCTGCGCTCCTGCATGACCGGCGCCTACGATCAGGACGTCATAATAGCTCATTAGCGCGCAATCCCCTCACAGCATAGTGTGGCGTCCTTGGCGCGCTTTCGCGGGGCTGGCAAGCGGATTGTCGTGCGATACCGCTATCATTGGGATCGGTGGCCCGATGCGCTGTCGGCGAATTTCCGACGATTTTCATGAGCGCCTGGAGAGCCCTGTGATCCCGTTCAAAGGGTCGGTTAAAAGGCGGAAGAAGCGATCGCCCTGTCTGCCCGACGCCATGCCGCTTCGAAATCGGCGCGAGTACGGGCTGCTTCGGCGCCTTTGCCTTGCTGTTCGAGGGCCAATGCCAATCCTTGAAGGGCCCAACCATTGGCTGGATTGCGTTTCAGGTCCTCACGATAGACGGTTTCCGCTTGGGCCGTCTGTCCAGCCGCCAGCAACGCCGCGCCCAGAAGATGGCGGGTCGGGAAAAATTCGTCGCTGGGCTCGTCGTAGGACAGGCTGTCCTCCTTGCCCACGGCTTCTGTGAGCAGGGCGATCTCTGCCGTGCGATTTCCCTCCGCCTGGGCGATGCGCGCGCGGGCGCGCAGCAGAGCGATTTCGTACAGGGGCTTGCCAGCATTCATCGCGGCGGTTGCATCGGCGGGCATGGCGGCCGTTGCCTTTTCCGCCGCCGTCAGTTCGGTCCGGGCCTCCGCCAGCCGGCCAAGAGCTGCAAAAGCCTGTGCGCGGTCGGCCAGATAGGCGATCATCAGCCCTTTCAACCGTGGATCGGGCATGGGTTCGGCGATCATTGCCTCCCACCGGCCGAACCGGATCATCGCATCGTAGGAAAAGCCGAGTATCCAGTCGGAGCCAGCCATTCCGGCGACCATATCGTCGGACATGACGGTACGGACCTTGTGCAGCGCGGCCATCGTCTCCGCCTCGCGGCCTTCCATGGAAGCGGCTGCCGCCAGAAACTGGAGGTTGTGCGCCGAATACATGGGATAATAATCGATGGCGGCGGTCTGTTTGTAATAGGCCTCGTCCGACTGGGCGGCGCGGCGATTGGCTTCGGCCGAGGCTTCATAGCGTCCCACCCGCTGCATGATGTGGGACGGCATGTGGACCAGATGGCCCGCCGCGGGCATCATCGCCCCTACGCGCTCGGCGGCGGTGATGCCCTTGTCGGGGGCGTTCGATGCTTCGATGGCGTGGATATAATAATGGTTCGCGCCAGGATGCTCCGGGTTTCTGGCCAGTGCGCGTTCGAGGGTCGAGACGATTTCCGCCGTGCCGGGCGCGGGTCTGCCGTCATTGTCCCACAGTTTCCAGGGGTTGAGGTTCATCAGGGCCTCGGCAAACATCACCTGGACATCGATATCGTCGGGATAGGCATTCGCCACCGTCCGCATCGCATCGGCATAGGCCCGAAGCAAGGGTGGGCCATTGGCGGGGCCGATCCCCTTCGTGCCGTCGAATCGCCGGGCCAGCGCTTCGATCAGCGCCCGGTCGACGTTGGGCGCTCTGGGGGCGAGTGAGCGAGCCTGTTCCAACGCCTGCCATCCCACTTGCGCGCGAATATCGGCCATGGTCATCATGTTGTAATTGGGGCCAAGGCTCAGCGCCACGCCCCAGAAGCACATGGCGCAAGCCGGATCGGCCACCGTGGCACGCGCGAAGGAGCGTGCGGCCTCATCATGATTGAACGCCCAGAGAAAGCGCATGCCCTGATCGAAATAGGCCTGAGCCTCCGCCGAATTCGTGCCGGCGGGCCGATGGAAACTGCCCATGCCATCGAATATCCGGGCGCCGTTCGCCCATTCGCCGATCGTGCGGGGAAAGGCATGATGCATGCCCGCCATGTTCTCCTGGGCGTGAAGCGGGCTTGCCGCCAATGCTGCCATGACGGTCAGAAGCGTTGCGAAGCGGCGCATCCCACTCTCCCCCAAAGCCTGGCCCGCCACAGGACATGGTTGCTGACGCTGTTTCGACCAAGGATGGTGCTCAGTTTATGCACGATCCGTGCGCATGAGAAGCCATGGCCAGGGCCGTCGAAAAGAATATTTGTGGGATGAACTGCCCTGACGCCATCGTCTCGCAATGGTCATGATGTCTGGGGGAGCGCCTGTCTTCCCGGCGCATCGGGACTTGACGGCTCGTCGACGGCCTTCGGGACAAGGATCGTGATGAGGTATGAAGGCGTGTGGCTCCCCGAGTAGGATTCGAACCTACGGCCATTCGATTAACAGTCGAATGCTCTACCGCTGAGCTATCGGGGAGCAGCCCGGCTTCCGCTGGGCAGGCCGCGCCTATAGCAGCGGCTTTGTTGAAATGACAAGGGCTTCGGATGCCTTGAATCATAAAAAATACAGAAAGACGTCATGGACATTCACGCCCGCCGCGACCGGCTGGCTGTCGGGCATGGTGACGTTCACCGTGCCTGGGCCGCTTCCCAACCTCGAACGCTATGATCGGTTTATTGGCGGCTCAAAGCCATTCGCGGATGGGCAAGGACGGGGTAGGAGGTTATGTTACAGGCAGTTCCCGAACCGCACCGGCAATGTTCGCCGTCAAAGACCGCGGCACTGTTTCGGAAGCTTCCCGAAGTGTCCCATGCTTTTGCTTCGGTTGGCAGGGCGACCAGCGGCGGCATGGAAGCCACGTTCGGCGCCCCCTGATGGATAGACGGAGACATTTCCCCTCGCTTTTGGCAAGGTGATAATCAGCAGCAGCTATTGGGAGGGGAACAACCGTGACCGCTCAAGTTCCTTCGGAAACCGTCACCTGTCCGTTCCATGATGGGGAAGATCAGCGCAAGTCGGCAGTGGCTTCGGCCGGCGGTGGTACGGTGAAGGCGGCGGTGCGGACCCAGACGTTCGAACGGGCCCGCGCGGTGCTCCGGAACCAGAGCGCGCGGCAGGCGGGCTTCATGGCCGAGCAGGTGGGCAAGATCGGCAGCGCCACGCGCCAGCCGATCCTCTTCCTCGAAGGTGAGGCGCATCGCGTGCAACGCAGCGCCACTGCCCGCTTCTTCACACCCAAAATCGTCACCACGCGCTATCGTGGCCTGATGATCCGCCTGTCGGATGGCCTCGTCAGCCGATTTCAGGCGCGCAAGCGGGCGAAGCTCGACGATCTCAGCCTGGAACTGGCCGTGGCGGTCGCGGGCGACATCGTCGGCCTGACCGACAGCGATCCGGATGGCCTTGCCAGACGGCTGGATGTTTTCTTCACCGGCAATTTCGATCCGCCGAAAAATCCGATCAAGGCATTCGCAAGGTTTCTTCACCAGCAATATCTGGTGCTGCGCTTCTACTATAAGGATGTGGCGCCCGCGATCCGCTCACGCAGGAAGCAGCGCAAGGACGACGTGATCTCGCACCTGATCGATCAGGGTTATAATGGCCGGGAGATATTGACGGAGTGTCTCGTCTACGGCGCTGCCGGGATGGCGACCACGCGCGAATTCATCGTCATGGCGGCCTGGCACATGCTGGGCAATGACGAGATTCGTACCGCCTTCCTTGAAGGCGATGAAGGTGACAGGATCGGGCTTCTCGAGGAAATTCTGCGGCTCGAACCGGTGGTCGGTTACATTTACCGCCGCCTGCATGAGGATCTGCCGACGGCGGACGGGAGCGCGCAGCATGTCCGTAAGGGCGACGCGGTGGCGATCGACGTGCGCGCCGCCAATACCGACGCGGCGGCGTTCGGCGCCTGTCCGATGCAGGTTCAGCCGGGGCGCAAGGTCAGTGCCAAATATGGCAATGCGGGCCTCGCTTTCGGCGATGGGGAGCATCGCTGCCCCGGCGCGCAGGTTGCGCTGCAGGAGACCTGCCTGTTTCTGGAGCGGTTGATGCAGGTGCCCGGACTGAAGCTGGAGCGGGCGCCCGATCTTGCCTGGAATCGGCTGGTGACCGGCTATGAGCTGCGCAACTGCGTGATTATTTGCGACTGAATGAGTCTCGTTGGATGCGCTGGCGGAGATCGACCAGGCACGCCATGATTTCGGACGAACGTAGTTTGGCGGATGGCCATGGCCCGTTGCGGGACCCGTGCATGAGGCGGGAGAGGGGCGTTTTGCCCGCTATCCGGGGTGTCAGGAGTCAGTGTTCCCGCCTGTCACCTGAATGTAAGACGAGGCAGGTCGCCGGAGATGGTGACCTGTCTTTTTTGGGCGATAACTGAATCATGTCGGAACATTTCGTTAATGTAACGAAATCTGCTTTCAAGATATGGATATTTATATCTATAGATATATAAATAATGGGATGATTTTATTTCATATGTGGAATTATATCAAGGCATGATTTTTCTGTTTTGACGATAGAGTCTTTCAATATTTCATTCGTAAATAATGTATTAAAACTTGATATAATATAGAGATTAACGAGATTGTAAGAGCTGTTTGGCGGTGGCTTTGTGCAGTTGCTGCCTTTGTATTTTGAACCATTTTGTCTCATAAGAAATATGCCGCTTCCCCATTTGCGATGAGAAGATCGCTAACGGTTCTCTAACCTTTTTCGAGCAAATTGATCCACGTTAAGACGTGTCGACTTTAAGTTGGGGAGGAACGTCGTGTACAGATCGTGCATAATATTCGTCATGCTTCTGGCACCAGAAGCTGCGTGGGCAACAGATGCCACGACGACTATGGGTGTATCAGCTACGGTGTTGAATGCTTGTCTGGTGACGGCAACCAGCCTTGCCTTCGGAACCTATAATCCCACCTCTTCGACGCCGACGGACGCGACCAGCACGATCAACGTCACGTGCACGCCCGGAACATTGTTCAATGTCGGGTTAAGTGCCGGAAGCACAGGTGGAGCCACGGTTACCACCCGGCAAATGCTGAACGGTGCAACGCCGCTCAACTATTCGCTTTACAGTAATGCGGGGCGCAGCACCAATTGGGGTAATACGCCAGGATCGGACACAGTCTCGCAGACAGCCTCGACCATCCTGCCGATATCGTTCACCGTCTATGGCCGCATCCCTCAACAACAGAGTGTGGGGGCCGGAAACTACACAGACACTGTCACCATTACTGTGAGTTACTGAAGAGACATCAACCATGACAGGAAATTTATATGGCTCCAGACCCAGCCGGGGTCTGGCGGCGGCGGGCTTGTGCGCCCTGCTGATCGCGGGCACACCCCCTGCGGACGCTGCATCTTTGCGCATCCTGCCGGTACGGATCGAAATGGCCGCAGAAAAGCAGTTCTGTGCGCTGAGCATCGCCAATGACGACGCGAATGCGACAACGGTGCAGATCAGGGGCTTTGGCTGGCGCAAGGATGAGACGGGCAATGACCAGTTGGACCCTGACACCGGCCCCATGGTCAATCCGTCGATCGTCAGCATTCCCAGCGGGGGCACTCGTCTGATCCGTTGCAGCCTGCCTGCCAAGGCCAGGCCGCGCGAGGAAAGCTACAGGCTGGTCATTGACGAACTGCCGACGGCGACGGCTGCTCCCGGCACCGTGCGGACGCTTTTGCGCTTCAGCATTCCCCTGTTCCGCGTCCGGTCCAGCGCATCACCCCTGCTTAGCTGGTCGCTGGGGAAGGGTGCCGGTGGGCAATCGAAGCTCATTCTTGTCAATCAGGGGGACCGCCATGCTCAAGCCGTGGCAATAAGCCTGCGGTTCAGAGAGGGGGGCAGGCAGGCCGTGAAACTGGACCGCAGCTTCTACCTCCTGGCTGACGGGCGTATCGAATTGCCGGTCGGTCCACTGGACGGCCGCAGCATCATGGGTGTGGAAGTGGAAACCACCCAGGGAAAGCTGATCGCTTCTCGCGCGAGCAGCGAGCAGTAAGGCTCCTGTTCGATGATAACCGCCCCTGCATTGCGACGCGTGGGGCAAGGTACATCGATCTTGGTCGTGACCCTGCTCATCGCCATGGGCAGGCCGGCCATGGCGTCCGGCCTGCCCATGGCCCTCTCGGTTCCGACGGTTTCGACGCCAGAGATGCTGCCAAAGACGCGGGCCATACCTGTCGGCGTTATCGTCAACGGGCAGCCGGTCAGAGACCCCTGTCTGATCGTGAAAAGCCAGGGGCAATTGTTCGTAAGGCAGGACGTGCTGGGCCAATGGGGCCTGCAACTGCCCGAGGGGCGTCCGCAGATCCGCGTGGACGGCGCGGATTTTTCCTCTCTGGATGGACTGCCCGGCCTTTCAGCGAAGCTGGACAGCACGGGCGCGACGTTGCTGATCGATGCGGCGCCGTCATTGTTTCCGACTCTGTATGTCGGGGGATCGCAACACAGCCTGCCTGTCATGGAGGCCACGCCCGCTCAATATATTGGCTATGATCTGTCCTTGTCACGATGGAGTGGGCAATGGGCCGCCTCCGCCGTTCTGGATGCAGGGATGTCGGGCGGCTGGGGTGTTATCGGCACGACTGCGCTGGTGCAGCAGGGCACGGATAGCCGGGGTGCGATCCGGCTTGACAGCAATTTCATCCGTGACTTTCCCGATCAGCGCCTTCGGCTGATGCTGGGCGATGCAGTGACGCGCGGCGCCGACTGGAACCAGCCGGTTCGGTTTGCGGGGATACGGTTGGGCACGGATTTCTCACTGGCGCCTGATGATATCACCTATGCCCTGCCCCGGCTGTCCGGCTCTTCCACCCTGCCTTCGGTGGTGGAACTGGCGGCGGTCAGCAGCCGCCAGAGCATGGCCGTGCAGCCGGGTGATTTCACGATTGATTATCAACCCGTCTTCACGGGTGCAGGAGAGGTGACGATGACGGTCCGCGACGCCAACGGCACCGCGCACACCGTTACGCAAAGCTTCTACACCAGCCCGCGGCTGCTGCGTGAAGGGCTGGACGACTTCTCGCTGGAGGCGGGGTTTCTGCGCAAGGATTTCGGCGAACGGAGCTTTTCCTATGGCGCGCCCTTCGCTGCTGGTTTCTGGCGCCATGGTCTTGGCGGCGGACTGACGCTGGCCGGGCGTGTGGAGGCGAGCAAGGATGTGCAGATGGCCGGGCTGGGTCTGGGTGTCATACTGTCCTCCTGGGGCGAGATCGCATTGTCAGCGGCGGGATCGCAAAGCCGTTTCGGCGATGGTTTCATGTGGCGCGCCCAGTTTCAACGCATCACCCCGCGCTATTCCGTGACTGCCAGCTATCAGGAAGAAAATGCCGCCTTCGTTCAGGTCGGTGATGACAATCCTGCACCGGAAAGCCGCCGGGAACTGATCGTGGCGGGCAGTCTGGCTCTTGGTCGATTGGGTAGCATGTACGCCAATTATCTGGAAACGGATGGAGGGGAGGGGCACCACTTTTCCACGGGCTCTGTTTCCTACGCTACCAATGTCGGGCCCGCCTGGCTGTCGCTGGGGGCGCGGCAGACGCGGATGGCGGAACAACGGAATAACAGCCTGTTCGGATCGCTCACCTTGCCTTTTGGCGCGCGCTCCAGTGCGGGACTGTTCGTCGATGGAAAACGCGTCGCCGCCAGCGTCAACCAGACCCCGCCGCCGGACAAGGGCTGGGGCTATCGCTTCCTTGCCTCACGCGACGCTCAGGACCTGTCGCTCATGGAAGCTGGTGTTACGTGGCGCACGGCGGCGGGTGATATCGATCTGTCAGCAAGCCGTATGGGCGATGTCGAAGGCATGCGTTTGCAGGCGCGGGGCGCGCTTTTGCGGGTGGGTGGGAAGATCGTCGCCGTGCCCCAACTCGATTATGCCTTTGCCGTGGTCGATGTAACCGCGGATCAGGCGGTGACGGTCCTTTTCGAAAACCGCCCGGTCGCGCGCAAGGCGGGTGACGGCAGGCGAGCCGTCATCACCGGGCTGCAACCCTATTCGGCCAATCGGATTGCTGTGGATCTGGATGATCTGCCCATCGATACGATGGTCACATCAGCGGAAAAAACCGTGGTTCCCGGCTACAGGCAAGCTGTCAAGGTCAGCTTCGGGGGCGCGCCGACCCATCCGGTCACATTGCGTCTGGTCGATGCGGATGGGGTCGCGGTCGCGGAGGGGCTGGCTGTCACTGCGGCTGATTCTGCACCCGGCATCACCGGTCATGATGGCGCAGTATTCCTGGCCGACGCGCATGCCGGGCAAGAGATTGTGCTGACCGGCCCAGCTATGGCATGTCGTGCAGTTGTTCCGGCCTTGCCAGCCGATCAGGCCGTGGCGAGAATCGCGCCCGTGCCCTGTACCGCATTGCAGGAGGGAAAATGATGAAGGCCGTTGGATATGGGCTGGTTGCTCTGGCCAGCATGACCATGGCAACACCGGGCTGGGCGTGCACGCTGTGCAGTTGTTCGGCTTCGACGACAGGCGTGAGCTTTGGCGGCTATGACCCCGGCTCCTCCAGCCCGAAAGACGGTTCCGGGAGCGTCACGCTCAGCTGCACGGGTCTGGTTTCGTTGGCCGGAACCATAGACATCGCCATGAGTCCGGGCAATTCGGGCAATGTGCTCGCCCGCCAAATGTCGCAGGGCGCGTCAGGTCTGAACTATAATCTCTACACGAACAGCAGCCGGACAACCATCTGGGGTACGGGTTCGGCGGGCACCAGCACCGTGAGCGCTACATTGACGGGCCTTTTGTCCTTCAGCCAGACCGTCTCTGTCTATGGCCGGATTCCGGCAGGGCAATGGGTGCAGGCTGGCCCCTATGCCGACAGCGTGATTGTCACCATCACCTATTAAACGGCCGGTTAAACGGCCGGGAGGCGATCGTCCTCCGGAGGGGGGCCGATCAGGAAGATGCCTCCCGCCTGCCCATCGGCCGAGCGGAGGGGCGCCGCATGGACCCAGATCGCCTTGCTCCCGGCGTCACTGCCCACCAGTCCTGCGGCCATGCCAAACGGCGTTCCGGATGTCAGCAGGCTTTCCATGGCATCGCCGATCGTTCCCCTGTTCGATGCGTCGAACAGGGTCGCAAATCTGACACCGACGATGCGACTTTCATCGGTCCCTATCAATTGCGCCAGCGCGGGAGAGGCGTGGGTCACGCTGCCCCTGATATTGAAGGCCCCGCGGGCGAGGCCTGGCAAGCCGTCGATCAGATCTTCATAGGCGGCTGTCCGCGCGTCCTGATCGCGCAATGTCACGCGGTCGCTGATTTCATCGGCCAATAGGACGAAGCCACCTGGGAAAGGCGTGATCTGAAAGCGAAAGATCAGGGGACGCCGGCCCGGAAGGTTAAGCTCGAACTCTTCCGCGACACCTGTGTCACGCACCCTCTCGAGAGCGCGGAGGGCGAAATGATAATCCTGGCCCGCCAGAAGTTGAGACACGGGCGTGCCACGCACATCCTCTTCGCTCACCTCCATCCGTTTGCGCGCCGCAAGATTGATGCGGATCAGATTAAGCTGCTGATCGGCCAAGATCACCTGCGTCGCGATCATGTCGAGCAGGATATCGAACCTTGCGGCCAGATGGCCGGTATCGGGAACAGATTGCTGACCATTGGACAGGCGGAGGAACAATTCGGTCGAAATCAGCGACAGGTTGATATGGCCATGATTCATGATGTGGACGGGTTCGTGCAGCGCATGACGTGAATGCACCGCAAAATGCCGAATCAGGGCTGTGGCGGTAACGATCTGGCCTGACGGAATGTCCTCCAATGTCCTGCGCTCCCTGTCTCCTGCCAATCCCATCCGATGTTCGTAAATTACATCCGACCATCTTATTTTATTAAAACGCTATCGTAATGATAATCTTCTGTCGACCCGATATTGACGCGAAATTCCTGCCAAAGCACCAAAAAATCAAAGGATTTATTGATGGCGAGGGATTGTTTCGATCGCATGGGCAATACGTATTTTTCGTAAAATCATATATGCGGGCCTTCGCACGGTCTTAGCCGCACGACCCGCATTTTGCCCCAGGGACGTGGAATTTTCGGTTCGCGCTATCGCCGGGGGAGGCGCGAGTGGACATTCCCTCAACGGGGCCAAGTCATGCCGGACGAAGCATCGCCAGAGATATCCAAAGCCGTTGTGGCTGAAGCATGGGGGAAACGACGAACATTGCCGTCGGGGCGATGGCTGATGACGGCCGCGCTGCTGGCTGGGGCTGGCCAGAGCATCACTGCCCATGCCAATGTGGTCAGCGCCTGTTCGGGTGTCAGCCTGCCGAAATCAGTGCTGACCCAGACCATCGGGGACGTCATCACACCCGTGCTGGCACCCGTGGAGTCGACGCTGAATGCCTTGCCGCTGGTGAATATCAATCTGGGCATCAGTTCGGCACTGAGCAACGCGGCGGCGGGCGCGCCGATCAGCCTCAACGCACTCGACATCAATGGCAATGCCGTCAACCTGCTGGCAGATCCCACCTGCGAAACCACATCGGACAGTTTCAGCCTTCTGACACCGAAGGGCATTTCCTTCGGCGGCAACAAGATAACGGGATTGGGCACGCCCGGCCTGCAAGCCAGTGCGGGGGAACTGGACGCCATCGCCATCGGCAATCTCGCCAATACCTCCATCGGCGCCTTCAATGCGGTCGCGATCGGTTCGGGTGCGTCGGTGACACAGGCAGGCAGCGTCGCGCTGGGTTCGGGATCGGTCGCGAACGGGTTGACGCTCAATCTGCCCGCTTATCTCGTCGGTGGCACAGCCAGCGCGGAGGTGAACATCGGCGGACGCCGCATCACCGGCCTTGCCGCTGGCGCCAATCCGACGGATGCCGTCAATGTGGCGCAGTTGCAGGCCGTCAACGATGCACTGGGGGCGTTGACAGCCAATGCCGTGCAATATGACAGCAGCGCACGCACGCTCGTCACCCTGCAAGGCGCTTCCGGCACGCGGATCACCAATCTCAGCGCCGGGACGGTCAGCGCCACCAGCACCGATGCGATCAACGGATCGCAACTTCAGGCAACGAACGATCTGGTGGCCCAGAACAGCGCGGCCATCACCCAACTCAGCTATGATCTGGCCGCGCTGAACGATCTGGCGGTCAAATATCAGGACATCACGAAGTCCAGCATCCTTCTGGGCGGCGTGAGCGGCACGACCATCAAAAATCTCGCACCCGGCAGTGCTGGCAGCGATGCAGTCAATGTTTCGCAACTGGCCAGCGCCTCCAGCGGCGGCGGGGGAGGAGGGGGAACGCCTCAGGACGCGCTTCCCTACGACCCCGCCGTCCAAGCCTATAATGCGGCGCGCGGCGGTGTCGATCAGCAGATCACCGGGGTTGCTGCCGGAAATCTGAGCGCCACCTCGACCGACGCGGTGAATGGCGCGCAGCTTTATGCGACCAATGTACAGCTGGCCTATAACACCACCGCCATCACCGATCTCCAGGAAGGGCGGGCGGGGTTCCTTCAGGTGAACAACAGTTCCAACTATGCCAAGCCCGTTGCGAGCGGCGCGGACACGCTGGCCGCAGGAGCGGGCGCCGTGGCGTCAGGCGTCAACAGTCTGGCCGTCGGCACGCAGGCTGAGGCGCAGGCCACGTCCAGCGTCGCCCTTGGCTATGCATCGGTGGCCGACCGGGCGAACAGCGTATCGGTGGGCAGTGCGGGCGCGGAGCGGCAGGTCACCAATCTGGCCGATGCCACGGCGGCCACGGATGCGGTCAATTTGCGCCAGCTGCAAAACGGCATGGGACAGGCCGTCACCATTGCCAATAATTATACGGACGCGCGGATCAACGCCCTGGCCGCGAGCGACCCGCAACTCGGCTATAATCTGACTGCGATCACGGATCTTCAGGAAGGGCGCGCC
This sequence comes from Sphingobium sp. EM0848, assembly GCF_013375555.1. Classification (NCBI taxonomy): domain Bacteria; kingdom Pseudomonadati; phylum Pseudomonadota; class Alphaproteobacteria; order Sphingomonadales; family Sphingobiaceae; genus Sphingobium; species Sphingobium sp. EM0848. Next base: position 895,595 of record NZ_JABXWB010000001.1, read on the forward strand.
GGTTTCCTTCAGGTCAACAACAGCTCCGGCTATGCCAAACCCGTTGCAAGCGGGACGGACACGCTGGCCGCGGGAGCTGGCGCGGTGGCGTCTGGCCTCAACAGCGTGGCGGTCGGCACCCAAGCGCAGTCACTGGCGTCATCAAGTGTCGCGCTGGGCTACGCATCCGTGGCTGATAGGGCGAATAGCGTATCGGTTGGCAGCGCGGGGGCTGAACGGCAGATCACCCATGTGGCCGATGCCACGGCGGCCACGGATGCGGTCAACCTGCGCCAGTTGCAAAACGGCATGGGACAGGCGGTTGACGTTGCCAATGCCTATACGGACGTCCGGTTCAATTTGCTCAGCAATGGCCTGCGCGATCTGCGCCGCGATGCCGAGGGTGGCACAGCGGCGTCCATGGCAATGGCCGGCATCCCGCAATTTTCAGAAGCAGGGACGGGCACCTTGGGCGTTGGTATGAGCACCTGGCAGGGCGAACATGCCATCGCCATGGGCCTGTCCAAGGTTTCCGACAATGGCCGCCTGATCATTCGCGCGGCTGCGACTTATAACAGCCGCAATCAGGGAGGCGCCAATGCCGGACTCGGTATCGCATTCTAAGCTTGGCTGGTGCTTTGGGGGACTCATCCTGGCCCTGTCGATGCTTCAGGCGCAGGCGGCTGAGCCCGTCTTTCTGCCGGATATCGCCCCCTTGTCGGATTTCCCCGACCCTGCACACGCAACCCGCCGTGAAGGTCTTTTCCTGCCGCTCGAAATGCCACGCCTGCTGACGCCGGGCATGACCAAGCGTCAGGCCGATGCCTTGTTGGGCGTACCGCACTTCCATGAAGGCCTGTTCGGTGAACGCAGGTGGGATTATATCCTCAATTTCTATACCGGATCTGGGACAGCCTACCAGATATGTCGGCTGCAACTGCGCTGGGACCGCCACATGCGGTTGGAGGGCATGGCGTGGAGCAGCGAGGAGTGTCGTGCCGCTGTCTACCCCATGCCGGAAAAGCGCGATGTCGTAGCTCCCGTGTCGCAGGCGCCTCCGCTCGCCCTCTATTTCGACTTCGACAAGGCTGATCTCAGCGAAAAGGCGCAGCAGGATCTGGCAGCGTTCGTGGCGGCGAATCCAGGCACCGACCATAAATTGTCTGTCATTGGCTATACTGACGGGGCGGGACCCGATGCCTATAATGACCGGCTGAGCCTGGTTCGGGCAGACAGGGTGTCAAAAAATCTTGTCGCCTTGGGCGTGCCTCTATCGAATTTGCAGATTTCTGGAGCGGGAGAGCGATCCCCGGCTCGCAGGGGCGAGGACGGAATGAGGGAGCCCTTGAACCGGCGGGTCATGGTGATGATCATGAGTGGTGCATAGATATGGCGAGACAGACATCGCGCCATTATCGGATGCCCCTGATATTTGACCAGATTATGGAGAATTGATCGCACTGAAGGGCGAATCGCGCCACATGGGAGCGCTATGCGCGAGGCCCCTGGAGCGTCCCCGCCGAGATGAGCGCAGTTGGCGGAAGGCTGTGACTGCCGCAGGTCTACCGATAGACACCGTCATGCCGCTTGTGGATGCCGCCGATCGCTCCCGTGAACGGCAGCAGGCCGTCAGCGGCTCACACAATTGACTATTGTCGCTTGGCATGGTTCGGCTGGCTCTCATTTCAGCCGGTGTAGCGATCTGGCAGATTTGAAGCCCATGCCTGGCTGGAGTCTTTATGAGCGTTGTGGCCGCCTATCTATATCGCGATGGCAAGCCTGCGGAGCCGGTGTCGCTCGATCATCGGCCACCCATCACCCAAGCCTCCGACTTTGTGTGGATCGGGCTGGTCGAGCCGGACGAAGCGGAACTGAGAATGCTTCAGGAAAATTACGGACTCCATCCGCTCGCCGTCGAAGACGCACTGAAGGCGCATCAGCTGCCCAAGGTCGATGTCTATGGCGATCAGCTTTTCATCGTCGCACGCACCGCCCATCTGGAAGGCGACACCATCGCCTATGGCGAAACCGCGATCTTCGTGGGCGAAAACCATATCATCACCGTCCGGCATGGCTCGGCACGGGCGCATAGCGAACTGCGCGCCCAGCTCGAAGCTGCGCCTTCCCTGCTGAGCCATGGTGTCGACTATGTGCTTCACGCGATTCTCGATTTTATTGTCGATGGCTATCAGCCGATCGTCGAGACGATCGAGGAAGATGTGCTCAAGATGGAGCATCGGGCGCTCGACACGTTTCTGGGCCGCGACGAGGTGATGCGCATCTTCACGCTGCGGGGTGAGTTGATGCGCTTCCGGCGCATCCTTGGGCCAATGTCGGAAGTGGTAAGCCGGTTGGTGCATCTGGACCTGCCCTGCCTGGATGTCGAGGTTCGCCTTTATTTCGGAGACGTGCTTGACCATGTTCGTCGGGTCGAGCTGATGGTCGAAAATCTTCGCGAGGTGCTGACCTCGGTGTTCGAGGTCAGCCATCTGCTCGAATCCCAGCGACAGGGCGTGATTACCCGCCAGCTTGCGGCCTGGGCTGCGATCCTGGCGGTGCCGACGGCCATTGCCGGAATTTACGGCATGAATTTTGAGCATATGCCTGAACTCAAGACCCAATATGGCTATTTCATCGTGCTGGGCGTGATCGCCTTGCTGTGCGTCGCGTTGTTCATCCGGTTCAAGCGGGCGCGATGGTTGTGACGCGCATCCGTAGAAACACCTTGGACCGCGTAACGCACTTCCCGTCGCGGCTGCAACGCGACCGTGCAGGAGCGGCGATGCGCCGGGCCGTCCGCTGGTGTCTCCATCGGCTGTCGTTCCAGTTCTTGCGTCTGGCTTTCATGCTACGTCGTCGAGGTTCCCAGATCGAAGCGGCCCGCATACCGGCGATTTCGTAGCGGTTGCGTCATCGTGCCGCAGCACGGCATGCCAGCCCGGTGAGCCGCGCATATTGGGCGGCTGGGCGCAAAAAACACGGAAATCATATGTAATTACTATGTCTTCCCGTGGTCCTGTCTCTCGAAATCAAATGGCGCGATAGCCTAGTTCACTGGCGGCACACGAATCGGAGCCGCAACTCTCGCGGCCCCTACGCCGTGCGGGAGATGAATAATGCAGGACATCCTCTGGATCGGCCTCATCCTTGGCCTGCTGGCTGCAACGCTCGGCTACGCCGCCCTTTGTGACCATGCATGATTCTTCGGCCATGCATTGGAAAAGGACATGAGGAGCATCGGACGTGACAATTGACCTTTGGCTGGCCGCGCTGACCGCGATCGGCCTTCTCATTTATCTTGTGGCCGTCCTCGCGCGGCCGGAACGCTTCTGACGGGAGGCGACATCATGACATTTCAGGGATGGATATTGATCCTCGTCTTTGTCGGCATATTGCTGGCATTGACGAAACCGGTCGGCCTGTGGCTCTTCACCTTATATGAAGGCCGAAGGACGCCGCTGCATGGGGTTCTCGGCCCGGTCGAACGTGGCTTTTACCGCCTCTCGGGCATCGACCCGAACGAGGAGCAGGGCTGGCGCCGCTACGCCGTCCACATGCTGATCTTCAACGCCGCGCTGCTGCTCTTCACCTATGCCGTTTTACGGCTTCAGGGCCTACTGCCGCTCAACCCCCTGGGCTATGCAGGCACGAGTGAGCATTTGTCGTTCAATACGGCGGTCAGCTTCACCACCAACACCAATTGGCAGAGCTATAGTGGGGAATCGACACTGTCGAACCTCAGCCAGATGCTGGGTCTCACCATCCATAATTTCCTGTCGGCGGCGACGGGTATTGCTCTGGCCTTCGCTTTGTTCCGTGGGTTCGCCCGGCGCAGCGCGACGACCATCGGCAATTTCTGGGCGGATATGACACGGGTGACGCTCTATCTGCTGCTGCCCATCTGCATCGTCTATGCGATCTTCCTGATCGCCAGCGGCGTGCCGCAGACCTTGGCCGGATCGGTCGACCTGACCACGCTGGAAGGCGTTAAGCAAACCCTCGCCCTTGGTCCGGTCGCCGGTCAGGAAGCGATCAAGATGCTGGGCACGAATGGCGGCGGCTTCTTCAATGCCAACAGCGCCCATCCGTTCGAAAACCCGACGGCGCTCACCAATCTGGTGCAGATGCTGTCGATCTTCACGATCGGCTTCGGCCTGACCTGGACGTTCGGCAAGGCCGTCGGCAATCCGCGTCAGGGCTGGGCGATCCTCGCCGCCATGCTGACCATCTTCCTGATCGGCGTGACCATCACTTACTGGCAGGAAGCGGCCGGCAACCCGGTCCTCCACCATCTGGGCGTCCCCGGCGGCAATATGGAGGGCAAGGAGGTGCGCTTCGGCATCGCCGCCTCGGCGCTCTTCTCGGTCGTCACGACTGCGGCAAGCTGCGGCGCGGTCAACGCCATGCATGACAGCTTCACAGCACTGGGCGGCATGATCCCGCTGCTCAATATCCAGTTGGGCGAAGTCGTCGTCGGCGGCGTGGGGGCCGGCATTTACGGTTTCCTGCTGTTTGCCATCCTTGCCGTGTTCGTCGCGGGGCTGATGGTCGGCCGCACACCCGAATATGTCGGCAAGAAGATCGAAAGTCGCGAGGTCAAACTCGCCGTTCTCGCCATCGCGGTGCTGCCGCTCATCATCCTTGGCTTTTCAGCGATCGCATCTGTCCTGCCCGCCGGGCTGGCCGGACCGCTCAACAAGGGACCGCACGGATTTTCCGAAATCCTCTATGCCTTTACCTCGGCCGTGGGCAATAATGGCTCCGCCTTTGCCGGGCTGACCGCCAATACGCCATTCTACAATGGCATGCTGGGCGTCGCGATGTGGGTAGGCCGCTTCTTCATCATCGTGCCGATGCTCGCCATCGCAGGCAGCCTGGCGGCGAAGAAATACACGCCCGAAACGGCGGGCAGCTTCCCCACCACTGGGCCGCTATGGACCGGCCTGCTGGTCGGCATCGTGCTGATCATCGGCGGTCTCACCTTCCTGCCCAGCCTCGCCCTTGGTCCCATCGCCGATCATCTCGCGATGATCCGTGGCCAGCTTTTCTAATCGGAGCATAGCAATGGCACGCAAAGCGTCCAAATCGCTCTTCACCGCTGACCTGATCCTTCCAGCGATCGGCGACGCCTTCCGCAAGCTCAACCCGAAGGAATTGATCCGCAACCCGGTGATGTTCACCACGGCGGTGGTCGCGACATTGCTGACCGTGCTGCTGGTCGTGGGCCATGATGGCCTCGCGCTTGGCTTCAAGCTGCAACTGGTGATCTGGCTCTGGCTGACGGTGCTGTTCGGCACCTTCGCCGAAGCCATCGCCGAAGGGCGCGGCAAGGCGCAGGCCGCCTCTCTGCGCGCGACCAAGGCGGAACTCACCGCCAAGCGTCTGAAGGGCGATGGCCGGGACTATGAGACGATCCCGGCCAGTGCGCTCAGGCTGGGCGATATCGTTCTTGTGGGAACCGGCGACCTGATCCCGTCGGATGGTGATGTTGTTTCCGGCGTCGCCTCGGTAAACGAAGCGGCCATCACCGGCGAGTCCGCGCCGGTGATCCGCGAGGCGGGCGGCGACCGTTCGGCGGTGACGGCGGGCACGCGCGTCATTTCCGACCAGATCCGGGTCCGCGTGACGGTCAATCCGGGTCAGGGCTTTCTCGACCGCATGATCGCTCTGGTCGAGGGCGCTGAACGGCAGAAGACGCCCAATGAGATTGCGCTGACGCTGCTGCTGGTGGGCCTTACCATCATCTTCCTGATCGCTGTGGGAACCATTCCAAGCTTCGCCACCTATGCGGGCGGCGGGGTGCCAGTGGCGATTCTCGCCGCGCTGCTCATCACCCTTATTCCAACCACCATCGCAGCCCTTTTGTCGGCCATCGGCATTGCGGGCATGGACCGACTGGTGCGTTTCAACGTGCTCGCCAAGTCGGGCCGCGCGGTCGAGGCGGCGGGTGACATCGACACGCTGCTGCTAGACAAGACCGGGACCATCACCGTGGGCGACCGTCAGGCCACCGAGTTCCGCCCGGTCGGTAATGCGAGCCAGGCCGATCTCGCGGAAGCCGCGCTGCTCGCGAGCCTCGCCGACGAAACGCCCGAAGGCCGCTCCATTGCCCTGCTTGCCCGCGAGAATTTCGGTCAGACCGTTACCAGCCTTCCGCAAGACGCGGAGGTCATTCCCTTTACCGCCCAGACGCGCATCTCTGGCGTGAAATGGAATGGCAGCATCATCCAGAAAGGCGCGGTGGACAGCATATTGCGCGCCAATCCGGGCCTGGACAAGGAAGTGCCCACGCAGGACTTGCGTCGCATCGCCGATGAAATCGGGCGAGCCGGCGGAACGCCGCTCGCCGTTGCGAAGGACGGAAGGCTGCTGGGCGTCATCTTTCTCAAGGATATCGTCAAGGCCGGCATCCGCGAACGCTTCGGCGAACTGCGCCAGATGGGCATCCGCACGGTGATGATCACCGGCGACAATCCCCTGACCGCCGCATCCATCGCCGCCGAGGCCGGGGTGGACGATTTCCTCGCCCAAGCCACGCCGGAAGACAAGCTGGCCCTGATCCGCAAGGAACAGCAGGGCGGACGGCTGGTCGCCATGTGCGGCGACGGCACCAATGACGCGCCCGCTCTGGCGCAGGCCGATGTCGGTGTCGCCATGAACACCGGCACGCAGGCCGCGCGCGAGGCGGGCAATATGGTCGACCTCGACAGTGATCCGACCAAGCTGATCGAGGTCGTGGGCCTCGGCAAGCAACTGCTGATGACGCGCGGGGCGCTCACCACCTTCTCGGTCGCCAATGACGTTGCCAAATATTTCGCGATCATCCCGGCCATGTTCGTGGCGCTCTATCCGGGACTCGCCGTGCTCAATGTCATGGGGCTGGCGACGCCACGAAGCGCGATCCTCTCAGCGATCATCTTCAATGCGCTCATCATACCCCTGCTGGTTCCGCTGGCGCTGAAGGGCGTGACCTATCGCCCGATCGGCGCCGGGCCGCTGCTGGCGCGCAATCTCGCCATCTACGGTCTGGGCGGCCTCGTCGCGCCGTTTGTCGGGATCAAGCTCATAGACCTGGTCGTCAACGGCCTGGGCCTCGCCTGAGGAAATGACATCATGAACAAGGACATATTGACCTCCTTCCGCCCGGCGATGGTCATGACGCTGCTCTTTGCCCTGCTGCTTGGTCTTGTCTATCCCCTGGTGCTGACTGGCATCGGACAGGCAATCTTCCCGTCCCAGGCCAATGGCAGCCTGATCGAGGCGAACGGCAGGGTCATCGGTTCGGCCCTGATCGGGCAGGGATTTATGAACGACCGCTATTTCCATCCCCGTCCCTCCGCTGCGGGGAAGGGCTATGACGGCCTTGCCTCCTCCGGCTCCAATTTCGGTCCCACCAGCAAGGCGCTGGTCGCGCGGGTCGCGCAGGACATCAAAACCGAACAGACTGCCTCACCCGGTCGCCCCGTTCCGTCCGATCTGGTGACAGCCTCCGCATCGGGGCTCGACCCCCATATCAGCCCCGATGCGGCTTTTTATCAGGTCGACCGGATTGCGAGGGTACGTGGCCTGGCGCCCGCGCAGGTCCGTGCCCTGGTCCAGCAGAGCATCGAACAGCCGATCCTCGGCTTCATTGGAGAACGCCAGGTCAACGTTCTCGAAATCAATCGACGGCTGGACCAGATCGGCGCTAGTCAGAGCCTATGAACGACCCGGACCGCCGCGATCCCGAAGCCTTTCTGCGTCAGGCGGCGCAGGAGGGCCGTGGCCGTCTCAAGATATTTCTCGGCGCTGCGCCCGGCGTCGGCAAGACCTATGAGATGCTGACCGATGGGATGCAGCGGCTCAAGGCAGGGATCGATGTGGTCGTGGGCGTGGTCGAAACCCATGGCCGCCGCGAAACCGAAGCGCTGCTGTCAGGGCATGAGGTCATTCCCCGGCGCGATGTCGATCACCAAGGCCACAAATTGGGAGAGATGGACATCGACGCCATCCTGGCCCGTCATCCTCAACTCGTGCTGGTCGACGAACTGGCGCACACCAATGCGCCGGGTAGCCGCCATCCCAAGCGCTATCAGGATGTCGTCGAACTACTGGACGCTGGGGTCGACGTCTATTCGACGGTGAATATCCAGCATGTCGAGAGCCTTAACGACATCGTTGCGTCGTTCACGCGTGTTCGGGTGCGGGAAACCGTTCCCGACTCCATTCTCGAAATGGCCGAAATCGAGGTTGTCGACATCCCGCCCGACGAACTGATCGAGCGGTTGAAGGAAGGCAAGGTCTATATCCCGGCCGAAGCCAGCCGGGCACTCAACCATTTCTTCTCCAAATCCAATCTGACCGCGCTGCGTGAGATGGCGCTCCGCCGCGCGGCGCAGGCGGTCGATGCCCAGATGCTGGACTATGTGCGGGCCCACGCGCTGGCAGGCACCTTCGCCGCGGGCGAGCGAATCCTCGTCGCCATCAGCGAATTGCCCAGCGCCCAGGGTCTTGTCCGCGCCGCCAAGCGGCTGGCGGATGCGCTCAAGGCGCCATGGAGCGCTGTGCATATCGAGACGCAGCGCAGCCTCCAGTTTTCGGAAGCGGAACGAGCCCAACTGGCCGACACCATGGCGCTGGCGTCTCGCCTTGGCGCAACCACGGCGACGATTCCCGCATCAAGCGTGGTCGAAGGGTTGCGGCGCTATGTCGCCGATGCCCGCGCGACGCAGATCGTCATCGGCAAGGCATCGCGATCCTGGTGGTTCGAATTGCGTCACGGGTCGGTTGTCGACAAATTGGTGCGTGCAACCGGGGATGTCGCGGTTCATGTGCTACCCTGCGATGACGGTGGGCGACAGGCTGCCGCGGCAGCCGCGCTGACGGGCGGGAACTGGGGCAAGCCCGCCGACTATCTCTGGACGAGCCTGATGATCGTGGCGATGACCGGGGCCGGCCATCTGCTGGTCGAGACGATTGATCTCGCCAATATCGCGCTGCTCTACCTTGTGCCTGTCATGTTTGCGGCGGCCTCCTTCGGCTTGAGGGCCGGGCTGTTCGCCGGCATCCTTTCCAGCCTTGCCTATAATTTCTTCTTCCTTCCACCGACCGGAACATTGACGGTCAGCAATCCCGAAAATGTCGTCAGCATCTTCGTGCTGCTGGGCGTTGCCATCGTCACGAGCCAGTTTGCCGCGCGCATGCACGCCCAGACCGATCTTGCCCATATGAGCGCGCGGCAGAATGCGGCCCTGGCGGGCTTTTCCCGTGAACTCACGGCGGCGGCGAGCCAGGAAGAGTTGATGCAGGCGATCTGCGGGGAAATAGCACGCCTGTTCAATGTCCGCACCGTCCTGCTCCTGCCCTCGCGGGATGGCCCGCAACTGCGCGCGGCGGTTCCGCCCGAAGACCGGCTGGAGCAGATCGAACGGGCGGCTGCGCAATGGGCCATGGACAATGACCAGCCGGCAGGGCGCGGGTCGTCCACACTCACGGCGTCGGATTGGCTCTTTCATCCCTTGCGTACCAAGCGCGGGGTGCTGGGTGTGCTGGGCCTTGCCAGGGAAGATGCGGGTGAGCCGCTGCGGTCGGATCAGGTTCCCTTGCTCATGAGCCTCCTCGCTCAGGCGTCCATTGCCTTTGACCGCATGACCCTGGAAGAGGAGATGCTCGACGCACGCCAGATCAGGGAACGTGATCGGCTGCGGTCGGCACTGCTGTCTTCGGTGAGCCACGATCTGCGCACGCCGCTCACCACGATCATCTCGGCCATGCACGAACTCAGGCGGCGCCATCCGTCTGAATTGATGGACACGGTCGATACCGAGGCGCAGCGCCTCAATCGTTTCGTCGCAAACCTGCTCGATATGGCACGGGTGGAGGCAGGGGCGCTGCCGCTCAAGATCGAACCTGTCGATCTGTTCGATGCCGTAGCCAGCGCTGTCCATGATACGCGGCAATCGCTGCTGGGCCATGAAGTGAAGGTCGACATCCTGCCCGATATTCCGCTGGTCAAGGTCGATCCCACCCTGCTGCATCATTGCCTCATCAACCTGCTCGACAATGCCGGACGCTATGCCGATCCCGGCACGCCCGTGACCATAAGGGGGCAGCGCTTTCCAGACGCTCTTAATCTGTCCGTGATCGACCAGGGTCCTGGTATCCCGCTTGGCAGCGAAGCGCGCGTCTTCGATACGTTCACGCGCATGGAGGGATCGGATCGGGTCAAGCATGGCACCGGTCTTGGCCTTGCTATCGTCAAGGGCTTTGCCGAAGCGATGGGGATGAGCGTATCCGCATCGAACAATGAAGAACCTTATGGTGCCTGTTTCACGCTCACCATTCCTGAGCGTCTGATCATCACCAGTATGCCCAATGAGGACGATCAATGAAAACGCGTCACAAGGTGCTCATCGTGGATGATGAACCTCATATCCGCAAACTCATCCAGACGGCGCTGGTCCGCGCCGATTATGGGACGGTAGAGGCTGGAAATGCGCGCGAGGCGCTGGAAAAGCTTGAAGCCGAGCGGCCCGACATCAGCCTGCTCGACCTTGGTCTGCCCGATCGCGACGGCCTGGAACTGGTGCCGTTGTTCAAACAACGTTCCGATACGACACTCATCATCGTTTCCGCGCGGGATTCGACGGAGCAAAAGGTTACGGCGCTGGATCTGGGTGCGGATGATTATCTGACCAAGCCGTTCGATACCGACGAACTGCTGGCACGCGTGCGGGTCGCGTTGCGCAACCGGATGGCCAAGGATGGCGGGGTTGCCAAGGTTCGGGCCGGCAATGTCGAGATTGACATGATCGCGCGTACCGTCACCAAGTCGGGCAAGGAAGTGCATCTGACGCCCAAGGAATATGCTGTGCTTGCGCAGCTTGCCAAATTTCCCGGTCGCGTCATCACGCATGAGCAGATCATGAAACAGGTCTGGCCTGCGGAACAGGAGCATCATGTCGAATATCTGCGCGTTCTGGTGCGGACGCTTCGGCAGAAGCTGGAACATGATCCGCAGCGTCCACGCATCATCGGCAATGAACTGGGCATCGGCTATCGTTTGCGCTTCAATGTGGAAGGCGAAACCGACGAGTTTGTCCCTGGCGCCGACGGATAATCACACGCTCGTGCTGTGGTGCCGATGCCGCCGAAAACGACGCCCAGCGCGCCGTGCGCAAGTAGGGAAAGCTTTCCATGCGAGCTCGCTCCCTGGATCGACATATCCTCCGCCATTACCGTCATCAAATGCTCGACCTTCGATTGCCTCGGTTTCCCACCGCACGTATCGGCATTGTGTTTCCACGGGAGGTCAGGCCCGTCGGCATATGATTTGCATATGAATGGGGGCAGCGTCCGACATTTCCTACGAAAATTCAATGCGGATCGGTCTGCCTCGCTCTCGAGAATCTATGCGGTGATGCGCAATTAACTATCCTCCCTGGAGAGGTGTCATCATGACGCAATGGTATGAAAAGCTGGGAGCCCAGATCGGCCTGCGCGTGGCGGGGCTTGGACTGCTCGTATCTGCCGGGTTCGAATGTATCTGGTTGCGCAAGATCGTCATGGCAAATCCCGCTGCCGATATGACTGGCGGGGAATTTCTGCTTGCCGCCCTCATGTTTATAAGCGCCAGTGCAGGGGCTGCATTGACAATTTTAGGTGGAGGTCTGTGGAAGCCCGTCCAGCTTTCCGCGCGCTGGACCGATGGTCTGGTGGCACCGGCTCCCCGTGAACTTGAGGTGTCGCGCCATCAACCGGGCATGGACAGGCGGGGAAATGGTCCGAATGAGAAAGGAAAAGCAGATTCCCGTGATTCTGGAAAATCTTAGCTTCTGTCCAATGTTCGGGAAGAGAGCCTTGTCCCAGCTTGAACTCCCGTCCTGGTGAACGGCAGCTTACCGCCGTTCGTCAGCTGCCATCCGGGCAAGTTGTCGTCGGCTGCGGAGAGAGGCCGCAATTCAATGGATTGCCTTGAAGACCATGATTGCTGCGCTTTGACGGTCCTGCCCCCTCGCTGCGACATAGAGGCGGTCTTCCTGAGAGACATACAGCCCGGTTCGAGCGCCCGGCCGGGTCGCCATTCTGTCCGTCAGCACATATCCCAAGGCTTTGCGCTGGTAGACATCGATTTCGCCGGACCCACATAGTGCGAAGAGTTGGACTCCCGTTCGATCGAAAAAGAGATCGTCTGAATCGCCACACGTGCCAAGCACTTGCCGATTGGCCCCGGTCAGGGGATCGACAAGCACAAGCCGCGCCGGCAGCCGATAGGCGACAGCAAGCGTCCGACTGCCCGGATCAAATGCCATTGGAAAATTGAGCCGATGCAGCCCGGTCGGCCAGCGCACGACGATCTTTCCGGACGACAGGTCCGCGCGAACAATCGAACCATCGCCCGGCAGGTTGATCCATACTATGTCGCCATCGAGGCGAAAGCCTTCGGGATGGGCTGGCAATGGCAAACGCTTGAGAAGCGCATGCGTTTTGCAATCGACGATCGCGAGCGCGCCACCGCCATATCCAACGATCACATTACCAGTTCGCTGATCGGCGCGCAGATTGTCGGCATCGTCTCCGACCTTCAAAGTCGTGGCGAGTTCGAACCTGTCGCCTTTGTAAAAGTGAACCATGCCGTCATCGGTCGCGACGGCCAGTTCTCGTGACCTCTCAAGCCACGCCAGTCCCTGCGGATGATGCAGGCCCGTTATTCGGGTTATTCGCTTGCCAGAGGCAAGATCGACCACATCCACACTGTCATTGCCGAGTTCCGCTACAAACAGCAAGCGCCTGGCCGGATCATAAGCAAGATGGTCGATCCGTCCCTTGGTGTCAGGTAACGGAATCGTTCCTTCCAGGCTCAGCGCCGACGATGCCGGGCGTGCGGACTTGCTTGGACCGCAAGCGCAGACCGCCATCAGGGCAATGGATAAAAGCAGGCCTCGGTTCATTGACTGTCCTGTCCGGCTCGGTTTTGTCGCCTCCCGCGCAAGCTTGTGACGAGGTGGGGGAGTGATGGCCCTCGATCGCTTCATTTCAGGCAGATCAGGAGACTCGTCCGGTTCCGGCAAATCCTTCCGGCGGCCAATTGTGGCTCTCCCCCTGACAGGATCTGCACCAGGCATAGAGGGCGTCATAGATGACGAGCCCCTGCGTGAGCATGGCATGATCATCAGCATGGGTCGCCGACAGCCCCAATGAAATCGCGAACAGCCCAGCCGATTGGGGTGTCAGGTCCAGCCGGGACGTATCCGCGCCTCGGACGATCATGGCCAACTGATCAAGCGCTGCATCGTGCAAATCATAGCGGGCAAGAAAGGCATCGAAGCTGCACAACTCGCCGACATGGCTGAGTTCGGCGCCGGGTATGTCATAGGCGATGGCTCCCTCGCGCTTCGCGACCTCAAACACTTCCCCTGCGGGGAGGTAGAGAAATTCGGGATCGTCATCGATGAACCGTGTAACCAGCCAGGGGCAGGCGATCCGGTCAATCTTCGGGCGCTCGCGTGTAACCCATTTCATGATAGGGCTCCTTCATCTCAGGAGTGCGGCAAAGCGATCGCCTGGGCGTAACGCTTGTCGATCGCTTCCCAATCGAGATTGGCGAACCAGGCGTCGATATATTTGGCGGCCTGCGTGCCATAATCCATGTGGAAACTATGTTCGTACATATCGAGGGCGAGGATCGGAATGCCGGCGGCGGCGCCGTGCATATGGTCCCATGCCCAGTGATTGTGGAGCGAACGGGTATGATGGTTCCATGCGAGGATCGCCCAGCCTGAGCCGCCGGCCAAGGACATGCCGGTCCGGCGAAGTTCTGCCGCCCACGCATCGAAGGAACCCCATGTCCGGGTCAGCGCATCCCGGATATGACCTCCCGCCTGTCCATTGCCCCCCAATCCATCGAAATAGATTTCATGCAGGACGACCGAGCCGGTGCGGTGCAATTCCTCCCGCTTGAGGCCCCCATAGACCACCGGAGGTAGATCGGGGTCGGCCATGGCGGTGGCGAGCCGGGTTTGGATGGCGTTCAGCGTCTTGACCGAGCCGATATAGTTATTTTCCCAATGCGACCGGATCAGCTTTTCGGAAAGGCCGGTCAATTTGGCGGGATCGAATTTGAGGGGGCTGGGCTGATGATTGCCGGCAAAGGCGGGAACCGCTGCGGGCGGGCTGCCCTGCGCCTGGACTGTCTCTGATGCTGCCATTGCTATTGCTCCTAATCCCAGAGCCTTGACGGCTTTTCTACGCGACAGGTCGGTCATCATGGTCTCCCATCAGATGAAGAGGACATAGGCCGCGCCGATTGCGGCACAGGCGCCCAGAACGGGCAGGACGCCGATCTTGAAGCGGAACACCGCGATCATGGCGCCGATCGACAGCAGCGCCGCCGGGATGTTGATCGAGGCCAGCACCGGCATGTCTACCGAACCGGTGGGCGTCACGATCGGCCTGACCTGTCCGAACAGCGTGTGGATGGCAAACCAGATGGCAAGGTTGAGGATCACGCCCACCACGGCGGCTGTGATGGCGGTGAGTGCCGAGGACAAGGCTCTGTTGCCGCGCAGCCGTTCGATGAAGGGGGCGCCAGCGAAGATCCACAGGAAGCAGGGGACGAATGTCACCCAGCTTGTCAGAATCGCGCCCAATGTCGCTGCGAGGAGCGGGGAGAGCGGCCCGGCATCACGGAAGGCAGCGAGGAAGCCCACGAACTGCGTCACCATGATCAGCGGTCCGGGCGTGGTTTCCGCCATGCCGAGGCCGTCGAGCATCTCGCCGGGGCGCAGCCAGCCGAAAGTGCCGACTGCCTCCTGCGCGACATAGGCCAGCACCGCATAGGCGCCGCCGAAGGTCACGACCGCCATCTGGCTGAAGAAGCTGGCGATGTGCGAGAACACATTATTTGGCCCCAGTGTCAGGAACAGGGCGAGAACCGGTCCCAACCAGAGCAGCAGCAGTACCGAGCATATCCGCAGCGACCAGCCGAGATTGGGCTTGGCATGGTCGGGCAATGCCTCGCCCAAGGCGGTGTCGCGGTCATGGACAATGTTGCCGCTGGCCGCGCCATGACCGCCGCCGCCCTTGAACTGGGCGATGCCGCTACGCCCGCCGAGATAGCCGATCAGCCCCGCCGCCAGCACGATCAGCGGGAAGGGGGCATTGAGGAAGAAGATCGCGACGAAGGCCGCGACCGCTATCCCTCGCATGACTCCATTCTTGAGCGCCCGCGAGCCTACGCGCACCACGGCCTGCACGACCACGGCCAGCACTGCCGCCTTGAGGCCGAAGAACAGCCCCTCGATCAGGGAGACATGGCCAAACAGAACATAGATGTAGCTGAGGCCCAATATGGCAAGGAAACCCGGCAGCACGAACAGCGCGCCCGCGATCAGCCCGCCCTTGGTCTTGTGCAGCAGCCAGCCGATATAGATGGCGAGTTGCTGTGCTTCAGGCCCCGGTAGCAGCATGCAATAGTTGAGGGCATGGAGGAAGCGCTCCTCCCCGATCCACCTTTTCTCTTCGACAAGGATGCGGTGCATGACCGCGATCTGTCCGGCCGGGCCGCCAAAGCTGAGCGCCGCGATCCGCGCCCAGACGCGGGTGGCTTCGCTCAGGGAAATGCCGTGGTCCCCATCGGAAGGGGCTTCTGTAGAGGCGATGGAAGAGGCGCTGGCCGTCATCGGTCGGACTTCCTGTTGCTGAAAAAGGCGTGGAACTGATTGAGGGTGTCGCTCGCCATCGCGATGCGCTGGAGGTCGTCATCGGTGGACGCGCAGACGCCGGACAGCATGGCGCCGACGCCCGCTGTTTCGGGCCGGGCGAATTTGCCGTCGCCAATGTCGAGTTCGTGGATGATCTCTCCGATCGCGACGAGGGCCGGATCGTCGGTGAGGCTGGCGCGGAGCAGCAGCGTTTCGAAGCTGCACCGATCACCCTCATGGGTGAACTCGGCATCCACCATGTCGAAGCGAAACTCGCCGTCGACCGGATCGTAATGGCGGCTGTCGACAAATTTGAAGCGGGCGTCGGGATCGATGAAGCGGCGGACCAGCCAGGCGCAGGCGATGCGGTCGACATGCACGCCGCTCCGCGTCACCCAGGTTCGACCCAACAGATTGAGCGGTTCCGAAACATCCGATGGCTCGCTCCGGCTGACATCGGGATGCTGGTAGCGCTGGCGATCCAGTTCGGCGAGCGCGGCTTCGGCCTCCTGTCGGCCATGCGCGCCGAAAAAGTCGAGCCTGCCGACCTCTTCAAGCCGTCTCTGGAGCTTTGTGATGTCTGGCCCGCTTGCCGGTCCCGTTTCCAGCAGGCGCCGGGCAGCCTGCGCAATCTCGTCATAATCGGCGTCGCGCGCGGTATCGAACAGCAGACGAACGTCGCTGTCAGACTGGCCGACCAGCAATCTCGCCTCGATCATGATGGCTTCGCCGCCGCTGGCAGTGATCTCCTCCAGCAGGTCGCGGAACGCCGCTTCCGACTCCGGTGAGCGCGGCAGGACATGCACCGCATTTTTGAGCGGTACAGCACCAATCGCCTGTAATCGCCGCCAGATTTTCACGCGCAGATAGGGCGGCTTCGCCGGAAGCTGGTGCAGCAAGGCAAGCCAGAGGGTGGTGTCGGGCAAAATCATGATGCATATGTATCATCATAATTGATTCGTGGAAATGCCTATATCTATGTTGCGGCCTTGCCTTTCTTCCCAATCATGGTTGGCGGTGCTGCCAGCCCTTGTCTGAACGGCGCCGGCCTTTGCCGGAGAAGATGGCTTCTCGCTGAGTGGCAGCGTGCGCCTTCGCTTCGAGGAGATTGAAGGGCAGCCTCGCGCCGGATTCGATCGCGACGACAGCCTGTTCAATATCTGCACGCAGTAGCTTGCCGAATATCGATCCGGCGCGTTTCGGGTGGACGCGGAACTGTTCGACAGCCGCGCCTATGGCGCAATCCGGCATGGTGCGGCCTTGAGCGACGATGGCGAGCGTCGAAAGGCATTTTCGTGACGCAGTAAAATGCTGTCAGAAATTTCTCATTATTTTCAGTGCTATGAGTGGCATTCCCCGCGTGATTCCAATCGCTCACTGGCCCATCCCAAGGCCATAAACGCCATATGCACAGGGCACCCTGCGGGCAAAATCAATTACAATTGATGATCAATGGAATTTCTATTGATTAAATCTTGGAAGTGTTTAAAGCTTCGAATGGGCGTTAAAAATGACCGAATGTGCCGGGCCAGGGCGAAAGCAGGAATGCGCCGTGTCCGCAAAAGAGCACCAAGGCTAGCGCGCCACAGGCTTTTGCTGTGATGGGGAGATATTGGGATGAGTGCCCGTAAGACTGGAGTTCTCAGGCTGTGTCTGGGATCGGTAACGCTGTACGCATTGTCGCCGTTGGTGGCTCAAGCTCAGGAACCGGTGAATAGCGGCGCGGAAATCATCGTTACCGCCAATAAGCGGGAACAATCGATCAACAAGGTAGGCCTCGCCATTACCGCGCTCAGCGGAGATGCACTCAAAAACCAGAATATCGTCTCGTTGAGTGACCTGGCCAATTCCATTCCGGGCCTGAGCTATTCGCCATCGGCCACCCAGACGCCAGTCTACACATTACGCGGCGTCGGCTTCTACGAAACGTCCCTCGCGGCCTATCCGACGACCAGCGTCTATGTCGATCAGGTCCCGCTGTCGTTCCCCGCGCTCTCCACCCATGCCAATTTCGACTTGGAGCGCGTGGAAGTGCTCAAGGGGCCACAAGGCACGCTGTTCGGCCAGAATTCCACGGGCGGTGCCATCAATTTCATCGCGGCCAAACCGACGAAAAGTTTCGAAATAGGCGGCGACCTTTCCTATGGCCGCTTCAATCGCGTCGAAGGCAATGCCTATGTCAGCGGTCCGTTGACGAATACGCTGCGCGCGCGCCTGGCCGTTACTGGAGCACATGCCGACGACTGGCAATATAGCTATACGCGTAACGACAAGCTGGGCGAGGCCGCATATTATGGCGCGCGCCTGCTGCTCGACTGGGATCCGGTCGAAACCGTCAGTGTCGAGGTCAACCTGAATGGATGGCGTGATCGCAGCGATCCTCAGGCGCCGCAATATCAGACCCTGCTGTCACAATCGCCCTCGACTACGGTTCAGGCGTTGCGTGACTTCCCCTTTGCTCCGTTCAAGGCGCGCGCCGCTGACTGGACTCCGTCGACCCGCCCGCATGCGGATAACCGCCTGCTCCAAGGTTCTGCGCGCGTCAATTGGGATGTCGCCGACAATGTTACGGTGACCTCGATCACGTCCTATGTCGATTACAAACCCGATCAGGGGTTCGAAACCGATGGCACCACGTTGAAGGCAGATGATTTTGTCATCGACCGTGGCCGCATCAAATCATTCAGTCAGGAACTTCGGGTCGCAAACAAGCCGAATGGTCCTCTGCGTTGGGTGATCGGTGGCAATTACGAAAAAAGCCACGTCTATGAATATCAGTTGCAGACATTCTCTGACATCAGCACGGCGCCTATTTTCGGATATACCGGTGCCTATGTCTATTCTGACCAGCATATGCGTAACTATGCTTTCTTCGCAAATGCTGAATATGACATCAGCGACCGGATCACGCTAAAGGGTGGCGCCCGCTACACTAATGCACGGCGGACCGCGGCCACCTGTACCGGCGATCCGGGTGACGGCAGCTTCGCCGCCGCGTTCGACGGCCTGGCCAATGCGATTCAGCTTGGTTATTATCCGGTCGCCGGTTTTTCTCCCACCGGTGTTCCCGTGCCGCCGATCGGAATGGGCTGTGCGCCGCTCGACAATACCACGCAGGACGGAACGCCGGCGACCTATTTGCCGGGTGAATTCCACGACATTCTGAAGGAAGACAACGTCTCCTGGCGTGCGGGCGTGGATTACAAGCTGTCGAGCAGCGCACTGCTCTATGTCAATGTCGCCAAGGGCTATAAAGCGGGCAGCTTTCCGATAGCATCGGCCGCGACATTTGAACAGTTCCTGCCGGTCACGCAGGAATCGCTGCTGTCCTATGAGGCCGGCTTCAAGTTTTCGGCCTTCGATCGCCGGCTTCAGATCACCGGCGCGGGATTCTATTACGACTATAAGGACAAGCAACTCCGCTCGAAGATCGTCGATCCGATTTTCGGCGTTCTCGATGCACTCGACAATATTCCCAAGTCGCGGATGATCGGCGCGGAACTCGACATGACGTTGGCGCCAGTTCCGGGCCTGGTGCTGGGCGCGTCCGGTTCCATCCTGGACAGCAAGGTCACGAAATTCGTGGGCCTGGATACGGCGGGTGGATCGATAGACTACAAGGGATCGGTCATTCCCTATACGCCAAAATATCAGTTGCGGCTGTCAGCGGACTATAAATGGCGGATGGGTTCGGCTGAACCTTTTGTGGGCGTGGTCTATTCGACGCGCAGCAAGGCCTCGGCCAATATCGGCGGCGCACGCGGTCTGGTGCTGACGTCGGATTTCGCCTCGTCCGTGCCGATCGAGGACACATATACCATCCCCGGCTATTCGCTGGTGGACCTGCGTGCCGGCGCTTCGTTTGCCGATGGCCGCTGGCGCGTGACAGTGTTCGGCAAGAATGTGTTCGACAAATATTACGTCACGAACATCTTCACCGATTATGACACCATCGCTCGCTTCTCTGGACAGCCAGCGACTTATGGTGTGACTGTAGCGTTCAAGTTCAACTGAGAAGCCGGGCAGGCATGAGACGAAGCGGAGTGTGGAGTTCATGAAGTTTCCGCCATTTTCCTATGCCTGCCCCACATCGCTTGCCGAAGCGATCGACCTGCTGAACGATAATGAGGATTCCCGCCCGCTTGCCGGTGGGCAGTCCTTGCTGCCGATGATGGCGCTGCGCGTTGCCGCGCCGGGGATGCTGGTCGATCTTGGTGATATCGAGATGCTCCGGCAAAATATGGTGTTGCCGGAATCGATGCGCATCGGGGCCATGGTGACGCACGCGACCAATGCGGCGTCGCTCGACATCTGGATGCATTTCCCCCTCATGTCCCAGGCGCTGCATCATGTCGCCCATCAGGCGGTGCGGAACAGGGGCACGTTCGGGGGCAGCATCGCCCATGCGGATGCCGGGGCGGAAATGCCCCTCGTGGTGTCCGCGCTGGACGGCATGCTGCTGCTTCAGGGAAGGGAAGGGGAGCGCTCCGTACCCGCAGCCGATTTCTTCCAGGGCCATTATACGACTGCAATCGAGTCGGGAGAGATATTGACCGGGGTGGAGATTCCCTTTTCCGACATGGACTGGGCCTTTGAGGAAATGGCGCGCCGGTCGGGCGATCTTGCCATTGCGATGGCGGCGGCAGGCGTGCGTATTGAGGATGGCGTCTGCCGTAAGGCGCGGCTGATGTTCGGCAGCATTTCCGATCGCCCGGTCCGCGCGGACGAGGCGGAGGCCTTTCTGATCGGAAGGGAATTGACGCCCCCGGTCATTCGGGAGGTGTCGGCCATGGCGGCGGCAGGCATCCATGCCCGGTCCGACACCCATGCCAGCGCCGAATACCGGCTATCGCTGGCCACGGCGCTGATGCGCCGCGCCCTTACCCGCCTTGCAACCGGAGCCATGTGATGCGGCGCGCAGACGAAGACCAAAGACTGGATGTGGTCGCCACCGTCAATGGACGGGAACGGCGTTTCAGCGTGCTGCCGCGCCTGAGCCTCGCGGATACGCTGCGCGAGGAACTGGGCCTTTATGGGGTGCGGACCGGATGCGAGCATGGCGTTTGCGGCGCCTGCACCATCCTTGTCGATGAACTGCCGGTGCGGTCCTGCCTGATGCTGGGCGTGCAGGCGAACGGGAAGACGATCCGCACTGTCGAAAGCCTTGCCGAGGGCAGCAGCCTGCACCCCTTGCAGGAGGCGTTCCGTCGGCATCATGCGCTGCAATGTGGTTTCTGCACGGCTGGCATATTGGCGACATCGCAGGCCCTGCTCGCTGAAAACCCCTGTCCGACGCGGGAGGAGGTCCGGGAGGTGCTGTCCGGCAATATCTGCCGCTGCACCGGCTATCAGACAATTGTGGATGCGATCATGGACTATGCCGAAAACGGGCAGGCAGGCGTTGCAGGTGGGGAACGGGGACCGGCCGAATGAGCAAGAGCGAAGTCGCCCAGATACGGCCCAAATCCATCGGGACGTCCATCCCGCGCCGCGAAGATCCCGGCCTGCTGACCGGGCGTGCGCGCTATATCGCGGATATCGTGCTGCCCGATATGCTGCATATCGCGATCCTGCGCAGTCCGGTCGCCCATGGCCGGATCAGGCATATCGACACCGCCGCGGCGCGGGCGATGCCGGGGGTGGAACTGGTCTGGACCGGGCAGGACAGCAAGGCGCGTTGTCAGGGGATAGCATCAACCCTTGAACAGAAGGGTTTTGTCGCGACGATCCAGCCGCTGCTGGCCCATGACGAAATATGCTTCGTTGGCGAGGGCATTGCCGTTGTCGTCGCGCACAGCCGCGCGCAGGCGGAAGACGCGCTGGCGCGGATCGAGGCCGATATCGAGGAACTGCCCGTCGTCACTGACGCAGCGGCGGCGATCGACACGGACGATCTGGCCAATGCCGCCGTGCCTGCCAATATGGTCTATCGCTCGAATCGCGTGACCGACCCGGTGGAGGAGGCCTTCGCCAGCGCCGCCATTTCGGTCGAGGGGTGTTTCCACACTCCGCGCGTCAACGCATCGCCCATGGAAACGCGCGGCTTTGTCGCTCGGCATGAATGGACCACGGGCACGTTGACCTGCTGGTCGGCGACACAGATGCCCAGCTTCATCAAGACGATGATCGCGATCTTCCTCCAGTTCCCGGAGCATAATCTGGAGGTGATCACCCCGGCGGTCGGCGGCGGCTTTGGCCAGAAGGCGCATCTTCACCCGGAAGAATTGCTGACCTGCCTGCTCAGCATCGAACTGGGGCGGCCGGTGAGCTGGATCGAGGATCGGCAGGAAAATCTGTTCCGCGCCCCGCAGGCGAAGCAACAGATCAATGACATGGCGCTCGCCGTGGACGATCAGGGACGCTTTCTTGCGCTGCGCGACCGGGTGATCACCGACAGCGGCGCCTATAATTCCCTGCCCTGGACCCCGCTGGTCGAAGGACATGCGGGCATATTGGTCGTCACCGATCCCTACAGGATTGCCGCGCTTTCCGCTGAATCCCTGTCCGTCACCACCAACAAATGCCCGATCGGGGCCTATCGCGGCGTCGGCTTTTCCGCACCGACGCTCGCGCGGGAGGTGTTGATCGACCGGGCGGCGCGGCAATTGGGGCTTTCGCCTTTCGAAATCAGGCGGCGCAATGTGATCCGGCAAGAGGATTTCCCTTACCAGACCCGTGCAGGCATGATGATCCGCGAGGGGACTTTCCTGGAAACGGTGGACCGGCTGGAGGCAATGGTCGGCTATGAGGATTTCCGCAAACGGCAGCAGGAGGCGTTCAGGGAAGGACGGTTGCTGGGTCTTGGGGTTTCGATCTTCAGTGAAGTCAGCGGCATTGGCACGCGTGCACTCAATTTCCTCGATTTTCCGCTCACCTCGCATGATACCGCCACGGTTCGTGTCGAACCGACCGGCAAGGTGACGGTCACGACCGGCATCGTGACCTCGGGCCAGGGGCATCCCACCACCCTGGCGCAGATCGCGGCCGATGCCTTTGGCGTGCCGATGGAAGACGTGACCATATTGGCGGGGAGTACCCATCATGCGGTCGGTTTCGGGACTGTGGCCAGCCGGTCGGCGGTGTTCGGCGCGGGGACGATCGGCCGGGCCGCCGAAATCGTGCGGGGACGGATGCGCGCGGTTGCTGCGCGGCTGCTTCAGGCCGCGCCGGATGATATCGAGATGACGGGGGGGATGGTCCATGTCCGCGACGATCCCGGCCGCACCATGCCGTTCGCGGCGGTCGCGGGCGCGGCCTATTTCGCGGAGGCGACCCATCCCGACGATTTCGATCCCGCGCTGGAGGCGACGGCGGCGTTCGATCCGTCCGACATCGTGCTCGCCAATGGCGGCCATGCAGTCATCGTCGAGATCGACATGGAAACCTGCCTGGCGCGGGTTGAGAAAATGTATGCGGTCGAGGATTGCGGCCGGATGATCAACCCGATGATTGTCGAGGGACAGATAAGGGGTGGCATGGCCCAGGGGGTGGGCATGATCCTGCTGGAAGAACTGGTGCATGACGAGCGGGGGCAACTCATCACCTCCACCTTCCAGGATTATCTGCTGCCGACCAGCCTCGACATACCGGATATCGAGATTTCCCATCTGGAAACGCCGTCCCCGCTGGTGCCCGGCGGCATCAAGGGGATGGGCGAGTCCGCAATGATTTCGACACCGGCGGCGGTGGCGGGTGCGGTCAATGATGCGCTGGCCTGCCTTGGTGTCGCAATCGAACAATTTCCCGCCTCGCCCCAGCGCATATTCGAGGCCTTGTCGAAGGTCGGCGTGATGGATCGAGGCAATAATTTCCCAGTTTGATCAAGGAGCCGGATCGGTGAATTTCCAATATCGCTTCAAATTGCCGGTGCCGGTGGAGCAGGCATGGCCGGTCCTGCTCGACGTTCGCCGTGTCGCGCCCTGCATGCCTGGTGCTGGAATCGAGTCCGGGGAAGGTAATGACTATGTCGGCCGCATGAAGGTGAAGCTCGGCCCGATCGAGATGGCCTATCGCGGGGATTTGCATTTCGTTGAGCGGGACGATGCGGCCCATCGCCTGAAGGTTGAGGGCGTGGGCAAGGAAGTGCGCGGCGGTGGCGGCGCGAAGGCGCTGGTGACGATGCAGGCATCTTCCGTGCCGGGCGGCTGCGAGATTGCAATCGACAGCGAATATGAACTGAACGGCCGCGCGGCGCAGTTCGGAACCGGCATGATCGACGAAATCGGCGGCAAGCTGATGCAGGAGTTCGCCCGGCGTCTTGAGAAACTCATTCTGAACAGCAACGCGCAGGAAAGTGGCCCGACGGTGGCCGCTGCACCCGCGCCATCGATCCCGCAACCCGCGCCCACTGCATCAGCGCCGGCGGGCGGAAAGGATTGGGCGGTGGATGACAATGAAGCACTCGATCTGGTCGGGCTGGCCTGGGGGCCGGTCCTCAGCCGCAGCCTGCCGGTCATCCATCTGCTGATCTCGACCGCGACCTTGATCTATCTTCTCACGCACAAATGATGATGGGCGGCGGTTGAGACAGGGTTGTCGATGAAGGGCGCCACATCCCTTTTCCGGTTTCTGGACGATGCCGCGGCACGGGGAGAGCGCTCTGCGCTGGTGACGATCACCGATGTCATCGGGCAATCGTCCCGCGCGCCCGGTACGCATATGGCCGTCACGGAGAACGGGGATTATCATGGCTCCCTTTCCGGCGGTTGTGTCGAGGCTGCCGTCGTCGGTGAGGCGCTGCGTATCATGGCGTCGGGCGTCACCGAATGGCTGCGTTTAGGCGTCGGTTCACCCTATATCGACATACGTCTGCCCTGCGGCGGCGGCCTTGACTTGCTGATCGTGCCCGATCCTGCGCGGGGCAGCATCGCGACGGTCCGGCATATGCTGGAGGATCGCGAGCCAGTCGCGCTCGCCATCAGCCGGGATGGCGCTCTTGCAGTGGAACGGCCCACGTCCATCACCGGCTGCCGCTGGCGGGGAAAGGCATTTGTGGCGCATCATCATCCCGATCTTCGCCTGATGATCCTTGGCCATGGTGCGGAAACGGAGGTGCTGGCGCGGCTTGCCTTGGGCTATGGCGCTGAGGTCATGGTTCTTTCACCAGACCCTGACATCGTCGCGCGCCTGGCAGGATCGGACATTGCGGCTGCACTGCTCAAGACCCCGGCCCGGTCGGACCATTTGCGCACCGATGCCTATACGGCCGTCGTGATGCTGTTTCACGATCACGACTGGGAACTGGACCTGATCGGTCAGGCGTTGGAGCAGGAGGCGCTGTTCATTGGCGCGATGGGCAGCCGAGCGACGCAGGCGCGGCGGCTGGACGGGTTACGAGTGCGGGGCGTGCCGGACGATATGCTGGCGCGCCTGACAGGGCCTATCGGTCTGATTCCTGCGACACGCGACCCAAACACACTGGCGCTTTCCGTCCTCAGCGAGATCGCGGCGCTATATCAGTCATATATAGTCACGCTCCAATGAGACAGGCGCCTGAAAGCCATTCAGCGCGCCGGCCGTTCGTTAGGCGTGATCGTTGCGCTGTCCCGGCCGGCCTCTTCATAAACGCCAGTCAGGATTGACAGGAAATTGGTCAGCATCTCGAGCTTTTCCGGCGCGTTCTGGATTTCGATCAGCCGATTCATCAATATCTGCGCCTTGATGTCGTGATATTCATCCGTCACCTTTTCACCTAGCTCGGTGACCGCATAGTTGAACTGATTGCCTTTTCCCTCACGGATCTTCTGGACAAGGCCTGCTGACTCAAGCTTGCGAAGGCTGTATTGAATATTGGGTATGTCGTCTCTGTTCATCAGGCGAGCGATCGTCGCGCTGTTTTTGGGGCGGTCCTGCATTCGGATCACATGCAGGATGATATGTTCCGACATCTTCAGGTCACCACCGAGAATGACGGAACCTGTTTCAGCGACGAAACGCGCGAATGATTCCGAAAACCGCAGAATCGACCATTCGAAATTGGTAACCTTATATTCGAAGTCCGATTTTGCGAGGTGCCAGCCTCTGTAATATTTTGCTTCCATCACGCCGCTCATTTCAGATTGCCGGGTCCTGCCTCGGGGGATTGCCTGGTTCATCCCTTACCGCAACGCCAAAACCCCTTCAACGTTCAAATCAGTTTTATCCACTGTCCATTGAATGTCTATTGACTTTCAGTTGACGGTGATGTTTTCTGATGTCGGTTCGGGATGACCGGCGAATCCGGCGCGCAACAGGAAGCGCCGATGAGGAATCAGGAACGGCGGAGAGACTAATGAGCGAGAGCGACACTTCGATCGTGCGGCGGCGTGAGGTTCGTAGTGAGGGCGGCGCCGGCGCGGCGCGCGTGAACGACAGCGGGCTGCAAAGCCAGTATCAACCCTACAAGGACGCAGCCTGGGGTTTCATCAACCACTGGTATCCCGCGCTGTTCAGCGAGGAACTGCCTGAGGAAGCTGTCGAGGGCATCCAGATTTGTGGCGTTCCCATTGTGCTGCGCCGGGTCAATGGCAAGATTTTCGCGCTTAAGGATCAGTGCGTGCACCGCGGCGTGCGCCTGTCGGCCAAGCCGACCTGTTTCACCAAGGATACGATCAGTTGCTGGTATCATGGCTTCACCTTCGATCTCGAAGGCGGCAAGCTGTCGACCATCGTCGCCAATCCCGAAGATCCGCTGATCGGCACGACAGGTCTCACCACCTATCCGGTCGAGGAAGTGGCGGGAATGATCTTCGTGTTCGTGCGCGAGGACGACTTTGCGCTGGAAGACGTGCCGCCGCTGGCGGAAGATCTGCCTTTCCGTTTCCCGGAAAGCAGCGAACGTTTCCCCCATCCGCTGTGGCCCGCGGCGCCCAGCGTTCTCGACGAGAATGCGGTGGTGAAGGGCATGCATCGCACCGGTTTCGGCGACTGGCGCATCGCCTGCGAAAATGGCTTCGATAATGCCCATATCCTTGTCCACAAGGACAACAGCATCGTTCACGCGCTGAACTGGACCCTGCCGCTCGGTATCCTGCCGACTGCGGAGGACTGCATTGAGGTGGTCGAGGATGAGAACGGCCCCAAGGGCATGGTCCAGTGGCTGTTCACCGATAAATGGGCGCCGGTTCTGGAAAATGAAAGGCTGGGCCTCAAGATTGAGGGAATGAACGGGCGATTCTACCGTACTTCGGTGGTGATGCCCGGAGTTCTCATGGTCGAAAACTGGCCAGAGGAACATGTCGTCCAATATGAATGGTATGTACCGATCACCAACGACACCCATGAATATTGGGAAGTTCTGGTGAAGATTTGTCCAACGGAGGAAGACCGTAAGGCCTACGACTATCGGTTCAAGACTTTCTATAAGCCGCTGGCCTTGAATGGCTTCAACGACTGCGACATCTACGCCCGCGAAGCGATGCAGGATTTCTACGCCGATGGGAGCGGCTGGGATGACGAACAGCTCGTTTCCACCGATGTCTCCCCGATCACCTGGCGGAAGCTCGCCTCGCGCTGGAACCGCGGCATCGCCAAGGCGCCCCGTGGTGTGGAGGGCAAGATTCCGACGACCAGCCTGCGCATGCGCCGCACGGCGGAAGGCGTGCCGCCGGGCTATAAAGTCCAGAAGATCGAGGATTGACCCGTGGCCGACGCTGCTGACGTCCTCTTCGCTTTCGCTGACGGGGTGGAACGCTCCGTCAGCATGTCGCCGGGCGAAACCATACTCGACGCCGGTCTGGCCGCCGATCTGCCGCTGCTTTACCAGTGCCGGTCGGGCAGTTGCTCCAGTTGCATCGCGCGGCTGGTCGAGGGGGAAACCCGGCAAGCGGCGGGCCACACCACCTTGTTGCGCAGCGAATATGAAGCGGGCCTGCGCCTGCTGTGCCAGTCGCAGGCTGTCGGCTCCTGCCGTTTCGAACTGGGCTATGACAGTGAGGCAGGGGCGGTCAGGGCGACAAAGGCCAAGGCGTTCGTCGATGAGGTGGAACGGATCGCATCCAATGTGGTGCGCCTCAGGCTGGAACTGGCGGCCGACAATTGGGTTGATTTCCGTCCCGGCCAGTTCTTCCAGATCACTGTGCCGGATGTAGGGGCCGTGCGCAGCTATTCCCCGGCCAGCACGCCCAGGGACTTGCCCCGGATGGAATTTCTGATCCGCCTGCTGCCGGGCGGCGTCATGTCGGAATGGCTGACGAACAGGGCAAAGCCCGATGACGTCCTCGAGATAGAGGGCGCGTTCGGGGCCTTCTTCCTTCGGGAAAAGGTGCGCGCGCCGCATATCCTGGTCGCAGGCGGTACGGGTCTTGCGCCGATGCTGTCCATATTGGATGCGCTGCGGGAACAGTCGGGGCGTAGGCCGGGGATGCTGCTGAGCTTCGGCTGCACCGATCCCGATGCGCTGTTCGGCCTTGATGCGATCAGGTTGCGGGAACAATGGATGCCTACCTTCCGCTCTCGCGTCTCGGTCGATCGAGGGGCGACCGGTAACCTGCTCTCCGGTACTCCGGTGGATGCGCTACGGCCGGAAGACGTCACCGATCCCGACACCGTGGCCTATCTCTGCGGCCCACCCCGGATGATCGAGGCGGCCCATGCCCGGTTGGAGGCGCTAGGCGTCAAACCGGAAAACATCTTCGCGGAACAGTTCGTGCCCAGCGAAACGGCGGGAGTGACCCCATGAAACCCACTGTGCAAATTCCCTTTGGGGAGCAACGGCAGAAATGGTTGGATGCGACGATTGCGCGTCTTGATCCCGAGCGGCTGAAGCGCTTGCTCTTCGCGCTCACCGATATTCACAGCCCGACCGGGGCAACGCGGAATGCCAGCGAATTCATGGCCGCGAGGCTGGGCGCTATCGGCATGAACGCGCGCTATATGCCGATGAATGAACGCACCGGCAATGTCCTCGCCGAAAGGCGGGGCAGCGGCGGCGGCGCAGCGGTGATGCTCTATTGCCCGATCGACACGCATTTGGAGGGCAATGAGGATGACCAGCCCTGGGTCGGCCCATCCCATTTCGTTGACCTCCACCCCAAGGCGAAGCAGTTGGGCGACTGGGTTTACGGCCTCGGCGCGTCCAATCCCAAGGGGATGATTGCAACGCTGACCGAGGTGGCGACCGCGCTGATCGAGGCGGAGGTGCCGCTGACCGGCGACCTGCTCTTCGGTCTGGCCGATGGCGGCATGCCGGTCGATATTGCCGCCCGCGACCATGCGGGCATGTCGAACGGTCTGCACCATCTGCTGGCGCGCGGCGCGGCGGCGGATTTCGCCATCATCATGAAACCGTGGAACTTCGTCTATCATGAGGAACCGGGCATCGGCTGGTTCAAGCTACGCATATTGGGCAGCTACGGCTATGCCGGCGTCCCGCGCGGGACGCCCGGTTTCCGCAGTTCGATCGTGCCGGCGGCGACGGTCATCCCGGAACTGGAGCAATGGCTGATCGACTATGCCGAGCGCAACAACTCGGGCGTGGTGAAGCCCCACGGATGGATTGCGGGCATCCGTTCGGGTTCCGACGAGCGGCCGTCCTTCCCCTCGGCGGTGACGGAACTGTTCTTCGACGTGCGCATCAACCCGCGCACCAGCCCGGCGGAGGTGAAGGCGCAATTCGCTGCCTTCATGCGCGACCTGTCGGCGCGTTTCCCCGATCTGAAACTGGAATGGGAAATGTACGGCTCGGTTCCGGGCGGCACCACCGATCCCGACAACTGGATCATCCAGTCGGCTCGGCGCGGTTGGGAAGCCGTAGAGGGGCGCCCCCATCCCGTGCCCGATCCGCTGGGCGGGCAGACCGACGGCGCGGCGTTGCGGCGTTATGGCGTGCCGACTGCGCGGATCGGCTGGCCCTGGCCGGCGACGGGCTCGCCCGAACCCGTGGCCGAAGGGCTGGGCGGCATGGGCGCGACCTATATCCCCGATCTCATGCCCTGCGCACAGAAGATTGCCTATGCGCTGATCGACACATTGACCCGCCCGCGTAGTGAACTGGGCCTTCCATAATCCAAGCGAAAAAGGAGAGAAAACATGGCCAGCATGAACGCAGCGCGTGTCCATATGCCGGGCGGCGCCTTTCAGGTGGACGAAATCGACCGTCCGGTGCCCCGCGCCCATGACGTGGTGATCGCGATCAAGGCGGCGGGTGTCGTCCCCAATCTGCGCAATGTGATGAGCAATTATGGCGACCGGTCCTATCTGACGGTGCCTGAACTGCCTGCCATCTACGGTCTCGACGCCGCCGGTGTCGTGGAAGAGGTGGGCGAGATGGTGACCGGCATCGCGCCCGGCGATCGGGTCTATATCAATCCCGGCCGTTCCTGCGGTTCCTGCCATGCCTGCCGGTCCCTGGACGCGATCAACTGCACGGCTTATACCTTTCAGGGCTATTTCGGTTTCGGGCCGGCGTCGAAGCAGGTCTATCGCAACTATCCCTATGGTGGTTTCAGCCAATATGCGACTGCGCCGGCCAATGGCCTGGTCAAGCTGCCCGAAGCGGTAAGCTTCGAGCAGGCGGCCCGGTTCGGCTATCTTGGCACTGCCTATTCCGGTCTGATCAAGGCGGGCGTCGGGGCGGGGCGCACCGTGCTGATCAATGGGGCGAGCGGCACGCTGGGACTGGGCGCGGTGTTGCTGGCGCGGGCCATGGGGGCGACCCGCATCCTGGGCGTGGCACGCAACAGGGAATTGCTGGAGCGGGCACGCGCAATCGATCCCGCGCGCATCTTCGTGCTGTCGTCCGGCGATGAACCGGTGGACGAATGGGCGCATCGCATGACCGGTGGTCTGGGCGTCGACGCGGTGCTGGACACCATGGGACCGGGCGCGCCCTCGCAGGTGATGATCGATGCGATCGGCGCGCTGCGGCGTGGTGGACGGCTGGTCGATGTGGGGGGCATGAACGCGCCCATTTCCGTCAATATGCATCAACTGATGTGCGCGCAGATCAGCCTGATCGGTTCGCTCTGGTTCACTGTCGCCGAAGGGCAGGACATGGCGGCCATGGCGGCGGCGGGGACGCTGGACCTGTCGGTGTTCGAGCATCGCATCTTCTCCCTCGATCAGGCCAATGAGGCGCTCGCCACGGCCGAACAGCGGGCAGGTGGTTTCGTGAATGTTGTCGTCCGCCCCTGAAACAGGCGATTGAAGGAGAAGAGAAATGGTAAGACGCATCGTTACGGCGGAACGCGATGGGCGATCCTATGTCCAGTCCGATGGCGCGGTCGGCAACACGCATGATTTCGTGGCCGTGCCCGGTTTCCAGACGACCCTGGCATGGGCGGCGCCGGCCGTGCCCACCCTGCCTTTCGACGGGGCCGATCCGGTGGCGCAGGTGACGTCCATGTTGCCGACGCCTTATGGCTCCTCTCTCATCATCGTCCAGTTTCCGCCGGACAGCGTGATGGCTTCGCCGGATTTTGATCCGGTCGCCGCCGGTGCAGAACAGATGCAGTTCCTGCCCGGCCTTGCCGAAACCTTCGATGCCGATGGTTCGGGCAAGCACAAGACCCGGACCGTCGACTACGACATCATCCTGGAAGGGGAATTGTGGATGGAACTCGACGATGGCGAACTCACCCATCTGCAGGCGGGGGACGTCGTGATCCAGAACGGCACGCGCCATGCGTGGCGCAATCTGAGTGACAAGCCAGCACGCATGGCTTCGATCCTGATCGGCGGCGGCGAATAGGCGTTGGGGCGTGACGCATGTCCCGCCCGCTTTGCACGACATCGGAAATAAAGTCAGATGATCCGAAACGACCTTCATTATGCTGATCTGGCGACGATTGGCGGCATGTTGCGACGGCGGGAGATTTCCGCCGTCGAACTGATGGCCCATATGCTGGAGAGGATCGCTCGCCTCGATCCGCTGCTGCATGGTTTTGCCTTCCTTGATACCGATGCCGCCCTGGAACAGGCGCGGGCGGCCGATATCCTGCTGGCGGGGGGCGACTGTGGGCCGCTGACCGGCATTCCGATCGCCGTGAAGGATCTGTTCTGGACAGCCGACATGCCGACGGCAGCGGGCATGA
Source organism: Sphingobium sp. EM0848 (assembly GCF_013375555.1). NCBI lineage: Bacteria > Pseudomonadati > Pseudomonadota > Alphaproteobacteria > Sphingomonadales > Sphingobiaceae > Sphingobium > Sphingobium sp. EM0848. Next base: position 927,264 of record NZ_JABXWB010000001.1, read on the forward strand.
CGATATATCGAGATTTCCGTCCTCCAGAGGACGCGACGGTGGTGTGGCGGCTGCGGGAGGCGGGCGCGGTCATCTTCGGCAAGCTCCAGATGACGGAGGGCGCCTTTGCGATGCATCATCCCTCGGTCGAGCCGCCGGTCAATCCATGGGGTGAAGCATTGTGGACCGGCGCCTCGTCAAGCGGTTCGGGCGTGGCGGTGGCTGCGGGGTTGAGCTTTGCGTCGCTGGGATCGGACACGGGTGGTTCCATCCGCTTCCCCGGTGTCGCCAACGGGCTGACGGGCCTGAAGCCAGGCTGGGGCCGGGTCAGCCGCCATGGGACGTTCGAACTGGCCGCCAGCCTCGATCATGTCGGGCCGATGGCGCGGTGCGCGAGCGATGCCGCGATGCTCTATGCGATTATCGCCGGACATGATCCGGCCGATCCGACAAGCTGGCCGGGTGGCCCGGACCCTCTCGATATGGATGCCGTCATCGACCTGGGCGGCTTGAGGATCGGTTACGCGCCTGCCGCTCAGGAAGGTTGCGACGCTGAACTCGGCACCGCGATCGGGGAAGCTGTGTCGGTCTTCGCGGGCATGGGGGCTGGGCTGCAGGAGGTTTCCCTGCCCGACATGCTATCGGGCGCCGCGCAATGGGAGTTGTTGGCCGGGGTGGAGGCAGCGCTGGCGCATGCATCGACCTATCCGGCGCGGGCGGAGGAATATGGTGTGGCGCTCAGCCGCCTGATCGGCCTTGGCCGGGATGCGTCAGCCATGGCCTATCAGAAGGCGCGCCTCATCCGTATGGACCTGAGCGGACGCCTGGATGCGCTGTTGGCGGACGTCGACATGCTGATCTTGCCTGTCCTGCCTTATGCCGCCCCGACGCTGGACCGGTTGGGCGCACTGGCCGAGGACCCGGACGCCAATACGCGGCTGATCTCCTTCACCGCGCCATTCAATCTGAGCGGCCAGCCCGCGCTCTGCCTGCCTTGCCGGCCTACCTCGGATGGCGCTCCGCTGGGGTTTCAACTGGTTGCCGCGCGCGGGCGGGAGGATGTGCTGCTGCGGGCCGCCATCGCGTTCCAACGAGAAACGGAATGGCATCTGCGCCACCCATTCGACTGACAGGACGCCGAAGCAGGAGAGACATGGCATGGAACTAAACGGTAAATTCGGCATCGTCACCGGCGGCGGTTCGGGCATGGGGCGCGCGGCGGCGCTGGCCATGGCGCGGGAAGGCGCGACTCTGCTGCTGGTCGGGCGGCGGCTCGCTCCGCTGGAGGAGGTCTGCAACGAGATCGAGGAGATGGGCGGCAAGGCTTTCGCCTACAGCGCCGATGTTTCCATCCGAGGAGAGATACAGACTGCGGTCGCGCAAGCTGTCCGTCGCTTCGGCCGTCTCGACCTTGCCTTCAACAATGCAGGCGGTCATGCCGATTTCAAGCCCATCCACCAGATCCCCGAAGCGGAAGCCGAATGGGTGATCGACCTGAATTTCAAGGCGACCTATTGGGGCGTGAAATATCAGTTCGAAGCCATGGCGGCTTGCGGTGGCGGCGTCATCGTCAATAATGCATCGATCTTCGGCCTTAAGGCGATGCCCGGTCTGTCCCATTATGTCGCCAGCAAATTCGCGGTTGTCGGCCTGACAAAGGCGGCGGCGCTCGACGGTGCGAAGATGGGCATTCGCGTCAATGCCGTCTGTCCCGGCGGCACCCATACACCGAATTTCCTCCAGGTCACGGGCGGCGACGCGCATGCGATGGACGATATCGTTCCCGTGGGCCGCATCGGACAACCGACCGAGGTGGCCGAGGCAGTGCTCTGGCTCATGTCCCCGCGTGCCGCCTATGTCACCGGCGCGGCGCTGTCGGTCGACGGCGGCATGTCCTGCGGCTGAGGCGACAGGGCGCAGAACCGCATCCCGGCATCCATTCCCCTGATTGTGCGACAGGAACAAGATTATGACCATCAGCGAAGATAGTTCGAGCCGCTTCGTCACCGTGCGCGAAGGCGATGGCGAACTGAACATCCATTATAATGATCTGGGTGACGGCGCGGAGGTTGTCGTGATGCTGCACGGTTCCGGCCCGGGAGCCAGCGGCTGGGCGAATTTCCATCGCAACCTCGACCCGCTGGTCGATGCCGGGTTTCGCGTGCTGCTGATCGATCTTCCCGGCTGGGGCAAGAGCGACAGCATCGTCAACAGCGGATCGCGGTCGGACCTCAATGCCCGGATCGTCAAGGGCGTGATCGATGCACTGGGCATCGAGCGCATTCATGTTCTGGGCAATTCCATGGGTGGACACAGCGCCGTGGCCTTCGGCCTGACCTGCCCCGAGCAGACCGGCAAGCTGGTCCTGATGGGGGGTGGAACCGGCGGCATGAGCCTGTTCGCGCCGATGCCGACGGAAGGTATCAAGCTGCTCAACGGCTTGTACAGCAATCCCTCGTTCGAAAATCTCAAGCGCTTCAACGAGGTCTTCGTGTTCGATGCGTCGGTCCTGACAGACGAGCTGCTCGAGGCGCGCCTGGCCAATATGCTGAACCGGAAGGATCATCTGGAGAATTTCGTCAAATCGTCGGAACTCAATCCGCGCCAGTTCCCTGATTTTGGTCCTCGCCTGCCATCGCTGGCCGCCTCGACGCTGATCGTCTGGGGGCGTCAGGACCGGGTGGTGCCGATGGATGGCGGCCTGCGTCTGGTCGCGGGGATTCCGAATTCCCGGCTGCACATCTTCAACCAGTGCGGTCACTGGGCCCAGTGGGAACATGCCGATGAATTCAACCGGATGGTGCTGGACTTCCTGCGCCACTGACGCCGCACGGAACACGCACTTGCGTTCAATGATGAAAATGCGCCGGAAAGGATTGAGGACATGATTATCGGCTCCATCTGCATGAGCCATTCGCCGCTCATGGATCGCAACCGCGCCGAACCGGAAACGGAACGGCGTTTCCATGCCGCAGTGCAGGAGACGGCGCGGATATTCAATGCGATGCGGCCGGACTTGATCATCGCCTTCTATCCCGACCATATGAACGGCTTTCAATACAATATCCTGCCGCCTTTCTGCATCGGTGCGCGGGCACGGTCACTGGGCGACTATGGGTCGGTGCCAGGGGAATTGCTGGTCGACGAGGACGCTGCGCTTTCCCTTGCCGCTTCGGTGCTGGAGCAGGGCGTCGACGTCGCGTTGTCGTTCAACATGCTGGTCGATCATGGCGCCACTCAACCGCTCGAACTATTGGCCAGCGAAAGCACTGTCAGACTGCCGCCGATCCTGCCGGTCTTCATCAACTGTGCGGCGGGGCCGCGCCCGCCCTTCCGCCGTGCCCGCGCGCTCGGTGAGGCGGTGGGCGAATGGTCCAGGGCGCGGCCCGAACGCATCCTGTTCATGGGCTCGGGCGGCCTGTCCCACGATCCGCCGCTCCCCAATATCGCGACGGCCAGCCCCGATGCGAAAGAGCGCATGATCGCGGGCGGGGCAACATCCTTCGCCGACCGCATGGTGCGGCAGCGCAATGTCTTCCGGGCCGGAGCAGCGTTCAAGGACGGGGAAACCGCGCTGCGCGATCTCAATCCCGAATGGGACCGGCATTTTATGGCGGCGATGGCGAATGGCGATACCGCAGTCGCGGATGATTGGACCGATAGCGAGGTCAGCGAAGCGGGAGGCGGCGGCGCCAATGAAGTGCGCTGCTGGTTGGCAGCCATGGCGGCGCTTTCCCGAGATGGCGCCTACCGAGTGGCATCTGAATTTTATGAACCCGTCCCCGAATGGATCACCGGCATGGGCCTGATGAGCGCGTGGTCCCAAGCGGCCAGCACTGAACGGGAAACATCGGCGGGATAGCACTGGCGCGATGCCGCGCGGCAGTGAGGTCGATCGCGACAAAGGCGACCAGCCTCTATGAGCACAGGATCGCCTAACCTTTCTCGCCCGGATGAAGTACGGCGGCTTCCGCCAATTTGTGCAGCAGCGCGCGAAACGCGGAAAGTTCAACGGGATTCGCAGGATCATAGCTGCGCTCTTCTCCCAACTGCCCGCCATTGCAGACGTAGAAGAGCGCGCCTCCCGCTACCCCGTTCAGGATATGCATGGCGGAGACAGGGCGGAATGCCCCGACCTCCACGCCCATGGTGATGACCGCTTCGATATCCCGCAGCGCAGTCTCTGAAAAACGCACCGGATTGTCGCCACGCGGGGCGGAGTCCGCAATCAGTCGCTGGATGATCCGTGCTGCGGCCGGGCGTTCCACCAGGAAATCAAGCCATGCATCAAGCAGCGCGAGCAATCGCGCCATCGGATCACTGGCGTCCTCCACTCGCTTCAGCACGAAATCATGCATCGATGCGAAAATGTCCGCTTCCACCTGATCGTAAAGCTGCTGCTTGCCGGGAAAATAATAGACGATCGAGGGACGGCGGATGCCCACCGCCTGCGCCACATCCTCCAGTCGGGCGGCGGCATAGCCCAGATCGGCGAAGACCCGTTCCGCGGCCTCCAATATTGATTGCCGGGTGGCATCGCCGCGTGGCTGCCGCGCCACCTGCCTCTCCGCATTCGCCACCGTCATTCCTCTCGATTGAGCCTTGCCCTCCTATCCGCATGGCGATGCACGAAAGCAATCTCCAATGTTGATATTCTACCTACGTGACGGTAGACAAACCAGCGACGGGACAAAATGGCGCACAAAAAAGCGCTGGAAAAGCCCGTTTTTGGGGAGAGAGACTATGCCGAATCGCCTGTTCATCTACGCAGTCCTGACGCCTTTGCTTGGTTCCGTGGCGCTGCCCGCGCTCGCCCAGAGCGGCGCGTCGGATGGTATTGAGGAAATCGTCGTCACCGCCCAGAAACGCGAGGAATCCCTTCAGGATACTCCCGTTTCGATCGCGGCATTCAGCGCGAAGGATCTGGAAGCGAAGGGGATCAGCGGCCTTACCGACCTGCGCGCCAATGTACCGGCGCTGCAACTGACGCCCTTTCCCAACAATGCCGCGACCACCCAGATTTTCATGCGCGGGGTCGGTTTGTCCGACGATCAGATCACCCAGGACGGTGGCGTCGCGGTCTATATGGACGGTGTCTATGTCGCCCGCAGCCAGGGCATGGCGGTCGAAGTGGCCGATCTGGAGCGGATTGAAGTGCTGCGCGGTCCCCAGGGCACGCTCTATGGCCGCAACGCGACCGGTGGCGCGATCAATTTCATCACGCGCAAGCCCGATCTCGACGATTTCGGCTTCAAAGGGCAGGTGACGCTCGGCAATTACGACAATCGCCGCTTCAAGGTCGCGGTCAATGTGCCCATTGGCCAGACCATCGCCGCCCGCCTCTCTTATGTGAACCAGCAACAGGACGGCTTCATCCGCAATCCGGGCACCGGCGTGAAGCGCTGGGGCGACAAGGACCGGCAGGCGATGCGCGGCGACCTGCTGTGGCAGCCCTCGGACGTCTTCAACCTGCGCTACAGCTATGACCGGACCGAGATTGGCGACACGCCCGCTTATGTTGCTCTGTCCCCGCTCTTCCCGCTGACGGCGCCGCGTCCGAAGGCAGGCAGCGCCTTCGTCCGCAACGTCCTGCCCAATGACATCGTGTCGCAGGGCCACAGCCTGATTGGCGAATGGAAAGCGACGGACGGCCTCACTGTCCGTTCGATCACCGGCTATCGCAAGCTCTATAATTTCCAGAACCAGGATTATCTGACCGGCGCCACCGGCCCCAATCCGCTGCAGAAGAACAGCAGTGTCGCCAGGCAGGATCAGTGGAGCGAGGAACTGCAACTGGTCGGAGACGCCTTTGACAAGGTGCTGCAATATGTCGCTGGCTTCTATTATTTTCAGGAAGACGGCGATAATTTCAGCAACAGCTACAGCCCGCCGACGCTGACGCGCAGTTTCACCACCGCGACCATCCATAACCGTTCCTATGCGGTCTTCGGTCAGGCGACCGTAACGCCCGCCTGGCTCGACGGGCGGCTGCATTTCACCGTCGGCGTGCGCCAGAGCTGGGACAAGCGCGAAGCGACGCTCGCCCGCCAGTCGCAGATCGCCGGCGGCCCGATCACCAACGTGCCGGGCCTGGGCGACGGCAGCCGCAATTTCAAGGATTTCAGCCCCAGTTTCGTGATCGGCTTCGATGCCTCGCGCGATGTCCATCTTTATGCCAAGGCGGTGAAGGGCTATAAGAGCGGTGGCTATAATATCCGCGCCAGTTCCATCGCCCGCTTCAACCAGGGTTTCGATCCCGAAACGCTCTGGTCCTATGAAACCGGCATGAAGAGCCAGTGGCTGGACAATCACCTGCGCTTCAACATTGCGGGCTTCATTTCCAAATATCGCGACATCCAGATCAACGTTCAGTCGGATCCGACCAATGCGCGCATCACCGACGTACTGAACGCCGGGCGCGCAACGGTGAAGGGCGTGGAAATGGACCTGACCCTGGCCCCGGTCCGCGAATTGCGTGTCACGGCCAACTACAGCTATCTGAAGGCACGTTACGACAGCATCATCGGTCCTGGCGGCACGGATATTGCCAGCGGCTACCGCTTCACCAATGCGCCCGAACATACGTTCGCTTTCGACATCAGCTACGACCTGCCGCCGCTGCCGATCGGCAAGTTGACCGCCAATGCCAATTATACCGCGCAGAGCGACAAGTTCACCAATGCGACCATCAGCGGCGGCAAATATATTGTCGGGGACTATGGCCTGATCAATGCGCGGCTGGGCCTTAGTGACATTCCCGGCCTGCCCGGCGTGAAAGCGGCCCTCTGGGGCCGGAATCTTGCCGACAAGGACTATTATCTGATGCAGTTCAACATCGGCCGCCCCGGCGCGATCTTCGGAGAACCGCGCACCTATGGCGTCGACCTGAGCGTCGAATTTTAAGGGAGGCTGACATAAAGCATCGCGCCCTTTTGACCGCTGCCTTGGCCCTGCTCCTGTGCGGAGCAGGGCCAGTGGCGCCCGACTATCGGCCTGGCAATTCCGATGTCGCACGCACCGGCAAGGACTTTGCCGGCGGCAGGGATGAATTCCGCTTCGTCGTCATCGGCGACCGGACGGGCCAACACCGTCCCGGCGTGTTCGAACATGCGCTGGAGGAGGTCAACAAGCTGCGTCCCGACTTCGTCATCAATATCGGTGACCTGATCGAAGGGAACAGCGAAGACCTCCGTCAGATCGACGCGGAGTGGCAGGAAGTCACTGCCGCGACGGGTAAGCTCGACATGCCCTTCTTCTATGTCCCGGGCAATCATGACCTGACCAATGACGTCCAGCTCCAGGCATGGCGCAAGCGGCTTGGGGCGGATTATTACAGCTTCACATATAAGAACGCGCTGTTTCTGGTCCTCAACACCGAAGACCCGCCACAGCCGAAGATCGCCCGCCGCAAGCTGTTGGAGGAATATGGCCCGCAGGCGATGGGTGTCGCGCTGCAGGCCCTGCAGGGCGATGCCGAACAGGCAAAGGCCCTGTTTGCCCGCGATCCCCGGATCGGGGAGCTGGCGGCCAAGCTGCGCGCGTCCGAAAATGTCGCCTTCAGCGCGGCTCAGCTCGCCATGGTTCGCTCTGCCCTTGCGCGCAATCCCCATGTCCGCTGGACCTTCGTGCTGATGCATCGTCCGGCCTGGAAAGTGGATTCGACCGCTTTCCGAGAGATCGAGGCGATGCTGCAGGGCCGCGACTACACGGTGCTCGCCGGGCATTTCCACAAATATGAGCATCAGACGCACGACGGCCACGATTATATCCAACTCGGCGTCACCGGCGGCACGCCGGGGGGCCGCGCAGACGATCCGGCGGTGCTCGATCATATCATGTGGGTGTCGGTGGCGAAGGGCGCGCCGCAGATCAGCAATATCCGGCTGGACGGCTTTTTCGCCAAAGAAGGGGCACCAGCAGCCGCGTCGTCGTCCCGTCCCTGAACCACCATGAAAGGAAAAACTGCATGACTGTCTCCCCCGCTCTGGGCACACCGGGCACGCCGGTGATCGTGACCGGCGGCGCATCGGGCATTGGGCTCGCGTCCGCCGAAGCGCTTGCGGCGGTGGGCCGCGGGGTTGCGCTCTGGGACATCGATGCCAGTGCAGCGGGTGAGGCGGCGGCGCGGATCGCCGCGCGCTTTGGCGTCGCGACCATCGGTGTCGCCGTTGATCTGCGCGATCCGGCGGCGATCGCGCCTGCCCTGGCAGCCACCCGGTCGGGCGTGGGGGCGCCGGGCGGGCTGGTCCATGCCGCAGGCACGGTCGACACTGGATCGCTCGATGGGTTGACGGTGGAAGGATGGGATGCGGGCATGGCGGTGCACCTGCGCTCCTTCGCGTTGCTGACGCAGGCGATGCATGCTGATCTCGCCGCACAGCCGGGATCCGCGATCGTCGCCATTGCCTCCATCAACGCCACGTTGGGCAATGCCATGAACCCGATCTATAGCGCTGCCAAGGGTGGGCTGCTGTCGCTGGTCCGGTCGCTGGCGGACAGACTTGCGAGGGATGGCATCCGCGTCAACTCGGTTTCGCCGGGTCAGATACTGACACCGATGATGCGCCCCGCCATCGAGGCGTTGCCTGACCGCTTTTTCGAAAAGCGCATCCTGTTGGACCGGATCGGCGATCCGATGGAGGTCGGCCGCGTCGTGCGCTTTCTTTTGTCCGACGAAGCAAGCTATATCACCGCCAGCGAAATCGTCGTCGATGGCGGCAACATTTCTTCTCAGCGAGGCTGATCATGCGACAGGCCCTTTCCTGTATTCTGGCGCTGGCTCTGGCAGCTTGTTCCACGACGGTCGATCATTCCGCCGCCCGATGGGACGCATCGGCGGCACGATCGGCGGCACCTATTCCATTCACCACCGCCTCGGTCGAAAAGCAGGCGGACGGCAGCTATCACATAGCCTGGCAAATGGCGGGTGCAGGCCATGTTCGCATTTTCGCGAGTTCGGACCCGGCCGCTCTCACGACGGCTCAACCCGTTGCACAGGGCCGGGCGACGGATTCGACGACGATCGCGAGCCTTGCGTCGGATAAACGCTGGTATTTCACGCTCATGCCGGATCGCGGTGGTCCGCTGCTCCTGGCTGATCGCGCCTTGCATCTGTCCACAGCGCCCAATTTTCGCGATATTGGCGGCTATCGGACCAGTGACGGCCACTGGGTGAAGCCGGGGCTGATCTATCGCTCCGACCAGCTCGACCGCTTGAGCGACGGAGATCTGGCCGCGATCGGCGCGCTGAAGCCCGGCCTGTTGGTCGATCTGCGTACCGAAACCGAGCGCAAGCGTGAACCGGATCGGGTGCCGCCGGCTGTGCGGCAACAGATACTCGATGTAGCCGCCGACAGCAGCGGTTCACTGGGCGGCGACATGCGCAAGGCACAGGCTGCCATTGCCAGCGGGCAGGGCGCCGCGCTGCTGGCCGCCGCCAATCGGGATTTCGTCTCTCTGCCCAGTGCCCGTGCGGCTTATGGCACGCTGTTGCGTCAGCTTGCCGAAGGGAATGACGGACCACTGATCTATCATTGTACCGCGGGCAAGGACCGCACGGGCTGGGCCACCGCCATCATCCTCACGCTGCTGGGCGTCCCGCAGGAAACGGTGATGGCGGATTATCTCGCCAGCAATCACTATTTGCAGGCCAAGAATGAAGCGACGATTGCCACGCTGAAGGCATCGGGAGCGGCGTTCGATCCCGCTTTCCTCGAGCCTGTCCTGACCGTCCGGCCTGAATATCTGCAAAGCGCCTTTGACGAGGTTCAGCGCCGTTATGGATCGTTCGACGCCTATGTGCGTGATGGGCTTGGTCTCTCCCAGTCGGATATCGCGGCCCTGCGGCGGCGCTACCTGACTGGTCCTTGATCGGCGGATTTGTGGCCTGCCTTCCTGAGCAACCAGCGCAGTATTGGAGCGACCAAATGCCTTTCCAGGCATGCGCGCCGGCAACAACCGTCTGGTCATTGCCAGTAACGCCAATGTGTCGTCTTCCATAAGGTTCGTCATGCGGCGTCAAGAAGCCGTTGGAGTTATGAACGAACGGCAGATTTCTGGAACCCGGAATTGATCATCGCACGACCGGAAAGGGTTGATGCCGCACGGTCCGCGAGTCTCAATATCCATCAACGAAGGATTTCGTGATGCTTAATTTGGGGGCTTCGCGGTCCCACGAAATGCTTATTAGGGCGGATCGGCGCTTAGCCGCCCGCCAGCAATTCGGCAGCCCGTTCACCGATCATCAAGGCCATGGCAGTCGTGTTTCCATTGACCAGCAGGGGGGCGATCGACGTGTCTGCAATGCGCAATCCGCCGATCCCCCTCACGCGCAATGCCGGATCGACGACGGCGCCGCTGTCGGTGCCCATGCGGCCGGTGCCTGCCATATGATAATAGGCCCCGGCGTGCTGGTGGATGACCGATGCGAGCGTGGCGTGATCATGATCCTTCGCAAAGCTGCTGAGCAGTATCGGCGTCGCGCCGTTAGCGCCGGAAAGGCCGGTTTCGACGAGGGCGCGAGTCCGCAGGACTGCGTCGGCGAGGATCGTCCTGTCGCGGGGTTCACGGAAAAAGCCGTTCTCGATGACGGGCGGGACGAAGGGATCGTTGGAGCGCAGCCTGATATTGCCTCGGCTTGCCGGTCGTCCCTGGTTGACCATCAGCATGAATCCCGGAACATGGGACAGCAGGGCGCGCCATCCGCTGCCCCGGCCGGGCAGGCCGACGCCCAGGATGATCTGGGTGTCGGGGACCTTGCCTGAACTTCCCTCATCGGCGCAAAGCAGGGCACCTGCCGGTGTGGGCAGTTCGGACAACAGGCCGCCGCGGTATTTCAAATATTGCGCCCCGGCGGTCAGCATGCCCATGCCCCGCACCCGGTCGATGGCGGTCATGCCGGCGTCGAACGCGAACTGGAGCGTGGCGGCGGCATGATTTTGCAGGTTCGCGCCGACTTCGGGGGCGTGGACGTGCACGGCAATGCCGTGGCGCGCCAGATCATCGGCCGGCCCTATTCCGGAGAGCAGGAGTAACTGGGTCGTGTTGACGCATCCGGCGGTCAGCACGATTTCCTGAGCGGCTTCGACGCGATGGGACTTGCCATCCTTCACATAGCGGACCGCCCGGGCGCGGCCGTGAACGATATCGATGCCGGTGACATGGGCGCCGATGATCACGGACAATTGCCGGGAATCGGCGATATGATCCAGATAGTCGCGCGCCGTTGATCGCCGGCCGTTGCGGATCATCCGGTCGTAAAGGCCTGACCCTTCGCCGGTCAGCGCGTTGAGATCGTCTGCGACGGCAAGGCCGTTCCTTTCGCAGGCATCGAGAAAGGCTGCCGTGATGGGCAGCGACGAATGGCCCTTGCTGGTTCCGATCGGGCCGGAATCGCCATGCAACAGGCTGGCTCCGCGATCGCTTGCCTCTGACTTGCGGAAGAAAGGCAGCACGTCGGTATAGCCCCAGCCCGGACAGCCTGCCTCGTCGCGCCAGCGGTCATAATCCGCCGGTTGGCCGCGCAGATACATCATGCCGTTGATGCTGCTGCCCCCGCCGATCATCCGGCCGGCGATCAGGCCGGACGGATGCGCGCCCACCAGCGGATCGGGTTCGGTGTCGTAGCGCCAGGCGTAGCGCGAGGTTCGCATGGTGAGCGGCGCTGCGGCGGGTATCCGGAGCGCCGGGTTGCGCCCGAAACCGCCAGCCTCCAGCAGCAACACACGGCACCCCGCAAGCCGGGACAAGCGTGCGGCAACGGCGCAGCCCGCGGGACCGGCGCCGATCACGACAAAATCATACCCCCTGGCGGCCGCACCGCCCTTCCGGAAAGCCATGAAGCGTGCCCGTTCAGTTGCTTGCCACGGCGTCGATCGTCCGGGCATAGGAGCGGAGGCCCGACCAGGCGGCGATCGTCGCCAATGATGTGGCGCACAGGCCGATCAGCGCCAGCGCCGGGCCGATATGCCCCAGTCCGCCAAAGAAGGCGCTGTCGATCAGCGGGACGATCGCCGTTCCCAGCGACAGCCCGATCAGGCTGTTGGCGAGGAGGAAAAGGGCGGCGCCCGTGGCCCGCATCCAGACCGGCGTGGTGAGCTGGATCGCGGCCAGCGCACAGCCGAAATAGCCGTTGAAGAAGAAGGTCAGCAGCGCGAAAAATATCAGCAGCAGCGTTGCGGATGGCATCAGCGGGGCAAGCGTGGCGGGCAGCAGGCTAAGCAGGCCCAGCAGCATCGGGATGCGCAGGTTCGCATCACGCATGCCCCTGAGCGAAAGCCGTTCGGCAGCAAGGCCGCCCGCCAGCGAGCCCAGGCTGCCGAGTATGAGGTAGATCAGGCCGAGCCGCAGCGATGCCTGGCCCGGCGTCATGGCAAAGCTGCGGATCAACAGGCTGGGATACCAGGCGGTCAGGCCATAACCCATGATGGCGAGCAGCACGGAATTGCCGTAAATCGCGGCGAAGGTCCGCTTGTTGGAGGCCAGATGGGACAGCGCCGCGCGCAATGGCATGGCGGTCATGGCCGGACGTGCCCGCCGTGACGGTTCGCGCGCGAGGAAGACCAGCGTTGCGACGATCACGCCGGGCAGCGAGACGAGCAGGAAGGCCGCCCGCCATGTGGGTATGGCGCCCACGACCGGCAATATCGGCGCCCCCCGCGTGGCCACCATATCGACCACCGCCCCGCCCACCAGCAGCGCAAGCCCGCCGCCAATGGTGATGCCCAGATTATAGATGGCCATGGCGCGGGAAAGCCGCGCCGGGGGATAGGCATCGCTCAACCAGCTATGAGCGGAGGGGGAGAGGGATGCCTCGCCCAGACCCACCCCCATGCGTGCGACGAACAGATGGGCATAGCTTCCGGCGAAGCCGCACAGGCCCGTGCACGCGCTCCAGAACAGAACACCTGCTGCGATGATCTTGCGGCGGCTGACCCGGTCGGCCAGCATGCCGATGGGGATGCCGATCACCGCATAGAGCGCGGCGAAGGCCAGTCCCTGCAACAAGCCGACCTGCAGATCGCTGAGGCCCAGGTCCTGCTTGATCGGTTCGACCATCAGGCTGAGGATCTGCCGGTCGATGAAGGACAGGATATAGGCGACGAGGAATATGCCGAGCGCGATGTTCGCGTGCCGCAGGCCGATGCCCTGATCGATGTCACCGGATGGGCTGGCCGGCATTTCCCCGTCACCTCTTGCCATCGTCAGAACTTCTGTCCGATCGAGACATAGATCACCCGGCCGCGCGGATCGTGCACGATCGGGTCATAGCCCAGGTTGAGCTGTGCCAGCGGCGGATCACGGTCGAACAGGTTGATCGCGCCGACCGTCAATTTGGTGCTCTTTCCGATCATACCATCCAGATCCAGCGAATATTGCAGGTCGAACGTGTTCCAGGAACGAATGTGCGTCTGAGTGATCCCGGTCCGGTCGTTCCTGTAACCGCTGACATAATGACCCAGCAGATTCAGGCTGTGCGGTCCCGAAGCCCAGTTGACGCCATATTCCACCCGGTCACGCGGCAGCGAACGGCCCAGATTGTTGAAATTCACGCTGCCTGCGCCATCGATCACCGGCTGACCGGCCGCGATCTGGATGCGGTAGTTGATGATGTGGTTCCACTGCGCATTCAGCCCGAAATGGCCCAGGCCGGTATCGAAACCGGCGTTGGCGGCCAGGTCCAGCCCCTTGGTCTTGACCGCGGATGCGTTGATGAAGTTGATCTTCACCAGCCGCAGCGCGCCCAGCGAATCCCGCACGACCCGCTGTTGCGCAGGCGTATTCGTCAGGCCAGCGGCAGTATCCGCCCGTTCCTGATTGATGATGACCTGCGGATTTTCCTTCACGATCAGGTCCTGATAGTCGAAGGAATAATAATCGAGCGACAGGTTGAACTGGCGGGCAGGCTTGACCGTGAAGCCCAGATTATAGTTGGTCGATTTTTCTGGCCGCAGATCGGGATTGCCCCGCGCCTGGGTGTTGACGAAGACGAAGGTGCCGCCGTCGCTGACCGACGGTTGCGAGCTTTGGACAGCGACGGTCTGGTAGATGGAGGGCGCACGGAACGCCTTGCCGTAGGAGCCGCGCAGCGACAGCCAGTCGGTCGGCCGCGCAAGGAGCGAGAATTTCGGGCTGAAATTGCTGAAGCTGCCTTCATATTTCTCGAACCGTCCCGAAGCCTGCGCCTCGACATGATCGCCGAAGGGGATGCGCAGTTCGCCAAAGGCCGAATAGACCTTCTGGTCGCCGGAGAAGTCGGGTGCCTGGCCCAGAGTGATCAGCTCTCCCGCATTGACCAGATCGCTCCAGTTGTGGCGGAAGGTGCTGCCACGGAACTGGACGCCGAACGCGCTAGCCACCGTGCCGCCGCTATAGTCGAACAGGTCCCCGCTCACGACGCCTTCGACGGTCGCCAGCGTGCTCTTGCCGTGCATGTCGGTCGACCCGAACAGCCAGTTCATCAATTCCGGGCTGTTCGCCTTTGACGCGTCCAGCGTCGCCGTGCCGAAGGGATTGAAATATTGGCAGCCGCCCACTCCGGCCGTGCCGGTCGACGCGTTGCAGGCCGGGCCGCCGAAGCCGTTGAGCGCTGCCGTCAGGCGGGATGCAATGGTGTCGGACTTGTTATACAGCGCCGTCTGCTGGCTGTAGGTCGCGGCTGCATTCCAGCTCCAATTGTCGCTCAGCTTGCCTTCCAGCGCCGCAGCCAGGCGGAAGGTGTTGTAGCGGTTGATCGTGATGGTGGGGCCATAGTCGGCACCGCGCACGCGACCCCGGAACAGCACATTCTCCCCAAAGGGGTTGTAGGGGTTGCTGGCCGGAACGACCGGACTGATCGACAGGATCGGGAAGGAAGGAGAGGATGTCGTCTCCGAATTGGTATAGGCATAGGCGCCTTCCAGCGTCAGCTTCGTGCTGCCGCCCAGATCGGCATTATAGGATGCGAAGACCTGCGCCCGCTGCTCCTTGGGAAGCAGGTCGTAGAAATCGGAAAAGTCGAACCGGCAGAATGTATCGGCCGCCGAATTGCGATAGCTGTCCGGGAAGGCGGCGTTGGTGCAATTGGGGTCGGGCACATAGCGGCCCTGGCTCGGCACATAATAGGAACCGGGCTGCCCGTAGCTGGACACCGAATGCCAACTGGGCCGGCCGAAGGTGCGCGCCCGGCTGAAGGGCCGTTCGTAACTGGCGAGGCGCGTGCTGGCATAATAGGATGCCGCCAGCACGAGATCGCCGCCGCCCAGCTTGAACCCCGTGATCCCCTCGACCGAATATTGGTGTGCGCCGTCCATGAAATAGGTGCGCGCGTTCATCTCCAGACCATCGACCGACTTGCGGGTGATGAAGTTGACCACCCCGGCCACCGCGTCCGAACCATAGGTGGCCGCGCCGCCATCCTTGACGGTTTCGATCCGCTGAATGGCGATCAGCGGGACCAGCGAATTGATGTCGACGAAGGTGCTGCCGTCGATCGATGCTACCGCGCTTAGCGTTTGGCGCCGCCCGTTCAGCAGCACCAGCGTCGAACCAAGCCCCAGGTCGCGCAGGTTGAACTGCGCCGTGCCCGCCGTCAGCGTCTGGTTGAGGGAGTCGACCTGCGATTCCGAACCCGCGTTCGCCGATACGGCGCGCACCAGTTCCGATGCGTTGACGATGCCGCGCGTCTCGATGTTCTGGGCGCTCACGATATCGGTGGGCGATGGCGTGGAGGATTGTTTGATCAGCGATCCCGTGACCACGATGTCGGCGGCAGGATCGCCCGCAGCGGCGCTTGCGCCCGTCTGGTCCGGCGCCTGCGCGGCAAGCAAGGGCAACGGCATGGCCGCAGTGCCCGCCAGCAGCAGCAGCGCCAACCGGCGGCGCATGGAAATATGATCCATTTTCATATATTTATCCCCTTCCCAATATCATTCTTGTTTTTGAATATGCTCGTTTGTGCCTCAGGCGTCGGCCATGGCCTCCTGTCCCAAAAGGCGGCCATAATGGTTGGCGGCAAGGCGCGGGCCGTCACCCAGGCCCAGCTTCTCGCGCAAGGAACCCCGCCGGTAGGCTGTCTTGTAGGCTCCCCGTTCCTGCAGGCGGGGGATGACAAGGCGCACGAAGTCCTCGATCGAGTCCGGCATCAGCACGCGGGCAAGGTTGAAACCGTCGATCCCGGTTTCCGCGACGACCGCGATCATTTCCTGCGCAACCGTATCGGCATCCCCGACGATCAACAGGTTGCGGGACGACAGAGACATTTTCTCCGCCACCTGCCGGATGGTGAAACGGCTGCCGTCGGGCTGCCGCGTCAGATTTTCCATTAGCGTCCGGTTCGCGTCGGTCTCGCTATATTCGATCTCGCTGTCATAGGGGTAGGAGGATAGGTCGACACCCAGTCCGCCTGACGCATGAACCAGCGTCGCTTCGGCGCTCGCTGCTGCGTTGAAGGCTTCCTGCTTTTCGCGGGCCTGCGCCTGCGTCTCACCGACGATGACCGTCAGGCCGGCGAGAATGCGGACCTGATCCGGCGTGCGTCCCTGTGCCGCCAGCGCCTGATGCATGTCCGCGACTGCGCGGGCCAGCGATGTGCGCGACGTGCCGTTCACGAACATGCATTCGGCATGACGGCCGGCGAACTGCTTGCCCCGGCCGGAGGCGCCCGCCTGGAACAGGACCGGCGTGCGTTGGGGAGACGGCGCCGTCAGATGGATGCCCGACATTTGCAGGTGCCGCCCGTGGAAGGCGACGTCATGGACCTTGTCCGGATGGGTGAAGATCTGCCGGCTGCGATCCTGCACAACAGCATCATCTTCCCAGCTATGCTCCCACAGGCGATAGACGATCTCCATGAACTCGTCGCCGAAGTCGTAGCGCTCGTCATGGCCCATAAGGTCGCGGCCGAAGGCCCGTGCGCCGCTTGCCAATATGCCGGTCACAATGTTCCACCCGACCCGGCCGCCGGTCAGATGATCGAGCGTGGAAAGGCGGCGGGCGAACAGATAGGGCGGCTCGTAAAGCAGGTTCCCGGTTGCCGCGAGGCCCAGATTGTCCGTCGCTCCCGCCAGTGCTGCGATCAGGACGAAGGGATCGTTGATCGGCACCTGCACGCCCAGCCGCAGGGCCGCATCGCGCGACCCGCCGAACACGTCATAGACGCCGACCGTATCGGCCAGAAACAGCAGGTCGAACAGGCCCCGTTCCAGCAGACGGGCATAGTCGGTCCAATAGGAAAGCCGGTTGAAGTCCGCCGTCCGGTCGGCCGGGTGCGCCCACATGCCCTGGGCCAGAAAACCCGGCGCAAAACAGTCCAGCGCGCCCAGAACGATTTGCTTTTCAGCCTGCATCATTCGGTTTCCTTCGGGAATTGCGATCAAAGCTGCGGCAGCGGCCGGACGGGTTCGCGTCCGTCCCATTTCTGTCCATGCAGCAGGATGTGGGCGTACATGGCCTCACGCGATGGGGTGCTTTCCAGCAGCTCCAGATAGGTTCCGGGGGTGCCGGGATGCGCGAAATAGGTGAAGCGCCCGCGGACCGTCGCGCCCTCCATGACCGGAACATAGCCTTCGGCCGCCAGACGCTGTTCGCTGCCGGCAAAATCATGGGTGCGTTCGCAGACATGATGAAAGCGTTCGCGCTCCGCCCCGTCCCGGAGGAAATCGTTCCAGATCGATGGGGTATCGTCCAGCTGGTGGACCATCTCGAATTCCATGCAACCGTTATTGGCGAAGGCCACCTGCACCTGCGCGGCGCAGGGGTGGCCCTGAAAGCTGGTGTCAGCGAAACGGGCGGCGGGAAGAACGAACCATGGGCCTATGCCCAGATGCCGGGCATAAAATGCCATGCTCGCGTCGAGATCGCGGGTTGCAAAGGCGATCTGCGTGATCTGGCGGGGCGATGTTGAGCCCAAACTCTCTCTCCTGCTGCGCCTTTTTGGCCGCGCCTGTCCGGGAGTTGTGAGCAACAGATTCTACGCCGTCCAATAGCGATGTGCGTGCATTCTATCTCGAAACGAGATATTGCGGGGCCGAAGGGGAGGGACGAGGCATATGTCCTTGCACAAGCTCAAATATTTTATCGCCGTGGCGGAGCATCAGAGCTTCAGCCGGGCGGCCACGGTGCTGAATGTCGCGCAGTCCGCCTTGTCGCGGCATATTGCCGAACTGGAGCAATCGATCGGCGCACCCTTGCTGGAGCGCTCCGCGCATGGCGTTCACATGACCCCGGTGGGGCGTGTCTTCTTCGATGAGGCGCGAGACGCGCTGGCACAGGTCGACAACGCATTCGGCCAGGCGCGATTGGCCGCTTCCGGATCGGTGGGGGCGCTGGCCATCGGGGTGAACGAACTGGCGGTGCGGCATCCGACGGTGATCTGGGCGCTGACCGAGTTCGTCAAATTGCATCCGGCCGTTCTGCTCAAGGCGATGATGATGTCCTCGATCGAACAGTTTCGTGCTCTGCGTAACCGTCAGATTGAAGCCGGTTTCGTGGTCGAAAGGCCGCTTGCCATGTCGGAAATGGACCACCTGCCGATCGCTCGTGACGATTTCGTTCTGGCCCTGCACAAGGATCATCCGCTGGTGGCGCACCAGACGGTTGCCGTTGCCGATCTCATGGACGAACCCTTTGTTGCGATCTCGGCCGAGCGGCACTGGTTGTCCCAAAGCAAGTTGCTTGCCCGCTGCCATGCCAGCGGCTTCACGCCGCAACCCGTCATCCAGGTGGATTCAGAGCGATTGCAGATTGCCCTTGTCCGCGAGAAGATGGGGCTGGGCTTTGTCAACGCATCCGTTCGCTTCACCCTGCCATCCGATGTCGTCTTGCGCCGTGTTCGCGAATTCCGGGTCGGACTCGATCTTGATTTGGTATGGGCACGGCAAAATGGCGGAGGACTGGTCGGCGCCTTTCGTGATCTGGTCGCCCAGCGCACCGACGGCACCGACTATCGGGAGGAAACGGCCTGATCGCCGGTTGCCGGCATGTCATGCGATCGCATCGCTGCCGCGGATAATGCCGTCCCTGATCGCAGCCTGTTCCACAGGGCGTGCGCCATGGTGGCATTTGCGCGAGCGTCAGGGTGAAATTCGGGGAAGAGCCGCCATTCATCATCCAACGGAAGGGTTTGCAGGCAATGGCTTAACTTTCGTGTGCATAATATCAATTTCAGATCTTTTTAATTATTTGCTGAATAAAGGTTAACCATCACTTGCTAGGCGACTGCCTCGGTGATGGAGGATCGAATGGCAACTATATTGATCACTGGAGGGTCTGGTTTCTTCGGAACCCTGTTGATTAACAAATTGTTGGGTGATGGCCATAGGGTTGTTAGTATAGATCTTTTGCCGAACACAATCGTTCATCCGCATCTTCGATCTGTAATTGGCGACATTAGAAACCGGGTCGATCTCGGTATATTGTTCGCTGAATGCAAGCCTGACGCAGTAGTCCATTGCGCCGCACTGTTGGCTCACGGTTCTATATCCGATAGGGAACTCTGGTCGTCCAATGTCGAAGGGACGCAGGTGTTGGCTGAAACGACGGCCGCAGCAGGCGTTCGTAATCTTGTGTATTTGTCGAGCAACTGTCTTTGGGGTCAGGGATTCGATCGTCCTGTAACAGAAGCAGACGAACCCGCTCCTTGCGAACTTTATGGCCGGAGCAAATGGGAGGGCGAGCGTATTCTCCATGCTTGGCACAATAGCTTTGCCACAACCACCATTCGTTGCCCGACGATCATCGATGAAGGCCGGTTGGGTCTGCTTGCCATCCTCTTCGAATTCATTGCGGACGGGAAAAAGGTCTGGACGGTCGGCAAGGGGGATAATCGGTATCAGTTCATCTACGCCGCGGACCTGATCGATGCAATAATTCGGGCTATCAGGCAGGAACGTTCGCATATTTTCGGGATCGGATCCGATGCTGTTTCAACGATGCGCGACACCTTTCAGCATGTCATTGATGCCAGTCACAGTCGTTCCCGAATTGGAGCGCTCCCCAAGGCCCCTACGATCGCTGCGATGAAACTTGCTCACCATCTACGCATTTCACCGCTCGGTCCCTATCATTATCGCATGATCGCATCGTCCTTCATGTTCGATACGAGCAGGATCAAAGCCGAATTGGGGTGGCAGCCAACGCTGACCAACAGCGAGATGCTGCTGCGAGCCTATAACTATTATCATAAGAACCGCAGGGAAATCACGGAGCGCAATGGCGTGTCCGCGCATCGTCAGGCTTCCGGTATGGGCGTCATACGTGTCTTGAAATGGGTATCGTAAGCCCGCCCGCCTTGTCACTCGCTCCGGATGCCCGATCTGTCGCCGCGCGCGCGATGGTTGCAGCCATTGGATGGCAATGGCCCGTGCTGGCGATTTACGGAATCTGGATTCTCTATGTGGGCCATCAGCACGAGCACTGGTTTGATGAAGCGCAGGCGTGGTTGCTCGCACGCGACAGCAGTCTGTGGCAATTGCTCGCAGAACGCATCCGCTATGAAGGAAGCCCCGGCCTTTGGCACCTGATCCTCTGGATCGTCATTCGTTGTGGCTTACCCTATGAGTTGTTTTTCGTAATTCCAGCGGGCTTCGCGATCGCGGGCGCGGCGCTGCTGCTTTGGCGCGCGCCATTTCCGCCCTGGGTCCGGATACTGATCGTCGGCTCGTATTTCTTTGGCTATCAATATGCAATTGTCGCCCGGAGCTATTCGGTCGATCTGCTCTTGGTGCCGCTCGCGGCAATGTGGTTCGCTGACCGGATTGACCATCCGGTTCGCTATGCGGTGGTGATTGGCCTGATGGCCAATCTCAATGCGCATGGCTTTCTCGTCGCGGGGCTTCTTGGCCTGGAATTTCTGGGACGACTGGTTAGGAATTCATCGCTGCCCGGCGCGAAGGCGTGGGCGGCATTAGCCATCGCGGGTACGCTTGGGCTTTTGGCATTGGCGACGGCATGGCAACCTGCTGACAATGGATTTCTGCCCGCAGAGCGCGAACGGCCAATTTATATTGCGATAGATTTTGTCCGTAATGCATTCGTCGATGGGGTTCCGCCTCTTGGAACGGGCGGGTCGGACATGCTTCAATTTATCTTGGGGTTTGAGGGATCGATTTTATTTCTCATTCCATCCGCCGTCCTCATCCGCGCCGCTGGCCATGGCATTCTTGCACTGGCAATGCTGACTGCCCTCATAGGCTTTTCCATATTAACCTATGCCAGTGCCTGGCATGGCGGTCTCTTGTTCCTGTTCTGGATATTCCTTCTGTGGATCAGTTGGCCGACGACGGTTTCCATTTCAATGCGTCGCTGGCTGGTGGGGACGATTGCCATCATCTGTGCCTGGCAGGGCGCGCAATCAATCCGGACTGGTCTGTGGGACATAGGGCATATCTTTTCACCAGGCCGAGAGGCAGCCAAGGTCATTGCAAACTATCGCGCAACTCATCCCGATGGGCGCATTGCCGCATATGGTTTCAAGGTCTTTTCCGCTCAGCCCTGGCTGCACGCAAATCCATTCTTCAACTATCACGAAGGGGCACCGAAACCGGCCTATTTGAGCTGGAAAAAATCCGAGCCCTGGAAGCCGTTTGGCGATAGCCGGGAATGGTCCGCCATATTTCGTAGTCACCCCGATCTTATTGTAGCATCGACATCTCTACAAAATGGCCGGCGAGATCAATTGATGGCGCACGCTTGCCAGGCAGGCTATGGCATCAGCCAGATATTGCCTGGCGCAATGATGTGGCGAGGGCGCTTGGTGCAGGATGACACCATCATGATACTGACCAAAAGGTCTGGCAGTGGCTGCGTCGGCGCATGCAACGTCAATTTTCCTTAACCATCCCCTGCCGATGCCACGAATGGCAAACGTTCCGTGTGTCCGCGAGCGGAGGCAACAGATTGACTTCTGAGCGTCCATAAATGGTCGCGTGCGGCCAGACGGCTTTCTATCCGGTGGGAGTACAGAGGCCGGGAATGATCCTATTTTCCCGCTGGAATAGGCCAGTTCTGCTTTAAGCCTCAACCTTTGGGAACTTGCCTTCGATCACCTTCGCGCCGTCGCGCAGGAAGTCGATGTGATCTGACCAATGCTGCATCATGCGGACACGCTCATCCCAATATTCCCCGCGCGTGTAGGCGCGGCGCTCGGCGTTGTTGTCGCAATGGGCAAGCTGACGCTCGACCGCGTCGGGATGCCATAGTCCCATCTCGTTCAACAGTGTGGCCGCCATGGCCCGGAAACCGTGGCCGGTCATCTCATTCTGCGTATAGCCCATGCGGCGAAGCGCGGCGTTGATCGTGTTTTCCGACATTGGGCGATCGACCGAACGCAGGGATGGGAAGAGGAAGCGGCCATAATCCGCATCGTGCTCGATGGTCTCGGGAATCGCGAGAGCCTGACCGAAGAGGGGAATGGTATGTGCCCCGCGCATCTTGGTCTTGTGCGGCGGAATGGTTCACAGCGCCTTGTCGAAATCGAAATCGGCCCATTCGGCGTACCGCAGTTCGCCGGGACGGACGAACACATGCGGGAGCAGGCGCAGGGTAGTCTTGGTGTTGGGATGGCCTTCGAACGCATCCAGTGCGCGCAGCAGCCTGCCGGCCTCATTGGCACCAGTAATGGCGGCGCGATGGACCGGCTTGGGCGCGATCAGCGCGCCGCGCAGGTCGGCAGCGACGTCGCGCTCGGCGCGGGTCGTGGCGATGGCATAGCGGAATATCTGTGAACCGGTGCTGCGCAGGCGCTTGGCCGTCTCATATTTGCCCTTGCTCTCCCTCTTGCGGAGCATCACCAGCAATTCCTGCGCGGAAATGGAGGCGATGGGGCGTTTGCCGACCGACGCATTGATGAAATCCAGAAGCCAGCGCAACTTCTTCATGGTGGTGGCGGAGCGATCCTCTCGCTCGACCTTGATCAGCTATTCGTTGGCTACTGCCTTGAAGCTGTTGGAGGCCGCTACCGTGGCGGCGATGTGATCCAGCTTGATTCGTTCGCCTGGATTTTCGCCGCGCGCCAGCAGCTTGCGGGCGGCGTCACGTTGTTCGCGCGCATCGGCAAGGCTGGTGTCGGGCCAGACGCCAAAGGCCAGGGTCTTCTGCTTGCTGAGATGGCGATAGTTCATCCGCCAGTAGCGCCCGCCATTGGGGGGCGCATAGAGGAACACTCCGTCGCCATCGGTGAGCTTGTAGGGTTTGTCGCGGCCCTTGGCTGCCTTGATGGCGACAGCAGTCAGACCCATGATGGTATCTCCCGTCAGGGGAGCAAGGTCCTACCATCAGATTGTTGATATGAGGTGGTATCCAACTGCTCAGTTTGAGACGAGTATACCGCAGAAAAGCCCAAGAAAACAGCCGTTTACGAGACGTAATGGCACCTTCCGGGAGATGAAGGTGGTGACCCCTACGGGAATCGAACCCGTGTTTCAGCCGTGAGAGGGCCGCGTCCTGACCGCTAGACGAAGGGGCCTTGAGGTCGCTCTGGGCGACCGGCAGGGGGACGCCTTTAGGTGGCGGTTTCGTCGGCGTCAAGCGAAACTCTTCGGCTCTGATTGAGCCAATAAAAAACCACCCCATGCATTCGCATGGGGTGGCCAAGGTTCAGGGAGGAGACGCCTCCAAAAGGGGGAGGCGCCCATACGACACACCCGAAAGGGGGGCAGGTGCGCCGTATGTTCAGTAAATAGAGGAGGCAGCGCGGAGTTTCAAGTGGCAACGCGCAACCTTCTTCCTCAATTTTTTGTCATGAAACGGACAGGCTCCCGTCAGGCTTCCGCAGCCTGCGGCACCGTTGGAGCGGCGATCGGGCCTTTGCCCTGGGCCACCTGGGTTTCGAACACTTCGCGCATCAGCTGGAGCGAGAAGAGGTGCGCATAGATCAGCGGCAGCATGCCGTTCTGGCTGATCTTGCGCAGTTGATCGCCGCGCATGTCCCGCAGCTTTTCCTCATTCACCATGCGGAAGCCGCGATAGACGAAGGGCTGCTCATTGCCCGGCACCTGAATGGCGACTTCGCCGTCCATCAGCAGGTCGAGCTCCTTCAGGTCCTTCATGAACTGGCCGGTGCGGGCGGCGGCCTGTTCGAAATCCTCGCAGAATTTGAGGACGCCCTGCGTCAGTTCGCTGGGCTTGCCGTCTTCGAACAGCGGCTGGCCGTCCTCGAACTCGCCGATGGCGTCGCTGGTCGGGTCGAAGCAGAGCGACAGTTCGTCGCTGTCGGGGCGCAGCTTCGCCAGCATCCAGGGATAACGGCGGACATAGGCCGGAACATAGGCCGGGCCGCGCAGCTTGCCTTCATCGTCGAGGAAGGTGTTAACCCCTTCGTTGAGACCCATCAGCGCCAGCGGCACGGACTCGTCACCGGCCGAGAAGATGATCGGCACGAAGCGCTGGGCTGCGACGAATTCGTCCACGGTCAGCGGAACGGCGTGCTGCGTGGTGAGGAAGGGCGCCGCGTCGACGGAGCGGCTGCGATAGGCGGCGTGATCGACGCTGCTCAGCGGAATGAGGTCGTTGTAGAAAACGGGGAGGCCGTTCGCGGGCGCGCTTGCCATGATGTGCTAGTCCATTTCTAACAAAAAGCGGCGCATTTTCCTTGCGCCGCTGGGCCTGATACTGGGCCGAGGGGGATAAAGGGCTTGGGCGCGCTAGGCAATCGCTTTGTCGACGCCCGGTGCCTTTAGCGGGCCTGCCTTCACCCTTCTTCCGGCCGTGGGATCAGCTTGTCTGGATTCATGATGTTCTGCGGGTCGAAAGCGGCCTTGATCGCGCGCAGGGCGTGGAGGCGCGCCGGGCTGGCGAGGCGGCCCAGCTCCGCGCGCTTCATCTGGCCGATGCCATGTTCGGCGGAGATGGAGCCGCCCGCCGCGACCACAGCGTCGTGGACGAAGGCGTTGATGGCCTGCCCCTTTGCGGCGATCCAGGCCGGGCCGTCGGTCGTGCCCTTGGGTGCGCGGACGTGGAAATGGACATTGCCGTCGCCCAGATGGCCGAAGGAGGAAGCGGTGGTGCCGGGGAAGGCCTTTTCCGCTGACGCCGCGGCATCCACCATGAAGGCGGGCATGCGAGCGATGGGTACGCTGATGTCATATTGCAGTGCCGGTCCCTGTGCCCGCTCGGATTCGGAGATCGATTCGCGGATGCGCCAGAAGGCTTCGGCCTGCGCTTCATTGGCGGCGATGGCGGCGTCGACGGCAAGATTTTGCTCCAGCGCCTCGGCCAGCGCGGCTTCAAGCCGTTCGGTGGGGCCGGGTTCGCGCAGGTCGCCATGGTCGACTTCAATCAACACATGCCAGGGTGTGCGGGCTTCGATCGGGCGGCGGGCGCCGGGAATGTGCGAGAGGACATGGCCCAGGCCATCGTCGGCGATCACCTCGAACCCCTCGACGCTGTCGCCCAGCCGCGCTTCGCAGAAACGGAGCAGGGCGAGCGCCGCCATGGGGGAGGGGACGCCGATCCAGCCGACCGCGCGGGCGGCAATGGCGGGGAGCAGTCGCAGCGAGGCGGCGGTGACAATGCCCAGCGTGCCTTCGGCGCCGATCAGCAATTGCTTGATGTCATAGCCGCGATTGTCCTTCTTGAGCGCGTCGAGGCCGTGGAAGATGCTGCCGTCGGGCAGCACGGCCTCGATCCCTTCGACCAGCGCGCGCATCGTGCCGTGGCGCAGCACCTGCGTGCCGCCGGCATTGGTCGAGATCAGGCCGCCGATGGTGGCCGATCCCTTGGCGCCGAGGCTCAGGGGAAAGCGGCGGTCGGCGGCGGCCGCAGCTTCGTGCAGATAGGCAAGGATCACGCCCGCCTCGCACAAAGCGAGATTGTCGTCCGGCGACAGGCTGCGGACGCGGTTCATCCGGCGCAGCGACAGGATCAGGGCGGAACCGTCCGCAGGGGGCGTGGCGCCGCCGACCATGGAGGTGTTGCCGCCCTGCGGCACGAGCGGCACGCCGAGATTCGCGGCCAGTTTGACGGCGGCGGCGACCTGTTCGGTCGAATCCGGCTGAAGGATGGCGGCGGTCCGTCCATGATAGCGGCCGCGCCAGTCGCTGACCCAGGGCGCAATATCGTCGGAATCGGTAATGATCCCTTTGGGTCCCAGAAGTTGCTGGAAGCGCGCGATAATGTCTTGTTCTATCATGGCACTGTCCTATGCCTTCAAATTCATCGACCGTTCAACCTTCGGCCCATAGCGTTTGCGTCCCAAAAGGGGTTCGACTTGTTTTATTCCATCCTGCTGCTGTTGAATGCGCCAGCTGCCCAACCCGTGCAATGGGCGCAGCTGTCGATCGAGCAGCGCATCATCATCCGTGTGCCGATGGCGAAAAAGGGGCGCGCGCCTGCTCGCTCCGTGCCGGAAGCGCGGAATGAGTGGAAGGAGAAGAAGGGCCCGCGCTGCATCGCCCTGCGTTCGATTCGGTCGGCCAATATCGTCATGGATAATGCCATAGACCTGCTGCTGGCGGATAATCACCGCTATCGCGCCCGACTGGTGCGCGGATGCAGGAGCACAAGCTTTTATTCCGGCTTCTATGTCGAGCCGGATGAGGATGGTTCGCTCTGTTCGGGCCGGGACGAGTTGCAGGCGCGCAGTGGCGCAAGTTGCGGGATCGACAGTTTCCGGCGGCTGGAGCCGGTCGAGCCCGACGATTAAGCCTGCCTGCGTCGCGATTTTCTTGACAAGAGGGCGATATTTCAGCAAGGCGCGCGCGATTTCCTTTATCGTGCGTTTCTGTGCGGTGGAGAGCCTCCTGTCCCGGACATCTGAATGACTTTTGCCGATCTCGGCCTTTCCGACGAATTATTGAAGGCCGTAACCGAGGCCGGATATGACACGCCCACACCGATTCAGGCGCAGGCGATCCCGCCCGTGCTGATGATGAAGGATATCATCGGCATCGCCCAGACGGGGACCGGCAAGACCGCCAGCTTCGTCCTGCCGATGATCGACATTCTCGCCCATGGCCGTGCCCGCGCACTGATGCCGCGCTCGCTGATCCTGGAGCCGACGCGTGAACTGGCTGCGCAGGTCGCGGAGAATTTCGAGAAATACGGGAAATATCACAAGCTCTCCATGGCGCTGCTGATCGGCGGCGTGCAGATGGGGGATCAGGTAAAGGCGCTGGAAAAGGGCGTCGACGTGCTGATCGCGACGCCGGGGCGGCTGATGGACCTGTTCCAGCGGGGCAAGATCCTGCTCAACGGCTGCAACATGCTGGTGATCGACGAAGCCGACCGGATGCTCGATATGGGCTTTATCCCGGATATCGAGGAAATCTGCACCAAGCTGCCTGCCCAGCGGCAGACGCTGCTGTTTTCCGCGACCATGCCGCCGGTCATCAAGAAGCTGGCGGATCGCTTCCTTTCCAATCCCAAGTCGATCGAGGTGGCGCGGCCCGCCACCGCCTCGACCAATATCACCCAGCGGCTGGTGAAGGTCGATTCGCGCAAGAAGCGCGAGGCGTTGCGCGCGATGCTGGAGGCCGAGGACGTGCAGAGCGCGGTGATCTTCTGCAACCGCAAGACGACGGTGCGGGAACTCAACAAGAGCCTGCAACGGCACGGCTTCAAGTCGGGTGAGATCCACGGCGATATCGACCAGTCGGCGCGCATTGCCGAGCTGGAGCGGTTCCGCACGGGGACCGTGAATATCCTCGTCGCGTCGGACGTGGCCGCGCGCGGGCTGGACATCAAGGGCGTCAGCCATGTGTTCAACTTCGACGCGCCCTGGCATCCGGACGATTATGTCCATCGCATCGGCCGTACCGGCCGCGCGGGGGCGAAGGGGGTCGCCTATACGTTCGTCACGTCGGACGATGCAGAGGCGATCGACAATATCCAGAAGCTGATCAAGCAGAAGATCGATACGATCGACGCGCCGGTGGCGGTAGCCGAAAAGGTGGTGGAGGAACCGCGCAGGGCGGACAAGGACCGGCGGAAGGATCGCAAGGACGAACGCCGCAAGGATGACGGACGGCGCGCAGAACCCCGCCCGGCGCGTACCGAAGGCAATGGTGCCCGTCCGCGCCGTCCTGAGCCGGTGGATGACGGGCCGGACGACGGCTGGAACGGGCCGGTGCCGGAATTTCTGTCGGTGGGATTTGGGGCTTAGGGAACTGGGGCGGTTTCAGGCGATCCACACGCCTCGCTCTTAAAGCAACCCCTTCGCGCGCAGGCTGCTATGCCCCTGCGATCCGATGATGATGTGATCGTGGACCGCGATATTAAGCCTTTTGCCGGCCTCCGCGATCTGGCGTGTGATCTCTATGTCCTGCCGGCTGGGTTCCGGCAATCCGCTGGGATGGTTGTGGACTAGGATCAACGCGGCTGAACCGAGGTCGATGGCCCGGCGGATAACCTCCCGCGTATAGATTGCCGCCTGATCGATCGAGCCATCGCCCATATGTTCGTCGCGAATCAGCATGTTGCGGCTGTTGAGATGCAGAACCCGCACCCGTTCCACCGTCAGGAATGCCATGTCGGCACGCAGATAGTCGAGCAGGGCCTGCCAACTCGCCAGCACCGGCTTTTCGGCTACGTCATTGCGTAACATCCGCAGGGCGGTGGCCTGGACGATCTTGATTGCCGCGATGCTGGTGTCGCCCATGCCGGGTATGCGGGCGATGGCCTGCCAGTCCGCCGTCATCAGGCCCCCGATCCCGCCAAATTCACGCAACAGCGCCTTGGCCAGCGGCTTTGTGTCGCGACGGGGGATCGCCAGCGCCAACAGATATTCGATCAGTTCATGATCATGCAGCGCATCGCCGCCACTCTTCGCCAATTTCTGCCGCAGTCGGGCGCGATGCCCCACGCCATCATGCGCGGCCTTCAAATCCTTTTCCGGCAATGTCTTATCCGTCCCCCGTTGACGGATCGGGATGCTAAAGCATTTTGAAGACGGCTGGAACAGCCGGTGGCTCGCAAAATGCGGTAAACAGGAAAAGCATTTTGAAGACGGCTGGAACAGCCGGCGGCTCGCAAAATGCGGCGAAAAGGGAAAAGCACGACTCGATCGTGCAATGCATCGTTGTGGATTCGCCGGGTAAGGATATTTAGAAGCAGTCAGACGTTGTTAAGGCGTTACGGACGTAAATTGCGCGTTTTCAAAGCCGGGGTTGGCCATAGGCATGGAAGATGAAGGCGGCGAAAAGGAAATTCGCCGGGGCTGGCTGCGCTGGCTTGGGGTGGGGACGGGATCGCTCGCGCTGATCCTAGCCGCGCTCTGGACCCAGCGTGCGCCCATCGCCGAAAATTTCATCAGCCGTGAACTCAACCGGCACGGGGTCGAAGGCAGCTATGACCTGAAGGAAATCGGCCTTCGCACTCAGCGGATTGAGAATATCGTGCTGGGCGATCCGGCCGATCCTGATCTGACGGCGCGCTGGGTGGAGGTCGACATTGCCTTCACCGGCCTGACGCCGGGGGTCGCGGCAGTGCGGGCGGGCGGTGTCCGAATGCGCGGGTCGCTCCGCGGCGGCGTGCTGAAACTGGGCGAGATCGACAAATTTCGCGATTCGACCTCGACGGCGCCGTTCAGCCTGCCCGACATCCTGCTGGGGTTGAGCGACGCGCGATTGCGGCTGGAAACCGATGCTGGAACGGTGGGCATGCAGATTGACGGCCGGGGCAATCTGCATTCGGGCTTTCGCGGGAAGCTGGCGGCGGCGATGCCTGAAGCGGGGTTCGGCGGCTGCGGCCTTGCCAATCTGTCGGCGCTGTTGGACGTCGCCATGCGGGACGGGCGACCGCATCTGTCCGGACCGGTGCAAGGGGATGCCGTTGCCTGCCGCGATGCCGCCACCGCCATGGCAAAGCCTGCGGCGAATGTGGATATCTGGCTGGGCAAGGCGCTGGATCGCTGGAGCGGCCATGTCGATCTGACGGGCGAGGCGCTCAAGTCCAAGGGCATGGTGTTGGCGCACCCGTTTGGCCGTGTCGACTTCGACGGGACGGCGGCATCGACCGGGGGCAGGGCGCAGATCGGCGCGGCGGCGCTGTCGGCGGCAGGGACGCTGGCCGGAACCACCGAGATTCGGGGCGCCTGGCAAGTCGGCAAGGACGAGGCGCGGATGCAGGGGCGGCTTTCCGCACGGCAGATTCGCCTTGCCGGGCGCGATCCGCTGGCGGGGTTGCGCGAATCGGGGGCGGGAACGCCCGTTGAACCGCTCACGGTCCGATTGGCCGATGCCGTGCGGCGGGCGGGCGAGGATAATGTGTTGCAGACCAGTCTAGCCTTTGCCCAGCGGGGCGGAGGCGGCAGTCTGGTCCTCACCGGCACGCAATTTACGGCGCGCAGCGGGGCGAAGGCGGCGATTCCCGGCGATGGGCGAGTGACCATCGGCTGGCCGGGCAAGGGGCGGGCGGCGCTCGGCTGGGCGCTTGACGGTGCGCTCACGACGGAAGGCGGCGGATTGCCCAAGGCAGCGCTGCGGCTGGCGCGGCGGGCTGGCGGCGGCTTTGGCGGACAGCTTTTCGTGGAACCCTATGCCGCCGGACAGGCGAAGCTGTCGCTGGAGCCGGTGCGTTTCGTGGCGGAGCCGAAGGGTGATACGCGTTTCTCGACCGAAGTACGGCTGGATGGGCCGTTGCCGGGCGGGCGGCTGCGCGGACTGGTGGCTCCCGTTGAGGGGCAATTGAGCGCCGATGGCACGGTTGCGGTCAACCGGCGCTGTATGCCGGTTTCGCTGATCGAGGCCCGTTATGGCAGCTTTTCCGTTGGTCAGACCCGACAGATCCTGTGCCCCATTGGCGGCGGTGCGCTGTTCGCGGCCGGTCCCGATGGCGTGCGCGGCGGCGCGGAAATCCGCAAACTTGCCTTGGTCGGAAAGAGCGGTGACAGCCCGATGCGGCTTTCCGCCGATAGCGCACGCGTAGCGCTGGGACGGGAGGGCTTTGCGCTTTCCCATGTCGAGCTCAGCATCGGGGCGGAAGATGCGCCGGTCCGTCTGACCGCGGTGGCGCTGGATGGAAAGGCGGTAGGCAAGGGGCTGGGTGGCCGTCTGACCGGAGCGGGCGGGCGAATCGGCGCCGTGCCGCTGATTGTT
Source organism: Sphingobium sp. EM0848 (assembly GCF_013375555.1). Taxonomy (NCBI): domain Bacteria; kingdom Pseudomonadati; phylum Pseudomonadota; class Alphaproteobacteria; order Sphingomonadales; family Sphingobiaceae; genus Sphingobium; species Sphingobium sp. EM0848. Next base: position 958,250 of record NZ_JABXWB010000001.1, read on the forward strand.
GAAAATGGTGCGGGCGACTGGGGCTTCGCGGGTGGTGTGCTGAAGCTGGCGGCGGCGATGACGGTGCGCGATGCGCAGACGCCGGGACGGTTTGAGCCGCTGAAGGTGCCCGATTTCGCGCTGACCCTGAAGGACGACCGGATTGCTGCGACGGGCGCTCTGCGGGTGCCGCGCAACGATGCCCTGGTGGCGAGAGCCGTGATCGAGCATGATCTCGGCAACGGACGGGGCAAGGCGGATCTGGCCGTTCCCGCCCTGGCCTTTGGTCCAGCGCTTCAGCCCGAGGAGGTGACGGGGTTGGCGCTCGGCGTCGTCGCCAATGTGCATGCGACCGTGAGTGGGGAGGGGCATATCCGTTGGGACGGCAATCATGTCACCAGCGACGGCCTGTTCCGCACCGACAACGCCAATCTGGCCGCCGCCTTCGGTCCGGTGGAGGGGCTGACGGGAGAATTGCGTTTCACCGATCTGCTCGGACTGGTCAGCGCGCCGGGGCAGGAAGTGCGAATCAGGTCGGTCAATCCGGGCGTTGAGGTTCGGGACGGCGTTGTGCGCTACCGGCTGGACGCGGGCCAGAAAGTGCGTGTCGAGGGCGGCGGCTGGCCCTTTTCGGGCGGGCAACTGGTGCTGTTGCCGACGACGATGGATTTTAGCGCCAATGTGGATCGTTACTTGACCTTTCGCGTCATTGGGCTGGATGCAGGCGCGTTCATCCAGGCGATGGACCTTAAAAATGTGTCCGCCACCGGCACGTTCGACGGGATCATGCCTTTGATCTTCAATGCACAGGGCGGGCGCGTCGCGGGCGGCGTGCTGACCGCGCGGCAGCAGGGCATGCCGCCGCTGCTGATGCCTGAAGGTGTTCTGCCGACGATTCCGTGCGACCCCACGCGCCAGTCGGGCACCTTGTCCTATGTTGGGCCGGTTTCGAACGAGCAACTGGGCGCCATGGGACGGCTGGCCTTCGATGCGCTCAAGAATCTCCAGTATAAATGCCTCACCATATTGATGGACGGCGCGCTGGACGGCGAAATGGTGACGAATGTCGTGTTCAACGGCGTCAATCGCGGGCAGATCGGCGGGGCGCCGGCGGGGCTGGCGCGCAATTTCACGGGCCTGCCCTTCATCTTTAACGTCCGGATCGCGGCGCCCTTCCGGGGGCTTCTTGGGACCGCGCAATCCTTCATCGACCCTTCAACGCTCATACAAAACAGCCTGGGTGATCAGATGCAGGAGAAGATTCGGGCAGGGGTTGCAGTTCAGCCTGCCGAAAGCGACACTGTGCGAAACAGGGAGCAGAAATGAAGAAGCGAACGATCATGATGGCGGGTTTCGCCGGTTTGGCCCTGGGGGGCTGTATTCAGGTGAAGGCCCCGGACAAGCCGATCGAAATCAACCTCAACGTCAAGGTGCAGCAGGAAGTCGTTGTCAAACTGCAACGCGATGCGCAGGATTTGATCCAGAATAACCCGGAGTTGTTCCCGCAATGACACGCAAGTTTTTGATGATTGCCGCCACTGCTGCGGTTGCGCTGGCGACGGGGCTGGCCATGACGTCTCCTGCCCGTGCGCAATCCGGCGCCGTGGTCGCCGCGATGGGCGCAGGCGCCGTGGGCGAGCAGGCCGACGGCTATCTGGGCATCGCCGGGTCTGTAAGTGACGCCGTCCGGTCCGAGGTCGAATCGATCAACATCAAACGGCGCGCAGCCTATACGGACCTTGCCGGCAAGCGCGGCGTGACGGTGCAGGATGTCGCCGCATCCATCGGATGCCAGACGCTGACCAGCCGCGTGAAGCAGGGGCAGGTCTACCGTATCGGCGCCGGTGCGTGGCAGACCAAGGGCGCCGGGCCGATCGCCCTGCCATCCTATTGCGCGACGGCCGGGTGATTTCCGCCTTGCTGGTGGACTTTTGACCCAGCTTCGTTCGGACAGGAAATTCTCCTGTCCAACGACGGTTGACACTCCCGAAAGCCCTTTCTAAACGGGCCGCGCCTTGACGGGTGCAGCCGCAACCGCCATGCCGCCTGAGCCCTTATACTAAGGAGGATGGTCGATGGCAGCGGATGCACCGGGGCAGGACCCGGCGGGGGAAGATGCGCGGATCGCTTCTTTGGAGGAGCGGATTGCGCAGGCCGAACACGTCGAACGGGTCAGACAGGGGACCAAGGAGCAGCAGGCGGACGATGGGTCGCGCCTCGGCAACAGGGTTCTCGCTGAGCTGATCGGGGGTCTTGTTGGCGGTGCCTTGATCGGCTGGGTTTTGGACCGGCTGCTTGGGACATCCCCATGGCTCCTGCTTGCATTCCTCGGTCTTGGGATCGTGGCGGCTTTCAGGAACATCATCAGGTTGACGACGACGAAGCGTCCCGACGAATAGGGACGCTTTTGTCATAGTCTAAAGGCAAAGACGTTACAGGGGTCCAGCGTGGCACAATCCGGCAAAATCGATCCGATGCATCAGTTTGCGATCGAACCGCTGTTCGGTACGGATCATCTGTCGCTCGGCGGTTTCAACATCGCCTTCACCAACAGCGCGCTCTATATGGTGGCTGCTGCTGTGGTGCTGTGGATCTTTGTCGTCGGCGGCATGAAGCGTGAACTGGTCCCCGGCCGCTGGCAGATGGCGGTCGAATATATGACCGGCTTCATCAAGAGCCTGCTGATCGCCAATGTGGGTGAGGGCGGCAAGAAGTACATTCCCTATGTCTTCTCGCTGTTCATGTTCATCCTGCTGGCGAACCTGCTCGGCCTGTTGCCGCTGGGGTTGTTCGGCCTGCATCCCTTCACCTTCACCAGTCATTTCACCGCGACCGGCGTGCTCGCGATCATGAGCTTCTCGATCGTGCTGGCGGTGGGCTTTTACAAGCATGGCCTCCACTTTTTCTCGCTGTTCGTGCCGCATGGCACTCCGGCGCTGATGGTGGTGCCGCTCTTCTTCATCGAACTCGTCTCCTTCATGGTGCGTCCGTTCAGCCTTGGCCTGCGACTGTTCGTCGCGATGACCGCTGGCCACGTGCTGCTGAAGGTGCTCGCCGGGTTCGTCATCAACAGCGCCAATGCCAGCCCCGCGCTGGGCTTCACGGTCGGCACCGCCAGCTTCATCCTGATGATCGGCATCAGTGCGCTGGAAGTTCTGGTGGCCGTGATCCAGGCCTATGTGTTCGCGCTGTTGACCTCGGTCTACATCAACGACGCCGAGAACCTGCACTAAGATTATTTCACCCAACGTTTTGACTTGAGTTTGGAAAAGGGAGTTTACGACATGGACGCAGAAGCCGCAAAGCTGCTCGGTGCTGGCCTGGCCGCGATCGGTGCGGGCATTGCCGCCCTCGGTGTGGGCAACGTCTTCAGTTCGTTCCTCGAAGGCGCGCTGCGCAACCCCGGCGCTGCCGACGGCCAGCAGGGCCGTCTGTTCATCGGTTTCGCTGCTGCGGAACTTCTGGGTCTGCTGGCGTTCGTTATCGCCATGATCCTGGTGTTCGTGGCCTAATAACCGCTTGGGGTGGGCGGGGCGTCCCGGTGATGCCCGTGCCCACCTCCTGATTGACCGCGCCCCGATCGGACGGATCCCATAAAATGCCTCAAATCGCGCAAATTGCCGAAACCTATTCATCGCAGATCTTTTGGCTGTTGGTGACCTTCGGCTTCGTTTTCTTCGTCATCGGCCTGGGTATGGTGCCCAAGGTGCAGGCGACGGCCGATGCGCGCGACGCGAAGATCAGTGGTGATCTGGATGCGGCTAAGGCCGCTTTCGCTCGCGCCGATGAAGCTGAAGCGGACTATCGCGTTCGCGATGCCGAAAGCCGTGCCGTCGCCCAGGCGACGCTGGCCAAGGCGAAGTCCGAGGCCGCCAAGGCGTCTGAAGCCAAGCTGGCCGCAGCCGACGCGGATATTGCGAGCCAGATCGGCGCTGCCGAGGCCCGCATCAAGGCTGCGTCCAACGCAGCCATGGCAGAGATTGAAACCGTCGCCGCTGACGCAGCGCGCGACATGGTGGCTCGCATTTCCGGCGTGGACGCGTCGGACGAAGCGGCCCGCAACGCAGTAAAGGCGGCACTGGCCCATGGCTGAGGCAGCAGAACAGCACAGCGAGGCGGAAGTCCCGCACATGAATCAGGCGATCCATAGCGAAGGCATGGAGCCGGTTGGCACCGTCGCCCACGAGGGCGTTGCCCCGCACAGCGACCCGAAGGCAGTCGGCATGGATGCCACTGCCTGGGTCAGCCTGGCGATGGCGGTGTTCATCGGAATCCTGCTTTTCAAGAAGGTGCCTGGCCTGATTGGCGGTGCGCTGGATGGACGGATCGCGCAGATCAAGACGCAGTTGGAGGAAGCCTCCAAGCTGCGGGCCGAAGCCGAAGCGCTGAAGGCGGAATATGAAGCGAAGCTGGCGGCTGCCGCCGGCGAAGCGGAAGCGATGCGCAAGTCGGCGGAGCATGAAGCCGAAACCTTGCTTGACGATGCCAAGGCCAATGCGGTGGCGCTCGTCGCCCGCCGTCAGAAAATGGCCGAGGATAAGATCGGCGCCGCCGAACGGGCCGCTGTCGCGGATATCCGCAACAAGGCGGTGACGGCTGCGACCAATGCTGCGGCGACCTTGATCGCACAGGGCCATGATCCCAAGGCTGACAAGCTACTCGTCGACGATGCGATCAAGGGTCTCGGCCCGAGCGCCTGAGGCGATCTGGATATGTCGATCTGGATATAATGACAAAAAAAGGCCGGTGCGGGTTTCGCGCTGGCCTTTTTTGTTATGCGGGTCGTGTGAAGCGAGGAGGGGAGTTGCGGACAGCTTCTCCTTGATGAGTGAAGCGCAGTGGGGTGAGATGGCTGACCTCACGCATTGCTTCTCCGCCGATGTCCGTTCCTTGGGTCAATGCCCATTGCGATCACGGCAGACGCCGCTATCTCTTCCGCATGTCCGGTCCTCAATCCCCTGATCGCTTTCACGAAAACAAGGCCACTTTCACGGTCACGGGCAGTCAGCCCGATATTGATGCGGGGGTGGAGGCGATCCGTACGACGCTGAAGACGCTACCGACCCGGCCAGGCGTCTATCGTATGCAGGATGCGCGGGGCGATGTGCTCTATGTCGGCAAGGCGCGGGCGCTGCGCAACCGGGTGACGAACTATACCCAGGTCGACCGTCTGCCCAGGCGGCTCCAACGCATGGTGGCGCAGACGCGCTCCATGACCATCGTCACCACCAACAGCGAGGCCGAGGCGCTGCTGCTGGAAGCGCAGCTCATCAAGCGGTTCCGCCCGCCCTATAATGTGCTGCTGCGCGACGATAAGAGTTTCCCCTTCATCCTGCTGCGGGAGGATCATGCCTTTCCGCGCGTACAGAAGCATCGCGGTGCGCGCAAATATAAGGGCCGCTATTACGGCCCCTTTGCCAGTGCCGGATCGGTGACGCGGACCATCAATGCATTGCAGAAGCTGTTCCTGCTGCGAAGCTGCACCGACAGTTTCTTCGCCAACCGATCGCGGCCCTGCCTGCTTTATCAGATCCGCCGCTGCTCCGCGCCCTGTGTCGGGCGGATCGATGAGGGGAGCTATGGCGAACTGGTTCAGGATGCACAGGATTTCCTGGGCGGCAAGTCGACCGCCGTGCAGAAGAAGCTGGGCGAGGCGATGGAGGCGGCGTCCAACGCGCTCGATTTCGAGCAGGCGGCGGTGCTGCGCGACCGGCTGAAGGCGCTGACTTTCATTCAAGGCAGCCAGGCGATCAATGCCGAAGGGCTGGGCGACGCCGATATCTTCGCGTTGGCGACCAAGGGCGGCGCGATGTGCATACAGGCCTTCTTCATTCGGGGCGGGCAGAATTGGGGCCATCGCAGCTTCTTCCCCGTCCACACGGCCGAAGTCGCGGAGGATGAGGTTCTCGCCAGCTTCATGGCGCAATTCTACGAGGAAGTGCCGCCGCCCAAGCTGGTCCTGTCCGACCGTCCGCCTGCAGAATGCGAATTGATGGCGCAGGCGCTGAGTGAGCGCATCGGGTCGAAGGTGCGGATCGAGGTGCCGCAGCGCGGCGATCGCACGCGCCTCATCAAACAGGCCCAGCGCAATGCCGTTGAGGCGCTCGACCGCCGCCTTGCCGAGACCACGACGCAGGCGAAGGTGCTGGAGGAGATGGTCGAGACTTTCGGGCTGGACGGCGTGCCGGACCGGATCGAGATCTACGACAACAGCCATATGCAGGGCGCGCATGCGCTGGGCGCGATGGTGGTCGCGGGGCCGGAGGGCTTCCGCAAGAACGCCTATCGCAAGTTCAACATGAAGAATCCCGAAATCTCGAACGACGATTTCGCGATGATGCGCGAGATGTTCGATCGGCGCTTCGGCCGCGCGGCGCGGGAGGACCCGGATCGTGACGGCGGCGAATGGCCCGATCTGGTGCTGATCGACGGCGGCAAGGGGCAGCTGTCGGCGGCGCGCGCGATGCTGGAGGATATGGGCATTGAGGATGTCTGCATGATCGGCATCGCCAAGGGGCCGCATCATGGCCGGGAGGGGCGGGAAGTGTTCCACATGCCCGACGGGCGGGAAATCACCTTCCCGCTCAACCATCCGGTGCTGTTCTACCTGCAACGCTTGCGTGACGAGGCGCATCGCTACGCCATAGGCGCGCACCGCCAGAAGCGGAGCAAAGCGATCACCGTCAGCTCGCTGGATGAGGTTCCCGGTATCGGTCCCGCCCGCAAAAAGGCGTTGCTGATGCATTTCGGTACAGCCAAGGCGGTCAAGAGTGCCGCGCTGGAAGATCTGTTGAAAGCGCCCGGCGTTTCCAAGGCGGTCGCGCAGCAGATTTACGATTATTTCCATGGATAGCCGCTCGGCTGGCCTCATCTCTATTTGACGTGGCGGCAATTTCCTTCCCATAAGAAACCTGCCGGAGAGCATGGGGGAACGTGGTCGCGCAATGCATGGGCGAATCGAACGGACGACCAGCCTGAGCCGGTGGGATACATTGACCCAATCGGCGCTTCGGCCATGGCGGACGCTGGACTTCACCAGACTGCTGCTGGCGGTGATTTATTGCTCCGTCAGCTTCATCTTCGCCAGCCCGCGATCCTGGGCGGAATCGGCGGAGCATGGCGTCGCGATCCTGATGCTGCTGCTGGCGTTGACGGCGGTCATGCTGTCGGCGCGGTCCTGGATCACCGACATGCGGATTCGCAAATGGGTGATATTCCTCGATACATTGCTTTACATCGCCCTGCTGCTGGTGACGAACCCGTCCAATAGCCCCTATTTTCCGGGCAGTTTCTTCGTGGCGGTGGAAGTGGCGCTGGTGGTCCGCCGGCAATGGCATGTACTGGTCGGCCTGTTGGCAGGGGTGGGCGCGATATTCGCAACCTGGTTCGATGAGATCGTCACCCTGCCGACGGAACCGGCGGCTGAAAGGGTTGCGCTCAAGGCCTGTTATCTGGTGGTGGTGATCGTGGTGACAGGGGTCATGCTTGGCCCCCGGCGCGAGACGCTGCTGGAGCGGGAGCAGATGCGGCGGCTGGCCGAAGCGGACTTCCCGCCGACGAAGAGCAGCGCCGACGGCTTCCTGTTGCAGGCACTGCGGACCGCGACGGGCGGTGAACGGTTGGCCGTGCTGTTCAGGATGGCGAGTCACGAACGGCTTCGTTTCGCATGCAGCGCGGGGCAGGCATTGCCGTCCATCGGCTTGGGTAATTTGATGACGGCGGATACGGGCTGGCATGATCGGGGCCGGAACGCATCGATTGCCCTGTCCAGCGACGGCGTCAGCCATTTGGGGCCGCTGTCCGTAGGCGGCAGGGCCTGGAGCACCCTGTTGGACGCGGACACGCTGCTGACGGTGCGGGTGCATTTGGGCACTTTCGAGGCGGTGGGCGCGGTGCATCTTTCCGATCCCTGCCATGAGGACTGTGCCGCCATCGCCCAGCGCGTGTTCCAAAGCGCCTGCGAAGAATTGATGGTCCGCAACAGCCTGGACCTGGCGCATGTCATCGCCGGGGCGCGGGAACGTGAGCGATTGCAGCGGGAACTCCATGACAGCGTGCTTCAGGCACTGGCCAGCATCCGTTTTCAGCTCGCTCCCTTGTTGAGCGAGCAGTCGGTTTCGCCGCGCCCCGTTATCAGCAATATCGACCGCATCGCCAAGGATCAGATTGCGACCATCCGCTGGATCATCAATCCCGAGGTCGATGAGGAGGATTTCGCCTATCTGCCCGAAACGCTGGCGATGGTGGTCCGCTCGCTGGGCGAGCAATGGGGTATTGAATGCGCGCTGAAGGTTGAGGACGGCAATTGTGCGACCAGCGCGATGATCGGACGGGAACTGAGCTTTGCCGTGCGGGAAATCGTCGCCAATGCCGTGCGGCATGCGGGGGCGAGCGCGGTGGATTTCGCGCTGGAACCGGACGGCAATCGTATCGCGCTTCAGGTGAGCGATGATGGCGTGCCCAATATGGCGCGGCTGGGGTCCAGCGGGGCCGTGCCGTCACGATCGCTGATGCGCCGCATTCAGGCATTGGGCGGCGAAGTGTTCCTGCAGAATATCGGCGGGCGGACGACCATCCGCATTACCGTACCGCGGAAATAGCGACGGGCTTTTCCGGTTTCCCCCTTTTGTCCAATATTGGGGCGGAACGCCGGAAGTCTTTGTGGTAGGGTGGAATCATCGATCCTGTCGCTGTTGACAGTCGTGATGATGAATGTCAGTTTACTATATGATATTGAAAACGCTGATATATCTTTGGATATATACTGGATAATATAAGAATATTTTATAAATCGGGTCGAATGGGATTGTTTGCGGTAACGCATTTATTTCAGGGGCGGGGATATGTTGCGCTCTTCCGTTCGGTTCTTGCTGAGAAAATGGCTTCGCCATGCCTTGAATGAAAAGGCCGCTGTCGGTCCGCTGATGGCGCTGATGCTGATTCCCATATCCGGCGGCGTCGCGATGGCGGTGGAAGTGGGGCAATGGTATTATTTCCAGCGATCGATGCAGAATGCTGCCGATACCGCAGCCCTCGCTGCGGCGACCAACAACAGCACGACCGGAAGCACCTATATTGGGGAGGCCAAGGCAGCCGTCACGCCCTATGGCTTTGTCGATGGGCAGAATAATACCACCGTCAGCGCGGCGATCGTGACTTGTCCGACAGGAGTCGTGGCGGGGGCGACCTGTTATCAGGCTTCCCTGTCGAAAGTGCTCCCGATCTCCTTTTCGGCGCTTGTCGGTTTCAGGGGCGATGCGACCTATGGTTCGGGCTTTGGGCAGACGATTGCTGCTTCGGCCATCGCGACGGCGGGTGGCGCGGGGCAGCAATTCTGTCTCACTACGCTGTCTACCTCCAATACTTCCTTTCAGAGCAACGGTGGACCAAAGCCTGATCTGGGTGGGTGCAGTATCTTTTCGAACGGGGATGCGACCTGTAACGGGCATAATCTTGGCGCGACCTATGGCTATGCTCGTGGCACCAACAGAGGGTGCGGCATAAACCAGGTGTCTGGTACAGGGGCGATCACTGATAATTATTCGGGGCTTGCCAGCAATATCCCCCCGAACACATGTTCTTCCTATCCGCAAAGGCCAACGAAGAACAACGATCCCGTTCTTCCATCCACTAATCTCATTACTGGGTCATTGGCGCTGGGCAGCAAGCAATATTGCGGTGATGTGCAGCTTAGTGGCGATGTGACGCTTACCGGCACGGATAATGTCATCGTCATCAATAATGGCATGTTGGATTTGAACGGGCACACGCTCCAGACAGCCAGTGGCGCCAACGCGACCGTCATTTTTAGTGGCACGACCGCAAGCGGCTATTCCCATATTCCAAGTGGCAGCGGTACGTTGACGATTACCGCGCCGACATCGGGCCCTTGGTCCGGGGTTGCGATGTATCAGGATCCCCAACTGACATCAGGCGTGGATATTTCCTATGCGGGCAACAATCCCACCTGGAATATCAGCGGTCTGGTCTATCTGCCGAAATCAAACCTGACTTTCGGCGGTGCAGTCAATAAATCCGCCAACGGGGCCGCCTGCTTCGTGATGGTCGCCTATACCATTTTGGTCAACGGAACGGGCAGCATATTCGCCAATAATACGCAATGTGCGACCGCAGGCCTCACACCTCCCGGCACCGCCGCCACTCGGGAAAAGCTGGTCCAATGACGGCCTTGGCTACATCGGCCAGAGGACTTCGTTTCCTTCGCCGCTTCATGGGCAACAAAGCGGGCGCGGCGGCGGCGGAAATGGCGCTGTGGTTCCCCGTGGTTGGCTTCCTGACGCTGAATGTCGTCGATGTCGCCATCTATATCTACAGCAAGATGCAGGTGGAAACGGCGGCAGAGCAGGCGGTCGGGCTGGTTCGACAGGTGTGCAACAGTTCCACGCTGTTGCCCGCGACCTATCCGACCGATCATTGCAGTTCCACCCTGTCTCCCCAGATGGCCTCGGCGGCGCAGCAGACGACATTGGGAGCCGGCGTGACATTGGGCACTTTGTCGGAAGGCTATTATTGCGCCAATGCATCCGGCGCTCTGGTGGCGGCCGGTACCTTGAGCAGTCCTTCTGCTGATTGTTCCGCCGCAGTCACAGGTAGCACCGCCAAGCCGGGCATTTATGTCAATGTTCAGGCTTCCTATACTTATGTTCCGGTTTTTCCGGGCCTGTCTATAATGTCCTATTTGTCGACTTCGATCCAACAGACGGCATGGATGCGATTGCAATGACCCAGTCTTCGGCTTCCTGCCCGCTGCTCAAGACCTTCTGGCGTCATGCCGGAGGGGCGACCGCAGCGGAGTTCGCGCTCGTTCTGCCGATTTTCCTTCTGACGGTCTTCGGCACGATCAACATGGCCCTTGCCCTGTCCGCGCTCATCCAACTTCACTATGTCACGGAAAAGGCCGCGCGGTGCATTTCGGTCGATCCGACAGGCACGACCTGCACCACGGCCAACGTTGATACCTATGCCAAGGGCCTGTATCAGGCGGGCGGCGTTAGCGGGCTGACCTTTACCGCTTCGGCGCCAGCCTGTGGAAATAAGGTCGATGGCAGCGGCAATTATCAGGTCTTTACCGGCGTCGGCAGCATCACCATCGGCCTGTCGGCCTCTTCCTGCTATCCGAAGATTTGAACTTGGGCGCTATTTGGTCAGGAGCGGCCTGGGGTTTACCGGCTGGCCATTGACGCGCATTTCATAATGGAGATGCGGTCCGGTGGACAGGCCGGTCGAGCCGACATAGCCGATCGTATCGCCCCTGTGCACCTGCTGCCCCGGCACGACATTGATCCGTGACATATGGCCATAGCGGGTCTGGATGCCATTGCCATGATCCAGCGCGACGAAAAGGCCATAGCCGCCGCGCCATCCGCTCCAACTTACCAGTCCGTCCGACATGGCCGTGATCGGCGCGCCGGCCGGAGCCGCCAGATCGACACCCAGATGCGGGCGAAAGCCGCCGAGGAGGGGGTGAGCACGCATTCCAAAGTCGCTCGTCAGGGATCGCGCCGCGACTGGCAGCCCAAGGGGCAGCGACCCCGGCAGTCGGGAGATCGGACGCGGCTCCGCCTTCAGGTAGAGCGGCGTTCCCACCAGATCGATCGCGCGCCCGAATTTGACCGACCCCGACGCAACTGCGGCTGGAGAGGGTGCTGTTTCATTTTGGGACAGGTTGACATAGTTGCTGGCCTGTTCCGTGGAAGAGCGGAAGCGTTCCCTGGCGACGGGCACGGCGCCTGCGTCATTGGCAAGACTGGCGTTGCCGGGGAGCAGCGCGGCAACCATGGTCATGATCATGAAAGACATGGAGCGCTTCGCATAAAGGCGGAATCTCGCCATTTGGAATCGCCCCCTCCATAATGGTCATCTGATCGACGGTGTTTATAGAAAAAAACTCCAAAAAAGTCAATAATTTCTGTATTTTGGTGGAAAATTTCCGAATATCGGGAAGGTTATGGCCGGATTTTCATTTCATCATTTAGGCGTATTTTCGATTTCGTCCGCTGGGATTAGAATGCGCATAAAAAATGTGATAGTTTGCAGTCAATTAACCCATGATATTGAAAATGATTTTTGCGTCGAATCGCCAAGCGACTGACGGGGAAATGGAGGAGAGGCAGAGAGTGGACGGAACTCTGCAAGAAATCATGGATTATTGCGACCGGACAGCCGATACTAGCCGACGGGCGGGAGCAGGCTGATGTGGCAGATCCGTAGGGACAGGCAGAATGAAACGCGTCTGAATGCGTGGCATGCCGCGCATGCTGCCTCCCCGTTGCGGGAAGATCGGCACACCGAACTGAAGGTCATTCTGCACCAGCGCCTCATCGGCATCATCAATCTTTCGGCGCTGGAATCCATGTCCCGGCAGCAGGTAGAGGTTGAGGTCGGCGAGATCGTCCATGAACAACTGGCCTTGCAGAAGCATGCGCTCAATTTGCAGGAACGCGCGCAACTGGTGTCGGATGTGCTCGATGAACTGCTGGGGTTGGGGCCGCTGGAACCTCTGCTCAAGGATCAGAGCGTCACGGATATTCTCGTTAACGGACATAAGTCGGTCTTTGTCGAACGGGACGGGCGTCTGGTGAAGACGCCTGCGCGCTTCAAGGATGAGGCTCATCTGCTGCGTATCGTGCAGAAGATCGTGTCCGCCGTGGGCCGCCGCATCGATGAAGCATCGCCTTTCGTCGATGCGCGTCTGGCGGATGGGTCGCGGGTCAATGCGGTCGTGCCGCCGCTGGCTGTGGATGGTGCGCTGCTGTCGATCCGCAAATTTGCCCGAGAACCGATCTGCATGGTGCGGCTGACGGAGTTGGGCAGCGTTCCTGCACCAATGGCGCAGTTGCTGCACGCGGTCGTGGCGGCGCGGCGCAATGTGCTGATTTCCGGGGGCACCGGATCGGGTAAGACGACGCTGCTCAATGCCATGTCCGCCAGCATCGACGAACATGAGCGGATCGTCACCATAGAGGATGCCGCCGAACTGCAATTGCAGCAGGATCATGTCGCGCGTCTGGAAACCCGGCCCGCCAATGTCGAAGGGCGAGGAGAAATCACGCAGCGCGATCTGTTGAAGAACGCGCTGCGCATGCGGCCGGACCGTATCATCGTGGGTGAGGTGCGGGCGGGTGAGGCCTTCGACATGTTACAGGCGATGAATACCGGCCATGAAGGGTCCATGACGACCGTTCACGCCAATTCCCCGCGCGATGCCCTGTCCCGCGTTGAACAGATGGTGGGCATGAGCGGCATCGAAATTCCGCTGCGTTCCGTCAGGGCGCAGATCGCCTCGGCCTTTCACGTCATCGTGCAGATCGCGCGCCTGTCGGACGGCAGCCGGCGGCTGATGAGCATATCGGAAATCACGGGCATGGAGGGTGAGGTCATCACCATGCAGGAGATATTCCGCTTCAAGATGACCGGACGGCGGGAGGATGGTTCCGTCCGCGGCCATTTCGAGGCGACCGACATCCGGCCCAAATTCATGGCCGATCTGGCGGACCGGGGGATTACCCTGCCATCCAGCCTATTTTCTGCCGAGACGCCGATCCGCTGAAGCCGATCGCCACTCAGACCATGATCAGTTTCATCAGGATGGCGCCCGCGCCAATGGCCACGCCATAGGGCAGGCCGCTGCCGGGATCGGTGCTGGATCGTCTGACCGGCTTGCCCTGGACCCTGCGGACGATGAACCAGACGATCAGCAGGATCAGACCACAGGCTGCCACTGTCATGAGCAGCAGGCTTGCCTTCCCCAGGCTGAACCAGGCGGCGACGGCGGCATAGAATTTCGCGTCGCCCCCACCAAAAGCGCCCAGTTTGAACAGCAGCATGCCGCCGATCAATGCCACGACGAGGTGGATGGCATGGCTGTTGAGGTCGGATAGCCCACCTGCGAACGGCGCAGCCGCGAGTCCGGCGATCATCGTCACTATGCAGAGCCAGTTGGGAATGCGGCGCTGATAGAGATCATAGATGGCCGCCGCGATGCAGGCACCGATCAGGAGGGCGAGCGTAGCCGGTTCAATAAGATTCATGGTCCCGCCAGATCAGGGATGAGGGGAAGCGATGGCGACGACAACAGGCTTGCCGGTCTTTTCCTGACTTGCCGGAGCAACCGGTGGCAGCGTCAGGCGCCGGGCCTGCACATAGCCGGAAAGGGTCAGCACGACTTTCCGCGCCGGCTTGCGTTCAGCGGGCGCCGCTTCTTCGGTTGGGCTTGCGCTTTCGTCTGCGGAGGCGCTCATCACGCTCTTCGTTTCCACAGGGGGCTTCACGGCAACCTTCCGCTGGAAGGGGGCGGCGAACGCGCCCACGGTCAGGATGCGGACCTCCAGTTGCGAAACGCGTTGCAGGCCGCCGGGCCGGGAGAAGGAACTCGCCGTCTGGACGCTCGGGGCGCTATCCTGCGTCTTGGGCGCGCTTTCGTCATCGGCGTGGCGGATCGGGAAGGTCTGGGTCTGTTCCAGCATTGCCAGATTGGCCTGATATTTCTCATTGAGCGGATCGACCGCCACCGCCTCGTTGAAGAAGCGCCGGGCAAGGTCGAACCGGCCGAGCCGCGCATAGGCGACGGCCATACCGTTGAGGGCAGGGGCCACCGCTTCTCCCTTGGCCAGCGCGCTCTGGAACTTTTCGATGGCCAGGCCGGGCTGGCTTGCATCCAGCGCCGCGCGCCCCTGATCGGTGAGGGGGGATTGGGCCATTTGCGGCGCGGCCGGGCGGTGATGCCGGGCGAATATGCGGGCGCCGGGGAAGGAACTGCACGCACTGAGCGGCAACGCCACCATCATGGCACAGCCAGCCATTTTAAGAGCTTTGCGCATTTCAACCTCCATGATGCATGGCAGGGACAATGGTACGGACTACCCGAACGGCAGCGGGCAGCATCAGCACGCCGATCATGACCGGCAACATGCAGGCAACCAGCGGGACCGAGATCAGGACGGGGATGCGATGGGCCTTTTCCTCGGCCCGAAGACGCCGCTTCTCGCGCATTTCCGTGGCATAGACCCGCAGGGTCCGGGCAATGCTGGTCCCCAGCTTGTCCGACTGGATCAGCAGCGTGGCGAAGGCGCTGATTTCCTCGACACCCGCCGACTGCGCCATGTTGCGCAACGCCTTTTCGCGGGACGCGCCGGCGCGCAGTTGCAGGGTCGTCGTCGTCAGCAATTTGGCAATGAGCGGATGGGAAAAGACCAGTTCACGGCCAACCCGATCGATTGCGGCTTCCAGCCCGAGACCGGCTTCGACGCAGACGAGCATGAGGTCAAGGCTGTCCGGGAAGCCGTTGACGATAGCCTCGCGCCGCCGATCCGCCTTGGCGCGGACATAGAGCGTCGGCAGATACAACCCTGACAGCGCCGACAGCGATCCCATCAGATAAAGCTTCCCGAACGACATCTGATAGCCGCCCATGATGCTCAGGCCGACAAAGGCCAGCGGGAAGATGATGACCAGCAGGAGCCGGATGAGATTATAGACACGCGGCGCCGCCGGGGATTCGAAGCCCGCCGCGAGGAGCTTTTCGCGCAGCGCCGTCGACTTGCTATCCGCCAGGCTCAGGCCTGCCCGTTCGATCCTATCCACCAGCCGCGACCAGCCGTCGTCGCGCTTGCCCCGCAGGGAGCCGACGAGGGCGTTCGACGTGCCGGTGGCGGAAATGACGCGCAGTTCGTTGCGGATGGTGCTGTGCCGTGACCATGCGCGGGAGACGATCAGCGTACCGCCAACCACCAGCGCGAACAGCACGGACAGCAGAACAAGCCGGACCAGTGGCGTCATGGAGATGAAGTCGATCATGTCAAACCTTTATGTCGACGATTTTGCGGATCGAGATGAAGCCGATCAGATACAGCAGCAGAAGGGCGGGAAAACCGATCATGAAGATGCGATCCTGCGCCACATCCAGGTAGAAGGCGGGATTGATCATGAACAGGACTGAGAAGGCCAACACCGGAAGGGCTGTCAGCATCAGGCCGGTCATCCGTCCTTCGGAACTCAGCGCGCGGACCTTCATGTACATGCTGGCCCGGTCCCGAATGACCTTGGACAGATTTTCCAGGATTTCAGCGAGATTGCCGCCCGTTTCGTTCTGAACCGAGATCGACACGACGAACATGCGCATGTCCTCCAGATCCCAGCGCTCCGCCATGGCGAGCAGAGCGTCGGACAACTCGGCGCCATAGGCGACTTCGTCGGAAACCAGACCGAACTCGCTGCCGATCGGGTCCACCATTTCCTCGGTGATGAGCTGGATCGCGGCTGCGATGGGATGTCCGGCACGCAGCGAGCGGGTGAAGATGTCGAGCGCCACGGGAAATTGCTGCTCCATCCGGGTCCGCCGCTTTTCGGCCATGCGTTTGAGGACGAAGGCGGGCAGGCCGAAGGCGATGGCCGCCGCCGCCGTCAGGATCAGCAGGACGACGCCGGGATTGATGGTGAAGCGCGACCACCAGACAAGCAGGGTGATAAGGCAGGACAAGAGGAAGAAACCCAGCGCGCAGGCGAGCATCAGCATGCGTGCGTCCACCGGCACGGCGGACATCATGACCATGCGGATGAACCCGGCATGCATCCGCTGCAGCGGTCCCGCATTGGCAGGCAGCACGGCGGGCATGTTCTTGAGCAGCGTCACCGACACGGATTCCCGATCCATGCCCAATTGCATCAGCTTCAGCCGGCGGTTTACAGCACCCCGTTCGGTGCGCCGTTCCCACATCAGGTTGAGCGCGATCTGCGACAGGATGAAGATCGACGCGAAAATCGCGACAAGGATCAGCAGCCGGACCAGCAGCGCGGTCATGACCGTTCAGCCCTGACCACGGGCCGAAAGATCTCCGGGTCCAGCCTGATGCCACGGTCGATGAGTTCCGCCATGAATTTCGGCCGGATGCCCGTCGCCTCGAAATAGCCGAGCACATTGCCGTCGGCATCCTTGCCCGTGCTGCGGAAGCGGAAGATTTCCTGCATGGTGATGGTTTCGCCCTCCATCCCCGTAATCTCCGAAAGCGAAACGATCTTGCGGCGACCGTCGCTGAGGCGACCAACCTGAATGACGACGTTTACGGCGGATGCGATCTGCGCCCGGGCCGAGGTGATGGGCATGTCGACTCCGCTCATGCCGATCATCTGCTCGATGCGGGATAGGGCGTCGCGCGGCGTGTTGGCGTGCACGGTGGTCATTGACCCGTCATGGCCGGTGTTCATCGCCTGAAGCATGTCGAAAGTCTCGCCCGCGCGGCATTCGCCAAGGATGATCCGGTCTGGCCGCATACGCAGCGCGTTCTTGACGAGGTCGCGCTGCGTGATCTCGCCCTTGCCCTCAATATTGGGCGGCCTGGTCTCCAGCCGGGCGACATGGTCCTGCTGCAATTGCAGTTCGGCGGAATCCTCGATGGTCACGATCCGCTCGCGCCCGTCGATATAGGAGGAGAGGGCGTTGAGAAGCGTGGTCTTGCCCGATCCCGTGCCGCCGGAAATGATGATGTTGCGGCGGGCCATCACGATCGCTTCCAATATGGGCGCCATGGAAGCGGGAATGGTTTCCAGATCGATCATTTTCGCGATGCTGATCGGCTTCTTGGAAAATTTGCGGATCGACAGCAGCGATCCGTCGATGGCCAGCGGCGGCACGATGGCATTGACGCGCGAACCGTCCGCCAGCCGGGCATCGACGAAGGGCGAGGATTCATCCACTCGCCGTCCGACCGCGCTCACGATCTTCTGGATAATGCGCAGCAGATGCCGCTCATCCTGAAAGCGAACCGCCGTCTTTTCCAGCAATCCCCGCCGCTCGACGAAGACGCTGTTGCAGCCGTTCACCAATATGTCGGTGACGCTCTCATCCTGCAGCAGCGGCTCCAGCGGCCCCAGCCCCAGCAGTTCGTCCAGCACGTCATTGGACAGGGCCGACCGCTCGGCGCGATTGAGCGCCTCTCCCTTCGTCTCCAAGATTTCAGCGACGATGCTGGAAATTTCCCCGGCGATCTGGTCGCGCGGCATCTTGTCGAGCAGCGAAAGGTTGATCCTGTCGAGCAACTGCTGATGGATCGTGACCTTCAGCGCCAGCATCTTGGCGGACGCCTCGTTGACAGGCGGCGGCTCACCGCTGTCCGGCGCGCTGCCCTGCTTGTCCTCGGCGGCGGTATCTGTCTTTCCCTGAGCGCCCTGTATTTTCCACATGATCAATTGCCCTTTGCCAGGCGACCCGTGCGGAGCAGTTCTCCGATCTTTTCTATGTCCTTGCAGAAACGGCTCTTGCCCCGGATGTCGCTGACCAGCGCGCCCTGATTTTGCGCGGTGCTGACCAGCGGCGCGTCCAGTGTCACGCTGCCCAGCGTCCGGTGGCCCAGCGTCTCTGACACGTCATTGAGGTCGATCGTGCGGAACAACCGCTTTTCCACGCGGTTGACCACGATCTGGATCGCGTCGCTTTCGATCCCGATCGAGCGGAACAGCTCGATCCGGCGCTTCGCCTGCCGCAGACTGGCGACCGACAGTTCGACCACCAGCAGGATCACGTCCGAAGCCAGCGCGGCGGACAGGGCCCAGTTGGTCCAGTCCGGCGGGAAATCCAGCACCACATAGCCGAAATCCTGCCGCAGCAGCCGGATCACCTTCAGCAGCTGGTCGGAATCGACCGATTCCAGCGGCATGATCGTTTCCGGCGCGCTGATCACCGACAACCCGCTATTGGTGCGTCCCACAATGGAGGCGATCAGTTCCTCGTCCAGCCGTCCTTCCGCATGGAGGAGGTCGGCCAGCGTCCCGCGCGCCGACACGCCCAGGAAATCGGCGACGCTGCCATATTGCAGGTCGAGGTCGGCGATCACCGCGCCCCGGCCTGACACGTCTTGCGTTGAAAGATAGGCGGCGAGTTGCGTCGCGATGGATGTTGCGCCGCAACCGCCGATGGAGCGTGCGACGGAAACCATCGGGGCAAGCCGCGAGGATTGTCCCGTGGCAGCTTCCTGTCGGGCGGCGGTATCGAGCGCCACCTGCAATATTTCATGAATGTCGAAGGGCAGCGACACGACATCACTGATCCCTTCCTTCACCAATGTCCGCACAAGCGAGACGGAGGCGCCGTTGATCGCGGCGACCAGCGGCAGGTTGGGCATGCGCGCGCGAATGTCGCTGACGCGATGCATCGACGCGGCATTGCCGGGATCGACCTCGATAAAGACCAGCGCCGCGCTCTTCAGCAATGCGTCGGACACGGGCGCATCGCGGTCGAGGGTTTCGAGATGCAGGCCCCGAACCTTGCCCAGCCCGTCGGCCTGCGCCAGCGGACCGATATGATCCGCCGAAGCAATGATCAGGATGCGGCTATTGGTCAGTAACATGTCTTCCCTGGAGTGTCTGGACGGAGGATTGATGTTGCCCATATTTCATTCCTGGAAGGCTGAGCCATTGCTGCGCCATGGCTTCGCTCATGGAGCCCCTACTGACTGTTGGTCACGGTGTTCGATGTCTGCACCCGGTCCGGTTGCTTCACCTTGTCGGTGCGATATCGCCCGATGGCCTGCGCCGTATGATCGCCGGAACTTGCCGCCATGGGGCTGTCATAGACCGGACTGGGATCGATGATCTGCGCCGCCAGCGTCTGCCGGTTGGCTTCCCCGAAATTGTCCACCGGCTTGAAGGGGGAGGGGCGCTCGTTGGTGCATCCCGACAGGAGCATCGCGCCCGTCATCACCCCCGCCGCCAGGATAAGCCGGCTTGCTCGATCAATAGGCATAGCTGCCCTCCTTCTTGGCCGCAGGAGCCTGCGCAGCGGGCGCTACGCCTTCCGCCGGTTTCACCGGCTCGGCATGATAGGCCTGCCCCAGCAGGAAGGTTTCCGCTTCGCTGGGATCGCGCACTCCATCGGTGGGCAGGCGCACCTGCTCAGGCTTCAGCGGCGCCACCAGATGCGGCGTCACCACGATCAGCAACTCCGTCTGGTCCTTCTGATAGTTGGTCGAGCGGAACAGCGCACCCAGGATCGGCACCGAACCCAGCAACGGTATCTGGTCCACCGTCGTCTTGAAGTCCTTCTGCAGCAGTCCGGCAATGGCGAAGCTTTCCCCGTCACGCAGTTCCAGCGTGGTGCTGGCGCGGCGGGTGCGCAGGCCTGGAATGGTGATGCTGCCGATCGTCAGGGATGCGGAGGAGTCGATCTGGCTGACCTCCGGCTCGACGATCATATTGATCGTCCTGTCGCCCAGGACGGTCGGCGTGAAGGATAGGCTGACGCCGAAGGGCTTGAACTGCACCGTGATCGGCGTGTTGCCGTTGGTGGTCCCCCCCCCGGACTGAATCGACGGCACCGGAAATTCGCCGCCCGCCAGGAAGGACGCCTTTTCCCCCGACAGCGCGATCAGCGTTGGCTGTGCGAGTGTCTTGGCAAGTCCCCGCGACTCCAGCGCGTTCAGCACCCCTTCGATCTTGGTGCCGCCGATATTGAAGACATTGCGGAAAATGCCGAAGCTATTGGTGATTTCCGCCAGCTTCAAGACGCCGATGCCGGTCGTTGCATCGGGCGTCAGCGAAGCACCCTTGCCGGACACGGCATCGAATTTGCCATTGTTCGACAGGCCGAAGCCGCTGATACCGATGTCCTTGCCGGCCGTGCGGTTGACCTCAGCAAAGCGCACTTCCACCATCACCTGCGTGCTGGAGCCGACGCTCAGCAAATTGATGACCTTGTCGCCCGCATAGGCCTTGGCCAGCTGGGCTGCGCGGTCGGCGGCGGCTGGGCTGCTGACCAGGCCGTTCAGCACGATCGAGTCATTGGAAATGCTGGCGTCGATCTTCTCGCCCGGCACCAGTTGGCGGAGCTGGTCGGTCAAAGCCAGCACGTCCGGTCCCACCGACACGTCGATCACGGAGATGACGCGGCCGGCGCTATCGTAAAGCGTCAGGCTGGTCGTCCCCATCTTCTTGCCGAGCACATAGATGGAACGGTTGGTGATGGGCATGATGTCCGCCACATCTTCATTGCCCACCATGGCCTTGGCGATGGGCCGATCGGCGGTCACCACTTGGCTTTTGTTGAGCGGCACTTCCAGCGTGCCGGCATGAAGCGATGCTTCGCTCTGCGCCTGCGCGGCCATAGGCGTCGCGACGGAGAGGGCCAGACCCAGCGCGATCAGGAAACCACCCGACCGCAGGGCGCGGGATTGTCTGTCAGTAGCCACGCTGCACCCCATATTCGCTGATCTTCGTGCCACGGATCACCGTCATGGACGGGCCGTTGACAATCGGAGTGGTAGGATTGGAACCGCCCGGCAGGCGGAACTGCGGCACCTTGGCCATCTGGACCGGCGCGGAAGGCGCGCTGCTGGTCCGCTTGGCGTTGATCATGTAATTGGTGGCCGACAATTGGCGCGGGATCACCGTGGTCCGGGGACTGGCGGCCTGATCGGCGACATTGCGCAGCGCCAGGCTGACGACGCCCAACTGTGCGGCAAGGGCCAGCTTCTGCGCTCCGACCGTATCGACTTCCAGTGTTGCCGTCTTGCTGACGATCGGCTTGGTCTGGCTCTCGTCGGAAATCTGGTCGATGCCCAGCACGGGAACGCTTTCCAGTACCACGTCAGTCATCTTGTCGTTGGCGGTCGCGCCATCGCCGGGAACCGGGCGGGTCAGCAGCACATCGACGACATCGCCCGGCCGGACGAAACCGCCCACGCCGCTCACGTCATTGATGGGAATGGCATAGGCCAGCTTGCCCGCGGGCAGGTTCGCCGCGATGGTAGCGCGGCCGTCGCTGCCGGAAACCTTGGATGCGAGAACAGGTTCGCCGGTGACCATCGGGCGCACCGCGACGCGGCTGTTCTTGAGGGCATCAGCGAGGGAGGTGAAGGCTCCAACCGGGATGGAATTGGCCGGCCAGTTGGCCATGCGCAAATTCTGGTCGGTGAGCGGCGTGCCGAAGCCGAGATTCTGGGTGGCGACGACGATGCCGGTCATCTTTTGATTTTCGGCAATGCGTTCCTGACGCTTCTCAACCCCGGAAAAATAAGCATTGGCGAGCAGAACTGCCCCAAGGCCGAGAAATACTGCCAAAGCAAAGAAGATCCAATTGCGTCCTTGCATGACGCATCTCCCCCCAACTGCCTCAAAAAGGTTTGGCGTGGCCGGTTACCCGGTCACGCCAGCAAATATTAATTTACGTGCAGGTTGAACCCTTTGAGGAAATGCAGTTACCTGCGGCATTCATTGCGCTCGAAATGTTACCCCCTAAGGTAACTGCTGCTGCTGCGATGCCGGTGCCAACAATTGCGAGAATGAGCGCATATTCTGCGGCTGAAGCACCGCTTTCATCCTTCATGAAGCTGCGGAAAAATTTCACCATGATCTTCACTCCAAGATTTTGACTCTTTCGAACGAATGGAGTCTCAACTGGCAATATTAGGTGCAAGTCGATCCCTTGGTGGAGATGCAGTTGCCTGCAGCAGTCATAGCCCCGGAAATTTTAGTTCCGAGCGTGCCCGCGGCAACGGCAATGCCCGTGCCGACGATAGCAAGAATAAGTGCGTATTCGGCAGCCGAGGCGCCGGATTCGTCCTTCAGAAAGCTACGAACGAAATTAACCATGATCTGTACCCCAAATGTGGCACACTGATACTGCGACCAAGACCATGTGTTGCCTTGTTGACGATGGGCTTTCCTCTGTCGGGTTTGCCCGTCATTGCAAAGTTATTGCCAGAGAACTAGAAAAGGTTAATTTGATTTCGATCAATTATCGAAATCAATTCCTGCCCCGACTCTCGCCCCGCCCCTTGCGTTGACAGTAAAAAACTCCTCCTATTCAAGCAGATGGTCAACAAAATATTACGCAAAATATTTTCCTGTTATATATCAACCGGATAGATTGACCAAAAGTAAACCCATATGGTTTATATCAACCGACTCAGGGGCGTTCGGCGTGAATCCGGTGCAGTTGACCTGCTTTTTTCCCCTTGAAAGGAACAAGTTATTAACCATTTACACTTAACCTGCTATTGAATAGGGATTATATAACTATAGTTATATGCCATCTATACTAAGAGGAATATATGATGGTTTCGGCATCCGTCCCGGCAGGTGAAAATGGCAAAATGCGTGGAAGGCCAATTGCTTTCGCGTCCGCTTTCATGATGTCCTTGGCGCGCGCCTATGCGGCCCGGCTGCACCGGACGAGCCGTTCGCTGGTCACTTTCCTGGACCTGCGCATGGAAACGCTGATCACGGGTTGGATCGCTGTCACCCTGCTGATCGGTGGGGTCAAGATCATGACGGCTCCCATGCCGATTTCCGGCGTGATGCAGGGCATATCGATGTTGCTGCCCTATCTGCTGGTCGCGCTGGCGCCGATTGCGGGCTATCGCGTCGCCGCAGGCAGTTTTCCACGCGGTCAACTCTCCGCGCAGCCTGCGATCCGCCTGTGCCGCTATGGCAACTGGCGCGCACTGGACGAGCTTTCGGCCCGCCGTAGCCCGGCTTTCGGTCCTACGGGCTTCATGGCGTCGTTGCTGCTCGGCCTCTTGCTGAACGTGCCGGTACGCAGCATGGAATTTTTCGCGGCTGTCCCCGCCATGGGCGGCGATGCGCCGCTCTGGGCGCAGACGATCCTGCTGTCGATGACGATGGACGTCATCGTCATGAATTTCTTCTACATGGTTTGTTTCGTGCTGGCGCTGCGTTCCGTCCCGCTGTTCCCGCGCATGTTGCTGCTCGCCTGGGTGTTCGACATAGTGATGCAGTTCATCATGGCGCAGCAGATCGCCGGCGCAGCGCACCTGCCGACCCAGGTGGCGACCGCGATGACGGTGATGCTGACCGGCAATGTGAAGAAGGTGCTGATCAGTGCGGCGTTGTGGTTGCCCTATCTGATCCTGTCGGAACGCGTGAACGTCACCTTTCGCCGCCGCGCGCGGAGTGTCTGAAGACGCCTGAAATTGCGCCCGGTGGCGTAAATATAAAGCCATTTGACTATAGCATTCCGAAGTAAATCGTTTGCCCTTCAATGCATGTCGCTGGCGGACGGCATTTCGCTGTCGATCGTCATCATCATGATGATGAGTTCGGATCGCGACTTGATGTTGAGCTTTTGGAAGATGCTGTGCAGGTGGACCTTCACCGTGCCTTCGGTCAGGCTGCACCGGGCCGCGATTTCCCGATTGCGCAGGCCCGCGCGGATCAGTCCGGCAATCTCCATCTCCCGGTCGGTCAGGGCGGCCAAGGCATTGACCTCATTGGCGGGCGTGGAAATGCTGTGCACCAGCGCCTGCTCCATCACGAAGGGCGCAATGCTCTTGCTTCCCTTCACTACCTGATCGATGCAGAGCAGCAGTTCATGGGGGTCGCTGTCCTTCAGCACGACGCCGTCCACGCCCAGCTTGATCGCCTCCAGCGTCTGTTCCGGGCGGATATGGACGGTCATGAAGATGACCGGCACCGTGCTGCCGCTGCTGCGGATGGCAGACAATATGGCCAGGCCGCCACCGCCCTTCATGCTGACGTCCAGGATCAGCAGGTCCGGTTCGCCCGATTGCATCCGCTCCAGCGCCTCCTCCACGGATCGCGCGCAGAACAATATGTCATGGCCGTGCGAGTTCAGGAACTGCGCCATGCCGTCCAGGAAGATCGGGTGATCGTCGACTATCGCAATCTGAGCCATCATATCGTGGACCTTGGTAAAGTTGTTGGTAGTCTGATCGAAATCAGTGAATTCATGCTTAAATTGTGAAAATAGGCTGTCCCGCCGATTTTACTGAGCCGCTTCATGATCGATTGGGACTGAAGTTCGAAATCGCCGGTATAGCTTTCGCGCGGCGCAGGCGTGGAACCGGGATTGTCCTTCAGCGCGATCAGTATTTCATCGTCGACCTGCGCGATCGACACGGTGATGTGGCGCGCATTGGCATGTTTGACCGCATTGGCGGCGGCTTCGCGGATCAGGAACTCCACCTCGGTCGCGGTCGCGGCGGAAACCATCATCGACTTTTCGATCAGATTGGGTCGGCAATCGATCGCCCATTGCAGCGCGATGAAGCGGCAACAACGCTCTGCCTCGACCGCGAGGTCGACCGTGGCAAGGGGCGACGTATCGCCATGGCTGAGCAGGCGGCGCAGATGCGTCTGTTCCGCCGTGACGAGTGCTTCCATCGATTCCAGCTCGGAAAGCTGGTCGGGCACATCGGCGTCGGACAGTTCGTGGATCATCGTCGCCAGCCGGACGCGCAGTGCCGCGAGCGTTTGCAGAACACTGTCATGCAGGTCCCGGCTCAATGCGTGCCGCGCTTCGGAAAAGGTCTTCCGGCGCCAGGCGAGGAAGAAGAAATGCCGCTCCAGGAACAGGTCTATCCCCTCCTGAATGCGCAGGGCCCGCAACAGTGCGGCGGGGGACCAGCCATGGCGGGTGCCGACGAATAGCCGTCCGCGCAGTTCGCCCGCCTGGACGTAAAAGCTCATGCCCTGGCCCGGCCCGAAAAGGCCGAGCAACGCTTCGGTGAGTTGATCCGCCTTTTCATGCCGCAACAGGCCCTGACGGCCGCGCAGGAGCAGGTTGGCCGATTGCGTGGAATAGAGGAAGGGCGCTTCCCGGGGCGTGACGCCCATCAGCTTGTCGACTTGCGCGGAAGGCAGGGGCACCCGGCCTATTCCGTCCGCATTGGACAGTTCGCAATGAACGTCCTCATCGTCCGTTTCTTCCCAGACAAAGGCGCAATAGCGGGCGTTCATCAGGGAGGAGACCTGCTCCACGATGAATTGCGCCAGCGATTTCTGGAAGGACAGGCCGACAGCTTGCAGCCGTTCGGACCAGGTGATGAGCCGGGCTTCCAGGATCGACGCGCTGAGCAGCGACGCCGCGATCACGCAGCCGAGCAGGACGGTGAGTCCGTCTATCGCTGGATCGGCCGCCCGGACATGGAGGACCGTATAATGTCCGCGCAGGAGAAAGGCGATCGCCAGAAAGGCGCCCAGGATGATGAGCGCGTTCCGGCCGAAGCGGTCGGACGCCGACCATGCGACGAAGAACAGCCCGCCCATCGCGGCGTTTTCCAGTGGTGGGCAGATAATGATGGCCGCCAGAAAGACCAGCAGGTCTATGAACAGGAAAATGGGCCGAAGGAACAGGCCGAGCGGAGGCGTCAGCAGCGGCTGGGCAATGTTGACGAGCGCCCAGGCCCCGATTGCCGTTTTCAGCAGTATGATATGCGAAAAAGAGAGCGAGCCGCCGAAAAGGGCGTCGGTCTGCCAGATGGCGGCAACGGAAAAGGCGACGCGGGATATGGCGAAACCCAGCGTCGGCGAGCGACCTAACCAAAGCACCAGGCGATCCATCATGGAGGACGCCCCGTCTATCCGATGCATGGTGAAATTTGTCCCCCCGACATACTCCACAACACAAGTTTGCGCATGTGACTGAAGGAAAAGCAACCGATATTGGAGCCACGGGAAAGGATCGTCCTCAAATATGCACGATTTCGGGACAGGTCGGGACAGGTCGGGACAGATGGCGCTTCTGCCCGGTGGCCTGTAAGGAGGGCGGATGGCGACGCTGATCACCCCGGCCTTTGTCTGTGCCCTGCGCGGCCATGGGGAACATGGCGCGATTGCGCGGTTGCTGACGCCGGATCATGGGCTGATCGCGGGCTATGTGCGGGGTGGGCGGTCTCGGGCGCTGCGGCCGGTGCTGGTGCCCGGCAATGCCGTCAAGGCGGAGTTTCGGGCGCGGACGGAGGAGCAACTGGCCGGGCTGACCGTGGAACTGGAGCACAGCCGCGCACCGTTGCTGGCTGAACCTTTGCCCGCCGCCGCCATCGATTGGGTTTGTGCGCTGACGGCGGCTGCCCTGCCGGAGGGGACGCCCTATCCGACGCTTTACCAAGCGCTGGATGGCGTGTTGGGCGCGGTGGAGGCGGCCCCGGCGGCAAGGGGATGGGCGGTGGCGCTGATCCGCTATGAACTGCTGCTGCTGGCGGAGCTTGGCTTCGGGCTGGACCTGACCCGTTGCGCTGCGACGGGCGGGCAGGAGGATCTGGCCTTTGTCAGCCCACGCAGCGCGGCGGCGGTGAGCCGGGCTGGGGCCTTGGGGTATGAGAAGCTGCTGTTGCCCTTGCCCGCCTTTCTGTTGGAGGGCGGGACGGGGGACTGGCCAGCCATCCTTGACGGTTTGCGTCTGACAGGCTTCTTCATCGAGCGGTCGGTACTGACAGACTGGCGCGCACAAATCCTCCCCTCGCGCGAGCGG
Organism: Sphingobium sp. EM0848; assembly: GCF_013375555.1. Classification (NCBI taxonomy): domain Bacteria; kingdom Pseudomonadati; phylum Pseudomonadota; class Alphaproteobacteria; order Sphingomonadales; family Sphingobiaceae; genus Sphingobium; species Sphingobium sp. EM0848. The sequence continues at coordinate 985,470 of NZ_JABXWB010000001.1, forward strand.
CTGGTGGATCGGCTGAAAAGAGCGGTTGCCTAAGCGGGTGGGGCTTCATAAGGGGCAGCCACGAGATTGAAGGAGTTGCCCCATGTTGATCGCCCTGTTCCCCGGAGATGGTATCGGTCCCGAAATCGTCGCTCAGGCGAAGCGTGTGCTCGATGCGTTAGCAATTCCCGGCCTGACCTATGAAGAAGGTCTGGTGGGCGGGGCGGCCTATAAGGCAGTCGGTCATCCGCTGCCGCCCGAGACGCTGGATCTTGCGAAGCGCGCCGATGCGATCCTGTTCGGCGCGGTGGGCGATCCGGACTGCGACTCGCTGGAGCGCCACCTGCGTCCCGAACAGGCGATTCTGGGCCTGCGCAAGGAACTGGGCCTGTTCTCCAACCTCCGCCCGGCGAAGGTCTTCCCGGAACTGGCCGACGCCTCCGCGCTCAAGCATGAGGTGGCGAGCGCCATCGACCTGCTGATCGTGCGCGAAACCAATGGCGACGTCTATTTCGGTGAAAAGGGCATGCGCAAGACGCCGGAAGGCCTGCGCGAAGGCTATGACATCATGTCCTATAACGAAGAGCAGGTGCGCAAGATCGCGCATCAGGGTTTCCAGGCGGCGCGTGCGCGTCGGGGCAAGCTCTGCTCGGTGGACAAGGCCAATGTGCTGGAAACCAGCCAGCTCTGGCGCGATGTGGTGATTGAGGTGTCGGCGGATTATCCCGACGTTGCGCTGAGCCACATGTATGTCGACAATGCCGCCATGCAGCTGGTGCGCAATCCCGGTCAGTTCGACGTGATCGTTACCGGCAATATGTTCGGTGACATCCTTTCCGATCAGGCGAGCATGTGTGTCGGGTCCATCGGCATGCTGGCGTCGGCGACGCTCAACGACAGCAATCAGGGGCTTTACGAGCCGATCCATGGCTCCGCGCCTGACATTGCCGGGCAGGGCAAGGCCAATCCGCTGGCAACGGTCCTGTCGGCAGGAATGATGCTGCGTTACTCGCTGGGTCTGCCGGAACAGGCCGACCGCATCGAGGCCGCCGTTGCCAAGGCGCTCGCCAATGGCGCGCGCAGCTTCGATCTGGGCGGCACGATGAGCACGGTCGAAATGGGCGATGCCGTGCTGGCGGCGCTCAACTGAGGCCAGAAATCCAAGGGTGTTACGATGAAGCGCAAGAGCGGGCAGAACCCGGAAATCACCAAGCACTGGCGCCCGGCCACATTGGCGGTGCGCGGCGGCAGCGCGCGCAGCGAATGGGGGGAAACCTCCGAAGCGCTGTTCCTGACCAGCGGCTATAGCTACGACCGGGCGGAAGACGCCGCGATGCGCTTCGCGGGCGAGCAGCAGGGCATGACCTACAGCCGCCTTCAGAACCCGACGGTGGAGATGCTGGAAAAGCGCATCGCCCTGCTGGAAGGCGCTGAGGCGTGCCGCTCGACCGCGACCGGCATGGCGGCGATGACGGCGGCTTTGCTCTGCCAGCTTTCGGCAGGCGACCATGTGGTGGCGGGCAAGGCGCTGTTCGGCTCCTGCCGCTGGCTGACCGACACGCTGCTGCCCAAATTCGGGATCGAGACGACCACTGTCGACGCGACCGACAACGCAGCCTGGGAAGCGGCGATCAGGCCCAACACCAAGGTCTTCTTCTTCGAAACGCCCGCCAATCCGACCATGGACGTGGCGGACATGGCCGCGATCTGCGGCATCGCCAGGGCGCATGGTGTCACCAGTGTCGTCGACAATGCCTTTGCGACCCCCGCGCTCCAGCGGCCGATGGAGTTCGGCGCGGACGTGGTGGCCTATAGCGCGACCAAGATGATGGACGGGCAGGGCCGCGTGCTTGCGGGCGCGATCTGCGGTACGGAAGAGTTCATCATCAACACGCTGCTGCCCTTCCACCGCAACACCGGGCCGACGCTCAGCGCCTTCAACGCCTGGGTGGTGCTGAAGGGGCTGGAGACGCTCGACCTGCGCATCCGCCGCCAGAGCGAGAATGCGCTGAAGGTGGCGAAATTCCTCGAAGGCCGGGTGGCGAAGGTGCTTTATCCGGGCCTTGAAAGCCATCCGCAGCACGCTCTTGCGATGAAGCAGATGGCAATGACCGGTCCCATCTTCTCGCTCTATGTCGGCGGTGGCCGGGCGGAGGCGCATGGCCTGCTCAACGGCCTCGAACTGGTTGATATCAGCAACAATATCGGCGACTCGCGCTCGCTGATGACGCATCCGGCTTCCACCACCCATTATGGCATGGCGGAAGCGGCACGGCTGGAAGTCGGCATCACCGAGGACATGCTGCGCCTCAATGTCGGCCTGGAAGACCCGGACGATGTGATCGAGGATCTCGATCGCGCGCTCAGGTCGATAGGCCGTTGACGGGACAGGGGTGAAAGGCGCATTTCTTAACCTGTGAACGCACTTTTCCCCTTCCACGCGACCACGCGCGACATCAACGTGCATGTGGCTGTCACCTTCCTGCCGGAACAGTCGGAACCGGACCGGGGCCGATGGTTCTGGGCCTATCATATCCGCATAGAGAATGACGGGGACCAGCCGGTGCAATTGCTGACCCGTCACTGGATCATTACCGATGGGCGGGGGACGCAGCATCGGGTTGACGGAGATGGCGTGGTGGGTGAACAGCCAGTGGTGCAGCCGGGCAAAAGCTATGACTATGTGTCGGGCTGCCCGCTCAATACGCCGACGGGGTCGATGAAAGGCCATTATCATATGATCGGCGCAAGCGGTGAGACGTTCGACATCGCCATTCCCCATTTCGCGCTGATCGCACCGGCGGTGGCTGAATGAAGCGTACCCATTTGCCGCTGAACGGCCTGCGCGTGCTGGATGCGGCCGCGCGGCACCTGTCCTTCACCCGTGCGGCGGACGAGTTGGCGGTGACGCCCGCTGCCGTGGGGCAACAAATCCGCGCGCTCGAAGACCTGCTCGGTGTCGTCCTGTTCCGTCGCACGCCCAAGGGACTGGAACTGACTCCTGAAACGGAGGCGGGCCTTGCCGCCCTGCGCGCCGGTTTTCTGGAGTTTGAGGAAGCGGTGCGCGCCATGCAGGCGGGCCAGTCCAGTTCCTCGCTCACCATTGCCGCCCCGCGCGACATCACGGCCAAATGGCTCCAGCCGCGGCTGGCGGGTTACGCAACCAGCCAGCCTGACCTCAAATTCGCACTGGTCGCGGCGGATGAGGTGCTGGATTTCACGGAAGCCAATCTGGACCTTGCCCTGCGGCTGGCCGAGGGGCCGGGCGAGAATGAAGGGATCAAGCTGGGCGAGGCGGCCTTCGTCACCATCGCGGCAGCCGAAGGCGGTCCCGATCATCGGATTGAATGGCCCGGTTGCCCCAAGGGTGACATGCCCGCGACGATCCGCGTCGCCGATGCGGGGCTGGCGATCGAGGCGGCGGCCAACGGTTTCGGCCATGCCTGCGTACCCCTGCTGCTCGCGGAGGCGGACATTGCGGCGGGCCGGGTCAAGCAGCTTGGGGATGTGGCGCCGTCGCCGCTGGCCTATTGGCTGATCGCGCCCCTGCCGCAATGGCGGCAAAAGAAGGTCAAGGCACTGGTCGAGGCCTTGACCGGATAAGGAGGCGCTGGCCGGATAGAGCCGTCGCCTTTTATTAAGCCTCTTGCGGCATCATGGCGGCAAAAGGAATGCGATATGGCCTTCTGCGGCGATAGGAGAAAATGGGCATCGGCGGCCGGATTGCTGCTGTGCATGGCGCCGCCATTGCGGGCGCAGGCGCCCTATGTGCCCGACGTGACCGAAGCGCGGGAGGCGGAGTGGCGTAAACTGGCGGCGGCGTCGCAGGCGGCCTATGCGGCGGGCAAGGCAGCGGACGGGGTTGACGAAGCGCGCAAGGCGCTGGCCCTGGCGGATGAGCTGTTCGGCGTAGATGACCCGCGATCGCTGATTTCCGCCAATGATCTTGCGTTGCAACTGGATTCGGCAGGTCGTTTCCGGGGAGCGGAAAGCCTGTTCCGGCGCGTATTCGACAGCTATTTGCGGACGCGGGGAGAGGATGACCCCAATACGCAGTTGGCGGTCGAAAATCTGGTCGATTTCTACATGGCCCGCAAACGCTATGACGCGGCAGGGCCGCTGGCCGACTATGCGCTCTCCACTTTTCGCCGGACCACCGGAACGGCAAGCGACCGCAGCCGACGGATGGAACGAATCATCGCCGCCATGCCAGGGGCCCAGATGGAGAAATCCACAGTTACGCCTTCTGAAATTGTGGAAAAAATGTCGATGACCACAAAAGATGAGGCAGCACCCGTTCAGCCCTGAACGGCGGATTTCCGATCGTTGCGGCCAGGTAACGGGAAATGGTCAACCTACGATATAGGTCGTCGGTTCAATTGAGAAAAAAATCTTTATCGCTATCCCGATTCTGGCCGGGGGCATTGATTTTCCATAGCTTATCGCCAGTCACAGGCCGACTGGACGAAGCCGGGAAAGGCTCCGCACGCACGATAAGCCTATGGGTCGCAATTGGAGGGGCGGCCGGCTGAAAAGCCGGTCGCCCTTTTCCTTGGCCGCATCTGGGATGAGCCGCCCGACCGGCAGGGCGAGTCGTTCCGGCCTTAGCTATGGATATTAACCATGACTCGATGCGGGCATAGGCGGCAGGATATAGATTTGGCGAAAAATCTATATCTTTAGTAATAGTCCTTAAGTAATTTTTCGGCTCTTATCGCATTAAAATGGTTAACAAAAGTTGAATCTGCGTGACTCATTTTACGAGCGCTGAATAAGATGAGGGCAGGGTCAGTAAAAAGATAAAAGCAAATGGTTAATCCGGGGCGGCAGTGGACTTGGCAAGAGTCCTGCCGGCGGGAGATCGTTGGCAAAGGGCATTGGCTGATCCGCTGATTGCCACAATGTCTGAAGAGGTTCAGTTCCGCGTGCGACGACGCATTCGGGGCGCGGCCTTTCACGCGCTCTTCCTATGCCCCTGCAGACTGGGGATGGATAATGGATTTCGAGCACGCCTCACATAGCGAAGTCAACGCTGATCATGAGCAGGCCCTGCATCCGCAAGCCGCAGCGTTGGCCGCAAAGGGCAAGGCTATTCATCCCGGCAGGATGCATCATCACATCGATCCCGTGCAGACGGTCACGCCCAATGCGCAAGGCGTCGTGGTCCTGCCCGCCGGCACCGATATCAATCAGATCGAGGTCGATGGCCGCAATCTGGTCGTCCATCTGCCCAACGGCACGGACATGCTGATTGTGGACGGCGCGGTGTTCGTGCCGCAGCTCGTGGTCGGTGACGTTGAGATCCCCTCCGTCAACCTGGCCGCGTTGTTGATTGGTGAAGAGCCGCAGCCCGCTGCCGGTCCGCCGCGCAGCTCGGGCGGCAATTTCGCCGGTCCCGACGGCAATGTCGGCGATCCGCATGGGCTGGGCGACCTGCTGCCGCCGACCGAATTGCGATTCACCCAATCCGAGGAGCGGGAAATTCTGCCTTTCGCGCTTGAGAGGAACGACACGGCGAGCGTCGTGACGGCGGCAGCGACGGGTCCGGACGCGACGGTATATGAGGCGGGTCTTGCGACGGGATCGCTGCATGATGGCTCGAACGTGACGACAGGTTCGTTCACGGTGAGCGCGAGCGACGGGATTGCGAGCATCGGCGTTGGCGGGGTGAGCTTCACCCTGGCGCAGATGCAGGCCTTCGCGACGACCAACGGGGTTGTGACCACGGCGGAAGGAACGCTGCGGCTGACCGGCTATAATGCCGCGACTGGCGTGGTGAGCTACAGCTACACGCTGAACGTCCCGGTGGACAATGCGCATCAGGCGGGGGCGACGGGCACGTCGTTCGACGACAGCATTCATCTGACGGTGACCGGGGTTGGCGGCACGAGTGGCGCCGACGACCTGGTGGTACGGATCATTGATGACACGCCGCAGGCGGTGGATGACACCGGCCATGTGGTGACCGAGGACGGTGCGGGTGCGGTGAACACGGCGTTGACCTCGACGGTGTCGGGCAATGTGCTGGCGAACGACGTGTCGGGAGCGGACACGCCGATGTCCTTCGTATCCTGGAGCAGCGCGGACGCCGCGGTGGTGAGCCAGCTCAACCTTTATGGCACGCTGACGCAGAATGCCGACGGCAGCTGGAGCTATCAGCTGGACAACAGCCGAGCGGCGACGCAGGCGCTGTCGGGGTCGTTCAGCCAGGACTTCACGTTGCACTATACGATGCAGGACGCAGACGGCGACCAGTCGTCGGCGAAGCTGGTGATCACGGTGCATGGCGCGGACGACACGGCGAGCGTCGTGACGGCGGCAGCGACGGGTCCGGACGCGACGGTATATGAGGCGGGTCTTGCGACGGGATCGCTGCATGATGGCTCGAACGTGACGACAGGTTCGTTCACGGTGAGCGCGAGCGACGGGATTGCGAGCATCGGCGTTGGCGGGGTGAGCTTCACCCTGGCGCAGATGCAGGCCTTCGCGACGACCAACGGGGTTGTGACCACGGCGGAAGGAACGCTGCGGCTGACCGGCTATAATGCCGCGACTGGCGTGGTGAGCTACAGCTACACGCTGAACGTCCCGGTGGACAATGCGCATCAGGCGGGGGCGACGGGCACGTCGTTCGACGACAGCATTCATCTGACGGTGACCGGGGTTGGCGGCACGAGTGGCGCCGACGACCTGGTGGTACGGATCATTGATGACACGCCGCAGGCGGTGGATGACACCGGCCATGTGGTGACCGAGGACGGTGCGGGTGCGGTGAACACGGCGTTGACCTCGACGGTGTCGGGCAATGTGCTGGCGAACGACGTGTCGGGAGCGGACACGCCGATGTCCTTCGTATCCTGGAGCAGCGCGGACGCCGCGGTGGTGAGCCAGCTCAACCTTTATGGCACGCTGACGCAGAATGCCGACGGCAGCTGGAGCTATCAGCTGGACAACAGCCGAGCGGCGACGCAGGCGCTGTCGGGGTCGTTCAGCCAGGACTTCACGTTGCACTATACGATGCAGGACGCAGACGGCGACCAGTCGTCGGCGAAGCTGGTGATCACGGTGCATGGCGCGGACGACACGGCGAGCGTCGTGACGGCGGCAGCGACGGGTCCGGACGCGACGGTATATGAGGCGGGTCTTGCGACGGGATCGCTGCATGATGGCTCGAACGTGACGACAGGTTCGTTCACGGTGAGCGCGAGCGACGGGATTGCGAGCATCGGCGTTGGCGGGGTGAGCTTCACCCTGGCGCAGATGCAGGCCTTCGCGACGACCAACGGGGTTGTGACCACGGCGGAAGGAACGCTGCGGCTGACCGGCTATAATGCCGCGACTGGCGTGGTGAGCTACAGCTACACGCTGAACGTCCCGGTGGACAATGCGCATCAGGCGGGGGCGACGGGCACGTCGTTCGACGACAGCATTCATCTGACGGTGACCGGGGTTGGCGGCACGAGTGGCGCCGACGACCTGGTGGTACGGATCATTGATGACACGCCGCAGGCGGTGGATGACACCGGCCATGTGGTGACCGAGGACGGTGCGGGTGCGGTGAACACGGCGTTGACCTCGACGGTGTCGGGCAATGTGCTGGCGAACGACGTGTCGGGAGCGGACACGCCGATGTCCTTCGTATCCTGGAGCAGCGCGGACGCCGCGGTGGTGAGCCAGCTCAACCTTTATGGCACGCTGACGCAGAATGCCGACGGCAGCTGGAGCTATCAGCTGGACAACAGCCGAGCGGCGACGCAGGCGCTGTCGGGGTCGTTCAGCCAGGACTTCACGTTGCACTATACGATGCAGGACGCAGACGGCGACCAGTCGTCGGCGAAGCTGGTGATCACGGTGCATGGCGCGGACGACACGGCGAGCGTCGTGACGGCGGCAGCGACGGGTCCGGACGCGACGGTATATGAGGCGGGTCTTGCGACGGGATCGCTGCATGATGGCTCGAACGTGACGACAGGTTCGTTCACGGTGAGCGCGAGCGACGGGATTGCGAGCATCGGCGTTGGCGGGGTGAGCTTCACCCTGGCGCAGATGCAGGCCTTCGCGACGACCAACGGGGTTGTGACCACGGCGGAAGGAACGCTGCGGCTGACCGGCTATAATGCCGCGACTGGCGTGGTGAGCTACAGCTACACGCTGAACGTCCCGGTGGACAATGCGCATCAGGCGGGGGCGACGGGCACGTCGTTCGACGACAGCATTCATCTGACGGTGACCGGGGTTGGCGGCACGAGTGGCGCCGACGACCTGGTGGTACGGATCATTGATGACACGCCGCAGGCGGTGGATGACACCGGCCATGTGGTGACCGAGGACGGTGCGGGTGCGGTGAACACGGCGTTGACCTCGACGGTGTCGGGCAATGTGCTGGCGAACGACGTGTCGGGAGCGGACACGCCGATGTCCTTCGTATCCTGGAGCAGCGCGGACGCCGCGGTGGTGAGCCAGCTCAACCTTTATGGCACGCTGACGCAGAATGCCGACGGCAGCTGGAGCTATCAGCTGGACAACAGCCGAGCGGCGACGCAGGCGCTGTCGGGGTCGTTCAGCCAGGACTTCACGTTGCACTATACGATGCAGGACGCAGACGGCGACCAGTCGTCGGCGAAGCTGGTGATCACGGTGCATGGCGCGGACGACACGGCGAGCGTCGTGACGGCGGCAGCGACGGGTCCGGACGCGACGGTATATGAGGCGGGTCTTGCGACGGGATCGCTGCATGATGGCTCGAACGTGACGACAGGTTCGTTCACGGTGAGCGCGAGCGACGGGATTGCGAGCATCGGCGTTGGCGGGGTGAGCTTCACCCTGGCGCAGATGCAGGCCTTCGCGACGACCAACGGGGTTGTGACCACGGCGGAAGGAACGCTGCGGCTGACCGGCTATAATGCCGCGACTGGCGTGGTGAGCTACAGCTACACGCTGAACGTCCCGGTGGACAATGCGCATCAGGCGGGGGCGACGGGCACGTCGTTCGACGACAGCATTCATCTGACGGTGACCGGGGTTGGCGGCACGAGTGGCGCCGACGACCTGGTGGTACGGATCATTGATGACACGCCGCAGGCGGTGGATGACACCGGCCATGTGGTGACCGAGGACGGTGCGGGTGCGGTGAACACGGCGTTGACCTCGACGGTGTCGGGCAATGTGCTGGCGAACGACGTGTCGGGAGCGGACACGCCGATGTCCTTCGTATCCTGGAGCAGCGCGGACGCCGCGGTGGTGAGCCAGCTCAACCTTTATGGCACGCTGACGCAGAATGCCGACGGCAGCTGGAGCTATCAGCTGGACAACAGCCGAGCGGCGACGCAGGCGCTGTCGGGGTCGTTCAGCCAGGACTTCACGTTGCACTATACGATGCAGGACGCAGACGGCGACCAGTCGTCGGCGAAGCTGGTGATCACGGTGCATGGCGCGGACGACACGGCGAGCGTCGTGACGGCGGCAGCGACGGGTCCGGACGCGACGGTATATGAGGCGGGTCTTGCGACGGGATCGCTGCATGATGGCTCGAACGTGACGACAGGTTCGTTCACGGTGAGCGCGAGCGACGGGATTGCGAGCATCGGCGTTGGCGGGGTGAGCTTCACCCTGGCGCAGATGCAGGCCTTCGCGACGACCAACGGGGTTGTGACCACGGCGGAAGGAACGCTGCGGCTGACCGGCTATAATGCCGCGACTGGCGTGGTGAGCTACAGCTACACGCTGAACGTCCCGGTGGACAATGCGCATCAGGCGGGGGCGACGGGCACGTCGTTCGACGACAGCATTCATCTGACGGTGACCGGGGTTGGCGGCACGAGTGGCGCCGACGACCTGGTGGTACGGATCATTGATGACACGCCGTCCTTTGGGCAGGTGCAGAGCCAGCAGACCGACAATATTGTTGGATCGACCTATGTTGCCACAGGGACGTTGCATTTTACGCCGGGGGCCGACAGCTTTGGCAGCGTTACGAACATAACGTCCAGCACGACGGCGACATCGGGCGGTCACAGCCTTGTCTACAGTCTGTCCGGCAATGTGCTGACCGCTTATCAGGACACCAACAATAACGGGGTCTATGACGCGGTGACCGATGCCACGAAGGTATTCACGCTGACGGCCAATCCGACTGCGACGCCGCCGGGACAGCCGAGTACCGATCATGCCGGAACCTATACTTTCCAGCTGCTGACGCCGTTGGACCCGACAGTCACGAACGTAGCGATCGGCGGTTCGAGCGGCTTTGGCGCAGGACCGAAAGGCGAACTGCAATTCAACGGAAGTACGGCGTCACAGCATTTGGCGATCGTTGACGGCTGGTCGACCACTGCCTCGACGCTGGCGGGTGCGTTCGATCAGAGCACCTGGACGCAGCAGGCGGTCAACGGTGCGACCGCGGGCTTTGGCGTCAACAACAATAATCTGGATGCAGGCGAACTCTTCATTGCCGACTTCCACGCTGCCAATGCGCCTGGTATCACTGTGCCGACAGGACAGAGCAACACCTTCGGTCCGCAAATCGCCTTTGCGACCTTCACTTTCCCGAACTTCGGCGCGACTGACAAAATCTACTATCAGGCGCATTATGAGGACGGCACTACAGGCGCGGTCACGCTCGTCGATTCCTCGAAATTCGCCAGCGGCGTGACGATCACGGCGCCGGCCGGGGAATATCTGGACTATATCGTATTCTACGACCAGAGCGGCAGCGGGAAGTTCTTGCTGACCAATACCGGCACGGTTTCGAGCACAGTCAACCAGCAGATCAATTTCACCGTCAGCGCGAGCGACGGCGACGGCGATGTGGCGACGTCCTCGACCTTCCATGTCACGGTCGCGACGGGACAAGCGCCGTCCAGCGCCGCCGCTCCAGTCGTGCTCGACCTGAACGGTGATGGGGTGCAGTTCGTTCCGATCTCAGCCGGCATGACCTTCGACTATCAGAATAACGGTCATCCGCTGGCGACGGCCTGGGCTGGTGTGGGCGACGGTGTTCTCGCCCTGCAAAATGGCAGCGGCTATCAGGTTGTCTTTGGTAGCAATGGCCTAAGCGACCTGCAGGGGTTGGCTGCGACCTACGATACTAACCATGACGGCGTTCTCAATGTCCAAGATGCCAACTGGTCGCAATTCGGTGCTCTAGTGACGCAGGCGAACGGGGGCGAGGTTTTCGAGACCCTGAGTCAACTCGGCATCACCAGCATCAAGCTGACGTCGAACGGTGTCACCTATGGGGCGGCGAACGGCGAGGTGACCGTGGTGGGCGAAAGCAGCTTCACCCGGACGGACGGTACTCAGGGCACAGCGGCCGACGCCGTGTTCGCCACCACTAGTGTCACAAAAACCTCCGAGAGCACTACGGAAACCGCCAATAGCGGTCTCAATCAGGCGCTGCTCGCGGCCAGCTTGGTCGCAGCGGTCGGCGCGAGCGAAACCCATGTCGATCCGCAGCCCGCGCCGGCTGCTCAGGAAAACGCGCCGGTCGTGACGGAAACGGCTCCGGCCAGCACCGCCACGGCGGAGCCGGCCACGACCGAGAGCAAGGACAGTGGGCTCGCACCGGCCGACGATCAATCGACGCATCAGGCCGAGCAGCCTGCTCCACAGGCGAGCCATGCCAGTGAGGAACCGGCACCGGATCACGCCCAACTGTCCGGCGGCGGCGCGGCGCACGCGCCGGCGGCGGATACGGCGCAGACGGATCAGCCTTCGCCGGGCGATCATCAGGGTCTGCTGGCGCAGTCGATCAACCTGCCTGCCTTTGACGGCAATGCGGCGGCGGTTCTGGCCGCGGCGGCCCATGGTCCGGCCGGACCGGCGGGCGCGAATGCGGCGGCGGAGGTCGTGAAGGAAGCGCTGGGCACCCATGACGCGCCGAATATCGATGCGCTGCTGGCGGCCTTGCCGGGCGGTGCGCATCCCGTGGCTCCAGTCTTGTTGAACCCGGTCGCCACAGAAGCGGTCGACAGCGGTCATCTGGCCGCGGCCGCAGCCATCTTCCACGCGGCGATGGCCGCGCACGAAGCCATGGCGGTCGCTCATGGCTGAGCCGGAAATGAACCTATCTCGCGGGGAATATTGGGGAGAGTTATGATGCGAAATACGTTAGGGAAGGCGGCGGCCGCCGGGCTGGCGACCGCCATGCTGACGAGTGCGGCCTGGGCGGCACCAGCTTCGCCCTTGCTGCAACTGGGCAAGTCCGAATTGAACGATGCGCTCAGAAGCCGTTATGACACGGCGGTCAAGGCCGTGGGCGACACGAGCGTGCGCGCTGCGCAGGACAGCCGCTGGACCTATGCGGTCGAGGCGAAGAACCAGTGCGGCATCGCCATCGGTTTCATCAAATCCGGCACGAAGGATGCGGACAGCATCAACAAGTGCGACGACTTTGTGGCCCGCCTCTCGGCGACGCCACCGCCGCCGGTGTCGGCAGCAGATCCAGCCCCACCCGCGCTGGATTGCACGGCACCGGCGGTGTCCATCTTCTTCGACTGGAACATGGACACGCCGCTTCCCGAAGGCGTGAACACGGTCAGCACGCTCACGCAGGCGGCAACCCAGTGCGGCTGGAAGCGCTTTGGCGTCACGGGCTACACCGACACGTCGGGCGGCACCAAATATAATGACGGCCTGTCGCTGCGCCGGGCACAGAATGTCGCGGGCCTGATGAGCCAGGGCGGGATCGCGTCCGGTGCGGTGACCGTCACCGGCCTGGGCGAAACCCAACTCAAGATCGAAACCGCCGATGGGGTGCGCGAACCGATGAACCGTCGGGTCGAGATCACCGCCAGCGCGAATTAAGGGGAGAATGGCATGACTATCATGCGCAAGACATGTGGCAGCCTGATCGCCATTTGCGCGGCCGCCATGGTTTCAACGGGCTGGGCCCAGACCACGGACCTGAAGAGTGCCATTGCGGCGGCCATCGACAGCCATCCGGAAATCAACCAGGCGATCCAGAACAAGGAAGCCATCGAGTTTGAACGCGAACAGGCGCAGGGCCTCTATTTGCCCCGCGTTAGCGTCGAGGGATCGGCCGGCGTGCGTCGTCTGGACAACGCCACCCGCCGCGCTCTGAATCTCGATAATGAGACGCTCTGGCCGGTGGAAGGCGATCTGACGGCCGAACAAACCCTTTGGGACTCGGGTTATCGCAGCGCCGAGAAGCGGCGTCAGGCCGCGCGGACGGATGGCGCTGCCCTGCGCGTGGGAGAACGCTCGCAATTCGTGGCGCTGAATGTCACGCGCCAATATCTGGATTATATGCTCCAGCAGCGGGTCGTCGCGGCGGCGGAGGACAATATCGCCTTCCACCGTAAGCTGCTGGGCGACCTCAGCGAGGGCGTGTCGAAGGGATCGATCAGCATCGCCGACCAGCAGCAGGCCGAGGAACGGATGCAGGCTGCCCTCGTTCGGAAGACCGAGGCGGAGCAGGACATGACCAATGCGGCCATCCAGTTCCGGACGCTGACGGGTCTGTCGATCGATCAGGTGACCATGCCCGATCCGGTGACGAACGCTGTTCCGCCGACACTGGACGACGCGATCGCCGCCGCCCGCACCAACAATCCTCTGATCCGCGAGGCGGAGGCCGATATTCAGGCGGCTCATGCGGTGGTGGATGAGGCCAAATCGGAGCTTGGGCCGACGGTTTCGCTGCAAGGCGTCGGCCGTGTGGGTCAGGATATTGACGGCTTCAGGGGCAGCACCAATGATTTGCAGGGCCGGGTCATCGTGCGCTGGCAACTCTATAATGGTGGTATCAACCGGGCGAAGGTCCAGGAGATGAATCGCCGGACGAGCGAGGCCCGCTTCCGCCTCAGCCAGCGCCAGCGCGAGGCGGAGGAGGATGTCCGCACTGCCTGGAACCGTTGGGACACGGAAAAGAAGCGCGTCGACGATCTGGCGCGGCAGGGCACGGTGTCTGACGGACTGCTGGTCTCCTATCGCGAGCAGTTCAATGTCGGGCGGCGTTCGCTGCTGGACGTGCTGGACACGCAGAACACGCGGTTCAACACGCAGGTGCGGACGGAAACGGCCCGCTTCTCGGAGATTTTTGCGCAATATCAGATTCTGGCGGCGACCAACCAGTTGTTGGACACGCTGGGGCTGGCGGCTCCCTCGGGCGCCAATCCCTATGCGCGCAAGAAATATGATGTCCCGGATCTGCCGCCCGCCGAATTGCAGCGGCGGCGCTATCCGGGCTGAGATCCATCTTTGGGGCCATCCGGGCGCAAGTCCGGATGGGCGGGTAAACAATGTTGGAACGAAGCACATTAAGTCTGGCCGAATGGCTGGACCATCAGGGCACGCCCAGTGACGAACTGGTGGAGAGCATCGCCCATGCGGCGCGGCATTTCGACCGCTCGCCGGGGATCGTAAACCTTCGCGCGGGTCTCGCCGTCGATGAATCCGGGCGTCTGCCCTTTCATCAAACGGAGTCCGCGCTCGACCAGATCGGCCTTTTGAGCGATCATGTCCGAGGTCGACTGGACAAATGGCGGCCGGGCAATCTGCCCGCGATCCTGCCTTTGCGGGGCAGCCGTTTCCTGTTGCTGCTGGACCTGCGTGCCGGCGATGCACTGGTGCAGCTGCCGCATGCGACCGAGCCGGTCTGGGCGCCCATCAGCGATCTCGGCAGCCATTTCACCGGCGAAGCGCTGGTCGTCATGGCCGATCATGGCCGCGAACGCGCCGAGGAACGGCCATGGGACGAACGGGCGCGCCAGCATTGGTTCTGGCGTGAGGTGTGGCGCGCGCGCGGTTCTTTCGGCTATGTCATGCTGGCCGCGGCGATTATCAATCTGCTCGCCTTCGCGCTGCCGCTGTTCACGATGAACGTCTATGACCGGATCATCCCCAACAAGGCGGCGTCCAGCCTGTGGGTGCTGGGTATCGGCGTGATGCTGGCGTTCAGCCTGGACTTCGCGCTGCGGATCGCCCGCGCAAGGCTGGTGGACGAGGCCGGGCGGGAAATCGACGAGCGCCTGTCGCAACGCCTGTTCGAAAAGGTAATGAACACCCCGCTCGCCAGCCGCGCGGGCAGCACCGGCGCGCTGGCGCGGCGGGTGTCGGAGTTCGAATCCGTCCGCGAATTCTTCACCTCGACCACGGTCGTTCTGGTGGTGGACATTGCGTTCCTCTTCTTCTTCGTCGCGATCATTGCGCTTCTGGGGGGCTGGCTGGCCATCGTGCCTGTCGTCATGATGGGGATCATGGCGAGCGCGGGATTTTTCCTGCAACGGTCGATGGCCCGGCTGTCACGCGATGCGCAGGCGGACTCCAGCCTGCAAAGCTCGGCTCTGGTCGAAGCGATCGGCGGCATCGAGACGCTGAAGGCCTGCCGCGCCGAAGGGCGGATGCTGGACCGTTGGCGCCGCTATGCGCGGATGAGCGCGGCGACGCAGGAAAAGCTGCGGCGGCTCTCTTCGAAGAGCGTCACCTTGGCCGCCTTGTGCCAGCAGGTGACGAGCATCGCGCTGGTGATCGGCGGCTTCTACATGTTCGCGGCGGGCGACATTTCGATGGGTGCGATCATCGCCATCGTCATGCTGGCCGGACGTTCGCTGGCGCCGGTTGGGCAACTGGCCTTCGTGATCGTGCGGGCGCGGCAGGCGATGACGACGCTGGACAGCCTCCAGACGTTGATCGACCAGCCCGACGAGCGGCTGGACGGCGCGCGGGGGATCATCCCCCGAGTCCGCAAGGGCGCCATCGTCATGCAGGGGCTGGAATTCGCCTATCCCGGCGCCAGCCAGCCCAGCCTGCGCGGCATCGACCTGCGGGTCGAACCGGGCGAGCGCATCGGCCTGATCGGGCGCGTCGCTTCGGGCAAGTCGACGCTGGGCCGGGTCATCTGCGGTCTCTATCCCTCGACGGGCGGCGCCATGACCATCGACGATGTCGACAGCCGCCAATATCATCCGCATGAGCTGCGTTCCGCCTTCCGTTATGTCGGGCAGGATGCCGAACTGTTCAGCGGATCGGTGCGTGAGAACCTGCTGCTCGGCGCTCGCGAGGCGGATGACGAGAAGTTGCTGGAGGCGTTGGAGCGTTCGGGGGCGTCGCGTTTCTTCGGGCGCGATGCGGCGGGGTTCGACCTGCATATCGGTGAGCGCGGCAACCGTCTGTCGGGCGGGCAGAGGAGTTTCCTGGTGCTGGCGCGGGCGCTGGTGGAGCCAGCGAAGCTGCTCTTCCTCGATGAGCCGACCGGCGCGATGGACAATCAGACCGAAAATCTGTTCATCGATCATCTGGAAAAGGCGCTGGAGCCGCAGCAGACGCTGATCGTGTCGACCCACCGCCATGCGCTGCTACGTATCGTGGACCGGCTGATCGTGATCGATCAGGGCGTGGTGCTGGCCGATGGCCCGCGCGACGAGATCATCGGCCAGCTTCAGCGTGGAGCAGGGCAATGAGCGCGCTGGTTCGCAGCGTCGGCATTGCCGCGCCGGTGGCGCTGGCGGTCGCGACGGCGGTGCTCTGGCATCATGAGCCGCCGCGTCCGGCCATGAAGGCAAGGATCGTGGAGGCCGCTTCGCCGATTCCGCGCCAATATCTGGCGCTGGTGGCCATGACGGAACAGGCCGATCCTGCCGCGGAAGGGGGCGCCGTGGAAGGAGATAGGGCGCGGGAACAAAATCAGCGCCTCGGCTTTGCCGGTGGCACTATCAGCGCGGCCAAGCCTTTCCGCGCCCTGGCGACGGCGGGTGAGGATCATGACCGCGCGCTCCAGTGCCTGACGCAGGCCGTTTATTATGAAGCCGCCCGTGAACCCGAAAGCGGCCAGCGCGCCGTCGCGCAGGTGGTGCTGAACCGGGTGCGCCATCCCGCCTTTGCCAAGACGGTCTGCGGCGTCGTCTATCAGCGCTTCGATGCGTCGGTGTGCCAGTTCAGCTTCGTCTGCGACGGTTCGCTCGCGCGCCATCCGTTGCCGGACCTGTGGAACCGGGCGAAGCGGATCGCCGCCGATGCGCTCAATGGCCGGGTCGAAAGGGATGTCGGCACCGCGACCCATTATCATGCCGATTATGTCTTCCCGCGCTGGGCGCCGCATCTGGCGAAACTGGCCCAGATCGGCGCGCATATCTTCTATCGCTGGCCGGGCGGCTGGGGTCTGCCGGGCGCGTTCACCGGGCGCTATGCGGGTGGTGAACATATTCCGGCCTTCGACGCATCGCGCTTCGCCGCCGTGCCAGAGCCGGTCGTCGACTATCCGCCGGTAGCGGCTCTGCCGGAAAGGCGGGCGACCAATGATGTCGGGGGCCGCATGGACCCGACCAAGGGGTGGAAGCTCTCCATTCCCGATCCCGCACAAAGCGGCGGCGCGCTCAGCGAGATGCTTGCGCGCCAGCAGAAGGCCGCGCCGGTGACGCTGGCGGCCGACGACCATCATATTCAAGGGGTGCAACCATGATTTCGCGCTGGATAGGCTGGCTGCGGGGGCAACCGGGCAACAAGCAGGTGATCCTCTACAGCGGCGGCGGCATGCTGGTTTTCCTGATGTGGGCCAGCCTGGCGCCGGTGGATGAAGTGACGCATGGGCAGGGCAAGGTGATCCCGTCCAGCAAGGCGCAGGTCATCCAGAGCGCGGAGCCGACCACCATCGAGGAAATCCTCGTCCGGTCGGGGCAGAAGGTGAGCAAGGGGCAATTGCTGGTGCGGCTGGACGACGCCATCATGGCGTCGGAACTGGGGCAGCTTCAGGCGGAGACGCGTTCGTTGACGGCGCGGGCTGGCCGGCTGGAGAAGGAAGGCACCGGCGCGGGCGCGATCTGCGCGGCGGGGGCCGATGGCCGGATCGCGCCCGAATGTCAGCAGGAGCAGGCGTTGGCGCAGGTGCGCGAGTCAGCGCTGCGCAGCAAGCAGGATGCGCTCGCCGCACAAGTCGACCAGCGCCGCCGCGAACTGGGCGAGGCGCAGGCGACCATCGACAGCCTGGGCGGCAGCGTCAGCCTTGCGCGCAAGCGGGTGGAGATGCTGGAACCGCTGGCCGCCAAGTCGATCGTCCCGCAGACCGAATTGCTCGATGCCCGGCGCGAACTTGTGGATGCGCAGGGACGGCTGAACGCGGCGCAGCAGCAGGCGTCGCGGGCCTCCGCGGCGATCCGCGAGGCGCAGGCGCAATTGTCCGAGGCGAATTACCAGTTCCGGCAGGATGCGCTGAACGAACGCAGCCAGTTGGAAGCCAAGATTGCCGTTAACAGCGAGTCTCTTCGGGGCGCAAAAGGACGGGCGCAGCGGGCGGAGATCCGCTCGCCCGTCGACGGTGTGGTGAATGATGTGCAGGTCACGACCATCGGCGGCTATGTCAGTCCCGGACAGAAGATCATGCAGGTCGTTCCCGTGGGCGAGAAACTGCTGGTCGAGGCGCGGGTGAAGCCCAATGACATCGCCTTCATCAAGACCGGCGACCGCGCGGTGGTGAAGGTGACGGCCTATGATTTCTCCATCTATGGCGGCCTGACCGGGACCGTGCAGCAGGTTTCGGCCGACAGCGTCTATGATGAAGCGACGCGGGAGGCCTATTTTACCGTGGTGGTGGAGACGGATCGTGCCTGGCTCGGTTCGGGTGCGCACAAGCTGCCCATCACGCCGGGCATGGTGTGCGACGTGGAAATCCTGACGGGGCGCAAGTCCGTGCTGGCCTATCTCCTGAAGCCGATCATGAAGGCGCGGACAGAGGCGCTCCGCGAACGATAAGCGTCAGCGGGCCGCGAACTGTACGGGCTGTGGCGTTGTGACCCGATAACCATGGGTCCAGCGGCCAAAGGCATTGAAGCTCATGATCGGCCGATAGTCGCTGACGCTGGAGGAAGGCAGAACCCGGTCGGTCATATTGTCGAGGATCATCAGCTCTTCGCCGATCCGCACCGCCAGCACGGCATGATCCGCGCGCCGCGCCAGATCGCGGGCGATGACCAGGAACATGGCGTGCCGGTCGAAGCCCGCCGCCTCCAGCAGCGTCATCTTGGCGATGGCATAATCCTCGCAATCGCCCGTGCCGCTTTGCAGCGTCCGTGCAGCGGAAGCCCAATCGTCGCCGCCCGCCCGGTCATCGACGAAGCGCAGGCGCCGGTTGACCCAACTGTTGATCATCTCGACCTGTTGCTGACCCGATGAACCGCGAGCGGCGGTGACGATAGCGCTCCAGACACCCTTGCCGGGCAGCGCCGTCGAAACGGAGGCCCATTTGCGATCCAGCAGGCTGTGGGAAATCGGCATGGCTACCGAGCCGAACACATCGGGCTGACCGTTACGCGGCAGGGGCTGGCCCGAGAGCGCGGGAATTGGGCGGGCCGGCATGACGAAGCTGTTGGCCTGCGGGATCGCCGTCGCCGTGGGGGCGGACAGGAAATCGCGCATGAAGCCCGGCACCAGTTCCGGCTGGCGGTAGCTGGTTATGGAGAGTTGGACGCCCTGCAACTGCCAGCCTGGGAGCTTGCCGAAGACGTCGCTGAACCGCCGGTCGTTGACGATGGCATCCGGTGCGGCGGGCTGCATTACCCAGTTGGGCTGCATGTTTCCGCCCTGCTGCGCGCTGATCGCCGCCAGACGGCTCATGCCGCCGGCCAGCAGATTGGCGGAAATGCGATCGACGGGCGCGTAGGCCGTTTCCGCCATGGCATGGCCGCCGCCAGCCATGGCGAGCAGGGCAGGCGCGGCGCGATAAGCGGCAAGACGAAGGAGCGGGGCGAAGCCTGACATGCTTGCCCGTATCGCGCCAAAGATTGAACATCCGGTGCGCCGTGCTGGTTAACGCGGCGGTAGGTATGAATTGCGAAAGAGGTCAGGCGTCGATGGTTTCTTCATCGACGTTCGCGGCATTTTCCTGAATGAAGGCAAAGCGATGCGCCGGGTTGGTGCCCATCAGTCGATCGACCAGTTCGCGCACCTGCTGCCGGTCCTCGACATCATCGGGCAGGGTCACGCGGATCAGACTGCGGGTTTTCGGGTCCATGGTCGTTTCGCGCAACTGGCCCGGATTCATCTCGCCCAGCCCCTTGAAGCGGCTGACCTCGACCTTCTTGCCCTTGAACTCCTTGCGCAGAATCTGCTCGCGATGCGCATCGTCCTTGGCATAGAGGCTCTTGCCTCCCGCGACGAGCCGATAGAGCGGCGGTTGCGCCAGATAGAGATGGCCCCGCCGCACCAGTTCCGACATCTCCTGGAAGAAGAAGGTCATCAGCAACGTCGCGATATGCGCGCCGTCCACGTCCGCGTCGGTCATGATGACGATGCGTTCGTAGCGCAGGTTATCGGGATTGCAGTCCTTGCGCGTGCCGCAGCCCAGCGCCAGGATCATGTCGGCAATCTCCTGATTGGCGAGGATCTTGGCGGTGTTGGCCGATGCCACGTTCAGGATCTTGCCGCGCAGGGGCAGGATCGCCTGCGTCTTGCGGTCGCGCGCCTGCTTGGCGGAGCCGCCTGCGGAGTCGCCTTCCACCAGGAAGATTTCCGCGCCCTCTGGGTCGTCGTTCGAACAGTCGGTCAGCTTGCCGGGCAGGCGCAGCTTGCGCGCGCTGGTGGCGGTCTTGCGCTTGACCTCCTTCTCCTGCTTGCGCTTCAGCCGCTCGTCCATCCGGTCGAGCACATAGGCGAGCAGCGCCTTGCCGCGCTCCATATGGTCCGACAGATAATGATCGAAATGGTCGCGCACGGCGTTCTCGACCAGTCGCGCGGCTTCGGGGCTGGTGAGCCGGTCCTTGGTCTGGCTCTGGAACTGCGGGTCGCGGACGAAGACCGACAGCATGATCTCCGAAGAGGTCACGATGTCGTCGGCGGTGATGTCCTTCGCCTTCTTCTGCCCAACCAGATCACCAAAGGCGCGTATGCCCTTCACGAGAGCCGCGCGCAGGCCGGTTTCATGGGTGCCGCCATCGGGGGTCGGGATGGTGTTGCAATACCAGGAGTAGGACCCATCCGACCAGAGCGGCCAGGCGACCGCCCATTCGACCCGGCCCGCGGAGTCCGGAAAATCCTGACTGCCGGAGAAAAAGGCGCTGGTCGCGCATTCGCGGTCGCCGACCTGTTCCTTCAGGTGATCGGCCAGACCGCCGGGAAACTGGAACACCGCCTCGGGCGGGGTATCGTCGGTGATGAGTTCCGGCGCGCATTTCCAGCGGATTTCAACGCCAGCGAACAGATAGGCTTTCGACCGTGCCAGCCGGTAAAGGCGGGAGGGCTTGAACTTCTGCTCCCCGAAAATCTCATGGTCGGGGATGAAACTGACCGAGGTGCCACGCCGATTGGGCGCCGCGCCGACCTTCTCCAACTCGCTGGTCGGCAGGCCCTGGGCGAAGCTCTGGCGGAACAGTTCCTTGTTGCGCGCAACCTCCACCACGGTGACGATCGACAGCGCGTTCACCACGCTGATGCCCACGCCATGCAGGCCGCCCGAGGTGGCATAGGCCTTGCCCTCGAACTTGCCGCCCGAATGGAGCGTGGTGAGGATCACCTCCAGCGCTGACTTGCCGGGGAATTTCGGGTGCGGATCGACCGGAATGCCGCGGCCATTGTCCGTGATGGTGAGCCTGTTGCCAGCCTCCAGCGTCACCTCGATCCGGGTGGCGTGACCGGCGACCGCCTCGTCCATGCTGTTGTCCAGCACTTCGGAGGCGAGATGGTGCAGCGCCCGTTCATCGGTGCCGCCGATATACATGCCGGGGCGGCGGCGCACCGGCTCCAGGCCTTCCAGCACCTCGATGGTGGAGGCATCATATTGCGGCGCGGCGGAGGTGTTGGCGGCGAACAGGTCTTCGGACATGGCGACAAGCTATAAGGGAGAGCGCGCCGGGTGCAAGCGGGGGATCATCAGGGCAGGGGATCGCATGGCGCGTTTCAGAGCGGTTTCGCCCGGCCTTCAGGCCTTCGGCCATGAAAAAGGGCCGCTCCTGATGGGGCGGCCCTTTGCCATTTTCGATGGTCAGCGAACGCGCGGCCCGCCAAAGGGCAGCGGCGGCGGCGGGCGGCGGGTGCCGCGCGGAAGCTGTGCCTGATAGGCGCGGCCGCAATGTTCGACGCAATAGGGGAAGCCGGGGTTCACCGCTTCACCGCAGAAATGGAAGTCCGGCTCGCCCGGATGGCCCATCGGCCATTTGCAGATGCGCTCGGTCAGGTCCAGCAGGGTCGTCTTGCCGGCGATTTCCGGGCTGGGCTTGGCGGGCACCAGACGGCGCGGCGGCGCAGGCGGGATTGGCGCCTGCTGGTCGCCGGGACCCTGGCGCAGGAAGCCGCCGGGCCCGACGGAGATGATGCGCGGCTGCGGCTTGGGTGCTTCGGTTTCCGGGGCGGCCGCTACCGGAGCCGGCGCGGGCGCGACGGGGGGCGTGGGGCGAACCGGAGGGGGCGCGGCGTGATGCACCGGCGCGGCCGGCTTGGGCGCTTCCATTTCGGGCGCGGGCTTGCGCACGGGCGGTGCGACCTTCTTGGGCACTTCGTTGGCTTTTACCGGGGAAGGACGCGATTGCAGGCCCAGGCGATGTGCCTTGCCGATAACCGCATTACGGCTGACTCCACCCAGTTCGTCCGCGATCTGGCTGGCGGTCAGGCCCTTTTCCCACATTGCCTTGAGCTGGTCGATACGCTCGTCGGTCCAGGACAATGAATGACTCCTCAAAATCTTAGCATTCGCGCCCTATATGGGGGGCGCCTGCGCAGGTTCAAATCTGCGCACAACGCCCTTGCGGCACATCAGATGAGCCGATAGTCGATCTGTCCATGAACAACCAGTCCAAAATTGCCCAATCTGCCAATGTGGGCTCCGCCTCGCAGCAGCCGCTTTTCCATGAGCCGGGCGAGCTGGTCATCCGCAATGTGAACTGGGCCGGGACTCGCGCGCTGTACCGTAAAGAGGTGCGCCGTTTCATGAAGGTGCAACTCCAGACCATCTGGGCGCCTGCTGTCACGACTCTGATGTTCCTGGTGATTTTCACCCTCGCTCTGGGTGGCGCGAACAAGCGGGTGCTGGGCGTGCCCTTCGCCGATTTCATCGCGCCGGGCCTGATGATCATGGGCATGATGAACAATGCCTTTGCGAACAGCAGCTTCTCTCTGCTCGCGGGCAAGATGCAGGGGACGCTGATCGATTATCTGATGCCGCCGCTGTCGGTCAGCGAATTGCTGCTGGCGCTGGTCGGCGCGGCAGTCACGCGCGCTTTCTGCGTCGGGCTGGCATTGTGGGGTGCGATGGCGTTGTGGCCGGGCGTGCATGTGACCCCGGCGCATCCCTGGGCGATCCTGTGGTTCGGGCTGATGGGCGCGGGGCTGACGGCCTTTATCGGCGTGCTGACCTCCATCTGGGCGGAAAAGTTCGACCATGCCGCCGCCATCACCAATTTCGTGATCGGGCCGATGACCTTGCTGTCGGGGACCTTCTATTCCATCGACCGGCTCGCGCCCGTGTTCCGCGCGATCAGCCACGCCAACCCCTTCTTCTACGCTATTTCGGGCTTCCGCTACGGCTTCGTCGCGGCGGCTGACGGCGATGTCGTGGTGGGCAGCCTTGTGCTGCTGGGGCTGAATATCGCCCTTGGCCTGCTATGCTATACGTTGCTCAAGCGTGGATGGAAGCTGAAGGCGTGATCAGGTCAATCCCGCGATAACAGGCACGACTTGCGTCAGCGCGAACAGAGCGACAGCCGCAATTATCCAATGATGCAGCCGGGGAAGGGCGCGTTCGGCGCGCCCTTCCAATGGTTTCAACAGCATCAGGCCTCGATGCCCGCGCTGCCGATGCGGGTGAGCGAAAAACCCGCCGCTTCGACCTCCGCCCGCGGATAGATGTTGCGCAGGTCGACCAGTACGGGCTTGTTCATGGAAGCAGCCAAGCGCTTCAGGTCCAGCGCCCGGAACGCATCCCATTCCGTCACCAACACCAGCGCGTCGGCGCCCTCGGCAGCCGAATAGGCATCCTTCGCCATGGTCACGCCCGCCATCATCGGCGCGGCGACCTCCATCCCCTCCGGGTCATAGGCGACGATCTTCGCGCCCGCATCCTCCAGCGCCTGGACGATGGCAAGGCTCGGCGCGTCGCGCATGTCGTCGGTGTTAGGCTTGAAGGTCAGACCCAGAAGCGCGACCGTCCGGCCCCGCGCGTCGCCGCCCAGCGCCTTCACGATCTTGCGTCCCATGGCCCGCTTGCGCAGGTCGTTCACCTGCACCACCGTCTCGACGATGCGGATCGGGGCTTCATAATCCTGCCCGGTCTTGACCAGCGCGAGCGTGTCCTTGGGGAAGCAGGAGCCGCCATAGCCCGGCCCGGCATGCAGGAATTTCGACCCGATGCGGTTGTCGAGGCCGAT
Organism: Sphingobium sp. EM0848; assembly: GCF_013375555.1. Lineage (NCBI taxonomy): Bacteria > Pseudomonadati > Pseudomonadota > Alphaproteobacteria > Sphingomonadales > Sphingobiaceae > Sphingobium > Sphingobium sp. EM0848. The sequence continues at coordinate 1,009,754 of NZ_JABXWB010000001.1, forward strand.
GCCGCGCGACACGTCCTGCACTTCGGCGCCGACGGCTTCGCACAGGTCCGCCATTTCGTTGATGAAGGTGATCTTGGTCGCCAGGAAGGCGTTGGCGGCATATTTGATCAGTTCCGCCGTGCGTCGCCCGGTGAACATCAGCGGCGCCTGATTGAGGTTCAGCGGGCGGTAGATCTGCGTCATCACGGCAATGGCGCGCTCGCTGCCGGTGGTGCCGACGACGACGCGGTCGGGACGCTTGAAATCGCCGATGGCCGCGCCTTCGCGCAGGAATTCGGGATTGGACACGACCTCTATGTCAAGATCGGGGCGGACTTCCCTGACGATGCGCTCCACTTCATCGCCGGTGCCGACCGGCACGGTGGACTTGGTGACGATCACGGTCGGCCCGTCCAGCGATTCCGCGATTTCCTTCGCGGCGGCATAGACATAGCTCAGGTCCGCATGGCCGTCGCCCCGGCGCGACGGTGTGCCGACGGCGATGAAGATCGCATCCGCGCCCTTCACGCCCTGCGCCAGATCGGTGGTGAAGGTCAGCCGTCCGGCCGAGGCGTTGCTGCCGACGAGATGGTCGAGGCCGGGTTCAAAGATCGGCATCCGCCCGGATTCGATCGCGGCGATCTTGCCCGCATCCTTGTCCACGCACACCACGTCATGCCCGAAATCGGCAAAGCAGGCGCCTGACACCAGCCCGACATAGCCCGTGCCGATCATCGTGATCTTCATAAAGTAACTCAGCCCTTTGTTGGGGAAGATGGTGCGCGGCCTCTAGCACAGGTCGCTGCGCCTGCGAAAGCACGCGTCTGGAGTAGCCCTGTTCAGAGGATGGTTACCATTTTCTGTCAGGCACTTACCCATTATAGCGGCTTGCGAAGGGGAAATGATGAAGGTTGCTCTGGTGTTCGGGACGCGCCCGGAGGCGATCAAGCTGTTTCCCGTGATCCATGCGCTGCGGGCGCGGGGGAATGTGGAAACCCGCGTGATCGTGACCGCGCAGCATCGCGGTCTGCTGGATCAAGTGCTGGAGATTGCCGGGATCGCGCCCGACATCGACCTGGACGTGATGACGCCCAACCAGACGCTGGACGGCCTGACCGCGAAGCTCATCGTCGAACTGGGTCATGCCTTCGACACGGAAAAGCCTGACCGCGTGGTCGTGCATGGCGACACGCTGACCACTATGGTCGCCAGCCTCGCCGCCTATTACCGCAAGATTCCGGTGGCGCATGTCGAGGCGGGCCTGCGCAGCGGCGACATTCACCATCCCTGGCCCGAAGAAGTGAACCGCCGCGTCGTTGCCTGCATCGCGGACATGAACTTCGCCCCGACCGAGGGCGCTGCCAATGCCTTGCTGGCTGAAAATCGCGCGCCCGCGAGCATTCACGTCACCGGCAACACGGTCATCGACGCCCTGTTGGCGACGCGGCAGCGCGTGCTGGCTGAGCCTGCTCTTGCCGCCGGTCTTGACGATCTCGCCCGGCGCTTCGAGGGCAAGCGCATCGTCGCCGTCACCAGCCACCGCCGCGAGAATTTCGGCGGCGGCATGGAAGCCATCGCCCGCGCCATAGCCGAGATCGCGACCCGCCCGGACGTGGCGGTGATCTTCCCGGTTCACCCCAATCCCAATGTCCGCCCGGTGATGGACGCGGTGCTGGCGGACAAGCACAATGTCGCGATGATCGAGCCGCTGGACTATCCCCATTTCGTTCGCCTGCTCGATCTCTGCCACCTCGTCCTTACCGACAGCGGCGGCGTGCAGGAGGAAGCGCCCTCGCTCGGCAAGCCGGTCCTTGTCATGCGCGAGACCACCGAGCGGCCCGAAGGCGTGGAGGCGGGAACGGCAAGGCTGGTCGGCACCGACCGCACCGCCATTGTGCGCTCCGTGTTCGAGTTGCTGGACGATGAGGCCGCCTACACCGCCATGTCCCGCGCCCATAACCCCTTTGGTGACGGTCGTGCTTCGGAACGGATCGCGGATGTCATCGCCGCCAGTGCGACGGCGCAAAAGGATTGGGACGAGGCCGCCTGAATCCTCCCGTTACCGAAATTTTCAGCATTTCCGGTCAGAAACTGACCGAAATCACCGACTTTCCAGGATATCCCATGCCCCTCGACAAGCTCCAGCAGAAGGTTTCCGTCATCGGCCTTGGCTATATCGGCCTGCCGACCGCCGCGCTCATCGCCCGAGGCGGGGCGCAGGTGGTGGGCGTCGACGTCAGTGCTCATGTGGTGGAAACGGTCAATTCAGGCCGCGTCCATATCGAGGAAGTCGATCTCGACGGCCTGGTGCAAGGCGTGGTTTCACGCGGCAATCTGCGCGCCAGCCTACAGGTTGAACCGAGCGACATGTTCATTATCGCCGTCCCGACCCCGGTTGCGGAGGATCGCGCGCCCGACATCGGGCATGTCCTGAAAGCCGCCCGCACCGTCGCGGACGTCCTGAAGGCCGGCGACACGGTGATCCTTGAATCCACCTCTCCGGTCGGAACCACCGAAGCGATGCGCGACCTCTTCGCGCAGCTTCGCCCGGACCTCAAAATGCCGGGCCAAGGCTGCGTGGGCGATATCGCCATCGCCTATTGCCCGGAACGCGTCCTTCCCGGCCGCATTCTGGTCGAACTGATCGACAATGACCGCTGCATCGGTGGCATCACGCCGCGCTGCGCCCGCAAGGCGCTGGGCTTTTACCGCCAGTTCGTGCGCGGCGCCTGCATCACCACCAGCGCCCGCGCGGCGGAAATGGTGAAGCTGGTCGAAAACAGCTTCCGGGACGTCAACATCGCCTTCGCCAACGAACTGTCCGTCATTGCCGAGCGGATGGACATCGACGTCTGGGAGGTCATCCGCCTCGCCAACCGCCATCCGCGCGTGAATATCCTGCAGCCCGGTCCCGGCGTCGGCGGCCATTGCATCGCGGTCGATCCCTGGTTCATCGTCCATGGCGATCCGGAAAACAGCCGTCTCATCCGCACCGCCCGCGAAGTCAATGACGGCAAGACCGATCATGTCGTCGCCAAGGCCTCCGACCTGATCGACGAATTTCCGGGCGAGGACATCGCCTGCCTCGGCCTAGCCTTCAAGGCGAATATCGACGACTTCCGCGAAAGCCCCGCCGTCAAGGTCGCCGCCCGCCTCGCCCGGCGTTATGGCCGCCGGGTCAGGCTGGTCGAACCCTATGCCCATGACCTGCCGATGGAGTTTGCGGGAACCGGCGCGGAACTGATCGATCTCGATACGGCTCTGGAACAATGTGGCGTGTTCGTCATTCTTGTCGATCATGACATGTTCAAATCGGTTCCGGTGGACGAGCGTTTCGGCAAGGCGGTCTACGATACCAGGGGCGTCTGGCCGGACCAGCCGCGTCGTATCGTCCCGGATCGGGCCCGCATCGCCCTGTGACGGGTCCTGTGATGGGTCAGGTGATGGGGCACGCCCGTGCCCTACAGGTTGCCATCACCTGTTCACGCCGTTAACCCCGGCCCGAACGGCAGGCTTTTTGCGTGCCGTCTGAAAAATGCGGGGATTTTAACGGCATGAACCGGCCGATTGACAGCAAGTGCCAGACGTTGGCCGCGATAATGGCCTGCGCGCTGCTCGGTGCCTGTTCGACCGTGGAGGATGCGCCGAAGGGGGAGGCGGCCTATGCCGCCATCCCGCCAGCCCCGGCCGTTGGCGTGGATTACCATATCTCTTCCGACGATGTGCTGCGCATCCAGATTTATCACGAGCCAGACCTGTCGCTGGAGGATGCGCAGGTGACGGCGGCGGGCATGGTCCGCATGCCGCTGATCGGGGACGTGTCGGTCGCCGGGCTTTCCGCGAGCGAGGCGTCGGACGTCATCGCCGGGCGATTGGGGGAGCGCTATCTCGTTTCGCCGCAGGTGACGGTGTTCGTGAAGAAGGCGGCCGGCCGCCGCATCACCGTGGACGGCGAAGTCCGCGAACCGGGCCTCTTCCCCATCGACGGACGCATGGGGCTGCTTCAGGCCGTCGCTCTCGCCAAGGGACCGTCGCGGCTCGCCAGCCTGGGCCAGATCGTCGTGGTGCGGCAGGCGGACGGCCAGCGCAAGGCGGCGATGTTCGACCTTTCCGCCATCCGCAAGGGGGAGGCCCCTGATCCTGAAATCCTGCCCGGCGACACTGTCATCGTCGGCCTGTCGCGGGCGAAGGCGATATTGGGCGGGGCGCTGCTGGCGGTCCCGGCGGTGGGCGTGGGCTTCATCGCGCTGGACGGAGGACGTTGATGGCGGGTCCGGGCCTCCTGATCGACGCCGACAGCGCCGCCATGACGATGGAAGGACGCGCCGCGCGTTTTGCCGCGGGGGCCAGCGCGGCATGGGTGGCGATACGGCGGCATCGCATCATCCTGTTCGCCACCATGGCGCTTTGCGTGCTGGCGGGGGTGGTGTTCATCCTGCTTTCGACCCCGGATTATCAGGCGACCGCCTCGGTCGAGGTGGAGGATGTGCCCGCCGGCGCCGCCGGAGCCGCCACCGCGCAAAGGCAACTCACGCCGACCGACAATGAAGCGCTGATGCAGACGGAGTTGGAAGTGCTGCGCAGCCGCGCCCTGGCAGAGGATGTGGCGCGCGAACTGGCGCTGGTCGGCAGCCGGACCTTCTTCGACGGCATGAATGTTCGGCGGCCCGATCGTGGCTCCGGCTCGCTCAGCCAGCGACAGGTCGAAACGGAGAAGGTCGTCGGCCTGCTGCGCGACAATCTGAAAGTCGAACTGCCCGGCAAGTCGCGGGTCATCCGCATAGGCTTTACCAGCGCCAATCCGGTGCTTTCGGCGCGGGTGGCCAACAGCTATGCCGACAGCCTGATCCGTGCTGATCTGAAGCGGGGCTTCGAATCCGGGGTGCAGGCGCGGCGGTTCCTGCTGGGAGAGTTGGACGGCGCGCGCAAGGATCTGGAGCGGGCGGAACGCGATCTGGCCGTTTATGCGGCCAATGCCGGGGCGATGGTCCCCTCCGAAACGAAGCAGGGTGAAGGCGCTGACGCGCCGTCCGAGGGGAGTACCGCGACCCGCCTGGCCCAGCTCAATGCTTTCCGGGCTCAGGCGACGGCGGATCGGATCGCCGCGCAAAAACGCTGGGAAAGCGCGCGCATGTCCAGCGTCGAGACCCTGCCGGAAGTGCTGAACAACGGCGCAATGCAGCAGATCATGACGGACCGGGCGCAGGCGCGGGCGCAACTGGTGCAGGAACGGCAGTTCCGGAAGGATGCCCATCCCGAAATGCGCGAAGCCCGCGCCCGGCTGGCGGCGCTGGACGATCAGGCTGAAGCGATGGCGGGCACGATCCGCGCCTCGCTCAAGGAACAATATGACGTCGCCGTCCATGGCGAGAAGCAGATCCAGTCCGAAATCGCCAAGGTGGAGCGACAGGCCCAGACCGAACGCGGGCGCGGTGTGCAGATGAGCATCCTGGAGCGGCAGGTCGATACCTACCGCCTGCTGCATGACAGCCTGCTGCAACGTTATCGCGACATGGCGTCCCAGGCCGGTTTTCAGGCCGGGCGTATCCAGCCGCTCGACCGGGCGGCGGTGCCTTCGCGGCCGACCTCACCCAATATCGGCGTCACCATGTTGCTGGCTTCGCTGGGTGGGTTGGTGTCGGGGCTGATGGCAGTGGCGGGGCGGCATATCTTCGACGACGCGGTGACGTCGGCGGATACGCTGGCCGAGCGGGTGAACCTGCCGCTGTTGGGCGCGGTTCCGGCGGGGGAAAAACCGGCGGCGGAGATTTTCGCGCCCATGGCCTCCTCTCTTTTGCTGGGGTCTGCGGCGGGCCTGCCTCGTTCGATCCTTGTCACCAGCGCGCAGGAAGGGGAGGGAAAATCCTCCACCCTCCATGCGTTGGCGGAAGCTCTGGCGAAACTCGACAAGCGGGTGCTGGTGATCGACGCCGACATGCGGCGGCCCAAACAGCACAGCCTGTTCGGCGTTTCGCCCAGCCGGGGCATCAGCGAGTTGATGACCGGCCAGGCGAAGATGGACGAAGTGATCGTCGACAGCAGCGTGCCGGGCGTGGCCCTGCTCCCCTGCGGCGCGATTCCGCCTAATCCGGCCGAGTTGCTCGTTACCCCGGCGATGGATTCGCTGCTGGCGACGGTGCGGGAACGTTATGACACGGTGCTGATCGACGCGCCGCCCATTCTGGGCCTGTCGGACGCATCCCTGCTGGCCGCGAAGGCGCAGGTGACGCTGCTGGTGGTCGAATGGGGCCGCAACCATCATGGCGGTCTGCGTGTCGCCGTGGACCGCCTACGCCGCGCCGGGGGCGCGATCATCGGCGCGATCCTGACCAAGCAGCAGGGCAGGGCGTTTGAATATGACTATCACCGGGGCGGGTAGGACAGGGGGCTTGCGCGATGGGTTCTGGTCGTGCGGGGCGGTTTGGGTGGATTCGAGACTGACCGCTGACGGGGGGCATAGCGCGTTAACGGCCATTTCATGGTGACGGAAAACCCCAACTGCGCGGTTGTCGGACACTTTCGAAATTCGACAGTGTTTTCCGGTCAACAAGAACGACATATGGCAGCGCCTCGTCCGCCCACAAAAGCATGCCCGACAAACATGTGGTTTCCGTCAGACGCAGGCGTCACTGATGTGTCTTGCGGTGCTCGCGGTAAACGCTTTCATCGACCTTGAGCGAAACCTTACCATTGTGATTTGACCAACGCCCTAGGCACGACCACGCTTCGTCGGTGGTGCCGGGAGCGGTCACCGTCAACACGGCATAACCGTATTGATCCTTTTCCCGACGATAATGGATTGGGTTAGCGCCACATGCTTTCATTGCCGCCGCCAGAGGTCGTGCAGCGCATTGCTGCTGGCGAAAGGCATCACGGTCATTAGCGACATGTTGGATTAGCCAAGCTGTCAGCGGAACAAGGATTGCTAAAATGAGAGAGGCATAACTGGGGCGGCGAAAAAGGCGGACTTGCAGCCATATTCCGATAGCGAGCAGGATCGCTTGCAGTCCATGCGCTGTCAGGGTGAAGCCGTCTCGATATTCGCAGGGAACCAAGCCTAGCGAGGGAGCATACTCAAGAGCGAGCTTCCCCATGACATACAAAATCAGCAGCGCGCCCAGCAGGCCAATCATGCGAATGGCGATTCCATGCCAACCCTGTTGTTGGCCTTCGCCTATCTTCATTGCGGTCCCACCATGCCTAGATTTCGTCGTCACAACATTGCGTAACCGACAAGCCACACGAAGGTATAGCGCCAACGAACTTTAGTGCTGCACAACAATCAGGTATTTTCCGTCAGCGTCAGCTTCCGAGCATCACGTATTCCCGGATAAATGACCAGCATTGGTCGTTACCTGCCCGATAGCCTACATCTGAGCGCTGCACTGCACTCCCATTCTTTGACCTTACTCCCAAAAGGAAAGGGTCGGGAACCGCTGTTCCCGACCCTCAATCCTGTCAGTTCTGTCGCCCGCATTCATCGGGCGATCCGGCGGGTCAGGCGCGGGCCATCAGACCTTCGACCAGTCCTTCGAACAGCCGGCGGCCGTCGGTCGCGCCATGGGCCGCTTCGATCACGCGTTCGGGATGCGGCATCATGCCCAGCACATTGCCAGCCTCATTGAGGATGCCCGCAATGTTTCGTGCCGAACCGTTGACGCTTTCCGCATAGCGCAGCGCCACCCGGCCTTCGCCTTCCAGCCGGTCTAGCGTTTCGGCGTCGGCGAAATAATTGCCGTCATGATGCGCCACGGGGAAGCTGATCGGCTCACCCGCATCATAGCGGCTGGTGAAGGCGCTCTGCGCGTTTTCGACCGTCAGCGCGACGTCGCGGCAGACGAAATGTCCGCCAGCATTGCGCAGCAGCGCGCCGGGCAGCAGGCCGCTTTCGGTCAGGACCTGGAAACCGTTGCAGATGCCGAGCACATAAGCGCCCCTGTCGGCTGCCTTCGCGACGGCCTGCATCACCGGCGAACGGGCGGCCATCGCGCCGGAACGCAGATAGTCGCCATAGGAAAAGCCGCCGGGGACGCCGATCAGGTCGATATCGTCGGGCAGTTCCGTGTCGCGGTGCCAGATCATGGCGGGCTTCGCGCCGGTCGCCGCCTCGAACGCCACGGCGAGGTCGCGGTCGCAATTGCTGCCGGGGAAGACGATGACGGCGCTCTTCATGGCTCAGGCGACCTTTTCGATGCGATAGTTTTCGATCACCGTGTTCGCCAGCAGCTTGCGGCACATGGCGTCAATATCCTCATCGCTGGTGCTGTCGGCCAGGTCCAGCTCAATGAGCTTGCCCGCGCGCACGTCGTTGACGCCGCCGAAGCCAAGGCCGTCGAGCGCGTGATGGATCGCCTTGCCCTGCGGGTCGAGGACACCACCCTTGAGGGTGACGAAGATGCGGGCTTTCATGGGGCAGGAAACTCCGTAAACTTGCCTTTGGCGCACCCCCTAGTCCCGTGCGCGCGCTCAGGCAAGGCATTATGCTTTTACCCGGCGCTGATCGCTCCCATCGCCGACCGGCAAAATTGCTCCCCTTTGCGTGACCCATGCTTTAGGCGGGCGTTATGAACCCTGAATATCTCTATTATTCCTGCGCCATTCTGGCCGTCATCCTGTCCGGTCTGGCCAAGGGAGGCTTTGCCGGCGTGGGCGCGCTCGCCATGCCGATCATGGCGCTGGGCGTTGATCCGGTGCGCGGCGCGGCGATCATGCTGCCGATCCTGATCCTGCAGGATGTGGTGAGCGTGTGGGCATTTCGGCATAGCTGGGACCGGCACGTCCTGACCGTGATGCTGCCGGGCATGGCGATGGGCGTCGCCATCGGTTATTTCTTCGCCGCTCAGGTGCCGGAAATCGCGGTGCTGGGCGTGCTTGGGCTGATTTCGGCGGTCTTTGGACTGCAACGCCTTTGGGTTGAGCGCGGTGGGCAGATCGTACTGCCGGCCAGTTCGCCCAATTGGGTTGGCGTGTTGTTCGGCGTGGCAAGCGGCTTCACCAGCCAGATCGCCCATGCGGGATCGCCGCCATTCCAGATGTGGGTGCTGCCCAAGCGTTTGCCGCGCGACGTTCTGGTGGGGACGACGGCGATTGCCTTTGCCGTGATGAACTGGATGAAAGTGCCGGCCTATGCCGCGTTGGGGCAGTTCACGCGCGCAAACCTGGTCGCGACGGCGATGCTGGTGCCGGTGGCGGTGGTCGCGACCTTTGCGGGGGTCGCGCTGGTGCGCCGGGTGGATGCAGCGCGTTTCTACACGCTGATCTATGTTCTGATGGTGTTGTTGGGGATTAAGCTGATGGCGGGTGCGCTGCTCGGTTGAGCAGCGCATCCCTTATATCAGTCCTTGCCGCGCTTCTTGCGGTGGGTGTCAAGGTCGAGGACGGTCGTGTCCGCGCCTTCGGGCAGCAGGCCCAGACGCCGCGCCACTTCCTGATAGGCTTCGACTTCGCCGCCCAGATCGCGGCGGAAGCGGTCCTTGTCCAGCTTTTCGCCGGTGGCCATGTCCCACAGACGGCAGCCGTCCGGGCTGATTTCGTCAGCCAGGATGATGCGGCTGTAATCGCCGTCCCACAGGCGGCCGAACTCCAGCTTGAAGTCGATCAGGCGGATGCCGATGCCCGCGAACAGGCCGCACATGAAGTCGTTGATGCGGATCGCCATGTCGGCGATGTCGTGCATCTCTTCCTGGCTGGCCCAGCCGAAGCAGGCGATATGCTCTTCGGACACCAGCGGGTCGCCCAGCGCGTCGTCCTTGTAGCAATATTCGATCAGCGTGCGGGGAAGCTGCGTGCCTTCCTCGATCCCCAGCATCTTGCTGAGCGAACCGGCGGCGACGTTGCGCACCACGACCTCGATCGGCACGATTTCGACCTGGCGGACCAGCTGCTCGCGCATGTTGAGGCGGCGGATGAAGTGCGTGGGAACGCCAATCTGGCCGAGCAGGGTGAAGATATGCTCGGAAATCCGGTTGTTCAGGACGCCCTTGCCCGAGATGGTGCCCTTTTTCTGGGCGTTGAAGGCGGTCGCGTCATCCTTGAAATATTGGATGATCGTGCCCGGTTCCGGGCCTTCGTAAAGGATCTTTGCCTTGCCTTCGTAGATCTGGCGGCGACGGGCCATGCGCGGTTCCTGTCTTCCCAATAATGAATGTGCCCCGGCAAACGCGAATCGGGAAGGATCAGCGGGTGCCGGGGCTGCTTGGGCTGGCCCTTAGACCAAAAGGCGCGGGGGTGCAAATGGATGGGTTTCGGGAAGCGACCCGTCAGGCGGTTTCGATTTGCGTTTTCTTTTCCCCGTTGCGTTCGATGGCCATCAGCCGGGCGGTGAAGCTTTGCCGCCACCAGCTGATATCCTGCGTCTCCACGCTGTCCATCATTGCGCGCCAGCGGCGCTTGCGTTCGTCGAGCGGCATGGACAGGGCGCGGTTGATGGCGTCGGACATTTCTTCCGGACTATAGGGGTTGATGAGCAGCGCGTCCTTGAGCTGCATCGCCGCGCCCGCGAAACGCGACAGGATGAGGACGCCGGGATTTTCCGGGTCCTGCGCGGCGACATATTCCTTCGCGACCAGGTTCATGCCATCGCGCAGCGGCGTCACCAGCCCGATCCGCGCGGCGCGGTAGATGCCCGCCAGCTTGTCGCGCGGATAGCCCTGGTTGACATAGCGGATCGGGGTCCAGTCGACATCGCTATATTCGCCGTTGATCCGTCCGGCGATGGCATCCAGCGTGGCGCGGATCTGCTGATAGCTTTCCACCTCCCCGCGGGAGGGCGGGGCGATCTGGGTCAGCACGACATTGCGATGCTGTCCGGGATGGTCCTTCAGGAAGCGGGCATAGCCGTTGAACCTCTCCTCCAGCCCCTTGCTGTAATCGAGCCGGTCGACGCCCACGATCATCGCGCGGTCCTGCAAGGATCGGCGGACCTTTTCGGTCATGTCCCTGGCGGGTTCGCTGACGGCGGCCTGGGCAAATTCCTGCGCGTTGATGCCGATCGGGCAAGCAATCGCCTGAATGGTCCGGTTGCCGAGCGTCACATAATCGCCGTTCACCGACCCGTTCATTTCGCGTTCGACATAATGGCGGAAGGATTCCAGCCATTCTTCGGTATGAAAACCGACCACGTCATAGGCGAACATCGTCTGCACCAGCTTGCTATGATGGGGCAGGGACACCAACAGGCGCGTGGGCGGCCAGGGAATGTGCAGGAAGAAGCCCATGCGGTTGTCATGTCCCCGGTCGCGCAGCATCTGGCCCAGCGGGATCATGTGATAATCCTGTACCCAGATCACGTCTTCCGGCTCGATCAGGGGGCTGGTGGTGTCCGCGAAACGCTGATTGACGCGATTGTAGCCGCCTTCGAAATCGCGCTCATATTCCGCCAGGTCGATGCGGAAGTGGAACAGCGGCCAGAGCGTCTTGTTGGCATAGCCGTTATAATATTCGTCGACATCCTGTTCTTCGAGGTCGATGGTCGCGGTCTTGACGCCTTCATCCTCCGCAAAACCGATCTGCCCGGTAAAATTCTCGGTGATTTCCCCCGACCAGCCGACCCAGATGCCACGGCTTTCGCGCAGGGCCTGGGACAGGGCAACCGCGAGGCCGCCCTGATTGCCGTTCTTGCCGGGGCGACTGACCCGGTTGGAAATGACGATCAGCCGGCTCATCGCATCACGCTCCACGGTTTGCTCAAGAGCACGGCGCAGTTGATGATGCCGACCAATGAGTAGGTTTGGGGATAATTCCCCCATAATTCCCCGCTGACGGGATCGATATCCTCCGACAGCAGGCCGGCCGCGGTGCGGCGGGAAAGCATCTCCTCGAACAGGGTGCGGGCTTCGTCGGTGCGGCCGGTGCGGTGCAGCGCCTCGACCAGCCAGAAAGTGCAGACGTTGAAGGCCGTGACCGGCTCTCCGAAATCATCGGGCGTGCTGTAGCGAAGCATGTCGTTGCCGCGCCGCAAATCCTTTTCCAGCGCCTTCAGCGTGCCGACGAACATGGGATTGTCGGCGGTCAGGAAGCGGAGGTCGAGCAATTGGAGCAGCGAGGCGTCGCGGGCATCATCCTCGAAAGTGGCGGAGATGGCGTTGCTGCCGGAACGCCAGGCGGATTGCAGGATGCGGGCCTTCATGACCTCCGCCCGCTCGCGCCAATGGGTTTCGCGTTCGGTGAGGCCCAGCGCGACGGCGGCATGGGAAAGGCGATCGCACGCCGCCCAGCACATGACCGCGCTATAGCTGTGCACATGGGCGCGGGTGCGCAGTTCCCAAAGGCCCGCGTCGGGCTGGTCATAGACTTGCCAGGCGCGTTCGCCGACGGCCTCCAGCGCTTCGAAATCGGACATGCCGGCCATGCGCAGCAGCCGCTGATCGATGAAGCCCTGAACGGAGGACAGCACGATCTGGCCATAGGCGTCATGCTGGATCTGCGAATAGGCGGCATTGCCCACGCGCACCGGCCCCATGCCGCGATAGCCCGGAAGGCAGGCGGCTTCGCGTTCCTCCAGCGTGGCATTGCCGCGCACGTCGTAGAGCGGCTGGATATGCCCGCCACGCGCGCTGTCCACGATGTTGCGCAGATAGACGAGATAGCTTTCCAGGACATCGAGCGCGCCGAGCCGGTTCAGCGCCTCGACCGTATAATAGGCGTCCCTGATCCAGCAGTAGCGATAGTCCCAGTTGCGTCCGCTGTCCGCATGTTCGGGAATGCTGGTGGTCAGCGCGGCGACGATCGCGCCGGTTTCCTCATGCTGGCAGAGCTTGAGCGTGATGGCGGAGCGGATGACCGCCTCCTGCCATTCGGCCGGGATGGCAAGGCCGCGCACCCACATCCGCCATTCCAGGATCGTGTCGTCCAGCATCCGCTCGACGGCGGGACGCAAGGCGTCGGAAAAGCTTTCATCCGGTCCCATGAAGAAATGCATGTCATGCTCCAGACGGAACCAGCTTTCCTGGGAAATCAGGCCGATGGGCGCATTGGTCGAGACGCGCATCGCCATATAGGACAGCACCAGCCGGATATGGTTGGAGCCATAGCTGATCGGCACTTTTTCCGAATGCCAACTGGTCGTCGGGCGCAGTCTTACGCGGATGCGCGGGCTGCCCGCCATGGGGCGCACGACGCGCGCGAAGGCGACGGGGCGGTACATGCGACCCTGATGCTTGTGGCGCGGGCAGAAATCATACAGTTCGATCGCATTGCCCTGCGCATCGATCTGGCGGGTGACAAGGATCGGCGTATTGCGGATATAATGCTGTTCGATCTTTACGCAGTTTTCCAGTTCGATCGCCCAGAAGCCGCGCGCCTCCGCCGTGTCCCATGCCTTGTCGTCCAGCAGGGCCGAAAAGACCGGATCTCCGTCCACGCGGGGCACGCAGGCCCATATCATCCGGCCGGCGCGGTCGATCAGCGCGGATGCCTGGCAATTGCCGATGGGCCAGAGGTCGAGCGTGCGCTCCGCCTTGCCTGAATTGTCGTTTTTTCGAGTGGCTATCGAACCGACCCCCTTGTTCATGCATGACAGGGGCGCCGGATCATCGGATCAGTCGATGCCAGCGAACCCTTGGGAAAGATAATGCCTGACGGCCGCAACCTGTTCCAAGGAGAATGCGGCGAGCGTCGGCCTGGGCGCGCCGACGAGAATGCCCGCCCCGCCCAGTTCGCGCGCCGCGGCAAAGCCTTCCTCGTCTGTCACATCGTCTCCGATGAAAAGCGGTTTTCCGCCCGCCATGGGGGGCTTTTGCATCAGGGTGCGAAGGGCGCTGCCCTTGTCGGCGCCGCCGGGCCGCAGTTCGTAGAGCATCTTGCCGGGCTGCAGGGCGAGGCCGAGACGATCCGCCAGCTGTTCAGCGAGAATGCCCGCATCCCGACCCCATTGCGGAGCGCCCCGGAAATGCAGCCCGACGCTGATCGTCTTGCGTTCGACCAGCAGGCCGGGCTTGCCGGACGCAAAGCTGTGGAATGCGGCCTCCGCCTCGTTGATGGCGGGCAGGCGGCGGGGGGCGTCGACCATGCCTCCGGGGGTGGCGAACTCCAGCCCATGGGTGCCGGCCAGCAGGAAGTCGCCGAAGCCGAAATCATGCAGGGTCGCCACCGAACGTCCGCTGACGATGGCGAGGCGGCCGTGCAGCCGATCCCGCAGGCGGGCAAGTAGGGTCAGCAGCGCATCATCGACCTCAACGCCATCGGGCGTATCGGCAATCGGGGCGAGCGTGCCGTCGAAGTCGAGGAATAATGCAGCCCCGTTCAGCAGCGCGGGCGGCGGAACGGGTAAATCGGGAACAGCGGAAAGACAGGACTCGGGCACGCGTGCAAGGTGGAGCCTGACGCGGAATGTGCAAGTCCCGTCGGATGGTCTGCTCGATTTTTGCGGGCTTTCATCGCCCTTTCTCGCTCCATGGCGCCGACCAGGCGATGCGGTGCAGCGTGCAGAAGGGCTGCATGATGGTCGCGAAAAGCTGCGCCAGCAAAGCGTGGTTCTCATGGCCGTGGGGGCACAGCCGGGCGTCGTCCGACAAGCGCATGATGTAATCCTTTTTCCCATGAATGAAATCGCGAAATGCTTTTGTTTCGCTGGACCTTTTATCGCGCATTTCCGTAACGGCCGCCAACAAAAGGGTGGACGGGATATATAAGGCTGACTTGTCAGAAATGGATGAGCCAGCTTCCGCCGCTTTCCGCCGTTCGTGTGTTTGAAGCCGCTGCCCGGCTGGAGAATTTTACCGCCGCCGCGCAGGAATTGGGAATGACCCAGGCGGCGGTCAGCTATCAGGTGAAGTTGCTGGAAGAGCGATTGGGCCTCAGCCTGTTCCAGCGGGCGGGGCGCAAGGTGGCGCTGACCGACAAGGGGCGGGAGATCGCCCCCATCCTCACCCGCGCCTTCGACCAGATGCGACAAGGGTTCGCCGCCCTGACGCAGGATCATTCGACGGTACTGACGATCAGTTGCTCCAACAGTTTCGCGCATCTCTGGCTGGCGCCGCGGATCGGGGCCTTTCAGATGTTGCAACCTGAATTGGCGGTACGGATCGACGCGACGGATCGGGTGGTGGACTTCGCTCGCGACGGCGTGGATGTCGCGATACGCGGAGGGCAGGGTGAATGGCCGGGGGTAGAGGCGAAGCTGCTGACCCATAACCGGCTGGCGCCTCTGTGCAGTCCCGGCTGGCTGGCGAAGAACGGGCCGATTGCCGATGCCTGCGCGCTGCACGCCATGCCGCGCCTCTCGCCGGACGATATGTGGTGGCATGAATGGTTCGCGGCGATGGCGGTGGAGGGCAAGGACGAAGCGCTGCCGCCGGGGATTGCGCTTGATTCCCAGGTGATGGAGGGGCGCGCGGCCATGGCCGGGCAGGGGGTCGCCATCGTCAACCTCTTCATGTGGAAGGCGGAGGTCGAGGCGGGGCTGCTGGTGGAGGCGGTGTCATCCTATGTGCAGGAGCGGGCGAGCTATTGGGTGGTCTATCCGCCCCACGCCCGCAACACGCCCAAGGTGAAGGCTTTTCGCGACTGGATCAGTGCGGAATTTGCCAGGGAGATTGCGGCTGATCCCGAAGCACGGTTTCTGCCGCGCTAAGCCTGCGATTTAGAGAACAAAAGGGAGTGAAACTTCGTTTCCGTTTTATCGCGGCGCTGCTATGCCCGTCTCGATGACCGATTTTCGCGACCCGTTCGACGCTATCAAGGATCACCCGTTCGACGATGCGCTGTCCCAGCGCTATCTCGTCTATGCCCTCTCCACCATTACCGCGCGGTCGCTGCCTGACCTGCGCGACGGATTGAAGCCGGTGCATCGGCGGCTGCTCTGGGCCATGCGGCTGCTCCGGATGGAGCCGGGCGGGGCTTCGCCTGATGTGCTGGTCGCCAATCCGGCGCGGAACACCACCGGCTACAAGAAATGTGCCCGCGTTGTGGGGGACGTCATCGGCAAATATCACCCGCATGGCGATACCTCTGTCTATGACGCGATGGTGCGCCTGGCGCAGGACTTCTCGCTGCGCACGCCGCTGGTCGATGGGCAGGGCAATTTCGGTAATATCGACGGCGATAATGCGGCGGCCATGCGCTATACCGAAGCGCGGCTGACGCAGGCGGCAGCCGACCTGATGGCGGGGCTGGACGAGGGCACTGTCGAGTTTCGCCCGACCTATAATGGCGAAGATCAGGAGCCGGAGGTTTTTCCCGGCCTCTTCCCGAACCTGCTGGCCAATGGCGCCAGCGGCATCGCGGTCGGCATGGCGACCAGCATTCCGCCGCATAATGTTTCCGAACTGATCGATGCGGCCAGCCTGCTGATCGACAATCCCGATGCCGAACATGCGGAACTGATGCAGATCGTGCGCGGGCCGGATTTCCCGACCGGTGGCGTACTGGTGGACAGTGCCTCCATTATTTCAGAGGCTTATGTGACGGGGCGCGGATCGTTTCGAACCCGCGCGCGCTGGCACAAGGAGGATGGCGGGCGTGGCACCTGGGTCGCAGTGGTCACGCAAATCCCCTTCCAGGTTCAGAAGTCCAAGTTGATCGAGCAGATCGCAGTCCTGATCAACGACAAGAAACTGCCGATCCTGGCCGATGTGCGGGACGAGAGCGACGAGCAAATTCGCATCGTCATCGAACCCCGCGCCCGGACCGTGGACCCGGATGTGCTGATGGACAGCCTGTTCCGGCTGACCGATCTGGAGAACCGTTTCCCGCTGAACCTCAACGTACTGGATGCCACGCGCACGCCGCGGGTGCTGGGCCTTAAGCCTGTGCTCATCGAATGGCTGAAGCATCAGATCGACGTGTTGGTGAAGCGCGCGCAGCACCGGCTGGACAAGATCGCTGCGCGGCTGGAACTGCTCGACGGCTATATCATCGCCTATCTCAACCTCGACCGGGTGATCGAGATCATCCGCACCGAGGATGAACCGAAAGAGGTGATGATGGCCGAGTTCGGCCTGACCGACCGGCAGGCCGAGGCGATCCTGAACATGCGGCTGCGCAGCTTGCGCAAGCTGGAGGAAATGGAACTGCGGCGCGAGCATTCGGAACTGCTGAAGGAACGCGACGAACTGACCAAGCTGGTCGAAAGCCCGGCGCGGCAGCGGACACGGCTGAAGAAAGACCTGGCTGACCTGCGCAAGCGCTATTCGCCCGACAGTGACTTCGGTAAGCGGCGCACCCTGGTCGAGGAAGCGGCGCCGGCCCGCGAAATCCCGCTGGAGGCGATGATCGAGAAGGAACCGATCACCGTGATCCTGTCCGAACGTGGCTGGATCAGGGCGATGAGCGGGCATCGCGATCTGGCCTCGGCCGACACGCTGAAGTTCAAGGAAGGCGACGGTCCGATGATCGCCTTCCACGCGCAGACGACCGACAAACTGCTGCTGGCGACCGAGACGGGCCGTATTTTCACGCTCGGCGCCGACAAGTTGCCGGGCGGTCGCGGTTTCGGCGATCCGGTGCGGTCGCTGGTCGATATGGACGGGACCGGCAATATCATCGCCCTGATGCCTGCGCGGACGGGTGGCGAGCTGTTGCTGGCCGCTTCGGATGGGCGTGGTTTCGTGGCGGCGGTGGCCGATGTGATCGCCGAAACGCGCAAGGGCAAGCAGGTGGTGAATGTGCGGACCGGCGCGAAGCTTTCCGTCGTGCATCCGATCGCGTCGGAGGCGGACAGCGTTGCAGTGGTTGGGGAAAACCGCAAATTGCTGGTCTTTTCGCTGACTGAAATGCCGCGCATGGCCCGTGGGCAGGGTGTACAGATGCAGCGCTATCGCGACGGCGGTTTGTCCGATGCGATCGCCTTCCGCCTGTCCGATGGGCTGAGTTGGGCCATGGGTGGCGATAGCGGGCGGACGCGGACGGAAACGGATATGACGCCATGGCGCGTGGCGCGCGGTGCGGCGGGCCGTATGCCGCCCACGGGTTTTCCGCGCGATAACCGTTTCTGATTGACGGTTTTTTCGCTATCATCGTATCGAAATCGGGAAAATTGTTTCCCGAAAATTTACCCATTGGCCCTATCGCCGGGGCTTATGGAATCCATGTCGATGCGCAATCGTTCAGACGATACGGAGAAAATCGGGCTCATTAACGGGGCTGACGATGCGCATCTGTCGCACGGTGTCGCGATACGTGACTGGTTGGTTGCATTGCCGCACGCGGCAGCGGTCTTTTCCTATAAAGACAATGTCTTCTCGATCATTGCTACCAATGCGTCGTTCGGCCGACATTTCGTTTCGAGCATCGAGGAGGGAAAGCAAAGCCCCCATGCGGCGGAATGGCGCAAGCGCATCCTCCATTGCGCGCAATCGGAAAATTTGCCCGAAAGCTTTGAGCTTCGGCGCGAAGGAAAATTGGGGCCGGAATTTTTCTTCTGCACCGTTGGGCGATTGCCCGAAGCGGAAGGGCAGCCCAATCTGTTCCTGTTCACAGCGCTGGACCGGACCAGCGACCGAGCCATCGAAAAGAATCTGCGGCGGGAATTGCTGTCAGACGGCCTGACCGCCTTGCCCAATCGCACCGGTTTTGGCGAGGAAATTGAAGACCGGCTGGCCAATATGCCCTGGCCGGAAAATGCCCAGTTCGGCATCATCGCCATTGATCTCAGCCGGTTCAGCCGGGTCAACGAGTCGCTGGGGCCGATGGCGGGTGATGAACTGCTGATCACTGTGGCCAAGCGGTTGAAGTCCAGCCTGCGTCAGGGCGATGTGCTGGCGCGTATCGGTGGCAATGATTTCGCAATTTTTGCGCGTTTGAACAATGGGTTATCTGATGTTCTTCAGATTGTTCAGCGGATCAAGGATGCGCTCAGCTATCCGATTCGGTTGAGCGATTTGCAGATTCGCGTCGATTGCGCGATCGGCTGTGCGCTGTCGATCAGCCTGTCCGATGACCCCGAGGATGTGGTGCGCAAGGCGCAGGCCGCAGTGAAGATTGCCAAGCGTAGCGGCAAGGTCGAAATCTATCGTAACGGCGTGCTCAAGGAAGCGCAGCGGCGATTTTCGGTGGAAAGCCGGTTACGCGATGCGCTGGCGCAGGGTGGATTGAACCTGGCCTTCCAGCCGCTGATCCACTTGCAGACGGGTGAGATCACCGGTTTCGAAGCACTGGCGCGCTGGGATGACGAGGAACTGGGTCATGTATCGCCCGTTGAGTTCATCGCGGTGGCGGAGGAAAGCGGACTCATCACGCAATTGGGGCGTTGGGCAGCCTATGAGGCGGCGCAGACGCTGAGCCGATGGGATACGAAATTCGGCCAGCCGCTGCCGGTGGGCGTCAACGTGAACCTGTCGCCCATTCAGATGGCGCGCGACGATGTCGCTTCTATGTTCGAGGAGGCGCTGCGTTATTCGGGTATTTCGGGCAACCGGCTGACCGCCGAACTGACGGAGAGCGCGATTGTCGCTGACCCCGAAAAGGCGCGGAAGCTGCTTTTCGCGCTCAAGGACCTGCACATGCCGATCGCCATGGACGATTTCGGTACGGGCTATTCGAATCTTGCCAGCCTGCACAGCCTGCCGATCGACATTTTGAAGATCGACCGCAGTTTCGTCAGTTCCATGCTGGAGGATCGCGACAAGGAAATCATGGTGCGGGCCATATTGTCATTGGCCGAATCGCTGGGCCTGCACGTTACCGCAGAAGGGATCGAGACCCAGCAACTGGCCCATGCGCTCCAGAATCTGGGCTGCTGGCAGGGGCAGGGCTATTATTTCGCCCGGCCCATGACGGAGGCCGAGGCCTTCGACTATTGGCGCGCCCGCTGGAATTTCGAGACGATCTGATCCGCGATCTCGGCGACGCGGGCTTCGTCGGGGAAACCCTCGGCGACCCAGATTTCCTGCACCTGCGCCAGCGCCTTTGCGACATCGGGGCCGGGTTGGAGGCCCTGTGCGATGATCGCACCGCCGCCCAGCGGCAGGCGGGGTGGGGTCCAATCTTCCAGCATGGCGATCCCGTCCAGTGGAGCGTCGGGATCGAGCAGGATGCGGTCGATTCCACCCTCCACGCCGATGGCGAAGGCGAGGGCGTGAGGGGAAATGCCGGTGGTCGGACCTCCGAGTCCGGTCATCAGCCGCTTGCGCGCCTTGTTGGATAGCTTGAGCCGGGCGCCGATCTGGTCGGCGGCGCGCGGGTCGGGTGGCAGCAATGCGGCAAGGCGGCGCAGGGCGGAGGGAGGCGTGGCGGATTCGGCTTCGCGGGAAATCAGCGTGGACAGGCGATCGAGGCCGCTCAGATCGATTTCGGGGATGACCGGCAGCAATATGCCGCCGTCGACCATGAGCCGAAGCGAGGCCAGCGGAGCCGCGACGGCCAGCAATTTCAGCAGTTCGTCAGCTATGCGCTCGCGCGACAGTGCCATCAGGCTGTTGGCGGCGACGCGGCAGGCATCATAGGCTTGCGGGTCCGGCTCATCATGGCCGAAGCGGGCCAGAAAGCGGAAATAGCGCAGGATGCGGAGATGATCTTCCGCGATGCGGGCGCCGGCATCGCCGATGAAGCGGACGCGACGGGCGTTCAGATCGGCCACACCGTCGAAGAAGTCCGTGATCTCATGGGTGATCGGGTCGGCATAGAGGGCGTTGATGGTGAAATCGCGTCGGGACGCGTCCTCCCGCCATTCGCCGGTATAGGCGATGGTGGCGCGGCGGCCGTCGGTGCTGACGTCGCGGCGCAGGGTGGTGATCTCGACCGGCCAGCCATGGATGACCGCCGTGATCGTGCCATGGTCGATGCCGGTGGGGATGGCCTTGATTCCTGCGGCTTTGAGGCGGTCGACAACCGTCTGGGGCGTCAAGTCGGTTGCGATGTCGAGGTCGCTGACGGGCAGGCCGAGCAGGCTGTCCCGCACGGCACCGCCGACGAAGCGGGCATGGCCTTCCGCTGCGCCCAGCGCTTCGAGCAGAGCGTCGAGCCCCGGACGATGGCGCCAGTCGGCGTCAGGCAGAAAAGTGGTCATGGCCCAGCCTTCGCGAAAGATTGGCGAGAATGGCGGCGGTAATGCCCCAGATTCGGCGACCTTCCCACATGATTTCGTAATATTGCCTCTCAATACCTTGAAATTCTATCTTTTTCCTGATTCGGTTGGCGGGGTTCAACGCAAAGGAGAGGGGCAGTTCGAACAACTCCGCCACCTCCGTTTCCTGGGGTACGAGCGGAAGGTCGGGCGGGATCACGCCCAGCACCGGGATCACGTCGAAGCCGGTGAAGGTATGGTAGCGGTCCGATGTGCCGATGATGTCGACCAGATTGGGGGCGAGGCCGATTTCCTCCTGCGCTTCGCGCAGTGCGCCGGCGATTTCGTCGGAGTCATCGTCATCGACGCGGCCGCCGGGGAAGGCGACCTGCCCGGCATGTTGGCGCAATTTCGCCGAGCGCTGGGTAAGGATGAGGCCGGGCTCGGTACGGTCTGTGATCGCGACCAGGACGGCGGCAGGCGCCAGCACGATATCGCTGTCGAGGCGCGGATCGCGGGTGTCGGACAGCTTCAGGCCGATCTCCCGTTCATGGCCTTCCCTCAAGGCGGCGCGCAGCCGTTCCGCCAGCGTCATGCCGACCCGTCCAGCGCGAAGAAGGCGCCGTCGCTCCATAGGCCGACGGCGTCGGCATTTTCGTCCAGCGCAAGGTTCATCAGTTCATAATAGACGCTGCGCGCGATGAGCGCGTCCAGACCGCCACGGACGTGGAGATAGGGGTGGGGACCGTCCGGCGTCTCGCGCAGGATAAGGGGGTTGTCGGGACCGGCGGCGACCAGATCGCCGGTGTTGAGTCGAAAGGCCATGCTGCGTGCCCGGCCTTCACCCTGGGTTTTGAGCTCGACGGCGATGAAGGGGGCATCCTCCACTTCGATGGAAAGCTTTTCGACCGGGGTGACGAGGACGTAGCTGCCATCGGATTCGCGGCGCAATATGGTGGAGAAGAGGCGCACCATGGCTTCGCGGCCTATGGGGGAACCCTGGTGGAACCAGGTGCCGTCGCGGGCAATGCGCATGTCGCTGTCGCCGCAATGGTCGGGATTCCATTGTTCCACCGGCGGTAGGCGCTTCTCGCTGAGCAGGCGCGCAATATCGGGCAGGGACAGGCTGGCGAGATCGGGGGGCGGCTCCATCGGCATGGGGCCGAGATAGGAGCGAGCGCGCGTGAAGGCAAAAGGGAAATTCAGGCCCGGACGGTGATCCGGGGGCTGAGCATTCCTTTGCCGCCGATGTTCCCCCCATCGACGGAGAGAGCCAGCAGTCGGCGCGGCTCGAACGGGCCGGGGCAGTCCCAGCCGCTGGTGCCTGCCGCCGAAAAACCCCAGAACCGGCCATAATATTCGGGATCGCCGATCATCATCAGCGGCGCGCAGCGCTGCGCGCGGGCGGCCGTGACGACAGCATCCATCATCGCGCGGCCATGGCCGGTGCCTTGCGCGGATGGAGCGACGGCAACGGGGCCGACCATGATGAGCGGCGTCTGGCTGCCGTCCTCATGGGTAAGGGCGACGGGCCAGCTTTGCAGCGATCCGATAAGCTGGCCACGCTCATCCTCGATCCCGAAGGACAGTTCCGGAAGCCAGGGCATGCCGTCGCGAATCAGATAGGCGGTACGGCCGTGCCGGTCGGGGCCGAAGGCGGCGTCGAGCAACCGCTCGATCGCATCCTGCGCCATGATGTTGAGGGGCACTATCACAGACACGTCTTGCCGATCCGTTCTCAATGGCGCATGGACGCGCCGAGAGCGGCGGGCTTTAGCGCCTGCTTCGCAAAATAAAAGTCTAAACTGGTCCCCACCTGCAGCAGGCCACGCCCGCAGCAGGAACCGGCCGAATGTGGCGAGCTATGAACAGCGGATTTGACGATTTTCTGACGTTGGAGGTGAATAATCTGGATGTGGATGTCCTGACGGGCATCTATTCGGAGGAGACGCACCTGCCTCAGCCGTTGCGCATCTCGATCCGCGCGAAGTTGAAGATCGCGGATCATTATGAGCCGGATACGCCCTTGTCGCGATCCAAAAACTATATGGACCTGAAGCATGCCGCGACCAGCGCCCTGCCCGAAGGGCAGCATTTCACGCTGATCGAGGCGGTAGCGGATCATATCATCGACACGATCTTCCTTCAGGATGACAAGGTCAGCCATGTCGAGGTGAAGATCGTCAAGCTCGCACTGAGCGAGAAGAGCGAAGAGATCGGTATTACCATGGGACGCGGGCGGAAATAGCAGCCCAGCCCGGCTTGGCCGGGCGTCTTTCGTGCGCTCCCCTATCCCTTGATCAGGCCGATTTCCCGCAACCTTTCCGTCAGATAGTCATGCGCGGTGATCGGTTCTTCGCGGCGAGGATGGTCTGCATCCACGCATTGCGGCAGCGCGTCGATCAGGAAATCAGGGCGCAGATGCAGGAAGAAGGGCATGGAATAGCGTGAATAGCCCCGGCGTTCCGGCGGTGGGTTGACGACGCGGTGGCTGGTTGAGGGGAGACGGTAATTGGTCAGCCGCTGGAGCATGTCGCCCACATTGATGGCGAGGGCGCCGGGCGGCGGGACCACGGGGAGCCAGTTGCCGTCGCGATCCTTGAGTTCCAGGCCGCCTTCCTCCGCGCCCAGCAGCAGGGTGATGAGGTTGATGTCCTCATGCGCGCCGGCACGGATGCCGGGGGCTTGCGCCGAGACTGGCGGGTAATGGAGCAGGCGCAGGATCGAATTGCCGTTTTCGATCGGCTTGTCGAACCAGCGGTCCGGAAGGCCCAGATAGAGTGCGATGGCGGAGAGGAGTTCGGCGCCGAGGCGGTCGAACTCCGCATAGAGGCGAGCGAAGGTTTCGTGAAATTCGGGCAGTTCGTTCGGCCAGACGTTGGGCGGCATGGTTTCCGCCAGAGGATCGCCTTCGGGAAGGTCGCGGCCGACATGCCAGAACTCCTTGAGGTCGTTTTCGCTGGCGCCCTTGGCGATTTCCACGCCGAAGGCGGTGTAGCCGCGCTGGCCGCCATTATATTTGGCGTCATAGCGGCGCTTTGCCTCCTCGGGCAGCGCGAAAAACTGACGGGCGAGTGTCCAGCCCTTGTCGATCAGCGCCTGGTCCATGCCATGGTCCTTCACCATGGCGAAGCCGAAACGCTGGAAGGAACCGCCGAAAGCGGCGGCGAAGTCGGCCTTGGCCATATCGCCCAAGGACAGGACAGGCACTTGGTCCAGCACCGATTGCGACACTTTTATTCTCCGAAATCAATATGATTGGCCTGATGCGCCATGGGGGCGTCGGTCAGCTATGCGCACATCCTTGATCGTCCTTGGCGGCTGATGCAAGGAGTAGCCATGAACTACTGGCTGATGAAATCCGAACCCGATGTCTTTTCCTATGACGATCTGGTCAAAAAGGGAAAGGCCGAATGGGACGGCGTGCGCAACTACGCCGCCCAGAATAATATGAAGGCGATGCGGAAGGGCGATCTGTCGATCTTCTACCACAGCAATATCGGGATCGAAGCGGTAGGGATCATGGAGATCGTCGCGGAAGCGGCGCCCGACAGCACCGATGACACGGGCAAGTGGATGGCCGTGCATGTGGGGCCCAAGGAAAAGTTCGCAAAGCCGGTGACGCTGAAGACCATGAAGGCGGATCCGGCGCTGGCCGACATGGCGATGATCCGCCAGTCGCGCCTGTCCGTTTCTCCGCTGACCGAAGCGGAATTCAAACATATCGTCAGTTTGTCAAAGGCTTGACGGACGGTTGCGGGAAACGCAATCGGTCGGCCTTTTTTTGCGATTGTCCTTTCGGGGGATCGGGCCATATCGGCACCAACAAAATAGAATATTCCAGAGGTGTTTGATCGGCATTCACAAGGAGTTTACCCATGCGAATGCTGTCCAAGTTTGTCCTTTCCGCCCTGTTCGCGGCCGCTGCCGTGAATGCTCCGGCCCATGCCGAAGACGCTGCCAAGCAGCAGTTCACGCACGAAGGTTATACCTATGTGTATGACGTCAAGGACACGAAGACCGGCCAGATGATTTCCGGCCGTCGTTACCCCGACGCCGTCGCCTTCAATCTTTCCGTCAAGAACGGCCATGTGTCGGGCATTTCGGGCGGCCAGCAGGTTTCGTTCAAGGTTGAGGACGCCCGCGGCGCCGCTGCCGAATAAGCTTTTTGAGCTTTGAAAATTAAAAAGGCCGGCTTCCCGATCGGAAGCCGCCCTTTTTTGTGTGCCAGACATGGCGTTGATGTTGGAGGTGAGAGTCCTCTGCGGGCCGGCTGAACGGAACCGCCAGCTAAAGGCAACTGCGTCGCCGCGAGGCGGGGTGGGGAGGAAGCCTTAGGCAAAGCTTGGAGCTGACGAACAGGAATCGGATATAAGGCCGGTGCGGTGGGGTAACTGGGCAATGGACCGGGACGCCCGATATTCAGACAGACACACGCGCAGGTAAATCCGGCAGCGACCGAGCGAAGGAGCAACGCCTTACTCTGGGAGATCTCTCTGCCTCTCTGGACAAACCGGAGTATGGCGGCGGCGACGGCGACAAATGGGCAGGGAGAAGTCAGCAGAGGCCATAGTAGCTCGGGCGACCGGGCGAAGGGCTGAATTCGGTTTTCAAGGAGCACGACTGGGGTCGTTCGATGGGTGTGGAGCGGCAGCAAGGCAGCGGGAAGCAGCAGGACTTCTTCGATGAAGCCCTGAGGGCATCGCTGCGCCACGGCGTAACTGGCAAAGGCGGAACCGGCGCTGGGACGTACGAGGAGCGGCAATCACCTGCGGCACGGTCCGAGAAACTCGCCTTGGCGTATGATGTGATGGAACAGGTGGCCAGTTCGGCTAACCTCAACCAGGCCTATAAACGGGTAAAAGCGAACAAGGGCGCGCCGGGGGTGGACGGGATGACCGTTGACGACCTGCGTGGCTGGATCGCTAACAACCGTGAAAGGCTGATCGTCTCGCTGCTTGACGGCAGCTACCGACCCCAACCGGTGCGCGGGGTGGAAATTCCCAAGCCTGGCGGCAAAGGGATGCGGCAAATCTGCATTCCAACGGTAATGGACCGGCTGGTCCAGCAGGCGATACTGCAAGTCCTGGAGCCCCTGCTTGATCCGACCTTCTCGGCATCGAGCTATGGGTTCCGCCCGGGACGTAGTGCACATGACGCGCTACGTCAGGCCCGGGAATATGTATCGGAGGGATACGGGATTGTCGCCGATCTCGATCTGGAGAAATTCTTCGACCGAGTGAACCACGACATCGCCCTGTCCCGTCTGGCCCGGCACGTCGGCGATAAGCGTCTCCTCGGGATCATCCGTCGCTTCCTACAAGCAGGAATGTTCTCGAACGGCGTGTTCGTCGAACGGCAGGAAGGAGCCGCGCAAGGCGGTCCTCTCTCGCCATTAATCGCGAATCTCATTCTGGATGACCTCGACAAGGAGCTCGAACGCCGGGGCCACCGGTTCTGCCGTTACGCTGACGACTGCAACATTTACGTGCGGTCACAGGTGGCGGGGGAGCGCGTCATGGCTTCGGTGTCTGCCTTTCTGGAAGGCAAGCTCCGCCTCCGCGTCAACCAGGACAAGAGCGCGGTCGCACCGATCCGGAAGCGCAAGTTCCTCGGGCACCGCCTTTTGCCAGGTGGGCGTCTGGGGGTAGCGCCTGAGAGCCTCGCCCGCATGAAGGGACGTCTTCGTCAGCTCACTCGCCGGAACCGAGGGATATCTCTCGCATCGATGGTGGCGCAGGTGAACGCATTCACCACGGGATGGGTTACATATTACCGGCACGCCCAAGCACGGACGCCACTGACCGAGCTCGATAGATGGCTCAGGCGGAAACTCCGCTGCGTAAGGCTCAAGCAGTGCAAACGCGTCATGACGGTCGCCACCTTCCTGCAGAAGGAGGGCGTCCCGGAATGGCGGGCGTGGCTTTTGGCGCGGTCGGGCAAAGGATGGTGGCGTATGGCGGGTAGCCCTCCAGCTGCGGAAGCTATGACCATCGCATGGTTTGAACGGCAGGGCCTCGTCAGTCTCGCTGCCCATCACAGCAGGTTAAACAAGACCGAAAACCGCCGTGGTACGTAGAACGTACGCCCGGTGGTGTGAGAGTTGCGCCTTGCAAGCGCGACAAATTTAGCCGTCTGGGATGGCGGCCGCGGCAAAGCCTAGCAAGCAGCCGTGTACTGAGTCTTGCGTGGTGTCCGGTAACGGCCACTGCGAAGCGTAGACAAGGAGGTTGTAGGCCGGAACATATGTGAACGGATAGATAGCCCCGAAATCGAACGTGATCGGAGTAGCCGACCCTATCTCTCTAAGGGGAAGGCGGAATCTGTAGGCTGCGCTATTGCGAGTGGCTTGAGATGCTCCCGGGGTTCGTACCGCCAGCATGCAACCAAGTGATTTGTCGTGAACAAGGGAGATCCATCCGGTTCAAGCGCGAGCTTGTAGGGTCTGACAAGCTGATGAGGCGAGAAGGATCTGACGGCCGGGTGGAAGTCAGACTGACTGATAGTACTCCGAGGACGGGAGAGCCGGCCACATGGGGAAGCGGTCAGCGGTAGTTGAAGTGTTCTTGGGCAACATGGGCTCCATCCAACGGGAGACAAAGCCTTTCATCCAAAGGAAAGATCAAGCTGGCCATGGAAACGGAACTGGAACGCATAGCAGTGAAAGCTCGGTGTGAGCCGAAGCTCCGCTTTACGTCGCTTGCCCATCACATCACGCGCGACCGGGTGCAGAGGAATCTCTCAAGGATTTCAAACCACTCGGCGGTCGGGGTGGATGGGCAGACGGCGGAGGCGGCGAAGGAAAGCTTTGGAGGGTGGATTGAGCCTATGCTTCAATCCATCCACCGTCAGGGATATCGCGCGCCGGCTGTCCGGCGTGTCTATATCCCCAAGCCCGGGAAGACGGAGAAGCGCCCATTAGGGGTGCCAACTGTCTCCGACCGGGCGCTCCAGCGCAGCACGGCCGAGGTCTTGTCCGCGATCTACGAGCAGGACTTCTTGCCCTGTTCGTTCGGGGGCAGGCCAAAGCTCAGCGCCCATCATGCCCTGTCGACCCTCAACGAGGCCATCGCCGGCGGCCGGACGAGCTGGGTGCTGGAGGCGGATCTGAAGAACTTCTTTGGGAGTTTGTCCCATGCGTGGATGCTCCAGTTTGTTGAACATCGAGTCGGGGATCCGCGCCTGATCAGCTTGATCAGGCGCTGGCTGAAGGCAGGCGTCCTTGAGGACGGGGCTGTTCACCCGAGTGACGAAGGAACTCCACAGGGTGGTTCGATTAGCGTCCTATTGAGCAACGTGTACCTGCACTATGTGCTCGACCTCTGGTTCGAGCGCATAGTGAAGCCCCGGTTAGGGGGCGAAGCTCGGCTGGTACGCTACATCGATGATTTTGTGATCTGCTTCCAGTACCGCTCGGACGCGCTCCAAGTCGAGAATGCCCTACGTCACAGGCTGGGGAAGTTCGGCCTCACTCTGGAGCCGACCAAGACCAAACTGGTCGAATTTGGTCGGTTCGCGCAAGGACACGCTAGCATGCGCGGCCGAAACCGCCCGGAGACGATCTACTTTCTGGGCATGACGCTGTACTGCACGCGGAACCTGAAGGGCAACTTCAAGGTTGGCATGCGCACGGAGAAGTCTCGGCTTCGCCGGAGCATGGTGTCGTTGCAGGAACTGATGCGACAAATACGGCATCACTCAATCAGTGACCAGGTCGGCGCCATAAACGCCGCCCTGCGTGGCCACTACGCCTACTACGGCATCGCCGGAAATTTCCGGTCGCTTATCAAGGTGTATCAGGTGGCGGAACGTTACTGGTACAAGATGCTGTGCAGTCGCAGCCGTAACGGCGGCCGCCTCACCTGGGATGCGTTTTACCAGATCAAAGAACGGACCCCGCTATTGCGACCAAAGCTGCGGCTCCCGCATCGGGCGTTGCAAGCACTCGCAGTGCTGTAAACCAACTGCCGAAGAGCGTAGTGCGGGAAATCCGCACGCTACGTTCTGTGGGAACCGGGGGCGGGTGACCGCCCTCCGGTGACCCGGTGGGGGACCCGAGAGGATCCCTCCTACTCGATTGCCGGTTAGCGGCAGTGACGCTTGCTGTCGATTTCCTTGCCCAGCAATGCACCGCCGGCCGCGCCCAGGATCGTGCCGGTGGCACGGTCGCCACGGGTGTCGATCGCACGACCGACCAGCGCACCGCCAACGCCGCCGACGATCAGCCCCGTCGTGCCGTTGGACTTGCGGCAATACATGCGGCCGTCGCGACCGCGCCATTCGCGATATTCATAGTGACGACGCGCGTTCGCGCCGTCGGTGGGGACGGCCATCGATACGGGAATGGCCAGTGAAACGGCGGCCAGCGCCAGAATAGCTTTACGCATTTTATCTCCTCCAAAAGGCGTGCTTTGCTGTTCAACCCGTGCATATTGATCGAGGTTGCATGAACCTGCGACAACGGCGGATCATGCTGTTTTTACTTGGATAAAATTTGAGATAAAGCGACGAAGGCGCGCGATGAAGCGGCGAAGGACCTTGGCTGATCCCCAGCCGTTCGCCTGAAAAAAATTATCCACAATTATCCACAGCTTTACAGCGAATCCGTCTTCGAAGTGCAAGATTCCGCTTTTAACGACTCGCTTTTGGTGAGACCATCCATCCTATCGGAAAGGACGGGAGACAGAGAAATCTGGATGCCAAAGTCAGTGAGAAATCAGTGACTTGAAGGACTTTTCGAGCGTTGGGAAAGAAGCATGGACCGCAAGGAAAATGCGGAAAAGCCGACGGTTCTCAATGGACGGTGCTGTGCACGCACGAAGGTGAACGTCGGGCATCGAATAAAGAGAACAGGCTGTGGGAGAACGGCCGCCCGGCCGAGCGAACGGAGCCGACACGATAGAGAAGCCTTTGAGGCAGACCTATCGCGCGCCGAGTCCGATGATCGCATCTTGAAAGAGAAGCGGATCGAGTGACGCGACGGAAGTGGGGACCGGCAGAAATGTCGGCCCCCATTTTGCGTTTTGGGTTTGTCGGGTGAAGCGGCCTGAGGCGAAAAATGCCCTTCACGCCAGATTTCGCGCTCGCTCTCTCCAGGCTTCCGCCAGCACCGGCATGTCGGCCAGCAATTGGACGGCATCGGGATCGTTCTTGTGACCGCCTCCGATCAATAAGCGGAACAGCCGCGAAATCGGCCAATCGGGCAAGGGACGCTCCAGCAATGTCATATGCAGGCCCGACTCTGCTTCTCCTTCCCGGATAACCCGGAAATAGATTCCGCAGCGCCCTGTCTTGACGACCGTTGCCATCACGTCCCGAGCCCCGAAACGGTGGTCCAGCTTCCAGCAAGGTTGCCGCCCATGGCTCACCTCGACCACCGCGCTGCCCAGGGAAAAGCGGTCGCCAAGGCAAATCTCCGCCTCCGTCATCCCGCGCGAGGCGATATTCTCGCCAAAGGCGCCCGGCGCATCGAGCAGAGGATGGCCCGGCTTGCGCTCGCGCCACCACTCATAATGGTCCTGCGGATAGAGATGGATCGCCTTGTCCCAGCCGCCATGGTGCACCGTGTCCGCGACGGCATCGCCCTCAAGCCCCAGCCAGCCGATGCGCACCGCGCCCTCGACGGGTTTCTTCGCGATGGCGCTATAGTCTCCGTCGCGAAAGGGCAGGGGCGTGCCCGTCAACAGGGCGTCGATGGTCATGAAAGCGTCGGTCATATCTCAAATTGCCACAGGAACCGGGCGGAGGCCAATGCCGGTCGCCAATGTCGTTTGAAAGCCGCGCAGTCTTCAGGCGGCGGATAATTCCGATCCCAGTTTCAGCACCTCACCGCCGCTGTCGGTTGTCACCAGATAGGCCGGGTTGCGGTTGGACCCGTTGCGGCGAATGACGGTGCCCTCGATCGTCCGTTCCACATGGCTTTCGAACCGCTCGGCGATTCTTCCGCAGCCGACGCCCTGTCCCCAGTTCCACCTGACCCGCTCTCCTTTGCGAAAGCTATCGGTCATTTTCAGCATCTCTCCTAACAGGGGGCAATCGCGCCAGCCGGTCATCATTGCCGCCGTCATGCAAAATTCTTGAGCGGCGTCGGGGTTCCCTTGGGTTTTGCCATCGTCTGGGTTAAGGGCGGCGGATGGATGTTAAGGGGCTTCGCGTCGCGCTTTTCAGCGGCAATTATAATTATGTCCGCGATGGCGCGAACCAGGCGCTCAATCGCTTCGTCGGCTATCTGTTGCGGCAGGGCGCGGCAGTGCGCGTCTATTCCGCCACCACCGATACTCCTGCTTTCGAGCCGACCGGCGATCTGGTCAGCGCGCCTTCCGTCTCGGTTCCTGGGCGTCGGGAATATCGGATTCCCTATCGTATGTCGGGGGCTGTGCGACGCGATCTGAAGGCTTTTCGACCGAATCTGGTCCATGTCTCCAGTCCCGATCCGCTCGGTCATCGTGCCGTCGCATGGGCGCGCAACCATGGGCTGCCGGCGGTTGCCTCCGTCCACACGCGGTTCGAAACCTATCCGCGCTATTACGGCCTCGCTTTTCTGGAGCCGGTCATCGAATCGCTGCTCCGCCGCTTTTACCGCCGTTGCGACGCCATTGTCGCGCCGTCCGAGTCGATGGCCCAACTCCTGCGCGAGCAGCGGATGAGTTATGATGTCGGCATCTGGACGCGGGGCATCGACCGGGAGATTTTCAACCCCGGCCGTCGCGACATGGCCTGGCGCCAGTCGTTCGGCATAGCGGATGACGAACCCGTGATCGGCTTCATTGGCCGGCTGGTGATGGAAAAGGGGCTGGATGTCTTTTCCGACACCATAGACCATCTGACGACCAAGAATGTTCGCCACAAGGTGCTGATCGTCGGGGAAGGCCCGGCGCGTGAATGGTTTGAGAATCGGTTGCCGAACGCGGTCTTCACGGGCTTCCAGAAAGGCGCTGAACTGGGCCGCGCAGTCGCCAGCATGGATATGCTGTTCAACCCCAGCGTCACGGAAACCTTCGGCAATGTGACGCTGGAGGCGATGGCCTGTGGCCTGCCGACCGTCGCTGCCCGCGCTACCGGCAGCGAAAGCCTTGTCACCGAAGGCGTGACTGGCCGGCTGATCCGGCCCGGTGCCATCACCGCCTTTGCCGATGCGCTGACCGCCTACTGCACCGATTCCGGCGCAAGGGTCGCCGCCGGGGCCGCCGCCATGTGTGAGGCGGAGCGTTATGGCTGGGATCAGGTGAACCAGGCGCTGGTCGATACCTATGTCCGCGTCATCCGCCAGCGGGAACATGGTGCGGTCGTTCGTTCCAGCCCCGTACCCTGACCAAACACATTTCCTGAAAGCAAAAGCCTTCCTATATCGAGGGCGATGGCTGACCTTTTCGCTCCCGACGATTTGCCCACCACCACTCCGGCGGATGCCCCGCTGGCGGACAAGCTGCGTCCGCGCACGCTGGCTGATGTGGTGGGACAGGATCATCTGACCGGCCCGGAAGGCGCCATTGGCCGCATGGTCGCCGCCGGGCGCCTTTCCTCGATCATCCTCTGGGGGCCGCCGGGCACGGGCAAGACCACCATCTCTCGTCTGCTGGCCGATGCGGTCGGCATGCGTTTCGAGCCGATCTCCGCCGTGTTCTCCGGTGTGGCCGATCTCAAGAAGGTTTTCGCCGCTGCCAGGGAATATGCCCGGCGTGGCGAAAAGACGCTGCTCTTCGTGGATGAAATCCACCGCTTCAATCGGGCGCAGCAGGACGGCTTTCTTCCTTTCGTGGAGGACGGCACCGTCACGCTTGTGGGCGCGACCACGGAGAATCCGAGCTTTGAGCTCAACGCCGCGCTCCTCTCGCGCGCGCAGGTGCTGATCCTGCGTCGCCTTGACGCGGGCGCCCTCGAACAGCTTCTCGACCGTGCCGAAGCGCTGACGGGCCGTCCCCTGCCGCTGGACCCGGCCGCGCGGGATGCCCTGCTGGCCAGCGCCGATGGTGACGGGCGTTTCCTGCTCAATCAGGTGGAAACCCTCTATTCCATCGATATTCCCGAACCGCTGGATTCCGCCGGGCTTTCGGCTTTGCTGCACCGCCGTGTCGCGGTTTACGACAAGGACCGGGAAGGGCATTACAACCTCATCTCGGCGCTTCACAAAAGCCTGCGCGGCTCCGACCCGCAGGCCGCGCTCTACTATCTCGCGCGCATGCTGACGGCGGGCGAGGAGCCGCTCTATGTCCTGCGCCGCCTTGTCCGCTTCGCCGTGGAGGATATTGGCCTTGCCGACCCGCAGGCCGTGGTCCAGTGCCTGGCCGCCAAGGACACATATGAATTTCTCGGCTCTCCCGAAGGCGAACTCGCCATCGTGCAGGCTTGCCTCTATTGCGCCACCGCGCCCAAATCGAACGCTGCCTACAGCGCCATGAAATCGGCGTGGAAGTCCGCCCGCGAAACCGGTTCGCTGATGCCGCCGCAAAACATTCTGAACGCCCCGACCAAGCTCATGAAGACCATCGGCTATGGCAAGGGTTATCACTATGACCATGACGCGGCGGACGGCTTTTCCGGCGACAATTATTGGCCGGAGGAGATGCAGCCCCAGACCTTCTATGCGCCAACAGAACGCGGTTTTGAGGCGCGCATTGCCGAACGCATCGCCTATTGGAACCGCCTGAGAACCGAACGCCGCGAGCAATGACGCCGCATTTTGCCCGCTATGCCGTGATCGACTGGTCGGGCGCAAAAGGGTCCCGCCACAAGGGCATTGCTGTCGCCCTTTGCGAAGCTGGTGACGGCGTTCCCACGCTCCAGCATCCTGAGGGCGGCGGCTTCTGGTCCCGGCAGGCCGTGGCTAGAGCGGTGAGCGATTAGTTGGACGCATATCCGGCGGCCTTGAAATATTCCCAACATTCTTCGGCAGAATAGAGGTCGCAGATATGTCCGAGAGCCTTCCATAGCTCATCGATGGTCCGCGCCCCGATCCGTCGCAGGTGCGATTTCAATTTAGCGAAGGCCATTTCTATTGGGTTCAAATCGGGTGAATAAGCGGGGAGGAAAAGGATCCACGCACCTCGCTCTTTAAGGCAGGCTTTGACCTTTTCGCTTTTGTGGCTCGACAGATTGTCGGCGATCACAACATCGCCGGGGCTGAGCGTTGGCGCCAACTGGGTTTCGATATAGGTTTCGAACAGGCGCCGGTTCATCGGTTGGTCGATCACCCACGGGGCAACCAAGCAATCGCAGCGCAGCCCCGCGATGAAGGTTTGCGTTTTCCAATGACCGAACGGAGCGCGGGCCTTGAGACGCTCTCCTTTTGGCGCCCGGCCACGAAGCTTGGTCATCTTCGTGGTGGTCGCCGTCTCATCCAGAAAGACGAGGTGATGAGGCTTTGCGCGCATCTGCGGCTGCCGGTCGAGGCGCCATCGCAGTCGCGCATGAGCGACATCATCGCGTCCGCACTCGCTGGCCAGCAGCGTTTTTTTTTACCCGATAGCCAGCCTGGATCAGCACCCGCGAGAGGGATGCCGGATGGGCAACTACGCCCGTCTCCGCTGCAAGCTTGTTGGACAGCTCCGACATGCCGATGTCTGGTTCCCTATCCACCCAGCCCGTCAACCGGGCCATATACGGCGCCAACTTACCAGCGCCGCGTGGCCGCCCTATTCGTGAAGAAGCAGCCGAACCTGTTCGTTCCACTCGCTGCAACAACTTCACTGCGCAACTCGCGCTCACACCGAAATGGCGGGCCGCCGCCCGGCGCGAGTGTCCCGCCCTTACGTGCGCCGATATCCGTTCCCGCAAATCAGCCGAATATGCTCTGCCCATGGTTCACCTCCACAGGCACATGAATCACAAATCCGCGCAAAAAGGAATCGTCCGCGATTCCTACTTTGCGCTCACTGCTCTAATTGGTTGATCCGGGCGGCTCATGAGGCACCAACCCTATTTGGCTTCGATTTCAGTTTTGCGCCGCCCTATGTCGCGCGCCAAAGCTATCTTCCCGGCGATGACGTGCCGATCAACGGTCCGGCTTTCTGGGCCTATGTCGATGGCATCTGTCAGGATGAGGATCTGGGCGCGGCCAGCCTGCTCGAACGCACCCATCGCCGTCATTTCTATTTCGGCAAGGCGGACGGCGCGAAGGCGGACTATATGCACAATCGCCAGTGCGAAGCCCATTATAACGCGCAGGGCGGCGGCAAGCCCTCCACCGTTTATGACGTCATTGGCGCGGCGCAGGTGGCCAAGGCGAGCTTTGCGGGGATGCGCCTGCTCCACCATGTCCATGCTCATGTTCCGGTCTGGCCCTTCGACCCGCCGCGCCCGGTCGGCTCGCTGGTCGTGGAAATCTACACAAGCATTGCTGCCCGCGCTGCCGGGCGTCCTAAAGGGCGGGCCAAGATGCGCGACCTTGCGGCATTGAACGATGCACTGCTTGCCATCGAATCGCAGCCGCATGAAGGGCTGCCCCCGGACGATCATGGGGCCGATGCGATTCTCACCGCAGCCTGGCTCCGCCGTGCAGCGCCGCGCCCAAGCCTGTGGACGCCGCCATTGTTGACGGAAAAAATAGCAGCAACGGAGGGCTGGACGTTCGGCATCATCTGATAGTAAGGCGCGTCCGTCCGAAACGGACGCGCCGGATTAGCACAGCGGTAGTGCAGCGGTTTTGTAAACCGAAGGTCGGGGGTTCGATCCCCTCATCCGGCACCATTCACTTTCACTTGGCGAGTTCGGCCTTGATGGTGGCGATGAGCGCCGCGTCATCGGGCGCGGTCGTGGGGGCAAAGCGGGCGGCGACCGTGCCGTCCTTGGCGATCACGAATTTCTCGAAATTCCAGAGGACTTCCGGTTCCGGATTGGGCGTGAGGCCATAGCCCTGAAGCTTTTCGCGGAAGGCGCCCCCCTCGCCCTGCGCTTCGGGCTGGGCGCTGGTGAGCGCGGCGTAGAGCGGGTGCTTTTCCGGGCCAGAGACGACGATCTTTTCGAACATCGGGAAATCGACGCCGAAATTGGTGGTGCAGAAGGTCGCGATCTCGTCATTGCCGCCCGGTTCCTGGCCCGCGAAATCATTGGCGGGGAAGCCGGCGACGACCAGACCCTGATCCCTATAGTCGCTGTAGAGCTTTTCGAGGCCCTCATATTGCGGGGTCAGGCCGCATTTGGAGGCGACATTGACTGCCAGAACGACCTTGCCCGCATAGTCGGCAAGGCTGGCGTCGGCGCCCTTGATGGTCTTGAGGGGGATTTGCTGAATATCGGTCATGTAGCTCTCCTTGGAAATTGAAACTGCCCTGTCATCATATGGCGGCGCCGAACAGCCTTCCTGCGCCAGCGGTTATGGCCATCGCCAGCACGCCCCAGAAAGTGACCCGCGCCACGGATCGCACCCAATGGCCGCCGCCCAGCCACGCGCCGATAAGCCCAAGCAGGGCCAGGCAGAGAAGCGAAGTGACGACGACGGTGGCGATGGCGGTGGAGCCGGGTCCAATGACCGCGGCAAGCACCGGGAAGATGGCGCCGGCGGCGAAAGTTGCGGCGGAAGTGAGCGCAGCCTGGATGGGGCGCGCGGTGCTGACTTCGGAAATGCCCAGTTCATCGCGGGCATGGGCTGCCAGCGCGTCGGCCTCCATCAACTGGGTCGCCACCTGCCCGGCAAGATCGGGCTTGAGGCCGCGCGCGATATAGATGTCGCGCAGTTCTTCCCATTCCACATGGGGTTGCTGGGCTAGAGCTTTCTTTTCCTTGGCCAGATCGGCGCGTTCCGTATCGGACTGGGCGCTGACGGAGACATATTCGCCCGCCGCCATGGACATCGCCCCGGCGAAGAGCGCGGCTATGCCTGACAGGAGGATCGCGTCGCGCGATGCGCCCGATGCCGCGATGCCCGTCAGCAGGCTGGCGGTCGAGACGATGCCGTCATTGGCGCCCAGCACGGCGGCGCGCAGCCAGCCGACGCGATTGACATAATGGACGGCATGATGGCCATCGATCATGTCCCTATCCTGTATCGCGGTGGTCTGTTCCATGCGCCTGTCCCTTGATCGTGCCTATGGCTATCAAATGACGGGATCGACGCAAGGGCTTCTAGGCGGTTAACCCTTCGGCCTTTTCCGCCAGTTCCAGCCAGCGCTCCTCGGCGGCGTCCTTTTCGGCGCGGGCCTTTTCGATGGCCTTGGTGAGAACATCGAATTTTCCTGGGTCGCGGCTGTAGAGATTGGGGTCCGCCAGAGCCTCCTCATCACGGGCAATGGCGGCCTCGATCTCCTCGATGCGCTTGGGGAGCAGGTCGAAGTCGCGCTGGTCCTTATAGCTGAGCTTGGTCGCCGCAGTCTTGGGCGGCGGGGGAGGGGCGGTCTTCTTCTCGGCTCTGGGCGCGTTCTTCGGCTGACGCTTGGCGACCCAGTCGGCATAGCCGCCCACGATCACGTCAATCGTGCCCGAGCCGTCGAGGCCCAGCGTCACCGTCACCGTGCGGTCGAGAAAGTCGCGGTCGTGGCTGACGATCAGCACCGTGCCGTCATAGTCGGCAATGACTTCCTGAAGCAGATCGAGCGTTTCGAGGTCAAGGTCGTTGGTCGGTTCGTCAAGGACCAGCAGGTTCGATTCGCGGGCGAATTCGCGGGCGAAGAGGAGGCGGGATCGTTCGCCGCCGGACAGGGTGCCGACGCGCGCTTCGGCCAGCGATGGGTCGAAGAGAAACTCCTTGAGATAACCATGGACATGCTTGCGCACCCCGCGCACGTCGATCCAGTCGCCGCCTTCCGCCAGCACGTCGCGGACACGCTTGTCCGGCTGCATCAGGCTGCGCTGTTGGTCGATGAAGATCATGTCGAGCGACTTGGCCTGTTTGACCTGCCCCGAGTCGGGCGCGAGTTCGCCGGTCAGCAGCTTCAGCAGCGTGGTCTTGCCCGCGCCATTGCCGCCGACGATGCCGATGCGGTCGCCGCGCTGGATGCGAAGGGAGAAATCCTTGATGACCGTCCTGTCGCCGAAATTCTTGGTGACATGCTCGGCGGTGATGACGCTCTTCGTCTTGCTGTCGTCGGCGGCGACGGCGATCTTCGCGACGCCCTGCGGCCCGACCATGGCGGCGCGCTGGGCGCGCATTTCCCAGAGTTTCGCGAGGCGCCCCTGATTGCGCTTGCGGCGGGCGGTGACGCCGCGTTCCAGCCAATGGGCTTCGATCTTGAGCTTGGCGTCGAGTTTCTCGGCGGCGCGGGCTTCCTCGGCATAGACGGCTTCCATCCATTCCTCGAAGCCGCCGAAGCCGATTTCGTTGCGGCGGATGCCGCCCCGGTCCAGCCACAGCGTCTGGCGCGTCAGACGGGTCAGGAAAGCGCGGTCGTGGCTGATGACGACAAAGGCGCCATTATAGCGGCTGAGCCAGCCCTCCAGACAGTCGATCGCGTCGATGTCGAGATGGTTGGTCGGCTCGTCCAGCAGCAGCAGGTCGGGTTCGCTCGCCAGCGCGCGGGCGATGGCGGCGCGTCGGCGTTCGCCCCCGGAGGCGGTGGAGGCGTCGCGGTTGAGGTCGGTGCCGAGT
This sequence comes from Sphingobium sp. EM0848, assembly GCF_013375555.1. NCBI lineage: Bacteria > Pseudomonadati > Pseudomonadota > Alphaproteobacteria > Sphingomonadales > Sphingobiaceae > Sphingobium > Sphingobium sp. EM0848. The sequence continues at coordinate 1,048,192 of NZ_JABXWB010000001.1, forward strand.
TGGCTGGCAATGGCCTCAACCTCATGGGCGGGCGGGGCGAACTGGCCGGCCAGTGCGAAGTCGCGCAGTGTCGCATAGCCGCTGACGTCGGGGTCCTGCTCCAGCATGATGACGCGGGCGCCGGGCCGGGCCGAACGAGTGCCTTCGTCCGGCTCGATCTGGCCGGCGATGAGCTTCAGCAGAGTCGTCTTGCCCGCGCCATTGCGGCCGATCAGCGCCAGCCGGTCGCGTTCCCCGACAAAAATGTCGAGGTTGCGGAAAAGCCAATGGGTGCCTTGTGAAAGGCCAAGATTTTCGAAGGAGAGAATGGGAGCCGCCATGGGCGTGCAGCTAGAGCATTTTCAAGCCAGGTGGAACCACCTGACGGCCCGGAAACGAAGTTCATCGAAGATAAAATGCGGAAAACAGAAAGTCGCGTTGCGGGCTTCGGGGCAAGAGGGGGAACCGGAAGCTTTCTGACGGCTTTCAACGCATGTCAGCGTCCGTTCATCGCAATCGTTACAAATGACATGCATCGCTTTTTGAGGAGAAAGCCCTGTGAAATCAACATTCGCCCTGATAGCCCTTGGCGCCGCGCTGCCTACCGCAGCCATCGCGCAAACCAGTGTCACCATCGCTGAAACCGCGCCGGTCGTGACGCTGAACGTTACGGAAAACGTCGAAGCCGCGCCCGACATGGCCACGGTCGGCACCGGCGTTCAGACCCGTGCGCAGACCGCCGCGCAGGCGATGCGCGACAATGCCGTGCAGATGGACAAGCTGATCGCCGCGCTGGTGAAGGCGGGCATCCCGAAGAAGGATATCCAGACCAGCGGCATCAACCTGTCGGCGCAATATGATTACAGCAATCGCGATGGCCAGCCGTCCGGGCCGCGCTTCATCGGCTATGAGGCGTCGAACCAGCTTTCGGTGAAACTGCGCGACATCAAGAAAGTCGGCACGCTGCTCGACACCATGGTGGAGGCTGGGGCGACCAATGTGAACGGGCCAAGCTTCTCGATCAGCGATCCTGCCCCGATGCTGGCGCAGGCACGGGCGGCGGCTCTGAAAAGTGCCAAGACGCAGGCCGATTTCTATGCGCAGGCGGCGGGCTATCGTTCCGCGCGGCTGGTGTCGATTGCGGAGAGCAACAGCGGCGGCAATCCGCCCATGCCGATGATGGTGTCGGCGCGGTTCAAGGCCGATGCCGCGCCCGCCACGCCGGTCGAGCCGGGGCAGGTCGGGTCGTCGGTGACGCTGACCGTGCAGTACGCGCTGGACAAATGAGCAGGGCTTGACTGCCGGGAGGGGGCGTTTCGGGCTGGAACCTCCCTCCCGGCGGCTCTTGCCATGGACCACTGGCGCTGAGGGGCGGCTCTCCCTATAGCTGGTCCATGGCATCGACCGAAAAGAACAAGAAATCCGCCGCTTCGCGCACCAAGGTGCGGCCTGCCGGTTTCCCCACGCGCGATCAGGTGATGGATTTCATCACCTCCTCCGACCAGCCGGCAGGGAAAAGGGAAATCGCGAAGGCCTTCGGCCTCAAGGGGCAGGAAAAGATCGCGCTCAAGGCGTTGCTCAAGGACATGGCGGATGAGGGGCTGGTTGACATCGGTCCGGCGCGGGCCTTTCACAAGATGGGCGGCGTGCCCAAGGTCACGGTGTTGCGGATCGTCGATGTCGACGACACCACACTGATTGCGACGCCGGAGCGCTGGGAGGCGGAGGGGCAGCCCGCGCCCCGGCTGAGGGTCGTGGAGCGTGGGAAACGCGGTGCGCTGACCATCGGCGACCGGATTTTGGCGCGGACGGAAGAGGCCGGGCGCGGCTGGGTCGCGCATCCGATGAAGAAGCTCGCCAAGGCCAGCGAGGAATTGCTGGGCGTGGTCGAGGAGGGCGAGGGCGGCAAGCTGTGGCTGCGGCCCGTCGACAAGCGGATCAGGCGGGATACGCCGATTTCGGATGTCGGGACCGCGAAGAAGGGCGATCTGGTGCTGGCCGAGCCGGTGGGGCGGCCGCCCCGCATCAGCGCGCGGGTGACGGATATTCTCGGCGATCCCTTTGCGCCGCGCAGTTTCAGTCTGATCGCCATTCACAAACATGGCATTCCGCATGTCTTTTCGGAGCGGGTCGAGGAGGAGGCGGTAACGGCTTCCGGCCTGGCTCTGCATGAGGAGAAGCGGGAAGATCTGCGCCATCTGCCCATCGTCGCTATCGATCCGGTGGACGCGCGGGACCATGACGATGCGGTCTGGGCGGCGCCGGATGACGATCCGGCGAATGAGGGCGGATACAAGGCCATCGTCGCGATTGCGGATGTCAGCTACTATGTGCGGCCGGGGAGCGCGCTGGATCGCGAGGCGAGGAAGCGCGGTAACAGCGTCTATTTCCCCGATCTGGTCGTGCCGATGCTGCCGCATCAGCTTTCCTCTGACATGTGTTCGCTGCGGGCCGGGCAGGATCGGGCGGCCATGGCCTGTCATCTGGTTGTCGATGCTTCGGGCAAGGTGAAGAGCTGGCGCTTTTCCCGCGCGGTGATCCGAGTGGCGGCGGTGCTGGCCTATGAGGATGCGCAGGCGGCCATCAATGGCGAAAAGCCGCTTGATCTGCTGGAGACGGCGCTGAAGCCGCTCTGGGCCTGCTGGGCGCTGCTGCGCAAGGCGCGGGAGAAACGGGAGCCTTTGGCGCTGGACCTGCCGGAGCGGCGGGTGGTGCTGGATGAATATGGCAAGATCGTCAGCGTGGCGGTGCGGGAGCGGCTCGACGCGCATATGCTGATCGAGGATTATATGATCGCCGCCAATGTCGCGGCGGCCAAGGCGCTGGAACAGAAGAAGGCGCCGGTCATGTATCGCGTCCATGAACCGCCGAGCCGCGACAAGCTGGTGGCGCTGAAGGACTATCTGGCGACCTTCGACATCGAATTCGCGCTGGGGCAGGTGGTGAAGCCGGCAACCTTCAACCGGCTGATCGAACGGGTGGGAGAAGCCGAGGAAAAGCCGCAGATCATGGAGCAGATCCTGCGCAGCCAGACCCAGGCCTATTATACGCCGCAAAATGAGGGGCATTTCGGGCTGGCGCTTGGCTCCTATGCCCATTTCACCTCACCGATCCGGCGCTATGCGGACCTGCTGGTGCATCGGGCGCTGGTGGGTGCCTATGGGCTGGAACTGCCCGCGCCCAAGGGGAGCGTCATTCCTGAGCGGTCTTCGCTGAGCGGCGAGGATATGGAGAATATGGGCCGCGTCGGTGAGATGATCAGCGGCCATGAGCGGCGCGCCATGGAGGCGGAGCGCGAGACGATCGATCGCTATGTCGCGGCCTTTCTGGCGGCGCATGTGGGCGATCTGGTCGAGGCGCGGATTACCGGGGTGCAGAGCTTTGGTTTCTTCGCGACGGTCGAGGGTCTGGGCGGCGACGGGCTGGTGCCGGTGTCGACCCTGGGCGACGAGCGCTTCTTCTATGACGAGGCTGGGCGCGCGCTGGAGGGCGTCGAAAGCGGGGACCGCTATACGGTGGGACAGCGTTTGCAGTTGCGGTTGGCGGAGGCCGATCCGATCAACGGGGCGTTGCGCTTCGAATTGCCCGATGCCCTGCCGCAGCGGCCGAGCTTCCGGAAGGACCGGGCGCGGCCGGGGATCAAGCGCGGGCGGCCCGCCAATATCCGCCATATCGGGTCGAAGCGGGGGAAGCATCGGCGGTGACGTGATGGCCCGTCATCCCCGCTTCTGTTGGGGGGCGGGATCAGCTCAACCGGTCGATGGCTTCGGCATCCAGACCACCGGGGATGATCATGATCGGGCAGGGCAGCTTGCCCGCATCGGCGCCCGCGAAATGCGAGACAAGGACGCCCGGAGGGCCGCTGGCGGCGGCGCCCAGCACCAGCGCGGCGACATCGTCCATTTCCTCCAGCGTGCGGCGCACGACCGTCACCGGATCGCCCTGCCGCACGGTGATGCTGGGGCGGATGCCGGATTCGTCGGTGAGCGTGCCGGCGGCGCTTGTCACCAGCGCTTCGGCCCGTTGCAGGGCTTCATCTTCCATGGTCGCCTGCACGCCGCCCCATTGGACGAATTCGGCGGGCGGTATCAGCGCCAGGATACGGACCGTGCCCGCAGTCTTGGCGGCGCGGCGGGCGGCGAAACGGAGCGCTGTCTCCGCCTCGGGCGATTCGTCGACGACAACCAGATATGTCCGCATTGCTTGCCCAATCAGAAGTACAAAAGTCCCATTTGCCGGGACGTTGTCGTGGCTCTCTGAACCCATTTGGTTAATAGCGAACCAGTCTGGTGAAATGTGACCTAATATCGGGCCGGACGCAAGCCATGGCCTTGACCGCCCCGGATAAAGGGCCGAAACGGCTGTCATCGCTATAGGCTCTACTAGATGAGAGGCCCCCAGTTCATGAGCAAAACGATCCAGATGCCCGCACTGTCCCCGACCATGGAAGAAGGGACGCTCGCGAAGTGGCTGGTGAAGGAGGGCGACACGGTTTCGTCCGGTGATCTGTTGGCCGAGATCGAGACCGACAAGGCGACGATGGAGTTCGAAGCGGTCGATGAGGGCGTCGTTGCCAAGATCCTGGTGGCCGAAGGCTCCGAAGGGGTGAAGGTCGGCACCGTCATCGCCATCATCGCCGAGGAGGGGGAGGATGTTTCGGCGGCCGCCGCCGGCGGCGCTTCGGCACCCAAGGCGGAAGCGCCCAAGGTCGATCCGGTTCCGGCCAAGGCGGCGGCTGCCCCCGCGGTTACGGCTGCTTCCACGCCGGCGCCGGTAAAGGCTGCGTCGGATGATCGGGTGAAGGCCAGCCCTCTCGCGCGCCGTCTGGCTGAAGCGAAGGGCATCGATCTGGCTGCCGTGTCGGGGACTGGCCCCAATGGCCGCGTGGTGAAGGCCGATCTGGAAGGCGCCGCGCCCGCGCCCAAGGCTGTGGCTCCGGCCGCTGCCCCGGCCACCGCGCTGGCGGTTGCGCCCGCCGCCGCACAGGATTTCGGCATTCCGCATGAAGCCATCAAGCTCAGCGGCATGCGCAAGACCATCGCGCGCCGCCTGACCGAGTCCAAGCAGCAGGTGCCGCATATTTACCTGACCGTCGATGTGCAGCTCGACAGGCTGCTCAAGCTGCGGACTGAGCTGAATGCGGGTCTGGCGTCGCGCGACGTCAAGCTGTCCGTCAACGACCTGCTGATCAAGGCGCTGGGCGTGGCGCTGGTCCAGGTGCCCGAGTGCAACGTGCAGTTCGCCGGCGACCAGATGCTCCAGTTCAAGCGCGCCGACATCAGCGTCGCGGTGTCGATCCCCGGCGGCCTGATCACGCCCATCGTGACCGGGGTCGACAGCAAGGGCGTCGCCGCGATTTCGACCGAGATGAAGGACCTTGCGTCCCGCGCCAAGGACGGCAAGCTGAAGCCGGAGGAATATCAGGGCGGCACCGCCTCGCTCTCCAACATGGGGATGTTCGGCATCAAGCAGTTCGAAGCCGTCATCAACCCGCCGCAGGCCATGATCATGGCCATTGGCGCAGGTGAGAAGCGTCCGTTCGTCGTCGATGATTCGCTTCAGATCGCGACGGTCATGTCGGCCACGGGCAGCTTCGACCATCGCGCCATCGATGGCGCTGACGGCGCCCGTCTGATGAAGGCCTTCCGCGAACTGGTTGAAAATCCGCTGGGGATGCTGGCCTGATGGCTGGCGTGGAGGAGCAGCCGCCGGAAGATAGCCCGGCCGTGCGGGTCATCGCCATGCCCGCCGACACCAATCCTTATGGGGATATTTTCGGCGGCTGGCTGATGAGCCTTATGGACTCGGCCGCGGGATCGGTCGCAGCGCGGCATAGCCATGGGCGCGCTGTCACCATTGCCGTTGAGGGTATGACTTTTCTGCGGCCCGTCGTCGTGGGCGACGAAGTGTCGGTCTTCGCCAAGCTGGTGTCGGTCGGGCGGACGTCCATGAAGATCGCCGTCGAAGCGTGGCGCCGGACGCGCCTTGACGACCGATCCTATCGGGTGACGAAGGCGACCTTTACCTTCGTCGCGATCGGTGAGGATCGCCAGCCCCGTTCCGTGCCGCCCTTTACCCCTTCGGCGGACTGACCTTCATCTTCCTGTACAGAAGAAAGAGTAGTAATGGCTGAGAATTACGATGTCATCGTTCTGGGTTCCGGCCCCGGCGGCTATGTTGCCGCGATCCGTTCGGCCCAGCTGGGCCTGAAGACCGCCATCGTCGAGCGCGAAAATCTGGGGGGCATCTGCCTCAACTGGGGCTGCATCCCGACCAAGGCGCTGCTGCGTTCGGCGGAAATCTATCATTATATGCAGCATGCCAAGGATTATGGCCTGGCCGCTGAACAGATCAGTGCGGACATTGAAGCCGTCGTGAAGCGCTCGCGCGGGGTTGCAAAGCAGCTCAATCAGGGCGTTACGCACCTGATGAAGAAGAACAAGATCGCCGTCCATATGGGCGACGGCAAGTTGGTCGCGAAAGGCAAGCTCAGCGTCACCAAGGACGGCAAGACCGAGGAACTGACGGCGAAGCACATCATCGTCGCCACCGGCGCCCGCGCGCGTGATCTGCCCTTTGCCCCGGCGGATGGCAAGCGGGTGTGGACCTATCGCCATGCCATGACCCCGCCGGAAATGCCTGGCAAGCTGCTGGTCATCGGTTCGGGCGCCATCGGGATCGAGTTCGCCAGCTTCTATAATGACATGGGCGCGGATGTGACCGTGGTGGAGATGCTGGACCGCGTGGTGCCGGTTGAGGATGCAGATGTCTCCGTATTCCTCGAAAAGGCGCTCAAGAAGCAGGGCATGACCATCATGACCGGCGCGGGCGTCGAGAAGCTGGAAGTCGGGGCCAATGGCGTCAAGGCCGCGATCAAGGGCAAGGACGGCAAGATCGTCAATGGCGAATACAGCCATGTCATCGTCGCCATCGGCATCGTTCCCAATACCGAGAATATCGGCCTGGAAACGCTGGGCGTGAAGACCGAGCGCGGCCATATCGTCACCGACCCGAGCTGCAAGACCAATGTGGACGGCATCTGGGCGATCGGTGACGTGACCGCTCCACCATGGCTGGCGCACAAGGCGAGCCATGAGGGTGTGATCGCGGCCGAGGCGATTGCCGGCAAGCATCCGCACGCCATGGACGTGCGCAATATTCCGGGCTGCACCTATTGCCATCCGCAGATCGCCAGCGTCGGCCTGACCGAAGCCAAGGCGAAGGAAGCCGGATATGAAGTGAAGGTCGGCATGTTCCCCTTCATCGGCAATGGCAGGGCGATCGCTCTGGGCGAGGCGGAAGGCTTCACCAAGACGGTGTTCGACGCCAAGACGGGCGAGTTGCTGGGCGCCCATATGATCGGCGCGGAAGTGACTGAAATGATCCAGGGCTTCACCATCGGCAAGACGCTGGAGACGACCGAGGCGGAACTGATGCACACGGTCTTCCCGCATCCGACCATCTCGGAATCCATGCATGAAAGCGTGCTCGCCGCTTATGGGCGCGCGCTTCATATCTGATCGGCGTCAAATCCGGCCACAACAAGGGCACGTCGCGAAAGGCGCGGGGGCTTTGGCTCTCGCGCTTTTTTGCGTGCTGGCGATAGCGCTGGCCCAGCGGAACGGGCTGTTCGACATGTTGAATGTCGGGGCGATGGAGATGATGGGGCGGATGCGGGACAGCGCCGTGGGCATGTCCGTGACCGGGATCATGCAAATGGCGTCGGCCGTGGGTGGGACGGCAGGACGTTTCGCCTTATTGGTTTTTTGCATCATCGGCCTCTGGCGGCGTGCGCGGGGCCGTGCGTTCTGGCTGCTATGGGTGGTGCTGGGCGGGACGCTGCTCAATCTCGCGCTTAAACAGGGCTTTGCAGCGCCCCGGCCCGATCTGCTGCCGCATCTCGATAATGTGGACAGCTATAGTTTTCCCAGCGGTCATGCGGCGGGGAACATGATCTTTTTCGGGGCGCTGGCGATGCTGGCGGGACAGCGTTCCGCCTATGTCGGGGCGGGGCTGGCGATTGCGCTGATCGGAATCAGCCGGGTCTGGCTGGGCGTGCATTGGCCGAGCGACGTGCTGGCCGGATGGATCGAGGGGCTGGGCTGGCTGGCGCTTTGCGGCGTCTGGCTACCAGCGCGGCGAGGGCTGGGCGATGGCGCGGGCGAGGCTGTGATAGGGGGGCATGCCATCGGCGGTGACGAAGCCATGGACCCAGAAGCTGTCGAACGCGGTCGCGGCGGCGACTGACAGCAGCAGCAAAGCCGACCCGGCGAACAGCGCGCGGGCGCCCCGGATCGGATCGGCGGGCATGAGGGCGAGCAGGGCGAGCGGCAGGATCGGCAGGAAATAGCGGCCCTGCGTCCCCTGAATATAGTCCGCGCCAAGCGCTGTCCCGGTCAGATACATGGCGGTTTCGATCAGCAGACCCGCACCCGCCGCGATGGCGAGCCACCAGAGCCGCTGGCCGAGGGAAAAGCGCATGGTCGATCCGCTGCCAATGGCGGCGCCCAGCATCAACAGCGCCAGCGGATAGGCGAACAGTGGCAGCAGGATCGCGTTCCAGCCGAAGCGGCCGGCGATCTGCAGCGCATAGACGGGCGCGCGCTCCGCGATGCTCGTGGCAAGGATATGGAGATAGGCCAGGGGATCGCGCAGGATCACCGCCATTTGCGCGGCTAGCGGCGCGGTCGTGACGGTTTCGCCGGTTTTGCGCGACACGATATGGTAGAGCGCCTGGCTGCCTCCGGAGAATTTCATCCAGAGGATGAAGGCAAGCGCGCCCAGCGCCATGGCGGCGAGCAGCAGCACCGGGCGAACGTCCCGCCGGTCGTCGGGCCAGCGCAACCCTGCGGCCATCAACGGCAGATAGACTCCCTTGGCCAGGGCAAGAAGCGGCGCGGTGAGGAACAGAGCCACGTTCCTGATCGGGGTAGAGGGGGTAAAACCGATGCGGAGCGCAAGGGCGAGGCCGAGAAAGCCGACGCCGTTGATGACAGCATCGGGTGAGAGCGATCCGTTCTGATAGCAGAAGGTCGGCAACAGCGCCGTGGCGAGCATGGCGTTGCGACCGAAGGGCAGCAGGGCAAGCGCCGCACCGAGCGCGGCCAGCGCAAACAGGGCATTGGCGATCCGTCCGCTGTAAAAGGCGCCGAGCCGGGGCAGGCCGAGACGGTCGCCCGCCGCTAGTCCCACGGCGCCGGGCGCATAGAGGGTAGGGGCGTAGTTGGCGACATTGGGGAAATCGGCGAAACGGCGGTCCTTCGCGCCCGCTTCCTCGGCGGCCCACGCTCTGGACAGCATGCTCTTGTCGAACAGGCGGGCTGTGGTGGAAGCGCCGGTCGGGAAATGGATATCGTGAAGGTCGATGGCGGAGCGCGGCAGTTCGGCGCCGATCATCACGCCGCGCTGCTGTGTCAGGAGATGCCCTTCGGAGAGCAGTAGCGCCTTCATATAATGCTGGTTTTCGTCAGGTGCCTGAAAAGGGGGCGTGACGCAGACGAAAAAGAGGGTGAAGAGGCAGACTAGGGTGAAAAGCCGCTTTTCGAGGGTGCTCCATGGTGCGCTCTCCATCGATACGCGCCTTGCCGCCGCCAATGTCCGTCTTTCCTGTCGCATGATCGCCCATCATCCCGCCAATCGGCGGGGATTTAGCGCCAAGCGGTTAATATTTCCGGGGCGTGGCTCATCTGCATCCATAATAATTGCAGGTTGGATGTAAGCCTTCGGTAATTTTTCGGGAGCATGGCCGAGGTTGGAGAAATGGCATGTATGTGATTGATTTCCGGCATGATCTCAACCTGCTGGACATTCGGTGGAAGGGCATATTCACTGATGAGATCATTGCCGATTATGCGCGGCTGCTGAAACGGCAATTTATCGAGCAAGGTTTTCAGCCGGGCTATTTGCTGCGGATGGACATGACCGATAGCGCTGTCCAGACGCAGGATGCTGTGGGCGCCTTCGGTCGCAATCTCGGGGATTTTCCTAAGGCGCGGCGGATCGCCATTGTGACGCCCAGCGTCATTGCCCGGATGCAGGTGCGGCGGGTCATGACCCAGCCTTATTTGCGGATATTCTCGCTGGCCGAACCCGCACTTGAATGGTTGCTGGCCGAGGCGGTCGAGCCGGCCGGCGGGCGTTGACCCGCCGGCGTTTCCGGATCAGCTGTCTTCCTCGATCTTCCGTGCCGCTGGCGGGTGGAGGCGCAGGCGGCTGACGCGGCGTCCGTCGCTGGCCAATATTTCGAGTTTCCAACCGCTTTCCTGATGTTCGATGATTTCGCCCGGTTCGGGAACGCGACCGGCAATCACGAAGGCAAGCCCGCCCAGCGTATCGACATCCTCCTCGATATCGGCCAGCTTTTCGTCGATTTCCTTGGCGACATCCTCCAGTTCGGCGCGGGCATCGGCTTCCCAGAGCCCGCCTTCCAGCGGGACGAGCATCGCTTCGGGCTCCTCGTCATGCTCGTCTTCGACTTCGCCGACGATTTCCTCGACCAGATCCTCGAAGGTGAGCAGGCCTTCGGTGCCCGAATATTCGTCCAGCACGATGGCGAGATGGGTGCGCTTGGCGCGCATTTCCGCGAGAAGATCGAGTGCTCCCATGCTTTCGGGCACGTAGAGCGGCTGGCGGATCAGCGGTTCCAGCGTGTCGGGAACCGGCGCCTTGCCGGCCAGGATGGCGAAGGCGTCGCGGATGTGGACCATGCCGACAATGGTGTCGAGCGTTTCGCGATAGACCGGAATGCGGCTGTGCCCGGCTTCCGCGAACAGCGCCGCGAGGTCGGCGAAGCTTGCCTTTTCCTCAATGGCGATGATGTCCGCGCGGGGAACGGCGACGTCGTCGACCGTATGTTCGGAAAAATGAAGGAGGTTGCGGACCATCTGGCGCTCGATCGCCGATAGGTCGCCCTTGGCGGCATGGGACGCGTCCTCGTCCTGCCGTTCCTCATCATATTCGTCGAGTGTATCCTCCAGCTCCTGACGGAGGCTGTGGCTTTCTTCCTCTCCGAAGAGCAGCGACTTCAGGCCGCTCCATAAACCGCCTTCGTGGCTACTACTGTCCGGTTCCTTCGAACCGTTGCCGTCCTTAGGACTGCCTTCCGCCATTTTATTTCCTATTTTCCTCTTTTAGCGATCCCCATAGGGATCGGAAATGCCAAGGCTGAGCAACGATTGCGTCTCAAGAGCCTCCATCGCTTCGGCCTCGGCGTCCTCCATATGATCATATCCCAGCAAATGAAAAGTGCCATGAATGATCAGATGGGTTGCATGGTCGATAATGGAGATGCCTTTTTCGGCGGCTTCGGCCGCGCAGACGCCCTCCGCCAGCACGATATCGCCCAGGATGACTTCGCCATCGTCGGTGTTCGCGGTGGCTTCCAGCAGGTCGGACTGCACCATCGGGAAGGACAGGACATTGGTCGGCTTGTCCTTGTCCCGATAGGCGCGGTTAAGCTGATGGACTTCTTCGTCGGTGGTGAGTTTGACCGCGACTTCGTACAGCGCCTCGTCGGCTGCGAAGGCCGCATAGGGGCTGTGCGTGATCGCGGCGACGACGGCACGCTGGGCGAGCAGTTCCCAATCGGTATCGGGCCAGCCCTGATCGTGGAGGACGGCGACTTCAATCATTTTCTGGGAACTCCACGAAAGGGCAATGTTCAGGCATCCGGCCCCTCATAGGCCTGGACGATGCGGCCGACGACCGGGTGACGGACGACGTCGCCAATGCCGAAGGGCACGACCGAAATGCCGTCCACGCCCTCAAGACGGGTCACGGCGTCGGCCAGACCCGAAATGCCCGGCTGCGGCAGGTCGACCTGCCGCGGATCGCCGCAGATCACCATGCGGCTGCCTTCACCGAAGCGGGTGAGGAACATCTTCATCTGGGCGATGGTGGTGTTCTGCGCTTCGTCCAGCACGATGAAGGCGTTGGACAGCGTGCGGCCGCGCATGAAGGCGAGGGGCGCGATCTCGATCTCGCCGGACGCGATGCGGCGTTCGACCTGCTCGGCGGGGAGCGTGTCGTAAAGCGCGTCGTAGATCGGGCGGAGATAGGGGTCGACCTTCTCCTTCATGTCGCCGGGCAGGAAGCCCAGGCGCTCGCCCGCTTCGACGGCGGGGCGGGACAGGATCAGGCGGTCGACGCTGCCGGTGATGAGCTGGCTCACCGCCTGCGCGACGGCGAGATAGGTCTTGCCGGTGCCCGCCGGGCCAAGGGCGAAGATGATGTCGTTGCGGGTGAGCGCTTCCATGTACGTCACCTGCGTCGCGGAGCGCGGGACGATGGTCTTCTTGCGCGTACGGATCATCACCTTGGGCGGTTCGGCCACGTCATGGCGGATGATGCCGTCCAGCGTCGGTTCGGCGGACATGGCGATCACCGCTTCGACCGCGCCGGCGTCGATTTCCTGACCGGCGACGATGCGGTTGTAGAGGCCCGTCATCACGTCACGGGCGCGGGCGGCGGCTTCGGCCTCACCCTCGATCTGGAGCTTGTTGCCGCGCGCCGCGATATAGACGCCGAGGCGGTTCTCGATGGCGACGAGGTTCTGGTCATATTGGCCAAAGAGGGTGCCCAGCAAATGCGGACGGTCGAAAGTCACCTCCAGCCGGGCGCGTTCGGCGACTTCACCGCGATGGTTCTGGTTCGGTTTCTTGGACATTCAGCAGCCTCCCTGTTCACCCGTCACACTCGCATGGGCGAGTATCCATCTCCTTCTGGTTGAGCCTGGCGGACAGGTTTGGAGATGGGTTCCCGTTGCCACGGGAACGACTGGTTTTGGGTTCAAGCGGCCTTCCTCCTGCTGGGTTCGCCGGCCAGACTGTTCGGGCCGGCGCTGATGATATCGACTTCGACCATGTCACCGATGCTGAACTCGGGCGCGGTGACATGGACGGACTGGAGCCACGGGGTCTTGCCGATGAGCTGACCGGGATGGCGGCCCTTGCGCTCCAGCAAAATGTCGGTGGTGCGGCCGACGGTGGCGGCGTTGAATTCGACCTGATGCCGGTTGATCAGGGCCTGGAGGCGGGCGAGGCGTTCATCCATCACCTCGGCCGGAATCTGGCCGTCCATGTCGGCGGCGGGGGTGCCGGGACGCGGGCTATATTTGAAGCTGTAGCATTGGGCGTAGCGGACCTGCTCGACGATCCTGAGCGTGTCCTCGAACTCGGCGTCAGTTTCGCCGGGGAAGCCGACGATGAAGTCGCCGGAAAGGGCTATGTCCGGGCGAGCTTCACGGACGCGCTCGATGATGCGGAGATAGCTGTCGGCGCTGTGGCTGCGGTTCATGGCCTTCAGCACGCGATCATTGCCCGACTGCACCGGGAGATGAAGGAAGGGCATCAGCTTGGGTTCATCCCCATGGGCGGCGATCAGGCCGTCGCTCATGTCATTGGGATGGCTGGTGGTGTAGCGGATGCGCTTCAGGGCATCGATCTTCGCCAGTTCATGGACGAGGCCGTCCATCCCCTGAACACGGCCCTTGTCGTCCTCGCCCGTCCAGGCATTGACGTTCTGGCCAAGCAGGGTGATTTCCCGCACGCCGCCATCGACCAGCGCTTTCGCTTCGTCGAGGATCGCGGACCATGTGCGGCTGATTTCCGCGCCGCGCGTATAGGGCACGACGCAATAGGTGCAGAATTTGTCGCAGCCTTCCATGATCGTCAGGAAGGCCGTGGGGCGCGCCTGTTTGGTACGGGCGGGCAGGGCGCCGAATTTGGACGCCAGCGGCATGTCGGTGTCGACGGCCTGCTCGCCACGTCCCGCCTTGTCGATGAGATCGGGCAGGCGATGATAGGCCTGCGGACCGACGACGATGTCGACATTGCGGGCGCGGCGTTGGATTTCCCCGCCCTCCGCCTGCGCGACGCAACCCGCGACGGCGATCATCGGGCGCGTGCCGTCCTCGCGGGTCATGCGGCCGATGTCGGAATAAACCTTGTCCACCGCCTTTTCACGGATGTGACAGGTGTTGAGGATGACCAGATCCGCCTCTGCGCCCTCGGCTGCGGGGGTCATGCCGCGCTCGCCCAGCATCTCGGCCATGCGCTCGCCATCATAGACGTTCATCTGGCAGCCGAAGGATTTGACGTGGAATGTCGCTGGAGTCTTTTGGGCGTCGTACCGATTCATGCGATCCAGCTATACAGGGGGCGCGTGGCGAGGGGAAGGCGGCAGGTGCTTTGACAGGCTGGCCGCGATCCTTTCCTGCGTTGCCGCTGCCAGTGCCTTGCGATCCGGGCAGATTGCGGGGTCGAACGGTTCCAGGAAGCGCAGGGTGACGTCAAGGCGGCCCTTGCGTTCGAGCAGTTTTTTCGCATTGGCGCCTGCCGGTTCGTTGCTGTGCCAGGCGATTTCGGACGTGGCCGCGCCATAATCGATATGGACCGGCTGGATTCGCACCGACCGGGGCGGCGGGAGAAGGACTGAGAGCAGCGAGGGTTTGAAGGGCAGCAGGCCCGTGCCGTCGCTGGTTGTGCCTTCGGGGAACAGCGCCACCGGCTGATGCCCGGCCAGCGCAGTGCGCAGCGCATCGATCTGTGAGGAAAGCGCGCCACGCCGGTTGCGGGCGACGAACAGCGTGTTGTTCTGCGCCGCGAGCCAGCCGATGACCGGCCAGCCCGCTATGCCGTCATGCGCGACGAACGCGGTGCCGGTCGCGCCGCCCAGCGCCAATATGTCGACCCAGCTCACATGATTGGCGATGATGAAGCTGTCGCCGCGAAAGGGGTGGCCCTCTATCCGCACGCGGGCGCCGACGGAGCGCGCCGCGAGTCCCAAAAAACGCTGCGGCCAGGGTGAACGCCGCCGTGCGGCGCGCCAAAGCAGATGCGGGACCAGGCACAGCAGCAGGCTGCCGGCCAGCGCTCCGGTGCGCCCGATACGTCGAAGTCTGGCCAAGCTGCCTCAGTTCTTGCGGTCGAGTGCGACGCCGTACAGTTCCATGCGATGGTCGACCAGGCGGAAGCCGAGCTTTTCAGCGATCTGCCGCTGGAGTTGTTCCAGTTCCGGATCGACGAATTCGATGACGTTGCCGGTTTCCACATCGATCAGATGGTCATGATGGGATTCGGGCGCCGCTTCGTAGCGGGCGCGGCCGTCGCCGAAATCATGGCGGTCCAGAATGCCGGCCTCTTCGAACAGACGGACGGTGCGATAGACGGTGGCAATGGAAATGCCGGGGTCGATGGCGGAAGAACGCTTGTGCAATTCCTCCACATCGGGATGGTCGGTGGCGTCGCTCAGCACCTGGGCGATGACGCGGCGCTGTTCGGTAATGCGCAGGCCCTTTTCATGGCAAAGGGCTTCAACGTCGATCTTGCGGTTCATGCAGGCTCACTTAAACTGGAATTTGGGTAAATCGGCAGGAGCCTAGCGGCTTTTGCCATAGCGTAAAAGGGGGCGTGCCATCAGCACGCCCCCTTTTTGCATGAGTTTTGCCCGCAGGGGGGCTATATTATTTGGCGGCGCGGGTACGGCGGCGCTTGGTCCCCAGACCGATTTTCTTCGCCAGGCTCCGACGCTGTTCGGCATAGTTGGGCGCGACCATCGGATAGTCGGCCGGCAGGCCCCACTTTGCGCGATAATCTTCCGGCGTCATCTGATAATGCGTCATCAGGTGACGCTTCAGCATCTTCAGCTTTTTGCCGTCTTCCAGGCAGATGATGTAGTCAGGCTTGATCGACGAGCGCACCGACACGGCGGGTTCCGGCTTCACTTCCGGCGCGGCGGTCGGCGTGGCGAGACCCGAAAGCGCGGCGTGAACATTTTGAATCAGCGTAGATACGTCAGAGACAGCAACGCTGTTGTTCGAGACATGAGCCGCCACGATGTCCGAGGTCAAAGTAATGAGCAGTTCGCTCTGTGCGGATTCGTTTTCCATTTATTTTTCCTGCGAAGGCTATTTGATAATGCGACCCGCCCGAGGAAAATCATTTCAGGAGCGGTACAGGCGGGCTATACCCATGGTTTCTTTTTGGCAAGAGGCTATTCTGGTTATCTAAGCATATCGATACGAAAGCTTAGTGCATCGTGAAGTTGTCCGTCGTTACCGCGATAGTAACCGGGGCGACGGTGTACATATTCAAATCCGATTTTTTCATACAGTCTGATGGCTGTATTGGATGCCCTAACTTCCAGATTCATCGACGTAATGCCCCGTCGGCGCGCTATCTTGAGGCTTTCGACCAGCAGCGTTTCGCCAACGCCTCGCCCGCGCCAGAGCGGGCTGACCGCCAGCAACAGCAATTCGCATTCGTCCAGTACGGAACGGACCAGCGCGAAGCCCAGCGGCGCGGCATCGATCCGGGCGATGGTGAGCCACGTTCCGGGCATGGTCATCACACCGGCAAGCTGCGGCAGAGTCCACGCCTCGCCATAGGCCGGGTCGAAGGCGCGGGCCATGATGTCCATGGCGTCGCTCATCGCATTGCGCTCGCCTTCGTCATAGCTGTCGAGGGTGAGGCCGGAGATCATGACGCCGTCCGCTCCGCCATGGGACGCGCATCGGCGTCGCGGCAATAAATGGGGGAGGGCGGCAGGGCAGGTTGGGCCGCGATCAACGGATAGGCGGCAGCATCGGGATAGAGGCTGATCGCCGTGCCATGGCCGCGCGCCGTGACCAGTGCTTCGGCGCCGGTGCCGTAGAGCAGAGGCTGGTCGAGTTGTCCCGCCAGAGTCGCGATCGGCGTGGAGGCGGGAGCGGTGAGTGGGGTCAGCCCGTCCGGAGAGAAGCTTTGCCAGAATAATTCGCCATGGCCGCCGGTGATGGTGACGGCCAGAGGACCATCCTCATGACCAGCCGCTGCCATGGCCGCGATCAGCGATAATGCGCCATAGCCATGGAGGGGGATGCTCCAGGCCAGCGCCAGGGCACGGGCGGCGGCGATGCCGATGCGCACGCCGGTGAAACTGCCCGGTCCCACGTCGATGGCAATGGCGTCCGCCTTGCCCCCGTCAGGCATGGCGGCGATGGCGGGGAGCAGGGCCTCTGCATGGCCGCGCCCCACTATCTCATGAAAATGGCCGATCGTTGCGCCGTCATCGAGCAGCGCCACGGACAGCGCCTGTGTCGCGGTATCGATGACCAAAATGCGCAAAGAAAACCCCTGTAATCCGTTCGTCCGATGGGACGCGTAAATCAGCGGTTAGTCGATCAGGGCCGGTTTGCCAATTGGCGCCTGCTCTCAGACCGCAAGAACCTCGGTCACTTCGGGGACATAATGTTTAAGCAGTTGTTCGATGCCGTTTTTGAGCGTTGCGGTGGAGGAAGGGCAGCCCGAGCAGGCGCCATGCATCCTCAAATAGACTTTGCCCTTGTCGAAGCCGCGATAGACGATGTCACCGCCGTCATTGGCCACGGCCGGGCGGACGCGGGTGTCGATGAGTTCGCGAATCTGTGCGACGATTTCCGCGTCTTCGGGGTCGTCGGCAAATTCCTCCTCTTCCGGCACGAAGATTTCGGCGGCCGAACCTGCCGTGAAAAGCGGCATATTGGCCGAGAAATGATCGAGCAGGACAGAAAGGATATCGGGCTTCACATCGCTCCACTGCGCGCCGGGCGCGATGGTCACGGAAATGAAGTCGCCGCCGAAGAACACGCCGGTCACATCGCCCAGATCGAAGAGCGCCGCCGCCAGGGGCGAAGCTTCCGCCTCCTCCGGCGTAGCGAAATCGCGGGTGCCCATGCCCATGACCACACGGCCGGGGATGAATTTGACGGTGGCCGGATTGGGCGTCGCTTCAGTCTCGATCAACATGCGCGCTATGTGGAGAGAAGAGTGCTCAAGATCAAGCTTTCGTGGTAAATTGCGTGGCGGAACTTCGATGGCCGCCGCCGATTGAGTCTTTGATGAAGATGCGATGGAGGGAGGATATGAGCAACGAGACCGACATCCGCCGCCGTTTCTGGACCGAACTGTCCCAAAGTCCATTTCTGATGGTAGGGCTTCAGGGGTCACATGAGCATAGCATGCCCATGACGGCGCAGCTCGATCCCGGCGCGAGCCATTGTTTCTGGTTTTATACCACCCGGGAAAACCGTCTTGCGGGCGGCGGTCCGGCGATGGCCCAGTTTGTCGGCAAGGGCCATTTCCTGTTCGCCTGCATCGACGGGACGCTGGCGGAAGAGACGGACCCGGCGGTGATCGACCGTTATTGGACGCATGACGTGGCGAGCTGGTATCCGGGCGGGCGGCAGGACCCGCATCTGATGATGCTGCGCTTCAATCTGGGGCGGGCGGAAATCTGGCGTGCCGACATGTCTCTGGGTGGGATGTTCAAGCAGATGTTCGGCGGCGACGTGCGTGACGAGATGCGCGGCAAGCATGTCGAGGTGACGCTCTGATATCGGGTGGCCTCTGACAATGCGCAGGGGCCGCTTGCTTTTTTCTGTCTTTCCTATCATATGCGCTGCAACGCAGCAGTTTGGGCTTTATGGCCCCCTTTAGCGATTGGCAGCGTGATCGCCCCGGCCGGAACAGGCATTGGGGCCGGCCAATGAAAGTCTGCGCCAAGCTTTGAGGCTTCCCATTTCACGCGGGTCGTTTCGTAACCCGCCTTGCGTCCCGGCGATGCCGGATGGCGCCGGGGCTGACTTCGTGAGTTTTTCTATGCAATTTACTGACCTTGGCCTTGCCGAGCCGATCCTGAAAGCGCTCGCCGCCAAGAAATATGGCTCGCCGACGCCGATCCAGAGCCAGGCCATTCCCGTGTTGCTCAAGGGCAAGGATCTGTGCGGCATCGCGCAGACCGGCACGGGCAAGACGGCGGCCTTCGCTCTGCCGAGCCTTGACCATTTTGCCCGCAATCCCAAGCCAACGCCGTTGCAGGGCTGCCGCATGCTGGTGCTGTCGCCCACGCGTGAGCTGGCCGCGCAGATCGCGCAGAGCTTCCGCGACTATGGCCGTTTTCTGAAACTGTCGGTGGAGGTCGTCTTCGGCGGCGTGCCGATCAACCGGCAGATCCGGGCGCTGGGCCGGGGTGTCGACATCGTCGTGGCGACGCCGGGGCGTCTGCTCGACCTGATCGATCAGCGGGCCTTCACCATCAAGGATACCGAGATTTTCGTCCTCGATGAAGCCGACCAGATGATGGACATGGGTTTCATCCATCCGCTCAAGCGGATCGCCAAGCTGCTGCCGAAGGAGCGGCAGAACCTGTTCTTCTCCGCGACCATGCCTTCGGAGATCGAGGCGCTGGCCGCGCAGTTCCTGAACGATCCGGTGAAGGTCAGCGTCGCGCCGCAGTCTACGACGGCGGAGCGGGTGCGCCAGCAGGCGACCTTCGTCAATCAAATGGAGAAGCAGGCGCTGCTCAACCTGACGATCAGGAGCGAGGATATCGACCGCGCGCTGATCTTCACCCGGACCAAGCATGGCGCGGATCGCGTCGTGCGCTTTCTGGAAGGGGCAGGCATTCAGGCGGTCGCGATCCATGGCAATAAGAGCCAGGCGCAGCGGACCACCGCATTGCAGGCTTTCCGTCATGGGCATGTGAAGCTGCTGGTCGCGACCGACATCGCGGCGCGCGGGATCGACGTTTCGGGCGTGTCCCACGTCATCAATTTCGAACTGCCCAATGTGCCTGAGCAATATGTCCACCGCATCGGCCGCACGGCGCGCGCCGGGGCCGAGGGCATTGCGATCAGCTTCGTGGCGGATGATGAGCGGCCTTATCTGAAGGCGATCGAGCGGACGACCAAGATCAAGCTCGATATCGTGCCGCTGCCGGAGAATTTCGTGGAGGCGGTGCGCAATCTTCCCAAGGCCGCGCCGCAGCGCAAGGGCCGCGAGCAGACGTCGGAGCAGAAGGCGAAGCGTGCCGAGGGGCAGCGCCGCTATCAGGACCAGCAGAAGCAGCAGCCGCGTGGTAATGCCGAGCGGGCGCATCGGCCTGAAGGCGATGCCAAGCCGGCGAAGAAGAACTTCCGGCGGCGGCGCGGCGGCGGCGGGGCTGTCGGTGCACACAAGGGCGCCGTCCAGAAGACTGGCGGCCGGTAAGGTCCATTCAGGAAAAATGGAGAGAAGGGCGGGACGGTTTGTTTCCGTCCTTCTCTTTGTCAGTGGTCATTCAGGAAAATCTCTTTAGGCTCCGGCCGCATGAGCTTTTCCTTCCGGCGCTCCGCCGCTTCGCTGTCCGTCCTTGCCCTGCTGCTTTCGGGAGTTTCCGCGCCTCTGGCCGCGAAAACGGACCCGACCGCCAATCCCGCGGCGCCGGGTTCCACCAAGGCGCAGGTCAGGCCCTGGCTCTATGAGAATAGCGATGTGCCGATCGATCCGGCATGGCGCTTTGGCGAGCTGTCCAACGGGCTGCGCTATGCGATCCGGCGCAACGGCGTGCCGCCGGGGCAGGTTTCGGTGCGTTTGCGGATCGACGCCGGGTCGCTGATGGAGCGGCCCGATGAGCTGGGCTATGCCCATTTCATGGAGCATCTCAGCATGCGCGGCTCGCGCCATGTGCCCGATGGTGAATCCAAGCGCATCTGGCAGCGGCTGGGCGTGACCTTCGGTAGCGACAGCAATGCGCAGACGACGCCGACCGGCACAACCTATGCGCTTGATCTGCCGCAGGCGACCCAGGCGAGCCTGGGCGAGAGCATGAAAATCCTCGCGGGCATGATGGTCGATCCCAATATCGTGGACAGTGCCGTCAATGCCGAGCGTGCGGTGGTGCTGGCGGAAAGGCGCGAGGGCGAGGGGCCGCAGATGCGGATTTCCGACGCCACGCGACAGCATTTTTTCGCGGGGCAACCGCTGGCCGATCATAGTCCCATTGGCACGGTGGCGACGCTGAACGCTGTCACGGCAGCGAAGATGGAGGATTTCCATCAGCGCTGGTATCGGCCCGAAAATGCGGTGATCTCCATCGCTGGCGATATCGATCCTGCGATGGCCGAGCAGCTTATCAAGGATAATTTCGCGTCCTGGACGGCGCCGGGCAAGGGTACGCCGCTGCCCGATTTCGGCGAGCCCGATCCCAAGGCGCCCGCGACCAGGGTGACGGTGGAGCCGGGCGCGCCGACCGGCCTCACCATGGCGTGGCTGCGGCCGTGGAAGCCGCATGCCGATACCATCGTCTATAATCAGGACAAGCTGACCGACATGCTGGCCCTGCAGATCATCAACCGCCGTCTGGAGCAGGCAGCGCGGGCTGGCGGCAGCTTCCTTCAGGCGAGCGCTGACCAGCAGGATGTCAGCCGTTCGGCCGACGGCACCTTCATCACCCTGGTTCCTTCGGGCGATAATTGGGAAAAGGCGCTGGCCGACGTCCGCGCCATCATAGAGGACGCCAAGGACGCACCACCCAGCCAGATAGAGATCGACCGCGAATATGCCCAGATGGACACGGCGCTCGCGATTCAGGTCGAAAATGCCGATACTGAGGCCGGGGCCAAGCAGGCGAGCGATCTGGTAAGCGCGGTCGATATTCGCGAAACCACGGTCAGCCCGCAGGCAGCGCTCGATATTTTCCGTTCGGGCAAGCCCGCCATGACGCCGCAGAAGATACTGGATTCGACGCAGCGGCTGTTTTCGGCGGGCGTGTTCCGCGCGATGCTGGTGACTGGCAAGGTGATGCCGGGTGTCGACGCAAAGCTCGCGGCGGCGGTTGCTGCGCCGGTCAAGGCGGCGACCAATGCGCGTTTGGGCGACAAGGTCGTGACCATGGCTGACCTGCCCAAGCTGGGCGCGCCGGGCAAGGTCGTGTCGCGCACGCCGGTTGGCCTGCCGGGGATGGAGAGCGTCGCCTTCTCCAATGGTGTCAAGCTGACCCTCTTCGCCAATGATGCGGAGACGGAGAAGGTGCGCATCAATGTCCGCTTCGGCCACGGGCAGCAGGCCTTTTCACCGACCAGACCGGTGCCGGGCTGGGCGGCGGATTATGCGCTGGTGGCCAGCGGGATCGGGAAGCTGGGCCAGCGGGAACTGGACGAGCTGACCAATGGGCGGCGCATGGGGATGGATTTCTCCATCGACGACGATGCCTTTGAGTTGCAGGCCGTGACGCGCCCGGCGGATTACAAGGATCAGTTGCAGCTCTTTGCGACCAAGCTGTTCGCGCCGGGCTGGGACCCGGCACCGATTGCGCGGGTCAAGACCGGCGCGGGGGTTGCCTATGACGCGATGGCGCGGGCGCCGGATTCCGTGCTGGCGCGCGATCTCAACTGGTTGCTGCATGACAAGGATGTGCGGTTCCGCACGCCGTCGCGGGCGGAGATTGACGGGCTGACGCCGCAGGCTTTCCGCGCGACATGGGAACCGTTGCTGGCGTCCGGACCGATCGAGATCCAGATTTTCGGGCAGGTGAAGGCGGATGACGCGATTGCGGCGGTCGCGGCGACTTTCGGTGCGCTGCCGCCGCGGCCCGATGTGCCGGTTCCGGCGGCGAACAAGGCCATGCGTTTCCCGGCGCATGTCGAAACGCCTGTCATCCTGCGGCACAAGGGCGATAAGGAGCAGGCGGCGGCGGTCATGGCTTGGCCGACGGCGGGCGGTTTTGCACTGACGAAGGAAGCGCGGCAGCTGGAAATCTTGACCCAGATATTCAATGATCGGCTGTTCGACAAATTGCGGTCGACCGAGGGGGCGGTCTATTCGCCCAGCGTCCAGAATAGCTGGCCTTTCTCCTATGACAGTGGGGGCTATATCCTCGTGACCAGTCAGGTGCGCCCGGATCGCATCAATTATTTCTACGGCGTGGTGAAGGATACGGCTGCGGACCTCGCGAAGAATCCGGTGAGCGAGGATGAGTTGCAGCGCGCTGTCGCGCCAATGCGGCAATTGCTGATGCGCGCCAGCACGGGCAACGCCTTTTGGATGAACCAGATGGAAGGCGCCACCCATGATGCGCGCTATGTGCAGGCGATGCAGACGATGTCGCAGGACATGTTGACGGTGACGGCGGCCGATATTCAGAAACTGGCCGCCAAATATCTGGTGCCGGGCAAAAGCTGGTCAGCGGTCGTCCTGCCTGAAGGGGTTGCAGCGAAATAGGCGGATATGTTCCGGCGTCAGGCTGGAACGCCGTCATTCCGTTCCAGAATCTGGCTGTAAAGACGGACATATTCCAAGTGGATCGCCCGGATTTCCGGATTGCGCGAACGGGCCGCCAATCGTTGGTTGCGGTCCAGCCGTTCCTTGAAATAGCTGCGGTCGAAAGATGTCCCGGAAATCATGATCTTGCCCTCCCGAAAATGATGTGAGGGAGATAATACGCCGAGAGCTTCCACGGTTGCGGCAGTGTACGCAACTTCATGCTGCAATGCGATGGGGTGATGGGAAGGCGCGCTGGACCGATCAGGCCATGGCGCGCAGCGCGGCGACAAGCATATGGGCGGCCTGTTTTGCCGTGCGCTCAGCGCTGAGAGCAGGTTTCGACATGCTGCGATGGCCCAGGCCGAACAGGCAGGCGAGGATGACTTCCTGAGCGCCTTTCAATGTTTCCCCCGACAGGTTCGGGTTGATGACGCGGCTGATCTCACCGATTGAATCACGGGCCTGTATGCACATCTCGCCAATGCTGTTGCCGACGCGCGGGTTACGGAAACTTTCGGCCAATATGTCGAAAGACAGGGCTTCGTGCGGATTGTCCGTAACCTCCAGCAGCAGCAGTTCGAAGGCGCGTTCGCCATCGATTTCACCGGCCTGGAGCCGTTGTTGCAGACCGCGGATCAGGACTTCGCGTTCGCGCGTGTCATTTGCCACGATGGCGTCGATGACATCTTCCTTGCCCTTGAAAAGGCGGTAGATCTGGCCGACTGAAACCTGGGCGGCGGCGGCGAGTTCGGCCATGGAAGTCTGGTGAAATCCATGGGCGGCGAACAGGTCGCGGCCGGCATTCAAAATACGATTCCGACCAGTCTGCTCTTGCTGCACCGCAACCAAAATTTATTCCTCTGGGTTTTTTACTCTTGAACAAATTGTGCCATGTTCCTACCTGCGACGCAAGCGGAATGAACGTTCATTCCGGGTCTGTCAGATTTGTGAAATGGAGCATCGGCCGATGCAAAAGGGGATTTTTGTTGGGTTGCTCGCCTGCGTGTCGACTCTGGCGCTGGGCGCTTGTGGAGAGAAGCAGCAGACTGCGCCGCCGCCGCCCGCCGTGGGCGTCGTGACGATGAAGAGCGAGTCCGCACCCCTGATCAACGAGCTTCCTGGGCGCATCGCCGCTCTGGAAACGGCGGAAGTGCGGCCCCAGATCAGCGGAGTCATCCGTCGTCGCCTCTTTACCGAGGGCGCCTATGTGCGCGCGGGACAGTTGCTCTATGAGATTGAAGATGCCCCCTACCGTGCTGCACTGGGGCAGGCCCAGGGTGCTCTGGCGCGAGCGCAGGCCTCGATCCGGGCGACTGGCCTTCAGGCGCAGCGCTACAAGGATCTGGTTGGCATAAATGCCGTGAGCAAACAGGAGGCCGACAACGCGGCTGCCTCCGCCCAGCAGGCGCGCGCTGACGTGACGGCGCAGCATGCGGCGGTGCAGGCCGCCCAGGTCAATCAGGATTTCACGCGCATTCGGGCGCCCATTTCGGGCCGCATCGGTCGGTCGCTGTTCACCCCCGGCGCGCTGGTGCAGGCCGGGCAGGCGGATGCGTTGGCGACGATCCAGCGGACCGACACGGTCTATGTCGATGTGACCCAGTCGGCGGCGCAGATCATCGACCTCAAGCAGGCGATGGGCGCCGGGGGCGTCAGTGCCGAACAAGGCGCGCGGGTTCAATTGTTGCTGCCCAACGGCAGTGTCTATCCGATCGAAGGTCGGCTGCAATTTTCCGAAGTGACGGTCGATCCCAGTGCGGGCACGGTGACGTTGCGCGCGACCTTCGCCAATCCGGACGGCTTGCTGTTGCCGGGCATGTATGTCCGCGCCAGGCTGGTCGAAGCGCAGCGGACGCAGGCCATTCTAGCGCCGCAGCAGGGTATCACCCGTGATGCTCGCGGTCGGGCGACCGCAATGGTGGTCGGCGCCGATAACAAGGTGGAAATGCGCGAGGTTGAAACCGACCGGCCCGTTGGC
Source organism: Sphingobium sp. EM0848 (assembly GCF_013375555.1). Lineage (NCBI taxonomy): Bacteria > Pseudomonadati > Pseudomonadota > Alphaproteobacteria > Sphingomonadales > Sphingobiaceae > Sphingobium > Sphingobium sp. EM0848. The sequence continues at coordinate 1,073,185 of NZ_JABXWB010000001.1, forward strand.
GACAAGTGGATCGTCACCAAGGGGCTGAAGGCTGGCGACCGGCTGATCGTCGAGGGGCTGGTCAATCTGCGCCCCGGTGCAGTGGTGCAACCCGGACGGCCGCAGCAGGTGACGGCGGGGCAGGCACCGGCCACCCATATCCTGGCTCAGGGCGGGAAGCGCTAAATCATGGCCCGCTATTTTATCGACAGGCCCATTTTCGCGTGGGTCATCGCCATCGTCATCATGCTGGCCGGTCTGCTGGCGCTGCGGTCGCTGGCCGTGGCGCAGTTCCCGGAAATCGCGCCGCCCGCCGTGACGATTTCCACCACCTATCCGGGCGCCAACGCGGAAACGCTGGAAAGCACGACGACGCAACTCATCGAGCAGCAGCTCAAGGGCATCGACAATCTCCGCTATTTTTCGTCGAGCAGCGATTCCGCGGGCAATTTGAGCATCACCCTGACCTTCGAGCAGGGCACCGACGCAGATATCGCCCAGGTGCAGGTGCAGAACAAACTGGCCCAGGCAACGCCACTGTTGCCGCAGGAAGTGCAACAGCAGGGGCTGCGCGTTACCAAGTCCACGTCCAGCTTCCTGATGGTCATGGCCGTCTATGCCGATGACGGCATTCATGACCAGCAGGACGCGGGCGATTTTGTTGCGTCGACGCTTCAGGACCCGCTCAGCCGTGTCAACGGCGTGGGCGATACCCAGCTTCTGGGCGCGCAATATGCGATGCGGATATGGCTGGACCCTTATAAGATGGCCAATCTGGGCATCACCACCGGCGATGTGAAGGCGGCCATCCGCGCGCAGAATGCGCAGGTTTCGGCAGGGCAGATCGGTGGAACGCCTTCCCCCAAGGGGCAGGCGCTGAACGCCACTGTGACGGCGCAGTCACGTCTCAGGACGCCTGAACAGTTCCGCCAGATCATGCTTCGCAATAATAGCGATGGGTCGGTCGTTCATCTGTCGGATGTGGCGCGGGTTGAGCTGGGCGCGGAAAATTACAGCTTCAGCGCAAAGTTCAACGGGCATCCGGCCGCGGGTTTCGGCATCAAGCTGGCGCCCGGCGCCAATGCGCTGGACACGGTGGAGGGCGTCAAAAGCCGCGTCGCCGAATTGTCCAAGACCTTTCCGGGTTGGGTGAAATATGACTTCCCGGTCGACAATTCGACCTTTGTGAAGCTGTCGGTCGAACAGGTCATCCATACCCTGTTCGAAGCGATCCTGCTCGTTTTCGTGGTGATGTTCCTGTTCCTTCAGAACTGGCGCGCCACGCTGATCCCAACCATTGCGGTGCCGGTGGTGTTGCTGGGTTCGCTGGCCGTTCTCTATGCGGCGGGCTTCACGATCAACACGCTGACCCTGTTCGGCATGGTTCTGGCCATCGGCCTGCTGGTCGACGACGCCATCGTCGTGGTCGAAAATGTCGAGCGCATTATCCAGGAAGAGGGCCTCAGCCCCAAGGAAGCCGCGAAAAAGTCGATGGACGAGATCAGCGGCGCGTTGATCGGCATCGGCCTGGTGCTGTCGGCGGTGTTCCTGCCCATGGCCTTTTTCGGTGGGTCGACGGGCGTGATCTTCCGCCAGTTCTCCATCACCATCGTCTCCTCGATGGTATTGTCGGTGCTGGTTGCGTTGATCCTGACCCCGGCGCTCTGTGCGACGATCCTCCAGCCCAAGGGGCACAGCCATCAGTGGACGGGCTTTTTCGGCTCGCGCTTCGGCCGATTTTTTGACTGGTTCAACCGGACCTTCGACCGCAATGTCGTGCGGTACGGCAATACGGTGGACAAGGTCGAGCGCCGCTGGGGCAGGACCATGCTGGTCTATGCGCTGATCGTCGTGGGCATGGGGCTGGTCTTCCTGCGCCTGCCGGGCGGTTTCCTTCCCGATGAGGATCAGGGGATCATCATCAATCAGGTATCGTTGCCGACCGGATCGACGCTGGAGGAGACCGAGCGGACGCTGACCAAGGTACGCGACCATTATCTGGTCGATGAAAAGAAGAATGTCGAAGCTGTCTTCACCATTTCCGGCTTCGGTTTCGTGGGGCAGGGCCAGAATGTCGGTATCATCTTTACACGCCTGAAGGACTGGTCGGTGCGAAAGGGCGCCGATAACAAGGCTTCCGCCATCGCCCTGCGCGCCAATAAGGCCTTCCGCAAGATTTCCGCCGGTATGGCAATCGCCTTCGTGCCGCCCGCGGTGCAGGAACTGGGCAATGCCACCGGATTCGATTTCCAGCTCGTGGATCGAGGCGGGCTGGGGCATGACAAGATGGTGGCCGCGCGCAATCAGTTGCTGGGCATGGCGATGGCCGACAAGCGGCTGGCGCAGGTGCGGCCCAATGGGCTGGAGGACACGCCCCAACTCAAGCTGAACGTCGATCAGGCGGCGGCCGGAGCACTGGGCATCGCGCAGGCCGACATCAACGACACGATCAGCACCGCGATGGGCAGCAGCTACGTCAACGACTTCATCGACCGCGACCGGGTGAAGCGCGTCTATGTGCAGGCCGATGCGCCCTTCCGCACCACGCCGGATTCCATCGGCGTGCTGCATGTCCGGGGCGGCAAAGGCGTGATGGCGCCGATCTCCTCCTTCGCGACGACGGAATGGATCTATGGCCCGGCCAAGCTGGAACGTTTCAACGGCGTCTCGTCGATGCAGATCATGGGCGCGCCCGCGCCGGGCGTTTCGACCGGCGACGCGATGAAGGCCATGGAGGAAATGGCGGCCAAGCTGCCGGCGGGCGTCGGCTATGAATGGAACGGCATTTCCTATGAGGAGAATAGTTCAGGCGGACAGGCGCCGGCGCTTTATGCGCTGTCGATGCTGATCGTGTTCCTGTGCCTTGCCGCGCTTTATGAAAGCTGGTCGGTGCCGATCGCGGTCATGCTGGTGGTGCCGTTGGGCGTGTTGGGCGCGGTGATCGCGGCGACCCTGGTGGGCCTCAACAACGACATTTATTTGCAGGTGGGTCTGATCACGACCATCGGCGTGTCGGCCAAGAACGCGATCCTGATCGTCGAATTTGCCGAGGAGAAGATGCGTGCGGGACTGTCGCCTGCAAGAGCGGCGCTGGAGGCGGGCAAGCTGCGCCTGCGACCGATCCTGATGACCAGCTTTGCCTTCGTCTTCGGCGTGGTGCCGCTGGCGGTGGCGAAGGGTGCCGGCGCGGGCGGTCAGAACGCCATCGGCTGGGCCGTGGTCGGCGGCATGCTGTCCGCGACGATACTCGCGATCTTCTTCGTGCCGGTCTTCTTTACCGTGGTGAAGCGGTTGTTCCGCGAACATCATGGCAAGGATGAGGCGGGACATGAGGGCAGCGCTCTGGCAGCGCCGCAGGAGGCTTAAAGGACAATGAACAAGATCAAGCTTTTCTCGGCCGCTGCTCTGGCCCTGACGCTCGCCGCCTGCGACATGGCGCCCAAATATGTGCGGCCTGCGCTGCCCGTTCCCGAGGACAGTCCGCAGGGGCCGTCCTATGCGGGGGCGGAGGGGCAGGCGATCCTGCCTGCGGATACGGCGTGGAAGGATTTCTTCGTCGATCCCCGTCTTGGCCGGGTGATCGAGGTGTCGCTCGCCAATAATCGCGACCTGCGCGTGGCGCTCGCCAATGTCGAGCAGGCGCGGGCCCAATATAAGGTGCAGCGGGCGGACATATTCCCGACCCTTGGCGCCAGTGGCAGCGCCACCTATCAGGACTCGCCCTTTTCTCAGGCCGGGTCGGGGCGAACCGACACCTATTCCGCTTCGGTCGGCGTGTCCTCTTGGGAAATCGACCTGTTCGGGCGGGTGCGCAACCTGACAAAGGCGGCGCAGGAGCAATATTTCGCGTCGGTCGAGAACCGGAACGCAGCGCAGACCGCGCTGATAGCGGAAGTGGCCAATGCGTGGCTCAGCATGGCGGCGGATCAGGAACGATTGAAGATCGCCCGCGATCTGGAAAAGGCCTTTGGGCAGACGCTGGACCTCACCAAGGCGCGCTTTGCGAAGGGGATCGCTTCGGAACTGGAAGTGAGGCAGGCGCAGACCAGCTATGATCAGGCGCGGTCCGACATCGCCCAGGCGACGACGCTGGTGGCGCAGGACCAGAATGCGCTGAACCTGCTGGCGGGAGCGACGGTGCCGGCGGACGATCTGCCGATGGCGATGCCGGAGAGCGATGTGACGTTGGCCAATCTGCCTGCGGATCTTCCTTCCACGGCCTTGTTGCGGCGGCCGGACATCATGGCGGCGGAGCATCAATTGCTTGCGGCCAACGCCAATATCGGTGCGGCGCGGGCGGCTTTCTTCCCCAAAATCTCGCTGACGGCGGCTTTCGGGACGTTGAGCCTGGGCCTCTCCAATCTGTTCAAGTCGGGCAGCGAAAACTGGTCGGTGGCGCCTTCGGCGGCCCTGCCGATCTTCGATTTCGGGCGCAATCAGGGCAATCTGCGCTATGCGCGGGCGACCTATGACGCGTTGGTCGCGACCTATGAGAAGAGCGTGCAGACCGGCTTTCGGGAGGTTGCCGATGCGCTCGCCCGGCGCGGCACGATGACGGCGCAACTGGAGGCGCAGACTTCCCTGCGGGATTCCGCGCGGGTCGGCTATCGCCTGTCGGAGGCACGGTTCCGGGCGGGGATCGATGCGTTCCTGACGACCCTCGATGCGCAGCGGACGCTTTATAATGCGGAACAGAGCCTGTTGGCGACGCGGCTGACGCGGGCGACGAACATGGTCGAACTGTATCGCGCCATGGGTGGTGGCCTCAAATAATCTTTGACCGCAAGGAGCGGGAAGGCGGTTTCGTCGGCCATGCCCTATGTTCACGCCATCAATGGTGGAAAGGATAGGGCATGAGCTACGCATATCGGACGATGGCGTCGCCCGTCGGCAAATTGACGCTGGTGGCGAGCGAAAACGGGTTGGCGGCCGTCCTGTGGGAAAATGACGATCCGAGGCGCGTCAGGCTGGAACCGCGGGTCGAGGGCGGCGAGCATCCTGTGCTTGATGGGGCACGGCGGCAACTAGGCGAATATTTCGCCGGACAACGGACGGCGTTCGACCTGCCGCTCGATTTCAAGGGCACGGATTTTCAGCGGCGCGTATGGGCGGCTTTGCTGACCATCCCCTTTGGCGAAACGCGCAGCTACGCCGATATTGCAGCCCAGATCGGAAAACCTTCCGCCTGCCGGGCCGTGGGTGCAGCGAACGGGCGCAATCCCATCTCGATCATTGCGCCATGTCATCGCGTGGTGGGCGCCAATGGCGCGCTGACCGGCTTTGCTGGTGGCCTGAAGGCCAAGCGATATCTGCTTGGACTGGAAGGAAAAATCTTCGCAGCCATTTGAAAAATGGCGCACCCAAGAGGATTCGAACCTCTGGCCTTTGCCTTCGGAGGGCAACGCTCTATCCAGCTGAGCTATGGGTGCGTGTCGCTGCTGCGAAGGGCCGCTTAGCAAAGCCCAATCGGTCGCGCCAGCACCAAAATCACCTCAGGCCAAAGTTATTTCGCCATTTTCTGCATCGGCTGGAAGCTGCCAAGGCCGCAACTGGCCCCGCGCTGCAATCCGTTGGTCTGGTAGAGGACGGTAATGATGTCGACCGAACAGAGCTGCGACAGGCTGGTCTTGTACATGAAGCGCTTTTCGAAGCCCAGGCTGGGGCAACTGTTGGGCAGCGTGTTCCGGTAGACCTTGTTCCCGTTCATGATGAAGTCGATGGTGCGGTCGTCGCGGACGTCGGTGGAGCGAATCGACGTGATCTGGACGCAGTCGACCGGCTTGCCGGCGGGGACGAGATTGTCGGGCGCGGTCTTGGCGAGGGCTGGGCTTGCTGCACATGCCAATGCCATGGCCAGGGCGAGCCGACGGGGACGATGGGCGGACATGATGTCTCTCCTTATGACTATAGGGATGACGGCGCGCGAACGCTTCATCCGTTATTCCGCTCCTTCTAGCAGCGTTCGGCTGAACCGCACGATAATCAGTTCGCCGTGCCGGGCGCGGGTGTCTTGGGCTTGAAGCGGCAGAGGTCGGCCACGATGCAGCGCCAGCATTCGGGCTTGCGCGCCTTGCAGACATAGCGGCCGTGCAGGATCAGCCAGTGATGCGCATCGCGGCGGAAGGGGCCGGGGACGCGCTTGTCCAGCTTCAGTTCCACCGCCAGAGGAGTCTTGCCGGGCGCAAGGCCAGTGCGGTTGCCGACGCGGAAGATGTGGGTGTCGACCGCGAACGCTTCCTGCCCGAAAGCGGTGTTGACGACGACATTGGCGGTCTTGCGCCCGACGCCGGGCAGGGTGGTCAGCACGTCGCGATCCTGCGGCACTTCTCCATGAAAATCGCGGACCAGGATTTCCGACAGGGCGATGACATTCTTCGCCTTGGCATTGAACAGGCCAATGGTCTTGATGTGCTGTTTCAGACCCTCTTCGCCCAGATCCACCATCTGTTGCGGGGTGTGGACTTCGCGGAATAGGGCGCGGGTCGCCTTGTTGACGCCGACGTCGGTCGCCTGCGCCGACAGGACCACAGCCACCAGCAACTGATAGTCATTGCCATATTCCAGCTCTGTCCGGGGCGCCGGATTGGCTTCCGCAAGGCGGCTGAAAAAGTCGAAGATCTGGTCCTTTTTCATGCGCTTAAAGACCCAGAACGCCCTTCATGTCATAACGGCCCACGGGCTGGCCGATCAGCCATTGTGCGCCCTTCACCGCGCCGCGGGCGAAGATGATGCGATTTTCGGCGCGGTGGCCGATCTCGATCCGTTCGCCCTCGGTGGCGAACATCACCTGATGATCGCCGGCGACAGAACCGCCACGCAACGCAGCGAAGCCGATGGCGCCCTTGGCTCGCGCGCCGGTGATGCCGTCGCGGCCCCGCTCGCTATGATCGGCGAGCGTGATGCCGCGTCCACGGGCGGCCGCCTCGCCCAGCAACAGGGCGGTGCCCGAGGGGGCGTCGACCTTGTGGCGGTGGTGCATCTCGACGATCTCAATGTCCCAATCGTCGCCCAGACGCGAGGCGGCCTGCTCCACCAGCGCCGCGAGCAGGTTGACGCCGAGTGAGGTATTGCCGGTCTGGAGGATCGGAATCTGCCGGGCGGCCTCGTCGATCAGGGCGTGATGTGAAGACTCAAGTCCGGTGGTGCCCACCAGCACGGGCTTCTTTGCGGCGATGCAGGCATCGAGATGGGACGACAGAGCGCCGGGCACGGAAAAGTCGATCAGCACGTCACTCCGCTGGGCCAGTGCGAGGGGATCGGTGGTGATGGCGATGCCGGGGGCGAGTTCGCCTTCCGCGCTGCGATCGGTGCCTCCGGCGATTTTCAGCCCGGCTTCCTGCGCGATCTGCGCGATGGCGCGTCCCATGCGGCCTGCTGCTCCGAAAATCCCGATGCTGGTCATGGTTCTTTCCTTTTTCTGTCCGGCTGGCCGATGCCAGAGCGGGGAGGCTTTGTCATCCCTTGGCGAGCGGCTAGAGAGGAGGCATGGATGACATTCGCAATATCGTGATCCTGACCGGCGCAGGGATTTCCGCCGAGAGCGGGCTTGCCACTTTTCGCGGGCCGGATGGTCTGTGGGAAGGGCATCGGGTCGAGGACGTCTGCACGCCCGAGGCTCTGGCACGCAATGCGGCGCTGGTGCACCGCTTCTATGATGAGCGGCGGGCGAAGCTGGTGGAGGTGACGCCCAATGCGGCGCATGAGGCGCTGGCGGCTTTGGACGCGCAATGGCCGGGGGAGTTGCTGATCGTCACGCAGAATGTCGATGATCTGCATGAAAGGGCGGGAGCGAAGCGGCTCATTCACATGCATGGGGAGTTGCAGTCGGCGCTTTGCGCGGCTTGCGGAAAGGCAACGCGCTGGACGGAGGCTTTGCCGCCGGCTTCGGTCTGCGACGGCTGCGGGCGTCCCGATTTGCGGCCGGACATCGTGTTTTTCGGTGAGATGCCGTATGAGATGGCGTTGATCGACGAGGCATTGCGGCGGGCCGATCTGTTCGTTTCGGTGGGGACATCGGGCGCGGTCTATCCGGCGGCAGGGTTCGTGCAGACGGCGCGTCATGTAGGCGCGCGGACGCTGGAGCTTAATCTGGAGCCTTCGGCGGGGAGCTTCTATTTCGAGGAAAGCCGCATGGGGCCGGCAAGTGCGTTGGTGCCGGAATTGGTGCGGGAGTTGCTCGGCTGAAATTGCTCGCCTTGCTTTATTCGCGAGCGGTGTTGGCGGCCAGTTCCGGCTCGTCCCGATAGAGGAGCATGACCGATCCGTCCTGTCCGTCCACCACCCGGACCGGCAGGCCGCGTTGCACGGCGGAGAGAAATGCCTTGCTGTCGGTGATGCGGAAGCGGCCGCCGATGCGCAGAGAGGAAACGCGCGTATCGCCGATCAGGATCGGCGCCCAGCGGTAGCGGTTGAACTCGCCAGTGGCTTGTTCGATCGTTTCGTCGTCCAGTTCCACCATGTGCGTGCGCCAGGCGGTGCGCTGGCTGACCAGACGCGAATCGAGGCGCGTGAGTGCAATGCTGCGCGGCTGGATGATGGCGCCGCTGCCTGCACTGACCCGTTCAGCCACCTTATTGCCTGAATGGACCGTCACCACGCCACGGGTCACGGTCAGTTCGACGAGCGAAGGACGCAGGCGCACATTGAAAGTGGTGCCCTTGGCGCGGATGACGGCGGATCGTGCCTCCACATCGAAGGGGCGGGCGGGGTCGCGGGCGACATCGACGGAGGCTTCGCCCTTGAGGATGCGGACCTTTCGGCCATGATCGGTGAAGCGCACCTCTGCAGCGCTGTTGCTGTTGAGGTGCAGGATGGACCCGTCGTTGAGGGTTACGTCGCTGATCTGGCCGATGCGGGTTTCATGGCGATCGACGCCATTGAAGGTGCAGATCGTGACGATTGCCGCGATGATGAACAATATCACCGCAACGGCGGCGGCGATCATGATGTTGCGCGACAGGCGGCGCTGCTGCTCTTCGCTGGTGATGGCTTCCAGCGGGGGCAGATTGACTTCGGCGGCGGCGCTCTTGAGCCGTTCGGCGGCTTCCCACGCGGCTTCGGCTCTCGCGAACGCTACGGCATGGCGGGGATCCGACTCGATCCAGCGGCAGATTTCCGCTTCATCCTTGGGAGAAGGATCGCTGTTAAGCCTTGCCAGCAGGCGCGCGGCTTCCGCCTCGATCTTGTCCCTGCTTTCGTAGCCCGAATCTGGTTCCGACGCCTGCACGTTCGAAATCCGTTTCCTCACGTTCTGCCCAGGCCCGCATAACTATTGCGATCGCTTTGGCCAGATGTTTTTCAACTGTAGAAACGGAGAGAGACATTTCCTCCGCTATTTCCAGCATCGATTTTTCATGGATGCGGCGAAGAATGAAGACCCGACGGCATTGCGTAGGCAGCGAATCGACGATCGTTTCGACCTGACGCAATGCTTCGCGGGCGTGGAGTTGTGCTTCCACGTTATTTTCGCCTTGCAGCAGTTCCAGATCGGCAATGGTTTCGAAGCTCACCACCTTGTTGCGGCGGGCGGCATCGATGACGAGGTTGCGGGCGATCGTGAACAGATAGGCACGGCCCGTCGTCACATTTTCCCAATTTTCGGTGGCATAGGCGCGTGCGAGTACCTCCGCGACCATATCCTCCAGTTCCTGATTGGCAGGAAGTATCCGCCTGAGCCGCCCGCGTAGAGCAGCTTCCTGTGGCAGGATCACTGTCTTGAACCATTCCAGCTTAGCGCGAACCCTGTGCACGTTGACCCCCTTGCTGTCAGCCGCGCCTCTCCCGCAATTTCATATGTTTGTCATAGTTCAATCATGGATGCAGGGGGCTGTCTAGCGCTACCAAAGACATTATTGCCCGTTTCTGTGGAAAACTTGCCCCCTGTTGCCAAATTGCGTCGATAGAGCCTGCTAAATCGGCGGCAGTTCAGACGGCGCGCTGTCGGGTTGGTCGAAATCGGGATTTTGTGGCACGATTTCGGGAGGTTCTCCCGCCGGCGTTTCCGCGGGCGTGGCCGGGGCGGGGGTTTCCGGTGGGGATTGCGGCTCGATCTTGTCGGGTTGGGGGACGCCGTCGGGGGCGGGATCGGGCTGGGTCGCCATGATTGTCTCTCCTTCAATATGCGGCTACGCTTGGGTAGCCGAGCGGGTTCCCCACGAACTTATCCCCAGCTTATCCACAGCCTTGACCCGTGGGCCTTGCTTCGCGAGACTCTTTTCTCTATGCCGCGCCGACCGGCGACCGATGCGGGCGTGGCGAAATTGGTAGACGCGCCAGATTTAGGTTCTGGTATCGCAAGATGTGGGGGTTCGAGTCCCTTCGCCCGCACCAGTGCGCCAGACTGATGGATGCGCAGGCGCCAACGAAATTCAGCTGAAGAAAGCGTTTGAGAGAAGAGATGCAGACTGTTGAGACGTTGAACGAGGGGCTGAAGCGCGCCTACACCGTGACCATCACGTCGAAGGACATCGACGCCCGCGTGGAAAAGGAAGTGGCCGCTATCGCGCCGCAGGTCCGCATGCCCGGCTTCCGTCCCGGCAAGGTGCCCGCCAATCTCGTCAAGAAGATGCACGGCGAATCGCTGCAGCGCGACGCGCTGAACAGCTCGATTCAGGACAGCATCCAAAAGCTGATCGCCGACAACAAGCTGCGCCCCGCGATGCAGCCGTCCGTCGAACTGGATGAAGGTTTCGAATTCGGCAAGGATGCCGAGATCAAGGTTGCGCTGGAAGTGCTGCCCGAAATCGCCGCGCCGAGCGTCGATGGGCTGAAGCTGGAGCGTCTGACCGCCGACGTCGCTGACGCGCAGGTCGATGAGGCTGCCGGCCGTATCGCGACCCAGCAGGGCGCTCTGGAAGAGCATGCCGCCAGCCACAAGGCGAAGGACGGTGACACGCTGACCATCGATTTCGTCGGCAAGATCGACGGCGAAGCCTTTGAAGGCGGTTCCGCCGAAGACGTGAAGCTGAAGATCGGCTCCGGCCAGTTCATTCCGGGCTTCGAAGAGCAGCTGACCGGCGTCAAGAAGGGTGAGGAAAAGGTCATCACCGTGACCTTCCCCGAGGATTATGGCGCTGCGCACCTTGCCGGCAAAGAAGCGACCTTCGATATCACGGTCAAGGCGATCCTGAACGCCGACAAGCCCAAGCTGGACGATGATTTCGCCAAGTCGCTGGGTCTGGAAGGTCTGGACAAGCTCAAGGAGCTTCTGAAGGGCCAGATCGAGCAGGAACATAATGGCCTGACCCGCACCTATATGAAGCGTAAGCTGCTGGACCAGCTCGCCGCCGCTCATGATTTCGACGTGCCGCCGAGCATGGTCGAGGCCGAGTTCAACCAGATCTGGGCGCAGCTTCAGCATGAAGCCGGCCATGAGGAAGATCCGGAAGCCGCGCTGGCCGAGATGGAAGCGGAAAAGGAAGACTATCGCGGCATCGCCGTGCGTCGCGTCCGCCTGGGCCTGCTGCTTTCGGAAATCGGTCAGGCGAACGGCGTGGTCGTGTCGGATCAGGAAATGAACCGCCTGATCATGCAGGCTGCCCAGCAGTACAGCCCGCAGGATCGCGAGCGTTTCGTGCAGTACGTCCGTCAGGACCCGATGGCCGCCGCCCAGCTGCGCGCGCCGCTCTATGAGGACAAGGTCGTCGACTTCCTGTTCGACAAGGCCGAGATCACCGACCGCGCCGTCAGCCGCGAAGAGCTGGAAGCTGCGATCGAAGCCGAAGATGGCGATCTGAAGCCGCACGTCCATGGTCCGGGTTGTGGTCACGATCATGACCATGACGAGAAGCCCAAGGCGAAGAAGGCTGCTCCCAAGAAGAAGGCAGAGGCTGAGGAAGCCGCTCCGGCCGCTGAAGCGGACGCTGCTGAGGAAGCGCCGGCCAAGAAGGCGCCGGCTAAGAAGGCCGCCGCCAAGAAGGACGAGGCTGTTGCTGAAGAAGCTGCCGCTGAGGACAAGCCCAAGGCCAAGAAGGCTCCTGCCAAGAAGGCTGCCGCCAAGGCTGAATAAGGCCGTTTCGGTCTGAATGGAAAAGCGCCCGGCTTCGCAAGGAAGCCCGGGCGCTTTTCGTTTCCTCCGCTTTTCATTTCTGCCGCGACATGGCAGACGAAATATTAATCAGGCCCGTTCATGTCGACAGGGGGCAGGGCGCCAAGAAGGTTATGGGTCGATGAAGGAATTTCCGGCAGTGGAAAGCGGGGAGGGGGTTGCCGCGCCGCGGATTGCGGTCATTCTGCCTTGTTATAATGAGGCGGGGGCCATTGTGCAGACGGTGGAGGATTTCCGTCGCGCGCTGCCTTCTGCCGAAATCTACGTCTTCGACAATAACAGCACGGATGGCAGTCGCGAACTGGCAACTGGGGCGGGGGCCATCGTCCGCCGCGTCACGCAGCAGGGCAAGGGGCATGTCGTGCGCCGCATGTTCGCGGATGTGGATGCGGACATCTATATCATGGCCGATGGCGACGCGACCTATGAGGCCGCCGCCGCGCCGAAGATGGTTGCGGCTATGCTGGACGGCAATCTCGACATGGTGGTCGGGTCGCGCAAGAGCGAGATCGAGGAAGCCTATCGGCGGGGGCATCGGTTCGGTAATTGGGCGCTCACCAGCCTGTTGAAGCGCCTTTTCGGGCGCAGTTTTACCGACATTCTTTCGGGCTACCGCGTATTTTCCCGGCGGTTCGTGAAGAGCTTCCCGGTCCTTTCCGCCGGTTTCGAGATCGAAACGGAAATCAGCGTCCATGCGCTGGAACTCGCCATGCCGGTGGCCGAGGTCGTCACCGCTTATGGCGCGCGGCCGGAAGGGTCGGTGAGCAAGCTCAGCACCTATCGCGACGGTTGGCGTATCCTGCGGACGATCATCACGCTTTACCGCATCGAGCGGCCGATCCTGTTCTTTGGGATGATCGCGGCCCTGCTGGCGGCGACGGGTCTGATCCTGGCGGCTCCGCTGATCCTCACCTATATGAAGACCGGGCTGGTGCCGCGCTTCCCTACGGCCATATTGGTGACGGGGCTCATGATTCTCGCCACGCTTTCAGGCATGTGCGGCCTCATATTGGATACGGTGGTGCGCGGACGTCGGGAGGTCCGGCGACTCGCTTATCTCACCTTCCGCGCGCCGGCGGATTTTGCCCGGCGCGGCTGACCTGACCCAAGCGTTTCACGCGACCCCTTGAACGATCTGTCTTTTGTCCCGATGTAGGGGTTGGGCAAAAGCAACATATCCTGAAAGAGCAAAATGACCGATATCATGTCCGATCCCATGGCCGCTCTGGTCCCCATCGTCATCGAACAGTCGAACCGGGGCGAGCGCAGCTTCGACATTTATTCGCGCCTGTTGCGTGAGCGGATCATCTTCGTGACCGGTCAGGTCGAGGATCATATGGCCTCGCTGATCGTTGCCCAGCTGCTGTTCCTTGAGTCGGAAAATCCGAAGAAGGACATCTGGATGTACATCAACTCGCCCGGTGGCGTGGTGACGTCCGGCATGGCGATCCACGACACGATGAAATATATCCGCCCCCAGGTCGGCACCGTCTGCATCGGCCAGGCCGCCTCGATGGGCAGCTTCCTGCTCGCCGCTGGTGAGCCGGGCAAGCGCATCGCGCTCAGCAACGCGCGTATCATGGTCCACCAGCCTTCGGGCGGCGCGCAGGGCATGGCGTCCGACATCGAGATTCAGGCCAAGGAAATCCTGCGAATCCGCAGCCGCCTGAACAACCTCTACGTCCAATATACCGGCCGTTCGCTGGAGGAAGTGGAGCGGGCGATGGACCGCGACACCTTCCTGGAGGCGGAGGAAGCCAAGGCGTTCGGTCTGGTCGATGAAGTGTTCGACCGCCGCCCGGCCTTGCCCGAAACGAGCGAAGGCTAAAACATAGGTTTACCGCACGCGCCCTTTTCTCCCCTTGTGAAACGGGCGCGTCGCGGTCTAGGATGATCCTAGGACCAGAATATCCCTCGCCGACGCGGCGGTTCGCGAAAGGGCAGGGAAGAGAGATTGGCGAATGACTAAGCTTACGGGCTCCGATTCTAAAAGCACGCTTTACTGCTCCTTCTGCGGGAAATCGCAGCATGAGGTGCGGAAGCTGATCGCGGGGCCGACCGTGTTCATCTGCGATGAGTGCGTGGAACTGTGCAACGACATCATCCGCGAGGAGACCAAGGGCGGTCTCGTCGGCAAAAAGGATGGCGGCGTGCCGACCCCGCAGGAAATCTGCGATGTGCTGGACGATTATGTGATCGGCCAGAACCGGGCGAAGCGCGTCCTGTCGGTTGCCGTCCACAACCATTACAAGCGCCTCAACCACGGCACCAAGCCGGGTGAGGTGGAACTGGCCAAGTCGAACATCCTGCTGGTCGGTCCGACCGGCTGCGGCAAGACGCTGCTGGCGCAGACGCTGGCCAAGACGTTCGACGTGCCCTTCACCATGGCCGACGCCACGACGCTGACCGAAGCGGGCTATGTCGGTGAGGATGTCGAGAACATCATCCTGAAGCTGCTTCAGGCCTCCGACTATAATGTCGAGAAGGCACAGCGCGGCATCGTCTATATTGACGAAATCGACAAGATCAGTCGTAAGGCCGAAAATCCGTCGATCACTCGCGATGTTTCGGGCGAAGGCGTGCAGCAGGCGCTGCTCAAGCTGATGGAAGGGACGACCGCGTCGGTTCCGCCGCAGGGTGGCCGCAAGCATCCGCAGCAGGAGTTCCTTCAGGTCGACACGACCAATATCCTGTTCATCTGCGGCGGTGCGTTCGCGGGTCTGGAAAAGATCATCGGCGACCGTCTGGAAGCCAAGTCGATTGGCTTCGGCGCTCATGTCGCGGCACCCGAAGAGCGCAAGACCGGCGAATTGCTGCGTCAGAGCGAGCCAGAGGATTTGCTGAAGTTCGGCCTGATCCCCGAGTTCGTCGGCCGTCTGCCCGTCATCGCGACGCTGGAAGATCTGGACGTGGCCGCACTGGTCAAGATTCTGGTCGAGCCGAAGAATGCGCTGGTGAAGCAATATGCCAAGCTGTTCGATATGGAGAATGTCGAACTGAGCTTCACTGATGACGCGCTGACCGCGATTGCCAGGAAGGCGATCGAGCGCAAGACGGGTGCTCGTGGTTTGCGTTCGATCCTGGAGGCGATTTTGCTCGACACGATGTTCGATCTGCCTTCGATGGAGGGCGTGGGCGAAGTCGTGGTGGACAAGGATGTGGTTGCCGGAAACAAGGAACCGATTCGCGTCTTCAGCGAAAAGGACAAGCGGGCCGAAGACGCCGCCTGAAGCGATCCTTAACATCTTGAAATTCAGGGGGTCGGCGATGCTTCGTCGGCCCTTTTTTTATGGTTTTTGCGCAATCGCACAAAAATTCCTGTTGCGTTGCAAAATTGCACCACTGTTCAACAGAGAGGTTGTGATTTCATAAAATTATCTAAAATCAAATACTTAAGTGAAATTTGGTAGATCCCTTCTGTAGTGTTTTGGTGGCGTAAGGCCCGATGTCATCTGGTGGCTATTATATTGTCGTAAAACTGTAATCAGAGCATCACAGGTCCGTCGCCGTCGGCCGCCACAGGCGGTGCCAGCTCCACAGAGCAAAACAAAGCTGGCGCGACACGCCAAACTTTCAAAAGGGACAAAAACAAAATGAAACAGCTTCTTATGTGTAGCGCCGCGGCTGTCGCCGTGGCGGCTCCCGTTGCTGCGCTTGCGCAGTCGACCGGTTCGATCGAAGCCGAAAACACCATCATCGTCACCGGCGGCCGTTCGGCATCCAACGGCGTCGAAGGCATTGTCATTCCGGATTCGACGAAGGCTCGCGCAGTCCTGACACAGGAAATCATTGCACGTCAGGCCGCTGGCCAGACGATCCTGAACGCGATCAACCTGGTTCCCGGCGTGAACTTCACGAACTCGGACGCCTATGGTTCTGCCGGTGGTAACCTGCGCATCCGGGGCTTTGACGGCAATCGCGTCTCGCTCACCTTCGACGGTATTCCGCTGAACGATTCGGGCAATTATGCCATCTATCCCAATCAGATGCTTGATCCCGAACTGATCAAGGAAGTGAACGTCAATCTGGGCGCGACTGACATCGACAGCCCCACCGCTTCCGCTGCTGGCGGTACGGTCAATTACCGCACCATCGTGCCCAGCGACGATTTTGGCGCCATGGTGTCGGGTTCCGCGGGCGAAAACAATTATTTCCGCCTGTTCGGCAAGATCGAAACCGGCGAAATCGGCCCCTGGGGCACGAAGATGTTCTTCGCTGCAAGCACTGCCCGCAACGATAAGTTCAAGGGGCCGGGTGAGATCGAGAAGCAGCAATATAATGCGCGCATCTATCAGCCGCTTGGCAGCAATGGCGATTTCATTTCGCTCGCCGGCCACTGGAGCGTGAACCGTAATAATTTCTATCGCAATCCCAGCGTGAACGACATGCGCACGCTGTTCGGGACCGGGACCGTTCCGGCTGCCGGCAATATTTCCTCCAGCAACCCGCTGAGCCTCGACCTGAGCAGTGCGCAGAAGGATGCGCTGTTCAACTTCGAAAATGACGCGGTCTGCAATGCGGGCGTTGCGGGTTGTACCAACTATTACAAGGTGCGCATCAACCCCTCCAACACCGGTAATGTGCGCTTGAATTCGCGCTTCACCTTGGCTGACAATCTGATCTTCACGCTCGACGGCGCCTATCAGTACACGCTGGCCAATGGCGGTGGCTTCACCGCGATCCGCGAAGATGCGGCCCTGATCAAGGGTTCGAAGAGCACTGGCGTCGACTATAATGGCGACGGCGATACCACCGACACGATCGGTTTCTACACGCCGAACAACACCAACACCAATCGCTACACACTGCTCGCATCGCTGATCTGGGACATCGCCCCGGAACATCGTGTGCGCCTGGCCTATACCTATGATCGCGCCCGTCATCGCCAGACCGGCGAATGGGGCTATCTGAATGCCGATGGCAGCCCGGAAAACGTCTTCGGTGGCCGCAACGGTCGTCCGGTGCTGAACGCCGATGGCTTCCAACTGCAACAGCGTGATCGTCTGTCGATCGCCCTGCTGAACCAGGTGGCCGGCCAGTATATCGGTAAGTTCATGGACGAGAAGCTGCGTGTCGAGCTGGGCGTCCGCGCACCCTTTTTCAAGCGCGATCTGGAAACCAATTGCTATATCCAGACCTCGGGCAGCGGCTTTGCGACCTGCACTAGCCAGCCGGCGAGCCAGTTGGTCATCGTACCGCCTACCCAGGTTGCCCCGTTCCCGGCGAACTCGCTCTATGCGCCCTTCGAGGCCAACTACAAGTTCAACAAGGTTCTGCCGAACGTCGGTTTGACCTACAGCCTGACGCCGGAAGCCAGCCTGTTCTGGAGCTACGCCAAGGGTTTGTCCGCGCCGCGCACGGATAATCTTTATCGCGCGCCGGTCGTCACGGTGACGCCGGAAACGACCGACTCTTTCGATCTGGGTGCGCGCTACACCTCGTCGAAGATCCAGGCACAGCTGACCACCTGGTATATCAGCTTCAAGAACCGGATCGTGACCTCCTACGACCAGGAACAGGGCATTTCTGTCGACCGCAATGTCGGCAAGGTCGAAGCCTATGGCGTCGATGCGAACATCGCTTACCAGCCGATCAAGGAACTGACGCTCTACGCCTTCGGTTCGTACAACCACAGCCGTCTGAAGAGCGATATCCAGATCGGCAGCTGCTCGGCTGTGAGCGTCGCCAATGGTTGCGCGACGGTGGGTCAGGCGATCTATGCGCCGACGTCCGGCAAGCGCGTCACCGAAACGCCCGACTGGACGGTTGGTGGCCGTGCGCAGGTTGAGGTCGGCCCGGTGTCGGTCGGTGCTCAGGCGAAATATGTGGGCAGCCGCTATGCTACCGACGTCAACGACGTGAAGGTCCCGAGCTATACGCTCGTCGATCTCGACGCTCGCTTCAGCCTGGCGCAGTGGGGCGCGGACAAGACCTACTTCCAGCTGAACGTCATGAATCTGTTCAACAAATTCTATTTCGGCAACATCAGCACGCAGATCAACGCTGGCACGATCCAGGGTCTTGCGGGTGCGAACCCCAACTTCTCGATCGGCGCGCCGCGCACGGTCATGGGGACACTGACCGTCGGTTTCTGATCGCTATCAGAAGAGTAGAAGAGGGAGGCGCGGGCATTGTCCGCGCCTCTTTTTTTGGGTCAATGCAGGCAGCTATCCAGTCCGTCGCGCTGGACGATGCCGATGCGGGCGGCGATGCTGTTGCCGTAGCGGCGGGTGAAGCCGTGAGGGTCGATGGCCTCGCGCTTTTTGGGCAGCGGCAGGACGGCGGCGAGGCGGGCTGCTTCCGGGCGGGTTAGGCGGCTCGCGTCATGGTGGAAATAGCGTAGCGCCCCCGCATTGGCGCCATAGGTGCCGATGCCGGTTTCCGCGACGTTGAGATAGACTTCCATGATCCGTCGTTTGCCCCAGATCGCTTCGATCAGGACGGTGAACCAGGCTTCGAACCCCTTGCGGAGGAAGCCGCCGCCCTGGAACAGGAAGACGTTCTTCGCCGTCTGCTGGCTGATGGTCGATCCGCCGCGGATACGGCCGCCGCTCGCATTGTGGCGCAAGGCCTGGGCAATGGCGACGGCGTCGAAGCCATGATGGCTGCAAAAGCGGCTGTCCTCCGCCGCTATGGCGGCGCGGGCCATGTCCGGGTCCATCTCGTCCAGGCTCATCCAGCCCTTGGTGATGCCATGGGGATCGAAGATCATCGTCCATGTCACGGGTGGCGGCACGAAGCGATAGATCACGACCATCAGCAGCGAGAGGGCAATGAAGCCGCCGAGAATCTTGAGAGGAATGCTGATCCAGCGGGACCAGCGGCGCGGAGCGGAAGTTTTTGCGAGCATCGCGCCGTGGTAGCGCGATATCTGGCTGGTTCAAGCGTGCGCTGTATCGATCAGATGCCGCCCGGCACGGCAGGCCATCCGCCTTGTTCCAGCGCGGCGCTGAGGTCGGCAACGCAGCGGTCCAGCGCTTCCGCATCGGTGGAGCGGATCACGAAATTGGCGCCTGTCCGGCCTTCCCGGAAGAAGGGATAGCTGCCGATCTGGCACCCTTCATGCGCGCGTTCGGTGGCGCCGAGCAGGTCCGCGATTTCGCTTTCCGCCACCCAGCAGCCGATGCTGGCCGACAGAACCGGCAGGCCGCCTTCCAACTTGCCGGTCAGGCTATCCAGCATTCCGGCGGTGATATGCGGCACGCCGGCCATGATGAAGATGTTGCCGTGCCTTATCCCCGGCGCGCCCGACATGCGATTTTCGATCAGGCTTGCTCCGGCCGGGACCCGGGCCATGCGCAGCCGCGCTTCGGTCAGCCCGCCGCGCGTTTCGTAATAGCCCGATAGCATTGCCCGCGCTTCGGCGTGGATTTCCACCCCGACGCCCAGCGCGCGGGCGATGGCATCGACGGTGATGTCGTCATGGGTCGGCCCGATGCCGCCAGTCGTGAACAGATAGTCGTTGCGCGCCCGCAGCGTGTTCACCGCCTCCACAATGGCGTCGCTGTCGTCGGCTACGACGCGCACCTCGCGCAGACGGATGCCCTGCACGTTGAGCCAGGTGGCGATCTGGGAGACGTTTTTGTCCTGAGTGCGGCCCGACAAAATCTCGTCGCCGATGACGACCAGCGCTGCGGTCCAGATGCGGTTGGGATCGGCCATGGACAGGCCATAGCCTGTGCCGCGCGCCGTGCCTAGTCCGGGGAGGCGACCCCCTCGCATTATGGTGCGTCTCTGCCTATAATCGGTGCATGACCGAATATATGACGATGACGGCGGACGCGCCGATTTCCCGCTCGACCGCGATCAAGCTTTATGACGCGGCCGGTTTTGAAGGCATGCGCAGGGCCGGGCGGCTGGCGGCGGAGATATTGGACGCGCTGGTGCCGCATGTCGTGCCGGGTGTGACGACCGGCGAACTGGACGACATCGTCCGCCGCATGACGCTGGGGGGGGGCGGGGTGCCGGCGACGCTGGGCTATCGCGGCTATACCCACAGCTGCTGCATTTCGCTCAACAATGTCATCTGTCACGGCATTCCGGGCGATACCCGGCTGAGGGACGGCGATATCCTGAATATCGACGTGACCCCGCTGGTCGATGGCTGGCACGGCGACACCAGCCGCATGTATATTTGCGGCGAAACCTCCATCAAGGCGCGGCGGCTGGTCGAAGTGACTTATGAATGCCTGATGCTGGGTATCGAGCAGGCGAGGCCCGGCAATCATCTGGGGGATATCGGCCATGCGATTCAGCGCCATGCCGAGAAGCACCGTTATGGCGTCGTTCGCGATTTCTGCGGCCATGGCCTTGGCCGCGTGTTCCACGACAGCCCGGAGGTGGTCCATGTCGGTCGCCCCGGCACCGGGCCGGAACTGAAACCTGGAATGTTTTTCACCATCGAACCGATGATCAACATCGGCAAGCCGGGGGTGAAGATGTTGGAGGATGGCTGGACCGCGGTGACTCGGGACCGGACGCTGTCGGCGCAGTTCGAGCACAGCATCGGCATCACCGAAACCGGCTGTGAGATCTTCACCAAGAGCCCCGCCGGTCTCGATGCGCCGCCTTATATGTTCTGATTGTCGCAGCGCTGCCTAAAAAATGGGCAACATGTCATGATATTGCCCGGAATCCGGGCAATATGGACAAAAGTTGCTGCATCGCAGAAAGCAGTTTCAGGCGATTCGCCATTTGGCACGGTAATTGATTGGGAAGAGAGGCGGTGCGTGCCTTCGGGGGGCATGATGATCGTCACTCGATGGGAACGAAGGGCGGGATCATTTCCGCCATTCTGCGCGCGTTTGGTTGGGATTACTAAAGATGAAAAAGATCGAAGCGATCATCAAACCGTTCAAGCTCGATGAAGTGAAGGAAGCCCTTCACGAAGTCGGCGTTTCGGGGATCACCGTCACCGAGGCCAAGGGTTTCGGCCGTCAGAAGGGACATACCGAGCTATATCGGGGCGCGGAATATGTCGTCGACTTCCTGCCCAAGGTGAAACTGGAGGTCGTCGTCGACGATTCGCTGGCCGAACGGGTGGTGGAGGCGATCTCTTCGGCTGCGCAGACCGGCCGGATCGGTGATGGCAAGATCTTCATCTCCAACATCGAGGCTGCGGTCCGCATCCGCACTGGCGAACGCGACAGCGACGCCATCTGATTTTTTAACAGGTTCTCGCCGGGTTACAGGGGTCTGGCGGACGCATATCCACGCACCCCTTCGGGGGGGTATTTTTTGAAAGAAGGGCAAGTTCACATGGCCAACACGCCTAAAGACATCCTGAAGATGATCGAGGAAAAGGAGATCGAATGGGTCGATCTGCGTTTCACCGATCCCAAGGGCAAGTGGCAGCACCTGACCATGGTTTCGACGGTGCTGGGCGAGGATGAGCTGACCCAGGGCCTGATGTTCGACGGTTCGTCGATCGAAGGCTGGAAGGCGATCAACGAGTCGGACATGATCCTGAAGCCCGACCTTGATGCCGTTTATGTCGATCCGTTCAGCGCCACCCCGATGCTGATCCTGTTCTGCGACATCGTGGAACCCGACACCGGCGAACTTTATGCCCGCGACCCGCGTTCGACCGCGAAGCGTGCGGAAGCCTTCGTCAAGTCGGCCGGTTTCGGTGACACCGTCTATGTCGGCCCGGAAGCCGAATTCTTCATGTTCGACGATGTCCGCTTCAATTCGGACTATAACGAATCCTTCTTCAAGATCGACGATATCGAGCTGCCGACCAACACCGGCCGCGAATATGAAGGCGGCAATCTGGGTCACCGTCCGCGCGCCAAGGGCGGCTATTTCCCGGTTGCGCCGGTCGATCCGGCTACCGACATCCGCGCCGAGATGGTCACCACCATGCTCGAAATGGGCCTGCCCTGCGACAAGCACCACCATGAAGTGGCCGCTGCCCAGCACGAACTCGGCCTGACCTTCGGCACGCTGGTCCAGACCGCCGACCGCATGCAGATCTACAAATATGTCGTGCAGATGGTCGCCCAGGCCTATGGCAAGTCGGCAACCTTCATGCCGAAGCCGATCGCGCAGGACAACGGTTCGGGCATGCACACCCACATGTCGATCTGGGACGGTGGCAAGCCGCTGTTCGCGGGTGAGGGCTATGCCGGTCTGTCGGACATGTGCCTCTACTTCATCGGCGGCGTCATCAAGCACGCCAAGGCCCTGAACGCCTTCACCAACCCGACCACCAACAGCTACAAGCGTCTGGTGCCGGGCTTCGAAGCGCCGGTTCTGCTGGCCTATTCGGCTCGTAACCGTTCGGCCTCCTGCCGTATTCCTTACGGCGCGGGTGCCAAGGCGAAGCGCGTGGAATTCCGCTTCCCCGACGCGATGGCCAACCCCTATCTGTGCTATGCCGCGCTGCTGATGGCCGGCCTCGACGGCATCGAGAACAAGATCCATCCGGGTTCCGCGATGGACAAGAACCTCTATGACCTGCCGCCGGAAGAACTGAGCCAGGTGCCGACCGTCTGCGGTTCGCTGCGTGAAGCGCTGAACTCGCTGGCCGCCGATTACGACTTCCTGCTGAAGGGCGACGTGTTCACCAAGGATCAGATCGAGGCCTATCTCGAACTGAAGTGGCCGGAAGTGTACCGCTGGGAAATGGCGCCGTCGCCGGTCGAATTCGACATGTACTACAGCCTCTGATCCTTTCGGAGCTGTTTGGAAAAAGGGCTCGGTCGCGAAAGCGGCCGGGTCCTTTTTTATATCGAAGGAAGGCACTGCTACATTCCGCCCATTGCCGGGAACGTCCGATGGGTGGACAAATGCGGCCATGTCGCTGATCGAGTCGCTGGGCCTTGCCCATCCCATCATTCAGGCACCCATGGCGGGCGTTTCGACGCCGGATATGGCGGCGGCGGTTTCCAATGCCGGCGCTCTTGGGTCTATCGGGGTGGGAGCGACCGATGCGGAGGGCGCCCGCGCGATGATCGAAGCGGTCAGGGCCCGGACGGATCGGCCCTTTAACGTCAATCTTTTCACGCATCGGCCCGCACAGGGGGATGTGGTGCGGGAGCAGGCCTGGCTGGAGGCGTTGGCGCCGCTCTTCCACCATCATGATGCGGAGCCGCCCGCGAGCCTGTGCGAAATCTACCGCAGCTTTGTGGAGGATGACGCGATGCTGGCGGTGCTGGTCGATCTGGCGCCGGCAGTGGTCAGTTTTCATTTCGGTTTGCCCGATGCCCGACGCGTTGCAGCGCTCAAGGAGGCGGGTTGCCTCTTGTTCGCGACCGCGACCAGCCTGGATGAAGCCCGGCAGGTGCGCGAGGCCGGGGTCGATGCCGTGGTCGCGCAAGGATATGAGGCGGGCGGGCATCGCGGGGTGTTCGATCCCGATGCGCCGGACGACCGGCTTGGTTGCCTTGCCCTGACGCGGCTGTTGGTGGCGCAGGCGGGGCTACCCGTTATCGCTGCCGGTGGAATCATGGATGGGGCAGGGGTGCGCGCGGCGCTGGATCTGGGCGCGGTGGCGGCGCAACTGGGCACTGCCTTCATCGCTTGTCCGGAAAGCAGCGCCGATGCGGCCTATTGCGCGGCACTGTCCGGTCCGGCGGCGCTTCACACCATCATGACCCGCGCCATATCGGGGCGCCCGGCGCGCTGCCTTGCCAATCGCTTCACGCAATGGGGCGAAGATTGTGGGCTGGAGCCGCCCGCCTATCCCATCGCTTATGATGCTGGAAAGGCGCTCAACGCGGCGGCAAAGGCGAATGGCGAGGGTGGCTTTGGCGCGCAATGGGCCGGGCAGGGCGCTCCGCTGGCGCGGGCTTTGCCTGCCGCTGATCTGGTCGCGGCGCTTGCGGCTGAGTTGGCCGCGACCCGAAGGGGTTAATGCGCGTCCGGAATGGATGCACCGAAGAGCAGCATCGGCTCGCCCGCCGGGGACAGGACGATTTCGCCGCCCGCACTGGTGACGAGCGTGCGCACCATCCAGGCCGCCGAAGTGCGCGAGGCCAGCCCCTCTGGCGGCAGCGTTCCCGCCAGAGCCGAACGCAGATCGGGATCGAGCACCAGCTTCGGCCCTTCCGCACGAACCACGATTTCCGTGACGCCCGGCCGCCGTTCCGCACCGATATCGAGCTGTCCGCCACGCACCAGTGCATCGCCGGCGATCAGCGCAAGGTTCAGCAGCACCTTTGCCGGCAACTTGTCGAGCATATCCTCCTCGACCAGCCAGCCGATCTTCACCCGGCCGGACGCGGCAAACATGCCTTCAATGGCGACGCGCGCTTCATGCGTCGGCACGGCGTCGCCGAAGCCGCCCGCCGAACCAAAGGCCAGACGGAAGAATTTGAGTTTGTTGGCTGATGTCCTGGCGCTGTCCGCCAGCAGGTCCAGGCAGCGTTGCCGCATTTCCGGGTCCGTTTCATCCGCCATCAGCTCAAGCCCGTTGTTGAGCGCGCCCACGGGGCTGAGCAGGTCATGGCACAGCCGCGAGCAGAGCAGGCTGGCAAATTCGATGCTGTCGGTCGGATTGGTCATGAAGGTTCGCTGCCGCCGGAGAAGAAAACAGGAAGGGAATGAAAGGCTAATGCGCTGCCCTGTCGCATGATGCAACCCCGGCCCACCGCCTTTCCTTCACATGATATCGAGCAAAGCCTCAACAAATCGTGCATTTTCGTCTTTCCCGGTTGCGAGCCAGAGGCGCGCCGTACCGCCCCCGACGATCAGCCACAAACTGCCGTCCGGTGTCGCGCAGGCCGCATCCGTGGCCGAGGGAACCGGCATGCCGCCGGGGTGCGAGTGATAATGGCCGATGATCGGCGGACCGCCCGACCGTGCCGCCCGATGTGCCGCGATCAACGCCGTCGGGTCCAGTTCGAAATGGCGGGACGGATCGGGCGCGACATTGGCGGCAGGCTGGATCGAGTCGATCCGGCCCGCCCGTCCGAACAGCAATCCGCAGACCTCATGGGGGTCGGCGGCTGCTTCGGACATGATTTGTTCCAATATCCCTCTTGAAATCCTGACCCTCATTCCTACATCCCTACGCAATGAGTTTGGGGGTTTCCATCATTGAAGCGACGATAAGCGAGGCGCAGGACGGCATGCGGCTCGACAAGGCGCTTGCCGATCTGGTGCCCGACCTGTCGCGGGAGCGGCTGAAAGCGTTGATCGTCGAAGGGCAGGTGACCACTTCGGGCCGCGCGCTCAACCCTTCGATGAAAGTCGCGGCAGGGCAGGCCTTCGCCATCGCCGTACCACCTCCGGTCGAGGCCGAGGCAGTGGCGCAAGACATTCCGCTCGCGATCGTCCATGAAGATGCCGAGTTGATCGTCATCGACAAGCCTGCCGGGCTGGTGGTCCATCCGGCGGCGGGCAATCTGGACGGCACGCTCGTCAATGCGCTGCTGCATCATTGTCAGGGGCAGCTTTCCGGCATTGGCGGGGTGGCAAGGCCCGGAATCGTTCATCGCATCGACAAGGATACTTCCGGCCTTTTGGTCGTTGCCAAGTCAGACCGTGCTCATGAGGGGCTGGCCAGACAGTTCAAGGATCATAGCATCGACCGGCTCTATGCCGCGATCGTCTATGGGGTGCCGCAGCCGGGCGCGGGTATGGTGGATACGTGGATCGGCCGTTCCGACGCCGATCGAAAGAAGATGGCCGTTCATCGGGAAGGGCGTGGCAAGCATGCCGTGACCCATTACCGCACGGTGCAGAAATTGCGCGGCGCTGCGCTGGTCGAATGCAGGCTGGAAACCGGGCGAACGCATCAGGTTCGCGTCCATATGGCGCATCTGGGGCACCCCTTGATCGGGGACCCGGTTTACGGTAGAGAGAGAAAAGGTTTCAAATCGATACTGGAAACGCTGGGTTTCAAAAGGCAGGCATTGCACGCGAAAAGGCTGGGGTTCATACATCCTGTAACGGGTGAGGCCCTCAGCTTCGACAGCCAGCTCCCTGCCGACATGCAGGAACTGTTAAGCGAGCTTCACGTATAGATTTGGATAAGTTTGCGACGGCGCTTCGAACGCCTCTTCTGGGTTCCGCCGCGCATGAAAGGGAAAGGTGACGACATGGCCGGAAAGACCAATGTCCCTGCGGTTCCTGCGCTGGGCGGTGAAGCCAGCCTCAACCGCTATCTGTCGGAAATCCGTAAATTTCCGATCCTGACGCCCGAGCAGGAATATATGCTCGCGAAGCGCTATGCCGAGCATGCGGACTCCGAAGCCGCTGCCCAGCTCGTGACCTCGCATCTGCGTCTCGTGGCGAAGATCGCCATGGGCTATCGCGGTTATGGCCTGCCGGTCAGCGAGTTGATCAGCGAAGGCAATATCGGCCTGATGCAGGGCGTGAAGAAGTTTGAGCCGGATCGCGGCTTCCGCCTGGCGACCTACGCCATGTGGTGGATTCGCGCGTCGATCCAGGAATTCATCCTGCGGTCCTGGTCCCTCGTGAAGATGGGCACCACCGCCGCGCAGAAGAAGCTGTTCTTCAACCTGCGCCGGATGAAGAACAATATCGAAGCCTTTGAGGATGGCGACCTCCATCCCGATGACGTGGCCAAGATCGCGAAGGATCTGGGCGTTACGGAAGATGATGTCGTCTCCATGAACCGGCGCATGGCGATGGGTGGCGACACGTCGCTCAACGTGCCGATGCGCGAGGATGGTGAGGGGCAGTGGCAGGACTGGCTGGCCGATACCGATCCGCTTCAGGACGAGCGCGTGGCCGACCGGCAGGAAAGCGAGTTGCGCCATGACATGCTGGTCGAGGCGATGGACGACCTCAACGATCGCGAGAAGCATATTCTTGCCGAGCGGCGGCTGGCTGAAGAACCCAAGACGCTGGAGGAACTGAGCCAGGTCTATGGTGTGTCGCGGGAACGCGTCCGTCAGATCGAGGTTCGCGCCTTCGAAAAGCTGCAAAAGGCGATGATGCGGATCGCGGGCGACAAGCTGAGCAAGGTAGCGCGTCTGGCGACCATCTGATCCGTCGAAAAGGCAATATGGCAAAAGCCCCGGAGCGATCCGGGGCTTTTTTTGTCAAGGCGATGGCTGAAGGGACGGGGATTATTTCCCCGCTCGGCTCCTGTCGCGAATGGCGCGGAATTCGTCGCCCGGCGCCCAATTGGGCCAATCCGTCGTGTTCGCCAGCGCCCGCCCGACATCATAATAGAGCTTGAGGTCCGCCTTCACCCCGCTCCAGTCCCATTTCGGGTCATATTCGTCCTTGGGTCCGTGATAGCGGTGCTCCTCATAATCCTTGGCCGCCGCAGCGCCTGCCGCCGGGCCACCCTTCACCAGATCCTGCCCGCCTTCGAAATAGAGCATCGGCACGCCATGCTTGGCGAAGCTGAAATGGTCGGAACGATAGTAAAAGCCCTTTTCCGGCGTCGGTTCGGTGCTCGCCACCCGCTTCTGCGCGGCGAGCGCCCGGTCGAGATAGGCGTCGAGTTGCGACTTGCCCTTGCCGATCACGACGACATTCTTCGCCGCCCCCGCCATGCTGAGGGCATCCATATTCACCCCGCCCACGGTCTGTCCCAATGGGAAGACGGGATGATTGCCATAATAGGCCGATCCCAGCAGGCCCGATTCCTCTGCCGTCACGGCCAGGAACACCTGGCTGCGATCGGTCGGCCCGGCTTTCACATTCGCTTCGGCCAGCGCCACCAGCGCCGCCGTTCCGGTCGCATTGTCGATCGCGCCGTTGCAGATGTCGTCGCCATCCGGCGCCGCCTGGCAATGGCCCAGATGATCCCAATGCGCGGCATAGAGCACATATTCATTCGGCCGCGCCCTGCCCGGCAGCAGGGCGACGACATTTTTCGAACTATGCTTGCGGATGGCGTTGTCGAAGGAGACGCTGGCCTTCACGCCCTTCAGCGGCACTGCCTTGAAGCCGCGCTTCTTCGCCGCCGCCATCAGCGTGTCGAGGTTGAGGCCGGCGCTTGCTATCAGCGCGGCCGCCTTGTCCTTCTGTATCCAGCCGATGGCGGCGGACTGGTCGGCATTGCCGTTGGCGCTGTCCGCGACATGCTGGGCGCCGGTCCAGCTCGATTGCACGACATTCCAGCCATAGGCGGCCGGCACGGTGTCGTGCACGATGATCGCCGCCGCCGCGCCTTGCCGTGCGGCTTCCTCGAACTTGTAGGTCCACCGGCCATAATAGGTCATCGCCCGACCGCTGAACGGGCCGCTGAGCGTCGGGGATTGGTAATCGGGGTCGTTCACCAGAATGATGACCGTCTTGCCCTTTACATTGACGCCGGCATAGTCGTTCCACTTCTTCTCCGGCGCGTTGATGCCATAGCCGACAAAGACAACCGGGCTGTCCTTCACGTCGATATGCGGTTGGCCGGTGCGATAGGTGGCGATCACCATTTCCGGGCCGTAATTGGCGGATACCGCGCTCTTGCCCCCGGTGAAGCGCAGTGGTGCGATGTTCTTTGCAGCGATCTCCACCAACGGCACGTCTTGGAACCAGCTGCCCTTGTTACCAGGCTTCAGCCCCAGCGCCTCGAACCGCTGCACCAGATAGGCGAGGGTCTTTTCCTCGCCCACGGTGCCCGGCGCGCGTCCTTCATACGCGTCGGACGAAATCTCCTTCACGACCTCCTTCATCGTGTCGATGGAAGGGCCGTTGTCGGATGAAGCGGCGGCAGCGGACAGGGCGCAGGACAGCGCGACCAGCGGCAGCGTGAACTTGGCGAAGGACAGGCGCATCTCAATAACCTCGGTAGGGATTGGCGGGGATGATGGCATCGCGCACTGGGGGCCGCAAGCGCCCCCGTTGACAGTTTTACTGCTGTATATATTCCTGATCCCGCAAGGGGGAATTTTCATGCAATTGAAGTATGTTGGTTTTTTGACCTTGGCCGCGATGTCCATGCCTGCTCATGGTCAAAGCCCGGCGGCCAAGGCGTTTGGCGCACGAGCGCTTATCGACGTCAGCATTTCACCGGACGGCAAATCGATTGCGCTGGTCCAGCCGCTGGCCGGGCGGGGTTCGGTCGTGTCGGTGGCGCCCGTTGACGGGAGTGTGGAGCCCAAGCCGGCCTTGCTGTCGGATGGTAAGGAGGACAGGCTGTTCAACTGCGCCTGGCCCGGCAATGCGCGTCTGGCCTGTAATGCCTATATGATCAGCGCCGTCTATGGCGAGAAAATGGGATGGACGCGCATGCTGGCCGTCAATTCGGACGGCAGCGATCTCAAAGTCCTCAGCGCGCGCGGTAATGACGAAGCGCTCGGCTTCGTTCTGGGCGGCGGCAAGATCATCGATTGGCTGGGCAAGGATGGTGCCGACAGCGTGTTGATGGATCGCTTTTATGTGGCGGAAAAGTCTACCGGTCGAATGATTTCCAATCAGCGCGAGGGTTTGGGTGTGGACCGGGTGAACATCCGCACGCTTGCCCGCACTATGGTGGAACCGCCGCGTGGCGATGCCGAAAGCTACATCACCGACGGGCACGGCAATGTCCGCATCATGGTCACTCGTCCGAAGACCAATCTGGGTTATGGGGGGCATCGCTACAATTATTTCTATCGCAAGAAGGGGGAGCGCGAATGGCTACCGCTTTCGACGCAATCGGTGTCCGGGATCGTCGCGACCGGGTTTGAGGCCTATGCTGTCGATCCTGATCTCGATGTCGTCTACGGTGGCGATACGGTCGATGGACGGAATGGTATCTACCGTATCAGTCTTGATGGCAGCATGAAGAAGGAACTTCTGTTCGAACAGCCCGGCATTGACGTAAACGATCTGATCCGCATTGGGCGGCATCGGCGCGTCGTTGGTGTCAGTTGGGTCACGGATCGACGGCAGTCGGTGATGTTCGATCCTGAGCTGAAGAAATTCGCGGCTGCGCTGGGCAAGGCGCTACCCAATGCGCCGCTTGTCACCTTCGTCGATGCCAGCGAAGATGAAAGCAAGCTTGTCCTGTTGGCGACGAGCGATGTCGATCCCGGCAAATATTATCTGTTCGACAAGCAGACCCGGAAATTGGCCGAAATCGCATCAGTGCAGGAGGCGCTGAACGGAATCGGGCTGTCGGAGGTCAAATCTGTCGCCTATCCTGCATCCGACGGCAAGATGATCCCCGGCTATCTGACCCTGCCGCCTGGCAGTGACGGCAAGGGGCTGCCAGCCATCGTCATGCCCCATGGCGGACCCTGGGCGCGGGATGAATGGGGTTTTGACTGGCTCGCCCAGTTTTTCGCGCATCAGGGCTATGCCGTGCTCCAGCCAAATTTCCGTGGCTCGACAGGCTTCGGCGCGGAATGGCTGGGCAGTAGCGGGTTCAAATCCTGGCAGCAGTCGGTCGGTGACATCAACGATGCCGGCAGATGGCTGGTCGATCAGGGTATTGCGAAACCTTCCCAGTTGGCCATCGTCGGCTGGTCCTATGGCGGTTATGCCGCGCTCCAGTCCGCCGTTGTCGATCCACAGCTCTACAAGGCGATCGTCGCCATTGCGCCGGTGACGGACATTGGCGATCTGCAGGCCGAATGGAAGGGCGATTACAGCCCCGCCACGCTGGAGGCGCTGTTCGGCGACATGTCGGTGGCGCAGGCCGGATCGCCCGCGCGTCATGCCGACGCCTTCGTCGCGCCCGTTCTGATGTTTCACGGGGACATCGATCAGAATGTGTCGGTTGCCGAATCCCGCCTCATGGCGTCTCGCTTGCGGGGTAAGGGCAAGTCGGTTGAACTGGTCGAATATAAGGGGCTGGACCACCAGTTGGTCGACGGTGAGGTGCGTAGCCAGATGCTGGATCGGGCCGATCGCTTCCTGCGCGATGCGCTCCATCTTCCTCCAGCGAAACCCTGAGCGGTAAAGGAAAAGGCCGCGGAGCCGGAAAAACTGAAGAGCGGTTGATCTGATCGTTTCGGATCGACCACTCTTCTTTTTAACGCCTGACTGCAATCGGCAATCGAGTAGGAGGGATCCTCTCGGGTCCCCCACCGGGTCACCGGAGGGCGGTCACCCGCCCCCGGTTCCCACAGAACGTAGCGTGCGGATTTCCCGCACTACGCTCTTCGGCAGTTGGTTTACAGCACTGCGAGTGCTTGCAACGCCCGATGCGGGAGCCGCAGCTTTGGTCGCAATAGCGGGGTCCGTTCTTTGATCTGGTAAAACGCATCCCAGGTGAGGCGGCCGCCGTTACGGCTGCGACTGCACAGCATCTTGTACCAGTAACGTTCCGCCACCTGATACACCTTGATAAGCGACCGGAAATTTCCGGCGATGCCGTAGTAGGCGTAGTGGCCACGCAGGGCGGCGTTTATGGCGCCGACCTGGTCACTGATTGAGTGATGCCGTATTTGTCGCATCAGTTCCTGCAACGACACCATGCTCCGGCGAAGCCGAGACTTCTCCGTGCGCATGCCAACCTTGAAGTTGCCCTTCAGGTTCCGCGTGCAGTACAGCGTCATGCCCAGAAAGTAGATCGTCTCCGGGCGGTTTCGGCCGCGCATGCTAGCGTGTCCTTGCGCGAACCGACCAAATTCGACCAGTTTGGTCTTGGTCGGCTCCAGAGTGAGGCCGAACTTCCCCAGCCTGTGACGTAGGGCATTCTCGACTTGGAGCGCGTCCGAGCGGTACTGGAAGCAGATCACAAAATCATCGATGTAGCGTACCAGCCGAGCTTCGCCCCCTAACCGGGGCTTCACTATGCGCTCGAACCAGAGGTCGAGCACATAGTGCAGGTACACGTTGCTCAATAGGACGCTAATCGAACCACCCTGTGGAGTTCCTTCGTCACTCGGGTGAACAGCCCCGTCCCTCAAGGACGCCTGCCTTCAGCCAGCGCCTGATCAAGCTGATCAGGCGCGGATCCCCGACTCGATGTTCAACAAACTGGAGCATCCACGCATGGGACAAACTCCCAAAGAAGTTCTTCAGATCCGCCTCCAGCACCCAGCTCGTCCGGCCGCCGGCGATGGCCTCGTTGAGGGTCGACAGGGCATGATGGGCGCTGAGCTTTGGCCTGCCCCCGAACGAACAGGGCAAGAAGTCCTGCTCGTAGATCGCGGACAAGACCTCGGCCGTGCTGCGCTGGAGCGCCCGGTCGGAGACAGTTGGCACCCCTAATGGGCGCTTCTCCGTCTTCCCGGGCTTGGGGATATAGACACGCCGGACAGCCGGCGCGCGATATCCCTGACGGTGGATGGATTGAAGCATAGGCTCAATCCACCCTCCAAAGCTTTCCTTCGCCGCCTCCGCCGTCTGCCCATCCACCCCGACCGCCGAGTGGTTTGAAATCCTTGAGAGATTCCTCTGCACCCGGTCGCGCGTGATGTGATGGGCAAGCGACGTAAAGCGGAGCTTCGGCTCACACCGAGCTTTCACTGCTATGCGTTCCAGTTCCGTTTCCATGGCCAGCTTGATCTTTCCTTTGGATGAAAGGCTTTGTCTCCCGTTGGATGGAGCCCATGTTGCCCAAGAACACTTCAACTACCGCTGACCGCTTCCCCATGTGGCCGGCTCTCCCGTCCTCGGAGTACTATCAGTCAGTCTGACTTCCACCCGGCCGTCAGATCCTTCTCGCCTCATCAGCTTGTCAGACCCTACAAGCTCGCGCTTGAACCGGATGGATCTCCCTTGTTCACGACAAATCACTTGGTTGCATGCTGGCGGTACGAACCCCGGGAGCATCTCAAGCCACTCGCAATAGCGCAGCCTACAGATTCCGCCTTCCCCTTAGAGAGATAGGGTCGGCTACTCCGATCACGTTCGATTTCGGGGCTATCTATCCGTTCACATATGTTCCGGCCTACAACCTCCTTGTCTACGCTTCGCAGTGGCCGTTACCGGACACCACGCAAGACTCAGTACACGGCTGCTTGCTAGGCTTTGCCGCGGCCGCCATCCCAGACGGCTAAATTTGTCGCGCTTGCAAGGCGCAACTCTCACACCACCGGGCGTACGTTCTACGTACCACGGCGGTTTTCGGTCTTGTTTAACCTGCTGTGATGGGCAGCGAGACTGACGAGGCCCTGCCGTTCAAACCATGCGATGGTCATAGCTTCCGCAGCTGGAGGGCTACCCGCCATACGCCACCATCCTTTGCCCGACCGCGCCAAAAGCCACGCCCGCCATTCCGGGACGCCCTCCTTCTGCAGGAAGGTGGCGACCGTCATGACGCGTTTGCACTGCTTGAGCCTTACGCAGCGGAGTTTCCGCCTGAGCCATCTATCGAGCTCGGTCAGTGGCGTCCGTGCTTGGGCGTGCCGGTAATATGTAACCCATCCCGTGGTGAATGCGTTCACCTGCGCCACCATCGATGCGAGAGATATCCCTCGGTTCCGGCGAGTGAGCTGACGAAGACGTCCCTTCATGCGGGCGAGGCTCTCAGGCGCTACCCCCAGACGCCCACCTGGCAAAAGGCGGTGCCCGAGGAACTTGCGCTTCCGGATCGGTGCGACCGCGCTCTTGTCCTGGTTGACGCGGAGGCGGAGCTTGCCTTCCAGAAAGGCAGACACCGAAGCCATGACGCGCTCCCCCGCCACCTGTGACCGCACGTAAATGTTGCAGTCGTCAGCGTAACGGCAGAACCGGTGGCCCCGGCGTTCGAGCTCCTTGTCGAGGTCATCCAGAATGAGATTCGCGATTAATGGCGAGAGAGGACCGCCTTGCGCGGCTCCTTCCTGCCGTTCGACGAACACGCCGTTCGAGAACATTCCTGCTTGTAGGAAGCGACGGATGATCCCGAGGAGACGCTTATCGCCGACGTGCCGGGCCAGACGGGACAGGGCGATGTCGTGGTTCACTCGGTCGAAGAATTTCTCCAGATCGAGATCGGCGACAATCCCGTATCCCTCCGATACATATTCCCGGGCCTGACGTAGCGCGTCATGTGCACTACGTCCCGGGCGGAACCCATAGCTCGATGCCGAGAAGGTCGGATCAAGCAGGGGCTCCAGGACTTGCAGTATCGCCTGCTGGACCAGCCGGTCCATTACCGTTGGAATGCAGATTTGCCGCATCCCTTTGCCGCCAGGCTTGGGAATTTCCACCCCGCGCACCGGTTGGGGTCGGTAGCTGCCGTCAAGCAGCGAGACGATCAGCCTTTCACGGTTGTTAGCGATCCAGCCACGCAGGTCGTCAACGGTCATCCCGTCCACCCCCGGCGCGCCCTTGTTCGCTTTTACCCGTTTATAGGCCTGGTTGAGGTTAGCCGAACTGGCCACCTGTTCCATCACATCATACGCCAAGGCGAGTTTCTCGGACCGTGCCGCAGGTGATTGCCGCTCCTCGTACGTCCCAGCGCCGGTTCCGCCTTTGCCAGTTACGCCGTGGCGCAGCGATGCCCTCAGGGCTTCATCGAAGAAGTCCTGCTGCTTCCCGCTGCCTTGCTGCCGCTCCACACCCATCGAACGACCCCAGTCGTGCTCCTTGAAAACCGAATTCAGCCCTTCGCCCGGTCGCCCGAGCTACTATGGCCTCTGCTGACTTCTCCCTGCCCATTTGTCGCCGTCGCCGCCGCCATACTCCGGTTTGTCCAGAGAGGCAGAGAGATCTCCCAGAGTAAGGCGTTGCTCCTTCGCTCGGTCGCTGCCGGATTTACCTGCGCGTGTGTCTGTCTGAATATCGGGCGTCCCGGTCCATTGCCCAGTTACCCCACCGCACCGGCCTTATATCCGATTCCTGTTCGTCAGCTCCAAGCTTTGCCTAAGGCTTCCTCCCCACCCCGCCTCGCGGCGACGCAGTTGCCTTTAGCTGGCGGTTCCGTTCAGCCGGCCCGCAGAGGACTCTCACCTCCAACATCAACGCCATGTCTGGCACACAAACAAAAAGGGGCGGTCCATCGGACCGCCCCTTCCTTGTTCGGATACTCGCCGCTGAAATTAGCGCGAATAGAATTCGACGACCAGATTCGGTTCCATCTTCACCGGATAGGGCACTTCGTCCAGCGACGGAACGCGGACATAGGTGACCTTGGCAGCGCCATCGGGCGACACATAGTCGGGAATGTCACGCTCGGGCAGGCTCTGTGCTTCGAGGACCAGCGCCATTTCCTGCGCCTTCTTGCCCAGGGTGATTTCGTCGCCCGGACGAACCAGACGCGAGGCGATGTTGCACTTCACGCCGTTCACATAGATGTGGCCGTGCGAAACGATCTGGCGGGCCGAGAAGATGGTCGGCGCGAACTTGGCGCGGTAGACGACGGCGTCCAGGCGGCGCTCGAGCAGGCCGATCAGGTTCTGACCGGTGTCACCCTTCATGCGGGCGGCTTCGATGTAGCTCTTCTTGAACTGCTTTTCGGTGATGTCGCCATAATAGCCCTTCAGCTTCTGCTTGGCGCGCAGCTGGATGCCGTAGTCCGACATCTTGCCCTTGCGGCGCTGGCCGTGCTGACCGGGGCCATATTCGCGCTTGTTGACCGGGCTCTTGGGGCGACCCCAGATGTTCTCGCCCATGCGGCGGTCGAGTTTGTACTTTGCGCTGGAACGCTTCGACATGATAATTTCCTAAACAATTGCTTCTAACGTTATCCCCGGTATCGCCTGCGATCCATATTTCAGGGACAGGGCCACCGCTTCACCGGGATGCGGGACCAATCGCGAAGCGGCGCCTATGACGAAGGGAAGGGGGTATGTCAACCCTCGACAGGCCGGATTTCCGGCCTTAGTGCCACTCCCCATGAACCCCGAAAGTTACACGACCATGGCCGAAGTCCGCGCAGGTGTGGACGAAATCGACCGGCAGCTTGTCGCGCTGCTCGACCAGCGCTTCGCCCATATGCGCGCCGCCGCCCGCATCAAGCCGGAACGCGGGGCTGTGCGGGATGAGGCCCGCAAGGCGGAGGTGATTGAAAACGCTCGCGCTGAAGCGGAGCGCCTCGGCGCCCCTGCTGGTGTCATTGCGGAACTGTGGGACCAGTTGGTCGAAGCATCGATCGCCTATGAAATGACCGAGTTCGATCGGCTTCGCACCGCCTAACCCGTCGTTCCCGCGAAGGCGGGAACCCATCTCCCATAAGAAGGATCAGGGTGTGAGGTCAGGAGATGGATTCCCGCCTTCGCGGGAATGACATTAGCTTCCTAGCGCGTGCGCGGGTTCCCAAGTGCGGAGAGAACCCCGCGCAGAGTCCGCACCTCCAGGTGATTCCAGCCCGGCTTGGTTAGCAGGTTGCGCAGCGTCCGCTTGGTCGCGGGCGCTCGATCCGGCGGGAAGAAATAGCCAGCGCCTTCCAGCAGGATCTCAAACTGGTCGATCATCCCTTCCAGTTCAGCCTGAGGCGCCGGTTCACCCAGATCAACGATGGTTGGCTGTTCCAGCGAAGCCTGTTTCGACCACTCATAAGCGCAGAGGATCACCGCCTGCGCCAGATTGAGCGACCCGAACTCAGGATTGATCGGCACCGTCAGAATCTTGCGCGCCAGCGCCACATCTTCGGTCTCCAGCCCTGACCGCTCCGGCCCGAACACATAGGCCGAACGCCCGGCGGCGGCATGGATTTCCCGCGCAGCCTCATCCGGCGTCACCACCGGCTTGGTCACGCCCCGCTTGCGCACGGTGGTCGCATAGACATGCGCGCAGTCCGCCACCGCATCCGCCAGCGTCTCGAAAACCTCGGCCTTGTCCAGCACTATGTCTGCGCCAGCCGCGGATGGCCCGGCATCAGGATTGGGCCAGCCGTCACGCGGCGACACCAGTCGCATTTCGGTCAGCCCGAAATTCAGCATGGCCCGCGCCGCCTTGCCGATATTTTCGCCGAGCTGCGGCCGGACCAGAACGATGACGGGAGGCGGGGAACCAGCCTCAGTCGCAGCTTTAGTCACTGCCGACTTCCTTCACGGTCGAGGCAAAATCCTCGAAATCCCGCGCGTCGGTGAAGTCCTTATAAACGCTGGCGAAGCGGATATAGGAAACGCTGTCGAGGCGCTTCAAACCCTCCATCACCATTTCGCCAATCGCGCGCGCCGGAACTTCGCCGTCGCCGGAGGTTTCCAATTGCCGCTGGATGCCGGAAATCAGCTTTTCCAGACGGCTGGGATCGATGGGCCGCTTCCGGCAGGCGATGCCGATGGAGCGCGCCAGCTTGTCGCGATCAAAGGCTTCCTTGCGCCCCTCGCTCTTTACCACCCAGATATCGCGGAGCTGAATCCGTTCAAAAGTGGTGAAGCGCGCGCCACAGGCTTCGCACTGACGCCGACGGCGAATGGCGGCGCCATCCTCCGTCGGGCGGCTGTCCTTTACCTGACTGTCGTCATGGGCACAGAAGGGGCAACGCAAGGGGTGTCAGCCTTCGTAGATCGGGAAACGGGCGCAAAGGGCCGAGACGCGCTCACGCACGCTGGCTTCCACGGCGGCGTCGCCATGCTCACCATTGTCGCGCAGGCCTTCCAGAACGTCGGCGATCATGTCGCCGATGGCCTCGAACTCGGCCACGCCGAACCCGCGCGTCGTTCCCGCAGGGGAACCAACCCGAATACCGCTGGTCTTGGTCGGCGGCAGCGGGTCGCCCGGCACGCCATTCTTGTTGCAGGTGATGAAGCTGCGTTCCAGCGCTTCGTCCGCATCCTTGCCCGAAATGCCGTAGGGGCGCAGGTCGATCAGCGCCAGATGCGTGTCGGTGCCGCCGGAAATCACGGCCAGACCGCGCTGTTCCAGCTTGCCTGCCAGCGCCTTGGCATTGGTGACGATCGCCTTGGCATAGGTCTTGAACTCGGGACGCAGCGCCTCACCGAAGGCAACGGCCTTCGCCGCGATCACATGCATCAGCGGGCCGCCCTGAAGGCCGGGGAACACCGCCGAGTTGATCTTCTTCGAAATGGCTTCGTCATTGGTCAGGATCATGCCGCCGCGCGGACCGCGCAGGGTCTTGTGCGTGGTGGTGGTCACGACATGGGCATGGCCGAAGGGCGTCGGATGCTCGCCACCGGCGACCAGACCCGCGAAGTGGGCCATGTCGACCATGAACAGCGCGCCGACCTTGTCCGCGATCGCGCGGAAGCGCGCGAAGTCGATATGGCGCGGATAAGCCGAACCGCCCGCAATGATAAGCGAGGGCTTGTTCTCGACCGCCATGGCTTCGACGACATCATAGTCGATCAGGTGCGTGTCTTCACGCACGCCGTACTGCACGGCATTATACCATTTGCCCGACAGCGCAGGCTTCGCGCCATGCGTCAGGTGGCCGCCGGCATCGAGCGACAGGCCCATGATGGTGTCGCCCGGCTTGGTCAGCGCCAGCATGACCGCGCCGTTCGCCTGCGCGCCCGAATGGGGCTGCACATTGACGAAGCCGCAGTTGAACAGTTGCTTGGCGCGGTCGATGGCGAGCTGCTCGACCTCATCCGACGGCGCGCAGCCCTGATAGTAGCGCTTGCCCGGATAGCCTTCCGCATATTTGTTCGTGAAGACCGAACCCTGCGCCTCCAGCACCGCCTTCGAGACGATATTTTCCGAAGCGATCAGTTCGATCTGATTCTGTTCGCGCTTCAGTTCCTTGGTGACGCCCGCGAAGACCGCCGGGTCGGCATCGGCCAGGCCGCGCGTGAAATAGCCTTCCGAACGGATTTCGGACAGGGTGTCGAGGGTGGCTGTGCTCATGCAGAGTCTCCTTACAGCGCGGGCTGGGACAGTTTTTCGACGCGGCCAGCATGGCGGCCGCCGCCGAATTCGGTGGAAAGGAAGGCGGTGACGCAGGCCTTGGCCATGTCAACGCCGGTCAGGCGAGCGCCCAGAGCGAGGACATTGGCGTCATTATGTTCGCGGCTGAGCGCGGCGGACAGCGGTTCGGAAACCAGCGCGCAGCGGCAGGCGGGATTGCGGTTGACGGCGATGGAAATGCCGATCCCCGATCCGCACAGCGCAATGCCGCACTCGGCCGCGCCGGACGCAACCGCTGTCGCCAGTTTGTAACCGAAATCGGGATAATCCACCCGATCCGCGGTGGCCGGACCCAGATCATCGACATCATGGCCCTCTGAGCGCAGCCATTCTGCAAGTTCCGCCTTCAGGTCGACGGCGGCATGGTCGGAAGCAAGGGCTATTTTCACGGCTCGGTTGTCCACTCACGCAAAAGGTGATTCGTTCTGCGCGCCTATTAGGGGGTGCGCCGCAATATTGCCACCGTCCACCTGTCTGCCTATGGCCTGTTCCATGGCAGGCACGATTTTATCGATATTGATGCTGGCAGGCATAGCCCTGACCGGCGGGGGCATCTACGCCATAGTGAAGCAGCGCGACCGCAAGCGCGGCATGCTGATGATCGTCGCGGGCCTCGTCATGTTCGCCAATGTCGCGATCACGGCCATTCCCGGCCCCGACCTGCCGGTCATGGAAAACAATCGTTAGGCCCGCAGCGCCACTGCCGCCAGCAGATCGGTCTGCGTGATGAGGCCCCGTAGCATGCGGTCTTCATCCACCACAATCGCCTCGCGCCATCCTCCACCCGTCAAGGGGCGCAGGAGTGCGGCGACCGGCGTATCAGCATGGACGACATAGGGTTCCGCAGCGATGTCGCGCACGGTCTCGCCTTCCCGCGCCAGGTCCAGAGGCCCGATCCGCCCGCGCACGCGACCGGCATTGTCCAGCACGGGCAGGGACAGCAGCCGCCGTTCATGGAGCAATTGCCGGGCGTCGGCCACCGGCTCGCTTTCCCGCACGGAAATCACGTCGCGGGACATGATCTCACCGCAGGTCAGCCTACCATGCGCGCGTTCGGCCGCCCGCATCTCCGCATCGTGCAGCACGACCTGCAAGTCCGCCGCATCCACGTCCAGCGTGTCGCCATAGGCGTGTAGCGCTTCCTCGACATCCTGCTCGGACGGCGTGCGCAGGATCGGGGCGGGATCGCTGGTGCCATGTGTGCTGGCGGCCTTGGGCACGACATGGGGATAACTGTGGCCCGCCAGCCGATGGAAGATGATTGCAACGGCTACCAGCAGCGCCGTATTCACCGCCACCGGCACGAAGGCGAACATATAGCTCGGCGCGCCATGGGTGGCGCCGAGAACAGTGGACAGCGCCACGGCGCCGCCTGGTGGATGCAGGCAGCGCATCAGCGACATGACCCCGATCGCGCACCCAACCGCCAGCGCCGCTGCGATGGTCGGATCGGGGATCAGTTTCGCGATGGTGATGCCTGTCAGGGCTGAAACCACATTGCCGCCGAAAACCGACCAGGGCTGGGCAAGTGGACTGGCCGGCACCGCGAAGAGCAACACCGCCGAAGCCCCCATCGGCGCCACCAACAGGGGATGAGCGATCCCGTTACCCAGCATCAGCCCGCAGAGCAGGCCGGTAATGGCAATGCCGCCAATGGCTCCGCTCGCCGCCTTCAGACGGTCCAGAAAGCCGGGCCCGGCCGGTGCGGGAATGAAAGCGCTGTAATAGCGGCTCCAGATCAGGCGGACGTCGTTTTTCGGATCATTCATCGCGCGCCGCCGCTAAAGCCGGTCGGGCGAACCGCCAAGCGCGAATTTTCTGGGAGGCGCCAACCCCAGCTTCACCCCCGGTGAGGCGCGCAAAAGAAAAGGGGCCGCCGAAGCAGCCCCTTAACTCCAAACCCTTGAACCCAATTCACCGGATCGGCGAATCCGGCGACAGCCGCATGTCGAGATAATTGTCCACCGACTTCATCAGCTGATCCAGCTCATGCTCGAAAAAGTGGTTTGCGCCACGGATTTCGTCATGATGGATGGTGATGCCCTTCTGCGTGCGCAGCTTGTCCACCAGCTTCTGCACGGCGCTGGCGGTCACGACCTCGTCCGCCGTTCCCTGCACGATGATGCCCGAGGACGGGCAGGGCGCCAGGAAGGAGAAGTCATACATGTTCGCCGGCGGCGCGACCGAGATGAAGCCGCGAATTTCCGGACGGCGCATCAGAAGCTGCATGCCGATCCACGCGCCGAAGGAGAAGCCTGCAATCCAGGTCGTCTGCGCCTCCGGATGGAAGCTCTGCACCCAGTCGAGCGCCGCTGCCGCATCGGACAGTTCGCCAATGCCGTTGTCGAACGTGCCCTGGCTGCGCCCGACGCCGCGGAAGTTGAACCGCAGCACCGCAAAGCCGCGCTTCACGAAGGTCTTGTAGAGCGCCTGGGTGATCCGGTCGTTCATCGTGCCGCCGCCCTGAGGGTGCGGGTGCAGGATCATCGCGACGGGCGCGCGGGGGCGGGGCGGGGGGCTGAAGCGGCCTTCGAGGCGACCTTCGGGACCGGGAAAGATTACGTCGGGCATGGCACCTGTTATGGTTCTGGGCGGCCCAACCCCAGAAAGGAGGAACCGCGAATGGAGAAGGCGCAGCAGCCAGTGCTGGCGCTGCGCGACAGACCGCCTATATAGAAGCCGCTACCATTTCCGCAATCAATGAGTGTTTTCCGGCCTTGGCCTCCGACCGTCTCTATCTGGATCACGCCGCCACGACGCCGATGCTGCCTGCCGCCAAAGCGGCCATGGTCGAGGCGCTGGAGAACTGGTCGAACCCCTCCAGCCCCCATAGCGACGGAAGAGCCGCCCGCGCCGCGCTGGAAGACGCCCGCCGCCGGATCGGCGTCGCGCTGGGTTGGGAAGGGCAGATCATCTTCACATCCGGCGCCAGTGAGGCCGTCGCGATTGCGCTGACCCGCGCCAAGGCGGACCGTGTCCTGACCTCGCCGGTCGAGCATGATTCGGTCCTGCGCGTCACGCCGAGCACCCAGCGGCTGCCGGTGGATGGGAACGGCCTTGTTCGTCCCTCTTCCCTCCATGGGAATGATGCGGGGCCGGTTCTGTTGGCCATTCAGCATGTCAACAACGAAACGGGCGTGATCCAGCCGCTGGACGCGATCGACCGGGACGGCGTCACCCTCTTTGCCGACTGCGCCCAGAGCGCCGGGAAACTCCCGCTTCCGGACGCTGACATGATCGCCATCAGCGCCCATAAATTCGGCGGTCCTCCGGGTATCGGCGCGTTGCTCATCCGGGACCTCACCCTGATCCACCCCAGTGGCGGGCAGGAACAGGGCTATCGGGCAGGGACGGAGAACCTCCCCGCCGTGCTGGCCATGGCAGCGGCGCTGGAGGGGCGCGCCGACTGGCTGCCTCAGGCCGCCCTGCTGCGCGCCAGACTCGATGCCGCAATCGAGGGTTCTGGCGGCCAGATCGTCGCCCGCGACGCCGCGCGCATCCCTGCCATCGCCAGCTATCGCATGCCCGGCCTTTCGGCGCGCGCCCAGCTTATCCAGTTCGACCTTGCGGGCATATCCGTCTCGGCGGGCAGCGCCTGTTCTTCCGGTTCGCTCAAGACCAGCCATGTACTCCACGCCATGGGCTGGGACGAAGCACAGGCCGGCGAAGTCATTCGCGTGAGTTTCGGTCCCGCCACCAATGAAGCCGACATGGATCGCTTCATCGCCCAATGGACCAAAATGGCCGAGCGCGCCCGATGACCATCTATCTCGACTATCAGGCGACGACCCCACTCGCGCCCGAGGCCTTCGACGCGATGGTCCCGCTGCTTCGCGACCAGTTCGCCAACCCGCACAGCCCGCACAGGCTGGGCCGCGCAGCCACCGCGCAGGTCGAAATCGCCCGCGCCGAAATCCTCAAATTGCTTCCGGAGGGCGGTCGGCTTCTCTTCACCTCCGGCGCTACCGAAGCGCTCAACTTGGGCGTTCAGGGCGCGCCCGCAGGTGGCATCATTACCCTCGCGACCGAACATGCCGCCGTTCTCGACACGGTCGAAGCGCAGGGCAGGGCGGGGCGCGGCATCGCGATCCTGCCCGTGGGTCCCGATGGTCTCGTGGACCTCGATCAGGCGGCCAGGGCCATCCGTCCCGGCGTGGCGCTGGTCGCCGCGATGCTGGTGAACAATGAAATCGGCGTCGTCCAGCCCATCGCCGAACTGGCGGACCTTGCCCATAAGGCAGGCGCCCTGTTCCTTTGCGATGCCGTTCAGGGCTATGGTCGCGTTCCGATTCCGCCTCAATGCGACATGGTGGCGATCAGCGCCCACAAGATCCATGGCCCCAAGGGCATCGGCGCGCTCTGGTTGCGGGAGGGCGTGACCCTCACCCCCATCATCCACGGCGGTGGGCAGGAAGGGGGGCTGCGTTCCGGCACCCTTTCGCCCGCTCTTTGCGCCGGTTTCGGCGTTGCCGCCCGCCTGATGCGGGAGCGTGCCGAATCCGATCGGGCGCATGTCGAATCGCTCTGGACGGCGGCGCGTGCGCTCTACTGCGAATGGACACTCAACGGCAGCGCGGATCGGCGCTATCATGGCAATCTCAACCTGCGCCGGGCGGGCGTGGACGGCGCGCGGCTGTTGTCGGATTGCCGCGATGTCGCTTTTTCGCTCGGCAGCGCTTGCGCAAGTGGGTCCGGGCGGCCTAGCCATGTGCTGCGCGCACTCGGCCTGTCAGACGCCGAGGCGCGAGGATCGGTGCGGATCGGCTTCGGCCGCTATACCACACTGGCCGAGTTGGAGGATGCCGCGGGGATAATGAACAGGGCAGCCCAAATATGGGCGCGTTAAAAGCATCGTGCGGGAAAGAGGGAGCCGATTTTCCGCGATAGCGATGCGACAACAAATGCGGGGAACGTCGCACCATGACCAGGGTAGTCTTCATCAGCGCGGACGGGGAGTGCAGGCAGGAAGTCGAAGCGCCGGCAGGATCGGTCCTGCTGGAAGTTGCGCAGGCGGCGGGCCAACCACTCGAAGGCACTTGCGAGGGGCAGATGGCCTGTTCCACCTGTCATGTCATCGTCGACGCCGCCGACTTCCCCAAGCTCAAGAAAGCCAGCGAGGATGAAGAGGATATGCTCGATCTCGCCGCCGCCGCGACCCGGACCAGCCGCCTGTCCTGCCAGATCGTGCTTGATGAGAAGCTCGAAAGCCTGACCGTCCGTATTCCGGGCGAATTCTGCAATATGCAGGGGATGTAATTTGATCAGACCCCTGCTTCTTTTCGCCTGCTTGCTGGGGGCTGCTCCGGCTTTGGCGCAGGATGCGGCTCCCCGCCAATCGCTCCTTCCGCCCGCCCCGCGCTATATGGTGAGCGAATCGGCGATGAAGTCGGTCCGCAATCCTAAGGAGATCGAGACCGAGACCGGGGGTCGCCTGGGTGTCGCGCTGGTCGACGGCAAGGGAGGGTTGATCCTTGGCTTCAATCGCGATGAGCGGTTTGCCATGTGTTCGACCTTCAAGGCGCCGCTGGCCGCTGCTGTCCTGACTGGCGCCGAAGGCGGAAAATTCGGCCTTGAGGGGCAGGTCAGTTTCACCAAGGCGGACATTCTGGATTATGCGCCCGTCGTCAAAAAGAACGCCAAGCGCGGCCGCATGTCGATGGATGAGCTGGCCGCCGCCGCTGTAGAGGTCAGCGACAACAGCGCCGCGAACCTGCTGCTTCCCATGGTTGGCGGCCCCGAGGGGCTTACCCGATATATGCGTGCGCATGGCGACATGGTGACGCGCCTCGACCGCACCGAACCCACGCTCAACGAAAATGCGGAGGGGGACGAGCGTGACACCACCAGCCCCGCCGCCATGGC
Organism: Sphingobium sp. EM0848; assembly: GCF_013375555.1. NCBI lineage: Bacteria > Pseudomonadati > Pseudomonadota > Alphaproteobacteria > Sphingomonadales > Sphingobiaceae > Sphingobium > Sphingobium sp. EM0848. Next base: position 1,117,664 of record NZ_JABXWB010000001.1, read on the forward strand.
CGGTCTGATGGCGCGTCTGATCTTCACCGATCTGAAGCCGGCAAGCGCCGACAAGCTGCGCGGTTGGCTGAACGCCAGCACCACCGGCGACAACCGCATCAAGGCGGGGTTGCCCAAGGGCTGGACCTCCGGCAGCAAGACCGGCAGTTGCGGCACCGCCTATAATGATGTGGCGCTGGTGAAGGCGCCCTCGGGCGAGGAATATGTCCTCGCAATCTATCTCGACCGGCCCACTGTGGATTCCAGGGCGGCCGAAGCAGCCATTGCGGAAACAGCCCGCGCCGCACTGGATTTCGTAGGGAAAGCGCAGAAAACAGGGTTGGAATAAGCCAACCCCTTGCCATCCCTTCCGCCTTTCGCCATATGCCGCGCCGGGAGTCGGGCGGACGTAGTCGTCGCGAACCTGGTCAGGTCCTGACGGAAGCAGCCACAGTGATTTCGCTGCGGGTCGTTCCGGCTCCCACCTCCAATCTCCGCCAATGATCCGACGGCTGCGAAACAAATCGCGCCGTTCAAAGGCTTTCCGGCTTCGACAGCCTCGCACCAACCCGCTAGACTGGCCCGATGTCCGATTCACCCCAGCCCTATCGCGTGCTTGCGCGCAAATACCGACCGCGCAACTTTCGCGAGCTGATCGGGCAGGACGCCATGGTCCAGACGCTGGGCAATGCGATCCGTCGCGGCCGTCTGGCCCATGCCTTCCTGATGACCGGCGTGCGCGGGGTGGGGAAGACCTCTACCGCCCGCCTGATCGCGAAAGCGCTGAACTGCATCGGCCCGGATGGGCAGGGTGGCCCGACCATCGACCCCTGCGGTGTCTGCGAACCCTGTCAGGCCATTGCCGAGGGACGGCATATCGACGTGGTCGAAATGGACGCCGCCAGCCACACCGGCGTCGACGACGTGCGCGAGATCATCGAGGCGGTGCGCTATGCCGCCGTTTCGGCCCGCTACAAAATCTACATCATCGACGAAGTCCACATGCTGTCGAAGAACGCGTTCAACGCGCTTCTGAAAACGTTGGAGGAACCGCCGGCGCATGTGAAATTCCTGTTCGCCACGACCGAGGTGAACAAAGTGCCGGTGACGGTGCTGTCGCGTTGCCAGCGTTTCGATCTGCGCCGCATCCCGGCGGAATTGCTGGCCGCCCATTTCGCCCATGTGGTGGAGGCCGAATCGGTTGCGGCCGAACCTGACGCCTTGTCGCTCATCGCACAGGCGGCTGAAGGTTCCGCCCGTGACGGCCTCTCGATCCTCGACCAGGCGATCGCCCATGCCGAGATGGGCGAGGGCGCGCCAATGGTCACAGCCGCTCAGGTGCGCGACATGCTGGGCCTGTCGGATCGTGGCTCGACCCGCCGCCTGCTCGGCCTGTTGCTGGAGGGGGATAGCGGCGCGCTGCTGGGCGCCGTGCGCGACCAATATGCGCTGGGCGTCGAACCGCTGTCGCTGATGCGCGGTCTGCTCGAACTGGTCCATGCCGTCACGCTGGTGAAGGCCGGGCGCGACATCGCCAATCCCGGCCAGTCCGCCGAGGAACGCGAAGCCTTGGCCGACTGGGCCTCGCAACTGGGCTTCGCGCCGCTCCATCGTCTCTGGCAATTGCTGCTCAAGGGGCATGACGAAGTCGCCAGCGCGGCGCTGCCCATCGAAAGCTGCGAAATGGCGCTGCTCCGCGTGATGCACGCCGCCACCATGCCCGATCCCGGTGAGATCGCCCGGCTGCTCCGTGAAGGCGCACCCGCCGCCGCGCCCGGCCAGCTGCCCGCCGCCGCGGCCTCCGGCGCGCCCGTCAGCCAACTGCCCGCCAGCTTTGAGGAGCTGATCGAATTGCTCTATGCCCGCGGCAGGGGGCAAATTTCGCAGCACCTCAAGGATTGCGCCGGTCTGTCGCAATTTGCGCCGCCGTTGCTGGAGATCAGCCTGACTGACCCATGGTATGGCGAGGGCGATTTTTTCCGCGAAACGGCGCGGGCGCTCAAGGACATTACCGGCGTCCTGTGGCAGGTGCGGCAGACCGAAGGTCCCGTGGCGCCCACGTTGATGGCGCAGGAAAATCAGCGGCGCGAAGACGTCCGCGCGGAAATCATGGAAACCCCGGTGGTCAAGGCGGCGATGGCGGCCTTCCCCGATGCCGAGCTTGGCGATGAGCTCGAACAATGGAGTGCAGAGCAATGAAGGATCTCAACGAAATATTGGGCATGGCGAGCCGCGTGCAGGAGGAATTGCAACGTGCGCAGGAAAATCTCGACAAGCTGGAGGTTGAAGGCAGCGCGGGCGGCGGCCTGGTCAAGGTCCGCGCTTCGGCCAAGGGCCGCATCCTGGGCGTCGCCATCGATGACAGCCTGCTTTCCCCTACGGAAAAGCAGATGTTGGAAGACCTCATCACCGCCGCTTTCAACGACGCGCGCAAGAAGGCCGATGAGGTCAGCAGCGCCGAAATGGGCAAGATGACCGCCGGGCTGCCGCTGCCCCCCGGCTTCAAACTGCCTTTCTGATCGTTTTTATCGCAGGATCAGCCCTTATTCATCATTCCGGATCTATAAGGCATGATTGAACCATGCGGTGACTGTCCCCATAAAGGCGATGAACCGCATGACTGGGTGGAATGATCGCCCCGGAGAGTGAATGACTACACAATATCCCCTGCTGCCCCTGCGCGACATCGTCGTCTTCCCGCAGATGATCGTGCCGTTGTTCGTGGGCCGCGACAAAAGCGTGTCCGCGCTCGAAGCGGCGATGGAAGGCGACAAGGAAATCTTCCTCGTCTCGCAACTCGACCCCGCAGAGGATGATCCGGGGCAGGATTCGCTCTACGATACCGGCGTTATCGCGGTCGTCCTACAACTGCTGAAACTGCCCGACGGCACGGTCCGCGTGCTGGTGGAGGGGAAGCAGCGCGCCCGTCTCGACGGCATCGCCAATGCCAGCGGTCACATGGTTGCTGACGTGACCGAGGTGGAGGAACTGGCCGCCGAAGGACCGGAAGCCGCCGCGCTGATGCGCTCGGTGGCCGAGCAGTTCGAAAATTACGCCAAGCTCAACAAGAAGCTGCCCGCCGAAACTCCGGTGCAGTTGCGCGAGATCGAGGATGCGGGGCGTCTGGCCGATGCCGTCGCCGCGAACATCAACGTCAAGGTCGCCGACAAGCAGTCGCTGCTGGTCGAGGCCGATCCGGTCAAGCGTCTGGAAATGGTCTTCGCCTTCATGGAAGGCGAACTCGGCGTGCTCCAGGTCGAGAAGAAGATTCGTGGCCGCGTGAAGCGGCAGATGGAGAAGACCCAGCGCGAATATTATCTCAACGAGCAGTTGAAGGCGATCCAGCGCGAACTGGGCAATGGCGAGGGTGAGGAAGGCGACGAGCTCGCCGAACTGACCGAGAAGATCGCCAAGGCCAAGCTGAGCAAGGAAGCACGCGCCAAGGCGACGGCAGAGCTGAAGAAGCTCAAGGGCATGCAGCCCATGTCGGCCGAAGCGACGGTCGTGCGCAACTATCTCGACGTGCTGCTCGGCCTGCCCTGGGGCAAGAAGGGCAAGGTCAAGACCGACCTCAAGAAGGCGCAGGCGATCCTGGATGAGGATCATTTCGCGCTGGAGAAGGTCAAGGACCGGATCATCGAATATCTGGCCGTGCAGGCGCGCACCAACAAGCTGAAGGGACCGATCCTGTGCCTCGTCGGCCCTCCGGGCGTCGGCAAGACCTCGCTTGGCCGTTCGATCGCCAAGGCGACGGGCCGCGAGTTCGTGCGCCAGTCGCTGGGCGGCGTGCGCGACGAAGCGGAAATCCGGGGCCATCGTCGGACCTATATCGGCTCGCTGCCGGGCAAGATCGTGACCAATCTCAAGAAGGCCGGGACGATGAACCCGCTCTTCCTGCTGGATGAGATCGACAAGCTGGGTCAGGACTTCCGTGGCGATCCGGCATCGGCGCTGCTGGAGGTGCTGGACCCTGAACAGAACAGCAAGTTCCAGGATCATTATCTGGAGATCGACGTCGATCTTTCCGATGTGATGTTCGTGACCACCGCCAACTCGCTGAACCTGCCGCAGCCCTTGCTCGACCGCATGGAGATCATCCGGCTCGAAGGCTATACCGAAGATGAGAAGGTCGAGATCGCTCAGCGCCATTTGCTGCCCAAGCAGGTCGACGCTCATGGTCTTAAGGAAGGCGAGTTCGAAGTCACCGAGGAAGCGGTCCGGGACCTGATCCGCTATTACACCCGCGAAGCCGGCGTCCGCACGCTGGAACGCGAAGTGGCACGCCTCGCCCGCAAGGCGCTGCGCAAGATCCTTGAAGGCGCCTATGACAAGGTGACGATCACGCCGGACAATCTGGCCGATTATGCCGGCGTGCGGAAATTCCGTCATGGCGTGGGCGAGGAAGAGCATCAGATCGGCGCGGTGACGGGTCTTGCCTGGACCGAGGTGGGCGGCGAACTGCTGACCATCGAGGCCGTGACCGTCCCCGGCAAGGGCGCGATCAAGACCACCGGCAAGCTCGGCGAGGTCATGAACGAGTCGGTTCAGGCGGCCTTCTCCTATGTGAAGGCGCGCTCACCCGGCTATGGGATCAAGCCCAGCATCTTCAACCGCAAGGACATCCATATCCACCTGCCCGAAGGCGCGGTGCCCAAGGATGGTCCGTCGGCGGGCATCGGCATGGTGACGACCATCGTGTCGACGCTGACCGGCATTCCCGTCCACAAGGATGTGGCGATGACCGGCGAGGTCACTCTGCGCGGGCGCGTCCTTCCCATTGGCGGCTTGAAGGAAAAGCTCCTTGCGGCGCTGCGCGGCGGTATCAAGACGGTGCTGATCCCGCAGGAAAATGAGAAGGATCTGGCCGAGATACCCGCGAACATTCGCGAGGGGTTGGAGATCGTGCCTGTGTCCCATGTGGATGAGGTGCTGGCGCGGGCGCTGGTGTCCAAGCCGGAGGCGATCGCCTGGACAGAGGAAGACGACCTCGCCGCCCAGCCGAATCCGGCGCAGGGGCGGGACGGAGAAGCCTCTATTCGCCACTGATTCAGGTCAATGAACAGCGCATTTGGGGGCTGGTCAGCCAGGTTTTGCCTTAAAATCTGGTCTGAGTAGCCACCTATGCAGCTTTCTCTTTGACAAGGGTAAAAAGCTGGGCCTTATTGCCGCGCCTACGCCGCGATTCCTAAACTTATCCAAACAGCTAGAAGGGGGTTCCCAAGGCATGAACAAGCAGGATCTTATCGGCGCGGTCGCTGAAAGCAGCGGCCTTTCCAAGAGCGACGCCAGCAAGGCCGTCGAGGGTGTTTTCGACGCCATCACCGGCGCCCTGAAGAAGGGTGACGAAGTGCGTCTGGTCGGTTTCGGCACTTTCTCCGTCTCGCAGCGCAAGGCGTCCACTGGCCGCAACCCGCGCACCGGCGAAACGATGACGATCAAGGCTTCGGCTCAGCCGAAGTTCAAGGCCGGCAAGGGCCTGAAGGATTCGGTCAACTAAATGGTGTTGGCGCTCCCTGACGGAGCGCCTTTGCCCGTTTGAGCCGGCATCGTGGTGGGCAGGAAAGTTTTGTGGAGAGACAAGGCGCAGCAGCCGGGTGACATGATCCCCATGGCGCGCGCTGATTTTCTGGAAGTGCGAAAAGGGGCGGGAAGCGGTGTGCTTCGCGTCCCTTTTCTTTTTATTTCGTTCCGACGCCTTTTTCCGCATCAGGCCGCTTGACGGCGCGGGAAGGGCCGCATATGTGGCCCTTCTCTCGGGGCGAACGGCCCCTGTGGCGATCGTAGCTCAGTTGGTTAGAGCGCCGGTTTGTGGTACCGGAGGTCGCGGGTTCGGATCCCGTCGATCGCCCCATTTTCCTTATTCTTCCCCGACAAACGGGGCTTCGCATGAAGCCCCCGGCGCTCTATAGGCCATGCATGGACGAAGCGCGCGACAAGGGTCTGACCCTCAATCCCAAATATGACAGAGACGGCCTCATCACCGCCGTCGTGACTGATGTCGACAGCGGCGATGTGCTGATGGTCGCGCATATGAATGCAGAGGCGCTGAAGCTGACGCTGGACACCGGCCTCGCGCATTTCTGGTCGCGCAGCCGTCAATCGCTGTGGAAGAAGGGCGAAACGTCCGGCCATATGCTGCAAGTTCGCGACATCCGCATCGACTGCGATCAGGATGCCGTCTGGGTGAAGGCTGTGCCGGCTGGTCCCACCTGCCACACCGGCGCCCGTTCCTGCTTCTTCCGCCGCGTCGGTGCGGAAGGCCTTACGCCTGTCGATGCGGCTGACTAGCCTTGCCGCGCTGGTCCTGCTCGCGGCGTGTCAGCGCGAAGCGGCGCCTGCGCCCAGGCCGCGCGAAACCGGGGGCCAGACCAGTTCCGGGCTGGAGCGCGCCGCCATCGAAACCGGCGTGATCGCGGATACGGCAAAGGTCCCCGCAATCGGCCTCTACCGGCGCACCCATGAGGCGGGCCGCGACACGCTTTGCGTGATCCCGGCTAAGAATGGCGACTATCGCTTCGGGCTGGAGGCGAACTTTGGCGAAGATCAAAGTTGCGCGGGCAGGGGGGCGGCCCGTAGCGCCGGGGACAAGCTGATCCTCAGCTTCTCGCGCGCCGATCATTGTATTGTCGTCGCGCAATATGACGGCGATCAGATATCGATTCCCGGCGTGGTCGACATGAAATGCGCGGAAGTCTGCAAGGGGCGGGGATCGTTGGAAGGTGTCAGCTTCCCACGCGTGGCGTCTGACGCCGCCTCCGCACTCCAGATGCGGGATAGCGGTGGCAATCCGCTCTGCCAGCCCGATTGATCACAGGCCGCTCATTCGCAGGGAATGGCCGCCAGCCGCCAGCGGAAATCACCCCCTGCTGGCACGGCTTGTGTCCAACATCTTCCCGTTGGTGATGACCACCAAATCGCCCAGCTTCGTCACGCCGAACAGTCGTTGCGCGAAAGCCTTGGGCACGCCGATACAGCCATGGGTGGCATTGCCCCACTGCACGTCGCTACCATGGATCGCCACGCCGTCGCTCGTCAGCCGCAGCATATAAGGCATGGGGGCATTATTATAGGTCCGGGAAAAATGGTCCGCATCCTTCTCCGTGATGGGAAAGGCGCCCAGTGGGCTTGGCTTGTCATCCGCGCCATAGATGATCACGGCCGATCCGATTTCATAGCCCGCGCGGAAGACGGAAAGCGTCTGGGCCTTTAGATCCACCGTGATGACGACGGGTCCGCTGGCTGGAGCGCCGGTTTCATCCCAGACATAGTCGCCATGGCGGAAAGGGCCGTCGATCGGCAATATACGCTTCACTGTCAGGGCATGTGGATCAATCGCGACCGGCTGCGCGCGGGTTCGCTCGACGGGCCTTGCGGGTTTTGCCGCTTCGGCTGGAACCGCCTCCGCCACGTTCGGTTTCAGATCGCGCCCGCGTCCGATGGACAGGCCGAGCAACAGCAGCACCGCAGCCGCACCGCCGCCGATCGCCAGCTTCACCCCTGTCGAAAACCGTTCCGCCATGAACCGTCCATCAATCCTTTTCCTGTCGTCCCCGCCTTGGCGGGGACGATGCGCAAATAAGATCAGGGACGGTTCCTGACATGAAAAGGTTAAGCCTTCAGCCGTCGCGAGCCACTTCGGCGGCGGCGATGGCGGTCAGGTTCAGGATGCCGCGCGCCGTCACGCCCGGCGTCAGCACATGGATCGGCTGCGCCAGACCGACCAGCATCGGCCCGACCGTGGGAGAACTGGACGAAGCCGACAGAGCCGTCAGCGTGATGTTCGCCGCGTCCAGATTGGGCATGACCAGAAGATTGGCCGAACCTTCGAAACGTGAATCGGGGACCAGCCGTTCGCGCAGCGATTGACTGAGTGCCGCATCGGCGTGCATTTCGCCGTCGACCATCAGGTCCGGTGCGGCCTTCTTCACCAGCTTGAAGGCTTCGCGCATCTTGCGTGCGCTGGGCGAATGCGATGCTCCGAAATTGGAATGGGACAGCAAGGCGACCCGCGGCGTCAGGCCGAAATGCTTGAGCTCCGTCGCGCCCAGCAGGGTCATTTCGGCAATCTGATCAGGCGTTGGATCGGGCACCATGTGGGTATCGGTGATGAACAGCGCACCGGCGTCCAGGATCAGCCCCGACAGCGCATAGACGCGGCTGCTGCCCGGCGTGCGGTCGATGATGCGCAACGCATGTTCGACCTCACCCCAATAGTCGCTGTTGCCGCCGACAATCGCCGCGTCGACCCGTCCGGTGCGAAGCAGCATCGCGGCGGTCGCGCTGGGCCGGCGATAGACATGGCGGACCACCTCGGCAGAGGCGACACCCTTGCGCGCGGCGACGGCGCGATAGGCTTCGACCAGTTCGCCCATCAGCAGATGATCGGTTTCCGGGTCGACCACCTCCACATCGCGGTCCAGTTGAAAACGCAGCCCCAGATCGGGCAGCTTCTGTTCCAATATCCGCCGCCGCGCGACGATCACCGGGCGGACAATGCCTTCGTCCAGCGCGTCCTGGATGGCGCGCAGCACGCGTTCATCCTCGCCTTCCCCATAGGCGATCCGCCGCTGCGTCCCGCGCGCCGCCTGGAATACCGGCAGCATCAACTGGGCTGAGCGGGTGTTCTGCTGGGTGAGTTGGCGCTTATAGGCTTCAAGGTCGAGCTGACGCTTGGCGACGCCGCTGTCCATCGCCGCCTTGGCGACGGCGGTGGCGATTTCCGCGATCAGGCGCGGATCGAAAGGCGTGGGAATGATGTAATCCGGCCCGAACACCAGCTTGGTCCCGCCATAGGCCTGAGCGACGCTGTCATGAGCGGGCATGCGGGCGAGGTTGGCGATGGCATCAGCGGCGGCGACCTTCATCGCCTCGTTGATCTCGGTCGCCCGCGCGTCCAGCGCCCCCCGGAAGATATAGGGGAAGCACAGGACGTTGTTCACCTGATTGGGATAATCCGAGCGCCCGGTCGCGATGATAGCGTCGGGGCGTGTCTCCCGCGCGACTTCGGGGCGGATTTCCGGCTCCGGATTGGCGAGCGCGAAGATCAGCGGATTGGGTGCCATCAGCGGCAGCCATTCAGGCTTCAGCACGCCGGGCGCCGACAGCCCCAGGAACAGGTTCGCCCCCGGCAGCACTTCGGGCAGCGTGCGCGCATTGGTGTCGCGGGCATAGCGCGCCATGTTCGGCAGCATGCCCTCTCGCCCGGAATGGATGACGCCGTCCTTGTCGGTCAGCGTCACATTCTCGATGGGCAGGCCCATGGATACCAGCAGATCGACGCAGGCCAACGCCGCCGCGCCTGCGCCGGACGTCACCAGCTTCGCATCGGCCAGGGTCTTGCCCTGCAGCACCAGCGCGTTGCGCACGGCGGCGGCCACCACGATGGCGGTGCCATGCTGATCGTCGTGGAAGACGGGGATGTTCATCCGCTTCTTCAGCTCCGCCTCGATGGCGAAGCATTCAGGGGCCTTGATATCCTCCAGGTTGATGCCGCCGAAAGTCGGCTCCAGCAGGGCGACCGCGTCGATGAATTTTTCCGGGTCGGTGGTGTCGACCTCGATATCGAACACGTCGATATCCGCGAATTTCTTGAAGAGGACAGCCTTGCCCTCCATCACCGGCTTGGAAGCGAGGGCGCCGATGGCTCCAAGCCCCAGCACCGCCGTGCCGTTGGAGATTACGGCGACCAGATTGCCGCGCGCGGTATAATCCATCGCCTTTTCGGGATCTTCGGCAATGTCCACGCAGGGGGCGGCGACGCCGGGCGAATAGGCCAGCGCAAGGTCGCGCTGGTTGACCATGCGCTTGGTCGGTTCGATCCTCAGCTTTCCGGGTTGCGGATAGCGGTGATAGTCGAGGGCTGCACGCCGGGTGTTTTCGTCCATGGGATGGCCTTAAAGCTGGTTTTCAGGAGGGGCAATGGTGGAGCGCTCCCAAGGGGGGCTGGGGGCGTAGAGCTGAAGGAGAAAATCGACGAAGGCGGTGATGGCCAGCGGCGGATTGCTTTGCGGCAGGTGTACGGCATAGAGACCGACATCCGCCGACCCTTCATGATCCGGCATGATCTGCCGAATATCACCGCGGTCCAGCGCATCGCTCACGTCCCAGAGCGAACGCAGCGCGACGCCCACGCCAGCCATTGTGAGTTCGCGCACCATTTCGCTGCTGTTGGTGCGGACATGGCTGACACCCTCGACCGTGACCGATCCTTTCGGCCCGCTCAGCCGCCAGGGCAATTGCCCATCGGCTGCGAGCAGGCGATGTTTCCGCAGATCGGCGACGATCTCCGGAATCCCGAACCGCTCCAGATAGGCGGGCGCGGCGCACAGCACGCGCCGGTTGGTCGCCAGCCGGTGCGCCGACAGCCCCGGTCCCGGATCGGCGGTGATGCGGATGGCGAGGTCGGCCCGCGTCGCCAGCAGGTCGGCATAGTCGTCCGACAGGTCGATCCGCATCCGCACCTTGGGATGCGCTTCCAGAAACCGCTCCAGCCATGGCGCGACATGCATTCGCCCGAAGGAGGTGGGCGCTGTCACCCGCAGCGTGCCCGATGCTTCCGCCGACGTGCCGGACACGCGTCGCTCCGCCTCATCCAGCGCGGCCATGATCGCACGCAGATCCTCATGCAGCCTTTCGCCCGCCGGGGTCAGCGCCAGCCGACGGGTCGTCCGGTGGATCAGATGCGTGCCCAGCCGCTCCTCCAGCCGGACCAGCCGCTTCGACACCATGGCGGGCGAAATACTGAGCCGGCGCCCAGCCGCAGCCATGCCGCCTTCATCGACGATGGTCGCGAACAGGTCGTAATCCGGGTCCATCATTTGTTTCACCAGAGGAAAGTCTGAATTTGAATAATAGCGTCTACACGGCATAATGCGACCCGTCTATGGTGCTGCGCAAAGGAGATCATCCGATGACGAGCATGACCGACCGCGCGGGCCTTCAGGTCGCGCAGGACCTGACGACCTTCATCGAGGAGCGGGCGCTTCCGGGCACCGGCATCGACGCCGATCGCTTCTGGCAGGGCACGGCCGCGATCTTCGCGCAGTTCGCGCCCGAAAATGCGACGCTGCTCGCCAAGCGCGACGATCTTCAGAACCGGATCGACGCTTATTATAGCGAACGGGTCGGCCAGCCTGCGGATGCGGCTTCGCTGCGCGGTTTCCTGAGCGAGATCGGCTATCTCGTCCCCGAACCCGCGCCGTTTCAGGTCGGCAGCGAGAATGTCGACGATGAGGTTGCCCGTCTTGCCGGGCCGCAGTTGGTCGTCCCGATCCTCAACGCGCGCTTCCTGCTGAACGCGGCCAATGCACGCTGGGGCAGCCTGTATGACGCGCTCTACGGCACCGATGCCATTCCGGGTGCGGCTTCGGGCAAGGGCTATGACGCGGCTCGCGGAGCGCAGGTCATCGGCTGGGCCAAATCCTTCCTCGATGAAGCTATTCCGCTCGCCAACGGGTCATGGGCTGATCTGAAGAGCGACGACATCCGGTTGGCCGATCCGACCCAATATCGCGGGCGGAGCGAGAAGGGCCGCCTGTTCCGCCACAATGGCCTGCACATCGAAGTCGTCTTCGATTCCGCGCACCCCATCGGCAGGGACGACCCGGCGGGCATAGCCGACGTCATCCTCGAATCGGCGCTGACCACCATCTGCGACCTGGAAGACTCGGTCGCTGCCGTCGATGCGGAGGACAAGGTTGCCGCCTATACCAACTGGCTCGGTCTGATGCAGGGCGATCTGACCGACACCTTCGAGAAGAACGGCGCGCTGATGACCCGCGCTCTTAACCCGGACCGCAGCTATACCGCGCCCGATGGCGGCAACTTTACCCTGCCGGGCCGCAGCCTGCTTTTCGTTCGCAATGTCGGTCATCTGATGACTACGCCCGCCATCCTGCTCCCCAACGGTACGGAAGCCCCGGAAGGCATTCTCGACGGCATCGTCACCAGCCTGATTGCCATGCACGACCTGAAGCGTGACGGCGGCAACAGCCGCACCGGCAGCGTCTATATCGTCAAGCCCAAGATGCACGGCCCGGAGGAAGTTGGCTTCACCAACCGTCTGTTCGACGCGATCGAGGATCTGCTGGGCCTTGCTCGCCACACCCTCAAGGTCGGCGTCATGGACGAGGAACGCCGCACTTCCGCGAATCTCGCAGCCTGCATTGAGGCTGTCCGTGACCGCATCGTCTTTATCAACACGGGCTTCCTCGACCGCACCGGCGACGAGATGCACACTGCGATGCGCGCCGGCCCGATGATCCGGAAAGGCGAGATGAAGACGTCCGACTGGATCACGGCCTATGAGGACCGCAACGTTCAGATCGGCCTCGCCTGCGGCCTGTCCGGTCGTGCCCAGATCGGCAAGGGCATGTGGGCCGCGCCGGACCGCATGGCCGACATGCTCGACCAGAAAGTCGGTCATCCCAAGAGCGGCGCCAACACCGCCTGGGTTCCGTCCCCGACGGCAGCGACGCTGCACGCGACTCACTATCACCGCATTGACGTCTTCGCCCGCCAGACCGAGCGCAAGGCCGAAGCCATCGCCCCGCTCGAAAAGCTGCTGGCGATCCCGGTCGCGCAAGGCCGCAACTGGTCGGAAGTAGAAATCACGCAGGAACTGGACAACAACGCGCAGGGCATCCTCGGCTATGTCGTCCGCTGGATCGATCAGGGCGTCGGCTGTTCCAAGGTTCCCGACATCCACGATATCGGCCTGATGGAAGACCGCGCCACGCTGCGCATTTCCTCGCAGCATATGGCGAACTGGCTGCTCCACGGCGTCTGCACGAAGGAAGAGATCGACGCCGCCTTCATTCGGATGGCCGCCAAGGTTGACGCCCAGAACGCAGGCGACCCACTCTACCGGCCGATGAGTGGCAATCCGGCAAGTCTCGCCTGGCGGGCCGCCCGCGCCCTCGTCTTTGAAGGTGTCGCGCAGCCTAATGGCTATACGGAGCCTCTGCTCCACAAATATCGGGCGCTCGCCAAGGCCGCGGACTGAACAAAATGCGGCCGGGCTGAACGCCCGGCCGCATTTCCTATGCGATCCGACGAAAAGCCCCGCTTGTGCGCCGGGCCGGTTCCAACTAAATCGCCCCCATGACATCGACCAACGACATTCGCCGCTCCTTCCTCGACTATTTCGGGGCCAACGGCCACACCATCGTTCCGTCAGCGCCTCTGGTGCCGCACAACGACCCGACGCTGATGTTCGTCAATGCGGGTATGGTGCCGTTCAAGAATGTCTTCACGGGCCTCGAAACCCGCCCCTACAACAAGGCGACGTCGAGCCAGAAGTCGGTCCGCGCCGGCGGCAAGCATAACGACCTCGACAATGTCGGCTACACCGCGCGCCACCACACCTTCTTCGAAATGCTGGGCAATTTCAGCTTCGGCGACTATTTCAAGGAACAGGCGATCCTGCACGCCTGGACCCTGCTGACCAAGGAATGGGGCATCCCGGCGGAAAAGCTGACCGCCACCGTCTATCACACCGATGACGAAGCCTTCGACCTCTGGAAGAAGATTGCGGGCCTGCCTGAAGAGCGCATCATCCGCATCCCCACCAAGGATAATTTCTGGGCGATGGGCGATAGCGGCCCCTGCGGTCCCTGCTCGGAAATCTTCTACGACCATGGCGATCATATTTGGGGTGGCCCTCCGGGAAGCCCGGAGGAGGATGGCGACCGCTTCGTCGAGATCTGGAACCTTGTCTTCATGCAATATGAGCAGGAAGCGAATGAGATCGTCAGCGAACTGCCCAAGCCCAGCATCGACACCGGCATGGGTCTGGAACGCATCGCCGCCGTGCTTCAGGGCGTCCACAACAATTACGACACCGACACCTTCAAGGCGTTGATCGAGGAATCCGCCGCGCTGACCCGCACCGCCGCCGACGGCGAGTTTCAGGCCAGCCACCGCGTCATCGCGGATCACCTGCGCTCCACCAGCTTCCTGATCGCGGACGGCGTGCTGCCTGCGAACGAAGGCCGCGGTTATGTGCTGCGCCGCATCATGCGCCGGGCCATGCGCCACGCCCACATCATCGGCGCGAAGGAGCCGTTGATGCACCGTCTGGTGCCCAGCCTCGTCTCCGAAATGGGCGGCGCCTATCAGGAATTGGTCCGCGCCCAGCCGCTGATCGAGGAAACCTTGGCTCGCGAGGAAACCCGTTTCCGCCAGACGCTGGAAAAGGGCCTCAAGCTGCTCGACGAAGCGACCGGCGACCTGTCGGAAGGCGGCACGCTCCCCGGCGAAACCGCGTTCAAGCTCTACGACACTTACGGCTTCCCCTATGATCTGACCGAAGACGCGCTGCGTTCGCGCGGTCTTGGCGTCGATCGGGAAGGTTTCGACAAGGCGATGGCCGAGCAGAAGGCCGCCGCCCGCGCCGCATGGAAGGGTTCGGGCGAAAAGGCGTCGGACGAAATCTGGTTCGACATTGCCGAAAGCGCCGGCAGCACCGAGTTCATCGGCTACACCGCCACCGTGGGCGAGGGCGAAGTCCTAGCGCTGGTCAAGGACGGCGCCCGCATCGACGCTGCCGGGCCGGGCGATGACGTCACCATCATCACCAATCAGACGCCTTTCTACGGAGAAAGCGGCGGTCAGATGGGCGACGCTGGCACGATCAGTTCGCAGGCCGGCCTCGTCGCGGACGTCGAGGACACGGCCAAGCCGCTCGGCCGCCTCCACGCCCACAAGGCGAAGGTCGGCGCGGGCAAGATCAAGGTCGGCGACACGGTGCACCTCAGCGTCGATACCCACCGCCGCGACCGCATCCGCGCCAACCACAGCGCCACGCACCTCCTGCACGCCGCGCTGCGCAACGAACTGGGCGCGCATGTGACGCAGAAGGGCAGCCTTGTCGCGCCGGATCGCCTGCGCTTCGACTTCTCGCACCCCGAAGCGCTGACGCACAGCCAGATCGCGGCGATCGAATCTCAGGTCAACGAACAGATCCGCCACAATGAAGCGGTGACGACTCGCCTGATGACCCCGGATGATGCGATCGCTGCTGGCGCGATGGCCCTGTTCGGCGAAAAATATGGCGACGAAGTCCGCGTCCTGTCGATGGGCAAGGGCGATGGTCAGGATAATGGGCACAACTATTCGGTCGAACTGTGCGGCGGCACCCATGTCCGCGCGACCGGCGACATCGCGATCCTCAAGATCATCTCGGAAAGCGCGGTTTCATCCGGCGTCCGCCGTATTGAAGCGCTGACCGGCGAAGCCGCGCGCCTCTGGCTCTCCGACCGCGAGGATCGCCTGCGCCAGTCTGCCGCCGCGCTCAAGACGACCCCGGAAGAAGTCCCCGCCCGCATTGCAGCGCTGGTCGAACAGAGCCGCAAGCTCGAACGTGAACTGGCTGAAGCGAAGAAGGCGCTGGCCCTCGGCGGCGGTGGTGCCGCTCAGGCGGCTGGCCCGGAAAAGGTCGGCGCGATCAACTTCATCGGCCAGGTGATCGAAGGCCTCGACCCCAAGGAACTGCGCGGCCTCGTCGATCAGAACAAGGCGACACTTGGCAGCGGTGTCTCAGCGGTCCTCGCAGTGGTCGATGGCCGCGCCACCATCGCGGTCGGTGTCACCGATGATCTCAAGGACAGCATCAGCGCCGTAGACCTCGTCCGCGCAGGCGTCGAAGCGCTGGGCGGCAAGGGTGGTGGTGGCCGCCCTGACATGGCGCAGGGTGGTGGCCCTGAAGGCGACAAGGCTCAGGCCGCCATCGACGCGGTCAAGGCTGCGCTCGCCAGCGTCCCCGCATAAGCGCCTTTTGGCCAGTTAAATCCCGAAAAGGGCCGGTTCCGGGAACGGAACCGGCCCTTTTCGCATGACCAATATCAGCAGCCGTGGCGCCGGTTTTGTGCCGCGTCATGTTTCTTGTCGAGATGCCGGCCCAACAGCGCACCTCCGACGCCGCCTGCAACGGTCGCTACCGGGCCACCCACGACAGCATGACCCAGAAGGGCGCCGCCGGCACCGCCCGCGATCAGGCCGGTCGTGCCGCTGCTGCGTTTGCAACGTGAGTGATGGTGCCGGGCTGCCATAGCAGCGTCGGGCACAAGTGCCGGAGTCAGGATCGCCAAGGAAAGGACTGCGCCCATGATCTTCGCTTTCATGACTCTACTCCTGTGTGTGGCATGTGTGGCTGACAATGGTTTGATCAAGCAACAAACCATATGAACTGTCACTTAATGTCACCCCAGATTCAATTCCCTCCATCCAGCAAACGCCGGGCGATCACCTGCGCCTGAATTTCACCCGCGCCCTCGAAAATGTTGAGGATGCGCGCATCGGCCAGCAGGCGGCTCACTTGATATTCGGTGGCGAAACCATTGCCGCCATGGATTTGCAGCGCGTTGTCGGCCGCCGCCCAGGCGACGCGTGCGCCGATCAGCTTGGCCATGCCCGCTTCCAGGTCGCAGCGCTTGCCTTCATCTTTCTTGCGCGCCGCGAAATAGGTGAGTTGGCGGGCGCCCATGATCTCGGCCGCCATCATCGCCAGCTTGTTGGCGACGCGGGGAAAGTCGAAGATCGGCCGCCCGAACTGTTTGCGGTCGAGGGCGTAGCCCAGGCCGATGTCGAGCGCGGCCTGCGCCACGCCGATGGCGCGGGCGGCAGTCTGGATGCGGGCGGATTCGAAGGTGGCCATGAGTTGCTTGAACCCTTGCCCTTCGACCCCGCCGAGGAGATTGGCGGCGGGCACGCGGAAATCCTCGAAGCCGATCTCATATTCCTTCATGCCGCGATAGCCGATCACCTCGATCTCGCCTCCGTTCATGCCGGGGGTGGGGAAGGGATCGTTCACCGTGCCGCGCTGCTTGGGCGCGATCAGCATGGAGAGGCCGCTGTAATTTTTCGTTTCCGGATTGGTGCGGACCAGCAGGGTCATCACGTCCGCGCGGGCCGCGTGGGTGATCCATGTCTTGTTGCCGGTCACGCAATAGTCGCCGTCCGCCAGCGTGGCGCGGGTGCGCAGCGAACCAAGGTCGGAACCGGTGTCCGGCTCGGTAAAGACAGCGGTAGGCAGGATTGAGGCATTGGCGATCTGGGGTAGCCAGTGCGCCTTCTGCTCCTCCGTGCCGCCGGTCAGGATCAGTTCCGCCGCGATTTCCGAGCGGGTGGCGAGCGATCCGACGCCGATCCAGCCGCGCGACAGCTCCTCCGAAACGACGCACATGGCGGTCTTGCCCATGCCGAGGCCGCCAAATTCCTCCGGGATGGTCATGCCGAATACGCCCATTGCGCCCAGTTCCTCGACCAGCGGCAGGGGGATCAGCTCGTCCTTGAGGTGCCATTCATGCGCGAAGGGCGCGACTTTCTCGTTCGAGAGCGCGAAAAATTGTTCGCGCACCATGTCGAACATCTCGTCAAGGCCGCAATTTTCCAGCGTCGCATGGCCGCGCTGGTCTACCAGATGGCGGGCGATGGCGCTTTTGACCGCCTGACCACCGCCCTGACGAATGAGGGTGCGGAAGGCCGGGGCGTCAAGCGCTGACAGATCATCGGTCAGGTCGGTGGCGCGGATGACCTCGCCCTGATTCATGGGGATGCCGCCCAGCATCTGCGCGCCATATTCGGCGAAGAGCAGTTGCGCGAGCAGGGCTTCGATCTCTCCGAACGCGCCGTCGGCGGCGAGATTGGCGGCCCAATTGGCCACTTCCCGCATCATTTCGGCATAGGAGGCGAACCAGCCGAAGCCGTGGACGACATGTTGTTCGACATCGGCCAGTTCGCGGTCGACCTGCCCTTTTTCGTTGGTGATGCGGGCCTTGACCTGCGGCTGGGCGGCGGCGGCGAAGGCTTGCGCCGCGTCGGCCGCACCCGACAGCAGGGCCGGGAGGTCGGGAAGCACTAGCACCGTCTTGTCCATTGCTGCCGCGTTCATCCTTCGCCTGCCTGTTTCTTGTTCGCCGCCGCCATCGCCTTGGCGTCGAGGCCGCCCACGAGATTGCCGGTCATAAGCTGGTTATGGGCATGGGCAAGGTGGTGCATGTGGAACACGCCGTCCATCGCCTGCCGCTTGCCGCGCAGATCCTCGACGAAGTTGAACGCCTGCTTGGTCAGCGCCAGCCCGAAGCGGTCATGCTGGGCGATCTCGGCGGCGATCTTGGCGACTTCCTCGCGCAAAGTCTCGCGCGGGAAAATCTCGTTCACCATGCCGAACTGATAGGCGCGCTGGGCGGGCATTCGCCGCCCGAGCAGCAGCAATTCGCGCGCGACCCGCGGCGGCAGCTCAAAGGCATGGGCGAAATATTCCACCCCCGGCTGGGCCATGCGCTGCACCGGGTCCTGGAAGAAGGCATCCTCTGACGCCACGATCAGGTCGCAGACCCAGGCCAGCATCAGCCCGCCTGCGATGCAGGCGCCCTGCACCATGGCGATCATCGGTTTGGGAATATCCTGCCAGCGGCGGCAGAGGCCAAGATAGCCGTCCTGTTCCAGCACATATTGCCGCTCGGCCCCGCCCTTGTTGAGATGATCCCACCACATGCTCGTGCGGAAGCGCGGCATGTGGCTGTCCTTCTCCGGCGTGCCGATGTCGTGCCCGGCGGAGAAATGCTTGCCCTCGCCGCCGAGGACGATGACCTTGACCTCATCATCCTCGACCGCGCGCTTGAAGGCATCGTCCAACTGGCCGAGAAGTCGGTAATTCTGCGCATTGCTATATTGCGGGCGGTTCAGCATCACCCATGCAACGCCTGCTTCGACCTTATAGGTCACATATTCGGGCTGCACTTCCTCGGACATCGCATCTCTCCTCAGCGGGGCGGCATGCGCAGGCCGCCATCCAGCCGCACATATTCGCCGTTCCAATAGTCATTCTCGATCATCGACAGCGCCATGGCGG
Source organism: Sphingobium sp. EM0848 (assembly GCF_013375555.1). NCBI lineage: Bacteria > Pseudomonadati > Pseudomonadota > Alphaproteobacteria > Sphingomonadales > Sphingobiaceae > Sphingobium > Sphingobium sp. EM0848. The sequence continues at coordinate 1,136,496 of NZ_JABXWB010000001.1, forward strand.
CGAACTCCTCAGGCTTTCCGAAGCGCTTGGGGAAGGGCACTGTCGCGGACAGCGCATCGCGTACCTTGTCGCTCGCCCGAGCCATCAGGGGCGTGTCGAAAATGCCGGGCAGGATCGCGTTGACGCGGATGCCTTCGCCCATCAGGTCGCGGGCCATGGGGAGGGTCAGGCTGACGATGCCGCCCTTGGACGCGCTATAGGCCGCCTGGCCGATCTGCCCGTCTATGGCCGCGGCGCTGGACGTATTGATGATGACGCCGCGCGCATTGTCCTCCAGAGGTTCCAGCGTCAGCATTCCCGCCGCCGCCTTGGCGCAGCAGCGGAAGGTGCCGATCAGGTTGATCTGGATGATCCGCTCGAACTGGTCGGTCGGGAACGCCTTGATCGCGCCCGTCTCGCGGTCTCGGGCAGCGGTCTTGATCACATTGCCGGTGCCCGCGCAGTTGACGATGATCCGTTCCTGCCCGTGGACGGCGCGCGCCTTTTCGAACCCGGCATCGACCGAGGCTTCATCGGTGACATCGACCTTGCAGAAGGTGCCGCCAATCTCTGCCGCGACCCTGTTTCCGGTCTCCTCGTTGAAGTCGAACAGGGCGACCTTCACACCCTTTGCGCCAAGCGCGCGGGCGGTTGCTTCGCCAAGGCCGGAGGCGCCGCCGGTGACGATGGCGGCTATGCTGTGGTCGAGCTTCATGTCCCATTCCTCTCCTTCGACGGGCGCTGGGCGATCGCACCCTCGGCAGTCAGCGCATCGAGCGTCGCATCGTCGAGGCCGAGCCACTGGCCCAATATCTCCCGGCTATGTTCGCCCACGCGCGGCGGGCAGTAGCGATAATCGGCGGGGGTCGCGGACAGCTTGCCCGGATAGGCGACGGTCGGGATTTCGACGCCATCCTCCTCGCGGCGGAAACGGTGGACGGTGTTGCGCGCCTCTATGAAGGGGTCTTCGAACACATCCTTGATGCTGTTCACCGGCCCGGCGGGTACGCCCTTCGCCACGAAACGCTCCATCAACGCGTCGCGGTTGAGGGGGCGCACCAGTTGCTGCACCTTCGCCTCGATCGCGTCACGATTGATCAGCCGCTGGGCGCTGGTGGCGAAGCGGGGATCGGTGCCCAGTTCGGGATGGCCCATTTCCTCGCACAGAGCGCGAAACTGGCGGTCATTGCCGACCGCGATGATGATCATGCCGTCCGCAACCTCAAAGGTCTTGTAGGGTACGACGGTCGGATGGCGATTGCCCAGCCGTCCCGGCACCACGCCGCCGACAAGGAAATTCGCGCCCTGATTGGCCAGCATCGCGATCTGCGTGTCGAGCAGCGATACGTCGATCTGCTGTCCTTCGCCGGTGCGTTCGGCGTGGCGCAGCGCCATCATGATCGAAACGGTCGCATACATGCCGGTGGAAAGGTCCGCCATGGCGACGCCCGCACGCAGCGGCCCGCCATTTTCCTCCCCGGTGATGCTCATGAAGCCGCCCATGCCCTGCGCCACGAAGTCGTAGCCGCCCCGGTCGGCATAGGGGCCGTTCTGGCCGAAGCCGGTGATCGAGCAATAGACGAGTCGCGGATTGACGGCGCGCAGGCTGTCATAGTCGAGGCCATATTTGCGGAGACCGCCGACCTTGAAATTCTCCACCACTATGTCCGCTTCGGCGGCGAGTTTGCGGATGAGGTTCGCGCCCTGCGGCGAAGCCAGATTGATCGCGGCTGATCGCTTGTTGCGGTTGCAGGAAAGATAATAGGCGCTGGTGCCGATCTCCGCCTCGCCATCCGCGCCGGTCAGATAGGGCGGACCCCAGGCGCGGGTGTCGTCACCATGGCCGGGCAGTTCGATCTTGATCACGTCCGCGCCGAAATCGGCGAGGATCTGTGTCGACCAGGGACCGGCGAGGACCCGCGACAGGTCCAGCACTTTCACCCCTTCAAGAGCGCGGGCGTTCATGTCCGCGCTTTGATCATCATGTCGTTGGAAGATCGCATCCGCTCCTGTCCCTCTGTTGGATCATTGGATTCAACAGATAGCGGGACAGGGCGGTCAGTGCAATGATTATTGCACTATAGGATAGTTTTCAGATCATTTCTTGGAGGCGCTGGCCAGATAGGCGATCAGATTGGCCCGATCCGCCGGATTGGGCAGGCCGGCGAAGATCATCTTGCTGCCGGGCACCTGGGCGGCGGGTTTGGTCAGGAAGGCATCCAGCGACTTGGCATCCCAGCGAATCTTCGCGTTCTTCATCGCAGGGGAATAGGCGAAGCCCGGTACGGAGCCGGAAGTGCGGCCGATGACGCCCGCCAGCGAGGGGCCCAACCGGTTCACGCCCGGATCGACGGTGTGGCAGGCCATGCAACGCGCGAAGACGGCCTTGCCTTTGGCAGCGTCGCCGGTCTGCGCCAGCACGGGCGATGCGATCAGAACTGCGGCGGCAATAGCGGTAAATTTGGCAATCATCCGGAATCCTCTTTCCTTCATCCCACACTGGAATCTATACCACTGTGCACAAATAAACATTAGCAGCAAGAGTCTGAACGGCCATTGAAGCAGTCAGGCCGCCATAACAAGAAGGAAGCGCGATGGAGGAGACTGCAGGAGAGGTGGCCCGGCGTCTAGGCCCGGTGGGCATGATGCTGGCGTTGCTGGTCAATGTGATGTTCGCGTTGAATGTGATCGCGATGAAGGTGGTGGTGGACGCGACCGCGCCGCTGTTGTCAGTGGCGCTGCGGATGGGGACGGTATTCCTGCTTTGCGCGCCCGCCATTCGCCCGTTGCCGGGCAGGACGGGATGGCTTGCCCTCTACGGCTTTCTGAATGGCGGCTTCTTCCTGCTGCTGCTGAACCTTGCGCTGTTCATGGCGACCAATGTGGGGGCGTTGGCGATTGCGGGCCAGTTGAGCGTGCCTTTTTCCCTGCTGCTGGGCGCTCTGCTGCTTGGTGAAAAGCTCAATGGCCGAAAGATTGCGGGCGTCATATTGGCCTTTGCGGGGGTGGCCGCTCTGGTGTTCGACCCGCATATCCTGACCGAAATTCCAGCCGTTCTGGTCATGGCGTGCGCGGCGATGATCTGGGGCGGTGCGACGCTTGTGCAGCGCAAGCTTGTTGGCGTGAGCGTCATGAACGGGCAGGCGTGGAACGGCCTGATGGGGATGGCGACGCTGGCGCCCTTTGCGCTGATCTTCGAACGGCCGGCGATTGCGGGGCTGGCGCATGTCGGCTGGGTGCCGGTCGCCTGGTTCGCGTTCACATGCCTGGGATCGACGATCATCGGGCAGGGGACGCTGGCCTGGCTGCTTCAGCGTTATCCGATTTCCACCATCATGCCGCTGATGCTGGCTTCGCCGGTCATGTCGACCGTGTTCGCGTCGCTCTATTTCGGGACGCCGATTACCGCGGTCATGGTTGGCGGCGGGACGCTGGCTCTGATCGGGGTGACGATCATTGCACTGTCGCCGGACCGGAAGGAGGTGGGGTAGGAAAATCCTCCCCACCCTGTCCCGTCAGGCGCGCTCGAACACGGCGGCAAGGCCCTGACCGCCGCCGATGCACATGGTTTCCAGCCCATAGCGCCCATCGCGCCGCTGCAATTCGCGCAGCAGATTGGCGAGTATCCGCCCGCCCGTCGCGCCGATCGGATGCCCCAGTGAAATGCCCGATCCGTTGACGTTCAGCCTGTCGCGATCATCCCAGTTCCAACCCTTCAGGCAGGCCAGCACCTGCGGCGCAAAGGCTTCGTTGAGTTCGACCAGATCGATATCGTTCCAGCCAAGCCCTGTCCGCGCAAACAGCCGTTCCACCGCCGGGACCGGCCCGATCCCCATGCGTGACGGATCGCAGCCCGCCGCCGCCCAGCTATGCAGATAGCCCATGGGTTCAAGGCCGAGTTCATGGAGCTTGTCCTCCGCCACCACGAGGCAGGCAGCGGCGGCGTCATTCTGCTGGCTGGCATTGCCAGCGGTGACGACGCCGTCCTTTTCGATAGGCTTGAGCAGCGCCAGGGATTCCGGCGTCGCGTCGGCGCGGAAGCCTTCGTCTTTCGCGAACATGACGGGCTCCCCCTTGCGCTGGGGCACGGGAACGGGGACCAGTTCGTCGTCGAACTTGCCCGCTTCCCAGGCGGCGGCGGCGCGCTGATGGCTCATCGCGGCATATTCGTCGCAGGCTTCGCGCGAGATATTATAATCCCTGGCGAGATTGTTGGCCGTCTCGATCATGCCGCTGATGATGCCATAGCGGGCGACGGGCTGGGACATGACGCGACCCCGCGTCAGGCGATCATGGAACTGCGTCGAGCCGGAGCGCGCGCCCCAGCGATGGTCGATCGAATAATATTCGACGTTCGACATGCTTTCGACGCCGCCCGCGATGACGATATCGGCTGCGCCCGTCTGGATACGCATGGCGGCGTCGACCACCGCCTGAAGCCCGGAACCGCAGCGCCGGTCGAGCTGCACGCCGGGAATGGATTCGGGCAAACCCGCCGCCAATGCCGACCAGCGGCCGATGCACGGCGCTTCGCCATTGCCATAGCCCTGGGAGAAGACCACGTCGTCGATCCTCTCCGGGTCGACCTTCGTGCGTTCGACCAGCGCCTTGATGACGATCGCGCCCAGATCGCCCGCTGTCATGGATTTCAAAGACCCGCCATATTTTCCGACAGCGGTGCGGATGGGGGCGACGATGGCGGCTCTGCGCATGGGAATTTCCTTTAAATATAGGTCATCGGGCGGCTTCGGCCTGCCGGATCATCTGCTTGGCGATGATGGTCTGCTGGATCTGGCTCGTGCCCTCATAGATGCGAAGCAGCCGGACATCGCGATAGAAGCGCTCGACCTTATATTCGGCCATGTAACCCGCGCCGCCATAAATCTGCACGGCCTTGTCCGCGATGCGCCCCACGGCTTCGGATGCGTGATATTTGAGTGCCGCGCATTCGAGGCTGACGGGTTCGCCCGCATCATATTTCGCGGCAACCGACTGCATCAGCGCCTCGGCCGTCAGCATGTCGACCTTCATGTCGGCCAACATGCCCTGCACCAGCTGAAAATCGGCGATCCGCTGGCCGAACTGCTTCCGCTCCAGTGCGTAGGAGAGCGCCATGTCGATCAGCCGCCGACACATGCCGAGCGACACGGCGGCGATGTGGATGCGCCCGCGATCCAGCACCTTCATCGCGGTTTTGAAGCCGCGCCCCGGCACGCCCCCGATGATGTTCTTTGCCGGCACCACCACATCGTCGAGGATGACGTCGGTGGTGATTGACCCCTTCTGCCCCATTTTCTTGTCGGGCTTGCCGAAGCTGATGCCGGGCGTGTTCGCGGGCAGGATGAAGGCGGAAATCCCGGCCGCGCCCTTCACATCGGGTTCGGTCCGCGCCATCAGCGTGAAGACGCTGGCGCGCGGAGCGTTGGTGATGAAGCGCTTGGTGCCGGTGATGCGGTAATTGTCGCCATCCCTGATCGCGACGGTGCGCAGCGAGGCTGCATCCGATCCCGCTTCCGGTTCGGTCAGCCCGAAGCTGGCGATTGCCTCGCCAGTTGCGAATTTGGGCAGCCATTCGCGCTTTTGTTCCTCGGTCCCGTCCATGACGATGCCCTGGCTGCCGATACCGACGGTCGTGCCGATGACGGAACGGAAGACGACCGAGGCGCGCGTGATTTCGCGGATGATCGCCGCTTCCTCCGCCATGGTGCAGCCGAGGCCGCCAAATTCCTCCGGCACGGAAAGGCCGAACAGGCCCATGTCGCGCATCTGCTGGATGATGCTTTCGGGGATGGCATCGGCTTCCTCGACGGCATCCTCGGCAGGGATCAGCTTTTCCGCGACAAAGCGCTGGACGGTGGTGCGGAACAGCTCGAATGTCTCGGCGTCCATCGTGCAATCTCCTCTCTGAAATTCAGTATGCGACCTTGGCCACCGTCGCGTCCATCCCGTCGCCGCGAATGGCGCGGCAACGGCGCCTCACGGTCATGCCACCAGGCCTTCATCATGCAGCCGCCCAATGGCCCCGCTGTCGAGGCCGAGGACGGCGGTGAGCACTTCATCGGTATGCTGCCCGAGCTTCGGCGCAATCGCCACGGCGCCGCGCGCTTCATTCGCCAGCGTGCCTGCCGGGCCGGATGTGGGATAGGTCAGGCCGCTGGGATGCGTCAGCGTTTCGAACAGGGGATTGGCGGTGAACAGGCGCGGGTCGCTCGTCACCGCCTGATGCAGCGTCTGATATTCCCCCCAGGTGACGCCGCCTGCGTCGAAGGCGGGCTTGAGTATCTCTGCGTCTCGCGCCGCAAAGGCGGCCTCGAACAGGGGGAAAAGGCGTGCCCGGTGGGCGAAGCGGGCGCCTTCATTCCGGGCGAAGCTGACGCCCAGTTCCGCTTCGATCGCGCCGATCGCATCGTTCAACTCCAGCGTCTTGAGCAGGCCGGTCCACTGGCGCGGGGTGATGGCGACGACGATCAGCCGTTTGCCGTCCGCTGTCAGGAAATCGCGCCCGAAGGCGCCGAACAGGTCGTTGCCCATGCGGGGGCGGTCGCCAGCGGACAGCACTTCCGCCACCGATCCCAGATGCGAGAGGCTGGATGCCGCCAGATCGGACAGCGGCACCCGGATTTCCGCGCCCTGACCGCTGATCCGGCGCCGGATCAGGGCCGATGTCATGGCGAAGGCGGCATAGGCCCCGCCCAGCAAATCCCATGCTGGCAGGACATGATTGACCGGCCGCACATCATCGGCAGGTCCCGTCATCTGTGGTACGCCGACCGCCGCGTTGATCGTATAGTCGACTGCGGGCGATCCATCCGCCCAACCCATCACCCGCACGGTGATGATGTCCGTCCGCCTGGCCGCCAGCGCGTCGTGGCTCAGGAATCCCTTCACCGGATAGTTGGTGAGGAACAGCCCCGCATTCTCCCCCGGCGCGGTTGCCAGAGCCACCGCCAGTTCGCGGCCTTCGGGGCGGCCAAGGTCGATGGCGATCGATTTCTTGCCCTTGTTCAGCCCCTCCCAATAGAGGCTGTCGCCATTGGGCGCGATTGGCCAGCGGCGATAGTCCGGGCCACCGCCGATCGCGTCGAAGCGGATCACTTCGGCGCCCATTTGCGCCAGATGCAGTCCGCAGGACGGCCCGGCGATGAAGGCCGCACCCTCGATGACGCGCAGCCCTTTCAACAGTTCATACATGCAGTTTCACCATGGTTCGGCCGATATTGGCGCCGGTGAACAGACCCCAGAAAGCGTCCAGCGCTTTGTCGATCCCTTCATAGACCGTCTCCGCCGAAGCCATTTGTCCGGCAGCGTTCCAGGCTGTCATCCGTACCACCATCTCCGCTTCAAGATCCATATGGTCGAGCGCGATGAAGCCCTCCAGGCGGATGCGCTTGGTCATGATCATGGTGAGGTTGCGGGGCACGACCGGCGCGTCGGTGACATTATATTGCGAAATCATTCCGCACACCGCGAAGCGCGCGAAATTGTTCGCCAACGACAGCGCGGCCTGAAGATGGTCGCCGCCGACATTCTCGAAATAGACGTCGATGCCGCTGGTGCCGATGGCTTTCACCTCACGGGCGAGCGCCTTGGTGAGGTTGGGTTCAGCCTTGTAATCGATGGCTGCGTCGACCTTCAGTACATCGCGCAGGAAGGCGGTCTTTTCCGGGCCGCCCGCCGAGCCGATGACCTTGCAGCCGCTATTGCGCGCGATCTGGCAGGCGATCGATCCCACCGCACCCGATGCGGCGGAGACGAACACCACCTCATCCGGCTTCAGCTGCGCGATACGGATCAGCCCAGCATAGGCGGTAAGGCCGGGCATTCCGGCAAAACATAGATAGGCCTGAGCCGGCAGGGCGGCCTTGTCCCGCTGCTGGAGCGCGCCGGCAGGTGCGTTGAAAATTTCCCGCCAGCCGAGCCGCGAGAAAACCAGATCGCCCGGCGCGAAAGCCGGATCGTTGGAGGCGATCACCTCTCCGATCGCCGGTCCCTCCATCGGCGTGTCCAGCGCGAAGGGTGGGACATAGCTTTTGGCATCGTTCATCCGCCCACGCATGGCAGGGTCTACCGCCATCCAGAGGTTGCGGACCTGCACCTCACCCGGCCCAGGCGATGGCGTATCGACGATGACCGTCGCGAAGTCTTCCGCGACGGGCGTGCCGATCGGGCGGCGTTTCAGCTGTATTTCCCGTGATTGCATCTGCCCTGCCTTAATAGCCGTTGAGCCGTGCCCAGCGTTCGCGATGCCAGGCGGTCGAGCCATAGCATTGCGCCGCCACCCGCGCGCGCTTCAGATAAAGACCGGCGTCATGTTCATGGGTCATTCCGATGCCGCCGTGAAGCTGCACCATCTGGGAGGAAATGCCTTGCAGAGTCTCCCCCACGGTCGCCTTCGCCAGCGAGGCGAGGGCGGGAAGGGCGGGGTCGTCCGCATCGATGGCCTCCAGCGCTGCCTCGACCGCCGAGCGGGCAAGTTGCAATTCGCCGAACATCTCTGCCGCGCGATGCTGCAACGCCTGAAAAGAGCCGATGATCGCCCCGAACTGCACCCGCGTCTTGAGATAATCGAGCGTGGTGTCGAAGGCCTGGGTGGCATTGCCCAGCATTTCCGCCGCCAGACCGATGGCCGCGCGGTCGAACAGTGCGTCGAGCAGGTCGACGCCATTGCCTACCTCACCCAGTACGGCGTCCGCGTCCACGACGACATTATCGAAGGAGAAGAGGGCGGGACGGCGTGCATCGATCTGGTCCAGCACCTGACGCGTCAGACCGGGGGCGTCGGTTGCCACAAGAAACAGCGTGATCCCGTTCCGGTCGCCCGGCGCGCCGCCGGTGCGGGCGGCGACGATGGCGAGGGTCGCGACCATGCCGTCCTGCACCGGGCGCTTGATGCCGTTCAGAATCCAGCCGCCTGTTGAAGGCGTCGCCGTCAGGGCGATCTTCTCACGCCCATGTTGCGGACCTTCCTCCGCCGCCAGCGTACCGATGGCCGATCCGTCTGCAATAGCCGGCAGCCAGCGAGCCTGCTGCGCTTCGGTGCCGCCCAGCCGCAGCGCGGATGTCGCGACCAGCGCGGAACTCAGCAGCGGAGAAGCCGCCACAGTTCGCCCCAGTTCTTCCAGCACCAGTCCCATGCTGCGATAGCCGAAATCCGACCCTCCATGCGCTTCCGGCACCAGAATGCCTGTCCAGCCCATTTGCGCCATTTCGGCCCAGGCTGCGGGATCATAGCCGTCCGCATCGGGCCGTCCGCCGCCGTCATGGCCATAGAGCGACCGCAGCGCCGTCACGGGCAGGCGATCGCGCACCCATTCCGCCGCCATATCCTTCAGCATCTGCTGTTCTTCGTTCAGCATCCTCCCGATCCCATCCTTATTCTTTACTCAGGCCGGCAGTTCCAGCGTGCGCTTCGCCGTGATGTTGTTCTGGACTTCGTAGCTGCCGCCGTAGATCGAGAAGGCCTTGCTATGCAGCCAGGCGCGTGTCGCTTCCCGTTCGGCGTCAGTATAAGGATCACCCGCCCAGCCAAGGCCATTGGCGCCCATCAATTCAATCAACAGTTCGGATCGGTCCTGAATGATCCCCGACCAGAGATTCTTGAGCGCTGACACACCATTGCTGGGACCGCCGCTTTGCGATTCCCGCGTCAGGCGGGCCACTGTCGCCAGATAGGCTTCGTGCCGCATCGCATTGCGCACCATACGGGTCCGAAGGTCCGGATTGTCGATCCGTCCCAACAGGTCGGTGCCGCAATATTCATGGGCAAGCGGGGCAAGCGGCGTGATCTCCGCCTTCACGTCCGAAAGGCTGTTGCGTTCGAACTGAAGCAGGCGCTTGGCGATGGCCCAGCCCTGATTGACCTCGCCCACCAGATTGGCCTTTGGCACCTTCACATCGTTGAAGAAAACTTCGCAGAAATGGGTCGAACCGCTGATCAGGATGATGGGCCGGGCTTCAATGCCTTCGGATTTCATGTCGATCAGCAGGAAGCTGATGCCGCTCTGCTTCCGGCTGGTGTCGGTGCGGACGAGGGCGAAACACCAGTCGGCCTGATCGGCGCCCGATGTCCAGATTTTCTGCCCGTTGACCAACCAGTGATCGCCCATGTCGACGCATCTGGTCTGGAGCGAGGCGAGGTCGGACCCCGCACCAGGCTCCGAAAAGCCCTGGCACCAACGTCGCTCATTGGTGGCAATTCCGGGCAGATGCTCCAGCTTCTGCGCCTCATTGCCATATTCCAGCAGCGTAGGGCCGAGCATCATCGTGCCATAGCTGCGGATCGGGTTGAAACCGCCAATCGCCGCCAGTTCCTCGCCGATGATCTTGCCATGCGCTTCAGTCAGGCCCGCGCCGCCATAGCGCGGGTCCCATGTGGGCACACCCCAGCGCTTTTCCGCCATGCGCTGTCGCCAGAGGCACCAGTCGGGGTTCGATTCCGCCGCGCGACGGTCACTGACGAAATGGATCGACGGAGCGTTGGTCAGCGAAGGCGGGAAATTCGCCTTCAGCCATGCGCGCGCTTCCTCCCGGAACAACCGCGCTTCCATTCCCTCCAACTCGACCATGCATCCTGTTCCTGTTCTGCACGAAAGGCTGCTCGGGCCCTTCGATGGGAGCGATCCGCTTCCATGACCGAATCCTTAAGCCAATTCTGCACCGCTGGCTAGTTATAAATTGCACAGGTGGGTAAAATTAGTGGCTATATGCTTCCCGGCAAAGCGATGGTTGACAGTAGGATTCTGCGTCATAAACTATACTCAAATGCAAAATTCATAGAGTTGGTCGAAGCCCCAAGCGATTCGCGGGGCACGGCTCGCACATAGGAGAGCGCGCATATGGAAACCTTTGCGACCCAACCGATTCCGGCCCATGTTCCGCCGGATATGGTCGGGGATTTCAGTCTGTTTTCCTCCCCAGGCATGCAGCCGACGCCCAATGGTGATCCTCAGGCGGCGGCGGCGGTCGTGCATCAGGGGCCACGCATCTTCTATTCGCCGGTCAACACCCGCGACGGGCACGGCACCTGGGTCGTCACCCGCGCGCAGGATCAGCGGAAGGTGTTGCAGGACCCGGAAACCTTCTCCAGCCACCGCAGCATTTTCGCGTCGGCGCTGGGCGAAAGCTGGCCGATGATCCCGCTGGAACTCGACCCGCCTGAGCATGGCAAGTTCCGCTCGCTACTCAATCCGCTGCTGTCGCCCAAGCGCGTGATGGCGTTGGAAAGTGCGGTACGGGAACGGGCGATCAGCCTGATCGACAGGATCGCGGCGGCAGGCACGAGCTGCCATGTGATGGAGGAATTCGCCTTTCCCTTCGCGGTGAACATCTTCCTCCGTTTTCTCGGCCTGTCGGATGATCGCCTGGATGAATTTGTCGGCTGGGCGAACAATCTGCTGCACGGGGACAATGTTCAGCGCCCCGCAGCAGCGCGGACGATCATTGCCTTTATCGACGAACTTTCCGCCGAGCGGCGCAAGCGGCCGGTCGATGATTTCATGTCCTTCCTCGTCCAGTCGAAGATTGACGACCGGCCGCTGACCGATCAGGAAATTCGCGGGACCGGCGTCCTGCTGTTTGTCGCCGGGCTGGACACGGTGGCGGCGGCCATCGGTTTCGATCTCAATTATCTGGCGCGCCATCAGGACGATCAGGAACTGCTACGCCGAGAGTCTTCCCGCATCGTGCTGGCGGCGGAGGAATTGCTGCGCGCCTATCCGACCGTGCAGATGATCCGGGTCGCGACGAAGGATGTGGATTTCGAAGGTGCGCCGATCCACAAGGGGGATTATGTGTCCTGCGCGACGATGATCGCCAATCGCGATCCGCTGGAATTTTCGAATCCTGAAAAGATCGACCTCGCTCGCGAGGATAATCGCCACACCGCCTTTGCCTATGGCCCGCATCGCTGCCTGGGGTCGCATCTCGCCCGGCGGGAGATCGTGGTCGGGCTGGAGGAATGGCTGAAGCGCATCCCCACTTTCCGTATCAAGGAAGGCACTGCGCCCATCACTTTCGGTGGGCATGTCTTCGGCATTGAAAATCTGATCCTCGACTGGTCCTGAGGAGGGACAAAGCCATGAAAATCATCGTGCACAATGACAAATGCCAAGGCCATGCGCGTTGCTGGGCGATGGCACCCCATATCTTCGAACTGGATGATGAGGGCTATATCAAGCCCGGCGACATCGACGTGGCGGAGGCGGATGAAAAGCTCGCCTGGAAGGGTGCGAAATCCTGCCCCGAACGCGCGCTTGAAATCGAGAAGTGAAGGGGAGGGGCGCTTGAACGGCGCCCCTTTTCCTTAGGTCCTGATCCAGACGCCCTTGGTCTGGAGATAGGCTTCGATATGTTCGGAGCCGCCCTCACGTCCGAAGCCGCTCATCTTATAGCCGCCAAAGGGCACGGACGGGTCCATTGCGAAATAATGGTTCACCCAGATCGAGCCGGCCCGGATGCGCTTCACGGCGGTCATGGCCTTGCCGATGTCCCTGGTCCACACGCCGCCCGCCAGGCCAAAACGCGTCGCATTGGCGCGACTGATGACCTCGTCGAAATCATCGAAGGGCATGATGCAGGAAACGGGGCCGAAAATCTCCTCCCGCGCGATCCGCATTTCATCTTTCACATCGGCGAAAATGGTTGGGGCGACCCAATGGCCCTTGTCCAGATCGCCGCCGGTGACGCGCTGCCCGCCTGTGACCAGCCGCGCGCCCTCCTGCGGGCCGAGTTCGAGATAGGAGGAGACACGGGCATATTGCTTGGCCGATACCAGCGGGCCGATCTGGGTTTCGGGGTCCAGGCTGGGTCCGATCTTCAATTGCTTCGCGAAAGCGGCGACGCGCTGGACCATCTCTTCATAAACAGGCCGTTCCACGAACAGCCTTGTGCCCGCCGCGCAGACCTGCCCCGAATTGTTGAACACGCCCATCGCGGCCGCAGGCGTCGCCATGTCGAGATCGGCATCGGCAAAGATGATATTGGGCGATTTGCCGCCTAGTTCCATCGTCACCTTCTTCACCGTGCCCGCCGAAGCGGCGATGATCCGCTGCCCGGTTTCGCAGGAGCCGGTGAAAGCGATCTTGTCGACATCGGGATGGGCCGAAAGCGCTCCCCCGGTTCCCCCGGCCCCGGTCACGACATTGACCACGCCCGGCGGCACGCCTGCCTCCAGGCAAAGTTCGCCGAAGCGCAATGGGCTGAGCGAGGCGTCCTCCGCAGGCTTCAGAACGACGGTGCAGCCGGTCGCCAGCACAGGTCCCACTTTCCACGCCGCGCTGAACAGCGGGCCATTCCATGGGATGATCGCTCCCACCACGCCCACCGGCTCGCGCAACGTGTAGGAGAGCAGGTCGACCGGGAAGCTGTTGGACAGCGTTTCTCCATGGATCGCCGTTGCCGCACCCGCAAAATGGCGCAGCGAGCGTTGCAGCATCCCGCGCAATCCCCGCGCCGCGGTGATCGGACGGCCCATTTCGATGCAATCGAGCAAAGCGAGGTCGTCGAACTCCGCATCCACCAGATCGGCCAGCTTCAGCAGCACGGCTTGACGGTCGGCAGGTTTGAAGCGGCTCCATGGCCCCTCAAAGGCTGCGCGAGCGGCGCGGACGGCGCGATCCACATCCTCCGCGCTTGCCAGCGCCAGTTCGGCCACCAACTCGCCGGTCGATGGGCTGAAGCTCTGGAACGTCCCGCCCGACAGGGCATCGACATGTTTGCCGTCGATCAGCAGCTTTTTGGGCTTGCCATCGATGAAGGCGGGGCGGTGGTTCTCGATCATGGAATCATCCTTCAGCCAAGGGCTTCATGAGCGCGCCGCATGGAGGCGCGCCCGAAAGCGAAAAGAAGCGCGGCGGGCAGCAGCACGCAGAACACGCTGATGACGAGCGACAGGCCGACTTTCATTTCGTCGCCCAGCAGTTTGTCGGTGACAAGGCCGATGAAGGCAGGCCCGCCCGCCATGGCGATCAGCCCCGACGCCAGCACATAGAGCGCCGACACGCGCCCGCGCAGATATTGCGGCGTCACGACCTGCACCGTCGCCGGTCCCATGCTGGATGTCGAAAGGATCAGCGCCATGAAACACCAATAACAGCCGACCGTCGCCCAGGGACTGCTCACCAGAAAGGCCGCGATGCCGAAGGGAGCGGCCGCCAGCACCGTCAACAGGCACCAGAAGAGATGCGCGTCGCGCTTTCCCCCGCGATAGAGCCGGTCCACCGTCCAGCCATGGACAGGGATCAGCGCCGCCGCCGCGATCTGGGCAAGGCCGATCACCGGGCCGATCCTTCCCGGCTCCCAGCCATGGACCCGCGCCAGATAAACCGGGGTCCAGAGCTGGAACCCGATGGTTGCGGCATAGGCCAGGCCGAAGCCGACGAAAGTCGCCAGATAAAGCGGCTTATACTGGCGCATATAGGCCCATGCCTCACCATAGCCTGCGCCCGCACTGAGCGTCTTGCGGCGGGGCGGCTCGCGAAAGACGAAGACGAGGAAAGCCAGCAGCAGACCGGGCGCGCCTGTCATGATGAACACTTGCTGCCAGGGCTGCAACAGGCCGAAGACCGGCCAGACGGCGGGACCTGCCTTCATTGCGGTGGCGACGATCGGGCCGCCGAACAGGAACACGATGCCCGCGCCCATGACCCCGCCCATGATGAAGACCGACATGGCGAGCGACACCTTATGCGGCGGAAAGCTGTCGCCGACGACCGAATAGCTGCCGGTGCCGAAGCCCGACTCGCCCGCACCGACTCCGGCCCGCGCCATGGCGAGCGCGGCAAAGCTGCCCGCGAGGCCGCAACTGGCCGTCGCGATGCTCCACACCGTTACCGACAGATAGAGCACGACTCGCCGGCTGAAGCGATCCAGCGCCATGCCCAGCGGAATGGCGCAGATGCAGAACAGAATGGCGAAGGCCGGTCCCTGCAAAAGGCTGATCTGAAGATCCGAAAGGCCGAGATCTTTTTTTATCGGCCCGACCATCAAGGCCATGATGTTTCGGTCGGTTAATGATAATATGTACAGCAGGAACAGGATCGCGACGGTCAACCATCCCATCAAAGGCGAAGGATAGGCGGCCTGTTCGGGAATAGGGGTAGTGGCGATGTCGGACTGGACATCTCCGTGCGTGCCGCTCGATCCAGACGATGGCGCCATCGTCGCGGAAGCGCGACTCATGGCCGTGCCCGCAGATCGGACATGGCGCAGGCTGTACGAAGATCGGACGGCAAGGACACTCTCCATCTCTTATCCCACAGCCCTCGAACGGGGTGTGGCTGCTTCGATCAGTATAACGCACATTTTTGCACAGTAGGTCAATATGTGTTCCGGACCTGGTGTCCGGGCGACAGCATATTCCCAGTTGAACGAAGGGATTTGGCGCAAAAATTTCGCACGATGGGACGAAGGGACGGGATTGGATTAAACTTTTCCCACTGGTGCAAAATTAGTTGACATCAGCCTTGGGAAGAGTATCTATAAAAGTGCACACCGGGATAATAATGGTCAGGCCGGGTGTCATACCCGGCCAGGATCGTGCAGGGAGAGGTAGAGGAAATGGCGAAGAGCACTCTGTTCACGTCGTCGCTGGCGGTCAGTGCCAGCATCATTGCATTGTCGGTGCCCGCCTGGGCGCAGGAAACGGCGGCGCCCGCGCCGGCCCAGCAGGACGCAGCTCCGCAGGCCGCTGCGCCGGTCAGCACGGCCGATATCGTCGTCACGGGGTCGCGCATTGTACGCGACGGTTATACCGCGCCAACTCCGGTGACGGTCGCCTCGACCGAGGAACTGGCGAAAACCACGCCTTCAGGCGTCGCTGACGCACTCAACAAGCTGCCGCAATTCAACAACTCACTGAGCCCGTCCAAATCGGCCAATAATTTCTCGAACCTGCCGATCCATGGCAATGTCCTGAACCTGCGTGGCCTCGGCACGCCTAGCAACAACCCGAAGGGGCCGCTGCGCACGCTGGTCCTGTTCGACGGCATGCGCGTGTCGCCGACCGAATATGTCGGCACCATTGACACCAACGTCCTGCCGCAGCTCCTGATGCAGCGCGTCGACGTGGTGACCGGCGGCGCTTCGGCCCAATGGGGCTCGGATGCGGTCGCGGGCGTGGTCAACTTCATTCTCGACAAGAAATTCACCGGCTTCAAGGGTGTGGCGCAGGCTGGTGTGGACCAGCGGGGCAATAACGGCAATCAGCGTCTGGGCGGCGCCTTTGGCGCGGATTTCGCCGGCGGCCGGGGCCATGTGCTGCTGAGCGCGGAATATTCCAACAGCGAAGGCATGTTGCGACAGGATCGCAGCTTCTCCACGCAGGGGTATAATTTCGTCGGCAGCGTGACGAGCAGTTGCGCGCTTGCCGGCAGCAAGCAGCAGTTCAGCTGCACGGCCGTGCCCGGCTCAGCCGCCAACCCCTATGTGATTGCTTCGGATATTCGTATTTCGGCGCTGGCGGCCAATGGGCGGATCGTCGGTTCCAGCGTGGCGGGCAATCAGTTCGTGGGCCAGGTCATCAACAATGACGGCACGACCCGTCCGTTCAATCTGGGCACGCTGGTCGGCACCACAGGTTTCCAGCAGGGTGGCGACGGCTACAAGATCCCGAACGACACCAATGCCATCGCGCCGCTCACCAACTATAACGGTTTCGGGCGGATCAGCTATGAATTGACCGACAATATCACGGCCTTCGTCCAAGGCCTCTATGCCCGCAGCAAATATCATTATTTCACCCAGGGCAATTCGCTGATCCCGTCGACCGAGTCTGCGCGCATCTACAAGGGCAACCCCTATCTGTCCTCAGCGCTGGATGCGGCTTTGACTGGCCCGAACGATTATTATGTCGTCGGTCAGCAGGACGCCGGCCAGCCCAAGCCGATCGCCTATGAACAGACCGATTACTGGAGTGCCACGGCAGGTCTGACCGGCAAGTTTGCGAACTTCAACTGGCAGGTCACCTATAATCACGGCGAGTCCAAGCATAAGATGGACAATGTCGGACTGTACGACAATCGGAAGCTCTATGCTGCGCTTGATGCCGTACGCGGCCCGGATGGGCAGATTACCTGCGCAGTGTTGCTCAATCCGACCTATGCATCGCAATTCGCGGGTTGCAAGCCGATCGATGTGATGCATGGCGACCCGTCGAAATCGACGCCCGCAGGCTATGCCTACGCCACCGGCACGTCGAGCTATCGTGCGCGCTTCAAGCAGGATGCGGTTACCGCAAACATCAGCGGCAGCCTGTTTGACCTGCCCGCCGGCCCGGTCGACATCGCGGTTGGCGTCGAATATCGTCACCAGTCGTTGAACCTGACCAGCAACGCCGATCCCGCATTGCTACTGACCGACGCGCAGAAGAACGCCTATTTTGCCGGTTTGCGCGGTTTGCCGCGTGTGGAAACGACGCTGCAGCCCTATCCGACGGGGCCGATCAACACATTGGCCTTCTGGTTGACCAATGTCGGCGCTAGCCAGGGCAATCTGAACGTCAAGGAAGCCTATGCCGAAATCGCGGTGCCGATCCTCAAGGATACGCCCTTCTTCCAGGAGTTGAGCGTCAACGGTGCGATCCGCGTGACCGATTATTCGACATCGGGCACGGTGAAGACGTGGAAGGCGGGTGCAACCTGGAAGCCGGTCAGCAGCCTACTGCTGCGCGGCACATACTCCCACGACATCCGCGCGCCCAATCTCTATGAGCTTTATGCGGGACCGCAGAGCGGCATCGGCATTGTGAATGACGCAAAGAATGTGGCTGGAACCTATGGCAGCGGATCGAACGTCAACGCCAACACGCTCACCGTCGGCAACCCCAATCTGAAGCCGGAAGTCGCGAATACTTACACCTTTGGCGGGGTATTTACGCCTGAATTCATGCGCGGCTTCTCGGCCTCCATCGACTATTACCACATCAAAGTCGACAAGCTGATCGACTCCCTGTCGGCGCAGCAGCTTATTGATAATTGCCGGAATGCAGGCGGGGCGGGCGTGATCGAGTGCAGCCAGATCGACCGTCCTTCACCGACGGTCTTTCCGACGCTCATCCATCTGGTTCCCCAGAACATCGCGTTCCTAGAAACGGCGGGCATCGATTTCGACTTCACCTATAGGACGGCGGTGGGCAATGGCGGTCTTGGTGTTCGGCTGTATCTCAACTATCTGGACAAGTTCGATGCCCAGCAATATGCGACCGCTCCCATCGCCCATTATGCAGGCGTCAGCGTTGTCACCAGCAATCCTCAGGGCTTCCCGCGCTGGCGCGGCAATCTGACGGTTGACTATACCAACGGCCCCTTCGGTCTGACGATCGGCGAGCAGTATATCGGCAAGATGCGGCTCGACATTCCGGGGGGCACCGCGCCGATCCAGTTCGTCAATCCAAAGGTGAAGCCGGTCTGGTACACCGACCTGACTCTGCGTTACACGATCCCGCATTCGAACGGCAATTTCGAGTTCTTCACCACGGTCAACAACCTGTTCGACAAGGACCCGCCGCTGATCCCCGGCACCGTTCCGGGCGTCAACCCGCCGACCAACATCGCGGTCTACGACATTGTCGGCCGCGCCTTCACGGCGGGCGTGCGCGTCAAGTTCTAAACGCTTCCGGGCGGGGGAAGAAGGGGGCGGGGCAGCAATGCCACCGCCCCCTTTTCATGGCCTAACCCTCTGATCCGCGCCCATATGTGTTCTGCGAGCGGCGGGCTGCGTTGCATCCATGCCGCCGGGGCAGCTATGTTGCGCTGCGTCAATGGCTGGCTGGTTCCGGCATATGGGGCGTAGGGCAAGATCGCTCGACGTTCAATCTGTGGTGAGGGGGTAGGGTCCGCATAACCGGATTTTCCGGCGCGGTTTCGTGCGCCCTTTTTCAATGGGTTGGCTGTCGGTCGAAAAGCCTTTTGTAGAAGGAGAAAAGTTGATGCGGATCGTTATGACCGGATCGGGTTATGTCGGCCTGGTTTCCGGCGCGTGTCTCGCGGATTTCGGCCATGATGTCATCTGCGTGGACAAGGATGCCCGCAAGATCGAGTTGCTCCAGGGCGGCGGCGTGCCGATCTATGAGCCGGGCCTTGCCGATCTGATCGCGCGCAATGTGAAGGCGGGGCGCCTGACCTTCACCACCGATTTAGCCGGATCGGTTCCCAGTGCCGATGTCGTATTCATCGCCGTTGGCACGCCGGCCCGGCGCGGCGATGGCCATGCCGACCTGAGTTATGTCTACGCAGCAGCGCAGGAAATCGCTTCCAACCTCAGCGGCTTCACCGTCATCGTCACCAAGTCGACCGTGCCCGTCGGTACCGGTGATGAGGTAGATCGCATCGTTCGCGAAACCAACCCTGACGCGCAATTCGCTGTTGCCTCCAACCCGGAATTCCTGCGCGAAGGCGCCGCGATCGAGGATTTCAAGCGCCCCGACCGCATCGTCGTCGGTATCGAGGATGAACGCGCCCGCCCGGTGATGGAGGAGGTCTATCGTCCCCTCTACCTCAACCAGGCGCCGATCCAGTTCACCGGCCGCCGGACGAGCGAGCTGATCAAATATGCCGCCAATGCCTTTCTGGCGATGAAGATCACCTATATCAACGAGATGGCAGATCTGTGCGAAAATGTTGGCGCCGATGTGCAGCAGGTGGCGCGCGGCATCGGTCTTGATAACCGTATTGGTTCAAAATTCCTTCATGCGGGGCCGGGCTATGGCGGCTCCTGCTTCCCCAAGGATACGCTGGCGCTGGTCAAGACGGCGGAGGATGCGGGCGCACCCATCCGCCTGATCGAAACCACCGTGGCGATCAACGAAAGCCGCAAGCGGGCCATGGCGCGCAAGGTTGTCGCCGTCTGCAACGGTTCTGTCCGTGGCAAGACGATTGCCGTTCTGGGCCTGACCTTCAAGCCCAATACCGACGATATGCGCGATGCGCCGTCGCTCTCGATCATCCAGGCGTTGCAGGATGGCGGCGCGCAGGTCCGCGCCTATGACCCGGAGGGCATGGATGCCGCCCGGACCATGCTGTCCAGCGTCGACTTCTGCGACAATCCCTATGTGGCTGCCGAAGGGGCCGAAGCGGTTGTCATCGTTACCGAATGGGACGCCCTGCGCGCGCTTGATCTGCCGCGTCTCAAGGGCGTCATGAGCGGCGAAGGACTGGTCGACCTGCGCAACATCTATCGGCCGGACGTCGCGGAAGCCGCTGGCTTTGCCTATGTCAGCGTCGGTCGCGGAGCCACGCCGGAAGTGGAAGAGCTGATTCAGGCGGCTGAATGAAACATGAACGGCTCGTCGCAAATGGCAAGAGTTTGCGACGAGCCGTTCTTGACCGGAAGCTTTTATTAACCTCCTTATTGGACCCTATAAGGGTTCAAAAAAACCGGGGGTTGCAAAATGTCTTCCAGATCAACTGGCTCCATATTTGGAGCCGGAATAGCCATGTTATGCATCGTCGCTGCAGGAGCCGTGACGGTTATGTCTGGAACTTCCACAACGACGACTACGTCATCTGGTTCCACAACTTCTTCAACAAACAGCAATACGACAACGATATCTTCTTCGGCGTCGTCCACCAGCACGGCCACGACCAGCACATCGTCGGATTTCGCCGATTTCGACTTCGCCAACGGAACGAAACTTCCCGACAAGGCAACGCTGTGGATCGCAAACGCGACTTTCCAGCCCGGAAGCAATGTCGCCTATGTCCCGGTCAAGCTGGACCGGCCGACGCCCAATACGGTGATTGCGCGGATCACGACCGTCAACGGTTCGGGGACGCAGCGCGCCCTGTCGGGCTATAATTATCAAACCGTCGATACGGTGGTGATCTTCCGGCCCGGCGATCCGCTGACGCAGACCGTGGCTGTTCCCATCATCACGGCAACGGACGGTCAGCAGTTCCAGTTGAAATTGCGGGAGGCACCCTGGGGGGCGCTGCAAGGTCAGTCGGTCGCAACGGTCACTGCAAGCTACGGTGCGGCCACCGCCAGGGCGACGGGCACTTTCCGGGAACCACGCACGTTCGAGGCGACCGGCACGCTCCAGTTCGAACTGGCGAAGGATACGCATAAGCGCTCGCCCGACGGCGGATGGGATCGCTGGGCGACTTCGCTGTCCCATGGGCGGACCCAGGTCGCCAATGGTGAAACCGGGCTGTATCTCGACTCCACGATCTTTTCGGGGATCGAAGGGCCGGTCTATTGGGGAACCTACGGACTGGTGCTGCATACGCAGAAGCTGAAGACGCCGATCAGCTATGATGGCCAGAACTGGTATTATGGCTCTTCGGTGCTGGACGGCCGCAATTTTCTGGCCTCGCAGATCGGCTATGGCCAATATGAATGGGAAGCCAGAATGCCCAACCGGCGCGGGTCATGGCCGGCGTTCTGGCTGATCTCGACCAGTGGCTGGCCGCCGGAAATCGACGTTTACGAGGGCTTCGGCTATCAGAGCTATTGGGATTTCGACCGGCATATCGCGCATACGGTCCATGTCGGCGCGAACAGCACACGCTATGATGCACGGGGAATTACCATCCAGGCCGAGCAGGCCTATGGCCTATCCGGCTTTTCGCAGGGTTTCCATCGTTTTGCCGTGGATATCCAGCGCGATTACATCACCTGGTTCGTGGATGGTGTGGAAACCTATCAGTCGGTCAATCCGTTTCAGGGCTTCCGTTTCTACCCGATCATGGATGTCGCCGTGAAGACGACCGGTGCCTATGACGACGGTTCAGGCGACATGATCATCAAGAGCTTCAGGATCTACAGCGCGCCATAATGGTTCTGGGCGCCTCCTGCGAGAGCATAGAGGCGTCCCCAGCTCTTGATCCACTGCCCGGCAATGTCGACCCGTCGTGCGCCGGGCAGCAACATGGCGGCCAGCCCCGCCGTCCGCAGCGCGAGAATGGCCAGCGACCGGGCAAGCAATTTTACCTTGCCAAGGCGGCCGGGCAGGGATTTCCGCCGGGCCATGGTTTCGGTACAGCCGATGCGCCACATGCGGCGCAGCACCCATGACAGGCGCGCCCGCTCCGCCGGCACCCATTCGCTGACCCGCGCATCGGGCGACCAGCCGAAACGTGCGCCCGCGTCGCGCAGCCGGGCCAGGAAATCCAGATCCTCCCCACCGCTGCGGTTGAAACGGGGATCGAAATAGGGCGCATCGAGCATCGCAAAGGCCCGGCGGCTGACCAGCAGATTGTTGCTGGCCCATAGCATCGGCGCTGCGCCCCATGGCCGTTCCTCCGGGCGGAAGACCAGGGTTTCCTTTGCCCAGCGCGGCGGATTGCCGACGAAGCAGCTGTCGACTGGCCCGGCGACGACATCGGCGCCGACCTGCGCCTGACAGATCAGCAGTGCGTCCAGCCAGCCCGGCTGTGGCCATTCATCATCGTCGATCATCGCGATGAAACGCATGGCCGGATCGGCCAGCGCGGTATCGGCAATGGCGTTGCGCACGGCGCAGAGGCCGGGTTGCCCGACCGTCAGCAGCGTC
Source organism: Sphingobium sp. EM0848 (assembly GCF_013375555.1). Classification (NCBI taxonomy): domain Bacteria; kingdom Pseudomonadati; phylum Pseudomonadota; class Alphaproteobacteria; order Sphingomonadales; family Sphingobiaceae; genus Sphingobium; species Sphingobium sp. EM0848. The sequence continues at coordinate 1,158,961 of NZ_JABXWB010000001.1, forward strand.
AGGGGCAGGGGATAGCCCTCCGCCTGCATCTGCTGCACGACGGCCACGCCCTCCAGTCGTTCGGGATCATTGTCCGCGACCAGCACCATTACATCATGACGACCTGCTACGCCTGGCAATGTCTGCAGCAGATGGGTGAGCCGCTCCGGTCGCCGGAAAGTGGGAATGGCAATCCATATCGCAGGCATCAGGCGGTGGCCTCCCGCGCAGGCTTGCGCGAGCGGCGGCCGCGCTGGAGCCATTTGATGAGCTGATGCCCGCGCACCTCGATCAACGCATAGCTTGCCCAGCAGAGCAGCCATGTCGCGATCAGCATGGCCACGATGAACAACCAGTCGAAGCCAGCCATGCCATGCCTGTGCGCCACGCCCATGGCGCGCGCCGCCACGTCGCGGACCAGCGGATGCCAGAGATAGATGGAATAGCTGATGAGGCCGAGATGGAAGCTGACCGGATTGGCCATCACCGCCCGCGCCGCCGCGCCGTTATAATAGCAGCTCAGCACCAGCAGCGGCATCAGGCAGACCACCAGCACATCGGCCTTGCCCGGCAGCAGCAGCGCCAGCACGATCAGCCCGCAGACGATGGCAAAGCCGCCTGTCCGGTCCACCAGCCGCCTGCACCAATTCTTTTCCGCGCAGCGATAGGTGAGGACGCCCAGTGAAAAGCCGGCCAGACAGCGCAGCAGGGTCAGCACCGTATCGCTGTCGTTGACGTCCAGCGGCCCGCTGGACCCCAGGCCCGACCCGGCGACCAGCGCCAATATCCCGACGCAGAGCAATCCCTGCGCCCATGCCAGCCGCGAAAAGGCGATGATGGCGATCAGCGGATAGATGAGATAGGCGGCAACCTCCGTGCTGACCGACCAGCTATTGCCCGCAATCGGTTCCGTGCCCCAGCCCCAGCTTTGGATCATCAGCATGTTGGTGGCCACATTGGGGAAGTTGAGCGCGATCGCCTGATTGCCTGACACGTTGAGGATGATCCGCGCCATAAACACCAGCGTCACGATCAGATGCAGCGGCCAGACCCGCGCCATGCGATTGACGAGGAAGTCGACATAGCTCGCGCGTCCCAGATGGTTCACCACCCGGTCGTGATAGCCGAAGGAAATGACAAAGCCGCTCAGGATGAAGAACAGGTCGACCGCCAGATAAGCCCGCGAAAAGAGCGGGATGCGAAAAGCCTCGAAGGTCGGGTTATGCGGTATATGGTACAGCAGCACCGATACCGCCGCCACGCCGCGCAGGCCGGTGAGCGATGAAATTCTCATGCGCGGCTGTTCCTCATGGGCGGTGCGGCGTCGAAGGCGGCGGCGATGGCGTCCCACAATGGCTTGCGGCGCATCTGTCCGTCCAGCGGCAGGCCGCGCGAAAGCTGGCCGTCGGCCCATTTATAATCAGGAAAGTTGGACAGCCAGCTGTAGCGGTCCGACAGGCCCCAGCAGAGGATGGACCGCATCGCCGGATTGTCGAGCGCCACGTCCAAAAAGGCCTTGGCGACGGCGGCGACTTCATTGTCGCGCTTGCCCGGATTGGGTGGGCCGCCCTTGTCCGCCACGTCGAATTCCGTCACCGACAGCGCCAGGCCATATCCGCTGAGCTGTTCCAAAAAGCGCGCGAAAACCGCCTGGTTGAAGCCCTCCTTATAGGGTTTCAAATGCCCCTGTATGCCGATCGCGTCGACCGGCACATTGCGGGCCATCAGCCGGTCGAGCAGCTTCAGCATCGCGGTACGACGCCGCTCGCAACGGGGCGAGTCATGCTCTAGGCCGAAATCGGTCAGAAACCGCATGGGCCGGGGATCGACCTCGCGCGCGCGGTGGAAGGCGATGTCGATATAGTCCTCACCCAGCGCGTCCAGCCACATGCTTTTCGCGCGCATGCCGTCGGCGCGGCCGTCATTGGGTTCGATGGCTTCATTCACCACGTCCCATTCGCTGATCTTACCGGCATAGCGCGGCATTGCGACGTCGATATAGCTGGTCATCAGCTTTTCGCGCCCAGTCTGGTTCGCCTGTTTCAGCGCGGGCTCCAGCCAGTCCGGCTGGGCTGCGTACCAGACCAGCGCATGGCCGCGCGCCTTCATCCCATGTTTCTGGGCGAAGGCAATGATCTGGTCGGCTCCGCTGAAATCATATTTGCCGGGCTTGGGCTCGGTGGTGCCGCGCTTCAGCTCATATTCCTCGACCACCATGTCGCATTCGCGGGCGATGGCGGCCGTGAAATCGGGGTCCTCGCGAAGTTGGCGGGACTTGATCGCCGCGCCGAAATAGCGACCCGACCTGCGGGCATGGGCGGCAAGCCCTTCGGAAGAGATGCTTTCCTGCGCCCGGCTGGAGGGCACAGGGGAACAGGCGCCGAGCGCGAGCGCACCGGTCAGAAATTCACGCCGTTTCATAGACGTTGTCCTTTACCCGCAATCATGTGGGAGATGTCGATCAGCCGATCGGACATGCGCCGGTAGACGGGGTCGGGCATGACGATCTGGAGCAGTACGGTCGCCGCCATTCGTGGCCCGAAGGCACCCCGGCAGACGGCTTCGAGATAATAGCGTATCGCCCGCCGCCTGCTGGTCGGCCAGATGCTCTTCGCCGCGTGCCAGCCCATATAGCCGGAAAAGGCGCGGGGGGAGATATGGGGCTTCAGGTCGCGAAGCCAGGTAAGGCTGCCGACATTGCCGCGCACCTGCGACAGCCGATCTTCGGCCTGCCGGTCGGCCCAGATGGTGCCGGGCCGCTCCGTCATCAGGAAGCGCGCTCCCGCGAGCGACAGGCGCATCGCGAAATCGGTATCGTCGCCGAATTTCACATCCTCACGATAACGGACCCGCTTCGCCATCGCCCGGCTGAGCGCCATGCTGCTGGTCTGGATGAAGCCGCGGTCGCACATCAGATATCGTTCCATCGTCTCGCCATGGGCAATGGCGCGCGGGGGCTTCAGGAAATTGCGTCCTTCGCCCCGGTCGGCCAGCACCTGGCCATAGGCGACGATCTCATCGCTTTCCTGCACCAGCGGCAGCAGATCGGCCAGATGATGCGGCAGGAAACGGTCGTCGCAGTCGAGAAAGGCGATGTAGCGCCCGCGCGCATGGTCGATGCCCTTGTTGCGGGCGGCCGCCGCGCCGCGATTTTCCTGTACGATGACCTTCAGGCGCGGGTCCTTGATCGCGCCCAGCGCAACCTCCGTCCCATCGGTCGATCCGTCGACAACGACGATGACCTCGATGATCGCGATGGTCTGTTCCAGTGCGGAGACGACGGCGGCGACCACGGCATCCTTGCGCTGGTAAGTCGGGATGACGACCGAAAAAAGCGGCGCGGCGACGGTCGCCTTCAGGCTGGATGGTGGTTGCCATGCGGTCATCACGAACTGGCTCCGCCATGCACAGCCCCCGCCTTGCCGAAGCGCAGGACGAAGCCATTGACCAGCGAGCGGTAGAGCGGTTTCGGCAGATAGGAACGCAGCACCTGCCGGGCGATCACGCGGGGCGGGACGCCGCCCGCCACCATGCCGACCGCCAGATCCTTGATCGCGACCACCGGCTTGATCGGCGCCATATGATAGGCAAGCACCGTCGCCCGATAGCCCCGCCGCGCCCGATTGGTCAGCATATGGCCGCAGCGGTCGAGCCAGTCGAGCGAGGTTTCATAGCCCTTCACATAGGATGTGCGGCCTGCCTCCGTCGCATCCAGCCAGACGGTCAGCGGCTGGTCGATCATCCGGAACCGCGCGCCCGCGCCCTGAAGCCGGACGCAGAAATCGAGATCCTGTCCCTTCTTCAGCGCGGGGTCGAACAGCACTTCCTGCGCCATGGGCGTCGGCACGACCATGGTGCTGGTCTGCATGAACTGATTGGCGCAGAAGAGATATTCGCCCACATCCTCGCCATCGCGAATGCCGCGATCGGGCCTGATCCAGTAACGGTCGACGCCCCGGTCCACCTTCATGCGGGAATAAAGGACGGAACGTCCGTCATCCCCCGCCAGCGCTTTGGCCATGATGGAAAGCTTGCCCGGCAGGAACAGGTCGTCGGAATCGAGAAAGGCGATATAGCGCCCGTCCGCCGCCATGATCCCTGCGTTACGCGCCGCGCCGCCGCCCGCATTATCCTGTCGGATATAGCGGACGCGCGGATCGCCTATGGCGTCGATCACCGGGCCGGGATTGTCACGCGAACCGTCATCGATGACGACGATTTCGAAATCCTGCCAGTCCTGCGCCAGCACGGAACGGATCGTGTCGCCCACGATCTCCGCCCGGTTGTAGAGCGGGATGACGACGGAGAAAAAGGGCGGCCTGTCGTTGGGGGCTGCATTGCTCATGCGCCATGCACCTTTCGATATTCTTCATAATGAAATCCGGCGAGACCGGCGATCTTGCCGGCGGCGCGGTAGAGCTTGCCGAGGCGCTCGACCCGCTTGCCCCGGTCGAGCGTCGCGACGGCGCCCAGCGAGCCGATCAGGAAACCGGCAACGATGCGTGGCGCCTCGCCCAGCAATGCGCGCAGCCGCCCCTTGTGGAAACGCTCCACCATCATGTCGGTCATGCCCACACGATAGCCGCGCATCAGCAGCCATTTGGCGGTGACGCGGCTGGCCGGGATCAGTTCGGTGACGACTGCCTCCTCCGACCAGCCGAAGCGGAAACCCCTGCGCTGCATCCGCGTGAAGAGCTGCTTGTCCGACCCGCCGGTCAGCGCCATGCGGTCGTCGAACGGGCGATCACCCATGGCCCGCAGGGCCGTCGCCGCCATCAGCACATTGGCGGTGCTGTCCACCAACGCAACCGGACCGGACTGCCCGCGCTGCTTGGGCGCGAGCAAGGGATGGCGGGCCGCCCAGGGCGCAATCTGGCTGTCCATTTCGCGCAGCACGGCGCCGCCGACAATATCGGCCTCCCAGCGCGCTGCCGTATCCGCCATGGCATCGATCCAGCCGGGGGAGGCCGCTTCGTCATCGTCCAGCATCGCGACATGGGTGACGCCCGGACGAGCCAGAGCCGCCGCGACCAGCGCGTTGCGCACCAGTGGAATGCCCCGCTCCGCCACCAGCAGCGCCTCGATCGGCCAGCGATAGCCCTGCGCCGCCATTTGCTCGACGACGGCCATGCCGTCCTGACGGTTCGCGTCATTGTCGGCCACCAATATTTCCAGATGATGCCGCGTTTGCTGCGCGGCAAGCGAGCCCAACGTCCGCCGCAAACCCTGCGGCCGATTGCATGTGGCGATGCAGACGATGATCTTAGGCATTTGGGGTCCTAGCCATTCCCGGTCTCCGTCTGATGTTGCAGTTGCCGCCGGCTCCATTGCGGGCGCGGCTTGGCCTTGAAGGTGGCGTGCGCGGTCGCAATGGCCGCGAGGAAGATCACCCAGACCTGGCGATCCTTGTCGAAGAAGCTGGTTTCCAGCAGATTCTGGTACATGACGAAGACCCAGATCGCGAAGGCCGGGACCATCAGCGCCTGGTTCTCCTTGGTCGATCCGGTCAGGAACCAATAAGCGGGCAGGGCAAGGAAACTGATCAGCAGCAGGATCAGGCCCACCGGTCCGGTCGTGACCCATATTTCCAGATAGCCGTCATGCGAATGCGCCGTCAGCATCTGGAATTGCTGGTTGAGGTAATCATGCGCCGGTGAATTGGCGCCGACCTGCCAGAAGCCGCCAAAGCCTGCGCCCAGATAGGGGTGATCGGCCAGATAATCGAACACCACCCGCCAGATCGACACGCGGCCGGTGAAGCTGGTGGGGTCAGCGAACAGTCGTTCGATGGTCGGCTGATAGGCGATGTAGAGGCCAAGGAAACCGACCATGCCAAAGCCCAGCATCAGCAGGAGGATCGCGCGTTTCTGCGTGTTGTCGCTGAGTGCGCGATAGATGTTGCTGATCGCGAGCATGCCCACGCACAATGCGAGCGACGTCTTGCTCTTGGTCCCGATCACGAAGACGAAGGCCATGACCGCGAACAGGGCATAATACCATTTGCGCTTGTCGATCCAGCTATTGCCGCAGACGATGAAGCACAGGGCCATGACCGCTCCGGCGATGTTCTTGTGGAAGAAGAAGCCGCGCCATGCGCCGATCAGCGCCTTGTCGCTTTCCGTCGGCGGGTGCACCGCGGCGGGCGTCAGAGGTAGTGAAATCCAGCAGATGATGAGCGACACGATCAGCGCCGCGCGCAATGCGTTGAAAAGCCGTGCCGGTCCCATCAGCGAGAGTGCGCAGAAGGTGATGTAGATCACGATGAGCTGCTGCATCGCCCGTTTGAAGGATACGAACGGATCGACGCCCCAGCTACAGGTGATGAAGAACCAGCCCAGCATGATCGCCAGCGGCCAGAAGGTGAACCGATATTTCAGCGGTTGCTTGCGCATGATCTGCACGGCGGTCAGCAGCAATGCGAAGCCGATGAACAGCGCCTGCTTGAAGAGGTCCGACCCGTCATTTTCCTGCGCCATCGCGACCAGTTCGTCCTGGGTACGCGATGCGAAGGGTTGTTGGCCGATGAAGACCATCATCAGGAAGACGAAGTAGAAGACCTGCGCGACCCAGATGAGGTTGCTGCTGCCGCTTTCGGCCTTGGCGATGGGGGCAGCATGCCCCCTGCGATGCCAGCTTGTCGCCATGTCAGATGACCTCCCGCCGGTCGCGTCGCCATTTGCGGTCGAGCTGCCAGATGCCCAGCATCATGACGAGTTGCGACAGCACCACGCCGCTGATGGAAAAGACCGGCGCGGTGCCCCAGACCAGCAGGGTCACGGTGACAAGGCCGACCATGCAACTGCGCATGCTCTGCGCGGCCAGCGGACGGAAGGCGCGCCGGGCCTGCGTCATGACGCTCATCGGCGTCTGCACACATTGGACGAGGGAGAGGAGGGCACAAAGCCCCACCGCAATCATCACCAGCCGGTGGTCCAGCGTCGGCTTCAGGATCAGCCCCGGAAAGACATAGAGCGCAATCGCCGCCACGACGCAGGTCGCCAGCCACAGCATGACCAGCGCAGCCATGAACACACGTTCGGACTTGATCGCCGCGCCATGGTCGCCGCGCGCGACCGCTCGGGTCATGCGCGGGCGTTCAAGCTGGGTCAGCGCCGTGATGCAGACATTGACCGGGCGGAAGAACAGCATTCCCACCGCAATCGGCGCGAAGGCCGTCGGCCCCGCCAGCAGCGTCACGATATAGCTGTGTGAGTTGGAGGTGGCTTCGGTCGACAGCACGCCTACCAGCGTCCAAGCCGATTGCTCTTTCCACACCGGACGATAGGCGCTGATCGCCCGGCCCGGCGCCATGGCGAAATGCCGCCGTACATAGGCAAGGCCGAAGGGCAGCAGCCCTATCAGGCTGGCCGCCACCAGCATCCCGCCAATGGCGGGCATGTCCGCTCCCGTCCGCATCGCGATCAGCAGGCCTGCAAGGATCGTCCCGGCATAGGCGAGGTCGGACCGGGCCGCACGGGCCGGGGCGTGATGGGCATAGGCATTGGACCGCCCGAACCAGCGGATCAGCGAGAGCATCCCCGCAAGGCCGAACAGCAGCGCCGCCATCGGGGAGGCCGTCGCCCATGCGATGGCCGCGGAGATCAGCCCCTGACTGGCCGCCAGCATCAGGTTGACGGGGAAGAAGAAGTCGAAGCTTCTGGTCTCCGCATCGTCGCCCTGGTTCACGGCGATGGTGTAGGGCGTCGACACCAGCGCATTGGACAGGCTGTAGCCGAACTGGATGATCACCAGCAGGAAGGCCAGCGTGCCGATGGCCGCGGTTTCCAGATGATGGATCGAAAACAGCTGGACCAGCAAATGGCTGACCGAGACGATCGCTGACGACAGGCTGGCCAGCCCGAAGCGGCCGAACAGGCTGCCAAGGCGCTGGACGCGACCCGTCGCAGGGCGCTCTTCCACCGCTTGGGCTTCAGCCATGGCGATGCTTCCAGATCAGCCAGAGCGCGTGCGGATTGGTCGTGATATAGCGCCAGGCCAGCTCCTTGGGCCGCGTCGCCATGCGGTGCAGCCATTCGAAGCCCGATTTCTGCATCCACAGGGGCGCGCGCGGATAATCGCCGGTGATATAGTTGAACAGGCCGCCGCAGGTGACGATCCAGCCCGCCTTGATCCGGTCGCGATTGCGCACGCAGAAGGCCTGCTCGCGCGGCTTGCCGGTCCCGACCCACAGCACGTCGGGCGCGGCCGCGTTGATCGCTTCGATTATCGTGTCTTCTTCTTCGGGTTTCCAGAAACCATTGCGGCGACCGGCGAGTTGAAGTCCTGGAGCCATGGAAAGGATTTCGCGGGCGCAGGCCGCATTCACCTTTTCCTCGCCGCCGAGCAGGTAGTAGCTGACACCAGCCTTTGCCGCTGGTTTCAGGCTGTCGATGAACAGGTCGGTCGTGCTGGAGCGGTCGGCGATATGGGGTTCCCCGAACCAGCGGGACGCCGCGACGATGATCTGGCCGTCGGCGTGGATCAGGTCCGCCTGCGCTAGATTGGCCCGGAAAACCGGGTCGCTGGCGTTCATGGACAGGCCCTGTCCGTTGGCGTCGAACACCAGCAGCGGTTCTCGCTCCAGATTCCGGCGAAGGGGTGCCTCGACCAGCATCTTCGCGATCAGGGCGTCCAGCGCCAAGGTGGTAACGGGCACGCCGCCAATCCTGGCGACGGGCGCTTCCATATTCATGCCAAGGGATGGGCGTGCCAGCATATTCTCTACGTTCATGCGATCACCGTCCCGGCAATGGGCACGCCATGGCGGTCGAGATCGTCGATCACGCGCCGCATGTCGGCAATGGCGGTGTCGCCGCGCCGCGCGACGATGACCACCGCGTCGAAACCCGCCAATATGCTGCCATAGGGCGTCTGGTCGCCCTTACGCTCAGCAAGGTAGAACAGCATCGTCGTGTCGCGCAGGCCCCAGCCATTGGCCGTTTCCGCCAGCGGTCCGCGGGTGATGAGGCTCGTCGCGCTGCCCGAAGCCCGGCCCGCGGTCATCAGCCACAGTCCCTCGATCGCCGTTTTGGCTGCGGGAAGCAGCGCCGCGCTGCCCATCAGCTGCTCGGCAAGGCCCGCCTTGTTGGCGATGCGGAAAAGCCGGTCGAGCGAGGGCCGCCCCATGTCGACGTCGATCAGCATCGTCTGCCCGTCCATCTGGGCCAGCACGACCGCCAGATTGGCCGCCATGATCGCCGCTTCGTCACCCGCCTCAATGGCCAGAACCGCCAGGCGCAGGGAGGCGGGATCGCCATCCTTGGCCGCCGCCCGCATCTTGGCGCGGATCGTGCGCACCTTGGCGGCATAGGCATTGGCGGGATCGAAGGCCGCGATCACCAGCGGATCGACCCTCTGGTCGCCCTTCGGCAACAGGGCGAAGCCGCCCTGCAAGGCCGCGAGGATACCCGCATCTTCCGGGTTCAGCAGCCCCAGATCGACCGCCGCATCGTGCAGCGCCAGACCCTGCGATCGGGCATGGGCCTCGACATTGTGCACATCACTTTCGGCCAGAAAGCCATGCTCCACCGCGAGACGGGCGAAATTATGGCTGTCACGAGCGCGGGGACGCATCGTGCTCGTGCTCCCGGGCGTGAGTTGAGGCGGTGCGCCTGCCGTGGAACGCAGTCTCATGCGGCCTCCTGCTGTTTGAAGAACCAGCCGCCACCTGTGGGGACCGGCATCAGTTCGATAATGACTTCGACTTCGGTCGCACGGGCCACGCCAGCGGCCGAGCGAACGCGCGGATGGATGATTTCCATGAGGATCACGGCCGCAACGCCGCCGACCAGACCCAGCGCGATCCCGCCGATCAGCCAGAGCATGATATTGGGCTTGGCCGGGAGCAGGGGCACGGTTGCTTCATCCAGCGGGCTGGCATTGGGTTGCGAGATCTGGCTCTTCAGGGCCGCCTCGTTGAAGCGCTGGCGCACCGTGTCATAGGTCTGCCGCGCTGCATCGACGTCGCGCTGGAGAACCATCAACTGGTCCTGCACGTCGGACATGCGGATCATGCGATCCTCCTGCCCCGCCATGTTGGACTTGAGGTCGCCCTCCCGGCGGTTGGCGGCCACGCTGTTGGCGTTGACCGCGCCCGCCTGGCTGGATCGCGCCGCCGCCAGCTTCGACTGAAGCTCCGACAACTGCGCATTGGCCGCCGCCATGGTCGGGTGGTTGGGTCCAAGCGTCTTTTGCAGTTCGGACACGCGGGCGGATTGTTGCGCCACCTGTTCCTGCAAATTCTGGACGATCAGCGACCCTTCAATGTCGGACACCGCACCCGCGCCAGCCTTCGACCGGGCGGCGGCAGCTTCCGCCTGCGCCTGCGTCAACTGATAGGACATGTTCTTCAGCTTCTCGGCCTCAAGGTCCATCCGGTTGATGCCGATGATGTCATGCGCCCGCTGAAAATCGGACAGCTTCTTCTGCGCCAGTTCGTAGCGGCGGCGCACTTCCTGCGTCTGTTCGTCGAACCATTTGGCCGAACCGCGTGCCGGGGAGGCGCGCAGTTCCACCTGCTCGCGCATGTAGATCCTGGCGATCAGGTTCGCGACCTTGGCCGCGACCTGCGGATCGGGATCGAGATACTGGATCTGGAGTACATTGCTCTGCCGCCCGGTGGTGACGATCATGTTCTTGCTCACGACGGCGGCCGCCGCCTGAAGCCGGGCATCGGCGGGTATGTCGGTCGGTTGGGCGTCGATGAAGCCCGCCTCCTTGGCAACGGCGTTCATTACCTTGCCCGAACGAATAATGTCCGTCTGGGTACCAAGAATGGAATCCGTGTCGGGCTTCACGCCCTGCGCCGAATTGGTATCGGTCGGGTCCGTCTGTGACAGGTCGAGCAGCAGCGAGGCCGTGCCCATATATTGCCGGGGCTGGATGAAGGCGAGAATGGCGATCATCAGGAACAATATGCCCCCGATCATCGCCGCCGTGCGCCAGCGCGCCTGAAGCGCGGCCAGCAAATCCATCGGGTTCATGGTCATAGCCCGTCCACTCCCTTGAGCAGCGCGCGCATTTCCTCAGCGGGCGTCTGGACAGGCGGTGCGCTCTGCACCGGCTGCTTCGCCATCAGCAGCAGGAATTGCGGCGCCAGCGTATCTTCGAACATCCAGAGTTCACCATTGGGCGTGGGGACCAGCGCGGGCTGAAGCCGCGCCATGGCATCACGCGCCTGTCCTTCGTTGATCGAGCCGCCGCCCAGCACTTCATGACCGAGCTTCACCAGCCGCTCATAGGAAATGGCCGACATTTGCGAGGCGGCTACCGCGGCCAGCGCGATCATGCGGCGCCCATTTCCCGGAACTGAACCGGCTTCCCAGAGGATGCGGCGGAACAGCGCATGGGTCTGGCCGCTCATTTCCTCCCAATCCTCAAGCGCTGATACCAGCCCCTGCTCGATGTCGGACAGGACCATGCGGTCGCGCCCGCCGGCCTCCGTCACGAGGGCCGCCGACATGCCGAACAGCCGCGCATGATAGGGCGATCCCATCGCCGCGCCCGCCAGTACGTCCAGCGCATCGTCATCAATGGACAGCCGCCCATTATTGGCGCAGGCGAGCAGCAGCCGCTCCAGTTCCGGTTTGGGAATGGGTGCGACCCGTTGCGGCGCGAGGTGGCGGCGGAGCGAAGGATGAGCCGCGATCAGCCCGTCAATGTCGCCCGCAATGCCGACCAGCACGACCTGCACGGGCGAATGAATGTCGGTCAACAACTTCAGCAGCGTCGCCACTTCCTGCTTGGCCGTCTCCGATTGCACCCGGTCATATTCGTCGATGATGAGGATGGACCGTTCGCGCACCTCCTCCACCAGCAGGGCGGAGAGGCGGGAAACGTCCAGCGGCTCGCCCATCATCTTGCGCACGCGCTCCTGCCCGGAACTGCTCATCGGCAATTCGGTCAGGAAGGGGCGGAAGAGGGAGTCGAAATCCGCTTCGCCATTGGCCGAGGCATAGAGGGCAATGCAGCCCGCTTCATCGGCCAGATCGCCGAACACGCGGGCGAGCGATGTCTTGCCCGATCCACGCGTGCCGAAGATCACGGCATGCTTGCGCTGGACGACGATGGCCTCGACCAGCTTTTCCAACTCGCTGTTGCGACCGGCCAGCCCATGGCGATCCGTCACCGGCATGGCGGTGTTGAACGCAGCATAGATGCTGTCGCGACGCAGGCTGATCGGCTTGATCGGCGCAGCCATTGCGCTCATCGAAAGGGGACGGTGGCCGGGCTCCTCCAACTCCGCCGTCGCCGCCTCCTGCCGGAATCCAGGCAGTGCAGGCACGTCCAGATGCAGCGGCACATCCTCTGGAATGACGCGTTCGTTACGCTTTTCGGCGGTGCGCGTCAGCGACAGAAATCGGTCGAAAATACCGGATTTCTGGCCGGAGCGTTGTTGCGCGCAGCCTTGATCGAGTGTCGTCAAAACAGCTTCTCCCGGATGATGAGGATATCTTCAGGCTTCACCGGATCATCCAGATTGGCCTGTACTTCCTTCCCCTCCCGCCGGACTTTTATGCGTTTCGTTGAACCTGCCAGCGTCGGCCCGCCCGCCAGCGCCAATGCCTGGCGGAAACTCTGCCCCGGTACATAGGAAAAGGCGCCGGGCTGCTGGACCTGACCGTAGACATAGATTTTCTCGGCAGGCGGCACGAACAGCGTGTCGCCCGCCTTCAGCGGCCGCATTGCAGCCCCGGCCATGTCGGCAAGGGAAATGCGCATCGGCCCGCTGCCGTCGGCGGGCGTCAAAATGACCGCATTGGCGCCATCCTTGGTCGACCCGCCTGCCTTCGCCAGCATCGATGCGACGGTATAGTCGCGGTCGAGCGGATAATTGCCCGCCTGCGGCACATTGCCGAGCACGGTGACGAAGCGGCTGACATAATTGCTCACCTCGACACTGACCGAGGGGCTGGTGAGATAGCCGCCCTTCGCATAGCCCGCCGCAATATCCTGGGCGAGTTGAGAGGTCGTCTTACCCCTGGCCGACACGGGGCCGACCAGCGCAAGGGCGACGGTGCCGTCCTCCTTGATGCGGGTCGTGGTCGACAGGTCGGGTTGGCCGAAGACGGAAATCTTCACCTCATCGTCAGGACCAAGCTGATAGCCCGGATTCGTCGCCTGCGGGGCAGTCGTCGCTGCGTTTCCGGTGGCAGTCTGTGCAGTTGCAGTCAGTGGTCCTGCAATGATGAGCAGGGTGGAAACGGTCTTGAGGAGAGTATCGGCCTTCACAGCGCAAAGCTCCCAATATTTAGAGGATCAGAAATGCAGAGCTGCGCCCAGCGTCACTTGCGTTCCGCTATAGTTGGAGACGCTGGTATCGGTTCTGCGGATATAATACTGGGCATCGAGCGTAAGATCGAAACGGTCCGAAAGTTTCCGGGTCAGTATCCCGCCGAAGCGACGATTACGATCGGCCGTGATCGAATAGGGACGAAGCGCGGCGTCCTGACGGAACTTGCGCCGATCCCACTCCGCATAGAGCCCTGCGGAGGTCAGTTCGGAGATCGAGAATTCGCCCTGCACCCGGTAAGTCGTGTCGATGGCGAAACCGCTGGCGATCAGGCTGTCGTTGATGATCGCCCGCTCCGTCGTTGCGGTCAACTTCAGGCGCGGAATGGCGGTGGTGGACAGGCTGACTTTCCAGCCCAGACCGCTATAGTCACCAACCGCCGCGCTGTCGCTGCTCACGTCCAGCCAGCGTACATCCGCGTCGATCTGCGTGATCGGGCTGACATTGCGCTGGAAACGCAGGCCGTAGCTGTTGATCCGGTTCTCGATCCCCAGCGTGTCGCGTTTGCTGTTCACCCGTTCGTAATAAGCGGTCAGCGTGCCAAGGCTCGGCTTGTTGTAACCGATCCCGCCCATGAACGTGTTGCTGGTCTGGTCGGCATAGTCGAACTGGCTGGCGTTGCGCGTCGTATCACGTGCATAGCTCGCCACCGGGAAGAAACCCGGCCTTTCGCAGGTGAAATCCGCGCCGATGGTCGAGAATTTCTGGAGGTTCTCGGTCGCCGAATTGATGTCGCCATAATCGGCCCGTTGCTGGCGATAGGCCGCATGCGGCGTCACCAGGCAAGTCGCGCCGAAGCGGATATTCGCCTTCGCTTCCGAATCCAGCCGCAACTTGCTGCGCTGGCCTTCGGAAATGAAGCGATCATAGCCGATCTTGCCGCGCAAAAGGACGTCGTGCCGCCCGATCGGCATGCCATAGGTGGCTTCCAGAGAGGGCGTGACAATCAGGTCGTCTGTCGGATTTTCCACCCGATCGTCGACGCGATAGACATTGTCGTCATAAAGAAGATCCAGCCCGGCGGTCAGGTTCAGACCATATTCCTTAAGACGCTTCTCTTCGGTCTGGTCCTTCGGGCGCTTTTCTACAGTTGACGCGTCGTCTTCCTGCGCGTGCAGCACAGAAGGAAATGCCGTCATCACCGTCGCTCCACTGAAAGCGGCGACCATGAAAATACGTGACCACAGATATTTCTGCTCACAGGGCGCGTATGAACGGCCCCGCAAACGCGGACTATTATCTCTATACAATCTTATCGACCCTTATTGCATTGCAGCAATATTGGTCATGCTAGAGGGATTTCTGCGTAACGCCACCGCCTGAAAAGCAGTTTGTCGTGCCAAAACAACGGCTCGGTTCATCGCAAAGAGGGCGCGCCGGACCCATGCCCGACGCGCCCTGAGGCTGTTAATGTGGGAGAAAGCTAAATGAAGGAGGTCTGGTCAGATCACCAGCCAGGCAATGGCGGCCACCGCACCGACGAAAGCAAGGATGCCGGCCCAGCGCGACAGCAACTGCACCCCTTTTTCGGCGCGGTCGGCAAAAGTCACGGCATCGGCGCGCGCCGGAACATTCCGGCGGGCTTCCATCTTTTCATTCAATGAAGGTTGCGCCACCGCAACGCCCGCAAAATCTTCCGCCACGTTGATATTCCCACCGCCCGATTGCTGATGGCCTTAATATCCGATTTTGCGGTTAACAAATAGTTGTGGGGAAGGGCGGGATGACATCAATTCGTCGCATATGACAGTGTTTGAGGCGACGAATCCTGATGTGAGATAATATTTTCCCGTGATGAACCGTTAACTGTCACGGTTCATCGCAAAATTGCGGTTCCGTAACTTCTCGACCGGAACCTTTTTTCCTCCTGCGTGTAGCCGCGCCTTTTTCGAGTCGCCTCAATAGGCATTCTTGTGCACCAGGACATTGACGGTCCCCAGCAGGATCGCGAGGTCGCGCGTCAGGCTCCAACCATGCAGATATTCCAGGTCCGCTTCCACCCGGTTCAATATGTCGCGCCGGGTTTCCGTGGCGCCGCGGAAGCCGCGGATTTGCGCTAGGCCGGTGATGCCGGGCTTCAGCGCGTGGCGGTGCCAATATTGGCGGTCGACCTGCCAGAAGAGTTGCTCTTCCGCCGTCGATCCCAGCGCATGGGGACGAGGGCCGACCAGGCTCATCTCACCCAGCAGCACATTGATGAGTTGCGGCAGTTCATCGATGCTGGTCTTGCGGATGAATGCGCCGACCCGCGTGATCCGGTTATCGTCCCGCTGGGTGGAGGTCGCACCAGCGGCATCGCATTGTTCGACCCGCATGCTGCGGAATTTCAGGATATGGAACAGCATGTTACCGCGCCCGATGCGTTCCTGTCGGAAGAAGACCGGACCCGGCGAGTCCAGCTTGATGAGAATTGCGATGACCGCCATCAGCGGCGCCAGCACGATCAGCACAGGTACAGTCAGAGCGATATCCAGCAGCCGCTTTTTCGCCCGGTTAGCAAGGTTCAGCGGCCCGCGCGATACCACCAGCGTGGGCGTACCGCGATAGGCGCGCACCGCCAGCGGCGCCATCGGGTCCAGTTCAGGCACGATGATCTCGCCAAGGATATTCCCGCCCTTCAGCATCTGCGCCCAATCGGCCTTGCGTTCCGCAGGGCAGGAGATCACGACGCGATCATAGTCGCGCAGCAATGTGCCGAGACGGTGCAGCATATAGGGATCATCAAGATCGGCGCGCAGCCCGATCGCGCCGGCATCGACCAGCACCATGCCGCTTACATCTTCGGGAATGATGCCGTGATCGATGATCAGCAATTGGGCGAAGAGCCCGTCGGCAAAGTTGCGGCGGACGGCCTGCACGATCATCAGACGTTGCAGCACGATCAGCATCCCGCTGCACAAAATACCCATTGAAACGCCCAGCCGGGACAGTTCCCCCGTCGCCTTCAGGGAGAAGACGACCAGCAGGAAGATCAGCAGCGTCCCTGCAAAAGCCATGGTCGCTGCGCGGCAGGATTGCGTCATGCGCGTCAGGCAATGCGGATTATAGGCCTGGTTGTGGAACGCCAGCACGCCATAGACGATCAGCCCCCCGGCCAGGGGTTGCCATTGTCCGTCCGAAAGCCAGGGAATGCCGGCTACGCGCAAACCCAGCGCAAAACCCGTGGTCAGCGCCGCCATATCAGCCACCAGCAGCAACAGACACAGCCAAAGCCTTGCATTCCGCTGTCCGGCGGCTGTTGCGGGCTGGCGACTGGGAACACCTTCGATCGCCAGATCAATTTTCGACATCTGCAACCCTTTTTATGTCATGACGTCAAACGGACCACCGCCGGGAGGCAGTGTGTAAGCATCAGACATCCGCTGCGTTTTGATTTATGTTGCGCAGCAGCAGGGCATAAATGCGGAGGGCTGACAATCGGGCGTGGGATGCTCGGACCCGCTTTTCCGATGATCCGTTTGCTCTGAATGACGCTCTGCCCTGTATTTGCGGTGACCTGATCGGGTCTTGCTTCCGGTTGCGGGATGTTTTGAGCCTGCCTGAGAGCGCTTTTTCCGAATCGCCAATCGGATCAGTGGATTATCCACCAGCCCAACAGACATAGTGTCAGGATCAACGTCACTGGACCGGCCCAGCGCGACAGGCGTTGGATGATCGTCTCGGCCTTCTCTTGCGGAAATTGCCATGACCGCCGGATCGTTTTCCCCATAACCGGGTCGCGATTCAGCGGGTCGTGCTGCGGGGAGGGTGGAGCCGCAGAAACGGGGCTCTTGTCAGGATGTTGCGGAGAAAGGTCCACCATTTGCGCAGCCCCATTCGACCTGCCGTCAGAATAGCTCCGCTGGCCGAAAAGGGAAACATATTTGGGGAACTTTTTTAGGGGAGCCGCTCACTTGAGCGCCGTCCATGACTGCCCCCTTGGATGAAATCGAATGCATGCCTATTCTGCCCGTCATGAAACAGGAACGGCAGATTGACGCGATCGACCGCAGAATCATCGCAGCGTTGCAAGAGGATGCCACGCTCAGCCATGCTGATCTGGCGGAACGGGTAGGGGCGTCCAGCGCGTCCTGCTGGCGGCGTATCAAGGCGCTGGAAGGCGCAGGCATTCTGGCCGGGACAGTGCGGCTGGTGGACCCGGAAAAGATCGGATTGGGCGTCAATGTCCTCTGCAACATTCGCATGCGCAGCCATGCGCAGGAAGCGCGTCGCGCCTTTGAACAATTTGTCGATGGCCGGCCGGAGATCGTCGAATGTTTCTCCATGTCGGGGGAGTGGGATTATTTGCTGCGCATCGTGGTCGCGGACGTGGCGGACTATAACCGCTTCCTGATGATGACGCTGTTGGGGCATCCCTCTGTCGCGGGTGCCGCGTCACACTTTGCACTGTCGATGACGAAATTCACGACAGCATTGCCGGTCGGCCTATCCTGAAAGCAGGCCTGTCTGTCGGAATGCGCTAGCGCTGGGTGCCGAAATGGCACCGGGCGTTTTTCGTGTCTGTTTAGAAGATTTGGTGGACGCACTAGGGCTCGAACCTAGGACCCGCTGATTAAGAGTCAGCTGCTCTACCAACTGAGCTATGCGTCCACACGGCTTTCGGCTGATGCCGTCGGCTAGAAGATTTGGTGGACGCACTAGGGCTCGAACCTAGGACCCGCTGATTAAGAGTCAGCTGCTCTACCAACTGAGCTATGCGTCCACACCCGCTTTCGGCTAGTCCCGGTTGGGCCGTCGCCTTGGCGTGGGCGGGCTGTTAGCAGCCGTGTCGGACTTTGCAAACAGTAAATCGCCTGTCGGTGCAAATTTTTGTGAACGGGTCCGATTCAACCCCAGCTTCCGGGCCGGCTGCGCTGCCGCCCCGACCGTTCGATCGCCATGATGATGCCGACACACAACATGACGGTCAGCATCGATGATCCGCCATAGGACATGAAGGGCAGGGGAATGCCGACCACCGGCGCCAGCCCCATGACCATCATCAGGTTGATCGCGACATAGAAGAAGATCGTCGTGGTCAGCCCTGCCGCCACCAGCCGCGCATATTTATCCTGGCTGCGCATCGACACGCCGATCCCCCAACGGAACAGCAGCATGAAGGCGCCGATCAGCAGCACGCCGCCCAACAGCCCCCATTCCTCCGCCATGGTGGCGAAGACGAAATCGGTATGGCCCTCGGGCAGATAGTCGAGATGGCTCTGCGTACCCTTCAGGAACCCCTTGCCGAAGATGCCACCCGAACCGATGGCGATCTTCGACTGGCTGATATGATAGCCCGCGCCCAAGGGATCGCTTTCGGGATCCATGAAGATCAGCACGCGGTTCTTCTGATAATCGTGCAGGAAGCTGAAGGCGATCGGCACGATGGCGGCGAAGGCCAGCCCCGATCCCACGAAAAGCCGCAAAGGCAGCCCGGCAAGGAACATCACCGTCACCCCACCCGCCGCGATCATCGTCGCGGTGCCGAGATCGGGCTGCACCAGCACCAGCATGAAGGGCACGCCGATCAGCACCAATGCAGGCCAGATGGCGTTCCAGCGCCGGATTTCCCCCACCGGCAACAGCGCATAGAAGCGCGCGACGGCAAGCACGATGATCGGCTTCATGAATTCAGATGGCTGGAGCTGCATGAAGCCAAGATTGATCCAGCGCTGGCTGCCACCCGCGACGCCGCCGATGAGTTCGACCATCAGCAGCGACACCAGCACGGTGCCATAGGCCGGAAAGGCAAAGCGCGCGAAGAACTCCAGCCTGATCCGGCTCAACACCAACGCCATGCAGGCAAAGATGATGAAGCGGACCCCCTGGTTGATTGCCCAAGGCGTGATGCTGCCGCCCGCTGCGCTGTAAAGCACCAGCGTGCCGAAACCGGCTATGGCCAGCAAAATGCCGAGCACCCGCCAGGGAAATTGGGTCAAAGGTTCAGGGACGATGCTCATCGCGCCGTGTCCGCCGGAGGAGGAGTATCGTCGGCGTCGGCAGGTGTAGGCGCCTGAGGTGCGGGCGCCGTGCCGTTGCCTGCCTCGGCCGCGTTCATGGCATTGGCTGCTGCCGGGGGTGGCGCTTCGCCCTTCTCAATGGCTTTGGCGAGGCGATAGGCTGCCATCTGCCGCGCCATACGCTCCGCCGGAGTGCCGCCCCAGCCCTTTTCCAACGTCTCCAGCTTCTCCATCGCCTTGGCCTGGTCGAACAGGAAGGTCATGGTGTCCGCCGCGATCATCGGTGAGTCTTCGTTCCGGTTGACGTGGCCGCCATGTTCCAGAATGCAGGCGATAGCGTAGCGGGGATTATCGAACGGGGCGAAGCCTTGAAATAGCGCATGGTCGCGCAGCTTGAAGGGTAGGGATGCGTTGCTACGCACGCCCCCGCCGCGCTCTGCCATGGTGATGCGTCGGACCTGGGCCGTGCCGGTCTTGCCCGCCATCAGCACGCCCGGAAGGGACATCCGTGCCGCGCCGCCTGTGCCGCCGCCGTTCACCACCGCGCTCATGGCGTCGCGGATCGTCACCAGATGCTCTTCATTCACTCCGACCGGCGCTGGTTCCGGTCGCTGCGCGCCGAAGATGAAGTTCGGCATCAACTGTTTGCCCGTCGCCAGCCGGGCGGCCATCACCGCCATCTGGAGCGGGTTGATCAGCATATAGCCCTGACCGATGGTCGCGTTGACAGTGTCGTAGACCTGCCATTTCTGATTGTATTTCTTCAGCTTCCACGCAGGATCTGGCACTGTGCCATAGCTTTGGCTGGGGAAGGGCAAGGCGAATTTCTGGCCCATGCCGACGCGTCGCGCCATGCTGGCGATGCGGTCCATGCCGATGCGCTGCGCCATGGTGTAAAAATAGATGTCGCAACTCTGGGCAATGGCGCCGCGCATGTTGAGCGATCCATGGCCACGCTTCTTGTGGCAGTGGAACAGGGTGTTGCCGACCCGGATTGCGCCGGCGCAGTTCACCGTGTCCATCGGCGAAATCCCAGCCTCCAGCAGCGCCAATGCCACCATCGGCTTCACCGTCGACCCGGGGGGATAAAGGCCCTGAAGCGTCTTGTTGCGCAGCGGAACATGGTCGTCCTTCGACAACATGTCCCATTCCATATGGCTGATGCCGTCGGAAAAGCTGTTGGGGTCGAAGCTGGGCATCGACGCCATGGCCAGCACATCGCCATTATGGCAGTCGATCACCACCACCGATCCGCTCTGCGTGGCGAGGCGACGGCCCGCATATTCCTGCAAGCCCGCGTCGATGGTAAGCTTGATCGGATTGCCGGGCGTATCGGGCCGGGTGGTGAGTTCCCGCACAATCTTGCCGCGCGCCGTCACCTCGACCCGCTTCGCGCCGGGCTTGCCGGTCAGCTCCCTGTCGAAGGACCGTTCCAGCCCGTCCTTTCCGACCTTGAACCCCGGCGTGATCAGCAGCGGGTCCTTACGTTCCTCATAATCCTTGGCCGAAGCCGCACCGACATAGCCGAGCAGATGCCCAACCGTGGCGCCCGCCGGATAGTTGCGCGAAAAGCCCTGGCTGGGCGCGACGCCCGGCAGGTCGGGCAGGCGCACGGATACGGCGGCGAACTGGTCGTAGGTCAGCTTTTCGGCAACCTGCACCGGACGGAAACCGGCGGATTTGTCCAGTTCCTCCTTGATCCGGTCCACCTCGTCATCAGTCAACGCCAGCAGATGGGCAAGGCTGCGGATCGTGGCTTCCGCATCCGTCATCCGTTCCGGGATCAGGTCGACGCGGAAATCGGTGCGGTTGTTCGCCAACGGGCGGCCATTACGGTCGATGATCCATCCGCGCCGTGGCGGGATCAGCGTCAGGTTGACCCGGTTGCTTTCCGACAGCAGATTATATTTCTCGTTCTCCGCAATGCTGATCCAGCCCATGCGGGTCACGAGCATCGCGCCCACCGCCCCCTGCAATCCCCCCACAACCATCGCGCGGCGCGTGAAGGTGAAGGACAAGGAGGCTTCGGTAACGGTCTTCTTCTTGAGCAGGGGCAGCTTCAGCTTCATGCCATCACGCGCCAACGGTCGATCCGGGCGCACTGCCGGACGACAAAGGGAAAGAGCAGGACCGTCCAGAGCATTTGCGGCGCAACCAGTTGCAGCTTGATTTCTCCTCCACCGGTGATCCGGGCGAAGAAGACGCCGCCGGCAATGCAGAAGATAATCGCCATGGCCGCGATTAACCAGTCCTGCCGATAGCTGCGCCAGACCATGCGATGTTCGATGGCGTCGATCCCAATCAGCATGACGGTCCACAGGAACATGGCGGAACCAATGGGTTGCCCGCTCGTCATATCGTCGAACAGGCCAAGAGGCAGTCCGATCCACGCCCGCCATAATTCGGGGCGCAACAACCGCCATGACAGCAGCAGCAGCAGGCCGAAGGGCGGCATTACCGGCGATTGCGCAATGACCGGCAGGGCGGTGACGATCGACCCCAGCATCACCGTGATGACGGGCGTGCCCGTCAATCGCCAACGCGATGGCTGACGGCCAAGGCGCGGCACGGCAGGCTGGAGATGCGGATCGATCATGGCGTGATCGCGTTGCCCGTCGGCGTGTCGACAGGGACGGTGGTCGGCACATTGGGGTCGGGCCGCGTCACCGTTTCCTCAAAGGAGCGTTCCACCACCACGGCATCCACCTTGGACGGGTTGGCGAGCGGTACGCCATAGCCGATTTCGCCTTCGATCCGCACGATCACCGCGACCGGGATATTGGGCTGATAGACGCCGCCAATGCCCGATGTCACGAGCAGATCACCCGGTTTGAACGGGTTGCGCCCTGCCGCCAGCGCGCGGATTTCAAGCGTCCCGTCGCCAAGGCCCGTGGAAATGGCGGGGACGCTGTCATTGGCCCGTCGAACCGGCACGATATTGCTGGTGTCGGTGAGCAGCAGCACCTCCGCCGTATTGGGCGTCGTGATGTGGATGCGCCCAATCAGACCTTCGGGCGCACGTACCGGCATGCCGGGCCGCACACCCTGCCAACGTCCGGCATTCAATCGCGCATAGCGGCGGGTGCTGGAGGAGGAGGAGGCGATCAGCCGCGCCGTCAGCAATTCGCTGCCATCATCCTCAACCAGCTTCAGCAGCTTTTTCAGGCGCAGATTTTCCTGCGCGATCGCCTTGGCTTCGATGATCCGGTTGCGGTCCGCCTCCACCTGCCGGCGCAGCGCCACATTCTGCGAACCCGCCTGCCAATAGGAAGCGAGCACCTCGTCGATCGAACTGACCCCGCTCACCATATTCTTGAGGCCGACGGACGCCGGACGCGTGGCCTCGCTCGTCGCGATGCGGATCGCGGCGAAGCCGGTTGGGTCGAAAATGGCGACAACCACCAGAAGCAGGCCGACGGCGGCGCCAGTCATCGCCACGACATAGCTGGCGAAGAGGCTATATTGCGCCTTCCGGTTGTGCCCGGGGCGTCGGCTGGGTGGCCGCGCCATCCACTAGCTCCTTAAGCGGTTTGGAGCACGCCCCGGAAGATCGGATCTTCCATCGCCCGGCCGGTGCCGATCGCGACGCAGGTCAGCGGGTCTTCGGCGATGGTGACGGGCAGGCCCGTCTCGTCGCGCAACTCGTCGTCCAGCCCCTTGAGCAGCGCGCCGCCACCGGTCAGGACGATGCCCTGATCGACGATATCGGCTGCCAGTTCTGGTGCGGTATTTTCCAGCGCAATGCGAACGCCCTCGACAATGGTGCTGATCGGCTCGGCCAGCGCATCGGCGATCTGACCCTGATTGATCGAGATTTCCTTGGGAACCCCGTTCACTAGGTCGCGGCCCTTGATGTGGATCGTCTCGCCCACGCCGTCTTCGGGCGGCTGCGCGACGCCGAACTGCTTCTTGATCCGCTCGGCGGTCGCTTCACCGATGAGCAGATTGTGGTGACGGCGCACGAAGGAGACGATCGCTTCGTCCATCTTGTCGCCGCCGACGCGGACGGAGGTGGTGTAGGCCAGACCACGCAGCGAAAGCACCGCGACTTCGGTCGTGCCGCCGCCGATATCGACGACCATCGAACCGATCGGTTCCGTCACCGGCATATCGGCGCCGATCGCAGCAGCCATGGGTTCTTCGATCAGGAACACCTGAGAAGCACCGGCATTGCTCGCCGCGTCGCGAATCGCGCGCCGTTCCACGCTGGTCGAACCCGACGGTACGCAGATCACGATCTCGGGGAAACGCCAGGGCCGTGACTTGCCACCGTGCACCTTGGTGATGAAGTGCTTGATCATCTGCTCCGCGACATCGATGTCCGCGATCACGCCGTCTCGCAGCGGCCGGATGGCTTCGATCGAATCGGGAGTCTTGCCCATCATCAGCTTCGCGTCGTCGCCGACCGCCTTCACCCGCTTCACGCCGTTCAGCGTCTCGACGGCCACCACGGAAGGTTCGTTCAGCACGATTCCGCGCCCACGCACATAGACCACGGTGTTTGCCGTGCCGAGGTCGATGGCCATGTCCTGAGAGGAGAGTTTGAAAAGTCGCGAGAAGATCGACATGCCTGTTCCTGTTCAACCCGCATGCCCCGGCGAAGCGAACCGGGACAGTCGGAAAGTTCGCCCCACGTTCCACCCGCCCCCTGGGTAATCAATTTTTCTAAGGCTTGCGTCTCGCGGAAAGCGCTCGCTTGGGCTAGTCACAAATCAATGTCAATACGCCGTCTGCCCGAACATCTGGTCAATCGCATCGCCGCGGGTGAAGTGGTCGAAAGACCCGCCAGCGCGCTCAAGGAAATCATTGAAAATGCACTGGATGCCGGATCGCGCCGGATTTCGGTCCGCATTTCCAATGGCGGACTGGACCGGATCGAGGTGAGCGATGATGGCTGCGGCATGGATTCGGGTGAGATCGCGCTGGCGCTGGAACGGCACGCGACCTCCAAATTGCCCGACGATGCCATAGAGAATGTCGCGACTCTCGGTTTCCGTGGCGAAGCGCTGCCCTCCATCGCCAGCGTCGCCCGCCTGTCGATCGACAGCCGCCCGGCGGGCCAGGACGGCTGGAACCGAACCGTCGACAACGGTGTGGTCGTGCATGAAGGTCCCGCCGCCCTGCCGCCCGGAACACGGGTCACGGTGGAGCAACTCTTCGGCCGCGTGCCGGCGCGCCGCAAATTCCTGCGCTCGGCCAAGGCGGAATATGCCGCCTGTCTGGATGTGGTCCGCCGCCTCGCCATGGCGCACCCTTCGGTCGCCTTCAGCATGGAGCATGACGGCCGCCGGGTGCTGGGCGTGCAGGCCGACGAAGCGCGGGAAGACCGGGTGGCGGCGCTGACCGACCGGGCGCTGGCGGAAAATCATGTCATTGTCGCGCTGGAACGGGAAGGGGTCCGCCTGTCCGGCGTGGCCTCGCTGCCGACCTATAACCGGGGCGTGGGCGATCACCAGTTCCTCTTCGTCAACGGTCGCCCAGTGCGTGACCGCCTGCTGGTCGGGTCAGTCCGCGGCGCCTATGCCGACATGTTGGCGCGCGACCGGCATCCGGTCGTCGCCCTGTTCCTCGACGTTCCGCCGCTGGAGGTCGACGTCAACGTTCACCCCGCCAAGACCGAAGTGCGCTTCCGTGACCCGGCGCTTATCCGTGGCATGATCGTGTCGGGCCTCCGCCGCGCACTGGACGCGGAAGGGTTTCGCGCCGTGCAACATGCCGATCCGGCAGGCCTTTCCGCCTGGAAGCCGGAGCCGGTCTCGCCCACGCCGATTGGCGCCATGCCGATCTTTGAAGCGGCAGGCGCGCCTTCACCCGCCCCGAGCTATTCCGTGGCCGACCGCCGCCCCAGCTTCTTCACCCCGCCGCCCCAGGCCCGCGCCGAACCCGCTGCCGCGCCCGCCCCGGAAGGCAACAGCTTTCCGCTCGGCGTCGCCCGAGGTCAGGTCGCGCGCACCTATATCGTCGCGGAGGCGGAGGACGGCCTTGTCATCGTCGACCAGCACGCCGCCCATGAGCGGTTGACGCTTGAACGGATGCGACGGGCAATGGAGGGGCAGGGCGTCGCGGCGCAGGCGCTGCTGCTTCCTGAGGTGGTGGAACTGGATGAACCCGCCTGCGACCGGCTGGAAGCGCGGATCGGAGAGTTGAGTGAGTTCGGTCTGGAACTGGAGCGCTTCGGCCCTGCCGCCATGCTGGTTCGGGCCACGCCGGCGATGCTGGGGCAGGGTGATGTTCAGGGGCTGGTGTCCGATCTGGCCGACGATCTCGCCGCCTATGACAGCGCGCTCTCGCTGAAGGAGCGGCTTGATCTGGTCGCGGCCACCATGGCGTGTCACGGCTCCGTCCGCGCCGGGCGAATTCTCAGCGTGGCGGAGATGAATGCCCTGCTGCGCGAAATGGAAATCACCCCCCGCAGCGGCCAGTGCAATCATGGCCGACCGACATGGGTGAAACTGGGGCATGGCGACATAGAGAAGCTGTTCGGGAGGAAATGAGGATGAAGCGGCTGCTGTTCCTGTTGGCACTCTGCCCGATGGCGGCGCATGCCGCGCCCGATCCCTGCGCGGTCGTACCCCGACTGGCGGAACCCTGGACAAGCTGGACGCAAAACGGCGCGGCCACAGGCGGCGGCACTGTTTCAACCGCGCCCCGCCTGATCCTGGGTAAGCCCGTCACCGCCAGCCTGCGTCCCGGCGCGCAGGTCCAGTTTGCTGTTCCGCCGGGCAGGAGCGCACCGAAAAGCTATGCCGGCCTCTTCACGCTGGCGGTAAAGGACGCGGCGCGGATAGGTATCGCCCTGTCGGAGGGGGCGTGGGTCGATGTGGCAACGGGGTCGGTCGCGCTTTCGTCCGTCGATCATGGCCATGGCCCGGATTGTTCGGGCATCAGCAAGATCGTCTGGTTCGACCTGCCGCCAGGGCTTCACACCATTCAGATCGCGGGGTCGCCCAAAGCGACCATCCGCATCATGGCCGCCGACGCCCGCGCCAACCAACCGCGCCCTCAATAGGTCAGGCTGGACGCGTACGGAAAATGGCGATGGGAATCATCTTCAGCACCGGCTCGTCGCGCTGATTGAACAGCGTTACGCGGGACCTCACAATGCCCATTTCCGGGCGGCTTCTCGACGCCTTCTTCTCGATCACTTCCGATGTGCCGCGCAGCGTGTCACCGGGGCGAACGGGTTGCAGCCAGCGCAATTCGTCCACACCCATCGCGCCCAGGCTGGCTGCCTGAACGCCCGGCTGTTTCTGCCAGGCGGCCACCATCATCTTCATGCTGAGCGCCGTCGTATGCCAACCGCTGGCGGAGAGGCTCCCGAAATGGGTTTGCGCCGCCGCCTCATCCGACAGGTGAAAGGGCTGAGGGTCGAACTCGCTGGCAAAGGCGATGACTTCCTCGCGGCTGATGTTCAGGGGGCCGAACTCGCTCCGGTCGCCCAGCTGCACATCTTCGAAATAAACGATCTCGTTCACTTCCGTTTCCTTCTGCAACGGGCCAAGAGGTAGGAGTGCTTTACGTTCCCGTCAAGTTTCCGTTGACGAAAACGTCAATTCCTGACCAGGCCAGCCAGCACCGCCGGATTACCGTCGCCTGCCACTGGCTTCACGCCCAGCAGCCGCGCCAGCAATGGATAGACATCGATATTGGTGAAGTCCGCCGCCGGGTGGAAGCGCGTGTCGAAGGCCGGACCATTAGCGATGAACAGAGCCTGCATTTCCGGCGCCTGATCGTCCCAGCCATGATCGCCGCCGGCAAAAGGTCTGGCGGGCGTGGTCGGCTGGATGATCCAGCCGGTTTCCGCGAGGCAGAAATAGGGCGGGATGCGCCGATGCGTGCCATAGTGGAAACGGGCGGGTATCTCGCTTTTACGCCAGCATTGCATATGCGGTCGGGGTTTCAGGAGGCGCGCTTCCAACGCCCTCTCATGCCCCGGCTGCGCGGCTAGGCTGGCATAAGGTCCGCTCTCGACGATGCGATAGTCGGCAGGGTCCGCGACCTTGTCCATCGCCACCACGCGCTCGCTGCTCTTCTGCGCCATGCCATGATCGGAGACGATGACCAGATTGGCAGGCTGGCCCAAATCTTTCAGCCCGGCGATCAATCGGCCGATCTGCCTGTCGACCGCCGCCGCCGCTTCAGTCGCTTCGGATGAATCCGGCCCTTTCTCATGCCCCGCCGTATCGACCACGTCGAAATAGAGCGTCAGGAAACGCGGCCGGATGTCCGCCGGACGACGCAGCAGGTCCAGCACGCCATTCACGCGCTGGTCCGCGGAAATCTCCTCATTGAACTGCGCCCAGTCGCTCGGCCGCGTGCCGCCGGTGATCCGACGGGGCCAGTCCGTGGCCTTTGTTCCACCCCAGGCGACATTGGAGCCGGGCCAGAAGAGAGTGGCCGTGCGTATCCCCGCCTTTTCCGCCGTGACCCAGATCGGTTCAGCCTCGTTCCACCAATAGGGATCGTCGCTGGCCATGGTGAATTTCTCACCCGGCCGCGACGCGTCCTCCATGGTGTTGGCGACGATGCCACTGCGGTCGGGCCGGTCGCCGGTAACGATGGCCCAGTGGTTGGGAAAGGTCTTGGTCGGGAAGGAAGGGCGCATGGACGCTTCGACGCCGCCCGCCGCCAGTGCGTTGAGGTTCGGCGCCACGCCGCGTTTCAGATAATCGGGGCGAAAGCCGTCGATGGACAGAAGAATGGTGACAGGCTGCCGTTGTTCGACCGGCACGGCCATGGTCGAAACCGGGCGCTGCCCGACCGGGGCACATGCGGCCAGGGCGGCGAAGGAGATCAGGCAGGCAAGGGGGAAGGAACGCATGAACATGGCTGACCGCTTAGCAGGCGGATTGCGACGATAAAGTGACGAATGCGTCACCCTTCGCCGACAAAAGCCGTCAGCGTCATCCACGCGGTGAGTTTGGCGTCCCGCGACATGCTGGCAAAGGCGCCGGAGGAGGAGGGGAGGTCGATCAGCGTCAGCCCGATGCGCTCGCCAAGTTGCCGACGGCTATGCAGCGCCGCTGTCCTGCCGTTGAAGGCGACGGCCTCCAGCATCGGAAGCCGGGCCACGAAAGCGCTGAGATCGCGCAACTCCGCTCCCCGAATGGCGCTGTCGAGGCTACCCGGACGATCCGCGCTTTCGATCACGTCCCACAGGCCGACCCGCCGGGCCTTCAGCCGCTTCAACCGCATCGCATAGGGTTGGTTGCGCAGATCCTCCCCCAGCACGTCGCCGATCAGCGCCCAGAAGGCATTGCCGCGGTGGGCATAATATTCGCCCTGCTTGATCGATGCGTCGCCGGGCAGGCTACCGAGAATCAGCAGCCTTGTCCCTTCATCGACACTGGGCGGAAAGGCCGCCTTGCGCCGGGCGGGCATCTGTCCCAGGCGCAGCATGGATCGATCAGACGTTGAAGCGGAACAGCATGATATCGCCGTCCTGCGTCACATAGTCCTTGCCTTCGGATCGCCACTTGCCCGCTTCCTTGGCTCCGGCTTCGCCATTGAACTGGACGTAATCGGCATAGGCCATGGTTTCGGCGCGGATGAAGCCCTTCTCGAAATCGGTGTGGATCGCGCCTGCGGCCTGCGGCGCCTTCGAGCCTTTGGACACGGTCCAGGCGCGCGCTTCCTTCGGCCCAACGGTGAAGAAGGTGATGAGGCCCAGCAATTCGTAACCCGCGCGGATGATGCGGGCGAGGCCAGCTTCCGTCAGCCCCAGCGCCTCCAGATATTCTGCCCGTTCCTCGATCGGCATGGTGACGAGTTCCGCCTCGATCGCGGCCGACACGATCACGGCCTTGGCATTTTCCGCCGCAGCCTTCTCGAACACCCGCGCCGAATGGGCGTTGCCGGTGGCAGCGCTGTCTTCCTCGACATTGCAGACATAGAGGACGGGCTTGGCCGTCAGCAACTGCGCCTGTCCGAAGAGGCGCTCTTCCTCGACATCCTTGGGAACGGTGAGGCGGGCCGGCTTGCCGTCGCGCAACAGGTCGAGCGCCTGCCCCAGCACCGATGCGGCGGCCTTCGCTTCCTTGTCGCCCTGCGCCGCCTTCTTGGCAAGGTTCGGCACGCGCTTCTCCAGCGATTCCAGATCGGCGAGCATCAATTCGGTCTCGACCGTCTCGGCATCGGCAATGGGATCGACCTTGCCCTCGACATGGGTGATGTCGCCATCTTCGAAACAGCGCAACACATGGACGATGGCGTCGGTCTCGCGGATATTGGCCAGGAACTGGTTGCCCAGCCCCTCGCCCTTGGACGCGCCACGGACCAGCCCCGCAATGTCGACGAACGACAACTGGGTCTCGATAATCTTGGCACTGCCGCCGATCTTCGCGATCGTCTGCAACCGGTCGTCGGGCACGGCAACGCGGCCCTCATTCGGCTCGATGGTGCAGAAGGGATAGTTCGCCGCCTGCGCCGCCTGCGTCTCGGTCAGCGCATTGAACAGGGTGGACTTGCCCACATTGGGAAGCCCGACGATACCGCAACGAAAACCCATGGAACTGCCTTCACGTCAAGATGATTGGCCGCGCCGATAGCGCTTTCGTGGGCCTTTGGCCAGTTCTCAGTGGCGGAAGAACAATGAGATTGACGCGACATGGTTGACGCGGCTGTTCCCGGCCCGCTGGTTGATCGTCTGGTTGAGATAGCCGATCTCCGCCGTCGAAGCGTCACCAAGCCCCAGTTCTGCCCCGATGAAAGCACGCGCCTGATCGAACCCGCTTTTCGCGCCCCAATCGGTGCTGTTGAGCGCCACGAACCCCTCGCCATAGATCAGCGCGTTCACGGCATTGCTCCCCGGTTTCAGCGGCTTTTCGTAGCGGATCATCTCGCGCAGCCGCCATCCCATATCGCTGCCATCGGATCGCCAGCGCTGTTCCAGCCGGGTGCGGGAGGACAACTCGCCGCCCCAGGGCTTGCCGATGGTCCAGCTCAATTGCTGAAAACTGCGCTCCTCATTCACATCCCTGCCACCGTCGACGGGCAGCACGGCATGGGCGTAGCCCTGATAGACTGTGAGATTGGGCGACAATTTCCAACCCAAAGCGCCGCGCAGCAGCATCTGGTCGAGCCGCGACACCCCATCCCCGATACGCGGCTGAATTTCCGCGAAATAGACCAGCTTCCCTGACACCGATCCCATTGCGGTGAGGTTGACCCAAAGCTGTTCGTCCTGCGTGGTGCGCGCCATGGCGCTCCCGGCAAAGCCCATCGCGGAGGCACATATAATAAAGCTATGGAAAAGGCGGCGCATCATGGTCCTTCAAGAAAGGCGAAAATCCGCCCTCCTTTATGCGCCGCCTATTTCCCCCAGATTTCCGGTTGGTAAGCTTTGGCGACCGGATCAGGTGATGACGCTCGGCTCTTCCATCCCTGTGAAGCCGGAAATGTCGGCGACCTCCTGCGCCGCCTTTACCAGCGGTGCGAGGGCAGCACCCGTTTCCAGCCCCAACTCGCCATCCGTGCCGACATAGCGCTCTATATAGACGCGCAGGGTCGCGCCTTCGGTGCCCGTGCCTGAAAGCCGGAACACGACGCGCAAGCCATCATCGAACAAGATGCGCACGCCCTGATTGCGGCTGATCGACTGATCGGTGGGGTCTGTATAGGCGAAGTCGTCGGCGCTCTTGACCGTACCGCCGCTGTTCGTGGTTTCCGGCAGGGTTTCGAGCTTGCCGCGCAGCGCCGCCATCAGCGCATCGGCCTTGTCCTTGGCGATGCCTTCATAATCATGCCGCGCATAATAGTTGCGGCCATAGGTCGCCCAATGTCCGGCCATGATCTCGGCTACGCTCTGTCGCCGCGCCGCCAAAATGTTGAGCCACAGCAGCACGGCCCAGATGCCGTCCTTCTCCCGCACATGGTCGGACCCGGTGCCCGCGCTTTCCTCGCCGCAGATGGTCGCCATGCCGGCGTCGAGCAGATTGCCGAAGAATTTCCACCCGGTCGGCGTCTCGTAAAGCGGGATGCCTAGCTTTTCCGCGACCCGGTCCGCAGCCCCACTGGTCGGCATGGACCGCGCAATCCCCTTGAGGCCAGCGGCATAGCCCGGCGCCAGATGCGCGTTGGCCGCCAGCACCGCCAACGAATCCGAAGGCGTGACATAGCAATGCCGCCCGATGATGAGGTTCCGGTCGCCATCCCCGTCCGAAGCCGCGCCAAAATCCGGCGCATCGGGCGCCATCATGCGGTCATACAGCTCTTTGGCATGGACCAGATTGGGATCGGGATGGTGATGGCCGAAGTCGGGCAGCGGCGTTGCGTTGCGCACCGTTCCCGCAGGTGCGCCCAACCGCTTCTCGAAAATCTCGACCGCATAGGGACCCGTCACAGCGCTCATGGCATCGAAGGAGAGGGTGAAGCCTCCCGCGATCATCGCGCCTATGGCCGCGAAGTCGAACAGGCTCTCCATCAACGCGGCATAGCCCGCCACCGGATCGACCACCTCGACGGTCATGCCGCCAAGCTGGCTGGTTCCGGGCGTATCGATATCGACATCGGCCGCTGCAAGGATGCGATAGCTGTCGATCGCCAAAGTCCGCGCATGGATGGCGTCGGTCACTTTCTCAGGCGCGGGGCCGCCGTTCGAGACATTATATTTGATCCCGAAATCCTCATCCGGCCCGCCCGGATTATGGCTGGCCGACAGCACCAGCCCGCCAAAGGCGCCCGAAGAGCGGATCAGATGCGAGGCCGCCGGGGTGGAAAGGATGCCGCCCTTGCCCACCAGTACGCGCCCGAAGCCATTGGCCGCCGCCATTTTCAGCACGATCTGGATGACTTCGCGGTTCAGATAGCGCCCGTCGCCGCCGACCACCAGCGTCTGGCTGGCAAATCCTTCCAGGCTGTCGAACACCGACTGGACGAAATTTTCCGCATAATGGGGCTGCTGAAAAACGCGCACCTTCTTGCGCAGGCCGGACGTGCCCGGCTTCTGGTCATCGAAAGGCTTCGTCGCGACGGTCTGTATCACCCGCATCCCCTTGGAAAATCGAAAGTCTGCCTTACCCTATGGCCCAGCAATGCGACAATCCGCAATGAGGCCCAGCCGTTCCGTCGCGAGGGCGGGGCGGACGGCCTCAGTCCGCCAGCCGCAAAGATACCTCATTCATGAAACGGGCATCGTCACCCTTGGCCAGCCATTCTGCTTCGGCGCCGATGGCACCCAGCATATCGGACAGCGCGTCCATTTCACTCTTATGATAATTGCCGAGGACATAGCCATGCACCCGGTCCTTGTGCCCCGGATGCCCGATGCCGATCCGTACCCGCCGAAAGTCAGCGCCGATATGCGCATCGGTGGAGCGCAGCCCGTTATGGCCCGCATTGCCGCCGCCGCGTTTCACCTTGACCTTCATCGGCGCCAGATCCAGTTCGTCGTGGAAGACGGTCACATCCTCCGGCGTCAGCTTGTAGAAGCGCATCGCCTCTCCGACCGAGCGGCCGCTTTCATTCATGAAAGTGGCGGGCTTGATCAGAATGATCTTCTCCGGGCCGATCCGGCCTTCCTGCACCCAGCCCTGAAACTGTTTCTTCGGCGCCGAAAAGCGATGAATGTCCGCGATCACATCCACGGCCATGAAGCCGACATTATGCCGGTTCATCGCATATTGGGTGCCCGGATTGCCAAGGCCCACCCAGATCTGCATCGCTTGTCCACTCCAAAGAAAAATCCCGCCCGCCGGGTAGGCGGACGGGATCGAAATTTCCAGCCCGAAGGCTGACAGCTAAAGGCTCAGGCGCCTTCGGCCGGGGTTTCGTTGTCGCCTTCGGCGCTCTTCAGAGCCGAGGGAGCAACGATGGTCGCGACGGTGAAGTCGGTTTCGTCATGGGCAGCCTTGGCGCCCTTGGGCAGCTTCACGGCGCCGATGTGGATCGATTCGCCAACGTCCAGGCCGGCCAGGTCCACGACGACATCGTCGGGGATCGCGGCTGCATCGACGATCAGTTCGATCTCATGCGCGACGATGTTCAGCACGCCGCCCTTCTTCAGGCCGGGCGAAGCGTCTTCATTCTTGAAGACCACCGGCACGTTGACGTGGACGGTGGCATGTTCCGAAACGCGCAGGAAGTCGGCGTGCAGCGGACGGTCGGTCACGGGATGGAAGGCGACATCCTTGGGCAGGGTGCGCACGGCCTTGCCGTTCACCTCGACCATGACGACCGAATTGAAGAAGTGGCCGGTGCCGAGCAGCTTGTTGAGGAGCTTTTCCTCGACGTGGATCGACTGCGGTTCTTCATTGTTACCATAGATGACGGCGGGTACGCGGCCCTCACGGCGGAGAGCGCGGGAGGCTCCCTTGCCTGCCCGATCGCGTGCCTCTGCCGACAGCGTAAGCTGCTCGCTCATTGCGTGTCTCCAAAAGCAAATTGATGTAAGCGCCCGCCACGCCTCCAGGGATGACCATGTCGGGACGCGCGCCCCAATAGCAGAAAGGCGCGGGAAAGCAAGAGACAGGCGTTATTGCACCCGCGTCACTTTATAACCCCGGGCTTGCAGCAGTTCGATCAGATTGTCCTTGCCCGCCAGATGCCCTGCGCCCACAGCGATGAAGGGATGCCCCTTGAGCGCTTCCACCGACTTCACCCAATCCCGGTTGCGGTCGACCAGCACCGCCTGTTCGACCACCGGATCGGGTTCCTCGCTCAACTGGTCCTCCCGTGAGAGGGTGGCGATGTCGCCCTTGATCCAGGCTTTAAGGATGCGGTCGTAAAGCATTCGCATATCCTGCGCCTCATGCACGGTATCGACCAGCAACCGCTGTTGCGCGGCCTCGGGCAATGTGTCGAAGGCCCGGAACTGCCGCTCCACCGTCTCCAGCCCGCCGATCGGCTTGCCTGCATCCCTGAATGCCGCGATCAGCGCCGGTTCCACGCCATTATCCTGACTGACATGGAGCGCCTGCTGCGCCGCCGCAGAGAGGAGCATCGCCGCGGCCCAGCTTTCATAGCCGGAGAGGGTTTTCGCATCGGCCCCGCCTTTGCTGATGATTTGGTCGAGCGCTGCCTTGTCCTCACCGGGAACGCGCGCGTCGAGCGGCGGAAGGGCGGGACTGCGCCCCATCTTCTCGAAAATCGCCAGAGTCCTGGCTTGATCCTGAATTTCCGCCGATTCCAGTATCAGCCGATCCGCCTGCGCCACGGCGTCCCGGATCGGCGCCGTCTGCCATTGCACGTTGCTGGGCAGCACATGGATGGTGCCGAACAGCCAGCCGTCGATGCCCTTGCCTTCCACCCGCCAGAGCGCGGGTCCGCCGCCCGGAGGCGGAGCAGGGGGCTCAGCCCCACAGGCTGCAATCAGAAACAGCGCCGCCAGTCCGAGCCCAAGGGCAAGCCGGCGTGCCAGCAGACACATCATCCTATTGCTTCACTCGCACCGACGAAACGCCCAGCGCCTTCAACTGATCCTGCACGCTGTCCTTGCCCGCCAGATGTCCCGCGCCCACCGCGATGAACACCGTGCCCGGCTGGTCCAGCCGCTGCTTGATCCACTTTGCCCAATTGGCATTGCGCTGGATCAGCAGCACCCGCGCCAGTTCCGGCGTCGCTTCCAGCGACTCGTTCATCTCGGCCGCCAGCTTGTCGGGCTCTCCCCCTTGCCAATGTTTGACCAGGCTTGCGAACTCCCTGTCCATGTCAGGCAGCCCCTCGATGGTCGTCGTCAGGAACTTGACCTGCTGGGCCATCGGTAGCCCGGCGAAATAGCCGAGTTGTTGCTCCACCGTCTCCAGCGCGCCAATCTTCTTGCCCGAAGCCTTGGCCGCCGCCGACAGCACCTTTTCCGCGCCGAGGTCAGCCTTGTAGCCGAGCTTTTCCAAAGGCTGAACGGACAATGCCATGCCCGCCATCCACGGATTGAACATCTCGAAAGCCTGCCAGGGCAGGCCATTGGCAGCCATCGCTGACTGATATCTGGCCCGTTCCTCCGCATTCAGCCGGTCGGACAGCTTCACACCATCCCGTGCCAGCGCCGTTCCCGCCATGGTCGATGCCAGCGCACTGGGATCTTCCGGCTCCACAATTTCCAGCACCAGCTCGTCGGACCGATCGAAGGCCGATTTGATCCCGCCCTTGAACCAGTCGATGCCCGGTTTCAGGACATGAACCGTGCCGAACAGATAGATGGTGGTGTCGGCATCCTTCACCGTCCACAATGCAGGCGCCGCATAGGTGGACCGCGCCGTGACACTGCGCGCTGAAACGGGTTGCGCCAGCGCACATCCACCAAGCAACATCAGGGCGGGCGCGAGCCAGCGGAAATTGGGCCATTTCATGCGTTTTGCAGGTCCATCTGATCGATCTTGCCCCATCCATGCGTCCCGCGATGCAACAGGGCAAGCGGATTTACCTTGTCCCATGCCTCTTTCCCTTGACCCTGCGGCCTCGCTGCGCCAAGGCGCGCCGAAATCAAACCGTCATTTTTCCTTTTTCCTTAAGGGACCGTCCGTGGCGACAAGCAAAGCGCTCTCCTTTCAGGACTTGATCCTGACGCTCCATGCTTATTGGGGGAAGCAGGGCTGTGTGATCCTGCAACCCTATGACATGGAAGTGGGCGCGGGCACCTTCCACCCGGCAACCACCTTGCGCAGCCTTGGACCGAACGCATGGAACGCCGCCTATGTACAGCCCAGCCGCCGTCCGACCGATGGCCGCTATGGTGAAAACCCCAACCGGCTCCAGCATTATTACCAATATCAGGTGATCATGAAGCCGTCCCCGGCGAACCTTCAGGAACTCTATCTGGGGTCGTTGGTCGAGATCGGCATCGACCCGCTGATCCATGACATCCGCTTCGTCGAGGACGATTGGGAAAGCCCGACACTGGGCGCCTGGGGCCTTGGCTGGGAAGTCTGGTGCGACGGCATGGAAGTCACCCAGTTCACCTATTTCCAGCAGATGGGCGGCTTTGACTGCAAGCCGGTCGCGGGCGAGCTGACCTACGGCCTTGAACGCCTCGCCATGTATATTCAGGGCGTCGACAGCGTTTACGACCTGAAGTTCAACGACGCGGGCGTCACCTACGGCGACGTGTTCCTCGAAAATGAGCGACAGATGTCGAAATGGAATTTCGAGATCGCCGACACCGAAAAGCTGTTCCGCTGGTTCAGGGATGCCGAGGCCGAGTGCAAGGCCTCGTTGGAGGCGGGGGTTCCGCTCGCCGCCTATGATCAGGCGATCAAGGCTAGCCATGTCTTCAACCTGCTTCAGGCGCGCGGCGTCATTTCGGTGCAGGAACGCGCCAGCTATATCGGTCGCGTGCGCGACCTCGCCAAGGGCGCCTGCGAAAAGTGGATGGAAGTGAACGGGTGGGCCGCATGATGACCGATTTCCTGCTCGAACTGCGCTGCGAGGAAATCCCGGCGCGCATGCAGTTGAAGGCATCGGAGGACCTCGCCCGCCTCTTCACCGAGGAACTGGCGAAGGCGGGCCTGAAGCCGGAAAGCATCGACAGCTTCGTTACGCCGCGCCGTCTGGCGCTGATCGCGCGCAACCTGCCGCTGGAAACCGCTGCCGTCAGCGAAGAGTTCAAAGGTCCGCGCACCTCCGCGCCTGCGCAGGCGCTTGAAGGCTTCCTCCGCAAGACCGGCCTGACGCAGGATCAGCTTGAGGACCGTGACGGCATCTGGTTCGCGGTGGTCAACAAGCCCGGCCGCGCCACCGCTGGAGTGCTGGCCGAAGCCGTACCCACGGTGATCCGCGCTTTCCCCTGGCCCAAGTCCATGCGCTGGGGCGCCGCTTCGCAGACCACGGAAAGCCTGCGCTGGGTCCGCCCGCTGCAAGGTATCGTCGCGATCCTGGGCGACGATCTGGTCGACATCGAGATAGAAGGCGTCAAGTCGGGCTTTGCCACGCTCGGCCACCGCTTCCATCATCCCGGTGAGATCACCATCGGCAGCGCCCACGACTATGTTGAAAAGCTGCGGGCCTGCCATGTGATCGCGTCGCATCAGGAACGCCAGGCGATCATCGAAGCCAAGGCCGCAGAAGCTGCTGCTGCCCATGGATATACGGTGATCGAGGATAAGGGCCTCATCGCGGAAAATGCGGGCCTCACCGAATGGCCGGTGCCGCTGTTGGGCGATTTCGATCCGGCCTTTCTTGAGGTCCCGCCTGAAGTTATTCAGCTAACCCTCCGTATCAACCAGAAATATTTCGTTCTGCGTGACGCGAGCGGCAAGCTCGCCCCGGCCTTCATCTGCACCGCCAATATCGAGGCGAAGGATGGCGGCGCGGCGATCATCGCGGGCAATCGCAAGGTCCTCGCCGCACGTCTGTCGGACGCCCGTTTCTTCTGGGAACAGGACCGTAAGACGAAGCTGGAGGATCACGCGAAGAAGCTGGAGCGCATCACCTTCCACGAAAAGCTCGGCACCGTGGCCGACAAGGTGGAGCGTGTCGCGAAGCTGGCCCGCTGGCTGGTGGAAGGGGGCATCGTTCCCCCCACCTCAACCGGCACCCCCGCGAAAGCGGGGGCCCATCTCCCGGCCTTGCATCCAGACGCAGCGCTGGAGATGGATTCCCGCTTTCGCGGGAATGACAAAGAGAAAACGGCGTTGGCGGACTTGGCCGAGCAGGCGGCGCGTCTTGCCAAGGCTGACCTCGTGACCGAAATGGTTGGCGAATTCCCCGAGTTGCAAGGCGTCATGGGCGGCTATTATGCCCGTGCTGAGGGGCTACCCGATGCAGTGGCCGATGCCGTGCGCGATCATTACAAGCCGGTCGGGCAGGGGGACAATGTTCCCGCTGCGGCCACGACCGTCGCGGTGGCGCTTGCAGACAAGCTCGATACGCTCCGTTCATTCTTCGGCATTGACGAAAAGCCCACCGGCTCGCGCGATCCCTTCGCGCTTCGGAGGGCTGCGCTGGGCGTCATTCAGATCGTCACCGCGAATGATTTGCGTTTTGCCGTCGCGGAGGGCGATCTGCTCGACTTCTTCGCTGACCGCCTCAAGGTTCAGCAGAAGGAAGCTGGCGTCCGCCACGACCTGATCGATGCGGTGTTCGCGCTCGGTGGCGAGGATGATCTCGTCCGCCTGCTCGCCCGCGTGAAGGCGCTCCAGTCCTTTATCGCGACCGACGATGGCACCAACCTGCTCGCCGGTTACAAGCGCGCCGCCAATATCCTGAAGAAGGAGGGCGTCGAAACCGCCGAAAAGGTCGAATTGACCTATGCCCCCGAACAGGCCGAGGCCGACCTCATCACCGCGCTTGACGGAGCCGAGCCTCGCGCAGCCGCTGCCGTTGTGGCGGAGGATTTCGAAGGTGCGATGGCCGCACTTGCAACATTGCGCGCGCCGATCGACGCCTTTTTCGAAACTGTGACGGTCAACGACGCCGATCCGGCGAAGCGCTCCGCTCGCCTCGCGCTGCTTGCGCGGGTGCGGGAAGCGGTCCACGCGGTCGCGGATTTCTCGAAAATTTCAGGTTAATGCCAGAAGATACCCGCACAAGCGGGAAAATCAGTGAACTGAGAGAGCAATTATCGTAAAAGCAGGTGCGTTTATCGCTCCCCTGTTTTAAAATTTTGTTGCAACGCACAAATGCACGGCAATCAGTGCAGGAGAGCCGCAAGTATGTTGACAATGGAAGAGGCCAGCATGAGCACGACCGCGACCCGTTATGTGTATCGTTTCGGCGGTGGCGTCGATGACGGCGGCAAGGGGGACAAGAATCTTCTCGGCGGCAAGGGCGCCAATCTGGACGGCATGGCCGCCATTGGCCTGCCGGTGCCTCCGGGCTTCACCATCACCACCGAGATGTGCACCCGCTATTATACCGATGGCGGCGTCTATCCCGAGAGCCTGAAGGCGGAAGTCGCGAACGGCATCGCCCATATCGAGGGCGTGACGGCCAAGAAATTCGGTGACAAGGCCGACCCGCTGCTGGTTTCCGTCCGTTCCGGCGCGCGCATTTCGATGCCCGGCATGATGGACACGGTGCTGAACCTTGGCCTCAACGACGAAACCGTGCTGGGCCTCGCCGCTGCGTCGGGCGACGAGCGTTTCGCCTGGGACAGCTATCGCCGTTTCATCCAGATGTATTCGGACGTGGTGCTGGAACTCGACCATGGCGCCTTCGAGGAAGCCCTTGAAGTCGCCAAGGAAGATCAGGGCTATACGCTCGACACCGAAATGACCGCCGACGACTGGAAGGCGCTCGTTGCCGAATATAAGGCCCTTGTTTCAAAGCTCTGGAACAAGCCCTTCCCGCAGGATGTGAACGACCAGCTCTGGGGCGCGATCAGCGCCGTCTTCGGCAGCTGGCAGGCTGACCGCGCGAAGGTCTATCGCCGCCTGAACTCGATCCCGCACGATTGGGGCACCGCTGTCAACGTGCAGGCGATGGTGTTTGGCAATATGGGCGACACCTCGGCGACGGGTGTGGCGTTCACCCGCGACCCCGCCACCGGCGAGAACGCCTATTATGGCGAATATCTGATCAACGCCCAGGGCGAGGACGTGGTGGCGGGCATCCGCACGCCGCAGTACCTGACCAAGCAGGCGCGCGAGCGGGCAGGGGCCAAGCCGCTGTCGATGGAAGAAGCGATGCCCGAAACCTATGCCGAACTGGCGCGGGTGTTCGAAATCCTCGAAAAACATTATCGCGACATGCAGGACATCGAGTTCACGGTGCAGCAGGGCAAGCTCTGGATGCTCCAGACCCGCTCGGGCAAGCGCACCGCCAAGGCCGCGCTCAAGATCGCGGTCGAGATGGCGAACGAAGGCCTGATCAGCGAGGAAGAAGCCGTCGCCCGCGTCGATCCCGCCGCGCTCGACCAGCTTCTCCATCCCACGCTCGATCCCAAGGCGCCCCGCGATGTGCTGACCAAGGGGCTGCCCGCTTCGCCGGGTGCGGCTTCGGGCGCGATCGTGTTCGACGCCGACACCGCCGAGCGTCGCAATGAACTGGGCGATTCGGTCATCCTCGTCCGCGTCGAAACCTCGCCGGAGGACATTCACGGCATGCACGCGGCCAAGGGTATCCTGACCGCACGTGGCGGCATGACCAGCCACGCCGCCGTGGTGGCGCGCGGCATGGGCCGTCCCTGCGTCTCCGGCGCGGGCAGCCTGTCGATCGACAACGCCGCCAAGACGCTGAAGATCGGTGATCGCACGCTCAAGGAAGGGGACATCCTCACCATCGACGGCGCTACCGGCGAAGTGATGGCGGGCGAAGTGCCGACCGTGCAGCCGGAACTGGCGGGCGACTTTGGCGTGCTGATGGGCTGGGCCGACAAGGTCCGTCGCCTCAAGGTTCGCGCCAACGCCGAAACCCCGCTGGACTGCCAGACCGCCCGCGATTTCGGCGCGGAAGGCGTGGGTCTGTGCCGCACCGAGCATATGTTCTTCGACGCCGCCCGCATCACCGCCGTCCGCGAGATGATCCTCGCCGACAGCGAAAAGGGCCGCCGCGTGGCGCTCGACAAGCTGCTGCCGGAACAGCGCGACGACTTCGCGCAGATTTTCATGGTGATGGCGGGTCTGCCCGTGACCATCCGTCTGCTCGATCCGCCGCTGCACGAATTCCTGCCGCATGGCGAAGCGGAGTTCGAGGAAGTGGCCAAGGCTGCGGGCGTTGGCGTGGAGGCGCTCAAGCGTCGCGCCGCCGAACTGCATGAGTTCAACCCGATGCTCGGCCATCGCGGTTGCCGTCTGGGCGTCACCTATCCTGAAATCTACGAGATGCAGGCCCGCGCCATCTTCGAAGCCGCGCTGATCATCAAGCAGCGCAGCGGCGAAGCGCCGATCCCCGAAATCATGATCCCGCTCGTTGCTACGAAGAAAGAGCTGGAGCTGATGAAGGCGATCGTCGACAAGGTGGCGCAGGAGGTCTTCGCGGAGCAGGGCGCTTCGGTGGAATATCTCGTCGGCACCATGATCGAACTGCCGCGCGCCGCGCTGAAGGCGGGCGAGATCGCGGAAGTGGGCGAATTCTTCTCCTTCGGCACCAACGACCTGACGCAGACGACCATCGGCATCAGCCGTGACGACGCTGGCCGCTTCCTGACGCAATATGTCGACAAGGGCATCTTCGCGCGCGACCCGTTCGTCAGCATCGATGTGGAGGGCGTGGGCCAACTCATCGAACTCGCCGCCGAACGTGGCCGCGCGACCCGCGAGGGCATCAAGCTCGGCATTTGCGGCGAGCATGGCGGCGATCCGGCCTCCATCGCCTTCTGTGAGAAGACAGGCCTCGATTATGTGTCGGCATCGCCCTATCGGGTGCCGATTGCCCGCCTCGCCGCCGCCCAGGCCGCGCTGGCCAACAGGAAGTAAGACTGGAAAGGGGCGGGCCAAAATCCCGCCCCTTTCTTCATTCAGGCATGCGTGGCGCGATGTTCATAGAGCCGTCATCACTGCGCGCATCCAACAACCGGGCCTGTTCTCGCCATTCTTCCTGCGCGATCACACCCTGTTTTTAGACCAAGGCGCGCTTTCCAGTGCGGCTTCCTGCTCGTTGCCGATGGCGGCAATCTGCCTGTAACGATGATAGCCCGCTTCATAGAGGGCAACCTCATTTCGTGGGGTAATCCCATGGATGCGGCGGAGGTCGTCCCTCTCATCCACAGCCCCCGCAACTGCCTCCACCGTGCCAAGACCGATCGGTCCCGCCTGTCGATGCATTCACTGCTCGTCCCGCCAATGGCGCTTATATTTGCCGCGCCCACTCAGTATCCGCTCCAGAACCAGTCCTACAAGCAGTGGGATCGACCGGGCTGTCAAAAAACTGCAAAAAGGGGCTTGCCCAATCCGTCTGACGCTTCTATCTGCGCCACTCCAACGCACCCGTAGCTCAGCTGGATAGAGCATCAGACTACGAATCTGAGGGTCGGACGTTCGAATCGTTCCGGGTGCGCCATTTTCCTTTAAAATCGAAAAACTTACATGTCGTTGCTCAGCAATGACCTGATGCGCGCGCTCGCGCGTTGACCCTGTAATTTTAATTTCGAAGGGGTGTATTTTTAGGGGTTGCCAGATCGCTCGGCCCCTTATATCTGCGCCTCCACAACGCACCCGTAGCTCAGCTGGATAGAGCATCAGACTACGAATCTGAGGGTCGGACGTTCGAATCGTTCCGGGTGCGCCATTTTCCCTAAATCTTAAAAATCAGCCGGAAAGCGGCCGCGTCACGTGCATCGGTCGGACGCCGGTCGGTCGAGGGCGACGACGGTGATGATCGTCGAGATCTGGGCGCTGGCCGATGTGCTGCACACCCGCGCGCGGTCGAACGTGCCCGATGGCCATTCCTCAGGATATTCCGCATTGAAGGCTGGCTTTCCGGCCGTGATATAGGGCGCGTCGTCGGAGCAGAAATTGTCCAGAACGCAATCTTCGAACAGAATTGCGTCAAACAGCGAAATCAGCTTGGTCGCTGATCCGCCGGTGTTCTTTTGCACTGGTTTCAACCCATAGCCCCGCGCCCGGCTCGACAGGGCGGTGACATAGTCGATCATATTCTGCTCGGTCAGCGGGAAGCCGGTGGTTGACGCGCCATCCTCAAAGGAATCCATCACGTCGAACTCGACATAA
Source organism: Sphingobium sp. EM0848 (assembly GCF_013375555.1). Lineage (NCBI taxonomy): Bacteria > Pseudomonadati > Pseudomonadota > Alphaproteobacteria > Sphingomonadales > Sphingobiaceae > Sphingobium > Sphingobium sp. EM0848. The sequence goes on from NZ_JABXWB010000001.1 coordinate 1,201,710, forward strand.
TCGAATCCCTTGTCACGGCACATGCGCAAACGGTCGTCCATGATCTGGATAAATTCGGGATAGCGGCGGATATCGATATAGCGCTCTCCAGGGAAACCCGGATAACTATTGCCCAACAGCCCGGAAATGGCGGCCAGGCTGGCATAGTCCGAACGGTTGCTCTCCGCCGATCCAATGTCGAGATAGCAGATTGTCTTCGTGCCCGCAGCCTTGGCGAGCGCCACATAGCTGGCTGGAGTGTCGAAGCCGTCAACGTCCAGATAGGCGACGGAGGGCGGCGTCGCCGGTAGTCCCTGGCTTTGCAATATCCAGTCCCAACTGGACAACGGCGTGGGTGTCGGGGTCGGCGTGGGCGAAGGCGTGGGTGATGGCGAAGGGGTTGGCGCCGGTGTCGGAGTCGGCGTGGGCGAACTGCTGTTCCCATTGCCGCCGCCGCATGCGGCCAGCATCAGCGTCGCCATGACAAAGGCGCTGATTTGCGAGAGTTTTTTGTGCGCCGGAAACACAATCATCGTCCCTTCTTTCGGAACATCGATCCTGAATCAGCGAAACGGCCCGTAAGCGGGACGAGCGGTCGAAGCTATCATCCTTATAACGGAAAATAATAGGCACGAAGATATAGCTATGGATATAGATCATATGTCATAAATCATAAGTCGTTATACTTTATGGATAGGAGATATTGGCCCTTTTTGAGACTTTTTTTGTGGATATCTTTTCATTAAAGTTGACATTGGAACATGCCTAACAGAACATTAACCATGGGTAAAAACTTCTAAAAACCGAGTCGCCCCATTAGATTGCGCGGTGTGACTGTCGCCATATGCGGAATACCCGACCTTCGGAACCGCAGGGGTGTTTGATCAGAATAATGTTTATACCCTGACACAGCCTCATTGACGCAGATAATGCTGGAATGGACCAGACGGTGTTTGCCTGCGCAGACGCCTGCATTGAGGGCTGACTTTTCATGTCATGATCATACGATTGACAGATTTTTACTGAAAAACCCAAAAGATATTCGGTCGCAAACTTATGAAGTGATTTTCGGATCCATAAGTTTGGGGATTTGTCATGTATTTGGGACACAACATCACGTTGGACGGCTCTCTCAGCGACTGGTTCAGCACTGACCGGGTCGATGACAACAGCATTTCCGGCTATCAGGTTTATTCCACGATCAATAATGGCGATTTCGTCTTCGCTTTGAGCGCCCCTGTGGCGATCGGCACGGGAACGACCATCTGGCTGAACACCGACGGAAAGGCGGCAACCGGCTATCAGGTCTTCGGATCCACGATCGGCGCGGAATATAGTATCGCCGTCGATGCCAACGGTCAGTTCAGCCTCTATCAATATGCGGCGGGGAGCACGACACCGACCCTGGTCCAGGCCAATCTGCAGGAGGCATGGTCGGCGGACAAGACGACAGTGGAATTTCGCCTGCCCGCCTCGCTCGTCGGCAGTCCTCAGGTGATGTACACCGCCTATAATTTCAACAATCAGGCTTATCTGCCGACCAATTATTTTTCCGGGCAGGAATTCGCCGTATATAATCAGAGTACGGCTCCGTCCGCTACAGAACAACGTATCGGCATCGTCTACTCCGCGACAACGGCTGCCAACTTCTTCAGCCAGTCCGCCTATTCCCAACTCTTCATGTCGGTGCAGGCGCAGGCCCAGCAGGCCGGAATCGCCTATGACATATTGACCGAATCCGATCTGACGAACCTCAGCAAACTGGCACAATATAAGGCGTTGGTCTTTCCTGACTTTCGCAATGTGCAGGCCGATCAGGTGGAGGCGATCAGTCACACCTTGCAAGAGGCCAGCAAGCTGTTCGGCGTCAGCCTGATCGCCTCGGGCGAGTTCATGACGGACGACGCCAATAATAATCCGTTGGCGGGCGATCCCTATGCCCAGATGAAAACATTGTTCGATGCGACGCGCGTGACCGGCGGCACGGGCAATGTCACGATCACGGCGACGGACCCCACTCAGACTGTCCTCACCGGCTACACCAACGGCCAGGTGGTCAATAATTACACCAATGTCGGCTGGAATGCCTTTGCCAGCGTCAGCGGCACCGGGCAGCAGATCGCCACCGAAACCATCAATGGCACGACCAGCTATGCTGCTGCACTGGCGACGCAGACCGGCGCGCGCAACGTCCTCTTTTCCAGCGATGGCGTCATGGCGGATGCCAATATGCTGCAAAAGGCGATCGATTATGCCGTCAACGGCACCAGCATGTCTGTCGGCCTGCACCTGTCGCGCGACGCGGGCATTGTCGCGGCGCGTATCGACATGGACCAGAGCCAGGAAACCTTCGATGTTAACGGCGGCATATACAACAAGCTGCTGCCGATCCTGACCCAGTGGAAAAGCCAATATGATTTCGTCGGTAGCTTCTTCGTCAATATCGGCAATAACCCGCCCGACCAGACGACGAACTGGAATGTCTCTCTACCCTATTATCAGGCTATAGCTGCGCTTGGCAGTGAGATTGGCAACCATAGCTATACTCATCCGGAAGATACGAATACACTAACGGCTGCCCAGCTTCAGTTCGAATTCGGTCAAAGCACGACGGTCCTGAACCAGCAACTCGCCACCGTGGGCGTGGGACCCATTCAGGGCATCGCGGTTCCGGGTATGCCGGAGACATTGGCCACGTCCGAAGCCATCATGCAATATGCCTCCACCTATCTGACGGGCGGCTATGCAGGGCAGGGGGCGGGTTATCCCAATGCCTTTGGTTATCTGACCCCCAACGACCAGAGCAAAATCTATTTCGCGCCCAATACCGTTTTCGACTTCACCCTGATCGAATTCCAGAAACTGGGCTTGACGGCGGCGGAGGCTGAATGGGCAGCGGAATATAACAAGATCATCGCCAATGCGGACACGCCAGTGATCGTATGGCCGTTCCACGACTATGGCGCGGCGGCATGGGACACGAGCGGGACGGGCGCGGCCAGCCCATATTCCACCGATATGTTCACGCAATGGATTGCACGGGCCGCGGCGGATAACATGGAATTCGTCACGATGGACGACCTTGCCCAGCGCATGATGGCGCTGAACGCGGCGAAGGTGACCACCAGCGTGAACGGCAACACCATCACCGCCACCGTCACCGGCTCCAATCTCGGCAATCTCTCGCTCGACGTCGACCGGCAGGGTTCGCTAGTCATCCAGAATGTGAATGGCTGGTACGCCTATAACAGCAGCAAGGTGTTCCTGCCCCAGAGCGGCGGCACCTTCACCATCACCATGGGCGCGGCCGCCGACGATGTGACCCACATCACCGACCTGCCGATGCGGTCCGTGTTGATGAGCCTCACGGGCGACGGCCATAATCTCGCTTTCTCTCTTCAGGGCGAAGGGCAGGTCGTCATCGATATCGCCAATCCCGGCACCAAGGGCGTCATAGTCAGCGGCGCTACGCTGGTCAGCCAGGTTGGCGATATCGTGACGCTGGATGTCGGCAGTAACGGTTTGCACAATGTCACGCTGGAAACCGGATATCCGCCTGTGATCACGTCCAATGGCGGCGGCGCAAGCGCGTCGCTCTCCATTCCGGAAAACAGCACGACGGTTACGACCGTGACCGCGACCGATGCGGATCTTGGAACCGTGATCGCCTATTCCATCTCCGGCGGTGCGGACGCCAGCAAGTTCGCGATCAACAGCACGACAGGCGCCCTTTCCTTCGTCAGCGCACCCAATTTCGAGGCGCCGACCGATGTGGGCCAGAATAACGTCTATGACGTGACTGTCCGCGCTTCCGACGGCTATCTGTTTGACGAACAGACCATTGCCGTCACCGTCACCAATGTGAATGAGGCGCCGGTCATCACCTCCAATGGGGGCGGGGCATCGGCGGCAATTTCCGTGCCCGAAAACACGACCGCCGTGACGACCGTGCAGGCGACCGATCCCGATGCGGGAACGACGCTGGTCTATTCCATCGTTGGCGGGCCGGATCGGGCAGCATTCGCGATCGACCCGTCGACAGGAGCGCTCAACTTCCTGGCTCCGCCCAATTTCGAAGCGCCGGCAGACGCGAACGGAAACAATGTCTACAGCCTCACTGTCCGGGCTTCCGATGGCGTCCTGTTCGACGATCAGGCCATCAACGTGACCGTCACCAACGTGAACGAATTCGCGCCGGTCATCACCTCGGGCGGCGGCGGCGACACGGCGGCCATTTCCGTTTCCAGCGGCACGAAACAGGTGATGAAGGTGACCGCGATCGATCAGGATGCGAATACGACGCTGGTCTATTCCATCTCCGGTGGAGCGGACGCCAGCAAATTCACGATCAACGCGTCGACCGGGCAGCTCAACTTCGTGAATACGCCCAATTATCTGCTGCCGACCGACGTCGGGAAGGACAATGTCTACAATGTGACGGTACGGGCGTCTGACGGGACCTTCTACGACGATCAGGCCGTCGCCGTGACCGTGACAATTCTCAATGCACCGCCGATCATCATCACCAATGGTGGGGGTGCGACGGCCACAATCAGAATACCGGAAAACGGGACGTTGGTGACGACCGTCCACGCAACCGATATCAATATCGGTCAGACCGTCACCTATTCCTTGGGATCGGCCGTCGACGGGACGCTCTTCAACATCGATCCGCAGTCGGGCGTCCTGACCTTCAAGACGGCTCCTGATTTCGAGAATCCCACCGACTCCAACCTTGATGGCCGCTATCAGGTGCAGGTGCTGGCAACAGACAGCCTGGGCGCGCAGGATTACCAGAACCTGACCGTCGTCATCACCAACGTCACCGGCGTTTCGTTGACCGCGGCAAGTGGCGGGTCGACGCTGACCGGCACTGGCGAGGAAGACACGTTGAGGGGAGCGGCCGGGAACGACACGCTGATCGGCAATGGCGGCAACGACACGCTGGTCGGCAATGGCGGCAACGACATCATTGACGGTGGCGCGGGCAATGACCGCATCACCGGCGGCGCGGGCGCTGACATATTGACCGGCGGTTCGGGTGCCGATGTGTTCATCTACAATGCGACGGGCAACAGCACGCCGCTTGCCATGGACCAGATCACGGATTTCCAGGAGGGGACCGACAAGATCGACCTGTCCAGCATCGACGGCAATACGGTGCTGATCGGCAGCCAGCACTTCGCCTTCATCGGCGGTGCGGCCTTTACCGCACCGGGACAGGTCCATGTCTATTCGAACGGCACGGATACTTTTGTCGAAGCGAATACGGATAATAATCCGGCGACGATTGAAATGGCGATCAAGCTGATCGGGGTTCACACTCTGACCGCGAGCGATTTCATTCTTTAGCACCGAGAGGGCGGGGAATGGCCGGCATCGGTTTCAGACTGGATCGGATAGCCCGGGAGGATGGCCTGGGCGGCATCGCCAGTGCCGCCATCCACGGGGCGGTCATCAGTTCCGGACCGTGGCTGATGACCGCCTGCGCCATCTTCCTGCTCCAGCAATGGACCCGGACCGTCATGCTGCCGGCCGACCATGTGATCGTCCAGACCAGCCTGGTCTATGCCTTCGGTATTTCCACCGTCATCACCGCGCCGCTGGCGATGATCGTGACGCGTCTGGCGTCGGATCGCCTCTATCTTGGGGAACGCGACGCGATTCCGTCGATATTGATGGTGGCGCTTGTCTTCGCCACCCTTGCCGCACTGATCGCGGGCAATATGCTCTTCGGCTTTGCCGGCGCGATGCGCCCGGACCAGTTCCTGCTGGCGACCGCGATCCTCACGCTGTTCGCGCAAATCTGGATCGCCAGTCCCTTCCTTCATGCGACATGGCGTCATCGGCCGATCTTCCTTGCCTATATCTCCGGCATTGCAATGACGACCATCGCGCTTTTCCTGATCCGGCCGACTGCTCCTGAAGCGGTACTCGCCGCCATTGCCGCCGGACTGATCGTGACGCTGGCGCTGATGATAGCCGCCATCAGGGAGGATTTTCCGGGCCATCCGCTCTGGCAGTTCAGCGGGTTCACCCGGACACCCGGCATGATCGCGTTGGGCGCCGCGGGCCTGACCAATGCATTGGCCATCTGGATCGACAAATGGCTGCTCTGGTGGGCGCCGGGCAGCGTGCAGGCCGTGGGCGCCCTGCGGGTCAATCCGATCAACGACCAGGCGAGCTTCCTTGGCCTGCTGACCATGATCCCCGGTCTGACGCTGATCCTTGTCACGACCGAGACCCGTTTCGATCGCGCCTTCGCCGATCTGATGACGCAGTGCATGGGCACCGCCAACCGGCACCGGATCGAAAAGGCACGGCGGAAGATCGGCAGGACGATCCGGCTCGACCTGCGCCTGTTGATGGTCGAACAGGCGATATTGGCAAGTTTCTGCTGGGTGCTGGCGCCGGAGATCGTCCGCCTGCTGGACCTCAATGCACGCGGCATATTCGGCTTCCGCCTGACGGCGCTGGGCGTGGTGTTCCACCTCGTCGCGATCCAGATGAGCATCATCCTGTCCTATTACGACCTGTCGGGGCGGATCGTCGCCATATGGGGCAGTTTCCTGATCGCCAGTGCCATCACAACATTGCTGTTTCGCAATATCGGCTTTGCAGGTTTCGGTTTCGGCTATCTGGTCGGCGCCGTCACGGCGGCGTCGCTCGCAGTGGCGCTGGTGGCGCAGGCGACCGGCAATCTCACCTATCTGCTGTTCGTGGGCAACAACCCGGCAGTCGTCGGCAATGCGAGGTTCTGGCCATGAACCCTGCTTTCCGCCGCCGCGATCTGTTCGCCCTGTCGCTGATGGTCTTCGGACTGTCTGCGCGCGCCCTTCCCGAAACCGATAGTGCGGAGGCCTGGGGCGTCGATTATGGCGGAACCACGGACCCTGCCACAGCCCGGCGATATGAGTTGCTGGTGCTGGAACCCGATTTCCCGCGCCCCATCGCTCCGCTCAGGGGGAAGGGCAGCCGCCTGCTCGGCTATATCAGCCTGGGCGAAGTCCATGCCGACCGGCCTTTCATCGCGGAACTGGAAAAAGCGGGCGCCCTGCGCCAGCCCAATCCCAACTGGCCCGATGCCCGCCTGGTCGACCTGCGCGATCCGGCGTGGACGAAGATGGTGCTCGACCGCCTCATCCCCGACATCTTGCAGAAGGGCTATGATGGCATTTTCATGGACACGCTCGACAATGCAGAGGCCATGGAGCGGCAAGACGCCAAACGGAACAAGGGCATGATTGCCGGGGCCGCCGGGCTGGTCGAAGCCATCCGCAAGCGCTTTCCCGCCATCACGATCATGATGAACCGGGGTTATGCGCTGCTGCCGGCGGTGGCCACCCAGATCGATCTGGTGCTGGCCGAAGCCATGGCGTCCCGCTGGAATTTCGCGAACGGGCATTATGAAATGACCTCTGCCGACGATTGGGCATGGCAGGCCGGGCACCTACTGGCCGCGCGGCAGGTCAATCCGCGCCTGACGCTCGCCACGCTCGATTATTGGGACCCGCAGGACAAGGCGACCGTCGCCAGCCTTTATGCGCGCGAACGCGCCGCCGGATTCCAGCCTTATGTGTCCACCCTGGCCCTCGACCGGCTCATTCCGGAGCCTCTGTCATGAACATCCAAGCGCTGCGCAATCCGAACATGGCCTTTTTCGGTCCGATAGTAGGAGGGGGCCTGCTGCTTGCCACCACCGCCCTGCTGATACCCAATCATTGGCAGATCGCCGACGCCATTCGCCGGGGCACTTTTTCTCCGCCCCCCGTCGCCATCCCCACGCCACCGCCCAGCAATGCACAGTTGATGCAGCGCTTTACACAGGGAAAGCGGCTCGCCGTACCCGATCTTCAGCGCCTGATGGCGGCATCGACCGCCACGGCGAGCGCCTCGACGCTTTCCGCCATGGCCGACGCGCTTGCGAAGGGCGGCGCGCCGGTCGCCACCGACCGGATCAGCTATGACATCATGGCGAGTGGCCGACCCGATGTCGCCCTGGCCTTTCTGGAAAGCCGGCCGGATCGCGCCGCGCCCGCTGTTTGGCGACTGCGTTTCGACCTGCATCGCAAGACCGGCGATGCGCAGGGCGCGGCCGATCTGCTGCGCACCGCAGCCATGACCCCCAGAAGCGCACCACCGCAGGATGTGGTGGAGGCGGCCTACGCCCTTGCCACGCCGGACATGCTGATCACCGCCGCCGAACATGGGGCGATCCCGCGGCTCAGCCAGTCTCAGGCACTGGATCTGGCGTCCTGGGCGAATACGGCGCAGCGCTACGATCTCATTTCCCGTATCGACCGGGCGGGGACGCCCGGCTGGCGGGCCGGCAACCCCTGGCTCGCCATGACGCTGGCACAGAAGTCGGGGGATACCGGATCGGCGCTCCGCTACGCTGCGCTTCTGCCCTCAGGCCGTGATGCCGCGCGGGAAAGCATCATCATGGCGTCGGGCAAGCCGCAGGCGATGCGCCAATATTTGCTGGAACAGGCATCGGCCAGCGGCGCCGACCGTCCAGCCATTGCCCAGAGATTGCTGGAAAAGGGTTTTCGTCCCGACGCCATCGCATTGCTGCGGCAACAGTCGGCCAACGGTGCAGGGAATGACAAATCTTCCGCCCGGATGCTCTATCTGATGGGACCACGCCCGGCTGGGGAGGATCTGGACTGGCTGCGTTCGCGCGCAGCGGCGGACCCGCACTGGCTGCCCGCCTATGTCGAGCGGGAACAGCCCGCCAAGGCGCTTGCTTTTCTGGAATCCCGTCCGTCAGCGGACAGCAGTGACATGCTGGTCCAGCGCATCGCGCTCGCCAATGCCGCGCGGGATCGTGCAGCGGCGGCGCGGGCGCTGGACGGGCTGCTGGACGGACGCCAGCTTTCCGCCGCGCAACTGAAGGCCGCCGCCACCGCTGTCGTTCCAACCGACCGGGCAGGGCGCTATGCGCTCTCCCTTGCCCGCGCCCGCATCGCTGCAGGACAAGCGGAACCTTCCGATCGCCTGAACCTTGCCTGGAACGGCTGGGACAGGGGCGATGCGGCGGAGACTGTAACACAACTCCAGGGCTATTTGCGGGACCGGCCTGACGACCGGGCGGCATTGCGCCTGATGGCTGATGCGCAAAGCAAGTTGAAAGGCGATGCTGCGGCCCGACCTTGGCTGGAGCGGCTGTTGACCGTCACGCCGCCGTCCATCGAGCAGGCCCAGCTGCTGAACAGGCTGGGTCGCACGTCCGACGCCATGGCGATGGTCGAAATGCTGCGCAGGGCATCGCCCAATGACCGGAGGCTCAACATCATGCTCTCCCAATTGCTTATCGCGTCCGGCAATCCGGGACGGGCGAGGAAGGTATTGCAACCATGACGCCACTGGTCGCGGCCCTTCTGTTTTCAGCGCCGCCGCTGCCGTTTTTAACTGCAGCGCTACCGACCGATACCGGCGTGTCGGTGTCAGCCGACGAGAAGACCGTCGACTTGCATTGGCGCGACGATGTTCATCTGCAACTGGAAAATAGCGGCTATGAACTGGTGGTCCGCTTCGACCGGCCGATAGCCGATGAGACGCTGAAGGATTTTGCCAGGACCGCGGGTGACGACCTTGCCGATCTGCGCTGGAACGACAACAGCCTGCTGCTTCGCGCCGCCAGTGGACGTCGATTGGAGGCAAGAGCGGACGGGCGCGATCTCCACGTCCGCTTCGTTCCCGAGCCAGAAGCCACGCCGGCGCCCACGATCGCCAGCCAGCCGCCAATGCCCGACATAGACATGGAACTCACCATCGCCCGTGCGCAGGCCGATGCCGCGGCGGGCTATCCCGATCTGGCCCGGCGGCGGCTCGCGCCGCTGGCGGTCGCGCATCCCGATGATAAGCGCCTTCAACGCCTGCTGGCGGACATGGAAATTGCGGAAGGTGCGCTTGCACTGGGGGCAGGCCGTTACCGCAATCTGGCGGCGGATGATCCCTTCGCGCGTCAGACCCTGGCGGAATCCGGCGGCAATGTCGCGGCGGCGGCAACGGCGCGCGGAGGCAAGGTTTTCTGGCAGGCGGAAGGCGACCTCAATGCGATGATCCCGCTCAACCCACAAATTTCGGCGGGGGCGGGCTTGCGCTGGTTCCGGTCGGAAGCCGATACGGTCTATGGCCCGACGGGCATATTGAGCAACCGCACCTCGTACTCGACCATTGGCGACCTTTTTGCGACGCTCAATCTGGGGGCCGTCTCCCGGCTGGAATTGCAGGGCAGCGCCCAGCTTGACGAAAAGGTCGCGGGCGCGGGGTTGCGTCTGTTCGCGGGGCCGCCGGAAAGGCAAGGGCGGCTGGTGCTGGCCTATCATCTGCCGGATCTCGCAACCCCCGAACAATCAACCTTTGGAGGCCATATCAGCCGGGCCGGACTGGGCGGCACGATCAGGCTGACGCCGGAACTGGTGGTGCAGGCCGATGGCGCCTGGAACGGCTATGGCCTGAAAGGCACGGGCGCCCGCACCACCAGTTTCACGGTGGCGGGGGGCTTTGACTATCTGCTCCGCCGGGGCAAGCCGTCGCTGGCCTTCAGCTACCGGCTGGATGCCGAATATGTCGACCGCACGGATATAAGGCCCAATAATCTTGCCTATATCCCGCTGAGCGACCGGGAAAACCACAGTTTTCAGTTGATATCAGGCATGTCCTGGACCCGCTGGCAATTGACCGGGGCGGCTGGCTGGACCTTCGATCGGAAGGGCAAGACCAATGGTCCAACCGCCAACATCAGCGCCACGGGACGGCTGAGCGACGGCTGGCGCCTTCAGGCAAGCGGCGGTGTGAGTTCGATCAGCCGCCCCGGCATTTCGGGGCGGCAGCTTTATTTCCGCATAGCGCTGACGCGCTATCTTGGGAGGCATTGATGCGGAAAGAGCAGCCCGTCCTTCTCCAATGCGTCGAAATGCTGGTCCTGTTCGGAATCTTGGCAGCGATCGACAAGGGGCTTTTGTCCGGCGACGCCTTTTCCAATCTCAACCCCAATCCCTATTGGCTGCCGGTGCTGGTCATGGCGACCGCCTATGGCACGGGCATGGGATTGCTGGCGGGCGTTATCGCTTCGGCGATCTGGCTGAGCTGGTCGACCGTCTGGTCGGGACCGGCGGATCATCTGGAACAGCAATTGCGTATGTCGATCCAGCCCATGCTGTGGATGGTGACGGCGCTGATCGTCGGTGAGGTGACGGCCAATCGGCGCAATCGCATTGCGGACCAGCAACGGCAGCAGCAGGCGATGGATCGCAACTGGAAGAAGATGGCGGATGTGGTCGCCCGCCTCACCGATATCAATCGCCGGCTTCAGGTGCGGATCGCGACGGAACAGCGGACGGTCGTGCATGCGATAGCCGCCGGCCTTGGCCTTTCCGAACCCGACCCGGAACGGCAGATCGATGCGATTGCGCGCATGATCGCGCTCGCCGCTCAGACGGAGGACTTCACCTATTATGATGTGCGCGGGAACCAGGTCGTGGCGCGCTTCGGCGGCAGGAAGACATCGGGCCAGCCGTCCGATCTGACCAAGTCGGTTCTGGTTCAGGCCATGCTCGCCGGGCCCAGGGTGGTGCAGGGCAACGACCCTGCCGATCAGGCCATGATGGCGCAGATCGGGTCCATCGCCTTGCCGGTGATCGGCCCTGGTGAGCAACTGGCGGGGATCATCATCATCCATGGCCTCACCGGGATCAGGATCACCCAAGCCTATATGGCGCAACTGCTGCACGTCGCCGACCTTCTCGGCAAGAGCGGCGCCCTGTTCGGTCGCGACCCCGCCTTTGCCGCCAAATGGCAAGTGCCGGAGGGGAAGGTCGCTTGATCCCGCCGCTTGCCCTTGGCTCGATCATCGAACTCCTCCTGCTTGTCCGGGCGCTGCTGGCAGGCCCGACCGCCATTTACTGGTTTGCGCCCGCTCATCTGGGCCTCACCATCGCGACCCTGTTGTTCATAATGCCCCGGCTGCGCCGCGCAACCACGCTGCAATCCTTGGCTTTGCCGATCGGCGCGGCGATGGGGCCGCCGGGCATGCTGTTTTGCCTGTTGGTGGCGCCGTTAGCGGCCAGTGGCCGCGGCAAAAGGCAGATCGTGTACGATAATGTGCGTATCCGCCGAACCGGCAACAGCATCTCTCCGGTCGAGCGGCTGGGCCGGATTCTGGATGAACGGGTGCGCTATCCCGATTGCGACGAAGTGGGATCGCTGGCGACGGTCCTGTGTCATGGCGATCTTCCGGCCCGGTACAAGGCGCTGGAAACGGTGGTGACATCCTTCGAGCCGCGCCTTTCTCCCCTGATCGTCATGGCCCTGTCGGACGAGGATCAGACCATCCGTGCGCTGGCCGCCGCCGCCGCCGCACAAGTCAGCTATAATCTGGCTCAACAAAGCGGAGAATTGCAGGCGCGCATCGCACCCAGCCAAAATCTGGACGACCGCTATGCGCTGGCCATGTTGCTGGCGGACCATGGCTGCTTCAACCAGCTTCTCCCTCAGTCCCAGCGCCTGCGCCTCTGTCAGGATGCCGGGCGTAAGCTGGACGAGATTGCGGATCAACTGATCAAGCCGGACATTCGCCGTCGCGCGCTGCGTGCGGCGCGCGCGCAGGTCAGGCGGGCGATGGAGCAGCAGCACGCGGCGCAGCCTAGGCCCAATCATATTTCAAGCGTGGAGTTGTCACGCTGATGCCAGACCATGGAGACAGCGACGTATGCCTGATCGTCGAAGGGGCCTATCCCTTCGTCGTTGGCGGCGTATCAAGCTGGCTGCAGGACCTGATCCTTTCCATGCCGGATGTGCGTTTCTCCCTGGTGGCCATCAAGGCTGGATCGAACCGACAGCCCTGGCGCGTGGAGCCGCCGCCCAATGTGGTGGAGGTGGTCGAGGTTCCGTTGCTGATCGAACCCTGCCTGCCGCGCCGTTACCCGGCGCCGCAGATGAAGCGGATCGGCCGTTTGCTGCTGGGCTTCCTGTCGAAGGGGGGGAAGGATGAACTGATCGCGCTGCGGCACGAGATCGAAGGATTGCAACCGACTCCGGCGGCGGGCGATCTGCTGTCCAATCCCGAAATATTCGACCTTTTCATCCAATATTACGATACGGCCTTCCGTTCCGCATCCTTCCATCATTTCTTCTGGGCGATGCGGGTTCTTCTGGGCGGTTTGCTCAAGATGCTGCTGGCGCCTTTGCCGAAGGCCAAGGTGTATCACACCATTTCCACGGGCTTTGCAGGGCTTCTGGCGGCGCGGGCGGCCTATGAAACCGGCCAGCCCGCCTTCATCACCGAACATGGCATCTACATGCTGGAACGGCAGATAGAGATCATGATGGCCGACTGGATCGGCGATCAGATCGAGACGGGCCTGACACTCGACAGGGAGGGGCATGATCTGCGCGATCTGTGGCTGGCCGTGTTCCAGACCTATACGCGTGCCTGCTACGATGCCTGCGACCCGATTATCGCGCTTTACGGGGCCAATAACCGGACGCAGAGGCGGCTCGGCGCCCGGCAGGACCGGCTTCGGGTCATTCCCAACGGCATCGATGCGGGGCGTTTCGCGCATGTTGAGCGCCGGAGTGACCCTGCGCGCCCGCTGGTGGCGCTGATCGGGCGGGTGGTGCCGATCAAGGATGTGAAGACCTTCATAAGAGCCGCCGGATTCGTCCTGTCGGAAATGCCGGAGGTGCGCTTCGCCATATTGGGGCCCTTGGACGAGGACCCCGATTATGCCGCCGATTGCGAGGCACTGGTCAAGGAACTGGGCATCGGCAATGCCGTGCAATTCGCCGGTCGCGTCAACGTCGCCGAATGGCTGGCGCGTATCGACCTGCTCGTCCTCACCAGCCTGTCGGAGGCGCAGCCTCTGGTGATATTGGAAGGGGGAGCCTGCGGAGTGCCTGTGGTCGCGCCTGACGTGGGCAGTTGCCGGGAAATGATCGAGGGACGTTCGCCGACCGTCGACCGGCCCGGCGGGATCGTTACCGAACTGGTCAATCCGGAAGGAACGGCGGCCGCCATCGTCCGCCTGCTGCGCGCGCCATCGCTACGCCGCGCCATGGGCGAAGCGCTGCGCGACCGGGTCGTGAAGGATTATGACCGCAGCGCCATCATCGCGGAATATCGGCACATCTACTCCGCGCTCGGTGCGCAGGCGCGATTTTCCGAACTGCAATGATCAATGTTCCCGGAAGGAAAGCCATAGCGACTGGGTGAGCGGCTCCAGCGCATATTGCAGCGCTGTTCGGGAATGCAGCGGCACCAGCACCTGGACGGGCATTCCGGCTTTCAGGTTGAAATCCTGCCCGCGCCTGCTCCGGATCTCGTCCAGTTCCTTCGACGGTACGGTAACCTCCGCCGTATAATAGGACTTGCCCGTCTTTTCGTCCTGAAAACTGTCCGCGGAAAGCCGGGTGATCCGTCCGTCCATGATCGGCAAGTCGCGTTCATGCAGACTGTTGAAGCGGATCTGGGCATTCTGGCCCACTTTCAGATCATCGATATCGTCGGGTGCGATTTGGGATTCGATGACGAGGCCGGCATGATCCGGCACGATGTCCATCAGCTTCTGACCCGCCGCGATCACGCCGCCAACGGTGAAGACGTTCAGTCCAACGATGGTGCCGGTTGCGGGCGCGCGGATCTCCAGCCGTGCAAGCTGGTCCTTGGCTGCGCGATATTTCGGCGCAACCTCGTTCAACGAAAATTCCACGTCGCGCAATTCGGACGCGGCGCGTTCCTTATAGGCCTTTTCCGCTTCCAGCGCTTTCAGGCGATTTTCCCCGGCTTCGGCGCCGGAACGGGCGATGCTTGCCGAAAATTGCCCTTGCTGCCCCTGTAGGTCGGCGCGCGCACGCTCCAGCGAACGGATGCGCGACTTGGACACGAAGCCTTTCTCCGCCACATCGTGCAGGCTGTCCAGTTCCTCGCCGATCAGCCGCTCCTGTTCCGCTGAGGCCGCCAGTTGCGACCTGTAGCCGCGCGCCGTTTCCTGCACCTGGCTGGCCTGCTGGTGCAAGACCCCGGTTTGGGCGGTCAGGACGGAGGAACGTGCGTTGAACTGGGTGGTCTGAAGCTTGATCGCCTCCTCCGCGTCCTTCTTTTCCTCTCCCTGAAGCGTGGTGAAATCGGCGGGCCATTCGACATGGCTTGCCCCCAGTTGTTCGGCGATCAACCGGGCGCGCTGGGCTTTCAGTTCAATCAACTGCGCGCCGTACATGCGCGCCTGCGCCCGCACATCGGCCCCTGCCAACTCTATCAGCGTCTGGCCCTGCCGGACATGCTGCCCTTCCTTGACGAAG
The DNA here is from genome assembly GCF_013375555.1 of Sphingobium sp. EM0848. Lineage (NCBI taxonomy): Bacteria > Pseudomonadati > Pseudomonadota > Alphaproteobacteria > Sphingomonadales > Sphingobiaceae > Sphingobium > Sphingobium sp. EM0848. Next base: position 1,216,992 of record NZ_JABXWB010000001.1, read on the forward strand.
ATCGCACCGACCACGCCGCCGTCACGATGCTGGACCGCCTGCCGCTGCCCCAGCACGGTGAGCCGGCCGCCCGCATAGGCCGCCGCGTCCAGATGGGCGAAGGCCGCCCAGCCCAGGAAGACGACGAAGAACAGGACCGCGATGATGATGCCCACCCGCATGTCACGATCGGGCCGGTCGTCGATCTGCGGACTCTCATAGCCTCCCGGACGCGTGATCTGGATGGCGCCGCTGGCATCGCTGAGCTGAACGTCTCCCATGGCGCCTTAGCCCTCCGCCGTCTGTGCCGTGGGTTGCTCCTCCGACTGAATTGCCTTCAGCCGCCCCAGAACATCATCGCGTGATCCAAAGGTTTCCAGCCGTCCGTCGCGCATCACCATGATCTTGTCGACGACGCCCAATATGCCCATGCGATGCGCGACGATGATGACGGAGGCTTTTCTCTTCTTGAGATCGTCCAGCGTCGCCACCAGCCGCACTTCGCCCTCGGCGTCCAGATGCGCATTGGGCTCGTCCAGAAAGACCATGGGCGGCGCGCCATAGAGCGCGCGCGCCAATCCCACGCGCTGGGCCTGCCCGGCGGAAAGCCCACGCCCGCCCCAGCCAAGCATCCGATTATAGCCGCCCGGCAGATGCAGGATCATATCATGCGCGCCGCTGAGCCGCCCTGCCTCAATGACGGCTTTGTCGATGGCATCGTCTTCACTGGACAGGAAGTTTTGGAACCGCGCGATGTTTTCCTTGACCGTTCCGGCGAACAGCGAAGTATCCTGGGGCAGATAGCCGACAAATGGCGCCAGCCGTTCGGTATCCCAGTCCTGAATGTTCGCGCCGTCATAGCGGATCGATCCGCGCAAGGGCCGTGCCGCGCCCGACAACATCCGCAGCAGGGTCGACTTGCCGGCGCCGCTGGGGCCGACGATGGCGACGACTTCGCCCGGTTCCACGGTGAAGCTGACATCCCCCAATACGGCATGCTCCTGACCGGGGATGAAATGGGTCAGATGCTCGACGGCGATATGCCCCTTGGGCGGTGGGAGGCGGGTGAGGGCAATATCCGCCTCTCGCGCTTCCAGCAGGTCATTCAGCGTTCCATAGCTCGCCCGGGCATGGACGACGCTGCGCCATGCGCTCAGCAACTGGTCGATGGGCGACAGCGCGCGCCCGACAAGGAAGGACGAGGCAAAGATCGCGCCGGCCGAAATCTGGTTGTTGATCGCCAGCCAGGCGCCAAGCCCCAGAGCCAGCGATTGCAGGATCAGGCGGATGAACTTGCTGATCGCGACATAATGGCCGCCCGCGAAACTGGCGTTCGCCTGCAGGGTCAGCATCGTCTGGCGTTCGAGCAGATGGCGGCGCACCAGAGCGTGCCGCATACCGAGCGCCCGGATCACCTCAGCACCGGCCAGCGTCTGTTCCTGACTGACATAGGCCTTGTTCGCGGCTTCGTTCGCCTGCTTCAATGGCCCGTTGGTGTGTTTTTCATTGAGACGCGCGATGTAGAGCAGGGCAGCGCCGCCAACCAGCGCCAAAGCGGCAATGGCGGGATGGATCAGGAAGCAGACGATGACGTAGACAGGGGTCCAAGGAAAATCGAAGATCGACAAGATTGTTGGCCCGGTCAGCGCCTGTCGCAGCGTGTCGAACTCCCGCAGGACCTGCTTGTTCATCGCCTCCCCGGTCGATCCGCGTCCGTTCAGCGTCGTGTCGAGCAGAAGCCCGGCCAACTGGCGGTCCAGCCGGACGCTCGCCCGCACCAGAAGACGGGACCGGACCTGTTCCAGCAGAGACAGGGTGCCGATGACCACCGCAATGATGATCGTCAGAAAGAGCAGGGTCAGCCGTCCCTGTCCGGCAACGACGCGGTCGTAGACCTGCAACATGTACAGTACCGGCCCAATGTAGAGCAGGTTCATCAGCGCGCTGAATATCAGGGAAGACAGGAAATGCCGCCTGCATGATGCCAGGGCCGCTTTCATCGGGGCTGCCGGTACTTGCAGGTCAAGCAACATAAGCGCCCCCCATGCCCCGAAATATCAGGCTATACTCTTCGTCCTATACCCTGTGGCTCAAGTATAATATTTTGGCGATTTCCGGTAAATATACCAATCAGCATAGGCGGCTGTCCTGTGCCGCGTTGGAACAAGCGGTCAGGCCACGGCCAGGTCGATCAGGGCCGCCATGTCGACATGGTCTTCCAGTTGCATGGCGATGGCGTCGAGCGCATCGTTCACAGACGCCTGATAATCGCCCAGCATGGACGTCCCACCCAATCGCTCCAAAAAGGCGGCGCGAAAAGCGGTGCTGGCAAACAGCCCATGAACATAGGTTCCAAGCACGGTGCCATTCATATCCGACGCGCCATCCGACCGCCCGTCATCCATCATGGAAAAGGGCCGCGCGCAATCGCCGCCGCTGGTGACGCCCACATGCATTTCGTAGCCGGAAAAGCCATGTCCCAGCGCAATCCCACTGGTCCTTTCCAGCGTCTTGACCGGCGTAAGCCGCGTTTCGACATCCAGCAGGCCGAGTCCCTCGACACTGCCGGAAGGCCCCTCGATACCGTCCGGGTCCGCGATCAGGCGGCCGAGCATCTGATAGCCGCCGCAAATGCCCAATATCGGCCGCCCGCGTCGATGATGCGCGCGAATGTCGATGTCCCACCCCTGATCGCGCACGGCCTGCAGGTCGGCAATGGTGGCCTTCGATCCCGGCAGGACGATCAGGGCCGCCTCAGCCGGAATCGGCTGACCCGGCGGCACCATCACGACTTCCACGCATGGTTCCAGTTTCAACGGATCGAGATCGTCGAAATTGGCGATGCGCGGCAGGATCGGACAGGCGATCATCAGCCGGTCGCCGGATCGGGCCTGTCCGCGCTCCAGTATGACGGCGTCCTCGCTGGGCAGGCGGGCGGCGGCGGTCAACCAGGGAATGACGCCGAACCCTCTCCAGCCGGTCAGGCGCTCGATATGGCGATAACCATCTTCGAACAATGCGGGATCGCCGCGGAACTTGTTGATCAGGAAACCGCGGATCATCGCCGCATCGGCAGGATCGATCACCGCCTTTGTGCCCGCAATCGCCGCGATCACGCCGCCCCGGTCAATGTCGCCAACCAATATGACCGGCAGCTTGGCAGCACGGGCAAAGCCCATATTGGCGATGTCACCCGGCCGCAGATTGACCTCGGCAGGCGAGCCGGCGCCTTCCACCACCACGATGTCGCATTGCGTCTTGAGCCGGTCATAGCTGGTGAGCACGGCGTCGAGCAATTCACCGCGCGCCGACCGGAAATTCCCCGTACCCAACGCGCCACGCAACTGGCCGTGAACGATAAGCTGGGAGGTGCGATCGGCCTGAGGCTTCAGCAGCACCGGGTTCATGTCTGTATGCGGCTCGACTCGGGCGGCGATGGCCTGAAGCGCCTGCGCGCGCCCGATTTCACCACCGTCCACGGTAACGGCCGCGTTGTTCGACATATTCTGCGGCTTGAACGGGCGCACGCTATAGCCCCGGTGCAGCAGCGCGCGGCAAAGCCCCGCTACCAGCAAGGATTTGCCGACGTCCGAACCCGTGCCCTGAAACATGATTGCAGCCATGGCCCGCTCCTGCATGGCGCAGGCGGCGGTTTCAAGGGACTAGTTTGCGGTCAGCCGAATGCGCTGCGTCGCATATCCACGGCGTCCAGCAACATCCCGCCCGCCATGAACACGCTGCCGGTACAGGCCAGCGCCAGCAAATGCCCGCCCATCCCCGGATATTGCTGCATGTAGACTAGGCCCCGCTCCGTCGCGCCAAGCGCCAGAGCGTAGATGACCAGAAACGCCTCGAACTTGGTCTTGATGGTGAAGAGGCGTTTGATCCGTTCCATCTGTCCCACTCGGTGGCTGGACTCGTGCTATGGCATTAGATCGCCTGAAAGTCGCAAATGGTCAACAAGCGTTAACCATGATTGCTCGATCCGGGCGATCAACCGGGTATCGGCCAAATCGTCGGGTGCGATGGCTTCGGGCCAATAGGCATCGACGATCCGGGCTATTTCGTCCAGCCTGGCCTCATCGGCCAGAAAGCGCGGGTCGATATTGGCCGGGTCGGCCACCACGCGCAGCCGCAGGCAGGCCGGGCCGCCGCCATTGGCCATGGACTGGCGCACATTGACGGGAATGAGGCGTCGGATGGGGCCATTGCCCGCGACCATGGCTTCCAGCCATGCCCACACATTGGGCATGTCACGCGCCTCTGTCGGCAGGACCAGCGCCATGCCACCGTCCGGCAATGTCACCAGTTGCGCGTTGAAAATATAGCTGCGGATCGCATCCGACAGGCTGACGGCGCTGGCCGGAACCTCAATGATCTCCACCGATGGCAGCGAAGCGCGCAGATCGGCGTAGAAGACGTCCTTGTCCGCAAAAGCCTGTTCATGGGTGAAAAGGACATGTTCATTGGCGACGGCCACCACGTCATTGTGGAAGGCGCCCGCCGCGATCGCCTCCTCTGACTGCATGACGAACAATGTGCGCCCCGGATCGAGCTGATGCAGACGCGCGACGGCCTTGCTTGCCTCAATATGTTGGCGGGCGGGGAAGGGGCCACCGGACTGGCCATAGACGAAAATCTCCACGCCCGCTTCGCCATGGCTGTCGCACAGGCGCATATGATTGGCCGCGCCTTCGTCGCCAAAGGGCGCGGGGACGGGGCCATGCACCGCAAAGGCGTCCCGGTCCGAAAAGGCGAGCCGCAATTGCGCCAGCGTCTGCGGCCATTCATGGCTGCGATGCGGCATGGTGACGAGGTTGGCGACGGTCAGATGCGTTCGCCCGTCAGCCGTATCGGCAGCGGGCGAAACCGTTGCGGCATTGGCGGCCCACATGGACGAAGCCGACATTGCCGCTGCCCGGATATGCGCCTCCGCATTGCCGATATCGGTGCCCAATGCCGAGAGCCATGCTCCATCGGGCCGCCATTGCGGCAGAAACAGTCCTTGCGTCAGCCCCAGCCGGATATTGGAGCGCATCTTTTCAATGCCCTGAAGCGCCGCCGCCCTGGGATGGGACACGGCGCCGGCATTACGTGAAGAGGCGAGATTGCCAAGGCTGAGGCCCGCATAATTATGACTGGGACCGATGAGGCCGTCGAAATTGATTTCCCTGACCGTCATGCCCGCTCCGCCATGGTGAAATTCTGCCCCGGTTCCAGACCCAGCAACTCTGCCGAGGCCCGGTCAAGCGAGATCGTGCCGTCATCCCGCTCAGTCACGAAACCGTAGGTACATCGATAATCCGCCAGCAGCCCGATGGCGACCAGCACCTTGTTTCCACCCTTTTCGTGCACGGCGCCCAGCGTAACGTCCGTGGCATGGGCGATGGTCTTCAGGGAGTTGATCTGCCCCACCATGGTCGGGCCGCCATCGAAAATATCGACATAGCCGGGATTGGTGAAACCCTCCGTCTCCAGCATGCGCATCGCGGCGCGGCCATTGGGGTGCGGCATGCCGATCACGCCGCGGGCGCTGTCGGTCAACATGGCCGTATAGATCGGCGTTTTGGGCATCAGGTCGGCGATGAACTGGTTGCCGTTGACGGCGTTGAACTCATCTGCTTCCTGAAAGCTCATGCCGAAAAAGCGTCCGGCCAGCCCGTCCCAGAAGGGCGATCCGCCCGCCTCGTCGATCACGCCGCGCAGTTCCGCGATGATCCGCTCGCCAAAGCGGGCGCGATGGTTGCGGATATAGAGATAGCGGCTGCGCGCGAGCAACAGGCCCAGCCCCTCCGCCCGCTCCCGAGGGTGCAGGAACAGGCCGCCCACTTCGGTCGATCCTTCCAGATCGGTGACGAGTGAGAGCATCTCTGCCCGGAACGTGCGCGACAGTTCCCGGCTATGCTGGGTCAGGACGCCAAGGCGATAGGAGTAGAAGGGCCAGTTCTGCCCGACCTTGCTGAAAATCTGGCAAGTGCCGCGAACCTGCCCGGTCTGACCGTTTTCCAGCACCATGACGATCAGTTCGTCCTCGACACTGTCGGCCTGGCGCGAGAGGGCTTGTTCGGTCCGCTCCAGCTTGGCGGCAAGCGACTTCCGGTCGGGCGGCAGGTTGGTAAATCCGCCCCCGGTCAGCTTCGCCATTTCATAAAGGGCTTGCAGATCGTCGGCCCGCGCCGTGCGCATGAAGAAACTCAAGCGTTCATCCCCTTCATGAAAAACGTCCCTGCGCAATGCGGAGCAGGGCCAGGGCCGAAAGCTGCGCGCGTTCGCCCAGACTGTCGACGATCAGATATTCCGAATCGCTGTGAATATTCCCGCCGCGCACGCCCATGGTATCGACCACGGGCACGCCGCAGGCTGCAATATTATTACCGTCGCAGACGCCGCCGGTGTCCCGCCAGCCAATTGCCAGCCCCATATCCTCGCCGCACTGCCGAACCAGTGAGAACAGCGATTCCGCCTTTGCATCCATCGGCTTGGGCGGGCGGCCGAAATTGCCATGAAGATGAATCTTCACTTCATGGTCGCGGGCAACCCGGCCGATCTCATCGTCCAGCAACTGCCGGGCGGCAATTTCATTCGCGGGCGTTTGCGGCCGGAAATTGACGTGGAGAATGGCATGGTCTGGAACGACATTATTTGGGCTGCCGCCCTCGATCCGCGCCGGATTGCAGGACAGGCCAATACCACTGCCCGCCTTCAGCCTCAGCGCGAGATCGGCAGCAGCCAGCAGGGCATTACGGCCGTCTTGCGGATTGCGGCCAGCATGGGCGCTTTTGCCCGTCACGACGATGGCGAAATTGCCGCTGCCCGCTCGCGCGCCTGCCAGCGTTCCGTCGGGAAGCGCAGGTTCATAGGTGAAGGCGGCCCGTTTTCCTGCCGCCGCCCGCCGCAGCAATGGGGCGGAGGAAGGGCTGCCCACTTCCTCGTCACTGTTGACGATCACCTCATAGCCCAGATTCCGGGCTTCGGGCGCTATCTCCAGCGCGTTCAACGCGGCCAGCATGACGGCAAGGCCGCCCTTCATATCGGCCACCCCCGGCCCGTTCAGCGTCAGTGGGTCGATCCAGCGCAGCGTCTGGAACGCATGATCGGCGGGGAACACCGTATCCATATGGCCGGTCAGCAATATCTGTATTGGTGCATCCGGGCGGACGGCGATGTGAAGATGTTGTCCGTGCGAAAGCTCTGTCAGCCGTCCATCGGAGGCCACTGCCTCGACCCTTCCCGGATCGACCAGGCGAAGCGTGCCCGGCAATATCGCAAAGGCATCGGCCAGCAACCCGGCGATGGTGGCAAGGCCCGCGAGATTGCGTGATCCGCTGTTCACGCCGGCCCATGTTTCAGTCTGTGCGAGCATGGGCGCTTCTGCCGCGCGCGCCATGGCGCCTTGCTCCAACGATGAAATTCCTCTCATCCTCGCGACCCTATCAGAGCGGAGGGAGAGCCTCCACCCCCGTTAGAAAGCGTAAGTCAGGGTCAGGCGGCTGAGCGTGTCGAAATCCCGTGCCGTCAGCAGTGTTTCCGACTCATATTGCACATTATAGGACATTGCCGCCGACCATCGCGTGCTCACCTTGGTTTCCAGCGAAGTCAGGGAATTGATTGAGTAGACGTCGCTTTCCGCATAGCCGGACGCCACTTGCTTGAACACCAGTGTCGGCGCCAACCGCCATGCAAGGTCCATGGACGCACGCGCGCCCAATTTGGTTTCGCGCGCTCCGATCGCATATTTGGCGTGGCGGATGGACGGACCGGCGTCGAGCGAAAGGTCGAGCGGCGTGCTGACCACAAGCTTGTAACCGATGCCGACGGAAGCGGTGTAACGCTCGTCATAGCCGATGGAGGTGTCCCGCTCGAATTGCGTCAGCCCATATGCGAAACCGCGCGGATCGAACTCATAGCGAGGTTCGTAGCTGGCGGTATAGCGTTCGCGTGAGGTCACACCATTGGCGCGCCGATAATCGACACTGGCGGACAATTTATGGGACCATTGGAGGCCGCTGCGTTTCAAGGCGGCGCTGGCGCTGATGCCGATTTCGCTGGTGGAGCCGGTGGAACGGAAGCCGCCGGCCTCGACCTTGCCGGTCCAGAGTTCGGTGAAACGCGCTTCCCGGATCACGGTATCGCGGGTCGCCTTGGTCCGTTCCTTCCAGCTATTGACCATGCGCTGTATTTCATCGGCCGAACCGGGATTGGTCTGCTTGGCGATCTTCGCGACGGTGGCGATTTCGGTTTCATTGCCGTTGGCAATCGCCGCCTCCAGCATTTCGCGCACGGCAGGCGGCAACAACACCGGATAGTCGGCCCATGCCGGCGCCGGAACGAGCAGGGGAAGAAGGGCCAGGCAATAACGCATGGGCCTGCTCATGCCGACATGGCGGCCGATTTTAACCCGCTTTTCAGATCAATGCCCTGAATTCCTGAAGAACGTCGCGATACAGCTTGCGCTTGAACGGCACGATCAGGTCCGGCAGCGATTCGGGATCGGTCCATTTCCAGTCGCGAAATTCCGGATGCTCGGTCTGGATGTTGATGTCGGCATCCGTTCCCAGGAAACGGGCGAGGAACCAATATTGCCGCTGGCCCCGATATTTGCCGCCCCACAGCTTGCCGATCAGTTCGGCGGGCAGGTCATAGAAATGCTCCTCCCGCGCCTTGGCGATGATTTCGACATGGCTATGGTCGATGCCCGTCTCTTCGTTCAGTTCGCGAAGAGCGGCGGCCTTCATGTCTTCGCCATCGTCGATGCCACCCTGCGGCATCTGCCAGGCTTCAACCTTGTTATCGATCCGCTGGCCGACGAAAACCTTGCCATCCATGTTGACGAGCATGATACCGACGCACGGCCGGTAGGCGAGTTCTGAATCATTCGGCATCGAGGCCATCTTAGTCCCTGATCGTTGTCCCGGGCATGCCGGTCGCACACGCCCTTATTGCAGTGCAAGAATAATCAGCGGGAAGCCGCGCGTCCATGGATGAAAATGGCAAGGACGGCGATTTGTGTCCCAAAGGGAATGAACTGCCGCAACGGGCGCTTGGAACCGGCTTGGCCCAATGGCATTGGGGTCGCATGGCCGCTCCCGTCATTCTCTGGTTCCGTCAGGATCTGCGTCTGTCCGATCAGGCCGCTCTGGCCGCCGCAGCCCATGAAGGGCCGGTGATCCCGGTCTATGTGCTGGACGATGGCGCGCCCCGGCAATGGAAGATGGGTGGGGCATCGCGCTGGTGGCTGCATCACAGCCTGAAGAGCCTGAATGAAGATTTGCGCGGCAAGGGGGCCCGCCTGATCCTCCGGCGCGGAGAATCGGCCGCTGAATTAGCCAGACTCGCGAAGGAAACGGGCGCGCGGCGAGTCCACGCCTTGCACCATTATGAACCATGGTGGCGCAATGTGGAAAAGGCGGTCGGGCGGGAACTGGACCTGTGCCTGCATGATGGCGGTCTGTTGTTGCCACCGGGCGCGGTTCGGACAGGTGGGGGCGGAACCTATCGCATCTACACGCCTTTTGCCCGAGCGCTGATGGAGCAGATGCCGCCAGCGATCCCGGTGCCGGCGCCCTCCCATATCGGCGGCCCTTCAACATGGCCCAAAAGCGATTCGCTGAACGACTGGCATTTGCTGTCCGGCAAGCCCGATTGGGCAGCCGCCTTTTCCCGCGACTGGACACCGGGCGAGAACGGCGGGCGCGCCAATGTCGCTGCTTTTCTGGATGAAGCGGCTGACTATGCGGTTGCCCGGAACCTGCCATCGCTGGAGGGAACGTCGCGCCTGTCCCCGCATCTCCATTTCGGGGAGGTTTCGCCCGCTTATGTCTGGCATGAAGTCAGCAAAGCGCCCGGCGACGCGACCATGTTCCTCAAGGAACTGATTTGGCGAGACTATGCGCATAGCCAGATCTGGGCGATGCCAACCTATGGCTCGGAAAATGCCAAAGCGGCGTTCGACGCCATGCCGTGGCGCGACCTGCGGACGGCAGGCGCGGATTTCAAGGCCTGGAAAGCGGGCCGAACCGGCTATCCGATCGTGGACGCGGGCATGCGCCAGCTCTGGACGACCGGCTGGATGCACAATCGCGTCCGCATGATCGCGGCGAGTTTCCTCATCAAGCATCTGCTGATCGACTGGCGCCATGGCGCCCGCTGGTTCTGGGACACGCTGGTCGATGCGAGCTACGCCAATAACAGCGTCAATTGGCAATGGGTTGCGGGCAGCGGCGTGGATGCCAATATCTTCTCCCGCATCATGGCGCCGCTCACCCAATCCGAGAAGTTCGATGCCGCCGACTATATCAGGGAATGGGTACCCGAACTCGCCCATCTGGAGGATCGTCAGATCCACGATCCTGATGCCCATGGCGTGCGGCCGCCCGATTATCCGTCCAAATGCATCGGGCATAAGGAAGGACGCGCACGGGCGCTTGCTGCTTACAGCCAGAGCAAGCCGTGATTGCGGCGCGATAAACCATCAGGCAAAGTGGTGCCATGAACGCAATTGATCCCCGGCGCGGCCGCGCGGCGATTCCGGTTCGACGTCCGCTGGATCGCTACACTCACGGCTGGCTGGGCCGTTGGGTTGGACAGCAATTCCACCGTCTGCTCGACCGGATCGACGAGGGGCTGGAAAAGGGATCGCTCCACGCAATCCTGCCGGACGGGAGCCAGCGGCTGCTGGGTCATCGCGCGCCAGGGCCGGCCTGCGAGGTGCATCTGCTGCGCTGGCGGGCCTTGCTTCGTCTCATCACTGGGGGATCGGCGGGCTGGTACAGGGCATGGGCGCGTGGGGAGTGGACCAGCCCTGACCCCGTTCCGCTGTTCGAACTGTTCATGGCCAATGCCCTGCCTTTGGGCAGTGTCGCCCGGCCCAGCGGTCCAGCGCGCTGGATGGGGCAGGCGGTGCATTGGGCGCGCCGCAACAGCCGCAAGGGATCGCGCCGGAACATCGCCTATCATTATGATCTGGGCAATGATTTCTACGGCCTCTGGCTGGACCGGAACATGCATTATTCCAGCGCCTTGTTCCGCGATCCTCAGGACCGAATTGAAAGCCTGGAACGCGCGCAGCAGCGCAAGGCCGACGCCATCATCGATCGGCTGGGCCTTGAGGAGGGCGCTTCGCTGCTGGAGATCGGTTGCGGCTGGGGCGGGCTGGCCGAGCGGGCGATGGAACGTTGCGCTATCCACTATGACGGCCTCACCCTGTCGGTCGAACAGGCCGAATATGCCCGCGACCGGCTGGGATCGGGGGCGAATATCATCCTGCGGGACTATCGCGATGCCGAGGGGCAATATGACGCCATCGCCAGCGTCGAGATGGTGGAGGCGGTGGGCGAGCGCTACTGGCCCGACTATGTCCAGGCCATTGCTCGTCTGCTCAAGCCGGGCGGCCGGGCCGCGATCCAGTATATCCTGATCGACGATGCGATTTTCGAAGGCTATGCGCGCGGCGCCGATTTCATCCAGACCTATATCTTCCCCGGCGGGATGCTGATGTCAGAAAGCCGGTTCCGGCAACTGGCGGAAGAGCAGGGGCTGCAATGGCGGAATGTCCATCGTTTCGGCGTCCACTATGCGGAAACCCTTCGGCGCTGGCGGGAACGGTTCGATCGCGTCATCGACAAGGGGCAGTTACCCGCCAGCTTCGATCAGCATTTTGTCGATCTGTGGCGCTATTATCTGATGTATTGTGAAGGCGGTTTCCGGGGCGGCACCATTGATGTCGCGCAGGTGACGCTGGAAAAATCCGCCTAACCGACCCGCGTACGATAACCGTCAGGCGTGTCGCTGACGACCAGATCCAAAATAGCCTGCCCCACGACAGTCGGTTCCTTCAGCGTTACCGGATCTTCGCCGGGGAAGGCGCGCGCCCGCATGGCTGTCCGCGTTGCGCCCGGATCAATGATATGTGTACGGATGGCGGAGATATTCTTCACCTCCTCGCCATAGGCGCGAACCAGCGTTTCCAGTGCGGCCTTGGACGCGCCATAGGCCCCCCAATAGGCCCGGGGCTGTGCGCCGACAGAGGATGTCAGGGCCACCACGCGCGCATCGCCGCTTGCCCGGAGCATGCCGTCAAAGGCAGCGATCAAAGCCTGCGGGGCGGCGACATTCAGCGTAAGCAGCCGCGCAAATTCCTTGGCGTCGATGGCCGGAACAGAGGCCAGGCTGCCCAAGGTCGCCGCATTGAGCACCAATATGTCCAGCGCCTGCCAACGCCCCGAAATCGCCTGAGCCAACCGTCCGATGCTTTCACCGTCGATCAGGTCGAGTGGCGCGATGGTCGCATGGCCGCCTGCCTGATGGATGCGGTCTTCCACCTCTTCCAATCCGCCACTGGTCCGCGCCGTCAGAATGACATGGGCACCGGCTGCAGCCAGCGCTTCGGCGGTAGCGGCGCCGATCCCCCGGCTGGCGCCGGTCACAAGGGCGAGCTTACCGGATAGAGTCTGAGTCGGCATGGGAGTTCCCTTAATGAGGGGCGGGAAGAAACCAGTCCGAAGCCGCAAAGCCCCGGACTTGTCCATTCAACGGAGAGAAAAGGCGGTCAGACCACGCGTTCGGCGAGCAGTTCGAGCTGGTTCTGCACCACGGCTTCGTCCTGGTCGGTCAACACGGTCGGATAATCGCCGGTGAAGCAGGCGTCGCAATATTGCGGCCGGATGTCAGCCCGCTTCGCCTCGCCCAGCGCCTTGTAGAGCCCGTCAATCGAAATGAAGGAGAGGCTGTCCGCATGGATGAACTCCTGCATCCCGCCAATGTCCAGGCGATGGGCGAGCAGCTTGGTCCGTTCCGGCGTATCGACGCCGTAGAAACAGCTATGCTTGGTCGGCGGGCTGGCGATGCGCATATGCACTTCCTTGGCGCCCGCTTCGCGCATCATCTGCACGATCTTCAGACTGGTGGTGCCGCGCACGATCGAATCGTCGATAAGGACGATTCGCTTGCCTTCGATCAGCGCGCGATTGGCATTATGCTTCAGCTTGACGCCAAGGTGGCGGACCTTGTCGCCCGGCTGGATGAACGTCCGGCCGATATAGTGCGAGCGGATGATGCCCAGTTCGAAGGGAATGCCCGATTGCTGGGCATAACCGATGGCGGCCGGGACGCCGCTGTCGGGCACGGGGATCACATAATCCGCCTCGACCGGATTTTCGATGGCGAGCTGCGCGCCGATCGCCTTGCGGACCGAATAGACGCTGGAACCGTCGACGATCGAATCCGGGCGGCTGAAATAGACATGCTCGAAAATGCAGGGACGCGGATGGTTTTCGCCGAAGGGGCGATGGCTGCGCACTTCGCCGTCATGGGTGATGATGACGAGTTCGCCCGGATCGATGGACCGGACATGTTCCGCGCCGACCACGTCGAAGGCGACGGTCTCGGACGCGAAGATCGTCGAATCGCCCAGCTTGCCCATGACCAGCGGCCGGATGCCCAGCGGATCGCGGCAGGCGATCATCCCTTCGGACGTCATGACGATCAGCGAATAGGCTCCTTCGACCTGCTTCAGCGCGTCGATGAACTTATCGAGCAACGTCCGATAGGTAGAGGTCGCGACCAGATGGATGATGACTTCGGTGTCCGAGGTCGACTGGAAAATGGACCCGCGCCGGATAAGCTCGCGGCGCAGCTTCATGGCATTGGAGATATTGCCGTTATGCGCGACGGCGAAACCGCCGGAACTCAGCTCCGCATAAAGCGGCTGAACATTGCGGAGCGACGTTTCGCCAGTCGTTGAATAGCGCACATGACCGCAGGCAGCGCTGCCGGGCAGGCCCCGAATCACTTCATCGCGGTCGAAATTGCCGGCCACATGGCCCATCGCCCGATGGGTATGGAAATCATGGCCGTCCCAGCTGGTGATGCCGGCGGCTTCCTGACCGCGATGCTGAAGCGCATGAAGGCCAAGCGCAACCATGGCGGAGGCGGTTTCAGCATTGAAAACGCCAAAAATACCGCATTCCTCACGCAGTTTGTCGTCGTCGAACGGGTTCGTCGTAAACATGGGTTTTTGATGGTCCACTGCCAATCCTGTCCGCCCCAATGGGGTGGCTTTCGCGCGCATATAGTGTGTCGAGGACGATTTGTCGCCTGTCTGTCACAAAAAAGGGGCGGCGAAATGGGAAATCGCGGTTTACCGCCGATGATATTGGGAAAAGGTGCACTGGCCTTGCGGCATTTGGAAAGCTAATAGCCTTTCCCATGCATCGCTTCGCCAATCCTGCACGCTTCCTCAAAATTGCCCGACCGATGACGGTCTGGCTGTTCTGGCCCGGACTTGCCCTGCTGCTGATCGGGGCCGGTTGCGGCCTGTTCGTGACCCCGGCTGATTATCTTCAGGGCGATACGGTGCGCATTCTCTATATTCATGTGCCTGCGGCCTGGCTGGGCATGGGCGGCTGGACCGGGATTGCCGTGGCCGCGCTGATGCAGCTTGTCTGGCGCCATCCTCTTGCCGCCGTGGCCGGTCGCGCGATTGCCATGCCCGGCGCTTTCTTCACGGCCATCTGCCTTATCACCGGGTCGATCTGGGGACGGCCCACCTGGGGAACCTGGTGGGAGTGGGATGGGCGCATGACATCCATGCTGATACTCTTCTTCCTGTACCTTGGCTACATCGCGCTCGCCAATGCCAGCGCGCGGCAGGGCAATGGCGGGGTCAGCCCCGTGACCGCCATTTTCGGACTGGTCGGCGCGATCAACCTGCCCATCATCAATCGGTCGGTCGTCTGGTGGAACAGCCTGCACCAGGGACCCAGCATCACGCTCCGCGGATCGAGCATCGATAGCGCACTGCTCTGGCCGCTTGGTTTCACGCTGATCGGATTCACCTTGCTTTTCGCCGCGATCGTGTTGATGCGCATGCGCGCCATTCTGGCGCAGAACAAGATCGAAGCGCGGATGCAGCGTCTGGCGCGGGGGTGAGGGATGAATCAGTGGGCTTTCGTGATCGGCGCCTATGCGCTGACCTTTTTGGGAACCGGCCTCATCAGCCTGCTGAGCTGGCGGGCGATGCGCGACGCTGAAGCCGGGGCGCAGCAACTGACGGACAGGTCGTGAAGGTCCAATCATGAAGGCAAAGCATCAGCGATTGATCCTTGCGGTCGTGGCGCTCGTCGCGCTGGTCGCGGCGGGGCTGCTGGCGGCGTCCGCGCTTAAGGACGAGGCCGCCTATTTCTATACGCCCAATGACGTCAAGACAAAGGGCGTCGAGCCGGGCAAGGCAATCCGGCTGGGCGGCATGGTGGTCAAGGGCAGCCTTAAAAAGGCGCAGGACGGCGTCACCATCCATTTCGACGTCACGGACGGCAAGGCCACGGTTCCGGCCAGTTTCAAGGGCATCACGCCCGATCTCTTCCGTGAAGGATCAGGCGTCGTGGCTGAAGGCGCGTTCGAACGGAACGGCACGTTCCAGGCCACCAATCTGCTGGCCAAGCATGACGAGCGCTACATGCCGCGCGAATTGCAGGGCATGCAATATGACGAAAAGACCCACAAGATGAAGGCGGAACAGTGAGCGGGGAACTGCGCGGATGATTGCTGAGGCTGGTCTGGCCGCGCTGTGGCTTGCTGCATCTTTGGCGCTGCTTCAGCTTGCGCTGGCGGCGATCGGCCTGGCAGGCGGTAAAAGCGAACTGCTGGGTGCCGTCCGACCTGTCGCGGTAGCGCAGGGCGTGCTGACGGCGATTGCCTTTGCGTTGCTGATCACGCTGTTCCTGCGATCCGACATGTCGGTTCTGCTGGTCGCTACCAACAGCCATTCGATGAAACCCTGGCTTTACAAATTCGCCGGCACCTGGGGCAATCATGAAGGCTCGATGCTACTCTGGGTAACGGTGATGGGTGTCGCGGGAGCAGCCGTCGCCCTGTTCGAGCGGGCGCTGCGGCGAGAGACGCATATGGCGACGCTGGGCGGGCAGGCGGCGATCAGCCTGGGCTTCTACGCCTTCCTGCTTTTCGCCTCCAATCCCTTTGCGCGGATCGATCCGCCCCCGGCCGACGGACAGGGGCTGAACCCACTGTTGCAGGACCCCGGCCTCGCCTTTCATCCGCCGACGCTTTACCTTGGCTATGTCGGGCTTTCCGTCGCTTTTTCCTTCGCCGTGGGCGCGTTGCTGACCCGGCAGGTCGACGCCGCCTTCGCTCGCGCCATGCGCCCCTGGGTGTTGGGGGCGTGGATATTGCTGACGCTGGGCATCACGGCAGGCAGCTATTGGGCCTATTATGAATTGGGCTGGGGCGGCTGGTGGTTCTGGGACCCGGTGGAGAATGCCTCGCTCATGCCCTGGCTGGCCGCGACGGCCCTGCTGCATAGCGTGACCGTGCTGGCGACACGGGATGCATTGCGCGCCTGGACGGTGATGTTGGCCGTGATTGCCTTTTCGATGTCGATGGTGGGGACGTTCCTTGTCCGCTCCGGCATCCTGACCAGCGTGCACGCCTTCGCCGTCGATCCACAGCGCGGCACGTTCATTCTCGCGCTGCTCGGCATCTATATCGGCGGAGCGCTGGCCCTGTTCGGCTGGCGGGTGGGCGCGGTACGCGAAGGCGCGCCCTTCGAACTGGTCAGCCGGGAAACCATGCTGGTCGTCAACAATCTGCTGCTCTCGGTGATATTGGGGCTGGTGCTGATCGGAACGCTTTATCCGCTGATGACCGAGGCTTTCGGACATAAGGTATCGGTGGGCGCGCCTTATTTCGACCGGATTGCCGGGCCTATCGCGCTGACACTGATGATCGTGATGATCCTTGGACCGCTCACTCGCTGGCGGCGGGACCGGATGCGGGAAGTGACCCGGCGGATCGCGGTTCCGCTGGCCGTCGGAACGATCGTGCTCGTTTCTCTCGCCATACTCGCCTGGGGGACGATCGGTATCCTGCCCTTCCTTGGGCTGGTGATAGCGCTGGCGGTCGCGGTTGGGAGCGTGGCGCCGCTTTGGAAGCGTAATCTGCGCCGGACACCGCTCTTCACCTGGGGCATGGTGATCGCGCATCTGGGCTGCGCGGTCAGCCTGGCGGGGATGGCCTGCGACTCGGCCTTCACGGTGGAGAAGCTGGTGGCCGCACGGCCCGGCGACGTGGTGGAGACGGCGGGCTGGACGCTTCGCTTCAAACAGATACTGCCGGTTGCCGGTGATAACTGGACCGCGCTTCAGGCCGATATGGAAGCGAGCCGGGGCGGCGGCGAGCCAGTCCTGATGCATCCGCAGTCGCGCTTCTTCGCCTCGCCGCCGACCACGACGACGGAGGCCGCGTTGCTGACGCGCTGGAATGGCCAGCTTTATGTGGTGCTGGGTCAGGAGGCGGATGCAGGCCGCTGGCAGCTCCGCATCTGGTGGAAGCCCTTTGTAACGCTGATCTGGTTCGGGGGGTTCCTGATCGCGCTGGGTGGAGCCATGGCGCTGATCGGGCGCGAGCGGCGCGGGTGGCTGCTCAAATGGCGCGCAAGAAAGGCCGAGGAGGCTTTCGCATGAGGAAGCTGCTGATCTGGCTGCCGCTGCTCCTGTTTCTGGGCTTTTTCGGACTGTTCGCGAGCGGGCTGCTGCATCCTGATGATCGGATCATAACCTCGAAGCTGGTGGGCAAGTCGCTCCCGGCCTTCGCCCTGCCACCCGCCGCCAGCGACCGGCCACCGCTGGCCAATACGCAGCTCGCCACCGGCAAGCCGCGCCTGCTCAACATCTTCGCCAGCTGGTGTGTACCCTGTGCCGCCGAAGCGCCGCAACTCATGGCGCTCAAGCAGGCCGGGGTGGAGATCGATGCCATCGCCATTCGCGATGCCCGGCCTGATGTCGACGCCTTCCTCAAGCGTTATGGCAATCCCTATGCCCGCATCGGCCTCGATGCGCGGAGCGAAGTGCAGATCGCGCTGGGGTCCTCCGGGGTGCCGGAGAGCTTCGTCATCGATGGGCAGGGCCGGATCGCTTACCAGCATGTGGGCGATATCCGCGCGGACGATGTGCCGATGATCCTCGACCGGTTGAGGAGCGCGCAATGAGGGTGCTGCTGGCCTTGCTGGCACTGATGCTGAGTGCCCCCGCCTTTGCGCAGTCCGCCCTGCCGCCCGCGCCCTATGCCGATCGCCAGATCGCCGACGCCGCGCTGGAAAAGAAGGCCCGGACGCTGATGGAGACGATCCGCTGCCTCACGTGCCAGAGCCAGTCGATTGCCGACAGCAATGCCAGCATGGCGGGTGATCTCCGCTCGCAAATTCGCGAACGCATCATGGCGGGCGAGCAGCCCGAGCATATCCGTGCCTGGCTGATCGAGCGCTATGGCGACTGGGTGAGCTACGAACCGACGGCGGAGCCGATCCTCTGGCCGCTCTGGGCCGCGCCGTTGCTGTTTCTGGGGCTGGGGCTGCTGATCCTGCGCGGCCGAATTAAACGGAGGCGGCCATGACGGGATGGATTATCGCGGCCACTCTGGCGATGGGGACTCTGGCTGCGATCATGGCGGTGGGTCGGATTCCGCGTTCGGCCTGGGAAATCACGGCGGCGGCTCTGCTGCTCGGCCTTGCGGGCTATGCGTGGCAGGGGCGACCCGGCCTAACCGGCGCGCCTCGGCAGGCGGAGGAAAAGGGCGGCGCAGCCTTTGACGAGAAACTGGCCGAGCAACGGCGCGGGATGGCGGAGCGCTATGGCAAGGCAGGCCAGTGGCTGCTGCTCTCTGACGGCCTGGGACGGCAGGGCAAGACGAAGGAAGCGGCCAATGTGCTGCTTTCGGGGCTGCGGGAAACGCCGGACGACCCCAATTTGTGGCTCGGCTTCGGCAATGCGCTGGTCGCACATGCGAACGGCGTGCTGTCGCCCGCGGCGGACTTTGCCTATCGGCGGGCCTTGGCGATCGATCCGCAAGGCCCGGCGCCCCGTTATTTCTATGGCCTGGCGTTGGCGCGTGCAGGACAGTTGAAGGAAGCTCGCACATTGTGGGCGCCGCTTGCCGCCAGCGCGCCCGAAGGCAGCGAAATCCGGAAGGAACTGGAAGGCAATATCGCGCGTATCGACGCGATGCTGGGATCTCAAAGCCCGTAGGGATGATCAAAGCCGCGGCGGCACATTGCCTAGACCCTGGAGCCATGATAGGGCGCGGCGGTTTGCGGGGGCTTATGGAATGACAAGACGGGCCGCTTCCCCGTTCGGGTGTCCAAAGATCATGACAATTCGGCATTTTCTCCATGGCTGACGCGACCACCACCGGCGCCGTGGATACAGACGACAGCGCCCATGATCATGGCCATTCCGGGCAGAAGGCGACCCTGAAGCTGGTGGTCGGCGCCATCGGGATCGTATTCGGCGACATCGGCACCAGCCCGCTTTATGCCTTTCGCGAAACCTTTGCCGGTCATCATCATCTCGACCTCGACCCCGATCATATATTGGGCGTCATCAGCCTGATGTTCTGGTCAATGATGCTGGTGGTGACGCTGAAATATGTCACCATCATCATGCGCGCCGACAATAAGGGGGAGGGCGGCAGCCTGGCCCTGCTGGCGCTCATCAACGGCCAGACCAAGACCCAGCGATGGTCGCGTGGCATCATCCTGCTGGGTGTGTTCGCGACTTCGCTTTTCTACGGCGACTCGATGATCACCCCGGCCGTGTCCGTGCTTTCGGCGGTGGAGGGCCTTGCCGTCTATCATTCTTCGCTGGCGCCGTTGATCCTGCCGGCGGCGGTGATGATCCTGCTGGGGCTGTTCTGGATCCAGGGGCTGGGGACGAATCGCGTCGCCTCGCTCTTCGGCCCGATCATGCTCTTCTATTTCCTGACCATCGCCGTGCTGGGCATCATCAGCATCGTCAAGACGCCGGGCATCCTCCACGCGTTCAATCCCTATTGGGCGTTCATGTTCTTCGTCACCGATCCGCTGCCCGCCTTTCTGGCGCTGGGCGCGGTCGTGCTGGCGGTGACAGGGGCGGAAGCGCTCTATGCCGATATGGGGCATTTCGGCCGCAATCCGATCCGGGTGTCCTGGCTTGCCTTCGTCCTGCCCGCATTGATGATGAATTATATGGGGCAGGGCGCGCTGCTGTTCCGCGAAGGTTCGGCGGCGCTGCACAGCCCCTTCTACTATCTGGCGCCGCAATGGGCACAGCTGCCGCTGGTCGGCCTTGCCACGCTGGCGGCGATCATCGCCAGCCAGGCCGTGATTTCGGGTGCTTTCTCCGTCACCCAACAGGCAATCCAGCTCGGCTTCATGCCGCGCCTGCGCATTGCCCATACCAGCGCGTCGACAGCGGGACAGATTTACATCCCCCTCATCAACTGGGGGTTGATGGTCATGGTCATCCTGCTGGTGCTGGTGTTCCAGACTTCCTCGAACCTGACGGCGGCTTATGGCATCGCGGTCACGGGCGCGATGTTCATCGACAATGTGCTGCTGACAGTCGTGCTTTATCGCTTGTGGAAATGGCGCTGGTATTATTCGGCTCCGCTGCTGGCGGTACTCTTCTTGGTCGATGGCGCCTATCTGGCGGCAAATCTGACCAAGGTGCCTGCGGGTGGATGGTTCCCGCTGCTGATCGGCTTCGTCATTTTCACGCTGTTGACGACATGGTCACGCGGGCGTCGGCTGGTACAGGACCGCCTGCGCGAAGCGGCTATGCCGATCCCGGTCTTCGTGGCGTCCGCGGCCAACAGCGCCGTCCGCGTGCCGGGGACAGCCGTGTTCATGACGTCGACGCCCGATGGCGTGCCGCATGCGCTGCTGCATAATCTCAAGCACAACAAGGTGCTGCATGAGCGGGTCATCCTGCTGACCGTGAAGATCAAGGATGTTCCCGTCGTAGAGGATGACGGCCGGTGCAGGCTGGAGGATCTGGGACGGGGGTTCTTCCGCCTGGTCCTGCAATATGGCTTCATGCAGGAACCCGATGTGCCTGCCGCGCTCAAGAACATCACCGGCTGTGGACAGGCGTTCAAGATGATGGACACCAGTTTCTTTCTGGCGCGGCAGACGTTGCTGCCCTCGGCCAAGCCGGGCATGCCGCTCTGGCGCGAGAAGATCTTCGCCTGGATGCTGCGCAATGCGGAAAGCGCGATGGAATTTTTCCGCCTGCCGACGAACCGCGTGGTCGAACTGGGCAGTCAGGTCGAAATCTGAACGCAATGAAAAAGGGCGCGGCGTGATTGCCGCGCCCTCTTGTTCGGGACAGACGGGGTGGATCAGGCCGCGTCGCGGTCCTTGCCGCTGATATCGACCAGTTGACCGCCATTGATGGCAATCTTCTTGGGCTTCATCACTTCGGGGATTTCGCGCACCAGTTCGATGATCAACAGGCCGTCCGCCAGATCGGCCTTCTCGACCCGAACGAAATCGGCCAGTTCGAAGCGGCGCTCGAAGCTGCGGTTGGCGATGCCGACATGCAGGAAGCGCGAGCGGTCGCCGCCTGACGATTCTTCCTTCCGGCCCGTCACCTGGAGCAGGTTCTGCTGGGCGGTGATCTCGATCTCATCGGTGCGGAAACCCGCTACGGCGAGCGTGACGCGATAGCGATCTTCGGAAAGCCGTTCGATATTGAAAGGGGGATAATTATCGCCCTGCTGCAACCGCGCATTATTTTCGATGAGGTCGAACAGACGGTCGAAGCCCACGGTCGAGCGGCGATAGGGTGTCAGGTCAAAACCACGCATTGTCATAATCTCTCCAAAGAGCAAAATGATCTTGCCGGACCCAAATACTGGCATCCGGCGGAACGCTGCCCGGCCCCGAAAGGCGGCCGGACAATGGGGATATGGTTTGACGCCAGGCGGTTTCAAGACGGGGAAAGCGATTTGCGGCGCACGATACGGAAGCCGTCCGCGCGTGGCGTCATGGACGAAACGCCTTGATTGACTATCTCTGGAGGGCATCGACCGATCTGATGCAATGCAAAAGAAAAGTACCCGGGCCGTGTTTTTCACGACCCGGGTACTAATGGACGATTACTCGTCTCCCCCTTGGCCTGCCTCAACCGCTTCTTAGCCCCCTAAGCTCGAAGCGGGATGCAGTATCCCTGAACCACGGCCATTTACCTGTGCTTCGAAGCCTGTGCTATGGGCTGCGCAGGCGGCTGTCACGGGCTATTTCGGCGCGCCGTGATTTTCCCCAACAGGCTGTGGCGTCCGTGCAACAATCCGGCAGCGCTTGCCGTAGGTCCAGAGCATGCTAGACGGACAAGCCATGTCCCCATCAAGAGGCCGTTCCGCGCCGTCATGATTCTATCCCGATACGAACGCATGATCGCCAAGCGATATTTGCTGCCCGGCAAAGGGGAGGGATTCATCTTCCTCGTCGCCGGGATCAGCCTGGTCGCGGTGATGCTGGGCGTCGCTGCGCTCATCATCGTCATGAGCGTGATGAACGGCTTTCGCGCCGAGCTTTTCGACAAGATCGTCGGCCTCAACGGTCATGCCGTGGTTCAGGGCTATGGTGGGCGTCTGCCGGACTGGAAGGCGGTGCTGAAGGAAGCGAAGGCGACACCGGGCGTCACCAGCGCCACGCCGCTGATCGAGCAGCCCTTGCTTGGCAGCTTTCAGGGCCGGGTCGAGGCGGTGCTGGTCCGCGGCATGACCGTGAACGACATCCGGAACAATGCAACGCTCAAGGCCAAGGTTGTTGCGGGGAGCCTCAACGCACTGACACCCAATAGCGGCAAGGTCGCGATCGGGTCGCGGCTGGCGGAAAATCTGGGCATCCAGATGGGTGACAGCATCACCATCATCAATCCTGCGGGTCGATCCACGCCCTTCGGCACGGTGCCCCGTCAGGTATCCTATCAGGTCGCCGCGATCTTCGAAGTCGGCATCTACGACTATGACAAGGCTTTCGTCGTCATGCCGATGGAGGATGCCCAGACCCTGCTGCTGCTGGGCGATGTGGTCGGCATGATCGAGGTCCAGACGGTCAATGCCGATCAGGTCGGCGCAATATTGGAACCGCTGGCGGGGAAGGTGGCTGGTCGCGCGGTCGTCACGGATTGGCGCCAGATGAACGCGTCCCTGTTCGAGGCGCTGGCGGTAGAACGGGTCGCGATGTTCGTGGTCCTGTCGATCATCGTGCTGGTCGCAGTGTTCAACATCCTCTCATCGCTCATCATGCTGGTGCGCGCCAAGACGCGGGACATCGCCATATTGCGCACCATGGGTGCGAGCCGGATCGGGCTGGTCAAGATTTTCATGACCGTGGGCGTCACCATCGGCACGCTGGGCATGGCGGCGGGCATGGTTCTGGGCTTCACCTTCCTCTTCTTCCGGCAGAGCGTGGTGAATGCGATCCAGTTCCTCACCGGGCAGAATCTCTGGGATCCTTCGATCCGCTTCCTGACCGAATTGCCGGCCAAGCCCGATCCGGTGGAGATCGCCATCATCTGCCTGATGGCGCTGATTTTCAGCTTCCTCGCCACACTCTACCCGGCGTTCAAGGCCGCCAATACCGATCCTGTTCAGGTGCTGCGCTATGAATGACATATTGAAGGTCAGCGGCCTCAAGCGCAGCTTCACCCAGGGCGGCGTCACCATCGAGGTGCTGCGCGGCGTTGACCTTTCGGTCGGAACGGGGGAAATCGTGGCGCTGCTGGGGCCATCGGGATCGGGCAAGTCGACCCTGCTTCAGGCGGTGGGTCTGCTCGAAGGCGGCTTCGACGGGTCGATCCGCATCGGTGGAGAAGAAGCGGCGAAGCTAGACAATGACGGGCGGACCCGGCTGCGTCGCGATGCGCTGGGCTTCGTCTATCAATTCCATCATTTGCTGCCGGACTTCAACGCCATGGAAAATGTCGTGCTGCCGCAGGTCATTCGCGACGTGGATATGGGGACAGCCCGCGTCCGCGCGGAATCCCTGTTGGGATCGCTGGGCCTTGGCCATCGCCTGGAACATCGACCGAGCCAGCTATCGGGCGGCGAGCAACAGCGCGTGGCCGTGGCCCGCGCGCTCGCCAACCGGCCTGCTCTGGTGCTGGCGGACGAGCCGACCGGCAATCTGGACGAGCGGACTGCCGATATCGTGCTGGCCGAATTCCTCCGGCTGGTGCGGGAGGAGGGGTCGGCCGCACTGGTCGCGACCCATAATGAACGGCTGGCCGAGAAGATGGACCGTGTGGTCCGTCTTCACGAAGGCCTGCTGGAAGATGGTTCAGGCCACATGTGAGGCCGCATCCCGGACCGTCGCGGTGACGATCCGGTCGCGGCCCTGACTTTTGGCGCGAAGCAACGCCGCGTCGGCGGTTCGCAGCAGCGTCTCGGCGCGGCCGTGATCGGGGAAGGCGGCGAGCCCGAAGGAAGCGGTGATCAGCCCCAATTCCTCACCCCGATGTTCGACGCGCAAATCCTGCACCTTCTGCTGCACTGTCCGCGCGCGATCCAGCGCCTGGTCCAGCGTGAATCCGGGCATGAGAAGGACGAATTCCTCGCCGCCCAGGCGGAAGGCGCAATCCTTTTCGCGCAGCGCTTCATTCAGCACGGCGCCCACAGCCTTCAGCACCGCATCACCCGCATCATGACCATGATCGTCGTTGAAGCGCTTGAAATGGTCGATGTCGACCATCAGGCAAGCCATCGGTTCATTCCGGCCTTCCGCTGAAGCAATCTGTTCCTTGAACACGGCATCGAAAAGGCGGCGGTTGGCGAGGCCCGTCAGCGGATCGGCCATCGCCATCTGCCGCAGCACGTCCCGCAAGCGCAGATTGGAGAGCGCAAGGCCGATATTTTCCGCCAGCATCTCCAGATATTTTTCCGTGCGGCTGATCTGATCGGCGGTCACACCCTCGGGCTGCTCGAAATAGAGCAAGCCGATACTCTCGCCCTGCGCCGTCAGTGGGATGCAGATGGTGGCGATGGCCACTTCGCCGCCGAGATGTTCACAGGGGATGTCGATCAGTTCACCCGTGGGCTTATGGGTCTGCCCCCGACGCAGCGCCCAGCAGGCGGAAGGCGCAAATTCATGACCCTGCGACTGGTGCGGTTCAAGCCAGGCGCAGGCCTGAACCATGGCATTGCGACGCATGTCCTGAATGTAGAGGCGCCCCGCAAAACCCGGCGCGATTTCCGGCGCAAAGCGGCCGACCACTTCGACCAGATCACCGATGCTGTCGCAACCCTGCAAACGCTGCGTCATGCGCGAAAGCTGGTCGCGGGTTATGCGGTCTGCGTCGCGCTCCTGCTCCAACCGCTGCCGCTCCAGCCCATTTTCACGGAAAATGCGCACAGCCTGCGCCATGTCGCCAATCTCGTCGACCTGTGGGAGTTCAGGCGGGATCGCCGCGAAGTCCTGCGCCGCCAGCCGCGTCACCACATCGCTCAACCGCACCACCGGCCGCAATATCCGCTGCTTCAGGATGAAATACAGCACGCACAGGAACAGCAGCGCCGTCGCGCCCAGCATGAGTTCGGACATGAAGCGCCATTGCCGGGCGGTATCGGTCGCCTGCCGGACGGCGGTTTCCGTTCGCTGGTCCAGCATATATTGGAACTTGCCGATTTGCGAGCCGATGCGATCCAGTTCACGGCCATATTCATCGCCGAACAATATCCGGCGCGCGGTTTCCCCATCGCCCTTTTCCGCGGCCTTGATGGCGGCTTCCTGCTCGTCGGCCAGCGCGTCGGCCCAGTGCAACGCCTGCTTCAGCGCCGCCAGTTCGCTGAGATTGGCGCCGGCATCCCGGACATGGGCCACGCGCTGTTCGACCGAACGCTCTTCGGCTCGTTCCCGGCGATAGGCGATGACGTGCGTGGGATCTCCGGTGATCGCAAAGCTGCGCGCCTGTTCGCTCTGGCGGAAGGTGTCTTCCTCCAGCGTGGCGGTCATCTGGTCGAAGGCGGCCCGCTGCTCGACGGCGGCGCGCTCCCGCTGTTCGGCGCCGGACGCCATCAGCATGACTGTGCCTGACGCCAGCGTCAGGATTACGGTGGCGCCATAGGCCCAGTTGGTGATCGTGGATAAACGCATGACCCGCTTTTAGCCCCCAAATCTTGGCTATGAGTTAACCATCGGTTGGTTCGGGAGTTTCTTCCACGCCGCCGTTAATTTACCCACGACTTTCTTGAGGAGAGGGCTGGCGCCGAATCGGGGCGAGCGCCTAGATTGCCACTCATGCCTCATGCCGGTTTCGTTCCCCTCCGCGTCTTTTCATCCTTTACCATGCTGGAAGGAGCGATAGACCCCAAGAAGATCGCCAAACAGGCCAAGGCCCTGGGCTTTCCGGCAGCGGCGATCACAGACCGCAACGGCCTCTATGGCTCCATGGCTTTTTCCGACGCCTGCAAGGGGGAGGGGGTGCAGCCGATCATCGGCGCCATGATCGGCATATCCCGGCCCGGCCGACCGGCCAATGCCGCGCCCGTCCATGACTGGATCGCGCTCTATGCGCAGGATGCAACCGGCTATGACAATCTCTGCGCGCTCGTTTCGATGGCGCATCTGGAGCGCCCGGTCGAGGAAGTGCCCCATATCAGTCTGGAGACGCTGGAGGGGCGCACGGACGGCTTGATTGCGCTGACGGCGGGCGGAGAGGGAGCGTTGGCCCGGCTCTTTGCCGAGGATCAGCCTGCCGCCGCTTCAGCCTATGCCGACCGGCTGGAGGCGCTGTTCCCGGGACGGCTTTATGTTGAAATCTGCCGCCGCCTCGATCCGGTCGAAGGGAAAGCGGAGCCGGAACTTCTCGACCTTGCCCATGCGCGCGACCTGCCATTGGTGGCGACCAATCCGACCTGCTTTGCCGAACCGCATTTCCATGAAGCGCATGACGTGATGCTGTGCATCGCCGACAGTGCCTATGTGGAGACGCCCGACCGTCGCACCAGTTCGCCCGATGCCTGGATGAAGCCGGCGGCGGAAATGAAGCGGCTGTTCGACGATCTGCCCGAAGCGCTGGCGAACACGCTGGTCGTGGCGCAGCGCTGTGCCGTGGCGGCGCCCAAGCGCAAGCCGATCCTCCCCAGCCTTGCCGGTGATATCGAGGGCGAGGCGAAGATGCTGCGCGAGCAGGCAGCCGAGGGGCTGGAAGCGCGGCTGGCCAAAGCGGGCATCACCGGGGAGGAGGCGCGCCAACCCTATTTGGACCGGCTGAAGTTCGAGACGGACATCATCATCCAGATGGGCTTTCCCGGCTATTTCCTGATCGTTGCCGACTTCATCAAATGGGCGAAGGAGCAGGATATTCCGGTAGGGCCGGGCCGCGGTTCAGGCGCGGGATCGGTCGTCGCCTGGGCGCTGACGATCACCGATCTCGACCCGCTGGAACTGGGCCTGCTGTTCGAACGCTTCCTCAATCCGGAACGCGTGTCGATGCCGGACTTCGATATCGACTTCTGCGAAACCCGGCGCGGGGAAGTGATCCGCTACGTCCAGCAGAAATATGGGTCGGACCATGTCGCGCAGATCATCACCTTCGGTAAGCTGAAGGCCCGCGCCGTTCTCAAGGACACGGGCCGCGTCCTCCAGATGAGCTATGGCCAGGTCGACCGCCTCGCCAAGCTGGTGCCCAACCACCCGACCGATCCCTGGACGCTGGAACGTTCCCTGAATGGCGTGGCGGAATTCCGGGCGGAATATGACAATGACGGGCAGGTAAAGCGCCTCATCGACTATGCGATGAAGCTGGAGGGCTTCCCGCGTCACAGTTCGACCCATGCTGCGGGCGTGGTAATCGGGGACCGGCCCTTGTCGCAACTGGTGCCGCTCTATCGCGACCCGCGTTCCGACATGCCGGTGACGCAGTTCGACATGAAATATGTCGAGGGCGCGGGACTGGTGAAGTTCGACTTTCTGGGCCTCAAAACCCTGTCGGTGTTGCAAAAGGCCGTACAGTTGCTCGCCGGGCGGGCCGTGGAGATCGATCTCAACAGCCTGAGCTGGGACGATCCGGCGGTTTATGAGTTGCTCCAGCGCGGCGATACGGTGGGCGTGTTCCAGCTCGAATCCGAAGGCATGCGCAAGACGCTGGCGGCCGTGCGTCCGACCAATTTCGGGGACATCATCGCGCTGGTGTCGCTCTATCGGCCCGGTCCGATGGACAATATCCCGATGTTCGGGCGTCGTAAGAATGGTCAGGAAGATATTGAATATCCTCATATTCTTCTGAAACCGATCCTCGAAGAAACCTACGGCATCTTCGTCTATCAGGAACAGGTGATGCAGGCCGCGCAGATATTGGCGGGCTATTCGCTGGGCGACGCAGACCTTCTGCGCCGCGCCATGGGCAAGAAGATCAAGGCGGAAATGGACGCCCAGCGCGCG
The DNA here is from genome assembly GCF_013375555.1 of Sphingobium sp. EM0848. Taxonomy (NCBI): domain Bacteria; kingdom Pseudomonadati; phylum Pseudomonadota; class Alphaproteobacteria; order Sphingomonadales; family Sphingobiaceae; genus Sphingobium; species Sphingobium sp. EM0848. The sequence continues at coordinate 1,245,187 of NZ_JABXWB010000001.1, forward strand.
CGTTTCGTCGAAGGCTGCGCCAAAAGCGATATCGCCGCAGGCAAGGCGAACGAGCTGTTCGATTTGATCGACAAGTTCGCGGGCTATGGCTTCAACAAGAGCCACGCTGCTGCTTATGCGTTGCTCGCTTATCAGACAGCGTGGCTGAAGGCCCATTATCCGGCGGAATTCTACGCCGCGTCCATGGCCTATGATATCCATCTGACCGACAAGCTCACTGTGTTCGTCGACGATATGCGGCGCATGGGGCTTGGCTGTCTGGCGCCGGACATCAATCGCAGTCTGGCGGATTTCTCGGTCGAGGCAGTCGAGTTTGAGGGGGACGATCCGCGTCTGGGCTTTGCCGTGCGCTATGCACTGGGCGGCCTGAAGGGCGTGGGTGAAAAAGCGATGGAGCAACTCGTCGCGGAGCGCGATGTTGGCGGACTGTTCAAATCGCTGGACGATTTTGCCGACCGGATCGAGCCGCGCCTGCTGAACCGGCGGCAACTGGAGAGTCTGGCGGCGGCGGGTGCCTTTGACGGGGTTCATGCCGACCGGGCAGGCGTGCATGCCGCCGCCGAGACAATATTGAGCGTGGCGTCGAGCGCGGCCGAGGCGCGGGAAAGTGGGCAGGGTGGCCTGTTTGGCGACGTAGAGACGCCCCATGCCGATGTTCGCATCCCGCCGCATCAGACATGGTCGACTGCGGACCGGATGGCGCAGGAAAAGGACGCCTTCGGCTTTTATTTCTCGGCCCATCCGGTGGATCGTTACCGCCATCTGGCCGAAGCTCGGGGGGCCAAAAGCTATGGTGCGATCTGCGCCGAGCCAGTGGCCGAGGGTGGTCGCGCCAACGGCGTAATGGCCGCCATGGTCGAAGATGTGCGCTGGCGCGAAACCAAGCGTGGCGCGCGCTATGCCGCCGCGACCTTCTCCGACAGCAGCGGCCAGTTCCAGGCAAGCTGCTTCGATGAGGACGCCTGCAAGGCTATCGAAGACATGGCGCGGGAGGGTGAGTGCGCCCTGCTGATGGTGGAACTGGACCGCCTGCCCGGTGAGGAAACGCCACGCGTCACCATTCGCGGGGTCGAACCGTTCCGCCAGTTGGCCAATAGTTCTCGCATGGAACTGGTAGTCGATGTCAGCGATGCGGCGGCGGTCGATGCACTGGCGCAATTGCTGACGCGTGCCAAGGGTGGACGGAGCGAGGTGTTCCTTCGCGCGCCCGTTGGGAATGGCAGGGCGGCACGGCTGTTTCTGGGCGACGATTATCTGATCGGCGCGGATCAGGTCGATGCCATCGTGCTGATCCCGGGCTTGCGCATTGGCCGCTTCGAACGGATGGAGGCGAAGGCCGACGGTTATCGGGCGCGTAACAGGCGGTCGGGATTGCGGCTCGTCGGTTAAAACAAGCGCAGTTGATCGCCCTGCGGCGGCCGGAAGAGATCGGTACGCAGCGTCAGGCGTTCACCCCCTAATCCTGCGCGCTTCCGTGCTTTCAGGAAGCGCGCACGGATAAGATCGGCCCAGACGCCCTGTCCCCGCATGCGGCTACCGAAATCAGGATCATTGTCGCGCCCGCCCCTCATGTCATGAATGATCCCCATGACCTTGGCGGTGCGATCCGGATAATGAGCTTCCAGCCAGGCCCGGAACAGCGGCGCGACCTCATGGGGCAGGCGGACCGGGATATAGCTGACCTCACGCGCTCCTGCCTCGGCCACGCGCGTGACAAGGGTTTCTATTTCATGATCGGTGATGGCCGGGATGATCGGGGAAAGGCTGGCGACGACCGGCACGCCGGCATCGGAGAGCTTGCGAATGGCGTCGAGCCGGCGCAGCGGGTGGGGGGCGCGCGGTTCCAGTGTTCGGGCAATGGCGGGATTGAGGCTGGTGACGGAAATCATCACGGATATCAGGCTGTTCTCTGCCATGGCGGCGAGGAGATCGATGTCCCGCAATATGCGGTCCGACTTGGTCGTGATATAGGCTGGATGGCGGCATTCCCACAATATTTCAAGGCATTGCCGGGTAATCCTCCAATCCTTCTCGATCGGCTGATAAGGGTCCGTATTGGTGCCCATGGCAAGCGGGGCGACGATATAGGATTTGCGCGACAGTTCGGCCTTCAGCAATTCTGCGGCATTGGGCTTGGCAAAAAGGCGCGTTTCGAAATCAAGACCGGGCGACAGGTCATGATAGGCGTGAGACGGGCGCGCGAAACAATAGATGCAGCCATGTTCGCAACCGCGATAGGCGTTGATCGATTGGCTGAAGGCAATGTCTGGGGATTTGTTGCGGCTGATGATCGTGCGCGGTTGTTCGACCGTGACCTGCGTCCGGCGTCGTGAGGGCAGGCCGTCGACCTCCTCCAGCGCGTCCAGCCAGTCACCGTCCGCGATCCGCTCAGGCATATTGAAACGGCGGCTTTCGCCGTTCAGCGTTGCGCCTCTGCCCTTCTCAACAGCCATGTTCTCATTAGAACATAAGAAGAACATGTTGACAAGTGGAGATGCTCCGGTCAACAGGGTTGCAGCAAATTCAGAGGGTTGAATGAAGAAGACAGCAATCGCCGCAGCGCTGTGGGCAGCCTTCATGACGACATCGGGCCAGGCGGCCGACAGTGATCCCTGTGGACCGGGTCTTGTCTGCGCCAATGACCCGCAAACTGTAGTCCGGGCTTTACAGGCCGAAGGCTATAAGGCAGCGCTCGGCAAGAGCAAGACGACTGGCAACCCGAAGATCGAGAGCGCGGCCAGCGGCTATGATTTCACGATCTTCTTTTACGAATGCGAGCAGGGGAAGAATTGCGGATCCCTGCAATTTCAGCTCAGCTTTGAGGATGATGGCGGCAATACGCCGGAACTCGCCAATAAATGGAACAAGGATAAGCGCTTCAGCCAGATGTCCGTCTGGGACGATCATTCGCTGGCGCTGGCCTATGACGTGACGACCGTGGGCGGTCTCAATCAGAAGAATTTCGCCGATGTAATCGACTGGTGGGCCGTGATGCTGGGCGAGGCCGCGAAGTTCTTCAAGGAAAACCCCGCCCCGGCGAAGTAGGGGATCAACTTCAGCGTTCCGTCAGGCGCGGCATCAACTCGACGAAATTGCACGGGCGAAATCGGCTGTCGAGTTGGCTGGCGAGAATCCCGTCCCATGCATCCTTCACCGCGCCGGTCGATCCGGGCAGGGCGAAGATATAGGTTCCACGCGCAACGCAGGCAGTGGCGCGCGACTGGATGGTGGACGTGCCGATGGTCTGATAGCTCAGCCAGCGGAACAGTTCGCCAAAGCCCGGTATTTCCTTGTCCTGCACCTGGGCGAGTGCCTCAGGCGTCACATCGCGTCCTGTGACCCCGGTGCCGCCCGTCGTGATGATGCAGTCGATCTGCGGATCGTCGATCCAGGCGTGGAGCCGGGCGACGATAGCGGCCCGCTCGTCCCGCTCGATATAACGGGCAGCCAGAAGATGGCCAGCAGCGGTGATCCGCTCCGCCAATATGTCGCCTGAGCGATCATCCTCAGCGGTACGACTATCGGAAATGGTGAGAAGCGCGATCCGAACCGGCAGGAAGGTCCGGCTTTCGTCGATGGGCATCAGTCGGAGCCGCCCGCGATACTCGCGCCTGCCATCGACATCTTCGGCGTCAGACGCACCAGACGGGTGCCCTTGGCGCCGGGGAAGGTCGGCCACAGGCCCTGCGCCATGCCGGCCAGCGAATCCGCGCTACCCTTCGCCTGAATCTGATACATCCAGTAATTGCGCATCACGATGTTCACATAGGCGCGGGTTTCATAATAGGGCAGCGATTCGATGAAGAGCAGCGGATCGCCATTGTCCTTCACTTCGCTGTTCCAGCGTTCGACCGGCAGCGGTCCGGCATTATAAGCCGCCATCACCTTGGGCAGCAGCCCGCCGGTTGCGCTCATGTCACGCAGATTTTCCAGATAGCGCTGGCCATATTCCATATTGGTCGATGGCACGAATAGCTGATCGGAAGAGGAAAGACCCATGAGATTGCCGGTGCTGGGCAGGACCTGCATCAGCCCGCGCGCTCCCGCGCTGCTCACGACATCGCGGCGGAAACCCGATTCTTGGAGGGTATGCGCATAGATCAGCGCGGGATCGACGCGCCAGCCGCCATCGGGCCGCCAATCAGGCGCGGGGAAGCGGGCGAAACTTGCCGGCTGCTTGCCCGCCGGCCCGTTATGCGCGAGCCAGAGCTGCGTTTCCGGCAGGTTCAGCGCACTTGAAAGACGGAGCAGAGCATCATATTGCCCGGTGCCGCCGATCCGCGCCTGATAGCGGAGCAATTGATCGGCCCGGCCATTTTCACCGATTGCCACCAGAGAAATCGCCGCGCGCACATTGGGGCTGTCCTTGAGCTGCTGCCATTCGACAGACCCGAAACGGGCCGCGACCGGCGCGCCGCCCAGCGGCAGCGCGAGCGTCTCGCGCGCCAGCAGGCCATAGAAACTTTCGTCCGACCGGGCGGCCGTCTTCAGCAGATTCTGAACCTTTTCAGGCTCGCCGCAGACCATATAGGCGCGGGCCGCCCAATAAGCTCCCGCCGCCCGCATATCCGCATTGCCCGCCAGCGCTGCGACGTTGCCGAAGGCGGGGGCAGCAGCGCGGCAATCATTCTGCCGCCAGGCCGCAAGGCCGGTGGTCCAATGAGCCTGAACCGCCCAATCGCCGCCGTTTCGACCTTCCAGAGCCTTGGCAGCCATGCGGCGGGCGTTGGCGTCATCGCTTTCGATATAATAGGCCCAGGCAACGCGCTGACGCACTTCTGTCAGGCCTTCCGGGGTTAGCCCCGCTTCGCCCGTTGCCAGCAGCGCTTCCGCGCCGGCGGGGTCGTCATTCTTGATGAAGGGCTGGATCTGTCCGACCAGCGCCTGCGCGAGAGTGTCTGTTTTGACCGCGGGCACATATTCGCGGCGCGGCGCACTGCCCAGCCAGACCATTTTCTGGATCTGCGGCAGGGTCGGCAATATCGTCGCGCCACGCTTCTGCGCGAGGCGGGAAAGCTGGTCCGCCTTATCGAGCCAGGGCGCTTTGTTGATGAGGTCGAGCAGTTCGAACAATTCGACCCGCGGCGAATTCTTCGCGAGATAAAGTTCGGCAAGGGCGACAGGACGTATGGCATCCTGAGCGTCCAGGGCCAGGGTCATTGCCTTCGCATCGGTCCATTTCTGGTCCCGCAGAGCCGCGAAAATGGCATTGTAACGGACCTTGTCAGCATCGCTCAACTGCAACGGCGCGGCCGGTGGGGCTTTGGAAAAAGCTGGCGCTGAAACGGCCGTATCGGCATGTGCGGGCATGGCGGCCAAAGCGGCTGCGGCGGCCATAGCCAGACGGGACGAGCGGGTGACGGCGCGAATCACTGGGGCATTTCCTCAAACAGACTCTGCAATATACGCCAACATTCCGACTTTGCCGCAGGCTGACCGAGCAGCAGGCGCGGATGAAATGTGGCAAAGGCGGGCATAGTGCCGCCATCATGGTTAAAAATTGGTAAACGATGCTCATCCTGCGGCATCAGCGTGCGGATCGTGCGATCGCCTAGCAGCAACAGCCGCTGCGGTGCGGCAAGCATCACATGTGTGCGCATGCGCGCTGCAGCCATCGTCAGATCCGAAGCCTCGACCATGCCGCCCGGCGGGCGTGAGAAGAAAAGCGATGCGAGATGGATATCCGCCCGGGCGAGGCCGATGGCGCGCAGCATGGCGTCGAACAACTGTCCGGCCTTGTCCGCCAGCAGTCGCCCTGCACTCATATCGGCCGGATCGGGCATGTCAGTGACGACCATCAATGGTGCCTGCGCCGGTCCCGTGGGAAGAATCGGCGTTCCGGGCCAGCGACGCTCGGGCTGGGCGGCATCTTCGGCAAGCCAGGCAAGGAACGCGTCGAAGCTTTGCGGGCGAAGCGGGGGCAGGGTTTCAGTCGCGGCAGGAGATGCCTGAACCGGCGCTGGAGCCGGGCGCAGCCAATTGGTCGGCGTTTCACCGATCGCGCAATCCACGCCGGCCAGATTCCACCACGCCAGATAGGCATCGGCAAGGTCCGCCGTATTTTTCTGCAATGATCCCCGCATCAATTGTCTTGGGCCAGAGGTTGACGCCGTGGTCAAGAATCTTCATCGCCTTTGATGGCAAAACGTTTGGGACATGCGGCGACCAGATCGGAGAGGGAACCGACGGCGCCCGCAAAATGGAGGGAATATGAGCGAACGGGATTCGATGCCCTATGACATCGTCATCGTCGGCGGGGGACCGGCGGGGCTGTCCTCTGCGATCCGGCTAAAGCAGCTGGCGAACGATGCGGGCCAGGAATTGTCGGTGTGCGTACTGGAAAAGGGGTCGGAAATCGGCGCGCACATATTGTCGGGCGCGGTCGTCGATCCCAAGGCGCTGGATGAGCTGTTTCCCGAATGGCGCGACATGGGCTGCCCGATGGCGGAAGTGCCCGTCACGGACAACCAGCACTGGTTCCTGACCAAGGGCGGCAAGATGGCCATGCCGCACATCATGACGCCGGGCTGGATGCACAATAAGGGCACCTATACCGGATCGCTGGGCAATCTCTGCCGCTGGCTGGCGGAGCAGGCCGAAGGGCTGGGCGTCGAAATCTTCCCCGGCTTTGCCGCAGCGGAAATCCTCTACAATGAGGATGGTTCGGTGAAGGGCGTCGCGACCGGCGACATGGGCATCGACCGCGAAGGCAATCGCAAGCCCGATTATCAGCCGGGCCTTGAACTGCACGCTCGCTACACCTTCTTCGCCGAAGGCGCGCGCGGCCACCTGACCAAGATCCTGAAGCGCCAGTTCGCGCTCGATGCGGACTGCGAGCCGCAGGTCTACGGTATCGGCATGAAGGAATTGTGGGACATCGATCCCGCCAAGCACAAGCCTGGTCTGGTCATCCACACCCAGGGCTGGCCGCTGACCGATGCCTATGGCGGCGGTTTCCTCTACCATCAGGCCAATGGCCAGGTGGCCTTGGGCTTCGTGGTCGGCCTTGGCTACAGCAACCCCTATCTCTACCCGTTCGAGGAATTCCAGCGCTGGAAGCAGCACCCGGAAATCCGGAAATATCTCGAAGGCGGGCGCCGCGTTTCCTATGGTGCGCGCGCGATCAACGAAGGCGGCTGGCAGTCGATCCCCAAGCTTGCCTTCCCCGGCGGCGCTCTGATCGGTTGCTCGGCGGGCTTCGTCAACGTGCCGCGCATCAAGGGCACGCATACCGCGATGAAGTCCGGCATGCTGGCCGCCGAATCCGCGTTCGCCGCGATCCAGGCGGACCGTTCGAGCGATGTGCTGGCCGATTATGAGCCGACGCTGCGGTCGAGCTGGATCGCGACCGAACTCCAGCTGGTCAAGAATGCCGAGCCGCTGCTGGCCAAGTTCGGCAACACCATCGGCACGATGCTGGCGGGTATCGACATGTGGATGCGCACGCTGAAGATCGGCCTGCCCTTCACGATGAAGCACAAGCCCGATTGCGAGAAGCTCGCCCGCAAGGACCACGCCAGGAAAATCGACTATCCCAAGCCCGACGGCGTGATCAGCTTCGACCGTCTGTCCTCGGTGTTCCTGTCGAACACCAATCATGAGGAGGACCAGCCGGTTCACCTGCAGCTCAAGGACCCGTCGATCCCCATCAGCTACAACCTGCCCCTTTATGACGAGCCGGCGCAGCGTTATTGTCCGGCAGGCGTCTATGAGGTGGTCGGGCTGGACGAGGGCAATCCCCGCTTCCAGATCAATGCGCAGAACTGCGTCCACTGCAAGACGTGCGACATCAAGGACCCGACCCAGAATATCAACTGGGTCGTGCCCGAAGGCGGTGGAGGGCCGAACTATCCCAACATGTAGGCGTCTATTTGCCGCAATGATGCTGATGCTGCCCGCTGCGGCGGGCGCATCGCTCGATCCTGCGAGCGCTTTGCATGCCTATATGCGGGGGCGCCTGGCCGATGGCGAAGGCGCTTCCGGCGTTGCGCTCAGCAGCTATCGCCAGGCGCTGGGACAGGATCCCGCCAGTCTGGCCGTGGCCCGACGCTCCTATTTTCAGGCGCTGATCAGCGGCGACAGGCTGCTGGCGCTCAAATCCGCCGCCATATTGGAAAGCGACGGGCAATTACCGCGCGACGGCACGCTGCTTCAGATCGGCGATGCTCTCGGACGCAAGGACTGGCCGTCAGCGCGACGCCTGGTCGACCGGCTCGTCGAGGAAGGAAATTTCGCCTTTCTCGCGCCGATCATCCGTAGCTGGATTTCGGTCGGGGAGGGGCGTCATGCGCCGCCTGCGATCGACCACAACGACCGCTTCGCCTCGCTCGCCAGACGCTATGCCGACGAACATCTGGCCTTGCAGGCCCTTGGCAAGGGTGATCTGGAAACCGGCCAGTCGGCGATCAATCGCGCCCTGGCCCTGCGGATCGGAGAGGCGGCGGAAATGCGCCTGCTCTTCGCAGGACAATTGGCGGCGCGCGGCGCAAGGACGCAGGCGCTCGATCTGTTGCCGGCACGGGAAGCCGATCTGGCGCAGGCGAGGGCGGACATCACTCGTGGCAAGTCGCTTTCCCAATGGGGCAAGCCGTTGACGCCGGCTCAGGGTTTTGCGCGCCTCGTCGCGCGGCTCGGCGCCGATATTGCGACAGACGGCAGCACGGGAACGCTTGGCATCAGGCTCGCACGCATCGCCGGTTTTGCGGACCCGGATGGACCCGCCGTTCATCTGATCGCGGCCAATCTGCTGACGCGCGCGGGACATGCCGAATATGGCGTGGACGAAGCGCGCAGGATCGCGCCTGCCGGCTGGTACGGCGCACTCGGACAGGAGGAACTGGTCGAGGCTCTGGCGGCATCGAACAGGCGAGGCGAGGCGATCGCGTTGGCGCGCGCACTGGCCGCCGCACCCGATGCCGAAGCGGAGCGTCATGTACAACTCGGTCGGCTGCTGGCGGACGAAAAGGATTATGCCGGCGCAGCGGACGCCTTCCGGGCGGCACAGGCGCGCTACCCGGAAAATGCCGCTCCCTGGATGCTCCTGCTGTTCGAGGGGAGCGCTCTGGAGCAAGGCGCACGCTGGACCGAAGCGCGGGCCGTGCTGGAGCGGGCGGCCCGGATCGCGCCCGATGAGCCTGCTGTCCTCAACTATCTCGGCTACGCGCAGATCGAGCGGCGGCAGAATATGACCGCTGCGCTCGATCTGTTGAAACGGGCCAGTGCGCTGAAGCCGGATGATGCATCGATCACCGATTCGCTCGGCTGGGCGCAATTTGTGACCGGCAATCTGGACGCGGCGGTGCCGATGCTGGAACGCGCGGCAGCGGGGGCGCCAGCCGATGTGACGATCAACGAACATCTGGGCGATGCACTTTGGTCCGCCGGGCGACGCTATGAGGCACGCTATGCCTGGCGGGCGGCTGCCGTCTTTGCCGAAGGGGAGGCTGCGGACCGGCTTGCTGCCAAGGCGAAAGAAGGAATGAAACCGGAATATGCCGCACGTTGACGCGGGAACGACGCCTGCGCTGTCGACTCTGGAATTGGTCGAGACAGCCTTTGCCAAAGTGAACCTGGCTCTGCATGTCCGCGAAAGGCGGGCCGATGGTTATCACACACTGGAAAGCCTATTCGTTTTTGCCGAAACAGGGGACCTGCTGTCTGCCCGCCCTCGGTCCGATGCCATGGTCAGCCTGTGCATTGAGGGCCCTTTTGCCGGTGCGCTGGATGCCGGGCCGGACAATCTGGTGATGAAGGCCGCGCACGCGCTACAGGCTCATATGGGCGAGGAGCGCGGCGCGGCGTTGCTATTGAAGAAGAACTTGCCCGTGGCATCGGGCATAGGCGGCGGTTCGGCCGATGCGGCAGCTGCGCTGCGGCTGCTGGTGCGGTTGTGGAATGTCGACATCGCACCGGAGGCGCTGGCGCAGATCGCCCTGTCGCTGGGGTCGGATGTGCCCGCCTGCATCGCGAGCGTGACGCAAATGGTGCGCGGTCGGGGTGAGGTGTTGCAGCAGCAGGCAGTGGAGGGTCTCCCCGGAACGCCGATGTTGCTGGTCAATCCGGGCGTAGGAGTTTCGACGGCGCGGATTTTCGGGGCGTGGGATCAGGTCGATCGCGGGCCACTAAATGCTGCCAGCCTGGCGCAGATCATGGGCGAGGGACGCAATGATCTGGAACCGCCAGCGATAGAGGCGGCTCCTGCGATCGCCGATGTGCTGACCGCCCTGCGTTCCTGCGAAGGAGTGAAGATGGCGCGCATGTCGGGATCGGGTGCGACCTGTTTCGCGCTGTTCGAAACGGATCGGCATCTGGCGGCAGCGGGAGCTTTGCTGCGGGCGGAACACGCCCATTGGTGGGTCGCGGAAACGAGGATCAGGACGGCATGAGCGAGGCTTTCACCCAAATTGTCGGCGGCGATCTCGACATATTGATCATTGCCGATCATGCCTCTGCCCATGTCCCGGCGGATGTCGATCTTGGCATCGATCCGGCATTGCTCCACGATCATATCGCGATCGATATCGGCGTGGCGGAGGTCAGCACGCTCCTGGCCCGGCAATTGGGCTGCACCGCGATATTGGGTGGCGTTTCCCGTCTTGTGATCGACCTCAACCGGGAAGATGACGCGCCCGGCCTGCTGCCCGTGATGAGCGATGGCCATGCCATTCCCGGCAATCGCCATGCCGATTTTGCCGAGCGGATGATCCGCTTCCACCATCCCTATCATCACCAGATCGGGCGGCGGCTGGACGATATGGGATCGCCCTTCATCCTGTCGGTCCACAGTTTCACGCCCCGGCTGGCCAGCGATCCCGATCAGCAGCGCCCCTGGGACATCGGCATCCTTTATAATGAGGATGACAGGGCGGCCCGCATTGCCATTCCCTTGCTGGAGGAAGCCGGGCTGAAGGTTGGGGATCAGCTACCTTATTCGGGCAAGTTGCTGAACGCCACGATGAACCGCCATGCCGAAGACAATGGCATCCCCTATCTCGGCATAGAAATGCGGCAGGATCTGGTCGGCAATGCCGAAGGCCAGGCCCGTTTCGCCCGAATATTGGAACCCATAGTGCTGGAATGCCGTAGTCGGCTGGCATGAGGAAGCGGACGCTTCGGAGTGGATTGCTCTGCCTGCCACTTCTGGGATGCGGCGGGCATGCCGGCTCCGACGCCGCTCCACAAAGCATCGAATGCGCCATTGGGGTCGGCGCTGACTGGACCGGCCATTGCCCGGTCGAACGCAATGGCGCCCTTTTGACCGTTCGCCATGTCGATGGGGGGTTTCGCCGCTTTCGGATCATCCAGCGCGGCCATGCCCTGATGCCCGCCGACGGGTCGGAGGAATCGAGCAGCCGCAAGATAGACGGCAACAGGATCGAACTCAGCATCGGTGAGGATCGCTATCGCCTGCCCTTACGATTTAACGAGGCGTTGAAATGACGAAAGAAGCAGTCCTGACCGTCGGACAGATGCGGGCAGCCGAACAGGCGGTCTTTGCGACGGGCGTTCCCGAATATGAGTTGATGGAGCGCGCGGGCGCGGCGGCGGCAGAGTTCATCTGGCGGGCGGGGGCAAAGAGGGACTTATTGGTCCTTTGCGGTCCGGGCAATAATGGCGGCGACGGCTTCGTGATCGCACGGCTGCTGCGGGCGCGGGGCGTGCCCGTTCGGGTCGCGGCGCTGGGTGAAAGCCGCACGCCGTCGAGCCTGAAGGCGCGGGCGAACTGGGCGGGGCCGATAGAAGATGTTTTCAGCGCCCCACCGGCGACGCAGATCGTCGATGCCCTGTTTGGCACGGGACTGTCACGAGGGCTGGAGCCCGGCTTGGCCGACAGGCTTTGCGCGCTGACCGCGCAGGCGAGCTTCAGCTATGCGGTCGACCTGCCAAGCGGTGTCGACACTGACGGAGGCATATTGCTGTCTGCTGTCCCGACTTTTGGCGTCTGCATTGCGTTAGGGGCGTTAAAGCCTGCCCACCTGCTCCAACCGTCCGCCGCCTGTTGGCAAAGACTGGTCTGCGCAGAGATTGGCATCAATGTGTCGGGCGCGATGATCCATCAACTTTCGGCGCCGCATCTCTTGGCTCCGCAGCCTTCGGATCATAAATATAGCCGCGGCCTCGTCGCGGTGATCGGGGGAGTCATGGCGGGAGCCGGTCTGCTTGCCAGCCATGCCGCCGCATGTTCAGGTGCGGGGATGGTCCGTCGTCTGGCTTGGGATTTGGGCGGCGATCCCCATGCAATCGTCACGCAACGGGCCGACAGCGCTGCGGATGTCGCGCGGCTGCTCGGAGACGACAGGATCAAGGCCGTTCTCGTCGGGCCGGGATTGGGCCGCGATGGGGATGCGCCTGACAGGCTGGAAGCCGCGATGAAGAGCGGGCACGCGCTGGTTCTGGATGCCGACGCCCTGTCCCTGTTGGCGGACAAAGGAACCAACACCATTCCGCCTGGTGCGATCCTGACACCACATGAGGGCGAATTCGTCCGTTTGTTCGGAGATTTACCGGGCAGCAAGATCGACCGCGCGCTGGAGGCCGCCAGACGGGCCGACGCGATCCTGATCTACAAGGGCAGCGACAGCATCATTGCCGCGCCCGATGGCCGCGCCATGATTGCGTCAGGCAGTTCGGCCTGGCTCTCCACGGCCGGAACCGGCGATGTATTGGCGGGCCTGGTGGCGGGACGGCTGGCCGTGACGGGGGACGGGTTCCGCGCCGCATGCGAGGCGCTGTGGCTCCACGGGGAGGCTGCGCGAAGGGCCGGGGCAGCTTTTGTCGCGGATGATTTGCTTGTGGAGTTGCCAGCGGCTATCGCCTCTCGCCTGTGACTGACACCGATATCGACATCATCGTCCGCATCGCCGCAAAAGGCGATGGCATGACCGCCCATGGCCGCCATATTCCGCTAACCGCTCCGGGCGACCGCATTGCGGCTGACGGAACCGTCCTGCGTGGACCGCATCATGTCGATCCACCCTGCCGACATTTTCCGGCCTGTGGCGGATGTGAGTTGCAGCATGTCGATGAGGGCAGCTACGCCGATTTCGTGACGGCGCGGGTTGTCGGGGCGCTGGCCGGGCAAGGGGTGACCGCCGACACCGTGCTGCCGCCGCACATCTCGCCGCCACGCACGCGGCGACGCGCTTCGCTGCGGGCGAGCAGGCAGGGGCGGAAGGTTGTCATCGGCTTCGCGGAGGCGGGGAGCCATGCGCTGATCGACCTCTCCATGTGCGAGATTCTCGATCCCCGGTTGTTCGCGCTGCTGGAGCCGTTGCGTGGGCTCTGCGGCGCGATCCTGCCTGATCGACGGGCGGCGCATGTGCGTATGTCACTGACGGACCAGGGTGTCGATCTGCTGCTGGAAGGCGTAAAGGTCGAGGGACTGGCCGCCGATGAAGCCTTGCTGGCTTTCGCGCAGGACCATGCGCTGGCCCGGCTGACCATCGATGAGGGGGATGGAGCGCAGACGCGTTGGGAACCGGAACCCGTGACGGTCAGCTTCGGCGGCGTGCCGGTGGCCTTTCCGCCATTCGCTTTCCTTCAGGCGACGCCCGACGGAGAAGCGGCGCTGGTGGGGACAGTCCGTGATGCACTGCCGGCGCAGGGCGTGGTGGCCGATCTCTTTTGCGGGCTTGGCACCTTTGCGCTGGTGCTGGGGCAGGACCATCCCGTCTATGCGGCCGAAGCGGCGCGCGATCTGGTGCTGTCGCTCAAAACGGCCTCCAATCGCGCACAGCGGCGGTTTGTGGCGGATCATCGGGATCTGTTCCGCCGTCCGCTGACACCGGCGGAACTGAATCGCTTCGCCGCCGTCGTCATCGATCCGCCCCGGGCGGGTGCGAGGGAGCAGGTGATGCAAATCGCAGCTTCTGCCGTTCCACTGGTCGCCTATGTCTCCTGCAATCCAGCCAGCTTTGCGCGTGATGCGGCGCATCTGATCGGCGGCGGTTATCGGCTGGAAAGCGTGCGACCGGTCGGACAGTTCCGTTGGTCGACCCATGTGGAACTGGTTGGGATCTTCCGGCGCTGAAAAGATTAATCCCCCGCCGCATGGGATTGCGGCGAGGGATCTTGCATCCTCTCCCAAGGGGAGGGCTGTGCCTCTAACCCAGCTTGATGACAGTTGCGCTACGACGAACGGGCACGGCGTCGATATAGAGGCTGGCCATCGGTTCATCCTCGACTTCGACGATGGTTTCCGACGTGAAGCCGTTGAAACCGGTGCGCATCGCCGCGCCATAGGCGCCGAGCATGCCGATCTCGATATAGTCGCCGGGCTTCACGTCCTCGGGAAGCATGAAGGGGCCGACCATATGGTCCATGTCGTCGCAGGTGGGGCCGTAGAAGGAGAAGCCGGTCAGCTCCGCCTCGCTCTCTTCCTCGCGCAGCAAAGCCACGGGGAAACGCCAGCCGATATGCGCCGCGTCGAACAGCGCGCCATAGGCCCCGTCGTTGATGTAAAGTTCCGTGCCGCGACGGCGCTCCACGCGTACAACGACCGAGCTATACTCCGCCGACAGCGCGCGGCCGGGTTCGCACCACAGTTCCGACGAGTAGCTGACCGGCAGGCTTTCGAAGCCGCGATGGATCGCGTCGAAATAATTTTCGAGCGCAACCGGCTCCATGCCCGGATAAATGGACGGGAAGCCGCCACCGACATCGATGATGTCGACCGTGACCGCCGCATCGACGATTGCAGCGCGAACGCGTTCGATAGCGTCGCTATAGGCCTGAGGGCTCATCGCCTGGCTGCCGACATGGAAGCAGATGCCGAGCGCATCGGCCGCCTGACGGGTCGCCATCAGCAGTTCGCGGGTCTCGCCCAGTTCAGCGCCGAATTTGGATGCGAGGCTGAGTTCCGAATGTTCGGAGGACACGCGCAGCCGCACGCAAAGCTCAAGGTCGGTCGCATCGTTCGTGGCGCGCATGATCTTGGCCAGCTCGTCGAGCGTATCGAGCGAGAAGGTACGCACGCCATGGACATGGTAAGCCTCCGCGATCGCTTCCTCGGCCTTGACCGGGTGCATGAAGCAGAGCTTCGCCTGACCCTGTTCGGCATTGGCCAGCGTTTCCGCGACCAGACGCACTTCCGCGATGGACGCCACGTCGAAATGCGTGATGCCCGACGCGAACAGCGTACGGATCAGATCAGGAGACGGATTCGCCTTGACCGCATAGAGCGAGCGCCCCGGAAACTTCTCAGAGAAGAATCGGGCGGCCCGGGCCGCAGCCTGGGGACGAATCAGCGTTACCGGTGCTGCCGGTGTGAGGGTGGTCGCTACCCCCAGCGCGCTATGATGCTTGTGCAACTCAAGGGACCTCCAGTGTAGTTTGTGGGCATTCAAGCTGCCTTGCGGTGGAAGTCCCATGGGGCAGCGGAGGGCCCGTATATGCCCCCCATCCCCCCCTGTAAAGCGCATGTGTAAATTTTGTTGCGCGGCCGGCTACGAAACGTGCGTCAGGAAAGACGGGACTTGAAATCTTCGTAGGAAAACTGGCGGATTTGCTTGAGTTCGTCGGTTTTGGAGTTCCACAGCCAGATGGCGGGCAGGGGCACGCCATTGAATGTGTTGGTCTTTACCATCGAATAATGCGCCTGATCGAGGAAGGCGATCCGCCGTCCCGGAGTCGCGCCACCGGGGACTCGATAATCGCCGATGATGTCGCCTGCGAGGCAGGAGGGGCCACCGAGTCGAGTCGGTTTGCCTTCGCCTTCCTCGTGAAGCATGGCGGGACGATAGGGGGCCTCAATGACGTCGGGCATGTGACATGTGGCCGAGATATCGGTGATCGCCACCGGCATGCCGTTATCAATGACGTCGAGGATTTCGCCGATCAGGATGCCCGCATCGAGCGCCATGGCCTCACCCGGCTCGATGTAGAGTTCCAGCCCGGTTTCCGCCTTGATCCGTTTGAGGAAGGCGATGAGGTCGTCGATCTGATAGTCGGCGCGGGTGACGTGATGGCCACCGCCAAAGTTCAGCCATTTCAGTCCGCCGACATGCAGCATGACTCGCGATTCAATCGCAGCCCAGGTCCGCTGGAGCGGCAGAAAATCCTGCTCGCAGAGATTGTGGACGTGAAGGCCGTCGACGCCCTCCAGATGTTCGGCGCGAAGTTGATCGATCGGGAAGCCGAGGCGGCTGTGCGGTTGCGACGGGTCATATTTGGGGACTTCGCCTTCCGCGTGGAGCGGGTTGATGCGCAAGCCGATGTCGAAGGCGCGGCCCTCAGCGCGGGCAGCTTCGATGACGGGCTTCATGCGCGCGATCTGGCCGGGGCTGTTGAAGATGACATGGTCGGAGATTTTGAGAATCTCGGCCAGGTCTTCGGGTTTGTAGGCGGCGCAATAGGTGGCGACCTCGCCGCCATATTCCTCGCGCCCGAGCCGGGCTTCGTAGATGCCCGAAGCGCAGACGCCGTCCAGATATTCCGCGACGACTCCGCCCAGCGACCACATGGAGAAAGCCTTGAGCGCGCCCAGCACCTTGATGCCCGCACGGTCGCGGATGTCAGCCAGGACGCTCAAGTTGCGGCGCACCGCGGCCTCGTCCACCACGAAGGCGGGCGAAGGGACGCGGTTCAGGTCGAAATGCGCGAAGGCGGCGGGATCGCCAGCTTTGGTTTCCATGGTGCTTCTCGTCATTCCCGCGAAGGCGGGAATCTATCTCCCGACGTCGCGACTGGGGCTAGGGCAGGAGATGGGTCCCCGCGTTGGCTGACGCCGCCCTTCGGGACGCGGGGATGACGATATATTCGTGGATTAGAAATCCAGCGGCGCGTCCAGTTCCTTCACCTGCCAGGGCAGGCCGTGCCTGTTCAGCATGTCCATGAAGGGATCGGGATCGAACTGTTCGATATTGAACACGCCCTCACCCTTCCACGCGCCCGTCAGCATCATGGCCGCGCCGATCATCGCCGGAACGCCGGTGGTGTAGCTGACCGCCTGATTGCCGGTTTCTGCATAGGCGTCCTCATGGTCGCAGACGTTCAGGACATAGACGGTCTTCTGCTTCCCGTCCTTCACGCCGGTCGCTATGTCGCCGATATTGGTCTTGCCCTTGGTGGTCGAACCCAGGCTCGACGGCTCGGGCAGCACGGCCTTCAGGAACTGGAGCGGAATGATCTCCTGACCATTGTAGATCACCGGATCGATGCGGGTCATGCCGACATTCTGGAGCACTTCGAGATGCTTCAGATAGGCGTCGCCAAAGGTCATCCAGAAGCGGATGCGCTTGATTTCCGGGTAGAATTTGGCGAGTGATTCCAGTTCCTCATGATACATGAGATACATGTTCTTCTCACCCACCTGATCGAAGTCGAACACTTGGCGATGCTTGAGCGCCGGACCTTCCACCCACTTGCCGCCTTCCCAGTGGCGCGACGGAGCGGTGACTTCGCGGATGTTGATTTCCGGGTTGAAGTTGGTGGCGAAATGCTGGCCATGGTCGCCGCCATTGCAATCGAGAATGTCGAGCGTGTCGATCCGGTCGAGCAGATGCTTCTTGATGTAGCTGGCGAACACGCTGGTGACGCCGGGGTCAAAGCCCGAGCCCAGCAGCGCCATGATGCCCGCTTCCTTGAAGCGCTCCTGATAGGCCCACTGCCAGCTATATTCGAACTTAGCGGTGTCGCGCGGCTCGTAATTGGCGGTGTCGAGATAGTCGACCCTGGTCGCCAGGCAGGCGTCCATGATCGCCAGGTCCTGATAGGGCAGGGCCAGGTTCACGACCAGCTTGGGCTGGACCTTCTCAATGAGGGCGATGGTTTCTTCGACATTGTCGGCATCGACCTGCGCCACGTCGATGGTGACGCCGGTGCGGGCCTTGACCGATTCGGCCACCTTCTCGCAGCTGATGATGCGACGGCTGGCGAGCGTGATATGGCTGAAAATGTCACTGTTCATCGCCATTTTGTGAACCGCGACAGAACCCACGCCGCCCGCGCCAATGACCAGAACCTTGCTCAATTCAACTGCTCCATGACTGTGGTCGCGCCAGACGCGCGAAAGCGCCCATATAGGGGCTGTGCGTGACAGCGCAAAGTCAGTCTGTCAGAAGCTGGCGCCGTCGACTTTTTTGATGGCTAGCGCATCGAGGTCGATGGAAGGCACGCAGCGCAGGTTGACGGCGCGTATGGCTGAGCCATCCGGGCCTTTACCCTCCGCGAAGGCCTGTGTGCCGCAGATGTTGCAGAACTGATGCGTGATCTTGTGCTTGTAGAATTGATAGTCGGTCAGCCTGTCCGCGCCGCCGTCGAGGGTGAACTGGTCGGCCGGCACAAAGGTCAGCACGAAGCCCTTGCGGCTGCAGTGCGAGCAGTTGCAGGTCATTGCGTCAGTCGGCGCGTCGGCGGCTACAGTGAAGGTGATGGCGCCGCAGTGGCAGCTTCCTGTATAGGGCACGGACTCTCCTTTCAGATGGCCTGAACAATAACCGCAATTGCGCTGACGATCCATGCACCGTAAATGATGGCAAGTGCCAAGATCGTCCATCCAGGTCCTTTGGCGGTCAGCCGGTTCAGAACGGATGCCAGGTAACGGTCCATCTTTTCCCTCCATCGATTTCAAATCGTTGATTGGGATATTTCAAGATGGTTGCCGCAACCCATTAAACCTTTCTAACTTACCAACCGCTTCAACCCTTCCACCGTATCCGCCTCATGCGCAGGCTTGTCCCGCCTGATGCGCGCAATCCGGGGGAAGCGCATCGCAAGCCCCGATTTATGCCTCCTGCTTTCGTGGATGCTGTCGAAGGCAACCTCCAGCACCAGCGACTTTTCCACCTCGCGCACCGGGCCGAAGCGGTTGATCGTGTTCCCACGCACGAAGCGATCGAGCCATTTCAGCTCCTCATCGGTGAAGCCGGAATAGGCCTTTCCCACGGGCAGCAGTTCGCCTTCCTCCGTCCAGCAACCGAAGGTGTAGTCCGAATAAAAGGATGAGCGTTTGCCGTGACCGCGCTGGGCGTACATCATCACGCAGTCGGCGGTCAGCGGATCGCGCTTCCATTTATACCAGAGCGCTGCCTTGCGCCCTGCCACATAGGGGCTGTCGCGGCGCTTCAGCATCACGCCCTCTATCGCGGCGTCGCGTGCGCCTGCGCGCAGGTCCGCCAATGCCTCGAAATCGGACGCTTCGATGAGCGCGGAAATATCGAAGCGGTGCGCATCGAGTGTCGGGACGATGGTTTCGAGGCGGACGCGGCGTTCCGCCCATGGCAGGGAGCGGAGGTCTTCGTCGGCGTCGAGCAATATGTCGTAGAGACGGACGAAGGCGGGGTAATCGTCCATCATCCTTGCCGTCACCGCCTTGCGGCCGAGGCGCTGCTGGAGGGCGTTGAAGCTCGCCGCCTCTCCGCCCTGAAACTCACCTTTGACGAGCAGTTCGCCGTCGAGGACTGCGTGATGGTGGAAGGCTTGGGCTATGTCGGGGAAGCTGCCCGTGATGTCATCGCCGGCGCGACTGTAGAGACGGGTTTCCTCTCCCGTGCCGACGATCTGGATGCGGATGCCGTCCCATTTCCACTCCGCCGCATAGTCGCCCAAATCGACACTTTCGGCTTCGAGCGGATGGGCGAGCATGAAGGGGCGGAAAAAGGGTGTGCCTGCGGGGTCGGGGCGGGGGGCCTTGCCCTGCGCCCAGGCGAAGAGGGCGGCATAGGGTGGGGCGAGGGCGTGCCAGCATTCCTCCACATCGTCGACATCCAGCCCGAAAGCTTGCGCGAATCCGGTTTTCGCGAGGCGGGCGGAAATGCCTACGCGCAGGCCGCCCGTGGCAAGCTTGAGCAGTGCGAAGCGGCCGGAGGCATCGAGATGATCCATCATTTGCGCGAGGATCGCGGGGGCAGTGGCTCGGCTGGTGGCGTGGAGCCGGTCGACAATGGCAGAAAGGGTTAGGGAGCCATCGTCCAGTTCTTCGCTCTGGTCTGCGGGTCCTGGCCAGAGCAGGGCCACTGTTTCGGCGAGGTCGCCCACATAGTCGCGGCTCATTTCGAACAGGACCGGATCGGTTCGGCTGCGCGCCATTTCCGCTATGGTGGAGGCCTTGACGGCTTTGAGATCGAGATTGCCGGTGAGGGCTGCCAGCGCCCAGCCTCGATCCGGGTCGGGGGCGGTGCGCATATAGCTGGCAATGAGGTCCAGCTTGCCATTGCGGGAACGGGTGTAGACCAGGCCATCGAGGAGTTGGGAAAAGGCGCGCATCAACCTTCATCCTCATCTTCGCGGCCGATAAGAGCGAGGGCGCGGGCGCGGAACTGGTGGGTCATGCACCAGTGGAGCAGGGCTTCCTCGCGGCCGTGGGTGATCCATGTTTCGGAAGGCGCAACTTCGCGGATGGTGTCGGTGAGTTCGTCCCAGTCGGCATGGTCGGAGATGACGAGCGGCAGTTCGACATTGCGCTGGCGGGCACGCTGGCGAACGCGCATCCAGCCTGACGCCATGGCGGTGATCGGATCGGGAAGGCGGCGGCTCCAACGGTCGTTGAGGGCAGAGGGCGGCGCGACGATGATGCGACCGCGCATGTCATTTGCGGCGATGCCGGTCGCTGGACGAAGGTCGCCCATATCGACACCGAACTGCTCGTAGAGCGCACACATTCTTTCCAGCGCGCCGTGGATATAGATGGGGTTTTTATGCCCTCTCGCGCGGAGTTCGCAGATGAGGCGTTGCGCCTTGCCCAAAGCATAGGCCCCGACAAGGACGCAGCGATCGGGATTGGCGTGCAGGACCGTGAGGAGTCGATCGACTTCGCTGCCCGTGTCCGGGTGGCGGAACACGGGCAGGCCGAAGGTCGCTTCAGTGACGAAGATGTCGCAAGGGACCGGCTCGAAGGCTCTGCAGGTGGGATCGGGGCGCCGCTTATAATCTCCGGTCACAACGACGCGCTCGCCTGCATGAGAGAGGACGATCTGGGCCGAGCCCAGGACATGGCCAGCGGGCACGTAGCGGATAGTGACGCCGTTCATGCGGATTTCCTCGCCATAGGGAACGGCTGTGCCCGACGCCGTGCCGTAGCGCAGGGCCATGATGGCAAGTGTTTCCTGCGTGGCCCAGACATGGCCATGCCCGCCCCGCGCATGATCGGCATGGCCATGGGTGACGAGGGCACGTTCCTGAGGCGTGGAAGGATCGATCCAGGCGTCGGCGGGGCGGATGTAGATGCCGGTCGGGTGAGGTTCGATCCAGTGGGCCATGGCGCAATAGCAAAGTGGTTGATGTGCTTTGGTTCCGCAAGGGACCTTCACATTGCCGTAACCTCATCGTCACGCAGCCGACATGCCATTGCCCTAGGAGCCGCCGAACGACCCGGCAGCGAGGAGGCGCGGCACATGGCATCTACGGCTCACCAGAATGTTACCCGCGCGGTACATCGGCATCGGCACCTTTCCAAACAGGGTTTGCTGGAACGTGCCTTTACCTTCGCGTTTCGGGGGCTGGTTTACGCGCAGATCTGGGAAGACCCGGAAGTCGATATGGAAGCGCTGGCGATCACGCCGGACAGCCATGTCGTCACCATCGCTTCGGGCGGCTGCAATGTCCTGAGTTATCTGACCGCCAATCCGGCGAAGATCACGGCGGTTGACCTCAATACCGCGCATATCGCGCTCAATCGCCTGAAGCTGGCCGCCGCACAGGCATTGCCGGATCATGAGGCGTTCCATCGCTTCTTCGCCAAGGCGGATTGCAAGGAGAATGTGGCGGCCTATCGCAGCTTCGTCGCGCCGCATCTGGACGATGCCACCCGGCGCTATTGGGAAGGGCGGGACTTCATCGGGCGGCGGCGCATCGGCGGCTTTGCGCGCGGGATTTACAAGCATGGCCTGCTGGGCCGCTTTATCGGTGCGGCGCATTTGCTGGCCCGCTTGCACGGCGTCAATCCGCGTCGGATGCTGGACGCGCAATCGCGTGAGGAGCAGCGGGCCATTTTCGAGCAGGAACTGGCTCCGGTGTTCGAGAGCGCCTTCATGCGCTGGCTGACGAGCCAGCCGGCTTCGCTTTTCGGGCTGGGTATCCCGCCCGCGCAATATGAAGCGCTGGCTGGCGATGACCGGATGGACAGCGTGCTGAAGGCGCGGTTGGAAAAGCTCGCCTGCGACTTCGATCTCAAGGACAATTATTTCGCTGTGCAGGCGTTCGGTCGTGGCTATGCCGGCGGCGAAGGGCCGTTGCCGCCCTATTTGCAGGCCGCAAACCATCAGGCTGTAGTGGAGCGCGCCCGGCGAGTGGACGTTCGCCATGTGAACTTCACGGATTTTCTGGCGTCGCAGGAGGCCGGATCGGCGGATCGCTATATATTGCTGGATGCGCAGGATTGGATGGACGACGCGCAGCTGAATGCGCTGTGGGCGCAGATCACGCGTACGGCCAAGCCGGGCGCGCGGGTATTGTTCCGCACTGCAGGCGAGCCGAGTATCCTTCCCGGTCGCGTCGTCGATGCGGTGTTGTCGCGGTGGGATTATCGGGCGGAAGAATCGCTGGATTACACGGCGCGGGATCGGTCGGCCATTTATGGCGGCGTCCATCTCTATGTGTTGAAGGACGCCTGATGAGCGCCGGGCATGATGGGCTGATGGACAGCGTCTATCGGCACCAGAGGCACATATACGATCTGTCGCGGAAATATTATCTGCTGGGGCGGGATGGGCTGATCGCGGATCTCGCTCCCCCCAAAGGTGGCGCCGTGCTGGAAATCGGCTGCGGGACCGGCCGGAACCTTATTGCCGTGGGCCGGGCCTGGCCGGAGGCGCGGCTCTATGGCGTCGATATTTCCGAAGCGATGCTGGAAACGGCGCGCAAGGCCGTGGCGAAGGCAGGCATGGCGGATCGCGTGGTGTTGGCGCAGGGCGATGCCTGCGCGTTCGACGCCCAGGCGCTCTTTGGACGGGCCGATTTCGAGCGGGTATTCATCAGCTACGCGCTGTCGATGATCCCCGATTGGCAAGGCGCTCTTCGGCAGGCTGCATGCAGTGTTGCTGCCGGAGGCAAGCTGGAAGTCGTGGACTTCGGCCAGCAGGACAATTTACCCGGCGTCTGGAAGCGGGCGTTGTTCGGATGGCTGGCGCGCTTTCATGTATCGCCGCGCGCCGAACTCGCACAGGCGATCAACAGATTGGCGGCCGATATGGGCGGTTTTCCCCACAGCCGGAGCCTGTATCGCGGCTATGCGGTCAGGGGTGGATTGATCCGGGTTTGACCACCGATCAACGGAGGCGGGACACGGACCGCCTCCTCCCAATTTTCATGCCGCCTTTTTCAGTTCCAGTTCCAGCCGGTCCCAGATTTCGACCAGCGCCTCGACCAGTTCCTTCATCATCTCTTCGCTATGCGCCGGGCCGGGCGTGAAGCGCAGGCGCTCCGTCCCGCGCGGGACGGTCGGGTAGTTAATCGGCTGCACATAGGCGCCATATTCGGCAAGCAATATATCGCTGATCCGCTTGGCCTTGACCGGATCACCGACCATCAGCGGAACGATGTGCGTCACCGACGGCATGACCGGCAGCCCTGATTCCGCCATCAGGCGCTTGAGGGTCCCGGCGGCGGCCTGCTGACCCTCGCGTTCCTCGTTCGACTGTTTCAGGTGGCGGACGCTGGCGAGAACACCCGCGACCAGCACCGGCGACAGCGAAGTCGTGAAGATGAAGCCCGGCGCATAGCTGCGGATCACGTCCACGATCATCTGATCAGCGGCGATATAGCCACCCATGACACCGAACGCCTTACCCAGCGTGCCTTCGATGATGGTCAGGCGATGGGCAACCTCATCCCGTTCGGAAATGCCGCCGCCATGGGCGCCGTACATGCCGACGGCATGAACTTCGTCAAGATAGGTCAGCGCGTTGAATTCATCGGCCAGATCGCAGATCGCAGCGATGGGGGCGATGTCTCCGTCCATGGAATAGACGCTTTCAAAGGCGATCAGCTTGGGCACTTCGGGGTCTTCGGCAGCGAGCAGTTCGCGCAGATGATCGACATCATTGTGACGGAAGACGCGCTTTTCGCAGCCCGAATTGCGGATGCCCGCGATCATCGATGCGTGGTTGAGCTCGTCCGAAAAGATGATGCAGCCGGGCAGTATCTTCGCCAGCGTGGAAAGCGTCGCTTCGTTCGAGACATAGCCCGAAGTGAACAGCAAAGCCGCTTCCTTGCCATGCAGGTCGGCGAGTTCGCTCTCCAGATCGACGTGATAATGGGTGTTGCCGCCAATATTGCGCGTGCCGCCCGATCCTGCGCCGACGTCGTGCAGCGCTTCTTCCATCGCGGCGACGACCTTGGGATGCTGGCCCATGGCGAGATAGTCGTTGGAACACCAGACGGTGATCGGTTTCGGTCCGTTATGGCCGTGAAAACAGCGGGCGTTGGGGAAGGCACCCTTGTTGCGCAAAATATCGATGAATACGCGATAACGGCCCTCGCTATGAAGCCGGTCGATCGCCTGCGTGAAGATGTGCTTGTAGTTCACTTAAGCCCTATCCCTCATTCCCGCATCCCCTCATTAAGAGGGGCATTTACCTTCAGCCGGGTCCCATTACCAGTGATAACCGTTCGCAGCCTTAGGGAGAATTCCCTATCATAGTGATAGAAAGACTTGCGATTGGACCAAAGGTCCACCCCCCTCAAAGCGCCTCAATCCGGTGCAATCCATAGCTGACAAGCGCAGGACGAAGCGCATCGACGCTGTCGTCCAGCCGGGTGAAGACGGCGGTTCCGGGCGGTGGGGCGCTGGGCCAGTCCTGCCCATGGGTCAAATAGGCGATGCGGCGGGCGATTCCTTCACCACCATGCACGAATCGAAGCGGGCGGGGTGAGGCGACGGCGAGTTCTTCTTCAACCAGCGGGAAATGCGTGCAGGCAAGCGCCACCACGTCCATCCGGTCGCCGCCGGGCTGGTCGAACAGGCCTGCAAGCGCGTCGCGGGCTATGGCGGGGTCGAGCGATTGGCCGCGCAGCTTGGCTTCGGCCAGCTGGACAAGCGCAGCCGATCCATGGCGCAGTACGATACAGTCCGAACCGAACTCGGCGGCTAATCGGTCCACATAAGGCTGGCGGACGGTCGCGTCCGTACCGAGGACACCAAAGACCCGGCTTTGCGAGAGCAGGGCGGCCGGCTTTATCGCCGGGACGGTTCCCACGACCGGAATGTCGAGCGCGGCGCGAACGGCGGACAAGGCTATGGTCGAAGCGGTGTTGCAGGCGATAACGGCCAGGCGCGGGCGGTAGCGCTCGACCAGCCGGCCCAGCAACGCCGGCACGCGGGCGGCGATTTCGGTTTCGCTTTTCGTGCCATAGGGGAAACCTGCGCTATCGGCGGCATAGACGATGGGTGCGTTGGGCAGAATCGCCCGCGCGGGGCCAAGGATCGAAAGCCCGCCGACGCCGGAATCGAAGAACAGGAGGGGGGCATTGGGTGCGATCGTCATAGATGGTCACATCTCAAGGGATCGATGCACGCTGTCAACATCAGGAGCGATCGCCCCAGCGCCATCGCCAGCCGCCTTCCGTTTTCAAGGCGCAGATGATGCAGAGGATGCCGATCGCCAATCCTGTGCAAAGGATAAGGGCAATGCCAGTCAATGCGATCTGGACCAGCAGGACGACGCCAATGAAAGTCAGCAGAACCAGCCAGCCCTGCCATGTGACGGGCAGGCCCGATCCATAGCCGTAGCGCTTTGGCGCGAACCAGGCTTTTGAGGGATGTTCGGTCATGGCGAAGAACGCTCCTTGGTGCGATGGATAGCATGGAGGGCAGGACAGGCCCAGTCTTCGCAACGGAAATGCCCGGCGCAAGCTTTTCCGACACCTTCGCCATTGCCCGCTCCGCCGGGGACGCTATGGTCGCGCCGCAACAATTTCGGCGAAACAATGACTCCTCCCTGGCTATTACCCGCTTTCGTCCTGCTGATCGGCTATCTGCTGGGCTCGATTCCCTTCGGGTTGCTGCTGACGCGCTTCACCGGGGCGGGCGATCTGCGCAAGATCGGTTCGGGCAATATCGGCGCGACCAATGTGCTGCGCACCGGGCGCAAGGGGCTGGCGGCGGCGACCCTGCTGCTCGATCTGGCGAAGGGCGCAGGGGCGGTCCTGATCGGTACGGCGCTGGTCGATGGCGGCGGGCCGATGGCGGGGGCGATGGCCTTTATCGGACATTGCTACCCCATCTGGCTGCGCTTTGCCGGGGGCAAGGGCGTGGCGACGATGATGGGCGTGGTGACGGCGCTTTATTGGCCGGCCGGGATCGTCTTTGCGGTCGTTTGGCTGGCTGCGCTGTTCGGGACGAAATGGTCGTCGGTCGGCGGCATGTCGGCGGCGGTGAGCGCACCTGTTGCGATGTGGTGTTTCGGGCGGCTTGATCTGGTGCCGGTGGCCTTGGCTCTGGCGCTGATCGTTCTGTGGCGGCACCGGGAGAATATCGCCCGGCTCGCCAAGGGGATCGAGCCCAAAGTCGGCGCCTCCAGGAAAGCCGCGTCGGACGAATGAGCGAGCAGGAGCGGTTCAACCGCCTGCGCCTGATCCGTTCGCCGCGCATCGGGCCGGTCACATTCCGGCAATTGATGGCGCGTTTCGGTACGGCGGGCGAAGCCCTGCGGGCGGTGCCGGATCTGGCGGCGCGGGGCGGCGGCAAGGGTAGCGTCATCGATGCGGCGCTGGTCGAGCGGAAATCGCGCGCAGCAAGGCGCTGGGCGCGCGCTATCTGTTGATGGGGGATGCGGATTATCCTTTTCTGCTGGATCAGATGGAGGGCGCACCGCCCGCGCTGATCTTTCGCGG
Source organism: Sphingobium sp. EM0848 (assembly GCF_013375555.1). NCBI lineage: Bacteria > Pseudomonadati > Pseudomonadota > Alphaproteobacteria > Sphingomonadales > Sphingobiaceae > Sphingobium > Sphingobium sp. EM0848. The sequence continues at coordinate 1,271,953 of NZ_JABXWB010000001.1, forward strand.
CGATGTGACGCTGGCGGCGCGGGAATGCGTTGCGATGGTCGGGGCGCGCAACGCTTCGGCAGCGGCCTGCCGCTTTGCCCGGACATTGGCGCAGGATTTGGGACAGCGCGGCGTCGTCGTGGTGTCCGGGTTGGCGCGGGGGATCGACACGGCCGCGCATCAGGGATCGATCGGGAGCGGGACCATTGCTGTGATCGCCTGCGGGATCGACATTGCCTTTCCGCCGGAAAATGAGGCCTTGCAGGAGCAATTGGCGGAGCAGGGGCTATTGGTGACGGAGCATCCGCCCGGAACCCAGCCGCTCGCCCGGCAATTTCCTGCGCGGAACCGGATCATCGCCGGACTGGCGCGGGGCACCGTGGTCGTGGAGGCGGCGCCAAAGTCTGGATCGCTGATCACCGCGCGTTTGGCCGGGGAAGCAGGGCGCGAGGTCATGGCCGTGCCGGGATCGCCGCTCGACCCTCGTGCGCAGGGATGCAACCAACTCATTCGCGAGGGGGCGGTGCTGGTTCAGAATGCGGCCGATGTAATCGAGGCGATCGGAACCATCGACGCGCGAATGGTGCGGCAGGGCAGGTCCGATTTCGCAGGGGAGCCGATGCAATCGGACGTCACCGAGCGGGAGCGGGCGGCGGTGGTCGGGCTGCTGGGCGCGGCGCCGGTTCCGGTCGATGAGATCATCCGGCTGTCGGGACTTGGCCCCGCCGTGGTGCAGACCGTGCTGCTGGAGCTGGAGCTGGCCGCGCGGCTGGAACGGCATGCGGGCGGGAAAGTCAGCATTTCATGATCCTGCGGACTGGCCTTGGCGCAAATCCGCTCCTACATCGGGGGCGCTTGACGGGGGCCGTCATCACCTTCCAGACTCGCGCGTGTACGTGAGAACATTTTTGAACCGGGGCTTTAATGCAGCTTGTCATCGTTGAATCGCCGGCCAAGGCGAAGACCATCGAGAAATATCTGGGCGGCGATTTCCATGTGCTCGCCAGCTATGGTCATATCCGCGACCTGCCCGCCAAGGACGGGTCGGTCGATCCCGACGCGGGCTTTGCCATGCAGTGGGAAAATTATGCCGACAAGGGCAAGCAGCTGAAAGCCATTGCCGACGAAGCCAAAAAGGCGACGCGCCTGATCCTGGCGACTGACCCTGATCGCGAAGGAGAAGCGATCAGCTGGCATGTGCAGGAGGTGCTGCGCGCCAAGAAGGCGCTGCCCCAGAAGGTCGACCGCGTGACCTTCAACGCGATCACCAAACAGGCGGTGACCGAGGCCATGGCCCAGCCGCGCGCCTTGGACGAGGATCTGATCGACGCCTATCGGGCGCGGCGGGCGCTGGACTATCTGGTGGGCTTTACGCTCTCCCCGGTGCTGTGGCGCAAGCTGCCCGGCGCCAAGTCGGCGGGCCGCGTGCAGTCGGTGGCGCTGCGGCTGGTCGTGGACCGCGAGCGCGAGATCGAGAGTTTCGTGCCGCAGGAATATTGGTCGGTCGCGGCCGAAATGGAGCAGGGTGGGCAGGGCTTCACGGCGCGGCTGGTGCGCTGGCGCGGCGAGAAGATCGAGCGGCTGACCATCGGCAAGGAAGGCGACGCCATGGCCGCGAAGGCGGACGTGGAGGCCGGGCGCTTCACCGTCGAGAAGGTCGAGACGAAGCCGGTTTCGCGCAACCCTCCGCCGCCGTTCACGACCTCGACGCTTCAGCAGGAGGCGGCACGCAAGCTTGGCTTCTCGGCCAGCCATACCATGCGGATCGCGCAGCAGCTCTATGAGGATGGCGCGATCACCTACATGCGTACCGACGGCGTGCAGATGGACGGCAGCGCCATTTCCGCCGCGCGCAAGGCGATCGCGGACCGCTATGATGGCGGCTATCTGCCCGAAAAGCCGCGCCAGTATCAGACCAAGGCCAAGAATGCGCAGGAAGCGCACGAGGCCATTCGTCCGACCGAATTTTCGCGGGACAAGGTGGGTTCGGGCGATCATGCGCGGCTTTATGACCTGGTCTTCAAGCGCGCTCTGGCGAGCCAGATGGCTTCGGCGCGGCTGGAGCGCACGACCATCGATCTGGTGGATGGAACCGGGCAGCATGGGCTGCGCGCTACGGGCCAGGTGGTGATCTTTCCGGGCTTCCTGGCGCTCTATGAAGAAGGGCGCGATGATGCCGAGGATGACGACAGCAAGCTGCTGCCGCGCATGGTTACGGGGGATGCTCCGGCCAAGAAGAAGGTGACGGCGGAGCAACATTTCACCCAGCCGCCGCCGCGCTATTCGGAAGCTTCGCTGGTCAAGAAGCTGGAGGAATTGGGGATCGGGCGTCCGTCCACCTATGCCTCGACGCTGCAGGTGCTGAAGGACCGCGACTATGTGCGGGTGGAGAAGAACCGCTTCTTCGCAGAAGAGAGCGGACGGCTGGTGACGGCCTTCCTCGAACGCTTCTTCGAGCGTTATGTGTCCTATGATTTCACGGCGGGGCTGGAGGATGAGCTGGACGAGATTTCCGGTGGCCGTGCCCAGTGGCAGGCGGTGCTGGAAGCCTTCTGGCGTGACTTCAAGCCCAAGACCGCCGAGGTGATGGAGCAGAAGCCGTCCGACATCACGGCCGAACTGGACAAGTTCCTGGAGCCGATGCTCTTCCCGCCCAAGGCGGACGGCAGCAACCCGCGCGCCTGTCCGATGTGCGGCGATGGGCAATTGTCGCTGCGGGGCGGGCGTTTTGGCGCGTTCATCGCGTGCTCCAACTATCCCGAGTGCAAATATACGCGGAAGTTCGGGCAGCCGGGCGGCAAGGACGGCGCCGAGGATACGGGTCCGGAAGTGCTGGGCAAGCATCCGGAAACCGGGCAGGATATCGTTCGCAAATCCGGGCGTTTCGGTCCCTATATCGAAATGGGCGAGGGCAAGGAGGCCAAGCGCGGTTCCATCCCCAAGGATTTGCCCGATGGAGAGATGACGCTGGACTGGGCGATCAAGCTGCTGAGCCTGCCGCGGGAGGTCGGGCTGCATCCTGAGACGGGCAAGCCGATCGTGGCCAATATCGGGCGCTTTGGTCCCTATCTGCTGCATGACGGCAAATATGGGCGGCTGTCCTCCACCGCGGAGATTTTCGAGGTGGGCATGAACAGCGCCGTCGCCAAGCTGGCCGACGCGGCGAACAAGGGCGAGCGCGGGGCTTCCTCGCGAGAACCGCTCAAGGTGCTGGGCAAGCATCCGCGTACGGAGGCCGAGATCAAGCTGATGGCGGGGCGCTACGGTCCCTATGTGACCGACGGGACCACCAATGCGACTTTGCCCAAGACGATCGAGCAGGATGCTTTGACGCTGGAAGAGGCTGCCCAGTTGATCGATGCAAGGGCTGCGGCGGCACCTGCCAAGAAGGGGAAGAAGGCACCGGCCAAAAAGGCGGCTGCGAAGAAGCCTGCCGCCAAGAAGGCGCCAGCGAAGAAGAAGGCAGCGGCGGCAGAATGACCATCACCGTCATCCCTGCTTTCGCGGGGATGACGGTGATTTGATAGGCTGGGTGGCTTACTCGACCCAGTCGAGGCCGATATCGCGGTAGATGAAGCGGTCATCCTCCCAATCTTCCTTCACCTTGACGTGGAGGTAGAGGTGGACTTTGACGCCAAGCAGGCTCGCCAGTTCGGCGCGGGCTTTTGAACCGATTTCCTTCAGGCGCTGACCGCCCTTGCCCAGCACGATCGCGCGCTGGCTCGAACGCCCGACCAGGATTTGCTGGTGGATTTCGACCGAGCCGTCCTCACGCTCGCTATATTTTTCCGTGTCAACCGCGGTTGCATAGGGCAGTTCGGCGTGGAGTTGGTGGTAGAGCTGCTCACGGGTGATTTCCGCCGCCAGCATCCGGTCGGTGGCGTCGGAAACCTGATCCTCCGGGAAGTGCCAGGGCCCATCAGGCATTGCATTGGCGAAGGCAGTCTTGAGTTCCGCAAGGCCATCGCCAGTCGCGGCGCTCACGAAGAAGGTTTCCGCAATGTCGAGCTGTTCGTAGAGGCGCTGGGTGTGGACCAGCAACTTTTCCTTGATGGCGATGTCGACCTTGTTGAGGATCAGCCATTTTTTCTCCGGCCGAGCGGCCAGAGCGCTGATGATCGGCTCCATTTTGGGGCCAAGGCCCGCCTTGCCGTCGACGATCAGCGCGATCAGGTCAGCGCCCTGCGCGCCGCCCCAGGCAGCCTGAACCATGGCGCGGTCGAGGCGGCGTTTCGGCGCAAAGATGCCGGGAGTATCGACCAGCACCATCTGCGCGTCGCCCTCGATCGCGACACCCATGACGCGGGTGCGCGTGGTCTGCGCCTTGGGGCTGGTGATCGCCACCTTCTGGCCCACCAGCGCGTTCACCAGCGTTGATTTGCCCGCATTGGGTGCGCCCACAATGGCCACGACGCCACAGCGCTGATTATCGAGATCGATCGTCAAACAAAAACTCCGTTCACCCATGCGCCTTTCGCCTGGGCTTCTTTCCTAATGCAAAAAGTGGCCGTGGGACAGGCTCAGCCGCCAAGCTTTTCCAGCAGCGCCTTGGCGGCAGCGGTTTCGGCTTCCTGCTTGGAGCCACCGGTGGCGCTTGCCTCGCCCGCGCCCTTGATGCTCACCGTCACGGTGAAGCGCAGCGCATGATGCGGACCGGAGCGGTCGGTGAGCGCATATTCCGGCGGCTTGCGCTTGTTGGCGGCGGCCCATTCCTGAAGCGCGGACTTGGGGTGTTTGGGCGCGCTGGCCTGCGTGTCCACGCGGTCCCCCCAAAGGCGACGGACGAGGGTGCGGGCTTCTTCCAGACCGCCCTCCAGATAGAGCGCGCCGATCAGCGCCTCCATCACATCGCCCAGCACATTGTCGCTGTCGGCGGCGCCATCGTCGCGGGCCTGCTTGCCGAGGATGAGGTGGGTCGGCACGCCAGCGACTCTGGCGACTTCGGCGCAGGTTTCGCCTGACACCAGCGCGTTGAATCGGCGGGACAGCTTGCCTTCCGGTTCCGTGGCAAAGCGGTCATAGACCCACTCCGCGATCAGCAGGCCCAGGATACGGTCGCCCAAAAATTCCAGCCGCTCATAATTGACCGCATTGGCGCTGCCATGGGTCAGCGCCTGCGTGAAGGCGGCAGGGTCCTTCGGCGCACGGCCGATCAGGGCTTTCAGCCAGCCTTCGGTGTCCACTTTGGTCAAAAGCCTTCCCCGATGCGGCTCCAGCGCGCGGCGGTGATCCAGGTCCAGGGGAGCAGCCAATTGGCGCTGCCATCGGTCGAGAAGACCGAGATCATCGCCTTGCCGACCAGATTTTCTTCGGGGACAAGGCCAATGCCGCCCCCGTCGACCGCCGGGAAGCGGCTGTCGGCGCTGCGGTCGCGATTGTCTCCCATCATGAAGAGGTGGCCTTCGGGCACGACCACCGTGTCACGGTCGTCCGCCGCACCATCAGGCACGAGGTCGAGGACATTATAGCTCTTGCCGCCGGGCAGCGTCTCGCGGAACTGCGGGTAGCGGCACTGCCGGCCGCCGCCGGGCGCGGCTTCCTCGAACTTGGGGCGATAGCATGGGGAGGGGCTGCCTTCCTTGGCCGCCGCGTCTTCCATATTCGGTGTGACGGGAATGACGAGATCGGCGACCTTCTGCTTCGGGATCGCCTGACCGTTCAGATAGACCGTGCCCCCGCGCACAGAGATCATGTCGCCGGGCAGGCCGATGACACGTTTGATATAGTCATTCTTCTGGTTCGGCGGCGCCTTGAACACCACCACGTCGCCACGCTGGGGCGTCGAGGCAAAGACGCGGCCGGGGATCAGCGGGATGCCGAAGGGCAGCGAATAGCGCGAATAACCATAGGGCCATTTCGCCACCAGCAGATAATCACCGATCAACAGACGCGGCTGCATCGATTCCGATGGGATGTTGAAGGGCGAAACGATGAAGCTTCGCAAGATGAAGACGAACACCGCCAGCTTTGCGAGAAACCAGAGGAAATCCCGCGTTTCGGATTTTGCGCTCATGCTTTGATCGTCTTTTCCTTCAATTCGCCCTGAAAACAGGCCGTCGCGGCTTTTGCGGGTTCGTAAAGCCGCCGTCAAGCGCGCTAGAGACCAACGGGTCATCACCTTATGCTGCCCTGCAACCTGATTTTTGTGCCTGAACGGTGCAATAGCGCAACGACTTGGTTAAATAGAGACAAGAATCGACAGGTGCAGCGTCGATATCGATCAACGACGAATGAAGGATATTCCTCATGTCCAGCCCTGCACTGGCAGCGCTTGCGGCCCTTCCCCAAGCCGATCTCAAATCCATCTTCACCACCGATCCCGACCGGCTGAGCAAATTCACGCTGACGCATGGGCCGATCCGTTTCGACTGGTCGAAGACGCATCTGACGGATGCTCTGTTGGACGGGTTCCTGAAGCTGGCTGAGGAAAAGGGCTTTGCCGCGCAGCGGGATGCTCTGTTCGCGGGTGAAGCCGTCAACAATACAGAGGGCCGCGCAGCCGAGCATCCCGCCGAACGGGGTGAGGGCAATGCCGACAGCGTGGCGCGGGCCAAGATGTTCCATTCCCGGATGCGCGCGCTGATCGACGCGATCGAGGGTGAAGCGCTGGGGCCGATCCGGCATATCCTGCATATCGGCATCGGCGGGTCGGCATTGGGACCAGACCTGATCGTCGATGCTCTGGGCGGCGATGGTGCACGCTATGACGTTGCCATCGTGTCGAATGTCGACGGGACGGCGCTGGAACGGGCGATTTCACGCTTCGACCCCGAAGCGACGCTGATTGCCGTGGCGTCCAAGACCTTCACCACCACCGAAACCATGTTGAACGCGGCGAGCGCGATCAACTGGATGGTCGAAGCCGGTGTGGAAGATCCCTATGGCCGGGTGATCGCGCTCACGGCTTCGCCGGAAAGGGCGATTGAATGGGGCGTGGATGAAACGCGTGTGCTGCCCTTTGCCGAGAGCGTGGGCGGGCGTTATTCGCTCTGGTCTTCGATTGGATTTCCAGCAGCGCTGGCGCTGGGTTGGGATGCGTTCGAAAGCCTGCTCGAAGGGGCTGCGGCGATGGACCGGCATTTTCGCCTGTCCGACCCCAAAGCCAATGCGCCGTTGATCGCGGCCTTTATCGATCAATATTATGCACGGGTCATGGGTTGTCAGACGCGGGCCTTGTTCGCCTATGACGAACGTTTGCGGCTGCTGCCGTCCTATCTCCAGCAGTTGGAGATGGAGAGCAACGGCAAGAGCGTGACCCGCGAAGGAAAGCCGGTGGATGGGCCGACGGCGGCGATTACCTGGGGCGGTGTGGGCACCGATGCGCAGCATGCGGTATTCCAGTTGCTGCATCAGGGCACGATCCTGACGCCGGTCGAGTTCATCGCCTCCATCGAGCCCGGCCATGCGCTTGATCCGGCGCATCATCGGGCGCTGTTGGTGAACTGCTTTGCGCAGGGCGCCGCTTTGCTGCGCGGCAAGGATAATGCGGCCGATCCGGCGCGGGCCTATCCCGGCAATCGGCCTTCGACCACGATCCTGCTCGATGATGTGACGCCGGAGGCTCTGGGCGCGCTGATCGCTTTTTATGAGCATCGGACCTTTGCCAATGCGGTGCTGATGGGGATCAATCCCTTCGACCAGTTCGGCGTTGAGCTGGGCAAGGAAATCGCCAGATCCATCGAGGCCGAAGGGCCGAAGGGTTTCGATCCCTCGACCATGGCGCTGATCGATCTGGCGCTCGGCGGCGTATAAGCGCAAATCTCATTTGTAACTCCGCTGAGTAGCCTCCATATGCGGGCGCAACTCAGCGGAGGCAGGAATGAGCGACTACGACTTCGACCTTTTCGTCATCGGTGCGGGATCGGGAGGCGTGCGTGCTTCGCGCGTCGCGGCGGCTCACGGCGCCAGGGTCGCGGTGGCGGAGGAATATCGTGTCGGAGGCACCTGCGTCATTCGCGGCTGCGTGCCCAAGAAGCTGCTGATCTACGGCGCGCATTTTGCTGAGGATCTGAAAGACGCGCGCCGCTTTGGCTGGAATGTCCCGGACTGCGATTTCGAATGGACGACGCTGCGCGACAATGTGCTGGCTGATGTCGACCGGCTGGAGGGCCTCTACAAGAACACGCTCGATAGCCATAAGGTCGAACTGATCCCCGAGCGCGCGACGATCACCGGGCCGCATAGCGTGAAGCTCGCCAGCGGGCGGGACGTCAGCGCGAAATATATCCTGGTCGCGACCGGGGCCTGGCCGGTGATCCCGGACGTTGAGGGTGCCGAGCATGGCGTGACCTCCAATGAGGTGTTCCATCTGGAGGAATGTCCCAAGCGGATCGTCATCGTTGGCGGCGGCTATATCGCCAATGAATTTGCGGGAATCTTCCACCAGTTCGGCAGCCATGTGACGATCGTGAACCGGTCGGGCACCCTGCTGCGCGGCTATGATGAGAGCATTCGCGACCGGCTGCTTCAGATTTCGACGATGAAGGGCATCAATTTCCGCTTCAACGCCGAGATGGAGAAGATCGAGAAGAACGAGGACGGAACGTTTTGCGTGCGCTTCAAAAATGGCGATCCTGTGGCCTGCGACCTGCTGGTGTTCGCGACCGGGCGGCAGCCGCATGTCGACGGGCTGGGGCTGGAGAATGCCGGGGTCGAGCTGAACGAGAAGGGCGCGATCAAGGTCGATGACTATAGCCGTACGAATGTCGAGAGCATCTATGCCGTGGGCGACGTCACCGATCGTCTGCAACTGACGCCGGTGGCGATCCGGGAGGGGCACGCCTTTGCGGACACCGTGTTTGGCGATAATCCGCGGACGGTGGATTACAACTGCGTGCCTTCCGCCGTGTTCAGCCATCCGCCCTTGGCTGGCGTGGGCATGACCGAGGCGCAGGCCAAGAACAAGCTCGGGACGGTGAAGGTCTATACTTCCGACTTCCGGCCGATGAAGAATGTGCTGGCCGGGCGTGACGAGCGGGCGCTTTACAAGATGGTGGTGGATGCGACGACCAATCGCGTGGTCGGGCTGCACATGATCGGGCCGGACGCGCCGGAAATCCTTCAGGCCGCAGCCATTGCGGTGAAGGCTGGCCTCACCAAGCCGGAATTTGATGATACCGTGGCCCTGCACCCCAGCATGGCCGAGGAACTGGTACTGCTGAAATAAGGATCGAGGGGCGGGGGCGCTATTTCGTCTCTGCCGCGAAGGTAAGGACGAGGGCGTCGCGCCACGCGGGTTGCGCGGCGTCGACCGCGTGGATTTCCGTGACGCCGTGCATGATGCGACGGTCATCGATCAGCACGGCGTCACCGGGCCGGGCGAGGGTGAATTCGCCCAGTTCCCGCCCTTCCGGCGTGCCGATCCGGGTGGTGCCTTCCCGGATATTGCAGCGCTCGATCAGCATGACGAAGACCCAATCCACGCCGTCGCGATGCATGCCTTCGGGCGTGGGGCTGCCCGTTTCGCCGATACGTGCCTCGATACGGAACTGGTGGAGTTCGACATGCTGCCGCCCGGCCAGGGGGAAGCTGCGGGCGCAAAAGGCGAAGATCGACTGCATCACGGCGTTGTCGATCGTCGACTGTGCGACGGGATCGAACCAGCGCTGCACGTCGCCGTTCAGGGGGTTATAATCGCGGCTCTGGAAATGCGGCTGGTGCGGTTTGCGCGCGAAATTTCCGTTCTCGCTTGAAAAGGTTGCGTGACGGCGCCGGCGATAGCGGCCTCCGTCAGCCATATAGAGGTCCGTCCCAAGGGCGTCCCAGCTTCGCGCAAATGCGCTCCAATCGGCGGCTTCAATCCCAAGCTGGTCCAACAGGCCGGGGCCGGGCAGGCGGACATAGCCTGCCTGCTCCAATTCTTGCTGGAGGGTAATGGCGATATCGATCATCCGTCTTTCCTATCGGGAGAGACAAACGAGCGACAGGGCCAGTTTTTGCAAGCCGGATTGCGGCCGCGCGTCGCCTAGCCGATCCAGTAAGGCACGATCTGGCGATTGTCGGGATCGACATGGATCGGCCGGTCGGCGGGCGGAAAGGCGCGCTGGTCGCAGCTTTGACGCGGGCAGAGGCGGCAGGTGATGCCGATGGGCGTCGCCGCCCCTTCCACTTCCAGTTGCAGGCCGTCGGCATAGACGAAGTTCGCCGCATGCGCGATTTCGCAACCCAGCACCACGGCGAAGCGGCGCGGGGTGCGACTGTAGCTCCCGGAGGGTTTGACCAACCCCTTGGCCATGGAGACATAGCGCACGCCGTCCGGCGTTTCGCCAAGCTGGACGTTGATCCGGTCGGGGACGGCGACCGCTTCATGCACGTTCCACAGGGGACAGGCACCACCGAAGCGCGCAAATTGCAGGCGGGTGGCACTGTGGCGCTTGGTGATATTACCGGCCATGTCGACACGGCAGAAGAAGAAGGGAATGCCGCGCAAGCCGGGCCGTTGAAGCGTCGAGAGGCGATGGCAGGCCTGTTCGAAGCTGACGCCGAAGCGGCGTGCCAGCCTGTCGATATCGTGGCGAACTTCGCGGGCAGCCTCCCTGAACGGGGCATAGGGCATCAGCAGCGCGCCCGCCGCATAGTTGCCAAGACCGATGGCAAGCAGCCGGTCCGCGCCCATGACGGGCAGGCCGGCCTTGCTCACCACGTCCGCGATCACCGCTTGCCCCTCCAGCATCATGAGTTGATGGGCGAGCATGAATTTGCGGCTTTCGGTGGGCAGGGCCGCGTTCACGAACAGCCGCCTTTCGCTGCTGGTGTAAGAGCGGAGCGCGAAGTCCGGGGTTTCCGCGATCAATGTTTCGATGCCATGGCGCCGCGCCAGCGCTTCGACCAGCATGCCTTCGTCGAGCGACTGCCCAGCGGTGAAGCTCGCCGCCATATCCTCCGCCAGGCAATCGAGCGGATGGACGTAATTGCCGGCTTCATGGAACCAGTCGCGGGCCGCTTCCCAGGGCAGGCGGGCCTGAACCGCATGATCGTTGGCAATCGCCTCCTCGATCATGTTGATCCGCTCATTGGCACGCATATGGGCGTTGTAAAGGTCGACATAGCGCGCCGCGAATTCGGGGAATTGCAAATGCAGCTTTTCGATCCGTTCCGGCTCCATCGGTGCGCCGGGGAGTTCCGGATGGGCAAGCGCGAAGGTGAACGCGCCCAGCAGCTGCTCTTCCTCACGGCTGTCGAAACTGGCCCAGTCAGTGGGAAAGGCGCTGGCAAGCGCGGCCTTCACCTTGGCGGTAAGGGGGCGATCGTCATTCTCAAGCTGGCTGAGATAGGATACGGATATGCCCAACGCCTGTGCCATGGTTGCCTGGTCCATGCGATGGTCCAGGCGAAGTTGACGCAGGCGCGGACCTGCGAAGATTCGATTGCCACGAGCCATGCTTTGTCCTTAATTTGCAAAATCGCGATTTGCAAATTGGCAAAATTGCATTTGCGAAAATGGGGAAAGATTGAAAAGGGGCAGGCATAGACGCCCGCGACAAGCCGGAGAGAAAAGCTGATATGTCGAAGCTCGCGATTATCGAACAGCTGGAAGCCAAGCGCGAAGCCGCGCGTCTGGGCGGCGGCCAACGCCGCATTGACGGTCAGCATGCCAAGGGCAAGTTGACGGCCCGCGAACGGCTAGAAGTGCTGCTGGACGAAGGCAGCTTCGAAGAACTGGACATGTATGTCGAGCATAATTGCATCGACTTCGGCATGGACGAACAACATATTCCGGGCGACGGCGTCGTCACCGGATCGGGCACGATCAACGGCCGCCTCGTCTACGTCTTTTCGCAGGACTTCACCGTTTATGGCGGCGCGGTGTCGGAACGGCACGCGATGAAGATCTGCAAGATCATGGACATCGCCATGAAGGGCGGCGCGCCGGTAATCGGCCTTAACGATTCGGGTGGCGCCCGCATTCAGGAAGGCGTGGCTTCGCTCGCCGGCTATGCGGAAATCTTCCAGCGCAACGTGCTGGCTTCGGGCGTGGTGCCGCAGATCAGCGTGATCATGGGCCCCTGCGCGGGCGGCGCGGTTTACTCGCCCGCCATGACCGACTTCATCTTCATGGTGAAAGATTCCAGCTTCATGTTCGTGACCGGCCCGGACGTGGTGAAGACCGTCACCAACGAGGTCGTGACGCAGGAGGAATTGGGCGGCGCGGTAACGCACACCACCAAGTCCGGCGTGGCCGACGTGGCGTTCGAAAATGATATCGAGGCATTGCTGGCGGTGCGCGATTTCGTCGACTTCCTGCCCGCATCCAACAAGGAGCCGGTGCCCGAGCGCCCAAGCGCCGATCCGTGGGATCGGATGGAGGAAAGCCTGGACACGCTGATCCCGGCCAATGCGAACCAGCCCTATGACATGCATGAGCTGATCCGCAAGGTTGTGGATGAGGGTGACTTCTTCGAAGTGCAGCCGGCCCATGCGGGCAACATCATTTGCGGCTTCGGCCGGGTCGAGGGCAAGACCGTCGGCATCATCGCCAACCAGCCCATGGTGTTGGCAGGCGTTCTCGACATCAACTCGTCCAAGAAGGCCGGCCGTTTTGTCCGCTTCTGCGATGCGTTCGAAATCCCGCTCGTCACTTTCGTCGACGTGCCGGGCTTCCTGCCGGGGACGGCTCAGGAGCATTCGGGCATCATCAAGCATGGCGCCAAGCTGCTGTTCGCCTATGCCGAAGCGACCGTGCCGAAGATCACCGTCATCACCCGCAAGGCCTATGGCGGCGCCTATGACGTTATGTCGTCCAAGCATCTGCGCGGCGACCTCAACTATGCCTGGCCGACCGCCGAAATCGCGGTGATGGGCGCCAAGGGCGCGGTAGAGATCATCTTCCGCGGCAAGACGCCCGAAGAGATTGCGGAAAAGACCAAGGAATATGAAGACCGCTTCGCCAACCCCTTCGTGGCGGCGAGCAAGGGCTTCATCGACGAGGTGATCCAGCCGCACTCGACCCGCAAGCGGATCGCTCTGGGCCTGCGCAAGCTGCGCAACAAGAGCCTCGAAAATCCGTGGAAGAAGCACGACAATATTCCGTTGTGAACATGGTCAAGCACATCATCTTCTTGGCGTTGGCAGGACTTTTCCTCTGGCAGGCTATCCGCGCTATTAGGAGAGGGATGCTTGCGCCCAACATGGAACCTACAAGATTTCATCGACCTAAGCAGTTCTGGGTGATTATCACCATGCAAACTGCCTTGGCGATTGGGTTAATATATTATCATTTGCCGCCTTTGATTGGCGCAGGAGGTGCGATGTGAAACTCGGCCGTCTCAATCATATCGGCGTCGCGACGCCTTCGCTGGAAGCCAGCATCGCTTATTATCGCGATGTCATGGGCGCGACGATCACGCACCAGCCTTTCGACCTGCCCGCGCAGGGCGTGAAGGTGTGCTTCGTCGACACGCCGGGCGAGAACGGCACCAACGGCACGCAGATCGAGTTGATCGAGCCTTTGGGTGAGAACAGCCCTATCCACGGCTTCATCGCCAAGAACCCGGCGGGCGGGCAGCATCATATGTGCTATGAAGTGCCCGACATTCACGAAGCCAAGACATGGTTCGAAGGGTTGGGCAAGAAGGTGCTCGGCGAGCCGCGTATCGGAGCGCATGGCACGCTGATTTTCTTCGTTCACCCCAAGGACATGAACGGGGTGCTGACGGAGATCATGGAAACGCCGAAAGAGGCGCATTAAACCCACCGTCATTCGTGTCGAACGACATCGAGACGCGAATAGCGTAACCACATCGTCTCACCGCTTGACGCGAGACGAACGGAGAGTGTGAAGTGACCGAGAAGCCGACGCTGGATCAGTGGGCGACCGCCGCCGCCAAGGAAGTGAAGGGCAAGGACCTGAACTGGGAGACCCCGGAAGGGATCACCGTCAAGCCGCTCTACACCGCTGAGGATGTGACCGTCGATCCGGGTCTTCCCGGCTTCGCGCCGTTCACGCGTGGCGTGCGCGCCTCCATGTATGCAGGCCGTCCCTGGACCATCCGGCAATATGCGGGCTTCTCGACCGCCGAGGAATCCAACGCCTTCTATCGCCGCAATCTGGCCGCGGGGCAGAAGGGCCTCAGCGTCGCTTTCGACCTTGCCACCCATCGCGGCTATGACAGCGACCATCCGCGCGTCGTCGGTGACGTCGGCAAGGCGGGCGTCGCGATCGACACGATCGAGGACATGAAGATCCTGTTCGACGGCATTCCGCTCGATCAGATGTCGGTTTCCATGACGATGAACGGCGCGGTGATCCCGATCCTGGCCTTCTTCATCGTCGCGGGCGAGGAGCAAGGGGTCGAGCGCAAGCTGTTGGACGGGACCATTCAGAATGACATTCTGAAGGAGTTCATGGTCCGCAACACCTATATCTACCCGCCCGAACCCTCGATGCGGATCATCTCGGACATTTTCGGCTATACCAGCCGCGAGATGCCCAAGTTCAACAGCATCTCCATCTCCGGCTATCATATGCAGGAAGCCGGCGCGACGCAGGTGCAGGAACTGGCCTTCACCATCGCGGACGGCGCGGAATATGTGCGCTATGGCGTGGCGAGCGGCCTCGACATCGACAAATTCGCCGGGCGCCTCAGCTTCTTTTTCGCCATCGGCATGAACTTCTTCATGGAGATCGCGAAGCTGCGCGCCGCCCGTGTGCTGTGGCATCGCGTCATGACGAAGCTTGGCGCGAAGGACGAGCGCTCCAAGATGCTGCGCACCCATTGCCAGACGTCGGGCGTGTCGCTGACTGAGCAGGACCCCTATAACAACGTCATGCGCACCACCATCGAAGCGATGGCGGCCATGCTGGGCGGCACGCAGTCGCTGCACACTAACGCGCTGGACGAGGCGATCGCGCTGCCGACCGACTTCTCCGCCCGCATCGCGCGCAACACCCAGATCGTCATCCAGGAAGAGACGGGCATGTGCAATGTCGTCGATCCGCTGGGCGGCAGCTATTATATCGAAGCGTTGACCCAGCAACTGGTCGACGCCGCGCAGGAGATCATCGACCGCGTGGAAGCTGAAGGCGGCATGGCGAAGGCCGTGGGCGCCGGTTGGCCCAAGGCGATGATCGAAACCGCCGCCGCTGCCCGTCAGGCGCGCGTCGACCGGGGCGAGGACGTGATCGTCGGCGTCAACAAATATCGTCTGGCGAACGAGGATCTGCTCGAAACGCTGGAAGTCGACAACACCAAGGTCCGCGAAGCGCAGATCGCTCGCATCAACAAGGTGAAGGCAGAGCGCGACGAGGCCAAGTGCCAGGCTGCGCTGGAAGCGCTGCGTCAGGGCGCTGCGGGTGCGCAGTCGATCGAAAACAACCTCCTTGCCCTTGCGGTGGAATGCGCCCGTGCACGCGCAACGCTGGGCGAGATTTCCTCCGCCATGGAGGACAGCTTCAACCGTTATGGCACGGTGCCGACGCCGGTGAAGGGCGTCTATGCCGAGCCTTATGCCCAGGACAGCCGCTGGAAACAGGTTCTTGACGGGGTGCAGGCCGTCGAGCGGCGCCTCGGTCGCAAGCCCAAACTGCTCGTCGCCAAGATGGGACAGGACGGCCATGACCGGGGCGCCAACGTGATCGCGTCCGCTTTCGGGGACATGGGGTTCGACGTCGTGTCGGGGCCGCTGTTCCAGACGCCGGAGGAAACCGTCGTGCTGGCGCTCGACAGCGGTGTGGACGTGGTGGGCGCATCGTCGCTGGCTGCTGGACACAAGACGCTGATCCCCGAACTCATCAGGCAGCTTCGGGAAAAGGGCCGCAACGACATCAAGGTGATCGCGGGCGGCGTCATTCCTCCGCAGGATTATGACTTCCTTCGTGACGCGGGCGTTCAGGGGATTTATGGACCCGGCTCCAACGTCGTGGAATGCGCCGCCGATGTGCTGCGCCTCCTCGGCCACAACATGCCCCCGGCGGGGCTGGAGGAAGCCGCTTGAACACCACTACCGCCCGCACCGACTGGACCCGCGACGAGATCGCCGCGCTATTCGACCTGCCCTTCAACGACCTGATGTTCGAAGCGCAGTCGATCCATCGCGCGAACTTCCCGCGTAATGAAGTGCAGCTTTCAACCCTGCTGTCGATCAAGACAGGCGGTTGCCCGGAAGATTGCGGCTATTGCAGCCAGTCGACCGAGGCGGAAAGCGGCCTGAAGGCGACCAAGCTGATGGACGTGCAGGCCGTGCTTCAGGCGGCGGCGCAGGCCAAGGACCATGGTTCGGGTCGTTTCTGCATGGGCGCGGCGTGGCGCAACCCCAAGGAACGGGACATGCCCAAGCTCATCGAAATGGTGAAGGGCGTGCGCCAGATGGGCATGGAAACCTGCATGACGCTGGGCATGCTGTCCGCCGATCAGGCGAAGCAGCTCGCGGATGCGGGCCTCGATTATTACAACCATAATATCGACACCTCGCCGGAAAATTACGCCAACGTCATCACCACCCGGACCTTCGAGGACCGGATCGAGACGCTGGAAAATGTGCGCGACGCGGGCATCAATGTGTGCTGCGGCGGGATCGTCGGCATGGGCGAGACGCGGTCGGATCGCATTGGCTTCCTGCATGCGCTGGGCACCATGCCGCATCCCGAAAGCGTGCCGATCAATGCGCTGGTGCCGGTGGCCGGGACCGTGCTGGGCGATATGCTGAAGGACACGCCGCTCGCCAAGATTGACGAGGTGGAGTTCGTCCGCACCGTGGCCGTGGCGCGCATCGTCATGCCGCAGTCGATGGTGCGGCTTTCCGCCGGCCGCGAGAGCATGAGCGAAGCCTGTCAGGCGCTCTGTTTCATGGCGGGCGCGAACAGCATCTTTACCGGCGACAAGCTGCTGACCGCAGCCAATGCCGGGGACGACAAGGATAGCGCGCTGCTTTCCAAGCTCGGGCTGACGCCGATGATGGCTCAGCCGCACGGGCATCTGGAAGCAGCGGAATAATTCAACGCACAGGTCGAAGGCCGCGCATCCCTTTCAGGGAGCTGGCCTTCGGCAACTCGCACCAAGCGGCGCGAGAGGAATAGGACTGGGGCAAGGACTCAAGATGGCAATCACCAAGATCCTGATCGCGAACCGTGGCGAAATTGCATGCCGTGTCATTCGCACCGCGCGGAAGATGGGCATCAAGACCGTGGCGGTCTATTCGGACGCGGATGCGCGTTCGCCTCACGTCCTGATGGCGGATGAGGCCGTGCATCTCGGCCCGCCGCCTGCCGCGCAATCCTATCTGCTCGCCGACAAGATCATTGAGGCGTGCAAAGCGACCGGCGCCGATGCGGTGCATCCGGGCTACGGCTTCCTGTCGGAGCGGGAGAGCTTCCGCAAGGCGCTGGACGAAGCGGGCATCATTTTCGTTGGCCCTCCCGCCAACGCAATCGCCGCCATGGGCGACAAGATCGAGTCCAAGAAGCTGGCCAAGGAAGCCGGCGTCAACGTTGTCCCCGGCTATGTCGGCGTGATCGAGGACACCGAACATGCCGTCCGCATTTCCAACGAGATCGGCTATCCGGTGATGATGAAAGCGTCGGCCGGCGGCGGCGGCAAGGGCATGCGCCTTGCCTATTCCGAGCAGGACGTCCGCGAGGGCTTCGAGGCGACCAAGCGCGAGGGCCTCAACAGCTTCGGCGACGACCGCGTGTTCATCGAGAAGTTCATCGAGAGCCCGCGCCACATCGAAATCCAGATATTGGGCGACCAGCACGGCAATATCCTTTACCTCAACGAGCGCGAATGCTCGATCCAGCGCCGCCACCAGAAGGTGGTCGAGGAAGCGCCGTCGCCCTTCGTCAGCCCGGAAATGCGCAAGAAGATGGGTGAGCAGTGCGTCGCCCTGGCGCGGGCAGT
The DNA here is from genome assembly GCF_013375555.1 of Sphingobium sp. EM0848. Classification (NCBI taxonomy): domain Bacteria; kingdom Pseudomonadati; phylum Pseudomonadota; class Alphaproteobacteria; order Sphingomonadales; family Sphingobiaceae; genus Sphingobium; species Sphingobium sp. EM0848. Next base: position 1,289,766 of record NZ_JABXWB010000001.1, read on the forward strand.
CGGCTATTTCAGCGCGGGCACGGTCGAACTGATCGTGTCGGGCGCGGACAAGACCGGCGACGGCTTCTACTTCCTGGAAATGAACACCCGCCTGCAGGTGGAGCATCCCGTCACCGAAGAGATCACCGGCCTCGATCTGGTCGAGCAGATGATCCGCGTCGCCAATGGCGAGGAACTGAGCTTCCGTCAGGAAGATGTGAAGATCAACGGCTGGTCGATCGAGAACCGCGTCTATGCCGAAGACCCCTATCGCGGCTTCCTGCCCTCGACGGGCCGTCTGATCCGCTACAATCCGCCTGAAGCCGTGGACGGCGTGCGCGTCGATGACGGCGTTGTCGAAGGCGGCGAAGTCAGCATGTTCTACGATCCGATGATCGCCAAGCTGATCACCTGGGCGCCGACCCGTCTGGAGGCCATCGACAAGCAGATCGCGGCGCTTGACCAGTTTGAGATCGAAGGTCCCGGTCACAATATCGATTTCGTCTCTGCTCTGATGCAGCATGAGCGCTTCCGTTCGGGCAACATCACCACGGGGTTCATTGCCGAGGAATATCCCGAAGGCTTCACTGGCGCCCCGGCTTCGGAAACGCTGCTCAAGCGGCTGTCTGCCATCGGTGCCTTCGCCGCCATGGCGCAGGCCGATCGTGCCCGCCGGATCGACGGACAGCTGGGCAAGAAGCTCAAGGCACCGACCGATTGGCAGGTCAAGATTGGCGACGCCATCCATGACGTCGTGATCAATGGCGATGACGTCAGTGTCGACGGCGAAGCGATCGACATCGCACTGGAATATACGCCTGGTGATCGACTGATCGAGGCGGAATTCGGTGAGGAGCTGTTGGCGGTGAAGATCGCGCCGGTGCGTTCCGGCTTCGTCCTGACCGCCCATGGCGCCAGCCACAAGCTGCGCATCCTGCCCGCCCATGCGGCAATTCATGCCAAGCATATGATCGAAAAGATCCCGCCGGATCTGTCGCGTTACCTGATCTGCCCGATGCCGGGCCTGCTGGTCGCACTGCACGTCAAGGAAGGCGACAAGGTCGAGATCGGCCAGCCGCTGGCCGTGATCGAGGCGATGAAGATGGAAAATATCCTGCGCGCTCAAAAGGCGGGTGTGGTGAAGAGCGTTTCCGCCGCGCAGGGCGAAAGCCTGCCGGTCGACGCGATCATCCTGGAAATGGAATAAGATCTCCGCCGGAGCATCAAAATGATGCGGCAAGGGAGAAGTGGAGCACGCGCCCTGCGTCTGTTTTGAAGCAGCGCGCTCCAGTTTCGAGCGGGTCGGGAAGGATAGAATTATCCGTCTCTCGACCCGCCTGAAACGAATGGATAGAGTGGCTTCATGCACCTCTCCCACGAGCCCGACGCCCCTCCCGCAGAGTTGATCGGCTTTGACGATTTCCTGAAAGTCGACATTCGGGTCGGCACGATCCTGACCGCCGAGCCCTATCCCGAAGCACGCAAGCCTGCCTATAAATTGCTGATCGATTTCGGTCCGGCGATCGGGAAGCGCAAATCGAGCGCACAAATCACAGAGAATTATTCAGTAAACGACCTGCCAGGGCGACAGGTCGCTGCGGTGATCAATTTTCCGCCGCGTCAAATCGGCAAGTTCCTTTCCGAAGTGCTGACATTGGGTTTTGCCGATGGTCAGGGAGCGGTGACACTGTTTTCGCCGGACAAGCCCGTGCCCAACGGTGCGCGCCTTTTCTAGCGACCTGAGGGGGCAGCAGGTCATGGCTGTCTTTCAATAATCTTCTTGCCGTCTTGATCGATGTTACATAGCTTTCCGAGAAAAGCCGAAAGAGGAGAGTATGATGCGCAAATTGATCGCTGAATTCCTCGGTACTGGATGGTTGGTTCTTGGAGGTTGTGGTTCGGCGGTATTGGCGGCCGCTTTCCCTGATCTTGGCATAGGCTTTGCGGGCGTGGCGCTGGCCTTTGGCTTGACGGTCGTCACCATGGCCTATGCCATCGGCCATGTTTCAGGCTGCCATCTCAATCCCGCCGTCTCTTTCGGGCTATGGGCTGGCGGCCGGTTCGCTCTCAACGAACTGCCCGGCTATGTCATCGCACAGACACTGGGCGCCGCTGCGGGCGCCGGCGTGCTTTACCTGATCGCCAGCGGCCATCCCGATTTCAGCCTGGCAGGCGGATTTGCGAGCAACGGCTTTGGCGAACATTCGCCGGGGGGCTATTCGCTGGGTGCCGCTTTCGTCTGCGAACTGGTCATGACCTTCGCCTTCCTGTTCGTCATCATGGGAGCGACGCATGGATCGGCACCCAAGGGCTTTGCTCCACTGGCCATCGGGCTGGCGCTGACCCTGATCCATCTGATCAGCATTCCGGTGACCAATACGTCGGTCAATCCGGCGCGTAGCACCGGGCCGGCGCTGTTCGTGGGTGGCTGGGCACTTCAGCAACTCTGGCTGTTCTGGGTCGCCCCCATTTTGGGTGGGGTCGTCGGCGGTATTTCTTATCGTCAACTTAGCCCCGATCAACCCGCCCCCATCGATATTGGGGGACAGTGAAACAGCCGCCCTTCCCGAAACGCAGGGCGGAAAAACGGGAGGCGTGATGTCTCGACGGTGACGTCGAGCAACGCTATCCGCATCGTATGACCGATTTTTCCGCACCGTTGCGTCTGCGTCTGGATGAAGACGCGCTGCTATCCAACTGGCACTGGCTGAAGGGGAGGGGTGGTGCTCCGGCCTGTGGCGCCGCGGTGAAAGCCAATGGCTATGGGCTGGGCGCGGCAGAGGTGATGCGACGCCTGCTAAAAGCGGGCTGCCGGGACTTTTTCGTGTCCAACTGGGCAGAAGCGATGGCTTTGGAGTCATTGCTGGCTGAGGGCGTTTCGCTGTCGGTGCTCCATGGCGTGCGGGAAGAGGATATGGCGGTCGCGCTGGCTTCGCGCGCTCGGCCCGTCCTGTGCACGGAAAAGCAGATCGCGCGGTGGAAGGCAGCCGATGGCGGTCCATGCGACGTGATGGTCGACACGGGCATGAACCGGCTGGGTCTTGACTGGCGGGGCGATGTCGCGGGGCAGATAGCGGGGCTGACCATCGTGACATTGCTCAGCCATCTGGTGTCGGCCGATGAGGACACGCCGCTCAGTCAGGACCAGCTAGAGCGGTTCATCCGCGTGCGGGGGAGCGTGACGGCGGCGCGATACAGCCTGGCGAACAGCGCAGGCATCTGTCTTGGAACGGCCTACGGCTTTGACATGACCCGGCCTGGCCTTGCCCTTTATGGCGGCGTTCCGCGCGGCGAAGCGGTAGGGCATATCCGGCAGGTCGTCTTTCCCGAAACACAAGTGTTGCAGCGGCGGCGTGTCCGGGCGGGCGATGCGATCGGCTATAATGCCACCCATGTCGCGGCGGCCGACATGGAGATCGCGGTGCTGAATTTGGGCTATGCCGATGGCTATTTGCGGGGTTTTTCCGGGCGCGGATCGATGTGGGCAGGGCAGGTGCACCTGCCGGTGGTGGGGCGTGTGTCGATGGATCTGACGGCGGTGGATGTCTCCACGCTGCCTGATGTGGCAGAGGGGGATTGGCTGGCCGTTGACTATGCTCTGGATGAAGCCGCCGCGATTTCCGGGCTGTCGCAATATGAGTTGCTGACAGGTCTTGGCGCACGGTTCGACCGGCTCTGGGACTGAGCCAAAGAAAAGGGCCACCGATCCTTCCGGGATCGACGGCCCTTCTGTCAGTTCAGTTTCCGCTTAACGTTCGATGCACATGGCGACGCCCATGCCACCGCCGACGCACAGCGTAGCAAGGCCCTTCTTGGCGTCGCGCTTCTGCATTTCGTAGATCAGCGTGGTCAACACACGGGCGCCCGAAGCGCCAACCGGGTGACCGATGGCGATGGCGCCGCCGTTCACATTGACCTTGGCCGGGTCCCAACCCAGTTCCTGACCAACCGCCAGAGCCTGTGCGGCGAAGGCTTCATTGGCTTCGATGAGGTCCAGGTCGGCCAGCGACCAGCCGGCCTTGGCCAGCGCATTGCGGGTCGCGGGAGCCGGTCCAATGCCCATGATCGCCGGATCGACGCCGCAGGTCGCGAAACTGGCGATGCGCGCCAGAACCGGGGCATTGCGCTTGGCGGCGTCCTCGGCGCTCATCACGACCAGCGCGGCTGCGCCGTCATTGATGCCGCTGGCGTTGCCGGCGGTCACGGTGCCGTCCTTCTTGAAGGCGGGGCGCAGGCTCTGCATGGCTTCGATCGTCGCGCCGGCGCGGATATATTCGTCGGCATCGACGATGGTGTCACCCTTGCGGCCCTTGATCGTCACGGGAACGATCTCGTCCTTGAAGCGGCCGGCGGCGCGAGCGGCTTCAGCCTTGTTCTGGCTGGCGACGGCGAATTCGTCCTGCGCTTCGCGGCTGATCTGGTACTTCTCGGCCAGATTTTCGGCGGTGATGCCCATGTGATAATTGTGGAACGCGTCGGTCAGGCCGTCATGCGTCATCGTGTCGATGAACGAGATCGGACCCATTTTCGCACCGGCGCGCAGATATTGTGCATGGGGCGCAAGCGACATGCTTTCCTGTCCACCCGCGACCATGATGCGCGCGTCGCCCGCCTTGATCGCCTGTGCCGCGAGCGCGACCGCGCGCAGACCCGATCCGCAAAGCTGGTTGAGGCCGATGGCGGTGCGCTCGACCGGGATGCCGGCGTTGACGGCGGCCTGACGGGCGGGGTTCTGCCCCTGCGCCGCGGTCAGGATCTGGCCGAGGATGACTTCATCCACTTCCTCCGGCGCGACGCCGGCCTGAGCGAGAGCGGCGATGATCGCGGTACGTCCCAGTTCGTGTGCGGGAGTCGAGCCGAATACGCCCATGAAGCTGCCGACCGCGGTACGCTTGGCGGCGGTGATGACGATGTCTGACAAAGCCTTGATCCTCGATTCCGGGGGTGATTGTTTTCGCGGCCGCACATATCATCATCCGCCGTGCCTGCAAAGCCATTGGGACAGGGGGCCCCACAGGTACTGTCGGGCGCTGCCGCCGACGATCATGCCGACATGGCCGAGCGCCAGCGTCTCCTGTTCCGCCATTTCAGGCGCAGCTTCGGCGGGAACGATGCGGTCCCGCGCGGAACGGATTGAAAGCGTGGGACAAGTCAGCTCGGCAGGATCGATCCGCTTGCCGTTGATGCGCCACCGACCAAGGCCACTCGCATTCGCAGCATAAAATTTTTCGAACAGATCAAGACCCGCGCCATAGGTGAGCGGCGGGCCGCCATTGGCCCAATCCTCCACCGCCAGAAAGGCATGTTCCTCATCCGAACCCGTCATCGTTTCGGCGAAAGCGGCATATTTTCGGATGGTCCGTGCCGGATCCATCGCCCAGAAACCGGATTGCAGCACCTCCATGGGGACATATCCCAGACGCTCGCACATGGGTTTCGCGCCCTGCCATAGCGCCGAGATCTGTTCACGGTCGGCCTGTGGAATGCCATCGAAATCCCAGGGCGCGGCGATGGTCGCTACGGCTCGGGTTTCCATCGATGCTGCAGCGCCGATCACCAGATTTCCGCCCAGACAATATCCGACCAGGATCGGCGGCCGGGGCAGGGATTGCAGCATGGGAAGCAGCTTTGCGAACACATGGCCATCAAGGCCCAGGCCACCTTCGCCCTCAAGCGGGGCGCCCCAGTCGACCAGATAGGCGTCATGTCCTGCTGCACTCATATGGCGCAGCATGGAGCGGCTGGACGAGAGGTCCAGCACCAGCGGCGGGTTGATGAGGGAAGGCACGAAAACCACCGGCGCGCGGCCATTATCCGTCCCATAGCGGAGCAGTCTGGCATTGCCCGCGGATGCGAAAGGCGGCGGCGCATGCGGGGGAGAAGGGCGCCTAGCCTCTTGATATTTACGCAAACCTTGGAAAGCGCGCTTTCGCAGTTCGGGATCATCCTGCGTTTCCCGCCATAAAATATTGAGAAAAAGGGGTAATGGCCGCGGGCCATGTTGCGACGCGGCATTGGGCTGTGCTAATGCGGAAAATGCAGGTGTGGGAGAGGTATCCATGGCCAAATCTAAGACCGCGAACGAATCAGAGCCGGTCGTCATCAAGAAGTACGCTAACAGGCGGCTCTATAACACAGAAACGTCGAGCTACATCACGCTGGATCTTTTGTCGCAGATGACTCGTGAGGGGCGCGAGTTCGTCGTCGTCGACGCAAAGACCGGAGAGGACATCACGCACAATGTCCTGACGCAAATCATCATGGAGGAAGAGCAGCGCGGCAAGAACATGCTGCCCGTCAACTTCCTGCGCCAGCTGATCGCCATGTACGGCGATTCCATGCAGTCCATGGTGCCGCAATATCTGGAAGCGTCGATGGAGGCGTTCCGCAAGAACCAGCAGCAGTTTCAGGAAGCGATGAAGGGCGCTTTCGGCGGCGGCCCTCTGGCCGAAATCGCCAAGCGCAACATGCAGATGTTCGAGGCGGCGGCGAGCGCCTTTGGCACGGGAATGCCCGGGATGCCGGGAATGCCGACGCCTGCGCCGTCGCCGGCTCCATCGTCCGCTTCGGAAGAGGCCAAGGATGATGAAATTGCCGAACTGAAGGCGCAACTTGCCGCGCTCAATGCCAAGATAGACAAGCTGACTTAAGCCTTCGGGGTCGACATGGACGGCGCGCTTGGCTTATGGCGCGCCATCCACTCGAAAACAAGGTCGATCCGAAGTGAAGCACGCCCTTTCCGTTACCCGCGAACAGGATTTCGCCGCCTGGTATCAGGCCGTCATTTCCGAAGCCGATATGGCCGAGGAAAGCGGTGTGCGCGGCTGCATGGTCATCCGGCCATGGGGCTATGGCATCTGGGAACGGATGCAAAAGCTGCTGGACGAACGCATCAAAGCGACCGGCCACGAAAATTGCTATTTCCCGCTGTTCATTCCCTTGAGCTATTTCGAGAAGGAAGCCGAGCATGTCGACGGCTTTGCCAAGGAAATGGCGGTCGTCACCCATCACCGCCTGATCCAGAAGGATGGCAAGCTGGTCCCCGATCCCGAGGCCAAGCTGGAAGAGCCGCTGGTGGTTCGCCCGACTTCGGAGACGGTGATCGGCGCGGCCTTCTCGCGCTGGGTGCAGAGCTGGCGCGATCTGCCGGTGCTGATCAATCAGTGGGCCAACGTCGTCCGCTGGGAAATGCGCACGCGCATGTTCCTGCGCACCGCCGAATTTCTCTGGCAGGAAGGGCACACGGCTCACGCCAGCGTCGATGAGGCGATGGAAGAGACGATGAAGATGCTCGAAGTCTATCGCGAGTTCGCGGAGGAGTGCGTGGCGCTTCCGGTCATCGCGGGCGAGAAGCCGGAAAATGAGCGCTTCCCCGGTGCCGTCGCAACCTATTCCATCGAGGCGATGATGCAGGATGGCAAGGCTTTGCAGGCAGGGACATCGCACTTCCTGGGCACGACCTTCTCTCAGGCGCAGAACATCAAGTTCCAGAATGCAGAGGGACAGCAGGAGCTGGCTCAGACGACCAGCTGGGGTGTTTCGACGCGCATGATCGGCGGGCTGATCATGGTGCATGGTGATGATGACGGCCTGCGCGTGCCGCCGCGCATGGCGCCCTATCAGGTCATCGTGGTGCCGATGCTGCGCGATACCGAAGAGGATGCCGCGATCCTCGCCTATTGCGGTGATCTGGTGACGGAATTGAACAAGCTGGACGTGTTCCGCGAGCCGGTGCGTGCGTTGCTCGATCGCCGTCCGGCCAAGGCCGCCAACAAACGCTGGGGGTGGGTCAAGAAGGGCGCGCCGATCGTGATCGAGGTCGGCGGGCGCGATGTGGCGGGCGGCAACGTGTCCGTCATTCGTCGTGACCGGCTCTATCGCGAGGACGGCAAGCTCGACAGCCAGATTGTCGCCAAGGGCGATTTCCTGGGTGCGGCGACGGGAATGTTGGAGGATATCCAGCAGGCCTTGTTCGCGGACGCGCAGGCACGGTTGCACGGCAATATCGACAAGTCGATTACGTCGCTCGACGCACTCAAGGCTTATTTCAACGCGAGCAAGAAGCCCGGCTGGGCGCTGGTGCAGTGGTCCAAGCCGACCGGCGCGGCGCTGGACAAGGTGGTCGAGTGGCTGAAGGGCGAAAAGCTGACGCTGCGCAATGTGCCGACGGATGCGGAAGCGGCTGACGGTGCGTGCATCTTCACTGGCGAGAAAGCGGTGGAGCGCGTGCTGGTCGGGCGGAGCTACTGACTTTTTGAGGCGTGCCGTGTTCCTGCGAATGCAGGAGCACGGGAAGGTGATGTGGAAGGGCAGCCCAATGGGGCTGCCCTTTGCATTTACAGTACGTACTTGCTCAGGTCCGTGTTGCGCGCGACCACGGCCAACTGCTTTTCGACATAGGCTGCATCGACAATCAGCGTTTCGCCCTGACGATCCTCAGCCTCGAAGCTCACATCCTCCAGCAGCTTTTCCATCACCGTCTGGAGGCGGCGGGCGCCGATATTCTCAACCTCGCTGTTCACCTCGGCCGCAATCTTGGCCACCGCGCGGATGCCGTCGGGGGTCAGGTCGATGGTCACACCCTCGGTCGCCAACAGCGCGCGGTACTGCGCGACGAGGCTCGCCTTGGTGTCTGAGAGGATCGACACGAAATCATCCTCAGTCAGTGCCTTCAGTTCCACCCGGATCGGCAGTCGGCCCTGCAATTCCGGCAGCAGATCGCTGGGTTTCGCCACATGGAAAGCACCCGAAGCGATGAACAGGATATGGTCCGTCTTGAGCGGGCCATATTTGGTCGAAACCGTAGTCCCTTCAATCAGCGGCAGCAGGTCGCGCTGCACGCCTTCGCGGCTGACCGATCCGCCGCGTACGTCGCTGACCGCGATCTTGTCGATCTCGTCGATGAAGACGATGCCGTTCTGTTCCGCGCTGGAGATGGCGACACGGGCGACATCATCCTGATCGAGCCTCTTGTCCTGCTCTTCCTCGACCAGCTTGTCCCAGGCGTCGGCGACACGCAGCTTGCGGCGCTTCTTCTGTTGCTGACCAAAGGCTTTGGACATCATGTCGCTGAGGTTGATCATGCCGATCTGACCACCCATGCCGGGAATTTCCATCGGCATGGAGGGGCTGTCGGTGACTTCCACCTCAACCTCAACCTCATTCATCTGGTTGTTCTCGATCCGCTGGCGGAAGGAGAGGCGGGTGGCTTCGCTCGCTTCCTTGCCGGTGAGCGCGTCGAGCAGGCGGGCCATGGCGGCTTCGGAGGCGGCTTCCCGCACAGCCTCGCGGCGGCGGTCGCGTTCCAGGCGCACGGCTTCCTCGACCAGATCGCGGACGATCTGCTCCACGTCGCGGCCGACATAGCCGACCTCGGTGAACTTGGTCGCTTCCACCTTCACAAAGGGGGCATCGGCCAGCTTGGCGAGGCGGCGGCTGATCTCCGTCTTGCCGCAACCCGTGGGGCCAATCATCAGGATGTTCTTGGGCGTCACCTCATCGCGCAGGTCGGCGGAGAGGCGCTGGCGGCGCCAGCGGTTGCGCAATGCCACCGCGACGGCGCGCTTGGCGTCGGCCTGGCCGATGATGTGCGCGTCCAGCGCGGAAACAATGGCTTTGGGGGTCAGGTTATCGTTCATGATATTCCGCAAATTCCGTGAAAAGGCTCAGTTCACGCTTTCCAGCTCTTCGACGACGAGCTGGTCGTTGGTGTAGACGCAGATATCCGCCGCCACAGCCATCGCCTTGCGGGCGAGCGTTTCGGCATCCTCCTCATATTCCATCAGCGCCCGGGCGGCGGCGAGGGCGAAATTGCCGCCCGAACCGATGGCGGCGACTCCGCCCAGCGGCTCCAGCACATCGCCATTGCCGGTCAGGATCAACGTCACTTCCTTGTCCGCGACGATCATCATCGCTTCGAGGTTGCGCAGATATTTGTCCGTCCGCCAGTCCTTGGCGAGTTCGACGGCGGCGCGCATAAGCTGGCCATTGTGGCGTTCCAGCTTGGCCTCCAGCCGTTCGAACAGAGTGAAAGCGTCTGCGGTCGCCCCGGCGAAACCGCCGATGACCGATCCGTCATGGAGACGGCGAACCTTGCGGGCATTGGGCTTCATCACCGTCTGACCCATGGAAACCTGGCCGTCACCGGCCACGATCACCTTTCCGTTTTTGCGTACCGACATGATGGTGGTGCCATGCCAGACCGGCATGGAGCTGGAGCGTTGGTCGTTCATGGCCCGGCATATGGGAGCGATGGCGACTGCGTGCAAGCGCCCTCAATAGAAGCGCCCAATCGTGTCATTTTCTGGACAGATTTATTTCAATCCGTTCAGGAATCAACCTGGCTCAATTGACATTGTGCAATGCAACAATAATTATTGCCGACATGTTGCAGAGAGGAAACCTCATGTCCCTCAAGGCCAGGGCGCAGGAAAAAGTCGAACGCGCTGGAATATCCAACTATTCCTTCGACCAGGACGTACTGGTGATGTGCGGCGTGCGCTATACTATTGCGGCCTGCGATTGTGGCGAACCAGATTGCGACGGTGTGCGCCTGGAAAAAGATGCGGCCGTCGCCAGCCGCATCCTTCAATAAAGGCGATCCTGCCGGATCAGTGAATGACCCGTTCGCCAGCGCTGCCGACGGATTCGATATCCCGGCCTGCGCCCTTCACCGTGTTGCAGGCGGCGAGCGAGGAAAGAAGCAGCCCTGCGATGACAAGGGCGACGGTTTGACGCATTGGATATGCACTCCTTTTGATAGCGTTCCGATTATAACGCCCAGAGCGCGAATAAGTCCATTTTGTCAAATTGCGTTGTTTGAAGCGCTTGACAGGCGGCGCGGCGGATGCCAATGGCCGCCTCCTCCTTACAGGGGGCGCGTAGCTCAGCGGTAGAGCACACCCTTCACACGGGTGGGGTCACAGGTTCAATCCCTGTCGCGCCCACCATGACTTACCCAGTCATGGCCAGAGAAATATTATTTCCCAACATTGATCTTTTCGTCCGCGTCGCGCTAATTCTTGGCGCATGTCGCGCGGCGCTTCCATGCGCTGCGAGCAAGCAAGGGAAGATCATGTCGCCATATTGGAAATGCGGTGCGGCCTTGGGCGCGCTGCTGCTGAGCGTTTCCGCTCAAGCCCAAAACAAGCCAGCACCACAAAAGCTTACATTGGAACGGGTTTTTGCCAGCCCCGACCTGTCAGGGCCGCAACCGCGTGCGCTGAAGCTCTCACCCGATGGGAAGCTGGTGACGTTGCTGAAGCCCCGCACGGATGAGAAGGAGCGACTGGACCTTTGGGCGGTCGACACCTCGACCGGCGCGGAACGGATGCTGGTCGATTCGAAGAAGACCGGCAGCGGTGCGGAACTTTCCGAAGCGGAGAAGATGCAGCGGGAGCGCGACCGTTCGGTGGCCGGCAACACCGGCATCGTCAGCTATGACTGGGCGCCGGATGGGAAGTCGATCCTCGTGCCCGTCGATGGCGATCTCTATCTGGCCGCGCTGGACGGCAAGGTCAGGCGCCTCACCGATACGCCGGATGGAGAATTGAACGGCGTGGTCAGTCCCAGGGGCGGCTATGTGTCCTTCGTGCGCGGCGGCAATTTCTTCGTGCAGCCTATGGGCGGCACGGAGAAGCAACTGACGCAGGGCGCCAGCGATACGCTAAACTGGGGTGTGGCGGAGTTCGTCGCGCAGGAGGAAATGGACCGGCGCACCGGCTATTGGTGGTCGCCCGATGACAAGCTGATCGCGGTCGCTCGCGTCGATGAAAGCCCGGTGGGCGTCGTCACCCGCACGGCCATCGGCGGAGAGGGCACGAAGGTCTATGAGCAGCGCTATCCCGCTGCCGGCAAGCCCAATGCGCTGGTCGACCTCTATGTGATGAAGCCTGAAGGTGGATCGCAGGTCAAAGTCGATCTGGGGCCGGAGAAGGACATCTACCTCGCCCGCGTCGACTGGTCGAAAGACGGCAAGACCCTCTACGTCCAGCGTGAGAGCCGGGACCAGAAGACGCTCGACCTACTCGCCGTCGATCCCGCGACGGGCAAGGCCAGGGTGATCCTGACCGAAAAGGCGAAGAGCTGGATTAACCTCAGCAACAATTTCCATCCGCTCAAGGACGGCAGCTTCCTTTGGTGGTCGGAAAAGACCGGCCATGGGCATCTCTATCATGTGCGAGGCGGCAAATGGACAGCTCTCACCAGCGGCGATTGGGAAGTGCGCGATGTCGTCGGCGTGGATGAGGGTGTTAACGGGGGTAGGGGCCTCGTCTATTTCACTGGCAACAAGGAAACGCCGCTGGAGCAGCAGCTTTACGTCGCGTCGCTCGCCAAGGCGGGGCCGCTCAAGCAGTTGACCTCGACCGGCTGGTGGAATGACGCGGTGATGGACGGTGCGGCCAGTCGCATCGTCGTCGCGCGCAGCAATACGGATCAGCCTAAGCAGGTCTATTTGGCCGACAGCGCGGGCAAGCAGATGCAATGGCTGTCGGAGAACGCGATTCTGGGCGACCATCCCTACGCGCCCTATCTCGCCAGCCATGCGAAGACCAAGTTCGGCACCATCAAGGCGGCGGATGGATCAACACTCTACACGCGCATCATGACGCCGCCGCTGGAGGCCGGGAAGCGCTATCCCGTCTTCATGCTGCATTATGGCGGGCCAGGCAGCGGGCGGCAGGTCACGAACTCATGGGGTTCGCCTATCTACCAATATCTGGTGGACAAGGGCTGGATCGTCTTTGTCGTCGACAATCGCGGCACGCCCGATCGCGGCAAGGCGTTTGAGGACCAGATCTACCATGCCATGGGCACGGTCGAGGTCGAGGATCAGCTTGCGGGCGTGCACTGGCTCAAGACCCAGCCCTATGTCGATCCCCAGCGGATTGCGACCTATGGCTGGTCCTATGGCGGCTATATGTCGCTGAAGCTGCTGGAGAAGGCGCCGGGCGTGTTTTCGGCGGCGGTTTCGGGCGCGCCGGTCACGAAATGGGAACTGTATGACACCCATTATACCGAGCGCTATCTGGGCCAACCGCAGGAAAAGCCAAGCGCCTATCCCGGTTCCGGCGCGGTGGATGAGGCCGTGAAGATCAAGGACCCGCTGCTGCTGATCCACGGCATGTCGGACGACAATGTGGTGTTCGACAATTCGACCGCGCTGATCGCGAAGATGCAGGGCGCCGCCGTGCCGTTCGAGATGATGGTTTATCCGGGGCAAACCCATCGCGTCGGCGGTCCGGGCATCAGCGTGCACCTGTGGCACACGATCGAGGATTTTCTGGCACGTCACGGCACAGCGCCGGAAACGCCCGCAAAATAAGGCGCAAGGACGTTGCCGTGGACGCGAACCCGCGGCAACGTCCAGCGACAGAAGCAGCGCTTTGACGCAATAAACTGCTTGTCTCTGGACAAATGGCGCAAGGGCGCTATGGCGCGCACTCCGCAATTTTGCATGGAGTGGAGTGTTTAGTCATGGGTTACAAGGTCGTCGTCGTTGGTGCCACCGGTAATGTGGGCCGCGAGATGCTGACCATTCTCGCCGAGCGCGAGTTCCCTATTGACGAGATCGCGGCGGTTGCTTCGTCCCGGTCGCAGGGCACCGAAATTGATTTCGGTGACACCGGCAAGACGCTCAAATGCAAGAATATCGAGCATTTCGACTTCACCGGCTGGGATATCGCCCTGTTCGCCGCAGGCTCCGGCCCGACGGCGGAATATGCGCCCAAGGCGGCTGCGGCTGGCTGCGTCGTGATCGACAATTCGTCGCTCTATCGCATGGACCCGGACGTTCCGCTGATCGTGCCCGAAGTGAACCCGGACGCTATCGACGGCTATACCAAGAAGAACATCATCGCCAATCCCAACTGCTCGACCGCGCAGATGGTGGTGGCGCTCAAGCCCCTGCATGACGCCGCGACGATCAAGCGCGTCGTCGTCGCCACCTACCAGTCGGTTTCCGGCGCGGGCAAGGCGGGCATGGACGAGCTGTTCGAACAGTCGCGCAACATCTTCGTCGGCGATCCGGCCGAGCCGAAGAAGTTCACCAAGCAGATCGCCTTCAACGTGATCCCGCACATCGACGTCTTCCTGGACGATGGTTCGACCAAGGAAGAATGGAAGATGGTCGCGGAAACCAAGAAGATCCTCGATCCCAAGGTGAAGGTCACGGCGACCTGCGTGCGCGTTCCCGTGTTCGTTGGGCACTCCGAAGCGCTGAACGTCGAGTTCGAGAAGGAAATCTCGGCCAAGGAAGCGCAGGACATCCTGCGTGAAGCGCCGGGCGTGATGCTCGTCGACAAGCGTGAGGATGGCGGTTATGTCACCCCCGTCGAGTGCGTGGGCGACTATGCGACCTTCATCAGCCGCGTGCGTGAGGATTCGACCATCGAGAACGGTCTGAACCTCTGGTGCGTCAGCGACAACCTCCGGAAGGGCGCTGCCCTCAACGCGGTGCAAATCGCGGAACTGCTGGGCCGCCGCCACCTGAAGAAGGGCTGAGGCCTTCCCCATGATCTCCGGCGCTGTGGCTGTCTGGACAGCCGTTCCGAAAGCGCAGCGCCGGATGATCCTGCTGCTGATTGCGGCCATTGGCGCCGCCAATATCGATCAGCCCTATCCCGAACTTGCGCCGCTCCAGCATGGACCGACCGTCCTCTTGGCCATCGCCGCACCCTGGCTGCTGCGCCGATGGCCTTTGTCGAACGGATCGGCGGGCTGCGTCCTGCTTTTCCTGCTGCTGCATACGCTGGGCGGGCGCTACATCTATTCCTATGTGCCCTATGATGTCTGGGCGCGGGCGATCAGCGGGCATGATATTTCCGGCACTTTCGGCCTTGCGCGCAACGGTTATGACCGGCTGGTGCATTTCGCCTTCGGTGCGCTGCTGACAGCCCCTTTTGCTGAAATGGCACGACGCTATGGCGGCATGCGAATGGGATGGAGCCTGACCTTCGCCTTTACTGCGGTCGGCTTTGTGGGTGCGTTGTACGAGATTTTCGAATGGCTGCTCACCGTTATGGCGGCGGGCCAGACGGCCGACTGGTATAATGGCCAGCAGGGCGACATGTGGGACCCGCAAAAGGACATGGCAGCAGCGCAGATCGGAAGCACGCTCGCCCTGATCTGGCTTGCGGCCACTCGACAATGGCGCACGGAAGCCATATCGGCGGGTGGCAATCATCCCGAGGAGTAGTCCCATGCCGGCCCCCGTGCCTGACCTGCCGATCGAAAAGCTGGAGATCAAGGGGCTGGGCGGCCTGCCGATCGCGGTGCATGTGGCGGGCGAAGGCCGAGATATCGTCCTCATCCACGGCTATTTTTCCAACGCCTGGACCAATTGGGTTCGCTACGGCCATGCCGCCAGGCTGGTGGATGCGGGCTTTCGGGTCATCATGCCGGACCTGCGCGGCCATGGCGAAAGCGGCAAGCCGCATGACGTCGCCGCCTATCCCCCTGACGCGTTGACGGAGGACAATCTGGCGCTGGTCGACCAGCTTGGCCTGACGGACTATGACCTTGGCGGCTATTCGCTGGGTGCGCGGACGACGACGCGGATGCTCGCGCGGGGAGCCTCTCCCCGCAAGGTGATCCTGGCCGGAATGGGGCTGCGGGGTCTCGTCCAAACGCTCGACAATGGCGGCTATTACAGGAATGTGCTGACCAATCTTGGCACCTTCGAGCGCGGCACGTCAGAATGGATGACCGAAGCCTTCCTCAAGACCACCAAGGGCGATCCGGTGGCGATGCTGCACATCCTCAACACCTTCGTCGATACGCCGAAAGAGATCATTGCCGGGTTCATGCAGCCGACCGAGGTGATCTGCGGCGCCGACGACCGGGACAATGGCGTGGCGCAGGAACTGGCCGATGTGCTGCCCAATGGCCGCTACGTCGAGGTTCCGGGCAACCATATGAACGCCGTTACCCGAAAGGAGCTGGGGCAGGCGATGGTGGATTTCCTCACCGCCTGACCTGCGGGAACATGGCCATGTTTACCGGAATGGCGGTTCGTTGAAAGCGCGCAGTTTGCGGCTGTGGAGCTTCGGCCCCTCCTGCCGCAACAATTCACAGGTCATCAGGCCCACGCGCAAATGGCCTGCAATGGCTTCCTCATAGAAGCGGTTGGCCTGTCCCGGCAGTTTCAGCTCGCCATGGATCGGCTTGTCCGAGACGCAGAGCAGCGTTCCATAGGGCACGCGGAAACGATAGCCCTGCGCCGCGATGGTGGCCGATTCCATGTCGATCCCGACCGCGCGGGACAGGCTGAAGCGTAGCGCCGAACTGGAATAGCGCAGCTCCCAATTGCGATCGTCGGTGGTGACGACCGTGCCGGTGCGCAACCGCCGCTTGAAATCCTCCCGATCATTGCCGCCCAGCACTGCCTCCGCCGCCCTGGCGAGCGCGACCTGAACCTCGGCAATGGCCGGAACCGGAATTTCCGGGGGCAACATTTCGTCCAGCACATGATCATCGCGCAGATAGGCATGAGCCAGCACATAGTCGCCGATCCGCTGGCTGGGCCGCAGGCCACCGCAATGGCCGATCATCAGCCATGCTTCGGGACGCACCACCGCCAGATGGTCGCAGATCGTCTTGGCATTGGACGGACCGACGCCGATATTGACCAGGGTGATGCCGCTGCGATCCGGCGCGATCAGGTGGTAGGCGGGCATTTGATGCTTGCGCCACGCGCTGTCCGCGATCAT
Source organism: Sphingobium sp. EM0848 (assembly GCF_013375555.1). NCBI lineage: Bacteria > Pseudomonadati > Pseudomonadota > Alphaproteobacteria > Sphingomonadales > Sphingobiaceae > Sphingobium > Sphingobium sp. EM0848. The sequence goes on from NZ_JABXWB010000001.1 coordinate 1,306,454, forward strand.
CCGCGCGGGGTCGGCGGTTTCGGGCGTCACATAGACACTCCCGGCGCCGGAAAGCGCGGTATAGCGCGTCCCTTCCCGCTGCAATTCGGCGCAGGCCCAGCTCACAAATTCATCGACATAGCGGTGATAGTTGGTGAACAGGATATAGCGCTGCACATGGTCGGCGGGGGTTCCGGTATAATGTTTGAGCCGGGCGAGCGAGAAATCGGTGCGCAGCCCGTCGAACAAAGCGAGCGGCCTTTCGCCCTCCGCGTCCGGCATGAACAGCCCGTCCGCGATTTCGTCCCCGATCTCCGCCAGCTCGGTCGCCGGAAAATAGCGGGCCAGTTCGGTCGGCGGCGTCCCGTCCAGGGCGCTGATGTCCAATCCATCCAGCACATAGGGGAAGGGGATCTGCTGGTCGCTGATCGCCGTTTCGACCTCCACCCCATAGTCGCGGACCAGAAGATCGATCTGCTCGGCCAGATATTCCGCGAACATGGCGGGCCGTGTGACCGTGGTCACATATTGTCCCGGCTTGGACAGGCGCGCGAAGGACCTACCCGGCGGCGGTGCGTCGGTTTCGGCATGATGCGTGATCCGCAACTCGGGATAGCAGAAGCGACGATCCGTCGCGGCCTCCGCCGGCGGCACGCTGCCGTCGCGGGCATAGGCACGCATGGCCTCACGCAGATTTTCGATGGAATTCCGATAGATTTCGTCGAGCTGCGCGACGATGGCGTTGCCGATGCTTCTTGTCATCGACACTTGGTAACGCACTTATATGGCGGAAGAAAGATGCGCGCCCGAAACGGCGGGCGCGCACTCCATAATTCAGATCTGTTCCAGCAGATATTCGGCCGATGACACCTTGAAATCGCCTGGTGCTTCGACATTGAGTTCGGTCACGACGCCGTCCTTGACGATCATCGAAAAACGCTGGCCGCGCGTCCCCATGCCGAAACCGCTGCCATCCATGGTGAGGCCGACCGCCTTGGCGAAATCGGCATTGCCGTCGGCCAGCATCGTCACCTTGCCGTCGGCATTGGCGGACTTACCCCAGGCGCCCATGACGAAGGCGTCGTTGACGGCGGTGCATGCGATTTCATCGACGCCCTTGCCCTTGATATCCTCCGCCTTGTCGACAAAACCCGGCAGATGGCGCGCCGAGCAGGTGGGCGTGAACGCGCCCGGCACGGAGAAAAGCGCGACGGTGCGACCCGCGAAATAATCGTCCGAAGCGACCTTTTCGGGGCCGTTGTCGGTCATCTTGACGAAAGTGGTGCTGGGGATGCGATCGCCCTTCGAAATGGTCATCTTGTGTCTCCTGGCCCTTTTTGGACGGGCGGCACGTTGGTTCCGAGCCGTCTTCTGTCAAGGGGCAGATGAACGAATGTGGCGTGTCGCCTCGTCCAAGCGACAACCCGGCATTGGCAAAGACATGAAGGGGCGTATAGTCGGGGGATGACCACAGCGCGCTCCTATGCCGGCCAGTTTCTCCTCGCCCTGCCGGGCATGGAGGATATGCGTTTCAATCATTCTGTCATCGCCATGTGCGTCCATGACGAAAATGGCGCCCTGGGGATCGCCGTCAGCGACGAGATTGACGGCGTCACCCTGCACGACCTGCTCGAAAGTTTCGAGATCGAACCACGCGACGTCCCGGACATGCCGGTACTGCGCGGCGGGCCGGTCGAACCCCGGCGCGGCTTCGTGCTGCATTCGCTCGACTGGACAGGGCATGACATGGTCACGGTGGGGGATGGCTGGGGCCTTTCCGGCTCGCTGGAAATCCTCAAGGCCATTGCGGAGGGCAGTGGACCGAGTCGCTATCTGGTCGCATTGGGCTATGCCGGATGGGGGGCAGGCCAACTCGATGAGGAGATGAGCGGGGAAAGCTGGTTTCCGACGGGTTGCACCGCCGAACTGCTGTTCGAGGTTCCCGCGACGCGCAAATGGTCGGCGGCCTATGCCTCTGCCGGAGTCGATGCTTCTCATCTGGTCAGCGGCGCGGGGTCGGCCTGACATTTATCCATCGCGCCGGTCTTGGAAGGTGGCCTTGTGAAAGGCTTGTTTCCCTAACGTAACTGAACGCTTCACGGTAAAACCCGGCTAACCTTTATCGTAGAGGTTCCGGCAACCGGACGAGCGCACCCTGTTCCGTGGGCAATTGGACGGGGGTTCAAACCATGAGGAAACTGATCGCAGCGGCGCTTGCCGCGACGATGCCGCTTGCGCCGGCGACGGCCGCGACCTGCTGGAAGCAGACCGCGGTGGAAGCGGCACAGATCCGCGACTTCGAAATGATGTTGATGGTGTCGGCTTTGCGATGCCGGGGGACGGGGAATAATTTTCTGGCGGGCTATAACCGCCTCATCCGCGAAAAGCGGGATGCTCTGACGCAGGTGAATGATGAACTGCGCGAGCATTTCCGCTCTGCGGCGGGGCCGGTCGGCGGGCTGAATGCCTATGACAATTATGTGACCGGCCTTGCGAACATTTATGGCGCGGGCGCCGATGGATTGGCCTGTCGCGATCTGCAGTCGATCACCGATGCGGCCAATGCCTTGCCGCCGACCCGATCGGCTCTGCTGGAACTCTCCGATGCCGCCGGGATCCGCCCGCATCTGTCCGGAGCACGCTGTGATGTGGTCATGGCAATTGCTGGGAAAGCACAAAAATCGGAGGATAATGAGCCTGTGCGGGTCGCATCGCGAGGACTGACGAAGTGAGATATAAAGAAAACTTTATATGAGTTGCCTTAAACGGCGGCGATTGGTAAAGCCCAGCCCATCGCCGCCGTTTCGCATGTTTGCGATCGGCCCAGCACATTCTTGACCAATGGAGACACGCTCGTGGCCACCGCACCCGCCACCCAGGCGCAGGATTATGTGATCCGCGACATCGCACTTGCCGCTTTCGGCCGCAAGGAAATCGAGATCGCCGAAACCGAAATGCCCGGCCTGATGGCCCTGCGCGCCGAATTCGGCGCTGCCCAGCCGCTGAAGGGCGCGCGCATCACCGGCTCGCTGCACATGACGATCCAGACCGCCGTTCTGATCGAAACGCTGGCTGACCTCGGCGCCGAAATCCGCTGGGCCTCGTGCAACATCTTCTCGACGCAGGACCATGCCGCCGCCGCCATCGCACAGCGCGGCATCCCCGTCTTCGCCGTCAAGGGCGAGACGCTGGAAGAATATTGGGACTATGTCATCCGCATCTTCGATTGGGGTGACACGACCTGCAACATGATCCTGGACGATGGCGGCGACGCCACCATGTTCGCGCTGTGGGGCGCCCGCGTCGAGGCCGGGGAAGAGCTGTTCACGCCCGGCAACGAGGAAGAGGAAATCTTCGTCGCCACGCTGAAGCGCTTCCTGGCGGAGCGTCCGGGCTATCTCACCAAGACCGTCGCCGCGATCAAGGGCGTGTCGGAAGAGACCACCACCGGCGTCCATCGCCTCTATGAGCTGGCGAAGAAGGGCAAGCTTCCCTTCCCGGCGATCAACGTCAACGACAGCGTCACCAAGTCGAAGTTCGACAATCTTTATGGCTGCAAGGAATCGCTGGTCGACGCCATCCGTCGCGCCACCGACGTCATGCTGGCCGGCAAGGTCGCTTGCGTCGCCGGTTTCGGTGACGTCGGCAAGGGTTCGGCCGCGTCGCTCCGCAATGGCGGCGCCCGCGTGCTGGTGACCGAAGTCGACCCGATCTGCGCGCTTCAGGCGGCGATGGAAGGCTATGAAGTCGTGACGATGGAAGAAGCGGCGACCCGCGCCGACATCTTCGTCACCGCGACCGGCAACGAAGCCGTCATCACCGTCGATCACATGCGCGCCATGAAGAACATGGCGATCGTCTGCAACATCGGTCACTTCGACAGCGAGATCGAGATTGCCGGCCTCAACAACATGCAGTGGACCGAGATCAAGCCGCAGGTGGACGAAGTTCAGTTCCCCGATGGCAAGAAGATCATCGTGCTGGCCAAGGGTCGTCTGGTGAATCTGGGCTGCGCCACCGGCCACCCGAGCTTCGTCATGTCCTCCTCCTTCACCAATCAGGTGCTGGCGCAGATTGAACTTTGGACCAAGTCGGAAACCTATAAGAACGACGTCTATGTGCTGCCCAAACATCTGGACGAGAAGGTCGCCGCGCTTCATCTCGAAAAGCTGGGCGTGAAGCTGTCGAAGCTGACGCCGAAGCAGGCCGCCTATATCGGCGTGTCGGCGGAAGGCCCGTTCAAGCCGGACCACTACCGCTACTAAGATCAGGGAAAGGGAGGCGCAAAGCCTCCCTTTTTCGTTAGGGCAGGGCCTTGTCCTGTCGCATGACCTGCAATTCTTTGCATCTCAGCGCTTCACGCTGCATCCGACTTGGGTTAGTCCCCTGATCGAACATGAACGGGGGCAAACATTTCGCGATGAGGGTGAAGTAGGACGCAATGACGTCGTTGACCCCATTGGCCGCCGTAATCCTGGGCGTCGTTCTGGCCGGCTGGCTAGGCGCGGCGATCTGGGCGCTGTCGAGCGGCCAACGCCGTCGTCGCGAAGGGATGCAGGCGCAAGGCAAGCTCGATCGGCTGTCCGTCCTGCTGGCCTCCGCCCCCGCTGCGCCGATCGTCGTCCATCCCGATGGACGGCTGGAAGCAGCCGACCGTCTCGCCAAATGGCTGGGCAAGGAACGGGTGCCGACTTTCCTGTCCGAACTGACCGCGCCTGATGGCGGGCTGGAGCCGGACGATGCCGCTGCCCTTGCCCAGGAAATCGCCGCCGCCCAGCGTGCGGGACGCAGCTTTGCGCTGCCGGTGCGCGGGGTCGATTCGTCCCGGCTCCTGCTGGTTCGCGGTGCGCCTGCCGGGCCGGTGCTGGCGGAAAGCGGCGGCGTGGTGCTGTGGATATTCGACGCGACGGACAGCCAATCCGAAATTCAGGCGCTGAAAGGCAAGGTCGAGCAGCTCCGCGACGCGCTGGAAGCGCTGGCGGGGCTGGTGGAGGCTGCTCCCTTCCCGATGTGGCACCGCACGGCCGACATGCGGTTGAGTCTGGTCAATACGGCCTATGTCCGCGCCGTGGACGGGGACAGCGCCCGAGAGATCATCGCCAACGGCACCGAACTGGTCGAGACGGTGGCGGGTCTCAGCCCGCAGGCGGCGGCGGCGCAGGCGCTGGAGGAAGGCCGCTCCATCGAGCGCATGGTCCCTGCCACCATCGACGGCGAACGGCGCACCATGCGCGTGGTCGACGTACCGCTGGGAGCGGCAGGCGTGGCTGGCTTTGCCATGGACCAGAACGAGCTGGAACAGTCGCGGGTCGAACATCGTCGGCTGGAGACGGCGCAGCGCGATCTGCTGGACCGGCTGTCGGCGGGCGTCGCGCGCTTCGGCTCCGATCGCGCCCTGCGCTTCTGGAACCAGCCCTTCATGAGCCTGTTCGGGCTGGATCAGGAGCGCCTGACCGACAATCCGCCGTTCGAACGCGTCCTCGATCAGATGCGCGAGGCGCGGCGCCTGCCCGAAAATCGTGACTTCCCGGCCTGGCGCACTGAGCGGCGCGACTGGTTCCTCTCGCCCGATCCCAAGGAAGAAAATTGGCTGCTGGCCGATGGCACGCATTTGCGCGTCTATGCCCAGCCGCTGCCCGATGGCGGCCTGCTGCTGATCTTCGAGGATCGGACCGAGCAGGTGCAGCTTTCCAGCGCGCGCGACACACTGCTCCGCGTCCGTACCGCGACCTTCGACAATCTGTTCGAGTCGATCGGCGTCTTTTCGTCCGATGGCCGCCTTTCGCTCTGGAACAGCCGTTTCCGCTCGATCTGGGACGTACCGGAAGATTTGCTCGCCAAGCATCCGCGCATCGACGAACTGATGCGCGCCGTCCAGTCGCGCCTCGCCAAGCCGCAGCAGGCCAATCTCGTGCGGGAACTGGTGCGCGCCGCCACGGTGGAGCGCAAGCAGCGCGTCGGCCATGTCGGCTTTGCGGACGGGCGCATCTTCGAATTCGCCGCCATTCCCTTGCCGGACGGCAATGCGCTGTTCACCATGCTGGATGTGACCGACAGCCGCCGGGTCGAGCAAGTCCTCCGCGACCGCAACGACGCGCTGGAACAGGCGGACAAGGTCAAGACCGCCTTCGTCACCAATATGAGCTATGAACTGCGCACGCCGCTCACCACCATTGCCGGTTTCGCCGAGATGATGAGCGCCGGCTATGCCGGGGATCTGAGCCAGTCGGCCAAGGAATATGTCGACGGCATCCTGCAAAGCACCAGCCGCCTGTCGATGCTGATCGACAATGTGCTCGATCTGACGCAAAGCGAGGCAGGAATGCTGCCGGTCGAAAAGGCGCCGGTGGATCTGGCCGCCGAGGCGCGCGATGCTGCGGCGCGGATCAAGGGCGACGCCTCGGCCAAGGGGATAGACCTTGCCCTGTCGCTTCAAAGCTCGCTGGGCACGGTGCAGGGTGACAAGCGCAGGATCGGTCAGGTCCTCGACCATCTGCTGGAAAATGCCGTGCGCTATTGCAGTCGGGGCGGCCGGGTATTGCTGCACGGCGACGGCGGAGCGGATAGCGCCCGGCTGGTCGTTTCGGACAATGGTCCGGGCATCAATGCCAAACGGCAGGCCACGATCTTCGACGCGTCTTCCCGCACGGAACAGGCACGCAACGGCAGCAAGGCGGGCATCGGCCTGCCGCTCGCCAAGCAATTGGCGGAAGCGCATGGCGGCACGCTGCAACTCGTGTCCGAGCCGGGGCAGGGCACCATGGTCGTGATCGAACTGCCCCGTGGTTGAGACGGAAATCATCCTCGCCGGAGAGGCGGCCATGCTGGCCTTCGGACATAAGCTGGCCGGGCTGGTGCGCATCGGCGACGTCATCGCGCTGGAAGGCGGGCTGGGCGCAGGCAAGACCACGCTTGCGCGAGGCATTTTGGAAGGGCTGGGGCTGGAGGAGGAGGCGCCGAGCCCCAGTTTCGCCATCGTCCAGCCCTATGACATTCCCGAAGTCCGGTTGCCTGTCGCCCATGTCGACCTCTACCGGCTTGACGGACCGGACGAGGCGGAAGAACTGGCGCTTGGCGACTATCTGATGGACAGTCTGCTGATCATCGAATGGCCCGACCGGCTGGGTGAAGGGGTTTGGCCCGATGCCCTGCGGTTCCACATCGGCATTGAACCCGATGGCGCTCGACGCTTGACAGCGCGCGTGCCGGGCGCTTGGACGGAGCGATGGTCACAGATATGATCCCGCCCGCCGCCGCTCCCGCCTTTCTCGCGCAGGCGGGGTGGGAACATGCGGCCATCGTGCCGCTGGCCGGCGATGCGTCCTTCCGTCGTTATTTCCGGGTGATCGACGGTTCCCGCCGCGCCGTGCTGATGGATGCGCCGCCGCCGCATGAGGACCCGCGCCCCTTCATCGCCATCGCCGAATATCTGACGGGGAACGGCTTTGCCGCGCCGCTGATATTGGCGCGCGATCTGGAACAGGGGCTGGTGCTGATCGAGGATTTCGGCGACCTCCGGGTGAAAGAGCATATCGACGATCTCCCCGCCGCCGAACTGGAGATATATGGCCGTGCCGTCGACCTGCTGGCCGAACTGCATCGCCTGCCTGCTGCCGATGTACCTCCCTATGATCGCGCGGTTTACCAGCGGGAGGCGGGCCTGCTGACCGAGTGGTATTGTCCGGCCCTTGGCCTCGCCGTGGATGAGGAGGCCTATGTCCACGCCTGGGATGCAGTTCTACCGATCGTCGAACAATCGGCCAGTCCGGTCGTCACCGTGCTGCGCGACTATCATGCGGAAAATATCATGCTGATCGACCGGGCCGCGTCGCACGGTCTGGGCCTGCTCGACTTTCAGGACGCGCTGGCCGGGCATCCCGCCTATGATCTGGTGTCGCTGCTTCAGGACGCGCGGCGCGACGTGCCGCCCGCCGTGGAGGCGGCGATGCTGGACCATTATCGCGCCATCGCCCATCCGCCCGCCGATTTCGATGCGGCCTATGCGGTGCTGGGCGCGCAGAGAAACGCGAAGATCATCGGCATCTTCACGCGCCTGTGGAAGCGTGACGGCAAACCCCGTTATCTGTCCTATCTTCCGCGCATGTGGGATTTGCTGGAGCGCGATCTCGCCCACCCGGCACTCGCGCCCGTGGCGGCGTGGTTCGCGGCCAATATCCCCGCCGACAAGCGTCATCAGGCTCTTGAGGAATTTGCACCTGCATGATCGACACCGCGATGCTGATGGCCGCCGGACTGGGCAAGCGCATGCGTCCGCTTACCGCGACCCGTCCCAAGCCGCTGGTCAAGGTGGCGGGCAAGCCGCTGATGGATCATGCGCTGGACCGGCTGGCGGCGGGCGGCATCCGGAAGGTGGTCGTCAATGTCCACTATCTGGCCGACACGGTCGAGGCGCATCTGGCCGCGCATAATAACGGCATGACGGTTGCCATCTCCAATGAACGCAGGAAGCTGCTGGAAACCGGCGGCGGGTTGATGCATGCGAAAGAGCAATTGGGCGATGCACCCTTTTTTTGCGCCAATAGCGACAATCTGTGGATTGACGGGCCACAGGAAACGCTGGGGATGATGCGCAGGATCTGGGACCCGGCGCGCATGGATGCGCTGTTGCTGCTGGTTCCGCTCTCCCGTGCCACTTGTCACAAAGGTCCGGGCGATTTCCATATGGATGCGAACGGCCGACTGACACGGCGGAAAGCCGCCCATGTCGCGCCCTTCGTCTTTACGGGAGTGCAGATCATGTCACCGGGCCTTCTGGTCGATCCGCCTTCGGATGTCTTTTCCACCAATGTCTTCTGGAATCGGGCGATAGAATCCGGGCGCCTCTACGGTGTGTCGCATCAGGGCCTCTGGTTCGATGTCGGCACGCCGCAGGCAATCCCCGTCGTGGAGTCGATGCTGGCCCATGGGTGATCGCACCCGGCCCGCTCTGTTCAACATCCCCGCGCACCGCGCCTTTTCCGATGCGTTGGTAGCGGGAATTCTTGCCCAGCATGGCGCCGATCCGATGCGGCTGGCGCAGGGCATGATCCTGCTGCCCAGCAACCGTGCCGTCCGCGCCGTCAGTGATGCCTTCGTCCGTAAATCGGGTGGCGGATTGCTGCTCCCGCGACTGGTGACGCTGGGCGACCCGGACCTGGGCGAGCAGATTGGCGGCGCGCTCGATCCGCTGGGGGAGGGGGACGCGATACCGCCCGCCATCACGTCCATGCGCCGCCAGATGATCCTGGCCCGCATGGTGCAGCAGGCATCCACCCATCCCGTCGACGCGGGGCAGGCGCTGAAACTCGGTCAAGCCCTCGGCGCGGTGCTCGACCAGATGCAGGTTGAGCGTGTGCCCGTCACGGCGCTGGCCGATCTTGGCCTGTCGGACGAACTGTCACAGCATTGGCAGACATCGCTCACCCTGTTTTCCATTTTGCTGGCGCGCTGGCCGGACGAACTGGCGCGACTGGGGTGCATCGATCTGGCCGACCGCCGCAACCGGCTGCTGGATCGCATGGCGGCGCGCTGGGCGAAGGAGCCGCCAGGCGGTTTCGTGGTCGCGGCGGGTATTTCCACCACCGCGCCCGCCATCGCCGCACTGCTGCGTCGGATCGGAATGATGCCGAACGGCATGGTGGTCTTCGCTGGTCTCGATCAGGAGATGGACGGCGAAAGCTGGGACGCCATCGGCCCCTTCGTTCCCGATCCGATTACGGGCCGCGCCCCTGCGGGTCATGAAACCCATCCACAATATGCGCTGAAGCGCCTGCTCGACCGGATGAGCGCGACACGCGACGACGTGGCGCTCTGGCGCTGGGGCAGTGAGCATGATGCCCGGGCGGTGCGCGGGCGGAACATCTCCAACGCCATGCTGCCGCCACGCCTCACCAGCCGCTGGCGCGACCTCAAGACGGCGGATCGCTCGCTGGCGGGCGTCGAGGCGCTGGAAGTCGCGACGCCGGGCGAGGAGGCGCAAGCCATTGCGATCGCCTTGCGCGAAGCGGTGGAGACGGAAGGCCGCACCGCCGCGCTTGTCACGCCGGACCGGCAATTGGCGACGCGGGTGTCCGCGCATCTGCGACGCTGGGGCGTGGAGGCCGATGATTCCGCCGGTCAGCCCCTGTCCCGCCTGCCGCCCGGTACGCTGTTGATCGCCATGGCCGAAGCGTTGGCCGAACGGTTCGCCCCGATCGCGCTGCTCACCTTGCTCAAGCATCCGCTGGTGATGCGCGGCGAAGGACGCGTCGCCTGGCTGGAGGGGGTACGCGGGCTTGACCTGTTGCTGCGCGGTCCCCGGCCGCAGGCGGGCATTTACGGCATCGACCTGCTGCTTCAGGAACGGGACGGCGAGGACCGGCAGCGTGTCCTGCGCGCCCAAACGCGGCTATGGTGGCCGGAAGCCCGTGCCCTGTTGGAACCGCTGGAGCAGGCATTTCTCGCCGCGCCCGATCTCGCCGCGCAACTTGCGGCCATTCGCGAACATGCCGGCTGTTTTTCGCAGGATGCTATCTGGGCAGGACATCAGGGTCACGCCGCCGCGGATCTCTTCGCGGAGATGGAGTTGGCCGCCAGTGAAGGCCCGCGTCAGGCGGATATCCGCTCGCTTCCGACACTGCTCGATCATCTGCTGAGCGGCCTGTCGGTTCGCCCGCCTCAGGGCGGTCATCCACGCGTCAGCATCCTCGGCCTTATCGAAGCCCGGCTGGTTCAGACCGATCTTATGATCCTGGGCGGGCTCAATGAAGGCACCTGGCCGGGCCTGCCCACGCCCGATCCCTGGCTGGCGCCGCGCATTCGCCGGGAACTGGGACTGCCGGGCCTGGAAAGCCGCATCGGCCTTGCCGCGCATGATTTCGCAAGCGCGCTCGGCGCTCCCCATGTCCTCATCACGCGCGCCCGGCGTGGGGCTGGCGGCCCGGCGGTCGCATCGCGCTTCTGGCTGCGGCTGAAGGCGATGGCCGGTGCGCAGTGGAAAAGCGCCGATCGCTATGCGGCGCTGGCGCAGGCGCTGGACCATCCGGCGGAACACAAACCCGCTCGCCGTCCCGCGCCGGTCCCGCCTCTCTCGGTCCGGCCGAAGCTCATTCCCGTTACCGACGTCGACCGTCTGAAGGCCGATCCCTATGCCTTCTATGCCAAGCGCATCCTGCGCCTCGCGCGGCTGGACCCGGTGGATGCCGATGCCGGTCCCGCCTGGCGCGGCACGGCGGTGCATGAAATCCTTCAGCAATGGGCGGAGGCGGGCGAGGGCGACCTTGCCGATCTGGAAGCCCGCGCCCGGGCGATGTTCGACCGGCCCGATGTCCACCCCCTGCTGAAAGCGTTCTGGCAACCGCGCCTGATCGAAGCGATCCGCTGGATCGCCGCCGAAGTGGCGAGCGATCTTGCCGCGGGGCGCAAAATCCTCTCCGTCGAGATCGAGGGCCGGGCCGATATTGCGGGCGTCACGCTCACCGGCAAGGCCGACCGCCTCGACCTTCTCCCGGACGGGAAGCTCGGCATTGTCGACTACAAGACCGGCAAGCCGCCCAGCGCCCGGCAGGTCAGGGCGGGCTATGCGCTGCAATTGGGCCTGCTGGGCCTGATCGCGGAACATGGCGGCTTCCCTGGCACCGATGCCGCGCCGGTGGCGGGCGATTTCGAATATTGGTCGCTCGCCAAGAAGGGGGACGCTTTCGGCTATCGCGAAAGCCCGGTCGATCCGATGGGCAAGCGCGACAAGATCATCACCGCCGACTTCACATCCCATGTCCATGCGCAATTCGACGAGATCGCCGCCACTTATCTCAACGGCTCGGCGCCCTTCGATGCGCAGGTGAACCCCGAAGTCGCAAATTATGGTGATTATGACCAGTTGATGCGGCTGGAGGAATGGTATGGCCGCGACGATGGCTAAAAAGGCCAAAGCCCTGCAACCGCTGGCGGGTGCGCAGGCGCAGGCGGCGGCGCCCGATGCCCATGTGTGGCTGTCGGCCTCGGCGGGGACGGGGAAGACCCATGTGCTGACCGCCCGGGTGTTCCGCCTGCTGCTTCAGGGGGTGAGGCCCGAAAATATCCTCTGCCTCACCTTCACCAAGGCGGGCGCGGCGGAAATGGCCGACCGTATTCACGACCGGCTCGCCGCCTGGGTGCAGATGGAGGAGGGCGACCTCTTCCACGATCTGGAGGCCTTGGGCGAGGAGTCCGGTCCCGAAGCCCGCGACAGGGCGCGCCGCCTCTTTGCCGAAGTGCTGGAATCGACGGGCGGCGGCCTGCGCATCCAGACGATCCACGGCTTTTGCCAGCAATTGCTGACCGCCTTCCCGCTGGAGGCTGACCTGCCGCCCGGCTTCCGTCCGCTCGACCAGCGGGAGCAGGCGACGCTGGCGCGCCAGACGCTGGCCGATGTCGTGATCGTGGCGCAGGAACAGGGCGACGATGCGCTGATCGAGGCGCTGCAGGCGCTCAGCCTGCGCATGGGTGAGGGGGGTGCGGAAAACTTCCTGCTCCGCTGCGCGGCCCGGCTGGATGCGCTCAAGGAACTGCCCGAGGATATCGCGCCCTGGCTGCTGCGCGAACTCGACCTGCCCGAAGGCGATATCGATGCGCATATTGCCGAACAATGCGCGGACGACCTGTTCGACATGCGGACGCTGGGCTGGATCGCACAGGCCAATGCGGATTGGGGGACGGGACGGGCATTGGAACGCTGCGACCGGATTGCGCGCTGGCGGAACCTCGATCCAGCGGCGCGGGCGGTTACGCTCCCCGATCTGCATGGCGTCTGGGCCAAGTCCGACGGCGAACTCATTTCAACCGCCAAGGGATGGGCGCCGCCGGTCGACGGCTATGGCGACGCCATTGCGCGGATGCATGAGCGTTGCGCGGCATTGCTGGGCCTGAAGCTGCGGGCGGATTATGCCGCTCTGCTTGCCAGGGCGCTGCATGCCGGGCGGGCCTATGCGCGCGCCTATGCCGAGGCGAAGCAACTGGCGGGTGCGGTCGATTTCGACGACCTGATCGCGAATACGGCGCAACTGCTGTCGCAGCCCGGCATTGCCGACTGGATTCGCTTCAAGCTCGACCAGCGCATCGACCATATATTGGTGGATGAAGCGCAGGACACCAATGTCAGCCAGTGGCAGATCGTCGGCGCGCTCGCCGCCGAATTTTTCGCGGGCGAAGGGGCAAAGGGCGACAAGGTCCGCACCATCTTCACCGTGGGCGATTTCAAGCAGGCGATCTTCGGTTTTCAGGGCACCAGCCCCGAAGCATTCCGCGCTGCGCAGATCATCTTCCAGCGTCATGCCGAGGATGCGCAACACCCCTTCCACGACCTTTCGCTTCAGCACAGCTTCCGCTCGACCCCCGCCGTTCTGGATGTGGTCGACCGCACCATATCGACCCTGCGCGCCGAGCGGCTGGGCCTCGATCCGGGTGAGGTCAGGCATATCAGCGCCAACCGTTTCCCTGGCGAAGTGCTGCTCTGGAAGCCGATCATCGCTGGCTTGTCCGATGATGCAGATGGGGAGGAGGATTGGGCCGCCGATCAGGAGCGCGTGCTGGCGCAGAATATCGCGCGGCAGATCAGGCAATGGATCGATGACGGGCTGATGCTGGAAAGCCGGGGACGGCCGGTAACGGCGGGCGACATCATGATCCTGGTCCGCCGCCGTAGCGAGTTGGCGCGGCTGATCGTTGCGCGGCTTTATGAGGAAAAGGTGGCGGTGGCGGGCATCGACCGGCTTCGCCTGAACGCGCCGCTGGCGGTGCGCGACCTGCTGGCGGCGCTGCGTTTCGCGGTGCAGCCGGAGGATGACCTGAACCTTGCCGCGCTGCTGGTTTCGCCGCTGATCGGCTGGACGCAGGATCAGTTGATGGATCGCCTGATCGGACGGCGGATCGGCCTGTGGCAGCATCTGACCCGGACTTTGGAGGACCCGCTGCTGGCGCCCCTGCGCGGCTTGCTGGGGCAGGCGGATTTCACGACACCCTATCGCTATCTGGAAGCCATATTGTCCGGGCCGATGGATGGCCGCCGCCGCCTGATCGAGCGGCTGGGGTCCGAGGCGGCCGACCCCATCGAGGAACTGCTGAACGCGGCGCTGGCCTTCGAAAGCGACGATCATCCCTCGCTGCAACGCTTCATCGACTGGTTCGACCGGGGTGAAGTGGAGATTGTGCGCGATGCTGCAACGCAGGGCGATTCGCTTCGTTTGCTGACCGTGCATGGTGCGAAGGGCTTGCAGGCGCCCATCGTCATTCTGGCGGATGCCTGTCTTGACCCTGATGCGGGCAATCGCGCGGATTCGCTGGAATGGAACGGCCTGCCGATCATCGCGCCGCGCAAGGCGGAAAGGCAGGGACCGATTGGAGAGGTGGCCGAAGCCGCCAGCGCCATCGAACGGGCGGAACATTGGCGGTTGCTGTATGTGGCCCTGACCCGCGCTGAGGAAAGGCTGGTGGTCGCCGGTTCGCTCGGTCCCCGTACCAAGGGTGAGGTGAAGCCGGAAAGCTGGTATGCTGCGGTTGAGGGCGCACTGATTTCGCTGGATGCGGAATGGGAGGCCGATCCGCTCTGGGGCGCGCGGCGCAGTTGGCGGGGAAGCGAAATTCTCCCTTCGAAAGACCCCGACCCGGTCATTGCCGAAGACCGGCCCGTTGACGTCGAACCTCACTGGCTGCGCCAGCCCGCGCCGGCCGAAGCGCGGCCGCCCCGCCCGCTCGCGCCCTCCGCTGCGGTGGAGGATGATGTGCCTTATCCGCCTCCGACCCCAGCCATGCGCGACGCTGCCGAACGTGGACGCTGGTTGCATCGGCTGTTCGAACGGCTGGCGGACGTGCCGCCAGACAGTCGCCGCATCCGGGCTGATAGCTGGCTCGCACAGCAGGGGCTGGGCGACCCGGCGCGGCGGCATGACGTCATCGAACAGGCGCTGCGCGTGATCGAAGATTCGCAATTCGCCGCGCTTTTCGGCGCCGATTCCCTGGCCGAAGCCCCCATTGCCGCCGTGGTAGGGGAGGCGGTGATCGCGGGGACGGTCGATCGGTTGCGCATCAGCGATGATCTGGTTCAACTGGTCGACTTCAAGACCGGGCGCATCTCCCCCCTGACGGTAGAAGAAGTTCCGCTCGCCCATATCCGGCAGATGGCGGCCTATGCGGCGGCCTTGCAGGTGATCTTTCCCGATCGCCGGATCGAGGCGTCCCTGCTCTACACCGCCGCGCCGCGTCTTATTCCGTTGCGGCCGGAGCTGCTGGCCCGCCACAAGCCCGGCTTTTCCGATGCACAGGAGAATTTGCCGCTTCCGACCGTTGAGACGGATGCACAGCCGTCCTAAATATCCGCCAACTGAAGGAGATACCCCAAATGGCTACCAAGGCAGTCACTGACCTGAGCTTCCAGCAGGATGTCATCAATGCGGACAAGCCTGTCCTCGTTGATTTCTGGGCGGAATGGTGCGGCCCCTGCAAGATGATCGGCCCCGCTCTGGAAGAGATTTCGGAGGAGCTGGCTGACAAGGTCACCATCGCGAAGATCAACATCGACGAAAATCCCGATGCACCCGGCAAATATGGCGTGCGCGGCATCCCGACGATGATCCTCTTCAAAAATGGCGAAGCCGCCGCAACCAAGGTCGGCGCAGCACCCAAGAGCGCGCTCAAGGGCTGGATCGAAAGCGTCCTCTAAACTTTTGAAAAGGCCGGCTTATGTGAGCGGGATCATCACCGTTTCGACATAGGCCGGCCTTTCGCGCAGCCTGTCATACCAGGCGCGCGCATGGGGCACGTCGGGCCGTTCCATCTCCAGCGTGAAGAAGGTGTGGGCGTAAGCGCCCATCGGCACGTCCGCGACTCCGAAACTTTCGCCCGATAGCCAGGCTTGTCCCGCCAGCGCATGGTCGAGGATCAGCATGGCCTCACCCGATTGCCGGGCAGATTTCGCCAGCGCCGCGGCATCCCGTTCCTCCGGCTTCCTGCGGATCAGGTTCAGGAAGGCGCCGCGCTGGGCATCGGCAAAGCTGAATTGCCAATCCATCCACTTGTCCCCCTGCGCCCGCGCTGCCGGATCAGCGGGCCACATTGTCCTGGGCGCATAGCGCGCCGCCAGATAGCGCAGGATCGCGTTGGATTCCCACAGCACGACATCGCCATCCTCGATCGTCGGGATCAGCCGGTTGGGGTTCATCGCCACATAGGCATCGCTCATGCCGAACTGCCCGCCGACATCATGGCGAACATAGGGCAGGCCGATCTCACTGGCGAACCAGGCGACCTTCTTCACATTATGCGAGTTGAGGCGTCCCCAGATCGTCAGCATGTCCGTCCTTTCGTTCAGCGGAACAGCCGGTCCGCCGCCAAATCCCACAGCCGGGGAGACGAAGCCCCCAGCAATCCGCGCCGCGTGTCACCCACGACATAGGGCGAACCGTCGAGCCGCTGGCACCGCCCGCCTGCTTCATTCAGGAACAGCGTGCCCGCCGCATGATCCCAGGGCAAGGTGCGCGAAAAGACCGAAATGTCGTTCTGGCCCAGCACCAGACGGGGATATTGCTCGGCGGCGCAGCGTGGAATATCCACCAGCCGGAAAATGGCATCCGAACGACGCTTGATATCGGCGCGCTCTTCCTCGGTCATGAAATAGACGGCGAGCGCCGCGACGGGCAAATCCTCTCCGCTTTCGCGAGCATAGACCTGCCCACCGTCGATATGGCTGCCTGCGCCCAATATGGCATGGCATAACCGCCCGGACAGCGGGTCCAATATCCATCCGGCGAGGATCGTCCCCGCATCGGCCAGCGCGACCATGATGCCGAAAGGCGGCTTTCCCGCGGCGAAATTGCCTGTCCCGTCAATCGGGTCGATGATCCAGTTCAACCCTTCGCCCGCCCGCTCCAATATCGCTGGATCGGCGGCGCAGGCTTCTTCACCGATGATGCCGGCTTCCGGCAATATGGCGGACAATCCTTCGGCCAGCCGAATCTCGCTTTCCTTGTCCGCGATGGTCACAAGGTCATCAGCCGCCGATTTCTCGCTGACCTCATGGCTGGCGAGATTCTGGTAGCGCGGCATGACGATATCCCGCGCCACTTCGCGCATCAGCGAGACGACGGGTTCATGCAATTCTATCGGCATCAGCTCCGATAATCCGCGTTGATCGAGATATAACCGTGCGTCAGGTCGCAGGTCCAGACGGTCGCCCGGCCATTGCCCAGTCCCAGATCGACGCCGATCAGGATATCCTGTCCCTTGAGATGGGCCGCCACCGGCGCTTCATCATAGCCTTCGAGCGCAAGACCGCCCGAAGCCACCTGAGTCGCGCCGAAACGGATGGACAGCTTGTCGCGGTCCGCCGGTTCGCCTGCCTTGCCGACCGCCATCACGACCCGGCCCCAATTGGCGTCCTCGCCCGCGATTGCGGTCTTGACCAGCGGCGAATTGGCGATGGACAGGGCGATGCGATGCGCGCTGCCGTCGCTTTCGGCGCCTTCTACGGTGATCTCGATGAACTTCGACGCGCCTTCGCCGTCGCGGACCACCAGATGCGCAAGCTGGCGGCAGATATCGCCAAGCGCCGCCGCAAAGGCATCCGCCCCGGCATCGTCCATCGAGGTCAGTACATCATTGCCCGCCTTGCCGGTGGCGAAGGCCAGCACCGTATCGCTGGTCGAGGTATCGCTGTCGACCGTGATGCAGGAGAAGCTCTGCCTGTTGGCGGCGGACAGCATCTGCTGCAACAGCTTGGGATCGATTGCCGCATCGGTGAAGATATAGCCGAGCATCGTCGCCATGTCGGGCGCGATCATCCCCGAACCCTTGATGATGCCGACCAGTTCGACCCGCGTGCCGCCGATCATGGCGGAGGCATGGGCGCCCTTTGCATAGGTGTCGGTCGTGCCGATGGTGGTCGCCGCATCCTCCCAGCCGCACGGTTCGGCGGCGAAGGCGGCGTCCAGTCCCGCCTCCGCCTTGTCCACCGGCAGCGGAACCCCGATCACGCCGGTCGAGGAAACGAAAATGTCCGAAGGTTTGCAATCCAGATGATTGGCGACCTTCGCGGCAATCGCCTCCACCGCGGCGCGACCCCGATGGCCGGTAAAGGCATTGGCATTGCCCGCATTCACCACCAGCGCCCGCGCCGAGCCAAGGGGAATAGCGTCCCGGCACCATTCGACCTCGGGGGAGGGACATTTGCTCTGTGTCGTGACGCCAGCGACCGCCGTTCCCTCTGCCAGTTCGACATAGGTCAGATCGCACCGATCCCAGTTCTTGTAACGCGCTCGCGCCACGCGTGCGGTCACGCCGGCAACGGGCGGAAGGGCAGGGAAAGCGGCGGGGGCAAGGGGCGAGCACTGTGTCATGCCCGTCGCTTAGCGCAATATGCCCGCCCGTCAACGGCGAGATGATTCGGGCGCGCGCGCGAGCCCCAGGGGAAAAGTCGCGCCACGCAACTTTCCGGTGCAATATCCGCTTCAGCAAGTCCGTCTGTTGGCGTGGCGATCATTGCCGCTCTGATTGACTAACGCCTGTGCGCCCCCTAAATCGCCGCGCATGTCTGTGCGCGTTCCCTCAATGGGGCACGCGACCCCCTTTTGTCAGGAACTTGCATGTTCGGCGCACTCGCCAAGTCCATTTTCGGCTCCTCCAACGACCGCTATGTGAAGTCGCTGGGCAAGACCGTCGAACGCATCGCCTCTTTCGAATCCACCATTTCCGTGATGAACGACGAGGAACTGACGGCGCAGACCGTGCGATTCCGTGAGCGGCTGGCGCAGGGCGAGACTCTGGACGACCTGCTGCCCGAAGCGTTCGCCACCGTGCGTGAGGCCGCGAAGCGCACCCTTGGTCAGCGCCATTATGATGTGCAGATGGTCGGCGGCATCGTTCTCCATCGCGGCGAGATCGCCGAAATGCGCACAGGTGAGGGCAAAACGCTGGTGGCGACGCTGGCGACCTATCTGAACGCGCTGGAAGGGAAGGGCGTTCACGTCGTCACCGTGAACGACTATCTCGCCAGCCGCGACTGCGAATGGATGGGGCAGGTCTATCGTTTCCTGGGCCTGACCACCGGCGTCATCGTGCCGAACCTGTCGGAAGACCAGCGTCGTGAGGCGTATAATGCCGACATCACCTATGCGACGAACAACGAACTCGGTTTCGACTATCTGCGCGATAATATGAAATATGACCGCGCATCGATGGTGCAGCGGCCCTTCAACTTCGCCATCGTCGACGAGGTGGACTCGATCCTGATCGACGAAGCGCGCACGCCGCTCATCATCTCCGGTCCGACCGACGACAAGTCGGAACTCTATGTCGCCGTCGATGCCATCGTGAAGCGGCTGGACGAGTCCGATTATGAGAAGGACGAAAAGCAGCGCACCGTCACCCTGACCGAGGACGGGACGGAGAAGATCGAGCGCATGCTGGAAGAGGCCGGGCTGCTTCAGGGCGCCAACCTCTACGATTTCGAGAACACCGCCGTCGTCCACCACGTCAATCAGGCGCTGCGCGCAAATGCCATGTTCCGCCGCGACATCGATTACATCGTCAAGGACGGCAAGGTCATCATCATCGACGAGTTCACCGGCCGCATGATGGACGGCCGCCGCTGGTCGGACGGCCTTCATCAGGCGGTGGAAGCCAAGGAAGCGGTGAATATCGAGCCGGAAAACCAGACGCTCGCCTCCATCACCTTCCAGAATTATTTCCGCATGTACCCCAAGCTGGGCGGCATGACCGGCACGGCAGCGACCGAAGCGACCGAATTTTACGAAATCTACAAGATGAACGTCGTCACCATCCCGACCAACCGGCCGGTGCAGCGTGTCGATGAGGAAGACAGCTTCTACAAGAATCTGGAAGACAAGTTCCGCGGCATCGCCAAGACGATCAAAATCCATGCCGACAAGGGGCAGCCGGTCCTTGTCGGTACGGTTTCGATCGAAAAGTCGGAAATGCTGTCCGAATTCCTCAATCAGGAAGGCGTCAAGCACGCCGTCCTGAACGCCCGCTTCCATGAAAGCGAAGCGCATATCGTCGCACAGGCAGGCCGGAAGGGCGCCGTCACCATCGCCACCAACATGGCCGGTCGCGGCACCGATATCAAATTGGGCGGCAACCTGGAGATGCGCGTCGAGGACGAGCTGCGCGACATGCCGGAAGGGCCGGAGCGCGAAGCCGCGATCGCCCGCATCGACGCCGAGATCGAGGCCGAAAAGGCCGAAGTGCTCGCCGCCGGTGGCCTGTTCGTGCTCGCCACGGAACGCCATGAAAGCCGCCGCATCGACAACCAGTTGCGCGGCCGCTCGGGCCGTCAGGGCGATCCGGGCCTTTCGCGCTTCTACCTCAGCCTTGACGACGACCTGATGCGCATCTTCGGCCCGGACACCATGTTCGCCAAGATGATCCGCTCCAATCTGGAGGATGGCGAGGCTCTGCCGCCATCCAAGTGGCTCAGCAAGGCCATCGAGACCGCGCAGAAGAAGGTCGAGGCGCGCAACTACGATATCCGCAAGCAGGTCGTCGAATATGACGACGTGATGAACGACCAGCGCAAGGTCATCTATGAACAGCGCAGCGACATCATGGACGCGGAAACGGTCGATGATGTCGTCGTCGACATGCGCCATGAGACGGTCAATGATCTGGTCGGCGCCTCCTGCCCTCCGGGCACCTATCCCGAACAGTGGAACATGGAGCGCCTGAAGGCCCGTACCGCCGAGGTCCTGAATCTGGAGCCGGATTTCGACGCCTGGCTGGCCGAGGACCATGTCGATCCGGAAATGATCGAGGAACGGCTGACCGCTCTGGCAGACGAAGCCGTGGCCGAGAAGGTCAAGGAACTCGACCCCGAAAACTGGCACATGATCGAGAAGAGCATCCTGCTTCAGAGCCTCGATCATCACTGGAAGGAGCATCTGTCGACCCTCGACGCGCTTCGCCAGGTCGTTCACCTGCGCGCCTATGCGCAGAAGACGCCGATCAACGAATATAAGCAGGAAGCCTTTGCCCTGTTCGAACGCATGCTCGGCAATATCCGCGAGGATGTGACCGGATCGATCGCGCGCGTTCAGTTCCGGATGGAAGAGCCGCTGCCTGAATTCGACCTGCCGGTGCTGCCCGACTTCATCACCACCCATATCGACCCGTTTTCGGGCGAGGATAACAGTGCGGATATCGACGGCGCGCGGCTTGGCATCACCACCACCATTCCTCGCCCGCCAGTCGGCAACGCACAGCCGGGCGAGTTCGCCAATCTGGACATCAGCCGCAACGCCCCATGCCCTTGCGGATCAGGCCAGAAATACAAGCATTGCCACGGCGCGCTCAGCTGAGCGCGCCTTTCGGTCAAAGGATGACGATCGCACGTCAGGATTGATGTGCGTCGTCTTTATTGGCCCTTATCGTCGGGCTGCTCATCATTCAGCTTCGCCCATAAGCGGGCGGTGCCTGCCTCTTGCGCCTTGTTCACATATTGCGCAGCCACCAGCCATCCCTTGATCGGCCGCAACGGCAGCACCGCTGTCAAAATCAGGACGGGGATGCCGACCGCCAGATGCACCCACAGCCCCGGCCGCGCCAAAATCTCCAGCATCACAATGAAGATGACGCCGGGCACGCAGGCAAAGAGCTGAACGAACACGGCCGGCCCGTCTGCGGGATCGGCAAAGTCGTAATTAAGCCCGCAAACCTCGCATCGGTCGCGCAAGGTCAGAAATCCATGAAATATATGCCCCTCGCCGCAACGGGGGCAACGACCGAAGGGACCTGTCTCGACCGGCGAAAGACGCTTCCAGCGCCTGCCATCTTCAGCGGTCAAAAATTGCGCGGCTTGATCGGTTTCGCTCTGGTTCATCATTCCATCATCCTGTCGGACACAGGATGGCACGGCCATGGACGCTCTTCAATTGGGCCTTTTGCCCTAGGGTAAAACTACATGATCGGGCACGTCATATTGCAACGCACCCAGAGAATGACGCTACGGAAAGCTTGAGCATATCCCATTGGTTAAATTGCCCGGATCGCCCATCGCTGCTATGCAGAATGCGATTTGGATGCCCGACAGCATACAAATTGCGCTCCCGGTTCTTCCTTGCCCGGGAGCGCTTTTATTTTATCCTGATCAAATTGCTCGAAAAAGTTGCGAGCGCCGTTCAGTGGCGCGTCTTGCTCAAAAGAGAATCGGCGGATTTCTGGCCTCTCTCCATCGCATCATGCAGAACCTGATCAGGGCAGGACATTGCCAGGGCCCTGACCTTATAGCGCAAGGCCAACTCGCGATGAGCCGCAATTTCCTGTGGCGGGCCGCGCCTTTTCAATGCTGCGTCCGCCTTTGCGGATTCTTCGCGATAACGCTGGAACAGATAGCGGGCGTCGGTATCGACGGGCATCGTCATCTCCCGATAAAGAATGGCTGACCCTTAGCATGGGAAAAAACGACGCGCTTTAACGGGGATCAAATTGTGGCGGACAGGGTGGGATTCGAACCCACGGTGGGCGTAAACCCACGGCGGTTTTCAAGACCGCTGCCTTAAACCACTCGGCCACCTGTCCGTCGCCACGCTTCCTAGCGAACCCGGCGGCCATGCCAAGCGCAAAAATCGAGAAATATGGCTTTGTCCCCTATTATGCGGTCATGCGCCAATAAGGGGATTCACCTCACGGCATCCCTGTGCGACAAAAGGGCATAAGGAGATTCTTCAATGCGTTCGTCGATGTTGTCGCTGTTGCTGGGCATGGCCGCCATCATGGTGGGCGGTCTGACGGCGGACAGCGCGATGGCGCAGGGGGATCCGGGTTTCCAGGCCTATCTGGAATCCATCCGTCCCCGTGCCCGCGCCATGGGAATCAGGGACGCAACATTGAACGATGTCTTTGCGACGCTGACGCCCAATCCGCGCGTGGTTCAGTTGGACCAGAATCAGCCCGGCGGCGGTGCCTATGCGCCGATCCCCAATTTCGAACCCTATCGCCGCCAACATGTCGATGCAGCGCGCATCAGCCGCGGCCGTACAGCCTATCTCTCCAACCGCGCCCGGCTCGCCCGGATCGAAGCCGAAACGGGCGTGCCGGAAGAGATCATGGTCGCCATTTATGGGCATGAGACCAATTATGGCGCCTATACCGGCGATTTCGACCTGATCCGTTCGCTGGCGACGCTATCCTATGAAGGCCGCCGCCGCAGCTTGTTCGAGCCTGAACTGCTCGCGACGCTGAAGATGCTGGACAATGGCGTACCACGCAGCCGGCTGGTCGGCAGTTGGGCGGGTGCCACCGGCTATCCGCAATTCCTGCCCAGCGTCTATTTGCGCCTGGGCAAGGATGGCGATGGCGACGGCAGGGTCGACATCTGGAACAGCGAAGCCGATGCGCTGGCCTCAATCGCCAATTATTTCGTCCATGCCGGTTGGCGCCGCGGTCAACCCTGGGGCATCGCCGTGTCCGTGCCCGCCGGCCTGGACCGTATGTCGATCACCGCACGGACCAATCCGGCGCGCTGCGAGCGCGTGTTCAACCGGCACAGCCGCTGGCTCAGCATGGCGGAATGGCGACGCATGGGCGTTGTCCCGACCGGCGGCAGCTGGCCGGCAGACCGGGTGATGGCGACGCTGCTAGAACCCGACGGCCCGGGCAAGACCGCCTATCTGCTCACCAGCAATTACCGGGCGATCCTGGACTATAACTGCTCCAATTTCTATGCTTTGTCGGTCGGCCTTCTGGCAGACGCGGTCAGACAATAGACCTCTTTGCGATTGGCCCGGTCAGGGCTAATGAAAGCCAAAGGCACATCAGAATCCATTCATCCGAAGGCAGTCCTGCATGAAGAAGTCCGTCGCCGCCCTCCTTTTCGTCGGCTTGCTTTCCCAGCCGCTGGTGGCCGCCGCGCCGCCCTATACCAGTGAGGCGCCGATCGCCTATATGAAGGACCTGTCATCCGGCGCCGTGCTGCTTGACAAGGGCGGCGAAACGCGGATGCCGCCAGCGTCCATGGCGAAGATGATGACGGTTCACGTTGCCTTCCGTCTGATCCAGAAGGGCGATCTGAAGCTCGACACGAAATTCACCGTTCGCCCGGAAACCTGGCAGAAATGGCACGGCCCGCAGGCCGGTTCGACCATGTTCCTCTCGCCCGGCGAACAGGTGTCGGTCGAAAATCTGCTGCACGGCATCGTGACGCTGTCCGGCAACGATGCCTGCGTCGTTCTGGCCGAGGGCATCGCCGGAACCGAGCAGGCCTTTGTCGCGCTGATGAACCAGGAAGCCAAACGGCTGGGTCTGAAGAACAGCAATTTCGGGACCAGCAATGGCTGGCCGGACGAGGGCGTGACCTATGTGACCGCGCAGGACCTCGCTTCGCTGGCCGAAGCGACAATTGAGGAAACGCCGGGCCTCTATAAGAAATTCTACGCCACCCGCGCCTTCACCTGGGGCAAGACCATGGGCGGCGCGGATATCGAACAGGGCAACCGCAACCCCATTCTCGGCAAGGTGCAGGGCGCAGATGGCCTCAAGACCGGCCATACAGAGGAAGCGGGCTATGGCTTTACCGGCTCCGCAGAGCAGGAAGGTCGTCGCCTTGTGATGGTCGTCGCAGGGCTCACCAGTTCGAACCAGCGTATCGCCGAATCCGTGCGCTTCATGGACTGGGGTTTCCGCGCGTGGAAGGCGCAGCCGCTGTTCAAGAAGGGCCAGACCGTCGAAACCGCCGAGGTCCAGCAGGGCAGCGCCACCAAGGTCGCGCTAGTCGCGCCGCAGGATATGGCCGTGACCCTGCCGCGCGCGGCTTCGTCACAGATTTCGGTCAAGGTTGCCTATACCGGCCCGATCAAGGCGCCCATCGCCAAGGGACAGAAGATCGCACAGCTCATCATCTCCACCCCCGACACCCCGCCGCAGATCCTGCCGCTGGTCGCAGGTGAAGATGTGTCCGAAGCGGGCATTTTCTGGCGTCTGTGGAACGGCCTGAAGTCGTTCTTCGGGTGACGGTCCGGACGGCAAGGGGCCGTTTCATCTCTCTGGAAGGCGGAGAGGGGGCAGGCAAGTCGACCCAGCTTCGGGCGCTTGCCACCGCTCTGCGTGCACATGGGCTGGAGGTGGTCGAAACCCGCGAACCCGGCGGCAGCGAGGGCGCGGAAGCGATCCGGGCCTTGTTGCTGACGGGGGGCGCCGACCGCTGGAGTCCACGGGCCGAAGCCCTGCTGTTCGCCGCCGCTCGCGCCGATCATGTCGAAAAGACGATCCGTCCGGCGCTCGACCGCGGGGCATGGGTCTTGTCGGACCGCTTTCTGGACAGCAGCCGCGCCTATCAGGGCATGGGGGTTTTGACGGACGCCGACATATTGGCGCTTCACCGGATCGGCAGCGATGGCTTCCTGCCGGATCGCACCCTGTTCCTTACCTTGCCGGAGGGGGAGGCGACCGCCCGTACCCGCAGCCGCGATGGCGACGCCCCCGACCGAATCGGGGGACGAGACCGGACCTTTCATCTGGCCGTGGCTGATGCCTTCGCCCGCTTTGCCCAGACTGAGCCGGAACGCGTGCGTGCGATCGACGCGTCGGGCGCTGCCGGCGCTGTGACCGAACGCCTGTTGCTTGCGCTGCAAGACCTGCTGCCATGACGTCACTTCTCGGGCATGACGAGCAGGCCCGCACGCTGCTGGGCGCAGCGCGCAGCGGCCGCCTGCATCATGGCTGGATACTCACCGGCCCGCGCGGTATCGGCAAGGCCAGCTTTGCCCGCGCCATGGCCCTGCGCCTGCTGGCCGAGGCCGCCGATCCGGCCATAGCGGGCGACGGCCTCGACGTGCCGCAGGACCACCCCATTCGCCGGCTGTTCGAGGCGGATGCCCATCCCGACTATGCCGAGCTTTTCTGCCTCGAAAAGGAGACCGGCACTGCGCGCAACATCACGGTCGACCAGATCCGGGGACTTCAACGGCTGATCCAATCCGCTCCATCCATGTCCACGCGCCGTGTCGTCGTCATCGACAGCGCCGACGATTTGGAGCGAGGCGCCGCCAATGCGCTGTTGAAAAATCTGGAGGAACCGCCCGCCGACATGCTGTTCCTGCTGATCAGCCATGCGCCCGGACGCCTGCTGCCCACGATCCGCTCCCGGTGCCGGACGCTTCGTTTCGAAACGCTGAATGACGAAGCCATGCGGACGGTGCTTCGGGCCGAGAAGGAAGAGTTCTCCTCAACCGAACTCGACGCTCTGGTGCGTGCCGGTGAAGGATCGCCTGGCAAGGCATTGCGCTATGCGGGCCTTGACATCGCAGATATGGAACGCGCCCTCGCGGCCATCGCCGCGGATGGCGATCCTGGCAACCGCCAGCGTTTGACCCTTTCCAAATCACTCGCCTCCAAGGCTGCAAAACCGCGTTACGAGGCTTTTCTTGAGCGGGCGCCAGCCTTTATCGCCGCCGCCGCGCGACAGCGTCAGGGTTCCGATCTCGGCAAGGCGCTCGACCATTGGGAGGCGGCACGGCAACTTGCGAGCGGCGCCATCATCCTGTCGCTGGAACCGGGGGCGGTCGTCTTCGAACTGGCGGGCCATGTCGCCGCCCTTGCCAATGGAAAAGCGGCTTTGCGCGGGGACTAACAACCGCTAGGGAAGGCCGCATGTCCAAGCCCTATACCATCACCACAGCCATCAGCTATCCCAACGGCCGCCCGCACATCGGCCATGCCTATGAGGTGATCGCCACCGACGCGATTGCCCGTTTCCAGCGGATGATGGGCCGCGACGTCTTCTTCCAGACCGGGACCGACGAACATGGGTTGAAAATGGCCCAGACCGCACGCAACCGGGGCATCGAACCGCGTGAGCTGGCTGACGAAATGTCAGGATATTTCAAGGTCATGAACGATGGTTTGAATATCAGCTATGATCGCTTC
Source organism: Sphingobium sp. EM0848 (assembly GCF_013375555.1). Taxonomy (NCBI): domain Bacteria; kingdom Pseudomonadati; phylum Pseudomonadota; class Alphaproteobacteria; order Sphingomonadales; family Sphingobiaceae; genus Sphingobium; species Sphingobium sp. EM0848. The sequence goes on from NZ_JABXWB010000001.1 coordinate 1,333,316, forward strand.
ATCCGCACCAGCGAGCCGGACCACCACAGCGCCAGCCAAGCCATCTGGCAGGCGATGGAGGCCAATGGCGACCTTTATCTCGGCCGTTATGAAGGCTGGTATTCGGTCCGCGACGAAGCCTTTTACGACGAAAAGGAACTGACCGAAGGGGAGGGCGGGCAGAAGCTGTCGCCCCAGGGCACGCCGGTCGAATGGACGGTCGAGGGAAGCTGGTTCTTCCGCCTGTCGGCCTACCAGCAGAAGCTGATCGACCTCTACACCAGCCAGCCGGATTTCATCCAGCCGGACAGCCGCCGTAACGAGATCATGCGCTTCGTCGAGGGGGGCCTTTCCGACCTCAGCGTCTCGCGCACCAGCTTCGACTGGGGCGTGAAGGTGCCGGGCAGCGATGGTCATGTCATGTATGTCTGGGTCGACGCGCTCACCAATTACCTGACCGGCTGCGGCTACCCCGACGATGCCGAACGCATGGCCCGCTACTGGTCGGAAGGCGGCGATATCACGCACATCATCGGCAAGGATATCGTGCGTTTTCATACGGTTTATTGGCCTGCCTTCCTGATGAGTGCAAATTTGCCTTTGCCGAAACAGGTGTTCGGTCACGGCTTCCTCCTCAACCGTGGGGAGAAAATGTCCAAATCGCTGGGCAATGTGGCCGATCCCATGGAACTGGCTGAGCGGTTCGGCGTCGACCAGTTGCGCTATTTCCTGCTGTCCGAAGTCACCTTCGGCAATGACGGCAGCTACAGTGCGGAAGCGATCGTTGCCCGATCCAATAGCGATCTCGCGAACAGCTTCGGCAATCTCGCCCAGCGGACGTTGAGCTTCATCGCCAAGAATCTGGAAGGTCGCCTGCCGGAACCCGCCGCGCAGGATGTGGACAGCGATCTCCTCAACGTCGTTGTCGAAGCCGCGCAGACCTTCCAGAGCGCGATGGCCGACCTTGCGCCTTCGACCGCCATCGAGGCGTGGATGCGCGCCGTCTTCGCCTGCAACGCCTATATCGACGCGCAGGCCCCCTGGGCACTTCGCAAGACCGATCCGGCTCGGATGAAGGCGGTTCTGGCCACCCTCTACGAAGCCATCGCCAATCTCGCCGTCATGATCCAGCCGATCATTCCGGCCAGTGCAACGGCGTTGCTCGACCAGATGGGCATGGGTGGGGAAGGGCGGACCTATGCGGCTATCGGCAGCAACTGGTATGAGCAGCTCCGGGCGTCGGGCTTCACCCTCAGCACGCCCAAGCCGCTTTTCCCGCGTCTCGAACTGCCCGCCGAAGAGGCGTAAGCCATGCTGATCGACAGCCATTGCCACTTGAATTACAAGGGGTTGATCGAGGATCAGCAGAATGTGCTTGAACGCGCGCGGGCCGCGGGCGTGGGCCTGATGCTCAATATCGCCACCCGCGAAAGCGAATGGGACGATGTGCTGGGCACGGCGCTGCGCGAGGCCGATGTGTGGGCGACCGTCGGCATCCATCCGCATGAGGCGGACGAGCATCCCCATATCGACACCGCCAAGCTGGTCGAGCGCGCGTCGCATCCTCGCGTCGTCGGCATCGGGGAAACAGGCCTCGATTATTATTACGACCATAGCGACCGCGAACGCCAGCAGAGAAGCTTCCGTGCCCATATCGCGGCTTCGCGCGAAACCGGCCTGCCCCTGATCGTCCACACCCGTGATGCGGAAGAGGATACGCTGGCCATCATGCGCGATGAGATGGGGAAGGGGGCCTATACGGGCGTCATCCATTGTTTCACGGCCAGCGGCGCCTTTGCCGACGCGGCATTGGAACTTGGTTTTTACATCAGCATTTCCGGCATTGTGACGTTCAAAAATGCCAGGGATTTGCAGGAAACCGCTGCACGCCTGCCGCTGGAGCGGCTGCTGGTCGAAACGGATTCGCCTTTCCTCGCCCCGGTGCCCCATCGCGGCAAGCCCTGTGAGCCTGCCTATGTGGCCGACACCGCCCGCTTTCTCGCCCAATTGCGGGGCGAAAGCCTTGAGCAACTGACCGAGGCAACCTCCGCCAATTTCCGCACTTTGTTCAGCAAGGCCGAATGAGCCTCAAGCTCACCATTTTGGGCAGCGGCACATCTTCAGGCGTGCCGCGGATCGGCAATGACTGGGGCGCCTGCGACCCAACTGAGCCAAAGAACCGGCGGACCCGCGTATCCATTCTGGTCGAAAGTCCATCCACACGCATTCTGGTTGATACATCGCCCGACATGCGTGCGCAGTTGCTCGCGGCCGATGTCATCGACATAGACGCGATCCTGTGGACCCATGACCATGCCGATCACAGCCACGGCCTGGATGATGTGCGCCAGCTCTATCATCATCGAGGCACGCCGCTTCCCGGCTACGCCCGCGCCGAGACGCTCAAATTGCTGAAACAGCGCTTCAGCTATGCCTTTGAGGGCCGCCATGGCTATCATCCGACGATAGAAGCGCATCCGCTGCCCGATGGCCTGCGCATCGGCGATATCGACATCGCCTGTACCGATCAGCCCCATGGCGAGATATTCTCGACCGGATTTCGCTTTACATATGGCGGCAGATCCATTGGCTATGCAACTGATTTTCATGATATGACAGCAGATATGCTGGCGCTTTACGATGGCCTCGACATCTGGGTCGTGGACGCGCTCCGCGAACGGCCGCATCCGACTCATGCCCATCTGGCGCTGACGCTGGACGGCATTGAGGCGCTCCGCCCCGGCCGTGCCATATTGACGCATATGGATCAGAGCATGGACTATGCAACACTATGCCGCACTCTGCCGCCCGGCATCGAACCGGGCTATGACGGCATGGTGATGGAATTGGATGCAAAGGCGAGAGGGGGCTGACAGGCATGAGCGGCGATCAGGCGATGTCCAGCCTTTGGTATGTGCTGGCGCTCGTCCTCGTCGGATCGGCCCTGTTGGCACGCCGGGTGCCCATGAGTGGCATGTTGCGCATGGCCATGATGTGGGTCGTGATTTTCGTAGCTTTGCTTGGCCTCTTCAAAATCGGTGAGAAATACGGCCTGTTTTCCAGCCGTACCGGGCAGGGGAGCGGTCTATCCTCCGAAGCGCCTCCCCCTGCCCGTGTGGAGGGTCAGGCTCTGCGCATTCCGATCGCCCCGGACGGCCATTATTGGGTCGAGGGTATCGTCAACGGCACATCGGCCCGCTTCCTGATCGACAGCGGCGCCAGCGTCACGGCCCTCTCCGTCACCACGGCCCGCGCCGCCGGCCTGAATTTTGATCTCAACGCGCCCGGCGTCAGCATGATGACCGCCAATGGAAAGATCGACGCCAAACGCTCGACCATCGCGACGCTCGCCATCGGACCGATCCGTGCGAGCGATCTGGATATCGTGATCTCGCCGGCCTTTGGCGATGTGAATGTGATTGGCATGAACACGCTGTCGCGCCTGAAAAGCTGGGGCGTCCAGAACGGTGAAATGGTGCTGACACCATGACGTCACATTTGACGGCGCCCAACCAGCGCGAGCGCCTGAAGGCCATAATCGGCGGTTCCACCGGCAATCTGGTGGAATGGTATGACTGGTATGCTTATTCCGCCTTCACCCTCTATTTCGCCCCGCATTTCTTCCCAAGTGAGGATCGCACGGCCCAATTGCTGAGCGCCGCGGGCATTTTTGCGGTCGGCTTTTTGATGCGGCCAATCGGCGCATGGGTCATGGGCGTCTATGCGGACCGACATGGACGAAAGAGCGGATTGACCCTCTCCGTCGCGCTGATGTGCGCTGGCTCTCTGCTGATTGCGGTCACGCCATCCTATCGGACGATCGGCATCGGCGCGCCCTTGCTGCTGGTCCTGGCCCGTCTGATGCAGGGCCTGTCCGTCGGCGGGGAATATGGCGCCAGCGCAACCTATCTATCGGAAATGGCAGGCCGGAACAGGCGCGGTTTTTTCTCCAGCTTCCAATATGTGACGTTGATCGCCGGGCAGTTGGTCGCGATCTGCGTGCTGCTCATTCTGCAGGCCATGCTCAGCGAAGCGGATCTGGATGCCTGGGGCTGGCGCATTCCGTTTCTGATCGGCGGGGCGCTGGCGGTAATCGTCTTCTGGCTGCGGCGCGGCCTTTCCGAAACGCAGAGCTATGCCAAGGTTCAGGCGGAAGGCGCACCGCGATCTGGCTTCGTCGAGCTCGTCACCCGCCATCCCCGAGAAACGCTGACGGTGATGTTGTTGACGGCAGGCGGCACCATCGCTTTCTACGCCTATTCCATCTACATGCAGAAATTCCTGGTCAACACCAGCGGCTTGAGCCGGGAAACCGCATCCCAAATCAATGGGATAACGCTGTTTCTTTTTATGCTGTTGCAGCCTGTGGCCGGCGCCTTGTCTGATCGGATCGGCCGCAAACCGCTGATGGTCGGCTTTGGCGTGCTGGGCGTGATCGCCACTTATCCCATCTTCACCACGCTGGCCGTGACCAGGGAGCCGGTGATCGCCGGGTTGCTGGTGATGGCGGGATTGGTCATCGTGACCGGCTATACGTCGATCAACGCCGTGGTGAAGGCGGAGCTTTTCCCGGCGCACATCCGGGCGCTGGGCGTCGCGCTGCCTTATGCGCTAGCGAATACCTTGTTCGGCGGCACGGCGGAATTTGTCGCGCTGTGGTTCAAGCAAATGGGTATGGAGCAAGCCTTCTACATCTACGTCACGATCATGATCGCCATATCGCTGATCGTCTATATCCGGATGCAGGATACGCAGCGCTACAGCCAGATCATGGAAGACTGATCCGGACCAGGATTCTGGACTGTATTTAACATAATCCTTATTATCGATCTAAACGAATGTAAGCGCCGGATAGAAATGACACCCCTCTGCTAGATAGAAATGACACCGTCGGGCGTCCTTAGCAGAGCTCGGTGGCATGGTCCTCCTGGCAGTTCGGGAGGACGCGCTTATGCCGGTGGTTGCGATGAGCGATGGCGAGCTTTTGCGGTTTGATACATTGTCACGTGTGGAGCGCGGCGAACTTCGGGTTGAGGATGCGGCGCTTCTGCTGGGATTGCAGCGCCGGCAGATTTTCCGGTTGCTGGAACGGTTGCGGACCGATGGTGCTTCAGGCCTGGTGTCGCGCAAACGTGGCCGGCCGAGCAACCGGCGTCACAGCGAGGCCTTTCGCGGGCGGATTCTATCGATCGTGCGCGAACATTATCATGACTTCGGACCCACCCTGGCCCGAGAATATCTGGCGGAACGTCATGCTATCAGCATCGGCTGCGAGACATTGCGGCAGTTGATGATCGAGGCGGGCATTTGGCAGGATCGCGCTGCCCGTCGTTCTCGGCCCTATCAGCCACGCCATCGGCGGGAGTGCCGTGGCGAGCTGGTCCAGATCGACGGCTCGGAGCACGCCTGGTTCGAGACGCGTGGTCCGAAATGCACGCTGCTTGTCTATATCGACGACGCGACCAGCGAGCTGCTGCATCTCAAGATGGTCGAGAGTGAAAGCACCTTTTCCTACATGGAGGCGACACGCGAATATATCGAGCGGCACGGCAAGCCGGTGGCCTTTTATTCCGACAAGCATTCGGTGTTCCGCAACGCCAAGGCGACGGCGAAGGGTGATGGCATGACGCATTTCGGGCGCGCGCTCGATGCGCTGAACATCGAGATCATCTGCGCCAACTCGCCGCAGGCCAAGGGCCGGGTCGAACGGGCGAACGGCACCTTGCAGGATCGCCTGGTCAAGGCGATGCGCCTGGAAGGCATATCGACGATTGCGGACGCCAACGCCTTTCTGAGCAGCTATCGCCTAACGCACAATGCGCGTTTTGCGCGCCCGGCGGCAGGCAGTCGTGATCTGCACCGCCCTCTGGCGCCGCGGGATGATCTGCACTCCGTCATGGTCTGGCGCGAAAAGCGGAAGGTGTCAAAGGCACTGACGCTGCATTACAACAAGATTCTGTTCATTCTGGAGCCGACTGCGATCAGCAAGGCCCTGGTAGGTAAGCGTGTCCACATCTGCGAATATCCTGATGGCCAGGTCGAGATCCGTCATGAGGAGCGCTCCCTTCCCTATCGCCTGTTCGACAAGATGCCCCGGATCAATCAACCTGCCATTGTCGACAACAAGCATCTCGACGCGGCACTGATGCTGGCGAAGCAGATCCAGGCGATGGCGCCGCATCACCGGCAGCGGAACAATAATGCGCCTGCCCGCCGCGACCAGCCCATGCATCTGTTCCCCGAGCCGGAAGCGCCGGCAAAGGTCGATCGCCGTCGCCTGGGCGGTCCCAAGCTCAAGCGTGGCCCCCGGCTCAGCGAGGCCGAGTTGCAGGCGCGGGGCACGCTGGAGTTTGTGAAGGCCCGCTGAGCCTGTCCGACCGGCGTTGACCGAGCCCGCTGCCTGCGCAGCGGGTCCATGCCCCTCCCCTCCATGTTCCGCTCACAGCAGGGCCTGCGCTGCGCTAAGCCGATGGCTCCACGCAGCCCCTGCTGTCCTCAAAGGTGTCATTTCTATCGGGGACAGAAAGTGCCTTTTCTAAACAGCAGGAACAACGAAAATGCCTCCGCCTCTGGCCATTCACCCGGCGAAACCCTATGCCAAGCGAAGATTCACGATCCAGGTCCCCGCATGTCCTCCAATGCCAAGGCGAGTCCCGCCGACATCATGCCGCTTGCCAATGTCATGGCGCGGCTCCGCGATCCGGAAACCGGCTGTCCATGGGACATCCAGCAGGATTTCGCCAGCATCGTGCCCTATACGATCGAGGAAGCCTATGAGGTTGCCGACGCGGTCGAACGCGACGATATGACAGCCCTGCGCGATGAACTTGGCGATCTGCTGCTGCAAGTAGCCTTTCACAGCCATATGGCCGAACAGAGCGGCCATTTCGCGCTGCAGGACGTGATCGACAGCATCACGGAAAAAATGGTCCGCCGCCATCCCCATGTCTTTGACGAAGGCGCGGTCCGGGAGGACGGCCATGCGCAATGGGAAGCCATCAAGGCCGCCGAACGTGCCGACAAGGACCCCGATCCCAGCGCGCTTGCAGGCGTCGCCATCGCATTGCCCGCTCTCCTTCGTGCCGAAAAGCTTCAGAAGCGTGCAGCCCGCACCGGCTTCGACTGGCCTGACATCGGCGGCGTCATCGATAAGATCGAAGAAGAACTGGACGAAGTCCGGGCGGCGTCATCGCAAGAGGATCGGGAGGAGGAAATCGGCGACCTGCTCTTTGCCGTCGTCAACCTCGCCCGCCATTTGAAGGTCGATCCCGAGGTCGCCCTGCGCGCCGCCAACGGTAAGTTCGACAAGCGTTTCCGGGTCATGGAAAGCCTGGCGGGAGAGGATTTTCCCGCCCTTTCCCTCGACCGGAAGGAAGCCTTGTGGCAACGGGCAAAACGGCAGTTGAAACAGATCTGATCCGGTCTGCTTTCAACTCCCCCGGCGCTTGAGAAACCGCGCCAGCGCCGAGTCCGACAACCGGACCTCCACCAGCATATCCTCGCCCTCCGCGCGGCTGCCGATCACTTCTCCATGTTCGTGCAACCATGCCGTTGCCGCACCGTCAGCCAACGGCACACGCAACTGGTGAAGTTGCGCACCGGAAGTCAGCCGCGCACTGATCATCCGCTGAAGGCCATCGACACCCTCGCCGGTCAAGGCCGACAGGATCACAACATCATCCCGCCGCGCAGCCGTTTCCCGCGCCAGAGCGGTACTTTCGTCGTCCAGCAGGTCAAGCTTGTTCCAGGCTTCTATAATCGGTGGCGGCTCATTGCCCTCGCCCGCTTCCAGCGCCCCTTCCCCGGCCACGCCCAGTTCGCCGAGTACGTCGAGCACGTCGTCGCGTTGCGCCTCCGTGTCGGGATGGGCGATGTCGCGCACATGGACGATCAGGTCCGCCGACAAAACCTCTTCCAGCGTCGCGCGAAAGGCCGCGATCAACTGTGTCGGCAGGTCCGAGACAAATCCCACCGTGTCCGACAGTATCGCCTTGTCCAACCCCGGCAGCGCGATCTGCCGCATGGTCGGATCAAGCGTCGCGAACAGCAAATCCTCTGCCATGACGTCAGCGCCGGTCAGCCGGTTGAACAGCGTCGACTTGCCCGCATTGGTATAGCCGACCAGCGCGATCACCGGCCAGGGTGCCCGCTGCCGCCGGGCACGATGCAGGCCGCGTGTCTTCGTCACCTGATCCAGTTCGCGACGAATCTTCGCCATGCGGTCGCGGATCATCCGGCGGTCGGCCTCGATCTGCGTTTCACCGGGGCCGCCGAGAAAGCCGAAGCCGCCGCGCTGCCGTTCAAGGTGGGTCCAACTGCGCACGAGCCGTCCCGCCTGATAATCGAGATGCGCCAGTTCGACCTGAAGCCGCCCCTCATTGGTCGCGGCCCGTTCACCGAAGATTTCCAGGATCAGGCCCGTCCGGTCGATGACCTTGGTTTCCGTCGCCTTTTCCAGATTGCTCTGCTGCACCGGGCTGAGCGCATTGTCGACAATGACCAGCTCGGCTTCTTCCATCCGGGCGAGCGTTGCGATCTGATCGACCTGACCGCTGCCGAACAGGGTCGCGGGCTTGCGGTCGCGCACGCGGAAGGCCTGCGCTGCCCGCACATCGATGCCGATCGCGAGGGCAAGCCCCTTCGCCTCCTCCAGCCGAGCGTCGCTGTCGCGGCGTTCCGGGCCGTGGACATCGGCGCGCACGACAATGGCGCGCGCTCCACGCGAAACCTCGTCTGCGGAATCTCTGTTGAAAACTGCCATATCGGCTTAACGCTTCTGCCCCCGGCCCGCTTCCGTCAAGTAGAGCCGGGGACGGAAAAAGCGATCAATCCTCGCCCTCGCCTTCACCGGAAAGGTCGAGATTATGCAGCGGCTGCACGGTCGAAATCGCGTGCTTGTAGACGAGTTGAACCATGCCGTCCCGCTCCAGCAACATGCAGAACAGATCGAAGGCCGCAATTTCACCCTGCAGCATCACGCCATTCACCAGGAACATGGTGACGGGGCTGCCGGACTTGCGCACCGCGCTCAGGAAGATTTCCTGGAGCAGTTTCGACTTGCCATTGCCGTCGCTCGCCTTGCGCAGATCGGTCAGATCCATGGATTGCGCCGGCATGACGGTGGAGATCGCATGCTTGTACACCAGTTGCGACTGACCATCCCGCCGCAGAAGCACGGAAAAATTGTCGAACCAGGTGATAATGCCCTGCAACTTCACGCCCTTGACCAGGAACATGGTCACCGGCGTCTTGCTCTTGCGCAGGCTGTTCAGGAAGATGTCTTGAAGGTTATTCACTTTGTCGGCCATGGTCTTCGCCAGTCCTTTATTGGCGGGACGTTACCCGCTCTCGCACTCCTGGGCAGAGTGTCTTGCCTGCCCCCGCCTGTCGGAAGCAGCGCGAACCTACCGCAATTGCGAAGAGCCGTCCATGCCCTGATTGGGTGAAAGCGATCAGCCGTCCTTCCCGTCCGTAATACCCAGCAGCTTCAATTTCCGATGAAGCGCGGACCGCTCCATGCCGATGAAGGTGGCGGTACGGGAAATATTGCCGGAAAAGCGCCGTATCTGGATGCGCAGATATTCACGCTCGAAACTCTCCCGCGCCTCGCGAAGCGGCGCGCCCATGATGGCGGACTGGCCCATACCTTCCGAACTGCCATTGCTGGTGAGTTCGGCCGGCAGCATGTCGAGTTCGATCCGCCCGATCCGCTCGCCTGGCGCCAGGATCATCGTGCGTTCGATGACGTTACGAAGCTGCCGGACATTGCCCGGCCACTCATTGGCCTGCAACGCAGCCATGGCGTCACTCGCGATCTCGGGGGACGGAACGCGGCGGTCAGCGGCGAAACGCGCCAGATAATGTTCGACCAGCGGCGGAATATCGTCGCGCCGCTCGGCCAGCGGCGGAATGACCAGCGGAACCACGTTCAGGCGATAGAACAGGTCCTCACGGAAACGCCGCTCCTCGATCTCCGTCGCCAGATTGAGCGCGGTCGAGGAAATGACGCGCACATCCACCTTCACCTGCCGCTGCCCGCCGACGCGGGTAAAGCTCTGGTCGGTCAGCACGCGCAGAATCTTGGCCTGAGTGGTAAGCGGCATGTCTGCAATCTCATCGAGATAGAGCGTGCCGCCATGCGCCTGCTCCAGATAGCCCGGACGCACCAGCCCGCTTGGGTCCTCGACTCCGAACAGTTCTTCTTCGACCCGATCAGGGTCCATCCGTGCAGCGGCAACGATGATGAAGGGGGCATCCGCCCGCCCGCTCCAGCTATGGAGCATGCGCGCCGCGACTTCCTTGCCCACGCCCGCCGGGCCGGAGATCAGCACACGGCTGCCGGTTCCTGCTACCTTCTTGATGGTCGCCCGAACGGCATTGATCGCCGCCGAAGTCCCGGTCAGTTCGTCATCCTGCCCGAAACGGGCGCGCAACACCTGATTTTCCCGCCGCAACCGCTCGGTCTCGGTCGCCCTCGACACGAGATGCAGCAACCGGTCCGCCTCGAACGGCTTTTCGATGAAGTCAGCGGCCCCCTTGCGAATGGCGGCCACCGCGGTGTCGATATTGCCATGACCAGAGATCATCAGCACCGGAATGGTCGCGTCGCGCCGCTTGATCTCATCCAGCAGTTCCAGGCCGTCCAGCTTCGAGCCCTGCAACCACACGTCCAGCAGCACCAGCGAAGGACGCCGCGAATCCAGCGCCTCGATCGCGCTGTCACTGTTTGCGGCAGTGCGGGTCGTGAAGCCTTCGTCCTCAAGCACACCCGCGACCAGATCGCGAATGTCCTCTTCGTCATCGACTATCAGAATATCAAGCGCCATGGGCCGTCACTTTTCCCTTGGGCAAGGCGATCACCTGCCCCTCTTCCAATTTTTCGAGTACCGCGACCGGGAAGCGCAACGTCACGCGCGCGCCGCCGCCTTCGGCATCGTCGAAGCGGATTTCGCCCATATGCTCCTCGACAATCTTCTTGACGATGGCGAGGCCCAGACCCGTGCCCTTGGTACGGGTCGTCATATAAGGCTCCAATATGCGTTCCCGCTCAGGCGGCAGGCCAATGCCATTGTCCTGCACCGAAATCAGCAGATTGCCTTCGTCGTGGCAGACGGTCATGCGCACCTTACCCCGCCAAGCGCCATCGTCGGCCGCCGGTTTGGGTTCTATGGCTTCCACCGCATTTTTGACGATATTGGTCAGCGCCTGTCCCAATTGCCGCCGGTCGCAGACCATCTCGATATCGCCATCCTCCAACCGATATTCGAAACGGATATCGGGATGAGCGACTTCATGGAGAAACAGCGCATGGCGAGCGATGTCATCGATCCGCTCCCGCCGGAACACCGGCTTGGGCATGCGGGCGAAGGAGGAAAATTCGTCCACGATCCGCCGCAAATCACCGACCTGCCGAACGATCGTGCCAGTCAGGCGGGTGAAGGTCGCCTTGTCGCTCGTCACCTCTTCGGAATAGCGGCGTTGCAGGCGCTCGGCGGCAAGCTGAATGGGGGTAAGCGGGTTCTTGATCTCATGCGCGATCCGCCGCGCCACGTCGGACCAGGCGGCGCGGCGCTGGTCGGAAAGCTGCTGGGTGATATCGTCGAAGGTCAGAATATGCCGAGAAGCATCCTCCGACACCTTCACCGCGAGCGTCCGCACATCGCCATGCGCGCGAATCTGCACGATGCCGGCTCCGTCCTGCGACTCGATCAACGCGGCAAGTTCAGGCGACACGTCGGTCAGCGGGCGGCCCACCGGATCATCCCCCTCCCGCACCAATATATCCGCCGCCGAGCTGTTGAGCAGCAGGATGACGCCATCGCGATCCACCGAAAGCACGCCCGCCGAAACCCCGGACAGGATCGCCTCGATAAAGGCGCGACGCTCATCAAGCTGGCTATTGGCTGCCACCAGCGCGCCGGTCTGCGCTTCCAGCCGCTGCGTCATCCGGTTGAAGGCGGACGCCAGCGTGCCAATCTCGTCGCGGGCCTGCGGACTGGTGACGCGCGCCGACAGGTCGCCCGCGGTGATCCGCCGCGCCGCCATCACCAGTTCATTGACCGGCCGCACCATCCAGTCGGCCACTTTGAGCGCGATATAGACCGCAACCCCCACCAGCAACAACGACCCGACGAACAGCATGATGTTGAAGCGCAACTGAAGCGCCCGGGATTGCGCGGCAAAAATGTCGTAATCCGACAACACCTTCTGCGCCCGCTCGACATTACTGAAGGCGGTCGATCCGGAATCGCGGGTGGCATAGAGATAGATTTTCGCGTTCGGATAGAGCAGCGTCACCGCTTCGATCTGATTGGGCTTGGCGGCGACCACGACGTTTTCGCCGGCGGCCAGCCGCTTGATCACATCGGCCGTCAGCATTTCCGATGCAGGCCGGCTGTCGGGATCGACCGTCGCCGCCGTGCGCGCCACGCCGTCATTGCCGACCTCTATGATCGCGGAGCGGTTCAGTTTCCGCGTCACCACCTGATAGATATAGCCCTCGGCAAAGCGCGGGCTCGAAACCTTCGACTGGTTCAGATAGTCGCGCAGGTCGCTCGCCATGGTGGTGGTTTCATCGCCGACCTCCCGCAAATTCTGCTCATAATAGCCGCGCGCCAGATCGCTCGCATTTTGCAGCATGCCGCGCGCGCTGTCGGAAAACCAGAATTGCACGCCATATTGGAACAGCAAGGAGGCGAAGATCACGACCAGCAGCATCGGCACGCTGGCGACGATGGAAAAGATCGCCACCAGCCGAACGTGCAATTGCCCATCGCTGCCGATGGCGGACTGCGTCGCGCGCCGTTTCGCCACACGCCGTCCCAGCAGGACCAGCAAAGCAATCGCCGGCACCAGATTGGCCACCAGCAGCAGCGCGACGATCGGCGGCGTCAGCAATGTGTAGCTTTGCCCCTGCCCGGTCAGCAGAAAATAGGTGATCCCCGCCACCCCGAGAAACAGGATCAACGTCACCACTTCCACCACTGTAGCCAGGCGACGGCGGAGGAAGGGCGGAAAATGCCTTTTCCATGCCCGGCGACGTACCGGGAGAGTCACTGCGCCTTCCATAGTGGCTTGGTTACAACATTAATGTGCCCGATCAAACACAGTAATTGTCCGAGGGAGGGCCGCCGGTCGAAAAGAGCTTTCGTTTCGTCCCGCCGCCTCAATCGCTGATCCGAAGCTGCAAGGGATCAAGCCCATAATCCGTCAGTTTCTTGCGCAGCGTGTTGCGGTTGATCCCCAACAGCCCGGCGGCGCGAATCTGGTTCCCGTCCACGCTCGCCAGCGTTTCCTGGAACAGGATCGGTTCGACCACCGCCAGCAGATCGTCGTGCAGATTGCGATTGGGCTGAATGACGCCGATCCCCAATTGCCGCTTCGCCCATTCCCGCACCGCCTGCGCCAGCAGGTCGGCGGGGGCAGCATGATCGGCGGGCACGGCATCCAATGGCAGGCTGTTGCGCAGAATCTCCGCCGTGATCACATTTTCGCGGCTGAGCACGGCCAGCCGCTGCATCAGATTCTGCAATTCGCGGACATTGCCCGGCCAGTGATAAGCCATCAGCAATTGCGCCGCCTCGTCCGAGAGGGATTTGCGCGGCAGGCCTTCCTGCGCCGCCCGATCCAGGAAATGGCGGGCCAGCAGGATCACATCCTCGCGCCGCTCACGCAGGGCAGGCAGGGCGATGGGCACGACATTCAACCGATAGTAAAGATCCTGCCGGAAGCGGTTTTCCTCGATCAGCCGGGGCAGGTCCTTGTTGGTGGCGGCAATGATGCGGACATTCACCTTGACCGATTTCGACCCGCCAACGGTCGTCACTTCGCCTGATTGCAGCACGCGCAGCAGCCGCGTCTGCGCCTCCATCGGCATGTCGCCGATCTCGTCGAGGAACAGCGTGCCGCCCTGCGCCTGCTCGAACTTGCCGGCGGTCCGGGCATGGGCGCCGGTAAAGGCCCCCTTCTCATAACCGAACAGTTCCGCCTCAATCAGTTCGCGCGGAATGGCGGCCATGTTGATGGGCACGAAAGGCTTCGTCCGCCGCTGCCCCAGGCTGTGAATCGCCTCGGCCACCAGTTCCTTGCCTGTGCCGGATTCGCCCAGCACCAAAATGCTGAGATCGTTCGACAGCACCCGCGCAATCGTCCGGTAAACCTCCTGCATCGCCGGGGAGCGCCCAACCAGCGGCAGGCCGTCATGCGGCAAGCCGGCATCGGCGGTGTCCTCATCGGCCTCTTTTCTGGCCCCCAGCGCATCGGAAACCGCCCGTGTCAGTTCGTTGAGGTCGAAGGGCTTGGGAAGATATTCGAACGCGCCCTTTTCCGTGGCGCGAATCGCGGTATTCAACGTATTCTGCGCCGAAAGGACGATCACGCTCAGCGCAGGCCGACGCTCCAGAATTCCGGCAATGCCTTCCAGCCCGTCACCATCGGGCAGCATGACGTCGGTGATCAGCACGTCAGGTGAAAAGCTTTCCAGAAGGGCACTGCGCTCCCGGATAGAGGCTGCCGTCTTGACCCTATGCCCCTGCCGCCGCAGCGCTTCACCAACGACCACGCAGATCGCCGGATCGTCATCCACCACCAGAACCGCGCCGATCGCCGCCATCAATCCATTCCCATCGGCAGCAAGATGCGAAAAGTCGATTCTCCCGCTTCCCTGTCACGCGAATATTGAACGAAACCACTCATGTCCCGTACCAGCTTGTCCACCAGCGCCAACCCCAGCCCCGTTCCATCCCGTCGCCCCGTGATGAACGGATTGAACAGATGGTCGAGAATATGTTCCGGCACCCCCGGCCCATTGTCGACCACCAGTATCTCAATGGGCAGCACCGCGCTGCCTTTCCCCTTCCCCACCACGACGGATACGCCATGGCGAAAGGCCGTTTCGACGCGGATGCGGGGCTTTTCCGTATATTCCAGCGCCTCGGCGGCATTTTTCAGCAGGTTGATCATCACCTGCACCAGCGCATCGTCATTGATATTGGCGAATGGCAGGGATGGATCATAACTCTTTATGATACGGATATTTTTTGCAAATCCCGCCGCGGCGATATTGGCCGCGCGGTCGATCAGAGGATAGATGTTGCCGTTACGGCATTCCAGCGTCCGGTCGGTCGTGAAATCCTGCATCCGGTCGATCAGCGCGGCGATGCGGTCCACTTCATTGCAGATAAGCTGGGTCAGGGCAGTGTCGCGCCCCTCATTGCCCGATTCCAGCAATTGCGCCGCGCCTCTTATACCGGACAGCGGATTTTTGATCTCATGCGCCAGGATCGCAGCCGCACCTATGGCGGAACGTGCGCCGCCCGCAGTGCCGCGATGGCCGATCTTGCGCGCCTGGCTCTGGGTGTGGATCGACACCACGCGCCAGCCTTCATGATCGACGATGGGGGAGATCATCAGATCGACCTCCATCTCCGCCGTTCGGCCGACATGCACGCGGATATCATAGGCCGCGATCGGCTTGTTGCTGTGCCAGATATCGAAACGCGCGCCCATTTCCGCGATACGGATGGTGCGCGCCACATCGCTGCCGACAATGGCGGACCGCGCCATGTTGAGCAGCGTTTCCGCCTTCACATTGGCGTCAGCGATGCTGTTATCCGGCCGGATCACCAGCGTCGCCACCGGCAGCGCGGTCATCAGTTCGGAAAGCGATGGCCCATCCTGTTGCGGTCGAAGCGACGGGATGGTCGTCATGTCTGTCGTCATGCCGCCTTGAGCGTCTCGACCGGCCCCTCGTCGGCGATCAGCGGTTCGTAGAAGCGCGCCAGCATGTCGAGTACGACCTCGCCGTCCGGCTCCTGATTCACGGCGTTGCGGAACTCGGCCGATCCCGGCAGGCCCTTGGTATACCAGCCGATATGCTTGCGGGCCATATTGACGCCCGTATGATTGTCATAATGTTCCAGCATTGCACGATAATGCTCTGTAATAACGCGATATTGCTCTTCCAGAGACGGGTCAGCCAGACGCTCGCCCGTTCGGAACCAGTGCATGACCTGCCCGATCAGCCACGGCCGCCCATAGGCGCCGCGCCCGATCATCACGCCATCCGCGCCACTCTGTTCCAGCGCCATCTCCGCATCATCGATCGAGCAAATATCGCCATTCACGATCACCGGCAGCGAAACGGCATCCTTGACGCTGCGCACGAACGCCCAGTCCGCCGATCCCTTGTACATCTGGCAACGGGTGCGGCCATGAACGGTGATGAGCTTCGCGCCCAGATCCTCCGCTATGCGGGCCAGTTCCGGTGCGTTCAGGCTGGCATGGTCCCAGCCCATGCGCATCTTGACCGTGACGGGAACGTCGACAGCCTTGACCGTCGCCTCGATCAGCGAAGCCGCCAAGGGCAAATCCCGCATCAGGGCGCTGCCCGCGTCGCCATTGACGACCTTCTTCACCGGACAACCCATATTGATGTCGATGATCGCCGCGCCGCGATCCGCATTGAGCTTCGCCGCCTCACCCATTTCGGTGGGCGAGCAACCGGCAAGCTGCATCGACACGGGTTCTTCCAGTGGATGCCAGGCCGCCTTTTGCAGGGATTGCCGCGTCTCCCGGATCATCGCGGCGGTCGCGATCATCTCCGTGACATTCAGGCCCGACCCATAACGCCGCACGAGCGTGCGGAACGGCATGTCCGTCACGCCGGTCATCGGTGCGAGCACGACCGGCATGTCAATCGTCACCGGACCAATGGAAATAGGGGAAAGCGTCGTCATCAATCTGTCACTGCCTAAAAAACAGGCAGCCCTTAGCCGAAATCGCCCCTCTCGGCAAGCAAAGCGGGTCTGGCGATCCGCCGCACCCTGCGATACATGGCCCGCCATGACAGAAAAAACCGTCGCATTGTTGGTCGCAGCAGGACAGGGGAATCGCGCGGGCGGCGAAATTCCCAAGCAATTCCGTCTCATCGGGGGCAAGCCGGTCCTGGCGCATGCCGTCGATGCCCTGCTCGCCCATCCTGCTATCGATTCCGTCACGGTGGTGGTCGGCGCCGGTCAGGAAAGTGCCGCTCGAGCCGCCCTCGCCGGACGCCCCATCGCTGCCATTGTCGAAGGCGCCGACAGCCGCCGAGGGTCCGTCCGCGCGGGGCTCGAACAGATCGCCGGTTCCGGCGGCGCAGCGCGCATTCTCATTCATGACGCCGCCCGCCCCGCCCTCCCCGCTTCCGTCATTGACCGGCTGCTGGCCGCGCTGGAGCATGCGGTCGGCGCCATTCCCGTCCTTCCGGTCGCGGACACGCTGGTTCGCCATCAGGATAATCGCGCGGGCGAAGTCGCGAACCGCGACGCACTCGCTCGGGTACAGACGCCCCAGGCATTCGATTTCAACACCGTGCTGGCCGCCCATCGCGCCTGGGACATTGCGCGGGAGGCGACGGACGACGCGCAGATGGTACGACATCAGGGCAGTGACGTCATGCTCGTGGCTGGAGACGAAAGGCTGGAAAAATTGACCTATCCGCAGGATTTCGCCCGCGCCGAGCGCAGCCTTGCCGCCGCGCGGAGCACCCGCGTCGGCATGGGCTATGATGTCCACCGTCTGGCCGACAAGGAGGAGCTTTGGTTGGGCGGCATCCAGATTCCCCATGATCGCGGCCTTTCCGGCCACAGCGATGCAGATGTCGCGCTCCATGCGATTGTCGACGCGCTGCTAGGCGCGCTAGCCGAAGGAGACATTGGCAGCCACTTCCCGCCCAGCGATCCGCAATGGCGCGGAGTCGCCTCTTCCCGTTTCCTGGAATATGCCGCCGAGCGTGTCGCGAAACGGGACGGCACCATCGAGCATGTCGACCTGACGATCATCTGCGAGGCGCCCAAGATCGGTCCGCATCGCGACGCCATGCGTGCACGGATCGCGGAAATCCTCGCCCTTCCGCTCGATCGGGTCAGCGTGAAGGCCACCACTACCGAGCGGTTGGGCTTCGCAGGCCGTCGCGAAGGAATTGCCGCACAGGCTGTTGCCACCCTCTCCCTGCCCACGCTATTCTGACGCCATGCCTGACAGCATCCTTCCCGCACCGCTTGTCGATCTTGCCGAGCGCGTCATCATCGCCAACCGCCGCGCCGGTCGTACCATTGCCGTGGCAGAAAGTTGCACCGGCGGCCTGGTTTCCGCAGCGCTGACTGAGATCGCCGGATCCTCGGAAGTGTTCGAGGCCGGATTTATAACCTATTCCAATGACATGAAGAGCGAACTTCTGAAAGTTTCGCAGGATGTCATTGAAACCTTCGGCGCGGTTTCCATCGCCACGGCGTGGGCGATGGCGCAGGGCGCGCTGAACAAGAGCCACGCCAATGTCGCCGTCGCCATCACCGGCATTGCCGGGCCCGGCGGCGGATCAGAGCAGAAGCCCGTCGGTACGGTCGTCTTTGCCCGCGCCGAGCGGGGCGGCAACCCCGACAAGGTCGTCGCCGACATGCATCATTTCGGGGATACTGGCCGGGGTGGCGTCCGCCTTCAGGCGGCGCTCTGCGCGCTCGAACTGCTGCTGCCCGAGTCGCCGGCGTAAAGCTCTGCAGCACGGGTCTCGAAGGCGCCGATCATCTTGCGCAGCGCCTTGTCGAACACCTGCCCCGCGAGCATCTCGAACAGCTTGCTCTTGAATTCGAACTCGACTTCGAAGTCCACCAGCACACCGCCCTTGCCATCGTCGCGGAAGCTCCATTCATTGTGAAGATGCTTGAGTGGTCCGTCGAGATAATCGACGCGCACATGATCCGGCCGATGCTTGTGGACGCGGGAGGTGAAGCTCTCCTTGATCCCCTTGAACCCCACGATCATGTCCGCGATCATTTCCGACTCGCTGTCGGAGCGGACACGAATGGCACTGACCCAGGGCAGGAACTCGGGATAGGCTTCGACATTCGCCACCAGGTCGAACATCTGTTCGGGCGTATAGGGCAGCGGCCTTGTTTCGTTATGCTTGGGCATCGGCTTATTTGGCGGCCTTTGCCAGTTGCGCCTCACGGGCTGCGCGCATTTCGGCAAAATCCTTGCCCGCATGATAGCTGGAGCGAGTGAGCGGACTCGAAGCGACCTGCAGAAAGCCCTTGGCCCGCGCAATCGCCGCATAGGCGTTGAACGCCGCCGGGGTCACGAATTCCATGACCTTGGCATGCTTCGGCGTCGGCTGGAGATACTGGCCCATGGTCAGGAAATCGATGTCGGCCGAGCGCATGTCGTCCATGACCTGATGGACCTCCAGCCGTTCCTCGCCCAGTCCCAGCATGATGCCCGACTTGGTGAAGATCGACGGATCGAGCTTCTTCACCGTCTCCAGCAGACGCAGCGACGCGTAATAGCGAGCGCCGGGACGAATGGTCGGGTAGAGCCGGGGCACCGTCTCCAGATTATGGTTATACACGTCGGGCCGCGCTGCAACGATCATCTCGACGGCCCGCTCATGTTTGTTGCGGAAATCGGGCGTCAGGATTTCGATGGTCGTGTCCGGCGTCGTGCGACGCAGCGCCTCGATCACCTTCACGAACTGCGTCGCACCGCCATCGGGAAGGTCGTCGCGGTCGACCGAGGTGATGACGATATGTTCCAGCCCCATTTCCGCGCAGGCGTCGGCCAGATTCTGCGGCTCATTGGGATCGACCTTCCGTGGCATGCCGGTCTTGACGTTGCAGAAGGCGCAGGCGCGCGTGCAGACATCGCCCAAAATCATCACGGTCGCGTGCTTCTTGGTCCAGCATTCCCCGATATTCGGGCAAGCCGCCTCTTCACACACCGTCGCCAGCCCCTTGGCCCGCATCAGCTTGCGGGTTTCATTATAGCCGGGGCTGGTCGGCGCTTTCACCCGAATCCAGTCGGGTTTGCGGGTTCGCTCGGGTCGATCGGTCGGCACAGGGATCGGGGCAATATCGGTCATGCGCCCCAGATAGCGATGCAGGGACACTCTTGCCAGCCCCTAGATTGTCCGGCACAGAGCGCGGCATGACCGATTTCGCCGACATGCTCGCTGGCTATCGCCGCTTCCGCAACACCGGTTGGGCGCAGCAGCGTGGGCGATGGGACGAACTAAACGAAGGGCAAAGCCCCCGCGTCATGGTCATCGCCTGTTCCGACAGCCGAGTCGACCCGACCCAGATTTTCGACACCAGCCCCGGCGAGATTTTCGTGGTTCGTAACGTAGCCGCGCTGGTGCCGCCCTTCGAAACCAATCCCGGCCGCCATGGCGTGTCCGCCGCACTGGAATTTGCGGTGCAGGTGCTGAAAGTGGATGAGATCGTCGTCATGGGCCATGGCAAATGCGGCGGCTGCAAGGCTGCGCTGAGTCAGGCGCTGAAGGACTCGCCTCCGGGCGAAGGCGGCTTCATCCATAGCTGGATCGAACTGCTCGACGATGCGCGGGAAAAGGTCGTGGAGCGCTTCGGCGACGATCGCGGCCGCGATGCCGAACGCGCCATGGAGCAGGAAGGGGTGAAGGTCAGCCTCGAAAACCTGCGCACCTTCCCCTGCGTCCGCAGCAAGGAACGCGACGGCGAACTCAAGCTGATCGGCGCCTTCTTCGCCATTGCCGACGGCCAGCTCCATCTGCTGGACGAGGCAAGCGGCGAATTTAACCCGGCACCGCTGGAGGCCTGACATGACGGCGCCGATCCCCAGCGGCAATGTTGCCCTGCTGATCGACGCCGACAATGCTTCAGCCGACCATTTCGACCCGGTGCTGACCGTTCTGGCGGAACTGGGCACCGTCAACATCCGCCGCGCCTATGGCAATTGGAGCAAGCCTGCGCTCAAGGGCTGGGCCAGTCAGGCGGTGATGCAGGCCATCGAAACCCAGCAACAGTTCGACCTGACCAAGGGCAAGAACGCCACCGACATGAAGATGACGATCGACGCCATGGACCTGATGGCGAGCGGCCGTGTCACCGGCTTCGGCCTGATGTCAAGCGACAGCGATTTCACGCCGCTGGTCACGCGCATCCGGCAGGAAGGCATCCCGGTCTACGGCTTCGGATCGGCCAATACCCCGCAGGCCTTTCGCAGCGCCTGCACCCGCTTCATCGATGTCGGCGCGCTGACAAGCGCGCGGGAGGACGCCCCGGTCGAACCGACAGAGCCCGATGACAATCCCGACGACGATGACGGCGCGGAGGTCGCGCCCGATCTCGTCAAGCTGCTGATCGACGCCTACAACGCCGTGAAACGCGACGATCAGGGCTTTGCCCGCCTCAGCGAAGTCGGCCAACTCGCCGGCAACCGCTCCAGCTTCGACACGCGCAATTACGGTTTCAAACGGCTGTCGGACCTTGTCCGCTCGATCAAGAATTTCAAAGTGGAAAGCCGCGATGGCCAGACCTGGATCAAGCGAGTCCACTAATGGCGGTCATCGCCCGCCATCTGATGATCCTTGGCCGGGTTCAGGGCGTATTCTATCGAAACTGGACCGTGGAAGCGGCAAGCAAATTGGGCCTCGCCGGCTGGGTTCGCAACCGCATCGACGGCAGCGTGGAAGCGCTGGTGGAGGGGCCGCAGGACGCTGTGGAGCAATTCATTGCCCTTGCGCATGAAGGCCCGCCGGCCGCTCGCGTTGCGCGGATCGACTCTCAGGATATGGCGCCTGAAGGCCTCACATCCTTCCAGAAGCGGCCAAGCTGCTGATCCTTGGCTTATCCCTGATCGAATAAAAAAAAGGCCGATCCCAAGGGGACCGGCCTGAAAGTTTTAGGAGAGGATGCCTGAAAGGCACTCCCTATGTGCGGTGCAGCACGTTATTTCGCAAGTGCGAAAGACGAAACCTTCATTGCAATGATTGCAACCGGGTTATCGTCCACGCGATGCACCACTCAAATCAGCGGGTCAGCTTCTTATAGGCAAGCCGCGTCGGACGATCCGCCGCATCGCCCAGACGACGGCGCTTGTCCTCTTCATACATTTCGAAATTGCCTTCGAACCATTCGACATGGCTGTCGCCCTCAAAGGCTAGGATGTGAGTTGCCAGACGGTCGAGGAAGAAACGGTCGTGGCTGATGACCACGGCGCAGCCCGCGAAATTCTCGATGGCTTCTTCCAAAGCCGCCAGCGTTTCGACGTCAAGGTCGTTGGTCGGTTCGTCGAGCAGCAGCACATTGCCGCCCTTCTTCAGCATCTTGGCGATGTGGACGCGATTGCGCTCACCGCCCGACAGCTTGCCGACATTCTTCTGCTGGTCCTGCCCCTTGAAATTGAAGGCGCCGACATAGGCGCGGGTCGACATGTCGTGACCGTTGACCTTCACATAATCGAGGCCGTCGGACACTTCTTCCCAGACATTCTTCGACGGATCGAGATGGTCACGGCTCTGGTCGACATAGCCCAGACGCACGGTCGAACCGATATCGATCTCACCCGAATCGGGCTGTTCCTGCCCGGTGATGATCTTGAACAGCGTCGACTTACCCGCGCCGTTCGGCCCGATCACGCCGACAATGCCGCCCGGCGGCAGCATGAAGGACAGGTTTTCGAACAGCAGCTTGTCGCCATAGGCCTTCGAGATATTCTTGGCCTCGATCACCTTGCCGCCCAGACGCTCGGGCACCTGAATGACGATCTGCGCCTTGCCGGGCGTACGGTTTTCCTGCGCGGCGACCAGCTCCTCGAACTTCTTGATACGCGCCTTGGACTTGGTCTGGCGACCTTTGACACCGGCGCGAATCCATTCCAGCTCGTCCTTGATCGCCTTCTGGCGGCCGGATTCCTCACGGGATTCCTGCTCCAGACGCTGTGCTTTCTTTTCGAGGTAAGTGGAATAATTGCCCTCGTAGGGGAAATATTTTCCGCGATCGAGTTCGAGGATCCAACCCACGACATTATCGAGGAAATAGCGGTCGTGGGTGATCATCAGCACCGCGCCCGCATATTCCTTGAGATGGTTTTCCAGCCACTCGACGCTCTCGGCATCCAGATGGTTGGTCGGTTCGTCGAGCAGCAGGATGTCCGGCTTCTGGATCAGCAGGCGAGTCAACGCGATACGGCGCTTTTCACCGCCCGACAGGCTGTCGACCGGCCAGTCCGAAGGGGGGCAGCGCAGCGCCTCCATCGCGATCTCAAGCTGGTTGTCCAGCGTCCAGCCGTCGACCGCATCGATCTGCTCCTGCAACGTGCCCATTTCCTCCATGAGCGCGTCGAAATCGGCATCTTCCGGCGGATCGGCCATGATCATGCTGATCTCGTTGAAGCGGTCCATCTTGTCCGCAATCTCGCGGGCGCCGTCCTTGACGTTCTCAAGGACGTTCTTGCTCGGGTCGAGCTGCGGCTCCTGCGGCAGATAGCCGACGGTGATATTCTCGCCGGGCCACGCCTCGCCGGTGAAATCCTTGTCGATGCCGCCCATGATCTTCATCAGCGTCGACTTGCCCGCGCCGTTGGGGCCGACGATGCCGATCTTGGCGCCGCGATAGAATTGCAGATTGATGGCGTTAAGCACCGGCTTCTGGGCGCCGGGAAAACTCTTGGTCATGTTTTTCATGACAAAGGCATATTGCGATGAGGCGGACATGGTTCGCGCGAGCTCCGAAAGTCAGACAGATAAAATCCGGGCGGAGTTAGCGGAGCCCAAGCGCGTTGGCAAATGGGCGTTGCCTCGCTAAGCCTTGATCCATGCAGAAAATCCGATCGGGCACGCTGGCCGCCCTTTTCCTCGGCAGCATCTTCACCCCCGCCCTGCCCCTCGCCGCCGCGCCATCCCCGGTGGAAACGATTCGCACGGCGGCCTTGACCGATGGGGTCGCGATGGACTTCACCGAAGGTCTGACCACAGAAGTCGGCCCCCGCCCGGCCGGCACCCCTCAAGAGGCCCGCGCCCGCGAATGGGCCGTGGCAAAGCTCAAGAGCCTCGGCTTCTCCAACGTCCGTGCCGAACCCTACACCATGCCCGTCTGGCTGCGCGGTCATGATGAAGTGCGCGTGCTTTCGCCCTTCCCCCAAAATCTGGTCGTTGCCGCGCTGGGCAACAGCGCCTCGACGCCGGACAAGGGAATCGAGGGCGAAGTCGCCTATTTTCCGACCCTCGCCGACCTTGAAGCCGCGCCCGAAGGCAGCCTTAAGGGCAAAATCGCCTTCGTCAGCCACGCCATGCACGCGACGCAGGACGGCAGTTCCTATGGCTATTTCGGCGCGACCCGCCGCCAGGGACCCAGCATCGCGTCGAAGAAAGGCGCCATCGCCATATTGATCCGCTCCATCGGCACCGACCATCACCGCCAGCCCCATACGGGGGTCCAGATGTGGGCCGATGGCGTCAAGCCGATCCCTGCCGCGGCCCTTAGCGTGCCGGATGCCGAACAACTGGCCCGCATGATTTCACGTGGCCAAGCGATCCGCCTGCACCTGACGCTGACGTCGAAGATGCTGAAGGATCAGCCCTCAGGCAATGTCATCGCCGAAATCCCCGGCAGCGATCCCAAGGCGGGCGTGGTCGTTGCCGCCTGCCATCTCGACAGTTGGGATCAGGGCACGGGCGCCATTGATGACGGCGCTGGTTGCGGCATCGTTGCAGCGGCTGCGCTGCAAGCCGCAAAGGCCGGACCGCTCCGCCGCACCATCCGCGTGCTCATGGCGGGCGCGGAAGAGGTGGGCGGCAATGGCGGCCGTGCCTATTTCGACGCCCATGGCAAGGAACCGCACGCCATGGCGATGGAATCGGATTTCGGCGCAGACCGCGTATGGCGTGTCGATTTCAAGCTACCGCAGGGCCATGACGCCCTCGCCCGCCGGATCGCTTCCGGTCTTGCACCGCTCGGCGTCGGCACCAGTCGATCGCCCGCCGGCGGAGGTTCCGACATCGAACCGCTGGTCAAGGCAGGCGTTCCCGTGATCGATCTCCAGCAAGACGGCACCCGCTATTTCGACATTCACCACACGCCCGACGATACATTGGACAAGATCGATCCGGCACAACTGCAGCAGAATGTCGCGGCTTGGACGGTTGCACTTTTTGAAATCGCAAATGCGCCGGAATCGCTAGGCGTTAACTGAACTTTTATTGTAGACAACTGCTTGTCGCGTGATTCTGTCGCTTCACCGACGCAGAAAAGCATTGATTTGTGCAGCGCACACGTTAATGCGGGTCGCTCGCGTAGGTCACGAATTTAACGTGTCTGACGCGGCAAAATGCTATGGGAGCCGTACACAATGAAGAAGATCGCTGTTGTTTTCGCTTCGGCCGGCCTGATGGCCCTCGCCGCTTGCGGTGAGAAGCCGGCCAACGAGACCGCGAACGCTTCGAACGCTGTTGTCGAGAACGTTGTCGAAAACGCCGCTAACGCTGCTGACAACGCTGCGAACGCTGCTGACAACGCCGCGAACGCTGCTGCGAACGTTGCGGGCAACGCTGCGAACGCCAAGTAATCTTCGCTTCAGCGAGATTTTCGAAAGGGCGGATCGTCTGGGACGGTCCGCCCTTTTTCTATGCCTCGCATATCCGCATAAAAGCTGGATTGACGGGCGCCCCACTTCGCCGCTAAGGCCGCCCTCGCGCCGGGGAGTAGCGCAGTCTGGTAGCGCGCCTGCTTTGGGAGCAGGATGTCGCAGGTTCGAATCCTGTCTCCCCGACCACCCCTTTCCCAAAACCGGAAAAGCCACCGCCACCGGACCTTCCACAACTCCGGCAGCGATGACTTCTCCGTCAGGGACAGCAACAACCGCCCCTAATGGTCAAAGCGCATAGTCGATCTGCGCCCAGAATTTCCGGGTGTCAGCATCCCCTGCATAGCTGGCGATCCCCTTGCGCTCATAATCGGCATATTTGACGAGTGCGCTCAGATGCCTGTCGATTTTCAGCGTCACCTGCGCATCATATTCATCACCATAATGGATCGACAGCCGGTCGCTGTTGAACCGATGATAGACGAAGGACGCCACCAGCGGCCCCGCCTTGCCAATCTTGGGCACGGTATAGCTTGCCCCCGCATAATAGTCCTGAATACCGGTCCCCGGCGTGGTCAGGAATTTGTCGGCCCAGCCATTGAACTTGTGCAATGTCGCAAAGGGCGTCTGGAAGGCATAACCGCCCGCGATCCCGGTTGCGCCCGGGTCCGAACCCAGCAATTCATAGCCGCCCGTCAGCTTGAACGCAGCGACATCCAAACCCAGCTCCGCCGCGACATAGTCCGCCGAATAACGAACCGGATTGGACGCATAGTCGCTCTGCCGCGCATAGCTCGCCAGATAACTGAGCTTCACCTTCTTCGATAAGGGCAGAGCGCCCATGAAACGCGCACCATAGGTCTGGCTGCTGTTCCGTCGCAGCGCGACGACGGCCTCATCCTCGTCCACCAGATAGGCAAAGCCGGTCAGCGTCCCCAGCTTGGTCTTGTAGGAAATATTGGCAAAGACATTGTCGCCGTCGATGTTCGTCGGCCGGTTGGTCGCGCCGAATTTACCGCCGTCGATGCCCCAGATCGTCCGCGCCGAAATCGCATAGGTGACGTCGACCTTCAGATTCTCAACGCCCATATATTCGACGCGCACCGCATCAAAGGTCTGCTCATTCTGCCGCCAGCCGACTGAACCGACGAAACGCTGATCGTCCAGATTGATCCGTTGCCGCCCGATGGTCACGACCAGCGGCTTGGTGCGGTACTGGATCTGCACCCGGTTGGCCTCGACATTCTCCGGATCGGCGACGATCGGATAGAGCGTCTTGCCATTGACGCCGCTATTATAATCCTTGTCGAGAGCCAGCGTACCCTCCGCCTCAGCCAGGAAAGCGAACGGCCCCTTGGAAATCTCTCCGCCCGCGCGCAACCGCATCGTCACCGCATTGGCATCCTGGCTGCTGGTGAGCGGCGCAGGGCCAGTCTGATCGACCGTCTCGTAACGCAGCCGCGCCTCGACGATCGGCTTGAACACCACATCCTGCGCCAAGGCCGGTCCTGCACATGCTGCCGCCAAGGCCGATGCCGACGCCAGAAACATTATTTTGCCCATTATTCCCCCTTCATTGTTCGCGCAGCCCCTTCCGCGCAAAAAGAGCGCAGCCTGCCTCCACCGGAACCCGTCCGATGTGCGAAAGATGTTTTTGAAAGCCGCCCGGCGACCTCCTGATCCCCGGCGGAAACCCAATAAAAAAGCCGCCGGGATCAAGGTCGTCTGACCTGTCCGGGCGGCGTCATTGCCTTTTATCGATCCTCTTGAGGATCGGAACCAAGTCCACCGTCATCGATGAACTTCAGCCTCTGCGCATCGAAGCGACCCTGCCTCGATGATGGTCAAGCTGTCATCGATTCATGAAAGGCGCAAGCAAAATTTTGCATTGCACAAATTGCCGCGACTTCAATCGCCATGCGCCTGAAATAAAAGGAATTTGGTGGGCCCGGCAGGACTCGAACCCGCAACCTAGCCGTTATGAGCGGCCAGCTCTAACCATTGAGCTACAGGCCCCACCCTGATGTGATGTCGAAGCGTCACATCCTTATGTTCGTCCGGATAGGCAGCATCAGGCCGCTTGGCAAGCCCGTCTGCGCGCCGGCACCGCGTTCAACAGCTGATCCAGCGTCGCCGGCAGAATATTTCGCCGGGCCAGATGATTGAGCACCGCGTCCCACCAGCGATAAAATGCCGTGCGGTCACCCTCATTCCGGACATAGGGCGCATGCCCCGGCTCCAGCGTAGGCGAGTGGAAACTGAAATTGAGGACCCGAACACCCTCCGCGATCAGCGCGTCGATCGCCTGAATCGCTTCCCGCGACGACACACCTTCCGGAGTCAGGGGCACCCGGCTCAGCATCCTTGCCCTTGCCATTGCACCCGCCATCGGTCCCATGCCCTGCGTGGCGCGATAAAGCCGCTCGCCACCGCTCCGCAGCAGGCCGACAAAAGCTGTCGATAGCGGCAACTCCACCAACGTCCGGTTCGGTCCTGTCCAATAGGGGTTCTGCGGCAACCCCCGGAAATCCGGCCCATGCTGCGCACTATAATCGAACCGGCTGCGTACGGAGCTATCCAGTCGAAATCCTGCCACTTCCAACAGGCGCGCACTGTTCGGCCCTACGCCGTAGCGCCCCGCCCGATAGGCGATGGGCCGCCGCCCGAACCGCTCTGCGATCCGCTGGCACAGAAACTCCAGTTTTGCCCGTTCGACCGTTTCGGGCAGAAAACCGACATAGCTGTTCGCAGCCGTCACCTCTTCCACATGCGGCGGATTGACCCAGGGATGGAGGTGCGCGCCAATATCCGCAGTAGCATCTGCCAGCCAGCGCCCCATCATGTCCGCTGCGGCATCGCTGTCGACCACCGGATAATCGGTGACATAGACAGGCCTCACGCCCGCCGCCGCAAAAAAGGCTTGTCCCCGCGCCAGACCATCGAGCGCCGTCACGCCATGCGCTGTACGGCTGAACGGCGCGTTCCAGTCAAACTCTTCTTCAGTATCCACGAACAGCATGAAGCGCGTGCCGAACGCAGGATCGAGCGCGATCCTGTCCTCCGCGGCGGGCGCGCGGAGCAGATTGCCGTCATGGGAAAGCCTGTCCATCCCGCTTCCCTACGCGGCAATGGTTGCCATAGGGTTCATGCCGTCAGCCGTTGCCGACCGCATCCCCGGTTTCGGCCATCGCCGGCACGGCAAGCAGGAAGCGCCCCGGCTCGATCTCCAGCGCTCCGCCGCATCCGGCGGCCAGGCTGCGGATCAGCCGCAGGGAAAAACCCAGCCCCAGCAAAGGCCCATCGGCCCAATTCCCGTCCGGCATATAGCCCGGATCGAGCAGCTTTCCTTCTTCCATCCCGATCAGGCTGGACGGCCGGTCGATCGCCAGCACGACCCGCCCCTCGCCACTTTCGGGCTGGAACCAACAGGATCCGGTCAGAGCTTCCCCGGCAGGCGCCACGGAAATCAGCGTGCGCAACAGATGCTGCACCATGCGTTCGCCCTGCACCGGATCGATGCGCACCATGGGCAGGCCGCGCGCCATGGCGATGTCAATCTGCGCGCCATCCCCCTGTTCGCGGAAGCGCGCCGAAACCTGCGTCACCAGCAGCGCCGGATCGATCGCCCGCGGCGCCATATTCCCTTCCCCGCGCGACACCCGCGCCGCCAGGTCGAGATCGTCGAAAGCCGTCAACAAGTGCCGCGCATCCAACGCGATCTTCCCGGCCATGTCGCGATAGGCTTCGCCAGCCGGACCGAACAGCTCCTGCTCGATGATCTCGGCAAAACCCAATATGGCATTCAGCGGCGTGCGCAGTTCATGCACAAGCTGCCGGATCGAGTCGGCGGAAAGCCCCGCGATGGACACTGGCTCCGCTCGCGGTTCGCTCGCCACCTCATGCAGATAGGGGCGCCGCGCCTGCCCGCGATAGCCCTGAAACCGCCCGGAACGCGGATCGAAAAACGGCGTTGCCGAAAGCCGCCATTCGCCCGCCATCGTCCCACCGACAATCGTATAGCGGCCGTTCTGAAAACCGCTGCGCCGCATGAAGGCGCCTGCGACATGGCCATCGGGACCGCTGCCGCCATCCAGTGCGATTTCGTTGAGTGCGAGGCCGATCAGCGCCGCCCTGGGCCCCTGATCGATCCAGACGATGACGCCGGCGGCATCAGTCTCAAAGGCAAAGGTGCGTGGCCCGGCGGCTTCATCGCGCCGCAGCGCTTCGACCGGTTCGCCGGTCCGCCGCGCATTGGTGAAGCGGGCGATCCGATCCACCAGATTGCGAATCTGGCTTTGGTCCTCAGCCGCTTCCAGGGGCTGATCGTGATCAGGCGCCACCTCCGCTTCGACCGGCTCCACAGGCACGATCATCGCCTCGGTCAGGAGCATATCCTCCTGCTGCTCGACCGCGCTGGTCAACACCAGATCGGTGGCGCCGAATGCCTCCAGCCCCTGCACCGTCGCCGTGCCCAGATCGCGCCGCGAGCGCAGCACCCCGCGCGCCGTCGGCGTCAAGCGCGGCAACATCGCCACCCAAAGTTCGTCCGGCAATTTTGCGCGGGATATGGCGGCCGCCGCAATGGCGGGCCGGTCGCCCGCGAAAAACTCGATCAGAGCCGGAGACCGCAGCCGCCCGCCCAGTTCCACCACCGTCGCGATCCGCTGCGTTTCCGACAGTTTCGGCAGCAGCCCGTTCATGCGTTCCAGCAGAACGGTGCGCTCGGAATCGGACATCACGGTCCGGTCATGCCTGTCATTCTGCGCCAGCAGATCCACGCATTGCCGCCACAGCGTCACGGCGCCAATGCCGCTCCTGCCTTCCGCAGCCAGAACCGTCTGCATGAGATCGTTGAAGCGCACCCAAATTCCCCATTCTGGCCCCCGGCGCAGCGCTAACCAACCATTCGCCGAAGGGATCGTTACACAGGGAT
This sequence comes from Sphingobium sp. EM0848, assembly GCF_013375555.1. NCBI lineage: Bacteria > Pseudomonadati > Pseudomonadota > Alphaproteobacteria > Sphingomonadales > Sphingobiaceae > Sphingobium > Sphingobium sp. EM0848. Next base: position 1,363,602 of record NZ_JABXWB010000001.1, read on the forward strand.
AATGCTTCGCACCGCAAAGGGAAAGAGGCGCAAATGGGTTCTTATGCGAACGTCGCATAGTGGGACAATTGCATTGCTCTGAAATATTATTATGGTAACCTCCTCTTAACAGGCAAGGAAATAAGCGGAATAATGGCCGGCCCCAATATTGACGACATCGACCTCCAGATCCTGGGTGAGTTGCAGGACGACGGCAGGATGACCAATGTGGAGCTGGCCCGGAAGGTCGGGCTGACAGCTCCCCCCTGCCTGCGCCGCGTCCGCGCGCTGGAGGAAAGCGGCGCGATCAACTCCTATCATGCCGTGGTGAACCCAGCGATGCTGGGCTACACCATCACCGTGTTCGCGATGGTCAGCCTGAAGAGTCAGGCCGAAGCGGACCTCAAGGCATTTGAAGATCACATCGCGACACTGCCCGAAGTGCGGGAATGCTATATGCTGAACGGCGAAATCGACTTCATCCTGAAGGTCGTGGCAAAGGATTTGCAAAGCTTCCAGCAATTCCTGACGTCGAAACTGACGCCCGCGCCCAATGTGGTAAGCGTCAAGACGTCGCTTACCATTCGCACATCGAAAAACCTGCCGGGTGTACCGTTGCCCGTTTGAGGGCCGGTTAATGGTACAAATATAAAAAGCCCTCCCCATCATGCGATGGGGAGGGCTTTATTATCCGTGACGGTCGACACCGATCAACTTGCCGGCGGCACGACCACCGGCTTGAGCGCTGTTTTACGGCTCTGCTGATCAACCCATACCGACCAGAAACCCGCATCATTGACCCAATTGCCCGTCGTCACTTGTGCGAGCGCGGCTTTCGCGCCCGCCAGATCTCCCGAACGCGCCAGCGCCACGCCCAGCCGCGCATTGGCTTTACCCGTATCGACCCCACCCTTGCTCAAGGCCAGCCGATATTGCTCGACCGCCTGGGGGAACTGGCTGAGCGAGAAATAGGTGTCGCCGACCGTCATCGCCGCTGATCCATCCTTGGCCGCCGCCGCCTTTTTCGCTGCGGCAGGCAAGGCCGCGATTTCCTTGGCGGCCTTGGGGGTTGCGCTCTTCAACAATTGCGCCGTCGCCGCCTGAGTCAACGTAAGCTTGCCCGCCGAACGCCCGGCCTCGATGATCGCCTTGGTTTCCGCGCTATAGCCGGTCTTGTCGGCCAACTGTGCATAGGCCTGATAGTCGCGTTCGCTCGCCATCGCGCCATTGGCGGCCTGCAAGCGATAAAGATCCAATTGAACCTGCGGGTCCATGCCCGGCGCACTCAGATAATTGGCCAGCGCGGACCGCCACTCGCCAGCAGAATCATAATGGCTCAGCCGCTCACGATACAGTGCCCCCACATCGGACCAATCCCCCGCCTGATAGGCCATGGAGATGGCCCGGTCATACCAGGCCGCCGGGATCGGCTGTCCTGCCGTCCGCTGCCGGGCCAGCGCCTCCTGCACGAAAGCACGGGCATCCTTCGCCTTGTTCCGCCGCAGCGCGATATCCCCGCGCAGCATCGTCGCATCGATCGGGTCGTAGCCCAGCGTCTTGGCATAATCGAGCTGCGCCGTCGCATCGTCATAATTGCCGACGATGAAGGAGAGATAACCCGCAATATAGCGCAATCGCGGCATGTCCGTCTTGGGCACGGAGGATGTCTTGAACATATCGTTCAGCGCGACCCGTTGCGCCTGCCGATCGACCTTCAGCACCGCCAGTTCGAACCGCAGCCCGGCGGCCACATAAGCCTCGAAATCGCTGACCGGCATCAGCCCGGAAATCTTCGCCTGAGCACCGGAAACATCGCCCGCCTTGATGGCGCTGTCTGCCGCCTGCGTCGCCGCGCGGAAACTGTCCGACATCTCGATCACGGGGCCAGCCGCAACCGGCTTCTTCGCCCCAGCCGGCGTCGCCAGCACAGCCGCTCCCGCCAACAGCGCACAGGTCAGAATCGAATGTCGCATCTTGGCCATGTCAGCCATTCCCCTTGTCGCCTGGCCCTGACCAGCGCGTTGATCATGCTTGAAGATAAGGATGGCGCACCGCTCCATCGGAGCAGCGCGCCATATAAGCCCGAAAAATCAGGCCTTGGTGGCGAGATAGGCCAGCCAAAGATCGGCGATCTTCTTGCGCGAACCGGCCTGCACCGACTGGAAAGCCGCCTTGGCCGAAGCGGTGTCGCCACCCAGCGCCTTGGCAATGCCCATGCGGCTGTTGATTTCGTCCGCGTCGACACCGCCCTTCTGCTTGGCGAGTTCGAACATGGCCGCCGCCTTGGTATAATCGCCATAGCCCAGATAGGCATCAGCGGTAGCCGCCGCGATCTTGCCGTTGGCGGCCTTCTTCGCATCAGCCTCGGCCGAACCCAGCGAACCCTTGTCGCCCGCAATCTTCGGCACGGCGGTCTGATACAGGTCGCCACCCTGGCTGGCGCTCAGCACGCCCTTGCTGCGCCCGGCGTCGATCGCCGACTTCACTTCACCGTAAATGCCGGTCTTGGACGCCATTTCGGCATATTCCAGATAGTCCTGCGCGACCACCAGACCACCCGAAACCGCCATCAGACGGAGCACGTCGAGATTTTCGCGGTTGGAGATATTCGGATTGGCCTGCTGGAACAGGCGGACCAGCGTGCGCAGATTTTCACCGCTGGGATTGGCCTGATAGGCGAGCGTCGCCCATTCGGTGACTTCCGGCAGCTTTGCCGTCGCCGCGCGGCTGACGCCGATCTGATACCATTGGGCCGGCACCTGACCGCCCGCCGCCTTGGTCGCATCCGCCGCCGCCTTCAGCGCGACGAGGCCCTGCTGGTTCAACCCGCGCTGCGGCTCCACCGAAGCATTGGCGGTGCCGGCCTTGCCGAAATAGGCCTGCGCCAGCGTCACGTTCACCGCATCGGGCTTGTAACCGGCAGCAGCCGCAGCCTTGGCGCGTGAGATCGCCAGATCGTAATTCTTCGCCTGCAGCGCCTGATCAGCAGCCACCGCATTGAACTGGCCAACCTGTTCCGCCGGCGTCAGGCCGCTGTCGAGCATCTGCGTCAGCGCCTCACCCTGCATCGCGGCATCCTTGGCGGCGATGGAGGTGTTCAGCTTGACGGCACCGATCTGATATTTGTCGTCATTCGACTTCGCCTTGCTATCCGCCTCGGCCAGCGCGGCCTTGGCGCCCGCAAAGTCCTGCTTGCCGGCAGCCGTCTGTGCCGCCTGGAGCGCCTTGATCACGTCAGGCGACACATTGAGCTTGGGCGCGCTGCTCTTTTCTTCCTTCTTCGCAAATGCCGGAGCCGATACGGCGCCGCCGGTCAGCGCGAGAGTCAGCGCGAGCGCCACGGGGGTAACAAAACGCATGTTCATCTTCTCCTCTGCGCCCGGGGGACAGGCGGCCCTTGTATGACGCCGATAGGGGTCGGCGCGTGAATAACGTTTGAACAGCCTATATGCACGACTTGACAGCATGTCAGCCCCCGCCGCACGTTCTGGCGCGCTCTTCATGCATCTCATGGTTTGTGCAGTTCGTGCTTGGCGCGCGCGTGCGCGCGAGGGGTGACAGAATTGTTTCGCTCGGCTAGTGCATAGCCAACAACATACACTCACCAAAAAGAGAATCGATTTGACCGACGAGACCGTCCTCGCCGACCCCTCGGACATCAGCCCCATCTCCATCGTGGAGGAGATGAAGACGAGCTATCTCGACTATGCCATGTCGGTCATCGTCGCCCGCGCCCTGCCGGACGTGCGCGACGGGTTGAAGCCGGTGCATCGCCGCATTCTCTTCTCGGCCCATGAATCGGGCTTCCATCACAACAAGCCCTACCGCAAGTCGGCGCGCATCGTCGGTGACGTGATCGGTAAATATCACCCTCATGGCGACACGTCGATTTACGACGCGTTGGCGCGCATGACGCAGGACTGGGCGATGCGCGTGCCGCTGATCGACGGTCAGGGCAATTTCGGTTCGATGGACCCCGATCCGCCGGCAGCCATGCGTTACACCGAAGCGCGCCTCGCCAAGGTAGCCGGTGCGATGCTGGAGGACCTCGACAAGGATACCGTCGACTTCCAGCCCAATTATGACGCCTCCGAAAGCGAGCCGCAGGTCCTGCCCGCTCGCTTCCCCAACCTGCTGGTCAATGGCGCGGGCGGCATCGCGGTCGGCATGGCGACCAACATCCCGCCGCATAACCTTGGCGAAGTGATCCGCGCCTGCCTCGCCTATATCGACAATAGCGGCATCACCGTGGACGAACTGATCCAGATCGTCCCCGGCCCGGACTTCCCGACCGCTCCCCTGATCCTCGGCCAGTCCGGCGCCCGCAGCGCCTACCATACCGGTCGTGGTTCGATCATGATGCGCTCGCGCCATGAAATTGAGGAAGGGCGCGGCGACCGCCGCTCCATCGTGCTGACCGCCATTCCCTATCAGGTCGGCAAGAACGGCCTTGTCGAAAAGATCGCCGAAGCCGCCAAGGACAAGCGGATCGAGGGCATCAGCGACATTCGCGACGAATCGAGCCGCGAAGGCGTGCGCATCGTCATGGATCTGAAGCGCGACGCCACACCGGAAGTCGTGCTGAACCAACTCTGGCGCAACACCCCCGCCCAGTCGAGCTTCCCGGCGAACATGCTCGCCATTCGCGGCGGCCGCCCCGAAGTGCTGAACCTGCGCGACATTATCGAGGCCTTCATCCGCTTCCGCGAAGAGGTCATCACCCGCCGCACCAAATATGAACTCAACAAGGCCCGCGACCGCGCGCATATCTTGCTGGGCCTCGTCATCGCGGTCACGAACCTCGATGAAGTCGTCCGCATCATCCGTGGATCGTCCAGCCCGGCGGAAGCGCGCGAATCCCTGCTCGCCCGCGAATGGCCGGTGGCGGAGATCGCGCCCTATCTGCGCCTTGTCGAAGCCATCGAGACGGAAGTCAGCGGCGACACCTATCGCCTGTCGGATACGCAGGTCCGCGCCATCCTCGATCTGCGCCTGCACCGCCTGACCGCGCTCGGCCGCGATGAGATCGGCAATGAGCTGGCGGAACTCGCCGCCGCCATAGCCGAATATCTCGCCATCCTCGGTGATCGCGTGAAGCTTTACGCCGTGATGCGCGAGGAGTTCGAAGCCATTGAGCGCGACTTCGCCACCCCGCGCCTTTCGGAAATCACCGCTGCCGCCGACGGCATCGATGATGAAGACCTGATCGAGCGCGAGGAGATGGTCGTCACCGTCACCGTGCAGGGTTATATCAAGCGCACCCCGCTGGAGAGCTTCCGTGCCCAGGCACGCGGCGGCAAGGGCCGCTCCGGCATGGCGACCAAGGATGAGGACGCCGTCACCGAACTGTTCGTGACCTCCACCCACACGCCGGTCCTGTTCTTCTCGACGGCGGGCAAGGTCTATCGCCTGAAGGTCTGGCGCCTCCCCGAAGGCGGCCCGGCGACGCGCGGCCGCCCGATGGTGAACCTGCTGCCGCTCGGCCCCGGCGAGACGATCCAGACCGTCCTGCCGCTGCCCGAGGATGAGGATAGCTGGAAGGACCTGCACGTCATGTTCTCCACCGCGAACGGCACGGTCCGCCGCAACAGCATGGACGCCTTCGCCAACATCCCGTCGAACGGCAAGATCGCCATGCGGTTCGACGATGAAAGCACCGACCGCCTGATCGGCGTGGCGTTGCTGACCGAAGAGGATGACGTCCTCCTCGCCACGCGTCAGGGCAAGGCAATCCGTTTCCAGGCGACCGACGTGCGCGAATTCCAGAGCCGCACCTCGACCGGCGTGCGCGGCATGACGCTCAAGCGCGATGACGAGGTGATCTCCCTCTCCATCCTCCACCGCTCCGGCGCCGATCAGGAACAGCGCGAGGAATATCTGCGCTTCGCCCCCTGGAAGCCCGAAAAGGAAGGGGAAATGCAGGATCAGGGCATGTTCGCCCTCATGAAGGATCGCGAACAGTTCATCCTCACCGTCTGCGCCAACGGCTATGGCAAGCTGTCCTCTGCCTACGAATATCGCCGCACCGGACGCGGCGGTCAGGGCATCACGAACATCGACAATATCGGCCGCAATGGCCCGGTTGTCGCCAGCTTCCCGGTGACACAGGCCGACCAGCTCATGCTCGTCACCGATCAGGCGAAGCTGATCCGCATGGGCCTGGACAGCTTGCGCGTCATCGGCCGCAGTTCAGCGGGCGTGCGTCTGTTCAACGTGTCCGATAACGAACATGTCGTCAGTGCCGCGAAGATCGAGGAAAGCGACGAAGCTGAGGATGCGGCGGAAACCGGCTCCGAAAACAACGAAGCGTGACCGACCTCTTCGCCTACAAGATCCTGACGAAGGATCAGTATGACCAGCTGAAGACCGACGGCGTGTTCAAAGGCGCGCCCATCGATCTTCAGGACGGCTATATCCATATGTCCACACGCGAACAGGCGGCCGAAACCGCCGCCAAACATTTCGCGGGTCAGGACAATCTGGTGATGGTGATGATCGACCTCGCCCCCTTCGGCGACGCGCTCAAATGGGAAGAGTCACGCGGCGGCGCCCTCTTCCCGCACCTCTATGGTGACCTCCCGCTCGGCGCAGTGGCGGGCAAGGTCGTCTTGCGGCTGGACGAGCAGGGCAAGCATCTCTTCCCGGCAGGCTTCTAACCAACCTCCGTTCGTTTCTGGCGAAGGCGAGAAACGTGACTTAAAGCGCGCCCCTCCCGTCATTTCGGCAGCCGCAGCCGGCGCGAAATTGCCGGCTCGGCTTCGCGCCGCCTACCCAACGCTTTAATCCGCATGTCGCCAAACATTTTTTAAGGAACCGGTGAACCACTGCGGCTCCCGGCGCAACTAACAAAGCGCCCTACTGTTTCTGCAGGACAGGGCACTTTTATCAACGCAGTTCCGGTGAGTAGATGAAGGAGCTTTTGCCATGAAAGCCGCAATTATCTTATTTGGTGCCGCAGCCATTTCGTTCATGCCCGCATCGGCCTCTGCTCAAACATCGCCACCGGGCAACGGTCAGAATAATGGACAAGGCTATTGGCATTCGGTGGGGCCGCCGGTCACGACTGGCCAACCCGATGAGGACTGCGAAGCGCTTATCGCGAGCGGCACAGGCGCCGATCCGGGGCATTCAGCTGACTCCGGCCACTCTGCATTCGGCGGAAGCGCCGGCGACGTTTATGCCGGCTCCCAGCCGCAAAATTCGCGCAATTCGGCAAGTGTGTCGCAGTACGACGTCGCCTGTTCCGAGCAGCCCTTGTGATCTGAGCTGTACCCTCTTCATGCGGCGTTCGGCTTTGGCTCGAACGCCGCAGTTCCATGTCATCCGACAATCGCGGACGATCACTTCGATTACGGCCGCCCCTTACCCGCGCGCGCACTGTGAACTTCAGCGAAAAATGGCCAAAACAGCTATTCCACCCTTTCCATCCGCACGACCTTCCCGCCCTTCACCCAATAATCATATCCGCCCCACCTGATCCGCCGCGACCCAGCCGCCGCCAACTGCATCCCCCAATGCGCCCAGCACACCGCAAAGGGCGCCAACATATCCCACCAAAGCGACCGCCGCGCCTTCTGCGCCTGCCCTGACTCCACCACGCCCCCAATAATCCGCCGCCGCACCAGCACCCGCCCCACAGCCGCCGCATAGCCCACGGCCACGGCACTCCAGCCGCCCCAACCAAGCGCCCAGCCCCAGCCCAAGGCCTGCACCCCGACCACAGCGCAGGCTATCAGCCACATCCCCGCGCTGTTGGTCAGGATATGCCGATACTGCCGCACGCCAAAGCCAAGCGCCCCGTGCCCCTGCAACGTGCTCGCCACCAGCAAGTCCCGCACTGGCCGCAACCGCAGCTTCGCGCGCCATCCGGCCAACCCGATCGCCATGTCATCGGACAGACGCCCGGCCAGAGCCGCATCCAGGTCCAGCCGCTCCGCCACCTCCCGCGTCAGCGCCATCGCCCCGCCCCAGGGCATGGTCGCACTGGCGGCACGGGGAAGGGTCGCAAGCTGCATCTCCACTGCCCCCACCAGAGCCGCCTGCATATCCGCCTCCGGCAACAGCAACCGATAGCCGGTCACGATATCCGCCTTCCCCCGCACCAGAGGAAAGAGCAACCGCCCCACCAGCCGCGCCGGAGGCTCGATATCCGCGTCCACGAAAACCAGATAGCGGTCTCCCTCACGCAAAGCCCGCAAGGCCGCCCGCAATTTGTGCACCTTCTGCCCCTCATCGCTCGCAAGCCCGGCGCGAACGATCTGCACCCAGTCCCCCTCACGCGCCGCAAGAGCCTCAGCCGCTGCGCATCCTCCGCTCGAAGCAATCACCAGCCGGAAACGCACCGTTTGCGCCTTCAACCGCGCGATCAGCTCCGTCCCGCCGTTCCAATCATCCCGCACCGACAGCAGCACGACAACGCCCTCGGGCGCTTCCTCCTGCCTGTCCACCGGCAGATGCCGCCAGTAATTGAGTACCCCCAGCAGCGTCAGCCCCTGCAAGACCACCCATAACCAAAACATCGCAAATCCAAGCCCTTTACCGCCCCGACCGCTGCTGTATGACGGCAGGCGCGATGCTCTCCAACCCCTTTCTCTTCACCCTGCTCCGCCTTCTCCCCGCCTCCTTCGCCTCATGGCTGGGCGGCTGGCTGTCGGCAAACATCGCGCGCAAATCGATGAAGCTGCGCGACCAGCGCGCCCGCGACAATCTTGCCCTCCTCCGCCCCGACCTCCCCGAAGCGACCCGCGAGGCGATCCTCACCCGCCGCTGGTTCAACCTTGGCCGTACCATGGCTGAGCTCGCCAATGTCGACAGGCTGGTGAACGCCCGGCACGTCACCATTGCAAATGAAGCCGCCTACCGCGAAGCGCTCGCCTCGCCGCGCCCGATGATCTTCCTGACGACCCATATCGGCAACTGGGACCTGCTGGCAGCGCATCTCAAGGCCTCGACCGACCGCCCTGGCCTCGGCGTATACGACCCGCCCGAAGACCCCGCGCAGGCCGCCATGCTGAAACGCGCTCGGGAAAGCTATATGGGCGAGGCGATCACCGGCAACAGCGGCGCCGCGCGCGCGATCCTGCGCCATCTGGCGGAAAAAGACCGCGCCATGCTCTACATATTGGTGGACGAACGGCGCGATCGTCAGGTCTGGTTCCCCCGTTTCGGCCGCGATCTGGAGCCATCGGGCAATCTCTCCATCGCCCTGCGCCTCGCCCGGCGCAGCGATGCCCGCTTCCTCCCCTTCACGCTTGCCCGGACCAAGGGCGCCCATTTCCACCTCGACTGGCACCCACCACTTGATCCCAACGAAATGGACGAAGTCGAAATGTTGAAGGCCATGGACGGCTTCCTCGGCAAAGCCTGCATCGACCATGCCGACCAATGGCTTGCCCTCCATGACATGGACCTGACCGCCCCAACCGCCTAAAGCGCCTGCATGTCCCGACTCGCCATCAAAATCTGCGGCCTTTCGACACCCGACACGGTAGGCGCCGCCATGCGGGCAGGCGCCACGCATCTGGGCTTTGTCCATTTCCCCAAAAGCCCCCGCCATGTCGAAGCGGATCAGTTGCGCGCCCTCACCGCGCCGGTCCCTGCGCATATCGAGCGCGTCGCCGTTCTCGTCGACCCGACCGACGAAATCCTGACCGAACTCACCGCCGCGGGCGCCCTCACGGCCCTCCAACTCCACGGCAAGGAAAGCCCCGAACGCACCGCCGCCATCCGCGCCCGCTTCGCCATCCCTGTCTGGAAAGCCATTTCCGTCAAGACCCGCGCCGACATCGAAGCAGCCAAGGCTTACACCGGCGCCGCCGATTTCCTCCTCTTCGACGCCAAGACCCCGGAAGGCGCGGCCCTTCCCGGCGGCATGGGCCTGCGTTTCGACTGGACGCTCCTGCGCGGCGCGCCCATATCCACCCCCTGGGGCCTGTCGGGCGGCCTGGGCATCGACAATGTGGCAGAGGCCGTCCGCATCACCGCCGCCCCGCTGGTCGATGTTTCGTCCGGCGTCGAAAGCGCGCCGGGCATCAAGAGTGTGGACAAGATCATGGCCTTCTGCAATGCGGCGTCCTCATGAGGCAGCTAACCAGCACACGATGGCGTTGATCGCTTCGAAACCCGCGAAGTGACCCACATTGCCTGACGAGATTGATCCGATGACCGACACCATCACGCCGCCTATCACCTTGGCCAACAGCCTTCGCTCGCAGCCCGACGCCTCCGGCCATTTCGGCGCTTTCGGCGGCCGTTATGTCGCCGAAACCCTGATGCCGCTGATCCTTGAGCTGGAGAAGGTCTATAAGGAAGCCCGCCAGGACCCGGCCTTCGACGCCGAATTCACCGAATTGCTGCGCAGCTATGTCGGCCGCCCCAACCCGCTTTACTATGCCGAGCGCCTGACCGAAGCCCTGCGCGCTGAAGCCCCCGCAGGCCCAAATGGTCAGAAAAGGGGTGCCAAAATCTACCTCAAGCGCGAGGAACTGAACCACACCGGCGCGCATAAGATCAACAATTGCATCGGCCAGGCGCTGCTCGCCCGCCGCATGGGCAAGAAGAAGGTCATCGCCGAAACCGGCGCGGGCCAGCATGGCGTCGCCACCGCGACCGTCGCGGCCCTGTTCGGCATGGAATGCAAGATTTTCATGGGCGCCAAGGACGTCGAGCGGCAGAAGCCCAACGTCTTTCGCATGAAGCTGCTGGGCGCGGAGGTCATCCCCGTCGTCTCCGGCTCGCAAACGCTGAAGGACGCAATGAACGACGCCCTGCGCCACTGGGTGTCGAACGTACACGACACTTTCTACATCATCGGCACGGCGGCGGGTCCGCACCCCTATCCGGAACTGGTCCGCGACTTCCAGTCGATCATCGGCCGGGAAGCCCGCGAGCAGATTCTGGAACTGGAAGGCCGCCTGCCCGACATGCTGATCGCCCCGGTCGGCGGCGGCTCCAACGCCATCGGCCTGTTTCACCCCTTCCTCGATGATGCGGACGTCAAGATGATCGGCGTCGAAGCGGCGGGCGAGGGCCTGCAAGGCAAGCACGCCGCCTCCCTCGCGGGTGGCAAGTCGGGTATCTTGCACGGCAACCGCACCTATCTGCTTCAGGATGAGGACGGCCAGATCACCGAAGCGCACAGCATCTCCGCTGGCCTCGACTATCCCGGCATTGGCCCTGAACATAGCTGGCTGCACGAAATCGGCCGCGTCCAGTACATGCCAATCACCGACGATGAGGCGCTCGCCAGCTTCCAGAAGCTCTCCGCGCTTGAAGGCATCATCCCCGCGCTCGAATCCGCCCATGCGGTCGCCAGCGCGGAAAAAGTCGCGCCCACGCTCGACGCCGACCAGATACTGATCGTCAATCTCTCCGGCCGTGGTGACAAGGATATCTTCACCGTCGCCAGCGCCCTGGGTGTCGAAATATGACCGCTGACCGCCTTTCCGCCCGCTTCGCCGCCTGCAAGAGCGCAGGCCGCGCCGCCCTCGTCACCTTCGTGACGGCGGGCGATCCGACCGTGGCCGACACGCCCGCCATCCTCGACGCACTGGTCGAGGGCGGCGCGGATATCATCGAACTCGGCATGCCCTTCACCGATCCGATGGCCGACGGCCCCGCGATCGAACTCGCCAACCTGCGCAGCCTCGGCTCGGGCACCAGGACGAAGGACATCTTCGCCCTCGCCACCGCCTTCCGCGAGCGCCATCCGGATACCCCACTGGTGCTGATGGGCTATGCCAATCCGATGCTGGTGCGCGGCTCCGAATGGTTCGCCGACCAGTGCAAGGCCGCAGGCGTCGACGGCGTCATCTGCGTCGATGTCCCGCCAGAGGAAGATGCCGAAATCGGCCCGGCCCTGCGCGCGGCGGGCATCCACCTGATCCGCCTCGCCACGCCGACCACCGATGCGGCCCGGCTGCCCGCCGTGCTGAACGGCGCCAGCGGCTTCCTCTACCATGTCGCCGTCGCAGGCATCACCGGCAAGCAGCAGGCCGCCCAAGCCGCCGTCGAACAGGCGGTCGCGAAGCTCAAGGCCGCCACCGACCTGCCCATCGCGGTCGGCTTCGGCGTGCGCTCCGCCGAGCAGGCCGCCGCCATCGGCCGCGTCGCCGACGGCGTCGTCGTGGGGTCCGCCATTGTCGACATCATCGGCTCGCACGGCGATGCCGCTCCGCCCTTCGTCAAGGATTTCGTTGCCGCCCTTCGCGGCGCGCTCAACGCCAACAGCCCTCATTTCCGGGAGACCGCAGCATGAGCTGGATCAACCGCGTCCGTAACGCCCTTCCCTTCATGGCCAAGAAGGAAACCACGGCGGAAACGCTGTGGCACAAATGTCCGTCCTGCGCCGAGATGATCTTCATCAAGGAATGGGAAGACAATCTGTCCGTCTGCCCGCGTTGCGACCATCATGGCCGCATCGGCCCGTCGGAGCGTTTCGAACAGATTCTCGACGCCGGCTTCATCCTGTTGCCGACCCCGCATGTGCAGGAAGACCCGCTCAAATTCCGCGATTCCAAGCGTTATCCCGACCGCATGAAGGCCTCCCGCGCCTCGACCGGCGATCAGGACGCGCTGATCAATGCGCGCGGCGCCATCGATGACGTGCCGCTGGTTATGGGCGTGCAGAATTTCGCCTTCATGGGCGGTTCCATGGGCATGGGCGTCGGCGCAGCCTTCATCCAGGGCGTCAACGAAGCCATCGCCCACAAATGCCCCTATGTGATCTTCACCGCAGCAGGCGGCGCACGCATGCAGGAGGGCATTCTCTCCCTCATGCAGATGCCGCGCTCGACCGTCGCAATCCAGAAGCTGCATGCGGCGGGCCTGCCCTATATCGTGGTCCTCACCGACCCCACCACCGGCGGCGTCACCGCCAGCTACGCCATGCTGGGCGACGTCCAGATCGCGGAACCCAATGCGCTGATCGGCTTCGCAGGCCAGCGCGTCATTGAAAGCACGATCCGCGAAAAGCTGCCCGACGGTTTCCAGCGCGCGGAATATCTGCTGGAACATGGGATGCTCGACATGGTCATCCACCGCAGCGAACTGCGCGACACGCTCGCCCGCGTCATCGGCTATCTGACGCCCCGCGCGGCGGCCTGACGGCGCATCCGGGGGAAAGCGTCGATGGCCGACCACGCAGTCTCCGACGATCCGGGCGTCCAGGCCCAGCTAGACCGCCTCGCTACGCTATCGCCCGGCGCCGATATATTGGGACTGGACCGCATCACCCGGCTGCTTGACCGCATCGGCAACCCGCACCGCGCCCTCCCCCCGATCTTCCACGTCGCAGGCACCAATGGCAAGGGGTCGACCTGCGCCTTCCTGCGCGCGGCCCTCGAAGCGGACGGCAAGACCGTCCACGTCTTCACCTCGCCGCATCTGGTGCGCTTCAACGAACGCATCCGCATCAGCGGCAAGCTGATCACGGACGAAGCGCTCGCCCAATATCTTTCCCGCGTCCTCGACGTAGCGGAGGGGATCGGCGCCAGCTTCTTCGAAGTCACCACCGCCGCCGCCTTCCTCGCCTTCGCTGAACATCCCGCCGACGCCTGCATCATCGAAGTGGGCCTGGGCGGTCGCCTCGACGCCACCAATGTCATCGAAAAGCCCGTGATCTGCGGCATCGCCCAGCTCGGCCTCGACCATCAGAGCTTCCTTGGCACCACGCTCAAGGAAATCGCCGCCGAAAAGGCCGGCATCGCCAAGCCCGGCGCTCCGCTGGTGACGCAGCGCTATTCCGATTCGCTCTTTCCCGTGATGCTGGACGCCGCCGCCCGCAACCGGACCCAATGGTTCGCCATGGGCGAAAGCTGGGACGCGGCCGCTTACCGGGACCGCCTCCATTATCGTGACGATCTCGGCCATCTCGACACGCCGCTGCCCCGCTTGCCCGGTGCGCATCAGGTCCAGAACGCCGCGCTGGCCTTCGCCATGTTGCGCCATCAGAACGTCATCCCGGTCGGCGAAGCGGCGTTGAAGGCCGCCCCGCTCTGGGCACATTGGCCCGCCCGTCTGCAAAGGCTCGACCGTGGACCGCTGCTGGAGCCCTTGCCGGAACGCACTGAGGCATGGCTCGACGGCGGCCATAATGCCGGAGCGGGCGAAGCGATCGCCGCCTTCTTCACCCCTGACCGGCTGGAAGGGCAAAAGCTCCAGCTCGTCATCGGTATGCTCTCCAACAAGGATCTGGACGCCTATCTCGTCCCCTTCGCCGGCCGCATTGCCCATATCCACGCCCTCCCGGTCCCTGGACATGACCATCATCCGCCCGAACGATTCGCCGCCATCGCGGATTTATGGGGCATATCCTGCACCGCGCATGACAATGCCGAGGGCGCCATCGCCGCCATTGCCGCACAGGCCCAGCCCGCGCCAAAGCTGCTGATTGCAGGCTCGCTTTACCTGGCAGGCGAAATTTTGCGGCTGAACGGGCAATATCCCGACTGAAATTACTTGCGATTGACTCGCAATAGCGTACCTTCACCATCGAACGACAAGATAGAAGGTACGAACGCATGACCCATGGAGAGTCCCCCGCCCTCGATCAGCCCAGCCCGCTTCCCGGCGGCTATGGCAACCGGCTGTTCCTTTATGTGATGCGCCGCATGGCCACCGCCGGGGTCAACGATGCCCATGCCGCCAATGCGATGCTGGGCGCCTTTGGAAGAAGCTACCGCCGCCCACTGGTCCTGATGCGCGCGATGATGCTGGAACTGGCGCGCACGTCCAGCCGCAAGATCCTGATTGCTCCCTGTTGCTGCTCCCGCATGACGACGGACGAGGCGCTGATGATGCAGGCGGTGGGCGGCGCCCTGCGCAACCCGCGCACAGCCTATGACGATGTCGCGACCCTGCTCGGCAACGACCATGCGCTGGGCGCGCTCACCTGCCTGCAAGCGGTGGCACAGGCCCATAATGATCTGGGCCGCCCGCTTGACCTTTATGCGGCAGGCTGACCCGTGTCTCCCGCTGCGCTGCCGACGCTGGTTTCGACCAGACCGGCGCGCATCAGCAGCCAGAACAACAGGATTCCCGGCAGCGCCAACAGGGTCGTGAGCAGATAAAAGTCGACATAGCCGAAGCGTTCGATCAATGCCCCAGCCGTTGTCCCGGTCAGAAAGCGGCCCAATATGCTCGCCGCGGCGGAGATCATCGCATATTGGGCCGCAGTAAAGCGCAGATCGCACAGCGCGGAGAAATAGGCGACCACCGCGACCCCACCGATCCCGCTCGCGAAATTCTCGAAACCGATGGCACCGGCCATGCCGAGATTGCTCTTCCCCACCGCCGCGAGCGCCGCGAAGCTGAAGTTGGAAACGGCCATCAGGATCAGGCTGATCATGACCGACCGCTTCATCCCCAGTCGCGCATAGAGCACGCCGCCCACGAAAATTCCCGCCAGCAATGCCCAGAAACCCACGCCGACATCGTAAAGCGCGATCTCGTCATTGCTGTAGCCCAGATCGTTGAACAGCAACCGGAATGTCAGATTGGCCAGCGTATCGCCAATCTTGTGAACGATGATGAACAGCAGGACGAGCAGCGCACCCCTGCGCCGGAAAAAGTCGACGAACGGACCCACAATCGCCTGCGCCAGATTGCCCATGCTCTTGCGAGTCGCGATTTCACGATGCCGTTCAGGCTCCCCCACGACCAGCGCCGCCAGCATTGCGGGCAGGGCGAAGAGCGAGCAGGCGAGATAGGCAATGGTCCAGTTCCAGTGCTGCGCGACCACCAGCCCCACGGCGCCGGCCGCCGCAGCGCCGATCCGCCAGCCATATTGCGACATGCCCGCGCCGATACCCAATTGTTCAGGCTTCAATATCTCGATGCGATAGCCGTCGATGATGATATCGAAGGTGGCGCCCGCTATGCCCAACAGGATCGCGGCTCGCACCGTCCCCATGATATCGGCCGCCGGATCCACGACCGCCAGATTGACCACGGCCGCCATCACCAGCAGCCCCGCCACCAGCATCCAGGACACGCGCTGCCCCATGCGATGCAACAGAGGCAGTTTCACCCCCTCTATCACCCATGCCCACAGCCATTTGAAATTATAGGCCAGCAAAACCAGACTGAAGGTGGTGACGCTTTTCTTGTCGATCCCGTCCTGCGCCAGTCGCGACGCCAGATTGGCCCCGATCATCGCAAAGGGAAAACCGGAGGATATCCCCAGGAAAAGCGCGGCCAGGGGCGCTTTCTCGACATAGGGTTTGACCGCATCCAGCCAGCTTCCGGTACCCTTGGCGATGTCGGTCATAAATATGTGCGCCCCCGAATGAATTGATCGGTGCCACCATATGAACAAATGCCGCCGAGGCAAGCCGCGCCGCAGTGCTGAAAATCAGGCAGCATCCTCAAACAGATGCAATCCCTCGGGAAATCGCGGCAACGGCTTCCCACGCAACAGAGCGTCCAGCACTTCGATCGCCGCCAGCAGGTCCCGAGGCGCATAGGGCTTCGTCAGACAGCCCAACGCCACTTCCCGCGCATCGACGGGGCAGGCGCCAGTCACGAACAGCACCGATACGCCCTTGCCCGCAGCGAAGCGGGCCAGGTCGATCCCGGTCTTCCTGCCATGCAGCATCACGTCCGCAATGACCAGATCGACGCTCTCTTCCTCAATGACACTGACAGCATGGGCATATTCATCGACGGTCGCGGTCACGCGATAGCCGGCCATCTCCAGCACATGTTCATTGTCGAAGGCAACCAGCGGCTCGTCCTCAACCACCAGCACGCTGCGAATGGCCTTGCGGCGCCCCCGCGCCCCGGCTTCCCCTTTTACCAGCCCGAAAAACATTTGCCGATCCGCCCCAATTGCGCCATTCAGCCGACCAATGTGCGATGCCCCAAGCGGGTCTCTTGTCGTCCCGGCACATTGGCGTCAGGACAGCATCATTAGTCAATTTTCTGGCGCTCCCGATATGGGAATGCCATCCCGTTTTGAAAAGGAACTTTTCCGTGGAACCGCCGAAAAAATCTGGACCGCCGCGCCGGTCAGGCCCCGGCGGTCCCAGGCGTCCGGCCGGCACCAAAACCGGCACTCCGGTCACGCCCGGTTCCCGCCCGGCACGCCCGCCGTTCAAAAAGGCGAAAACGGCCCCAGCGAAGCCCGCAAACCCACATCCTGCCCGGGCGGCGGCAGCTGCCGGTGGCAAGACTGAGCCTCAACGGATCGCGAAACTGCTCGCCCGCGCCGGCGTCGCCTCCCGCCGCGAGATCGAACGGATGATCGAGGAAGGCCGCATCACCCTGAACGGCGAAGCGATCACGACCCCCGCGACGCTGCTCTCGTCGCTCCACGGCATTGCGGTCGACGGCAATCCGGTCGCTCAGCCTGCGCCCACCCGCCTGTTCCTTTTCCACAAGCCATCGGGTTTCCTGACCACCGAGCGCGACCCGCGCGGCCGCCCGACCATCTACGACAAGCTGCCTGCGGATCTGCCTCGGGTCATGCCGATCGGCCGTCTCGACATGACGACCGAAGGGCTGCTGCTGCTGACCACCGACGGCGAGTTCAAGCGGCAGATGGAACTGCCCTCCACTGGCGTGCCGCGCACCTACAGGGCACGGGCGTTCGGCGAGGTCAGCCAGAATCAGCTTGAGGACCTGTTCGAAGGCATAGAAATCGACGGTATCCGCTACGGCCAGATTGAGGCCAATCTGGAACGCCGTACCGGCCGGAACCAGTGGATTGAAATGACCCTGACCGAAGGCAAAAACCGCGAAGTCCGCCGCGTCCTCGAACATCTGGGCCTTCAGGTGAATCGCCTGATCCGCACCAGCTACGGCCCCTTCCACCTTGGTGAACTGGCCTCCGGCGCGGTTGAGGAGGTTCGCCAGCACGACCTCATCCTCTTCCGCAAGAGTCTGAAGGCGCCGAGATGAGGATCATCGCAGGCCAATGGCGGGGACGCCCGCTGTCCGCGCCCAAGGGTGATGCCACCCGTCCCACGGCGGACCGCACCCGCGAAACGCTGTTCTCCATGCTGCTGAGCCGCATCGGTTCCTTTGAAGGCTTGACGGTGGGCGATTTTTTCGCCGGTTCCGGGGCCCTCGGCTTCGAAGCCCTCTCGCGCGGTGCCGCAAGCTGCATTTTCGTGGAACAGGATCGCGCCGCCCTCGACGTGATCCGGGCAAATGGCGATAAATTGGGCATCCGTCCGGACGTCCGCCAAAGCAGCGTCCTGTCCCTCGGCCCGGCGGGCAAAGCGCTGGACCTCATCTTCATGGACCCGCCCTATAATACGGGAGCGGGATCGGTGGCGCTCGACAAGCTGAGCCGTCTGGGCTGGACCGGACCCGCCACCTGGATCAGCATAGAAACCGACCGCCGCGAGGACGTGGAGGTCAAGGGCTTCGCCATTGAAGCCACTCGCGATGTCGGCAAAGCCCGTCTCACACTGTTAAGAGCAGAAGAGTGACCATATGATTGGGAATCCCTGGCTCCCGCGCAGACAGGAGCCAGGTTTCGATTTCCGGTTCAGGCCGCTTCGGCGTCCTCATAAGCCACCGCTTCCTTGGCGATCAGAATATTCGCCAGAAACCAATAGGCCTGCCCCCAGGCGTTGAGCACGGCATCGGTCGCCACCTCTGCCCCCAACACATCCCGAATAGCCGGCAACAGCGCCTCAGCCACCTTGGGGTAATGCTCGGCCTTTACGCCAGTTTCGACATGGCGCTGCACCATCCGCGCAACCGCGCCGTCAAGCGCCTGCAACTTGTCGATATTTTCAGCATAGCCCAGTATGGCCGCAGCCAGTCGCTTGGGCTGCTCGCCGCTTTCCTGCGCGGCCTGGTCGAACATGTCCCTGATCGATGCATCCTGAAACAGCCGTGCATACATGGCCGTCGTGATTTCCACCCCATGCTGACGCAGCGCGGGTGCGGTAGCCTTGACGATGGCGATGGTGTCGGCGGTCAACTGGGTCATGAAATGCACCTTTCCTTGGAGACTCGATGAAGGTGTATTTAAATTGCATCTTTTAAGATGTAAATAGAATGAATGTTTGAATGCGCCGTTCGCGCTTTTAACGGTGACTCCATGCAATTGACCCGCCACACCGACTATGCCCTGCGCGTCCTGATCCACCTTGTGGTGGCGCCCTCCGGCCGCGCCACGATATGGGAAATTGCCGACACTTACGGCCTGTCGCGCAACCATCTTATGAAGGTCGTCCATCATCTGGGTCAGGGAGGATTTCTCGATACCCAGCGCGGACGCGGCGGCGGCTTCACCCTCGCCCGTCCGCCTGAAACGATCAGCATCGGAGAAGTGGTCCGCCATTGCGAACCCGATATGAACATGGCCGACTGCGGCTCCTGCGCGATCCGCCCCGCCTGCGGCCTGTCAGGCATATTAAAGGCGGCCACCGCCGCCTTCCTCGCCGTCCTCGATCAGCACAGCCTGGCCGATGCATCGCGCGACCGGGCCGGGTTGGCGGCGATCATCGCCGCCCTGCCCGGCCCGAACGCCTTACCTAATGATGCCTGCGCGCCGTCTTCTTCATCGCCCGCGGCGCCTCACTCGGATTGATGCAACTGTCCTGTACGGTCTTGCTGCACAGCGGATAGTTTTTCGCCTCGATCGGCGGCGGCGTCATATTGCCGCCAACGGTCGCCGGATTGGCTGAACTGCCAACCGGCGCGGTCGGATCCCTGGGCACACCGGCCGGCGCCGGAGCCATCCCTGTATCAGGCGGCACGGCCCCTGTCGGCTGCCCCGCATTGGGGTCCGCCCCCACAGGCGACGTGGCCTGAACGGGCGGAGGCGACGCATTGGCGGCAGGCTGCTGTGCGGATGCGGGCATATCCTGCGCGACAGCGAATCCGGTGACGCCGGAACCAAAGGCCAGCATGGCCGCGCCCGCAAATAGGATCGATTTCATCGGGATCATCCTTTCATTCTTCTTCACCCCGTTCCGCCGCGTGGGCTGAAGAAAAAACCGGATTTGTGACGCCAGCGTTCCGGCCACGACGACGAACCGTGGCTCACTTGCCGCAAGATGAACCCTTTCCCTGTCAAACCTCTGGATAGCGATCGAATTTCGGCAAATCGCAGGCCGCCTCCATCCAGGGAGCGGCTTCCGCATATTGCACATGAACGGCCGGCGGAAAGGCCGACTGATCATCCAGCGTCGCCGTCTGGATATCCACCATGCCCGGAAAGGCAACGGCATTGTGGTAGAACAACCCCGTTCCGCAGGTCCCGCAAAACTGCCTTATGGCATTTTCCGACGACCGGTAACTCACCGGCTCACCGCTCACAGTCACCATATTTTCGGGGAACAATGCCCAGCCGACCATGGGCGCGCCGGCGCTTTTCCGGCAATCGGAGCAATGGCAAAGCACGCTATAAGCCGGTTCGCCCCGCGCTTCATATTGGATCGCCCCGCATTGGCACCTTCCCGTAACCACGGCCTTTCTCCTTGCATGATTCTCCTTTTGTTCTCATAAACGACGGGCGGGCGCAAGAGCGCGCGCCCTTGCCGCCCTTCGTTCCGCACCCTAGTTGATGGCCATGACCCTGCCCGCTCCCTCACCCGACGATCCCGCCTATCTTCAGGGCCTCAACGAACCGCAGCGGGAAGCTGTACTCACCACAGAAGGCCCGGTCCTTGTCCTCGCCGGCGCGGGCACGGGCAAGACCGCCGCCCTCACCGCCCGGCTCGCCCATCTGATCGCCACCCGCCGCGCCTACCCTTCGGAAATCCTCGCCGTCACCTTCACGAACAAGGCGGCCCGCGAAATGCGTGAGCGTGTCGGACGCATGATCGGTCCGGCGGTCGAGGGCATGCCCTGGCTCGGCACCTTCCACGCCATCGCGGCGAAGATGTTGCGCCGCCACGCCGAACTGGTGGGCCTGCAATCCAATTTCACCATCCTTGACACCGACGATCAGCTTCGCCTGCTAAGACAACTCGTCCAGGCCGAAGGGATCGACGAAAAGCGCTGGCCCGTACGCCAACTGGCTGGTCTGATCGACCAATGGAAGAACCGGGGATGGACCCCGGAGGAAATCGGCGCAGGCGAAAGCGAAGGCTATGCCAATGGTCGGGGGCAGAAGCTCTACGCCGCCTATCAGGCCCGGCTGCGCGATGTGAATGCCTGCGATTTCGGTGACCTCCTGCTGCATGCTCTCACCATATTGAAACGCCATCGCGACGTTCTGGAAAGCTATCAGCAGCGCTTCCGCTACATCATGGTGGATGAATATCAGGATACGAACAGCAGCCAATATCTCTGGCTCCGCCTGCTCGCCCAACAACGCAAGAATATCTGCTGCGTGGGCGACGACGATCAGTCCATCTACAGTTGGCGCGGCGCGGAGGTCGCCAACATCCTTCGCTTCGAAAAGGACTTTCCGGGCGCGAAAATCGTTCGCCTCGAACAAAATTACCGCTCGACTCCCCATATCCTGGGCGCAGCGTCCGGCGTGATCGCGGAAAATGGCAATCGCCTCGGCAAGACGCTCTGGACCGAGATCGACGTGGGCGAGAAGGTGCGCATCATCGGCGTGTGGGACGGCCCGGAGGAAGCGCGCCGCGTCGGCGACGAAATCGAATCGATCGAACGCAGCGGCCAGTCGCTGGATCAGGTCGCCATCCTCGTCCGCGCCCAGCATCAGACCCGCGAATTCGAAGACCGCTTCATCCAGATCGGCCTGCCCTATCGTATCGTTGGCGGCTTTCGCTTTTACGAACGCGCTGAAATTCGCGACGCGCTCGCCTATCTGCGCCTCGTCAACCAGCCCGCCGACGACCTTGCCTTCGAGCGAATCGTCAACGTTCCCAAACGCGGCCTGGGCGACAAGGCGGTCGAAAAGCTCCACCGGCTCGCCCGCGCCGAATCCATTCCCCTGACGCTTGCCGCCGCGCGCATCCTCGACACCGATGAACTCACGCCCCAGGCCCGCCGCAGCCTTGGCGCCTTCATCGGCGACCTTGCCCGCTGGCGCGACCGCGCCGCGCAACTGCCCCACGCCGAACTCGCCCGGCAGATATTGGACGAAAGCGGCTACACCGCCATGCTTCAGGCCGAGCGCACCGCCGAAAGCGCGGGGCGGCTGGAGAACCTCAACGAACTCACCCGCGCCATGGAGGAATATGAAACGCTGGGCGCGTTCCTCGAACATGTGTCGCTGGTTATGGACAATGAGGCGCAACAAGACGAGCGCAAGGTCACAATCATGACCATCCACGCCGCCAAGGGGCTGGAATTCGACACGGTATTCCTCGCGGGCTGGGAAGAAGGCATCTTCCCGTCACAGCGCGCCCTCGACGAAGGCGGCCTCAATTCCCTGGAGGAAGAACGCCGCCTCGCCTATGTCGCGCTCACCCGCGCGCGGAAACGCTGCATCGTCCTCCACGCCGCCAATCGCCGCATCTACGGCCAGTGGACCAGTTCCATTCCCTCCCGATTCGTGGGCGAATTGCCGCCCGAACATGTGGAGGAGGAAAGCAGCATGTCCGGCGGCGCCTCGCTCTGGCGCGCCAACTGGTCCGAGCGGGCCGACCCCTTCGCCAATGTCCAGCGCGGCACGGGACGAGGCCCCGGCTGGCAACGCGCGCAACAAAGCGGGCATTTTGTGAAGGAGCCGGTCCGCATCGTCGAGGCCCGCGCGTCCGCCGTTTCACTCGGCAACAAGGGTCGCGACGACATGAGCGTCGGTCTGCGCGTCTTCCACCAGAAATTCGGCTACGGCACAGTCGCGGAGATCGAAGGCAACAAGTTGGAGATAGATTTCGAAACAGCGGGCCGGAAGCGGGTCATGGACAGCTTCGTCCAGCCCGCATGATCTGTCGTTGGAGACAAATGCGCGGACCTGACCTGCCGGCGGTCAAGGCGATCTCCGACGCGGTCCACGGCGCTTATACGGAGAGCGAATCGATCTATGCGGAAAGGCTGGCGCTCTACCCCTCAGGCTGCCTGATATTGGAAGGCGACGGAATGCCAATCGGTTATCTCATCGCCCATCCCTGGCACAGCCGGACGCCGCCGCCCCTGAACATACCTCTTGGCGCGATTCCCGCCGATGCCGACACCTATTATCTGCATGACATCGCGCTGCTGCCCGCTGCCCGAGGCAATGGCGCAGGCGTTCAGGCTACCATATTGGCTATGAGCGAGGCCGGAAAAGCCGGGTTCGACACGATCACATTAATGGCAGTAAACGGCGCCGATCGTTTCTGGGCCTCGCAGGGCTTCAGCCCAGTCGCAGACCAGCCAGCCCTTTACGGTCCTGAAGCGCAATTTATGTGGCGCCCTTTGCCCCGCTAGAGCAGTGAGCACAAAGTAGGAATCGCGGACGATTCCTTTTTGCGCGGATTTGTGATTCATGTGCCTGTGGAGGTGAACCATGGGCAGAGCATATTCGGCTGATTTGCGGGAACGGATATCGGCGCACGTAAGGGCGGGACACTCGCGCCGGGCGGCGGCCCGCCATTTCGGTGTGAGCGCGAGTTGCGCAGTGAAGTTGTTGCAGCGAGTGGAACGAACAGGTTCGGCTGCTTCTTCACGAATAGGGCGGCCACGCGGCGCTGGTAAGTTGGCGCCGTATATGGCCCGGTTGACGGGCTGGGTGGATAGGGAACCAGACATCGGCATGTCGGAGCTGTCCAACAAGCTTGCAGCGGAGACGGGCGTAGTTGCCCATCCGGCATCCCTCTCGCGGGTGCTGATCCAGGCTGGCTATCGGGTAAAAAAAAACGCTGCTGGCCAGCGAGTGCGGACGCGATGATGTCGCTCATGCGCGACTGCGATGGCGCCTCGACCGGCAGCCGCAGATGCGCGCAAAGCCTCATCACCTCGTCTTTCTGGATGAGACGGCGACCACCACGAAGATGACCAAGCTTCGTGGCCGGGCGCCAAAAGGAGAGCGTCTCAAGGCCCGCGCTCCGTTCGGTCATTGGAAAACGCAAACCTTCATCGCGGGGCTGCGCTGCGATTGCTTGGTTGCCCCGTGGGTGATCGACCAACCGATGAACCGGCGCCTGTTCGAAACCTATATCGAAACCCAGTTGGCGCCAACGCTCAGCCCCGGCGATGTTGTGATCGCCGACAATCTGTCGAGCCACAAAAGCGAAAAGGTCAAAGCCTGCCTTAAAGAGCGAGGTGCGTGGATCCTTTTCCTCCCCGCTTATTCACCCGATTTGAACCCAATAGAAATGGCCTTCGCTAAATTGAAATCGCACCTGCGACGGATCGGGGCGCGGACCATCGATGAGCTATGGAAGGCTCTCGGACATATCTGCGACCTCTATTCTGCCGAAGAATGTTGGGAATATTTCAAGGCCGCCGGATATGCGTCCAACTAATCGCTCACCGCTCTAGCCGTTCGCCAAGCCGGACTCGTGCCTATATGAAATCGGACGCTGGACGTGCGCGAAGGGCGGAGACAAAACGGCATCGACCCGAAGCCGCTTTCCATGATGTCGGGAATAATCGTTTCGGAAAATTGGTGGAGCCTAGCGGGATCGAACCGCTGACCTCCTGCATGCCATGCAGGCGCTCTCCCAGCTGAGCTAAGGCCCCATCGTTGCGCGGCATCATACCGCATCCCAATGGATCAGGCCATGACCGGCATGAAGCCGTCGGCCATATCTTCGACGCAAGGTCATTCATAACCTCACGACACCCCTCGCTTGCGCTCGGGAGTTTTTCGGGAAAATGTCCCCCGGACATTTTCTTTCTCCGAAAAACTGGTGGAGCCTAGCGGGATCGAACCGCTGACCTCCTGCATGCCATGCAGGCGCTCTCCCAGCTGAGCTAAGGCCCCGTTTCCAGTCTGGCGCCGTTTGGGTCCGGCGCCCCGGAGGTCGCTGCCATTAGGTGGCGGCGAACTCCTTGGCAAGCACAAAATTCAATTAATTGTCGTCGTCGCCGTCGTCGCCGCCAGCATCGACGCCCAGATCGTCGTCACCGCCCAGATCGACGTCATTATCCGGCGAATCGCCGTCATCATCCACGTCCAGATCCAGGTCCAGATCGTCGTCAGCCGTCTCACGTTCGCCATCGGCGGTTTCGATGATCTTCTTGGGCGCTTCCTCATAGGGCAGCGGCTGCTTCGACTTCAGCACCGGCTCGGGCTCCCAGGCCGTACCGCAGTTGATGCAGGTGACCGGGTCATCCTTGCCCAGGTCGTAGAAGCGCGTGGCGCATTTCGGGCAGGTACGCTTCGTGCCCCATTCAGCCTTGACCATGTCCGGCCTTGTCCTTCTTGCGAGTGCTCAAAACAGAGATTACGCGGCACGACTGGGTCGCCCGCGAAGAGACGGCGCCTTGCCATAGCGAAACCGCGCTGTCAAAAGCCGGGCGCATTTTTTCAAGTTTTGCAGACGGATTGACCCGTGACCGCTTCTTCCGACCAGCCCACCCCGATGACCTTCACCACTGCGCCCGCGCTTTCCGGCTCGATCACCGTGCCGGGCGACAAGAGCATTTCACACCGCTCGCTGATGCTTTCCGCCCTGGCCGTGGGCGAAAGCCGGGTCGAAGGACTGCTGGAGGGGGAGGACGTTCTCGCCACCGCCGCCGCCATGCGGGCCATGGGCGCCGACATCCGGCGCAATGCCGACGGCATCTGGCATATCCATGGCGTCGGCGTAGGTGGCCTGCTGCAACCCGACAGCGCACTCGACATGGGCAATAGCGGCACCTCGACCCGCCTTCTCATGGGCCTGATCGCCAGCCACGCCATCACTGCCACCTTCGTGGGTGACGCCTCCCTCAGCAAGCGCCCCATGGCCCGCGTCACCGAACCGCTCTCCCGCATGGGCGCAAGCTTCACCACCAGCCCCGGCGACCGCCTGCCGCTCACCATGCGCGGCGCCTGCCCGGCCGTGCCGCTGGACTACCGCCTCCCCGTCGCCTCGGCACAGGTCAAGTCGGCGATCCTGCTCGCGGGCCTCAACGCCCCCGGCATCACCCGCATCGTGGAACCGATCCCGACCCGCGACCATAGTGAGCGGATGCTCAAGGGCTTCGGCGCCGATCTCAATGTCGAAATCGAAGCCGACGGCGCCCGCATCATCACGCTCAAGGGAGAAGCCGAACTTCGCCCGCAATCGATCACCGTCCCCGGCGACCCCTCCTCCGCCGCCTTCCCGATGGTCGCCGCGCTGCTGGTCCCCGGCTCGAAAGTCACCATCGCCAATGTTGGCCTCAACGCGACCCGCGCAGGCCTGATCGACCTGCTGCGCGAAATGGGTGGGGATATCGTCATCGAAAATCCACGCGAAGTCGGCGGAGAGCCGGTTGGCGACCTCATCATCACCGCTTCGGCTCTGAAGGGTGTCGACCCCGACCCGGCGCGCGCGCCGTCGATGATCGACGAATATCCCGTCGCCTTCATCGCCGCAGCTTTCGCGGAAGGGCACAGCACTTTCCGCGGCCTTGAGGAATTGCGCGTCAAGGAATCGGACCGCATCGCCACCATGGCAACCGGCCTGCGCGCCATTGGCGTTCGCGTAGAGGAACTGGAAGACGGCATTGTCATCGAGGGTAGCGGCGGCGCGCTCCTGCCCGGCGGCGGCCCCATCTCCACAAAACTCGACCATCGTATCGCCATGAGCTTCGCAGTGGCGGGCCTCGTCTCGAAAAACGGCGTGGCCATCGACGACATGCGTCCCGTCGCCACCAGCTTCCCCGGCTTCACCGGCCTGCTGCAGGCACTCGGAGCCCTGATATGACCTTCGACTTCGCCAACATCATAGGCCTGATCGGCAGCGGCCTGATGATCGCCGCCTATGCCTATAGCAATGTGGCGAAGGTGCTGAATTTCACCCTGTTCAACCTGCTGAACCTGATCGGCGCCCTGCTGCTCATTTCCTCGCTGATGGTTCACTTCAACATCGCATCGATGGCGCTGGAAGTCGTCTGGGCCTTCATTGCGCTCATCGGCCTCACCAAGGCGCTGCGGAAAGGCAAAGCATCATGATCATCGCCGTCGACGGCCCCGCCGCCTCGGGCAAAGGCACGATCGCCAAGGCGCTCGGCCGCCATTATAGCCTGCCCGTCCTCGACACCGGCCTGCTCTACCGGGCGGTAGGTCTGGCTGTACTCAAGGCCGGCGGCGATCCCGACCATGAAGCGGACGCTCTTGCCGCCTGTGATTTCGAGGATGCCGTCCTGACAGACCCTGCCCTGCGCAGCGAGGCCGTAGGCTCCCTCGCCTCGCGCGTGTCCACTCATCAGAGCGTCCGCCAGGCGCTGGTAAAGCGCCAGCGCGACTTCGCCACCCAGCCAAGCGGCGCAATCCTCGACGGCCGGGACATCGCCACCGTCATTGCCCCTGATGCCGATGCCAAGATCTTCGTCACCGCGAGCGTTCACGTCCGCGCCCAGCGCCGCTATGACGATGCCCTGTCCCATGGCGGCCATCCCGATATGGACAGCCTGATCGCGGACATTCAGGCCCGCGACACCCGCGACATGAGCCGCGACCATGCCCCGCTGCGTATGGCCGATGGAGCGGACTTGCTCGATACCAGCAATTTGACTATAGACGCCGCCGTCCAGCAGGCCATTACACTGGTGGACGCCCAGTTGGAACGTCGGCAACAGGCCTGACGCGATGCCGGGTGCCGGGGATTCCCAGGCGCCCTTTTCGCTTATCCACAGGGCGTCGACTCGTTAGGGCCGAACGGATGTTCGCGTGCTATTCGGGTGCGCGGGCGGTTTGGCCTGAAAGACCACCGGATACAACCGGTAGGCCAGTAATGACGAGTGAAGGACTTAAATATGGCCTCTACGGCATTCCCCTCGCGCGACGATTTCGCCGCGCTTCTCAATGATTCTCTCGGTGGCGAGGACGGCGGCTTCGAAGGCCGTGTCGTCAAGGGCACCGTTACCGGCATCGAAAACGACATGGCGCTGATCGACGTCGGCCTGAAGTCGGAAGGCCGCGTGCCGCTGCGCGAATTCGCCGCGCCCGGCCAGAAGGCTGACCTGAAGGTCGGCGACGAAGTCGAAGTCTATGTCGACCGCGTCGAAAACGCCCATGGCGAAGCCATGCTGTCGCGCGACCGCGCTCGCCGCGAAGCCGCCTGGGACAAGCTCGAAGCCGAGTTCACCGAAAATGCCCGCGTCGAAGGCGTCATCTTCGGCCGCGTCAAGGGCGGCTTCACCGTCGACCTCGACGGCGCCGTGGCGTTCCTCCCCGGCTCGCAGGTCGATATCCGCCCCGTGCGCGACGTCACCCCGCTGATGGACATTCCGCAGCCCTTCCAGATCCTCAAGATGGATCGCCGCCGCGGCAACATCGTCGTGTCGCGCCGCGCCATTCTGGAAGAAACCCGCGCCGAACAGCGCAGCGGCCTCATCCAGACGCTGGCCGAAGGTCAGATCATCGAGGGCGTCGTCAAGAACATCACCGATTACGGTGCGTTCGTTGATCTGGGCGGCATCGATGGCCTGCTGCACGTCACCGACCTGTCGTACAAGCGCATCAACCACCCGAACGAGATGATCAACATCGGCGACACCGTCCGCGTTCAGATCATCCGCATCAACCGCGACACCCAGCGCATCAGCCTTGGCATGAAGCAGCTGGAAAGCGATCCGTGGGAAGGCGCCGCCGCCAAGTACCCGGTCGGTGCGAAGCTGTCGGGCCGCGTCACGAACATCACCGAATATGGTGCGTTCGTCGAGCTGGAGCCGGGCATCGAAGGTCTGGTCCACGTTTCGGAAATGTCCTGGACCAAGAAGAACGTCCACCCCGGCAAGATCGTTTCGACCAGCCAGGAAGTCGACGTCATCGTTCTGGAAGTCGATCCCGAAAAGCGCCGCATCTCGCTCGGCCTCAAGCAGGCCCAGAACAACCCCTGGGACAGCTTTGCCGAACGTCACCCGATCGGCTCGACCGTCGAGGGCGAAGTCAAGAACGCGACCGAATTCGGCCTGTTCATCGGCCTGGACGGCGACGTGGACGGCATGGTCCACATGTCGGACATCGCATGGGGCATTTCGGGCGAAGACGCGCTGGCTCTGCACCGCAAGGGCGAGACGGTTCAGGCCGTCGTTCTCGACATCGACGTCGAGAAGGAGCGCATCAGCCTCGGCATGAAGCAGCTTGAGCGTGGTGGTCCGGCCGCTGGCGGCACCGCTGCTGCTGCTGCTGGCCTGTCCAAGAACTCGATCGTCACCGTGACGGTTCTGGAAGTGCGCGACGGCGGTCTGGAAGTCCAGGCTGGCGAAGACGGCGCCGCCGGCTTCATCAAGCGCAGCGACCTTGGCCGCGACCGCGACGAACAGCGTCCGGAACGCTTCCAGGTCGGCCAGAAGTTCGACGCCATGGTCACCGGTTTCGACCGCGCCAAGAAGCCGACCTTCTCGGTCAAGGCGATGCAGATCGCTGAAGAGAAGCAGGCTGTCGCACAGTACGGCTCGTCCGACAGCGGTGCGTCGCTTGGCGATATTCTTGGTGAAGCATTGAAAGCCAAGAGCGAAGGTTAAGTCTCCTTCGATATCTAACTAAAGTAATAGAGCCCGCCGGAACTTAACTCCGGCGGGCTTTTTCTATTCCCAGAATGAGAAAAACATACCGATATTGGACAATTGTCAGAAGGTTAAGGATTCAGTATAAATTAACTGGGAACCAGAAGGGGGAGTCTGGAGGACCAATGATACGCTCGGAACTGATACAGAAACTGGCTGAGGAAAATCCAAACCTCAACCTCCAGGAAGTCGAAAGGATCGTCGATCTCTTTTTCAAGGAGATTGTCGACCGCCTTTCCAACGGCGGACGCGTCGAGCTGAGAGGCTTTGGCGCGTTCACAACCCGCGCCCGTGATGCACGCACCGGTCGCAATCCGCGAACCGGTGAACAGGTGCCCGTGGACGCCAAGCGCGTTCCCTATTTCAAGCCCGGCAAGGAAATGCGGGAACGGCTGAACGATAAGGTGGTGTAGTCTGTAACACATCCTTGACCTGTGCGCTGTTAGCCTTCAGGGGAAGTCTGCCTCAAGCGGACGTGGCGAAATCGGTATACGCAGCGGACTTAAAATCCGCCTCCCCCTGGGAATGCGGGTTCAAGTCCCGCCGTCCGCACCAGCGCACAGGCAAAGACCGGCCGGTTCCTTCCTAACCTTAAAGCTGGATATTTGCGGTATTTGCCGCAATGATTGACCATGGCCGGCGCAATCAATCCCCAAAGTTTCAGCGATTCCCTCGTCATTCTTGGTGCAGCGGGACTGGTCATTCCCGGCTTCGCCCGGTTTCGCATCAGCCCCGTCATCGGTTTCATTCTGGTCGGACTGGCGGTGGGGCCATCGGGGCTGGGCGCCTTGGTCAGCCAATATCCCTGGCTTTACCATGTGACCATTTCCGATAGAGCGGCCATAGAACCCTTTGCCGAACTGGGCGTCATATTGCTGCTCTTTTCCATCGGACTGGAACTGAGCTTCCGGCGCTTATGGATCATGAGAGCGCAAGTATTCGGTGTTGGCGCTGCAGAATTAATTGGCGGCGGAGCACTCATTGCACTTGGCCTTTACTTGCTGGGGCAATCGCCTGCGGGCGCATTTGGCCTGGGGCTGGCTTTAGCGCTGTCGTCCA
This sequence comes from Sphingobium sp. EM0848, assembly GCF_013375555.1. NCBI lineage: Bacteria > Pseudomonadati > Pseudomonadota > Alphaproteobacteria > Sphingomonadales > Sphingobiaceae > Sphingobium > Sphingobium sp. EM0848. Next base: position 1,394,145 of record NZ_JABXWB010000001.1, read on the forward strand.
CGGCGGTTGTGCTTCCCATGGTCGGGACGCAAAGCGCCGTCGGCCGCGCCGCTTTTTCCATGCTGCTTTTCGAGGATCTGGCGCTCGTTCCCATCATCTTCATGCTGGGTGCGCTGGCGCCATCGGTCGCCGCCAGCCCCGAGGGGCCTTGGAATGAACTGGCCAATACGCTGATCAAGAGCGGCATCACCATCAGCATCATGCTGGTGCTGGGGCGTGTCTGCCTTCCGCATATTTTCCGGCAGGCAGCGCGCACCAAAAGCCCGGAAGTGTTTCTGGCTGCAAGCCTGCTGGTCGTCATCGTGTCCAGCATGGCGACCTCTATCGCCGGGCTTTCGCCGATCGTCGGCGCGCTGCTAGCGGGCCTGTTGATCGCGGAGACGGATTATCATGGCGAGGTCGAGGTGATGACCGCGCCGTTCAAGGGGCTGGCGCTAGGGGTGTTCCTGATCACGGTCGGCATGGGCCTGGACGTGCGGGTAATCCTGGCCAACTGGCCGACGCTCGTTCTCGCGGTGGTGGGCGTCGTCCTCGCCAAGACCATTGTAACAGCCGCGCTGCTCTATATATCGGGCGCACGCAAGGGCGTCGCGCTGGAAGTCGGCGTGTTGATGGCGAGTCCGTCGGAAACCACCCTGATCGTGCTTTCCGCCGCCGCCGCCGCGCAGTTGATCCTGCCGTCCACTGCCGCCTTCTGGCAGATTGTAACCGCCATCGGTCTCACCATCACGCCGCTTCTGGCACGACTGGGCCATGACATCGCGCGGCGGTTGGAAATGGCGCTGGGCGAGGAAGCCGTCGAAGTCAGCGAGGATCATGCGGAGGCTGCCGCCGTGGTGATCGGCTTCGGCCGGGTCGGGCATATGGTCTGCGACCTTCTGCGCCTGCACAATCAGCGTTTCATTGTCGTTGAATCCGACCCCGATGTCGTTGCGGAGGCGCGGCGCGGTGGTTACCCCATATTGTTCGGCGACGTGGCGCGGACAGAGATGCTCGACAAGCTGCGCCTGGGCCATGCCAGGGCCTTGATCCTGACCATGGACGATCCGGTCCTGTCCGTCCGCTTGACGAAGCGCGTGCGCGGCTGGGTGCCGGACCTGCCGATCATTGCCCGCGCACGCGACACCGATCATGCCGCGCAACTCTACCGCGCCGGGGCGAGCGATGCGGTGCCCGAAACGCTGGAAAGCTCCCTCCAGCTTGCGGAGACGGCGCTCGTCGATCTGGGCGTGGCGATGGGGCCGGTGATCGCATCCATCCATCAGACCCGCGAGGATCTGCGGATGGGGATCAAGGATGCGGCGCAACTCGAAACGGCGCCGAAGCTCCGGCGCCTGCGGCCCGACGAGGTGCCTTAACCCTCGTCCTGCGGCGGGCTGAAAACCGACCAGCCTGTGCGCCGGGCCAGTTCCTCCAGAGCCAATGTGCCAAGCCGGCTATTGCCATTTTCATTAAGACCAGGCGACCAGACCGCGATGGAGGCGCGGCCGGGAACGATTGCCAATATGCCGCCGCCCACGCCAGACTTGCCGGGAATGCCGACACGAAAGGCGAAATCCCCCGAGGCGTCATAATGGCCGCAGGTCAGCATCAAAGCATTGATACGCTTGGCGCGGCTGGAGGAAACGACCCGGCCGCCTTCCGGATGCCGCCCGTCAAGCATCAGGTAACGGCCCGCCAAAGCGAGCTGGCGGCAACTCATTTCCATGGCGCAGTGGTGAAAATAGGTGCCCAGCACCAGATCGACGGGATGACGGACATTGCCGAAGGCGCGCATATAATTGGCGAGCGCCATGTTGCGGAATCCCGTCGCCGTTTCCGATGCCGCCACGGTTTCGTTGATGGCGATGCTGTCATCGCCGGCCAGATAGCGGACGAATTGCAGCATCTCACCAATCGCGACGCGGGGTTGATGACCGCCCAGATTGACGTCCGCGACGACGATTGCGCCCGCGTTGATGAAGGGGTTTCGCGGAATGCCCTGTTCCTGCTCCAACTGCACGATGGAATTGAAAGCGTTGCCGGACGGTTCCCGCCCCACCCTTTCCCAAAGCTGGTCGCCGACCTTGCCCAGGGCAAGGGTCAGGGCAAAGACCTTCGAAATGGACTGGATGGAGAAGCCCACATCGGAATCGCCGCCCTCAATCAATCGGCCGTCCGCCGTGGCGATGGCGATGCCGAACTGGCCAGGATCGACCTTCGCGAGTTCCGGTATGTAGCTCGCGACCGTGCCGCGATCTTCACGGATGGCTGCGGCGGCAACGATTTCGGCCAGAATGGCGGAGAGGTCCATGGGCGATCAGCTTTCGGATCGGAAGGATTGTGGTGACATAGGCCACACTATAGAAGCGCGGGAAAGCTCCGACAGGGGGTGCGGGACAGAATGTTTTGCGCTGGTCGGTCAAATGGCTTCTCCGCATATTTGCCGCTGTCATAGCTCGCGCGATCCTGTAGAGGCCGCGATAAGACCCCCTAGCAGGAGCCAAGCCCATGACTTTCCGTATGCCCGCCGAATGGGCGCCGCATGAATGGACCTGGATCGGCTTTCCCACCTATCCCAAGGAATGGCCCGGCGCTTTCGATGAAGCGCGCCAACAGATCGCGGCCTTTGCCAATGCGCTTCACGGCAAGGGGGAAGATGTGCGGCTGGTGGTCGCTCATGACGGCGATGCCGATGTCGCGCGCGGGCTAGTGACACCGGGCGTCACGATCGTGGTGCAGAAGCTGGGCGACATATGGCTGCGCGACACGGCGCCGATCGCGGTGATGCGCGGGACTGAGCGGGCGCTGGTGGATTTCGGCTTCAACGGCTGGGGCGGCAAATATCGGATGCCCGGCGATGAGGATATCGGCGCGCGGCTGGCGGCTATGACGGGCCTGCCGACCTCCACCCAGCATTGGGTGTTCGAAGGCGGCGCGGTCGACACTGACGGCACCGGGCTGTTCGTGACGACCGAGCAATGCCTGCTCAATCCCAATCGCAACCCGGAACTGGACCGGGGGAAGATCGAGACATTGCTGGCGGGATCGTTGGGTCTGTCCGACATGCTCTGGCTGGGGGACGGGCTGCTCAACGATCATACGGACGGACATGTCGACAATCTGGCGCGCTTCGTGGCACCGGGCGTTCTGGCGCTGCCCGAGGCGAGTACGGAGGATGACCCCAATGCCGCCATCTATGCGGATGCGCGGGCGCGGGCGAAGGCTTTCGGGGTCGAGGTGGCGTCGATCCCCTCCCCCGGCCGCGTCGTCGTGGATGGGGAGGTCATTCCGGCAAGCTACATGAATTTCTATGTTGGCAATGCTGCCGTCATCGTGCCCATCTATGGCCAGCCAAATGATCAGGCGGCTCTGGATGCGTTCAAACCCTTTTTCCCCGGTCGGGAGATCATCGGCCTGCGCAGCGACGCGATCCTTTCGGGCGGCGGCAGCTTCCACTGTTGCAGCCAGCAGATGCCGGCGGGCGAATGAGCGCGATGCTCGCGCTGCGCGCGCTGATTTCCGGCGTCATCATCGCCATCGTATCAGTGGTGTCGCGGCGCTATCCGGCGTTGGGAGCGCTGATCGCGTCGCTGCCGCTGATTTCGGTGATGGGGATGATCTGGCTGTGGAACGACAGGCCGGATGCCGAAAATATGGCGCGCCATGCGGAGGCGACATTCTATTATGTCATCCCCTCGCTGCCGATGTTCCTGCTGATCCCGATGTTGCTGCGGCGGGGCGTAGCCTTTGCACCCGCACTGATCGCGGGTTGCGTGCTGACGATCCTGCTCTATCTCCTGACCGTTGCCGTTGCCGCCCGGTTGGGCATTCGTTTGTAGGGTTCTGATCCATGACCAAAGTTACCGTCGCCGCGCTCCAACTGGCCTTTTCCGACGACCGGGCGGACAATATCGACATGGTCGCCGGCCATGTGGTGAAGGCCGCCGCGCGGGGCGCGAAAATCGTGCTGCCGCCGGAACTGTTCGAAGGCCCCTATTTCTGCAAGGTCGAGGACGAGGCGCTGTTCGCCAACGCGCTACCCCTGGACGAGCATCCGGCCGTGCAGGAAATGCGCAAGGTGGCCAAGGCCGAGGGCGTCTATATCCCCACCAGTTTCTTCGAGCGCGACGGCCATCACTATTACAACTCGCTCGCCATGATCGATGATGAGGGCGAGATCATGGGCGTTTATCGCAAGAGCCATATTCCCGACGGGCCGGGCTATGAGGAGAAATATTATTTCCGTCCCGGCAATTCGGGCTTCAAGGTGTGGAAGACGAAGTTCGGCACCATCGGCGTCGGCATCTGCTGGGACCAATGGTATCCCGAAACCGCGCGGGTCATGGCGCTGATGGGGGCGGAGATGCTGTTCTACCCGACCGCCATCGGCTCCGAACCCTATGATGCCGACCTTGATACCAGCCGCATGTGGCGCCGGGCAATGATCGGTCACGCGGTCAGCAACTGCATGCCGGTGATCGCCGCCAACCGCATCGGTGAGGAAGACGGGCAGAAATTCTACGGCCACAGCTTCATCACCGACCAGTGGGGCGATTTCGCTGCGGAGGCTGATGCGAAGGACAATGGCGCGCTGGTGGCGACGCTGGACTTGGAGCAGGCCAGGATGCATCGTGCCGGCATGGGCTTCTTCCGCGACCGGCGGCCGGAGCTTTATACACGGATCGCGCAGGACATCTAACAAGCAGGAGAGAGACGATGACCGTTGCCCGCCACTATATCATGCACGCGAAGGAAGGCATGGACGCCGAACTGGAAACCGCCCTACGCGCGGTGGCGGATGCGGTTCGCCCCCTGCCCGGCTGCGAAGGCGTGGAAATGCTGCGCGACCTTGGCAATGAGCGGCGATTCGTCTTCATCGAGAAATGGGCCGATATAGACGCGCACAAGGCGGCCGGCGCGGTGCTGGACAAGGGCCTGTTCGCGCCGATGATGGCCGCGCTCGACGGGCCGCCGGACGGCGCCTATTTCGACTATCTCATCCGCTGATCGATCGCCTTATTTGCTGAGCGTCAGGGCGCGGGCAAAGACGGCTTCGAACATTTCCGCCGTCAGACGGCCGGTATTCTGATTGTATCGGGAGCAGTGATAGCTGTCGATCACGATCCGGCCGTCGGGCATGCGATGCTCGGCAAGATGAGCGAAGCGCGCCTTGGGTAGCTTGCCGCCCAACGACTTGACTGTTGACTGGTGCGCGATCTGGCCAAGGGCGATGAAGACGCGGGCATGGGGAAGCGCCGCGACCGTGGGCTTCAGAAAAGCGCGGCAGTTGCGGATTTCCTCCGGCAGCGGTTTGTTCTGCGGCGGCAGGCACTTCACCGCGTTGACGATGATGATGTTGCGCAGGGCCAGCCCATCGTCCGGCCGCGCGTCATAACTGCCTTCTGTCAGGCCGAATTTGCCGAGCGTGGCAAACAACAGGTCGCCTGCAAAATCACCGGTGAACGGACGGCCAGTGCGGTTGGCGCCGTTCTTGCCTGGGGCAAGGCCGACAATGGCAATTCGTCCCGCCGGGTCGCCAAAGGACGGCACCGGCGCGTTCCACCAGTCGGGATGCTCCGCCCGGCATTCCTTGCGAAAAGCGACAAGGCGGGGACAGAGCCCGCAATCATGGGGCGGTTCGGTGTGCGGGATGGGGCTTTGCAGCGTCATGAAGACCCGATAGGCGCTGCATCATGGCCAAGACAAGCATTCCTCACCTTTATGCGCTGGCGCTGGGATCGAACCGGCCATTGTCGGCGCAACTCGCGCCTGCCCGGATATTGGATGCAGCGGTGGAGAGGATCGGCGCGCTGGGCGCCGTTCAGGCCGTGGCGCCCGTATTGACCACGCCGCCTGTCGGACCTTCACGCCGGGTCTTCGCCAATGGCGCGCTGATCGTGAAAAGTGACTTGCCACCCGATATGATGCTGGCCCGATTGCAGGAGATCGAACGATCGCTTGGCCGCCGCCGATTCAGACGCTGGGGCGCGCGCAGCATCGACATCGACATCATCTTCTGGTCAGGCGGGCGATGGAACAGCCGATCGCTGCATATCCCCCATCCGGCTTTTCGGCAGAGAGATTTCGTGTTGAAGCCCCTTTGCGCCATCATTCCGCACTGGCGCGACCCTGTTTCCGGCCTTTCGATACGTCAATTGCTCGTCCGATTACGAAAAGCGATTTCTGGAGGTTGACCATCCGCATCGCCGCCTCTAGTGCGTGCGAACCTCAAAACATGAGGGCCCTTAGCTCAGTCGGTAGAGCAACTGACTTTTAATCAGTAGGTCGCTGGTTCGAATCCAGCAGGGCTCACCACCTCTCGCCGCTCCGGTCAGGCCAATGCCTTTACGAGGATCGCGGCGAAGCACCAGATTTCGATCGACATCAACAGGCCGAACAGAATGCCGAACATGGCATGAGGCTTTAGCGCATCGTCCATCGCCCTCTCCAATTTCTCATTTCTTTCTGCAAGATGAACGAGTTAGCCGAGCAATCGGTTCCCAGGGAATTTCAACGCGCCTTTGAAGCACCATGTCGTTGCACGGCATTGTGGCCGCAATCCCGGTAATTGCGGGGAGGAGAGCCGACGAAAGCCAGGCTCATTTTCATGAGGGCGCTAAATTCGGCGGCGCCGGATCGATCATCGATCATCCTGCGCCGCTCAAGCAACGTGTCAGAGCCGTTCGATGATGGTGACGTTGGCCATACCGCCTGCTTCGCACATGGTTTGCAAACCGTAGCGGCCACCCCGGTCGTGGAGAGCGCTGACCAGCGTCGCCATCAGCTTCGCGCCAGACCCGCCGAGCGGATGACCGAGTGAAATCGCGCCACCGTGGACGTTGAGTTTTGCCGGGTCGGCTCCCAACGCCTGCGCCCAAGCCAGCGGGACTGGGGCGAAGGCCTCGTTGACTTCATAGAGATCGATGTCGGCGAGCTTCATGCCGGCTCTCGCCAGCGCCTTTTCCGTCGCGGGGATCGGGGCTTCGAGCATGATGACGGGATCGTGCCCCAGCACGGTCATCTCATGGATGCGGGCGAGCGGCGTCAGGCCATGAGCCTTGAGCCCGCGTTCATTGACCACCAGCAACGCGGCGGCACCGTCGCAAATCTGGCTGGCATTGGCGGCTGAGATCACGCCGCCCTCGGTCAGCAGCTTGACGCTGGCGATCTTTTCCAGGGTCGCGTCGAAGCGGATGCCTTCGTCGATTGTGTGGAGGACGGTTTCGCCCTCCGGGGTCACGACTTCGAGGGGGATGATTTCGGCGTCGAACTTGCCTGCCTGCGTGGCGGCGGTGGCGCGGCGGTGGCTTTCAAGCGCATAGGCGTCGAGGACTTCGCGGCTGAGGCCATATTTCTTGGCCAGCATTTCCGCGCCGCCAAACTGGCTGAAGGGCTGGTTGGGATAGCGCGCTTCGATGCCGGGGCTGCGATAAGTGCCGAAGCCATGTTTGGCGGGCAGCGTCCACGGCAGACCCATGGGTACGCGGGTCATGCTTTCGACGCCCGCTGCGATCACCACGTCCTGCACGCCGGACATGACGGTGGCGGCGGCGAAGTGCAGCGCCTGTTGCGAGGAGCCGCATTGGCGGTCGACATGGGTGCCAGGGACGGATTCCGGCAGGCCGCTGGCGAGGACGGCGTTGCGGGCGATGTTCGCGCCCTGCTCGCCACCGGGGCAGGCGCAGCCCATGATGACATCCTCGACGGCGGCGGGGTCAATCCGCGAGCGTTCGACCAGCCCTGCGAGGACTTTGCCCGCCAGATCGGCGGGGTGGACGGCGGCAAGGCGACCGCCACGCTTGCCGCCAGCGCTGCGCGCGACGGCCGCGATATAGGCTTCAGCCATTTATTTTTCTCCTGTCAGACGCCGGTGATGCGGATTCCGGAGCCGGGGACCTTATATTTGCGGTTGAGGGCGATGAGGACGGAGGTCAGTCCTTCGGCCACCACCGAATTGCACAACGGCCCGGCATTCCATGCACGCAGGCCAATCTCTTGCGCGAGCGCGACCACCATGTCGGCGGCTTCGCTGTCGTCGGCGCAGACGAGGACATCGCATTCAATCTCCTCATCCAGCTTGGTGAGGTGATGAGCGCTGATATTCTGGAAGGCGGAAACGACGCGCACCCCCTCGCCCAGCATCTTCTGCACGGCTTCGACGGCTGAGCCGCCTTCGGGGAGTTGCACGCGGCTGACCTTGGGCGGGACCAGAGGCACCGTCACGTCGATCAGTATCTTGCCCGCCAGCGCGGGTTCGACATCCTTCACCGTCGATTGCTGCGCGGCATAGGGCACGGCGAGGACGACGATATCGGCCTGCGCGGCGGCTTCCGGGTTGGCGGCGCCGGTGATGGTGCCGTTGCCCAATATCTCGTTCATCTGGGCGGCGGCTTCCTGCGCGCGCTCGGCGGTGCGGCTGCCGATGATGACCTTGTGGCCCTTATGCGCCCAGCGGAGCGCGAGGCCGCCGCCTTCCTTGCCGGTGCCGCCAAGGACGGCGATGCTCGCCAGAGTGTCATTCTGCATATTCAAATCTCTCCTGTTCTTTCCGGCGTTTGCGCGGGGGCGTGAGGATCATCGGCGTGAGTTCCTCAGCGGCCATGCCGCGGTCGTGAATGTCCTGCGTCACCGCGCCATAGGCCGTGCTGCGCTGGCGCGGGGTGCGGCTGAGCGAGCGGATCAGCGCCTCCATCGCGGCGGGCGGCATTTCCTGACCGTGCTGGGTGCCGGCGGCGCGGGAGATGCTCTCGTTCATCAGCGTGCCGCCAAGGTCGTTGGCGCCCGAAGTGAGGCAGGCCTTCACGCCCTCGGGGCCAAGCTTCACCCAACTGGTCTGGATCGAGCGGATATGCGGGTGCAGCGCGAGCCGGGCGACGGCGTGCATCAGGCGGACTTCGCGGAAGGTCGGGCCATGGCGCGCCTCTCCGCGCAGGCCCATGGGCGCTTCCATATGGACGAAGGGCAGCGGCACGAACTCGGTGAAACCGCCGGTGCGGCGCTGGAGGTCGCGGATGCGGATCAGGTGGCGCGCCCAATGGCGGGGGGTGTCGACATGGCCGAACATGATGGTGGCGGTGGTGGTGAAGCCGACCTTATGCGCGGTTTCGACCACCTCCAGCCATTGCTCGGTGTTGAGCTTGTCGGGGCAGATTTGCGCGCGGACTTCTTCGTCGAGGATTTCCGCCGCCGTGCCGGGAAGCGTGTCGAGGCCGGCGTCCTTCAGGCGGAGGAGGAATTGTTCGACCGTCAGGCCAAGGGTCGCGGCGCCCTGTGACACTTCCAGCGGGGAGAAGGCGTGGATGTGCATCTCCGGCACGGCGGCGCGAACCGCTTTGGCGAGATTGATGTAAGTGTCGCCGGTATAATGGGGGTGGATGCCGCCTTGCAGGCAGACCTCGGTGCCGCCGCGTTCCCATGCCTCGCGGGTGCGGCGGATGACTTCTTCGAGGTCGAGGTCATAGGGTTTGCCGCGCAGTTCCTCCGCCTTGTCGCCCTTGGAGAAGGCGCAGAAGCTGCATTTATAGGCGCAGATATTGGTGTAGTTGATGTTGCGGTTGACGACATAGGTGATCTCGTCACCCATCACCTGTTCGCGCAAGGCGTCGGCGCTGTCGCAAATATGTTCAAGGTCGGTTTCGCGGGCGGAGAAGAGGGTCGTGATCTCCTCCTCTGCCAGCAGTTCACCCGCCATGGCGCGCTTGACGATGGCGGCGATCTTCGGGTCGACCGGCAGGGTCGAGGGACGCGTGACGCGGGGCTCCAGCGCGATGCCCGGCGACCATCTGTCCTCGCGGGCGAAGCCCTCCGCATCGGCATGGGCGAGGATGTCGCGCACCATCGCAGCGTCCTGCCAGCGGGCATTATCCTGCGCATAGGCCGGATAGACCGGCAGGCGCGCAACCAGCATCCTCCCTTCGCCTTCGGTCGCCATGCGCAGGCGCTCGACTTCGGGCCAGGGGGCCTCAGGGTTCACATGGTCGGGCGTGACCGGCGAGACGCCGCCCCAATCGTTGATCCCGGCCGACAGCAGGCGCGGGAAGTCAGACGCCGAGAGATTGGGCGGCGCCTGAATGTTCATCTGCGGCCCCAGGATCAGGCGGGCGGCGGCAATGGTCCAAAGCAGTTCGTCCATGTCCGGCTCAGGCGCATGGGCCATCACCGTGCGCTCCTTGGCGCGGAAATTCTGGACGATCACCTCCTGAATATGGCCGTAGCGTTCGTGCAGGTCGCGAATGGCTTTAAGCGCTTCGATCCGCTCTGCGCGGGTTTCGCCGATGCCGATCAATATGCCGGTGGTGAAGGGAATTTGCAGTTCGCCCGCGAGGCGGATGGTTTCGAGGCGCGCCGCCGGTTCCTTGTCGGGCGAGCGGTAATGCGCGCCGCCCTTCTGGCAGAGGCGATCGGACACGGACTCCAGCATCAGGCCTTGGCTCACCGACACGCGGCGAAGCGCGGCCATCTCCTCACGGGTCATGACGCCTGCATTGATATGCGGCAGCAGCCCGGTTTCGTCGCGCACCAGCGCGGCCATTTCGGTGAGATAGGAGATGGTCGTGGCATGGCCGAGCCGCGCCAGTTCTTCACGGGCGGCGGCGAAGCGCAGTTCCGGCTTGTCGCCCAGCGTGAACAGCGCCTCGGTGCAGCCCGCCGCCTGGCCTGCACGGGCGACGGCCAGCACCTCCTCGCGGGTCATATAGGCGTTCTCGCCCGGACGCGGCGGCTGGGAAAAGGTGCAATAATGGCAGAGATTGCGGCAGAGCTGCGTCAGCGGGATGAACACCTTGCGCGACCAGCTCTGAACCCGGCCATGCCCCTCATCACGCAGCCCAGAGGCCGCAAGAAGAAGATCAGGCAAGGGCGCTTCCAAAAACGCATTCATCGCCTTTGATCCAAAAAACTCTCCAGCCATTCGTAGAATCCTATCCCATCTTCTTCTTTTTTGGCGGCAACGGGCTTTAACTTCAACCCACCGGGCCGGGGCGTTCAAGCCCAAAACCCTCTTTCCTGGGAATATCAGCCAACATTTCCAGCGGCAGGTCAATCGGCGCAGCCAGCAAGGCGACGAGCGATTGGGCGAAATGCTCCAGGCTCGCATCATTGCCCCACATGGGATGGTCGCGACTATGATCCACAAGGGCACGTTGCCGCGCGGACAGGACGGCACTGATATAAGCCCCCATGAACACGAAACGCTGATTTTGAATGGCCGCCGGCAGATGCGGCATCAACTTGCGCAAATGGTCGAGGCACCGGCCATAGGCGCTGTTCCATGCGGGATCGATGGCATCCAGCATCATGTCCCTGTGGGTCATGGCGAAGATGACGATGAACTGCACATAATGTTCATCCGGCAAGGCAATGACTGGGCGGATCAGGACATCGACGACCTCGCGGATCGTGCGCGGACCGCCCTGCCCCTCCAGCGAATCGAGCGCGGCATTGCGCTCCCGGTCCAGCGCTACCGCTCCGTCCATAACGATGGCGCGGACCAGCGCTTCCTTGGACCCGAAATAATAGCCGACCGCGCCGTGATTTTTCTGGCCCGCCGCCGCCGCGATTTCTCGCACGGTCACGCCATCGACGCCCCGTTCCGCGAACAGGCGCAGGGCGACTTTCTTCAATTGCTCTGCAGCCGTGCTGCGAGCCACTTCATCGGCCTTGGCGAGTTGAAGTCTGACCATGTGTGCATTTTTCTCATTGCCAAGCGGGTTCGTCAAGTGCATTATCCACTTGATCTAATCAACGATCCAACAGTCGAAAAAAGTGAGGGATGTCTAAGTGGAATCAGCGGTCGACATCGAGTCGCTGGCGGCGTGGATGACGGATCAGGGGCTTGGCTCCGGTCCGCTGACCAACGTGACGCCGCTTGCGGGAGGGACGCAGAATATCCTGCTGCGCTTCAGCCGTGACGGGCGCGATTATGTGTTCCGGCGTCCGCCTGCGCACCCCCGCCCGAACAGCAATGAGACGATGCGGCGGGAGGCTCGCGTGCTGCGTGCGCTGGCCGGGACGGCGGTGCCGCATCCGGCGCTGATCGCCGATTGTGGCGACGAGAGCGTGCTGGGCGTCGCCTTCTATCTGATGGAGCCGGTGAATGGCTTCAATCCGGTCGGGCAGTTGCCGGAACCGCATGCCAGTTCGTCGGATATGCGCCATGTCATGGGATTGGCGCTGGTGGACGGGATCGCGGCCTTGGGGGCACTGGATCATGAAGCGTTGGGCTTGGCCGATTTCGGCAAGCCGGAGAATTTTCTGGGGCGGCAGGTGGATCGCTGGCGCTCGCAACTGGCTGGCTATGCCGAATTTGATGGTTGGACGGGACCAGAGGTGCTGCCTTCGGTTGCGGCGGTCGGGGACTGGCTGGAGCGGCATCGACCAGAGCGGTTCAAACCCGGCATCATGCATGGCGACTATCATCTCGCCAATGTGATGTATCGGCCGGATGGACCGGAGCTGGCGGCGATCATCGACTGGGAACTGGCGACGATTGGCGATCCGCTGCTGGACCTTGGCTGGGTACTCGCGACTTGGCCGGATGGAAAATCGGAAAGTACCGTATCGGTTACGCCGTGGGAGGGATTTCCGACCGCTGGTGAGTTGGTGACGCGCTATGCGGAAGGGTCGGCGCGCGATCTGTCGGCGGTTGACTGGTATCATGTGCTGGCCTGCTACAAGCTCGGCATCCTGCTGGAGGGCACTTACGCCCGCGCCTGCGCCGGGAAGGCGCCGCGCGAGACCGGCGACAAACTCCACGGCCGGGCCATTCATCTTTTCGAGCGCGCCGAAGCGCTGATCCGCTGACAAATATGAGAGGGAATTTCCTTTGACCAACGAACTCGACTTCACCGGAAAGACGGTGCTGGTGGTCGGCGGATCGAGCGGCATCGGCAACGGCATGGCCCAAGCCTTCCGCCAGCGCGGCGCGCAGGTCCATGTCTGGGGCACGCGAGCCAGCGCGGCGGATTATGCGGGCGAGGAAGGCTCCGATTTGGAAGGCGTCGGCTATACTCAGGTCGATGTCAGCGATGCGGCGGCGATCGCGGCGGCGCCGGTGCCTTTCGACAGGCTCGACGTGCTGATCCATTCGCAGGGGGCGGTGCTCTACCGGCGGCAGGAGTTTGAGGCCGAGGGCTGGAACAAGGTGATGGCGGTCAATCTCGACTCCATCCTTCATATTTCCAACCTGTGCCGGGAAGCGCTCGCCGCCGCCAAGGGATCGATCATCGTCGTCAGTTCCATCGGCGCGTTCAAGGCGACCTTCGGCAATCCCGCCTATGCGGCGTCCAAGGCGGGCGCGGTCAATCTGGTGCGGGCGCTGGCGATTGCCTGGGCGGGCGACGGCATCCGCGTCAACGGTATCGCGCCCAGTCTGGTCGACACCAAGATGACCAAGGTGACGATGGACAATGACGAGCGACGGAACCGTGCGCTGGCGAAGATTCCGTTGGGGCGCTTCGGATCGGTCGAGGAAATGGCGGGCGTGGCGCTGTTCCTCGCTTCTCCCCTCTCCGGTTATATTTGCGGGCAGACTCTGGTCGTCGATGGCGGCCTCACGCTCACCTGAATTTTTCCAAGAAGGATCATCCCATGGACTTCGAATATTCCGACAAGGTGAAGGCGCTGAGGGCGCAGCTCATCGATTTCATGGACGCGCATGTCTATCCGATCGAGAAGGAGCGTGACCATTTCCACCATGATCCGGCGAACCTGTGGAAGCGCTGGCCGGGAACGGAAGAGATCAAGGCCAAGGCGAAGGAAGCCGGTCTGTGGAACCTGTTCCTGCCGCATGAATATGGCGAATGGAGTCCAGGTTTAACCAATCTGGAATATGCGCCGCTGGCCGAGATCATGGGCCGCGTGATCGGGTCGTCGGAATATTTCAACTGCTCCGCGCCGGATACGGGCAATATGGAAGTGCTGGCCCGCTATGGCACGCCGGAACAGCAGGAGAAGTGGCTGAAGCCGCTGCTCGATGGCACGATCCGTTCCTCCTATGTGATGACGGAGCCGGAGGTCGCCTCCTCGGACGCGACCAATGTTTCCACCACCATCATCGCGGATGGTGATGATTATGTGATCAATGGCCGGAAATGGTGGATTTCGGGCGCGCTCGATCCCAATACGAAGCTGTTCATCCTGCTTGGCAAGACGCCCAATGACGGGCCGCGTCACCAGCAGCATTCGCAGATCCTCATCCCCGCCGGTACGCCCGGCATCGAGATCATCCGACCGCTCGATGTGCTGAACGCGGTGCATTCGCCCGGCGGCCATGCCGAGATGCTGTTCAAGGATGTGCGCGTGCCCAAGGCGAACCTCATTCTTGGCGAAGGGCGCGGGTTCGAGATCGCGCAGGGTCGCCTTGGGCCGGGTCGCATCCATCACTGCATGCGGCTCATCGGGCAGGCGCAGCGGGCGCTGGAATATATGGCGCGGCGGGTGAACAACCGGGTCGCCTTCGGCCGCAAGCTCGCGGATCAGGGGAGCATTCGGCAGGACATCGCCCTCTCCTTCTGCGAGATCGAGCAGGCGCGGTTGCTGACGCTGAAGGCCGCCGATGCGATGGACCGCTATGGCAACAAGGTCGCCAAGGACCTGATCGCCGCCATCAAGATCGTCGCTCCGCGCATGACCCAGACGGTCGCGGATCGCGCCATGCAGGTGTTTGGCGGCATCGGCATTTCGAGCGATTTCCCGCCTGCCGCCGCCTTCATGAACGCGCGTTACCTGCGCTTCGCTGATGGGCCGGACGAGGTACATATGGCGCAGCTTGGCAAGCTCAAGATCGCTGAACTCAACGAACTGCCGGTGCGGTAAGCCGGAGCATCCAGCGCAAAAGTGGGAACCGGTTTTGCGCGAACCGGGATGCGGCAACGAAGACGAGAGCGCATCGCGCTCTAACCGGAAAGGCGAGGATCATGCTGATGAGTACGCAGAACCAGACCGACCAAGCCAGTCGATTGGGAACAAGCTGGTGGATGGTGGCGGTTCTGTTCGGGCTATATGTGCTGAGCTGGGTCGACCGGCTAATCGTGTCGATGCTGGTGACGCCGATCAAGGCGCATCTGCTGCTGTCCGATGTGCAGATCAGCATGATCACTTCGACCAGCTTTGCGATCTTCTATGCGATTTTCGGGCTGCCGCTCGGCTGGGCTGCGGATCGTTTTTCGCGGCGCTGGATCATCTTTGGCGGCGTGGTGATCTGGGGGATTGCGACCACGGCTTGCGGGTTCGCGCAGACCTATAAGGCTTTGCTGATCGGGCGGATTTTCGTGGGCGTGGGCGAGGCCGCGCTGCTGCCTGCCGCCTATTCGCTGATTGCCGATGCCTTCCCGCCGCATCTGCTGACGCGGGCGACCTCGACCTTTCAGATGGCGGGCAAGGTGGGGTCGGCGACCGCCTTTGCCTTGGGGGGCGTCGCCATTGCCTTTGCGGCGGCGCATACCGGCATCCACATTCCCTTTCATGGCCCGGCCCAGCCGTGGCAGCTCGTCATGATGATGGTCGGCCTGCCGGGGATCATCTTCGCGCTGCTGCTGTTCACCTTTCCTGATCCGGGCCGCAAGAAGCTGCCGGGCGCGGCCTCCGTCGCCGCTTCGGGGGAAATCCGGGCCTTCGTTTCACGCAACTGGAAGCTGCTGGCGCTGATGCTATTGGGCACCTCCTGCCTTGCCATGTGCGGCTATTCGATGACCAACTGGGTGCCCGCCTATATCGAGCGGCATTTCGGCTGGAAACCAGTGCAATATGGGCTGGCGCTCAGCATGATGAACATTGTGTCGGCCGTGTCGCTGGTGGTGAATGGCTGGATCGTCGACCGTCTGTTCGCGGGCGGCATGAAGGACGCGCATCTGCGCTTCTATGGCTGGCTGATCCTGGGGTTCCTGCCGGTCGTCGGCTATATGTTCTTCGCCACCAACGTCTATGTGTTCCTCGCCTGCTATTGCGTGGCGCAGTTCATCACCGTGCCGTTCATGGTCTATGTGTCGTCGGTCATGGGGCTGATCGCTCCCGCCACGATCCGGGCGCGGATGCTGGCATTCTTCCTGTTCGTCTTCACCATTCTCGGCCTCGGCGCGGGGCCAGCGATCGTCGCGGCGCTGACCGAATATGTGTTCCATGACGAGGGCGCGCTGGGGCAGTCGCTCGCCGTCGTGGTGACGGTCTGTTCGGTGATCGCCTTGATCTCCTTCCGCATGGCGCTGCGCTATCTGGCGCCCGCCATTGCTTCCCGAAAGGACGTTTGATGTCTTTGAGCCTAAGCGGGGTCGATCCCGCGCGTCGCGACCAACTCGCCCTTGCCGATGAGCGGGTGACTTATGACTGGCACCAGTTGGACGAGTTGCTCAACCGGGCGGCCAATGCGCTGAATGGCCTTGACCTGACCGAGCGGCGGGTGGCGGTATTCGCGCCCAACAGCGCCGAGACGGTCATCGCCTATGTCGCCTGTCTGGAAGCGGGCATTTCGAGCGTGCCGGTGAGCTTTCACCTGACGCCTTCGGAGGCAGCCTATATTTTGAAGGACAGCGGTGCGGTGGCGTTGCTCGTCGGGCCGGAAACGATGGAGGCCGGGCTGGCCGCCGCCGCAGAGGCTGGCGTCAAGACGGTGATCGGCTGGCGTTGTCCGGATCGGGAGGGCGTCATCCATTGGGAAGACTGGATCGCCGCCGCTTCGACCGATGAACCCGATCCCGAAGTGCCGCCCCTGCCGCATCTCCATTACACGTCGGGCACGACCGGGCGGCCCAAGGCGACCGAGACGCCACCCCCCTATTTTCCGCGCGTCGCTACGGTAAAGGCTCTGGCCGAAGCGATCCGGCCCAAGATCACGCCTTCGCCGGGCATTGCGGTGGGGCCGCTTTATCATACCGGGCCGCTTGGCATGGCGCGCAATGTGTTTGGCGGCATGAGCCTCATCACAGTCGAGCATTTCGACGCGGAACAGACGCTGGCGCTGATCGAGAAATATAGGGTCGCAGGCTCCGTGATGGTGCCCACCCATTTCCAGCGGATGCTGGCACTGCCCGAAGAGGTGCGCGCCAAATATGATGTGTCGAGCATCCAGCGCCTCGCCCACACCGGCGCGGCCTGTCCCCGTGCGGTGAAGCAGGCGATGATCGACTGGTTCGGGCCGGTGCTGGTGGAGGCCTATGGCGGGACCGAGGCGGGGTCGACCACCTTCATCACTTCGCAGGAATGGCTGGAGCGGCCGGGGTCCGTGGGCAAGGCGCTCCCGCCCTTCCAGACGGAGATTTATGGCGAGGATGGGCAATTGCTGGGACCGAATGAGGTCGGGCAGGTCTATTTCCGCGACACCAGCGGCCATGGCATCGTCTATCGCGGCGACCCGGGAAAGACCGCCGCTGCCCATATCTCGCCGGGCGTCTTTACGCTGGGCGAGATGGGTTATGTGGATGCGGAGGGCTATCTCTTCATCACCGATCGCGTGTCGGACATGATCGTGAGCGGCGGGGTGAACATCTATCCCGCCGAGTCCGAACATGTGCTGCTGCGCCATCCCAAGGTGGCGGACGTCGCCGTGGTCGCCGCGCCCAATGCCGAAATGGGCGAGGAAGCGCGGGCGCTGGTCATTCCCAAGGATGCGGGCGATCCGCCGACTCCGCAAGAACTCAACGCCTTCTGCCGGGCGAACCTCGCTGGTTACAAATGCCCGCGTGGCTATGAGATGGTCGACGACATCGGCCGCACCGTCATGGGCAAGGTCAATAAGAAGGCGCTGCGCCAGCGCTTCTGGCCTTCTGATCGCACCATCGGGGGTTGAGCTTCATGCGTTTTGTCCTGCCCTTGTTATTATTGCTCGCCGCCTGCGCGCCCTCGGGTGTGGCGAAACGCGATGGCAGCGACTGGCCCGGCTATGGCGGCATCGATGAGAACCATTATAGCCCACTCACGCAGATCAATGATGGCAATGTCGGGAAGCTGAAGCTCGCCTGGTATCATGACATCACCAGCGGCGGGGCGAGCCTGTCCGCGCCGATCGCGGTGGACGGCATCGTCTATTATGCCTCGGGCTACAGCGTCATTCATGCGCTGGATGCCGCGACCGGGCGGGAATTGTGGACCTATGATCCGCAAAGCTGGAAGGTCGCCGGGCAGAAGATGCGCGCCGCCTGGGGCATCAGAGGCATCGCCTATGACAATGGCATGGTCTTTACCGGGACCATCGATGGCCGCCTGATCGCGATCAACGCCCGGTCCGGCCATCCCGTCTGGACCGCGCAGACCATCGGCAAGGATGACGAGCGCTATGTCACCCGCGCGCCCTGGGTGTTCAAGGGCAAGGTGATCATTGGCCATGGCGGGGCGGACTTCGCGCCGGTCCGGGGCTATGTGACCGCCTATGACCAGCAGACGGGGAAGCAGCTCTGGCGCTTCTATACCGTGCCGGGCGACCCGAAGCTGGGTTTCGAGAATAAGGCGATGGCGATGGCCGCCAAGACCTGGACCGGGCAATGGTGGAAATATGGCGGCGGCGGGACGGCCTGGAACGCCATGGCCTATGACCCCAAATATAACCGCATCTATATCGGGGTCGGCAATGGTTCTCCGTGGAACCGGAAGATCAGGTCGCCGGGGGGCGGGGACAATTTGTTCCTCTGCTCCATCGTCGCGCTGGACGCGGATACGGGCGAATATGTCTGGCATTATCAGACCAATCCCGGCGAGACATGGGACTTCAACAGCGCGATGGATATGGAGCTGACCCGGCTCACCATCGGGGGGAAAGAGCGCGATGTGCTGATGCACGCGCCGAAGAATGGCTTTTTCTATGTGATTGACCGGGCGACGGGGAAGCTGATCTCCGCCCGCAATATCGTGCCGGTCAACTGGGCGAGCGGCATCGACATCAAGAGCGGACGGCCGATCGAAAATCCGGCGGCGCGCTATCCGGACGGAAAAGCGGCGATCGTCTACCCCTCCCCCTTCGGTGCGCATAATATCGAGGCGATGTCGTTCAATCCGGGGACGGGCCTTGTTTATATCCCGACCATGGATCAGGGCCGCGTCTATATCGACACGGCTGAACCCTTTCAGGGCTGGAAGCATCTGAATGGCCAGCGGCTCAGCACTGGCACCGGCGCGCCGCCTCCGGGCGTGGTGCCGGATCGACCCGCAACCAGCTTCCTCCTCGCCTGGAATCCGGTGACGCAGAGCGAGGCCTGGCGCGTGCCGATGCAGGGCATAAGGGGCGGCGGCGGCACGGCGACCACGGCAGGCAATCTGCTGTTTCAGGGCAATGCGGTGGGCAAGTTCGTCGCCTATGCCGCGAAAAGCGGGAAGCCGCTCTGGTCCTTCGACGCGCAGACGGCGGTGATGGCGCAGCCGATCACCTACAAGGCGCGCGGCAGGCAATATGTGACGGTGATCGCAGGGGCACGTTTCCCCAGCGCCACCGGCACGGGGCATGAGTGGAATTACCGCACCCAACAATGGCGCGTCCTCACCTTCGCGCTAGATGGGAAGGCTGCCTTGCCACCAGTCCAACCCGTCGAAACGCCGGTCATCGACATGCCCGATTTCGCCGTCGATCCGGCCAAAGCCACCATCGGCGCAGGCGTTTTCGGACAGCGTTGCTCCATCTGTCACGGCGCCAATGCGGTGTCGGGCGGCATGGCGCCGGACCTGCTCCAGTCGGGCGTGCCGCTGGATACCGCCAGCTTCAAGGACGTGCTGCACAAGGGCATCCTGCGCGAACGAGGCATGCCGCGCTTCGAGGAACTGACCGACGTCGAGATCGAAGGTCTGCAACATTATTTCCGCCAACGCGCCCGCGAGGTTCTGGCCGCGCAAGCCGCCGCCAGGCCGGGCGCCCAGACACATAGAGGCTTGAATGAAGGTCAATGACGTCGTCACCTATGAGGTGGAAGGCCCCATCGCGGTCATCACGGTCAACTCGCCGCCGGTGAACGCGCTTTCCAATGCCGTGCGGCAGGGCGTCGCGGGCGCGGTACAGACCGCCATCGGCGACAGCAGCGTGGGCGCGATGGTGCTGATCTGCGAGGGGCGCACCTTCTTCGCCGGGGCGGACATCACCGAATTCGGCAAGCCGCCTGTCGAGCCGACCCTGCGCAACCTCCAACTGGTCGTGGAGAACGCCACCAAGCCAGTGATCGCCGCCATCCATGGCACGGCGCTGGGCGGCGGGCTGGAACTGGCGCTGGTGGCCCATTATCGCATTGCCGTGCCTTCGGCCAAATGCGGGCTGCCGGAGGTGAATCTCGGCCTGCTGCCGGGCGCCGGCGGCACGCAGCGTTTGCCGCGCATCGTCGGGGTCGAAAAGGCGCTGGATCTCATCACCTCCGGCGCGCCGGTCGGGGCAAAGGCCGCGAAGGAGATGGGGCTGGTCGATGAACTGGCGGCAGAGGGCAATCTGCGCGCCGACGCCATCGCCTTTGCGAACCGAGTGCTGGAGGAAAAGTGCCCCTTGCTCAAGGTCCGCGACCGCACCGAAAAGCTGGACGAAGCACGCGGCAAGCCGGAAATCTTCGCGGATTTCAGAAAGGCCAATGCCAAGAAATTCCGCGGCTTCAACGCTCCAGAAGCAATCATCCGCTGCATCGAGGGGGCGCTGGAAAAGCCCTTTGACGAGGGCATGGTCTATGAGCGCCAGTTGTTCAATGAACTTCAGGAAGACAGCCAGTCCGCCGCCCAGCGTCATGTCTTCTTCGCGGAGCGGCAGGCGGCCAAGATTGACGGCATTCCCGCCGACACGCCCGCTCTGCCCATCGCCAGGGTCGGCGTGATCGGCGCGGGCACCATGGGCGGCGGCATCGCGATGAACTTCGCCAATGTCGGCATCCCCGTGACCCTTGTGGAGACGAATGAGGAGGCTCTGTTCCGGGGCCTGCGCATCATTCGCGGCAATTATGAAACCACCGCGAAGAAGGGCAGGATGAAGCCCGAGGATGTCGATACCCGCATGGGCCTGCTGACCGGCTCTGTCGCGATGGAGGATCTGGCCGACTGCGACCTCATCATCGAGGCGGTTTTCGAGAATCTCGACGTCAAGCGCGAAGTGTTCGGCAAGCTCGACAGGATAGCCAAGCCCGGCGCGATCCTCGCCACCAACACCAGCTATCTCGACATTGACGACATCGCCGTCGCCACTTCCCGGCCGGAGAGCGTCTGCGGCCTGCACTTCTTCTCACCCGCCAATGTGATGAAACTGCTGGAAGTGGTCCGCACCAAGGATACGAAACCCGAAATCACCGTCACCGCCATGAAACTCGCCAAGACCATCGGCAAGATCGGCGTGCTGGTGGGCAATGGCTTTGGCTTTGTCGGCAACCGCATCCTTGCTGCGCGCAACACGCAGGCGGACCTGCTGGTGCTGGAGGGCGCAACGCCATGGGCCGTGGACAAGATACTCTATGACTTCGGCTTTGCCATGGGGCATTTCCAGATGCGCGATCTGGTGGGGCTCGACGTCGGCTGGACCCGCGAGGCGACCAGTTCCGCCAATGTGCGGGAAATCCTCAATGAAATGGGCCGCCATGGGCAGAAAACAAAGGGCGGCTATTATGACTATGACGAGAACCGCAAGCAGACGCCCTCCCCCATCGCCATGCAGGTTATCGAGGATTTCGCTGCCAAGCAGGGCATCGCCCGGCGCGAGGTGAGCGACGCAGAAATCCACGACCGCATCCTCTTCGCCATGGTGAATGAGGGTGCGCGTATTCTTGATGAAGGCATCGCGTCACGGGCGTCGGATATCGATATCGTCTGGATCACCGGTTACGGCTGGCCGAAATATCGTGGCGGCCCGATGTTCTGGGCGGATTTGCAGGGCCTCCCGACCGTACTCGAAAAGCTGAAGGCGCTCGAAGCCACCCATGGCGAGGCATTCAAGCCCTCCCCATTGATCGAACGGCTGGTGGCCAAGGGCAAGGGGTTCAAGGACGCATGATCAGAGGAAACCGCATCGCCATCACCGGGGTCGGTGAAACGCCCTTCCTGCGCAAAGGCGAGGAAGGAGTCATGAAGATGATGACCCGCGCCAGCCTCGCGGCGATTGCCGATGCGGGCCTGACGCCGAAGGACATCGACGGCTATATCTCCAACAAATATGCGGGGCATGGGTCGGACGAGGTCGCCTTTGCGATAGGAGCGGGCGAGAAGCGTTTCTGCGCCACCACCGACAGCGTCGGCGGCACGGCCACTTCGGGGCAGGCGCTGCAACTGGCGCAAATGGCGATCGAGGCGGGTCTGGCGCGGCATGTGTTGGTGCCCTATGCGATCCAGTCGACCAAGCCCGGCGGCGTCTATGGCTTCCATGCGCGCGAGCCGCAGAAGGCCGGGATCGAAATGCCGGTCGGCTTCTTCGGCCAGCCCACCTATTTCGCGAGCATGGCGAACCGCTATGCCCATGAATATGGCATGACGGAAGAGGAGCAGGCCGCGATCCCCATGACCTATCGGGCCTGGGCGGTGCTGACGCCGAGCGCGCAGCGGCGCGATCCGATGGATTTGGAAGCCTATCGCCAGTCGCCGATGATCTCGACGCCATTGCGGGCGGCGGATTGCTGCCTCACCACCGATGGCGGCGGCGCCTATGTGGTGAGCGCCATTGAGGAAGCGCGCGACATGCCCCATCCCGTGGTGAGCGTGCAGGGGCTGGGACTAGGCTTCAACAACTGGCCGCAGGGGGTGCTGTTCACCCAGACGCCCTGCACCTACGACTTTCCCGGCGAGGTATCGGCGAAACTGGCCTATGCCATGGCGGGCTGCGATCCCAAGGACTTGGACCTGGCGCAAATCTATGACGGCTTCACCATCTCAGCGCTGGTGCAGACCGAGATGCTGGGCCTGTGCGAGCGGGGCGAAGGGCCGCGCTTCTATGCAGCAGGGCATGGGATGCCGGGCGGACGAATGCCGATCAACACCAGCGGCGGGCATATGTCGGGCGGCTATGTGCCCGGCATGAACCTGCTGATCGAGGCGGTGCGGCAGTTGCGTGGGCAGGAAGGCGAGCGGCAGGTGCCGGACGCGAAGCTCTGCGCCGTGGCCGGGCTGGGCGGCAACAATCATTCCACCACCATTTTGGCGCGGAGCTGATCCATGGGCATTCCGGTTTACCCTCCCAAGATCGAGGACCCGCTGTTCCAGGGCTATTATGACGGACTGGAAGCGGGCGAACTGCGCATCACCGCCGATGCCGAGACGGGCGAATGGATTTGGTATCCGCCCGAAGTCATCCCCGGAAAGCCCGACGCCGTGCTGGAATGGCGCCCGGTTTCGGTAGAGGGCTGCGCCTACACCTTCACCACCGTCATCCGCAGCCTGCTGCCCGGCGATCACAAGGCGGAAGTACCCTTCACCGTGGTCCTGTTCGAACCGGATGACGCGCCGGGCGTGCGCGTGCCGGGGCTATTGGTCGAAGCCGAGGGAATGGAACCGCGCTGCGGGATGCGGTTGAGGTTTCAACCGGTGCAGGCGGGGGACCACAAGATTGCAGGCTTCGCGCCCATTGGTTGAGGAACCTGTCATGGAAATGGGCCGCCGCGAGCTTTTGGTGAGCGGGATGGCCATGGCCCTTGCCGGTTGCGCGGGATCGGGAGGGATCGGCCAGCCCTCGCCGCCCAAACCGCTCAGCGTCACCGACTTCACGCTGGTCCGGGGCAATCTGGACGCGCCCGAGGGCATAGCGAGCAGCCCCGACGGCCGCCTGTTCGTCTCCAATGGCGGCGGCGCCATCGGCGTGCTGGAACATGACGGCACCCTCCGCCAGATCGGCAAGGCGCTCGCCCCCAATGGCGTCGCGGTCGACCGCGAAGGCCGCGTCATCGTCGCCAATATGGGCCTGCTCAACAAGGGGCCGGGTCCGCTGCAGCGGATCGACGTCGCGACGGGCACGGTCGAAACACTGGTTTCGGAACTGGAGGGCCGGCAACTGGTCGCCTCCAACGGCCCGGCAACGGCGCGCAATGGCGATATCTACTGCACGCACAGCACATGGGGACCGATCGGCAATATCGGCACGACCACAGCGTCGGGCTTTATCTACAGGTGCGCGCCCGACGGCCATGCGTCCATTGTCGCCCGTGATCTACGCGGGGTGAACGGTCTCTGCCTCGATCGGGAAGAGCGCCATGTCTATGCCTCCCTGACCGCCGAAGGACGCATCCGGCGCTGGCGGCGGCAAGCGGATGGGTCACTTACCGATCCACAGGATTATGGCCCGCAACTGGGCGTGGTGGCGCCCGATCAACAGGCGAAGGACATTCGCGCCATGCCTGCATCGGAACGCGCGGACCTTGGCTATTGCGACGGTATCGCGTTCGATCAGGCGGGCAATCTCTGGGTAACGCTGCCCTTCGCAAACCGGATCGTTGCCATTACGCCGGACGGCCGGAAGGTGGAGATTGCGCATGATTCTGAAGGAAAAATGCTCTCCAGCCCGACCAATCTGTGCTGGGGCGGGGCGGACCTGCGCGATCTTTATATTGTCTCACGGGCGAGCGGGATGGTGGTCAAGGCCCGAACGGATGTCGCGGGCCTGCCGTTGGCGAACTGGCCAGGCTAAGCGCAGATCAGCTTCCCTCGAATTGCTGACGCATCCTGTAATAATCGTCGTTCGGATATTTCTCGCTATGCTGCCCGGCGGGCCATTGCGCATAGGTGGTTTCCGACGGGAATGCGGGGGAGGTATAGTCCGACAGGCCCCGGCGGCGGATGATCTTCCACTCACCGTTGCGCCGTTCCAGATCGTCCAGATAGCGCCCCTGGAAGAACTGGTCCTCCTCGCCCGTGCCATCTTTCCGGTCGCGGCGATGTTGCGCGAAATAATAGCATTCGGAAAAGGCTCTATCCCCCTTCACCTCGACCGAAACGTTGGAAATGTGATGGCAGGCATATTTGAGGCCTGAGACGATCTTGAAGGCAAAGCCCACGAAATCCGACGATTTGCCCTCGAACTTCCCATGTTTGTGGGTCGATTCCGGCCAGAACAGCGACTTCATCAGTGCTTCATCCGCCCGGTCATTGGCGCGGGCATAGGCATAAAGCAGTTCGGTGATCGCCTGTCTGGATTCGATCGCATCGAGACGATCGGCCACGCTTGCCATTGGCTTACCCTTTCCCTTGACGGTCGCGGCCGAAGCCTGCCCTACCGCCGCCAGACCAAAGGGAACGGCCAGCATGGCAGCCAGCGTTCCGCGACGATTTTGCGCTTCCATGCTCATTCTCCCGCCATTTCCAGCAAGCCCGGTTCGGCCTTCAGGCGCGGCAGCACGTCCTTTTCGAACAGGCGCAGGCTCCGCCACGAAATTTCGGGATCGAGCCCGCCCAGCAGCGCGTGGAAAGTAACCGCCGTGCCGCGCCCCAGATCCTTCAGATAGGCGAAGCATTCGTCCGGCGTCAGCACCTTGATATTGGGCATGGCTTTCAGAGCCTCGACCGTCTCCGCCGCGTTATAGCGGGTCTGGCCGGTGCCGCGTTCCTTGGCCCATTCGGCATAGGTGTTGGTCGCATAGGCGACATGCGGCGCCACCAGAGGCCAGTCGCGATCCGGGTCGTCCGATACATAGAGGAAGCTCGCCGCAGGCTTGCGCAGTTCCTCCGGCGGCCCGAAGCCCGCCTTTGCCCGCTCCTCCTTATAGAGGGTGAAGAGGTCGGGATGGCCGGGGAAATATTGATAACCGCCCTTGGCCGCGCGGATGGCGGACTTGTCGGTCGAACCACCCATGTAGATTTTGGGACCGCCCGGCGTTGCTGGCGCAGGCGTCACCCGGACCGTGCGACCGTGAAATTCGAAAGGCTCGCCGGTCCATGCATGTTTCAGCGTCGCCATCGCTTCGTTCATGATGGCGAGCCGCTTGGTGATGTCGCGGTCGAACATCTCGAACTCATGCGGCCGATAACCCATGCCCGCCGTCAGCCAGACACGCCCCGGCGCGATATTGTCGAGCACAGCCAGATCCTCTGCCAACCGCAGCGGATCGTGCATCGTCACCACCAGCGCCGAAAGATGCGCGACGATATTCTCCGTCGCGCCCAGGATGGAGGCGGCCTGTATCATGGAGGACGGGCAATAGCCCCCCTCCGCGCCGTGATGTTCGGCCAGGAACACCTGCGTGAAACCGAGCTTATCGGCCCATTGCGCCTGTTCGATGGCGGTGCGGTAGAGCAGGGGATGCGGCGCGCCGAAATCCGGGCGGTTCATGTCGTAGCGAAGGTTCAGTTGCACCTTGGCGGTTCCTCTCTTGTCTTTTTCCTGTCAGGCGGCGGAAACGCGCGACTGGATGCGGCCCTTGACGTCCGCAGCCTGCATCGCCTTGCCGCTTTCGATGAGCGCATCGATCTCCGCGTCCGAATAGCCGATCTCGCTCAAAATCTGCCGCGTATGCTCGCCCAGACGGGGCGCGGAGCCTTTGGCGAGGCTCGGGGTACGGCTGAAGTGCATGAAGCTGCCGAACTGGCGGACATGGCCGTACATGGAGTCGAAATTCTCGATCACCCGGTTGCTCGCCGTCGCCCAGTCCTGCCAGAGCGCTTCACGGACCCAGCTTGTCTCGCGGGCGATTTCGCTCGGCGCTCCGGCGGCTTCGAGAAGCGCATGGGCCACCTCGCTGCTCTGGCCTGCGAAGAGTGGCTTGAGCACCTCCAGCAAAGCCGCGTCATGGGTCGAACGGTCGCGCGCCGTGGCGAAGCGGGGATCGCCCAGCCATTGTTCCTGCCCCATGGCCTTGGCCAGCGCGGCAAAACGCTCGTCCGACCGGCAACTGATGCAAAGCCAGCCGTCGCTGGTCCTGTAAATCCGGTCGAGCGCGTTGAAGCCCGCCTGCTCCTTGTCCAGCCGGAAGCCGTAGACCACCTTCCTGTCGGCATCGAGGAAATGTTCGGAGGTCGTCCACAGGCTCGAATGAAGCTGCGGTATCTCCATATAATCGCCCTTGCCGGTGACGGAGCGATGTTCAAGACCCATCAAAATGCCCGCCGCGCCGAGGAAGCCGTTATTATAATCCTCATTGCCGAACACCGCGCGGGTCGGCGGATTACCCTCGCCGCCCCCTTCGTAGAGCAGGCCGGTCCAGCCCGACACGAGCGGCGCGAAGCTCTTGAGCAGCGACTTCGGCCCCTTCGAGCCATAGCCGGGCAGATAGACATAGATGAGGCGCGGGTTGAGTTTCGACAGCGCCTCATAACCGATGCCGAGCTTGTCGGCCTTGCCGGGGCGGAGGTTGTGCGTGACCACATCCGCCGTCGCCACCAGCTTGAGCGCAGCCGCCAACGCTTCCGGGTCCTTGAGATTGAGGACAATGTCGCGCTTGCCGCGCTGGGCCGCGTCGAAACAGTCGGGCAACGGACGCATCTGGTCGCCGCCGGGCGTTTCCACCTTGATGACGTCCGCGCCAAGATCCGACAGCAGGCGCCCGCCATAGCCGACCGCGAAGAAGGAGGAGAAATCCACCACCCTGATGCCTTCCAGCGGCCGGTCGAGCGGCTTGCCGTCGGCGGCGAGCGTAGCGCGACGGCGAGCAATCAGGTTCGCCAGAGCGTCATTGTCCGCGCCCACTTCCGGGGCTGGCCTCGGCGCGGGGGCTGGAGCGTTCGCCATGCGCACAGCGGGCGCGGCCTGATAGATGGTGCCGAAGTCCTTGTCCGGCATCGCAATGCGCTGGCCGACAAATTCCACCTGATCGTCGAGCAGCACTTCGGCAGGCTCCAACACGGGGAGCGCCGCCACGTCCGCTGCCTGGAACAGGGAAATCCATTCGGCGCGCGGTCTGGTCTTGAAGGCATCGAAAATCTCGACGCGGGCAATATTATATTCATCGTCGGTCAGCGGCACCGACATTTCCGGCGCGGTTACGGTCTGGATGCGGTCACCAAAGCCCAGCACGTCCATCGCCGCCTTGAAACCGCCCTGCCCACCCGTGTGCATCTGAAGATAGAGGCCGTCGCCGCATTCAAACATGCCGGTCGCCAGCCGGGTTTTCCCGAAGCGGTCCACCGCACCGGAATCGCCCGCCTTGATGTAGCTGATCCCTTCTTCCTGCCACCAATTGTTCATCGGCGACTGGGCGATCATGGCGTCCAGCAGCGAAGCTTCGACCCGCTGGCCCTTGCCGATATGGCGGCGGGCGCGAACCGCCGACAGCGCGCCGATCACGCCGAGAAACGCCTGCCCATAATGCAACGCCGGATGGCCGAGATAGACGGGTCCGGGCCGGAAGCTGCTGGATCGGTCGATCATCGTACCGAGCAGCGCCGCGGCAAGGGATTCGCCATGAGGGCGCCCCGCAAAGGGCGTGTCCGCGCCATAGGCGGTCAGCGCGCAGACGATCAGTTCAGGAAAATCGCGGGCCAGACTCTCGCCGTTCAGCCCCAGCGCCGCCGCATCCTCTTCCTCCAGCGCATGGATGAAGATATCCGCCCCTTCGAGCAGACCGCGCAAAGACTGGAGGCCTTCCGCCGCCCGCACATCCAGTTCGACGCTGCGCTTCGACCGGTCCCAGCTCTTGCGGCTGAGGTCATGGGCGAAGAAGGCACCGCCCTTGGGCTCAACCTTCAGCACGTCCGCGCCATGATCAGCAAGCAGCATGGCGGCAATGGCAACAGGCATTTGATCCGCCAATTCAATGACGGTCAGATGATCCAGGGGACCGGGCATCTCATCACTCCTATGGCGGGTCATGCCCGCTGCCTTTTTACGGAATTATCTTTATGGCTTCACATCGTTCGACGGATCGAAAAATGCTCTCATATGCAGGAAACACCAGTTTGATCCTCAGTGCAAGAAATTTTGCACCATAGGTTCAAATTCATTCCGCAGCCTTGTCCTTCATCGCCAGACGAGAGGGGTCGTAGCGGGGCCGTTCCATCTGAAAGCTGTCGCTGTTGCGGACATACCAACCGCTGCCATGGGTGCGGCCAATCAGCTTCATCGCGGGCGTGTCGAAATAGACCCGCTCCCGGTCGGTGATGAATTCATCCTTGATGTGCGCCATCAGGATTTCGCCGATAATCACGGTCTGCATCGCGCCGATGTCCATGGCGGCGACCTTGCGGCATTCGAAGCTGACGGGGCTGGACGCGATGCGCGGCGGCGCAACGACGACAGACGGCGCGGTTTCGATGCCAGCATAGTCGATCTCGCTGACATCAGCGGGCGCATCGACGCTGCACAGGTTCATTTTCTCTGCGTCGCCCTCACAGACGAGATTCACGACGAACTCGCCGGTCGCGATGATGTTGGAGGCAGTGTTCTTCAGGCCGCGCGAGGCCGGTTCCTTGAGCAAGCCGAGCACCACCAGAGGCGGCTCCGTCCCGACGCAGTTGAAAAAGCTGTAGGGCGCGGCGTTCAAAATACCGTCCACCGACTGGCTGGTGATCCAGGCGATGGGGCGTGGCGTGATCGTCGAATTGACGATCTTGTACCGCGTGACCATCGGAAGCTCGCGCATATCGAATTGCATGGCCGGGCCTCCCTTATTGTGCTGCCCTGGCGGCCGCTTTCGCGGCGGCGCGGGCCTTGAAACGTTCCCTTGCGCGGGGCACTTCCTCACCCGTCTGACAGGCGTGGCAATAGACCAGTTCCAGCGCATGGGTGGTCGCCAGATCGCCACTTTCCGCCTGCTGAAGCAGCCTTTTCGTCAGTTCGACCGCATGGCGGTTGCCATCCCCGATTGTCCGGCCCAGAGCCATGGCCGCATCGACGGCGGCGCCCGGCGCCATGACCCGGCTGACAAGTCCCAGCGACAGCGCCTCCGTCGCATCCAGCGTCCGGCCCGAAAAGATGATCTCCGCCGCCCGCGCCCGGCCCAGTTGTTTCGTCAGGAACCAGGCGGCGCCACCGTCGGGCACCAGCCCGAATTCAAGGAAAGGCGCTCCGAAGCGCGCATTGTCGGCGGCAAAGATCATGTCGCAGGCCATGGCAAGGCTCCATGACACACCGAAGGCACCGCCCTCCACCGCCGCCACGGTCGGGATCGGCAGGGCGCGGACGCGGCTGATGATCCGCTGCCCCATTTCAAGGCGGGCCGCCAGCGCCAGCGCGCCTCCCCCCCTTGCGGGCGGCACCTTCACATCGCCGCCATTGCTGAAATAACCTTCCGCGCCGCTGATAATCAGCAGCCGGGCGGGCGTCGCATTTTCAAGGACGTCGAGCGCGGCCGAAAATTGCTCCCACATCGCAAAGGACACGGTATTTTTCGCACGGGGACGGTTGAGGACAATATGCGCGATCCCCTGATCGTCCAGATCGAACAGCAGTTCAGGGGTTTCGCTTACCGCGTTCATCTCTCGCTCTCCATTCCCGCGCCTTTCCGTGGGCGCAGGAACTGACTAGCCGACAGGGCGCCCCTCTTCAAGTAAATTTGCATATATGTGCAAATTTTCAAGGAGATTGGCGGGCATGCGCAAATTCATGCCGCGACAGCCTTGGGCCGCTGGATGGTAGGCAGCGCCGCCATGCCACGCTCCGCAACGTCCTTGATCAATGCTTCCGCATCCTTGCGCGCGGCGCCCTTGAGCGCGCCGAGCAGGCAGGTCAGATAACTGCTGACCAGGCGGATGATCACCTCGTCATCGGGGATTCGCCCCTGCGCCCAATCGTTGATGGTCGCATATTCGAAACGCACCAGATCCTCGACCAGCTTGTCGACATCGACCCAGGGCTGAATCTGCTTCTTGGCCTCCAGCACCTCGATCCACTGGCGGTTATGGTGGACCGCCGGGGAGTGCATCGCCGCCCAGATGTCATGGTCGACATCGGAGCTGAAATAGAGCGCCATGATCGCCTTGATATAGTTGCGAATCTTCCGGTTACGCTGCACGACGGAAATCATGCGTTCCAGATTGTGCTGCATCGTGCCGGGTTCGCTGGAATAGGCGATGCGGCTCACATATTCGTCGAAATATTCCTGAATGGCGGAGGCGATCATCCGCTCGCGAGTCTGGAACGCATTGTAGAGCGTGCGCTTGGCCACGCCGGCACGCTGGCCGATCTCGTTCATGCTGAGCGCGGCGATACCCTGTTCGGCGATAACCTTCCGTGTTTCCTCCAGAATTCGGCGGCGCCGCTCGATGATGGCGGGGCTGGAATAGGTCTGTGGCCGCTCGCCGCTTTCCTTCAATTCGTCGTTCGCTTTACTCGCCAAAGTCACTCGCCTTCATAACCAGATGCCGTCTCTTCCACGGCAGATCATAGCGGGATTGCTTGAACGCGCAAATTCATCGTCCCTGATAAGGTGGAAAAACCCGCCCCACCCGAAGGCGGGACGGGGCAGCCCGACCAGTCACTTCCCCTTGGGCGCGGTTTCCCGCGCGCGCTGGCGGATATAATGGCGCAACCCTTCCAGTTCCGCGTCGGTCAACTGGCTGAAGGAGCCCATGCCCCGCGCCATCAGCGCGCCGTCATGCACCACCGACTTGAAGGTTTCCGCGTCCAGCGGAACGCCCGACTTGCGCAGGTCCGGCGCCGCGCCGCCCGCCATCATGCCCGAACCATGGCAGATGACGCAGCTGCTGTTGTAGATGCCCGCGCCGATCTTCGCCTTGTCCGCGTCCACCACGAAAGCGGGATCGTCCTGGATCGGTTCGTCCACCGGATCGACCTTGGGCAGCTTCTTCGCGCCGCCGATGGTGAAGGTCAGCAAACGCCGCTGCTGCTGGCGATAGTCCCAGTTGGGCGAATTGGGGAAGCTGCTGCGGAAGCCCGTGATGACGCTGACATATTGCACGCCGCCGACCGTATAGCTGATCGGCGCGGACAGGATGCCGTTCTGCGCCGGCCAGGACCAGAGCTTGCGCCCTGTCGTGGCGGAGAAAGCATTCAACATGCCGTCATTGGTGCCCTGAAACACCAGATTGCCCGCCGTCGCCAGGGTCCCGCCGTTGAACACGCCGGGCTGCGGCACAGACCAGGCGATCTTGTTATTGGCGACATCATAGGCGACGAGCTTGCTGACGGCAGCCGGCGGAACAAGATTAGCCGGCGGCGCGCCCAGCCCGGTGTTCACCATCATGCCCGGCTTGTATTTCCAGTCCTTCAGGTTCGGCGGATCGGTGACGACCCGGCCGCCCTCCATGACGGGGATATAGCTGTAGCCAGTCTTGGGACTGAACGACATCGCCTGAATCCCGTGCGCGCCGTTGGGGAAGGGATACATGATGAAGGCCGTGCCGTTGGGATAGGCGGCTTCGGGATTCAGTTCCGGCTTGCCTGTTACCGGATCGATGCGCTTGGCCCAATTCTGCTTCGAAAATTCGCCTGCATGGATGAATTTGCCGGTTTCGCGG
Organism: Sphingobium sp. EM0848; assembly: GCF_013375555.1. NCBI lineage: Bacteria > Pseudomonadati > Pseudomonadota > Alphaproteobacteria > Sphingomonadales > Sphingobiaceae > Sphingobium > Sphingobium sp. EM0848. The sequence goes on from NZ_JABXWB010000001.1 coordinate 1,426,386, forward strand.
TCGATGGCATAGAAGAAACCGTTCTTCGGCGCGTGCATCAGCACCGACCGCTTTTTGCCGCCGATCATGATATCCGCCAACTGGATATCCATCGCGTCGTTCCAGTCATAGCTGTTTTCAGGGTTCACCTGATAGTGCCAGACATATTCGCCGGTCTTCACGTCCAGCGCGACGATGGAGGAGAGGTAGAGATTGTCACCGCCGCCGGGGCTGCGGATCTTTTCATTCCACGGGAAGCCGTTACCGGTGCCGAGATAGATGCGGTCATATTTGGCGTCATAGGCCATGGCGTGCCAGACGGAGCCGCCACCACCCCATTTCCACCATTCGCCGGTCCATGTCTTGGCGGCGGCCTCCATCGCCTTATTCTCGAAACCCTTGGCCGGATCGCCGGGCACGACATGCCAGCGCCACGCCTTCTTGCCGGTCTTGATGTCATAGGCGGTCACATAGCCGCGCACCGGGCTGTAATCCGCGCCGCCAAAGCCGATCACCACCTTGTCGCCGGCAACCCATGGCGGGCCGGTGATATAGCCGCCCTCCGCCTCATCCAGCGTCTTGACCGACCAGCGCGGCTTGCCGGTCTTGGCATCGACCGCGATCAGGCGGCCTTCACGCGTGGCGGTGAAGATGGTGCCGTCCTTATAGGCGATGCCGCGCGTGCCCCACCCCGCGCGCATCCGCCATTTCGCCTCGGGCTGGCTCGCCACATCGGGATCATATTGCCACAGCAGCTTACCGGTGCGCGCATCGACCGCATGGACGACGCTGAGGCCCACCGCGAAATAGATGACGCCGTCGACCTCCAGCGGCTGGGTATAGCTGTCATAGGTGTCGATATCATAGGACCAGGCAAGGCCGAGCTTTCCGACATTCTGCTCGCTGATCTGCGCGAGCGGGCTATAATGCTGCTCATTGTCGTCGCCGCCATAGCTGGACCAGTTCACCGCCGTCGGCCCTGCACTTTCCGCCGAGCGGGAGATGACAGCGGTGGAGAGCGTCAGAACCGCGGCCCCCGCCGCCAGTGCCGAAATTCTTGCCTTCATGGGTTTCATCCTCTTTCTTCGGCGCGCATGGCCGGCGCAGCCTTTTATTGCACCATCGTGCAATATTATGCCGTTGTCAACGCGTCTCCTCAATTGACAGGGCCAGCTTTGCAGATTTAATATTGCACCAAAGATCATATTTTAGGAGCAGGGCCGTGAAACGCAGGGGAAGGCGATGACTGTCCGGGTCGAAAAGCGGGCTTCAACCGCCATCGTCACGCTCGACCAGCCGGGCCGCGCCAATGCCTTCACCATGGCGATGCGCGAGGAAATATGGCGCACTTTCGAGGAGTTGGGAGAGGATGACGAGGTTCGCGCCATCATCCTGACTGGCGCTAACGGACAATTTTGCTCCGGGGCCGATACCGGCGACATGGGCCATCAGAGCACGGCCGCTTTCCTGCGGCGAATGCGCTGGCTGCACCGGATGGTGAAGGCGATTGGCGGCATCCGCAAGCCCGTGATCGCGGCGATCGACGGCGCCTGCGTCGGCGCGGGATGGAGCCTGGCGCTGGCCTGCGACATCGCCATCGCCACGCCGAACGCGCGCTTCTGCCAGAGCTTCGGCCGGATCGGCTATGTGCCCGATGCGGGGGCAGTGTGGCAGCTCAACCGCCTCCTCGGGCCGATGCGCGCCAAGGAGATCGTCTATTCCGCCCGCATGGTCGATGCGCAGGAAGCGCTGCGATTGGGGCTGCTTCTGGAACTGATCGAGATCGACAGGCTGATGGCGCGGGCGATGGAAATGGCGGACGCGCTGGCGCAGGGGCCAACCTTGGCGACCGGCATGGCCAAGCGTCAGTTCGAGGCCGCGCAGGCCCTTTCACTGGATCAGTTTCTGGAGCTGGAGTTCACCATGCAGCCGCTGCTGGCCACGACTCATGACCATCAGGAAGGCATAGCCGCCGCGCGGGAAAAACGTTCGCCGCATTTTCAGGGATTGTGAATTTTCGATGCCGGAAACAGATTCTCCCCAGCGTCCTCTGCCTCTGCCCGATCCGCTGTCGGAACCCTTTTGGGCGGCGGCAAGGCGTCATGAACTGCATATGCAGAAATGCGAAAGTTGCGGTCGCCTCGCTTATCCGCCCGAAATCGCCTGCCGCGCCTGTGGCGGAGGCCGATTGGCCTTCACGCCGGTTTCGGGACGCGCGACGCTGCATAGCTGGACCGTGCTGCACGACCCGCCCTCCCCCGGCTTTCGCGACCGGCTGCCGGTGATCCTGGCGGTGGTGGAACTGGAGGAGCAGGAGCGGCTGCTGATGAGCAGCAACCTGATCGGCATCGCGCCTGAAGATCTGCGTATCGGCCTGCCGCTCGAAGCGCTGTTCGAGGATGTGACGGACGACTGCACGCTGGTGCAGTTCGGCCCGACGGAGCGCTGAGCCATGTGGGATTATCGGGACAAGGTCGCCATCGCCGGAGTCGGCTACAGCAAACTGGAACGGCGGTCGGACCAGACCTTGGCAGCATTGACGCTGGAGGCCTGCGATGCGGCGCTGGCTGACGCCGGGCTGCTGCGGAGCGATCTGGACGGGATCGCGACATCGCCCTCCATGCCGCGCTACGGCGGAAAGAAGGGCGTCGATGAAGGGATCGACGTCGTGACGCCCTGGTATCTGGCGAGCCTGCTGGGCGTGACATCCGACGTGCAATGGATCGGCTCGACCAACGGCATGGTGACGCAGAGCCTGATCGATGGGGCGATGGCGATCATCGCCGGGCTTTGCGATCATGTGCTGGTCTATCGCGCGCTCCATGTGCCCGATGGCCGCTATGTGAATTTCGAGTCGACCCATGCGGTGGGGACGGACCAATATCTGGCGCCCTATGGCTTCTCCATGCCACCGGCCTGGGCAGCCGTGGTGCTGCGCCGTTATTTCGAGCTTTACGGCTATGACCGGGCGGATTTTGCCCATTATGTCGCCAACAACCGCGCCAACGCGCAACGGAACCCCAATGCCTATTGGCGGGGCAAGACGATCACGGCGGGCGATTATCTGGGCGCGCGGATGATCGCCGATCCCATGTCCATCCTCGATTGCGATATTCCGGTGGATGGCTGCTGCGCGCTGATCCTGACCTCGACCGAGCGGACGCGGCACCTGCGCCAACCGCCCGCGCTGCTCACCGGCTTTGCCGCTTCGGCCTATCAGGGTGCGGGAGGCACGCCGATGAACCTGGAGGATATGTGGGACGGCGCGAAGGATGTCGCGCGGCGGCTCTGGGATGCGACCGGCCTGTCACCGGCGGATGTGGATGCCGCTCAGCTTTATGACGGGTTCAGCGTGCTGGTGCTGACATGGCTGGAAGGCATGGGCTTTTGCCGGGATGGCGAGGGGCTGGCCTTCCTGCGCGAAGGACATGGCGATCTGGGCGGGCGGCTGCCAGTCAATACCGGCGGCGGCGCGCTGGGCGAAGGGCGGCTGCACGGCATGACGCAGTTGGCGGAAGCTGTCGCGCAGGTGACGGATCGGGCAGGCAAGCGGCAGGTGCCGGGCGCGGCGCGGTCGCTGGCGACGATCTCGAACGGGTTGGCGAAATCAACCGCCTTCCTGTTCAGCCGCGACGGGTAGGACCGTTCGGGCGGGGACCTGAACGGCGCCGAAGCTACGGGGCTGGTCGTCGCCATTGATGAAGATGGTGAAGCCTGACTTGCGGAAGCGCATCATCAGGCAATGGCGATCAGGGTCTTCCCATTGCGCGACGGTCAAGGGCTGGCCCTGCTCATCGAGCCATTCGACATCCGCTGCGGCGAGCCAGCACGTATCGCTGAGGTCCGGCTGCGATGCCCGGAGTCTGGCGAGCGCAAAGGCGTGCGCCTCAATCTCCCGGTCGCGTCCTGCCCAGTCGATCCAGCCTATCGCATTGTCCTGCGCATAGGCATTGTTATTGCCCTGCTGCGAGCGGCCGAACTCGTCCCCCGCCGTCAGCATGATCGTGCCGCGCGAGCAGAACAAAGTGCCAAGCAAAGCCTTGATGTCCCGCCGCCGCGCGCTCTGCACCGTCGGGTCGGCGCTTGGTCCTTCGACGCCATTGTTCCAACTGAAATTCTCACCATGACCATCGCGGTTCTGCTCGCCATTGACCTCATTATGCCTGTGGGCGTAGGCGGTGATGTCCGCCAGCGTAAAGCCGTCATGGGCAGCGAGGAAATTGATCGTGCGGGTGGCGGGACTGCCGCCGAATATGTCCGACGAGCCGGCGAGGCGCGTCGCCAAGGCCCCCAGCGTCCCGCGATCCCCCCGCCAGAACCGCCGCAGATCGTCGCGATAGCGGTCGTTCCATTCGAGCCAGCCTTCGCCGAAATGGCCCAGCTGATAGCCACCGGGACCTATATCCCATGGCTCCGCGATCATGATGCGGTCGGACAGCAGCGGATCGGCGCGCATCGCTTCCAGCAATGGCGCCCGCGCATCGAAGCCGCTGGCCAAACGCCCCAGCGCCGGCGCCAGATCGAAGCGGAAACCATCCACCCCCGCCGCGCTCACGAAATGGCGGAGCGAATCCAGAATGAGCCGCTGGGCCACGGGATGATTGCAATCGATGCTGTTCCCCGTGCCGGTATCATTGATCAGGCGGCCATCCGGTTCATGCCGGAAATAGCTGCGCGCATCGAGGCCACGCAGCGACAATGTCGGGCCTTGGCGGTCGCTTTCCCCGTCATGATTGTAGACCATGTCGAGGATCACGCCGATCCCCGCCTCATGCAGCGCCTGAACCGCCGCGCGCAATTCCGCCATGCCGCCGGGCGCCAGTCGGGGATCGAGCGCAAAATAGCTGACCGGATTATAGCCCCATGCGTTGCGCAGTCCGAGCGGTCCCAGATGCCGCTCATCGATCCAGGCATTGATCGGCATCAGTTCCACCGCCGATACATGCAACCGGCGCAGATGATCGATCACGGCGGGATGGCCGAGCGCGGCGATCGTTCCACGCTGCGTCTGTGGAATGTCCGGGTGCAGCATGGTGAAACCGCGCGCCTGCACTTCATAGATCAACCCGCCGGGACGAAATTTGGGTGGCGCGACAGAGACTGGCGGAAGCGGCGCCGTCACCACGCCCTTGGGCATCAGCGGGGCGGTATCGGCGCCCTTTCCTCGCGGCGCAGCCAAAGCGGGATCATAGACGAACGCCCGGTCGATCGCCGCCGCATAGGGATCGAGCAGCAGTTTGTCAGGATCGAACCACAACCCCGCTCCGGGATCATAGCCTCCATCGGCCCTGATACCGTAGCGCGTGCCCTCCCCGATGCCCGGCACGTCGATGGACCAGATGCCCGCGCCGTCCCGCACCATCGGCAGGCGCGTCTCCCGCTCTTCGGCATCGAACAGGCACAGCCAAAGCCGGTCCGCATCGGGCGAACGGACATGAAAGCGGGTTCCCTGCGCGTGGATTTGCGGTCCCAGCGCAGGCCCGTTCATGCGGCCTCCTGCACCAGCGCCCGGAACAGTTCGGCATAGCGCGCCGCACTGTGGGTCCAGGAAAAATCAGCGCGCATCCCCGCTCTCTGCATCGCCTGCCAGTCGGGCTTCGACGCATGCAGCCGGACGGTCCGCGCAATCGCGCCATGCAGCGCCAGCGGATCGGACGGCGCAAAGACCACGCCCGTCGCCGCCCCGGCCGCCACCGCCGCCTCATTGGCGTCGATCACCGTATCGGCCAGCCCGCCGACCCGCGCCACCACCGGCACGCAGCCATAGCGCAGCCCGTAAAGCTGCGTCAGGCCGCAGGGTTCGAAGCGCGAGGGGATCAGGATCGCGTCACCGCCCGCCTGCATCAAATGGGACAGCGGCTCGTCATAGCCGATCTGCGCGCCCACGCGCCCGCGATGCCGGTCCGCAGCCGCCAGAAACGCGCCCTCCAGCGGATGATCGCCCGACCCCAGCACCGCCAGCTTGCCGCCCAGCCCGACCAGATGGTCGACGGCATCCATCACCATGTCCATGCCCTTCTGCCAGGTCAGACGGCTGACGATGATGAAGAGCGGCGCATCGTCGCGATCCAGCCCGAAGCGCGCCTCCAGCGCCCGCCGGTTCGCGCTGCGCCCGCTGAGCGCCCGCGCACTGTATCGCCGCGCCAGCAGCGGATCGGCCGCCGGGTCCCAGATCGCCGTGTCGACACCGTTCAATATGCCATGCAGCCGGTCGGCACGCCCGTCGATCAGCCCGTCCAGTCCCATGCCATGGATCGGCGAACGGATTTCATCGGCATAGGTCGGGCTGACGGTGGTGATGGCGTCGGCGGACACCAAACCTGCCTTCAGAAAGCCGGTGCCGCCATAATATTCAACGCCATCCACGCCCCATGCTTCCGGCGGCAGGCCCAGATGCGCGAAAATATCGGCCCCGAACCGCCCCTGAAAGGCAAGATTGTGGATCGTCACCACCTTGGGCACGGCATGGGCCGGACCGAAGCGCATATAGGCGGCGGTCATCGCCCCCTGCCAGTCATGGGCGTGGACCAGATCGGGCTGCCAGCCCTTCACCCCTTCTGCGGCGATATCCGCACCCACGCGGGACAGTGCCGCGAAGCGCTTCCAATTGTCGCCCCAGTCCCGGCCGCCAAGATCGCCATAGGGCCCGCCTTCCCGCGCGAAAAAGTCCGGCGCGTCGAGGACCAGCAGATCCAGTCCCCCGACCTTTGCCGCAAGGACCGCAGCCGGCGCGCCGAACAGCGCGTCATAGCACCGCACCGCCTTCGCCTTGCCCAGCCGCGAGAGTAGGGACGGATAACCGGGCACCAGCGTCCGCACGGCAATGTCATGACCAGCCAGCGCCTCCGGCAAGGCGCCCGCCACATCGGCCAGCCCGCCGGTCTTGATGAGCGGATAGATTTCGGACGCGACCGAAAGAATCTGCATGGAAGCCGTCTTGTTCAAAATCAGTCCACCAGCCGTTCGATCATATATTGGGTGATCAGTGTCACGCCATTGTCAGTGCGGCGGAAGCGCCGCGCATCATGGTCGGGATGCTCGCCCACGATCAGGCCGGGCGGGATGTTGACGCCTGAATCCAGCACGCATTTGTGCAGCCGCGCGCCGCGCCCGATCACGCAATCCGGCATGATCACGCTTTCCGTGACCGACGAGAAGCTGTGTGTCCGCACCCCTGAAAAGAGCAGGCTGCGATGGAGCGAAGACCCAGACACGATGCATCCGCCCGCCACCAGAGAGGATGTCGCGGAACCGCGCCGTCCCTCCTCATTATGCACGAATTTCGCGGGCGGAGTGACTTCGGAATAGGTCCAGAGCGGCCAGCTGCGGTCATACAGATCGAGCGAAGGCACCACATCGGTCAGGTCGATATTCGCCTGCCAATAGGCATCGATCGTGCCGACATCGCGCCAATAGGGCACCGGCTCGCTCTCCGCGCGCACGCAGCTGTTGGAAAAGCGATGGGCGACGGCTTTCCCATGCTTCACGATATGGGGGATGATGTCGCCGCCGAAATCGCGCTTGCTGTCACGGTCATCGGCATCGCGGCGCAGTTCTTCGACCAGAAAGGCCGTACGGAATACGTAAATGCCCATCGACGCCAGCGCCATGCCCGGATTGCCCGGAATATGCGGCGGATGCTTGGGCTTTTCGACAAAGGCGGTGATGACGTCCTGCTCATCCACATGCATGACGCCAAAGCCTGTGGCCTCCTTCAGCGGCACCTCCATGCAGCCGACGGTGACGTCCGCGCCACTGTCGACATGCTGCTGGAGCATCAGCTCATAGTCCATCTTATAGACATGATCGCCCGCCAATATGACCATATATTCGGGCGCATAGCCTTCGATGATGTCGATATTCTGGAACACGGCGTCGGCCGTGCCCTCATACCACTGGCTTTCCGACACGCGCTGGCTGGCGGGGAGAATGTCAAAGCTCTCATTGCGTTCGGGCCGCAGGAAGTTCCAGCCGCGCTGGAGATGCCGGATCAGCGAATGCGCCTTATACTGGGTCGCCACGCCGATGCGCCGGATGCCGCTGTTGAGCGCGTTGGATAGGGCAAAGTCGATGATCCGCGCCTTGCCGCCGAAATGCACAGCGGGCTTGGCGCGCCGGTCGGTCAGTTCCGCAAGCCGGCTGCCACGCCCGCCCGCCAGCACATAGGCCATGGCGTCGCGCGCAATCGGCTGGTTTCCCGGTGGCATCGGCATTCCTCTCCTTCAACTCAGCTTAATAGTCCAGTTCCAGCATCAATGTGCCGAAGGGCGGAATGGTGACATGCGTCCATCCTTCTTCATCAGCGGTGACGATGCCCATATTCCCCGCGCCGCTGCCACCATATTCCGATGCATCGCTGTTCATGATCTCACGCCAGCGCCCGCCGGACGGCAAACGCATCCGATAGCTGTGACGCAGCAAGGGCGTGAAATGGCTGATGACGACGATCGGCGCCACGCCCGGCGCCCGCCGGACCCAGGCGAAGATCGAATCCCCAGCCGCATCGACAAGGACCCATTCGAATCCCTCCATCTCGCAATCGCGGGCATGAAGCGCCTTGCGGGCGCGGTAGAGACGGTTGAGATCGCCAATCAGCAGCTGCACGCCCCGATGCGGCTTGTGATCGAGCAGGTGCCAGTCCAGCGCCCGCTCCTCGCTCCATTCCTCGCGCTGGGCGAATTCCTGCCCCATGAACAGCAGCTTCTTGCCCGGATAGCCCCACATCATGGCGTAGTAAGCGCGCAGGGTCGCGAATTTCTGCCAGTCATCGCCCGCCATCTTGTGCAGCAGCGACGATTTGCCATGCACCACCTCGTCATGGCTGAGCGCCAGCACGAAATTCTCCGTAAAGGCGTAAAGCAGGCCGAATGTGATGTCGTCATGATGATGGGCGCGATGCACCGGATCGCGCGCCAGATAGCGCAGCGTGTCGTGCATGAAGCCCATATTCCATTTGAAGCCGAAACCCAGACCCCCTTCATGGACCGGATGCGAAACTTTGGGCCAGCTGGTCGATTCCTCGGCAATGGTCATGACGCCGCGATGGGTGCCGTAGAGCGCCTTGTTCATCTGCTGGAGGAACTCGACCGCCTCCACATTCTCCCGCCCGCCATGCTTGTTGGGAAGCCACTCGCCCTCCTTGCGCGAATAATCGAGGTAGAGCATCGAGGCGACGGCATCGACGCGCAGCCCGTCGACATGATAGCGCTCGGCCCAGAAGAGCGCGTTGTTGACCAGATATTGCGCCACCTCCCGCCGGCCGAAATTGTAGATGGCGGTGTTCCAGTCGGGATGGAAACCCTTGCGCGGGTCCGCATGTTCGTAAAGCGCCGTACCATCGAACCGGGAGAGGCCATGGGCGTCGGTCGGAAAATGCGCCGGCACCCAGTCCAGAATGACGCCAACCCCCGACCGATGCGCCCCGTCCACGAAACGCGCGAAGCCCGCCGGATCGCCAAAACGGGCGGTCGGCGCATAAAGGCCCGTGGTCTGGTATCCCCAGCTTGGATCATAGGGAAATTCGCTGATCGGCAGGAACTCGATATGGGTGAAGCCCATACCGACCACATAGGGGATCAGCCGGCTGGCCAGCGCGTCCCAGTTCAGAAACTCGCCCTGCTCGTCCCGTTGCCATGACCCGGCATGGACTTCGTAAATGGCGATGGGTTCGCGGCGCGGATCGACCCTTTCCCAATAAGCGCGGTGGCGTTCGTCGCCCCAGACATGATCCGGCGGGGCAGCCACGACAGAGGCGGTGGCAGGCCGCAGTTCCGACTGAAAGGCGAAGGGGTCGGCCTTCAGCGGCAGGATTTCGCCATCCGGCCCCATGATCTCGAACTTATAGGGACTTCCCGCGCCGACTTCAGGCAGGAAGATTTCCCACACCCCCGCATCCTGTCGCCGCCGCATCAGTCCCCGGCGGCCATCCCAGCGGTTGAAGTCGCCCACCACCGACACGCGCTTCGCATTGGGCGCCCAGACGGCGAAATGCGTGCCCTCCACCCCCTCATGGCTGATGCAATGCGCGCCCATCTTGTCGAACAGTCGGGCGTGCGAGCCTTCGGCGAAATAATGATCGTCCATCGGACCCAGCACCGGGCCGAAACTATAGGGATCGATCAGCGCAAATTCGCCGCCATCGGCATAGGTGGCCCGATAGCGGAGCGGATGGCGTTTGCGGATCGACACCTTGCCGAAGAAAAGACCGCCCGGATCGAGCGGCACCAGCGCACCGACCGGCTTTCCGTCCAGCCGGTGGGCGGTGACGCTCACCGCTTCGGGCAGAAGGACGCAGGCCGTGAAGCCCCCTTTCCCCTCAGAAGCGCCCGCCGGGTGGACGCCAAGCGTCGCAAAGGGATCGTCCTCACGCCCTTCCAGCAGCCGGTCGATCTGTTCCGGCGTCAACCCCACCCTAGTTCCGGCCTCCGCTCAAACCGACAGATTCCAGATATCCGTCGCATATTCCCTGATCGTGCGGTCGGACGAGAACCAGCCCATGCGCGCGACATTGTGGATCGCCATCTTCGCCCATAATGGCTGATCGCGCCACATAGCATCCACCCGCCGCTGGGCGGAGGAATAGCTGTCGAAATCGGCGGCCACCATGAACCAGTCATGATCGTAGATGCCCTGCACCAGATCGCGGTAGCGCCCCGGATCGTCCGGCGAGAAAACCCCGCTGGCGATCGCGTCCAGCGCCTGCCCCAGTTCGCGGCTGCGGGCGATGACCTCACGCGGGTTATAACCCTGCGCACGCCGCTCGTTCACCTGCGCGGCGGTGAGGCCGAAGATCACGATATTCTCCTCCCCCACATGGTCGCGCATCTCGACATTGGCGCCGTCCAGCGTGCCGATGGTCAGCGCGCCATTGACCGCGAACTTCATGTTGCCGGTGCCCGATGCCTCCATGCCGGCCGTGGAAATCTGCTCCGACAGGTCCGCCGCCGGGATCATCATCTCCGCGAGGGAGACATTATAGTTGGGCACGAACTGCACCTTCAGCAGCCCCTGCGCCGCCGGATCATGATTGACCGCGCGGGCCACGTCGCCCGCCAGTTTGATGATCAGCTTGGCATTATGATAGCTGGGCGCCGCCTTGCCGCCGAAGAGCTTGACGCGGGGCACCCAGTCCTTTTCGGGATGCGAGCGTATCTGGTCGTAAAGCGACACCGCCTCGATGATGTTCAGCAACTGCCGCTTATATTCATGGATGCGCTTGATCTGGATGTCGAACAGCGCCGCCGGATCGATCCGCGCATTCACCCTTTGCCGCAACAGATCGGCCAGCGCGACCTTGTTGGCGCGCTTCACCGCCAGGAATTTTTCCTGAAAGGCGCTGTCGTCCGCGAAGGGATCAAGATCGCGCAGCGCTTCGGGATCGTCCATGAAGCGGTCGCCAATCGCCTCGCGGATCAGCTCGAACAATCCGTGATTGCACTGCATCAGCCAGCGGCGGAAGGTGACGCCATTGGTCTTGTTGTTGATCCGTGATGGGTAGAGCCGGTGGAAATCGGCGAACACCGTCTCCTTCATCAACTCCGTATGCAGCGCCGACACGCCATTGACGCTATGCGACCCGGCAAAGGCCAGATTGCCCATCCGTACCCGCCGTTCGCCGCCTTCATCGATCAGGGAGATCGCACCGATGGCCCGGTCGTCGAACTGGCCGGACCGCCGCGCTTCGCCCAGCAGACGGCTGTTCACCGCATAGACGATCTGCATGTGCCGGGGCAGCAGCCGTTCGAACAGCGGCACCGGCCAGCTTTCCAGCGCCTCGGGCAGCAGGGTGTGATTGGTGTAGCTGAACGTGCGCCGGGTAATGTCCCACGCCTCGTCGAAATCGATGCCGTGATGGTCGAGCAATATCCGCATCAACTCCGCCACCGCAACGGCGGGATGGGTGTCGTTGAGCTGGATCGCCGCCTTGTCCGGCAGGGTACGGATGTCGTCGAAATATTGGATGTGCCGCCGGACGATGTCCTGCAGTGAAGCGGAGGAGAAGAAATATTCCTGCCGCAACCGCAATTCCTGCCCGGCGGGCGAACTGTCGGCGGGGTAGAGCACCCGCGTCAGCGCCTCGGCCCGGTTGCTCTCGGTCAGCGCGCCCAGATGATCGCCCGCATTGAAGCGGTCGAGCAGGATCGGGTCGATCGGCTGCGCTTCCCAGAGGCGGAGGGTGTTGACCCGCTTGCCGCGCCAGCCCGCAATGGGCGTGTCATAGGGGGTCGCGATCACCCGCTCGGCGGCTTTCCAGCGCATCTGGTGCGGGCCGGCATCCTCGCGCTCCGACGGATCGACGCGGCCGCCAAAGCCGATTTCATAGCTGGCCTCGCGCCGTTCGAACTCCCAGGGATTGCCGTGGGCCAGCCAGGTTTCGGGCAGTTCCACCTGCCAGCCGTCCGAAATCTCCTGCCGGAACATGCCGTTCACATAGCGGATGCCATAGCCATAAGCGGGCACGTCGACCGTCGCCATGGACTCCATGAAACAGGCCGCCAGCCGCCCCAGACCGCCATTGCCCAGCGCCGCATCCGGTTCCAGCGCCGCGATGATGTCGATATCGACGCCCAGCGAACTCAGTGCCGCCTGCATGTCGTCCAGCATTTCCATATTGGACGCGGCATCGCGCATCAACCGCCCGATCAGGAACTCAAGGCTCAGATAGTAGACCCGCCGCCCCTTTTCCTCATAGGTTTTCTGGGTGGAATTGATCCATGCATCGATCACCCGGTCGCGAATGGCCAGGATGACGGCATGCAGCCAGTCATGCGGTTTCGCCGCCTCCGCATTCTTGCCAATGCGATAGGTCAGCCGCTCGACGATCTCATGGGCAAGGACCTCCGGATCGACCTGCCGCGGGGCGGGCCTGGGAAGGGTGGTTTGGCCTTTGAGGTTCATGCGCGTGCCCCTTGCCGTGAGTCCGGAGCGGATGATTGCACGGCCCCTCCCCCTCGCCAACAGCAAATTTTGCAGCGCAGCAAATTTAGCCGGCATTTCCCCGGTGATCGACGATTGCATCGCGAATGCCGCGCCGCAACTCGCCCCGCACCGGATAGGTGCTGGAAGGGAAATGCTGGGTCATGAAAATGCCGATCAACCGCTCCACCGGATCGATGAAGAAGAAGGTGGAGAAGACCCCACCCCAATAATATTCCTGCGTCTTGAGATCGGTTGCAAAGCCGAGGCCGAAGCCGACCCCGGCATAATCCGCTTCACTGAACATGGAGGAAGACAGGCTTGCGAGGTCCCTGCCCCTCGGCAGGTGATTGGCATGCATCGCCGCCACCGTTTCCGGCTTCAGCAGACGCACACCATCAAGCTCCCCGCCCCGCAGCAGCATCCGGGCAAAGCGATGATAATCCGCCACGCCCGACACCAGCCCGCCGCCGCCTGAACGCAACCGCAGCGGCCTGCGCCAGCCGCTGCGCGCGCCCCGCTCGTAGAGCGACAGCGTGCCGTCCGGTCCCAACTGCCAGGCGTCGGTCATCCGCTCGACGCGATCCTCCGGCAGTTCGAAGAAACTATCCACCATACCCAGCGGATCGAAAATCCGTTCCCGAAAGAAGCGCTCCAGATCAAGACCGCTCAGCCGCTCCACCACCACGCCCAGCACATCGGTCGACACCGAATAATTCCACCGCTCGCCGGGGGAAAATTCGAGCGGCAGGGACGCGAGCGCGGCAATGAACTCATCGGGACTGCGCTTCTGCTGAAATTCGTCGAGGCCAAGGTCCCGGTAACGCGCATCGATGGGCGTCTGCCGCTGCAAGCCATAGGTCAGGCCCGATGTATGCCGCAGCAGGTCGATCATTCGCATCGGCCGCCGCATCCGCCCGCGGCCGTCCGCGCCAACGGCCAGACCGGCAAATTCGGGCAGCACCTTCGTCACCGGATCGTCCAGCGCGACCAACCCCTGCTCGACCAGCATCATGAAGGCAAGGGAAGTCACCGGCTTGGTCATGGAGGCGGTGCGGTACAGCGCATCGGCGCCAAGCGGCTCCCCCGTCGCCCGCGCCACGCCGCTGCGGACGGACAGGATCACTTGCTCGTCGCGCGATACCAGCAATTGCATATGGGGCAGCTTGCCCGGCACGACGTAAGTTTCGTGCACATGGTCGGCCACCGCCCGCAGCTTGCCGGCATCCATGCCTGCTACCCCCGCTGCCGCTGCGTCCACCTGCCCTATCGCCTGCATCATGCCTCCTGCCGGTACTGACGAACCCAGCTAGAACAGTCGCTGTCGCAGGTAAATGCCGTGCCTCCCTAAACGCTTGCCCGTTGCAACGCCCATCATGGCCCTTTATGGCAACCGCCTGATCTCACTGGACGCAAGTTCTTCATGGCTACCGGCCTTTCCGCCATCTTCATGCATAATCGCCCCGCCTTGCTGCGCTTCCTGCGCGCTCGTGGTGCGGGAGATGAATCCGAAGACCTGTTGCAGGACATGTGGATGAAGCTGGAGGAGAAAGATCTGGGGCCAATCGCCGATCCGTTGCCCTATCTTTACCGCATGGCGAACAATCTGATGCTGGACCGCTATCGCTCCGCCACCCGGCGCGAGCGGCGGGAACAGGATTGGGCCGAAGGCGCTGGCGGCGTTATGGCCGATCCTTCGGAGGACATTGCGATAGACGAACGGCTGATCCTGACCGAAAGACTGGATGAGGCCCGCGCCGTGTTGCGATCGCTGGGACCGCGCATCGAACTGGTGTTCCGCCGCTTCCGCATCGAGGGCATCGGGCAAAGGCTGATCGCGGAGGAACTGGGGGTCAGCCTCACCACCGTGGAGAAGGATCTGCAAAAGGCCTATCGCGCCATGATCGCCCTCAAACAGAAAATGGATACGGAATGAGGACGACGGCGGCGTCTCGCCCTATAAGGGGCATGCAATGAACAGGGCTGGAGCCATGATGAATGAGGAGGCGCTCGGATGGGTCATCCGCACGCGCGATCCTGAATTTGCCGATTGGGAGGCGTTCACGCAATGGCTGGAGGCGGATTCCGGCCATGCGGCGGCCTATGACGCGCTGATGGCGGCGGATGCTGACCTCGCCCGGATCGTGCCGGCCGAACCTGTCACCATCGCCGTGCCCGCCAATGATCCGGGAACGCGCGGTTGGCGGCCGATGCGCTGGATCACGGGCGGGGCCGTCGCGGCGGCTCTGGTCGGTGTGGTTTCCGTCGGCATGCTGAACCGGTCGGACATCTACACCGTCACCACCCGGCCCGGCGAAACCCGCACAATCGCGCTGGACGATGGCACCCGCGTCGATCTGAACGGCGGCACGGTCATGCGCTTCGACCGGCATGATGCGCGCTTTGCGGCTTTGGACAGCGGCGAGGCGGCCTTCACCGTCCGGCATGACGCCGCCCATCCCTTCCGCGTGACCGTGGGCAGTGCCGTGTTCGAGGATGCCGGGACCGTCTTCAACATCGTCCATAGCGGCCGCGCCATGCGCATCGGCGTGTCGGAAGGCAAGGTGATCTATAATCCCGATGCGGAGGCCATCGCCCTGCCCGCGGGTCGCGCGCTCAGCGAGGACGAAAGCGGCCTGCGGGTCATGGATATCGCCCCCGATGCGGTCGCAAGCTGGCGTCAGGGACGGCTGACCTACGCCAACGCCCCGGTGACGCAGATCGGCGCCGATATTGCCCGTTCGCTGGGGGTGCAGTTGACCGCCACGCCGGGCGCGGGCGCCATGCACTTTACCGGCACGATCCGTCTGGACCGCGATCCGGCGCGTTTCTTTGGCCAGGCCGCGCCGCTGATGGGGCTGAGCGCCGTCAGGCAGGGGAACGGATGGCTATTGAAGGAGGGGGATGGCCCGCCACGCTGACGTCCTTTTCGTCACCGCCCTCGCCATAACGGCCGCTTCGCCCGTGCAAGCGGCGGAAAGACAAGAGATCAGCATCGCCCCCGGACGGCTGGGCGAGGCGGCGATAGCGCTCGGCCATCAGACCGGCGCCAGCATCGGCATGTCGGATCAGTCGCTCGCCGGGATCGCGACCCCCGCCATCCATGGCCGCATGTCGGTGGAAGCCGCGCTCAAGCGGTTGCTCAGGGGCAGCGGCGCCAGCATCCGCAGGATCGACGACAACACGTACCGGATCGTGCGCGAACGGGTCATGCGTGAGCAGCCCCGAACGGCCGTTGCCACCACTCCCGTACCTGCGACCGAACCGGAACCGGCGGAAATCATCGTCACCGCCTCTAAGCGCAGCACGCCCCTCTCCCGCTATGCCGGCATGGTCGATGTGGTGGGCGACAATGCGTTTAGCGCAGGCGAAGCGGCGGGCGGCACCGCCAGCCTGATCCTGCGCGTGACGAGCCTCAGTTCCACCCATGCGGGCGCGGGACGGAACAAGCTGTTCATCCGCGCCATCGCGGATAGCGGCGTCGCCGGACCGACCCAGGCGACGACCGGCCAGTATCTGGGCGACATGCGCCTGAACTATGCCGCGCCCGATCCAGACCTGAAGCTCTACGACATGCAGGGCGTGGAGGTGCTGGAGGGGCCGCAGGGCACGCTCTACGGCGCGGGTTCGCTGGGCGGCATCGTGCGCATGATCCCCAACGCGCCCAATCTCGGTCAGACAGGCGGCCAGATCTCCGCCGGGGTGAGCGCGACGCAGCATGGCGATCCGGGTGGCGACCTTGCCGCGACGATCAACCTGCCGATCGTTTCGGAGAAGATCGCGCTGCGCGTCGTTGGCTATGGCGTGCAGGATGGCGGCTATATCAACGATGTCCTGCGCCACAAGGATGACGTCAACCGCACCCGCACCTTCGGCGGCCGCGCGGCGCTGCGGTTCGCGCCGGACGAGGATTGGATCATCGACCTCACCGGCGTCTATCAGCGGATCAAGGCCGACGATGCGCAATATGCAGCAAAGAAGATCGGCGATCTGGAACGCGCCTCCGCCGTCGCGCAGCCCTATTCGTCCGACTATGCGCTCGCCAATCTCAGGGTGGAGCGGCAGTGGGACGATCTGCGCTTCGTGTCCTCGACCGGCTATGTGCGCAACATATTGTGGGAAAGCTATGACGCGACCCAGCCCGGCGGCCCTCCGGCCCTGTTCCGGCAACGGAACAAGGTCGACATCTTCTCCACCGAAAACCGCATCGTCCGCGATCTGGACAATGGCCTGGGCTGGATATTGGGCGCATCCTATCTGGAAAGCACGTCGAATATCGAACGGTCGCTGACCTCCTTCGGCACGCCGCCCATCCAGCAGCAGATCATTCCCGGCGTTCCGGTTTATGGCCGGGGGATGCCCGCGACCTCGACCGGCGTTCGCAACCGCATTCGGGAAGCGACGCTGTTCGGCGAAGCATCCTTCGAACCCGTCAGTGGCCTGATCGCCACGGTGGGCGGACGCCTCACCAACAGCCGCCTCACCGGCCAAGCGCTCGATCCCATCGCTTTCCTGTCCACGGCCGCCATCGCCAAGGCGGAGGCGCAAGCGAACCGGGACGAGACGATCTTCCTTCCCTCCTTCTCGCTGCTGACCGACGCCTTGCCCGGCATGACGCTCTATGCGCGCTTCCAGCAGGGCTTCCGTCCCGGTGGGCTTGCCGTCGACGACCAGCATATCCAGCGCTTCCGCAACGACCGCGCATCGACGGCGGAAATCGGCTTCCGCAAGGGCGTGCCCGGCATCGATACCGTCGCGCTGACCGGCAATGTCGCCTATACAAGGTGGAAGAACATCCAGGCCGACGTCACCGACCGCATCGGTATCCCGACCACCGCCAATATCGGGGACGGGCGCATCTATACGGTGGAAGGCCGTATCGTCGTCCACCCCGCGCCGCGCCTGACGTTCGACGGAAGCTTCATCTATAATGACAGCCGCCTCAGCCGCCCCGCCCAATTCGTGCGGATGCTTTCTTATGAAGGCCAGACGCTGGCCCTGCCCAATGTCGCCAATTGGGGTGGACGCGCCAGCTTCGACTATCGCGCACCGGTGGGCGACTCCATGCAGTTCCACCTCAACGGATCGGCCCGCTATGTCGGCAAGTCGCGTCTCGGCGTCGGGCCGATATTGGGCCGGGAACAGGGCAATTATGTCGACACCGCGCTCAGCGCCAGTCTGACGCGAGGGCCGATGCAATGGTCGCTCTCGCTTTCCAATCTGCTTGACAGCACCGGCAATCGCTTCTCGCTCGGCACTCCCTTCGACCTGCGCGGCGATTATGTGACGCCGCTGCGTCCCCGCACCGTGCGGCTGGGGATGGATTTCGCCTTCTGAACCTGCGTCGCATTATTTTTATCTGACGGAACGCACGGCTCAGCGCCGTCTCCCGCTCATGCGCGCTCATCAAAAAAGGCGCGGCACGCAGAGGAGACATCATGCGCAATCTATTGGCCTGCACGGCCATCGCCCCCGTTCTGGTCGCCCTGACCATGGGCAATGCGGCGGCGGAAACCACCATCGGTTCTTCCACCACCACTGCCGTCAAGACCTCCACCGCCGCCAGCGGCGCCGCCGATGACGTCACGGTCAGTTCCGCCGGATCGATCACGCTCACCAGCGGAACCGCGATCACCCAGGACAGCAACAATGTCGTCAGCAATGCAGGCGCGTTGAAGATCACGGACTCCAATGGCGCAACCGGCATCCTTGCCCAATCCGGCACGACCGGCGCCATCACCAACAGCGGCACCATCACCATCGATGAAAGCTACACCGCGACCGATACCAACAGCGACGGCATCCTCGACGGCGCCTTCGCGCAGGGGTCGAACCGCAACGGCATATGGGTCGCATCCGGCGCGGCTCATGGCGGCGATATCGTCAACAGCGGCACCATCACGATCAAGGGCAACCAGTCGGCGGGCATCCGCATCGACGCGCCGCTGACCGGCAATCTTTCGTCCAGCGGCACGATCAGCGTGCTGGGCGACAATGGCTATGGCATATTGGCCAATGGCGTCACCGGCGATGTGAAGCTGACCGGCACCACATCCGTGACCGGCGCGGGCAGCGTCGGCGCCGCCCTGCTCGGCGATGTCGGGGGCACGGTCCAGTTTCTGGGCACGACCACCAGCACCGGCTATCGCACCACCTCGCGTCCGACCGACACCAGCACGCTGAGCGCCGCCAATCTGCAGCAGGCCGGATCGGCCGTGACTATAGCCGGCAATGTCGCAGGGGGCATCGTCTTCGATTATGTGCCGGCGACGACCAGCACCGACAGCAGCGGCAACACCACCACGACCGCAGCCGTCACCTCCACGATCCTCACTTACGGATCGGCGGCCGCCGTGCAGATCGGATCGGCGACCAACAATATCAGCATTGGCGCCGTCACGTCGGAAACCAGCGGTTACGGCCTGATCGTCAAGGGGACCGTGGCCGGCTATGGCATTTACAACGGCGTGGACGCCAACGGGCTGGCGATCGGCGGGCTGGGCGGCAACGTCGCCCTGACCAAGGGCCTGTTGGTCACGGGATCGGTCGGCGCGGTATCCTATGACAGCAATGCTACAGCCCTGCATCTGGGCAGCGGCGTCACGGCCGATACCATCCAGATCAGCGGCACCGTCGGCGCGACGGGATCGAGCGTGGCAGGGACGTCTGCACGCGCGCTGGTCATCGACGCCGGCGCAACCAGCGGCAGCATCGTCAACAGCGGCACGATATCCGCCTCTGCGACGAGCACCACGAACGGGACGGCGATCGCCCTTCTCGATTCCTCCGGCACGGTGTCGAGCCTCAGCAACACAGGCACAATCTCGGCCGCCGGCGGCAAGGACGGCTCCAACATCGCCATCGACATGAGCGCCAATAGCAGCGGCGTGACACTGACGCAGGCGCTGGCCTCCTCAACCTCCACCGCGCCCAGGATCGTCGGCGACGTCCGCCTGGGATCGGGCAATAATGTCGTCACCGTCTCCGCAGGCACCATCACCGGCAATGTCAATCTGGGTACGGGCAGCAACAGCCTGGCGCTTTCGGGCTCCTCCGCCCTGACCGGCAACGTCATCCTCGGCGGCAACGGTTCCAGCCTCAGCCTGGCGGGCACCTCGCAAATCACGGGCGGCGTCGATTTCGGCGGCGGCACAAGCACGCTCACCCTGTCAGACACCGCGGCGCTGACCGGTGCGATCAGCAATATGGCCAACACCGCCGTCGTCGTGAACGGCGGCACGCTCAATGCCACCAATACCGGCACGGTGGCGCTGGCTTCGCTGAACGTGGGCGGCTCGTCCGTGATCGGCGTCACCATCGACGCGGCGAACGGCACCAACACGCGCTATGATGTCGCTGGCGCCGCGACCTTCGCCAGCGGATCGCAGGTGAAGGCATCGCTGACCACTGTCGCCGGGTCCGAAGGCGATTATGTCATCGTCCGCGCCGGATCGTTGAGCGGCACGCCCGTCCTCTCCAGCACCACGCTGATCCCCTATATGTTCACAGGATCGGTGGCCAGTGACGCTTCGACCGGCGAAGTGACCTTGTCCATCAAGGCGAAGACAGTTTCCGAACTGGGCCTCACCGGATCAAGGGCCCGCGCCTATGACGCGATCTTCAACGCGCTCGACAAGGACAGCGCGATGGCCAAGGCCTATCTCGCGATCACCGACGGCAACACGCTGAAGGCCGATCTGCAACAGATGCTGCCCGACCATGCAGGCGGCACCTTCGAAGCCGTGACGGCAGGATCGCGCGCTGCCGCCCGCATCCTGTCCGACCCCGGCGGCATCTATCGCACGCCCGACGGCAATCTGGGCTTCTGGTTGCAACAGGTCGCCTTCGGCAGTTCGAAGAGTGTGGGCGACACCGCCTCCTATGACATCAACGGCTGGGGCGCGGGCTTCGGCGCGGAATATCTGACGGGCATGGGCGCCTTTGGCGGATCGTTCACCTATATCCACGGCAGCGATTCCACGGGCGACACCGACAACGCCGTGGATTCCGAGCAGTTCGAACTGGCGGCACACTGGCGCGGCGATTGGGGTCCGTTCCAGACCTATGCCCGCCTGTCGGCGGCGCAGATCGACTTCAGCGGCAGCCGCCATTTCGCAAGCGGCGATGTCGTCCGCACGGCCAAGGGCGACTGGACCGGCAAGCTCTATTCGGCCACCGCGGGGGGATCCTATGAGATGCGCTTCGACCGCTTCACCCTGCGTCCGGCGGCGAGCATCGATTATTATCGCCTGAAGGAAAACGGCTATAGCGAAACGGGCGGCGGCGATGCGTTCAACCTGATCGTGGACGGCCGCACCAGCGACGAACTGACGGCCAGCGGCAATGTGACAGTGGGCTATGATTTCGGCAGCCTCAAGCGCGAGGACGGCTGGATGCGGGTCGAACTGGAAGGCGGCCGGCGCCAGATCATCGGCGGTTCACTGGGCGACACCATAGCGCATTTCACCGGCGGGGAGGACTTCACCCTGATCGCGGACAAGCGCACCAGCGGCTGGACCGGGCGCGCACGCGTGATCGGCGGCACGGAAAGCTTCCGCGTGGGCGGCGAATTCGGCGCGGAGCAGCAACAAAATCACGTCGCCCTCTCTTTGCGGGCGACGGTTAACTTCATCCTGTGACGTCCTGTCATTGGAAGAATTGGCGGGCCTTACCCTACAGACCCTCCCTTGGCCCGCCAGTCTGCCATGACATAACCCGTCCCCACGGGGTCATGGCATAAGGAAGGGGCGCTGCCTCCCCCGGCAGCGCCCCTTTTCATTTCTGCGTTGCGGCTTTTGCAGTCAGCGGCGCGCAACCGGGGCAACGCTTTCCAGCCGGGCGGTGGACACCATCTGCCGGAAAGCGGCGATATCCCGGTCGAAATAGAGAATAGCGGGCGCGTCGAAGCTCATGAGATAGAGCCTGCCATCCACGATCGCGCCCACGGCCTCGCCATTGCGCGACACATCCTCCATCTGCTTGCGAAAACTGTAGGAAAAGCGGACGCCCCTGGTGCCAAGAAACGGCACCGGCTCGACCTCAGTCATGGTGAAAAGCGTGGTGCCTAGCGCGATGCGATAGCTATTCTCCAGCAGCGCCGGAATGTCGGTCAGCAACATGGTCGACGAAAAGTGCGGCAGCGGCTTGGTCTTCTTGCTGACTTCGCGGAACAGCGCGCGCCCGCTTTCGATGCTGTAGAAATTGACGCCGTTCAGATCATCGCCATCCAGCGTCCAGGTTTCCGAGTTGCGGCCCGGTCGCGCCGACAATCGGTTCCATTCCTGCTCCGGCGTGACCGTCAGCGTCGATCGGGCGACAGCAACCGGCGTTCCCGCCGGCATCAGGGCATTGCCCGCCATCAGCGGCTGGGCCGACAAAAGCGCACCAATTGCAAAGGCTGTTGAAAAAATTCGTATCGCCATGGGAATATCCTATTCGCCGATCATTGCATGCAGCATGGAAATATCGGCTGCCTGCGGGCGCAGCCGGATGTAGTTTTGAAGCGCCGCTGCCCCTTCCGCCTGCTGGCGGTTGCGCATCAGGCACAGGCCGAGGCCGCGCCACGCTTCCGCCAGATCGGGATCGGCACCGATGGCCGATCTGTAGAAGTCGGCTGCGGCCACCAGATCGCGGGGATTGCCGCGCTGACGATAGAGTTCCGCGCGGGCAAAGAGCAGCGGCGCGGTCCAATGCTCGCCCGCCAACGAGGAAAGCAGATATTCCGTCCCGCCAAAGTCGTTGAGTTTGAGCTGATCGGACAGAAATTCCGGCAACCATCGGGCAAGCGCCACCGTATAGCGTTCCTCTTCCTCCGGCTTTGCCGCGACATCGGCGGACAGGGTGGAAAGATAGGACGCCCGCTCCAGATTGGTCGGATGGGTCGAGAAGAAGGCGACCCGATCATAGCGCTGGCTGCGCTGCTTGCGGCCCAGGGCCGTTGCATCCGCCTCATCCATCAGCCGCTGCCAGATATGGGAGGCGGCCTGCGCCGAATAGGGCGACTGCATCGCATATTTCAGCGACAGGAGATCAGCCTGCTTTTCCTGCTCGCGGCTGAACTGAAAGATCGATCCGATCGCGCCCTGCTGGATCGCCGGGCCATATTGCCCCAGAAATGCCGCCCAGACCGCGATATCCGTCGCAGTCCGCCGCTGGCGAAAACCCGCAAGGCTGTGCCGCAGTTCAAAATGCGCGAACTCATGACCCAGCACCGCCGCCAGTTCCGCCTCGCTCCGCACCCGCAGCAGCAGGCCGCTCCACACCTGCATCGTGCCATTGGGCGCCATATTGGCGTTGAAGGACGCGACCCGCACCAGATAGATGCGCACGCCCCGGCAACGGTCCTCGCCCACCGCCCGGCACAGGACCCCGCCGACATAAGCCTGCAGCGCCGGATCGTTGATGAGGAATTTCGAGTCCCTTAAGGTCCGCTCATCCTCATCCGCCAGCATCCAGAGGCCGCGTTCATCGGTCCCCTGCGGCTGATAGGCCTGCGCATAGGGCGGTAGACCGACGGGAGCGGAGGCCGCCGCCGCGATCGGCAGCGCCAGCGCCAAAAGCGGGATGACCCGCAGCAGGAGGCGCCTCACTGCGCTGCGGAGGCAAGGTTGGCGGTGCTGCCGGGGAAATCCTCCAGCAACTGGGCCACGCGGCGGCGGGCGCCGTCCATGGTCCGCACGTCACCGCCCATCTGCAAATCGGCATTCAGCCACAGCAGATCGCCGGTGCGCAGGTCGACCAGCCCGGCAAAGCCCTTATGCTGGCCTGACTGGACGCTGACGCCACCCATCGCCGCGAAAACCTGAAGGACCTTACGCCCCGTCGAACCGAACTGATCCTCGGTGAAGATGAAAAGACCATAGCGCGCGCCGGATCGGGCAGCGAGCGCGGACACACCGGGGCCGAGCGTCCAGTCGAATGCCGCACCCTTGCGCTTCTTGGTCGGCAGGCGGTTGCCGGGGAAGAACTGAAATTCAATCACCGATTGCGCGACGATGCCGAACAACGACTGATATTCGGCAAGGCTTTCGGCCTGCTGCCCGAAAAGATCGCCCGAACCGACGATTTCATTGCCCAGATTCTGTTGCGCTTCGGCAAGCGCCATATCCAGATTATCGCGGGCCTGCTGCGTCCAGTCGGCATTGGGCTCGAACATACCCGCAGTCGATTGGCTGCCGACCGTCACCTTAGGCCGGAACAGCAAAATTCTGGTCGAATAGGCATCGAGAACAAAGCCCTGCCGGACTGCTGATTTTTCCTGCGCCATAGCCATAGGCGACAGACCACCCAGCAGCAGGCACAAGACGGCAAAGCCGAATGCGTAACGCATGATCCCCCCTGTTCGCAGCCGAGTCCCCCCCGACTCATTTTGGCTGCATTCAGGGACTTAACGGGGAAAATAAGCGGCGTACAGAGGACGCGATGCCTGCCCGGCAGACATCGCGCCGAAATGGAGCAATCAGGCCAGCGCCTTCTTGATCAGTTCGTTGACGACCTGCGGATTGGCCTTGCCCTGCATCGCCTTCATCGTCTGGCCGACGAAGAAGCCGAACAGCGCTTCCTTGCCCGCCTTATACTGCTCGACCTTGTCGCCATTCTTGGCAAGCACGTCAGCCACCGCCGCCTCGATCGCGCCGGTATCGCTGGTCTGCTTCAGGCCCTTTTCCTCGACGATCCTGGGCGCGCGTTCTCCGGTTTCGAGCATGATCTCGAAAACCTGCTTGGCGATGGTGCCGCTGATCGTGCCGTCCGCGACGAGGGCCAGCAGTTCCGCACCCTCCTCCGGCCCGACCGGGCTGTCTTCCAGCGTTTTGCCGAGGCGGTTGAGCGCGCCATAAAGCTCTGACAGCAGCCAGTTGGCCGAAGCCTTGGCGACTTCGCCTTCGCTCTTCTTCTGGATGCGCGCACCCTCGGCCAGCAGCGCCTCGAACCAGCGGGCAGTGTCAGCGTCGGCCGTCAGCGTCGCGGCATTATAGGCGGACAGGCCCAGACTCTGCTCATAGCGCTGACGCTTGGCGTCGGGCAGTTCCGGCAGCGACTGGCGGCATTCCTCCAGAAACGCATCGTCCAGTTCGAGCGGCAGCAGGTCCGGGTCCGGGAAATAGCGATAATCATGCGCGTCTTCCTTCGACCGCATGGACCGCGTTTCATTCCTGTCCGGATCGTAGAGCCGGGTTTCCTGCACGACCTTGCCACCGGCCTCCAGCACGTCGACCTGACGGTTCGCCTCATGCTCGACGACAGCCATGACGAAGCGGACCGAGTTCACATTCTTCGTCTCGGTGCGGGTACCGAATTCCTCGCCCGGACGGCGGACCGACACGTTGACGTCGGCGCGCATCGAGCCCTGATCCATATTGCCGTCGCACGACCCGACATAGCGCAAGATCGTCCGCAGCTTGGACAGATAGGCCCCGGCCTCAGCGGGCGAGCGCATATCCGGGCGGCTGACGATCTCCATCAGCGCCACGCCCGAGCGGTTGAGATCGACATAGGAACGGGTCGGATGCTGGTCGTGCATCAGCTTGCCCGCATCCTGCTCGACATGGATGCGCTCAATGCCGATCCGCTTGGTCACAGCATCGGGATTCTTGTCATCGAGGCTGATCTCGATCTCACCCTCGCCCACCAGCGGGTGGTAGAGCTGGCTGATCTGATAACCCTGCGGCAAGTCCGCGTAGAAATAGTTCTTGCGGTCGAAGCGCGACCATTTGTTGATCTGCGCCTTGATGGCCATGCCGGTGCGCACCGCCTGGCGGATGCACTCCCTGTTCGGCACGGGCAGCATGCCGGGCATGGCTGCGTCGATCAGCGACACCTGCGTGTTCGGCTCCGCGCCGAAAGCCGTGGCCGCGCCGGAAAAGAGCTTCGCCTGGCTCGTCACCTGCGCATGGACTTCCAGGCCGATCACGACCTCCCACTCGCCGGTTGCGCCCTGAATGCGATAGGTTGATTCAGTCATTTCGCTTCTTGCCCATCAATTTCCGTCGGAGCGATCAGCGCCGATCCGAACTTCGCTTCGGCGCCCCTTGCCCCACAATCTTGTCCTGGGACGATCGGCGGTCGCATCCGCTGTTGCAACGTTGATCTTGTGGCGCTTCGCCGCACGATCATCGTTACGTTTATATCTCTGCCTCCCGGAACTCGTGAAACAACTCAGCATGTCGACAATGCCGTCCACAAGTTCCGCGAAGTGCATCTTACCACCACTTCTCCGGCCGCGCCGTAAAGCCCGCGCGCTCTTCAATCGCGAGGCCCGCGTTCAGCACGGTCTGCTCGTCCAGCGCCCTGCCGATGATCTGGAGACCCAGCGGCAGCCCTTGCGCGTCCAGCCCACCCGGCACCGCCATGGCGGGCAACCCGGCAAGCGAAGCCGGCACGGTGAAGACGTCGTTCAGATACATGGCCAGCGGATCGGCCTGCTTCTCGCCCAGCGCGAAGGAGGCGCTCGGCGCGGTCGGCGTCAGCAGCAGGTCGCATTTTTCGAAAGCCAGTTCGAAATCGCGGGAGATCAGCGCCCGGACCTTCTGCGCCTGCGTATAATAGGCGTCGTAGAAGCCCGCCGACAGCACATAGGTGCCGATCATGATACGGCGCTTGACCTCCGGCCCGAACCCCAAGGCGCGGGTCGCGGCATACATGTCCTGCAAGCCCGCCCCATCAGGCAGGTCACGCTGGCCATAGCGCACGCCGTCATAGCGGGCGAGGTTCGAGGAAGCCTCGGCCGGCGCGATGATGTAGTAGGTCGGCAGCGCATATTTGGTGTGCGGCAGCGATACTTCCACCACCTCGGCGCCCGCATCCTTCAGCCATTCGATGCCGCGATCCCACATGGCGGAGATTTCCGCGTTCAGGCCATCGGGGCGATATTCCTTGGGAATACCGACCTTCTTGCCCTTGAGATCGCTCGACAAATTGGCTTCCCACTGCGGCACGGCCAGATCGAGCGAGGTCGAATCCTTGGGGTCGAAGCCCGACATGGTTTCCAGCAGGATCGCATTGTCGCGCACCGTCCGCGCCATCGGCCCGGCCTGATCGAGCGACGAGGCGAAGGCCACAATGCCCCAACGCGAGCAACGGCCATAGGTCGGCTTGATGCCCGAAATGCCGGTAAAGGCCGCAGGCTGGCGGATCGAGCCACCCGTGTCAGTGCCGGTCGCCGCCGGACAGAGTCGCGCCGAAATCGCCGCCGAAGACCCGCCCGAGGACCCGCCGGGAGCCAGCGCGGCATTGTCACCGCCACCGCGCCGCCAGGGCGAGATCACATTTCCATAATAGCTCGTCTCGTTGGACGAGCCCATGGCGAACTGGTCGAGGTTGAGCTTGCCCAGCATGCCCGCGCCCGCGTCCCACAGCTTCTTGGAAACAGTGGACTCATAGGTCGGCGTGAAGCCTTCCAGCATGTGGCTTGCGGCGGTCGTCTGCACGCCTTCCGTGCAGAACAGGTCCTTCATACCGATCGGCACGCCCGAAAGCGGCTTCAGCGTCTCGCCCGCAGCCTTGGCCTTGTCGGCAGCGTCGGCGGCTTCCAGCGCCTTTTCCGGCGTCTCGACGATGAAGGCGTTCAGCGCCTTGGCCGCGGCAACATTGGCGTTGAACGCCTCCGCCACTTCGCGCGCCGAAAAGTCGCCGCCACGGAAACCGTCACGGATTTCCGCGACCGTCAGATCAGTCAGATTGCTCATTATTCAATCACCTTCGGCACCGCGAAAAAGCCATGTTCGGCCTGCGGCGCATTGGCCAGCACCTTATCGCGGACATTGCCGTCGGTGACGGCGTCCTCGCGCAAGCGCAGATGGTTGGGAATGACGGCGGTCATCGGCTGCACGCCGGTGACATCCACCTCGCCCAATTGCTCCACCCAGCCAAGGATGTTGTTGAGTTCCGGCACCATCGCTTCGGCTTCGGCGTCAGTCACCGAAATGCGCGAAAGGCTGGCGATCTTTTTCACGGTCTGAAGGTCTATCGACATGGGCCGCCGCTACCATTGGGGGCCTCGCGCTTCAAGTCCTTGCGCGCATGGCGCGCTTCCGCCAGACAGAGAAACGCACCACCCACTATGGAGAGCAACTGTTGGCGCGCAAGTTCCTCTATGTCGTTGCCGGCCTGATCGTGCTGGTGATCGGGGCATCGCTGGTCTATCGGGTCTGGGGCATGCAGTTGATCCGGGCGGTGATGGTGCCGCGGGAAGCCTTTGCGCAAATCCCCCCGCTCCCCGCCAATGCCTATGACGATCCCAAATTGTGGATCGCGCGCCCCGACATCAGGAACGACAATCCCGCCCTCTGGACGCCTGAAGGCGTGAAGGACGCCCCCTCCGCGCAAAAGGCGACCGTCTTCTTCATTCACCCGACCTCCTACATCACGACGCTGGGCGACGCGCACTGGAACATGCGGCTGGACGATCAGGAGTCGCTCGCCACCGCCCGCCGCTTCGTGAAAAATCAGGCGAGCGCCTTCAACGCGGTCGGCGCGGTCTGGGCGCCCCGCTACCGTCAGGCCAATTACGGCGCCTTCCTGACGGACAAACCCGCCGGCGATCAGGCACTGGCCCTTGCCTATCGCGACGTCGTCCAGGCCTTCGCCGCTTTTCTCAAGGCCAATCCGGACGGCCCACTCATCCTTGCGGCCCACAGCCAGGGGTCGCGCCACCTGCTCCAGTTGCTCAAGGAACAGGTCGCGGACAAGCCCGTGGCCAACCGGATCGCTGCCGTCTACGCCGTGGGCTGGCCGGTTTCGGTTGAAGCGGACCTCCCCGCCCTTGGCCTTCCCGCCTGCGCGCGGCGCAACCAGTCGCACTGCATCGTCAGTTGGCAAAGCTATGCCGAACCGGCCGATCCCTCCGCCGTGATCGAAAGCTTCGAACGCAAGTCCAGCTTCACCGGCAAGCCCCACAAGGGCACGCACATGCTCTGCACCAACCCGATCACCGGCGCCTTCAACGGAGCCGCACCGGCCAGCGCCAATCGCGGCACGCTGGACGCCCGCGATGCCGAGAAGCCGACGCGTCTGGTTCCCGGCATCGTGCCCGCGCGCTGCGACACCAGCGGCGTGCTGATGATCGGGGAGCCGGTGGACATGGGGCCCTTCACCTTGCCGGGCAATAATTATCACGTCTATGACTATGCGCTGTTCTGGGCCGATGTGCGCGAAGACGCAAAGCAACGGCTCGCCGCCTTTTTGAAGAAGTAGACATGTCCATTCTCACCGCCGACCGCGCGGTTTTTCGCGAAGCTCTGCCCCATGGCGGCCGCCTGATCGGGCTGGACGTCGGCACCAAGACCATCGGCCTTGCGCTCTGCGATGCGGGCTGGTCCATCGCGAGCCCGGCCCATACTGTCAGCCGGGGCAAGTTCAGCAAGGACAAGATCGCGCTGGCCGCCTTCATGGAACAACAGCAGGTGAAGGGCGTGGTGATCGGCCTCCCCCTTAACCTCGACGGCAGCGAATCCCCTCGCAGCCAGGCCAGCCGCGCCTTTGGCCGCAATATTGCCGATCTGGGCTTGCCGATCCTGCTCTGGGATGAGCGTTGGTCGACGCAGGCGGTGACGCGGACATTGCTGGAGGCTGACGCCAGCAGGGCGAGGCGGGACGAGTTGGTGGACAAACTCGCGGCAAGCTACATTTTGCAGGGCGCAATCGACGGACTGATGGCGGGTTTTTAAGAAAACCTCACCCCTCAAATGCCGAGATGATCGGGCAAGGCCCCTCTTCTGACGCATGGCAGGCGCTCGCCAACCGCCGCAAACTGTCGCGCGCCGCCTGCAATTCCGCGATCCTGAGGTCCAGCGCCGCGAGCCGCTCCGCCGCCAGTTCACGCGCCCGTGTCCGGTCCTGTCCGGCGTCCAGCCGCAGCAATTCGCCGATCTGCTCCAGGGTAAAGCCAGCCGCCTGCGCTGATCGGATAAATTTCAACCGCCGCACATCCGCTTCATCATAGCGCCGCACGCGCCCGGAAACGCCACCGCCCTGCGGCCGATCCGGCGTATCGAGCAAGCCCCGCCGCTGATAAAAGCGCACTGTCTCGACACCCACGCTGCCCGCGCGCGCCAGACCGGAAATCGTCATCGCCATACTTGACCCCGTACCATGGTACGGAAGCTATATGGTCGGCATCGGAGTATATTCCAAGGGAAGCAATGCCATGACGACCTCAGCAACCACCGCCACGGCCGGTAAAAGCGCCACCCTCTATCGCATGGTGATGCCGGGCCATGTCTGCCCCTATGGCCTGAAAGCGCGCTGGCTGCTCAAGCATAAGGGCTATGAGGTTGAGGATCGCTGGCTGACCAGCCGTGCGGAAACGGACAGCTTCAAGGCCGCGTACGATGTCAGGACGACGCCTCAGATCTTCATCGACGGCCAGCGCATCGGTGGTCACGACGACTTGCGCCGCTTCCTGGGCCTGAAAATCGCCGATCCCGGCGCGACCAGCTATACGCCCGTTCTTGCCGTGTTCGCGGTCGGCGCGCTGCTGGCGCTGGCGACAAGCTGGCTGACCGCCATGCCGCTGATCGGCATCGGCACGGTGGAACGCTTCATCGCCATTACCATGATGCTGCTGGCCATGCTGAAATTGCAGGATGTGGAGCGCTTTGCGACCATGTTCCTGAACTACGATCTGCTCGCCCGTCGCTATGTGCCCTATGGGCGCGTCTATCCTTTCCTGGAACTGGGCGCGGGTCTGCTGATGCTGACGGGCGCGCTCAACTGGCTGTCCATCCCGGTCGCGCTGTTCATCGGCGGCATCGGCGCGGTGTCGGTGTTCAAGGCGGTCTATATCGAGAAGCGCGAATTGAAATGCGCCTGCGTCGGCGGCGGCAGCAATGTCCCGCTGGGCTTTGTCTCGCTTACCGAGAATGTGATGATGGTGGCGATGGCGCTTTGGATGATGGTGGGCATCCACTGAACTGCAGTTGACGGGCGTGGCGCATCGAACGCCACGCCGCTTCACATGGCGTCCCGTCCATAAACATCGGGCAGGAACTGCACCGAATTATCGGACGCAGCCGCCGTCAGATAGGTCAGATACACCGGCACCGGCTGGGGCAGCGGCTCATGCTGCTCCGGCTTGTCATCATCGGCCTTGAGTGGTTTCCCGAAGAACCAGCGCCCCAACCGCTCCGCATCCTCCAGCCGCACGCAGCCATTGCTGAACTGCCGCGCCGGCTTCGCCAGCAGATCGCGCGACGGCGTGTCGTGCAGGTAGATGCCCAGATCATTGGGGAACATGAACTTGACCTTCCCCATGGCATTATCCCCGCCGGGAAGTTGCCGCACGCGCAGTTCGGTGCGCCCGTCAGCCACCGCCTTCCAGTCGATCGTCCCCGGATCAAGCCTCTGCGCATTGGCGCTCCAGTCGGACAGCGCCTCATAATGCTTCTTCGTGAAACTGTCGCCGGCCAGCATCTTGGGCGCCAGTTTCCGCTCGACGAGGTCATAGGGCACGTTCCAATAGGGGTTCAGCGTCGCATAGCGGATCATGCCCGCCATCATCGGCGTCTGGCTTTCCCTGGCGCCGACGACGACCTTCATCATCCCGTCCTGTTCGCCCTTGCTGAAATACCAGAGCCGCGCGGAGGCCGCATCGACCACGACATGCCGCACATAAGGCCCCGGCAACAGCCGTGTCCGCTCCAGATTGAGCGCGATTACCCGGTCATAATAATCGTCGCCCCGGTTGAGCGCTTCGATCGTAGCCGCGCCGGCGACGCCATCCGGCTTCAATCCATGATCGCCCTGAAAGGCCTTCACCCTCGCGACCAGCGCCTTGTCATAGGCTGTGCCACTGTCCAGCCCCAGCCGTCGCCGCAGGGGCGCTGCACCGGACTTCATGCCGGGCCGCAACTTCACATCGGTCGGCACCACGACCTGCGGCAGGTCGCTCCAGCGCTTGGCGAACGCTGCCCGCGCATTGCGCAGCTTCACATAAAAGGGGCTCATCCAGCCGATATTCTGCACATAGTCGACAAAGGATGGCGCCACAGCCGCGGCCCGCAAAATCTCCCTCGGTTCCTCGTCCTTCGGTTCCACCTCCGGGTCGAGATACCGCACCTTCACCCTGCGCGAAGGTTTGCGCATGTCGCTCACCAACGCTGCGAAGGCCTTGGAAAGGGCGAGGTCGGTTCGCGCCAACAGCTTGGAATCGCCGCTCGCGTCAGCCTCCTGCATCAGGCTTTTCAGCTGACGGGCATCATAGTCCCTGGGTTTCAGCCCATCCGCATCCGCGCTTTCGATGAGGGCGATCAGCGCATTGCCTTGCGGCCCGACCCTGCCCTTCTCGATCCAGAGCGGCCAATAGCCGCGCGGGCCGTAGAAATCCCTGAGCTTCCCGCCGACAGCCGAACGGATTTCCGCCGCGACGCTGGTGCGCGCGGCATCCGAAACAGCGACTGGTTGTGCGATGACTTGTCCAGGCCATGCCGCGAGCATCAGCGCTGGAAGCAGGATCGTGCGAAAGAAGGGGGCGCGACCGTGACGCCGCGCCCGAACCATTGCCTGTGTCAGCCGCGTTCTCCACGACGCGAGGGCGGCGGTGGCGGCGGCGGTGGCGGACAGGGCGGCCCCTGAATCTCATGATACATGCCGTCGGGCGAATAATAGCCATCGACAATGCCGTCGCCATTGCGGTCAGCCGCGACGGTGCCGGCAATCGCTCCCGGGCCGACCGGCGGCGCGGGCGCGACAGGTTCATTCCTCGTCGACGCGCAAGCGCTTAAACCAAGCGCCGCCCCGCCGAGAAGTGCCAATAAGCGGATTTTCATACCCTCTCCCTTGGCGCGACGAGGACCGTGCGCCGGCTAGATTGAACACTGCCGATTGCAGCGGAAGTGTAACAACCGAGCCACGGATATGATTCCATTACTGGCGCGCAATGACGACGAAACGTGCTTAACCAGCGCCTAACCGTTACGCGACCCAAGCATCAACTTCAGGCTTCAACCCACTCGGCAGAGGGAATGCCCTGCGCGTAAAGCAGGACCGAAAGATCGCCATGCACGATTTCCGCCGCCGCAGCTTCCCGCGTCTTGGGCTTGGCATGATAGGCAACGCCCAGCCCGGCCCCCTGGATCATCGGAATATCGTTCGCGCCATCGCCTACCGCCAGCGTCAGCGCACGGTCGATACCACCCTCGATCGCGCCTTCCAGTTCAGCGCGCTTGCGTGCCGCATCCACGATCGGCATCGTCACCGTCCCCAGCAGAGCGCCGTCCGCGATCTCCAGCACATTGGCGACGGCGGCATCGAAGCCGATTTCCTGCGCCACCGGCCCTGTGAAACGCGTGAACCCGCCCGATACCAGTAGTGTCTTCGCGCCGCGCGCCTTCATCGTGCGGACCAGCGCCCTGGCGCCGCCCATGATGACGACCCGCTCTTCCCGGCACTGGTCGATGGCCGCATCCGCCAGCCCCTTGAGCAGCGCGACCCGCTCGTGCAACGCGCCCGCGAAATCCAGTTCGCCGCGCATCGCCCGTTCCGTGATCTCGGCGATCTGCGGCTTGATTCCGGCATAGTCCGCCAGTTCGTCGATGCACTCGACGGTGATCATGGTGGAGTCCATATCCGCGATCAGCAGCTTCTTTTCGCGTCCCTCGGCCAGTTGCACGATCACGTCGACCTTGTCGCCGATGCCGGTCAGCACCGCCCGCGCCGCCACGGGATCGGACCCGAAGAAAATATCCGCCGCCTTGCCCTCGTCCAGCCACACGCTATCCACCGGCGCGCAGCCTGCGGTCGCCAGCCGACCCGCCGCCTCCGCAATATCTTCCTGACTCAAGGCCGCACTTGCCACTAAGGTCGCGACGAACATGAACACTCCTGAAACAGATAAGGGCGAATCCCGCCCGCGCGTCGCGCTTATTGCCGGGCCTACCGCCAGCGGCAAGAGCGCGCTTGCGGTTCGCCTCGCCCATGCGACCGACGGCATCGTCATCAACGCCGATGCGAGCCAGGTCTATGCCGACCTCCAGATCCTCTCCGCCCGCCCGAACAAGGAGGAAATGGCCAGCGCCCCGCATCGCCTCTTCGGCCATATAGACGGCGCGGAAGCCTGCACCGCCGCCCGCTGGGCCGCCGAGGCCCGCGCGGAAGTGGATCGGGCGCATTTGGAGGGCCGCCTCCCCATACTCGTCGGCGGCACGGGCCTTTATCTGCGCACCTTGCTCGACGGCATTGCGCCAGTCCCGGACATTGACCCTGCCATTCGCGCCGCCATCCGCGCCATGCCGGTGACGGACGCCCATGCCGCCCTCTCACGGGAAGACCCGGACGCCGCCACACGCCTCGCCCCCGCCGACACCACCCGCGTCGCCCGCGCGCTGGAAGTGGTCCGCTCGACGGGCAAGCCCCTGCGCGAATGGCAGCAGCACAAGCAAGGCGACATAGGCAATCGCATCTCTCTCTCGCCGCTCATCCTGCTGCCTCCGCGCGACTGGCTGATCGCCCGCTGCGACCTTCGTTTCGAACAGATGATCGACAGCGGGGCCGTATCGGAAGTCGAAGCCCTGCTGGCCCGGAACCTCTCCCCCGACCTGCCCGTCATGCGCGCCATCGGCGTGCCGGAAATCGCCGCATGGCTGTCGGGTGAGATCGACCGCGACACCATGCTCGAACGCGGCCGCATCGCCACCCGGCAATATGCCAAGCGCCAATATACCTGGTTTTCGCGCCAACCCCCGGCGCACTGGCCGCGCGAAACACGACAGATTGATGATAAAATTGCAGCCGATTTAGAAATTAAATTACAACAATAGTTCTTGACTTGCCATTTTATGTCCAATAGACGCAGCCGCCTTGCCATCACGCCATCTCTGGCGCAAATGGCCTTGCCTTGCATCAAGCGGAAGGATTTTATCGTGGCCGAAAAGAGCGGCGCGGACATATTGGTTGAGTGCCTGATCGACCTGGGGGTCGAGGTCGTGTTCGGTTATCCGGGCGGCGCGGTGCTGCCCATTTATGACGCACTCTTCAATCATCCGAAGATCCGCCACGTGCTCGTCCGCCATGAACAGGGCGCGACCCATATGGCGGAAGGTTATGCCCGTTCGACCGGCAAGCCCGGCGTGGTACTCGTCACCTCCGGCCCCGGCGCGACCAATGCCGTCACCGGCATCACCGACGCGCTGATGGATTCGATCCCGATGGTCGTCATCACCGGGCAGGTTCCGACGCAACTGATCGGCACGGACGCTTTTCAGGAAGCGGACACGATCGGCATCACGCGCCACTGCTCGAAGCATAACTATCTGGTGAAGTCGCCCGCCAGGCTGGCCGGCGTCATCCATGAGGCGTTCCATATCGCCACTACGGGCCGTCCAGGTCCGGTCGTTGTCGACATTCCCAAAAATGTCCAGATCGCGACCGCGCCCTATGAAAAGCCTTCGGCGTTCGAACATGCCAGCTACCGCCCGCAGACCAGGGCGGACGCCGGCGCCATCGCCAGCGCGGTCGAGATGCTTGCCGCTGCCCAACGTCCGGTTTTCTACACTGGCGGCGGCGTCATCAACTCCGGCCCCGAAGCAACCGCCCGGCTGCGCGAGATCGCCGCGCTGACCGGCGCGCCCGTCACCTCGACGCTGATGGGCCTCGGCGCTTTTCCGGCTTCGTCGGACCAGTGGCTCGGCATGCTGGGCATGCACGGCACCTATGAAGCCAATTGGGCGATGAACAAGGCGGACCTGATCGTCTGCGTCGGCGCCCGCTTCGATGATCGCGTGACCGGCCGTCTGGACGCCTTTGCGCCCTTTGCGCAGAAAATCCACATCGACATCGACCGCAGCTCGATCAACAAGACGGTCGAGGTCGATCTGCCCATCGTCGCGGACGTCGCCAGCGCGCTCGGCGACATGATCGCGCTCTGGAAGGATCGCGGTCACAAGGCGGCCGACCTCACCGAATGGTGGGCGCGTATCGACGGCTGGCGCGCGCGCAACAGCCTCGCCTATCCCGACAGCCGGGAGGAGATCATGCCGCAGGAGGCGATCGCACAGCTCTACAAGGCGTCGCGGTCGGCCAAGGATGTCATCATCACCACTGAAGTCGGCCAGCATCAGATGTGGGCGGCCCAGCATTTCGGCTTCGATGAACCGAACAAGTGGCTGACCTCCGGCGGCCTCGGCACCATGGGCTATGGCTTCCCCGCCGCCATTGGCGCGCAGGTCGGCAATCCCGACAGCCTGGTCGTCTGCGTCGCGGGCGATGCCTCGATCCAGATGAACATTCAGGAAATGGGCACGGCCAGCCAATATCGCCTGCCGGTCAAAATCTTCATCCTGAACAATGAATATATGGGCATGGTCCGCCAGTGGCAGGAACTGACCTATGAAAGCCGCTATTCCAACAGCTATTCGGACAGCCTGCCCGATTTCGTGAAGCTGGCGGAAGCCTATGGCTGGACCGGCATCCGCATCGAGGGGCCGCAGGAACTGGAGGCGGGCATCCGCCAGATGATCGACACGCCCGGCCCGGTGATCGTGGACTGCCGCGTGGCGAAGCTTTCCAACTGCTTCCCGATGATCCCGTCGGGCGCGGCGCATACCGACATGCTGCTCGACCCCAGCCAGGTCGAGGGGATCATGTCGGATGAGGCGAAGGCTTTGGTGTGAGGATTGGGGGTGTGACCGCTCATCTGAAGCTCCGCATCCATGTGAGCGAACCCTTTGATTTCGAGCGGCTCGCCGGCACGTCCGACCTGACGGGTTGGACGGTGGACCATGCCGATCCCGAAAATGAGGATTGGGAAGTGCATCTGGATGAGGGCTTCGATTTCAACGAGCGCCATATCGGCCGCCTGCTCGTCAGCCCGCGCTATGTGGGCGAGCATCTGGCCCGGATGTTCGACGCCATAACGGGTCTGCCGGTACGCCTCGCCCACAGGGATGACGGCAGCTGGCACTACGCCTTCACGGGCATGATTGCAGAGCGCCATGAGCGCGAAGAACCGGATAACGGAACGATCTGATGCACATTCAGGAAGAATATAGCGAGCGGCACGTCCTGTCGCTGACGGTTGCGAACGAAGCGGGCATATTGGCGCGCATCGCAGGCCTGTTCACCGCGCGCGGCTATAATATCGACAGCCTGACCGTGGCGGACATCACCGCCGACCATGCGATCAGCCGCATCACCATCGTCACCAGCGGCCCGCCCAAGGTGATCGATCAGATCATTGCTCAGCTCGATCGTCTGGTGCCGGTGCACAAGGTCACCGACCTTACCGACAACGGGCCTTTCGTCGAACGTGAACTGGCGCTGGTCAAGGTTGCGGGCGTCGGTGAGGACCGGATCGAGGCGCTGCGTCTGGCCGATGTGTTCCGCGCCAAGGTGGTCGACACCACGATCGAGAGCTTCATCTTCGAGATCACGGGCACGACCGACAAGATCGACAATTTCGTCGGCCTCATGCGCCAGATCGGACTGGTCGAAGTCGGCCGGACCGGCGTCGTGGGCCTGATCCGCGGCAAGGAGCCGAACTGAAGAAATAACCCCTCTCCCCTTGTGGGAGAGGGATGTCGAAAAGAGTCACTTGCCTCTTTTCGATACCGCAAATCGGCGGGAGGGCGAGGGCGACAAGCCTCCCGCACAAGGACATCCCTCGCTAATCAAGGCTCCGCAAGGGGTCATTCGGACTGCACAAGAAGGAACGGCAAATGAAGGTTTATTACGACCGCGACGCGGACATCGGCCTGATCAAGGGCAAGAAGGTCGCCATTCTGGGCTATGGCTCGCAGGGCCACGCTCATGCCCAGAACCTGCGCGACTCCGGGGTCGCCGAAGTCGCGATTGCGCTGCGCGCCGGTTCGGCCAGCGCCAAGAAGGCGGAAGGCGCAGGCTTCAAGGTCCTCGCCAACGCCGACGCCGCCGCCTGGGCCGACGTGTTCATGATTCTCGCGCCCGATGAGCATCAGGCCGAAATCTACGCCAATGACATTCACGAGAATCTGAAGCCCGGCGCCGCGCTGGCTTTCGCGCACGGCCTCAACGTCCATTTCGGCCTGATCGAGCCGCGCAAGGATGTCGACGTCATCATGATCGCGCCCAAGGGTCCCGGCCACACCGTTCGCGGCGAATATGTGAAGGGCGGCGGCGTGCCCTGCCTGATCGCCATCCATCAGGATGCGACCGGCAACGCCCATGACATCGCCCTTTCCTACGCCAGCGGCGTCGGCGGCGGCCGCAGCGGCATCATCGAAACCAACTTCCGCGAAGAGTGCGAAACCGACCTGTTCGGTGAGCAGGCCGTGCTGTGCGGCGGCGCCACCGCGCTGGTGCAGGCTGGCTTCGAAACGCTGGTCGAGGCCGGCTACGCCCCGGAAATGGCCTATTTCGAGTGTCTCCACGAGCTGAAGCTGATCGTCGACCTGATGTATGAAGGCGGCATCGCCAACATGCGCTATTCGATCTCGAACACCGCCGAATATGGGGACATCAAGACCGGTCCGCGCATCATCACCGAAGAAACGAAGAAGGAAATGAAGCGCGTCCTCGCCGACATCCAGTCGGGCCGCTTCGTCAAGGACTTCGTACTCGACAATCGCGCCGGCCAACCGGAACTCAAGGCCAGCCGCATTGCGGCCAAGCGCCACCAGATCGAGCAGACCGGCGAACAGCTGCGCGCGATGATGCCCTGGATCGGCGCGAACAAGCTGGTCGACAAGGACAAGAACTAAGCTTTCCCAAATGCGTAGTCGGTAACCCTTCGTTTCCGGTTACGCCTCTGGAACAATCAAGGGACGTTGCTATTCTGGCGGCGTCCCTTGATTGCTTTTCGGAGAGCATAGTTCATGCGCAAATTCCTGATCCCCGCCGCCGCCCTTATCGCCATTGCCGGCGGCAGCGTCGTCGTCGCCCAACAGATGCCGCCCGCGTCCGGTGCAAAGGATCCGACCCGCGTCACCGCCGGCACCTACACGATCGATCCGGGTCACACCCAGATTCTATTCGCCTATGACCATATGGGCTTTACAAACAATATGGGCGTCATCGCCGAACCGTCCGGCACGCTGACTCTCGATCCCAAAAATCCCTCCGCCGCCAAGGTATCGGTCGACGTTCCGGTCAGCAACCTGCGGACCGGCGTCGCCAAGCTCGACGAACATCTGATGAAGCCCGAATTTTTCGATTCCGCCAAATTCCCCAAGGCGACCTTCGTGTCGACCGGCGTGAAGATTCAGGGTTCCGAAGCGGAAATCACCGGCAACCTGACCATCAAGGGCGTGACCAAACCCGTGACGCTCGACACTGAATTCTACGGCGCGGGCAAGGCCCCGGCGATGATGGGCGGCAAGGAAAATATCGGCTTCGTCGCCACCACCACCGTCAAGCGCAGCGATTTCAACATGGGCTATGGCGTGCCGATGATCGGCGACAAGGTGGAACTGAAGATCGTCGCCGCTTTCCAGAAGTAAACCGCATGCCCCCTCCCGCTTGCGGGTGGGGGCAGTCATGCCGCTGGCACAGCAGCCCTTGCGCTTCCCTGCCGATATGGGCTATGGGCAAACCATCATGCAGCGCGCGCTTCTTCCCCTGCTACGACTTACACGCCCTTAGGCGTGGCTTTTGTGCTGCTCTTCGCTTGAATGACGCGGCCATACGCCTAAGGGCATAATCAACCAGATAGTCGTACCACCGGGCAGGCCGCGCGCCGCCCGTATGCAGAGAAGTCCCTTTGTCATGATGCTGAACGATCCCTCGCTGAAATACCGCGCCTTCCCTCAGGTCGATCTGCCCAATCGCCAGTGGCCGTCGAACGTCATCACTTCGCCGCCGCGCTGGCTGTCGACCGACATGCGCGACGGCAACCAGTCACTGATCGACCCCATGAACGCGGAAAAGAAGCGCCGCTTCTTCGACCTGCTGGTCAAGGTCGGCGTCAAGGAAATCGAGGTCGGCTTCCCCAGCGCGGGCGCGACCGAGTTCGACTTCATCTCCGGTCTGGTCCGCGATGGCGCGATCCCCGACGACGTGTTCCCGCAGGTGCTCACGCAAGCCCGCGAAGATTTGATCGCCACCACCTTCGAATCGCTGCGCGGCGCGAAGAAGGCCATCGTCCACGTCTATAACGCCGTGTCTCCCGCCTGGCGCAACATCGTGTTCCAAATGGACCGGCCGCAGATCAGGGAAATCGCGATCAACGCGGCGAAGCTGCTGCGCGACAATGCGGCCAAGCAGCCCGACACCGACTGGCATTTCGAATATTCGCCGGAAACCTTCTCGACCGCCGAGCTGGATTTCAGCCTGGAATGCTGCGAAGCGGTGATGGACATCCTGCAACCCACGCCGGAACGCCCGCTGATCCTGAACCTGCCCGCCACGGTTGAGGCTGCGACCCCCAATATCTATGCCGACCAGATCGAATGGATTTGCCGCAATATTTCGAAGCGCGACAGCGTGGTGATCTCGCTGCACACCCATAACGACCGCGGCACCGGCGTCGCCGCCGCCGAACTGGGCCTGATGGCGGGCGCGGACCGTGTCGAGGGCTGCCTGTTCGGCAATGGCGAGCGCACCGGCAATTGCGATCTGGTGACGGTCGCGCTGAACATGTACACGCAGGGCATCAATCCGGGGCTGGACTTCAGCGACATTGACGAGGTCATCCAGACCGTCGAATATTGCAACCAGTTGCCCGTCCATCCGCGCCACCCCTATGCGGGCGAGTTGGTGTTCACCGCCTTCTCCGGTTCGCATCAGGACGCGATCAAGAAGGGCTTCGCGGCGCAGGAAGCGCGCAACGACCAGATCTGGGACGTGCCCTATCTGCCGATCGATCCCAAGGATCTGGGCCGCGATTATGAAGCCGTGATCCGCGTCAACTCGCAGTCCGGCAAGGGCGGCGTCGCCTGGGTGCTGCAGCAGGACAAGGGGCTGAAGCTGCCCAAGCGGATGCAGGCCGACTTCTCCAAGATCGTGCAGGCGCTGGCCGACGAGAGCAGCCGCGAACTGAACGCCGCCGACATCTGGGCCGCGTTCGAGGATCATTACCGCCTGACCGGCGAACAGTCCTACAGCCTGATCGACTATCATGAGAGCGGGGCTGCGGGCGACCGCATCTTCACCGGCAAAATCATACATAAGGGCGGCGAGCGTTCCATTTCCGGGCGCGGCAACGGCCTGATCTCCTCGGTGCTGGCCGCGCTGCGCGATGAACTGGGCGTCGATCTGGAGGTCGCGGACTATAGCGAACATGCCATCGGCGCAGGCACAGACGTCGCCGCCGCAGCCTATGTCGAATGCCGCACGCCCGATGGCCGTACCATCTTCGGCATCGGCACCGACACCGACGTCGCCACCGCCTCTGTCCAGGCCGTGCTGTCCGCGGCGAACAGCGTGGCGGCCCAGCGCTGACCCTTTTCCCTCCCGCTCGCGTCCGGCGGGCGGGAGGTTATTGCGCCAACGCCTTCACGACCCGCTCCCACTGATCCAGCGCCGCAGGGATGCCGGCCACCGGCACCCGTTCGTCCAACCCATGGGCAAAGCCGTCCTCGCCGCGCTGGAACAGGCTTGAGACCCCATAGCAAGGGATGCCCAAGGCCCGGAAATAAAGGCTGTCCGTCGCCCCCGCCGACATGGTGGGGATGACCGGAATAGCAGGAGCGCGCGCCGCGACCGCCGCCGTTACCGCTTCCATGACATCCGACCGCAGCGGGGAGGCATCGCTGCTCAGCGGGTTGTCGAGCAGCGTCATCGACGCGCTCGGATCGGCGATGACGCGCGCCAGTTCGGCCTTGATCGTTCCGACCGAAACACCGGGGAAGATCCGGCAATTGACGCTGATCTTCGCGCTCTGCGGCAACGCGTTCAGGGCATGGCCCGCCTGCGCCATGGTGGCGACGCAGGTGGTCCGCACCTGCCCGATAAATTCGGGAAATTCGGACAGGATATCGGCCGATTTCCTGTCTCCATTTTTCGCATAGCTGCGCATCGCCACCCCGACCTCCCCACCGATCCGGTCCGCGGACAGAAGCAGGGACGCCTTGGTCAGTTCATTACGCATCGGCACGAAGCGATAGGCCGCGATCCGGTCGATCACCCGCGCCATGCGATAAATCGGGTTGCCCGGCGTCGGCGCGCTGCTGTGGCCGCCCGGATCGGTGAAGCCGATCTCGAAATCGGCATAGGTCTTTTCGCCCGCCTGCAACTGGAACAGCACCGGCTGGCCGCCTTCGTCCAGCAGGCCGCCGCCGCCATCCCCGTTCAACAGCAATTCGGCGCCCCGATATTTCGCCGCCAGCGCCGGGGTCGTCGCCATATGGGTTTCCTCATCGCCCGACAGCAGCAGGGTTACGCTCCGGCGCGGCTGCCACCCCGCCCGCTTCAGCCCAGCCATGGTCGCCACCATCATGGCGACATCATATTTATTGTCCTCCGCCCCCCGGCCGAAAATATAGCCATTTTCCTCGACCGGCTTGAAAGGATCGCGTTTCCAGTCCGCCGCATTCGCCGCCACCACGTCCATATGGCCGATCATCAGCAGCGGCTTGAGCGTCGGGTCGCTGCCCCGGATCGTCGCGGCCAATGTGGCGGTTTCGCCCATCGGCGTGATTTCGATCTCCGCCGCCGCAAAACCTGCGTCCCGCAATATCGAGGCATAATAAGCGGCCAGCGCCGGAACCTGTCCCGCCCCCTCCACCGTCCGAAAGGCGATGGACTTCATCAACACCGCTTTCGCCAGTGCAGGGTCGCCCGCCGCCTGCGCGGCCTGGGGCAGCATCAACGCCGCCAGAACCACCCAACCTCTCATCAACACGCAACTCCCCGCTGGATTTCATCGCCCTGTGTGGCATAGCGGATCGCGGCGGCCAATGCGTTTGGACGCCTGGAGCATTTTCAAGTCGGCTGGACCGGTTGACGGCCCGGAAAATGCGGAAATAAAATCGTGCTGCGGAAGGAGGGCGTCCTTATCCGCATTACCCCCATAAAGAATTGCTTGCGCGCATTCGGCGGAAGCCCTTCCCATATCGCGCGCCGATCGTCGCAAGGAAATGAGCCTCATGGCCCTCAATTACCGCAGTTTCGGATTCCAGGTTCTTGCCGGCATGGCCGTCGGCATGGTGCTCGGTCTGCTTGCGCGATCCATGGGCACGGGGGTGAATGGCGAACTCAACGGGCTGGCAACCGCGCTCAAGACGACGGGATCGATCTTCGTCTCGCTGTTGAAGGCGGTTGTCCCGCCGCTGGTGTTCGCGGCCATCGTCGCTTCCATCGCCAATCTGCGCGCACTCGACAATGCCGCCCGGTTGGCTGGGCAGACACTGCTCTGGTTCGCATTCACAGCGTTGATCGCCGTGGTGATTGGCCTCGTCATCGGCCTTGTCATCCAGCCCGGCGCCGGTCTGCACGGCCAGACGCTGACGGTAGGCAAGCCGGATTCCTACGGCGGCTGGCTCGATTTCCTGAAAGGGCTGGTCCCCGGCAACAGCTTCGCTCTGTCGGCCAGCACCAAGGTGGAGGAAACAGGCGCCACCACGACGCTCTCCTTCAACATCCTTCAGCTTCTGGTCGTCTCCATCGCCGTGGGCATCGCGACGCTGAAGGTCGGGGACAAGGCCGAGCCATTCCTCGCCTTCGTCCGCTCGCTGCTCGCGGTTGTGCGCGCGATCCTTGGCTGGATCATCCGCCTGACGCCCATCGGATCGGCGGCGCTGATCGGCAGCGCCATCGCCACCTATGGATGGAGCGCACTCGCCCAGCTCGGTACTTTTGCGGGCGCGGTCTATCTCGGCCTCGCTCTGGTGTTGCTGGTGGTCTATCCGCTGCTGCTGGTCGCCAATGGCCTCAAACCCCTGCCCTTTTTCGCCAAGGCATGGCCGGCGATCCAGCTTGGCTTCGTATCGCGATCCTCGGTCGGCACCATGCCCGTCACTGAAACCGTGACGGAGCGGCTGGGCGTCGACAAGGGCTATGCCGCCTTCGCCATTCCGCTCGCCTCGACCACCAAGATGGACGGATGCGCGTCAATCTATCCCGCGCTCGCGGCGATCTTCATCGCCAATTTCTACGGCATAACATTGCACGCGGCGGATTATGGACTGATCGTTTTCGTATCGGTCGTCGGATCAGCGGCGACGGCGGGGCTGACCGGCGCCATCGTCATGCTGACGCTCACCCTCTCCACCCTCGGCCTGCCGCTGGAGGGTGCGGGCCTGCTGCTTGCCATCGACCCGATCCTCGACATGGGGCGCACCGCCGTCAATGTGGCGGGTCAGGTGCTGGTCGCCACCATTGTCGCCCGGCGCGAGGGGATATTGGACGAAGCCGCCTTTTACGGCGATGCCGAACTGGTGACGGCCTGAACAGCGCCCCACCGGAACAACGGTTGACCTGCGGCGCGGAGGGGACCATGGGTCGCCCCATGCATCAGGTTCACATCATTGGCGGCGGACTCGCCGGGTCCGAAGCGGCATGGCAATTGGCGCAGGCCGGGATCAAGGTCCGCCTGTCGGAAATGCGCGGTAGCGGCGACATGACCCCCGCGCACCAGACCGAGGGTCTGGCCGAACTGGTCTGTTCCAACAGCTTCCGATCCGATGATGCGGACAAGAATGCCGTGGGCCTGCTGCATCAGGAAATGCGGCGTCTGGGTTCCCTTATCATGACGCAGGCGGAACCGGCCAAGGTGCCGGCAGGATCGGCGCTGGCGGTGGATCGCCACATCTTTTCCGATGGCGTCACCCGCGCGCTGGCCGAACATCCCCATGTCGAAATCGTGCGCGAGCGGATTGACACGCTGCCAACCGAGGGCATGACCATCGTCGCGACCGGTCCCCTCACCGCGCCCTCTCTGGCGGCCAGCATCGGCCAGGCGGCCGGGATCGACCATCTCGCCTTTTTCGACGCCATCGCGCCGGTCGTGCATTTCGACAGCATCGACATGGACAAATGCTGGATGGCCAATCGCTGGGACAAAATCGGCCCCGGCGGCGGCGAGGGCAAGGATTATATCAACTGCCCCATGAACCGGGAGCAGTATGAAGCCTTCGTTCAGGGCCTGCTCGACGGCGAAAAGACCGAGTTCAAGGAGTGGGAAACGAACACGCCCTATTTCGAAGGCTGCATGCCGATCGAGGTGATGGCGTCGCGCGGT
This sequence comes from Sphingobium sp. EM0848, assembly GCF_013375555.1. Lineage (NCBI taxonomy): Bacteria > Pseudomonadati > Pseudomonadota > Alphaproteobacteria > Sphingomonadales > Sphingobiaceae > Sphingobium > Sphingobium sp. EM0848. The sequence goes on from NZ_JABXWB010000001.1 coordinate 1,471,363, forward strand.
CCCGAAACGCTGCGCCATGGGCCGATGAAGCCGATGGGGCTGGACGATCCGCGCACCGGGCGCTGGCCCTATGCCGTGGTGCAATTGCGGCAGGACAATGCGTCGGGCACGCTGTGGAACATGGTCGGTTTCCAGACCAAGCTGAAACATGGCGCGCAGGCGGAGTTGTTCCGCACCATTCCGGGGCTGGAGAAGGCGGAGTTCGCGCGTCTGGGTGGGCTGCATCGGAACACTTTCATCCAGAGCCCCAAGCTGCTCGACGCCACGCTGCGCCTCAAGAGCGCGCCGCATATCCGCTTTGCGGGCCAGGTGACGGGGTGCGAGGGCTATGTGGAAAGTTCAGCCATCGGCCTTCTGGCCGGGCGCTTTGCGGCGGCGGAAATATTGGGCCGCCCGCTCGCGCCGCTGCCACCTGAAACGGCGCTGGGGGCGCTGCTCGGCCATGTGATCGGCAATGTGGAAACGGCGGATTATCAGCCGATGAACGTCAATTTCGGCCTGTTCCCGCCGCTGGAAGACGTGAAAAAGAAGCAGCGCAAGGAAGCGATGACCGCCCGTGCGCGCGCGGCGCTGGGGCAATGGCTGGGCGAGCTTCAGCCCGCCTGACGCTTTATCAGCATTTGCATTTGGGCGCCGCCTTCCGCTTGGGCGCGGTGGTTGCGAATTCGGCCGGGGTCAGCTTGCCATCGCCATTGGCGTCCGCCGCGGCGAAGCGATCGGAGGTCGTCACCGCCCACTCCTCAAAGGAGAGGAGATTGTCGTTGTTCTTGTCCAGCGCCTTGAACGCCTTCACGCGGCTGCCCATCATCTCGACCCGGGTGATGACGCCGTCGCGATTGCGATCATAGCGGGCAAAGCGTTTCTGCTCACGGCTTTGCGCACTTGCCTCGCCGGGCATAGGCGGCGCCTCACCCACCGCATCCGGGTCGCCCTCAGGCAGATTTTCCAGCGCCGGAGGGGGCGGCGATCCGATCAACGGCTGCGGCACGGCTTCGTTACTGGCGTGCCCCTGCCACCAGAAAAGCCCGCCCGCCGCCAAGAGCAGCGTCGCCATGACGCTGACCAGAACTCGCCCCACCGTCTACCCCCTTATCGTCCGATCAGTGCGACGCGCATCAACCTCAGATATAGTGCCGGGGTCAATCCCGCCGGTGCGCGCCGTCCCTTTTCCATATCCTGACGCGCCAGATGATAGGCGATCCGCATGGGACGCCATTCGGGCCGCCAATCCTGCTTCCCCGACAGCAAATTCTGGCGACCCAAGGCAATGGCCCGATCCGCGACCCCATCGTCGCCGACATGCCCCGACAAGTCCCATAGCGCCCAGGCCGTCCCCGCCCGTACCAGCCATTCGGGAATGTCGTCCCGTCCGGCCAGTGCACGGAACAAACCGCCGCCGCGCCCCTCCGCATAGGCGCGAAGGTCGATCTCCCCGATCAGGGCTTCCCATCCATCCAGCCATGGAGTCAGCCCCGGCGGCGGCGCGGCGTCCAGCGCACGCATCGCGTCGATCAGCGGTTCCCCCCGCCCCTTGACCCCGCTGTCGTCGGTCAGCGCATCATTCCACCAGGTCAGCCGCATCTGCCCGATCATTGGCTCGCTGGTCGTCGCCACCAGCCGAGCGAACCGCGCATCGAGCGCCCAAACCAACCGATGCCGGGGGGCGTCCTGCCCCGCATAGGCGCTGAGCAATGAAGCGAGAGGAGGCAGTTCTCCTGCCGTTTCAACCTTCAGCATATATCCTCAAATATAGAGAATCGTGGAATTATCCGCTTTTTAACCCGTGCCAGCCTATTGCTCCGACTGACTGCTGCCAAATGGGGCAGCCAGTCGCCCTGCCTGAAATGGGGGTGCAGGGCAAGCAGGGGCAAATGCGGACCATGGGCGATCGGATCAAACGCGCGCTATTCATTCTGATGCGGCTTTACCATAATCAGACCGGCAATACGCTCGCCATCGTGGCGGCCGCGGTGATCCCACTGGCTGGTCTGATCGGCGGCGGCGTCGACATGAGCCGCGCCTATATGGTCCGCGCACGCATGCAGCAGGCCTGCGACGCCGCCGCGCTGGCGGGCCGCCGCGCCATGACCACATCGTCAATGACCGACGCGAACAAGACGGAGGCCAAGCGGTTCTTCGACTTTAATTTCCCGCAGGGAACATTCGGCGCCTCCAGCTTCACGCCCACGATCCAGAGCAAGCCGGGCGAAACCACGACCGTCCAGGTCGGCGCGACCGCCACCATCCCGACCACGGTGATGCGGATCTTCGGCAAGGAAACGATGGAGTTGGCGGTGAATTGCGAATCCCGCTTCGACATCGGCAATACCGACGTGATGCTGGTGCTGGATACCACCGGATCGATGACCTCCTCGATTTCCGACGGCAATGGCGGTTCGACCACGCGCATGGCCGCGCTGCAAAAGGCGGTGAAGGACTTCTACGACACGCTGGGCGCCGGATCGGATCAGACGGGCCGCATCCGTTACGGGTTCATGCCCTATACCAGCACGGTCAATGTCGGCTATCAATTGCCCGCCAGCTATCTGTTGGGCGGCACGAGCGGCGAAACCTGGAATTATCAGACGCGCGCCAACCTCTCTATCAGTTACAATACGTCGAACTCGCCGGGCTCCTGGGTCTATTATTCCGGCTCGACTACCAATGGCAGCGGTTCCGTCGGCCCCGCCAGCAGTTGCCCCTCCATCCCCAGCAACACGACAAGCACGGTCACTGGCGCACCGACAACAACAACCTCTACCGATGCCAACGGCGTTATAACCACGACCACCGTGGCCACGCGCACCACCAGCGGCACCAGCTATACGGCTGGGAATTGCTCGGGCGGCAAGAATAACAAGACGCAGAACTACACCTCCGTCACCTATTCCAACTATATAGAGCGGAAGACCGACACATCGACCCAGACGCCGCAATATAGCTGGCAATATGGTCCATATCCCCTCGACGTATCGGGGTTCGTCACCGGCAATGCCGTTGCGAACCCAACCTATGATAGCCGTGCGCCCAACGATTCCAACGGCAACAGCGTACCGTCCACCGCAACCTGGAAGGGCTGCATTGAGGAACGCGCGACCGACAGCACGATCACGTCGACGACATCGGCGTCCTCGATCCCCGGCACGGCCTATGACCTGCAGGTCGACACGATACCGAACAGCACGGCCACCAAATGGCGCCCGCATTGGCCGGAGGTGGAATTCACGCGCGGCGGTTCTTATCTTAATACGTCAAGCCGGCAAAGCGGCGGCTGGAACGCCTGTCCCAGCCAGGCGCGCAAGCTGACCTCCTACCCGGATCGCACGACCACGCCCACCGGCCAGTCGAGCAGCTTCAACAGCTATGTCGACGGGTTAGTCGCAATCGGCGGCACCTATCATGACATCGGCATGGTCTGGGGCGCCCGCTTCCTCTCGCCCACCGGCATTTTCGGGTCGGAAAATTCCACCGCACCCAATGGCTTCAACATCTCCCGCCACATCGTGTTCATGACCGATGGCGACATGAGCGCCTATACCGACGTCTACGGCGCCTGGGGGTATCAGACGCTCGACCAGCGTGACGGTCCCTCAGGGTCGAGCGACAGTTCGCTGACCGCAATCCACAACCGCCGACTGGAGATGCTGTGCAACTCTATCAAGGGCATGAACATCACCATCTGGATCATAGGCTTCCGAAACGCCTCGGAAGGCGCCGTCAGCAGCCAGTTGCAGAATTGCGCGACCAGTTCGAACCACTGGATGATGGCCTATGACGGCGCGACGCTGAGCCAGAAATTCAAGGATATCGCCAAGAATATCGGCGGCCTGAGGTTGTCGAACTGATGAGCGGGATGAAGCTGAAACGCGACGAGCGCGGCGCGACGCTGATGGAGTTCGGCCTGATCGCCGCGCCGCTTTGCCTGATGTTGATGGGGATCGGCGATCTTGGCTATCAATCCTATCTGCGGGCGGTGACGCAGGGCGTGCTGGACCGTGCAGCCCGATCGGCCTCCGTCGGCGCGCTCAACTCGACAGCGGTGGACAGCTATATCGACCAGCAGATGCAGGCCATCAACACGAAGAACGGCAGCACCTCGGTCGTCAAGAAAAGCTATTATAGTTTTTCGAAAATCGGCAAGCCGGAGAAGATCACCACCGATACCGTACCGCTGGGCGTCTATAATCAGGGCGATTGCTATGAGGACGCCAATAGCAACGGCACCTATGACACCGACATGGGCTCGGCCGGTCTGGGTGGCGCAGACGACACCGTCTATTATCAGGTGACGATCACTATGCCACGCCTCTTCCCGATGGCCAGCCTGCTGGGCTGGAGCGCCAACCAGTCGGCTACGGCAACGGCCATCATCCGCAACCAGCCCTGGGCGAACCAGACGGCACAATCCACGACTGTGCGGTGTACATGATGAAGTGGCTTTTCCCCCGGTTCCGCCATGCGGCGAGCGCCATCGGCAAGGACGAGAGCGGCCTTGCCGTCATCGAATTCGCCTATTCCCTGCCCGTTCTGATGGTGCTGAGCCTGGGCGGTCTGGAAACGGCGAACCTGGCCATGACGCATATGCGGGTCAGCCAGGTGGCAATGCTGGTGGCGGACAATGCCTCGCGCGTCCGCACCTCCATCGACCAGGCAGACGTCAACGAACTGTTCACCGGCGCGGAACTATCGGCCGCCAATGTCAAGAATTTCAAGGCCAACGCCAAGATCTACCTGACCGACCTGGAACCCAATGGCAAAGCCGCGCCGAACAGCGGACAATTTATTCGCTGGCAGTGCAACTGGGGTTCAGGCGCATTCACCTCCAGCTATGGCGCAACCGGCAACGGGCAGAATGACGCCACGCTGGTGAACGGCATAGGCCCGACCGATAACAAGATCATAGCGGGCAGCGGCACGGCCGTGATGTTCGTCGAGGTGGCCTATACCTATCAGCCTCTGGTTTCGGACTCGATCTTCGGCCCCAAGGTGATCCGCTACACCAGCGCCTTCAATGTCAGAGAGCGCACCGACCAGTCGCTGAAAAACGCCAGCAGCATCGCCAATCTCTGCACGACCGTCTGAGTTGGCGGTCTGAGCGGGGCGGCGCCGAAAGGGCCGCCCCGTCCCATTCTTATTTGTAGCAGACCTTCTTCACCGTCGCGACAACGCGCGAGACATCGATCAGGGCCGCCTTTTCAAGGTTCGCCGCATAGGGCAGCGGCACGTCTTCATTGGTGACGCGCAGAACCGGGGCGTCGAGATCGTCGAACCCATGCTCCATCACGACCGCCGCGATTTCCGAGGAAATCGAGCAAACCGGCCAGCCTTCTTCCACCACGACGAGGCGGTTGGTCTTCTTCAGGCTTTCCAATACCGTCGCCGTATCCAGCGGACGCAGCGTGCGCAGGTCGATAACCTCCGCATCGATGCCCTCGGCCGCCAGCGCATCGGCCGCTTCCAGAGCGACGCCGACGCCGATGGAGTAGCTTACCAGCGTCACATCCTTGCCCTCGCGGACGATGCGCGCCTTGCCGATCGGCAGGACATAATCGTCGACCTTGGGCACATCGAAACTGCGGCCATAGACCAGTTCATTCTCAAGGAACACGACCGGGTCTTCGGAACGGATCGCCGCCTTGAGCAGGCCCTTGGCGTCGGCAGAGTCATAGGGCGCGATCACGATCAGGCCCGGAACCGCCGCATACCAGGGACCGTAATTCTGGCTGTGCTGGGCAGCAACGCGGCTGGCTGCGCCATTGGGACCACGGAACACGATGGGGCAGCGCATCTGGCCGCCGGACATGTAATTGGTCTTGGCCGCCGAGTTGATGATGTGGTCGATCGCCTGCATCGCGAAGTTGAAGGTCATGAACTCGACGATGGGCTTCAGGCCGCCCATGGCCGCGCCCGCGCCGATGCCGGCAAAGCCATATTCGGTGATCGGCGTGTCGATGACGCGCCTGTCGCCAAATTCTTCCAGCAGGCCCTGAGTGACCTTGTAGGCGCCCTGATATTCGGCGACTTCCTCGCCCATGACGAAGACGCGTTCGTCGCGGCGCATTTCCTCCGCCATGGCGTCGCGCAGCGCTTCGCGCACGGTCGTCTTTACATATTCCGTGCCCTCGGGAAGGGCTGGGTCCTTGACGGTCGCCTTCGGTTCGGCAGCGGGCTTGGCCGCGACGGGCGCCGGAGCCGCTTCCACCTTGGGCGCTTCGGTCTTCGGAGCGGGAGCGGCTGCACCGCCCTCGCCTGCCATCGTCGCGATGACGGTGCCGACCTTCACGCCTTCAGTGCCCTCGGCCACCATGATCTGGCCGATCTTGCCCTCATCGACGGCCTCAAATTCCATCGTCGCCTTGTCGGTCTCGATCTCGGCCAGGATGTCGCCCGAACGGACCTCATCGCCTTCCTTCACCAGCCATTTCGCCAGCGTGCCTTCCTCCATGGTCGGCGAAAGCGCCGGCATCTTGATTTCGATACCCATTAATATTGCTCCACCAGCACGTCGGTATAAAGCTCGTGCAGTTCCGGTTCGGGAGAGGTTTCAGCGAAGTCCGCGGAATCGCTGACGATCTTACGAATGTCCTGATCGATCTTCTTGAGCTCGTCTTCGGAAACGCCGACTTCCGCCAGATATTTCTTGACGCCTTCAATCGGGTCGGACTTGTCGCGCATCGATTGCACTTCCTCGCGCGAACGATATTTGGCCGGATCGGACATGGAATGACCACGATAACGATAGGTCTTCATTTCCAGCAGGATCGGACCGTTGCCGCCCTGCACCCATTTCAGCGCTTCCTCGGTCGCGCCGCGCACCGCCAGAACGTCCATGCCGTTCACCTGGATGCCCGGAATGCGGAAACTCTCGCCCCGGCGGTAGAGCTGGTCTTCGGCCGAAGAGCGGTTGACGCTGGTGCCCATGGCGTACTGGTTGTTCTCGATCACGAAGATGATCGGCAGCTTCCACAGCTCGGCCATGTTGAAGCTTTCGTAGACCTGGCCCTGATTGGCCGCGCCGTCGCCGAAGTAGGCGACGCAGACGCCGCCGTCATTATTATATTTGTGCGCGAACCCCAGACCCGCGCCGAGCGACACCTGCGCGCCGACGATGCCGTGGCCGCCATAGAATTTATGCTCGACGCTGAACATGTGCATCGAACCGCCCTTGCCACGCGAAATGCCCGCTTCACGGCCGGTCAGTTCCGCCATGATGAGGTTGGGATCGATGCCATAGGCCAGCATATGGCCATGGTCGCGATAGCCGGTGATAACGCTGTCCTTGCCGGGCTTCAACGCCGACTGGATGCCGACCGCGACTGCTTCCTGCCCGATATAGAGGTGACAGAAGCCACCGATCAGACCCAGGCCGTAAAGCTGGCCGGCCTTTTCCTCGAAACGGCGGATGAGCACCATTTGCCGGTAGAATTCCAGCAGCTCTTCCTTCGTGGCCTTATAATCTGTGGGAGTTTCGGGGCGAGGCCGGTTATGGTCCGCGCCGGCAGGACTGGCTGCCTTTGCGCGTGAAGGACGCGGCGTCGTTGGTTTCGCCAAGGCTGTTATCCTTTTGCGTGGGTGAGGATGGAAGGAACGCCAATATAGCGGCAGACCGCCCCAAATTGCAACGCAGCATGGGCCAGAAGCGCAGCAAATCCGTCCAAACAGGCGTTTCAGTGCCGGATGATCAGTTTAGCGGAACGATGACTTCGTCATGATGGATGACGCCCAGCTCCCGCCGGATCAGTTCATCGCTGAGATCGGGATCGACACGCCGGGGATTGAGCAAATCCACCCGGTTCTTCAGTTCCTGCCGATGGGCCTGAACCTGCTTCAGTTCACCCTGCGCATTGTGCAACTGCCGCTTATAGTCGCCCCAGGCCAGAACACCGTTCGAACCGAGCACCACATAACCAGCGAAGAAAAGAAGAAGAAGCACCGCGATAGCCGGCCCGAAAGCCGAGAAAAGCAACATGCGGAGTTTCGCGATATGCGCCATGGACCAGTTGAATCACAAGGACGCGCGGGCCGCAAGGGAAATCTACTTCCCCTGCGGCCAGCGGTCGGAATTTTGACTTAACGGAAGATCGAACGCCCCGCGTAGACCGCAACATCGCCCAGCTCTTCTTCAATACGGATGAGCTGGTTATACTTGGCAAGCCGATCCGAACGGGCGAGCGAGCCGGTCTTGATCTGACCGCAATTGGTGGCGACGGCCAGATCCGCGATGGTCGCATCCTCGGTTTCACCCGAACGGTGCGACATGACGGCGGTATAGCGCGCACGGTGCGCCATGTCGACGGCGGCCAGCGTCTCGGTCAGCGAACCGATCTGGTTCACCTTGACCAGCAGCGAATTGGCGAGCCCCTTGCCGATGCCCATTTCCAGACGCTTGGGATTGGTGACGAACAGATCGTCGCCAACCAGCTGGACCTTGCCGCCGATCTTGTCGGTCAGCGCCTTCCAGCCTTCGAAATCATCCTCGCTCATGCCGTCTTCGATCGACTTGATCGGATAATCGGCGCACAGAGCCGCCAGATAATCGGCCATTTCGACGGGGCTCAGCGACAGACCCTCGCCCGAAATCTCGTACTTGCCGTTCTTGAAGAATTCGGTCGCGGCGCAGTCCAGCGCCAGCACGACATCGTCGCCCGGCCTGTATCCAGCCTTCTCGACCGACAGCATGATGAAATCGAGCGCGTCGCGGGTCGAAGCGATGTTGGGCGCGAACCCGCCTTCGTCGCCGACCGAGGTCGCCAGCCCCTTGTCATGCAGGCCCTTCTTCAGCATATGGAAGATTTCCGAACCGATCCGCACGGCGTCGGCAATGCTTTCGGCACCGACCGGCATGATCATGAATTCCTGGAAGTCGATCGGATTGTCGGCATGCTCGCCGCCGTTGATGATGTTCATCATCGGCACCGGCAGGACATGGGCGTTGACGCCGCCGACATAGCGATAAAGCGGCAGGCCGCGCGCATCGGCGGCAGCCTTCGCCACGGCCAGGCTGACGCCCAGAATGGCGTTGGCGCCCAGGTTCGACTTGTTCTCCGTGCCGTCGAGCGCGATCATCGCCGCGTCGACTTCGGCCTGATCCTCGGCATCCAGACCAATGATCTGCTCGGCAATCTGGTCGTTGACGGCGGCAACGGCCGCCAGCACGCCCTTGCCCAGATATTTGCTCTTGTCGCCGTCACGCTTCTCGACCGCTTCATAAGCGCCGGTCGAGGCGCCTGACGGCACGGCGGCACGCCCGAAGCTGCCATCCTCCAGCATCACGTCGACTTCGACGGTCGGATTGCCGCGGCTATCCAGGATCTGGCGGGCATGAATATCGAGAATGGCGGTCATGGATCGCTCCTTGAGAGTGGCTCTGGGGGACTGGCTCTGGGTCGCTTTTCGCGCCCCGCTTAGCCAGCACCTTCCCGAATGGCAATGCGGGGGCTTGCAAGGACTCGAAAAATGCCGATGTTCAAAATAGTAACGGCAACGGAACTGTGAGCCGTCGCGAAGCATTTGGAAAAGAGCTGCCCGACCGTTTCGTGGATTCCGCCGCATCTTTCAAAGGGAGACTAAGGACGATGGCCGACACCCCGGAAACTCCGCCCGCAAAGCGCACCAAAAAAGCCAGCGCTCCGAAGTCCCCGGCATCCAAGGCAAAGCCTGTCGATGCCGCCCCCGCTGCTCCGGCCAAAGCCGCGCCGGCGAAGACTGCCGCGACCCGCAAGGCCGCCAAGCCGCCAAAGCCCGGCAACGGCGCAGCCGCGCACGGCTGGACCGTGCAGATCGCACCGCTGAAGGCGCAGGCCGAAAAAGCGGCGAAATCTGCCGTGGACAAGCTGAACGCCGTCGACTGGAAGGCGCATGTCGATCCGCTGAAGGAGCAGGCCAGCAAAACCGCCAAGTCAGCAGCCGGTGTCGCCAAGGACAAGACCGGGTCGGCCATGCAGAGTCTGGCCAAGCTGATTTCCGACACGGCGGGCACGGTGGATGCCAAGCTGGGTCCGCAATATGGCGACTATGCCCGACAGGCGGCCGAATCGGTCGCGGGCGCGGCCAAGACGCTTGACGGCAAGGATGTCGACCAACTGATGACCGAGGCTCGCGACTTCGTGCGCAAAAGTCCGGCGGTGGCGATCAGCGCGGCTGCGGTGGTCGGCTTCGTGCTGATGCGCCTTGCCAAGGGATCCGATGAAGACGCCTGACCGCGTCCTCCTCAGCGATGGAATCAAAGCCCGGCGGCCGGGCGGAGGAAGTTTTGACGCAAGAGCCCATGCAGTTCGAAGGGCAGGATGAATCCGTCCGGGATGTCCTGACGCGCCTTTATACCGATGGGCGCGCCTATGCCGAGGCGGAGGTCGAGCGGCAGAAGCTCCGCGCCGGACTGGTCGGCGCGGGTATGCGGGACGCGCTGATCCTCGGGGCGGTCGCTATCGTTCTGGCCTTTGCCAGCCTTGTCGCCTGCCTGATCGGCTTTATTCTGGTGCTAGCCCCGCTGGTGGGCACGGGTTGGGCGACCTGCATCGTCGTCGGCGGCGGACTGGTGCTGGCGCTGATATTGCTGCTGTTCGCGAAGGGACGGATCGATCGGATGAAAAAGGCCGTCAGATCATGAGCCGGGAAGAGGCCTATCGCGCTGCCAGAGCGAAGGCGGAGGAGCGCAAGGCAACCTTCCTCACCGCCGTGCAGGCCACCAAGACCCGTGTTACGCCGGAGCGCCTCAAGCAGGATGCCCGTGACAAGATCACGGGAACCGTCCTGGACGGCGCCGCCTATGCGGCGGCCAAGGTACAGCAACGGCCCGCCGCAACGGCAGCAGCAGTGGGCGCTTTTGCCCTTTATGCGATGCGCCGCCCTATTGGGGCACTTTTCCGGCGACTATACGTTCGGATGAGCAACCGCAAAGAAGAGATTTCGGAGATTGATCATGGCTGACATCCGCTCACAAATCACCCGCGCCCGCGAGGCGGCGAATGATATGGCGGAAAGCGCGACCGGCATGTTCCGCGACACCACGGATCGCGCCCGGGAAAGCGCCGGCGAGTTGATTCAGGTCAGCCGCGAACGGGCCAATGATGCGCGGGACAAGGCCGTCGACAAAGCGACCGCCGCCTATGCCGATGCGCGGAACCGTACCCAGCGCGTCGCGGCGCGCGCCAATGAAATCGTGCAGGAACATCCGGTCGCCGTCGTCGCAGGCGCCGTGGCCGCGGGCGCCGTCATTGCATGGATGTTCCCCAAGAGCCGCAAGGCGATGAAAGCCCTGCCCGGCTTTGCCTCAACCGCTGGCGCCAAGGTGATGGAGGCTGCCCTCGCCGCCCGCTCGGCAGCGGCAGAAAGCGCGGAGAATCTGAAATCCAGCGTGGGCGAAATGCTGCACGATGCCAGTGAAAGGGCGAAGGATGCGGCTTCCACCGCCTCCAATGCGGCGACGTCGGCGGACCTTGGCGGCAAGGCGTCCCGCTTGGCGGAAGATGCCGTCGCGCTGGTGGCGGGCAAGATCGATGCAATCAGCGAAGCGTTGAAGGCGCGGTTGCCGAAAGCGTAATCGCTTCGTCATCAAAAGCATGCCAATATGGCCGCCTGCGCCCTTGGATGGGCGCGGGCGGCCTGCTAATGTTCGCGCTCACCGAACAGGAGAATATAAGCTACCATGAGCAAGCTGCACCTTGTGATGGGCGGTCGCGTCAAAAACCCCCAGACGCTGGAATTCGAGGATTTGAACTCGATCGAACTGGTCGGCGTCTTCCCCGACTATGCCTCTGCCGAAAATGCCTGGCGCGGCGCGGCGCAGCGTACCGTCGACGACGCGGAAATGCGCTATGTGATCGTGCATCTGCACCGGCTGCTCGAACCCGAACTGCCGCCAGCCAAGTAAATTTCAGGCCAAAAATTCAGGAAAGGGGCTGGGACCGCTTGCGAAAGCGCCAACGGAGCAGCGGACGCGTAAGCACCAGCCCCATCAGAAAGCCGCCAATATGCGCGGCAATCGCGATCTGACCAAGATCGCCCAGACCGCCTGCCGTAGCCAGGCCGATCATGAGCTGGATCGCGATCCAGCTCGCCGCCAGCCATAGCGCACGCACCAGACTGGCCGAAAGCGGCCCGATCCGCCGGACATTCTGCTGGCTGTAGAGCAGCGCATAGGTCGCGATGATCGCGGAAATCGCTCCACTCGCCCCGACCATCGGGTTGGTGGAATGGGGATCGGTCGCCCATTGCAGCGCCGTCGCGCCATAAGCGCCCGCCACGTACAGGACCAGCGTGGCCCCCTTGTCCAGAACATGCTCCACCTGCCGTCCGCAAAAGACGAACATGAACAGGTTGAAGGCGATATGCAGCCAGTTGGCGTGAACCAACGTGCAACTGATCGGCGTCAGCCAGACAGGCACCGCCACCATACCGGCGAGCAGCGTGCCATCTTCGACCCGGGCGGGGATGAAGCCCGCCATGATGGCCGCATTATCGACCTGCCCCGTCAGATACAGCAACAGGAACGCGACGAAAGTGATCGCCGCGATCCCGTTGGTCATGCGCCCGGCAGGCAGTTTCATGGAGGTCAGATGAAATCGATTTTGTCGACCAGGTAGAATTTGTCGCCCGAGGGAACCGACACTTCGACCTCTTCACCGATCTGACGGCCGATCAGCGCACGGCCGAGCGGGCTGTTATAGCTGATCATGCCGACCTTGGCGTCCGCCTCGGCCTGACCCACGATCTGATATTTGACCGGCTTGTCGTCTTCATCGAGCAGGGTCACGGTCGCGCCGAACACCACCTTGTCGCCCGACAGGGTGGTCGGATCGATGATCTGGGCGCGCGACAGCTTGTCTTCCAGATCGGAGATGGTGGCCTCAACCTGGCCCTGGCGTTCCTTGGCCGCATGATATTCCGCATTTTCCGACAGATCGCCGTGCGCGCGGGCTTCCTCGATGGCGTCCACGATCAAGGGCCGCTCAGCCTTCAATTCGCGGAGCTGCGCATTGAGCTTGTCATAGCCCACCTGCAGCATCGGCATCTTCTCGACGGTCGCCATTATTGCAAATCCTTCGTCAAAACTTCCCTTTGGCGGCTCCGATCTTGGAGCCGCCCGCAGCATGCTTCCTTGTGCAGGGGATCAGGCTTGCGGCACGGGATAATAGGATTGGAGCGACCGCACTTCAAGAGCATGCCCTTGAAGTGCCTCGATCGCGTCCGCCGCGGCAAGGCTGGCCGCCGCCGTGGTGAAGCTCGCGACCTTGGCGCGGAGCGCGCTGGTGCGGATCGCCTTGCTGTCCTTGAGCGACTGCCACCCTTCGGTCGTGTTGAAGATCAGGTCGACGTCGCCGTCGGTGATCTTGTCGACGATATGCGGGCGCCCCTCCGCCACCTTGTTCACCGGCTGCACGGCAATGCCCTGCTCTTCCAGATAGCGCGCGGTTCCGCCGGTGGCGATGATGGTGAAACCCAGGCGGGCCAGTTTCTGCACGGCGGGCAGGATCACTGCCTTGTCGCTGTCCTTGACCGACACGAACGCAGTGCCGGATGTCGGCAGGACCATGCCGGCGCCAAGCTGAGACTTGGCGAAGGCGGTCGCGAAGTCGCTGTCGATGCCCATCACTTCGCCGGTGCTCTTCATTTCCGGCGACAGCACGGGGTCGACACCGGGGAAGCGCGCGAAGGGGAAGACCGCTTCCTTGACCGCGATATGCGAGATCGCGTTGCGATCGATCTCCGGCAGCTCCTTGAGCTTCTCACCCGCCATCACGCGGCTCGCGATCTTGGCGATGGGCGTGCCGATGGCCTTGGCGACGAAGGGCACGGTGCGGCTGGCGCGCGGGTTGACCTCGATCAGGTAAACCACGCCATCCTTGACCGCGAACTGGATGTTCATGAGGCCACGCACCGTCAGAGCGCGGGCGAGGACATCGGCCTGACGCTCGATTTCGGCAATAATCTCGTCCGACAGGCTGTAGGGCGGCAGCGAACAGGCGCTGTCGCCCGAATGGACGCCCGCCTCCTCGATATGCTGGAGTACGCCCGCCACGACCACATCGTCGCCGTCGCAAAGCGCATCCACATCGACCTCGGTCGCGTCACGCAGATACTGGTCGATCAGCACCGGGGAGTCGCCCGACACCTGAACGGCGGTGGCGATATATTCCTCCAGTTGCGCCTGACCGTCGACAATCTCCATGGCGCGGCCGCCAAGGACGTAGGACGGGCGCATCAGCACCGGATAGCCGATGCGGTTGGCGACCGCGATCGCTTCTTCCCGGCTGCGGGCGATGCCATTGGCGGGCTGCTTGAGCTTGAGCTTGTCGATCAGCGCGGCGAAACGCTCGCGATCTTCGGCCAGATCGATGGCGTCGGGCGAGGTGCCAAGGATCGGGATGCCCGCATCCTCCAGCGCCTGTGCGAGTTTCAGCGGCGTCTGGCCGCCAAACTGGACGATGACCCCGGCAAGCGTGCCGTTGGACATTTCGACGCTCAGGATTTCAAGGACGTCCTCAGCCGTCAGCGGCTCAAAATAGAGGCGGTCGGACGTGTCATAGTCGGTCGACACTGTTTCCGGGTTGCAGTTGACCATGATGGTCTCGAACCCGGCTTCACTAAGCGCGAAGCAGGCGTGCACGCAGCAATAGTCGAACTCAATGCCCTGCCCGATGCGGTTGGGACCGCCGCCCAGGATGACGACCTTCTTCCGGTCGCTGGGCTGCGCTTCGTTCTCGGCCTCTCCGAAGATCGGGGCTTCGTAGGTCGAGTACATATAGGGCGTCTTCGCCTCGAACTCGGCCGCGCAGGTGTCGATGCGCTTGAAGACCGGCCGCACGCCCAGCTTGTGGCGCAGGCTACGCACTTCATCCTCGGTAACGCCGCCGGTCATCGCCTTGACCGCATCGTGGATCAGGCCCGAACTGCGGGCAATGCCCCGCTCCATGCCGCGCAGATTGGCGGACTTGAGGGCGAGATAGGCAAGGCGCTTGTCGGAGAAGCCCATCGACTTCAGGCGGCGCATGCCGTCCGCATCCTGCGGCAGGCCATTTTCGAGGATTTCGGCCTCAGCATCAATGATTTCCTTGATCCGCTCCAGGAACCAGGGATCGAACTTCGCGATGCTGTGGATTTCCGCGACGGTCAGCCCTTCGCGCAGAGCCTGCGCGGCGACCAGCAGGCGATCCGGGGTCGGCTGGGCGAGAGCGGCGACGATGTCATCCTTGGGCGCGCCCTCCAGATGCTCCACATTGTTGAAGCCGCTGAGGCCCGTTTCCAGACCGCGCAACGCCTTCTGCATCGATTCATGGATGTTGCGGCCGATCGCCATCACCTCGCCCACCGACTTCATCGCGGTGCCGAGCAGCGGTTCGCTCCCCTTGAACTTCTCGAAGGCGAAGCGCGGAATCTTGGTCACGACATAGTCGATGGTCGGCTCGAAGCTGGCGGGCGTCGCGCCGGTAATGTCGTTCTCGATCTCGTCCAGCGTGTAGCCGACCGCCAGCTTCGCCGCGACCTTGGCGATGGGGAAGCCGGTCGCCTTCGACGCCAGCGCCGAGGAACGGGACACGCGCGGGTTCATCTCAATGACGATCAGGCGGCCATCCTTCGGATTGACTGCGAACTGCACGTTCGAACCGCCTGTTTCCACGCCGATTTCACGCAGCACCGCGATGCTCGCGTTGCGCATGATCTGATATTCCTTGTCGGTCAGGGTCAGCGCGGGCGCGACGGTGATGGAGTCGCCGGTATGGACGCCCATCGGGTCGACATTCTCGATCGAGCAGATGATGATGGCGTTGTCGTTCCGGTCGCGGACGACCTCCATCTCATATTCTTTCCAGCCGAGCAGCGATTCCTCGATCAGGACTTCGGTGGTGGGCGATGCGTCCAGCCCTTCGGCAACGATCCGCTTGAACTCTTCCTTGTTATAGGCAACGCCGCCGCCGGTGCCGCCGAGCGTGAAGCTGGGGCGGATGATCGACGGCAGGCCGGTGAATTCCAGCGCCTCCAGCGCCTCTTCCATGCTGTGCGCGATGCGCGAGCGAGCAGATTCGAGGCCGATCTTATCCATCGCGTCGCGGAATTTCAGGCGATCCTCGGCCTTGTCGATGGCTTCGGCGTCAGCGCCGATCATCTTGACGCCATATTTCTCCAGCGTGCCGTCATTGAACAGGGCCAGCGCCGTGTTGAGCGCCGTCTGGCCGCCCATGGTCGGCAGCACCGCGTCGGGGCGCTCCTTCTCGATGATCTTCGCCACGATTTCGGGCGTGATCGGCTCGACATAGGTCGCGTCGGCAAATTCCGGGTCGGTCATAATGGTGGCCGGGTTGGAATTCACCAGGATGATGCGATAGCCCTCTTCCTTGAGCGCCTTCACCGCCTGCGTGCCCGAATAGTCGAACTCGCAAGCCTGGCCGATGATGATCGGGCCAGCGCCGATGATGAGGATGGAGGAGATGTCGGTGCGCTTGGGCATTATTCGGCCTCTGGTTTAACGGTGGAAGGCGCTGGCGCGCACAATTTGCAAAATGATTATCAATGCACTTGTCCGGATCGGGCTTCGCAGCCCCAGCCGTCATATTCGACGCCGCACAGGATTTCGATCTGGAGGCACTTCTTCGTCAGGGCGCGGATCGACTGCTCATCGACCGGCTGCACGCATTCGAGGAAGAGGAACAGGTCGCCCTCCTCATCTTCCTCGCGGTCCAGTTCGACGAAACCGAATTGGCTGGCGATGGTCAGGACGCGCTCGAAATCCTTCTCGCTGCCCTTGAAGCTGACGTCGACCGGGCGGGCGATGCGCGCCACGTCACCATTCTGCGCGAGATTGGCGAGGACGGCCTTGTCCGCCTCCCATTCTTGCGCGAGGCGGGCTTCGTCAACCGGGGGCGGGTTGAGGCTCACTTAAGCCCCTCGACGAAGCGCTGGAACAGGTAGAAGCTGTCCTGCGGGCCGGGCGAGGCTTCGGGGTGATACTGGACCGAGAAGGCCTTCTTGTCCGTCAATTCGATGCCGCAGTTGCTACCGTCGAAGAGCGACACATGGGTCGATTTCACATTGGCGGGCAGCGTGTGGGTATCGACCGCGAAGCCGTGGTTCATCGAGGTGATCTCGACCAGACCGTCGGACAGGCGCTTAACCGGGTGGTTGGCGCCGCGATGGCCCTGATGCATCTTGATCGTCTTGGCGCCTGCGGCAATCGCCAGCATCTGGTGGCCAAGGCAGATGCCGAAGATCGGCTTGTCGGCTTCCAGCACCTTCTGGATGACTGGCACGGCATATTCGCCGGTCGCAGCCGGATCGCCGGGGCCGTTGGAGAGGAACACGCCGTCGGGCTGCTGCTCCATCACCTGCTCGAAGGTCGCTGTGGCGGGCAGGACGGTGACGCGTGCGCCTGCCTTCACCAGATTGCGGAAGATATTGTTCTTCGCGCCATAATCGAGCGCGACGACATGTGGGCGTTCGTCGTTTCCGATTTTTTGGCTGGCCTCATCAAGGCCATAGCCATGGCCAAGCTTCCACACGCCGTCCTTCCAGAGGCGCTCCTCGCCCGATACTTCGATGGCGAGGTCCATGCCTTCAAGGCCCGGCCAGCTTGCGGCCTTGGCGGCGAGGCCTTCGAGGTCGAACTTGCCTTCGGGATCATGGGCTATCACGACATTAGGCGCGCCCTTCAGGCGGATCATGCGGGTGAGCGCGCGGGTGTCGACACCGGCAAGGCCGATGCGGCCCTTTTCCTTCATCCACTGGTCGAAGGGTTCGACATTGCGGAAATTGCTCGGCTCGGTGACGTCCTGACGCACGACACAGCCCAGCGCGTGGGGGGCGTCGGCCTCCACATCGTCGAGGTTCGTGCCGACATTGCCGATATGCGGGAAGGTGAAATTAATGATCTGACCGGCATAGGAGGGATCGGTCATGATCTCCTGATAGCCGGTGATAGAGGTGTTGAAGCACAACTCGCCCACCGCGTCACCGACAGCGCCGAAGCCGCGGCCGAAGACCGCGGAGCCATCGGCAAAAACCAATACCCCTGTCGCTCCTTTAGGCACAATGAGGGTCTTGGCGTCAGCCATGGTCTTTAGGTCCTTTATGCTTTTTGCGGGAACCCGTCTGGAGCGGGTTAAACGGCCGGTCACCTATGCGGGTGAGGCCCTGCGGTCAACTCCTGTTAAAAATCTCTTTTGGCATTATATCTGATCCTTTCCCGAGAAACAGGATTCATTCGCATGATTCGCGAGACCATCAAAAGTGCCCAGGTCGAAGCCATGAAGGCCGGGGAAAAGGATCGGCTGGCCGCCGTGCGCCTGATCCTGGCCAAGCTGAAAGACCGCGATATCGAACTGCGTACGGCTTCCAATGTGCCGGATGACGATACGGTCGTGGTTGAGGTTCTCCAGAAGATGGTGAAGCAGCGCCGCGAATCCATAGAAATGTTCAAGAATGGCGGGCGCGACGAACTGGCCGCGAAGGAACAGGTTGAGCTGGACGTGATCGACAGCTTCCTGCCGCAACAGCTCAGCGAGGATGAAACCAAGGCCGCGATCGAGGGAATCAAGGCCGAAGTCGGCGCCGCCAGCGTCAAGGATATGGGCAAGGTCATGGCTGTGCTGAAGGAACGCCACGGATCGGTGATCGACATGAGCAAGGCCAGCGGGCTGGTGAAGGCCGCTCTTTCCTGAGATTGTACTGGCCTGAGATTGTACCGGCCTGAGATTGCGTCGATGCGCTCTGCTGACGCGTTGTTTTTTGCGCAAAACCTGTTCCCACTTTTGCGCATGATGCTCTAAAAACTCCCCCTCCTGCTGGAGGGCAGCAATGGGGGTGAGGTTCGGTGAGTCTTTCTCCGGCTTTTTTGGATGAGTTGCGGGCGCGCACTTCGCTGTCGACGCTGATCGGGCGCACGGTGAAGGTGCAGAAGGCAGGCCGTGAATATAAGGCCTGCTGCCCCTTCCATAATGAGAAGACGCCCAGCTTCACCATCAACGACGAAAAGGGCTTCTACCACTGCTTTGGCTGCGGGGCGCATGGGGACGCCATCCGGTGGATGACGGACCAGCGCGGTCTTCCCTTCATGGAAGCGGTGAAGGAACTGGCGCAGACAGCGGGGATGGACGTCCCCGCCCCCGATCCTCGGGCTGCCAAACGGGCCGAACAGGCCAGAGGGCTGCACGATGTCATGATGGCCGCCCAGAGCTTCTTCGAGGACCAACTGGGCGGGATCGACGGAGCGGAAGCGCGTGATTATCTCGCGCGGCGCGGCATCAGTGACGCTACACGACGCGCCTTCGGCTTTGGCTATTCGCCCGATTCACGCGGGAAGCTCAAAACGGCGCTTCGGGATTTTGGCGAAGCGATGCTCGTGGAAACAGGACTGCTGATCGATCCCGATGGCCTTGAGCCGGATGGCGGAACAGCAAAAAAACGCGATAGCTATGATCGATTCCGGGGTCGACTGATGTTGCCGATCCGGGACATTCGCGGGCGCGTCATCGCCTTTGGCGGGCGCATCCTTGGCGCTGGCGAACCCAAATATCTGAACTCGCCCGACACGCCGCTCTTCGACAAGGGGCGCACGCTCTACAATATCGACCGGGCTTCCCCGGCCAGCCGCCAGACCGGGCGTGTGATCGTGGTCGAAGGCTATATGGACGTCATAGCCCTGGCGCAGGCGGGCTTTGGCGAGGCGGTGGCGCCGCTGGGCACGGCGCTGACCGAGCATCAGATAGAGCGGATCTGGAAGATGACCGATGTTCCGATCCTCTGTTTCGACGGGGATTCGGCAGGACAGAAGGCCGCGATCCGGGCGGCGATGCGCGCCCTCCCCCTGTTGCGGCCGGGGATGAGCCTGGCCTTCGCCACCTTGCCGGCGGGACAAGACCCGGACGACCTCATCCGCGCGGACGGTCCCGCCGCGATGGAAGCCGTGCTGGGCCGGGCCGAACCTCTGGTCGAGCGGCTCTGGGCGTTCGAGCAGGCGGCTGCCCCGCTGGACACGCCGGAGCAGCGGGCGGCGCTCAAGCAGCGGCTTTCCGCCATCACCGATTCGATCGCCCATCCCGATGTCCGGGCGCATTATGTCCATGCTTTCCGCGAGCGTTATGACGCGCTCTTCTTCGCCCGCCCCGGCTTTGGCGGAGCGCCTCGGCACCCGCGTGGCGGCAGCGCCCGGCCGGGATGGCAACGGGACCGGCGGGGGAACTGGAAACCACCCTTGCCTCCGGCGGGCAATGAGGCGCGGGCCATTGGGGCGAGCGGGATGGAACAACGGTTGCTGCGGGCCGTTCTGGCCAGTCTCCTCCGCCATCCGGAGCAGATCGGCCTGCATCGAGAGATGCTGGTCGGGCTTCGAATCGCGGATGCGACGCTCGCGGAATTGCTCAACGTGATGATCGCGGCGTCGCTGACTAAAGAAACAGTTGAAACCGATGGCCTCCTTACCATATTGGGGCAAGGTGAAGTGTATAATATGGCAAAGGGGATGCTCCGGGCCGACACGTTCACATTCACCCCCCACAGGATGAAAGCCGACTCGGGTCGCGTGCAGCGCGATCTGGACGAGGCCATTCGGGTGATGGCGCAGGGACCGGAGCTGGAAATGAATTTGGCGGCAGCGACCCGACGGGCGATGGACGATGTGACCGAGGCGAATCTGTCTGCGCAACAGCAGGCGCTGGCCGCACATCGCGATCATCTGACCCGGTTGGCGGAACTGGCGCAGTCAGAAGACATTGTTTGATTTTGAGTCGTCCTCTTCAGGATGGCAGAGTTAAGGCGAATAAATGGCGAGCAAGGCGAACAGCAAGGGTGCGGGCGAGGATCAGGATACCGGCGATGCGCCGCTGCTGGATCTGAACGAAGCTTCGGTCAAGAAGCTGATCGCGCGCGCCAAGAAGCGCGGCTACATCACCTATGACGAATTGAACGACGCACTGCCGCAGGACCAGATGTCCTCCGAGCAGATCGAGGACATCATGTCCGCGCTCAACGAGATGGGCGTGAACATCGTCGAGAATGAGGAAGCCGGCGAGGACGGTGAGGATCAGCGCGACGATAGCGACGATGAGAATGCCGACGACGGTTCGGACGAGGATGGCGGCCCCAAGCTTGTCACCGAGAAGAAGAAGGAAACGGTCGATCGCACCGACGACCCCGTGCGCATGTATCTGCGCGAAATGGGGGCGGTGGAACTGCTCAGCCGTGAGGGCGAAATCGCCATCGCCAAGCGGATCGAGGCCGGTCGCGACACGATGATCCTGGGCCTGTGCGAAAGCCCGACGACCTTCAACGCGATCATCGAATGGTCGACCGCGCTCAACAATGGCGAAATGCAGCTGCGCGAAATCCTCGACCTCGACGCCATGCTGTCCAAGGACCCCGCTCCGGAAAATCTGGAGGAGGGCGCCGAGGACGATGATGGCGAAATCAGCGAGAAGACCGCTGGCCCCAGCTTCAAGGAAGAGGAAGAGCCGGAGGAGGAATCCGCCGATTCCGATGAGGATGAGGACGGCCTGACCGAACGCCGCGCCCGCCGGATGGAAGAGGAGGAAGAGGAGGACAACACCCTCTCCCTCGCCCAGATGGAAGAGACTCTGAAGCCCATGGCTCTGGAGAAGTTCGCGACCATCACGGAGATTTTCCGTACCTTCTCCAATGCGCAGGAAATGCGCATGATCGCCATGGCCATCGGCGAGACGCTGAGCCAGAAGGATGAGGACGAATATCAGGAACTGCGCGAGCGACTGACCGCCGAGGTCGAAAGCGTCCAGTTCCATCAGCAGAAGATCGAATATCTGGTCGATCAGCTCTATGCCTATAACCGGCGGCTGACCGCGCTGGGCGGGCAGATGCTGCGCCTGGCCGAGCGTCACAAGGTCAGCCGCAAGGACTTTCTCGACCGCTATGTGAACCATGAGCTGGACGATGGCTGGCTCGACAAGGTGGCTGGTCTGGACAAGAAATGGGCCGCCTTTGCCGCCGCCGAAGGGCGCGCGGTCGAGCGTATCCGCACCGAGGTCAGTGAGATCGCGCAGGCGACCGGCATGTCGCTCTCCGAATTCCGCCGCATCGTCAACATGGTGCAGAAGGGCGAGCGCGAGGCGCGCATCGCGAAGAAGGAAATGGTCGAGGCGAACCTGCGCCTCGTGATTTCCATCGCTAAAAAATATACGAACCGTGGCCTGCAATTCCTTGATCTTATTCAGGAAGGCAATATCGGCCTGATGAAGGCGGTCGATAAGTTCGAATATCGGCGCGGCTACAAGTTCAGCACCTATGCGACATGGTGGATCAGGCAGGCGATCACCCGCTCCATCGCGGATCAGGCGCGGACCATCCGTATTCCGGTCCATATGATCGAGACGATCAACAAGCTGGTCCGCACCAGCCGCCAGTTCCTGCACGAGCAGGGCCGCGAGCCGACTCCGGAGGAGATGGCCGAGCGCCTGTCCATGCCGCTGGAAAAGGTGCGCAAGGTGATGAAGATCGCCAAGGAGCCGATCTCGCTCGAAACGCCGATCGGCGACGAGGAGGATTCGCATCTGGGCGATTTCATCGAGGACAAGAATGCGATCATCCCGGTGGATGCCGCGATTCAGGCGAACCTCAAGGAAACCGTCACCCGCGTATTGGCCTCGCTGACGCCGCGTGAGGAACGCGTTCTGCGCATGCGCTTCGGCATCGGCATGAACACCGATCACACGCTGGAGGAAGTGGGCCAACAGTTCAGCGTGACCCGCGAACGCATCCGCCAGATCGAGGCGAAGGCGCTCCGCAAGCTGAAGCACCCCAGCCGCAGCCGCAAGATGCGCAGCTTCCTCGATCAATAGAGGCGGAAGCACGGCAGACTGATCCAAAAAGGCGGCTTTCGGGCCGCCTTTTTTACTGGCGTAAACTCCTCTTTTACCTCGACTCTCTAGGGTCTCCGGACAAGGCGTATCCGGCTGTCCGGCACGTGTAGGGGAAGACGATGAGCGAAGCAGCACAGCGCTATCAATTTGGCGATGTATCGCAGATTTTAGAGGCCGTCGTGGCCGCGGACGGCACCGCCGACCATAGCTATGCCCGCGGAGCGCGCGCCAGTTTTGGGCCCAATGCGACGCTGTCCCTGCCCGATCTGGCCGATGCGGCCTATTATCTCTGCCTGCTCCATGGCCGCCATCCGGGCGTCATCGACCATGCCGCCACACGCTCGGCGGACAATGCGGCACGCGGATGGCTGATTCAGGCGGCCGATGCCTTCGCCCGCGAGCGGGCCTATCTGACGCAAGTGACCGTCGCGGTCGGCCCGGCCCCCAGCACGGCCGGTCAAAGCGATTGCGAAACCGTCGTCAGCCAGCAACGCCATGCGCTCGACATGCTCGCCCAGTCGGACCGGCGCGGTTGCGCCATGGGCGCGGCGATGGCGCTGGTGCTGGATTGGCGGGCCGTGCGTCATGTGCTGGACATCGCCGCGATCCGTGTCGGGCTGGAACCCCATGGCTGCGACCTGCCGGATCGCGCCGCAACGCTGTCGGTGGCGCAGGCCATTGGCGGGGACGATGCGATCGATCGCGCCATATTGTTCGGCGGCCGCCAGCTCCTCCACCAGCATCGCGGGCTTTGGGACGTGCTTCAGGCCCGCGCCCGGATCCGCGCCAGCCAGAAGTGATCCCCCCGCATAAAGGCTTGCTCCTCTCTCCTGCTTTGCCATAGTCGGCCCCAGTGCAGACAGGATGAGTGATGAAGCATATGCGGTTTGAAGGTACAGAGGATTATGTCGCCACCGATGATCTGAAGGTGGCGGTCAACGCCGCGGTGTTGCTTCGTCGCCCCTTGTTGGTGAAGGGTGAGCCGGGTACCGGCAAGACCGTGCTGGCGCAGGAAATCGCCAAGGCGCTGGACGCCCCGCTGATCGAATGGAACGTCAAGTCCACGACCAAAGCGCATCAGGGCCTGTATGAATATGACGCCGTGGCCCGTCTGCGCGACGGCCAGCTTGGTGATCCGCGCGTTCATGAGATCGGCAATTATATCCGCAAGGGGAAGCTGTGGGAGGCCTTCACCTCCCCCACCCTGCCGGTCCTGCTGATCGACGAGATCGACAAGGCCGATATCGAATTTCCCAACGACCTGTTGCAGGAACTCGATCGCATGGCCTTCCACGTCTATGAAACGGGCGAAACGGTCGCGGCGAAGGAACGGCCGGTGGTCGTCATCACGTCCAATAATGAGAAGGAATTGCCCGACGCTTTCCTGCGCCGCTGTTTCTTCCACTATATCAAATTCCCCGACCGGGAGACGATGCAGGCCATTGTCGACGTGCATTTCCCCGGCATTCAGAAGATATTGGTCAACCGGGCGCTGGAGATTTTCTATGACATCCGGGAAGTGCCGGGTCTCAAGAAAAAGCCTTCAACCAGCGAATTGCTCGACTGGCTAAAACTGATCCTGGCTGAGGATATGCCGCTGGACGTATTGCAGGACCGCGATCCGACCAAGGCGATCCCGCCGCTGCACGGCGCGCTGCTCAAGAATGAGCAGGATATCATGATGTTCGAACGGCTCGCCTTCATGGCGCGCAGGCAGGGACGCTGACCCATGGCCCATGGTGCGGGATGCCTGTGCGGCCAGGTGCGGATCAGCATCGACGCCGAACCGATGGCCGCCCGCATGTGCTGGTGTCGGCTTTGCCAGTATCTGGGCGGCGGATCGGGCACGGTGAATATCTGCTTCCCGTCCGACAAGGTGGTGACGACGGGAGAAGTCCGCTGGCATGAGAGCGTCGCCGACAGCGGCAACGCCATGCGGCGTGGCTTCTGCCCCCAATGCGGAACGCCGCTGTTCAGCCTGGCCGAATCGCGGCCGCATCTGACCTTCATTCGGGCCGGGGCGCTGGACGATCCCAATCTGCTGGGGCCGCAAGCGGTCATCTGGACCGATGCGGCGCCCGATTGGGCGCATCTGGACCCGGAGTTACCCCATTATCCGGCACAAATTCCGCCGGTCGCGTAAAAGCGCGCTTGCCTGGGGCCTGCAATTCGGCTCAACCTTCCTTTCTGACATTCAAAACCGCGCAAAGACGGTTTGAATTTGGGAAGGATGCCAATGCCGAAGCGTGCCCCCTCTCTCCTGTCGACGTCCCTTTTGTCTGCTGTGCTGGCTCTGTCGGCACCTGCGCTGGCGCGCGCGGCTGAGGAACGGGAAGCCTGGACACCGACCGCCACTGCCCTGCGCGCCGATGCCGCCGGCATCGCCCTGCCGCAGACGGTGGCGGGCCTGTCGTTGTCCAAGAGCGGCGAAGTGTCCCATGGTGGCAGCGGCATCGACAATTATGCGCAATATCTGTCGGACGACGGCGCGATCCAGGCAACGCTTTACATTTACATGCCAAGCTATGCCGACGCATCGCTGGCGGCCTATATGACCGACAAGGCGATCATGGCGCGCTTCGGAAGCAGGACGCACCGCACCGCCTATGCCAGCGTGGCGGCGGCGGGCCATGCCAATGGCGCGCTTCGGGCGGTCTATGACGATGCGGCCGACGGCGCGCTGACGACGGCGGCGGCCTTCGTTCATGCGGGCCGCTGGATGGTGAAGCTGCGCGTGACGGGCCCGACGGAACGGCGCACCGAAGTGCTGGCGGGTCTGGACGGCATGCTGTCGGGCCTGCGCTTCGACGATGCGTCGAGCATCCATGCGACCCGCCCTGCGACCTTTGCGTCATGCCCGGCGGCTGATGGCATCGATGCGCGGATGACAGGCCCGGCGGCAGCGACACCCGTAGACATCGCAATGCCGCGTGAGGGGAGCGCGCCGCTCTGCATTCGGGGCCGCGTGGATACGGCGAACGGCAATTATGAGATGCTGCGGCAGGCCGGAGTAAAGGATGGCGCCACCATTGTTCCGGTGGACGATGCCGGCACGGTGCTCGCCTTCGATCCGGCGAAAACGGGTGCAGGCTATCAGCTTTCCATCCATTCAGTCGGTCAGACCGACATTTTCGGCATCTATGACAAGGTGCCAAGCGCGCGTCAGATCGCGGAGATATTGGACGGCAAGGACCCCCAGACCGCACGGGCGGGGGCAGTCGTCGCCTTCGCTGCCAATGGTGAGGTGACGCTGCGCAATGGGGATGGGAAAAGCCGCTGATCCTCAGATCAGATAACCGACCTCATAGAGTCCCCAGCGCCGCCCGCGGATGACGAGGGGCACGAATACGCTGCGCAATGCACGATACCGGCCCTCCCCCAGATCCTGCCGATAGGTGAAGAGGAAGAAATCCCCTTCCCTGTCCAGTGCGCGGCGAGTCTGGCCGTCCATGAAGATCTGGCGGTTGCGGGCATTTTCCATATTCCAGCGCGGCTGACCGGGACGCTGCGGCTGGCTGCGCGCACTGATATGCGTGGGCAGATAGCCATTCATATCGACCAGACAGCAGCCGACGATCGCACTATCCTGCGCCGTGCGCCGATCGAGCAAAGGCTGCACATGGCGGTCGGCAAAGGCGGTCAAGGCATTTTCATATTGCACCGGCTCCGTCCCCGGAATCGGGCGATAGGCGGTATCGAACAGAAAGGACATATCGAGCCGCTGCTCTTCCAGCGCAGTTTCGATCAGCGCCATGACTTCCTCGGCACCGTCCTCGGCCATGGCGATATAGCGGCTGTTGCGGGTGACATGCCCGCCATGGGCGGCGGTGTTGAGCATGTCGTTCGCCATCCCTTCCAACTGTTCGAGCTGGCTTCGGGCGGTTTCGACGCGGGCGGCGCTTTCGCTCGACGACTGGCTGAAGCGCGACAATCCCTGCCGCAAGGCGGCGATATCGCCATCGGCTTCATCCGTGCAGGTCACGATCGTGTCGGATCGGTCCCCGAACTGCGTCACGAGAGAGGCGATTTCAGCCATGCTGATGCGCAGCGTGTCGATATGCGCGCCGACATCGCGACCTCGCACGATATTGGCTTCGACGCCTCCTATGAGTTGGCGCGCATCGCGGTCCAGCTGGCCCAGCTTGTCGCCTACGGAAGCCGTGGATTCGCCCGCCTGCCCGGCAAGACGCCGGATTTCATCGGCAACGACGGCAAAGCCCTGCGTCGCCGCGCCGCCCCGCGCCGCCTCGATCGCCGCATTGACGCCAAGCAGCCGGGTCTGACGCGCTATGGCGCCCAATTCTTCCGAAATGCCGCCCACCGTTTCGATAACGCTCAGAAACTGGCGCAAATGGCCTTCCAGCCCGGTGACATTCTCGATCAGTTCAGTGATCTGCCCCAGGGACAGGGTGATCGCCTCATGCCCATCGGCGATGATCTTCCCCGCGCGCCGGGCGGTGAGGCTGAGTTCCTGCGCGGCGAGAACGCTTTCATTCTGGCTGACCGCCAGAGCCTCCATGTTCGACTGCAATTCGCTGAGGCGCGTGGAATCGGTCTGAATCCGACGGGTCAGTTCGCCAAGAAAACCGGCTGTCTCGCTGCATTGCAGCGCAATATCGCCGGATCGCTCTCCCAGATCGGTCAATAAATCCCCGTTTTTCAATATCACCCCGTCCAGTCCGCCCATTTGGATACTGCCCTATTAACGATGCATTGCAACATTTAACATTCCGACAATGATGCAGCGTCGAACCGCCTTGCATCACTTTCGAAGCTGGCGGAGAAGGGCGGCATCATGATGCTCAATTTTCTCGACGCGCTTCGTGCTGCGGGCATTCCCGCCAGCATCAAGGAACATCTGCTGCTGCTGGAGGCGCTGGACCGCGACGTGATCGGACAGCGGCCGGAGGATTTCTATTATCTCGCCCGCGCGACCTATGTGAAGGACGAAGGACTGATCGACCGCTTCGATCAGGTGTTCGCGCGGGTGTTCAAGGGTGTGCTGGGCACCGAAGGGGTTGAGGCGGAAATTCCCGAGGAATGGCTGCGGCTGGTCGCGGAGAAATTCCTCAGTCCAGAGGAGATGGAGAAGATCAAGTCGCTGGGCAGCTGGGACGAGATCATGGAGACGCTGAAGAAGCGGCTGGAGGAACAGAAGGGCCGCCATCAGGGCGGGAACAAATGGATCGGCACCGGCGGCACATCCCCCTTCGGCAATGGCGGTTACAATCCCGAAGGCGTGCGCATCGGCGGCGAAAGCCGGCACAAGCGCGCGATCAAGGTGTGGGAAAAGCGGGAATTCGCCAATCTGGACAACACGCGTGAACTGGGCACGCGCAATATCAAGGTGGCGCTGCGGCGGCTGCGACGCTTCGCGCGGGAGGGGGCGGCCGACGAGCTGGATCTGGACGCGACCATCCGGGGGACCGCGCGGCAGGGATGGCTGGACATCCGCATGCGGCCGGAGCGGCACAATGCGGTGAAGCTGCTGCTGTTCCTGGATGTGGGCGGATCGATGGACCCGTTCATCAAGCTCTGCGAGGAGCTGTTCTCCGCCGCGACCGGCGAATTCAAGAATATGGAATTCTTCTACTTCCATAACTGCCTTTATGAAGGTGTGTGGAAGGACAATAGGCGGCGCTTTTCCGAACGGATTCCGACCTGGGACATCCTCCACAAATATGGGCATGACTATAAGGTAATCTTCGTCGGGGACGCGGCGATGAGCCCCTATGAAATCAGCCATCCGGGCGGATCGGTCGAACATATGAACGAGGAAGCGGGCGCGATCTGGCTGAACCGGGTTACGCACACCTACCCCGCCGCAGTGTGGCTGAACCCGGCACAGGAGGCCCATTGGAGCTATAGCCAGTCCACCCGGATGATCCGCGAGATCATGAACGAACGCATGTACCCCCTCACTATCGAAGGGATCGATGAGGCGATGCGGGAACTGACGCGCAAGCGATAAGAAGTCAGCGTCGGAATTTGACGCTGATCAGCGAGCCGATACCATAGTCCGCCGCTGCTGCAATCCAGCCCGCAATCGCGGTCAGGCTGCTGCTGTGGATAAGTTTGTGGATAACTGTGTGGATGAAGCTGTGGACAGGTCTGTGGATGATTCCTCGGCCTGCGCGCTTGGCTGCACAAAGGCGGGCGATGCGCCTATCGCGAGGGCAATCGCGACCAGCGCGATGGCTCCCTTCAGGCTATTCTGCCCCTTTTTTGACGCCAAGCGGGGCGAGCCTTTTCCGGCCCATTCGATCGAAGATGACCGATATTTAATCCGCGCGCCGGTTGACCTCAGCCTATAGCGGGCGCATCTCCCATTCATCGGCTTTCAGGCCGGTTTTTCGTGCATCCCAGAGGGAACCATGTCCAACGACGACCATAGTCGAATGACCGTCCCGCCGGGACTTTCGCACTGATCGGGTAAGTCGATCCCGCTCACCTGCGACCGGCCCGGCGGGATGGTCGGCCAAGAGGTGAGTTATGAACGCAGCCATCCGCTTCCTGACGGCGCCGCTCCGCCGCGTGCCCGTATCCCGCGACCTCAACGAAGTGTTCGACCAGGGGCTGACCTTCGGCGAGAAGCTGGCCGACCGGGTTGCCGCCATAGGCGGGTCCTGGAGCTTCATCATCGGGTTCGGCCTGTTCATGGTGGCCTGGGCGCTGCTCAACACCATGGTGCTGGCGACCCGTGCCTTCGATCCCTTTCCGTTTATCTTCCTCAATCTGATGCTGTCGATGCTGGCTGCGTTGCAGGCGCCGGTCATCATGATGAGCCAGAACCGGCAGGCGGCGAAGGACCGGCTGGAGGCGCGGATGGATTATGAGACCAATTTGCGCACGGAAACGGAGATCGCCAATCTGCATGAAAAGATGGACCGGCTGCTGGCGCGGCTGGAGGTCGATGCCTAAACAGGGTCGAACAGAACCCCGCCGCCCATGGGCTGCGGCGCGCCGGTGGTGCCGGGGAAGCTGATCGGCAGATTTTTCAGATGGCGGACCGCCATATAGGCGAAGCCCTGTGCCTCCAGTGCGTCGCCGTCCCAGCCCAGTTCATCCACGGCCCGGACCTCCGCGCCGCAATAGCGCGCCAGCATCCGCATCAGCGTGGCGTTGTGGCGGCCGCCGCCGGCCACGTAGATGTGCTCAGGGCGCTCAGGAAGATGATCCAGCGCCTTGGCGACCGCTGCGGCGGAGAAGGCCGTCAGCGTCGCGGCGCCATCCTCCAGAGAGAGGCCTCGGGTGGATTCGATGGTGAACGCTTCGCGGTCTATGCTCTTGGGCGGGGCCACTGCAAACCAGGGGTCGGCAAGCATTTGTGTCAGGCGGGCTTCATCCACCTGCCCGGTGGCAGCAATGGCGCCATTTTCATCGAAATTGCGATCACTGTGGGTCTGCATCCAATTGTCGATAAGGCCGCTCGCCATGCCAGTGTCGAAGGCGACGATCTGTCCATCGGATGCAATGGCGGTGATGTTGGCCACGCCGCCAAGGTTCAGAATGGCGACGGGCTTGGGCAAGTCATGCGCGAGGGCGCGATGATAGACCGGGAGCAGCGGCGCGCCCTGCCCCCCCGCCGCGACATCGGCGCTGCGCAGGTCGCCGACGACCGGGATGCCGAAGGCGCCTGCAAGCGCGGCGCCGTCACCGATCTGCCAGGTCCAGCGCCTTTCCGGACGGTGCGCAACGGTGTGGCCGTGGAAACCGATCACCGCAACGTCCTGCGCCGTAGTGCCGCTGCGGGCGAGGAGGTCGGTGACGGCCTCCACATGAAGTTCGGTCAACTCTTCCTCGACCGCGTGGATCAGGGGTTCGAAACCGGGCTTTTCCATCGCCATGGCCCGTTGGCAGGCTTCGACAAGGCGCAGGCGGAAACCGTCATGATAGTGCATGGCGTGGAAGGCGATGCCCTTGCTGGCGCCTTCTCCATCGGTTTCGATCAACGCGGCGTCTATGCCATCGCGCGAAGTGCCCGACATCAGGCCTATTGCCAGCATGAAATTGTCCCACCTCTTTTACAGTCGCTCCCTCAATGCTACAGGCGCGCGCCATGAGCAACTACCAGTCCGATCTGCTCCGCCTGCTCGAAGCGCGCGGTTACATCCACCAGCTGACCGACGCGGAGGGGTTGGATGCCCTGGCCGCCAAGCAGATCGTGCCGGGCTATATCGGCTTCGATCCGACGGCGCCGTCGCTGCATGTCGGGCATCTGGTATCGATCATGATGCTGCGTCAGTTGCAGAAGGCCGGGCACAAGCCGATCGTGCTGATGGGCGGTGGGACCGGCAAGATCGGCGACCCCAGCTTCAAGGACGAAGCGCGCAAGTTGCTGACCACGGACCTGATCGCGGAGAATGTATCCAGCATCAAGCGCGTGTTCGAGCGGTTCCTGACCTTTGGTGACGGGCCGACCGATGCGATCATGCTCGACAATGCCGAATGGTTGGACAAGCTGGAATATATCCCGTTCCTGCGGGATATCGGGCAGCATTTCTCGGTCAACCGGATGTTGAGCTTTGATTCGGTGAAGCTGCGGCTGGATCGCGAGCAGTCGCTGAGCTTCCTCGAGTTCAACTACATGATCCTCCAGGCCTATGACTTTCTGGAGCTGTCGCGGCGGTCGGCCTGCCGGTTGCAGATGGGCGGGTCGGACCAGTGGGGGAACATCGTCAACGGCGTCGAACTGGCCCGCCGTGTGGATGGCACGCAGGTGTTCGGCCTCACCACGCCGCTGCTGACCAACGCCGACGGCACCAAGATGGGCAAGACCGTGGGCGGCGCGGTATGGCTGAACGAGGACCAGCTTTCGAGCTACGATTATTGGCAGTTCTGGCGGAACACCGCCGACGCCGACGTGGCGAACCGGCTGCGGCTGTTCACCGACCTGCCGATGGATGAGGTGGAGCGGCTCGCGTCGCTTCAGGGCGCGGAGATCAACGAGGCGAAGAAAATCCTCGCCAATGAAGCTACCGCGCTATGCCGTGGAATCGCGGCGGCGGAGGCCGCGGCGGAGACGGCGCGCCGCACCTTCGAGGAAGGTGCTGCGGATGCGAACCTGCCGACGGTCAGCCTGGGGGCCGAAGGGCTGAATATCGTTCAGGGGACAACCGCGCTGGGTTTTGCCGCGTCCAACAAGGAAGTGCGGCGGAAGCTTTCGGAAGGCGCCATCCGCGTTAACGGGGAAGTCGTGAGCGATCCGGCCCTGGTGTTGAAGGCGGGGGACAAGGTCAGCTTCGGCGCGAAGAAGCATGGGCTGGTAACCGCTTGAATTTAAATGAGCGTCAAGGGCGCGTTAACCAGATCGTGTAAGGAAGAATCTATCTTTCTTACCTTAATCTGATCCCATGCCTTCGGTGTTCGCAAGCCTTACGCATCTTAACCAGTCGCGGGACCCTTCGGTCGACCAGCGACGGATTCAGCGCGACCTGGTCGATATGGTCAGCCATATCACCGCGAACGGGCGCACCTATGGGGCGCGGATCATCAATATTTCAGCGCTGGGCCTGATGTGCCGGTCCGACGCGCAATTCGACATCGGCCAGCGGATGACGGTGTGGCTGCCGGTCGCGAAGGACCTCGCCGGAGAAGTCCGCTGGGCTGAGGATGGCCGGGTGGGCGTCGAATTTCTGGCGCGGATCGATCAACCCATGTACGACGCGATGCTCTCGCTCATTCCGCCGCGACAGACGGCCTGGTAAAGCCCTCCCCCGCTTCCAAGGAGTGACGGGATCGGCATGATGTGGTGCAGGCCATGTCCGATTGCATTGATTTTGCAAAGACCGGAACAGATAATGCCTATCCGCTGCGGAGCAGGCCCACGGCAGCGTCGCGTTCAAAAAGATACAGGCAGGTTCTGGCCGCCTCTCCTCTCGCTTCGCTGAGACCGCCGTCGCGGTCGATCAGGAGATGGGCGTCGTCTCGGGCGGAATCGAGCAGCGCGGAAAGATGTTCGGGCGTGGCGAGCCTGAGTTGCTGCTCACCAGACTGACGGGTGCCCAGAATTTCGCCCGCCCCTCTCAAGCGCAGGTCTTCTTCGGCGATCCGGAAGCCGTCATTGGTTTCCCGCATGAGCGCGAGGCGGGCACGGCTGGTTTCGCTGAGCGCGCCGCCGCGCAGGAGGATGCAGACGCTGTGGTTCTGGCCTCGGCCTACCCGGCCCCGAAGCTGGTGAAGCTGGGCAAGGCCGAACCGCTCGGCACCTTCAACGATGATGAGGTTGCTGTTGGGAACATCGACGCCGACCTCGATGACGGTCGTGGCGACAAGGACCTTGGTGCGGGCCGCAGCGAAGGCCTCCATCGCGGCGTCCTTTTCCGGGCCTTTCATGCGGCCGTGGACGAGCCCGACAAGATCCCCGAAGCGCATTTTCAGCATTTCTGCGCGGGCTTCGGCGGCAGCCTGATCGCTGGTTTCGCTTTCCTCGACCAAAGGGCAGACCCAATAGGCCTGGCCGCCGCCTTCGATATGGCGGGCAAGCGCTTCGACCACTTCGTCGAGGCGGTTGGACGACATCACGACCGTCTGGATCGGCTGGCGGCCGGGGGGCATCTCGTCGAGGCGGGAGACGTCCATTTCGCCATAATAGGTCAGCGTCAGCGTGCGCGGGATCGGGGTGGCGGTCATCACCAGCAGATGCGGCGTGCGCTCGGCCTTGGCCGCGAGCATCATGCGCTGGGCGACGCCGAAGCGATGCTGTTCGTCGATCACCGCGAGGGCGAGATTCTTGTAGCGGACGGCTTCCTGAAAAATGGCGTGTGTGCCGACGAGGATGTCGATGCTGCCATCCGCCAGACCCATCAGGGTGGACTCGCGGGTCTTGCCTTTCTCGCGGCCGGTGAGGATGGCGATGGTGACTGGCAGACCGGACGCCATCTTGCGCAGGGTTTCATAATGCTGGCGGGCGAGGATTTCGGTGGGGGCGAGAAGCGCGCCCTGCGCGCCCGCTTCCACCGTGTTGAGGAGCGCCATCAGGGCGACCAGCGTCTTGCCCGAGCCGACATCGCCTTGCAGCAGGCGGAGCATGGGGACGGGCTGGGCCATGTCGCCTTCGATTTCCGTGAAGGCGCGCCGTTGGGCGCCTGTCGGGGCGAAGGGGAGTTGCAGCATGGCGCGCAGGTGGCCGTCTCCGGCGATGGGGACGCCCTTGCGCTTGCGGGAGGACTGGCGGACCAGCATCAGCGCGAGTTGGCCGGCGAAAATCTCGTCATAGGCGAGCCGTTCGCGGGCCTTGGCGTCGCTGGGGTCAGCGTGGATGCGGGTCAGGGCTTCGTGCCATGTGGGCCACCCCTTTTGCGCGAGCAGGCTGGGTTCGATCCATTCGGGGAGATCGGGGGCGCGGCTCAACGATTGGGCGACCAGATCGCGCAGGCGGTTGTTGGTCAATCCCTCCGACAAGCCGTAGACCGGCTCTCGCGCGGGGATGGTGGCGGCTTCCTCCGGTGGGAGGACATAGTCGGGGTGAACGATCTGGAGATTGTCGCCATAGGCCTCCAGCTTGCCGGAGATGAATTTGGGCTCGTTCAGGGGCAAGAGCTTGCGTGGCCAGGCGCTGTTACGGCCGAAATAGACCAGCGCGACCATGTTGCCATATTTGTCCTGCGCAATGACGCGAAAGGGCGCGCGGGCGCTGCCGGAGGCTCGATAGTCGGTGGGGGTCAGTTCGATGCCGATGACGCGGCCTGAGTCGGACAGGATCAATTCGTCCACCATCCGGCGGTCGATGAAGCTGACCGGCAGGTGGAAGGCGACGTCCACGGCACGGGCCAGCCCCAGCCGCTCCAGCGGTTTGGCAAGCGCGGGGCCTACGCCCTTGAGCGCTTCGATTTCGGTGAAGAGTGGATTGAGAATATCTGGGCGCATGGTTATGGCCCGATGCTCTAGCCCAGCCGGGACGGTGGTTCAAACATCCGATCGGTGTTTTTGGCATGTCCGGTTAAGGAACAAATTGTGAACGAAGATCCCCGTATCCGCCGCCTGCAATTCCGGGCCTGGCATCGCGGCATCAAGGAAGCCGATCTGGCCGTGGGTGGGTTCTTCGATCGCTATCATGCCGAGTGGGGCGAGGAAGAGATCGTCTGGTTCGAGCGGTTCATGGATGAGCAGGATGCCGACATCATGGCCTGGGCCATGGGGGTGCTGCCGGTGCCGGAAGAGTGGCAGGGGCCAATGTGGGACAAGTTCGCCAAGCTGGATTTTGTGGAGATTGGGAAGAAATAAGTCCCAGTCCGTCATCCCCGCGAAGGCGGGGATTCATCTCCTGACGGAGCATCCAGACCTGAGGTTGGGAGATGGGTTCCCGCCTTCGCGGGAACGACGAAATGAGAATATGACCGATCTTCTGAAAATCCTCAAAGCCTCCGCCCCCATGACTCTTTCGGGGGTTCCGGCCGGGTTTCAGCCCTGGTTGCTGGCGGACATTGCGCGGGCAGCGCCTTCACGCGCCTTGTTCGTCGCACCCGATGAGCAGCTTATGCGGGCAGTGGCGGATACGGCGCATTATTTCGCGCCGGAGATCGAGATTGTTGAAATTCCCGCATGGGACTGCCTGCCCTATGACCGGGCAAGTCCTTCGCTGAGAACGGCTTCGGCGCGGTTGGCGGGGCTTTATGCGCTTCAGGGCAAGCCCAAGGGACCGCAGCTTGTTCTGACGACGCTCAATGCGTTGACCCAGCGGACCCTCACCCCCTTCCGCGTGCGGCAGTTGGTGGCGAAGCTCGCGCCCAAGGAGCGGATCGCGATTTCGCGGCTGGCGGACATGTTGCAGGCCAATGGCTATGTGCGGACCGATACCGTGCATGACCGGGGCGAGTTCGCCATTCGCGGCGGCATTGTCGACCTGTTCCCCGGCGGCGAGGAACAGCCTTTGCGGCTCGATTTCTTCGGGGATGAGATCGAGACGGTGCGGCGCTTCGATCCCGCCGACCAGCGGACCAGCGGGAGTGTCGAGGGCTTTACGCTGCTGCCCGCGTCCGAGGCTTTGCTGGATGAGGAGACGATCAAAAGGTTTCGCGGGCGCTATCGCGAGACGTTCGGGGCGACGGCGACGGGCGACCCGCTCTATCAGGCGGTGAGCGACGGGCGGCGGCTCGCGGGGATGGAGCATTGGCTGCCGCTGTTCGAGGAACGGCTGGTGCCGATGACCGAGCATCTGGGCGACGATACGCTGGTCCTGCTGGATCATGGCGTGGCGGGCGCGGCCGAGGCGCGCTTCGAGGCGATCCGAGATTATCACGCCAATCGCGTTCAGGCGAAGTCCTCCGATCCGGGGGCGTATCGGCCTTTGGAGCCGAAGGCGCTCTATCTGGATGCGGAGGAATGGGACGGCATCGTGCGAGAGTGGCCGATGCACGCCACCACGCCTTTCCATGAGCCGGAAAGCGCTTCGGTTCTGGATTTCGCCGTCGATGGCCCGCGTGATTTCGCGCCGGAGCGGGCGCAGAACGCCAATGTCTATGAGGCGGTGGGGAAGCATATCGCTTCGCTGCAACGGGCGAAGAAGAAGGTCGTCATTGCGAGCTATTCCGGGGGTGCGCGGGAGCGGCTTTCGGGGCTGCTGGCGGATCATGGGCTGAAGCGGATCGCGGCGGCGGACAGCTGGCAGGAGGCTTTGGGGATCGCGGCCGGAGGCAGCACGGTGCTGACCGTCTTGCCGCTGGACCATGGCTTTACCGCGCCCGATGTGGCGGTGCTGACCGAGCAGGACATGCTGGGCGACCGGCTGGTGCGGCGGGCCAAGCGGAAGAAGAATGCCGATGCGTTCCTGCAGGAGTTGGCGACGCTCTCGCCGGGCGATCTGGTCGTGCATATGGATCATGGCATCGGCCGCTATGAGGGGCTGACGCAAATCCCGGTCGCCAAGGCGGCGCATGACTGCGTGGCGCTGGAATATGCCGGCGGCGACAAGCTCTATGTGCCGGTGGAGAATCTGGAGGTTCTCTCCCGCTACGGGTCCGACAGCGAGGGGGTGAGCCTCGACAAGCTGGGCGGCGAGGCGTGGCAACGGCGCAAGGCGCGGATGAAGGAGCGCATCCGCGAGATTGCGGGTGAGTTGCTCAAGACGGCGGCGGAGCGGGCGCTTCGGGCCGCGACCGTGGCGGAACCGGATAGCGCGGGTTATCCGGCCTTCGTGGATCGCTTCCCCTATCAGGAGACGGAGGATCAGGACCGCGCCATCATGGACGTGGTCGAGGATCTGGGCGCCGGGCGGCCGATGGACCGGCTGGTCTGCGGCGATGTGGGCTTCGGCAAGACGGAGGTGGCTTTGCGCGCCGCTTTCGTGGCGGCGATGGCGGGGATGCAGGTGG
Source organism: Sphingobium sp. EM0848 (assembly GCF_013375555.1). Classification (NCBI taxonomy): domain Bacteria; kingdom Pseudomonadati; phylum Pseudomonadota; class Alphaproteobacteria; order Sphingomonadales; family Sphingobiaceae; genus Sphingobium; species Sphingobium sp. EM0848. The sequence continues at coordinate 1,508,495 of NZ_JABXWB010000001.1, forward strand.
TGGTGATCTGCCCGACCACCCTGCTCGCCCGGCAGCATCATATGAATTTCGAGGAGCGGTTCCGGGGTTTTCCGGTGAATATCGGGCGCCTGTCGCGACTGGTGCCGGACAAGGAGGCCAAGGCCGTCAAGGCGGGCCTTGCCGATGGGACCGTCGATATTGTGGTGGGCACCCATGCGCTGCTGGCCAAGGGGCTGGAGTTCAAGCGGCTGGGCTTGGTCATCGTTGACGAGGAGCAGCGTTTCGGCGTGACGCACAAGGAGCGGCTGAAGTCGCTCAAGACCGATGTGCATGTGCTGACGCTGACCGCGACGCCAATCCCGCGCACCTTGCAGATGGCGATGTCGGGGCTGCGGGAACTATCGGTCATTCAGACGCCCCCGGTGGATCGTCTGGCGGTGCGGACCTATATCATGCCCTGGGACGGGGTGGTGATCCGAGAGGCGCTGCTGCGCGAGCATTATCGCGGGGGGCAGAGTTTCTTCGTGGTGCCGCGAATTGCCGATCTGACCGAGGTGGAGGAATTCCTGCGGACCGAGGTGCCGGAGGTGAAGCCCATCGTCGCCCACGGCCAGATGGCGGCGGGCGAGGTCGAGGAACGCATGTCCGCCTTCTACGACAAGCGTTATGACGTGCTGCTGTCGACCACGATCGTCGAAAGTGGCCTCGATATTCCGTCCGCCAATACGCTCATCATCCACCGGGCGGATCGGTTCGGGCTGGCGCAATTGTATCAGCTTCGCGGGCGTGTCGGGCGGTCGAAGACGCGGGCCTATGCCTATTTCACCACGCCCGCGAACCGGGCGATTACCGAGACGGCGGAAAAACGACTCAAGGTGTTGTCCGATCTGGATACGCTGGGGGCCGGGTTCCAGCTGGCAAGCCATGACCTCGACATTCGCGGTGCGGGCAATCTCGTCGGGGACGAGCAGTCGGGGCATATCAAGGAAGTCGGGTTCGAACTCTACCAGTCGATGCTGGAGGATGCGATTCTGGAAGCCAAGGCTGGTGGCGCCGGGCTGGAGAAGCGGGAGAGCTTCTCGCCGCAGATCACGGTGGACGCGCCGATCCTTATCCCCGAGGATTATGTGCCCGATCTCGACCTGCGCATGGGGCTGTATCGCCGCCTGAACGAGGTGGAGGACCGGCAAGGGCTGGAGGCTTTTGCCGCCGAGTTGATCGACCGTTTCGGCAAGCTGCCCGCCCCGACGCAGAATCTCTTCAAGGTGATCGAGATCAAGCAGAACTGCGTGAAGGCCAATATCGCGAAAATCGACGTGGGACCGAAGGGGGCGCTGGTCAGCTTCTTCGAGGATCGCTTCCCCAAGCCGGAGGGGCTGGTGGCCTATGTTCAACGGTTGAACGGCGTGGCGCGTCTGCGGCCCGACAGCAAGGTGGTGGTGAACCGAGCATGGGCCGATCCGGCGGCTCGGCTGAATGGAGCTTTGCAGCTTTCGAAGGGATTGGCGAAAGCGGCAGGATAGCACCGCTTTGTTATTTCCCAGACAACAGCCAGCAACAGTCGCAACCTAAATCCTGTCTCGATGACCGGGCAGCAAAGTCCGGCATCCAGCAGGAGAATTTTGCATGAGTTTGACCCTTATCGCGCTGGCGACGGCAGCAGCGACGCACACCGTCCAGATCGACCATCGTGGAACCCCCGTGCAGGCCACCTACAGCGCGCGGGCGGAGTTCCGCACCAAGACCGTGGGTGCCAAAACCCCGAACCGGATGGACATGCAGCGGTGCCAGTGGACCGCAACCATCATGGTCGATCGCGCCCTCAGCCATGGCCCCGCGCACAGCCGAACCATTTCGAGCGACAGGGAATTTTCCGGCAGCGAGCATGGCGCCTGCACGCCGGGCCGTCAGTCGGGCGAGCGTAATCTGGCGCAGCATGAGGGCGCGATCCGCGAACATCTGATCTCGGTTGCCGAAGCAGATCAGACGCCGCTTCTGACCGAGCTCGATGCGGTTCGCAATCTTGCCTCGAACTGAGAAGCGGGCCGCGCTGGCATGCGCCCTGTTGGGTTGCGCCAGCGCGGGTCCTGCCTTTGCCCAATATGCTGAAGGCGTTTCGGCGACGGTCGAGGTCGCGAGCGATGAACGGCGCCGCGGATTGAGTTGGAGCGATGGCGACCCTGTGCTGCGCGGCACGGTTTCGGTGCCCGTGACCGAAGGGCTGAGCCTGGATGGCGCAGCGGTTTCGCTCTGGGGGAGCGACCGGCATGACGGCGCGGATGCCGCGGTCGATCTGGGCGCAACCTATGCGCGGCAGATCGACGGATGGCGACTGTCCGCTGAGGGGCGCTATCACCTGTTTCCGGGCGCATCCGGGCAGGGCTATGGTGAAATGGGCGTCGATGCGGGATTTTTGATCGGACCGGCCAGCGTTGATCTCAACGGCAGCTATGCCCCCCGGCAATCGTCCATTGGTGGGGATAATCTCTATCTGTCGGCGTCGGTCGCCATGGCTGTGCCGGGAACGCCTTTCACCGTTTCGGCGCGGATCGGGCGATCGTCGGGGAACGTTCGCGATCCGGTCCGGGCCGCGCGATTGCGGCCGGATGGCACATATTGGGATCATGGTGTCAGCGTCGACTATCTGAAGGGGCGCTGGTTCGCCGGGGTGCGCTATGCCAATAGCAGCATCGACGGGCCGGGTAGCCGTCATGCCGGAGCGAGCATGATCGGGCGGCTGGGCCTAAGCCTTTAGCGCCAGCGCCACGAGATCGGCGGACGACACGCCCGCCGAACGCAGGAAACCCTGATAATAGTCGCAGCCTTCCCGGGTCAGGAGATCGAGCTGCTGTTCGGTCTCGACCCCCTCCGCGATGACGCTGAGGCCCAGCGATTTCGCCATATGGATGACGCTGCGCACGATGATGCGGTCGCGGGCGGTGCCCGCAATGTCCTGCGCCAGACCGCTGTCGATCTTCAGATAATCGAGCGGCAGGCTTTTCAGATAGGCAAGGCTGGAATAGCCGGTGCCGAAATCGTCCACCGCGACGGCCAGCCCCTCCGCACGCAAAGCGGTGAGCAACGCGGTCGCATTGTCCACATCCTCGATCAGGCCGCTTTCGGTGATCTCCACCGTCAGGCGAGAGCGGGGAAAGCCGCTGGTGTCGACCAGATTCAGGAATTGCGGCATGAAGCCGGGCTGGGCGATATCGTCCGCCGTGACGTTGATCGACAGGCGCAGGTGCGACAGCGCGCGGGGCCAAGCGGCGGCCTGACGCAAGGCTTCGGCCTGAATATGCGCCGAAAGCGGCAGCATATAGTCGGAACGCTCCGCCGTCGCGAACAGCATGCCCGCGCCCAGCGCCCCATATTGCGGGTGGTTCCAGCGGGCGAGCGCCTCCACCCCCGTCATATGCACGCTGTCGACCGGATATTGCGGCTGGAACACAATGCCGATCTCGCCCCGGTCAAGCGCCAGACGGAGATCGGTTTCAAGCTGGTCCGCATCGACCTGACGGCTGCGCTTTTCGGCGGAGAAGATGCGGATGCCCTCCCCGCCGCCCTGCCGCGCATCGGCCAGAGCGGTTCCGGCGCGGCGGATGAGGTGCGTGGCGTCGTCGTCAGGGCGCGACTGGGCAATGCCGCAGCGAGCGGTGAGGCGAATCAGATGGTCGCCCGCGCTGAACGGGCGGCCGATGGCGCCGATCAACTGACGCGCGAGGAAGGTGGCGCGGTCGGCGGCGGCGGCTTCGCCCGTCAGACCGATCAGAAATTCCGTGCCCGCAATGCGCGCGGCGATGGCGCCTGCCGCCATGTCGACCGTCATGCGCTCGATCCGGCGAGCGATGCGGCCCAGCAGCGCGTCGCCCACGACCTGGCCATAGGCCGCGTTCATCCGGTCGAACTGGCTGATCGATAGCAGCAGCACCGTGGTCGCCAGCCCCTTGCGCTGTTCCAGCCAGTCCAGCGCAGCCTGACGCGAGCGCAGGCCGGTCAGGTCGTCGCGGCCGGTCGCGTCATGACCGTGAGCATCGGACAGCCACTCCACATCCGCCGCAACCACACCATCAATCAGACGCAGATGGTGGACCAGCCTGTCGCCGGGACGACCGGGCGCGGCATGGGCGAAGGCTTCCGGGCGGCCGGCACGCATCATGCCGCGCAGCGCCGCGATGACGGAGCGGCGTTCCGAACGGGGCAGGCGACGGATGAAACCCGCCGGGCCGAGCCGCGGGCTGTCGAGGCCGAAATGCCGGGCAAGACTGTCGCTGAGGCGGATGTCGTTCCCTTCCCTCTCCCAGAACAGCGCGTCTCCGCGCCGGATGCGCTGGGCGCGGCGGCTGTGGGTCACGCCGCCGACGAGCCGGTCGACCAACCGCTGTGCGGACGCGAGGGTGGCGCGCAACTCATCCGGGGAGAAAGGCGCGGCAAGATAATGGGTGGCGCCCACCTCCATCAACAAGGGCACATTGGCCATCCCCTGCCTGTCGACCAGCGCGATCAAAGCCCCGCCCCCGGCATCGACCACGGGGGTCATGGCCGCGATCAGCCTTGTGCCTCCGTCGCGGGCGCCGCGCATGTCGATCAAAGCGATCTGGGCATCGCTGTGCAGGAAACGCTGCGCGGCATCGGCAGGCCGCCGGGCCGCCATCACGCGCCAGCCCGCCTGCCGCGCGACATGGGACAAGCCGTCGCGGTCACCCGGTGACAGAATGAAAAGGCTGCGTTGTCCGTCCAGTGCGGTTTCACCGCTCACATGATGCTCCTTGGGGGACGGTCCATTGCCCCCTTCCTACCTTCCATCGGTTACCGACCTGTTCACATTGCTGCAACGGGAGAGGGTACGAATGCGTTGTGCTTGCACGGGACAGGTCCATGGCCTAGCTAGGAAATATGGAGATGGTCGATCCTGCGCGCACGGCGTTGACCGATGCGCTCGGCCGCCGGATCAGCTATTTGCGGATTTCGGTGACGGACCGCTGCGACCTGCGCTGCCGTTACTGCATGGCGGAGCGGATGCAATTCCTGCCGAAGAATCAGGTACTGACGCTGGAGGAGATCGCGCTGCTGGCCGATCTCTTCATCTCGCGGGGCGTGCGCCGGATTCGGCTGACGGGCGGCGAACCGCTGGTGCGGCGGGATATCGTCGATCTGGTGCGGCGGATCGGGCGGCATCTGGGCGGTGGGCTGGACGAGGTGACGCTGACCACCAACGGCACACGGCTGACGCAGCATGCGCAGGCGCTGGCCGATGCGGGCGTCCGGCGGATCAATGTCAGTCTGGACAGCCGCGATCCCGACCGTTTCGCCCATGTGACGCGCGGCGGCGATGTGCAGGCCGTGATCGACGGGTTGGATGCGGCGCGGGCGGCGGGCCTTTCGGTCAAGATCAATATGGTCGCGCTCCGTGGCATCAACGAGGATGAGATCCTGCCGATGCTGCATTGGTGCGACCGCCAGGGCTTCGACCTGACGCTGATCGAGACGATGCCATTGGGCGAAACCGGCGAGGACCGGACGGATCATTATCTGCCGCTGACGCAGGTGGCCGAATCGATCCGGCGGCATCATGCGCTGAAACCGATTGCACATCGCACCGGCGGTCCCGCGCGCTATCATGCGGTCGAGGGATTGAATCTCCGTCTGGGGCTGATCACGCCGCTCACCCATAATTTCTGCGACGATTGCAACCGGATGCGGATGACGTGTGAGGGCAAGATCTTCATGTGTCTGGGTCATGAGGATCATGTCGACCTCAAGGCCGCCTTGCGCGAGGATGGTCTGGCCGCCGTGCAACCACTGATCGATCGCGCCTTGCGGTTGAAGCCCGCGCGCCATGACTTCCGCATCGCAGCGGGCGCTCCGGCCGCGGTGCGGCGTCACATGAGCGTGACCGGCGGATGACGGACGAGGTTCGGCGCGCTCTGGTCGCCTCCCCCACTCCGGCTGCCAAGGCGGCAGAGGAAAGGCTGCGCGCAGCCTATGATTTCGTGCCGGTCGAACAGGCGGACATGATCATCGCGCTGGGCGGCGACGGCTTCATGCTCCAGACGCTGCATTCCATGCTGGAAGGGCGGCGCATCCTGCCGGTGTTCGGGATGAACCTGGGCACGGTCGGCTTCCTGATGAACGAATGGCGGCTGGAGCGGCTGGAACAGCGGATCGAAGCCGCCAAGCCGTTCAAGGTCAATCCGCTGCGCATGAACGTCGATACGGTGGACGGGGAACGCTTCTCCATTCCCGCGATCAACGAGGTGTCCCTGCTGCGCGAAACGCGCCAGACGGCCAAGCTGGAGGTGAAGGTCAACGACCGTACCGTGCTGCCGGAACTGGTGTGCGACGGGGTGCTGGTAGCGACGCCGGCGGGATCGACGGCCTATAATCTCTCCGCCCATGGGCCGATTCTGCCGCTGGGGTCGGCGCTGGTGGCGCTGACGCCGATCAGCCCCTTTCGCCCCCGGCGCTGGCGTGGGGCGATCCTGCCGGAGAGCACCGCAATCCAGTTCACCGTGCTCGATCCGGTGAAGCGCCCGGTCAGTGCCGTCGCCGACCAGCGCGAAGTGCGCGACATCGCGCAGGTCGAGGTGAAGATCGACCGCGCAACGCCGCTGACGCTGCTGTTCGACCCCGAACATACGCTGGACGACCGGATCGCGGCGGAACAGTTCATCGCCTGAAAAATTTCCGTCATTTGCCGCTTGCCATCTCTGGAAAGCCGCTGCTATAGGCGCGGCCTGCCCAGCGGAAGCCGGGCTGCTCCCCGATAGCTCAGCGGTAGAGCATTCGACTGTTAATCGAATGGCCGTAGGTTCGAATCCTACTCGGGGAGCCACTTTAGCCCTTCCGGCGGGCGAGAAAAATGGCCGGATTTCCTGATTTCGATGCTATCGCTCCGGCACAGCCTTCGCGCCAAAAGCATTGCGGGCGGACACCGTCGACGCCGCCCGCATAAAAGCTTTGTGATCGTCCTTTAACGCGTCGCGTATTGCCGACCGCGGGTCGTCAGTGCCCAGCGCTGCGGAGTGGCGTCAGGAACATTTTCACGCACGAAGCACTGGCCGCGACGGGCCTGGATGCCGTGGCAGAGTGCCGCCGCTGCGGCTCGGTCATCAAAGCCGCCGACAGCGAGGCGCGCAAAGGTTGCCCCATTCACCGTGATCTGACTGGTGACGACGGGAAGGTTTGGCAGCGCGCTGTTCCGACGGGCCATGGCAACCCATTTTTCCTTGGCAATGGCCGCATTGCCATAGGCGCCCAATTGCACAACCCAGTTGCCCGCGCCCTTGCCGCTCGGGCGGAAGGCGATCTGGCGGATGCGGGCAGGCGCGGGCTGACGCGACGCGACAGAGCGGGCCGCGACACGAACCGGAGCCGCAATGGCCTGGATCACCGGCGCAGGCGCTTCGTTGGCGACGGGCTGCGACGCAGGGACGGGCGCCGGATCGGCAGCGGCCATTTCAACAGGCGCGACGTCAGGGGCTTGTTCGGCAACAGGCGCGGTTTCCGCCATCCGGGCCGGAGCGGCTTCCGGCGCCAGCGCGAGAGCCACGGGCTGACCCGCATCGCCACCGTTGATCGTCACACCCATCAGCGCCGCGACACGCTGCTCAGGCTGACCGGGAATGGCGGTCTGCGCCCATTGAGCGATCCGCTGATTGGCGGCGAGCGGATCAAGGTCGAAGCCCGCCATCATCCGCGCATCCTTCCACCGGCCGGCCAGCGCATAGGCATAGGCCAGGTTCTGGCGCGTCTGCGCCGTGGCCGAAGGATCGTGGATCACTTGCGAGAGGATGCGCACGCCTTCCTCCGCATCCCCAGCCATCGCCATGGCCAAACCATAATCGGCGGCGGGAACCACGTCCGCATTATTGGCAAGCAGGTCGCGCGCGGCGCGATCCTTGCCCAAAGCAGCCTGCACCAGCGCCAGAGTGACGATGGTGCGGGCATCGCGATTGCCGAGCGTCATGGCGTCCGTCAACGCCGTTTCCGCCGAGACGAAACGGCCATCCGCGACATAGGCCCGGCCCAGCAACTGGCGATAGCGGGCATCGCGCGGGGCACCCTCCACCACAGCCTCCGCTGCCTTCACGGCGCGAGCGCCATCGCGGTCGGCGAGCGCCTTTTCGACGCTGGCGGCCAAACGATCGGGACTTGGCTGCGGTGCAATGGCGGCGGGACGGAAGGCTGCACCCGTGCATCCCACCATGGTCGTGCCAACGAGCAGCGATGCGACTGCTGCCTTTGCGAAAGCCTTGCGCTTCATGGCCTTGCCGTTCCTCAATTGTCGCCGCGGGCGCGCGGCAGCTGTTGGGCCAGCCGGTCGATTTCCGGCAGGCTGCTCAGGAAGGAGTCGAGAGCTTCCGTCACCATCTGTTGCGCCGATCGGCCCGCAATGGCGCTGGCCAGGCGAAGCTTCAAATGGCGGTCGGCGTCGAGCCGCAGGGTAAAGGCGGCCTTACGTCCCTTCGCCACGGCGGGCGTGCGGGCCTTGCCCGGCTTCCTGGGCCTGGCCGGCTTCACATCCGCGATCGGGGCGGGAATGCTGACTTCCGCGATGCGCTCGGCCAGTTCCTCGCGTTCGACCACCACGGGCGGCACCGGCGCAACGGTCGGGACAGCCGTCATCGGCGTCAACCCAGCGACAGAGCGTGGTTCAACCGGCGTCGGCTCAGGCTGAGTGACGTCGAAGCCCATGTCGTTCCAGCCCAGATCCTCCTGAAGCGCGGTCGCTCCGGCGGTCATGCCAAAGCCCAGTACCGGGCGGCGCATGGCGGGCTGAGCGGCGCCCTTGCGAGCCAGCAGGCCCGAGGTCAACGAGGCGAGAGGTTTCGGTTCGGCCATGTCTATCCTCTCCCCTTACTGCGCGACCCGGCGGCCGAAACCGCCGTTTGCCGGACGAACCGTGCCCGCCGTTCCCACGGCATTGTGCGGCACGGAAAAGACGGTGCGGCGGAAATTCTTTTCCAGCCGGTCGGAAATATAGGTCCAGAGCTGCGTGACCTCTCCGGCCGAGCGGCCATTGGGGTCGACCTCCATCACCGTGCGGCCGTCGATCATCGAGGCGGCGAAATCGGTGCGGTGATGCAGCGTAACGGGAGCGACTGTCCCATGTTGGGACAGGGCGACGGCGGCTTCGGAAGTAATGCGCGCCTTGGGGGTGGCGGCGTTGACCACGAAGATCAGCGGCTTGCCTGCGCGTTCGCATAGGTCGACCGTGGCGCCCACGGCGCGCAGGTCGTGCGGACTGGGACGGGTCGGCACGACGATCAACTCGGCCACGGAAATGACGCTCTGGATCGCCATGGTGATCGCCGGTGGCGTGTCGATGACGGCCAGCTTGAAGCCCTGCTGGCGAAGGATTTCCAGATCGGCGGCAAGGCGTGCCACCGTGGTCTGGGCAAAGGCGGGATATTCGGCCTCACGCTCGTTCCACCAATCGGCCAGCGACCCCTGCGGATCGATGTCGATCAGCACGACCGGGCCTGCGCCCGCCCGCTGGGCCTGAACGGCCAGATGGCCCGACAGGGTCGTCTTGCCCGACCCCCCCTTTTGCGATGCCAATGCCAATATGCGCACGCAACTTCCCCCAGAAAATCCAATTGCTGCAAGGAGTGCCACAAGGCCGCCTAAGAATTGGTTAATGGATACGGAAGCGTAGCAAGGGGTGAAAAGGCGATGTTCTTAATGCTAAGTCGCTATTAACCTTGTGTCGGCATAGGTTGAAGCGAAGACCCATTGGGAGCATGAGCATGAAGCGTATCTGGGGGGCACTGGCCGCTGGAACAGTGCTGAGCATCGCGCAACCGGCACTGGCCGATGTGAAGGCGGGAGTCGATGCATGGCAACAGGGAGATTACGCCAAGGCCGTCGCCCTGTGGCTGCCGCTGGCGCAGACCGGCGATCCCGATGCGCAGTTCAACATGGGGCAGGCCTATAAGCTGGGGCGCGGCGTGAAGACGGACCCCGCCGCCGCGATCGATTGGTATCGCAAGGCCGCCAAACAGGGCCATTCACGTGCGGAGGACAATCTGGGCCTGTTGATGTTCCAGCAGGGGGATCGGGCAGGCGCCCTGCCCTTCCTGCAGCGAGCCGCCGACCGGGGCGAGCCGCGGGCGCAATATATCGTCGGCACCGCACTGTTCAACGGCGATCTGGCGGCGAAGAATTGGGTGCGGGCCTATGCGCTGATGACGCGGTCATCCGAATCCGGGCTGGCGCAGGCGACGACCAGCCTTCGCCAGATGGACAAGTTCATACCCCAGGATCAGCGCAGCGAAGGCATTGCCATGGCGCGTTCCATGGCGCAGCAGGAACAGCCAGCGGACAGCGGCGCCCCGACATCGCGCGAGGCGCCAAAGCCGATCCGCACGACCGCCCTGCCACCCTCCACCCCAGCCTCCCCTGCCCCTTCTCCCAGGCCGGAAAAGGTTGAAACCACGCCTCCGCCCAAGGCCAAACCCGCGCCCGCGCCCGCTCCCGCGCCGAAAGTCGCGACGGCGAAACCTGCTTTGCCGCATGTCGCCAGCGGTGGCGCATGGCGCGTACAGATCGGCGCATTCAGCGAGGAGGCGCGCGCACGCGCGCTCTGGAGCCAGCTCAACAGGAAGGTCAGCGGCCTGTCTGGCTATCAGCCCTATATCATGACCAGCGGCGGCGTGACCCGCTTGCAGGCCGGACCACTGTCGAGCAGTGCCGATGCGTCCAGGTTATGCGGCGCGATCAAGGCGGCCGGTGCCGACTGCATGCCCAAGAAAATGTAATTTTATTCCGGCACGGCGATGTACGCGGCATTGTCACGGTAACGCGCGCGAAGCGTAACGGGTTGATCGGCGCGCCGGCTTGAGGCAACGCATTTGCCACTTTGCGGGGAGATGCGCGTGACTGATCCGGTTGTTCCATCCTGGGTTCTTACTCTGGCCTGTGCCGACCGGGTCGGCATCGTCGCGGCGGTGAGCCGGTTCCTGGCCGAGCGCGGCGGCTTCATCACTGACAGCCAGCAATATGCAGATCGGGAGGCGGGCCGCTTCTTCATGCGCGTCGCGTTCGAGGCGACAGACGAGCGGATGAACGATACCGACCTATTGCGTAGCGAATTTGCGGAAATCGGTACGCATTTCATGATGGATTGGCGATTAACAGCAGCCGACGAAAAGCCACGCATGCTGATAGCGGTTTCCAAGGGGTCCCATTGCCTTGCGGATCTTCTGCATCGCTGGCAGACCGGAATGCTGGCGGTCGACATCATGGGCGTGGTGTCCAACCATCCCGACATGCGTCGCATCACCGAATGGCACGGCATTCCCTATCATGAGTTGCCGCCCAATGGCGACAAGGCCGCCCAGGAAGATGCGCTGATCGGTATTTTCGAGCGGACACGGTCGGAATATCTGATCCTCGCCCGTTATATGCAGGTGCTGTCCGAAGGGTTGGTCGAGAAGCTCGCGGGGCGATGCGTCAATATCCATCACAGCTTCCTGCCCGGCTTCAAGGGCGCGCGTCCCTATCACCGGGCGCATGAGCGCGGGGTCAAGCTGATCGGGGCGACGGCGCATTTCGTGACCGCCGATCTGGACGAAGGGCCGATCATCGAGCAGGCGGTCGAACGCGTCGACCATCGCGCCACGGCCGAGGACATGATCCGCATCGGCCGCGATATCGAGGCACAGGTACTGGCTCGCGCGGTCGGCTGGCTGGCCGACCGTCGGGTTTTGCTGAACGGTGGGAAAACCGTGGTCTTTCGGTGAGCTTTAAATTTGCGCGTTCCCGCACAGGAACGCACAAATTCACGCCGGACGCAGCGCGCCGCACGATGCTCTAGAGCGGTGAGCGATTAGTTGGACGCATATCCGGCGGCCTTGAAATATTCCCAACATTCTTCGGCAGAATAGAGGTCGCAGATATGTCCGAGAGCCTTCCATAGCTCATCGATGGTCCGCGCCCCGATCCGTCGCAGGTGCGATTTCAATTTAGCGAAGGCCATTTCTATTGGGTTCAAATCGGGTGAATAAGCGGGGAGGAAAAGGATCCACGCACCTCGCTCTTTAAGGCAGGCTTTGACCTTTTCGCTTTTGTGGCTCGACAGATTGTCGGCGATCACAACATCGCCGGGGCTGAGCGTTGGCGCCAACTGGGTTTCGATATAGGTTTCGAACAGGCGCCGGTTCATCGGTTGGTCGATCACCCACGGGGCAACCAAGCAATCGCAGCGCAGCCCCGCGATGAAGGTTTGCGTTTTCCAATGACCGAACGGAGCGCGGGCCTTGAGACGCTCTCCTTTTGGCGCCCGGCCACGAAGCTTGGTCATCTTCGTGGTGGTCGCCGTCTCATCCAGAAAGACGAGGTGATGAGGCTTTGCGCGCATCTGCGGCTGCCGGTCGAGGCGCCATCGCAGTCGCGCATGAGCGACATCATCGCGTCCGCACTCGCTGGCCAGCAGCGTTTTTTTTACCCGATAGCCAGCCTGGATCAGCACCCGCGAGAGGGATGCCGGATGGGCAACTACGCCCGTCTCCGCTGCAAGCTTGTTGGACAGCTCCGACATGCCGATGTCTGGTTCCCTATCCACCCAGCCCGTCAACCGGGCCATATACGGCGCCAACTTACCAGCGCCGCGTGGCCGCCCTATTCGTGAAGAAGCAGCCGAACCTGTTCGTTCCACTCGCTGCAACAACTTCACTGCGCAACTCGCGCTCACACCGAAATGGCGGGCCGCCGCCCGGCGCGAGTGTCCCGCCCTTACGTGCGCCGATATCCGTTCCCGCAAATCAGCCGAATATGCTCTGCCCATGGTTCACCTCCACAGGCACATGAATCACAAATCCGCGCAAAAAGGAATCGTCCGCGATTCCTACTTTGCGCTCACTGCTCTAAAGACCCAGAAGTCTCCAGAACTCCTCCGCCTTGACGGGCGCGGCGTTCTGCGGGGCACGCTCAACGCGCGTCCATGAGGAGTGAGGGATGCGGACTTGCCGATCTGCACCAAGGCGGCGCGATTTACGACTATGGGGGGAATGGTGGGTCATCGTCTTCTCCAGCAGAGGAGGAACACGAAACCTTGCGTGGTCGCTTCAGTACCGTGCGCTTTAGCCGTTGATGACGCGGAGCAAGCTGACATCCTTCAAAAGCCGCGGAGCATATCGCTCGCGACCTTGTCTACTCATTCCATAGAAAATTGAAACATAGCTTTGCTTGGAAGCGGTGGGCTTCCAGCTTTCAGCGCAAAAGATGATGGGGGAACGCCCAGGCTCGCAAAATCACAGCGCGCCGGACGGAGAGATAAGCAGGCTATCAGAACAGCCGTGGCGCGGGCGAAAGGACGATGCCCAGCCTATTCAGAAGGCGACATTATAAATGAACCAGCCAACGATCAGCAGGCTCGTCACTACGCAAACGCGATCACCAAAGATATCAATCCGCGACATTCCCGACATCCTTCCTCTTTCGCGCGATCTCCGCCGCTTCTGAAGGAAGAATAAACCATTTATCCGGCAAAAGAAATAGCAGAAAATAGATGAAATGCCGCATCACAACGGCAAATCGCTTCCTACACCCTAAAAAAGCGCATCACATAGCCAAAATGGCTACGCAATCGCCGTCCTTTCCCTCAACGGAATGCCAAACCGCGATGTTTCAGGAAGGACTGAGTCGCCTCGACCGGGCCACGATAGGCCTCCTGAAACTCCGCGCTCCAATATTTGAGATCGTCGAGATCGATTCGCGCACCCGAAACTGCGCAGACAACGAATTGCCCCGGACGCACAATGTCGAAATGCGGTGTTTCATAGTGCAACACCGCCAGTCCCTGAATATCCGCCATCAGTCGCCGGTCAGGATGCGGTCGAAGAGCTGCTTCACGGTCGGCACGAACCCGTTCGAATAGAAGGGGTCCTGCTTGAACTTATAGGCGCCATGGCCCGCGAAGAGCAGATTCTTGTCGAGATCGCCGCCATGCACGGCCTCCTGCAACGACTTCTGGATGCAGAAGCTGCGCGGATCGGCCAGACGCCCGGTCGAGTTGGTCTCGCTGTCCATCCAGCTGGAGAAGGCGCACTGGCTGAGGCAGCCCATGCAATCGGTCTGATCCTTGCGGATTTCGGCCTTCTCCTCCTCGGTCACGAAAACCAGCGTGTTATCCGGCGTCTTGAGCGCCGAGGTGAAGCCCTGCCCCACCCATTCGCGGGCGCGCAGAAGGTCGTTCCGCGTCACCCAGAAATTCTTGCCCTTCACCCCCGCGTCGAGTTGGTGCGTGTGGTCGCCCGCCTGTTCGGTGCTGAACGGAACCTGCCGTTCCGAGCGGGCTTCAAGCAGTCGCAGGAAGGGATTGCGGACCGCCGAACTGTAGAAGCCCGTCGGCGAGAAACGGTGCAGCAGCACATCGCCCGGCTCAAGCTGCGTCAGGCGCTGCTTCCACTCGTCAGGGATCGGGCTTTCCTGCGTCAGCAGCGGACGGGTGCCGAACTGAAAGGCGATGGTGCCCAGTTCGGGATTGTCGATCCAGTCGTTCCAGTCCTTCAGGTGCCAGACACCGCCCGCCATGACGATGGGCACGTCGTCGGAAATGCCGCCTTCGCGCATGGTGGCGCGCAAATCCCGCACGCGCGGATAGGGGTCCTGCGGAACCTTCGGGTCCTCGGCATTGGAGAGACCGTTATGACCACCGGCCAGCCACGGATCTTCATAGACCACCGCCGCCAGCCATTCCGAAGCCTTGGAATAGGCGCGCTTCCAGAGGGCGCGGAAAGCACGGCCGGAAGAAACGATGGGCAGATAGCTGACGCCATAGGACGCCGCGATTTCGCTGAGCTTGTACGGCATTCCTGCGCCGCAGGTGACGCCCGCAACCATGCCCCTGGTCTTTTCAAGCACGCCATGAAGGACGCGCTGGGCGCCGCCCATTTCCCACAGCACGTTGATATTGATCGCGCCCTTGCCACCCGCGATTTCGAAGGCGCGCTTCACCTGCTCGACCGCACCGTCAATGGCATAGGCAATCAGCTCTTCATGGCGGTCACGGCGGGTGCGGCCATGGTAGATTTGCGGAATGACATTGCCGAAGCTGTCATAGCTGTCGGCATTGACCGCCGACACCGTGCCGATCCCCCCGGCCGCCGCCCACGCGCCCGAACTGGCATGGTTGGAAACAGCTACGCCCTTGCCGCCCTCGACCAGCGGCCACACTTCGCGGCCGCCGTAAATGATGGGCTTCAACCCCTTGAACAACGCATTCTCCCAGCGCAAAAATCCAGTGGCCGCCGACCACTTAAACGCCGCCCTATAGCAGTTTTCCTGAAACAGGGCGAGGTTTCCGGCGGCGCCCTACCGCAAAATGGATGGGCTGGATAGTGCCTGTCCGTAAAGCGTCGCATAGGCGGCCACCATGGCCTCCTCCGCGAAGTCGCGCCGGGCACGGTTGCGGTTCGCTTCGCCCAGCCGCGCGCGCAGATCCGAACTGGCGGCAAGCTGGCCGAGCGCGGTGCTGAGCGCGGCTCCATCGGAAACAACGAAGGGCCGGTTTTCGGGCGCAACCATGTTCGCGACATCGCCAACATCGGTTGAAACGACAGGAAGACCCGCCGCCATGGCTTCGACCAGCGAAATCGGAAATTGTTCGCTGTCCGATGAAAGCGCGAAGATGTCGAACAGGCCAATGAAGCGCCAGGGTTCGCTCATGAAGCCGGCCATGCAGATATCGTCGAGGCCATGGGCGTCAGCTTCGGCCAGAATGGCGTCGCGCTCCGGCCCCTCCCCGACCACCACCAATTGCAGGCGGTCGCGATGCGGGGCGACGGCGCGGACCAGGCGGGGAATATTCTTGACCCCGCGCAGACCCGCCAGCGTGCCGACCAGCAACTTGCCGTCCGTGCGGTTAAGGGCCGGAATGGCATCGGGCGCGGGCGGCTGTTCATAACGGGCCGTGTCGATGCCATTGCGGATCAGGTGAACCTTGGCCGCTGGCTGGCGCCAGACCTTGCGGGCGATGGCGTCGAGGCGGATCGAGGGGATGACCAGCGCATGGGCGCGCTGAAGCGCGATACGGCGGTAGAGGTTGCGCTGAGGCTTGAGGCCGTTCGCTTCGTCAGCGTTGAAGCCGTCTTCATGATGGATCAGCGGCGGCAGGTTGAGCGACCGGGCATGGACGCGGTGCGCCATCACCGCATCCATCGCCCCCCAATTATAGCTGAGGACGAGGTCATAGCCCGACAGGAATTCCGCAATGGCCTTGAAGCGCGCGAGGCCGGGCTTGCCGGCGAGCGGTGGCGGATCGGGAAAATCGACGGGCGTGGCTGGATCGATGGCGTCGCGGGCACTCATCAGATGGGGAGCGGCGCTGACGACGCTGTGATGAACACGCTCCCCCCAGAGGTTCATCAGGCGAACCGCCCGCGCTTCCTTGCCGCCCAGCGAGAAACTGCCGTGAACGTGCAGCAGCCGGGGCGGTGTCCCCGCCTGCCGTGATTTTCGAGAGGTGAAATGGTCCATTTCCCTCAAATCACGTCAGCCATTCAGCACTCGCGCGAGCAGCCGGTCAATGGCAAAGGCCGATGCCGGCTCATCAAGAACAGGCGTGTGGCCGACATTGGGGATGGTCGCGAGTTCGGCGTCGGGGCCGATTTCCTCCACCATGCGGCTTGCGGTTGCTGCCGACAGCAGGTCGGAACGCTCGCCCCGCAGCAGAAGCGTCGGGATGCCGCGAAAGGCCTGCATCACCGGCCACATGTCGACCCCGGCGGCTTCGTCGTTCGCGACGCGCAGCGGCTCGGCAATGCGCATGTCATAGTCGAGGACGATCCGGCCCGCACTGTTGAGCCGGTAGAGACGCTTCGCCATGGCGAGCCATTGATCAAGGCCATAGGCCGGATAGACGTCGCGGTTCGCTTCCTCCAGCGCGCGGGCGGCGTGGACCCAGCTTGGATGCGACTGGCCGATGCCGACATAGGTGCGGATGCGGTCAAGCCCCCCCTCCTCCAGCGTCGGGCCGACATCGTTGAGCAGCGCGCCCGCCAGCCATTCGCTATGCGTCGCGGCGATCAGCATGGTGATGATGCCGCCCAGCGATGTGCCGACGGCAACGAAACGGGTGATGGCAAGATCGGCCAACAAGCGACTGATGTCCTGCAAATAAGTGAGCGGGACATAGGTCATCGGATCTTTCGCCTGCGCGCTTTCGGCACGGCCCCGCATGTCGGGGCAGATCAGGCGCCAGTCGCCCGCCAGTCGCGCCGCCAGCGGCTCGAAATCGCGGGCATTGCGGGTCAGGCCCGGCAGGCAGAGCAAGGGTGGGCGGTCATCCGCGCCGCCTGCATAATCGCGATAATGAAGCCTTAGCCCATCGGGGGACCACCAATATCCGTCGGTGTAACTGCTCAAGCTGCTTGATCCTTCCACCCTGCATCCCCCATATCGCCGCATGCGCTCTGCCCTGCAACCCTCCGAATATCGTCCGGCGAATGAAATCGCTGCGCTGCAACCCGATTTTGCCGATCCGGTCGCGGCGGCGGACTTTCCGCAGACAACCCTGCGCTTCCGCAACGACCGATGGGCGCCGACGGTGGGGCTCGGCGATCTCGGCGATGCGGAATGGGTGGCCCATTTCGGGCGATTCACGCCGCTGGAAGGATCGCTGCCTCAGCCATTGGCGCTGCGTTATCACGGGCATCAGTTCCGACAATATAATCCCGATATCGGGGACGGCCGGGGCTTTCTGTTCGCGCAGTTGCGGGACAAGGCCGGACGGTTGCTGGACCTTGGCACCAAGGGATCGGGACAGACGCCCTACAGCAGGTTCGGCGACGGGCGGCTGACGCTGAAGGGCGGCATGCGGGAGATATTGGCGACCGAGATGCTGGAGGCACTGGGCGTCAACACATCCAAGACCTTCTCCATCATCGAGACGGGCGAGGCGCTGGAGCGCAATGATGAGCCCTCCCCGACCCGTGCGGCGGTGATGGTGCGGCTCAGCCACTCGCATATCCGCATCGGATCGTTCCAACGGGCGGCCTATCATGATGACAAGGCTCTACTGGAGCGGCTTGTCGATTATGCGCTGACGAAGCTTTATGGCGAGGTTCCGGGGGATAATCCGCCCGCGCAATTGCTGGGGCGCGTGGTCGAGCGGACGGCCGATCTGGCGGCGAGCTATATGGTCGCGGGTTTCGTGCATGGCGTGCTCAACAGCGACAATATCAATGTGACGGGCGAGAGCTTCGACTATGGGCCATGGCGGTTCACGCCGCTATGGGAGCCGGGCTTTACCGCCGCCTATTTCGATCATAGCGGGCTTTATGCTTTCGGGCGGCAGGCCGAGGCGATCCATTGGGACGTGGCGCAACTGGCGGTGTCGCTGCGGCCTCTGGTGGAGGCGGAGCCGTTGATCGCGCAGCTGGAGCGCTTTCCGGCGCTTTATGGCGAGGCTATGGTCCGGCGCTTTTGCTGGCGTTTGGGCGTCGTGCAGAGCGACGATGCGTCCGCGATGATCGAGGCGGCGGTGCGCGGGATGATCGCCAGCCAGATGCCGATCGACCGCTTCTTTCAGGATTGGCGGGGCGGCGATCCGCGTGAAAGCGCACTTTATGCTGGGGAGGAATGGGCAGGCTTCCGCGAAACCGTCGCGGGATTTGAGCCGAGTGGGGCGAAAGATCACCCCTATTGGACGGACGCCACGCCCTGCTCCATGCATATCGATGAGGTGGAAGCGATCTGGAGCGCCATCGACAGTCAGGACGACTGGGCGCCGCTCCATGCCAAGGTCGCTGCAATCCGACGCATGGGCGACGCGCTGGGGGATGCGCCACCCCTTCCCTAACGCGCAATTATCCGTCATATCGAAGCCATGTCCGCAACGCTGACTTCGACAGAACCCGCCACTGGTGCTCAATTGTGGCAGGGAACTGCCAGCGATGTGGAGGCGGAAGTCGCCCGCGCCCGCACCGCATGGCCCAAATGGGCCGCGCAACCCATCGCCTATCGCATTGAAACGCTCCGCCGCTTCGTCAATGTCGTGCGCGCCAATGAGGAAGCGCTGGCCGATCTGATCGCGCGGGAAACGGGCAAGCCGCTCTGGGACGCGCGCACCGAAGTGACCGCGGTGATGAACAAGGTCGACATTTCCGTGGCGGCCTTTTCGGAACGCACCGGACAGCGGCGGCTGGAGGCGGCCATGGGCGCGCGCCAGTCGGTGCGGCACAAACCGCATGGCGTCATGGCGGTGCTGGGGCCGTATAATTTCCCGGCGCATCTGCCCAATGGCCATATCGTACCTGCCTTGCTTGCCGGCAATGCGGTGATCTTCAAGCCGTCGGAAAAGACGCCTGCCGTGGGCGAGACGCTGGTGCGCTTCTATCATGAAGCCGGCGTGCCGGAAGATGCCGTTCGGCTGGTGCTGGGCGGACCGGAAGAGGGCAAGGCGCTGGCCGCGCATCCCGATGTGGGCGGCGTCCTTTTTACCGGATCGGCGCAGACGGGGATCGCGATCAACCGTCAGTTCGCGGCCAATCCGGGCAAGATGCTGGCCCTCGAAATGGGCGGAAACAATCCCATCGTCGCCTGGGACACGGCGGACATCGCCAGCGCGGCAACGCTGATCGTGCAATCGGCTTTCCTGTCGAGCGGACAGCGCTGCACAGCGGCGAGCCGTCTGATCGTCAAGGAAAGCCTGGCCGATATATTGATCGCAGAGGTCAAGAAACTGGCCGACCGGCTGATCATTGACCATCCCCATGCCGACCCTGCACCCTTTATGGGGCCGGTGATCGACAATCAGGCAGCGGATCAACTGACCGAAAGCTTCCTCTATTTGATGAGCAACGGCGGCAGGCCGATCAAGCATATGGTGCGCACGACCAAGGGGTTGCCGTTCGTGACACCCGCGATCATCGATGTGACCCCCATGACGGAACGGCCGGATATCGAACTGTTCGGCCCGCTGTTGCAGGTGGTCCGCGTAGCGGATTTCGAATCCGCGATCCTGGAGGCGAACAATACCCGCTACGGGCTGTCCGCCGCTCTCATCGGCGGCTCACCGGAGCAATATAATCAGTTCTGGTCGAATATCCGGGCGGGGATCGTCAACTGGAACCGGCCGACCAATGGCGCTTCCTCCTCCGCACCGTTTGGGGGCGTCGGCATTTCGGGCAACCATCGGCCCAGCGCTTATTATGCCGCGGATTATTGCGCCTATCCGGTGGCTTCGGTGGAAATCGAACAGCCTCGCGCATCGATCGGCGTCGGCCTCAAGGACATCGACACCAGCGCGATGGGGGATTGAATCCCGTTCCATCATACTGCCGCAGGCCGGGATGACGGAGATTAAATAACCGCCCCCCAAATTTTCCTACGCGCCGGGCAAAGCATTCTGAATTGAAACCATTGCCCGCTTTCGCCATTTGCCCAGCATGGCTGAAACTGCACCTGCCACTGTCTATCTTGTCGGCGCGGGTCCGGGCGATCCGGAACTGCTGACGCTGCGCGCGGCGCGCCTGATCGGCGCGGCCGAGGTGATCGTGCATGACGGGCTGGTGTCGGCCGAGATATTGGCGCTGGCTCCGGCGGATGCGGAGCTCGTCTCCGTTGCCAAGCAGCGCAGCCGCCATAGCGTGCCGCAGGACGGGATCAACGCCCTGATCGTCAAACTAGCATTGGCCGGGCGCTCGGTCGTGCGGTTGAAAGGCGGCGACCCCTTCATTTTCGGGCGCGGTGGTGAGGAAATGGAAGCCTGCCGGGCTGCTGGCGTGCCGGTCGAAATCGTGCCGGGGATCAGCGCCGCCATCGGCAGCGCAGCGCAGGCTCAGCTCCCTCTCACCCATCGCGACGCCGCCAGTGCGGTGAGCTTCGTCGCGGGCCAGTGCAAGGGGCTGACGGATCAGGACTGGTCGGGACTGGCGGGCGCGGGTCGGACGCTCATTATCTATATGGGCGTGGCGACGGCGGCGGACATTGCCGACAAACTGATCGCCGATGGCGTGTCGCCCGGCATTCCGGTGGCGGTGCTGGAGAATGGCACGCGCGCCGACATGCGGACCTTGCGCACCCTGCTCGCCGATCTGGGCGACATGGTGGCGCGGGAGAATGTGAAGAGCCCGGCGCTGATCGTCGTCGGGGATGTGGCGGCCTATGCGCTAGCGCAGGATGTGCTGCTTCCATATCGGGATTTGATACCGTCAGAGAGCGGGAAAAGGGTAGAATGAAGATTTTGACCGGGAATGATCTGTCGTCGGGTGATGTCATCTGGTGGGCGGGCGATGGCTGGTCGCGGCAGGTCGGCTACTCCGTCGACGTGGGCGACAAGGGCGATGAACTGGCTCGCGCCGAGGAAGCCGCGCTGCGCGTCGTGGGCGCCTATGTGATCGACGCAACTGTCGATGAAGACGGCGTGCGTCCCGCGCATATCAAGGACCGTATCCGCGCTCTGGGGCCGACCGTGCGCCCCGACCTAACGCTGAAACCGAATGATGCCGATGCCGGCAACTGGGTGATCTGACCATGTATCGTTACGACAGCTACGACCAATCCATCGTCGACGCCCGCGTCGAGGAATTTCGCGACCAGGTGCAACGCCGCCTGGCCGGGCATCTGACCGAGGATCAGTTCAAGCCGCTGCGGCTGATGAACGGCCTCTACCTCCAGCTGCACGCCTATATGCTGCGCGTCGCCATCCCCTATGGCACGCTGTCGGGCAAGCAGATGCGCAAGCTGGGCGAGATCGCGGCCAAGTACGACAAGGGCTATGGCCATTTCACCACGCGCCAGAACCTGCAATATAACTGGATCAAGCTGGCCGATGCGCCGGATATCCTGGCCGAGCTGGCGACGGTCGAGATGCATGCCATCCAGACCAGCGGCAACTGCATCCGCAATATCTCGTCCGATCAATATGCGGGCGTGTCGGCGGATGAAGTGACCGATCCGCGCCCCTGGGCGGAGCTGCTGCGCCAATGGTCGACCTTCCACCCGGAATTCACCTATCTGCCGCGCAAGTTCAAGATCGCGGTGATCGCCAGCGAGGATGACCGTTCGGCCATGCGGCTGCACGATATCGGCCTGAAGCTGGTGTCGCGTGATGGACAGATCGGGGCGGAAGTCTATGCCGGTGGCGGCATGGGCCGCACGCCGATGGTTGCGCCGCGAATCAAGGACTTCGTGCCAGAAGATGAGATTGTTTCTTATCTGGAGGCCTGCCTGCGCGTCTACAACCGCTACGGCCGGCGCGACAACAAATATAAGGCGCGGATCAAGATCCTCGTCCATGAACTGGGCGTCGAGGAATATAAGCGTCAGGTCGAGGAAGAGTATGCGCATATGAAGCAGCTCGGCCTCAACCCGCCGACCGAGGAGCTGGACCGCATCCGGCCCTTTTTCGCGAACCCCGCTTATGAGGCGGGTCTGAGCGACGATCTCGATCGCACCGATCCGGCCTTTGCCCTGTGGGTCGACCGTCAGGTCGCGGCGCACAAGCAGCCGGGCTATGCCATCGTCAACATCAGCCTGAAGCCGCGCGGCGGCATTCCGGGCGACGCTTCGGCGGAGCAGATCGAGTTGGCGGCGGCCCTTGCCGAAACCTATTCGTTCGACGAACTGCGCGTGACCCATGCGCAGAACCTCGTCCTGCCGCATGTAAAGAAGGCCGATCTCTACGCCATCTGGCAGAAGCTGGATGAGGCCGGGCTGGCGGAGGCCAATCTGGACCTGATCACCGACATCATCGCCTGCCCCGGCCTCGACTATTGCAGCCTTGCCAATGCGCGGTCGATCCCGCTGGCGCAGAAGCTGTCGGAGCGTTTTGCTTCAGCCGAGCGGCAGAAGGATCTGGGCGAGCTGAAGGTGAAGATTTCGGGCTGCATCAACGCCTGCGGCCATCACCATGCCGGTCATATCGGCGTGCTGGGCGTGGACCGGAAGGGCGTGGAGAATTTCCAGCTCTCGCTCGGCGGATCGGGCGCGGAGGATGCCGCCGTGGGCCAGATCACCGGCCCCGGCTTCTCGGAGGACGGCGTGGTCGACGCCATCGAGAAGGTCACGGACCTCTATCTTTCGCAACGGGAGGAAGGCGAACGCTTCCTCGACACCTATCGCCGTCTTGGCATGAAACCCTTCAAGGAGGCGATCTATGGTTGAGTTCCTGTCCTTCCGCGAAAGCGAAGCCGCCCAGGAACCGGCCGTGACGGTCGAATCCTTCACCGGCCAGTCCAACTCGACCGCCGTGCGGATCGAAGCAGGCGAGGATGCTCGGGAATTGCTGCCCTATCTCGACCGGCTGTCGCTGGTTGAGGTGAACTTCCCCGCCTATGGCGACGGGCGCGGCTATTCGGCGGCGCGGATTCTGCGCGAAGCCGGATATGAGGGCGAACTGCGCGCCGTGGGTGATGTGCTGGTGGACCAGCTCAATGCCATGCGCCGCTGCGGTTTCGACACGTTCCGGCCCGACAAGGCGCTGGACGATGCCGCCGTGGAGCGCGCCCTCAATCGTTATGCCGACGTCTATCAAAAGACCGTCGATGGCCGCCGCCCGGTGTGGGCGAAACGGCACCCGGAGACTGTGAATGGCTGAACCTGCCCGTCAGTTGGACGTCATCGACGCCCGCCCTGCCTTCATCCAGGCCGATGCGGACGCGCTCAACGCGCGTTTCGAAGGCGTCGACACGCTGTCGATGCTGAAGACCGTCTTTGCCGAAGGACTGGCGGGAAATGTCGCGGTCGTGTCATCCTTCGGTACGGAAAGCGCGGTGCTGCTGTCGCTGATCGCCAAGGCGGACAAGACGGTGCCGGTGATCTTCGTCGATACGCTCAAGATGTTTCGCGAAACGCTGGACTATCGCGAAACCCTGATCAACACGCTGGGCTTTACCGACAGCCGGGCCGTGGTGCCCAATGCCGAAGTGCTGGCGAAGAAGGACGAAACGGGCCTGCGCTGGTCCTATGATCCCGACGGCTGCTGCGAAATCCGCAAGGTGGAGCCGATGGCCCGCGCCAAGGAAGGCCTCGACGCCTGGATTTCGGGGCGCAAGGCGTTCCAGTCGGTGACGCGGCAGAACCTGCCCCGCTTCGAGATCGAAAATGGCCGGTTGAAGATCAATCCGCTGGGCGATTGGACCAAGGACGATCTGGAAGCCTATTTCGAGGCGGAAAATCTGCCGCGCCATCCGCTGGAGGCGCAGGGTTATCTGTCGATCGGCTGCGAACCCTGCACGTCCAAGGTGCTGCCGGGCGAAGACCCACGCGCCGGGCGCTGGCGCGGGTGGGACAAGGTGGAGTGCGGGATTCACTCGCCGGTGACGCCGATCCCCTCGCCTGCCGCCGATCCGGACGATCCGGCCAACCAGCCAGTATTCTGATTTCCCTCACCCCTCCTATCACGATAGGTTGCCGGCGATGGGTGACTGAAGAGGGAGACAGGATATGGCCGTTGAGCTGAAGATATTGGCATGGAGCTGCGTGCTGCTGCTGATCCACATTTTTGCGGCGACGCATATCAAGACCCGGCAATATGGCGTCAAGTGGAACATGGGCGCGCGCGATGAGGCCTTGCCGCCCCTTGATCCCGTGGGTGGCCGGCTGGTTCGGGCACAGGGGAATTTCCTGGAAACCTATCCGATTGCGATCATCACGCTGCTGGGCGTGGTGATTGCCGGGAAAACCAGCGGGATGACGGCCTTTGGCGGCTGGCTCTGGCTGGGTGCGCGGGCCATTTACCTGCCGCTCTACGGCATGGGCGTGCCGATGGTGCGGACCCTGGTCTATGCGGCCAGCATGGTCGGGCTGGCGCTGGTATTTCAGGCTTTTATGGGGTGAGCGAAACCCTTGATCCTCCCCCTCTTTCGATGGGGAGGATCAGGCGGACTTACTCATAATCGTCGAGATAACTGCCTTCCGCGAGGTCGGAGAAGCGCGTGATCTTAGCGTCGAACTTCATACGGATGCGGCCGGTGGAACCGTGGCGCTGTTTCGCCACGATCACTTCGGCCAGGCCGTAGATGCGCTCCATTTCCTGCGCCCATTCGAGATGTTCGGGGCTTTCCTTGTTCCCCGGCTCCTTGGCGGCGACATAATAATCCTCACGGAACACGAACCAGACCATATCCGCGTCCTGCTCGATCGAGCCGGATTCACGCAGATCGGACAGTTGCGGACGCTTGTCCTCGCGCTGCTCCACCGCACGGCTGAGCTGCGACAATGCCAGAACCGGACAGTTAAGTTCCTTCGCCAAGGTCTTCAAACCACGCGAAATTTCCGAAATTTCGTTGACGCGATTGTCGCCCTTGCCGGTGCCCTGAAGCAGCTGAAGATAATCGACCACCACGAAGCCGATATCATGGCGACGCTTCAACCGCCGGGCGCGGGTCCGTAGAGCCGCGATGGTCAGGCCCGGCGTATCGTCGATGAACAGCGGCAGTTCCTGCAATTCCCGCGCCGCGCGGGAAAGGTTCTGGAAGTCGGCACGGCTGATCTTGCCCATGCGCAACGCTTCGCCGCTGATGCCCGACTGTTCGGCCAATACGCGGGTGGCAAGCTGGTCGGCGGACATTTCGAGGCTGAAGAACGCCGTCTTGGCGCCCATATTCTTTTCCGGCGGGATGCCGTCACCATGGTCCCGCAACCAGCGGGAGGCCGCATTATAGGCGATATTGGTGGCGAGCGAGGTCTTGCCCATGCCCGGACGACCCGCAAGGATCATCAAGTCCGAATTGTGCATACCACCGATTTTCTCATTGAGGCTGTTGATGCCGGTGGTGATACCCGACACATGGCCGCCGCTGTTGAGCGCGCGTTCGGCGACCTGAACCGCCATGGTGGTGGCGGTGGCAAAGCTCTTGACCGAACCGGTTTCGCCCTCCCCTTCGGACACTTTATAGAGCGCGACTTCCGCCTGCTCGATCTGCTCGCGGGGATTCACATCCTCGCTGGTATCCAGAGCATTTTCAACCAGTTCCCGTCCGACATGAACAAGCTGCCGCAACAGGGCCAGGTCGTAAATCTGCGTCGCAAAGTCCCGCGCACCAAGCAGCGCCGCACCATTGCCGGTCAGCTGCGCCAGATAGCCCGCGCCGCCCAGTTCCTTGAGCGCAGGGTCCTGCTCCAGCATGGGCTTGAGCGTCACGGGGTTCGCGACCATGTCGCGCTCCACCAGCTTCATCACGAATTCGTAGATGCGGCCGTGCAGCGGTTCGAAGAAATGCTCCGGCTTGAGCTTCAACTGCACATCTTCGGCGATGCGGTTGTCGATCATCAGCGCGCCCAGCAGCGCGGCCTCCGCCTCGACATTGCGGGGGAGTTCAGGGGTGCCAGCTTCTGCGGCGGCATTCATTTGTACAAGTTCGACCATTGCCCCCTCATCGCTTCGCGCATCGCCCCTTGCAAGGCTGAACGTTGAAAGCATTTGGAAAAGCTGTGGACAACAGTCCCCCTTGCTTTTCGGCGCGCGGCACCGCACTGACCATAACGTCCATGGCCGATCCGCGCATCATCGATATCACGCTCGACGAGCGGACGATTCTCTGGCGCAATGCCGATGTCGAGCAGGAACGGCGCATCGCCATTTTCGACCTGCTGGAGGATAATTATTTCGAACCGCAGCGGGTTCATGAGGACGGTTATACCGGCCCCTACAAGGTGCTGCTGCGGGTCGAGGAAGGCCGGCTGGTCATCGAAATCCGGCGGGAGAATGGCGATCCGCTGGAGGCCATCATTCTGAGCCTGGGCCGGTTCCGCCGCCCGATCCGGGATTATTTCGCCATTTGCGACAGCTATTATCAGGCGATCAGCAATGCATCGCCGCAGCAGATCGAGACGGTGGACATGGCGCGCCGCGGCATCCACAATGCCGCCGCCGAGACGCTGATCGAGCGGCTGGAGGGAAAGATCAAGGTCGATTTCGATACGGCCCGGCGTCTCTTCACGCTGATCTGCGTTCTGCACATCAAGGGGTAAGGGGCATCCGTATCAATAGTGTCGGCCAGTTATTGGCCCGTTTCTGCGTGGTTTTTGCTGTTCTGGGCCTGTTGTCTCTGGGCGCGTGGCTCTATGCCCGCGACTGGGCGCCGACACGGGAGACATTCCCGACCCAGGGCGTGTCGGTGTCGTCGGACAATGGCACCATCGAATGGGGCACGCTGGCGGCGCAGGGAGCCGATTTCGCCTATATTCGCGCGGCCAGCGGCGGGCATTTCCGCGACCCGGCGTTCGAAACCAATTGGGAAGGCGCACGGGCGGCGGGGATGCGTTATGGCGCGTCGCTCGACTTCAGCCTGTGCGCGAAGGCCTCCGACCAAGCGACCGGCTTCATGGCCATGGTGCCGCGCGACAATGCCGCCCTGCCGCCGATGATCCGGCTGGCGTTCGCGCCGGGTTGCCGGGTCCGGCCGGGACAGGATGCGGTGTTGTCGGAACTGAACACGCTGATCAATCTGATCGAAAGCCATTCGGGCACGCCTGTCGTGCTGAACGTCAGCGACGATTTCGACGCGCAATATGGCATTGCCTCCGGCATCAACCGGACATTGTGGCTGGACCGCAACTTCTTCCCGCCCGATAGCGAAAAGCGCAAATGGGTGATGTGGACAGCCAGCGATATGCGGCATATCGACGGCATCGACGGTCCCGTCAGATGGAGTGTGATGCCGCAATGAGTGCGACGGACAAGCTGATCGAGGCGGCGCGCGGGGCGATGAGGCATGCCCATGCCCCCTATAGCCGCTTTGCCGTGGGCGCTGCGGTGCGGCTGACCGACGGGCAAATCGTGACCGGCTGCAATTTTGAGAATGCGAGCTATGGGCTGTCGCTCTGCGCGGAAACCGTGGCGTTGGCGGCGGCGAACGCGCAGGGCCGCTTCGCCGATGTGGAGGCGATCGCAGTGGTGGGCGGCGCGATGGACGCCGATGGGTCGGTAAGCGGCGCGGCCATCGTCACCCCCTGCGGCCGGTGCCGTCAGATCATGAACGAAGCCGAACAAATGGCCGGGCGGACGCTTTCCATCTATTGCGCGGCGCCCGAAGGAGACGCGGTGGTCGAACATAGCGTCGCTGAACTATTGCCTCATGCCTTCGGTCCTGCCGATCTGGGCATCATCCCAAGAAAGAGCTGAACAGCCATGTCGATATTGTCGGATAAGTGGATTCGTGAACAGGCCCAGACCCATGGCATGATCGAGCCGTTCGTGGAGAGCCAGCGGCGCGACGGCTGCATCAGCTATGGCCTGTCATCCTACGGCTATGACGCGCGGGTCGCGGACGAGTTCAAAATCTTCACCAATGTCGACAGCGCCGTGGTGGACCCCAAGAATTTCGCCGCGAACAGCTTCGTCGACCGCAAGACCGACTGCTGCATCATCCCGCCCAACAGCTTTGCCCTCGCCCGCACGGTCGAATATTTCCGGGTGCCGCGCGACGTGCTGGTGATCTGCCTTGGCAAGTCGACCTATGCGCGTTGCGGCATCATCGTGAACGTCACCCCGCTGGAGCCGGGCTGGGAAGGCCATGTGACGCTGGAATTTTCCAACACCACGCCGCTGCCCGCCAAAATCTACGCCAATGAGGGGGCGTGCCAGTTCCTGTTCCTGAAGGGCAATGAGCCGTGCGAGACGAGCTATGCCGACCGCGCCGGTAAATATATGGGGCAGCAGGGCGTGACATTGCCCCGCCTGTAAGGGCGTGCGACACTGGCGGGCATGATGTGGGAGCCTTGCCCGCCATGCTGATGCCCTTTCGCCGTCGCAAAGCTTCGGACCACGGGCCGCCGCCCAGCGTTGGCGAGGATGTGCGCGTCTATGCGATCGGCGACATTCACGGGCGCGACGATCTGTTCGCCGAATTGCTGGAGAAGATCGCGCGGGATGAGGCGGATCGCCCGCCTTTACCCCGACTGCTGATCCTGCTGGGCGATCTGGTGGATCGCGGGCCGCAATCGGCGCAAGTGGTGGAGCGAGCGATGAAACTGGCGCAATCGGGCCAGAATATCCGCTTCATCAAGGGCAATCATGAGGAAATGTTCATCGCGGCTGCGCGTGGCGAAGCGCAGGCGGCGCATTTCTTCCGGCGGTTCGGCGGAGTCGAGACGCTGGCCAGCTATGGGCTGTCGCCCGATGACAGCAGCGCGATGAGCGACGCGGCGCTGGCCCAGTGGATGCTGACCCATATCCCGCGCGGCCCGATCGATTTTCTGGATGATTTCCCCGATATGCTGACAATCGGCGACTATCTCTTCGTCCATGCCGGAGTCAGGCCGCGCATCGCGCTGGACGCGCAGATACCGGCCGATCTGCGCTGGATCAGGGGCGATTTCCTGAACCACCGGCGACGCTTCGGCAAGATGATCGTCCATGGCCACAGCATCAGCGAGGATGTGGACATCCAGTCCAACCGGATCGGCATCGACACCGGCGCCTTTCGCAGCGGCAAGCTGACCGCCATCGGGCTTGAACAGGGCCAGCGATGGTTTCTGCAAACCGGCGCCGATGGGGAACAGCATGTTTCGCCCGCTATCGACCCGATCCGCAGCGCTTCCTGACCTATTGCCACTTTCCTTCTTTGGCCGCCTTTTCCCGCGCCGCATCGGCCGGCGCGCCTGCCATCAGCGCATCGATCGTCGCCATGATGCGCGCATCGCCGGACGAAGCCTGACGATAGGCCGTGCCCTGCCCTGCGCCCGGCACCAATTGCTGCACCTGCCAGCCCTGCCCTTCGCGACAGGCGACGCCCGCCACCGCCTGTCCTTCGAAGCTGCGGCACCAGCCGCCGCCCTTGCGCTGGAAGCTGAGGCCGATGCGAATCGCCGCGCCGTCCTGAGCCGAGGCCAGTTGCGTGTCGAGCGCAGAGGCCAGCTCGCCTTGGGCAACCATCGCGCCATTATTGACCGCGACCGGCCCGCTGGGACCGCGCAACTGATGACCAATGCCCAGACCCAGCACCAGACTCGCGGCAATCGCGCCGCCAATCCCCCAATTCTGCCAACGCGGTGCAGCGGGACGGGTGAGCGGCACCAGCTTCGCATTCTCCTCCAGCAATGCGCGCATCGCGGGCGGCACCTGCTCCGCCTCGACCGGCGCATAATGGCCCGACAAACGATCGCGCAGACGCCTGTGCATCTCCAGACGCTCCGCCAGCGCGGGGTCTTCCGCCACTGCGCGATCCACGCGCCGCCGCGTCACTTCATCCAGTTCGCCATCGACCCAGGCGATCAACATGGCTTCATCGATATCCGTCATGCCGCTTCCCCCAGAATTTCGATCAGCGCCCCGCGCCCGCGCACCAGCCGCGAGGTCAGCGTGCCCATGGGAATGCCCAGCACATCCGCCGCTTCCTTGTAGGACAACCCCTCCACCAGCACGAGCGCAATGGCTTCGCGCTGCTCGTCAGGCAAGGCCTGCATGGCCCGGTCGACGTCGGAGAGCATGACATGCGCCTCCACATCGCGGTCGCCGGCATAACCGACATGCTCGCCCGCTTCTTCCGGCGCGAAAGTCCGGGCGGCGCGCTGCCGCGAGCGGCCCTCGTCGATCCAGAGATTGCGCATGATCCGATACATCCAGCTATCCAGTCTCGTTCCCGGCTGCCATTGATCGCGCGCCCGCAGCGCCTTTTCCAGGGCCGCCTGACACAGGTCGTCGCCATCGGCACGATCCCGCGACAGGCTGGCGGCGAAGCGCCGCAGCCGGGGCAGGATCGCCAACAGATCGCTTTCGAACGACATCCGGTCTCCATTTTCTGTCCGTTGGGGATGAAACGACCGCCAACCACCGTTTCATCCCTGACAGCCAATCATGTATCGGAAATTTTTTCGCGATGAATCATTTTGAGAGCGAAAGGACCGGAAAAGGAACCGGTGGCAGAGAGGTGGAGATGAAGTTCGCGCATCCCTGGATCGTTGCTGGCCTGCTGTTGACCGCGCCGGGCGCGCAGGCGCAATTGCTGCGCTCACCCGGCGAAGCGTTGGGGCAGGTTGGCGGGGTGGTGCCCGGCCTTCTCGACCGGGTTGAAGGGACATTGGATCGGACGGGCCTTTCCCCTGCCCGGCTGGCCGACAGGCTGGTCGCGGCGCGAACTGCCCGGATCGGGGATTTGCTGCAACGGCATGGGGAGTCGATCGAGCTGGACGACCGGCGCGAACCGGCAAGGCGGGGCGTGATCCTGCTGACCGGCGCCGGGGAGCCGAGTATCAAGGCCCTGCAATCGGCGGGCTATGGCGTGGAAACGCAAGCGGTCGAAGGGCTGGACCTCAGCGTCACACGGCTCACTGTGCCCAAGGGGCAAAGTCTCCCGCGCGCCCTGAAACAGGTGCGAACCATCGCCCCGGAAGCGGAGGCGAGCGCGGACAATCTCTATTTCCCCAGCGGAGCCGGACTGGCAGTGGCAACGACCGTCCTGGCGGAAGGAAGCCCGGTTCGGGGCCGAAGCGCAGGACTGATCGACGGTGGCGTCGCAAAACATCCGACGTTGAGCGGCCCGGTCGAACAACAGGGCTTTGCACGTGGTGCGCCCCGCGCCAGCGCGCATGGAACGGCGGTGGCCTCGCTTATCAGCGGAACCGGGATGGTGCGCGGCGCTGCGCCCGGCGTGCCGCTGCTGGTCGCCGATGTCTATGGCGACGATCCGGCGGGCGGCGGCGCCTTTGCGATTGCGCGGGCGCTGGGCTGGATGGCGGCGCGCGGTGCGAGCGTGGTGACGGTCAGCCTGGTGGGACCGGACAATCCGCTGTTGGCGGGGGCGATCCGGCTGGCGCGGGACAAGGGCGTGACGGTGGTGGCGGCGGTCGGCAATGACGGTCCGGCGGCGCCCCCGGCCTATCCCGCCTCCTATCCCGACGTCATCGCCGTGACGGGCATCGATGGCCATGGTCGGCCACTGCCGGAGGCCGGGCGAGCGCGGCATGTCGATTTCGCCGCGCCGGGAGCGGACATGAACGCCGCCAGAGCGGAGGGTGGTAAGGGACGCGTGCGGGGCACCAGCTTTGCCGCGCCGCTGGTGGCCGGGCGACTGTTCGCCACCGGCGGCCTGAACGCCCTGCGGATGGAAGCGAAGCCCGGCGGCAAGGCGTTAGGAAAGGGCATTATCTGCGGATCTTGCAGGAATATCGATTGAATTTCAGTGTGTTGAAAATTTTTTTGGCATCTCGGGATTAAATCGATCGGCCGTCCCGTTGTCCCTTCATCGGATCGACAACGAACAAGGAGACGATCGATGAAGATGAAGTTCTTTCTTGCTACCGCCGCTCTTGCCGCTCTGACGGCCGCCCCCGCTTCGGCTCAGCTGCTGGGCGGCGGCGGTGGCGGCATGCTGGGCGGCGGACTGGGTGGCGCTACAGGCTCGCTGGGCGGCACCCTTGGCGGTTCGGGCGGGATAGGCCTTGACCGCAGCATCGACCTTGAGAACGGCCATGTCGGCGCCAGCGGATCGGGCCATGGCAACGCCAACGGCGCGGCCAGCGGATCGGTCAGCCGTCACGGCAAAAATCATGGCGGCAGCGCATCGGGTTCGGCCAACGGGTCTGCCAGCGGTAGCCTGACTGCGGATACGCTGGGCACCAGCGATGTCCGGAACGCCGTCGGCGGCGCGCGGGACCAGGTGAGCAACACCGCAGGTACGGCGCGGGATCGGGCGACGACGGCGGCCGGCAATGTCCGCGACCGGGCCGGAGCAGCGGCGAACGCTACGCGGGACCGCGCCACCGATGCAGCGAGCCGGACGCGCTCGGCAGCAGGGAGCGCCGCAGGCAGCGCGGCGGGGTCCGCGAACGGCCTTGCCAATAGCGCAGGCAGCGCGGCCTCGATCAACGCCAGCGGCCAGCTTTCCGGCAGCGGTCAGGCATCGGGCCAAAGCCAATCTTCCTCTTCGGACCAGGCGGCCAACTAACCCCCCGCAGCCGGCTTTCAGCCCGCTTGCCGCCTGACCGGAAAGGCTGGCGATCCCATCGGATCGCCAGCCTTTCTGGAATTCGGCACAATATAAACAGGTTAGGCTGATCCGCCTTCCCATGCCCGGACAAAGCAGCTAAATTGGCTCCATAACAGGGCCCGGCGGGTGTAAGAAGCTGTACGGGACAAGGTCGCCACGGTGCTCGCCACACCATAAATGAAGAGCTGCGGGACAGGCATGTCCGATTTCGATCCCGATTTCCTCTCCAAACGGCTCTACGACCGGAAGCGCAGACTGCTGAAGGCGCGCATGCGTCATCCCCGCCATGGGGAAGTCGAGATATTGGTCCGTGATGTATCGGAACGCGGTCTGGGCGGGCGGTGCGAGTTGGACCTTGCGGTGGGCGACAACGTGATCATAGGCTTGCCCGACTGCGCACCCACGGAAGGTCGGATTGCCTGGCGCAAGGGACAGGCTTTCGGCGTTCAACTCGACGCCCCGATCAACCCCGAAACGGTCAAAAGCCCCGCCCCCGGCGAACGCCCGGTCGAAGCGGGCTATCAGGTGCCCACCCATTTCCGCGCATCGATCGAAACGAAAAGGCCCGGCTTCCGGACACGTACCCCGGGGATCGACACGAAGACCAAGTGGAGTTGAGATAGAAATACAAAAGAAAAGACCGGCGTCCCCCCGGACCGCCGGCCTTTCCATCCCCTTTGACAGGTGCGTCAGACGCGTCAGGCGACCTTGGTCGCCAGTTCTTCCGCCTCGTCCGGATCGCGCAGGACATAACCGCGACCCCATACTGTCTCGATATAATTTTCGCCGCCGCAGGCCAGCGCCAGCTTCTTGCGCAGCTTGCAGATGAAGACGTCGATGATCTTGAGTTCCGGCTCGTCCATCCCGCCATAAAGATGGTTCAGGAACATTTCCTTGGTCAGCGTCGTGCCCTTGCGGAGCGAGAGCAGCTCCAGCATCGCATATTCCTTGCCGGTCAGATGGACGCGATTGCTGTCCACTTCGACGGTCTTCGCATCAAGGTTGACCGAAAGCTTCCCGGTGCGGATGACCGACTGCGAATGACCCTTCGATCGGCGCACCACGGCATGGATGCGGGCGATCAGTTCCTCGCGGTGGAAAGGCTTGGTCACATAATCGTCGGCGCCGAAGCCGAAGGAGCGGACCTTGCTGTCCATCTCCGCAATGCCCGACAGGATCAGCACCGGCGTCTGCACCTTGGCGGCGCGGAGCTTCTTGAGCACGTCATAACCGTGCATGTCCGGCAGGTTGAGATCCAGGCAGATGATGTCGTAGTCATACAGTTTGCCGAGGTCGAGACCCTCTTCGCCAAGGTCGGTCGTGTAGACGTTGAACCCCTCGGTCGTGAGCATCAGCTCGATCGCCTTGGCGGTTGTCGGTTCGTCTTCGATTAGCAGCACGCGCATGTGAAGCCCCTTTGCGTAGCAGTCCCGTTCACCCCCAGAGAACGGTCTCCGCTCCAATTCATTAACCAAAAAACTTCTGAAGGACAAAGGTTAATTTTTAGATAACCCAGGGATTCCAGCGAGTCGCGTGATTTTGAATCACTTTAAGATGTTTTTGAGTCGAAATGATTCAGATGGAGTCAAGATAGATTCAGATTCGAAACAATCCGTCAGCAGCTATGATGACTCGTCAGGAAATCCAGCACCGCATCGACGCGCGCCGGCCGCAGGCGCGAAGGCGGCGTGACCAGATGGATGCCAAGGGGGCGCGGCCGCCAGTCGACGAGAATCTCTTCCAGCTCGCCTGACGCAAGCCCTTCGCCAACGATGAAGTCAGGCAATCGCGCAATGCCGACTCCCGCACGCAAAGCGGGCAGCATCGCCTCCCCGCTGTTCACCGTGATGCGGCCGCGTACCTGCACCACGACATTCTGCTGGCCAGGACCGGAAAAGCGCCAGACGTCCGGCGTGGCCATATTGGCGTAGCAGAGGCAATCATGGCTGCCGAGATCGCTGGGGTGCATCGGGCGTCCACGCTCCGCCAGATAGGCGGGTGAGGCGACAACATACATGGTGACGTCAGCCAACCGCCGGGCGCGCAGCGAACTGTCGGGCATGTCGGCAATGCGAATGGTCGCGTCCAGTCCCATTTCGACCAGATCGATGCGGGCGTCGGACAAATGCAGGTCGATGTCGACCTGCGGATGCTGCCTGGTGAACTCCGCGATCAGCGGCGCGACGCGGAGCAGACCGAAGGTCATGGGCGCGCCCAGCCGGACTGTGCCGGACAATTCCGCTGTTTCGTCGCGGGCAGCCTCCTCCGCCGCCTGTCCCTCGGACAGGATGCGGGCGGCATGATCGGCCAGCCGCTTGCCGCTTTCGGTGAGCGTCAGACGGCGGCTGGTGCGGCTGAACAGGCTGGTGTCGAGATGCTGTTCCAGACGGGTCACCGCCTTGGACACGGTGGCCTTGGAAACACTGAGCGCCTTGGCGGCGTCGGTGAAGCTGCGATGTTCGGCCACAGCGGCGAACATCGCCCAGGCCTCAAAATCAGGAAGACGCATAAGGAAACAATCCGTTTCAATGCTGCTTATTCACGAAACGATCCTGATCGCTAGATTGTCGGAAAGCAAGCCGGAAGCTCCTGTGTGGGGAGTTGGCGGCAAGATATTCGAAAGGCATCAGCATATGAGTACGACAGTCGGGAGCCGCATCGAGCGCCGTCCTTTCGCCTCGCTCGGCCATGCCGACCATGGCTGGCTGAATGCGCGGCATCATTTTTCCTTCGCGGACTATCATGATCCCGCCCGGCTGCACTGGGGTGCGATCCGGGTCTGGAACGACGATGAAATCGGCCCGCGCACCGGCTTCCCACCGCATCCCCATGTCGACATGGAAATCATCACCTATGTCCGCAAGGGCGCGATCACCCATCAGGACAGCCTGGGCAACAAGGGCCGTACCGAGGCCGGCGACGTTCAGGTGATGAGCGCCGGCAGTGGCATCCGCCATTCCGAATATAATCTGGAGGATGAGACGACGACGCTCTTCCAGATCTGGGTCATTCCGCGCAGCCGGGGCGGCCAGCCGAGTTGGGGCGCCAAGCCTTTTCCCAAGGGCGACCGTTCCGGCAAGCTGGTGGTGCTGGCAAGCGGCTATGATGACGACAGGGAAGCGCTGCGCATCCGCGCCGACGCCCGCCTGCTGGGCGGAACCGTCAGGGCGGGTGAGAGCGTCACCTACGACAGCGCCGAAGGACGTCACCTCTATCTGGTTCCGGCGACGGGACGGATCGAGATTGACGGGCAGATTTTCGAGGCGCGCGACGGCGCCGCGATCATCGGCGGCACGCCCATTACCATCAGGGCGATTGAGGACACCGAAATCGTCTTGGTGGACAGCGAATAAGGCCCCGTCCCCTCCGGGGCCGAAAGGCCGCCCGCCCATTCTCCCCTCCCTTGCAGGCGGGCGGCGAAATTTTTTCGAAACCTTTTATCGATCAATGCATTAACCCGCGATTGGAGACACTCATGGCTAAGGTTCTCGTTCTCTATTATTCCTCTTACGGACACATCGAAGCCATGGCGAAGGCCGTGGCGGAAGGCGCTGCCGCTGCCGGCGCGCAGGTCGACATCAAGCGCGTGCCCGAAACCGCACCGCTGGAAGTCGCACAGGCCGCTCATTTCAAGCTGGACCAGGAAGCGCCGATCGCAACGGTCGCGGACCTGGCCGACTATGATGCGATCATCGTCGGCACGGGCACCCGCTTCGGCCGCATGTCCAGCCAGATGGCGGCGTTCCTCGATCAGGCCGGCGGCCTCTGGATGCGCGGTGCGCTGAACGGCAAGGTCGGCGGCGCCTTCACCTCGACGGCCAGCCAGCATGGCGGACAGGAAACCACGCTTTTCTCGATCATCACCAACCTGCTGCATTTCGGCATGGTGATCGTCGGTCTTGATTACGGCTTCACCGCGCAGATGGGCGTGGACAAGGTGCGCGGCGGTGCGCCCTATGGCGCGACCACCATCGCGGACGGCGACGGCAGCCGCCAGCCCGGTGAAGAGGAACTGGAAGGTGCCCGTTATCAGGGCCGCAGGATCGCGGAAACAGCGCTCAAACTGCACGGTTAAGAAGTTGTTGAGCCTTGGGTCGCGAGGCATCAACGTCAGGGGGAGCCGACGCCTGAACTGCGCGCCGGCTCCTTTTTTTATTTTTTCGCGCCTCATGTCACAACGGCCGATCCCGCCTCGTCATAGCAGCACAACCCACAAGGAAAGGTGCTGACCATGACTGCCAAATTCGATCCCTTTGCCGCCGCGCCCCAGTTGATGAAGAGCTGGTTCGCCACTTCCAATGCCGTCAATGACAGCCTGGAACCGAGCCTGATCGAACTGGTGAAGATCCGCTCCTCGCAGATCAATCAGTGCGCCAACTGCATCAACATGCACACGGCCGATGCCCGCGCGCAGGGTGAGACGGAGCAGCGCATCTATCTGCTGTCGGCCTGGCGGGAGGCACCGTGCTATACGTCGCGCGAACGAGCGGCGCTGGCATGGACGGAGGCCTTGACGCGGCTTTCCGAAGGGCACAGCCATGAGGCGGCGCATGAGGCGCTTGCGGCCGAGTTTTCGGAGGAAGAACAGGTGAAGCTGACGCTGATGATCAATGTCATCAATGGCTGGAACCGCATCGCGGTCGGCTTCGGCCTCTGGTACGAAACCCCCGCCAAGGCAGCGGCCTGATGGCGCAGGGGACGCATCTGGACGCGGCGGAGAGCTTCGACCCGCTGCGTCCCCGCCTTACCCGCGTCGCTTATCGGATGCTCGGGTCCGTCGCCGATGCCGAGGACGCGGTGCAGGAAGCCTTCATCCGCTGGATGGGTGCGGACCGTGATGCCGTGCGCGAGCCGGAGGCCTATCTGCGGCGGACGGTAACGCGGCTCTGCCTCGATCAGCTCAAATCCGCCCGGCATCAACGGGAAACCTATGTCGGGCCATGGCTGCCCGATCCGGTGGTCGAGGATGTCGAGGAGGAGGAGGATGTGACGCTGCCGCTGATGCTTGCGCTGGAACGGCTCTCGCCCTTGGAGCGCGCGGCATTTCTTCTGCATGATGTGTTCGGCGTTGGCTTTGAGGAAATCGCGGCGACGGTCGATCGCGATCCGGCGGCCTGCCGGCAACTGGCGGCGCGAGCGCGGACCCATGTTCGGGAAGAACGGCCTCGCTACAGGCTGGAAAAACAGCGCGGACTGGAGATCGCCAACGCCTTTTTCGCGGCTTCGCGCAGCGGCGACATGACGACGCTGGGCGCGATGCTGGCGCAGGATGTCAGCATGCACAGCGATGGCGGCGGCAAGCGGCCCGCGGCGATCGTTCCGGTGCTGGGCTATGGCCAGGTCATGCAGGTGCACAAGGCGCTGGCGGTGCTGTTCGGCAAATATGGATCGACGCTGGTGCGCGTGGGATTGATCAACGGCCTGCCCGGCTTCGTGACGCGTGAGGCGGACGGTGAGCTCCAGACGACGGCGCTTGATATCGAGGATGGACGCGTCACCGGCATTTACGTGGTGCGGAACCCCGACAAGCTGCGCCACCTGCATTGACGTCAGAGGAAGATACGGCGCGCTCCGGGCACGGATCGGATCAGATGATAAGCGGCGAGCGGCAGGAACAACGCCAGCATCAGCAGCCACGGCTTGCTCCAATAGGGCGAGAGATAGTGGATCACCGCGACATGCAGATACATGATCACCAGTGACGCGCGCCCGATCGCCGCAATCCAGCCGCC
This sequence comes from Sphingobium sp. EM0848, assembly GCF_013375555.1. Classification (NCBI taxonomy): domain Bacteria; kingdom Pseudomonadati; phylum Pseudomonadota; class Alphaproteobacteria; order Sphingomonadales; family Sphingobiaceae; genus Sphingobium; species Sphingobium sp. EM0848. The sequence goes on from NZ_JABXWB010000001.1 coordinate 1,547,064, forward strand.
AAAGGACGCAATCCGCACCGAAACACGGAACAGCAGGAAACTGCTCGCGACCGCCGAACCGATGGAAAGCAGCGGCCAGCCATAATCGGCCACCTTCATATTGAGCGTCGGCAGCAACGCCAGCAGGCCCGCCAGCGACAGAAGGGCAAGCGGCGCCAGCATCCATCTTCGCCAGATCACGAGCTGCCACGCGGCGCCGATCCAGAGCAGCACGAACGCCATGGGCACGGTCAGCAGGCCGAGCGGCGACAGGCTGGTGCACCGGCCCACCCCATAGGCGAGCAACAGACAGGGCAGCAGCACCCAGCCCCATCGCCGGTCAAGCGGGTCGGGCCACCGCGCCAGCACCATGTTGAACAGGATGCGCGCCATCATCAGGCAGGGCACGAACCAGAAAATCGTGAAAGGCCCGCGCAACCATGAACCGCCCAGCAGGATCGGCAACACATCCTTCGGCCAGTCATGGAAGATCGGCCGCCCGCCCTTCATCGTCTCGATGATCTGATCCGCCACGATCAACAGAATCAGGAATGCCGCATAGGGCCGCATCTGCGAAACCAGTTGCCGCCGAGTGAAATGCGCCACCGGCTGCGGCCGGGTCAGCAGCCCCGACAACAGGAAGAACAGCGGCATGTGGAAGCTGTACATCGCATCACGCAGCGTCCCCCGCGTCCACACATGGCCGATGACGACGGCGATGATGCCGATGCCGCGCGCGACATCGATCCATTCCAGCCGCCCACCGCCCGGCGGGTGCGTCTCATGCCCCCTGTTCTCCATAAGCACGACGCCCTATAGGAAGCCGCACGCGCGTCAATCGCCTCCCTGAATTTACGGAATAACGCCTCTTGTCCCTGCTTCACGACCGAGTCCTGTTCATCGATGGCGAGGCCATCATCCTCGACAAGCCCGCCGGCCTGCCGGTCGACGCGCCGCGCGACGGGTCGCTGAGCCTGGAGAACCATCTCTCCTCGCTGACCTTCGGCTTCCAGCGCTGGCCGCTGCCGGTGCACCGGCTCGACCGCGACACCAGCGGCTGCCTTGCGCTCGCCCGCAATCCCAAGGCGCACAAGCGCTTCGCCGCCGCCTTCGAGGCCGGGATCGTCGCCAAGCGCTATGTCGCTGTAGTGGACGGCATTCCGGCGGAGGAAAGCGGCCTCATCGAACTGTCGCTCAAGAAGATCAGCACCCCCGCGCAAGGTTGGCGGATGATCCCGGCCAAGGCGGGCAAGGCAGCGTTCACCGAATGGCGCAAGATCGCGGAGAAGGATGGCCGGTCGCTGATCGTCTTCACCCCGCGCACCGGGCGCACCCATCAGATCCGCACCCATGCGCTGCACGGACTGGGCTTCGGCATTGTCGGCGATCCGGTCTATGGCTCGGGCGTTGGGCCGATGCTGCTGCACAGCCGCTTCCTCAGCATCCCGCGCGGCGAAAAGGCACCGGCGGAGGCGACCGCGCCCCTGCCGGAAACCTTCGCGGCGGCGGGTTTCGGGCAGGAACTGCTCGAACAGGCCGGACTGTAGGGCTTGCCCCTCATCCCCATCACCCGGTCGATCGCCATCGACACGGATGAACTGTCGGAGACATTCGTCCGTTCGACTGGTGCGGGGGGCCAGCATGTGAACACCACCGACAGCGCCGTGCAGTTGCGCTTCGACGTGGCGAACAGCCCTTCCCTGCCCGAGGCGGTGAAAAACAGGCTGGCGGCGATCGCCGGTCGCCGGATGACGGCGGAGGGCGTGCTGATCCTGCGCTCCGAAGGATCGCGCTCACAGCTTTTGAACCGGCAGGAAGTCCTGGCGCGACTGGTCGACCTCATCCGTGAGGCGACTGTGGTTCCCAAGGCGCGCAAGGCCACCAAGCCCGGCAAGGCCGCCAAGGCGCGGCGGGTCGACGCCAAGAAGGCGCGCAGTTCGGTGAAGGCCGGGCGCGGCAAAGTGCGGTTCGACTAGTCTGGCCGGACTGGCTGAAATGCTCTGCACGCCCTATATCCCGCGCCATGTTCGATTTTACTCCCACGGCGGATGCCGACAAAGCCACGCTGTATGACGACCTTCTCTCCGCCGCCGATGCACTGACGGCGGGCGAGACCGACGCCGTCGCCAATATGGCCAATGTCTCGGCGCTGATCTGGCAATTCCTGCCCGATCTCAACTGGGCCGGTTTCTACCGGATGGTCGAGAGCGAGCTGGTGCTGGGGCCGTTTCAGGGCAAGACCGCCTGCATCCGCATCCCGCTGGGCAAGGGCGTCTGCGGCGCGGCGGCGGCGAGCGGCGAGACGCAACTGGTGGAGGATGTCCATGCCTTCCCCGGCCATATCGCCTGCGACGCAGCCAGCGCTTCGGAAATCGTCGTGCCGGTGATCCGGGACGGCCGGGTGATCGCCGTGCTCGATCTCGACAGCCCCCGGCTGGCCCGGTTCGATGACGCGGACAAGGCGGGGCTGGAGGCGCTGATAGCCCGGATCGGATCACGCCTCGGCTGAACCGGCCCTGACCCGTTTCGGGACAGGACTGGGCATGTTGGAGCCATGGATCGCCCCATTTTGTCATGCTAAACAGGCCGTTAACAAATCAGCGGAAAGCGGGGAATCCAGCATGCGGATACGGAGTATCGTCCTGGCGGGCATCAGCCTGACATGCGGGATGACGACGCCCGTTCTGGCGGGCGACAATCCGCCGCCTCCACCCGGCTTGCGCTATGATGACGAGGTGACGGCGCAGGACAGCCCGCCCCCTCCACCGGAAATGCCGGGCTATGAAGGGCGCTGGAGCGGCACATGGCGCGACAGGGACGGCAGGACCTATAGCGGCGATTATGAGGGCCGGTTCGAAGGCCATGTCCATGGCCGTCCCGGCGTCGATTACGACGCGCCGCCCTATGCCGCCGCCCCATATGTGACCAGTGCGCCCGCAACTCACGGCCAAGCCCCCGCGCCCGGCCAGCCGATCGTCACGACAACGCAGGCGCCCGGTTATTTTGCGGATGGCTATTATTATCCCGGCGCGACCACCACGACCGTCGTGATCCAGCCGACTGCCACGACCACGCGCAGCTATGTGACGCAAAGCGTGGCGCCCCGCAAAGCCCGGCAGCGCGCGCGTTCAAGATAAAATGGCTCAGGCGGCCTGTGATCGCACCGTCGCCCAGGTCTGCGGCCGGCCGAACAGATAGCCCTGCCCGACCGTACAGCCGCGCGCCAGCAGCAGGTCGATCTGGCCGGGCCGTTCAACGCCCTCAGCCACCACTTCCATGCCGAGACTGCCGCCCAGCTTGCCGATGGCGTCGACGATGACCGCGTCGCCTGCATCCTCCTCAATATTGCTGACGAAGCTCTTGTCGATCTTCAGCACGTCGACCGGATATTGCTTCAAATGGCTGAGCGAGGCGTAGCCGGTGCCGAAATCGTCCAGTGCGATCCGCACGCCCGCGGCCGAGAGCCGGTGCAGCGCCCTTTCGACCTGATCCGCCCCCCGGCCCAGAAACACCGTTTCGGTGACTTCGACCTCGAAATGCTGGGGCGATATGCTGTTGCGCGCAAGATGATCGAGCACATAGCCAGCAAAATCATGCTGCATGAAGTCCGCCGCCGATGCATTGATCGCCACCCGGCCCGGATCATAACCCGCGCGCAACCAGCGGCGGACGTCCTGCACCACAGCCGCCATCATCTTTGCGGTAAGCTGAACCGCGATTTCCGCATTGTCGAACGCAGCAGCGATGCTATCGGGCGCATGGACGCCGGTACGTGGATGCTCCCAGCGCAGCAGCGCTTCATAACCGAATATCTGCCCGGTCCGTAAATCCACCTTGGACTGGTAATAGGGCACCACCAGATCGTCCGCGATCGCCTGCCGCGCCATGTGAATCATGGAACTGCGCTGTTGCGCCTCCGCCCGCAATTGCGAATGGAACAGCGTCAATCGCCCACGCCCTGCGGATTTGGAGGCATAGAGGGCCAGATCGGCGGCCTTCAGCAGCTCGGTCGCTTCGTCGCCATGCTCACCGAACACGGCGCCGCCAATGCTGACGCTGCAATCGAGCGAACGGCCATTATGGACGTAAGGACCGCGCACACCGCCCAACAGTTCCGCGCTCCATTGGGCGAGCGCCGCGCTGTCGGCCAGAGACGGGGCGATCATGCCAAATTCATCGCCGCCCAACCGCCCGACCGTGGCGTCAGCAGGCGCGCAGGCCGCGAAGCGTCGGGCGAAACCGCACAGCAGCGCGTCGCCCCCATCATGGCCCAGCATGTCGTTGGTACGCTTCAGATCGTCAATGTCGACCAGCACCAGACCGAAACGCTCACCCGTCCGATGCGCCTGTTCGGTCATTTCCTCCAGCGTGGCCTGCCACAGCGCCCGATTGGGCATCCGCGTCATCGGGTCATGGGTGGCGGCCCAGCGGATACGGTCCTCGCTGTTCCGTTCCTCTGTCACATCCTGAAAAGTGACAATGACCCGCACCGGGCGGCCGGATTCGGAAAAGCTCCGCCAGCCGATGCTCCTGATCCACCGCAGCGCGCCGGTGTCGGCGCGATATACCCGCAGCGTCGCCTCGAAATGCGGCGGCAGGCGTTCGGCGGCCACGGCATCCAGCATCTCGGCAAGCTGCGCCCGGTCCTCCGGGTGAACCAGCCGCAGCGCCAATTCGCTGGTCGCAGGTTCCGTATCGGACAGGCCCAGCATCGCTCGAAATTCGCGCGACCATGTGCGCGTCCCGTTCGCCCCGTCGAAATCCCAGATGCCAAGACGCGCCGACTGCACAGCCAGCCGGAAACGCTCCTCGCTGTCGGCCAGTTCGCGCTGCGCCAGCTTTTGTTCGTGAATATCCTCCAGCGTGCCGTACCAGCGCACGATCTGGCCCTGATCGTCCCGGCGCGCCGAAGCCCGCGCCCGCATCCAGCGATAGCTGCCGTCGGCAAGGCGTATCCGATAATCGACATCCACCGGATCGCCCGACCGCAGCCTTTCGCCCCAGAGCGACAGGGTGCGCCCCACATCATCGGGATGCAGGGATGCGATCCATCCCGCCCCCTTCGCGGATTGCGGCGGCATGCCCGTCAAATCCCACCAGCGGGGCCCGACTTCTTCGATCATGCCGTCGGGCGTCGCCGTCCAGGGCACCTGCGGACTGAGTTCGACCGACCAGCGATAATGTTGCCGGCTTTCGGCCAGCGCGTCGACCAAAGCGCGCTGGTCATGATCGTGGCGATCGTCGATATCCTCGATGGTGCCGTACCAGAGCGGCGCTTCGCCCGGCTCCACGACGAGCACCATTCGCACGATGCCCCATCGCCTTGCCCCCGACTGCGTGCGGATTCGAAGGGGAACGGGATCGGGGCGGTCCGCTTCTTTCGCCGCTCCGGCCAAGGCCCGCCGGCCGCGCCGGTCAAGCAAGGCCCGCCAGTCATATCCCATGATGTCACAGGCGAAATGGCGCGCGAACAGGTCGGAACATATCTCCCGGGACAGGATGCGGCCGCGATCGTCCGCGATCCAGCGAATCAGTGGAGGGGAAACCCGGTGAAAAACGGGCGAGAACGCCATTTCATTGCGGTAATGAAGCATATCCCAGTCCGACCGGCCCAGGGCCGGTTCGCCATCAATATCTCCAAATCGGCGATCAGCAAAACGGTCCATGGGACGGCTCTGATCTATCGCTGTTTCCGCACTTCATAAGCATGCTGTAGCGGAAAAAGTTAAATAAGCTTTCCCATGCAAGTATCGGAAATATATCCGTAATGGCGCGTGCCTGAATGCTTCGGTCAAGCGCCCTATTTGCGGAAGATCGCCGCCAGTTCGCGTGGCAGGACCGGCTCATCGCGGCTCTCCGCCTCCCGAACGGCCTGCACCTGCTCCTGCGGGTCGAAGCGCGTCCAGCCGTTGCGGCTCAGCCTTTCAAGCGGACGATAGCGGATCTTGTACTGCATCCGCTGCGATCCCTCGACCCAGTAGCCGAGATAGACATAGGGCAGACCGGCCTTCGCCGCGCGCAGGATATGATCCATGATGATGAAATTGCCCAGCCCCTTGCGATGCTCCAGTTCCGTATCGAAGAAGCTGTAGATCATCGACAGGCCGTCGCCCTGCCGGTCGGTCAGGCAGGCGCCGATCAACTTGCCGGGACGACCATTTTCACCCGGTTCGCGATATTCGACGACATGGCTTTCCACCGGGGTCTGTTCGACCATGTCGGCGAAATCCATCTCATCCATTTCGGTCATTCCGCCGCCGGGATGCCGGGCGCGCAGGTAACGCTGAAGCAGCGCGAACTGTTCCTCGGTCGACCAGGGCTTGCAGGCGGTGATGACCAGATCTTCATTCTTGCGCAGCAATTTGCGCTGGGTCGCATTGGGCGTGAACTCGCCCGCGACGACGCGCACCGAAACGCAGGCGGAGCAATCCGCGCAACTCGGGCGATAGGCGACATTCTGGCTGCGGCGAAAACCGATGCGGCCAAGCGCATCGTTCAGTTCCGACGCGTTGTCGCCGCTGAGTTCGGTGAACACTTTCCGCTCACTCTTGCCCGGCAAATAGGGGCAAGGATTGGGATTCGTCACGAAGAAGCGCGGAAAGCGGAATGGCGCACTCACAACCGCATCTCCCCCACAGCGTTGCCCGACCCCTGATTCATAAGACGACTATGCCGCCGGCGGGCCGCTGTGAAAAGTTTATTTACCACGAAAATTGCACGGGGGGCAGAGGGCGTGGCGGAGAGAGCCTCGATCAGGCGACTTCGATCGGCGCGACCTCATAACCAACCGCGCGCAGGGCAGCGATCAGACGCTCCAGATGGGCGCCGTCGCGCGTCTCGCACTCCACGTCGAGGCTGAGCCCCTTGGCCGGCAGATTGGTGAAAATCCGCTGGTGCGAAAGCTCAAGGATGTTGACCGCTTCCTGGTCGAAGATGCGCGCGACATGGAACAGAGCGCCCGGCCGGTCCTGAAGGATGATGCGCAGCCGCGCCAGACGGCCCGAGCGCGCCAGATCGCGCAGCAGGACATTCGCCAGCAGGCGCGTGTCGATATTGCCGCCCGTCAGGATCAGGCCGACCTTGCGCCCGGCGAAGATTTCCTTGTTGATCAGCAGCGCGGCGAGACCGGCGGCCCCCGCCCCCTCAACCACTGTCTTCTCGATCTGGAGCAGCAGGCTGACGGCTTCCTCCAGATGACGTTCGCTGACCAGCAGGACATCGTCCGCCAGCCGCTCGACAAAGCGGCGGGTGAGTTCGCCCGGCTCCCTGACGGCGATACCTTCCGCCAGCGTGTCGCCGTCGCAGGGCAGATTCGCGCCCTTGATATAGTCGTACATCGACGGATAGAGTTCCGCCTGCACACCATAGACCTTGATGTCCGGCTTCATCGCCTTGGCTGCGGTCGCCGTGCCCGAAAACAGGCCACCGCCGCCGATCGGGACGATCAGCGTGTCGATCTCCGGCGCGTCCTCCAGCATTTCCAGCGCGACCGTGCCCTGCCCCGCCATGATGTCCGGCTCGTCAAAGGGATGCACGAAGGTCAGGCCCTGCTCCACCTCCAGCTTGCGGGCATGGGCATAGGCGTCGTCGAACTTCTCGCCAAACTGGACCACCGTGGCGCCATGACCCTGCGTCTGCGTCACCTTCACCGTGGGGGTGGTGGTGGGCATGACGATGGTGACAGGCACGCCCAGACGCTTGCCATGATAGGCAAGGCCCTGCGCATGATTGCCGGCGGAAGCGGCGATCACGCCCTTTTTCTTTGCCTTCTCGTCAAGCTGGAGCAGGCGGTTCAATGCGCCGCGTTCCTTATAGGCGGCGGTGAACTGGAGATTTTCGAACTTCAGATAGACCTTGCAGCCGAACATGGTCGAAAGCGTCTGGCTCACCAGCGTCGGCGTGTGCACGACGGAACCCGAAATCCGCACCCGCGCCGCCAATATATCGTCGACGGAAATGGGCAGCGGCGTAGCGCTCTCGATCTTGGTCAAGGTGTTCATGGTGCGCTCCCCTAAAGCATTTTCGCGGAGGCTGAAACAGGCCAACGACATGAAAAAGGACCGGTGCGCCAGTTTTTGTAGCCGTATCGTTTTTTCGTAAAAGCGGTTCCCACTTTTGCGCACGATGTTCTATGGCTTTTCCTCAAGCTTTTAACTGCATGAGGCATATGGCACATATCGCTTTTATCGGCCTGGGCGTCATGGGTGGCCCGATTGCAGGACATCTGGCGAAGGCCGGACATCAGATGACGGTGTACAACCGTTCCATCGGCAAGGCGAAAAGCTGGGCGGAGGCTTATGGCGGCGCGGTCGCGGTCAGCCCGGCCAAGGCCGCCGAACATGCCGATATCGTGATCAGCTGCGTGGGGACGGATGACGATCTTTCGCAGGTCACGCTGGGCCGTGACGGCGCTTTCCGCGCGATGAGGCCCGGCGGTCTCTATATCGACCATACGACCGTTTCGGCGCGGATCGCGCGGCAACTCTATGTGGAGGGGGAGAGCCGGGGCCTTTATTTCGTGGACGCGCCGGTCACGGGTGGTCAGGCGGGCGCGGAAAAGGGTTCGCTGTCCGTGATGTGCGGCGGTAGCCAGCCCGCCGTGGACGCCGCGAAAATCGTGATGCAGGCCTATGCCGCGCGCATCGTTCATGTCGGGAAAGCGGGCGCGGGACAGACCGCCAAGATGGTGAACCAGATCTGCATCGGCGGCGTGGTTCAGGGACTGGCCGAGGCGTTGCGCTTCGCACAGGCGGCCGAACTCAATCTGGACAAGGTGTTCGAAGCGATTTCCGGCGGCGCGGCGCAAAGCTGGCAGATGGACAATTATTGGAAGACGATGGCGGCGGACAGTTTCGATTTCGGTTTCGCGGTGGACTGGATGCGCAAGGATCTGGGGCTGGCGCTGGAGGAGGCGCGGGCGAACGGCGCGACCCTGCCGGTGACGGCGCTGATCGACCAGTTCTTTGCCGACGTGCAGGCGATGGGCGGCCATCGGCAGGACACCAGCGCTCTGGTACGGCGGATCACGCGGGCATGAGGGCTGCATTGCTGGCGGCGGTGGCCGCGATCCTTCTGCCCGCCCCGGCCTTGGCTGCGGGCGTAATCGACAATGTGAACGGCATATCGTTGGACGCCAATGGGCGGCTGGTGCGCTTCCGGGCGCTGACCATCGACGATGAGGGCAAGGTCGAGAAACTGCTGCCCGACCGCTATCAGGAGCCGGAACAGCCGCGCCCAAGAAAGCGCAGGAAGAATGAGCCGGAGCCGCCCCAGCCCAAAAGGCTCGACTTCAAGCTGGACGCGGGCGGGAAGACGCTGATCCCCGGCCTGATCGACGCGCATGGGCATGTCATGGCCTATGGCCTGTCGCTCATCACGCTGGACCTGTCGGGCACGACATCGCTGGCGGAGGCGCAGGCGAAGATCCGCGACTATGCCGCCGCCAATCCGGGGCGGAAGTGGATCATCGGGACGGGCTGGAATCAGGAGCTTTGGGGGCTCGGGCGTTTTCCGACCGCTGCCGAACTGGATTCGGCGGTCAGCGACGTGCCGGTCTGGCTGGAACGGGTCGACGGCCATGCGGGCTGGGCCAATTCGCTGGCGATCAAGGCCGCCAATGTCACCGCCGCGACCAAAGCCCCTTCCGGTGGACGCATCGAAATGGCGGGCGGCAAACCTGCGGGCGTGTTCGTCGACAAGGCGATGGATCTGGTGACGAAGGTCATGCCGCCACCCGCCCCCAAGGACCGCGACATCGCGCTGGAAAAGGCGCAGCAGGCGCTGCTCAGACAGGGCATTACCGGCATTGCCGACATGGGCACCAGCATCGAGGACTGGCAGGCGTTCCGGCGCTCCGCGGATCGGGGCGCTCTGCGCGTGCGGATCATCTCCTATGCCTATGGTCTCGACAATATGGCGCTGATCGCGGGGCCGGAGCCGACGCCCTGGCTCTCTGACGACCATCTACGCATGGGCGGGATCAAGCTGATCCTCGACGGCGCGCTGGGGTCGCGCGGGGCGTGGCTGAAGGCGGACTATGCCGATGCGCCGGGCCAGCGCGGATTGTCGATGATCCCCTCGACGCAGTTGCGCAACATCATGAGCCGGGCGGCGATGGATAATTTCCAGATCGCGGTCCACGCCATCGGCGACGCGGCCAACAGCGAAGTACTGGACGCCATTCAGGAACTTGGCGAAACCTATAAGGGCGACCGGCGCTGGCGCATCGAACATGCGCAGATCGTCGATCCCGCAGAGCTGCCGCGCTTTGGACAATTTGGCATCGTGGCGTCCATGCAGCCGGTGCATGAGACGTCCGACTGGCGCATGGCGACGGCCCGGCTGGGCGAAGCGCGACTGAAAGGCGCCTATGCGTGGAAGGCGATGCTGGACAATCGCGTCCCCCTCGCCTTCGGGTCGGACGTGCCGGTGGAAAGCCCCAATCCCTTCCTTGGCATTGCCGCCGCCATGAGCCGCGAGGATGCTTCAGGCCAACCGGCGGGCGGCTGGATGCCGGAGCAGCGGGTGAGCTTTGAGGCAGCGCTGGACGGGTTCACGCGGCAAGCGGCCTATGCGGGCTTTGCGGAAAAGCGCTTCGGCAGCCTCGTGCCGGGTCAGCGGGCGGATTTCCTGCTGATCGACCGGGATATTTCGCTCTCCAGCGCGAGCGACATTCGCGCGACGCAGGTGCTGGAGACATGGATCGGCGGCAAGCGCGTCTATGTGAAGGGGCAGTAACGCCCCATAGAGTTATTTGACCGCGATTTCTTAACCAGCGACCGATTCGGTCGCTTGGAAATCGCTCTAAAGAACATCTCCCGCCGCGTTGAAGGCATCCTCTTCCGTCTCGGGCAACGGGGGCTGGACCGGCTTGTCGCAGCCCTCTTCCTTCATATGCGCGCGCAGGGCGTCCATGCGCCCGAGATTCCAACGCGCAAGCGGCACGCCCAGAGGCCGGAACTCGGCGCGGTCGAACAGCTCGACCACATAATTTTGGCAGAGATTATCCACCTGATCGAGCGTCAGCATGCCAAGGTTCATCACCATCGGCTTGCCCGGCACGCCATTGCGGCCCCGGACCAGATCGGTGACGTAAAGGCCGCCACGCGGATCGACCAGCACCACATCGGCCTTCGACGCGTCGATCATGCGGTGGCTCGCCGCATAGGGCGCGACGAACAGATGCGTGCGCCAGACAAGGAAGGCGCTGGCCAGCAGGGTGATCCCCACGCCCAGAAACACCGGCCGCATTGCTCCAGCCCGGAAACGCGCCCACCCCAGCCCGGCAAGCAGGCAGAACGGCCCGATAAAGCCATGGGCATAGCGAAACCCCCAGCCATAGCCTTGCGCCAGCGCCAGTGCGCAGCCCGCAAAGCAGCCCAGCGCCAGCGGCAAGGCGATTTCCTGCCCCCGGATCGCCTTGCGCCAGCGCATCGCGAACACGCCCAGCGTCGCCAGCGGCACCATCAGGATATTGTTCCAGGCGGCGAAACGGCTGAGATTGACCAGCGGCTGCCAGCGGTCGCCAAGCCTCTCGAACAGGCTGCCCACCTTGTCCCCCACGCCCGCCGAGGGACGGACGTCGGTCGGCTGGCCCAGCACATGGGTGAGGAAAGCCGGCCAGAGCTTGGCCCAGACGATGACGATGGCCGCCAGCACGAGAATATGGAAGATCGCGACCTTCCACCGCTTGCCAAGCAGCATCCACAGGATGAACGGCGCGATGAAGATGGGCGGGAAATGCCATTGATGCAGCCCGGCCGCCGCCAGCGCGACGACCGCCGCGCTCAGATGCCCGACCAGCCCCCCGCGCAGCACCAGCGCCAGCCAGACCATGTTGAGCGCGAAATGGCCCGTCATGGCGTAGGGCGTCATCGCCGTGACCCATAGCTGCGCCGAGGACAGGCCAAGCAGCATCGTCACCCACACCGCATCTGGCCGATCGGGGAAGAGATGCAGCGCCACCCGCCACAGCGCGAACAGCCCGGCGATCAGCAGCGCAGGCCCCGCCAGATTGGGATCGCCCAATTGCCAGAACAGCGCCTGGATCGCGCTGTTCACCGGCAGATAGGCCGCCGTCCAATAATCCGCCGCGCCAAAGGGCGAGAAGAATTCGGGCATGATCGCCCGGCGATAGGCTTCCCATTCCATCGGGATCGGCCGGGCCAGAAACCCCTCCCGCATATAGGCGGCGGCGAAGCGCGCCACTTCCTCATCGCGGGAGATGGAATAGTCCTGAAACAGCCAATAATGGCCCGCCCAGGCGACCAGACCGAAAAGGACGATCAGCGGCACCATGACCCGCGCGCGTGGCAAGGGCAGGCGCCAGCCCAGCCCTTCCGCAAAGGGCGCGGCCAGCGTCAACAGCAGCAGGCCACCCAGCAGCGCCGGAAAATCCTGATCGAGGAACAGGATGACGGGCAGGCTGATCCCCTGCCTGTAGGTCACATGCCAGAGGAAGGTCCCGCCCAGCCAAAGCGTCAGGCCGATCGCACCCGCAAGGAACAGGCGCGTGGCGCTGACGCCACGATGAACAGTGGGGCGGGTGCGAACGTCCATCAGCAATCCTGCGGCAACAGCGCCTGATTGACGAAAATGCCGTCCATTTCGACGAGCAGCGGGAAATGCCCCTTATTATTGGCGAAAAAGGCCGACGGCACGAAGGCGCGCTCCGCCAGCCAGTCGATCATCGCGCGATAACCCGTGCCGCCTTCATAGATTGGACGGACACCGAGTTCGGTCTGGACGCCGGCCATTTCGCCCAATGCGCCGCCCGCCCCTTCGCAGACGGAAAGGTCGTGCCCCTGCGTGTCCATCTTCAGGAACGGCCGGGCAAACCCATGCGTCGCTTTCAGTTCGGACAGCAGCCCGTCAAGGCGGCGGCACTGCATGTCGACCGTGCGCGTCACCTTGTTGCGCTCGGCGAAAACCGCGTCCTGCTGCTCGGAAGGTTTCTTCAGGGAGCTGAACTGGTCGGCCGCCATGATGTTGAAACTGGCGGTGCCGTCAAAGTCCGACAGCGCCATGTTGAACACATGCCATTTGCCGTCAGACGCGGCGCGCCCCTCCAGTTCCGCGAAAATCTCGGGATTGGGTTCGAAGGACAGTATCGTGCCCCTGAACGCCGCATCCTTGCGCAACATCGTGGCATATTGACCGCGATTGGCGCCGACGTCGAACACGCAGTCTACCGCAAAGGCGCTCAAAAACCGGCGCAGCGCCTGAATTTCCGGATATTGATGGACCCGTCCGGCGAGGGCGAGGCGCATCGCCAGCATCCGGTCGCCCAATTCACGAACATAACGGCTCATGCGCCGGTCACGCCGCGATAGATGGCGCCATAGATCGCGCTGGTGGCGGACGCCATGTCCTTCCAATTGCCCATTGAATCTCCATAGCTGCACGCGTGCGCGCCCAAAGCCTGCCTGATGACCGCGCTTTCTACGAGGGGCAAGAGGGCTTGCGCAAGCGCCGCCGCATTTCCTGCCGGCGCCTTTACGGCAACCTCCGGCGGCAGGCTGGCGAACATGCCCGCGTCGGACGTGACCATCGCCTTGCCATGATGCAGCGCCGACAGAAAAGCGCCGCTGCTGTCGATATGGCGATAGGGAAAGACCAATATGTCCGCCTTCGCCATATGCGCGTCGAGCCGCTGTTCGGTGAGGAAGCCGAGATCGGCGATCAACCGCTCTCCGAAACCCGCCGCGCGCACGCCGTCGAGCAGCGGCGCTATGTCCATGAAGGGCTTGCCCGCCAGCACCAGCTCGAAGCGATGCCCCGCCCGCCAGAGCGACAGACAGACCTCCACCAGCAGATCAACGCCCTTATAGGGCCGGATCGTGCCGAAGAAGAGCAGGCGCGGCATGGCGGCGTCGGGCACCTCCGCCAGATCGCCCGGCCCGGCGGCCGCCAGACGCATCGGCGGATGGGGCGTCACATGGATGCGCGCCGGGTCGATGCCCTGCTGCTCCAGCGCCGTCCGGGTCGTCTCGCCATGGACGATCAGCGCATCGAACATGTCCAGCAGGGCGCGATAGCCCCTGCCCTGCACACCCGCGTCGGCATGATAGGCATCGGCATTATGGACGGTGTGGACGAGCTTCGTCCTGCCCCTCAACCGCCGCAGCATGATCCGGTCTGCGGGCGCGAGCGGGAGCCATTGCATGTGCGCGACATCCGCCTTCGCCAGCGCGTCGAGATCGCCCAAAGCGCAGCTCAGTCCATATTCGCCAGCCTTGAGCAAACGGAAAGCCCGCCCCTCCCCGATCCGCCTGCGCAGCGCTTCGCTCCGGCGGAAGAAGCGCGCTTCATAGCGATAGCCCTGCGGGATGATGGCGTCGGTCGCCCGCATCGGACGACCCAGCAGGGTCACGTCCAGGCCTTCCGCCGCCATCGCAGCGCACAGGCTGTCGTCATAGCGCCCGGTGAAGAGCGAGGGATCGCACATTGCGACTTTCAGGGCGACCTTCATGCGCGCCTGCCCATCAACTGGCGCAGGGACAGGCCGTGGATGCTCGCGGCCACGAACAGGGTCAGCGTGTAAAGGATAAGGAACATCAGGTCGAACCGATCCGGCGCGAACATCCGCGCCAAAGGCACGCTCAGCAGCGAGCCGGTGAGAAAGGGCAGCGACCGCCCCAGCAGCAGCGTGAACCGTCCCAGCGCGCCCTGCACATAGACCGACACGCAAATCACCGCGAGCGCCAGCAAGGCGCCGTCGATCAACAACAGGTCGACGCGATCGATCGACGCGCGGCCGTCGAACAGCTTGGTAAACAGCCATTCGCCCAGCAGCAGCAAGGCGCTTGAAGCCCCCAGCGCAAAGAACAGCGCCACGCCCAACGCCCGCCCCATCAACTGACGCAGGCGCGCCCTGTCGCCTGCATGAAAGGCCCGGGTGATCCGGGGCAGCGCCGCCTCCACCGTCGCCCGCACCAGCATCGAGAGCGACCGCGACATCTTGAAAAAGAAGTCGAAGATCAGCATCGGCCGCGCGTCATGAGTGGCTGCGGCGATGGTGAAATAGGGCGCGTTATAAGCCAGGATTTCCGAAATGGTGAACGCCGCCGAAGCGCCGATATCACGCAGATAATGGGCCCGCACATGCCCGCCGCCGACGCGGAAGGACAGCCAGTGCGCCGCCCGCATGCCCAGCCGACGGTGCACCAGAAAAATGGCATAGCCAATGACGGCGACGCTGACGCAAAGCTGCAAGGCGACGGACGTGCGCGGGTCCAGCCCCTGCAGGATGAACAGCAGCAGCGCGATGGTCATCACCCGGCGCAGGCAATCAAGCGCTTCCCAGAGGAAATTGCCGTCCACCGCCGCCAGCGCCCTTTTGGCAAGCAGCGCGGGCAGGTTGAGGCAGGCCGACAGGAAGAACAGCAGGAATAGCAGCGGCATGCCCGTATGCAGCCCGCCCAGCGCCAGCGCGACCAGCAATATCGCGAACCCGCCAACGATCAGCAGGCCGAGGAACAGGAACAGCACGCCCATTTCCTCCAGCCGGAAGCCGCCAGCCTCGTCCCCGCCCAAGCCCAGCCAATGCCGCCGCAGCCGCGCATAGATGATGCTGGTGAGGCCGAACTCAGCGGAAATGGTGAAATTGCCGAACGCCACCAGCAACAGGAAGGACTGGAACTCCCGCAGCGGCAGGGCGCGCACGAACACATAGGTGACGGCAAAGCCCCAGATCAGCGTCAGCCCGACATTGGCGAGCTTGATAAGGGCAAGGATGCGGGCAGAAGCCTCCATCCGGGCGAGCGCCCTGCCGAGCGGTTCGCTCACCGGGGCGAGGTTCCGGCGGGCTTGCGGGCGCGGAAGAGCCGGTCGTCCAACGCATAATAATGCCGCGTGCCGGCATCGATGCCGCTCGCGTCAATCTCTTCCAGCTCGAAACCCGCCGCGCGGATGCGGTCCGCGAAATCCAGGCCATATTGGCGCACATGATCCCATTGGCCGAAGCGGCGCTCGCGTTCGCGTGGAGGGATGTCGAAGCTGCCGTCCTCCGTCGGCTTGTCCCATAACGGGACGATCAGCCAGGCCTCACCACCCGGCTTCAGGGCGCGGTGGATGTTGCGCAGCACGGCATGATCGTCCGGCACATGCTCCATGACATGGCTGGCGTAGAACAGGTCGTAGCGATCGCTGTCGTTCAGCGCCATCAGGTCGACGCGCCGCATATTGGGCACATGATAGCGGCCGGGATCAAGATCGGCGGGGGTATAGTCAGCGGCGGTCGAAAAGCGGCGCACAAGGCTGCCTTCATTGGGCGCCATATGCAGCACCGCCCCATCCACCGGCACGGTCAGCACATCGCCCGCGATCAGATGGTTCATCAGCCGCTCGCGCGGGGAAGCGCCACAGTTCGGGCAACCCCATTCGCCATTGTCGCCATAGCGGAAGAAACCCACCACCGCCTGCCCGCAGGCCGGGCAGCCCCGGTTCGCCCGCGCGCCCAGCGCCTTGCGCACGGCCAGCAGGGTTCGGGTCAGATGCTTGCCGGCGGCTTTCGCCACCCGCTGGAAAGTAATCACGCCTTGGCTCCGCTAAACATTGGGTCGCCTATACAATATGCCGCCGCTTTGGCGAGAGGGGATCAGCGCGACTTGGCGGGATTCCAGATGGTCACGGTGCGGCCGGTCATGGCCTTGAACACGCCTTGCAGGGTCGCGAAATAGGCGATCACGATGTCCACGACCGCCGCGAACGGCCCGCCTTTGGATCGCAACCCGCGCCAGAGGATGAACACGCCGGTCAGGCCACCAACCATATAGAGCGTTGGCGAAATCCGCATTGCCAGCGTCCCCGCCGCGACAATGCCGGTCAGGATGAAGATACCGCCGAACCAGCGCACGATCTTGCGCGAGCCATATTTGAAACGGTCCAACGCGCCCATGCGCCGCAATTGCGGCCGCAAATGGCTGTGCGTGTGCCAGGCGCGGGCGGCGATCCGAACCTTGCGGCGATATTCGTCGCCCCGCGCCGCCACCAAGCGCTCGCGGGCGATGACGTCCTTGGCCTTGACCAGCCGCTTGCCCGCAAAGACCACGGCCATGGAGACGGTCAGGTCGTCCAGCACGCTGTCGGGAAATTCGGGATAGAGCGCCCGCCGGATCGAGAAGATGGACCCGTCCGCCCCCAGCACATTGCCGGTGCGCGATTCCTCATCCTTCAGCTTTTCTTCGATCCGCCAATAGAGCGAACCGACCGACGCCGTGGCGCTTTCGCCATCGCCCATATAATGCAGCGATCCCAGCACCCCGCCAATTTCCGGGTCGGCATAGCGGGCCAGCAGATTGTCGATGGCATCACCGTCCAGCATCACATTGGCGTCGGTGAAGATCAGCACATCGCCCTTCGCCCGCGCCGCCAGCAGCTTCATCCCATGCGCCTTGCCGCTCCGCCCCGGTCCTCGCAGCAGCGTCACCAGATCGCCCTGCGCCGCGATCAGCCCCGCCGTCTCATCCGAGGAGCCATCGTCGAAGGCCAATATCTCAAGACCCGGATAGCGCGCCTTCAGCATCGCCAGATTGGCGAGCTTTTCCGGCATGGCCGCCGCCTCATTATAGGCGCAGAACAGCAGCGAAGCCGACGGCGCCGGCCCCACCACAGGCTGCTCGGGCCGCGTCGGCAGCATCCGCAGGATCAGCGGATAGAAGAGGAAGGGCCACGTCACCGCCACCAGCGACAGCAGCAGCACGAGCGCCGCGACAAGATTGATCACATCCATCAATAGGCCTTGTGGTGCACCAGCACGCCGATGGTCGCGACGATGATGCGCAGGTCGCGCCAGATCGACCATTTGGTCACATATTCCAGATCCGACTGAAGCCGGTCGATCAGGTCCTGATGGTGATCCGTCGATCCGCGATGACCGCGCACCTGGGCAAGGCCCGTCATGCCCGGCTTGATGCAATGCCGCTCCCAATAGCGTTCGTCCACCTCCCAATAGAGGCTGTCCCCGGCCTTGGCGGCGGCGGCATGGGGACGCGGACCGACGATGCTCATGTCGCCGCGCAGCACGTTGAAAAGCTGCGGCAACTCATCGATGCTGGTCTTGCGCAGGAAGCGGCCGACCGCCGTCACCCGATCGTCATCGCGGGCGGTCAGCTTGTCCGCCTTGCGGTCGCTGGCCTCGGCGCGCATCGACCGGAATTTGTAGATGCTGAACGGCGCCGCATCGCGGCCGATACGCGGCTGGCGGAAGATGACCGGGCCGGGGCTGGTCAGCTTCACCGCCAGCGCGGCCACGATCAGCACCGGCGACAAAGCAATGGTCGCGACAGTCGCGACGACAATGTCGAAGAAGCGTTTGATGATGCGGTCGCGGAACTGGAACGGCCCGCCCGCGACGATGATCGTCGGCTGTCCGTCAAATTCATCCACCCGTGCGGGCGCAAAGCGCAGCAGTTCCGGCACGACGATCTCCCCCCGTGCCGACAGCGATTTCAGCGCCACGGACCAGTCGTCCATCCGCTCCATGGGGCAGGCGACGATCACCCGCTCCGCCATGCCGACGGCAGCGGCAAGCCGCGCGGCCATGTCGGCATCATGGCCTTCAGGGCGCAGACCGGCAGCAGCAGCCTCGATCACTTCCATGTGCGGGCCGGTGTCGATGGCCACGCCGTCCATGATCACGACGGTCAGGTGCGGCACTTCCCCCAACAACCGCGCACCGAGGCGACCGATGGCCAGCCGCACCATGGCCACGCTGACCGCCGAAAAGCCAAGGCCGACGATGAAGGTGAGACGCGAGAGTTGCTCGGCGATCTTGCCCAGATAGACGATCAGCAGCATCAGCATCGCGGCTTGCGCCAGAGCGAGCAGTCCCCGGAAAATGCCGCGCCGCAGATTTTCCAGCATATGAATGCCGTAGGCGCCGCCCTGCACGCCCAGCAGCACGTAAATCGGCGCGATCATCGCGAACATGACCAGGCCATGCGGCTTGCCCGGTTCGCCAGAAAACGCGCCCAGCACCAGCAGGTTGGCGAGCAGAAAGGACAGGAAAAGCCCCGCCATATCCCCCAGCAGACACAGCAGGTACAGCCGCACCCGCACGATTTCCTTGGAGACTGTCACCCTTGACCCTGTTTACTTAGCGTGTCCGCTCCGTTGGCACTGCTGGAGGCGGCTTTCAAGAGCTAGAGCGTTTTCGAAGCAGGTAGAATCACCTGCTGCCTCGGAAAACGCGTCAAATCAAAAGACCAATCGAACCGATGCAGTCGGATCGGAAGCTGCTCTAAAGCGCAAAGAGCCGTGCCAAAGCCTTGTCCAGCATCAGCAATTGCCACAGCAACCGCCCATGATCGGCCAGTCCGGCCTTATGGTCCGCCGCGACCTTGCCCAGCATCTTCGCATCGAACCAGCCCGTCTTCGCCAGCGCCGACCCGCCCGCAATGGCGCTCGCCTCGCCCGCCAGAGGCCCGCGAAACCAGGCGCTGACCGGCGTCACGAAACCCATTTTCTGCCGGTAGAGAATGTCCTGCGGCAGATAAGGCTCCATGGCCTTCTTCATCAGATATTTGCCGCTATTGCCGCGAATGCGCTGGGCGACGGGCAAGCGCGCGGCGAACTCTACGAGGCGATGGTCGAGCAGCGGCTCGCGCGCTTCCAGACTGACGGCCATGCTCATCCGGTCGGTCTTGGTCAGGATATCGCCGGGCAGCCAGATGCGGATGTCGGCATATTGCGCCCGGTCCAGCGGATCGCGGGCGGGCGCCTGCGCCATCGCCTTGATATAGCGATCCTCCGCCCGATAGGCGCCGAGCCGCGTTCTCATATCCTGACTGAACAGTTTCTGCCGCAGGGCATGGGGCGTCACCCCGACCGAGGCGGCATAGGCTTCCCCACCCTCCCCCGCCAGTTCGAGGAAGGTCGACTTGGCGCGCAGCGGGCGCGGCGCCCAGTCGGCCTTGGGATAATAGCGCCCCAGCGTCCCGAACAAGGGCTGCCGCACCGAAGCCGGGATCAGGCCGCGCAACCTCTCACCCTGCATCTGGAAGCGATGCCGCCGATAGCCCGCAAAGGCCTCATCCGCGCCGTCCCCGGAAAGCGCCACCGTCACCTGCTCCCGCGCCAGTTCGCACACCCGATAGGTGGGCAGCGCCGAGGCATCGGCAAAAGGCTCATCGAAATGCAGCGCCAGCGTGTCGATCAGTCCATAATCGTCGGGCGACACGATCCGCGTGCGATGATCGGTGGCGAAACGCCGCGCGATCCGGTCGGCATAGGCGGTTTCGTCCAGTTCCTTGACGTCGAAGCCGATGGTGCAGGTCTTGACCGCCTGCTTGGATGTCTCAGCCATCAGCGCGACCACGCTGCTGCTGTCCACGCCACCGGACAGGAAAGCCCCCAAAGGCACGTCCGCCACCATGCGCGAGCGCACCGCCTGCCGCATCAGCGCGACCAGTTCCTCCTCCAGCGCTTCAGGTTTCGCCTTGCTGCGGTCGGCAAAGCTGATGTCCCAATAGCGTTGCGGTTGCGGCAGGGGCCGCCCGCGCACGATGCGCAAAGTCTCGCCAGCGCCCAGCTTGCGCACGCCCGCGACCATGCAGGCATCATCGGGCACATAGCCAAAGCTAAGATAATCCTCGACCGCCGACAGGTCCGGCGCGCGACGCAACAACGGATGGGCGAGCAGGCTCTTCAGTTCCGATCCGAAGATCAGGCTTCCGTCCGACAGCAGCGCATAATGGAGCGGCTTCACCCCCAAGCGATCGCGCGCCAGCCAAAGGGACTGCGCCCGCGCATCGAACAGGGCGAAGGCGAACATGCCGTTGAACTTCTCGACACAGGCCTCGCCCCATTGGCGATAGCCGTGGAGGATGACTTCCGTGTCGCTGTGCGTGCGGAAGACATGGCCCTTGGCCTCCAGTTCCGCGCGGACCTCCATGAAATTGTAGATCTCGCCATTGAAGACGACCGCCAGGCTGTCATCCTCGGTCAGCATCGGCTGCGCGCCGCTGCCAAGATCGATGATCGACAGGCGCAGATGCCCCAGCCCCACGCCCGGCGCTGTCCAGATGCCGCTGTCATCCGGCCCGCGCCACGGCATGGCGTCCAGCATCAGGCCAACCCGCGCCGGATCGACCGGCTTGGCCGTTTCAAGGTGGAAGATGCCCGCTATTCCGCACATGCGAAGGGTCCTAGAGCATTTTGAAGATAGCTGGAACAGCTGACGACTCGCAAAATGCGGAAAACAAAGGACGAGCAGGCAATGGTCCGATCAATTTGATCGGGTCACTGCCTGCTGGCTTCCGACGCTGCGGTCAGCCAAATCCTTCACATCGCCCAATTCTTGCAGGAAAGCGCTGATCACCGCGTCCGCCGAATGCCCCGGTCTTTGCTCCACAGACACCAATAGGGCGGCGGCGCGCTGGTCGCCGCCCAGCAGGCGCGCCTTCATCGTCTCCAGCTTCACCAGATGGCCGCTGCCGGTCGGGCTCCCGGTTCCAACGACATAGAAGCTCACCACATGGCGCACCACCCGGCCGGGACCGGTGATCTGCTCGCCACGCGCATCACCCGGCGCGGGGGCTGGCTGCGACCATGTCCAGCCGCTGTCGGCGCCCGCAGCGCCCTGACCGAAGCCGACCAGCTCGCGTCCGTCATCCTGCCGGTCGAAGGTCGCGATGGCGAGGTCGACAGTCTCTCCTGCCGCATTGCGGTAGCGGGCCATGCTCAGATAATCGGCCCCGTCGAAGCGCGGCTGCCACGGTTGGAGCGGCGGTTCATCGCTGCGGACCCAGCCCTTCACCTCCGGCATGGCGGGTGCACCCGGCAAGGGCTGCCCCGTCGCCGCGCTCGCCGTCAGCCAGAGCGGCGCCGCCACGATGATCGCCAGCGCGCCGCCCGCGATCGGCCCCGTGGCCGATCCGCCTCCATGCCTCAACTGGTCGGGATCGAACCAGGGATCGCCGGGCTTGCGATCGAAAAACGGCCACGCCACGGCCATCACGATGACCATGATGATGGCGAAGAAGACCCAGCCATAGACGACATGATCGAAGCCCGCCGCCGCATCGATGGTCGTCACTTCCGCGACGAAGATCGTGGCGAAGGCCCGCACTCCGTTGGCCAATATGGACAGCGCCAGCGCCCCAGCCATGAAGGCGATCCGCCGGCTCCAACGGGTGAAGCAGACATTGCAGACCAGCAGGCCATAGGCCGTCATCGCAATCACGAACTTGGCCCCGGAACAGGCCTCCGCCACCTCGAAATAGCCATTGGGCGTGGTGATGAAGATGCCCTGCATCTGCGCCGGAACGCCGGTCAGATACAGCAGGATCATGCTGATATGCGCCGTCAGAAGCTGGAGGGGCGCGACGATCTCCTCGCCGAACGGCACCATGAAGAAGGCGTAGAAAAGCGGAAACAGCAAAGCCCGCGACACGGCGGGACCCAGCAGTGCGATCACCGACCCCTGAAGCATCAGGATCAGCGCCCCATGGCGCACCACCGCGACTCCCGCCGCCGCCCCAAGCATCCAGGCAAAGGCCCCCAGCGCCAGCCAGATCAATCCCGGTGCCCAGGCCGTCGGCTCCAACTGGCGAAGGCCCGGCAATCGCTGCTGCACCAGCCACGCGACCAGAATCGGGATGAACAGGCAATGGCCATAGGTGGAGGCGTTCCACCAGATCGCCATCATGCCCAGCACATCGCGATGGAACAGCGCTAAAATGGTGAAGGCGATGATGCCGAGCACCGTCAGATGCCCGCGCCAGCCCGCAAGCCCGACATCCGGCTTCACCAACAGGATGCGATCGATCATGCAGCTCTCACGGCGGCTTGCGATCCGAACAGCATGTCCGGCAACGCGGCCAGCGTCGCGGACCAGCGATAGCGCTCCTCCATCCGCACCCGCGCCGCTTGGCCCAGACGCCGGGCGCGATCTCCGTCGGACAGCAATGCGACGATCTTTTCCGCTTCCTGCGCGGGATCGGCGGCGATCAGCAGATGTTCCCCATCCCGCGCGTCAATCCCTTCGGCGGCTTGTGGGGAGGCGACCACAGGCCGCGCCATGGCCATCGCCTCCAGCACCTTGTTCTGGATGCCGCGCGCGATCCTGAGCGGCGCCACCACCACATCCGCCGCCGCCAGCCAGCCGCGCACATCGGGCACGGCGCCGGTCACGACCACGCCCGGCAGCGCGGCCAATGCCTGAACCGCCTTGGTGGGATTGCGGCCGACGATCGCGAAGGTCGCCTCCGGGCATCGAGCGCGGACCGCAGGCAGGGTTTCGCGGGCGAAGCTCTCCACCGCTTCGACATTGGGGCGATAATCCATCTGCCCGGTAAAGACGAGCAATGGCGCCGTCGCGCACTGCACCGCCGGGAAATCCGACGCCGGATCGAAATAATCCAGCGCCACGCCATTATCGATGGCGACGATGCGATCCGGCCCCAGCCCGCTCGCCTGCCGAAACAGCGCCGCCTCCGCCTCGCTCACGAAGGCACAGAGGTCCGCGCGCTTCGCCACCGCCCGCTCGAAGTCGAGCAGCATCCGCCCCTCGCGCCGGTTGATCCACGCCATCGGCCCGGAGCCCTGCGCGCCATATGCGGCATATTTGGCCGAATCGAAATCCACGAAATCCATGACGAAGCGCGTCGCCTGCGGCAGCGCCGGCACGAAATGCGCCATTTGCGCGGAATAGGTGACGATTGCCTTGATAGGCCGCTCCGCCAGCGTCTTCGCGACCCAGCGATGCAGGTCGGGATGATCGAACAGCGACACCAGCAGGGACTGCCCCGTCGCCAGCCCCTTGAGACCCGCCACCACCCGCGAACGATCCCGCATCAGCACGCATTGGCTGGCGGTTATCCGCGCCATGTCGGGTGCGAAACCCATATCCCGCGCGTCATCCGCGAAGCAGCCGACATGCACGGGCGCGATCTGCGCCATCCGCTCCAGCAGGTGATAGGAGCGGATCTTGTCCCCCCGGTCCGGCGGAAAAGGGATGCGGTGGCAGAGAAAGAGAATCTCGCCCGTCACCCCAGCCCTCGCGCGATGAAGGGGCCGATCAGGTTCGCGACCGGCAAGGGCAGCTTCTTCCAGAGGTCGATCCGCCGCTGATATTGCGGGCTGTTGGGGTTGATGTCGCGCCGCTCGCCGCTCGCGGACCAGCTATGATAGGACAGCGGCGCCGGATCGAAACCGAAGCTCTTCTTCCACGCCGCCTGACCACTGCCCGTCTTGGAGCGGCCGAAGTCGAAGACGCTCATGCCACGCTCGCGCCCATGCGCCATCAAACGAAAATAGAGGAGTTCATTGGACCGCAGCCGCCGCGCATCCGCTATCCCGCCGCCCCAGAAAGGCATCACCCGCCCCTGGTGATAAAGCGTCAGCACGGCAGAAACCGGCCGATCGCCGTCATAAACCACCATGATGTCAGCATCTGCGCCAAAAGCCACCATGACTTCACGGAACAACCGTGCCGGAAAAACCGGAGTGCCGAGATTGCGTACACTTTCCGAATAGATGCGATAATGGGCCTTCAGATGCCGATCTTCCCGGCCGATCTCGATACGCAAGGCGGTATTGGCGAGCGCCTTGCGCAGTTCCGCGCGATGCTTTTTCGGGATAGCACGCAATTCCGCCTCGTCATCCCCGGCAATCGGCCGCGCAAAGCCGAGGTGACTGCCTTCATGCAGGGTCCAGCTCTCACCCGGCACCGGCCCACCCCGTATCTCGACCGAAGCGATGCCGGCATCGCGCGCCATGCCTTCGCAGGCGGCGGCCAGAGCAGCGACAGCCGCCGGATCGGTCGCCAGGATCCCGCCATCCACGGCAAAGCCCGACGACACCAGTGCCTGTCCGAACAGGGCGCTCTTCACATGATGCAGCGGCAACAGCCCGACGATCTGGCCGGACGGCGCGACCGCGCCAAGCATATGCGCAGCATTGCCCGTCCCCCGCGCCACGCCCAGCAGCCACGCCGGACGGTGAAAGGGCGTGCCCTCGGGATGCGCCAGCACAAACGCGTCCGCCGCCTGCCGCTGCTCCGGATCGCTCAGGTCCAGCGGTGTGACCATGATCTCGCTCGCCCTCATGCCGCCCGCGCCGCTTCCTGCGCGGCCAGCGCATCCACGCGGCCCCAGGCAAAATCGCGTGTCAGACGGCGCAACTTGCCCGCCATGGCCGACAAATTGGTGTAATGCCGGAAGCGCGAGCGCAGCGGCGCACCCTCGACGCGCGGCTGTTCCGGATCGATTTCCCACGGATGGAAATAGATGATCGCAGGCCGTTGATCCCGCCGATTGACCTGCCGGATCGCCCAGCGCGAAAACCCATAAGGCAGCAGCCGGAAAAAGCCGCCTCCCCCTGCCGCGAGCGTTCGTCCCGCCAGCTTCGCCGTCGTCACCGGCAGTTCGACCAGCGACGATCCATGTACTGGCTTCCACGCAAAGCGCGGGCTTTCCGGCCAGCCATAATGATCGTGCCGGATCGGCGCGACGCTGCTGGAATAGGCATAGCCTTCCTCGGCCAGCACCTCATGCGCCCACGGCGCCCGCCGGTCGATGGAGAAGCTCGGCGCGCGATAGCCGGTCACGGCCTGCCCGCTCGCATCCTCCAATATCGCGCGCGACCGGCGCAGGTCGGCCCGGAACTGCGCCCCGTCGAAAGTGGAGACCCGCGCATGGTCATAACCATGGCTCGCCACCTCATGCCCGGCCTCCACGATCCGCCGCATCAGCGCCGGATAGCGCTCCGCCACCCAGCCCAATGTGAAGAAGGTCGCCTTGACCCCGGCCTCATCGAACAGCGCCAGCACAGCATCGGTGTTGCGCTCGACGCGATGGATAAGGCCAGCCCAGTCCTCACGCCGGATCGTGCGTTCGAACGCACCGACCTGGAACCAGTCCTCGACATCGACGGACAGGGCGTTCAACATGGTTCAGGCAGCGGCGCTGTGCGGCGCGGCGCCCATCCGCTCTTCGCGCTCAACCCATTCGACCAGCATCGTCAGCACCCGGCGCAAGGCGGTATCCTGCTCCGTAACGCGAAACTCCAGCGTGGACAGCCGCTCTTCGATCAGGGCGAAACAGTCCTTGAGCGCTTCGGGATCGACACTCGGCGCGCTGCGGGCAAAATCATTTTCCGCCCGCAGCGTATCGATCTCCGCCCGGAGCGCATGAATCTCGTCCATCAGATTGACCGCCGGTTCCGTCCGTTCGGCGCGCAACGCCTCAATCTCGGCCCGCAGCGCCGTGACCTCATCCGATATGGCCGGATCGACCGCGACCGGCGCCGGCATCTCGACCAGTTCCTCCGCCTCGTCCAGCACGCTGTGCGCCATTGGCTCGGGCGTCACATCGGCATCCGCGCCCATATCGGCCACGACCGCATAGACCACCTCGGCATCGATCACCGATAGCTGGTCCAACGCGCCCAGCAGCAGCACACGGCTCACCAGCACGTTGATCCGACGCGGCACGCCGCCGGTCGCGGCATAAATGGCGTTGAAGGCTTCGGGCGTGAACTGCGGATCGCCCTGCCAGCCGACCAGCGACAGGCGATGCACGATATAGGGCTCGACCTCGCGCCGCATCATGGGGTCAAGATGATGGGTCGCAATGACGCGCTGGCGCAACTGCTCCAGTTCCGGCGACTTCAGCAGGTCGCGAAACTCCGGCTGGCCGAGCAGGAAGATCTGCAACAGCGACTGCCCGCCCAACTGAAAGTTGGACAGCATCCGCAGTTCCTCGATGGCCGAGATCGGCAGGTTCTGCGCCTCGTCCACGATCAACAGAGAACGGCGCCCCGCCCGTGCCTGCGCATGCAGCCAACCCTCGATCTGGCGCAGGATCTGCGCCTTGGGCATGCCGTCCACCGCCAGACCGAAGCTCTGCGCGGCCAGACGCAGCATGTCGTCGCCCTCCACCTGGGTCGAGACGATCTTCACCGCCGTCAGCCGCGACGGGTCGATGGTGTTCATGAGATGCCCGACCAGCGTGGTCTTGCCCGCGCCGATATCGCCGGTGATGACGATGAAGCCCTCTCCCTGCGCCAGACCATAACCGAGGTAGGACAAGGCCTTGCGATGGGTCGCGCTCTCGAAATAGAAATGCGGGTCCGGCGTCAGCTGGAACGGGCGCCCCTGCAATCCGTAGAACTGATCGTACATGCCTATTTCTCCAGCCCGTGGGGCTCTAGCTTAAAAAGTATAACGCAGGCCAAGCTGGCCCATCGCATTGATGACGCTATCCAGCTTGTCCGCCTTGGCACTGTCGATGCCGACCGAGGCCGACGCCTGAAGATTGCGCGTGACGAGGCGATAATAGCTGGCGAAGGCGCCCAGATTGAGCACGTCCAGACGATTGCCGCTGGCGTCGAAATAATTGGCATAGACCGCCGTATCGATGCTCGACTGGCTGTCGATCCGATAGGTGAGCGAGGCATTGCCATACCAGTTCTGGTCCCGCGTCCCGCGCACGAACACCGTCTCGCCCGAGGGCGTCACGAATTTGCGCTGCGAATAGCCCAGGCCGATGCCCATCCCCCACGGCCCGCGCGACGCCGCATATTGCGCAGCCACGCCACGATAACGGAAATTGGCGCCCGTAATGCCCGCCAGCGCATCGTTGAAGCACTGCCCTCCCCCCGTCGAGGAGAAGGCGCAGCCAGTGAAATCGCCGGTAAAGGGGTTGCGCACCAGATTGAGGTTACTGCCCGACAGCGCCGCCACATCGGAGGTGATGACCCGCCCGAAACTGTCGATCCCGTCGAACACCACCAGCGCGAAACTCTGGTTGCGCCCCTGCCAGATGAAGCTGCCCGAATAGGTCATCCCGCCATAGCGCTCACCCACCCGCGCCGTGAGCGAAGTGCGATGGCTTGGCCGCCAGAGCACACCGACATCCCAGATGATGTCATCGAAATCGTAGATCAGCTGGCGCGGCGAGCTTTCATCGGTGACATAACGGCCGCTCGAGGAAATCACCGGCGCGCCATTGCTGTCGAGCAAGGGCGAACGCTGGCTGATCTTCATATCCTCATAGCCGACGCCGCCGATCAGGGCGACCGTGGGCGATACCGGCAGCGTCGCATCCAATCGCGCCCATTTATCCTCGAACCGCTGGTCGAGCTGGCTCGTATCCTCCCGGCTGTAGCCCGCGCTGGCGACCAGGCCCAACGGCATCCACACGCCCGGCCGGACGCCCACCGACCCCATCAGGTCATGGGTCGTCGAATCCGCGAAGGAACTTCCCCGCGCTACGCCCGGAAGCGAAAGGCCAAGATCATCCTCAACCCGCGCATAGCCGAGCCGATAGGAGGCGTTGATGTCGAGATCGCCGAGCCGGGTCGTGTAGGACGGCCCGATATAGCCGGCATAGACCTGACTGCTATAGCCGTCATTGCGCACCGCAGCGCCCGACAGTCCATCGGTCCGCACCCGTGTCGCAAGACCGCCCGCATTCAGCGTCAGCCCCCGCGCAACGCCATAACGCCCGCTGACGATGCCGCTGATGACATCCTGATCGCTGATCTGGCTGCCCCAGCCGAAGCTGTGCGCATATTGCAGGTCGGCCGCTGCTTCCATGCGGCGCGTCTGGATGCTGGCCGTCACGCCTGCGGTGACATTGGTGTAGGTGAGAACGTCGCCGTCGCCCTTGACCGGCGCGACCACGACCTGATCGATGCCGAGATAGGGCGTGACGTCGACCTTGCGCTGCTCGTCCCGCGCAAAGGCGGGCGAGGTCAGAGCGATCCCCGCAAGAAGAAGGGCAATGCGGGACATCATCAGTCGGCATTTCCCTTGGCATAATAGCTGCCGAAGCGCCGCCCGCCGGTGGAGAAGCGCACGCCGTTCAGCAGCAGCTTCACCTGCGGCCCGCCCTTCAGCAGGCTCGCCGCATCGCGCAACGCGCCTTCCGTGGTGCTGTCGGCCCGTACCACCAGCAGGGCAACAGCGGCATGGCTCGCCAGCACCGCCGCCGGGGACGCCGCGAGCAGAGGAGGCGAATCGAACAGGATGATGCGGTCCGGCCGCCCTTCCGTAAGGCGGTTGAACAGCATTTCCGTCCGCGCCGACGCCAGATATTCGGTGTCGTTATTGCTCCGCTGCCCGGCGGGAAGCACGGCAAGCGACAGAATGTCGGTGCGCAGCACGCAATCCTCAATGGCGATGGCCGGATCAGCCAGCGCATCCATCAGTCCCGGCCCAGCGGTCAGCCCCAGCGCCTCGGGAATGCCCGGCTTGCCGAAATCCGCGTCGACCAGCAGGATTTCCCGCTCCTTCTCCGCCGCGAGGCTGAGCGCCAGGTTGATCGCGCAGAAGCTCTTGCCCTCCCCGCTATGCGCCGAGCAGATGAGCACGCGATTGCCGCGCCCGGTTTCCGCCAGCGTCGCCAGCAGGTCGCGCTTGAGCAGCCGAAATTCCTCGCTCATCGCGCTCACCGGACCATCGGGCAGCAAATAGCCCCCCTCGACCAGCGCGATGCGGTCGATCGGTTGCACCAGGCCGGTCCAGTCGGGCGCGCGATAGCCGGTTTCCGGTGCCTCGAACGCGGCCGGTGCAGGCTGCGCCATCTCCGCTTCCGGCGACGGGAGCGGCTCATCCTCCGGCACTTCCACCGCGGGGGCCGCGCGGCCACGCAGGGCCGCGCTGAAATCGTAGATTTCGGTCGCGCGCTCGATCAGGGAACCGCCGGACAGGGACTTATGTTTGTTCATCGCCAGTCCCCCTTCACGCCAGCCCACGCTGGACAAATTCGATGACGATCAGCAGCAGGCACAGCGCCACCAGCCCGCCGCTCGCCCCCGCGAACCATTTCAACCGCTGCTTTTCCACGGCGACCTCCGCCGCGCTGACCGTCTGGCTGATCGATCCGATCACGGACACGCCCAGCGCCTTCTCCAGCCGCGCCGCATTGGGGAAGCCGCCCTTCAACTGCGCCATGGCGAAGGCCGTGCCGATCCCCGCGCCAAGCCCCAGGATCAGCACGCCCAGCAACAGCAGCGGCCGCTTGGGGGCAGCCGGGGCCGTCGGCAGATTCGGGGGATTGATGACGCGGAACTGGACCTGTCCGGTTTCCGTCTTCACATCGCCGCGCAGGCGGATTTCCTCGCGATCGGCGAGCATCTTGTCATATTGGGTCTTCAGCACCTGATAATCGCGGTCGAGCTTTTCCTGCTCGGCGGAAAGGCCCGGCTCGTCGCTCTGGCGCGAGGTCATGGCATTGAGGTCAGCCTGCAACTGCGCCTTGCGGGCGGAAAGCCCCTGCACGGTCGCGGCGCGCTCCGCCTGCATCGACCGGATCGACAGATAGGCCGGATTGGGCGAGCCGGTCGTCGCACCGCTTCCCTGACCACGCAGCAGATTGACCTGCCGCTGCGCCGCGATCACATCGGGATGGTCGCTGGTGAAACCCCGCGCCCGCATCGACGCCAGATCGGCCTGCGCCTGAGCAAGCGCCGAAGGGCCGCCCGAAGCCCCCATAGCGGGCAAGGTTTGCGGCGTCCCCGCCAACTGCCCGTTCATCGCCGCCAGAGCACTCTGAGCCTGAACGAGCTGCGAATCGATATTGCTGATTTCCTGCCGGGCGGCGTCCATGCGCTGACCGATCGACCCCGCGCCCGGCAACATCCCGGCATAGCGCTGCTCGAACTCGACGCGGCGCTGTTCGGCGGCGGCAAGCTGCTTGCCGCGCGCCGCCAGTTGCTGGTCGAGGAAGGCAAGGCTCTGCTTCGTCTCGACTTTGTCGGACGACAGGTTGGTTTCCTGAAAAATGTCGACAAGCTTTTGCACGATCTGCTGCGAGATGCGCGCATTGGCGCCGTCCGACAGACCCGAATCCGCCGAGGTCGCGCTGATGTCGATCATGCTGGGATCAAGCTGCGCGACCACGGTGATGCCTTCACGCAGCTTCGTGATCTTCGCCGCCATGTCGCGCGAGCCGTCGACCGTCCGGCTGAGGTCGGTTTCCCTGACCACCCGTTCCAGATTGTCCGTACTCGCCAGCGTCTGGCGCACCCGGTCCAGATCCTGCTGCGACTGGACCTGGGTGATGCCGACCTTGTCCTCCAGCAGCGACTGGGTGTTCACATAGACCCGCGCCTTGGATTCATAGCTGTTGGGGATGAGCGCCACGCCCAGCCAGCCCAGCAGGCACACGCCCCATGCCACGCCCAGCGCCAGCCAGCGCCGGGTCCAGATGCCATGCAGGATGACCAGCAGTTCGTCGACCAGCGCCGCCACGTCAGAACATGCTTTCGGGAATGATGATGACGTCACCCGGCGCCAGCATGACATTGGCCCCGCTGTCGCCGCGCTTCAGCAGGTCGCCGATGCGGACCTGATATTCCTGCTGCTTGCCCGTATCCCGGTTGAAACGGACCAGCCGCGCCTTGTTGCCCGCGGCATATTCGCTAAGGCCGCCGACGGAGATCATCGCGTCCAGCAGCGTCATGTTCGCGCGGAACGGGATCGAGGCGGGCTTTTCCGTCGCGCCGACGATCCGCACCTGCTGGCTGAAGGTGCCGGAGAAATTGTTGACGATCACCGACACCAGCGGATTTTCGATATATTTGGACAGCGCGACCTTCAGATCGTCGGCCAACTGCTTCGGCGTCTTGCCGACAGCCGACATGTCCGAGATCAGCGGCGTGGTGATGCGCCCGTCCGGCCGAACCTGAACCTTCGCGCCCAAATCCGGGTTGCGCCACACGAAGACGGTGAGATCGTCCAGCGGACCGATCACATATTCCTCGCCCGGCCCTTCCTGCGTCGAAACAAAGGCAGCCGGCGGCAACTTCGGTGCACTGCCGCCCGAAGCACAGCCCGAAAGGGCCAGGGCAGGCAGCGATGCGCCGATCAAAGCCCGGGAAACCGACACGAAACGCATGTTCTTCACCTCTTGCAACGACCGCGCGCCGACGACCGCCAAAGAGACAAGGCAGGCCATCAAGCACCGGGCTTTGACAGCCTTCTTGCCCGCAAAGGGTAAAAATAGCGTTAGGAGTTAAGTTACTGGCAAATCAGCCAAGTAATAGCTCTCCGGGACTTGGATGACCAAGAAAAGCGGCAGGACTGGCGGAGGCGCCATAGGCCCCCGCAAGGAATATCGCGATCAGATCGCCCTCCTCCACCGGCGGCAATGCGACCTTGTCTCCCAGCTTGTCGATCGGGGTGCAGAGGCAGCCGACCACCGTCACGGCTTCCTCGCCAGGCGTCTCCCCGAAACGGTTGGCGACGGCAATGGGATAGTTGCGCCGGACCACCGTGCCGAAATTGCCGCTGGCGGCCAGTTGATGGTGCAGGCCGCCATCGACCACGACAAAGGTTTCGCCCTGACTTTTCTTCACGTCGACCACGCGGGTCAGGTAGACGCCCGCCTCACCCACCAGCCAACGGCCCAGTTCCATGGCGAACTCGCTGCCCTGAAGGATGTCGGCGCGTCCGTCCAGCACGGTGCCCAATGCCTCTCCAATGGGTCTGATATCCAGCCGCTCATCCCCCGGGAAATAGGGGATGCCGAACCCGCCGCCCAGATTGACCAGCGGCGGCGTCACGCCCACCGCCTCGGACAGCCGGGTCGCAAGGCCGATGGTCGCCGCCTGCGTCTCGATCAGCGCCTCCGCGCCCAAGGCCTGGCTCCCGGCGAAGATATGCCATCCGCGCCAGTCGGCCCCGGCATCGATCACCCAGCGGGCCAGATCGGCCGCCCGCTCGGCATCCACGCCGAAGGGCTTGGCCCCGCCGCCCATGCGCATGCCGGAGCCTTTCAGGTCGAAATCCGGGTTCACCCGCACCGCGAGCCTCGGCGTCTTGCCGCGCCGCTCGCCCAGGGCGACCGCCCGCCGCGCCTCGCCCTCCGACTCCAGATTGATCGTCGCACCGCTGTCGATGGCGACGATCAGTTCATCGTCGCGCTTTCCCGGTCCGGCGAAGCTGATGTGGGCCGCGTCCATGCCCGCTTCCAGCGCGCGCGTCAGCTCTCCACCCGAAGCCACGTCGAAGCCGTCGACCAGCCCCGCCATCCGCTCCAGCAAGGGGGCATAAGGGTTCGCCTTCACCGCATAATGCAACGACAGGATGGAGGGCATGGCGTCACGCAGCGCGCGCACCTGCGCCTCCACGATCCCCATGTCATAGACGAAGAGCGGCGTGTCGCCCGCTTCATCGACCACGCTGGCAGCACCGCAACCGCCGATCAGCAGCATTCCCTCTTCGCTGGAGAAAAATGGCGGGATTGGTCCCATCGGCTTCATGCGGCATACTCCCTGGCCAGCGCCACGCGGTCGATCTTGCCATTGGGATTGCGGGGGAATTCGGACAGCATGATGATCTCGCGCGGTTGCATGAAATTGGGCAGTTCGGCCTTCAGCCGCGCCTCGACCTCCGCCTTTAGTTCAGGAGCCGTACCGCGCAACAGCAACAACACCGCCTGTCCCAGCCGCTCATCCCTGACACCCAGCGCGACGGCTTCAGCCACGCCTTCGACAGCGACGGCGGCTTCCTCGATCTCGGTCGGGCTGATGCGGTTGCCCGCCGACTTGATCATCGCGTCGTCGCGTCCGACGAAATAAAGCAGTCCTTGCGGGTCCCGTCGCACGGTATCGCCCGACCACACAGCCATGCCGCCATAGCGCGAAGCCACCGGCGCCGGTTTGAACCGCTCCGCCGTGCGGGCGGCGTCCTGCCAATATCCCTGCGCCACCAGTGGCCCGCAATGCACCAGTTCACCCGGCTCATCATCGTCGGTCAGACTGCCATCGGGCCGCACCACCAATATCTCGGCATGGGGAATGGCGGCCCCCATGCTGTCGGGATGGCTGTCCACCAGCGCGGGCGGCAAATAAGTGGAGCGGAACGCCTCGGTCAGCCCATACATGGGATAGAGATCCGCCTTCGGAAATAGCGTCCGCAACTTCGCCACCAGAGGCCGGGTCAGCGCCCCGCCGCTGTTGGTAAGGCGCCGAAGCTTGCCCGCGATCTCCTCCGGCCAATCCAGCTCGGTCAGTTGCACCCAGAGCGGCGGCACTCCAGCCAGCGTGGTAATGTCCCGCCGGTCCACCGATTTCACCACATCGCGCGGTGTCAGATAATCCAGCGGATAGACGCATCCTCCGGCAACCCATGTCGAAAGCAGCTGATTCTGCCCATAATCGAAGCTGAACGGCAGCACGCAAAGCGTCCGGTCCTGTTCCGTCATCTTCAGATAATCCGCCACCGCCACGGCGCCCAGCCACAGATTGGCATGACTCAGCATCACCCCCTTGGGCCGCCCGGTCGATCCGCTGGTGTAGAGGATCGCCGCCAGATCGTCCGCCGCCGCCTCCGAAGGCCCCAATGCCTCCCCGCCGCTCATCGCGCCGGCGGCGTCATCCTCCCGATGCAGATGACATCCGTTGGGCACATCGCCCGACTCCAGAGTCGAAAGCCGACTCGCGGTGCCGATCAGCAGCGACGCCCCGCTATCGGCCAAAATATGCGCGACCTGTGCATGTTTGAGCAACGGATTGATCGGCACATGGACCAGCCCCGCCCGCGGCGCGGCCAGCGGCATCAACGCCGCCACCGGCCCCTTGGCGATCCAACTTGCGACTCGCGCGCCCTTTTCCAGCCCGAATCCCACCAGCCAGGCCGCCAGTCGCCCCAGCGTGATTTCCAGTTCCGCATAGGTCTGCGTGCCCGACCGTCCATCCAGCGCGGGCCGCGCCGGATCGCCGCGCAGCAGCACATGATCGATGGGCCGCACTGCCGCGCCATCGATCGTCGTCGGCACCGGGGAATCGCTTAACTCCATCTCCAGACTTTTTCCCTAAACGCCATGATGTTGCCGGGGAGATAGTAGTTTGCTGGTCGCAAGGGAATATCGCAGCGTTGCAGAAGCGCGTCAGGCGCTTTCCGGCGCGCTCGACCGCGCGGCCACGCCCTCCCTGTTCGACCGGATCGACTGGTTCGAATCGCTCCATGACCATTGCTTCCCCCAAGTTCCGGTCCGCATCTGCAACGCCGTGGAGGAAGGCAAGGCCGTGTGGCTGTTCCTGCTCTCTTCCGGAGCGGGGCAACTCAGCGCTCTTGCCAACTGGTACAGCTTCGATTGGTCGCCCGTCTTTCTTGGCGCGCCGGACCCCACCGTCCGGCGGCGGCTGATCGAAGTGATCGCCCAGAAATTGCTGAAGGACAGCGCCCGGATCGACCTCTACCCCGTAACCAATGCGTCAGACCTGCTGCTGGAGGCATTCCGCCGCGCGGGCTGGTTCGGCGTGCGCCGGTCGATGGGCGGGCGGCATCTGCTGCGTCCCCAGGGCCGCAGCTTCGCGGACTATTGGACAGATCGGCCCGGCCGCCTGCGCACGCTCATCACCCGCAAGAGCCGCGCCAGTCGCTTCACGCTCAGCATCACGGATCGGCTGACCGATTCCCTGTGGCACGACTATGCCGCCGTCCATGAACGCAGTTGGAAACAGCCCGAACCGGACCTGCCGTTCCTGCGCGCACTGGCCCAGCGGGAAAGCGCCGCCGGGACGCTGCGTCTGGGTTTTGCGCGGCTGGAGGAACAGCCGGTCGCCGCCCAGCTCTGGACCGTCGAAAACGGCACCGCGCTGATTCACAAGCTGGCCCATGACAAGGGTTTTGACGGCGCGTCGCCGGGCAGTTTGCTGAGCCACGCCCTGTTCGCCCATGTCATGGACAAGGACGGCGTGACCCTGATCGACTATGGTACGGGCGACAATGGCTACAAAACCGACTGGATGGAGGAGCGCGAGACGCTCTACCGGCTCGACTTTTTCAACCCGCGCTGCGCCTCCGTCTGGCTGCCCGCAGCGCGCACCGCCATTTCCGCGCTTGTCGGATAGCGTCTGAACGATTAGGTAGCGCCCATCATGCGGGCGGACAATATTCAGCCGGTCGACCGGACAATGGACATCGAAACAATGATGCGCGCCTTGCTGCGCGACGTACTGGCCCTGTCGCAGGAACGCGTCGATGCGTTCGATGCGGACACGCCGCTATTCGGCGCGCTGCCGGAGCTTGACTCCATGGCCGTCGCTGGCCTGCTCACCGAAATGGAAGATCGCTTCGATATCCTGATCGAGGATGAGGATATCGACGGCGATACCTTCGAAACCTTCGGCACGCTGGTTGCCTTCGCTGAGGCGAAGGTCGGGAACTGAGCTTCCACCCGTGCGGACCTGAAGATTATTCTGAAACGGTGGATTGCCGCCCCCTCCCGCAAGCGAGAGGGGGAGCGAACTCGTCTGGTTCGGGCCATTCCCGGCCCGATTGCCACGCAGATTGAAAGAGATCAGCGCCCCTTCCAGACCCCGGGACGCTTGGCGACGAAGGCTTCCATGCCTTCCTTCTTGTCCTCGGTCGCGGTCAGGATCTGGAACAGGCGACGCTCGGTCAATATGCCCTGAGCCAGCCCGGTTTCGAAAGCCAGATTGACCATTTCCTTGTTCACCATCGCGGCCATGGGCGGCATCCCGGCAATCGCCGCAGCGGTCTTGAACGCGTCGTCCAGCAACTCAGCCGCCGGAACGATCCGGGCGACCAGTCCGGCGCTTTCGGCTTCCTCTGCCCCCATCATCCGGCCGGTCAGGCACATTTCCATCGCCTTCGCCTTGCCGACCGCGCGGGTCAGACGCTGCGACCCGCCCATGCCCGGCGCCACGCCCAGCTTGATTTCCGGCTGACCGAATTTCGCCGTATCGGCGGCCAGAATGAAGTCCGCCATCATCGCCAGTTCGCACCCGCCGCCCAGCGCGAAACCGGCGACCGCCGCGATCCACGGCTTGCGGGTGGCGACGACATCGCTCTGCCAACCGGCGAAGAAATCCTGAAGGAAGAAATCCGCCGCGTCCTTCTCCACCATTTCCTTGATGTCGGCGCCGGCGGCAAAGGCCTTTTCACTGCCGGTCAGGACCAGGCAGCGCTGCGACGGATCGGCATCATAGGCCGCGAAGGCCGCGCCCAGATCCTTGAGCACCTGGCTGTTCAGCGCATTCAGCGCCTGCGGACGGTTGAGCGTGACCAGCGTGACCGCATCGCGCTGCTCGACCAGAATCGTTTCGTAAGCCATTGCCATCTCCGTTCATTCGACCAGTTGCGGACTGCTCTATGCAGCGCAACGGTGCTTGACCAGCCCCGACAAACCGCAAGTTCGCAGCCTCTATCGGCACAGATGCATGAAATCCCGATCATAGCTGCGCAGATGCGCGCCGCCGTCAATATAAAGGGTCTGCCCCGTGATCGCACCGGCCCCGGCCAGATAAAGAACCGCTTCGGCAATCTGGTCCGCCTGCGGCAACCGCTCCAGCGGCATCAGCTTCGCCAGCCGCTCCATCTGCCCAACATCATAATCGGGCGTGGCGATGGTCAGGCCCGGCGCCACGGCATTGACCCGAATCTGCGGCGCCAGCGTCGAGGCGGACAGCTTCGTCAGACCCGCCAATGCCATTTTCGAGAGCGTATAGGCCAGCTGATCGCCATGCGGATGATCGATCCGCTGGTCCAATATATTGACGATGCATCGGTCGCCTGTCCCGGCCGGGACGGTCGCGAACGCCTTGGTCAACAAAGTAGGCGCTGCGCAATTGACCGCATAATGCCGCATCAAGTCATCGGCATTCACATTGTCGATGCGATCCTGTCCGAAGATCGCCGCGCTGTTGACGAGAACATCGGGCGGGCGGCCGAAACGCTCGGCAACGAGCGCGACCAGTTCCTCCGCCCCTTCGGGATCGGCGAAATCGACGGTGAAGCCGTCCCATTCGGTCCCATGCTCCTCCAACGCCAGCGCCAGATGGGAATCGAGACGCGTGTCGTGGCTACCATGGATCGCCAGCGAATAGCCCGCCCGCGCGAAGGCAGCCGATATGATGCCGCCCAGCCGCCGGTGTCCGCCGGTGACGAGCGCCAGGCGTTTCTGCGCCAAGGGCAGTGCGCCAGCTTCCGCCCGTTTCTTCGCACCGCCCAAGGGCCGGTAGCTGGGCGTTTCCTCTTCGCTCACGCGCCGATCAGCTTCAGCACTTCTTCACGGCTCTTCTCATCGTCGCGGAAAACACCGAGCATGCGGCTGGTCTTCATGACGACATTGGGCGTGCGAACACCGCGTCCGGTCATGCAGCCATGGGTCGCTTCCACCACCACGGCCACGCCCTGCGGCTTCAGATTTTCCCATATGCAGTTGGCGACTTCCGAAGTCAGCCGTTCCTGCACCTGAAGGCGGTGGGCAAAAGCGTGAAGCACGCGCGCCAGCTTTGAAATGCCCACGACATATTGGCCGGGCAGATAAGCGATGTGCGCGACGCCGACGATCGGCGCCATATGATGTTCGCAATGCGACTGAAACGGAATGTCCTTCAGCAGCACGATGTCGTCATAGCCGCCTACTTCATGGAAAATGCGCGAGAGATGATAGGCCGGGTCGTCATCATAGCCACGGCAATATTCCTTCCACGCCCGCGCCACGCGTTCAGGCGTTTCCAGCAACCCCTCACGCTCGGGCGTATCGCCCGACCAGCGGATCAATGTCCGAATCGCTTCCGAAACATCCTTGGGGACCGGAATCTTGACCGACTCGCCCACGGCTTCGGCATCGGGATCATATTCCATGGACGGCACCACTCCTCCTGTTGCTTCAGGGGCATATGGCGACTGATTCGCAGGAACGCCAGCCCCTTCACCGTGCTGGACAGAAGATCGCCCCAGTGGCACATGCTGGTCAAACCGGATAAGCCGGGTCGCGACAATCAACCAAAATGGAACCATGCGGACCGAACAGATCGCCGCCGTCCTGCTTGCGGCAGGCACATCCTCCCGCTTTGGCGAGGAAGACAAGCTGATGGCCGAATGGCGCGGCAAGCCGGTGGCCGTTCATGCCCTGGAAACCATCGCCTCCATGATCTTCGCCGAGCTGGTGGCGGTGGTGCGGCCTATCGACCAGGCGCCCGTCCTTCACCGCAGACTGGAACGGCGCGGCTATACGATCCTGGTCAATGATCGACCGGAGGAAGGCATTTCCGGCAGCATTGTAAGGGCGGTCGAACATGTGATGCCGCTTCGCAAATGCCGGGGGATACTGATCTGCCTGGCCGACATGCCCGACGTACCGCAGACCCATTATAACCGCGTCTGCCTGGCGGCCGAGGACATCCGCTCAGTGGTCGCCAGTACGGACGGCTTTTCCTCCTCTCCCCCAGCTTTCATCGGCCGCAAACATTTCCCCGAATTGCTGGGACTGCGCGGCGATCAGGGGGCACGGGCACTGCTCAGCCATGGCATGCAGATCGAGACGATGGGCGCCTGCCTGCGCGACATCGACACGCCGGAGGACCTGCTGGCGCGGAGCGGCGACTAACTCGAACGGGTCGGGTCGGTCATCGGATCGCCCATCTCCCGCGGATCGGCGGAACGGGCCAGCGGCAGGGAGCCGGTCTGCCGTTCCAGCATGCGGTGGACGACCGGCGGATTGGGACCTTTGTGCAGGACGTGAATCGCTTCGCTATTCGCCATGTCCGCTACAGTCCGACGGCTGTTGTGGCGCACATAGTCGAGCCAGGTCGAGACATGATAGCGCTCCATCCACAATTCCGGATCGCCCAGATCGCGCAGCAGCGACCAGCCATGCGCGCCATCGCGGCGGCGAATGCGGCGGCGTTCGCTCATCGCCGCCAGGAACGGGACGACCGATCCGGCCGGAATGCGATATTCGATGGTGACGACCACTGGACCGCTGCGCGGTTCGATCGGCACCGCCGTCTCCGGCTCTCGCCAGAGATTCTGGAGGTCGAGATTTTCCTCCCCCGCCTGCGGCAAAGGGCAGAGATAACCGATCAGGGCTGAAACCAACTGGACAGCGACGGCGGCAAAGAGCGCGACGACAACGCCATGATCCTCCGCCAATGTGCCGAACAGCCAGGCGCCGCCCGCCATGCCGCCAAAGGCGACCATCTGATAGAGCGCGACCGCGCGCGCCACGACCCAGCGCGGAGCGGACATCTGGACCGAGACATTGAAGCTGGACAGCGCGATCACCCACCCCGCCCCTGCCAGCAACAGGCCGATCAAGGCCAGCACCAGCCAGGGGCTGGCCGCCATCAACGCCGTCCCGGCAGCCAGCGCCAGAGCGGCACAGCGCACGATGGTTTCGACTGAAAAGCGCTGACGCAACTTGCCCGTGGACAGGGCGCCCAGCACCGCACCGATGCCAAAGGCAGCGCTGAGTGCGCCGAATGTCAGCGCGCTGCCGCCCAATATGTCGCGCGCCACCAGCGGCATCATCGCCGACACGGCACTGGCCCCGATGCCGAACGCTGCGGCACGAAGCAGGACGCGCTGAATCTTGGGCGACATCGCGACATAGCGGACCCCTGCCCGCATCGCGACGCCCATCCGTTCGCGCGGGAGGAGTTGGGGCGGACGCTCGGGACGCCAGCGGGCCAGCACGAAAACGAGGCCGATATAGCTGATAGCGTTGATCAGGAAGGCGCTCGCCGCGCCCGCCACGGCAACGATGACGCCGCCCAGCGCCGGGCCGGTGCTGCGCGCCATGTTGAAGCCCATGGAATTGAGCGAGACGGCGTTGGGCAAGGCCGCGCGCGGCACCATGTCCCCGACCGAGGCCTGCCAGGCAGGACCGTTGATCGCCGTCGCGCAACCGACCAGGAAGGTGAAGCCGAGCAGGGCCCAGGGCGACACCCATCCCATCCAGGCGAACAGCGCCAGCAGGGCGGAAACGGTCAGCATGAACAACTGGCTGCAGAGCATCACCAGCCGCCGGTCGCGATTATCCGCCAGCGCCCCCGCCCAAAGCGACAGCAGCATGATCGGCAGGGTCGTCGCAGCCGGCACCAGCGCGATCATCTGCGGCGATGCCGACAGCGAAGTCATCATCCACTGGGCGCCGACCGACTGGATCAGCCCGCCGAAATTGGAGGCAAGGCTGGCCCACCAGATCGCGCGAAAGATCGGAATCGAAAAAGGCGATGGAGCCTGAGGGGGTTCTGAGTCTGCCACGCAATCCATGAAGCGGAATTGAGCGGGACGGTCAAATCAACGAATCGCGAAATGAACTGAAAGCATGAATGAAATCGCGGAACGATCATAATCTTCGGGATGACGTTACGGTCGGCGCGGCTTGACGATAGGACTTGCACTTTACGTAAACGTAAATACATTCACGCGCATATCCGACGCCCTGCGGAGAGGAATGGAAAGCCATGGAAGCCTTTATTTACGATGCCGTCAGAACGCCCCGCGGCCGGGGCAAGGCCGATGGGTCGCTTCACGAAATCACGCCGATCCAGTTGGCGACGCAGGTTCTGGAAGCCGTGCGCGACCGGACGCAGATCGACACCGCCGATGTCGACGATGTGATCCTGGGCTGCGTCAGCCCCGTGGGCGAACAGGGCGCCGACATCGCCCGCGTCGCGGTGCTGAACGCCGACTATGCCCAGACCGTGCCGGGCGTTCAGATCAACCGTTTCTGCGCATCCGGGCTGGAAGCGGTGAACATGGCCGCCGCGAAAGTCTATTCGGGCGAGGCCGGCCTCGCCATCGGCGGGGGCGTCGAGTCGATGAGCCGCGTGCCGATGGCTTCGGACGGCGGCGCCTGGGCCATGGACCCGGCGGTCGCCTACAAGAGCTATTTCGCGCCGCAGGGCATCGGCGCCGACGTGATCGCCACCAAGTTCGGGATCAGCCGCGACGATGTCGACGCCTATGCCGTCGAGAGCCAGCGCCGCGCCAAGGCTGCGTGGGACGAGAGGCGTTTCGCCAAGTCCATCGTCCCGGTGAAGGATGTGATCGGTCAGGTCGTGCTCGACCATGACGAGCATATGCGACCCGATGCAACGATGCAGTCGCTGGCTTCGCTGAAGCCCAGCTTCGCCGCGCTGGGCGAAGAAATGCCGGGCTTCGATACCGTCGCCCTGCTCCGCTATCCGGAACTGGAGCGGGTGAACCATGTCCATCATGCCGGCAACAGCTCCGGCATTGTCGACGGCGCCGCCGCAGTGCTGGTCGGCAGCAAGGAGATGGGCGAGAAATATGGGCTGAAACCCCGCGCCCGGATCAAGGCCATGGCCTCTATCGGATCGGAACCGCTGATCATGCTGACCGGGCCGGAATTCGTCGCAGGCAAGCTGCTCAGCCGCGCGGGCATGAGCAAGTCCGACATCGACCTTTGGGAACTGAACGAAGCCTTTGCCAGCGTCGTGCTGCGCTACATGCAGGCGATGGACCTCGATCACAGCCGGATCAACGTCAATGGCGGCGCGATCGCCATGGGTCATCCGCTGGGCGCTACGGGCGCGATGGTGCTGGGCACGGCGCTGGACGAGCTGGAGCGCACCGGCAAGGGCACCGCGCTCATCAACCTGTGCGTCGGCGCGGGCATGGGCACCGGCATCATCATCGAGCGTATCTGAACCCCTCCCCCGTTCGGGCTGAGCCTGTCGAAGCCTTGTCCTTCTTTGAAGAAAGAAAAACCCTTCGACAGGCTCAGGGTGAACGGAGAGTAAAAAGGCAGCATCTCATGCAGACCATCAATTTCGACATCGACGCCGAAGGCATCGCCACGCTGACCATCGACGTTCCCGGCCAGTCGATGAACGTCATCGGCCCGGACTTTCTGGCCGATCTGGGGGCCGCGATCACGCGCATCGCTTCCGAGGAGGCCATCAAGGGTGCAGTCATCGCATCCGGCAAGGACAGCGGCTTCATGGCAGGCATGGACCTCAAATATTTCGGGTCGATGCTGGCCAGCGGTCCGGGTGGGCGCCCTGCTCCGGCCGCGATCTTCGATCAGGTGTTCGAGCTGAACCAGCTGTTCCGCAAGCTGGAAACCTGCGGCAAGCCGGTCGCCTGCGCCATAGAGGGCACCTGTGTCGGCGGCGGTTTCGAACTGGCGCTGGCCTGCCATCGCCGCTTCGTGGGCGACAGCCCGAAGACGCAGCTGGGCCTGCCGGAAATCCTGATCGGCCTGTTCCCCGGCGGCGGCGGGTCGCAGCGCCTGCCGCGCCTGATGGGCGTGCAGGCGGCGCTGATGTACATGTTGCAGGGCAAGCTGTTCCGCCCGGCCGAGGCCGCGATGCTGAAGGTCGTCGATCAGGTCGTTCCGCAGGGCACGGCTCTCAACGCCGCCCGCTTATGGGTGAAGGCCAATCCCGGTGCCAATGCCCAGCCCTGGGACGTCAAGGGTTACAAGGTGCCGGGCGGTGCGGGCGGCTTCAACCCCGCCTTCGTCCAGACCATGGCGGGCGCGCTGCCGATGACGCTGAAGCAGACGCAGCGGAACATGCACGCGCCGATCGCCCTGCTGTCCGCCGTCTATGAAGGCATCACCTTGCCGATGGATCGCGCCATCCGGATCGAGAGCAAATATTTCGCCAAGGTCGCCGCCGACCCCCAGGCGAGCAACATGATCCGCAGCCTGTTCGTCAACAAGCAAGCGGCCGAGCGCGGCGCACGCCGCCCCAAGGACCAGCCCAAGGCGCCGACGAAGAAGCTGGCCATGCTCGGCGCGGGTATGATGGGGGCCGGCATCGCCACCGTGGCCGCGCAGGCGGGCATGGAAGTGGTGCTGTTCGACCGCGATCAGGCCTATGCCGAGAAGGGCAAGGCGCATGTCGAGGAGGTGCTGAAGAAGCGGCTTGGGCGCGGCATGACACCGGAGAAGATGGCGGAAACGCTGGCCCGCGTGACGCCAACGACCGACTATGCGGCGCTGGCCGGAGCGGACTTCGTGATCGAAGCGGTGTTCGAGGATGTCGCGATCAAGGCGGAAGTCACGAAAAAGGTCGAGGAAGTGCTGGGCGCGGACACGATCTTCGGGTCCAATACCTCTACCCTGCCAATCACCAGGCTGGCCAAGGCATGGAGCAAGCCGGAGAATTTCATCGGCGTCCACTTCTTCTCCCCGGTCGAGAAGATGCCGCTTGTCGAGATCATCCTGGGCAAGGAAACCGGGCCTGCGGCGATCGCCAAGGCGCTCGATTTCGTCGCCCAGATCAAGAAGACGCCGATCGTCGTCCATGACTCGCGCGGCTTCTACACGTCCCGCAGCTTCGGCACCTATGTGCAGGAAGGCGTGGAGATGGTGGCCGAGGGCATCAACCCGGCGCTCATCGAAAATGCCGGGCGGCAGCTGGGCATGCCGGTGGGACCGCTGGCCGTCGGCGATGAAGTGTCCATCGAGCTTGGCCACAAGATCGTCATGGCCGCGCAGAAGGAACTGGGCGACGCCTATGTCGCGCAGCCGTCCGATGCGGTGATGGCGAAGATGGTCGAACTGGGTCGCCTCGGCCGCAAGAGCGCCAAGGGCTGGTATGACTAT
This sequence comes from Sphingobium sp. EM0848, assembly GCF_013375555.1. Classification (NCBI taxonomy): domain Bacteria; kingdom Pseudomonadati; phylum Pseudomonadota; class Alphaproteobacteria; order Sphingomonadales; family Sphingobiaceae; genus Sphingobium; species Sphingobium sp. EM0848. Next base: position 1,591,331 of record NZ_JABXWB010000001.1, read on the forward strand.
CCCGAGGGTGGGAAGAAGCATCTGTGGACCGGCCTTGAAGAGATGTTCCCGCGTGCTGCCGTGCAGCCGGATGTCGAGGAGGTGAAGGAGCGGCTGCTCTATCGCCAGCTGGTGGAATGCGCCCGCTGCTTCGAGGAAGGCGTGCTGGAAACGCCGGAGGATGGCGATATCGGCGCGATCTTCGGCTGGGGCTTTGCGCCCTATACCGGCGGGCCGTTCAGCCATATGGACACGGTTGGCATCGGTCTTGTCGTGGCGGTGCTGGAACGGCTGGCCGAGAAGCATGGCGATCGTTTCGCGCCCACCGTGCAGTTGCAGGACATGGCGGCCAGCGGCGCAACCTTCTATCACCCCGCTTCATCTCGCGCGGCGGCGTGATTGGGGTGTAAATCGTAACGCTGGTGGTTTAGGTCTTCCCGGGACATCTCCGGGGAGACCTTCTTTTTATGAGCGAAAAGCCGACGGTTCTGGTGACTGGCGGGGCCGGTTATATTGGCAGCCATGCCGTTCTGGCGCTGCGCGACGCGGGCTATGGCGTCGTGGTGATCGACAATCTGGTGACCGGCTTTCGCTGGGCGGTGCCCGACGATGTGGCTTTCGTCGAGGGCGATATCTCGGACCAGCCGCTGGTGCAGAAGACGCTGCGCGATCATGGCGTGAAGGCGGTGATGCACTTTGCCGGGTCGGTGGTCGTGCCGGAATCGGTCGAAAACCCGCTGAAATATTATCACAACAACAGCGCCAAGACCCGCGACCTGATCGAGAGCGTGGTGACGGTCGGCGTGCCGCATTTCATCTTTTCATCCACCGCCGCGACCTATGGCATTCCGGAGGAAAGCCCGGTCAAGGAAACGACGCCGCAGCGGCCGATCAACCCCTACGGCATGTCGAAGCTGATGACCGAGTATATGCTGCGTGATGTGAGTGCGGCGCATGCGATGAACTTCTGCGCGTTGCGCTATTTCAACGTGGCGGGCGCCGATCCGGCCGGGCGGACGGGGCAGTCGACGGCGGGCGCGACACACCTGATCAAGGTCGCGGTGGAAGCTGCTCTGGGCAAGCGGAGCCATGTTTCGGTGTTCGGCACCGATTTCGACACACCAGATGGCACCGGGGTGCGCGACTATATTCATGTCACTGATCTGGCGGCCGCGCATGTGCTGGCGCTGGAGGCGCTGATGACCAGGCCGGAACAGAATTATCTGCTCAATTGCGGTTATGGGCGCGGCTTTTCCGTGCTGGAGGTACTGGATGCCGTCGACCGGGTGACGAACCTGAAGATCGACCGGCGAATGGAAGGTCGGCGGGCGGGCGACCCCGACGCGCTGATCTCCGATAACCGGGCGATCATGGGTGAGTTTCCGTGGAAGCCGCAATATGCCGATCTCGACCAGATCGTGACCCACGCCCTGGCCTGGGAACGCAAGCTGACCGAGATTCAGGGACAATGAGCGCGGAGTCGGTTCGCGCCTTTTTCTCCGCCCACGCGCCGGAGGTCACCATCATCGACCAGGGGGTGAGCACCGCCACGGTCCATGAAGCGGCCGAAGCGCTGGGCGTGATTCCGGCGCGGATCGCCAAGACCCTGTCCCTGCGGGTCGGGGATACCGTCGCGCTGGTGGTGGCGCGGGGCGATGCGCGGCTGCACAATGGCAAGGCGAAGGCGGCGCTGGGCGCCAAACCAAGGATGCTCGGGCTTGAGGAGGTCGAGGAACTGACGGGGCACGTCGTCGGAGGCGTCTGCCCCTTCGGGCTGGCCGCCCCCCTGCCCGTCTATTGCGACATATCCTTGCAGGCGTTCGAGACGGTCTTTCCCGCTGCGGGGTCGCGGACCACATCAGTGGAACTGACCCCCGCGCGGCTGGCGGAACTGACCGAAGCGCAGTGGATCGATATTTGCACCCTTCCTGAAGGGAGTTGAACCCGATGCCGACCGAACATCTTTTCATCGACGGCGCTCTGGCGGCGGCGGACATGGCGCGGCGGATCACCCTGATTCTGGGGGAAGCCATCGCGGCGCGTGGCGTGGCGACGATCGCGCTTTCGGGCGGACGGTCGCCACGGCCGGTGCTGGAAGCCCTGTCGGCCACGGCGCTCGATTGGGACAAGGTGATCGTGACGCTGGTCGATGAACGCTGGGTGGCGCCCGATCATGCCGACAGCAATGAACGGCTGGTCCGCGAAACGCTGCTTCAGGGGCAGGCCGCGGCGGCGCGGTTCGTGCCGATGAAGAATGGGGCAGCGGACGCCCATGCCGGTCAGGCTGCATGCGAGGCGGCCTTGGCTGCCCTGCCCTGGCCGCTCGACATCGTGCTGTTGGGCATGGGGGAGGATGGACATACGGCCTCGCTCTTCCCGGCGGCGAAGGAGTTGGCCGAGGGGCTTTCGACCGAAGCTTTGACACTAGCCGTGACGCCGCCGGCCGCACCGCACCAGCGCATGACGCTGAGCGCCAAGGCGATCCTCAAAAGCCGACATATATTCCTGCAGATCGGCGGAGCAGCGAAGAAGGCGATTTATCACAAAGCCTTGGCGGGCGAAGCAATGGAAGAACTGCCGATCCGGGTCGCCCTTTGCCAGCATGCAGTGTCGGTGGAGGTCTGGATTTCCGAATAAAGGCTGGAGCCTGTCCCACATGCTTTTCCAACGCGGCGATTGTGACAAGGATGCCGCGCAGGTAAGAGGCGGCCCATGATAGCCCAGATAGACCCCTTCCACGCCATCGCCATCAGCCGGGAAGCGCACCAGCTTGAGGCCGAGGGGCGTTCGATCCTGCACATGGAGTTCGGCCAGCCTTCGACCGGGGCGCCCTCCGCCGCCATTGCGCAAGCGCATGCCGTGCTGGACCACGACCCCATGGGCTATTGGGAAAGCACAGCGCTGAAGGAACGGATCGCGCTGCATTATCGCGAACACTATGGCGTGACGGTGGAAGCGGAGCAGATTCTGCTGACCTGCGGGGCTTCGCCGGGGCTGGTGCTGGCGCTGACCAGCCTGTTCGCGCCGGGAGCAAGGGTCGCGACGGCGCGGCCCGGCTATGTCGCCTATCGGAACACGCTGAAGGCGCTGTATCTGGAACCGCTAGAGGTCGATTGCGGTCCGGCGGAACGCTATCAGATCAGCGCGGCGGCGCTGGAGGCGCTGGAACCCGCACCAGATGGAGCCATCATCGCCAGCCCGGCCAATCCCACCGGAACCATCATCCCTGCGGAGGAAATGGCGCGAATCGCTGACGTCTGCCGGGCGCGCGGCATCAGGATCGTGTCGGACGAAATCTATCATGGGCTGAGCTATGGCGATCCGGCGCGGTCGATGCTGGAATTCGCGCCGGACGCGGTGATCGTGAACAGCTTTTCCAAATATTTTTCCATGGCCGGATGGCGGCTGGGTTGGGTGGTCTTTCCGCCCGAGTTGATCGACACGGCGCGGGCGCGAATGGGCAATCTGTTCCTGACGCCGCCTTCCCTGGCGCAACATGCGGGTCTGAAGGCCTTCGATTGCGTCGATGAGTTGGAGGGGCATGTCGCGACCTATCGGCGGAACCGGGAATTGCTGCTCGCCGCCCTGCCAGCACTGGGCCTGAAGGAGATCGCGCCGCCGGACGGCGCCTTCTACATCTATGCGGATGTGGGTCATCTGACCCACGACAGCCTGTCCTTCTGTCAGAAGCTGCTGCGCGAAACCGGGGTGGCGACGGCGCCGGGGATCGATTTCGATCCGGTGGACGGACATCGGCATATCCGCTTCAGCTTTGCCGTGTCGACCGACCGGGTGGAGGATGCGATCGGGCGGATGATTCCCTGGTTCAAGGCGCAGGCCGTAACGGCGACGAATTGATCCATTTTGGATGGAACTGAAAATTATTCTGGCATCGCAACGATTTATGGTTAATCGCGGCGATGCGACCCGAAGCTTTTACGTTGTGAAGGCTTTCCCTAGCCCGGCAGCCATGGTTGCCGGGCTTTTTTTGCGCGCGCAACGACCTGCGCGGTCAACGCCAATACATCCGACAGTGATTGAGAGGATGGTGCGGGCGGTCGGAATCGAACCGACACTCCTTTCGGAACCGGATTTTGAGTCCGGCGCGTCTACCAGTTTCACCACGCCCGCGTCATGGTTGAGCGCAAATGGCAAAATCAAAGACCCGCGTCCAGCCAAAAATCCATGCCTTGCTCTTCTCGCAGTTGCGAGATGAACGCTGCGGCGATAGCCTGCTTGCGTAACGAGTGCCGCAGGGTATAAGGGCAGCTTCGTGCAGACCTGAAAATATCGGACAACCGGCCCAATCATATTGGACCGGCCTATCCGGTTCTTTGTCAACGCGATTTCCGGCCAACGGGTATCCGCCCGCCTGGAAATCGCTCAAGCGGAAAAGGGACAACCTTTGACCGAGCCGTCTGCTACCTTCCTGTTGTTTGGCGCCACGGGCGACCTAGCGCACAGGATGATCTTCCCCTCGCTCTACAATCTGCTGGCCGATGGGTTGTTGCCCGACGATTTCATGATCGTCGCGTCGGGCCGCTCCGATTTCACGGACGAGCAGTTCCGCAGCGATATCGACAAGGCGCTCAGGAAATTCCTGGCCGCCGACCGCTATGAGACGGAGATGGCCGGCAGGCTCTGCGGCATGATCGTCTATCAGCCGGTCGAAGCAGGCAATGCCGATCAGTTCCAGGCGCTGGCAAAGCGACTGGACGGCCGGCTGGACAAGGGTGTGTCCGTCTATCTGTCGACGCCTCCTTCCCTCTTCGCGCCGACCGCTCAGGGGCTGGCCGAAGCTGGCATCATCACGCCCCGGACGCGAATCGCGATGGAAAAGCCCATCGGCAAGGATCTGGCATCGTCCAGAGAGGTCAATGACGGCATCGGCGCTCTGTTCGCCGAGGACCAGATTTTCCGTGTCGACCATTATCTGGGCAAGGAAACGGTCCAGAACCTGCTCGCCCTGCGGTTCGGCAATGTGATGTTCGAGCCGCTGTGGAACGCCACCGCCATCGACCATGTGCAGATCACCGTGGGCGAGACGGTGGGGCTGGAGGGCCGCGTCTCCTATTATGACGGCGTCGGCGCGCTGCGCGACATGGTGCAGAATCACGTCCTCCAGATTCTGTCGATCATCGCGATGGAGCCTCCCGCGCGCATGGACCCGACAGCGGTGCGCGACGAGAAGGTCAAGGCGCTGCGTTCGCTGCGGCCGATGACCGCCGAAACCGTCAAGACCCATAGCGTGCGCGGCCAATATACGCCGGGCGCGGTGCAGGGGCAGATCGTCACCGGCTATGCCGACGAACTGGGCAAGCCTTCCGAAACCGAGACGTTCGTGGCGCTGAAGGCGTTTATCGACAATTGGCGATGGCAGGGCGTGCCCTTCTATCTGCGCACCGGCAAGCGCATGCCTGCGCGGCAATCGGAAATCATCATCCAGTTCAAGCCCGTGCGCCATTCGATTTTCGGCCGCAACGGCCATGGCTCAGGGCTGGAGCCCAATACGATGATCATCCGGTTGCAGCCGGAGGAATATATCCGCCTGCTCATCATGACCAAAAGGCCGGGGCTGGAGCGCGAGGTTCGTCTGGAGGAAGTGACGCTGGACGTGTCGCTGACCGCCGCCTTTGCCGGGCAGCGCCGCCGCATTGCCTATGAGCGGCTGATACTGGACCTGCTGGCCGGGGACGCCACGCTGTTCGTGCGCCGTGATGAGGTCGAGGCGCAATGGACTTGGATCGATTCGATCATCGACGGGTGGAAGGACGCAGGCGTGAAGCCTTCGCCCTATTCTTCGGGGAACTGGGGACCGTCTTCAGCGATTGCCCTAATCGAACGTGACGGAGCAAGCTGGAATGACTGATCTTCATCCGGTGATCGCCAGGGTCACCGAACGCATTACGAAGCGGAGCGCCGCTTCGCGCCTCAAATATCTGAGCCTGATCGAGCGCGGGCGGGATGCGGGGACCAACCGCGCCCAGCTTTCGTGCGGGAACCTTGCCCATGGCTTTGCCGCGAGCGGCGAAGACAAGGCTGTCATCCGCACCGGAGCGGCGATGAATTTCGGCATCGTCACCGCCTATAATGACATGCTTTCGGCGCATCAGCCCTATGGCCGCTACCCGGAACAGATCAAGATCGCAGCGCGGGAGGTCGGCTGCACCGCGCAGGTCGCGGGCGGCGTTCCGGCCATGTGCGACGGCGTGACGCAGGGGCAGGCGGGCATGGACCTGTCGCTCTTCTCCCGCGACACCATTGCGTTGGGGACGGCGGTTGCCCTCTCCCATGCGATGTTCGAAGGCGCGCTGATGCTGGGCATCTGCGACAAGATCGTGCCGGGCCTGCTGATCGGCGCGCTGCGGTTTGGGCATCTGCCGACCATCTTCATTCCCGCCGGGCCGATGCCCTCAGGCCTCGCCAACAAGGAGAAGGTGCGCATCCGCCAGCTCTATGCCGAGGGCAAGGTGGGCAAGGAGGAATTGCTGGAATCCGAAAGCGCCAGCTATCATGGCGCGGGAACCTGCACCTTCTATGGCACGGCCAATTCGAACCAGATGATGATGGAGATGATGGGGCTGCACATGCCCGCCGCCTCCTTCGTGCATCCGGGCACCAAATTGCGGCAGGAACTGACGCGGGCGGCGGTGCATCAATTGTCGCGCATCGGCTGGGACAGCGAGGATTATCGTCCCCTTGGCCATTGCGTGAATGAGAAGGCGATCGTCAACGCGATCATCGGCCTGATGGCGACCGGCGGGTCGACCAACCATGCGATCCATCTGCCCGCCATGGCGCGGGCGGCGGGCATCCATATCGACTGGACCGATTTTGCGGAGATTTCAGATGTCGTCCCGTTGCTGGCGCGGGTCTATCCCAATGGATCGGGCGATGTGAATAATTTCCATGCGGCGGGCGGCATCAGCTATGTGATCCGCGAACTGCTGGGCAACGGCCTGCTGCATGGCGACATTCCGACCGTCGCGCGCCAAGGCCTGACCGATTATGGCAAGGAGCCGGTGCTGGAGAATGACGCGCTGGTCTGGAAGGACGTGCCGGAATCGCGGGATGAAGCGATCCTGCGGCCGGTATCCAACCCCTTCAGCGCGGATGGGGGCATGAAGCTGCTGTCGGGCAATCTCGGCCGCTGCGTCATGAAGGTGAGCGCGGTCGACAAGGAGCGCTGGACCATCGAGGCCCCGGCAGCGGTCTTCCACGATCAGGACGATGTGCTGCGTGCCTTCAAGGCGAGCGAACTGGAGCGCGATGTCGTGGTCGTCGTGCGCTTTCAGGGGCCAAAAGCCAACGGCATGCCGGAGTTGCATAAGCTGACCCCGGCGCTGGGCGTTTTGCAGGATCGCGGCTTCCGCGTGGCGCTGCTCACCGATGGACGCATGTCGGGCGCTTCGGGCAAGGTGCCTGCGGCGATCCATCTGTCGCCCGAGGCCCTGGGCGGTGGCCCCATCGGCAAGCTGCGCGATGGCGATCTGGTGCGCGTCTGCGCGGAGACGGGTGAGGTCACGGCGCTGGTCGATGCGGCGACATGGGATGCGCGGGACATCCCGGCGGCGCCCCCTGCCCCCTATGATACCGGCCGCGAATTGTTCGCGCTGTTCCGGCACCATAGTGATCTGGCCGAGGCCGGCGCTTCGCCCATCCTCGCGGCGATGGAAACCGAAGTTTAAGATCATCCGTTGGTTCGGGCGGAATCGTGGCAACCTCATGAAAGGGCTGCCGGAGAGAAAATATGACTGAAATCATCGCAGCCGATATCGGTGGAACCAATGCCCGCTTCGCGCGCGCCAGACTGGACGCGCGGGGGGTGCCGACGCTGGGCAAGGTGCGCAAATATAAGGTGGCCGATTATCCCAGCCTTCAGAGCTGCTGGGCGGCCTTTGCGCAGGATGAAGGCGGCGATCTGCCGACTTCGGCGTCCATCGCCTTCGCTACCGCCATCGGGCGCGAGGTGATCAAACTGACCAACAGCAGCTGGACGGTCCGTCCCGATACACTGGATGAGGAACTGGGCCTGAAGCACCTTCGTCTGGTCAATGATTTCGAGGCGGTGGCCCATGCCGTCGCCCGGTTGCCGCAGGAAAATCTGCCTTTGCTGCTCGGGGAGGACAGGCCTTTCCCGCGTGACGGCGGGGTGACGATCCTTGGTCCCGGCACGGGTCTTGGCGTGGCGATGATCGCCTTCGACGATGGCGAGCCGCACGTCATCGCGACCGAGGGCGGGCATCTGGACTTCGCGCCGCTCGACCCGCTGGAGGAGAAGATCCTCGCCTATCTGCGCGACAAATTCCTGCGCGTATCGACCGAGCGGATCGTGTCAGGCCCCGGCCTCAACAATATCTACAAGGCGATGGCAACCATCGGCCATGAACGGGTCATATTGATGGAGGATGCCGAACTGTGGCAGGCCGCCATCGACGGCACGGACGAATTTGCACGCGCGGCGTTCGAACGCTTCTGCATGTCCTATGGCTCGGTCGCGGGCGATCTGGCGCTGGCGCAGGGGCCGCACTCGGTGGTGCTGGCTGGCGGCCTGACCCAGCGGATGCGCGAATGGCTGCCGCACAGCGGATTCCATCAGCGCTTCACCGCCAAGGGGCGGTTCGAAAGCCTGATGAAGTCCGTACCGATCCGCCTGGCCCTGCATGATGAAATCGGGCTGTACGGCGCCACCGCAGCCTTTCGGGAGAAGAAAACATGTTCTTGAGCGTTGAACAGGTGATGGAACTGGCTCCTGTGATCCCGGTGCTGGTGGTCGATCGGGTCGAGGACGCGCTGCCAATTGCCCAAGCACTCGTGAAGGGCGGCCTCCCCGCGCTGGAAGTGACGCTGCGCACGCCTGCGGCACTGGACGTGATCCGCGAAATGGCAAAGGTCGAGGGCGCCGTGGTCGGCGCCGGCACGGTCCTCCATCCGGCGCAACTGGACGCGGCAATGGAGGCAGGCGCGCGCTTCATCGTCAGCCCCGGCCTGACCGAACCACTGGGTAAGGCTGCGATCGCGGCGAACATCCCTTTCCTGCCCGGCACGGCCACGGCGGGCGACATCATGCGCGGCATGGACATGGGGCTGTCGCACTTCAAATTCTTCCCGGCGGAGACGTCCGGCGGCTTGCCCGCGCTCAAGGCTCTGGCGGCGCCGCTGCACAGGGCGCGTTTCTGCCCGACCGGCGGGATCACGGCGGAAAACGCACCCAAATGGCTGGCCGAACCCTTCGTCAAATGCGTGGGCGGTAGCTGGGTCGTGCCCAAGGGGCCGGTCGACCCGGCGAAGATCGAAGCCCTGGCACGGGAAGCCGCGGCGCTGCCCCGCTAAGCTTGCCTAGCAGCGCGGCTCACCCTAGATGCACATCATGAACCCGCGTCGGCTGCTTCCGTCCCTGATCCTTTTCCTGTCTGGTTGCGCCAGCACCTTTCAGGGCTATCCCTCGCTCGCCAAGCGGGCAATCGAGGACGCGCCCATCGCCGAAGCGGCGCCTGCGCCTTCTCCGGTCGCGCCGGAAGCGGAATTGGTCCAGAATGTCGACCGGCTGACGGCGCAGGCGCGGGCCGGCGGCGCGGCGTTCGACAAGGCATGGCCGACGGCGGACAAGGCGACGCGCACGGCTTCAGGATCGGCGGTTTCCAGCGAGGCCTGGGTGGCGGCGCAGACGGCGCTCAGTGCACTGGAATCGGCCCGAAACGACAGCGTTTCCGCGCTCGCGAGCCTCGACGTGCTTTATGTCGAACGCAGCAATGCAGTGTCCGAAGGCAAGGTGAGCGGCGGGATCGATACCATCGATTCGGCCCGGACTTCGGTGCTGGCGATTGTCGATGGGCAGAATGACCGGCTCGACGCGCTCAAGGGACGCCTGGCGCAGCCCTGAAAAGTGAATCCTGTGAAGGCGGGAGTACGGCTCGCCGTGCTCCCGCCAGATCAACCGTGCGAAAACGCGGCCTTGACCGCTCCCTTATGCGCTTTCCCATTATGGACATAATGTTCGACGCCTTCGCGCATGTCGACCACCACCTCGTCCGACAGATCGCGCATATATTTGGCGGGGCGGCCCGCCCAGAGCTGGCGGTGAGGCACCGTCTTCCCCGGTGACAGCAGCGCGCCCGCAGCGAGCATGGCGTCGCTTTCCACCGTGCAGCCGCTCATGACGATGGCGCCCAGGCCCACGAAGGCGCGGTCCTTCAGCACGCAACCATGGACCATCGCCATATGGCCGATCAGCACATCCTCACCGATGATCGTGGGCCAGCCCTCGGACGGGCGGCCATCAATATGGTCGCCGGGGCTGTCGCAATGGACGACCGTACCGTCCTGAATATTGGTGCGCGCGCCGATGTGGATGAAGTTCACGTCCGCCCGGATCACGCAATTATACCAGATGCTCACATCGGGGCCGATCTCCACATCCCCAATGATCCGGCAACCCGGCGCGATGAAGGCGCTGGGGTGGATTTTCGGGGTCTTGCCGTTGAAGGGCAGGATAGTGGCTTCGGGATGATCGGTCATTCTCAGGCTCCCAGGAGCATTTCAACTTGGCCGTCTACGGCCAACGGCTCGGCAAATGCGGCAACAGACAGGCTGGAGCGTCAACGCTCCAGCAGGCGCGCGGCGTGGAGCGCGTGGTAGGTAAGGACACCCGAACAGCCGGCCCGCTTGAACGCCATCAGCGTTTCCAGCACCAGTGCGTCACGGTCCCCTGCCCCCACGGCGACGGCGGCCTCCAGCATCGCATATTCGCCCGACACCTGATAGGCGAAGACGGGCACTTCGAACCGATCCTTCACCCGCGCGATGATGTCGAGATAGGGCAGGCCCGGCTTCACCATCACGCTGTCGGCACCCTCGGCGATATCAAGGGCGACTTCGCGCAACGCTTCCGCGCTGTTGGCGGGGTCCATCTGATAGGTCTTCTTGTTGCCCTTCAGCAGACCGCTGGAGCCGACCGCATCGCGGAACGGGCCGTAAAAGGCGCTCGCATATTTGGCGGCATAGGCCATGATCTGCACATTGGCATGGCCTTCCTCCTCCAGCGCCTCGCGGATGGCGCCGACGCGGCCGTCCATCATGTCGCTGGGGGCGATGATGTCCGCGCCCGCCGCCGCCTGGTTGAGCGACTGGCCGATCAGCATATCGATGGTCGCGTCATTGACGACATAGCCCTCTTCGTCGAGCAGGCCGTCCTGACCATGGGCCGTATAGGGATCGAGCGCCACATCGGTCAGAATGCCGATATTGGGCACCGCGTCCTTGATGGCGCGGATGGCGCGGCACATCAGATTGTCGGGGTTCAGCGCTTCGGCGCCGTCATCGCTGCGGCGCTCGGGCTGGGTATTGGGGAAAAGGGCAAGGCAGGGAATGCCCACGGCCTGCGCTTCCTTCGCGCGCTCCACCATCAGGTCCACCGACCAGCGCGACACGCCGGGAAGCGACTTGATCGGCTCCTCCACTTGCCGCCCTTCGGTCACGAACAGCGGCCAGATGAAGTCGCTCGGCGAAAGGCGGTTTTCGGCGTGCATCGCCCGGCTCCAGGCCGACGCGCGGGTGCGGCGCAGACGAAGCGCCGGATAGGAAGCTTGGGTCATGGCCGGGGGTGTAGGCGGCTCTCCTTCGACGATCAAGCGCGGGAATATTATTTGGCAAAGCGGCGGAAGAAGCTGTCCCTGTTCCATTCCGGGCGCTTTGGAGCATTGGCGACGCGCAGGGCGACAGCAGCGACATAGTCGTTCAGCTTCACCGACTCCGCCGGCATCACCGGCTGGTTCGCATCGTCGCTGGGCGAATGGTAGATATTGGCGCGCCACGCCCGTTCGATTGCCGCCTCCGGCGTGCCCGCCTTGAAGCCATATTTGAAGAAGAGCGCGGGAATGCCGGTGCGGATGAAGCTATATTGATCGGAACGGATGAAGACATTGCGGTCCGGGAAGGGATCGGGCGTGATCGGCAGGTTCATCTGCGCGCTGACCGCGGCGGCATCCTGACCAAGGCTGCTCTGATCGTAGCCGATCGGCGTCACGCTGGTCAGCGGGAAGATGGGCAGCGCCATGTCGAAATTGAGGTCGGCGACCATCGCCTTGTGCGGCACGGTCGGGCGCTGGGCGAAATAATTCGAACCCAGCAGCCCCTTTTCCTCCGCCGTCACGAAGGCGAAGAGGATCGAGCGTTTCGGTTTGACCTTGCCTTCGCGCAGGGCGCGGGCGATTTCGATCAGGCTCGCGACGCCCGATGCGTTGTCGAGCGCACCATTATAGATTGCGTCGCCCTTGATCGGCGTGCCGATGCCATAGCCGTCGAGATGGGCCGAAAGAACGACATATTCCCTTTTGAGATACGGGTCCGTCCCCGGCATGATCGCGATGATATTGGGCGAGGAAAGGTCAGCGCGCCGCGCTGCCACCTGCGCATCAAGATGCTGGGCAAGCGCGAAAGACGGCACCGGCGCCGAGGCATCGGCAGCGGCGGCGATTTCCGCAAAATCATGCCCTGAACGGGCGAAGAGCAGAGCGGATTTCGCCGGATCGAACTGGGCGTTCAGGAAAGGCATGGCGGCATCGCGCAGCGCCGGGTCCTGAAAGAACAATGCCGGTTGGCTGGCGAGCGCCCTGCGGCGGTCCCAGGGGATTTCGACCTGTTTGGGTGTGACCAGTTGAATCAGCCCCAGCGCGCCGCGCTGCGCCAGCCAGCTCGCCCTTTCGGAGCGGGCATGGGATTTGAGCGCGCCGGAAATGCTCGCAGGGCCACCGGAGACGACCACCACAATCTTGCCCTTGATATCCAGTCCGGCGAAATCGTCATGGCCGACCTCCGGCAGATGCAGGCCATAGCCGGCAAAGACCAGTGGCGCATCGATGGCCTGCGGCACGGGACCACCGCTACCGGAAATGATGATGTCGTCCGGGATCGACAGCGGCGTCGTTCCCTGCGGACCGATCAGCCGGGCGCTGCTGCCTTCGGGCAGGATGACCTGCTCGGTGAAGGCAATGGGCTGCTTATAGCCGTCGGTTCCGGCTGGCTGTAGACCGAGCGCGCGCAACTGGCCGATCACATAATCCGCCGCCCTGTCATAACCCGGCTTGCCGGCCCCCCTCCCCTCATAGCTGTCGCTCGCGAGCGTCTGCACATGCCGCCACCAGATGGCGGCGCGATCGTCCGGGGCAGCCATGGCGGCAGCGCTGGTCATGAGGAGAAAAAGCCCGGAAACCATCTTGCGCATCAATCGCTTACTCCCCTCACCGCTTGACGACGATCATGCCCGATCCTGTGCGACGAACAAGGGGGCTTGGAACCGCCACCCCCGCTGTGTACTATCATGGCAATACAGTATGGAGATGCATGATGCCCCTGCCCCGTCCCCTGATGCTGCTGGCCGGGCTGGCGATGATGACGAGCGCCTGCGGCCGCAGCCCGGAACCCGGAACCGATCAGGCGCGGACGGTCAGCGACTGGTCGGCGCTCAAGGACTTTACGGCGGTCGATGCGACCGGGCCGGACGATGTCGCCATCACCATCGGCAATGGCTTTTCCGTGAAGCCGGAGGGCGATCCCAAAGCCATAGATAAGCTCGACATCCGGGTCGAAAAGGGCAGGCTGAAGATCGGACGCAAATCGGGCACGACCGGTTTGTGGGAAAGCGACAAGGGCGCCACAATCCGCGTCACCATGCCTGCGGTCAAGGCGCTGGAGCTTACCGGAACGGGCGAGATGTCGTTGGACCGGGCGGAGGGCAAGGCGCTCGACCTGTCGCTCACCGGGACGGGCGAATTGAAGATCGCTGCGGTCAAACTTGAGGAATTGGGGGCGGAATTGACGGGGTCGGGCGATGTCGAACTGGCCGGGACGGTGGCGAACGCCAAATTCTCGACCACCGGGACCGGCAGCGTGGACGCGGAACGCCTGAAGGCCGGCAAAGCGGATATCGCCGTGCAGGGGACGGGCGATGTCGACCTTGCCTCTGACGGAGCGGTCGCTATCAGCATCATGGGAACCGGCAATGTGACGGTGAAAGGCAAGGCTCAGTGTACGATCAGGCGCATGGGAACAGGCGAAGCACGTTGCGCGCCCTGATCGCGATCGGCGCCATCGCGCTGGCGGCGCCCGCCGGAGCGGCGACACGGGGCTTCACCATCTCCAGCTTCGACGCGATCCGGATCGATGCGCCGGTCGAGGTTATCGTCACCACCGGCGCGGGCGCCTCGGCGCGAGCCGAGGGGGACCAGGCGGCACTGGACCGGCTGAAACTGGATGTGTCGGGACGTTCGCTATCCGTGACGATGGCCAAGGCACAGCCCGGTGAGAAAAGCGGCGGGCGAGCCATATTGCGGCTGTCGACCGGCGATCTGGCGCGAATCGTGCTGACGGGCGGCGGATCGGTGTCGGTCAGCCGGATGAAGGGGCTGCGCGGCGATATCGTGCTGGGCGGCAATGGCGATGTCAGCGTGGCGGCGGTCGATCTGGACCAGCTCAATCTGTTCGTTGCCGGTGCCGGACGGGCGACCCTGACCGGACGCGCCGGGATCGCCAATCTGCGGGTGAACGGGCCGGGCGCGGTCGCGGCGGAGGGCCTGCGGGCACGGCAGGCGGCAGTCGCGAATGACGGGCCAGGCACGACCACGCTGACCGCCGATGTGACGGCCAAGGTGACGGCATCCGGTTCGGGGGATGTGACGGTAGTCGGCAAGGCGGCTTGCAGCGTCGACAATCGCGGAACGGGGCGGATCAGTTGCGGTGGGGAGGCTTATTAGAGGACTCGCCTCGCCCACACCCGCCTTCCGGAAAATATTGGTTAGGCAAGTCTTTACTTCGCTTGCGTTACGATGCGCCGGACTTGCTGGATTGCCGGGTTGCCTGATGCGTCTTTTCCTTGCCCTTCCCCTTCTTTTCGCGCTGCTGCTGCCCCAGCAGGCCATGGCGCAGGTCGCCGTGGCCGACAGCGGCGATACGGCCTGGATGATCCTGTGCGGGATGCTGGTGCTGATGGCGGCCATGCCCGGATTGATGCTGCGCCATGCGGGGCTGGTCCGTGCCCGCAACAGCCTGTCGGTGATCGTGCAGGGGCTGGTGGCGGCCGCAGGGATTTCACTGCTCTGGGGGATAATCGGATACAGCCTTGCCTACGCTCCGGGGAGCAGTTGGCTGGGTGGCGGCGCGAATATCCTGCTGGCCAATCTGGGACCGTTGCGGGATGGACTGACCGTGCCGGAATCCGCCTTTGCCCTGTTCCAGATGGCGTTGGCCATATTGGCCGCCTGCCTGTTGCCCGGCGCCGTGGCGGAGCGGGTGAAAATCGGGTGGATGACGGTCTTCGCCCTGCTCTGGCTGCTGCTGGTCTATACACCCGTGGTGCATTGGGTGTGGGGCGGCGGATGGCTGGCGCATCTGGGGGTCATGGATTTTGCCGGCGCGCTGGTCGTTCATCTCTGCGCGGGCTTTTCGGCGCTGGCGTTGGTGCTGATCGTTGGAAAGCGGCGAGCGGTCTCCAGCGGACATGCTTCGGTGCTGGGGATTGCGGGCGGCGCGCTGCTGTGGGTCGGTTGGGCGGGAATCGTCGGCGGCTGGGCCTTTGGCGCGACCGATGAGGCCGCTACAGCCATTCTCAATGCCCATTTCGCCGCTTGCGCAGGCGCCTGCGGCTGGATGCTGGTGGAACGGATCGACGGAGGCCGGTTGACGGCCACAAGCCCGGTGTCGGGCGCATTGGCCGGGCTGGTCGCCATTTCCGCCTCGGCAGCGGTGGTGGGACCAGGGGGCGCGATGGCGATCGGGCTGATCGCGGCCATCCTTTGCCGTGTCGGCAAGGCATTGCTGGGCACGCGGATCGACGATCCGGCGGATGTTTTCCTGATCCACGGAATAGGCGGCCTGACGGGCATGCTGTTACTGATACCCTTTGCCCTGACCCCGCTGGGTGGGGCCGGCTTTGCCGCCGGGATCAGCCTTGGCGGCGCCCTTGTCGCGCAGTTGATCGGCATCGCGGCGGTGGCGTTCTGGGCGATGGCGGGTTCGGCCATTATCGCGTTGATCCTGTCGGTGGTGGTTCCGCCCCGGATCGGGGCGCGGGAGGAAGCCGAGGGTCTCGACCTGATGCAGCATGGGCAGCAGGGCTGGGATTTTCGCTGAAGATCATGGGCATCGCGGTTGGCATTTTCGCGCATCAGGAGGAGCGGCGGATCGGGCTTTGCCTGGCGTCGCTGCCGCTGGACAGGCCGGATACGGTCTTTCATGTGCTGGTGAACGGATCGACGGACTCGACCGTCGCGCGGGCGCGGGAAGCGGCCGGGGGACGATCCCATATCGTCGTTCATGACATCGCCGCTGGCGGCAAGTCGCGAACATGGAACCATTTCGTCCATGACCTGCTGAGCGGCGATGAAAGAGCGGTCGTCTTCATGGACGGCGATGCCGAAATCGTCGCCGGGTCGCTCGATGCCCTGGTGGCGGATTTGGCCGCGCGGCCGGATGCCAATGCAGCCGCCGGAATGCCGGTCAACGGACGGTCGGTGGAAGCCTATCGGCAGAGCCTGCGCGACGAGCGGGGATTGTTCGGTGATCTCTATGCCCTTTCCGGGCGTTTCGTCGCGGCGATCAGGGCGAAAGGCTTGCGGCTCCCCGAAGATCTGATCGGGGATGACGGGATGGTGGCCGCCTGGGCGCATACCGATATGGGACGTGATGCCGATTGGGAGCGGGAGCGCGTGCTGGCCTGCGAAAAGGCCGGATTCCGCTGCGAGGTGGTAAGCCTGCTGCACCCCTCCACGCTTCGGATGCAATATCGGCGCATGACCAACTATTCCGTGCGCTTTTTCCAGAACCGGATCATTTCCGACATCATGGCCCGCGAAGGCGTGTCGGGCCTGCCCGCGCGGATGGATATGCTTTACGGCGAATGGCTGCCGCGCTTCCGGCCAAGGGCTTTCCCGACCGGCTGGTTCGACCGAAAGGCATTGGCGCGGATGCGCGCGTCCACCGCTCCTTGAAACGCAAAGGGCCGGAGAGACGCGTGTCTCCCCGGCCCTTTTTGGAGCGATCACGGACCTTAGCGGTCGCGAGCCGCCAGTTCCTTGTTGACGTACAGTGCGACCATCGTCGCCAACGCGCCCGAGAGCAGATAGGCCCCCGAAGCGGCAAGACCGAACTTCACCGACAGAAGCAGCGCGACCAGCGGAGCGAAACCCGCGCCGACCAGCCAGGCAAGGTCGGACGTCAAGGCCGACCCGGTATAGCGCGCCTCCGTCGCGAAGTTGGAGGCGACCACGCCGGAGGATTGCCCAAAGGCCAGCCCCAGCAGCATGAATCCCAGGATCATGAAGGCGACTTCGCCCAGGTCCCCGCCGTTCAGCATCACGGGTGCCAGGACGCTGAAGATCGCGATGCCCAGCGCCGACCATGCGAGCAGCGAACGGCGACCGATCTGGTCCGCGACGAAGCCCGACACGACGATAGCGAGAAGACCGACCGACGCGCCGATCATCTCGATGATGAGGAAGCGTTCGATGGGCTGGTTCGTGAAGAGGGCGACCCAGCTCAGCGGGAACACCGTGACCATGTGGAACAGCGCGAAGCTGGCCAGAGGGGCGAAAGCGCCGATGACGATATTGCGCCCTTCCGCGCGGACGGTCGGCAGCACTTCGGACGGCTGAAGGTCCCTCTGCTCGAACAGGCGCTCAAATTCATGCGTCACCACGATTCGCAGGCGGGCGAACAGCGCCACCACATTGATCGCAAAGGCGACGAAGAAGGGATAACGCCAGCCCCAATCCAGAAAATCGGCGCGTGAGAGCGACAGCAGGAAGAAGGCGAACAGACCGCTCGCCACCAGCAGGGCGAGCGGCGCGCCGAGCTGCGGCACCATCGCATACCAGCCGCGCTGATGCTGCGGCGCATTAAGCGACAGCAGCGAAGCCAGACCATCCCACGTTCCGCCCAGCGCAATGCCTTGTGCGGCGCGCAAAATGATCAAAACCACCGCAGCGTAATTGCCGATGGTCACATAGCCGGGCATAAAGGCGATCGACGCGGTGGAGCCACCCAGCAGGAAAAGGGCGACGGTCAGCTTCGTTCCCCGCCCATAATGCCGGTCAATTGCCATGAAGATCAGCGACCCGATGGGGCGCGTGATGAAGGCCACGGAAAAGATCGCGAAGGAATAGAGAGTTCCCGTCAACGCATCGACATAGGGGAACACCAGGCTCGGAAAAACGATAACCGAAGCAATGGCATAGACGAAGAAGTCAAAAAATTCGGAGGTGCGACCGATGATGACTCCGATCGAAATATCACCCGGCGCGATCCTGTGGTCCCGCGCATTGATCAGGCGCGCATCATCCTCCAGCGATCGAGAGGTGAAAGTCATGGCCTGTGAACTCATAGGCATCCGCTCCTTGGCTAAGCCACCGGAACGCTTTTGTGTTCTGCCGGTGGCCACAGAAAGGCAACATAACAGAAAACCCGCAGAGTCTAAGCAGTATCCCATGCCTCAAGCATTTTTTGCATCTGCGCACAATGGGACAAATTGCCCACTATTCGACTCTGTGCGGAAGGGGTAGGCGCGCGCCCATGTCACACCCTCTCTCACCCAACTGGACCCGGATTTTCCGTTGGTCCGCTCCGATCCTTGCGGCGCCGCTGGCGGGCTGCAACTGGGTCGTGATGAACCCGTCGGGCGATATTGCGGTGCAACAGCGCGACCTGATCCTGATTTCGGTCGCGCTGATGCTCCTCATCGTCGTCCCCGTCATGGCGCTGGTCGTCTGGTTCGCGTGGCGCTATCGCGCGGCGAACGAAGCGGCTGAAAAAGACTATGATCCCGATTGGGATCACTCCACCAAGCTGGAGCTTCTGATCTGGTCCGCGCCGCTGCTGATCATCATCGCGCTGGGCGCGCTGACCTGGGTCAGCACCCACAAGCTCGACCCCTATCGGCCGCTGGACCGGATCGACGCGAAGACCGCGATCGACCCCAAGGTGAAACCGCTGACGGTCGAAGTGGTCGCGCTCGACTGGAAATGGCTGTTCATCTATCCCGAACTGGGCGTCGCCACGGTCAATGAGCTGGCCTTGCCCACCAATGTGCCGGTCCGTTTCGACATCACGGCATCGACGGTGATGAACAGCTTCTACATTCCCGAACTGGCCGGGCAGATCTATGCCATGCCGGGCATGAAGACGCAGCTTCACGCCGTCGCCAACAAGCCGGTCGGCAGCATCGGCTTCTCCGCCAACTATTCGGGCGCGGGCTTCAGCCATATGCGCTTTGCCTACAAGGCGGTGGACCAGGCCGGTTTCGATGCCTGGGTCGCCAAGGCGAAGGCCAGCAGCGCCCATCTGGACCGCAACACCTATCTGACCCTTGCCAGGCCCAGCGAGAAGGCGCCCGTCGCTTACTTCTCCAGCGCCGATCCCAAGCTGTTCGATGCGATCGTCAACCTCTGCCCCAAGCCGGGCCAGCGCTGCATGGGCGAGCTGATGCACGTCAACATGATGGGCGGTGCGGGCAAGGAATCGGCCAGGGATACCCAGGGCCTGAAATATGACTTCCCCAACGGCCATGTGATCGACCAGGCCGACGAGAATAAGGAGCAGGAAACTGCGCCCGACGCTCCCGGCGCGACGGCCACGCCCGCGGCCGATCACTCTTCTCACAGCGGCGCTGACGCGCACGCGCAGCATCGGTAAGGCCCATGACTGGCACACTCACAACAACGCAGATGATCTTCGGTCGTCTGACATGGGATGCGTTCCCATGGCATGAACCCATCGTCGTCGCGACTTTCGTCGCGGTGGTGCTGGGCGGCGCGGCAGTCGTCGCGGCGCTCACCTATTTCAAGCTCTGGGGCTATCTCTGGAAGGAATGGTTCACCAGCGTCGACCACAAGAAGATCGGCATCATGTACATGGTGCTGGGCCTCATCATGTTCCTGCGCGGCTTTGCCGACGCGGTCATGATGCGACTGCAACAGGCTTTGGCCTTCAACGGGTCAGAGGGCTACCTCAACGCCCATCACTATGATCAGGTGTTCACCGCACACGGCGTCATCATGATCTTCTTCGTGGCGATGCCGTTCATCACCGGATTGATGAACTATATCGTCCCGTTGCAGATCGGCGCGCGCGACGTGTCGTTCCCCTTCCTGAACAATTTCTCGTTCTGGATGACCACGGGCGGCGCGGTGCTGGTGATGATCTCGCTGTTCCTGGGTGAGTTCGCCCAGACCGGCTGGCTCGCCTATCCGCCGCTGTCGGGACTGGCCTACAGCCCGGCCACGGGTGTCGACTATTATATCTGGGCACTACAGGTGGCCGGTGTCGGCACAACCTTATCGGGCATCAACCTGATCGCGACCATCGTGAAGATGCGCGCGCCCGGCATGTCGCTGATGAAGATGCCGGTGTTCACCTGGACCTCGCTCTGCGCGAACATCCTGATCGTCGCTTCCTTCCCCATCCTGACCGCCACCCTCGCCCTGCTGTCGCTCGACCGCTATGCGGGCACCGCCTTCTTCACCAATGATTTCGGCGGCAACCCGATGATGTACGTCAACCTCATCTGGATCTGGGGCCACCCGGAAGTCTACATCCTCATCCTGCCGCTGTTCGGCGTGTTCTCGGAAGTCGTCTCGACCTTCTGCGGCAAGCGTCTGTTCGGCTACACGTCGATGGTCTACGCGACCTGCTGCATCATGGTGCTGTCGTACCTCGTGTGGCTGCACCACTTCTTCACCATGGGCTCGGGCGCCAGCGTCAACAGCTTCTTCGGCATCACGACGATGATCATCTCGATCCCGACGGGTGCGAAGCTCTTCAACTGGCTCTTCACCATGTATCGCGGCAAGATCCGTTTCGAGCTGCCGATGATGTGGGCCGTCGCCTTCATGCTGACCTTCACCATCGGTGGCATGACCGGCGTCATGCTGGCCGTCCCGCCAGCCGACTTCGTCCTGCACAACTCGCTGTTCCTGATCGCGCACTTCCATAACGTGATCATCGGCGGCGTGCTGTTCGGCCTGTTCGCGGCGATCAACTATTGGTGGCCCAAGGCGTTCGGCTTCAGGCTGAACCAGTTCTGGGGCAAGGTGAGCTTCTGGTGCTGGCAGGTCGGTTTCTGGCTGGCCTTCACCCCGCTCTACATTCTGGGCTTCATGGGCGTGACCCGCCGCATGCGGGTGTTCGACGATCCGTCGCTGCACATCTGGTTCATCATCGCCGCCATCGGCGCCGCCATCATCGCGGCAGGCATCGGTGCGATGCTGGTGCAGTTCGCCGTCTCCATCTGGAAGCGCGACGAACTGAAGGTGGAGGGCGATCCCTGGGATGGCCGTACCCTGGAATGGGCGACCAGCTCGCCCCCGCCGGAGTATAACTTCGCCTTCACGCCGGTGGTCTATGACACCGACAGCTGGGCCGACATGAAGCGGAACAACTACCAGCGTCCGCTGTCGGGCTATCAGGCGATCCACATGCCGAGCAGCACGGGCGCGGGCGTCATCCTCGCCGCTCTGGCGACGCTCTGCGGCTTCTCGCTCATCTGGTACATCTGGTGGCTTGCCGGCCTCAGCTTCGTCGGGATGATCGCGGTCGCCATCGGCCATACCTTCAACTACAAGCGCGACTTCTACATCCCGGCGGATGTGGTGACGCGCACCGAGGAAGAGCGCACGCGAATCCTCGCGGCGGGAGTGTGACACTCATGAGCAGCGCAACTGCAACGATGGAACCTCGGGCATATCATTTGCCCGAGGAACCCCACCTCCACGAAGGCCACAGCACCATGCTGGGCTTCTGGATGTACCTGATGAGCGACTGTCTCATCTTCGCCATCCTCTTCGCCACCTATGCCGTGCTCGGCGGCAGCTATGCCGGCGGCCCCGGCCCCAAGGACCTGTTCGACCTGCCGCTCATCGCGCTCAACACCGCGATGCTGCTGTTCTCGTCGATCACCTATGGTTTCGCCATGCTGGCCATGGAAAAGAACAGGGTCAGCGCCACGCAGGGCTGGCTGTTCGTCACGCTGCTGTTCGGCGGTGCGTTCCTGTTCATCGAACTTTACGAATTCTCGCACCTCATCCATGAGGGCGCGGGTCCATGGCGTTCGGCGTTCCTGTCATCCTTCTTCACGCTGGTCGGCACCCACGGTCTGCACGTCACCTTCGGTTCGATCTGGCTGATCACGCTGATGGTGCAGGTCGCGAAGAAGGGCCTGATCCCGGCCAACAAGCGCCGCCTGATGTGCCTTTCCCTGTTCTGGCACTTCCTTGACGTCATCTGGATCGGCGTCTTCACCTTTGTCTATCTGATGGGAGTGCTCCGGTGAAAGACGCAGTCCATCCTCATGGTGGCCACGGCCACCACGACGATCATCATGACGATGGTCACTCGCACGGCAGCTTCGGCAGCTACATGATCGGTTTTGGCCTGTCGGTGATCCTGACGGCCATTCCCTTCTGGCTGGTCATGACCGGCGTGCTGAACGATCCCCAACTGACCGGAGTGGTCATCATGGGCTTCGCCGCCGTGCAGGTGGTCGTCCACATGATCTACTTCCTGCACATGAACACCCGCGTCGAAGGCGGCTGGTCATTCATGGCGATGATATTGACCGTCGTTCTGGTCGTCATCGTCCTGTCGGGATCACTGTGGGTCATGTACCACCTCAACAACAACATGATGCCGCACGCGGACATGTCCGCGATGAAGCAGATGAGCGAGATGCCGTGACAGCATCCGGGACTGGGGAGCGCCGCCGGCGCTCCCCGGCTTTTCCGATCGGCCTGACGCTGATCGCCCTTTTCTTTTTCGCCGGATTTTGCGCCCTGGGCGCCTGGCAGATCCAGCGCCTGAGCTGGAAGCGCGACCTGATCGCCCGCGTCGATGCGCGGATTCATGCCCGCCCCGTTCCCGCTCCCCGCGTCGCCGTAAAGACCGATGAATATCGCCGGGTGCGCATCTCGGGCCATTTCCTTCATGACAAGGCTGCTCTGGTACAGGCCGTGACCGTGCGCGGCCCAGGTTTCTGGGTACTGACGCCGCTCGCCACCGACCAGGGCTTTACCGTGATCGTCAATCGCGGCTTCGTGCCGCCTGAAAACCGCAAGGATTATGCGCGGCCACTGGGCGAAGTGCAGCTTGCGGGCCTGCTGCGTCTGAACGAGCCGGGCGGCGGCTTCCTGCGTTCCAACGATCCGGCGGCGGACCGCTGGTATTCCCGCGATGTGACGGCCATTGGCGCCGCGCGCGGAATCAAGGGACCACTCGCCGGTTATTTCATCGATGCCGACGCCGCCTGCGGTCCCGACAGCCTACCCGTCGGCGGCCTGACCGTCGTCACATTTCCCAACAACCATCTGCAATATGCCGTCACATGGTTCGTGCTGGCGACGATGATCGCCAGCGCCTACATCTATGTCATGCGCCAGGAGTGGAAAGACCGCCGGGGATGAGCCGGAATCTGCCCATCAGCACCCTCTGGCAGCCCAGCCAGTGGCCGGCCGATGCCGCGGGCCGCAAGAATCTGGCGCTGCTGGTGCAATTGCGCTGGCTGGCGATCGCGGGGCAGCTCATCACCATCCTGACGGTGCATTTCGGCATGGGCATTCACCTGCCGATCGCGCCTATGCTGCTGGTGGCGGGCATGGCGATCCTGATGAACGCCCTCAGCTTCGGCGCGTTGCGCAAGCGGACCGACGTGTCCCATGCCGAACTGTTCCTGTCGCTGCTGTTCGACGTGCTGTTGCTGACGGCGCAGTTGTACCTGTCCGGCGGGGCGACCAATCCCTTCATCTCGCTCTATCTGGTGCAGGTCGCGCTGGGCGCGGTGCTACTCGACCGCTGGAGCATCTGGGGGATCGTGTTCGTCTCGGCGCTCTGCGCGGGGTTGCTGGCGCTGCACTACCGGCCGTTGGACCTGAGCGGCGCTCTGGAAGGACATTTGTTCGACCTGCATATCGTCGGCACCTGGATCTGCCTCACCATGATCGCGGTGCTGCTGGTGCTGTTCGTGCTGCCGGTGACGCGCAATCTTCAGGTACGGGATGCCTATCTTGCGAAGCTGCGGCAGCAGGCGGCGGAAGAGGAGCATATCGTCCGCATGGGACTGCTGGCCTCGGGCGCCGCGCATGAACTGGGCACCCCCCTATCCCAACTTGCGGTGGTGCTGGGTGACTGGCGGCATATGCCGGAAATCACCGACCATCCCGCCCTGGTCGAGGAAGTGCAGGAAATGCAGGCGGCGGTCGGGCGCTGCAAGGAAATCGTGACGGGCATCCTCCTCTCCTCCGGCGAAGCGCGGGGCGAAGCGCCCGCGATCACCAATGTGCGGGAATTCATCGACGGCATCGCCAGCGACTGGCGCAAAGCCAATCCGGGGATGCCGCTGCGCTGCGACTTCGGCCCGCATGACTATCCCCGCATCATCGCCGATCCAGTGATCCGGCAGGCGATCGGCAATCTGCTCGACAATGCGCGGGAGGCCGGTGCGAGCTATATCGACCTGCTCGTCGGGCGCGACAGCACGTCGCTCAACATCGCGGTGCGCGACAATGGCAGCGGCTTCACCAGCGAGATGCTGGAGGATTTCGGCAAGCCCTATCGGTCGAGCAAGGGCAAGGAAGGCCACGGCCTCGGCCTCTTCCTCGTCGTCAATGTGGTGCGCAAACTGGGCGGCAGCGTCAGCGCCAGCAATGGCGCGGATGGCGGGGCGCTGATCCTGCTGCGCCTGCCGCTGGGCACGGTCGGGCTGGAAGAGGAGACATTGGGTGAGCCATGAACGCCTGTTGATGCTGGTCGAGGATGACGAGGCCTTCGCCAAGACGCTGAAGCGCTCGTTCGAACGGCGCGGCTATACCGTGCTGACGGCGGACAATCATGCGTCGCTGGTGACGCTGCTCGCCGACCACAGGCCGACCCATGCGGTGGTGGACCTGAAGCTGGGCGCGGAATCGGGGCTGGTGTGCGTACAGACGCTGCATGCCCATGATCCGGCAATGCTGATCGTGGTGCTGACCGGCTTTGCCAGCATCGCGACGGCCGTGGACGCGATCAAGCTCGGCGCGTCCAACTATCTCGCCAAACCGTCCAACACCGACGATATCGAAGCGGCCTTTTCACGGTCGTCGGGCGACCCCTCGACCCCGCTGGCGCCGCGCCCGACCTCCATTAAAACGCTGGAATGGGAGCATATCCATGAGGTGCTCAAGGACAGCGACTTCAACATTTCCGAAGCGGCCCGGCGGCTGGGCATGCACCGGCGGACGCTGGCAAGGAAGCTTGCCAAAAGACAGGTGGGGTGAACGGCGATTTCGGGAAATTGGAGCGGGTGAAGGGAATCGAACCCTCGTCGTAAGCTTGGGAAGCTTCTGCTCTACCATTGAGCTACACCCGCCTGGGTGAAACGCGGCTTAGCCGTTGATGCGAATGGCGTCAACGACATCCCCGGCGAGAATTTTTCGACATCAGCGGTTGGGCACGGCCCTGGCGCGGAGGAGCCGCCCCACGCACGACAACCGCTTTCGATTGCGGAACGTTCGCGACAGGCCCGCGTTGTCATGGTGCATGCCCCCGGAAATCCCACGAGGACCGTCCATGAGCGCGGTGGAACCTGCATGGTCTGGAAACCGCTTTGAATTGCTGGTCCAGAGCATCACCGATTATGCGATCTTCATGCTGTCGACCGACGGCATCGTCGCCAGCTGGAACGCCGGGGCGCGCCGGTTCAAGGGCTATGAAGCCGAAGAGATCATCGGCCGACACTTTTCCCTGTTCTACACGCCGGAGGATCAGGCGGCTGGCATCCCCGCTCTGGCGCTGGCAACCGCCGAAAAGACAGGCCATTTCGAGGCCGAAGGGTGGCGCGTGCGCAAGGATGGATCACGATTCTGGGCCAATGTCGTCATCGACCCTATTCGCGATCCCAACGGCACGCTGATCGGCTTCGCCAAGATCACCCGCGACCTCACCGAAAGGCGGGAGACGCAACTGGCGCTGGAGGAAGCGCGCGAGGCGATCTTCCAGTCGCAGAAGATGGACGCCATCGGCAAGCTGACCGGCGGCGTCGCCCATGACTTCAACAATCTGCTGGCGGTGATCGTCGGCAGTCTGGATCTGGCCCGCCTCCGGCTGGCCGCCGGGGCGGACGTATCGCGTTATATCGACAATGCCATGACCGCGGCGGAACGCGGCGCGACACTGACGCAGCGGATGCTGGCCTTTGCCCGCAGGCAGGAGCTGAAGCTGCAAAGCGTCGACTGCGTGGCGCTGGTGCGGGACATGGCGGACCTGCTCAAGACCACATTGGGCAGCGGCATCGCGATTGAAACGCGCTTTCCCCTGCACCTCGCCCCTGCCTATGCCGATCCGTCGCAACTGGAACTGGCGCTGCTCAACCTGGCGGTCAATGCAGGCGACGCCATGCCGCAGGGCGGGCGCATCATCATTGAGGGAGCCGAAACGATACTGCCGGGAAACCCGCGGTCCGATCATGAGAGTGGCCACTATGTCCGGCTGTCGATCGTGGATGAAGGCGAAGGGATGGACGAGGCGACGCTGGAGCGGGCGCGCGAGCCCTTCTTCACTACCAAGGGTGTCGGCAAGGGGACGGGGCTGGGCCTGTCCATGGTTCATGGCTTTGCCGAGCAATGCGGCGGGTCACTGACCATCAGCAGCACATTGGGGCACGGAACGACCGTATCGCTCTGGCTGCCAGTCGCGGTTCAGGACATGGCGGCACCGGAGGCGGTCCGGACGGACGACGCCGCCTTCATCGAAGCAAGCGAACCGCTGGTCATATTGGCGGTGGACGACGACGATCTGGTGTTGACCAACACCGCGGGCATGCTGGAGGAGCTGGGCCATACGGTGTTCCTGGCGGCATCGGGCGCCGATGCGCTGCGGATGCTGGAGGAGGGCAATGTCGATCTGGTCATCACCGATTATGCCATGCCGGGCATGACCGGCGCGCAGTTGGCAGACGCGATCGACGAAAGGCTGCCGGGCCTGCCCGTGATCATCATCACCGGCTTTGCCGAATTGCCGCCGCATATGACGAACCGGCCAAGGCTGGACAAACCCTTCAAGCAGGCGGAACTGGCGCGGATCGTCACCAGTACGGCGCAGGGCAGTCAGCGGCTGCTCCGCCTGGCCGCTCATTCGGACGACCGCTGATCCTTTTCCCCATCTTTACCGAAGTTTGAGGAAACTGGTGTAAAACAAGGCATTTCTTGCTGCTCTACCCTTGCAACCGCGAGGAAGTTTGCCAAAGAGGCATGAACGTCGTCCGCCCCTTCCCTCCCTCTCAGCAGGACCGCATGAGTACGTCAGCCGCCCCAACGTCGCATTTCTACACATCGTTGCGGATGCGCCTGCACTATCTGGACTGGGGCAACAGTTCGGCGCCGACGCTGATCCTGGTGCATGGCGGATTCGATCATGCGCGCAGTTGGGACTGGACGGCGCGGGCGCTGGCGAAGGACTATCATGTCGTTGTCCCCGATCTGCGCGGTCATGGCGACAGCGCCTGGTCGGCCGAAGGCTCCTATATGATGGCCAATTACGTCTATGATCTGGCGCAACTGGTCGAACAATTGGGGCGGGACCCGGTGATTCTGGTCGGCCATTCGCTGGGCGGATCGATCGCGCTGCGCTATGCCGGGCTGTTCCCGGAAAAGGTCGCCAGAATCGTCGCGATAGAAGGGCTTGGCCTGTCGCCCAACAGCATCGCGGAAAGGGCGCAGAAACCGGCGCCCGACCAATGGCTGGACTGGATCGGGAAGCGGCAAAAACGCGCGCGCCACACAAGACGGCATTATCCGACCATCGAGGCAGCGGTGGCGCGCATGCGGGAACGGAACGACCATCTGTCAGTCGAGCAGGCGATGCATCTCACCATCCATGGCGTCAATCGCAACGAGGATGGCAGCTATCGCTGGAAATTCGATCCCTATCTGCATGACATGGCGCCGCAGGCCGGGAGCGACGCCGAATTGCCCCAGTTCTGGAGCCGGATCGCCTGCCCGACGCTGCTCTGCCTGGGACTGGACAGTTGGGCGTCCAATCCGGTGAAGGATGGACGCGCCGCGCATTTTCGGGACGCCCGATTGGTCGAATTCGCACAGGCCGGCCATTGGCTGCATCATGACCAGTTCGACCGCTTCATGGTCGAACTGCACGAATTTCTGACCTCATCCTGATTTGCGTCATGCTCCTGCAGGCGCAAACCAACGCAGGAACCTAGGAATTGAAGGCTGAGACGGCGGCTTCATATTCCGCCTTCAGTTGCGCGATGAAGTCGGCAGCGGGCTGGACCTGCCGGATCGCGCCGATTCCCTGCCCCGCGCCCCACACGTCGCGCCAGGCCTTCTTTTCGCCGCCCGACAGCTTGGCAAAATCCATGTCCATCGCCTTGGGCAGCTTGTCGGGATCGAGACCGGCCGCGCTTATGCTGGGGCGCAGATAATTGCCGAGAACGCCGGTGAAGAAATCCGAATAGACGATATCATTCGCGCCGCTGTCGACGATCATCTGCTTGTAACCCGATTCGGCATTGGCTTCCTGCGTCGCGATGAAGGAGGAACCCATATAGGCGAAGTCCGCGCCCATCATCCGCGCCGCCGCAATCGAGCGGCCCGTCGCGATCGCACCCGAAAGCGCCAGCGGGCCGTCGAACCAGCTGCGAATTTCCTCCACCAGCGCGAAAGGCGACAGGGTGCCGGCATGACCGCCCGCCCCCGCCGCAACGGCGATCAGGCCGTCGGCGCCCTTTTCAATCGCCTTGCGCGCGAAGACATTGTTGATGACGTCATGCAGGACGATGCCGCCATAGCTGTGCACCGCCTGATTCACATCCTCCCGCGCGCCCAGCGAGGTAATGACGATCGGCACGCGATATTTGACGCAGAGGGCAAGGTCCTCCTCCAGCCGGTCATTGGTCTTGTGGACGATCAGGTTCACCGCGAAGGGTGCGTCCTTGTCCGTCAGAGCTTCGTTCAGATGCTGGAGCCATTGTTCGAACACGCCGGACGGGCGGGCGTTGAGCGAGGGGAAGGAACCCACGATCCCGGCACGACACTGGGCGATCACAAGCGCCGGCTGCGACACGATGAACATCGGTGAGCCGATCAGCGGCAGGGACAAACGGCCTTTCAGCAATGCCGGCAAGCTCATGAACGGGTCTCTCCTTGATGGTCTTCGGAACAGGGCGCTATCATCAGCGCAATCGCAGCAAAAGGTGAAATTTGTGGCGATGACCGGGCTGATCGCGGGATGCGCCGGTTGTCGTAACGGCAGAGCCGGGAAAATTATTCGCCAACGATCTTGAGCAGCCGCCGTTCGACCGGGGCGAGCACACCCTGCAACTCGGCTCCGCGCTTCAGCACATTGCCCGCTTCACCGATCAGCGCCCACATGCCTTGCCGATGGCGCAGGGCGGGACGCTTTTCGATACGGAATTCAGGCCGTTCAGCGGCGCGGCGGAAGGCGGAGAAAATGGCGGCTTCACGGCCCATATCCAACGCATAGTCGCGCCAGTGACCGGCGGCCACCATCCGGCCGTAAAGATCCATGATCCGCTGAAGTTCGAGACGATCGAAACCGATCTGGCTGGCTGAAGCCCCTGCACCCTGGGCCGCCTGCGACGGGAACGGCGTCACATTGCTCATCAGGCGCGGCCACGCTCCTTGAACAGAGGCGCATCGTCGTCCGGCGTCCGGCCCCGTTCCGCCATCAACTCAGCAAGGCGCTTCTGCAATTGCTCGACCTCGCACTGGAGCAGTTCCAGCTTTTGCTTTTCCGGGTCGAAACAGTCCGAACAGGGCGTGCCATAGGGCAGGAAGTCGCGCTGATAGGCGGTGACGTCGACCAGCATGGGACGCGCGGGGATGCCGACCATGGTCGCGCCTTCCTTCACATCCTTGGTGACGACGGCATTGGCGCCCACGCGGGCACGGGCGCCGACGCGCACCGGACCCAATACCTGCGCGCCCGAGCCGACGATGACGCCATTCTCCAGCGTGGGATGACGCTTGCCCGCAATCCCGTTCGCCGGATCGGTGCCGCCCAGCGTCACATTCTGATAGAGGGTGACGTCATCGCCAATCTCCGCCGTCTCTCCGATCACGGTAAAGCCATGGTCGATGAAAAAGCGCTTTCCGATGCGGGCGCCGGGATGAATGTCGTTACCGGTCAGGAAGCGCGAGAAATGATTCACCGCCCGAGCCAGGAAAAACAGCCGCGCGCCGTAAAGCCGATGGGCCACGCGATGGAAGGCCAGCGACCAGACGCCGGGGTATAACAATATCTCGGCGCGCGAACGCGGCGCGGGATCGCGCGATTTGACCGAGTCCAGATAAGCAATAAGATTGCGCAACATGCAGCGCCCCTTTGGAAACCGACCAATCGGTACATAAGCACAAAGGGATGAATTTTCCAGATGTGCGGCTATTTCGGCTTCGCTCGATAAAACAGAAAGTTTCTTGGTACTTGATGATATACCTACCAAGGCGATAGACAATTCAAGACAGGGGCCGATGGATGACCGACAGCTTTATCGCCAATTTCGCCGAAATACTGCCGTTCATCCTCGTGGGTTTCGGGGCGCAGATGATCGACGGCGCACTGGGCATGGCCTATGGCGTGATCTCCAGCACGCTGCTGCTGGCGCTCGGCCTGCCGCCCAGCAAGGCTTCGGCCAGCGTCCATGCGGCGGAAACCTTCACCACCGGCGTGTCCGCAATCAGCCATATCGCGCATCGTAACGTCGATTGGCGGCTGTTCGCGCGGCTCATCATTCCCGGCGTGATCGGCGGGGTCACCGGCGCTTATCTGCTGGTTCATGTCGATGGCGCGGTCATCAAGCCGTTCGTGCAACTCTATCTGACCGGGATCGGCGTCTATCTGGTCTGGCGCGGCTTCCATTTCCCGCCGCAGGCGCGCGATCCCAAATGGGTCGCGCCGCTGGGGCTGGTCGGCGGCTTCATGGACGCGACGGGCGGTGGCGGCTGGGGCCCGGTGGTGACGTCGAACCTGCTGATCCAGGGGTCCAGCCCGCGCCACACCATCGGCACGGTCAACAGCGTCGAATTCATCCTGACCCTGTCGATCAGCATCACCTTCCTGCTGCACATGGGTTGGGAAACCTTCACCACCTATACGGTCGGCCTGCTGATCGGCGGCGTGGTCGCGGCGCCCTTCGGCGCGATGCTGGCCCGGCATGTGGCGCCGCGCACCCTGTTCATCGCCGTGGGAACGATCCTGACCCTGACGTCCCTGTTCGGCGTCGCCAAATGGCTTGGATATATCGGCTAAGACACTTATATTGGGCCTTCCAATCGAGGAAGGCGATCAATGTCGAGCTACATGCCCACGCTCAAGCAGCTCCAATATCTGGTGGCGCTGAAGGAGCATGGCCATTTCGGCAAGGCGGCGGATAGCTGTTTCGTGACCCAGTCGACCCTGTCGGCGGGCATTCGCGAATTGGAGTCGCTGATCGGCATCACCCTGGTCGAGCGGACGCGCCGGGTGGTGCGCTTCACGACGCTGGGCGACCGCATTGTCGAGAAAGCGCATCGGGTATTGCGCGAGGCGGAGGAACTGGCCGCCATTGCCCAAGCGTCGGGCAAGCCGCTGACCGGCGAACTCAGGATGAGCGTGATCCCGACCATCGCGCCCTTCCTGCTGCCCCATCTGCTCCCCAAGCTGCGTGCGGAGCGGCCCGAACTGAAACTCTATCTGCGGGAGGAGACGACGCAGACGGCGATCGAATCGCTGCGGCACGGCAGTGTGGATTGCGTGCTGCTGGCGCTGCCCTTCCCGACCGGGGAACTGGACAGCGAGTTTCTGTTCAAGGACCGGCTCTATGTCGCCTTTCCGCGCGACGATCCGCGCGATCCGCCCGAATGGATCGCGCCGGAAATGATCGACGAGACCAAATTGCTGCTGCTGGAGGACGGGCATTGCTTGAAGGATCATGCGCTGGCGGCCTGCAATCGGCCCGAAATCCGGGCGAGCGCGATGATGATGGGCACCTCGCTCCACACGCTGGTGCAGATGGTCGATAATGGGCTGGGCATGACGATCATGCCGGAAATGGCGATTTCGGGTGGGATATTGAACCATACCCAGATCACGGCCCGGCCGCTGCGGTCCGAGCGGTCGCATCGCGACATCGCGCTGGTGTGGCGCAAGAACAGCCCGCGCGAGAAGGAATTTCGGCTGCTGGCGGAGCTGCTGCGGGAGGCGGCGGAACAGCCCGAGGTCAGCGCAGCGGCTTAACGCTTCCAGCTCTCGGCCCTGGCGTCGTCCTCGGCGCGCGCTTCGACCCAGGCGGTGCGATCCGCGAAATGCTCCTTCTTCCAGAAGGGCGCCTGCGATTTCAGCCAATCGATGAGGAAGGCGCAGGCCTCCAGCGCCACCGTGCGATGACGCGAGGCCGTGCCGACGAAGACGATCCGCTCGCCCGGCTCCAGCCGTCCATAGCGATGGATCACCCGGACGCCGAGCAGCGGCCAACGCTCCAGCGCTTCCTCGACAATGCGCTCGACCTGCGCGTTCGTCATGGCCGGATAATGTTCCAGTTCGAGCGCGACCAGCCCGCCCTCTCCCCGAACGATGCCGGTGAAACTGGCAACGCCGCCACCGCCGGAGGCTTCCAGCGCCGCCAGTTCGTTTGCGGGATCGAAATCCCCCGTCTGGATGGAAACGCGGCTCATCCGCCCGTCACCGGCGGGAAGATCGCCACTTCCCTCGCGTCGCCAATGGGGCTGTCGAGCGGCACGAAGCGCTGGTCCAGCGCCGCGCGCAGCTTTTCGGGCTGGGCGAAGGCTTCGGCATGACCGCCGCCCTGCTCCGCCAGCGCGGCGATCAGGGCGCGGATGGTGACGTCCGGCGTAGGCCGCTCGACCTGCTCCTCATCCCGGCCGATGGCTTCGCGGACCCAGGCGAAATAAACGAGGGTGAGCTTCGCCATCACTCAATCCATATGCTTGATGCCGACGCGCAGATAATCCCAGCCGGTGATCAGCGTCAGGATCGCCGCCGCCCAGAGCGTCACGATGCCGACCAACTGCACGAAGGGGAATTGCGGCACCGCGCCAGCCAGAATCAGGGCGCCGAGCGCGATGAGCTGAAACGTCGTCTTCCATTTGGCCAGACGCGACACCGGCACCGACACCTGCAATCCGGCCAGAAATTCGCGCAGGCCGGATACGGCGATCTCGCGCAGCAGGATGATCATCGCAGCCACGATGTGCAGACCCGAAATGTCCCGCGTCGCCGCCAGCATCAGGATCACCGCGCCGACCATGATCTTGTCGGCGATGGGATCGAGGAAAATGCCGAGTTTCGACACCGCCCCCTGCGCGCGGGCAAGATAGCCGTCGAAATAATCGGTGATCCCCATCAGGCAATAGAGCCCGAAGGCCAGCATATAGCCGGTCGTCCAGCGCGCACCCACTTCCGCCGGCCAGAGCAGCGCGACAAGCAGGGGCACGGTCAATATCCGCGAAAGCGTCAGCAGATTGGGCAGCGTCAGCATGGCGGCGGACTGCCACAGTCAAGCGCGCCGCACAAGCGGAGCCGACAGCATTAACGCACGGGAGGGTTGGACAGACCCCCATTCTGTGGCTAGACCCCGCCTCGCAAGTCCACAGCGAAGAAGACCCCATCGCCCATGCAAGCCTCTTTCAGGCTCCTTACAAAGCGACGTTTTCTGCCGCTTTTCATCACGCAGATGCTCGGCGCCTTCAACGACAATCTGTTCAAGAACGCGATGGTGCTGTTCGTCGTCTACACGGTCTATAACGACGAAAAGTCGGAGACGTGGTTCAGTGCGCTGGCGACCGGCGTGTTCGTCCTGCCCTTCTTCCTGTTGTCCGCCCTGTCCGGGCAATTGGCGGACCAGCGGGACAAGGCGACCATCATCCGCATCGTGAAAGCCGCCGAAATCGTCATCATGTCGGTGGGCGCGGCAGGGCTGGCGCTGATCTGGAGCGGGATCGCGGTCCACACGCTCGCCATTCCGCTGCTGCTGATCGCGCTGTTCGCCATGGGGGTGCATTCAACCTTCTTCGGCCCGATCAAATATGCGATCCTGCCGCAGCATCTGCATGATGAGGAAGTGCTGGGCGGCACCGGGCTGGTCGAGGCGGGCACCTATATCGCGATTCTGGCGGGCACGATCCTGGCCGGAATCATCCCGATCCAGGCTGCGGCGGCGGGCATCATCCTGACGGCGGTCATTGGCTGGCTGTCGGGACGGCAGGTCCCCTCCGCCCCCTCTCTGCTCGAACGGCAACCGATCGACTTTCATATCATCCGTTCCTCGGTCACGCTGGTGCGGGGAACGATGCACATCCGGCGGCTTTACCTCGCCATCATGGCGATCAGCTTCTTCTGGGCGGTGGGCACGATATTGTTCATCCAGTTTCCGCCGCTGGTGAAGAATGTGCTGACCGCCGACAAATCGGTCGCCAGCCTGTTCCTGGGCATTTTCTCCATCGGCATCGCCATCGGGTCGATTGCGATCAACCGGCTTCTAGGCGGGCATGTCTCGGCCAAATATGCCCCGGCTTCCGTGATCGGCATGGGAATCAGCGTCGTCGCCTTCCATATCGTGTGCGACCTCTGGATGGCGGAATCGACCGGACAGATGCTCTCGCTGGCTGGCTTCCTGTCGCATCCGCTGGCGATCCCGCTGTCGATCTGCCTGCTGAGCGTGGCGACATTCGGCGGCATGTTCGTCGTGCCGCTCTACGCCTTCCTGACCACCACGGTCGAAAAATGCGAGGCGGCGCGGACGGTGGCGGCGAACAATATCGTCAATTCAGGCGCGATGGTGCTGGGTTCGCTCATCACCATCAGCCTCAGCATCGCGGGAATGTCCGTGGTCAACCAGTTGCTGCTGGTGGCGGCGCTGTGCCTGCCCTGCGCGTGGATCGCCTGGACGCTGCACCAGGCCTGCGATTGAGGCCTTCCGCGCCTTAAAAGATGAAGCTGTAAAAGGCCGTGAAGAAGGCGCCGAAGCTCAGCATGAACAGCTTCCAGTCATTATCGTCGGAGACCGGGGGACGCGCGGCGTCGCCCGCCTCACCCGTCTGGCGCAGCACATGGCGCGGCAGCCGCTGGCGGAACGGATGGCGCGCGGATTCGGTCGTCAGGACAAGAGGACGTGTTCGCATGAGTCGGATGTTAACGGATTCTTTACCATTTGGACCATGGCGATTCTTAGTTAAGGATTGTCCCGCGAAGGGACATGCTTGACTGTATCAGGCAAATAACACAGCATGACCGAAGCGATGAACGATCCCCTGCCGACTCCTGAGCCTGACGCCCTGCCGCCGCGCGAATTCGGCGCCGGACCGCCCAGTTCCTTTGCCCGGCCCGGCCCATGGAAGCGCCGGTTGCAGATCTGCGGATGGGTGGTGGCGGCGCTG
The DNA here is from genome assembly GCF_013375555.1 of Sphingobium sp. EM0848. Taxonomy (NCBI): domain Bacteria; kingdom Pseudomonadati; phylum Pseudomonadota; class Alphaproteobacteria; order Sphingomonadales; family Sphingobiaceae; genus Sphingobium; species Sphingobium sp. EM0848. Next base: position 1,626,730 of record NZ_JABXWB010000001.1, read on the forward strand.
CTGGCGCTGCTGATGGTCATCATCGCTTGGCTGGCGGTGACGGCGCCGCTGTCCCGGTCCCTGAAGCCCATCGCGCCACCCAGCATCAGCCTGATGTCGGCGGACGGCCATCTGATCGCGCGGCGCGGTGCGATCATCGACAGGCCTGTCACCGTCGCCGCCCTGCCCAAACATGTGCCGCAGGCCTTCATGGCGATCGAGGACCGGCGTTTCTATAATCATTGGGGCGTCGATCCACGCGGCATCGCGCGCGCGGCATGGCATAATCTCTGGTCCGACGGGTCGTCTCAGGGTGGCAGCACGATTACCCAGCAACTGGCCAAGGGGGTATTCCTCTCCGCCGACCGGACCTTCGGGCGCAAGGCGCGGGAGGCGCTGATCGCCTTCTGGCTGGAGGCGTGGCTGACCAAGGACCAGATCATGGAGAGATATCTCTCCAACGTCTATTTCGGCGACAATGTCTATGGCTTGAGGGCAGCGTCGCTACACTATTTCAACCGCCAGCCCGAACGGCTGACCATCCCGCAGGCCGCCATGCTGGCGGGGCTGCTGAAGGCTCCGTCGCGCCTTGCGCCGACGACCAATCTCAAGGGCGCGCAGGAACGGGCGGCGCTGGTGACGCAGGCCATGGTCGAGGCGGGCTATATCACAAAGGCGCAGCGCAACGCCCTGCCCCCCGCGCGGCTCAACGTGCATGAGGCGCCCGATCCTACCAGCGGAACCTATTTCGCGGACTGGGTGCTGCCGCAGGCGCGCGACCGGGCGGGCGCGGTCTATGGCGCGCAGAATGTGACGACGACGCTCGACTGGCGCATCCAGCGGCTGGCGGAGGCCGCGATCCGGCGCGCCCCGCTGGGCAAGGCGCAGGCAGCGCTGGTGGCGATGAAGCCCGATGGCAGCGTTGTGGCGATGGTAGGCGGCAAGAACTACAGCGACAGCGCCTTCAATCGCGCCGTGCAAGCGAAACGCCAGCCGGGATCGACCTTCAAACTGTTCGTCTATCTCGCCGCCTTCCGCGCGGGGATGACTCCGGACGACATGATCGACGACACGCCGATCACCAGCGGCACCTATCGCCCGGCCAATCACAGCGGCAAATATCGCGGCCGGATCACGCTGCGTCAGGCCTTCGCGGCGTCGAGCAATGTCGCAGCGGTGCGGCTGACGCAGAAGGTCGGCGTCGACAATGTCATCAAGGTGGCGCGCGATCTGGGCGTCACGGCGCCCTTGACCGAAGATCTCAGCCTGGCGCTCGGCACGTCGGAAATCCCGCTGGTGGAGCTGACGGAGGCCTATGCGGCGGTGGCGGCGGGCGCCTATCCGGTGCTGGCCCATGGCCTGCCGCCCGAGGAACAGAGCTGGTTCGGCCGCCTGATGAGCCGCCAGCGCCATTTCAGCGACGATCAGCTGGAGATGATTCGCGACCTCCTGTCCTCCGCCGCCAATCGGGGCACGGGCAGCGCAGCGGCCCTGCGCACCAGCACGTTCGGCAAGACGGGAACGACGCAGGACAGTCGCGATGCGATTTTCGTCGGTTATGCGGGGGGCCTCGTGACGGCGGTGTGGATCGGCAATGACGACAACACCCCCCTGCCCGGCGGCGCGGCGGGCGGCGGCGTGCCTGCGCGGATCTGGCGCAATTTCATGGCGGGCGCGATCAACGAGCCGGTCGAGGATGCTCCGGAAGAGACGAAGGACAGCGATCTGGTCAACGCCATCGCCAATGTCGCGACCGAGGCAGGGCTGGGCAATATGAGCGTTGGGCTGGATACGCAGGGCGTGACGGTCAATATCGGCGGTGGACAGATTCGCCTGCCGATCGACCAACCGCCCGTTCCCCCACCGGGCGCGCCGGGGCCTCAGCCGGGAACGCCGCCGCCACGCGTCGCGCCGACCGATCCTGCCCCTGCCGAGCAGCGCCCCTGACATGAAAGCGGCGCGCCCGTCGCATATTCTGGCTTTCCTGCCGCTGCTTGCGGCGGTAGCGCTGTCGCTCAGCTATTGGCCGGGCCTCGTCACCTATGATTCGGTGCGGCAATATGATCAGGCGTTGAGCGGCGCGTTCGACGACTGGCATCCGCCGATGATGGAGGGCATCTGGCGGCTGATCCTGCCCCTATGGCCAGGACCGGCGCCGATGTTGCTGTTGCAGCTTGGCCTTTATGCGGCGGGCATGACGGGGATGATCGTCTGGGCATTGCGCCGTGGACGGCCGGGGGTAGCGGTCGGGCTTGGCCTGTGCACGCTGCTGCCCCTGTCCGTCGCCTTGATGGGCGAGGTGCTGAAGGACTGCCTGATGGCGGGCGCGCTGACGGCGGCTGTGGCGATGATGCTGCTGTCGCAGGAAAGCCGATCCGTCCTGCCGAGGGTCGGTGCGGCAGCGCTGGTCTTCTTTGCCGCGACGTTGCGGTTCAATGCCTTTCTGGCGGGCGTGCCGATCCTGCTGCTGGCGCTGGGACCGGTCGTGCTGGTTTCCCGGCTGCGGATGGCTGTGGGCGCGGCCGTCATGGCCGTGACGCTGCTGATGGCCATGCCGCTGGCCAATCGGGCGCTGGGCGCGGAGGCAAGCGACGTCAATCTGTCACTGGTGATCTTCGACCTCGCCGGAATCACTGAACATGGCGGACAGGATGCCTTCCCCCCGATGCATGTCGGCAATCCGGTCGCAGTGGTCCATCACTGCTATACGCCCGTTAAGTGGGACAGCTTCTCCTGGTGGGTCGATCCGCTCTGCCCGCTGAATTTCGAACAGGTCCGGCGGGACTTTCACGCCTCCCACATCAGTGCCCTGCCTTTCTGGCTCGGGCAGATCGTTCGCCATCCCATTGCTTATGCGCAACACCGGCTCGCCCATTGGAATATCAATGCCCGCTTCTGGGTCCATGATGAAGTGGAACGGCCCGTGCAGCGGGAATCTGCGCCCAATGACTGGAATTTCCATGTGACGTCCGGCCCGGCGCTGAACTTCGTCGATGATGCCGCGGTCAAAAGCGCGGATACACCGCTCGGCTGGCCCTGCGCATGGATGGCGCTGGCCCTCGGGCTGATGCTGGCGGCGCGGCGCATGGCATCGGCGAAGATCATCTGGATGCTGGCCGGATCGGCGCTGTTTTATGGCTTGGGCTATGCCGTGTTCAGCGTGGCGGCGGAGCTTCGCTATTATCTCTGGACCATGATGGCGGGAGCGATGGCGACCGTGATCGCGATCGGCGATTTCCCCGCCTTGCCCCGTTCGCAGCGATGGCGCGCAGGGCTGGAGATCGCCCTGCCCTCCCTGGCCGTCATATCGGCGGCCACCCTTGCGCGGCTGTAACAAAACATGGGTTTGCGCCCTTTCTCATCGGCTCATCCTGCCCTACATGGGTCGGAATGAATGCCCCCCTCTACAACAAGGACATTTTGCGGCTCGCCGCGAATATCCCCCATCACAAGCGGCTGCCCGACGCGCAGGCAAGCGTCGAAAAACGCTCCCCCACCTGCGGATCGCGGGTGACGGTGGACGCGCGGATGGAGGGTGGGTGCCTGAGCGATATCGGGCTGGACGTGAAGGCCTGCGCGCTGGGTCAGGCATCGGCGGCGCTGATGGCGGCCCATGCCATCGGCCTCACCGCTGATGAACTGGCCGAGGCGCGCGATCGCCTGACCGCCTATCTGGCGGGGACAAGCGAGGATCTGGATTTCTGGCCGGGGCTGGCGGTGCTGGCGCCGGCACGGGGATATCCGGCGCGCCATGCCTCCATCCGGTTGGGCTTTGAAGCCATTGCCGAAGCCGCGCGAATGGCGGACGCCTGATGCAGGATCGGATTTCCCAAATCGCCGCCGCTCCTGTCTCCGCCACGGATGTCCTGCTGTCCGAAGGGGTCATCCTGCTCGGCGCGGCGGTATTGTTCGTGATGCTGTTCCGCCGATTCGGCCTGGGCGCCGTGCTTGGCTACCTCGTCGCGGGCGCGCTGGTCGGGCCGCAGGGATTGGGACTGGTCGGCGGAGCGGAATCGAAGCTCGCCATTGCCGAGATCGGCATCGTGCTGCTGCTGTTCCTGGTCGGCCTTGAGCTCCATCCCGCGCGACTCTGGCGGTTGAAACGCGATATTTTCGCGCTGGGCTTGATGCAGGTCGCGCTGTGCGGCTGCGCGCTGACGGCGATCATCTTCCTGTCGACCGGTTTCACCTGGGGCGCGGCGATTGCGCTGGGGCTGCCACTGGCTCTCTCCTCGACCGCGCAGGTGCTGCCCGGCCTCAAGAGCAGCGGCCGCATCAACTCGCCCTTTGGCGAGAAGGTGTTTTCAATCCTGCTGTTCCAGGACTTGTCGATCGTTCCGCTCATCACCATCGTCGCTGCCCTTTCGCGCAATCCCGACGATGCCGGCGGCCCGCCGGGATGGATCATGGCCGGCTATACGGTGGCCGCCATCGCCGGGCTGGTGCTGGCCGGACGTTTCATTCTGCGTCCCCTGCTCCGCTTTGTGGGGCGGCTGGGCGAGCGGGAGCTGTTCGTCGCGGTCGGACTGTTCACCGTGCTGGCAGCCGCATCGCTGATGCATGCGCTGCATCTTTCGACCGCGCTCGGCGCCTTCGTCGCGGGCGTGATGCTGGCCGATTCGCCCTACCGGCATGAGATCGAGGCGGATGTCGAACCCTTCCGTTCGATCCTGCTTGGGCTGTTCTTCCTGGCCGTCGGCATGGTGCTGGACCTGCGCGCCGTTGCCGCCAATCCCTTTTTCGTGATCGGCATGGCGGCGATTCTGGTCGTCACCAAGGCGGTGCTGATTACCGGCCTCGCCCGGCTGTTCGGCATGGAAAGAAATCAGGCCATCGGCGCGGGCCTGCTGCTGAGCCAGGGCGGCGAGTTCGGCTTTGTCCTGTTCGCGCAGGCGCAGAACGCCCTGCTCATCGCCCCTCAAGCCGCCAGCCTGTTCAGCGCCATCGTCACCTTCTCCATGGCGACGACGCCGTTCCTGATGCTGTTCGCGCGCAGGCTGGAATTCGCCAGGCCCAGGGACGGGCTGCACCTGCCCAAGCCCGATGACGCGCCGCGCGGCACGGCGATCATCGTCGGCTATGGTCGCTTCGGCCAGACGGTGGCGCAGATGCTGATGGGCCATGGCTTCGGTGTCGTGCTGATCGACAAGAAGCCCTCCCAGATCGAGATGTCCAGTCAGTTCGACATGAAGGTCTATTATGGCGATGGCACGCGCATCGACCTGCTGCGCCGGTCGGGGGCGGAGGATGCGCGGCTGATCGTCTTCTGCATCGACGATCCTTCGCTTGACGGGCGGGTGCTGGAACCGATTGCGGATGCCTTCCCGCAGGCGGCGCTGCTGGTGCGGGCCTTCGACCGGCGACAGTTGCTTGCCTTCAAGGACCTGGACCTGACAGGCGTCGTGCGCGAAGTCTTCGAATCCGCCATTTGCATGGGCGTGCAGGCGATGCGGGCGCTGGGTGTGCCGCAGGAGGAAATCGAGGAGGTCGAGCGCCAATATCGCGAGAATGATGCGGAGCGCATGAGCCTTCAGTTCGAACATGGCGATTTGCTGGCCGCCAAGGATTTGATGTACCGCCCCGGCAGGCGGATGCGCCTGCTGACGCGGGGCGAGGGGGAGGAAAAGGCATGATTGCGGTTCTGGCGGCCTTGTCCGCGGCTCTGGCGATTGGCGCGGGCGCCTTTGGCGCGCATGGGGCGGCCAGCCCGCAGGCGGCGGAATGGCTGCGGACAGGCGGCCTCTATCAACTGATCCACGCGGTTGGCGCTCTGGCGATCATGGGCGTGGCGCGGGGACCTGCCGCGCTGATGCTGGGCGGTGGGGCGATCTTTGCCTTCACCCTCTACGCCATGGCCCTTGGCGCGCCGAAATGGCTGGGCGCGGTAACGCCCATCGGTGGAACGCTGATGATCGCGGGCTGGCTTTGGACGGCCTGGATCTATTGGCGGACCTGATTCCGCGACCGCATCCTTGGCCACCCTTGCCCCCGGCATAACCCAGGCTTAGATTGAACTTATGGCCGATCACCACCATCACGACCATCATGAACCTTCAGGCGCCAGTCTGGCCGATGCCGCCCGCGCCACGCTGGAGGCGAGCCAGGAACAATGGACGCCGATGCGCGCCGCGATTTTCGATGCGCTGGCGGCGGAGGAAACCCCCGCATCGGCCTATGACATAGCGGACACCGTGTCCAAGGCGCGCGGCAAGCGGGTGGCGCCCAACAGCGTCTATCGCATCCTGGACCTGTTCGTGAGCAACAATATCGCGATGCGGGTGGAAAGCGCCAATGCCTATATCGCCAATGTGCATCCAGGCTGTCACCATGACTGCATCTTCTTGGTATGCACCCGCTGCAAGCAGGCCACCCATGTCGATGACGACAAGGTCACGGACAAGGTTCGCGCCGTCGCCCGAGGGGAAGGTTTTCAGCCGGAACGCCCCGTAATCGAGATATTGGGTACCTGCGCCAAGTGCGCAGCGTGATGGAGACGTTGCGCTTCGCCGTGGATCGGCCTAGCGCAGATCGGAGTCTATGCCTTTCATGAACGATCGCCCCTCAACACCGCTGCTCGACCAGATTGTCTGGCCTTCCGACCTGCGTGCCCTGGAACCCGAACAGCTTCGGCAACTCGCCGATGAGCTGCGGCAGGAAGTGATTTCCGCCGTAGGCGTTACCGGAGGGCATCTGGGATCGGGGCTTGGCGTTGTGGAATTGACCACCGCCATCCATTATGTGTTCGACACGCCCAACGACAAGTTGGTGTGGGATGTCGGGCATCAATGCTATCCCCACAAGGTCCTGACCGGGCGGCGCGACCGCATCCGCACGCTGCGCCAGGGCGGTGGCCTGAGCGGTTTCACCAAGCGGAGCGAGAGCGAGTTCGACCCCTTCGGCGCGGCGCACAGTTCCACGTCGATCAGCGCGGCTTTGGGCTTTGCGGTGGCAAACAAGCTGAGCGGCAAGCCCGGCAAGGCCATTGCCGTGATCGGCGACGGATCGATGTCGGCGGGCATGGCCTATGAGGCGATGAACAATGCGCGGGAAGCCGGCAACCGGCTGATCGTGATCCTGAACGACAATGACATGTCGATCGCCCCTCCTGTCGGCGGGCTGTCCGCCTATCTGGCGCGGCTGGTGTCGAGCCGGGAGTTCCTTGGCCTGCGCGACATCGCCAAGAAGCTGGCGCGCAAGCTGCCCCGCCCGCTCCACAACGCGGCGCGCAAGACCGATTCCTTCGCCCGCGGCATGGCGATGGGCGGAACCCTGTTCGAGGAACTCGGCTTCTATTATGTCGGCCCGATCGACGGCCATAATATCGACCAGCTGATCCCGGTGCTGGAAAATGTCCGCGACGCGGCGGAAGGCCCCTGCCTCATCCATGTCGTGACGCAGAAGGGCAAGGGCTATGCCCCGGCCGAGGCGGCGGCGGACAAATATCATGGTGTGCAGAAATTCGACGTCGTCACCGGCGCGCAGGCCAAGGCTCCGCCCGGCCCGCCCAGCTATACCGGCGTCTTTGCCAAGGCGCTGACCGCCGAGGCGACGCGCGACGGGACGATCTGCGCGATCACCGCCGCCATGCCTTCGGGCACGGGCCTCGACAAATTCGCGGAGGCTTTTCCGGACCGCGCCTTCGACGTGGGCATTGCCGAACAGCATGCCGTGACTTTCGCGGCGGGGCTGGCTGCGCAGGGCATGCGGCCCTTCTGCGCGATCTACTCGACCTTCCTGCAACGCGCCTATGATCAGGTCGTGCACGATGTGGCGATCCAGAATCTGCCGGTGCGCTTCGCCATCGACCGCGCCGGGCTGGTGGGTGCGGATGGATCGACCCATGCAGGCAGCTTCGACGTCACCTATCTCGCCACCCTGCCCAATTTCGTGGTGATGGCGGCGGCTGATGAAGCGGAACTGGTCCATATGGTCCACACCTGCGCCGTGCATGACGATGGGCCGATCGCCGTGCGCTATCCGCGCGGCAATGGCGTGGGCATCGCCCTGCCCGAAACGCCCGAGCGGCTGGAGATCGGCAAGGGCCGCATCGTGCGCGAAGGGCGGCAGGTGGCGATCCTGTCGCTCGGCACAAGGCTGGAGGAAGCGCTGAAGGCGGCCGAGGCGCTGGAGGCCAAAGGGCTGTCGACCACGGTGGCCGATCTGCGCTTTGCCAAGCCCCTGGACGAAGCGATGATCCGACGGCTGCTGACCACTCATGAGGTCGCCGTGACCGTCGAGGAAGGCGCCATTGGCGGCCTGGGCGCCCATGTGTTGACCCTGGCGAGCGATCTGGGGCTGATCGACAACGGCCTCAAGCTGCGGACAATGCGCCTGCCGGATATCTTCCAGGATCAGGACAAGCCCGAAAAGCAATATGCCGATGCCCGGTTGGATGCGGAGGCCATCGTGGATACCGTGCTGACGGCGCTGCGTCACAACAGTGCAGGCATGGGTGCCGAAGCGAGCGCCTGATTTGGCAACCAGAAGGTTGCATTAATTAGTGGAAGGGCCATATTGGCAACCAGGAGGTTGCTGATATGGCCGATTCTATCATCAAGACCATCGACATCGCCGCGCCCGTCGCGAAAGTCTGGGACGCGCTGACCGATCATGAGAAGTTCGGGACCTGGTTCCGGGTGGCGCTGGACCAGCCCTTCGCCGTGGGCCAGCCCTCGACCGGACATATGACCTATCCCGGCTATGAACATTATCGCTGGGAAGCGCGGATCGTGGCGATCGAGCCGATGACCCGCTTTGCCTATGAATGGCCGGCGACCGGAGGCGACAAGGCGCTGATGGAAAGCGGTGTGCCCGTGCCGGAATGGACGCTGGTGGAGTTCGTGCTGGAGCCTGTGGGAGATGGCACACGGTTGACCGTGACCGAAAGCGGGTTCGACAAGGTGCCGGAACCCCGGCGGAGCAATGTCATGCGGTCCAATGACGGCGGCTGGGCCGAACAGGTGAAGAATATTCGCGACTATGTTGAAGGGTGAAGACTCCCCTGCCCGGCTGTTCGCAGCCTTGGGGGATGCAACACGACTGGGATTGATCGGCCGGCTTTCCGACGGTTCGGAACGGTCGATCGTCCAATTGGGCGATGGCTTGCCGATCAGTCGTCAGGCCGTGGCCAAGCATCTGGACGTGCTGCTGGGCGCGGGTCTGGTGCGCCGTACCAAGAGCGGACGGGAGGTGCTGTTCACCCTGCGCCGGGAGGCTGTTTCGGAGGCTCAGGACTGGCTCCACACAGTGGGAAACCAGTGGGACGATGCCCTGGGCCGGTTCAAGGATTTTGTCCAGAACCAGCCCTAAGCTTCGGATTTTACTGCTGCGGCGTGGAAGCGCGAGCGTCCTGCCCATCGCCTTCCGGTGCGGCGATGATGTCGCGGGTGGTCGCCCCCTTCTCCACGACGTCCGTGCCCGGATCGCCCGCCGAAGAACGGATGCCCGCAGCAGCATTGGCGCGACCAGCGGTGGTCAGGGTGCCGGTTTCAGCGGCACTGCGAGCGGCCGGGCCACCGAACATGGCTTCCATCGCGGCCTTGCTCGAATCGACCGAGGCGGCTGCAGGCGTGCCGGGCGCAGGCGGGACCAGTGCGTAATCGGGCGGAATCACCAGCGGGGCCTGACGCGACACGGCGAACTCATCGGGACGGGCGCGGTTGAACAGGCCGCCACCGCCGCCACAGGCGGACAGCATGGAAATCAGGCCAGCGGCGAGGATCAGTTTACGCATTACTTCAGAGTCTCCGTCTTTGTGCCCTTCTCGCGCAGCAGAAGCGCCCGCGCAAGCAGGATCAGCACGCCGAAAGTGATGGCCGCGTCTGCCAGGTTGAAAATCAAGAATGGCCGCCACTCACCGAAATGCAGGTCGGCATAGTCGACCACATAACCCAGCCGCACGCGGTCCACGATGTTGCCGATGGCGCCGCCCAGCACGAGGCCGAGGGCAGCGACATCCTGCCGCGCCTTTTCGCGCCACATCCAAACACCCACAAAGCCCGCGATCAGCATGGTCATGCCGACCAGTATCCAGCGCATGACGTTGGTGTCAGCATGGAAGAAGCCCATGGAAACGCCGCGATTTTCCAGCCAGTGCAGGCGAAAGATCGGCAAGATTTCAATGCCGTCGTCCATCCGGCTTTTCAGCGCCAGCGGGTAAGTGACGGTATATTTGACAAGCTGGTCGAGCGCGAGCGTGACGATCGCGACGGTCAGACCCAGCGGACGGTGATTGACGGCCGCCATCAGCGCGCAACCGGCAAGGATTTGGGTGACATAAGTGACACGATGAAGTCCTGCAAAACCGCCATTTTTTCTCAATTTTCCTACAGGCGCGAAAACGACGTCGCGGGCTATAGCGCAGAGAAGGGCCTGTAGGACAGGCCCTTTCGCGTCAGGCCTCCAGCACCTCGTCGCAGCGATTGCAGAGCGTGCCGTCTTCCTCCACCTCCGGCAGCAGGCGCCAGCAGCGGCCGCATTTGTGCCAGTCGCTGGGCTTGACCTCTATGCCATCACCCTTGCCCATTTCTACGCGGGCGACGATGGCGATCTCCGCAAAATCAACGCCGCCTGTCGCCAGCATTTCGCCCAGGGTGACGTCGGCTTCCAGGCTGGAGCGGACGATCTTTTCGCGGCGGAGCGGTTCGATGGCTTCGTTGACCTGATCGCGCTGGTCACGCAGTTCCGTCCACTTGTCGCCAAGGCCGTCATTGGCCCAATGCGCATCGACCTTCGGCCATTCGAGGAAATGGACGCTTTCTTCAGCGTTTGGATAGCGACTTTGCCACACTTCCTCAGCGGTGAAGGGGATGATCGGCGCGGCATAGCGAACCAGAGCGTGGAACAACGTGTCGAGTACGGTGCGATAAGCGCGGCGCTTGGGGTCCGACTTCGCATCGCAATAGAGGCAGTCCTTGCGGATGTCGAAGAAGAAGGCCGACAGGTCGCTGTTCGCAAAGTCCATCAGCGCGCGGGTGTAGCGGCTGAATTCGAGCCAATTCTCGCTGCCCGCCGCCTTGTCGACCACGCCCTTGAGGTCGGCGTCGAGCTTGGCGAACAGATGGAGCATGTAACGCTCCAGCTCCGGCATTTCCGAAACGGGCAGCTTTTCCTCTTCAGAAAAATCGGAAAGAGCGCCAAGCAAGTAACGGAAAGTATTGCGAAGCTTGCGATAGGCATCGGACGAACCGGCCAGCACTTCCTTGCCGATGCGGACGTCATCGAAATAGTCGGTGCTGGCGACCCAGACGCGCAATATATCGGAGCCGCTTTCGGCGATGACCTTGAGCGGATCGACGACATTGCCGAGGCTCTTCGACATCTTCCGCCCCTGCCCGTCCAGCGCGAAGCCGTGGGTGAGGACGGCGTCATAGGGCGCGCGGCCGCGGGTGCCGCTGCTTTCGAGCAGGGAGGACTGGAACCAGCCGCGATGCTGGTCGGAGCCTTCCAGATAAAGGTCGGCGCGAGCGCCTTCGCCATAGCGGCCTTCCACCACGAAGCTGTGGGTCGAGCCGCTGTCGAACCAGACGTCGAGAATGTCGTTCACCACCTCATAGTCGTTGAGGTCGTAATCGGCCCCGAGCAGCGCCTGATGATCGGCGCCGAACCAGGCGTCGGCGCCAGCGCCCTTGAACGCCTCAATGATGCGATCATTGACTGCCTTATCAACAAGATATTCGCCAGTCTTGCGATGGACATAGAGCGCAATGGGGACACCCCAGGCGCGCTGGCGGGAGATCACCCAGTCCGGGCGGCCCTCCACCATTGAGCGGATGCGGTTGATGGAGCGTTCCGGCACCCAGCGGGTGCGCTCGATCGCGTCGACCGCCAGTTCGCGCAGGGTCGGTTCGTTGGTGACGATGGGCGTCGGAAGGATGCCCTCGCCCGCTTCAACCACGGCGCCCGGCTGGCGCTGGTCCATGGGGATGAACCATTGCGGGGTGCAGCGGAAGATGATCTTCGCCTTGGAGCGCCAGCTGTGGGGGTAGCTGTGCCTGAAGTCGTCGGAAGCCACCAGAAGTCCGCCTGCTTCGCGCAGGTCGGTGCAGATCGGGCCGTCCTTGCCGACGAATTTCGGGTTGATGACCGATCCCTGACCGCCAAGCCAGAGCCAGTCTTCGCGATATTTGCCGTCATTCTCGACGGCGAAGACCGGGTTGATGCCGTTCGCCTTGCAGAGCGCGAAGTCGTCTTCGCCATGGTCGGGCGCCATGTGGACGAGGCCAGTGCCCGCATCGATGGTGACGAAATCGCCTGCGAGCAGCGGGCGCGGCTTGGCGAAAAAGCCGCCGAGGGCGTGCATCGGATGGCGGGCCACGGCTCCAGCCAAGGCTGCGCCCTTGAAATGCTTGTGCGGCTGGGCGTGAACGAGGCCCGAGCGCTCCTTGAACGCACCGATCAGGGCTTCGGCAATGATGAACTTCCGCCCCTCGCCTTCCAGCAGCACGTAATCGACTTCCGGCCCATAGGCCAAAGCCTGATTGACCGGAATCGTCCAGGGCGTCGTCGTCCAGATCACCGCATGCGCACCGACCAGTTCCGGCGCGTTCGGCGCTTCGACAATCTCGAACGCCACGTCGATCTGGGTCGAGACAATGTCCTCATATTCCACTTCCGCCTCGGCCAGCGCGGTCTTTTCGACCGGGGACCACATGACGGGCTTGGCGCCGCGATAGAGCTGACCGCTTTCCGCGAATTTCAGCAGCTCGCCGACGATGGTAGCTTCGGCGTCGAACTTCATGGTGAGATAGGGATCGTCCCAATCGCCCATCACGCCAAGGCGCTTGAACTGCTCCTTCTGCACGCCGACCCATTTGTCCGCATAGGCGCGGCATTCGGCGCGGAATTCCTGCGCAGGAACCTCGTCCTTATTCTGCTTCTTCTTACGATATTCCTCCTCGATCTTCCATTCGATCGGAAGACCGTGGCAGTCCCAGCCGGGCACATAGGGCGCGTCCTTGCCGAGCAGCGACTGGCTGCGGACGATGATGTCCTTCAGCACCTTGTTCATCGCATGGCCCATATGGATGTCGCCATTGGCATAGGGCGGGCCGTCGTGGAGGATGAAGCGTTCGCGGCCCTTCCGCCGCTCGCGCAGCTTGCCGTAGAGGTCCATTTCCTCCCAGCGCGCGAGAATGGCCGGTTCCTTCTGCGCCAGCCCCGCTTTCATCGGGAAGTCGGTGACGGGAAGGAAAACAGTGCTCTTATAATCTGGCTGGTCGGTCATCGGGGTCCGCGCGAGTTAATTCAACCGCGCGGCATTAGGCGAGGTGTGGCGTTCCCGCAAGGATTTGCCGCGCATCGTCGCAATCCTTGGCAATGGCGGCCATGAGCGCATCAAGGCCATCGAGCTTCGCTTCGGGGCGGAGATAGTGAATCAGTTGGACCTCGATCCGCTGGTCGTAGAGATTTTCCGCGAAATCGAAAAAATGCGGCTCCAGCAATTCCTTGGGCGGATCGAAGCTGGGGCGGATGCCGAGATTGGCGGCGCCGTCAAGGACGCGCCCGTCCGGCAGCAGCGCGCGGACGGCGTAAATGCCATAAGCCGGGCGCAGATAATGGCCCATGTCGATATTGGCGGTCGGGAAGCCGATGGTGCGGCCGAGCTTGTCGCCATGCTGAACGACGCCCTCGATGGTGAAGGGGCGGGTCAGCAGACGGGTCGCGGTGGCGCAATCGCCGGATCGAAGGGCTTCACGGATGCGGGTGGAGGAGATGATTTCCCCGCCTTCGCCCGTCACCGGAGCGACGGCTTCGGCGGTGAGTCCAATAGTCTCGCCAAGCTGTTTCAGCGTTTCGATAGAGCCGGCGCGGTCCTTGCCGAAGGTGAAATCCTGCCCCGTGACAACGCCCGCCACACCCCAATCGGCAAGCAGGCGGACGAAGCCCTCGGGATCGAGCGACGCCAGGTCGCGGGTGAAGTCGAAAACCAGCATCGCGTCGGCGCCTGCCTTCGCGAAGAGGCGCTCGCGCTGGTCCAGCGTCGTCAGGCGGAACCATGGCGTGTCCGGGCGGAACAGGCGCATCGGGTGCGGGTCGAAGGTCGCAATGATGGTGGGCCGGCCTTCCGCGCGGGCGCGGTCGATGGCGCGGCCTGCCACGGCCTGATGGCCTGCGTGGAATCCGTCGAAATTTCCCAGCGCCATGATGCACCCGCGCAGATGGGCGGGGATCGGGTCGCTGCTATGCAGGCGCTCCATGAGGGGGCTATAGGGGCGCGTCAGGCCGCTGGCAATGCGCGGCTCTGCGGAAGGTGACGAAGCTGTAGGCGGGGCGGCCGTCCAGTGCAGCATGGTCCTCACGGGCGGTTTCCTGCCAGTCGGCGGGATCAGGATAGGCGATGTGGGTGTCGCCTTCCGCGTCGATATGGACTTCGGTGAGTTCGATACGGTGCGCGAGGGGAAGGAAGAGCCGGTAGATTTCCGCGCCGCCTATAACCGCGATGCCGGGAGCGTTCGCTTGCGTGATCGCGGCTTCTGGCGTGGCTGCGGGTTCGGCGCCCTTCCCTGCCCAGCCTGAATCGCGGGTCAGGACGATGTGACGGCGGCCGGGGAGCAAGCCGGGCAGGCTGTCGAAAGTCTTGCGGCCCATGATCATCGGCTGGCCGAGGGTGAGCGCCTTGAAATGCTTGAGATCAGCGGGCAGACGCCAGGGCAGATCGCCGTCCCTGCCGATCACGCCATTGTCGGCGCGGGCGAGGATCAGGACGATTTCGGGCGTTTCGGTCACAGCGTGAGGCGGGTTACATGGCCCATTTTGCGGCCGGGGCGAGCTTCATGCTTGCCGTAGAGGTGCAGATGATTGGCCGGGTCGGACAGGATCTGCTGCCAGTCATTGGCCTGATCGCCGATAAGGTTGTGCATCTCGACCTTTGTTGCCGCGAGGCTGGTGTCGCCCAGCGGCAGGCCGCAAATGGCGCGGACATGATTTTCGAACTGGCTGGTGAGCGCGCCTTCGATCGTCCAGTGGCCGCTATTATGGACGCGCGGGGCCATTTCGTTGAACACCGGGCCGTCAGCGCTTGCGAAAAATTCCAGCGTCAGGACACCGACATAGTCGAGCGCGTCGGCAACCTTCGAAGCAAGGGCGCGGGCCTGCGCGACCTGCCCTTCGATCAGGGCGCCGGCAGGGACCGTCGAGGTGTCGAGGATGCCGTCCGTGTGGACATTGGCGGCGCTGTCCCAGAAACGGATTTCGCCATTGGCGCCACGCACGAGGATAACGGAAAACTCCTCCGCGAAGATCACGAAGCCTTCAAGGATGGCGCTCTGGCGGCCGATGGCGTTCCAGGCGCCGACCGCGTCGCCGGGATCGGAAAGGCGCGCCTGCCCCTTGCCATCATAGCCCATGCGGTTGGTTTTCAGGATCGCCTTGCTGCCAATCTGGTCCAGCGCTTCTTCGAGATCGTCGAGGCTTTCGACCGGAGCGAAGGGCGCGGTCAGGCCACCCAGATCGCAGACGAAGCGCTTTTCGGCGAGACGGTCCTGTGCGACGCGCAGCGCCTGCGCGCCGGGACGGACGAGGCCGTGGGTGGCGAGAACTTCGACCGCCGAGGGGTCGATATTCTCGAATTCATAGGTGACGACATCGACGCTGTCCGCGAAAGCCGCGAGGGCGTCGGCATCTTCATAGGCGCCCTGCGTCCAGCGGGGGGAGACGTCAGCGGCGGGACCACTCGTTTCCGGGGCGTAGATGTGCGTGCGGTAGCCAAGCTGCGCGGCGGCGATCGCGATCATGCGGCCCAATTGGCCGCCGCCGAGTATGCCGATGGTGGAGCCGGGCGGGATCGTGGTCATCTTATTCGGGGGTTTCCGCTACGTCGTTGGTCTGCTTGGCGCGCCATGCGTCGAGACGCTCGGCCAGCGCTGCATCGGTGGTGGCGAGGATCGAGGCGGCGAACAGCGCGGCGTTGATCGCGCCGGGCTTGCCAATGGCCAACGTGCCCACGGGGATGCCGCCGGGCATCTGGACGATGGAGAGCAGGCTGTCCATGCCCTTCAGCGACTTGGATTCGACCGGCACGCCCAGAACCGGCAGACGGGTCATGGAGGCAGTCATGCCGGGAAGATGCGCGGCGCCGCCCGCGCCCGCGATGATGACTTTCAGGCCACGCGCCACGGCGCCGGTGGCATAGTCATAGAGGCGCTGCGGGGTGCGGTGCGCGGAAACGACCTTGCATTCATGGGGGACGCCCAGCGCTTCCAGCGTTTCGGAGGCGTGGCGCATCGTTTCCCAGTCGGATCGGCTGCCCATGATGATGCCGACGGTCGCGGCTTCGGTTGCCCCGGTCATTTTGCTTGGCACTTCCCTGATAGTGCGGAAAGCAAAGCCCCTTAGCGGGAGGACCGCCAAGGGGCAATGCGGGATTTCGGTTCAATCCGTGAGGAGCGCGATCAACGTTCCGACAGATAATAACGATCCTTCGCCGTCAGATCGTCGTTCAGTTCATAGACGATCGGCTGGCCGGTCGGGATTTCCAGTTCGGTGATCTCGTCATCGGGGATGTTCGAGAGGTGCTTCACCAGCGCACGCAGCGAGTTGCCATGGGCGGAGATCAGGACGCGCTTGCCAGCCTTGAGGTCGGGGGCGATGCGCGCCTCCCAATAGGGCAGCACGCGGGCGATGGTGTCCTTCAAGGATTCCGTCGCGGGGATCGCAATGCCCGCATAGCGGCGGTCCTTCGACAGGTCGAACTCGCTGCCCGCATCCAGCGGCGGCGGGGGCGTGTCGAAGCTGCGGCGCCAAATCTTCACCTGATCGTCACCATGCCTGGCCGCCGTCTCCGCCTTGTTGAGGCCGGTGAGACCGCCATAATGACGCTCATTCAGGTGCCAGTCCTTCTCGACCGGCAACCAAAGACGGCCCATTTCCTCCAGCGCGAGGTTCAGCGTCTTGATCGCACGGGTCTGGACGGAGGTGTAGCACTGGTCGAAATCCAGCCCCTTTTCCGCCATCAGGCGACCCGCGGCGCGTGCTTCCTCAGCGCCCTTTTCGGTCACGTCCACATCCCACCAGCCGGTGAAGCGGTTTTCAAGGTTCCACGAGGATTGACCGTGGCGAATAAGGACGAGCGTGGGCATGAAGCGTGTCTCCTGCAAGAGAAACCAGAATTGCGCCCTCCCATAGCGCCGGAAAATATGGGCGCAAGCTTGTGCAGGTCCCACTTCCTCCCACATTGCAGTCGGTCCGTCGATGGGATAGCCCTTGGGCAGAGCAAGAAGAGGAAGCAGCATCTTGGCTTTTGTGAAGGGCGCGTGGCGCATTTTGGTCGCGATCAAGGACGGGCTGGTGCTGCTGTTCCTGCTGGGCTTCTTCGGGCTGCTCTACGCCGCCTTGTCCTGGTCGCCCAAGCCCGCCCAGAGCGTGAGCAGCGGCGCGTTGCTGCTGAAGCTGGACGGCACCCTCGTCGAGCAGCCATCGGACGTCGATCCGATGGCGCTGCTCACCGGCTCGAAGGACAAGGCCAGGGAATATGGGCTGGCCGACATCGTCGCCGCGCTGGATGCCGCAAAGGACGACCGGCGGGTGAAGGCGGTCGTGCTGAATCTGGACGGTTTCATGGGCGGCGGTCAGGTGGCGCTGGCGCGGGTCGGCAAGGCGCTGGACGCAATCCGTGCGGCGAAGAAGCCGGTCTTTGCCTATGCCACCATCTACAGCGACGACAGCTACCAACTGGCGGCCCATGCGACCGAAAGCTGGGTCGATCCGCTGGGCGGCGTCGCGATCATCGGGCGCGGTGGATCGGGCCTCTATTATAAGGGCCTGATCGACAAGCTGGGCGTCAACACCCATGTCTATCGCGTCGGCACCTATAAGAGCTTTGTCGAGCCGTTCACGCGGACGGGCCAGTCGCCCGAAGCGAAACAGGCCAATCAGGCGCTGGCCAATGCGCTGTGGGAAGACTGGCAGCAGGAAGTCGCCAAGGCACGGCCGAAGGCGAAGCTGGCCGCCTATGTCAGCAATCCGGCGGCAGCGGCGCAGGGTGCGGGCGGCAATCTGGCCAAGGCGGCGCTGGACGCCGGGCTGGTCGACAAGCTGGGCGATGCAGCGGCTTTTGGAGCGCGCGTGGCGCAGGTCGCTGGCGACGCGCCGGATGACAAGGCCGGAAGCTTCGCGACCATCGACCTTAGAAATTACATGCGCTCGCATAAGCCCGCCAATGGCGGCCATATCGGCGTGCTGACCGTGGCCGGAGACATTGTCGATGGCGAGGCGGGACCGGGAACGGCCGCCGGCGACACGATTTCGGCGCTGCTGCGCAAGGCGCTGGCGGAAAAGAATCTAAAGGCGCTGGTGGTGCGGGTCGATTCGCCGGGCGGATCGGTGATGGCGTCGGAAAAAATCCGCAGCGCCATCATGGCCGCCAAGTCGGATGGGCTGCCGGTGGTGGTGTCCATGGGCAATGTCGCGGCCAGCGGCGGCTATTGGGTATCGACGCCGGGCGACGTGATCTTTGCCGAGCCTGACACGATCACCGGCTCCATTGGCGTGTTCGGCATCATCCCGAGCTTTGAGGGCACGCTGGCGAAGATCGGCGTGACCACCGATGGCGTGAAGACCACGCCGCTGTCGGGTCAGCCAGATGTCGTCGGCGGCACGACGCCGGAATTCGACCGGATCATGCAGATGGGGGTAGAGGATATTTACGGCCGCTTCGTGGGTCTGGTCGCCCAGTCGCGGCGCAGGACACCGCAGCAGATCGACGCCATCGCGCAGGGCCGCGTCTGGGATGGCGGCACGGCACGGCAGATCGGGCTGGTCGATCGCTTCGGCGGGCTGGAAGACGCGATTGCCGAGGCCGCGAAGCTGGCGAAGATCGATCCGGCCAAGGCCCGCCCCTATCGCATCGCGAAGGAACCGGACAAGTTCGCACAGTTCGTCCAGTCGATCATGGAGCGCGAGGAAGACGACGATGCGGGCGCCCCCAACGGTCTGGTCGGCCGCGACCTGCTGGGACGGCAGGCAATGGTGCAGCGCAACTGGGCCTTGCAGGCGCTGTCGGACGTGCGGGCACTGGTGAATGGCGCTGGCGTGCGGGCGGATTGTCTGGAATGCCGGGGCTATGGCGCGCCCAGGGTGACGAAGGCGGCGGACGAGCGCGGCTTCTTCGCCCTGCTGCTGGGGTTGTGGAAATAAGCGGACGGGAGGCACCGCCTCCCCCTCCAACCCATTCACCACCTGTTCAATGGTGCACCGCTATGCCAAGGTCATGCGAATGATGCCGTTGAAATTCCTTGCGGGCCTTGGCGCCATGGCGGCGGTTTTCGTCACGAATCCCGCTGCTTATGCCAGCGGTCAGCGTGACGAGCAGGATGCCGCCCGCCGCGCCATGCTGGACGGGCAGGTCATGCCCTTTTCCGTCATCAAACGCCGGGTCGATGCCGCCATGGGGGGCGCCACCTATCTGGGCAGCGAGTTCAACCCCTCCTCCAACCGCTATCGCCTGAAATATGTGAAGGACGGCAAGGTGGTATGGGTTGATGCGGACGGTCGCACGGGCGATATAATCGGCTGGGCGCGCTGAACGGCGCCATAAGAGCAACAGAAAAGAAACGGAGCCATATGCGTCTGCTGATCGTCGAAGATGAACCCAGCCTGGGGCAGCAGCTCCGCAACACGCTGGAAGGCGCGGGCTATGCCGTGGACCTTGCCGACGATGGCGAGGACGGGCATTTCCTCGGCTCCACGGAAAATTACGACGCGGTGGTATTGGACCTTGGCCTGCCGACCATTGACGGACTGACCGTGCTGGACCGTTGGCGCAAGGAAGGGCGCGGCTTTCCCGTGCTGGTGCTGACGGCGCGCGACAGCTGGTCGGACAAGGTGGCCGGGCTGGACGCGGGTGCCGACGATTATCTCGCCAAGCCGTTTCAGAGCGAGGAATTGATCGCCCGCCTGCGCGCGCTCATTCGCCGGGCATCGGGCAACGCGTCGAGCGAACTGATCGCGGGCGACGTGCGGCTGGACACGCGGTCGGGCAAGGTGACGCTGAAGGGCGAGCCGGTGAAGCTGACGGCACAGGAATATAAGCTGCTGTCCTATCTGCTCCATCACAAGGGCAAGGTGGTGAGCCGCACCGAACTGATCGAGCATATCTACGATCAGGATTTCGACCGCGATTCCAATACCATCGAAGTGTTCGTGACGCGCATCCGCAAGAAGCTGGGCGCGGACGTCATCACGACGATTCGCGGCCTGGGCTACAGTCTCGACGAACCGGGGCGATAATCGGGGCCGAGGTTCCGGCGCCCCGCGATGACCGATCCCCATTCTCCTTCCCAGGTTCGCTCCACAGGGTCGCTCAGCCGCCGCATGATCGGCATTGCGGCGCTGTGGATCAGCCTGCTGCTGCTGGGTGGCGGGCTGGCGCTCGACCGGGTGCTGACGAACGCGATCACGCGCAATTTCGACGACGGGATGAACTATGTCCTGACCGCCATGATCGCATCGGCGGAAATCGGGCCGGATGGCGAGGTACTGTTCAATCGCGAACCCGCCGACCAGCGCTTTCTGGAGCCCAATAGCGGCATTTATTACCAGATCAGCGGTCAGGGGCATGAGGACTGGCGGTCGCGCTCGCTCTGGGACCGGGCGCTGAAGGTCAATCCGAACCATCAGGACGACGCCCCCCACATCTACGACAGCAACCAGTTCCCCGGCGAGGACCTGCGCGTCATGGAGCGCAGCATCATCCTGCCGGGATCGAAAACGCGCTGGATGTTCATGGTGGCGCAGGCGCGCGAAGGGCTGGACGCGCAGATCAAGACGCTGCGATCGACCCTGTTCGAAAGCTTCGCCTTGCTGGCTTTGGGGCTGATCGTGCTGGCGACGCTCCAGACCATCTATGGCCTGCGCCCCCTGCGCAAGGTACGGCATGAGATTGTGCGGATGCGGGCGGGCGAGAAGAACCGCGTGACCGAGCCGATGCCCGCCGAAGTGCTGCCCATGGTCGAGGAACTGAACGCCCTGCTCGCCCATAATGAGCGGCAGGCGGAGGAAGCGCGGACCCATGCCGGAAACCTCGCCCATGCGCTGAAGACGCCGCTGACCGTCATCATGAACGCCGCGACGGCGCAGTCGCCGGATCTGGGCGACACGGTGATCCGCGAGGCGACGACGATGCGGCGGCAGGTGGATCATCACCTCGCTCGCGCTCGCGCCGTCGGGCGGCGCGGCGCGGCGCAAAGCCGGGCGGAGGTCTGGCCCAGCCTGGATGCGGTCGAGCGCGCGGTGCAGCGGCTTTATCCCGACGTGCGGATCGACATGGACGGCGTCAAGGACGCCGCCGTCCGGGTCGAGCGGCAGGATCTAGACGAAATGCTGGGCAATCTGGTTGAAAATGCCGCCAAATACGGCGGCGGCAGCGTGTTCGCGACAGTCGGGCGCAAGGGCGCGATGATCGAGATACTGGTCGAGGATGACGGCATGGGCATAGCCGAAGCGGATCGCACGCGCATTTTCGACCGGGGCGTACGGCTCGATTCGGGGAAGCCCGGCACGGGGCTTGGCCTCGCCATCGTGCGGGATGTCGCGGAAATCTACGGCGGGTCGGTGGGGCTGGAGGAGAGCGAGGATCTGGGCGGGGTGCTGGTGCGGTTGCGATTGCCGACGGCCTGATGCGGCATTTCTACCTGTTCTCCGGCTTTCTCTCCCTCGGCCTGGGTGCGATCGGCGCGTTTCTGCCGCTGCTGCCGACCGTGCCATTCGTGATCCTGGCCGCCTTCTGCTTTGCGCGCTCCAGCCCGGCGATGGAGGCGCGACTGTTGGAGCATCGCCATTTCGGGCCGCATATACGGCGCTGGCGGGAAAGCGGCGCGATCAGCCGGAGAGGCAAGAAAGCTGCGCTGGCCGCCTTTGCGTTCAGCGCGGTGCTGGCGCTGATCTTCTCGCCCTTGCCCTGGTGCCTGATCCCTATTGCCGCCGCGCTGATCGGCGGGACGTGGATATGGACCCGACCGGAAGCGTAAATCCCCTCCCCACACCTTCCCCATGGGGAGAAGGAGGAGATCAGTTCATCGCAAGGATCATGTTCCGCACCTGCGGATAGACCTGCTTTTCCCATTTGCTGCCGGAAAACACGCCATAATGGCCGACGCCGGGCTGGAGATGATGACGCTTGAGATGCGGGCGCAGGCTGGTGCAAAGCGCATGGGCGGCAGCGGTCTGACCAACGGCGCAGACATCATCCTTCTCACCTTCGACGGTCAGCAGCGCGGTGCTGCGGATCGCGCCCGGATTGACCTTCCGCCCGCGATAGGTGAGTTCGCCCTTTGCCAGCAGGGTGCGCTGGAACACCTTGTCCACCGTCTCAAGGTAGAATTCAGCCGTCATGTCGAGGACCGCGAAATATTCCTCATAGAAGGTCTTGATCTTGTCGGCCTCAACCTGCTTGCCGTCGGCCAGAAGCTGATAGAGTTCACGATGCGCCGCGCCGTGGCGGTCCATGTTCATCGACATGAAGGCCGAAAGCTGGAGGAAGCCCGGATAAACCCGCCGTCCCCGGCCCGCATAGCGCATCGGCACCATGCTGATCAGATTGTCCTCGAACCATTTCAGCGATTGTTCATTGGCCAGTTCATTGACGACCGTGGGGGCCGCCCGCGTGTCGATCGGGCCGCCCATCAGCGTCATGGAGCGCGGCGTCGCAGGGTCCTTATCCTCCGACATCAGCGAAACGGCCGCCATGGCGGGCACGCAGGGCTGACATACAGAGACAAGGTGCGATCCCGGCCCCAATTCCTGCATGAAGGCGATGATATAGTCGACATAATCGTCGAACCCGAAACGACCGGCGCTGAGCGGCACATCTCGCGCATTCTTCCAGTCGGTGATATAGACGTCATGGTCGCGCAGCAGCGTCTGGACCGTGTTGCGCAGCAAGGTCGCGAAATGGCCGGACATCGGCGCCACCACCAATATCTTGGGCTGGGCGGTTTCGACATCGTCCTTGGCAAAATGCAGCAGATTGCCGAAGGGCATGTCGAGCACCACCTCCTCGCGCACCGGCGCCAGCGCGTTGCCGGTTTCGACGGGGCGAATCGCATAGGCAGGACGATGATGGGTCAGCTTCGCACCCTGGAACACGTCCATCAGGGCGAACATGCGACGGGGCATGGCCCAATTCGCCATCGGGCCGATTTTATCCCTGTAGGACAAGGCGATCTGCGCGCCGAAACGCGCGGGGGCCAGCATGTCATTCCAGGCCTGGTAGCCGCTGTACAGCATCATCATCTATTTAAACGCACCTTGATCTCTGTCGGTGCCGATTCGGCCCGTTGTACGGTCGTTATACAGCTTTTCTATATTGCACCGCATCATGATTGATGGAAAAGTAAGACGAAGCGGGAGGATTGCCATGACCGTCGCGGAATTGACCATTTCCAGCAAGACTTATTCCTCTTGGTCCCTGCGGGGATGGCTGTTGTGCCGCCTCGCGGGATTGCAGGTGTCCGAAAAGACGATCGCGCTCGACGATCCGGAAAACCGGGCGGAATTGCTGCTTTTGTCGCCGTCGGTACTGGTGCCGCGCCTGACCCATGAGGGCGCAAGCGTCTGGGATACGCTCGCAATCGCGGAATATCTGCACGAACTTTATCCCCATGTCGGGCTTTATCCGGAAGATCGCATCGTCCGCGCCCATTGCCGGTCGGTATCGGGGGAAATCCATTCGGGTTTCATCAACCTGCGTTCCGCCTTGCCGATGAACCTGAAGGTCCGGCACGAGAAATTCCCGGTTTTCTCCGGCGCCAAGCCCGACATCGAGCGAATCGAGGAAATCTGGACCGAATGTCTGGACGCCTATGGCGGGCCCTGGCTGTTCGGGGAAAGGCCGACCGTCGCGGACGCGATGTTCGCTCCGGTGGCGCAGCGTTTCCTGACCTATGCGGTGCCCCTGTCCGCCAAATCGGCCGCTTATTGCAATTTCAGCAATGACTGGAACCTGATGCGCGAGTGGATCGACGCCGCGCGAAAGGAAAAGGACGAGGTCGAGGAACTGGAAGTCGAGTTTTAAACGTCCAGCCCTGACAGCCATTCTCCGATCATGGCTCGTCCCGCCGCGACGGCGCCGGGGCCATGGTCGACATGATCCTGCCGCAGGGCAATGCCGCATTGCCGGGCGATGTCGAGATCGGCCCAGAAATGGGTCAGCCAATCCTCGAAACGCGGGTCCTCACCCATTTCCGCATGGAATTGCAGCGCCAGCAGATTGCGGCCGCGGCGGAAAGCCTGATGCGCATAGCTGGTCGTTGACGCCAGCAGATCGACCCCGGCGGGCAAGTCGAAAGTGTCGCTATGCCAGTGCAGCACAGGCACGCCGTCAAGATGACGCAGCGGCGAGTCGGCCCCTGCCCCGTTCAGCGTGACCGGCGCAAAGCCCAGTTCCATCCGACCGCCGGGATAGACGCGGGCGCCGAGCGCCGCCGCGATCATCTGACTGCCCAGACACACGCCCAATGTAGGCAGGTCCTGCTCCAGCCGGGCGGCCAGCTTTTCGATCTGGTGGGGAATCCAGGGATGGATGTCCTGTTCATAGACGCCCATCGGACCGCCCATCATGATGAGCAGGTCGGGCGTGCACAGGTCGGCATCAAGGAAATCGGAGCTGGCGACATCAATCCGTTCGATCTCATAGCCTGCGGCCTCGATCGGCTGGAGATACCCCGCCGCTCCTTCACGCGGCACATGACGGACGATAAGCGCTTTTTTCATCTCTGCTGTGTGGCTAGCCAAATGACGGGCCGGCCGCCACCCCAGCCTTTCTTGAGACGGCAATATTCCTGCTATTGCCGGGTGCGTTTCAACCGGGCGATCCGCGCCAGTGCAACAGTGCCGATGCCCAGCCAGATGATGTTGAGGACCATCGACGGAATCGCCCCGTGCCACCAGGTATTGAGGATGAACAGCGCAGAACCCAGCGCGTTCATCCATTGGAACAGCGCCGATTTGCCCGATACCCGGCCGCTGGACACAAGCATATAGGCGCCCAGCACCAATATCGCGCCAAGCCATCCCGCCGCTTCTATCAGGATCGCCAATCCGTCCCCCAAAGAAAAAGGGCCGCCTCCGGAGGGGAGACGGCCCTTATTTCCTAACTCAGCGCGTCAGCCGATCAAGCGGCCAGCTTGCGCAGCACATATTGGAGGATGCCGCCGTTCAGGAAATAATCCAGTTCGTTGACGGTATCGATGCGGCAGAGCGCGGTGAAGGTGAAGGTCGAGCCATCGGCGCGCTTCACGATCACGTCCACGTCCTGACGGGGCTTGAGGCCCGAGACATTCTGGATCGTGAAGGTTTCGTCACCCGTCAGGCCCAGCGTGTCCTTGTTCTGGCCGTCCTTGAACTGGAGCGGCAATACGCCCATGCCAACCAGGTTCGAACGGTGGATACGCTCGAAGCTTTCAACGATCACGGCGCGAACGCCGAGCAGGTTGGTGCCCTTCGCCGCCCAGTCGCGCGACGAGCCGGTGCCATATTCCTTGCCGCCGATGACGACCAGCGCGGTGCCGTCCGCCTTGTGCTTCATCGCCGCGTCGTAGATCGGCATCACTTCGCCGTCATAGCGGGTCATGCCGCCTTCGACGCCGTCCAGCATCAGATTCTTGATGCGGATGTTGGCGAAGGTGCCGCGCATCATGACTTCGTGATGGCCACGGCGCGCGCCGTAGCTGTTGAAGTCTGCCTGCGCGACCTGATGCTCGCTCAGCCACTTGCCCGCGGGCGAGGTCGCCTTGATCGAACCGGCCGGCGAGATGTGGTCGGTCGTGATCGAGTCGCCGAAGATGGCGAGCGGCTTGGCTTCGACGATGTCGGTGACCGGCTTCGGGGTCATGGTCAGACCCTCGAAATAGGGCGGGTTGGCGACATAGGTCGAACCGGCGCGCCATGCATAAGTGTCCGAACCCGTGACGTCGATCGCCTGCCAGTGCGCGTCGCCCTTGTAGACATTGGCGTAGCGGGCCTGGAACATCGGACGATCCATGCAGCCAGCCATGGTGGTGGCGACTTCGTCATTGGTCGGCCAGATGTCCTTCAGGAACACGTCCTGACCGTCCTTGCCGGTGCCGATCGGGGTGGTGATGAAGTCCTCGACCACCGTGCCCTTCAGAGCATAGGCAACGACCAGCGGCGGCGAAGCGAGGAAGTTGGCGCGCACGTCAGGCGACACACGGCCTTCGAAGTTGCGGTTGCCCGAGATAACGGCAGCGGCGACGAGGCCGTTTTCGTTGATCGCCTTGCTGATCGGCTCGGCCAGCGGGCCGGAGTTGCCGATGCAGGTGGTGCAGCCATAGCCGACCAGGTTGAAGCCGACCGCGTCGAGGTGCGACTGAAGACCGGCCTTTTCCAGATAGTCGGTGACGACCTGCGAACCGGGAGCGAGCGAGGTCTTGACCCAGGGCTTGGGCTTCAGGCCCAACTCGTTCGCCTTCTTGGCGACGAGGCCGGCGGCGACCAGAACGCCGGGGTTCGACGTGTTGGTGCAGCTGGTGATCGCGGCGATGGTGACGTCGCCGTCGCCAATGTCGAAATCCTTGCCCTCAACCGGAACGCGCTGCTGCGCCTTCTTGTAGACATTCGCCATGTCGGCGTTGAACACGTCATCGACTTCCGGCAGCGCGACGCGGTCCTGCGGACGCTTGGGACCGGCGAGGCTGGGGACGACGGTGGCGAGGTCCAGTTCCAGCGTGTCGGTGAAGACCGGCTCGATGGAGGGATCGATCCAGAAGCCCTGCTCCTTGGCATAGGCTTCGACCAGCGCGATATTCTCGTCGGTGCGGCCGGTCAGGCGCATATAATCCAGCGTCTTGTCGTCAATGCCGAAGAAGCCGCAGGTCGCGCCATATTCCGGCGCCATGTTGGCGAGCGTCGCGCGGTCGGCCAGCGACAGCGAGGCAAGGCCGGGGCCGAAATATTCGACGAAGCGGCCAACCACGCCCTTCTGGCGCAGCATGGCGGTGCAGGTGAGGACGAGGTCAGTGGCGGTCACGCCTTCCTTCAATTCACCAACCAGCTTGAAGCCGACGACTTCGGGGATGAGCATGGAGACGGGCTGACCCAGCATCGCCGCTTCGGCTTCGATGCCGCCCACGCCCCAGCCCAGAACGCCCAGGCCGTTGATCATGGTGGTGTGGCTGTCGGTGCCGACGCAGGTGTCGGGATAGGCGACGGTAACGCCGTCAGGACCTTCGCTCGACCACACGGCCTGCGCGATATTTTCCAGGTTCACCTGATGGCAGATGCCGGTGCCCGGCGGCACGGCGTAGAAGTTGGCGAGCGACTTGCTACCCCACTTCAGGAAGTCGTAGCGCTCCATATTGCGCTGATATTCGATTTCCACATTCTGCTCGAACGCCTTGGGCGTGCCGAATTCGTCGACCATGACCGAGTGGTCGATGACGAGGTGGACGGGAACCTGCGGGTTGATCTTGCTGGCGTCGGCGCCCAGCGCGGTCATCGCGTCGCGCATGGCGGCGAGGTCGACGACGCAGGGCACGCCGGTGAAGTCCTGCATCAGCACGCGGGCGGGACGATACTGGATCTCGCGCTCGGCCTTGCCCTTGTCATTCTGCCAGTCGACGATCGCCTTCACGTCGTCGGTGGTGACGGTGACGCCATCCTCGAAGCGGAGCAGGTTTTCCAGCAGCACCTTCATCGAGAAAGGCAGACGGCTGACGTCGCCAAGCTTGGCCGCGGCCTTCTTCAGCGAATAATAGGCAATGTCCTTGCCGCCGACCTTCAAAAGGTCGCGCGTGCCAAGAGTGTCCTGTCCGATGGCGGTCATGAGTCGTGCGTCTCCTCGCAGTTGCCCCGACCATGCGGAGGCAGGATGACGCAGTTCCACCAGAGGCTCGCCGGACGGCGAAAAAACTACCGGACGGCAAGGTGGCGGGATGCGCCCCAACTCATGGCCGAAGCGGATATGTCCCGATGCGCGCCGCCATAGCGCTTGCGTGCCCCAAGTCAAATGCGAAGGCGCGAAAATGGGACATTTCTTGGAATCTTTCTTGTAGACGCACTCGTTCCACGCGGGATACATTGGGTGGCAGCCGCGTTCTGGTTCAAGGAGCGGGCTGCACAGAGATGAAAATGGGTCGCTCGCTCTGACTGTCGTCGTTGCATCAATGCAGGCGTGATCGGGTTTCGTGCACTTTCGCGCCGATTCCGAGAATATATGTCTGAGGAGGAAGAGACGATGCGCCCAGTTTCCAGCCTCGCCACCGGCAAATCTTTTGACCCGGCTTTAAGGGGTTACATCATTCATTATCATCCGGGGGAAGCCAATCATTGCCCCAGCTGCGGCCGCAGCCAGTGGATGGTCGGTCGCCTGATGGCGGAATGCGCTTATTGCGAAACCGCGCTTCCGCTTGAAAATAATCGGGGTTTCGGGTCCTGCGCCCGCTTTGTGCACACACATGACGCCATGACGTCCTATGACGCGCGCGAGTCGTTCAATCCGTGATCGAAACACGGCCCTGACGAATGCAAGGCCGCAGCCCGGTCAGGCAGCGGCCACCCCTTCGACCTCCACTATGCCGTTCCCGGCATAAAATCCCTGCACCCGCACCCGCTTTTCGACATGGTCGACGGGCACGCGCAGCAGCACCAATCGATAGGCGCCGCCCAGATCGCGCTGAAGCAGGAACCCGGCCTCATCGCGTATCAGCCGGCCGGTTTCGTCCACTCTGGCGCCAATCTCCATCATATCCCGTCAATCTATCGCTTGCTTGATTCCCTTGCCGGCCAATAGCCCCAGAAGGAGGAAGATGACAGGGCGACGGGTTCCGGTTTTCAAAGGATATGCGCCATGATGGCATGTGGCCCATCCTGCAAAGTTGCAATGTCCAGCGTGGAGCATCGCGCAAACTTTCTAAAACCAGAAACGCACGCCCGTCACCAGACTGGCGGCTGATGCCCGCTCTCCCCCGGCGCGGGCATAGCGGGCGGTTTCGCCCAACTTGCGTTCCCAGTTGACGCCGACATAGGGCGCGAATTCGCGGGCAAATTCATAGCGAAGACGCAGCCCCAGCTCGATATCGGAGAAGCCCGAACCGATACCCAGTTCCGGCACACGCTGCGCCGCGATATTCACCTCCGCCGCCGGTTGCAGGATCAGGCGCTGGGTGATGCGCTGGTCATAGCTGCCCTCCAGCCGCAGATGCGCGTCGCCCTTGTTGGAGAGGAAGGCCTGCGCACCGACATTGAACCAGTAGGGCGCAAGACCCTCAATCCCCACGACCGCATAGCTGCGTTGCGGATCGGGGCGGATGTCGTGGCGCACGCCCGCCTGCAGATTGAACCACGGATCGATGGCCCGGCTGTAGAGCGCCTGCACCTCCGCGCTTTCCAACCCGCCGCCGATCTTACCCTCGCCCTCGGTCCTGAAGGCGAAGCGGTTGATATCGCCGCCGATCCAGCCCTCCCCCTCCCAATGATAGCCATCCGCCCCCTTGCCCAGACGATATTCCAGCCGGTCGAGCATGAGTTGGGAGAAGATCATGCCACCGCTTTCCTTGAGCATGGCGGCGCGGGCACGGGCCATGTCCGCAGCGTCGTAAAAGGCGTCGGCGGCATGGTCCCCCGGCGGCGTGGGTGCCGCGTTTTGAGGAGCGCCGCCATCGGCCACGGATTCGCCATGCCCGGCATGGGAATGGTCCATCGCGCCATGATCCATCTGGCCATGGTCCTGCGCCAGCGCAGGCGCCGAAACGGAAGCGAGCAACAACGCGGCCGAGATCAGCGCCTTCACGCCGCCTCCTCCTCATGCCGGACCGTCACCACCCGCATCATCCCCGCATGCATGTGCATCAGCATATGGCAGTGAAACGCCCAGTCCCCCAGCGCATCGGCTGTCAGGTCGAAGCTGACCTTCCCGCCCGGCAGCACGTTCACCGTATGCTTGCGCGGGGCATGCGCGCCCGCGCCCGTCACCAGCTCGAAGAAATGGCCGTGCAGGTGGATCGGATGCGGCATCATCGTATCGTTGATGAGGTTCACCCGCACCCGCTCCATATGGCGGAAAGGGATCGGTTCAGCCCCGTCCGACAGCTTCACCCCGTCGAAGGACCACATATAGCGCTCCATGTTCGCGGTCAGGTGAATGTCCAGCATACGCGTCGGCGCGCGACTATCCGGGTTGGGTTCAAGCGCCCTGAGATCGGCATAGGTCAGCACCCGATGATCGACCTGCTCCAATCCGGTGGGCCGGTCCGCAGTCCGATCCACCGGCATGGGCGACAATGTCGCCACTCCCGGCCCCATCTTCACCTGCGGAGCGACCGACCTGTCGCGCATCTTCATCGAATGGCCGGCCATGCTGTCATTGGCGGGCTGGCTGAGATCCAGCACGCCGCCCTGCCCCATGTCCATTCCGGACATGTCCATGCCCATGTCCTTCATGCCCAGCAGCGGCCGGTCCCGCACGGCAGGCACGTCCGCCACCATCCCCATGCGCGGCGCCAGCGTGGCCCGCACCAGCCCGGATCGATCGATCGCCTCCGCAATCAGCCCATAGGGGCGTGGCTCGGTCGGCTGGACCACCACATCATAGGTTTCCGCGATGCCAATCTGGAACTCGTCGGTTTCGACCGGCTGCACATGCTGGCCGTCGCACTGCACCACCGTCATCGCCAGACCGGGCAACCGCACATTGAAATTGGTCATGGCCGACGCATTGACGATGCGCAGACGCACCCGTTCACCCGGTGTGAACAGCCCGGTCCAGTTCTCCGCCGTCCCATGCCCATTCACCAGAAAACTGTAGGTCGACCCCGTGACGTCCGAAATATCGGTCGGGTCCATCCGCATCGCGCCCCATTCGCGCCGCTCCCGTCCGCTCTGGTCCCTGCCCGCTATCTGCCCCGCCAGCGTCTGCTTCTGCATGTTGAAATAGCCACCCATCTGCTTCAGCCGTTTCAACAGCAGATGCGGATGGATCGGACTCCAGTCGGACAGCACGATCACATGCTCGCGCTCACTGCGCACCGGATCGATGCCTGCGGGATCGATGACGATGGGGCCATAATGGCCGACCGCCTCCTGCATTCCCGAATGGCTGTGATACCAGTAGGTCCCCGACTGACGGACCGGAAATTCATAGGTGAAGGTCTCACCCGGCCCGATGCCAGGAAAGCTCACCCCCGGCACCCCGTCCATCTGAAAGGGCAGGATCAGCCCATGCCAGTGGATCGACGTATCCTCCCTGAGCCGGTTGGTGACGGACAGCCGCACATTCTGCCCCTCCTTGAGCCGGATCAGCGGGGCGGGCAGCGTTCCGTTGACCGTCACGGCATGGGCGGAACGTCCGCCGGTCGCGAAATGGCTTTCCCCCACGGTGAGCGCGATATGCTCCCCGCTCAGCGCGGCGGGAAGACCCGCTGTCCCGCTCCGCGCCCAGGCGGGGAAAGCGTGGCTCCATGCCAGCGCTCCGCCCAGCCCCCGGATCAGGCCGCGTCGATCAACTTCAGGAAGGGAAAATGCCATGAGGATGCAAGTCTTTGTTGGGAGGACCGTTTCCCCCTATACGCGCGCCGCGTCGTCATCCCTCAATCGCTCGGCCAATTTGTTGCGCGCACGATAAAGGCGGGTTTCGACCGCCTTCTCGCTGATGCCCAATATCTGCGCAGTCTCGGCCTGACTCATTTCCTCAATGGCGCGCAGCAGTAGAACGTCCCTGAGATTGACCGGCAAGGCTGCGATGGCGGCATCGATCCGTTCCAGTTCCGCCCGGCTCTGCACGACTTCCTCAGGCGTCGGCCCAGCGTCGGCGACCGCCCCGGCCTCCTCGATCGGCCGGGCAAAGGTGAAGAAACGCCGCACCGCGCGCCGCCGCGCCCAGTCATGGCATTTGTTGATCGCGATCCGCGCGATCCACAGGCGGAAGGGCCGCCCTCCATCATAGCGGGCCAGAGCGGCGAAAGCGGAAATGAACGCCTCCTGCGTGATGTCGAGCGCCTCTGTCGCGTCCCCCACATGGCCGCGTGCCAGACGGAACACCCCGTCGCGATGCCGCCGCATCAGCTCGCCATAGGCGCTCTCCTGCCCGGCAAGAGCCAGCCCGGCGAGTTCCGCGTCGCTGCGATCGGTGAGCGAAACGCTCACCTTTGTGGTTGCGACTGGGCCGGTTGCGACTGGCCGGGGTCGGTCAGGGCCTTGACGACAGCGGCGTCGAACTGCGCCGCCTGATCCCGCCGCAGCACGGCCCGCATCGCGAAAATATGCTTCAGCGTTTCCTTCTGAAGCATGCCCATGACATGATGGGAACGGTCGACGGCCTCACCCACTTTCGGGCCATAGCCATGCTCCGCCGCGATTGCCTGCGCCAGACGGGCATTGTCAGCGCGCATCTCCGCCTCCATCGCCTCGCGCCGTCTGGCGAAATCGGCCTCCAGCGCGTGGATGCGCTGCTCCTGCGCGGCATCCAGTTTCAGCTTCCTGTGGATGAGGGCATGAACCTCGCTCTCCACCCGTGGCTCAGGCGCGATCCAGACCCGCGCGACCAGCACCGCCGCCAGCGCCGCCGCAAAGGCGACCAACGCAACCAGCCCATAGCGCATCGCGCCCTTCACCTTATTGCTCCAGCAGGCGCGACGGCGCGTAATCGGACATGCCGATCACGACCGGCCGCGATACCGCCTGCGCCGGGTGGCCGGGCACAACGCTGCCGACCCAGCCGATCCCGATGGCGACGATTCCCGCCAGCGCCAGACTGCGCCGCGCCACCGTCCGTTCGCGGCGGATGGTGACGCCCGCCATGACCGCCTCTTCCATCGCCTCCAGACGCGGATCGTCCGGGCCATTCCGCATCCGGGCGCGCAGCTGGCCGAGCAGCAGATCCAGGTCGCTCATCACTCACACTCCCATGTCTTCGCCTGAAGATACGCGGTGCGCGCTCCTATCCCTCATGCAAAAATTTCAGTCTGCGCGTCGAGGGGTGGGAAAATTCGATGCGTATCCATCCTTAAGCAACCCCATTGGAGACCATAGCCATGCGTCGCATCCTGTTCGCCACCGCACTCGCCCTGACGGCCCTGCCCAGCATGGCCATGGCGCACGCCACGCTTCTGTCCTCCACTCCAGCCGCGGGCGCCACCGTCGTCCGGCCGACCGGCCTCAGCCTCACCTTCTCCGAAACGATGCAGCCCCCCTTGAGCGGCATCGACCTCACCATGACCGGAATGCCCGGCATGACCAATCATGCGCCGATGCCGGTCAAGGGATTCAGGACCGCCGTCGAAGGCGACGGCAAGACAATGACCATCACCCTGCCCCGCGCACTGCCGGCGGGCGATTACGACATCGACTGGCACTTCGTCGGCGCCGACCAGCACAGGACTTCGGGTAAAATCAGCTTCTCGGTCAAATAGAGGCGGCGATTGGCAGGCTCAGACCCAGCCTTCCAGCACCTGATTGGGCGGCCGATGCCCGTCGACCCAGCTGCGGATATTGGCGATCACCCGCGCTCCGGTGGCATCGCGCCCCTCGAAGGTCGCGGACCCCATATGCGGCAGCAACACGACATTGGACAGCGCCAGCAAGCGCGGATCGATTGCCGGTTCATGGGTATAGACGTCCAGCCCCGCCCCAGCGATCCGCCCTTCCGACAGCGCCGCGATCAGCGCCGGTTCGTCCGTGATCTCCGCGCGGGAGGCGTTGATGAGATAGGCGTCGGGCCGCATCAGCCCGATCCGCCGTGCATCGATCATGCCCCGGCTATCGGCATTGAGGGGACAGTGAATCGACAGGATGTCGCTCGTCTCCAGCAATGCGTCCAGATCCGGGCACCAATGCGCGTCCAGTTCCTGCTCGACCTCGAAGGGCAGGCGATGCCGGTTATGATAGGCGATGGAAAGGCCGAAGGCCGCGGCCCGCCGCGCCACCGCGCGACCGATGCGGCCCATGCCGATAATGCCCAGCTTCTTGCCGCCGATCCGGTGCCCCAGCATGCCCGACGGACTCCATCCGGTCCAGGCGCCGGAACGGACCAGCTTCTCCCCTTCGGCAAGGCGGCGCGGCACCGACAGGATCAGCGCCATGGTCATGTCGGCGGTATCTTCGGTCAGCACGCCGGGGGTGTTGGTGACGATGATCCCCTTTTTCCGCGCGGCGGTCAGGTCGAT
Organism: Sphingobium sp. EM0848; assembly: GCF_013375555.1. Classification (NCBI taxonomy): domain Bacteria; kingdom Pseudomonadati; phylum Pseudomonadota; class Alphaproteobacteria; order Sphingomonadales; family Sphingobiaceae; genus Sphingobium; species Sphingobium sp. EM0848. The sequence goes on from NZ_JABXWB010000001.1 coordinate 1,660,821, forward strand.
ATGATCGACCCCGCTGCCGAAGCTGGCGATCAGTTGCAGCCGCTCGGGCGCTGCCTCGATCAGCGCGGCGTCGATCTGGTCGCTGACCGCGGGCACCAGCACGTCGCATTGCGCCATGGCGCGGGTCAGCGCGGCGCGGTCCATCGGCACGTCGCCGATGTTGAAGACGGTGTCGAACAGGTCGGCCATGCGCGCCTCCACATTGGGGGGCAGACGGCGCGTAACGATGACGCGCGGCGTGGCGGGGCGCGGTTTTTTGGCCATGTCTGGCCGCTATTCTCCGCCGCGACGATGGTCAAGCGCTTATAAGAGCAGTTGTCCGCAATGCCCTCCAACGTCTATGAAAGCGGACGGATCGGCATGGGGATTATTGAGTTATGAAGGGCTATTTGCTGGGCACGGCCATGATCGCCGCGCTTTGCGTGGACGGCAGTGCTGGGGCGAACCCGGTGAAGCCTGTCCCCTATTGGGCCTCGCTCAGCCATGCAGAAGCGCGGATGCGCGTCGGCCCCAGCCTCGATTACCCGTCCAACTGGGTCTATCGCCGCCGCGATCTGCCGGTGAAGGTGGTGCAGGTGCTGGGCCTGTGGCGCAAGGTCGAGGATTCGACCGGCGCCCAGGGCTGGATGCATGTCCGTTTGCTCAGCGACGCGCAGACCGGCATCGTCACCGCCGACATCGCACCGATGCGGGCCTCCCCCAACGAGGATGCCCGCGCCGTCTTCCGCGCGCAGAAGGGCGTGGTGGGGCGCCTCTCCTCCTGCGGCAAGGGCTGGTGCGCGTTCGATGTGGGCGGGCAGAAGGGCTTTATCCGGACCAATGAGATATGGGGGGCGACGGAGTAATACTCCGTCTCACTTCGCCTCCCCGGCGTGCATCAGCCGCTTGACCAGCGGCGCGATGGCCATGACGACCACGCCAAATCCCACCGACCACCAGCCGATGCTGCTATAGACGGCCAATACCTGATCACGGCTCGCCGCGCCGCTTTCCCCGCCGGTCGCCGCCGCGATCAGCCCGGCGGCATATTCGCCCAGCGCCATGGCGAGGAACCAGATGCCCATCATCAGCCCGATCATGCGCGATGGCGCCAGCGTCGACATGGCGGACAGCCCGACCGGCGACAGACACAGTTCCCCAAGGGTGTGGCAGAGATAGAGCAGGAAGATGAACAGCACCGGCGTCAGCGCGCCCGGCGCGCCGGCTCCCGCAACCAGGACCAGGAAACCCGCCCCGACCAGTGCAACCGCAATGCCGAATTTGGCGGGGGTCGAGGGCTCCCACCCCCGCTTCGCCAGCCAGATCCAGAGCGCCGCCATTACCGGCCCGAACATCAGGATATAGGCGGCATTGACCGACTGGAACATCGATGCCGGAACGTTGAAGCCCAAAATATGCCGGTTCGTATAGCGATCCGTGAACAGGCTGAGCGACGAACCGGTCTGCTCGTAAAGGCCCCAGAAGATCGGATTGATGACCAGCAGGAACAGCGCCGCCAGCATCCGGTCGCGCCCGATTCGCTCCATCCGGCCAAAGGCTTCCCAGAGGATATAGAGCACCACAGCCACGCTCGACGCCGCCAGCATCCAGCCGACGATCACATGCTGCTGGATGAGGACCCAGCAGAAGGCGATGGAGGCAAGGCTGGAAAGATAGACCAGCCATTCCCGGCTGATCAGCCCGCCGACGCGCTCTGCCAGATAGACCGGATTGGACGGTTCCCCGCCCCCCTGCAACAGCGGCTTGCTGAGGGCAAAGCCGATCACGCCCGCGATCATCCCCACCGACGCGGCGCCGAAACCCCAGTGCCAGCCCCATGTCTGGCCGAGATAGCCGCAGATCACCGGGCCGATGGTCGCGCCCAGATTAATGCCCATGTAGAAGATGGTGTAAGCCGGGTCGCGCCGCATGTCGTCGCGCGGGTAGAGCTGGCCCACCAGCGCCGACGCGCTGGACTTGAGGAAGCCGGTGCCGGTGATGACCGTCGCCAGCCCCAGCCAGAAGAGGCCGAGGCCCATGGTCCCCGCATTGTCACCTTCGACCCCAAGGATGATATGCCCGATGGCGATGACGATGCCGCCGAACAGCACCGCCTTGCGCTGGCCGAGATAACGGTCAGCCAGATAGCCGCCCATCAGCGGCGAAATGTAGATCAGCGACATATAGGCGCCATAGGCATAGGACGCGTCGCGGTCGGAAAAGAGGAAATGCTGCGTCAGATAGAAGATCAGCAGCGCACGCATCCCGTAGAAGGAAAAGCGTTCCCACATCTCCACGAAGAACAGCAGGAACAGGCCGCGCGGATGGCCGAGCCAGGTCTTCGCACCCGCCCCGGCCGGAGTAGAAACTGAGGTCGCCATTCAGGCCCCTTTTACCCTATCTTGTTGTCGGGCCGCGAACCCGGCCCCTTATGCCGCCAGCCTAGAGCGGAAATTATTCATCTGTCAAAGAAGGCCGATGCCCTTGCGTCCGACACGGCGGCAGGCCATCTGATCCGCCATGTTCAACGACCTCAGTTCTCCGCTCTCGCTCCTCCAGACGCGCCGTTCCGGCAAGCCGCGCGATCTTGTCGCTCCCGGCCCGGATGCGGACCAATTGCGCGCCATAGTGGAAGTCGCGCTGCGCACGCCCGATCATGGCAAACTGGCGCCGTGGCGCTTCGTGATCGTGCCGCAGGACCGGCGCGATGCGCTGGCCGACCTGCTGGAGGGCGCCTATCGCGCCGAAAAGCCCGATGCAGGACGGCTGGAGATCGAGGCCATGCATCAGTTCGCGCATCAGGCGCCCGCGCTGGTGGTCGCCCTGTCCGCGCCGGTCGCGGGCAGCAAAATTCCGGTCTGGGAACAGGAATTGTCGGCGGGCGCGGCGATCATGAACCTGCTGCACGCGACCCATGCGCTGGGCTTTGCCGGCGGATGGCTGACGGGGTGGCCCGCCTATAATGAGGATGTCCGCGCCGCTTTCGCGCAAGGGGATGAGCGGATCGCCGGATTCGTCTTCATCGGTACGCCCGGCAAGCCGCAGGAAGAGCGCCCCCGGCCAGAATATGACAACAGAGTTTCCATCTGGGACAGATAGTTACACGGTTGACGTCCTATTGGGAAAGAGTCTGCCTTGACGCGCATGGCTGTATTATGTCACTGATGCACTATGGCCGACGATTCCAAACCCGTCTATCTCCGCCTGCGGGAGATCATTGCCGCCTCCATTCTGGATGGGGAATTTCACGACGGCGACATGCTCCCATCGGTCCGCGCGCTGGCCGCACAGCAGGGCGCCAATCCGCTGACGGTGGCCAAGGCCTATCAATGTTTTCAGGATGACGGGCTGGTCGTGGTGAAGCGCGGCGTCGGCATGTTCGTTGCTGACGGCGCGACAAGACGGCTGCGCGACATGGAACGGGCACGCTTCATGGATGCGGTGTGGCCGCCCGTGGCGGAGCAGATCAGGCGACTGGGAATCAGCGCGGCCGATCTGGGCGTCGAGCGGGTTTAGAAACATCCGTCATTCTTGCAGAGGCGACACGCCCCGCCTTCACCCCTGCATCCGATATTGCTTGAGCAGATCGTAGAGCGTCGGCCGGCTGATCCCCAAAATCTTCGCAGCGCCGGAAATATTCCCGTCCGTCCGCGCAATCGCACGCCGGATCGCGCGGCGGTCGGCCATTTCCCGCGCGGCCTTCAGGTTCACCACATCGCCACCCTCGGCACGATCCCCGTCAAGGTCGAGATCGGCAGCGGTGACATGTTTGCCGTCCGCCATGATGACGGCGCGCTTCATGCGGTTTTCCAGTTCACGGACATTGCCCGGCCAGCCCCAGCCGTCGAGCGCCGCCAGCGCGTCGGGCCCAAGGCCCTTGACCTGCGGGTTCATATCCTGGGCAAAGCGGTTGAGGAAATGCCGCGCCAGCAGGGCCGGATCGCCGGGCCTATCCTTGAGCGCCGGAATGCGCACGACGATCTCCGCCAGCCGGTAATAGAGGTCCTCGCGGAAACCGCCTGCCGCGATCATCGCCTCCAGATCCTGATGCGTCGCGCAGACGATCCGCGTGTCGACCGCTATGGGTTGCCGCCCGCCGATCCGCTCGATCACCCGATCCTGCAGGAAGCGCAACAGCTTCACCTGCAAGGCCAATGGAATGTCGCCCACCTCGTCGAGAAACAATGTGCCGCCCTGCGCCAGTTCGATCTTGCCCGGCATGGTCTTGATCGCCCCGGTGAAGGCGCCCTTTTCATGCCCGAACAGCTCCGCTTCCAGCAGCGTTTCCGGGATCGCCGCGCAGTTGATCGCGACAAAGGCGCCTTCTCGGCGCGGGCTGGCGTCGTGCAGGCCCTGCGCCAGCAATTCCTTGCCGGTGCCGCTCGCGCCCAGCAGCAGCACGGACACATCCGCCCCCGCCACCCGCTCTATGGTGCGGGCGACCTTCATCATCTCCGGCGCGGCGGTGATCAGGCGGCCCAGCACGCGCCCACTCTCCGGCGCGGTTTCGGAAAGGCGCGCATTCTCCTGCTCCAACGCATGGACATGGAAAGCGCGACGGACGATCAGGCCCAGTTCATCAATGTCCACCGGCTTCTGGTAGAAATCATAAGCGCCGCCGGAAATGGCGTTGAGGGCGCTTTCCCGCGCGCCATGGCCGGATGCGACGATGACTTTCGTATCCGGCTTGATCCGCAAAATCTCCGCCAGCGTCGCGAATCCCTCGCTGGTGCCGTCGGGATCGGGCGGCAGGCCCAGGTCCAGCGTCACCACGTCGGGCGCCTGTTCCCGCAGCATTTCGATCGCCTCCTCACGGTCGCCCGCGATGAAGAGCTGATATTCCTCATAGGCCCAGCGCAGTTGCCGCTGCAGGCCCGGATCGTCCTCCACGATCAGCAATTTCGGTCGCGTATCGCTCATCAGGCGGCCTTCCCCCCAACCATTTTCCCTGAAGAAATCTCTTCCCCCGAAGCCAAAGGCAGGCGCAGCGTGAAACGGCTGCCCACTCCCGGCTTGCTTTCCACATCGATCCGGCCGCCCATGGCTTGCGCGAGCGCCCGCGCCTCGAACGCACCGATGCCAAAGCCCCCCGCCTTGCTGGACGAGAAGGGCTTGAACAGTTCGCGGCGGATGAATTCGGCGCTCATGCCCCGGCCCTGATCGACCACTTCGAGCAAGGCGTCGCCGCCGTCCGTCGAGAGGCGCAGTTCGACCGGACTGTCCGGCGCACTGGCGTCGATGGCATTTTGCAGCAGGTGGATCAGGATCTGCTCGACTCGCACCGGATCGGCCATCGCCAACGGCGCCTCGCCAGTGACGGACACTGGATGCTGGCGCGAGCGGGTGCCCGCGACCTGCCGCGCGACCTCATCCAGCGCCATCGGTCGCGGTTCCTCCGCCCTGCCCTTATTATGTTGCGACAGGCGAGCGAGCATGTCGTTCATCTTGCCCACGGACTCTTTCAGCGTCAGCACCATGTCGGCGCGGAAATCGGGATTGTCGGCATGCCGCTCCGCATTGCGGGCGAGCAGGGAGAGCTGGCTCACCAGATTCTTCACGTCATGGATGATGAAGGCGAAGCGGCGGTTGAATTCATCGAAGCGCTGTGCGTCGTCCAGCGCCTGCTGCCCCTGCGCCTCGCTCAGATAGCTGGCCGCCTGCCGTCCGGCAGCGCGCAGCATGTCGAAATCTTCCCAGTCGAGCCGCCGGTCTATGGGCGGGCGGGCGAGCAGGATCGCGCCGATCAGCCGGCCGAAGTGAATGAGCGGCACCATCGCCCAGGCCCGGCGATCCTCGCTCATCCAGCCGGGTGCGACGACCTCGCCCACCGCACTGGTTGGACGGGCGACATCGATGATCCAGCCGCTTTGTTCGATCAGCAGCGCGACCGGTGCGGGAACCACCGCGTCGTCAGGCAACTCACCCAGCCAGTTCCACTGTGTTTCAAAGACCAGCGCGCCATCCTCGCCACGCAGCATCAGGATGGCGGCGGGGGAATCGGTGATGTCGGCCACCGCCTTCGCCACACGCTCGCCCAGCGGCAGGGCATTGTCGCCCCTGTCGCCCCCCGCCCGGCCAATGGTATCGCCAAAACGCATCCATTCCGTGCGATAATCATAACGATGCTGGAAGAAATGCTTGGCGACCTGCACCTTCCAGAAGGCGTGCAACCGGCGCGAAGGCAGCAGCACGAGCGCGCTGACCGCCATGAAGAAGACACAGCCGATCTCCACCACCCGGGCATAGGGACCGGCGACCAGTTCAACCAGAACCGCCGCCGCCGTCAGCGCGACGACATAGAGCAGCACGGCCGCCAGCGACAGCGACTGGAAAGTCAGCGTGCGCGACAATTGCAAACGGCCGTTGATATCATTGCGGATTCCCGCCCCGATGACCGGCGCCAACAGCGCCATCATCGCGCCGCGCAAGGCGTACAGCTCATTCGCCCGGTGCATCGCGAAATAGCCGATGGCGTAGAGATTGAGATCATAGGTCCACATTGCCGCCAGCGCGCCCAGCAGCAACGCCACCCGGCCCCGCTCCCGGATCGCCCAATTGACATAGAGATGATGGACCAGGATCAGGCTGCCGATCGCGGTCATCATGTGCAGGACCAGCGAGACATGGACGAGCGCTTGATGCACCTCGCTCATCACCGGCAATTGCCGCCAGATGAGGTCGGTGAAGGTCTGGAGCAGGATCAGCCCGGCCACCGACGCATAAAGCGATCCGATCGCCACCATAGACCCGGTCCGCGCCGCTGGCCCCCGCCGCAACATGACGAACAGCAGCAGCAGCCAGGCGGCGTTGCGGATATTTTCGCCAATGCCGGTCAGCGGCTTTTCCACCCCGCCGAAGGACACATAGAGCGACCAGCAGGAGGTCAGCAGCAACGCGGAAGCCAGCAGGCGCTGTTCCGGCGCTTCATCACGGCGACGCAGGATGAAGATGCCGAGCGCCGCGAACAGCACGGCGGCCAATGCATGGCCCCAATCCCCGACAAATTGCAGGAGCGTGCCCATCGTCCGCCCTCAGCGCGCGCCTTCGGGCCAGAGGATGACCCGCAGCGTCTGGATCAGGATGAGGAGATCGAGGAAAGGCGTGTAATTCTTGGCATAATAAAGGTCATATTCCAGCTTGTGCCGGGCATCCTCTATCGATGCGCCATAGGGATAGTTGATCTGCGCCCAGCCCGTGATGCCGGGCTTCACCATATGCCGCTCGGCATAATAGCGCAGATGCTGTTCCAGATCCTCGACGAACTGGCGGCGTTCCGGGCGCGGGCCGACAAAGCTCATCTCGCCTTTCAGCACCGTCCAGGTCTGCGGCAGTTCGTCGATGCGCAGCTTGCGCAGCCAATAGCCCAGGCGCGTGATGCGCGGATCGTCCTTTTCCGCCCAGACGGCCTGCCCCGACACCTCGGCATCCTGCCGCATGGTGCGCAGCTTCACGATCCAGAATTCCTCACCATACAGGCCGACGCGCTGCTGGCGATAGAAAGCAGGCCCCTTGCTGTCGAGCTTCACCAAAATCGCCGCGAGCAGGATGACCGGGCCGGTCAGCAGCAGCAGGATCAAACTGGCGGCGATGTCGAACAGCCGCTTGGCAATGCTGGAAAGGCGGCGGCCGGCGGAAAAGCCATCGGAGAAGATCAGCCAGCTCGGATTGACGCTGTCCAGATCGATCCGGCCCGTCTCCCGCTCCAGAAAGGTCGAGATTTCGTTCACATGGACGCCGGTGGTCTTGATGCGCAGCAGGTCCGCCAGCGGCAGCGCGTTGCGCCGCTCTTCCAGAGCCAGCACCACTTCGCTCGCGCCCAGACGGACCACGAAATCGGCGAGATTATAGATGGCGCTGCGGTTGATCGCCTCGGGGATCACCTGCGCGCCGTCGTTCATGGCGATATAGCCGACAACGAGAAAGCCGGAGCCCTTGCGCTGTTCGATATCCCTTATGCGATTGGCGCGATTACCAGCGCCCAGCACCACCAGACGCCGTTTGAAGGCTTCCCCGCCCAGCATCGACCCCAGCAGCAGGCGGATCGCAAGCAGCAAGGCGATGGCCAGCCCCATGGCGTAAAGCGAATTGGACCGCCAGAGCGTGATATTCGGCAGCACGAAATGCATGACCGAGAGGAACAGAACGCCCAGCGAAATCGCCACCAACAGCCGCGCCAGCGCATGGCGGATCGATTGCAGCGCTTCCGTCCCATAGGCGCCGACGGCGATCATCGCGGTCTGGATCGCCATGGCAAAGCTTGCCAACGGCCCGATCCGGGTGACGACATGGTCTACGTCCATGCCGATCTGGTGCGCGCGCAAAATCCAACCGCCCTCCGCCGCGCCGAACAGCAGCATAAGGTCGAGCAGACCGAGCAGAAGCACCGCATGCGGAATATAATGTTTGAACAATCTTATCATGTGTCGCGCGTATCCCGCTGCGCCCGGCGGGCAGACCAGATAGCCGGATCAGCTTACAGGGGGCTGTAAGGAAATCCGACATGCCGTCACAATGCACGACAATCGCAAAGAATTTCTGAACAGGGGATTTTGGCGTGATGCCCGGCGTCAATCGCGATTCTGGATCGCGTCCGCCGCGTTCTTCGCTGCATTGCTGACCACGCGTGCGGCGCTGTCGGGCGCTTCGGTAACTGCGTTCAGGGCATCGGCCTGCCGGTCAGTGTTGTCCTTGGTGGCATAAAAAAAGCCAATCGCCAGTATCAGGGCGATCGCCACGAGAACGAAAATGATAAAACTGCCGCGCGACCGGCCCGCCACCGGGGTCGGCTCGTTCGCATCCTTGAATGGAATGGGGGATTCGCTTCTTCGATCCTCGACCATTCTCCTTCTCCGGTCCTGCCAAACGAAATGGATGGCAGATTTATCATATGGATCATTCCTGATCCGGGACGTTATCTCCCTTCGCTTCCCGGCCGCGGCTCAGCCGGTCGACATCGTCCATGATCTCATCGAGTACCGCAGCATCGCTGCTGTCATGGCTGCGACGTGAAGGCAGGTCGCCATTTTCCAATATCTGCTCCAGCGCCGCCCGGCCGCGCGCGACGCGGCTCTTGATCGTGCCGACCGCCACGCCGCAGATTTCGGCGGCTTCCTCATAGGCAAAGCCGCCCGCGCCCACTAGGATCAGCGCCTCCCGCTGCGGCTGGGGCAGTTGCAGCAGGGCGCGCTGCATGTCGGACAGTTCGACATGCTTGTCCTGCCCCGCCGGCGCCGCCAGCAGGCGATCGGCCGCCAGATCATCCCAATCGCCCCGGAAACGCGAGCGGCGCATCTGGGACAGATAATGGTTGCGCAGGATGATGAAGGTCCATGCCCGCATGTTGGTGCCGGCCTGGAAGCGCGCGCGGGCTGCCCAAGCCTTCAGCAAGGTTTCCTGAACCAGATCGTCCGCCACGTCCCGGTTGCCCGACAGCGACCGGCCAAAGGCACGAAGATGCGGAATTACCGCCGCCAACTCGCGCTTGAAATCGGCGTCGGACAGGGTTTCGCGTTCCAAATCCTGGTCCACGCTGTCGTTCATGGACACAACCCCCTCATCGGCTGTCGCCCTCGCTGCATGAACCGAAGTCGTCAAAGCCATATCTGTGCCCGTATCCTAACCCTATTCTTCTCAAGGACCAATCGCCGCGACACCATTTAATGGCCCCACAGGATCGCGATCATCGCGATGATGGCGAGTGTGAGTGAAATACCAGCAACATAGCGCACCATATGCGGGGTCGAGCCAGCCATGGCTTTTTCGCCCGCAATATGTTGCTCCTGCTCCGCCATTGGGGGCCCCTCCAGATCGTTACGCAACAATAACGCGAGTCGCGGATCGGAGTTCCCCTTTTTTGGCCTAATTTTCGGCGGCTAGCCCGGCAGTCAGGCCGGAGCGGTCGCTTCGTCGAAGAACAGGGCCTGGGAAATGGCGGCTTTTACGGTGGAACGCTGGAACGGCTTGGTGATCAGGAAAGTCGGTTCCGGCCGCTCGCCGGTCAGCAGACGCTCGGGAAAAGCGGTAATGAAGATCACCGGAACCGAAAATTCGGAAAGAATATCCTTCACCGCATCGATGCCGCTCGAATCGTCGGCCAGTTGAATGTCGGCCAGCACCAGGCCGGGCCGTTCCGCCATCGCCTCACGCACCGCATCCTCGCGGGTGACGGCGATCGCGGTCACTTCATGGCCAAGGTCGCGGACGATGGTTTCGATATCCATGGCGATGATCGGTTCATCCTCTATGATCAGCACCTTGGCACGGGTCTGCTCCTCAATCTCGCTCAGCGCTTCCTTCACCAGTTCCTCGACATCGTCGCTGTCGAGACCGATGAGATAGCCGACATCGTCAACCGTGAACCCCTCCAGAGCGGTCAGCAGCAGCGCCTGGCGCGGCAGCGGCGTCAGACGGGCAAGCCGCGCCTGGGCAATGGCTTCCTGCCCATCGGCGCCCGTCAGCGCCGGACCGTCGTCGAGATGGGAGGAGGACCAGATGGCATGGAACGTCTTGTAAAGGCCAAGACGCGGGTCGACGGTAGCCGGAAATTCATCGGGCGCCGCCACAATCGCTTCCAGCGTCGCGCGAACATAAGCGTCACCATGCGCCTGGCTGCCTGTCAGCGCGCGGGCATAACGACGCAGGAAAGGAAGATGGGGGTGAAGTTGCTGACCAAGCGACATCTGTTAAAATTCTCCCAGCCCAATGGGCGCCTTGTTCCGAACCATCTGCCGGACAGGAAGGATGGATGGACGATGCCGATGTGGCAAGCCCCCTCCCCCCTTTTCAAACAGCAGGCAGCCAGGCCGCCTTTCGCTCCGCCGACATAATCGCCCCGCGTCCATTCTTTCCATCCGCAGCCGACGGGGCAAAAAATGCTTCGCCAAGGGAACCATCAAGCGACGGATTTGTTTCACTGGCGTTTGGTTTTTTCGAAAATCTTTGGGATTTTGTGTTTTCATTTTCCCCGGCGTCGAATTGACGTCATGGGCGAAAGCCGCAAGAAGAGCAGGCGGACGTGATGCTGATGGCTGCAGAGGGGCGTGTTTTGGTTGCTTCAACGACGGAACGGGATGTGACGGGAGGGGACAAAAAAGATGTCAGCGCCAGCACTCCGGCTTCGCGCGTGAAGAGCAGCGTTGCACGCAAGAAACGCGTCGCCACGGCGAAGGATGACGGACAGGTGGCCAATGCCCTGCGTTCCGTCTATCAGCGCGCGGTGGAGGAAGATATTCCCTCCGAAATGCTCGACCTTCTCAGCAAGCTCGATTAGGCCGTAAACCCGTCGAAATGTGGAGGACGGGCGGAGGGGTGATGACGCAGATTGCAGAAGGCAGCGTCCCTCTTCCGCGACGGCGATCAGGCGCCTTCACGGAAATGGCTCGCTCCATTCAGCATCAGGCCTATGGTCACTAGCCCGGAAACGCCGCCGGTGCAGAACAGCCCAGCAACGGCTGCACCATCCCTCCTGCAAAAATTGAGCCTCCTGTCGCAATCGACGGGCGTGAAGATGTTCCTCATCCTCACCCTCGCGCTCCTGCCGCTGGGGCTGATCGCGCTGGTGGCCTCGCTTCAGGCGATCCGCACCACCGATCTGGAAAAGGAAGCGTTGCTGCGTGTGGCGGTCACGCAGAGCGCGCGCCAATTGTCCGCCGATCTGGCGTCGGACCGGACCGCGCTGATGCTGACGGCCAACACATTTGCCGCGACCGGACCCGATCCGGCAATGTGCGCGCGCCTCTCGGCCTTTCTCGCCGCCCATGATCGGGGGGACGGACGCTATTATATTTACGACCGCCATGGCCGGCGGCTTTGCGGCTCGCCGCTGCCCGAACCGGAAGGGCTGACGCCGGCGCAACGCTTTTCGGGGCAGACGGTACAGTTGCTGCCCGCCGCTCAGTTTCTGGTCAACCGGGCACAAAGCGGCAATGGCGCGGTTGTCGCCCTGGCCTATTATTCGCGCTCCTATCTGGAGATGATGGCCAATCCCAGCGGCGCCTTGCAGAACCGGCGGATCAGCCTGCATCAGGGCCAGGACAGCCTGCTCATCAGCCACCCCGCCACCCTGTCGCACGGCCGCAGCACCACCCTTTCCGCCCGGCTCGATCCGCCCGACATGATCCTCACCATGTCGCTACGCGATCCGCCGGTGACGCTGGCGCGGATGCTCTCGCTCTTCCTGCCGCTTGTCATGTGGTTCGCCGCGGCGGCGATCGGCTGGTTCGTCGTCAACCGGCTGCTCATCCGGCCGCTCGTCCTGCTGCGCCGCTCCGTCGCCGCCTATCAGCCCGGCGCGGTGCTGGAACCGATGCGCCGCATCCGCACCCCGGCGCAGGAAATCGTCGCGCTGGGCAATACCTTCCGCGAGATCAGCGAAGATGTCGCCACCCATGAGATGGAGATGGCCGAAGGGCTGGAAACCCAGCGCAAACTGACGCGTGAGGTTCATCACCGGGTCAAGAACAACCTCCAGATCATCGCCAGCCTCATCAACCTGCACGCGCGCTCCGCCCATGACGCCGAAGCGGTCGAAGCCTATGCGACGATCCAGCGCCGGGTCGACGCGCTTTCGGTCGTCCATCGCAACCATTATGCGGAGTTGGAGGAGCATCGCGGCGTCGGTGTGCGATCCCTCATCAGCGAATTGTCGGCCAGCCTGCGCGCCACCGCACCGGCGGAAGCGCGGCGTTTCGGCATCCAGATCGACAGCGACAATCTGCATATCAGCCAGGATGTGGCGGTGCCGATCGCCTTTCTGCTGACCGAGCTGGTGGAACTGGCCATGCTGTCCGATCCGCGCGCGGCGATGCGCATATCGGTGCAGCTGGAGGATGAGCGCGAGGATCGCGCCGTGCTGCACATCACCTCGCCCGCGTTGCGCGGATCGCCGGAGATGACCGAGCGGCTGGAGGAACGCTATGGTAGGGTGCTGACCGGCCTTTCCCGGCAACTTCGCGCGCCGCTGGAGCATGATCCCGAAAACGGAGATTATGCCATCGCCATCACCGTGCTTCCCTGATCGTCCGCGCCAGAGCCGTCAGGCGCGCTTATAGTCCCGCCTGAAATCGGCGGCGAAGGCAGCGAAGCGCCCCTCCGATATGCTGTCGCGAATGCCCTGCATCAGCGCCTGGTAGAAATGGATATTATGCTGGGTCATCAGCATCGCGCCCAGCATTTCCCCCGCCTTCACCAGATGGTGCAGATAGGCGCGACTCCAGGTCGAACAGACCGGACAGCCACAGCGCGGATCGAGCGGCGCCATATCCTCTGCAAAACGCGCATTGCGGATGTTGAGCGGGCCGGCCCAGGTAAAAGCCTGCCCATTGCGCCCGCTGCGCGTCGGCAGCACGCAATCGAACATGTCGATGCCACGCTCGACCGCGCCGACAATGTCGTCGGGCTTGCCCACGCCCATCAGATAGCGCGGCTTGTCCGCAGGCAACATATCCGGCGCGAAGTCGAGCGTGGCGAACATCGCCTCCTGCCCCTCGCCCACCGCAAGACCGCCGACCGCATAGCCGTCAAACCCGATCTCGATCAGCTTTTCCGCCGAAATCCGCCGCAGTCCTTCGTCGAGCGAGCCCTGCTGAATGCCGAACAAAGCCGCGCGCTCGGCATGTTCGCCGCCCGTATCGAAACCGTCGCGCGAGCGCTTCGCCCAGCGCATGGATCGCTCCATCGACTTTGCCGCCTCGTCATGGGTGCAGCCATTTTTGGTGCACTCGTCAAAGGCCATGACGATATCGCTGTCCAGCAGCCGCTGGATTTCCATCGAGCGCTCCGGGGTCAGCATATGCTTGGACCCGTCGACATGGCTGGAGAAGGCAACCCCTTCCTCGCTCATTTTCGTAAGGGCGCTCAGGCTCATCACCTGATAGCCGCCGCTGTCGGTCAGGATCGGCCGGTCCCAGCCCATGAAGCCGTGCAACCCGCCCAGGCGCGCCATGCGCTCCGCGCCGGGACGCAGCATCAGATGATAGGTATTCCCGAGGATGATGTCGGCGCCCGCCGCACGCACTTCTGCCGGACGCATCGCCTTGACGGTGGCGGCGGTGCCCACCGGCATGAAGGCGGGCGTGCGGATGTCGCCACGGCGCATATGGATTGTGCCGGTGCGGGCCTTGCCGTCGGTCGCGGCTACGGAAAATGAAAAGCGGGGTTTGGTCACAGCCGCCGCTGTAGAAGTGAAAATCGCGCCAGACAAGGCCGGCGGGCGGCCTCAACCGTCCTTGCGCAACCCGTCCAACGCAATGATCGCATCGATATTAAAGCCCTCTATCCGGCGATAATTGCCAATGAAACAGAGGCAATCCGCGGACAGGCTGAGCCGCCAGGCTTCACCTTGCATATCGTGCAGCAGCAGAGTCACAAGCTGCATGTCGGTTCGGGGCGTCTTCATGAAATCCTTCGTAATTAATAAAGGTTAACAAAGGCCTGTCTGCGATATCCCCCCGATTTCTTAACGGTCATTTGTGGCATTAATACAACATTAACTATATTGAATCGGATTTTTCAGCGACTTAAGCGCAACAGTGCGTAACAAAAATGGTTAACGATACCGATGCCTCTATGGGATGGTTGCATAGAAGTTGTATGAGCGTTCATCTCAGTCCCAACGATAATTTGGGGGCGCAGATGGTTGATTCTGGACAATTTAATTCGAGGCACGAACAGATAGGCGATCTCTCGCCGACGCAGCTTTCGCCGGGCGACGACGAAGCGCTCGCTGCCGCTACGGAAAGCTTTGTTTCGGCGCCACGGATCGGCCAATCGACCCTGTTCGACCTGGGCCAGATCGACGTCCGGTGGGACGCCGCAGAGGAAAGCCTGTGGGCATTCATGACGCCCACGAATCGTCCCAATTTCAGCATGCAGATGCTGCGCGACGTCGGCACCTGGTATTCGGAAACCAAAAGGCTGTTCGACTCCGGCGTATTGCCAGTCAAATATATGATCGCGGGATCGCGCTTCCCCGGCGTCTTCAACCTTGGGGGCGATCTGGAACTGTTTGCCGGCTGCATCGAGCGGCGCGATTTGCCCAGTCTGATCAAATATGGCCATGCCTGCATCGACGTCGTCCATCGGACCTGGCGCAATGCCGACCTGCCGGTCGTATCCGTCGCGCTCGCGCAAGGCGATGCCCTGGGCGGCGGCTTTGAAGCGTTGCTCTGCTTCGACATCGTGATTGCCGAGCGCAGCGCACGCTTCGGTTTGCCCGAAATGCTGTTCGGCCTGTTCCCCGGCATGGGCGCCTATTCAATCCTGGCGCGCAAGCTCGGCCGGATGATGGCCGAACGCATGATCCTGTCCGGCAAGGTCTATACCGCAGAAGCGATGTACGACATGGGCATCGTCCACACATTGGTGGAGGATGGCGAAGGCGAGCAGGCCGTGCGCGATTATATCGCCGCGAACCGGGCCCATCATGCCGGTCATGTCGGCGTGTACCAGGCGGGGCGGCGGGTCGATCCACTCGACTATGCGGAACTCAAGGATATTGTCGAAAACTGGGCCGAATGCGCGTTACGGATCGACCTCAAGGACCTGCGCATGATGCGGCGACTGGCGTCCGCTCAAACCCGGCTTGTCAAATAAGCCGGGGAACCTTCAGGCGCGCCGACGATCCCCCTCCATCGGGACCTCTTCGCCGTCAATTCCCTGCATCCGCCGCAGCAACTGGTCGGCGGGTATCGGCTTGCACAGGACGAAGCCCTGCACATTGGTGAAGCCCGTCTCACGGGCGTAGCGCAGCTGTTCCTCGGTCTCGATGCCTTCGGCCACGGTTTCGACGTCCAGCGCACGCGCCAGATAGGCGACCGACTGGGCAATGGCGCGGTCACGCGAATTTTCGCCGACACCGCGCATGAAGCTTTGGTCGACCTTGATCGTGTCAAAGATATTGTTGCGCAAATAGCCCAGCGAAGAATAACCCGTCCCGAAATCGTCGAGCGCCAGCCGCAGGCCAATCCGGCGCAATTCGTTCAGGATCATGTGGGTGCGGCCGTCATTTTCCAGGAAAATCGACTCCGTCACCTCCAGTTCCAGGCGGCGTGGCTTCAGGCCGGATTGCAGGAGGGCGGCCATGACCCCGCGCGGCAGATTATCGCCCCGGATCAGCGCGGGCGAGATGTTCACGGCCACACGGATATCCTCGTCCCAGGTCATGGCGTCCCGGCATGCCTGTTCCAGCGCCCATAGCGTCATCGGTTCGATCATCGAGGAGCTTTCGGCGATCGGAATGAATTCCGCCGGGGAAATCCGGCCCAGCACCGGATGCTCCCAACGCATCAGCGCTTCGCAAATGGCGATGCGATTGGTGACGGCATCGAATATCGGCTGATAATGCAGCGCCAGCTCGCCATTGGCGATGGCGGTGCGCAGGCCCATTTCCAGTTCGTAGGTACGGTTCTGCCTCTCCTTCATCTCCCAGTTGAAATGAGCATGGCGGTTTCGCCCCTCATGCTTGGCGCGATATAGCGCCATGTCGGCATGTTGCAGCAATTCGTCGCTGTCGCGGCCATCCTCTGGAGCGACGGAGATGCCCATCGATGCCGTGATGTTCAGATGATAATTCTCGACCTCGAAATCGGGCGCGAATTCGGCAAGCAGGTCGGACGCGATTTCTTCTGCGCCGGCCCGGTCGACGCCTGGGCAGATGAGAATAAATTCGTCACCGCCGAAGCGCGCGACATGGCCGCGCCGGTTCAAGGCTCGCGAAAGCCGCTCGGCGACCAGACGGAGTAGCTGGTCGCCGATGATATGGCCGAGCGAATCGTTGATTTCCTTGAAGCGGTCCAGGTCCATCCACATGACCGCCATCAACTCGTCGTCGGATCTTCGTGAATCGAACCACTCACGCAATCGCATGTGCATCGCCATGCGGTTTTCCACGCCGGTCAGGCTGTCGAAGCGGGCCAGCCGTTCGAACTTGAGCGCCAGTTGCGACTTTTCATATTTGCCCTGAAACGCGTCCAGAACGATATGGTGGGTTGTGCGCGTGATATCCGCCATGGCGAAGATCATCAGGAAACACAGGATTCCCAGGGTAGTGTAAGCCACCCCACCGACCAGCAGCAGCCCGAACGACGTCGGCAGCATCGTAAAGCAGGTCTGCCCCACGGCGACATGGATACGTCCCGCATTGCGCCCCGATATGCCGCCGGCATAGACAGCCACGGTGCCCACGCTCAACACATGCAGGGTCAATATGTCGGTGAAGGTCAGGGTGACGAACGCCAATACGCCCAGCAGCGCGGCATAGCCCCAGGCGCCCAGTTCATAGGCAAAACCCCAGATGGGCTTGGCCGGTCGATCCTGATGCGCCAGCTCCCGATGGAAATAGAGCGAGGCGATCGAGCGGCTGATTCCGACCAGGCAGATCAGGATCGAAACGACCGTGATCTGGGGCATCTGCGCCTTGTAGGCGATCACCAGGCTAGCGCCGCCACCGGCGATCGCCCCGCTCATCAGCGATGCCGGGGATGCATAGAGTGCCTTGACGAGATTCGCCTGCACTTCAGCGCTGTGCTGAGTGCCTGGCGCAAGGCGCGCGCGCATGGAAGCGATCAGGTTTCGAACAAGGCGTGACACGTCATCAGCACCATTGGCGAAACATGATTTCCATTTGGTAAACCGCGCCTTTGCAAAGCGCTCCACAATGACGAATCCGTTATGAATTTGGTCGATTTCGCTCATGCCGACTTCACGGACGGTTGGGAAAATCTTGCTTTCGCGGCGCATCGGCGGAAAATGGCGCCATGTCCCTTCACCCGCTCCACCGCCCGGTCTGGAATGCCCTCAACAGCGGCTGGTCGACGCTCGCCGAAGGGGGGGCGAAAGCCTTGCGGATCGATCCGCGCTACGGCCCCTTTGCGGCTGCGGCGGATGGCGGAGCCGAAGCGCAGACCGCCCTCGCCGCGCTTGTGCCCCAGGATGGCGAAGCCTGGATCGTCGAACCCGACCCGATCGTCGCGCCGCCGGGCACCCATGTTCTGCGCGAAGCCATGCTGGTGCAGATGGTCGCGGCGGACATCCATGGGACTTCGCTTACGCTCGATCCCGTATCGCTTGGCGAAGAAGATGCCGCGGAAATGCGCACCCTCGCCCTGATGACCAAGCCGGGGCCGTTCCTGCCCCTCACCCATCGGCTGGGCCATTTCATCGGGATCAGGGACCAGGGCAAGCTGGTCGCTATGGCCGGAGAGCGGATGCGCATCCCCGGATTTGCCGAAATCAGCGGTGTGTGCACCCATCCCGACCATCGGGGCAAAGGCTATGCCAAGGCGCTGATGCAGCTTGTCGGGCGCGCCATGCTGGCGCGGGGCGAGACACCCTTCCTCCATGCCTATGCCGCGCATGAGGCGACAGTGGCGCTGTACCGGACGCTCGGCTTCGAGGTTCGGGCACAGATGCACATGATGGTGATCGGAACCGCCTGATCAGCGGGCGGCCGCCTCATTGGGGTCGATGGATTTTATGGGGGTCGTCTGATAAGGAGCCGGTGCGGCTGTGGGCATGATCGCCGGTGTCGCCGTGGGAACATGGACTTCCTGATCGACAAAGACGTCGAAATCCGTCCCCGCCGGTAGTTTCACATTCCTGCCCTTGATCAATATGGCCAGCGGCAGAAAGACGATGCCCGCCCCTACGGCGCCCAGCGTGCCCGATTGGCCCTGCGAGTTGCGCTGGCCCCGCACGGGAATTTCCAACTGGCCCACCTTCACCCGGTCGACCCGAATGTCGAGCTTGCCCGAACGGCCCAGCAGCCCATTGCCCTTGGCCCGGGTGACTTCCCCGACAGCGGGCGTTCCGGCTGGAATGACCGTAACGCCGTCGATCGTCACCGCCTTGGCGACGGACAATTCCACCTGATCCCCGACGCGCGCCGATTTGGAAGAGATGTCCGCGCGCGTCTGCAAGGAAATGGTCAAACCCTCGGGAAGAACGAGATATTGGGCGGACGCTGGGAAGGCATTGACCACCGAGAAGGCCGTGGCGGCGATGGCCAATCGCCGTGCCCAGCCCATCGACAATGCAGCGCGAGTCATAAGGACGTCCTTTCCGCCGGTTGCCTGTGGCCGGAGTGAAGCCATGCGCGGCAATTTACGCTTCCGGCCGTGGAGCGTCAACGAAGGGGACGGCTTGATCGGGGCGATAATGGCGACAGGGCAAAGCGGCAGGCAAAGAAAAAGGCCGACGGATCGCTCCGCCGGCCCTTCTCAATCGACATAGCGCAGGACTTAGAAGTCCATGCCGCCCATGCCGCCCATGCCGCCGCCGGGCATGCCCATCGGCGCCTTGTCGTCGGCGGGCAGTTCAGCGATGGTCGCTTCAGTGGTGATCAGCAGGCCAGCAACCGAAGCGGCGTCCTGCAGAGCAGCGCGGACGACCTTGGTCGGGTCGATGACGCCAGCGGCAACCAGATTCTCGTAAGTATCGGTCGCAGCGTTGAAGCCCTTGGTCTCGTCATTCTCGCGCAGCAGGTTGCCGGCGACAACGGCGCCGTCAACGCCCGCATTCTGGGCGATCTGGCGCAGCGGCGCTTCGATGGCCTTGCGGATGATGTCGATACCACGGGTCTGGTCGTCGTTCGAACCCTTGAGGCCTTCGAGAGCCTTGGTCGCGTAGAGGAGGGCCGTGCCGCCACCAGGGACGATGCCTTCTTCCACAGCGGCGCGGGTCGCGTGCAGCGCGTCGTCGACGCGGTCCTTGCGCTCCTTCACCTCGACTTCGGTCGCGCCGCCGACCTTGATGACGGCCACGCCGCCAGCCAGCTTCGCCAGACGCTCCTGGAGCTTCTCACGGTCATAGTCGGACGTGGTCGTCTCGATCTGCGCACGGATCTGCTCGGTGCGGCCCTTGATCGCTTCGGCATCACCGGCGCCATCGACGATGGTGGTGTTGTCCTTGTCGATGGTGACGCGCTTGGCGGTGCCGAGCATGCCCAGGGTCACGTTTTCGAGCTTGATGCCCAGGTCTTCCGAGATCACTTCGCCCTTGGTCAGGACGGCGATGTCTTCCAGCATGGCCTTGCGGCGGTCGCCGAAGCCCGGAGCCTTGACCGCAGCAACCTTCAGGCCGCCGCGCAGCTTGTTGACGACCAGGGTCGCCAGCGCTTCGCCTTCAATGTCCTCAGCGATGATGAGGAGCGGACGGCCCGACTGCACCACGGCTTCCAGAATCGGCAGGATCGACTGGAGGTTCGACAGCTTCTTCTCGTGGATCAGGATGTACGGGTCAGCAAGCTCGACCGCCATCTTTTCCGGGTTGGTGATGAAGTAGGGCGACAGGTAGCCGCGGTCGAACTGCATGCCTTCGACGACGTCCAGCTCGAAATCGAGACCCTTGGCTTCCTCGACGGTGATCACGCCTTCCTTGCCGACGCGGTCCATGGCTTCAGCGATCTTCTGACCGACTTCCACGTCGCCATTGGCCGAGATGATGCCGACCTGGGCGACTTCGTTCGAACCGGCAACCGGCTTCGAGCGGGCCTTGATGTCCTCGACGACCTTCGAGACAGCGAGGTCGATGCCGCGCTTCAGGTCCATCGGGTTCATGCCGGCGGCAACCGACTTCATGCCTTCGCGCACGATGGCCTGAGCCAGAACGGTCGCGGTGGTGGTGCCGTCACCGGCGATGTCGTTGGTCTTCGAAGCGACTTCGCGGACCATCTGGGCGCCCATATTCTCGAACTTGTCCTTCAGTTCGATTTCCTTGGCGACCGAAACACCGTCCTTGGTGATGCGGGGCGCGCCGAAGCTCTTGTCGATGACGACGTTGCGGCCCTTCGGACCCAGCGTCACCTTGACCGCGTCGGCCAGGATGTCGACGCCGCGCAGAATGCGCTCACGGGCGTCGCGGGAGAATTTTACGTCTTTTGCAGCCATGGTAAAAACCTTCTAGCAAATGTGAATGTCAGGAAAATTGACGAAAATCTCAGGCGACGACGCCGAGGATATCGCTTTCCTTCATGATCAGCAGGTCTTCACCGTCGACCTTGACCTCGGTGCCCGACCACTTGCCGAACAGGATGCGGTCGCCGGCCTTGACGTCCAGCGGAGTGACCTTGCCGTCTTCCGACTTGGAGCCGGTGCCGACAGCGACGATCTCGCCTTCCTGCGGCTTTTCCTTGGCGGTGTCGGGGATGATGATGCCGCCAGCAGTCTTCTCTTCCGCCTCTACGCGGCGGACGAGAACGCGGTCATGCAACGGACGAAATGCCATGTTGTGTGCCTTTCCCTCTTACGACGTTTAAATGGGATGGGAAGGAACCGCATGGACAGCGACTCCGGCTCCCTCTCCCGATGAACCTGTGTCTGTTAGCACTCCCCATTGAAGAGTGCCAGCGCCGTTTCATATGGACCGGCAAAGCCAAGGGTCAAGGGTAATCCCTGATATTTTTTTAGCCCCTGCCGATAGCCGGTCGCAGGACGAAGAATGTGAGACGGCGACCCTATAGAACTTCCGTCCCTCAACAGACAGGGAAACTGTTGCATTTATGCTTCTACGTGCAGGAAATGCGACGAATGCGCAGACGTCTGCCGGAAATACAGCTTTACGGTATTAAAACAGAAGCGCAACAAATGGTCCTGCCGGTCGCCTCCTAACTGGACTGTCCGGCAAAAACAGCGCGATGTCGTAGCGTAAATTGACTGCGACAGGCGCCTCAGAGGGGATACCTGATGTCTATGATGAAGACATTTGCCCGGCTGCGTGATGGCGCGGCCCTTTCTGTGTTTGCCATTGTCAGCCTGAGCGCCGCGCCGGCGCTGGCGCAGAATGCGCCTCAAGCCACACCTCAGAACTCCGCCGCCTCCGACGAGGGCGAAACCATCGTCGTCACGGGATCGTTGTTCCGCCGCACCAACACGGAAACGCCCTCCCCGGTAACGGTGCTGACCGCCGACACATTGCAGAAGGCGGGTATCACCACCGCATCCGACGCCATCCGTTCGGTTTCCGCGGATAGCGCAGGGTCGATCGGCACCGGCTTCCAGAGCGGCTTTTCGGCCGGCGGTTCGGCCGTATCGCTGCGCGGCCTGGGCGTATCCTCGACACTGGTCCTGATCGATGGCTTGCGCTCCACCAATTTCCCGATCAACGACGACGGGCACAATGCCTATGTAGATCTGAACTCCATCCCCTTCAGCCTGGTGGAGAGGGTCGAAGTGCTGAAGGACGGCGCGTCGTCCACCTATGGCGCGGACGCGATCGGTGGCGTCGTCAACCTGATATTGAAGAAGCATTTCACCGGCATCGCTGGGAGTGCCGAGGCAGGCGCAGCCTTCAAGGGCGATGCGACACATCGGCGCGCGGACCTGACTATCGGCTATGGCGATTATGACGATCAGGGCTTCAACTTCTATATCAACGGCGAATATCAGCATGACGGCCGCGTCACCAATCACAGCCGCGGCTTCCCCTATAACACGCGCGACCTGACCTCGATCGGGGGCCGCGATACCAACCGCAATGACGACTCGCTGACGGGCGGATCGAACAATGGCACGCCTACGGCCGTCGTGACCCGCGTCAACCAAAGCGACCTCAACAATCCTCTGAGCGGCGGCACGACCCCGCTTACGCAGAACCCAACCCAATATAATGCGCTGAACCTGAATTGCGCCAACGGCACCTTCACAGTGAACACGGCGTCGCAGGTGGGCACGAGTTGCAAATATAATCTGGAAGATCTCTACAACCAGATTGCTCCGCTGCAGCGCCGCTACGCGTTCAACGCCCGCCTCAGCGTTCGCGTGAACGATAATATCGAAGCCTATCTGACGGGCATGTATTCCAACGACTTCGTCAGCATCAAGAATCAGCCCCGCGCCCTGCGCGCGACGCAGCCCTTTGGCGGATCGCCCTCCCTTGCGTCGAACAATCCGGGCATCGTCCTGCCGGTCTATATCTGCTCTGCCGGCGTGAACTGTGCAACGGCTGCCGATCGCCGACTCAATCCGAACAATCCCTATGCGGCCGCCTTCGCCAACGATCCGGCCAACGGCGCGGCCCGCCTTTACTATTTGTTCGGCGATATCCCGGCCGGTAGCGACCGGACCAACGAGGTTTATCGCTTCGCGGGCGGCTTCAGCGGCAGTATCAATGACGACTGGAACTGGAAAATCGACGGCGTCTATGCCCGCGACAATCTGAAGGTCACGCAATATGGCTTCCTGAACATCGCCAACACGCTGAACGCGATCAATACGGGCGCCTATAATTTCGTGAACCCGTCGCTCAATACCGAAGCGGTCCGCAATTTCATCTCGCCCGACCGGACGACGCCATCACATTCCGAAATGTATTCGATCGACGCTTCCATAACGAAGAAGCTGATGGACCTTCAAGGCGGCCCGCTCCAGATCGCCATCGGCGGTCAGGTTCGTCGTGAAACGCTGGAGAACAACAACCAGAATGCGGCGCTCGATACCTGGACGCTGACAACGTCCTCGGCCTTTGGCAAGCACACGGTTTCAGCCGCCTATTTCGAAATCCAGGCACCGCTTCTCACCAATCTGGAAGTCAACGCCTCGGGCCGGTACGACCATTATTCCGAGGGGTTCAGTCACTTTTCGCCCAAGGTGGGCGTGAAGTTCACACCCATTCGTGAAGTGGCCCTGCGCGGCACTTTCTCCAAGGGCTTCCGCGCACCAACCTTCGCGGAATCCAATCCGCGAAGCCAGTTTGCAGGCTTTTCGACCTTCTCGCCGCCCCAGTCGTTCATCGACGCACATGGCGGTGCGGGTAACAACTATACCGCGCCCTATAATCTGGGTTCGGGCCTCACCGGCAATCCCGACCTGAAGCCCGAAAAGTCACGCAGTTTCACCGCAGGCGCCATTTTCGAACCGACGCGCTGGCTCAGCCTCACGGTTGACTATTACAACGTCAAGAAATCGGACCTGATCGTGGCTGGCCCACTGACCGGTGCTGCACGCACGGCCTATTATTCGCAATCCAATGTCACGGCGGCCTGCGCGGCTGTCGCAGCCGTTGGCCCAGGCTATTCGTGCAACGCCATCGACGCCATCGATCCGCTGTTTCCCAACGCCCTGCCGCGTATCCTGATCATCAACGCGCCGTTCGTGAATGCCAACTATGCCGTAACGTCGGGCATCGATCTCTCCGCCACGGCCAAGATACCGCTGGGCCAGGACATATCTTTGACAAGCCGTCTGGAGGCCACCCATGTCTTCCAATATGACCTGCACACCTCAAACGGCGTTCAGAAATATGCCGGTACGCTTGGGCCGTTTGAACTGTCGTCGGGCAACGGCACCCCTGACTGGCGCGGAAACTGGCAGAATACCTTGCAGATCAACAAATTCTCACTGACCGCAACGGCTTATTATGTCGGCAGGATCAAGGCGGTGGCCGCGGACGAAGGTTCGCTCGACTTGTCCTGCGCGCACAATCTGTACGGAACGGGCGACGCATTCTGCCACATCAAGAGCTTCCTCTATGTTGACATGAACGCACAGGTGGAAGTGAACGACAGGTTCACCTTCTTCGCCAATGTGGGCAATATTTTCGGTGCCCACGCCCCGGTTGCTCCCGCAGCCTATTCCAGCAATCCGAACTTCCTGACCACCTGGCACTATGCCGGGCTGATCGGCCGCACCTTCAAGGCGGGGGCGAGCTTCAAGTTCTGATCTCGGGTCAGGGGGGAGAAAGGGCGGCCTCCCTTGGGCCGCCCTTTTTTTGTCCGCGCGGGTTTGTACCAGACGATGGCGATCCCTAACTAGCCTGGACCGGCGGGCGCCTTTGCCACCCGTCACACCGTTGCAAAGCCTTTAAAGGGATCGCCTGCATGCCCGAAACCTATACCCCGCCCCGCGTCTGGACCTGGGACAAGGATAATGGCGGTGCGTTCGCCAGCATCAACCGGCCCATTTCCGGCCCGACCCATGACAAGGACCTGCCCGTCGGCAAGCATCCCCTGCAGCTCTATTCGCTCGCCACACCCAATGGGCAGAAAGTGACGATCATGCTGGAGGAGTTGCTGGAGGCGGGCAAGGATGCGGAATATGACGCCTGGCTGATCCGCATCGGCGATGGCGACCAGTTCGGCAGCGGCTTTGTTTCCGTCAATCCGAACAGCAAGATCCCCGCACTGATGGATCATGGCGTGTCGCCGCCGCAGCGCGTGTTCGAGTCCGGGTCGATCCTGCTCTATCTGGCCGAGAAGTTCGGCGCTTTCCTGCCAACCGATCCGTCCAAGCGGACGGAAGTCCTGAACTGGCTGTTCTGGCAGATGGGTGCCGGGCCGCTGCTGGGCGGCGGCTTCGGGCATTTCTTCGCCTATGCGCCGGAAAAGTGGGAATATCCGATCAACCGCTATGCCATGGAAGTGAAGCGGCAGCTCGACGTGCTGGACCGGCAGCTCGCGAACCATGAATATATCGCGGGAGACGAATATAGCATCGCCGACATGGCGATCTGGCCCTGGTATGGCGGTCTGGTTCTGGGCCGCGCCTATGACGCGGCGGAGTTTCTCGATGCCCAGAGCTACAAGAATGTGATGCGCTGGGCGCAGCAGATCGATACGCGCCCTGCGGTGAAGCGCGGACGCATGGTCAACAAGACGAACGGCCCGCTGGAAGAGCAACTGCATGAGCGTCATGGCTCCAGCGACTTCCAGACGCGAACCCAGGACAAGCTGGAAGGGGCGGCGTAAAAGCCCCCCCTCGGCGGGGTATCCTACCCCGCCGCCTTCACGATTTCGGCCCAGGCGGCTTCGTCTATGACTTCGATGCCGAGCGCCGCCGCCTGTTTGAGCTTCGAACCCGCGCCGGGTCCGGCCACCACCAGATCGGTTTTCGCGCTGACCGATCCGGCCGCCTTGGCCCCCAGCCGTTCGGCCTGCGCCTTGGCCTCATCGCGGCTCATGGTTTCCAGCTTGCCGGTGAACACGACCGTCTTGCCGGTGACGGCGCTGGCCGTCGTTTCGACCACATAATCGGGCGAGGAAACTTCCCCCAGCAGGTCGTTCCAGACCTCCACATTATGCGGTTCGTGGAAGAAGTCCGCCAGCGCATGGCCGACCGCCGACCCCACATTCTCCACGCCGATATGTTCGGCAATCACCTTGTCGAGCCGGTTGCGGAAGCGGCTATCCTCTTCCCCTTCCGCCGGCACGGTGGCTTCGCGCAGGGCGATGACCTCCCTGGCGAGCGCATATATGCCCGGCAGCGTCGTATAGCGCTTGAGCAGGTCGCGAGCGGTCACCGCGCCGACATGGCGGATGCCAAGGCCGAAGAGCAGGCGCGCGGCGTCCGGCTGGCGCTTGGCCTCAATCGCGACGAACAGATTGTCGACCGATTTTTCCTTCCAGCCTTCCCGGCCGAGCAGGTCGACGCGATGCGACCTCAGGCGGAAAATATCCGCCGGTTCCGCGATCCAGCCAAGGTCGAGAAATTCCTCGATGCTCTTTTCGCCCAGCCCCTCGATATCGAGCGCGGCGCGGCTGACGAAATGGCGCAGACGCTCGAAACGCTGAGCGGCGCAGATCAGGCCGCCAGTGCAGCGGAAGTCGACCTCCCCCTCCTCGCGTACCGCTTCGGACTGGCAGACGGGGCAATGGTCGGGGAAGGGAAAGGGCTCACGCGCTTCGTCGCGGGTGAGGTTGTCGACCACCTGCGGGATGACGTCGCCCGCACGCTGGACCACGATGCGGTCACCCGGACGCACGCCGAGCCGCGCAATCTCGTCGGCATTGTGGAGGGTGACGTTGGATACGACGACGCCGCCCACGGTGACTGGCGTCAGGCGACCCACCGGGGTCAGCTTGCCGGTGCGGCCGACCTGGATGTCGATGGCTTCCAGCGTGGTCTGGGCACGTTCGGCGGGGAATTTATGCGCGATGGCCCAGCGCGGCGCCTTGGCGACGAAACCCAGCCGCTGCTGCCAGTCGAGCCGGTCGACCTTGTAGACCACCCCGTCAATGTCGAAGGGCAGGTCGGCGCGAGCAGCCTCGATCCCGCGATAATGGGCGATCAGCGCGTCGAGCGTGTCGACGCAGGTCAGCCGGTCGGAAACCGGCAGGCCCCAGCCCGCAATCGCCTGCATCACGCCAAGCTGGGTCTCGGCGGGCACGGCGCTGACCTCACCCCAGCCATGGGCGAGGAAGCGCAACGGGCGGCTGGCGGTAATGGCGGCGTCCTTCTGGCGCAGCGAACCGGCGGCCGCGTTGCGCGGATTGGCGAACTGGCGGGCCTTTTCCGGGTCATCGGCTTCGGCCAGCAGGCGTTCGTTGAGCGCCACGAAATCGGCCTTGGCCATATAGACCTCGCCGCGCACCTCGAACAGATCAGGGATATTCTCACCCGTCAGGCGATCGGGAATGTCGCCGATGGTGCGCACATTGGCGGTGACATCTTCGCCGGTCGTACCGTCGCCGCGCGTGGCGGCAAGGACCAGTTCGCCCTTTTCATAGCGCAGCGAGCAGGACAGGCCGTCAATCTTGGGTTCCGCCGTCAGCGCGACCGGTGCGTCCTCGGGCAGCGCGAGGAAGCGGCGGACACGGGCGATGAATTCCGCAATGTCCTCGTCCGAAAAGCCGTTGTCGAGGCTCATCATGCGGACGGCATGCTGGACCTTCTTCAGCGCCGATGTCGGCGCAGCCCCGACCTGCGCATTGGGAGAGTCGCTGCGGATGAGGTGCGGAAAGGCCGTCTCCAGCGCATTATTCTCGCGAACCAGCGCGTCATAGTCGGCGTCCGCAATCTCCGGTTCGTCCTGGTCGTGATAGAGCCGGTTGTGGCGCGCAATCTCCCGCGCAAGGCGCATCAGGCGGTTGGCGGCTTCGGCTTCGGTCATCTGGGCGGGATCGGTCATGCGCCTCTCCTTAGCCTTGGCGTCCGGCTGCGGGTAGCTGCAATTCGAGCGGAATCGATTGGGGAACCGGCGTCAACAGGATGGCCAGCCCGGCGATCAGGCCAAGCGCGGCCCAGACATAGCGACCGGCGCGCAGGTCAAAGGCCGCCCGGACCAGACAGAATAAACCGCCGAGCAACATCACAATGACGTAGATGTTCAACTGTCAGACTCCCGCGACGGGCACGGTTTCGAAATGTTGGGGCAAGCCCGCGATGATCGGGCGGGCCCTGACAATGGCGGCGCGGACGGCGGGCAGCCTGAGCGACGCCATGTGGCTTTCGCGGCTATCCCAGACTTCGGTGATCCACAGCGCATCGGGATTCGCCGTGTCGAGCGCGATGACATAAGAAATGCAGCCCGGCATCTCGCCGACCGCTTCCTTCAGATAGCCGATCAGTTCGTCGCGCTTACCGGGTTGGGCAAGCATCTGACCGATGAGGCCGAATTTCAGTTTCGCCTCCTGCGCCCCGGCGGGAACGGTGCTGGCAGCAAGGCCTGCGGCGGCAAGAGTGAGCATATCCCGACGGTTATGGGTCATCCTGTCCTCCATGGAACCCGCGCATCCATACCTCGCCTTCGCTCGACACGGATGGAGCGGTCAGAGTTTTTCCAACAGCCGTTCCGCTTGCGCGCGGGCTTCGGCAGTGATCTCCGCACCCGACAGCATCCGGGCGATTTCCTCCCGGCGTTCGCCATCGCTGAGCGCCCGAACGCCGGTGCGCGTGACCGTTCCCCCATTCACATGGGCGCTCGACTTGGCGATCAGCATATGGCCCGCACCGCGCGCCGCCACCTGCGGGCTGTGGGTGACGACCAGAATCTGGTTGCTCTGCGACAGGCGCGCAAGGCGGTCGCCGATGGCGGAGGCCACGGCGCCCCCCACCCCACGGTCAATCTCGTCGAAGATCAGCGTGTCAGCCCCGCCCTGTTCCGCCAACGCCACTTTCAGCGCGAGGATGAAGCGGGAAAGCTCACCGCCCGATGCGATCTTCACCAGCGGCGCGAAGGGTGAACCCGGATTGGTCGAGATTTCAAATTCCACCCGGTCCAGACCATGCGCGCCCCATTGCCCCTCCTCCTGCGGTGCGACCACAGTGCGGAATCGGGCAGCGTCCAGTTTCAGCGGCGCCAGTTCGGCGGCGACCGCGGCATCGAGCTTGCCGGCCGCCATTTGGCGTTCGGCGGACAGGGCCTGCGCCGCTTCGCGATAGGTGGCTGCCCTTGCCTTAACCTCTGCTGCAAGGGCGGCGAGATGCTCCTCCCCACCCTCAATAGCAGCCAGTTTGGCGGCCATTTCATCGCGCAGGGCAGCGAGATCGTCAGGCTGGACCTGATGCTTGCGGGCAAGGCCGCGCAGGTCGAACAGACGCGTTTCAATGGCGTCGAGACGGGCAGGGTCGAAGCTCAATGCCTCGGCCGCTTCGTTCAGGCGATCCTCGGCCTCGCCCGCTTCGATAACGGCGCGGTCGAGCGCGGCCAGAACCTCGGCCAGCGGCTCATATTCGCTGACGATGCGGTCAAGACGGCGGGCGGCCTGCCGCAACTGGGCAAGGCCGCCGTCCGAGCCAGTGAAGCACTCGGTGACGGCGGACAGATCGTCAGCCAGGCGCGCGCCCTTCTGCATCGTCGCGCGCTCTTCGGCCAGCGTGGCTTCTTCGCCCGGCTCCGCGGCGAAACGGGTGAGTTCGTCGACCGCATGGGTCAGATAATCGCGGTCGCGGGCGGCGCTCTCCACGCTGGCGCGGCTTTCCGCGAGCCGGTCGGCGGCGGCGCGCCATGCATGATAGGCGCCGCTGACCGCGCCCGCGTCGCACCGCCCATAGGCGTCGAGCAAGGCACGATGACCGCGCGGGTTGAGCAGGCCGCGATCATCGTGCTGGCCATGAATTTCGACCAGAGCGCCGCTCAGGTCGCGCAGCAAAGCCGCCGAGCAGGCCTGATCGTTGATGAAGGCGCGGCTGCCGCCATCGGCCTTGACCGTGCGACGGATGATCAGCGGTTCGCCCGGCTCCAGGTCGATGCCATTGCCGGCCAGCAGATCGGTCGCGCGGTGATCGGCGCGGGGCGCGTCGAAAGTGGCGGTGACGCTGGCTTGCGCCTCCCCGTTCCGCACGAGGCCGCTGTCGGCGCGGGCGCCCAGAGCGAGGCCCAGCGAATCGAGCAGGATCGACTTGCCCGCCCCGGTTTCGCCGGTCAGCACGCCAAGGCCGGACCCGAAATCCAGATCCAGCGCCTCGATCAGCACGACATTGCGAATGGACAGGGCGGTCAGCATGGCAGGCTTCTACCCGCTAGAGTGATTTCAAAGCAGGTGGAGCATCTGCTGACTCGGAAATCACGGAAAACACCGCCTCTAGCGTACAAAAGGGGAACAAGCCAGCAGCTTATGGCAGCACCTTATGCCTTGTTGGGGTGTTCCCGCATCAGCTTGTAGCTGCGCTCATACCATTTGGAACCGGGATAGTTCTTGCCCAGCACCGCCGCGGCCTTCTGCGCTTCGGCGGGAATGCCGAGCGAGAGATAGCTTTCGACCAGACGCTCCAGCGCTTCGGGCGTGTGCGTGGTCGTCTGATATTTGTCGATCACCGTGCGGAAACGCAGCGTCGCGGCGAGCCACTGGCCACGACGCTGGTAGAAACGACCAATCTCCATTTCCTTGCCCGCAAGGTGATCGTTGACGAGATCGAGCTTCAGCCGCGCATCGGCAGCATAGCGGGTGTCGGGATAGCGGCGGATCATCTCGCCCAGCGCGTCCAACGCCTGCTTGGTGATCTTCTGGTCGCGGGTGACGTCGGCGATCTGCTCATAATAGCAGAGCGCGATCAGATAATAAGCGTAGGGCGCATCCTTGTTACCCGTGTGAATCGACAGGAAGCGCTGCGCCGCGCTGATCGATTCCGGATAATCCTTGTTCATATAATAGCTGAAGGCGGACATCAGCTGCGCCCGGCGCGCCCAGGGCGAATAGGGATGCTGGCGTTCCACTTCGTCGAACAACGCGGCAGCCAGCTTGTACTGGCCGCGATCCAGCCGGTACTTGCCCGCATTGTAGAGCGTCGACACGTCGCGGGCGACATATTGGGTGTCGGCCTTGTTCTTCGACGTGGCGCATCCGGCAAGAAGAGCGGCAAGCAGAAGCGGTGCAGTGGCCGCGCCGATGCGCGTCATGGTTTTCGTCAACATGGCCGGGTCATAGCCGAGCGAATGGCACTCGCCAAGCGGCAGATTGGTGGTGATGGCGACTAGAGCGGTTTACGATCCGATTGCATCAGATCAACCGCTCTGTTTCTTTGTTTTACCGCGATTTCTTAACCAGCGATTGATTGGCTTCGCCGAACTGCGTTTCCAATCGCTTGGAAATCGCTCTAAGCGCGGGCCGGCAGGTCGAGCCGTGCGATTGCACCGCCCTGCGCAGAGGGCTTCAGCGAGAAGCGGCCGTTGAGCTGACCGGCCAGAGCGTTGGAAATACGCAGACCCAGGCTCCTGGCGCCGCTATGGTCGAAATCGGACGCTATGCCTTTGCCATCGTCGGTGACATGCAGCGCGATGCCTTCCTCCGACACGTCCAGCCCGACATGGATGCGCCCGCCCCGATGCGGCAGGCCATGTTCAATGGCATTGCTGACCGCCTCCGTCACGATCAGGGCAAGCGGCACGGCGACATCGGGTTCGAGAATCAGGTCCCTCGGCGCTTCGACCGTCATGGCGATGTCGTCGCGACCGCTCGCCTCCATCACATCGGCGGTCAGCGTGGTCAGGAAAGCGCTGATATTCTGCCCCTCCCCCGAAGGATTGTAGAGCGCGCGGCTGATACGCCCGACCAGCGACAGCCGGGCGGAGGCGTCGTCCAGCGCGCGGCGGGCAAGGTCATGGTCGACATGGCGGCGCTGGAGCGAAAGCATGGCCGCCACGACCTGAAGGTTGTTGGACACGCGATGCTGCAATTCGTGGAACAGCAATTCGCGATTCTCGGCCAGCACGCGGCTTCGCTCGCGCTCGACCGCGAGGTCGAAATTCGCCTTCTGCATGAAATGGATAAGCGCGATGTCCACGGCCACGACCACGCCATAGAAGCTGAGCGCCAGCATCACCCCCGGACTGAAGGCAAAACCCATGCGCGGCGGAATGAAAAAATACCAGGAAATGAGACCGCAGAGTATTGCCGCATAAATGCCGGGCCGCACGCCGAAGAGAAAAGAGGTGAGAATGACGGCAGGAAAGAAAGAAACGAAAGGATAACCCACCGGCATGGCGATCTCCGCCATGCAACGGATCGCCAGCGCCAACAGACAAAGAACCGTTGCCAGCAGATAGGCGTACCAGGGCCGGCGCAGGACGAGCGGCAGACGCTCGACAAAGCGTATATTTTTGCGCTGCACATCGCCCCCCTATACCCTTTGTTACAGTAACATAACTTTCGCCCACGCCAATTGATTGAGATCAGTAAAATATTCAGTTCATCGAAAAGGGCGCCCGGATGACCCGGACGCCCCTCTTTTCTTGTCAAAGCTGACGGTTCGCGATCAATCCTGGGTCAGGAAATCGGGCAGGCCAGCGTTGGAGCCGTCATCGTCGCCTCCATTACCCTTGCCTTCGCCGCGCGGGCCACGGTCGCGACGCGGGCCGCGATCGCCGCCCCGATCACCACCGCGTCCACCACGGTCCCCGCCATCACGGCGCGGGCCGCGACCACGATCGCCACGATCACCGCGCGGTTCACGCGGTTCGCGGGCCGGACGGGTGTCTTCCAGTTCCGCGCCGGTTTCCTGATCGACGACGCGCATCGACAGGCGAACCTTGCCGCGCGGGTCGATCTCAAGAACCTTGACCTTCACTTCCTGACCTTCCGACACGACGTCGGTCGGCTTCTCGACACGCTCATTCTTCATTTCGGAGACGTGGACGAGGCCGTCCTTGCCACCCATGAAGTTCACGAACGCACCGAAGTCGACGATGTTGACGACCTTGCCGGTGTAGATCTTGCCGACTTCCGCTTCCTCGACGATGCCGAGAATCCACTTCTTGGCGGCCTCGATCTGGTTGAGGTCGGACGAGGAAATCTTGATGATGCCTTCGTCGTCGATGTCGACCTTGGCGCCGGTTTCCGCGACGATCTCGCGGATGACCTTGCCGCCGGTGCCGATGACATCGCGGATCTTCGACTTGTCGATCTGGATCGTCTCAATGCGCGGAGCATGAGCGCTCAGCTCGGTGCGGGTCGAGGACAGAGCCTTGCCCATCTCACCCAGGATATGGGCGCGGCCTTCCTTGGCCTGACGCAGCGCGACTTCGAAGATTTCCTGCGTGATGCCGGCAACCTTGATGTCCATCTGCATGGTGGTGATGCCCGCTTCCGTGCCCGCCACCTTGAAGTCCATGTCGCCGAGATGATCCTCGTCGCCCAGAATGTCGCTAAGGACAGCGAAATTCTTGCCTTCCAGGATCAGGCCCATGGCGATGCCCGACACCGGACGCTTCAGCGGAACGCCCGCGTCCATCATGGACAGCGAACCGCCGCAGACCGTCGCCATAGAGGACGATCCGTTGGACTCGGTGATGTCCGACAGGACGCGGATGGTGTAGGGGAACTCTTCCTTGCTCGGCAGGACCGGGTGCAGGGCGCGCCATGCCAGCTTGCCATGGCCGACTTCGCGACGGCCCGGCGCGCCGAAGCGGCCGACTTCACCGACCGAATAGGGCGGGAAGTTATAGTGCAGCATGAAGCTTTCATAATGAACGCCGGTCAGGCCGTCGATCATCTGCTCCGCGTCCTTGGTGCCCAGCGTGGTGGTGCAGATCGACTGCGTTTCGCCACGGGTGAACAGCGCCGAACCATGGGTGCGCGGCAGGAAGCCCACCATCGCCTCGATCGGGCGGATCTGGGTGGTGGTGCGGCCGTCGATGCGCTTGCCGTCCTTCAGGATGGCACCGCGCACGATTTCGGCTTCCAGCTTCTTGGTCAGCT
Organism: Sphingobium sp. EM0848; assembly: GCF_013375555.1. Taxonomy (NCBI): domain Bacteria; kingdom Pseudomonadati; phylum Pseudomonadota; class Alphaproteobacteria; order Sphingomonadales; family Sphingobiaceae; genus Sphingobium; species Sphingobium sp. EM0848. The sequence goes on from NZ_JABXWB010000001.1 coordinate 1,694,641, forward strand.
TGATGCCGGCCATGACGGTCTGAGCGTCGAGGCCGTCGGCCGCGAACTGGGCCTTCGCCTTGGCGCGGGCTTCGTTCAGCGCGTTGGAGCGGGCCGACTTGTCGGTCAGCTTGTAGGCAGCCGTGATGTCCTTGCCGATCAGCTTCTTGAGCTTCTTCTTCAGGTCATCCAGATCGTCGCCCTTGGCGACTTCCCACGGGTCCTTCGCGGCCTGCTCGGCCAGATCGATGATCGCGTTGACGACCTTCTTCGACGCTTCATGCGCGAACAGGACGGCGCCGAGCATGACGTCTTCCGACAGTTCCTTGGCTTCGGATTCGACCATCATCACGGCGTTGCCGGTGGCGGCGACGACCAGGTCGAGCTCGCCGGTCTTCACTTCGTCCAGCGACGGGTTCAGCTGATATTCGCCATCCTTGTAACCGACGCGGGCAGCGCCGATCGGGCCGAGGAAGGGAACGCCCGACAGGGTCAGCGCGGCCGAAGCGGCGATCATCGCCACGATATCGGGTTCGCTTTCGCCGTCGAAGCTCAGAACCTGAGCGATAACGTTGATTTCGTTATAGAAACCTTCGGGGAACAGCGGGCGGACCGGACGGTCGATCAGGCGGGAAACCAGCGTTTCCTTTTCCGTGGCGCCACGCTCACGCTTGAAGAAGCCACCCGGAATGCGACCGGCGGCCGAATATTTTTCCTGATAGTGGACGGTCAGCGGGAAGAAGTCCTGTCCTTCCTTCACCGACTTGGCGGCGGTCACGGCGCACAGCACCACGGTCTCGCCATAGGTCGCCAGCACGGCGGCGTCAGCCTGACGCGCAATACGGCCGGTTTCGAGCGTGAGGGTCTTGCCGCCCAGCTCGATTGATACCTTCTTTACATCGAACATGCTTATTTCCTTCGCCCGCCTGGCCCTATTGCCGGGCGGGGCCTGTGTTGCGCGCTATCCGGCGCGCGGCGGTTTCGGAGCATCGTCTGGCCCTTGATATGCAACAGGGCGCCGGATTGCGCCCCATTCCAGAATCGGAAACGGCCCCGAATGGGGCCGTCCCTTTGTAGCAGGCTTACTTGCGCAGGCCCAGCTTGGTGATGAGGTCGGTATAGCGACCCGCATCCTTCTTCTTCAGATAGTCCAGCAGCGAACGGCGCTTGTTGACCAGCATCAGCAGGCCGCGACGGCTGTGGTTATCCTTGTGGTGACCCTTGAAATGCTCGGTCAGGTTGGAGATGCGCTCCGAGAGGATCGCAACCTGGACTTCCGGCGAACCGGTATCGCCTTCGGCGCGGGCATGTTCCTTGATCAGCGCTTCCTTGCGCTCAGCAGTAATCGACATCGGCTTCCTTTCGTAACATCTAGAGATTGAAGCCGCGCACCACCCGGATTTCCGGGCCACTGGCTTCGACCAGCGCGACGGGCGTGTCGCCCTCCATCGCCAGCATGAGGCCGGTATGCGGTTTCCCCACAAGCACCTTCCCCTGTCGGAGAGCCAGCGCATCGTCGGGAGAGACTGCAAGAGCCGGGATGTCGTCCAGCCCTGCGGTCAACGGCAGCATAAGACCACCGAAGCCGCCGCCCCTAGCAGCTTCGTCCAATTTGTCCAGCGAAATCGCGGATTCCAGGGTGAACGGACCCGCCTTCACCCGGCGGAGCATGGTGACATGGCCCACCGTGCCAAGCGCCAGCGCAATGTCGCGGGCAAGGCTGCGAATATAGGTGCCCTTGGAAACATGGGCGGTCAGCGTGACGGAGGCCAAGCCCTGCCCTTCGGCCTGCTGGCCCGTCACGGTGAGCGCATGGATGGTGACGGCGCGCGTCTTCATCTCCACATCCTGACCGGCGCGGGCGAGATCATAGGCCCGCTGGCCGTCGATCAATATGGCGGAATAGGCGGGCGGCGCCTGTTCGATGGGACCGGTGAAGCGCGGCAGGATCGCCTCGACATCGGCCAGCGCCGGGCGATGGTCGTGGCGCGCGATTTCCTTGCCCTCAAGGTCCAGCGTATCGGTCTGGACGCCGAAGGTGACAGTGAAATCATAGATTTTGTCGCTGTCCAGCATCCGTCCGGCAAGCTTGGTTGCCTCGCCGATCGCGATCGGCAGCACGCCGGTCGCCAGCGGATCGAGCGTGCCGCCATGGCCGACCTTCCACTTGCCCGCGCCGCTCTGGCGCAGGGCGCGCTTCACCGCGCTCACTGCCTGTGTCGATCCCAGCCCATGGGGTTTGTCAATGATGATCCAGCCGTGCATGGCGGCGGCCTCTACCGGGAGCGCCGCCTGCTGTCAGCCTTTCTTTGCCTTCACGGGCGGGCCGTAGCTCAGCGTGAAGCTCATGATCGGGCAACGCTGGCCGCGCACGATCACCGTGCCGAACTTATCCAGCGTGTCGATCCCGCGCGTCTCGAAGCCCACGGCATTGGCGAAAGGCAGGTCGAAGCAATTGCCCATCAGCTTCGCATAATACCAGCGGCGATGCTGGTCCTGCACATAAAGGCCGTGCGAGCCGTCCGCCTGCCAGTTCCAGACTCCGCCATGGTTGACGAAAGGGATCGAGGCTTCCGGCGACGCGGCGGATGCCATGGCCCCCGCCGCCAGCAGCGGCGCGGCGAGAAAAGCGATCAATGTCTTCATGGTTCTTCTCCAGCTTCAGGAGAGCAGAACCCCCGGTGCTCTATCCTTATGACGCGAAGATAGAAAGCCGACCGCCCGACCGGGAGGCCGATGCGACACTTTAAGACAAATCAGTTGCCCGAACGCCGCTCAACAAAATGACGGCGGCAGAGAGCGACATAGCGGTCATTGCCACCGATTTCGGTCTGCTCCCCCTCGCGGATCGGGCGCCCCTCCCCGTCGACGCGCAGGTTCATCGTCGCCTTCCGCCCGCATTCGCAGATCGTCTTGATCTCCGTCAGCGTGTCGGCAAGCCCCAGCAGCGCCGCACTGCCCTCGAACAATTGCCCCTGAAAATCCGTGCGTATGCCATAACAGAGGACGGGAATGCCCAGCCGGTCGCATATGGCGGAAAGCTGCCAGACCTGTGCCGTGTTCAGGAACTGCGCCTCGTCGACCAGCACGCAGGACAGCGGGGTCTGGGCATGCTGGGCTGCGATACCGGCGAACATGTCGGTCGCCGCGTCGAACAGATGCGCCTCCGCCTCCAGCCCGATGCGCGAAACGATCAGGCCCTGCCCGTAGCGGTCGTCGATCGCGGCGGTCCAGAGCATGGTTTCCATGCCCCGTTCGCGATAGTTGAAACTGGATTGCAGCAGGGTCGTCGATTTCCCCGCATTCATCGAACTATAATAGAAATAGAGCTTGGCCATCAGCGTGCCATGGGCGCGATCTGCTTGAGGAAGCGAACCAGCGCATCCGCGAGCGCAATGCGCTTGTCGGAAAAACTGTGGTCGGTCGGCCAGACCATCAGCCGCGCGTCGGGATTGGCGGATTGCGCATCAGCCGTGACCTTGCGCGCCATGGAGCCGATGCCCCGTTCCGCACCGATGATGGTCAGCGGACGGCGGCCATAGCCGACAAGCTGGCGGCCGAGGTCGAATTTCTCGCCATTGGCGCGAATTTCTCCGGTCAGGCTTTCATAAGTGGCGCCCTTGAGCGGCGGGAGGTCGCCCGCCACTTCTTCCTTCCATGCCGCCTCGCCTTGCGGAGAGGAGAGAGCAGTGACGGTTTCGGCCGGGTCCCAGGGATCGATCAGGAACAGGCCCGCGACATGGGGTTCCGCGGCGGCGACATCGGCGGCCATGAAGCCGCCCATGCTGTGCCCGGCAACGACGATGGCGCTGGTATCAATGCGATATCTGGCGACATTGGCCGATTGCTGAAGGAATTGCAGCGCATTCCACGCATCTTCCGAGGCATGGGTGAAGGAGAAGCCGCCCGGACTGCCCCAGCTACCGCGATAATGGAGCGTCAGCACATTCCACCCGGCGCGACGCGCCGCCTGGGCAAGGTCCAGATTCTGCTCATTGCCGGGGAAGCCGTGGAGCAGCAGCAGCGTCGGGTGCAGGCCCGAACCTGCGGCGGTGTAGAGCACCGCGTTCAGTGCGCCGTCTTCGGAGGGGATGACGAAGGCACTCATGCCTGCTGGATAGGTCGCGTCGGGGGCGGGATCGCTGATGACGGCGGGATGGACCGCCGCTTCCTTCGCCGCCAACGGTGACGCAAGCGCCAAAGCTGCGGCCCCGAAAATCCCGATCCTTTTCATGCCCCTTGCCCCTTTTGCCTCGCCTGCGGGAAAGACGCTGTTAGCCGGGCCGCGCCGTCACGTCGACGGGATTACTCGCCTTCGTCCGGCTTTTCCAGATCGCGGGCGACCTTGGGATCACGCAGCAGCCTGTCGATATGGCTGCCTTCATCGAAGCTCTCATCGGCCAGGAATTTGAGCTTCGCCGCATATTTCAGGCGCACGCGGGTCGCGACCTCACGCTGGAGATAGGCGGTGTTGGTGCGCAGGGCCTTGATGACCGCCTGCTCATCCTGCCCCAGCAGCGATTTCACGAAAACCGTTGCATGGCGCAGATCGGGCGACATGCGGACTTCGGTGATGCTGACGACATGGCTGGTCAGCACATCGTCATGCACATCGCCGCGCTGAAGGATGTCGGACAGGACGTGGCGCACCTGTTCGCCCACGCGGAGCAGACGGACAGAGGGGCCTTCATTTTGTTGAGCCATAGCCAAAAACTCCCCCCTCCCTTCGGAGGGAGGGTTTTCCTACATTACAGCGTGCGAGCGCGTTCCTCGACCTCGAACAGTTCGAGCGTATCGCCGACCTTGATGTCGTTCGTATCCTGAAGGACCGCACCGCACTCCATACCGGCGCGGACTTCGGACACGTCGTCCTTGAAGCGGCGCAGCGAGGCGATGTGGGTGCGCGACACGATGACATCGTCGCGGGTAAGGCGCGCGGCCAGACCCTTGCGGATGATGCCGTCGAGGACGAGCAGACCGGCTGCCTTGTCCTTCTTGCCCGCCGGGAACACCTGAAGCACCTCGGCCCGGCCGACGATGGTTTCGATGCGCTCTGGAGCCAGCTGGCCCGCCATTTCGCCGCGAACCTCTTCGAGCAGGTCGTAGATCACGTCATAATAGCGCAGCGAGATCTTCTCGCGTTCCGCCAGCTGACGCGCCTTGGCATTGGGACGCACGTTGAAGCCGATCAGCGGCGCGCGGCTGGCGGCAGCCAGCGTGACGTCGCTTTCGGTGATCGCGCCGACGCCCGAATGCAGGATGCGGACCTTGATCTCATCGGTCGAGATCTTGTTCAGCGACGACACGATCGCTTCCACCGACCCCTGCACGTCGCCCTTCACCACCACCGGATATTCGATGACCTTGGTGTTGAGCGCCGAGAACATATGCTCGAAGCTGGTCGGAGCCGCCGTGGTGCGCTTCTTGGTCGCCTGTTCCTGACGATAGGCCGCGACTTCGCGGGCGCGGGCTTCATTCTCGACGACGGTGAGTTGATCGCCCGCCAGCGGAACACCCGACAGACCCAGAACCTCAACCGGGGTCGAAGGACCGGCGGTCTTCACATTCTGGCCCTTGTCGTTGATCAGAGCGCGGACCTTGCCGCTCTCCGCGCCGATGACGAAGGTGTCGCCGACCTTGAGCGTGCCCTTGCGGACCAGCACGGTCGCAACCGCGCCACGGCCCTTGTCGAGTTGCGCCTCGATCACATTGCCTTCGGCGGCGCGATCGGGGTTGGCGGTCAGTTCCATGACCTCGGCCTGGAGCAGGATCTTTTCGATCAGCTCGTCCAGACCGGTCTTCTTGAGCGCCGAAACCTCGACATCCTGGACGTCGCCGCCCATATCCTCAACGACGATTTCCTCGCTCAGCAGGCGCTCGCGCACCTTCTGCGGATTGGCTTCGGGCTTGTCGCACTTGTTGATCGCGACGATCATCGGGACGCCAGCCGCCTTGGTGTGATTGATGGCTTCGATGGTCTGCGGCATCAGCCCGTCATCGGCCGCCACCACGAGGATGACGATATCCGTGACGTTCGCGCCGCGCGCGCGCATTTCCGAAAAGGCTTCGTGGCCCGGCGTATCGAGGAAGGTGATGACGTCACCGCCCTTGGTCGTCACCTGATAGGCGCCGATATGCTGGGTGATGCCGCCGCTTTCGCCCGCGACCACATCGGTCCCGCGCAGCGCGTCGAGCAGCGAGGTCTTGCCGTGGTCGACATGGCCCATGATGGTCACGACCGGCGCACGCGGCTTCAGCGCTTCAGGCGCGTCAACCTCACCCTCCATGCCGATTTCGACGTCGGCGTCGGACACGCGCTGGATGCGGTGGCCGAATTCCTCGACCAGCAGCTCCGCCGTATCCTGATCGATCGGCTGGTTCAGCGTGACGGCGGTGCCCATCTTGAACAGGGCCTTCACCAGATCCGCGCCCTTTTCGGCCATGCGGTTGGCGAGTTCCTGAACGGTGATGCTTTCCGGCACGACCACGTCGCGGACCTGCTTTTCACGCTGCTGGGCGCCGCCCGAATAATGGGCGCGGCGTTCCTTCTCGCGGGCGCGCTTCAAGGCTGCGAGGCTGCGGGCGCGGGCGCTGTCGTCGTCCGCCAGAGCGCGGGTGACGGTGAGCTTGCCGGCCTGACGGCGATTGTCGTCGCCACGCTTGGCGCGATCCGGCTTGGCCGGTTCGGGGCGCTTGACCGGCGCAACCGGGGTGAAGCGGCGCGGCGGCGGCACGGTCGAAGAGGTGCTGGTGGTCGTCGCGGCGGGCTTCTGCTCGGCAGCAGCGGCGGCGGGCGCGGCTTCGACCGGAGCAGCGGCAGCAGGTGCAGCAGGCGCCTCGACCGGCTCGGGCGCGGGAGCAGGCGCCTTGGCAGCTTCCTCGGCGGCCTTGACGGCTTCCTCGGCCTGACGCGCGGCTTCCGCTTCGGCGGCCTCGGCGGCAAGGCGATTTTCCTCGGTGCGGCGCTTCTCTTCCTCGCTGGCGGCAAGACGCTGGGCGTCCTCACGGCGGCGCGCATCCTCCAGCGCGGTCATGCGGGCTTCCTCAGCCTCGCGCAGCAGCTTCGCCTGCAATTCCTGACGCGACATCAGGCTCTGCGGCGGCGCGTGACGCACGGGCGCGGGTTGCGGCGCGCGGGCCTGGGGCTGCTGCGGCGCAGGGGCCGGAGCCGGTGCCGCAGCGACAGGCGCGGGTGCGGCCTGATCTTCAGGCGCAGCGTGACCGGACTCACCCGGCTTGCCCAGGATGCGGCGCCGCTTCACCTCAACCACGACCGTATTCTTGCGGCCATGGCTGAACTGCTGCTGCACCTGACCGGACTCGACCGTGCGCTTGATCCCCAGCGGCTTGCGGCCCAGAACCGGCTTGTCTTCCTTGCTGTCACTCATACGACTGAACTATACCCTTCACATCAACTCGACCGGCAAGGCCCGTCGGCGCCTTCATTCAATAAGCCGCTACCGACAGATTACGTTAGGCGCCCAGCACACCGGCGGAGTCCTGCTCCCCATGCACCGGCGCTCCGTTAGCGCAACCCAGATAGCTTTCCAAGCGGCCTATGGCCGCACGCAGACGCGACGCCGCACGCGAGTCGGTCACTGCGATATGGACGACATTATCCCGCCCCATTGCCATAGATAGGGCGTGTCGGTCCACAGGCAAGACGATACCCGCCAAATCCGTACCTTCCGCTTCCTGCCCGACGCGGTAGGCCTGATCGAGCTTGCGGTTGCCGTCGGCGGCCGCGTCAGCGGCGTGGAGCAGCAACTCGACCTGCCCCTTGCGGCAGGCGACGTCGATCTTTTCCGAGCCGGTGAGGACCATGGACGCCCTCGCCTCCAGTCCCAAGCGGTCGAGCAAAGCCTTGCGCAAACCGTCCTCAATAAGGGCGGGCAGCGTGTCGGGGATTTGCAGATCGCCGGTCTTGAACGCGCGGGCGAGTGCGCCCTTGAGCTTGCCCTTGGCCAGCGCCTGTTCGAGTTCGGCGCGTGACACGCCGATCCAGGCGCCACGGCCGGGAGCTTTGGCGCGGATGTCGGGCAGAATTTCACCGTTCGGGCCGCAAGCGAGCCGGACCAGCATGTCCGGGTCCGCGCGGTCGCCCGACAGGATGCATTTGCGTTCGGTCATGTCAGCGCCTCCCTTATGGAAGCGGACATGCCGATCTCAATGCTATGGGAGAGCCTCAGCCTCTCATTGGGAAGTGACCGCAGCATTGGCGTCCTCCCCTGCATTTGGCCCAGGCTTGGGCGCAGGCGCGCGATCAGCGATAAGCTGACCGCCCGACCCATAATTTTCCGTCGAAATCTCGGAAATCACCACCTGCACGGCAGAGGCCGGCTTCCCCAGACGCTCGACGAGCGACTGGGTGACGTCGGCGACGATGGCCGCCTTCTGCTCACGGGTGGCGTTTCCGGCCAGACGGATGTCGACAAAGGGCATCTTGGCTTACGCTTCCTCGCCTTCGAACCAGTGGGCGCGAGCGGCCATGATGATCTCATTGCCCTGCTCTTCGCTGAGGCCATATTCGGCGAGAATCCCGCCCTTGTCCTCATTGCTCTCATTGCGGCGGCGACGCTGGTCGACGCGCTTCTTGGCGATCAGCTCGTCGGTGGCGAGGTCGGCCAGATCGTCGAGCGTCTTCACGCCCGCCTTGCCCAGCGTCACCAGCATGGCTTCGGTGAGGTGCGGCATGTCGGCCAGCGCATCCTCGACGCCCAGCGCCTGACGCTCCTCACGGGCAGCGGCTTCGCGGCGGTCGAGCGCTTCCTGCGCACGGCTTTGCAACTCCTGCGCCAGTTCCTCGTCAAAGCCTTCGATCGCGGCCAGTTCGTCGATGCCGACATAGGCCACTTCCTCCAGCTCGCCAAAGCCTTCGGCCACCAGCAGCTGCGAGAGGGTTTCGTCGACGTCCAGTTCGTTCTGGAACATTTCCGAACGGGCGACGAATTCCTTCTGGCGCTTCTCCGACGCGTCAGCCTCGGTCATGATGTCGATGGCCTTACCGGTCAGCTGCGAGGCAAGACGGACATTCTGGCCACGACGGCCGATGGCCAGCGACAGCTGATCGTCGGGAACGACGACTTCGATGCGCTCCTCTTCCTCGTCGATGACGACGCGGGCGACCTGCGCGGGCTGGAGCGCGTTGACGACGAAGGTCGCCGTGTCCTCGCTCCACGGAATGATGTCGATCTTCTCGCCCTGCATTTCCTGCACGACGGCCTGCACACGGCTGCCCTTCATGCCGACGCAGGCGCCGACGGGATCGATGCTCGAATCGCGGCTGATGACGCCGATCTTGGCGCGCGAACCCGGATCGCGGGCAGCGGCCTTGATCTCGATCACGCCGTCATAGATTTCGGGCACCTCCTGCGCGAACAGCTTCTTCATGAACTCAGGATGCGCGCGGCTGAGGAAAATCTGCGGCCCGCGATTTTCGCGGCGTACGTTCAGGATCACCGATCGGATGCGGTCGCCGACGCGGACGACTTCACGCGGAATCTGCTGGTCGCGGCGGATGACGCCTTCTGCGCGGCCGAGGTTCACGACGACATGGCCGAACTCGACCGACTTCACGACGCCGGTGATGATTTCACCCACGCGGTCCTTGAATTCCTCATGCTGGCGCTCGCGCTCGGCGTCGCGGACCTTCTGGAAGATCACCTGCTTGGCCGACTGGGCGTCGATGCGGCCCAGATCGATCGGGGGCAGCGGGTCGACGATGAAGTCACCGATCACGGCGTCCTTCTTCAGCTTCTGCGCCTGACGCAGATCGACCTGCTTGAAATAGTCGTCGACCGCCTCGACCACTTCGACGACGCGCCACAGGCGCAGGTCGCCGGTGTCCGGGTCCAGCTTCGCGCGAATGTCGTTTTCCGCGCCATAGCGCGCACGAGCGGCACGCTGGATCGCGTCTTCCATCGCCTCGATGACGATCGCCTTGTCGATCATCTTCTCGCTGGCGACGCTGTTCGCAATGGCGAGCAGCTCGGCCTTGTTGGCGGAAATGGCGTTGGCCATGGTCGTAAACCCTTATTCTTCGGTTTCGAACTCGTCCGCCCCATCGGAGGAGAGCGGCATACTAGCAGCAATCAGCGCGTCGGTCAGTATCAGCTTGGCATCCCCGACCAGCGCGAAAGGGATGACCACGGCACCGGCCTTGGCGTCGGTGAAAAGGATATTCTCGCCCTCGACGCCGTTCAGCACGCCCCGGAAGCTCTTGCGGCCGGAGACGGTTTCGGTGGCGGCGATCTTCGCCTCATGCCCGGCCCACTCCATGAAGTCGTGCAGGCGGGTCAGAGGACGGTCGATGCCCGGCGAGCTGACTTCCAGGCGATAGGCTTCCTCGATCGGGTCGGCTTCGTCCAGCACGTCCGAGAGGCGGCGGGAGATGGTGGCGCAATCCTCGATGACGAGCTGCTTCGTTTCGGGCCGCTCGGCCATGATCTGAAGCGTATATTCGTCACCCGACCCGAACAGCTTGATGCGCACGAGGTCGAAGCCCAAGGCTTTCACCTCCGGTTCGATCAGGGCTGTCAGTTCGGCGATGTCCGCCATGGAGTCTCCAAAAAGCAAAAATGTGCGGCCTCCCGTCGCCGCAGGCTCCCGCCCGCGACCCCAACATGTTTGACGATGTAAGGAAGCAAGGGCGATATAAGCGCGATGCGACGCCGCTGCAACAACATTTGTTGCGGATCATTGTCACGCCTGCATTTGCACCCGCTGCACGCCAGACCAAGGGCGCCGTTCAGCAGGGAAAGAACTTGTTCCCTTCAATGTCTCTTAACCCCCCGCCGCTTATCGCAATGGAAACAGGGGGGATTTCATGCTGCGCATCTTATTGCCAATTGGCCTTTTCGTTGCCGCACTGCTCTATTTCGGCGGCTTTCTCAATTCCGGTTATACCCGCGACGTCGAACGACCGGTAAGGGACGTTATGACTGCGCTTGAGGGGCTGGATGTCCGGAGAGAGCCAGGATCGCCAGGCACCGATCCGTCGCGTTCGGGAGGCGTGATGCCCGATTTCAAACTGGAACGCGAACCGGGCAAGATGGTCTGGGTGGTCATGGCGGGGGACAAGGTCGCCACCCGCATGATCGCGACGCTGGAGCCGCTCAAGGACGGTGCGGCTACCCGCATCCACGCTGCGGTTGAACGCGGCGACGCGCCCGAGGATATCGTCTCACCCGCCTTCCGGTCGGAGAAGATCACGCTCGGCCTGTTCGCTGCCGCACTGGAAAGCCAGATCAACAAGCTGACACTCGCCTGGGGGCCGCAATGCGACCAGTTGGTGCAGGAATTCCTGAACGGCGGATCGCCGGGATCGGACGACCGTAGCACGCTGGGCGGCGCGATCGGAGCGACATCCCGTGACATCATGCGGATCGGGGCAGCCGATACCAAGCTGCGCGCAGCGGGTTGCGATCCGGATCAACGCCCCAAGGATGCCGCTCCACTCACCCCGGCGATAACGCCGCCGCACTCCATGTCCGGCCCAGCGCCTCAGGACGAGGTCCGCTTCGAACCGGGCAAGCCGATGATCGATCCGACCGTCCGCTGAAACGAAAAACGGGGCCAGTCCGGCCCCGTTTCTCTTATACCAACCGGCTCTGCTTGACCGCCGCTTCAATGAAGCTGGCGAAGAGCGGATGCGGGTCGAAGGGCTTGGACTTGAGTTCCGGGTGGAACTGGACGCCCACGAACCAGGAATGATCCGGCCGCTCGACAATCTCCGGCAGCGTGCCGTCCGGCGACATGCCCGAGAAGATCAGGCCGCCCTTTTCCAGCGGCTCGCGATAGCCCGCATTGACCTCATAGCGATGACGGTGCCGCTCGCTGATCTCGCTCGCACCGTAAATACCCGACACCACGCTGTTGCCGCTGAGCTTGGCGGGATAGGCGCCCAGACGCATGGTGCCGCCCAGATCGGTTTCGGCGGTGCGCTTTTGCAGGCCTTCCTTGCTCATCCACTCCGTGATGAGGCCGACGACCGGCTCGCTGGTTTCGCCGAACTCGGTGGTCGAGGCGTTTTCGATGCCCGCCGTGTTCCGCGCGCCCTCGATGCAGGCCATCTGCATGCCGAGGCAGATGCCGAAGAAGGGCACGTTACGCTCACGGGCGAACTTGACCGAGGCGATCTTACCCTCCGAACCGCGCACCCCGAAGCCGCCGGGGACGAGGATGCCGTGCATCGGCTCAAGGCTGGCGGCGAGATCCTCGCCCTTCTCGAACAGCTCGGCGTCGATCCAGCGGATATTGACCTTCACCCGGTTGGCAAGGCCGCCATGGTGCAGCGCTTCATGCAGCGACTTATACGCATCGAGCAGGCCGACATATTTGCCGACCACGCCGATCGTAACCTCGCCCTCGGGGTTGAGCTGGCGGTCCATGATGTCGTCCCAGCGTTCCAGCTTGGGCGCGGGCGCATCCTTGATACCGAAGGCGCGCAGCACTTCCTCGTCCAGCCCCTCGTCATGATATTGCTGGGGCACGGCATAGATGCTGCTGGCGTCGAGTGCCGGAATCACAGCTTCGGGCCGGACATTGCAGAAGAGCGCGATCTTCTTGCGCTCGCTCTCCGGCAGCGGATGCTCGCAGCGGCAGAGCAGGATATCGGGCTGGATGCCGAGCGAAGTCAGTTCGCGCACGCTATGCTGGGTCGGCTTGGTCTTCAGTTCGCCCGCCGCCGCGATGTACGGCACCAGCGTCACATGGACGAAGATCGACTGGCCGCGATCAAGGTCATTATGCAGCTGACGGATCGCCTCCATGAAGGGCAGCGATTCGATGTCCCCCACCGTGCCGCCAATCTCGCACAGCACGAAATCGAGGTCGTCGGTATCCGCCAAGGCGAAGGCCTTGATCTCATCGGTGACGTGCGGGATCACCTGCACCGTCGCGCCCAGATAATCGCCGCGCCGCTCACGCTGAATGATGGTCTGATAGACCCGGCCCTGCGTCACATTGTCCGACTGCCGCGCCGAAACGCCGGTAAAGCGCTCATAATGGCCAAGGTCGAGGTCGGTTTCCGCCCCGTCATCGGTCACATAGACTTCGCCATGCTGATACGGACTCATCGTGCCCGGATCGACGTTGAGATAGGGATCGAATTTCCGAATGCGCACACGGAAACCTCGCGCCTGCAACAGAGCTGCAAGCGAAGCGGCCATCAGGCCCTTGCCAAGCGAGGAGACCACGCCGCCGGTGATGAAAATATACCGCGCCATGGGAGGAGAGGCTTAGCCTTTTACAAACGAGTTGGGCAAGCGCGCGAATCCACGCGCGAGCAAAAAAAGTCGGATTGAGCGGTAAGTCGCTTAGTTGGCGAGCGGAACCGCGCCGTTGGAGGCGTTGCCGCTCGGCGCACCCGCCGGCGGATTATTGCCCGCCGCCGGTGCCGGCGCCGAAGCCGGAGCGCTGGGGGCCTGCTTTACCAGCGAAGTGTCGATGTCGCTCGGGCGATGCTGGATCGATGCGATGACCGCCAGAACGATCGACAGCGACACGAAGATGGTCGCCAGAATCGTGGTCGAGCGGGTCAGGAAATCCGCCGCACCACGCGCCGACATGAACCCCGCCGGGCTGCCGCCGACGCCCAGGCCGCCGCCTTCCGACTTCTGCATCAGGATGACGGTGACCAGCAGAGCGGCAACAATGGCCTGCACGACAAGGAGGAAGGTGAACATGGCTAGCGAATTGTCCGGTAAAGGGTGCGTTGTCGCGCACATAGCGACGATAGGGCGCGGGGGCAACCGCCCGCCTTCGCCAAGCGTCGTTCAGGCCCCAGCATCGTTTCAGGCAAAGCCGTGATGCGCGTCACGACTTCGCCTGAAACGAAAGGATGGCCGTTTTCAGGCCGCCGCGGCGATCACCGGGGCGAATTTTTCCGCCGTCAGGCTCGCGCCACCGACCAGACCACCGTCGACATCGACAATCGCCATCAGTTCCGCGGCATTGTCGCCATTCATCGATCCGCCGTACAGGATTCGCATTCCATCGGCCTCTGCCCCGATCCGGCTTGCCAGCGCGGCGCGCAGCGCGGCGTGCATGGCGGCAACCGCTTCCATGGTCGGGATTCGGCCTGTGCCGATCGCCCAGATCGGTTCATAAGCGATCGCCAGCCAGTCGGCCGCCGCGCCCTCCGGCAACGATGCCAGCAATTGCTCCGACACCACCGCCTCGGCATTTCCCGCGTCGCGGACCTCCAGACTCTCACCCACGCAGAGAATGACCTTCAGGCCCGCCGCCTTCGCCGCCAGCGCCTTGGCCGCGATATCGGCATCGGTTTCGCCTTGGTCCTGCCGCCGTTCGCTATGGCCGACGATGGTCCAGCTCGCGCCCGCTTCCGCCAGCATCGCCGCGGACAGGCAACCGGTATGCGCGCCGCTGTTCTTCATATGGCAATCCTGCGCGCCCACAAAGGCGGCGCCCTTCACGCCGTCCGCCGCCGCGATCAGCGTCGCGGGCAGGCACAGCCCGACTTCGACCGCCGCATGATCGCGGGCAAGCCCGCCAATCGCCTCGACCTCGCCCAGCTGGGCACGCAGGCCGTTCATCTTCCAGTTACCGACAACCAGCTTTCGCCTGCTCATCCGCTGTTCCCCTTGTGATTGTTGCTGCACGCAGCCCTCCAGCACCGCCCATCCGGGCGAACTGTCAGGTTGGTCGAGCCGATGAACGGCGCTTGGCCATTTGTCCAGCCTTGCGCCCCTTGCCCACGCGACGATCCGCCCTTAAAGCGGGCCGCCATCAAAGCCGCATTACGGACTTTCCTCCATGCTTTCAGTCTTTCGCCGTTTCATTCACTCCAAATTCGGCGCCTTCGCGGCCCTGATCTTCCTTGGGATCGTCGCCGCTGCCTTCATCATGGGGGATTTAACCAGCGGCAAGTTCGGCACGACGCTGGGAAGCGGAGAAACCGCGGCGAAAGCGGGCGGATCGCGGCTGACCGTGACGGAGCTTCAGGATCGCGTGCAGCGCGTGTTCGAAAATGCGCGCCGTTCCAATCCGGGACTGCAAATCGCAGATTTCCTGGCGCAGGGCGGCGCGGCGCAGGTCTATGACCAGCTGGTCGCATCGTTGACGCTGAAGGAATATGCGAACGATCAGAAAATCCATATCTCGAAGCGGCTGGTCGATGCGCAGATCGCGCAGATCCCTGCCTTTCAGGATGCGGCCGGCAATTTCAGCCAGGACAATTTCCGCCAGCTGCTGATGCGCGAGCGGATCACCGAGCAGGCTCTACGCGACGATATCAGCCGCGAAATACTGGAACGGCAGATGCTCAGTCCCCTGGGCCTTGGCGTGAAGCTGAGCGATTCCCTGGTCCTGCCCTATGCCTCGCTGCTGCTGGAAGCGCGTCAGGGCACCATCGCCGCGATCCCGGCCGCCGCGTTCAGGGACATCAAGGACCCGACCGACGCGCAACTCAATGATTTCTACAAGAGCAATGCCGCGCGCTACACCATTCCGGAGCAGCGCCGCATCCGCTATGCGGTGATCGACGTCGAGCGCTTCGCTCAGGCCGCGCAGCCGACCGATGCGGAAATCGCCGCCTATTACAATCAGAGCAAGGCCGCCTATGCCGCCAAGGAAAACCGCAGCTTCGAGCAGTTGATCCTGCCGACGGAAGCGGGCGCCAAGGCCATGGCCGATCAGGTCAAGGGCGGAAAGTCGCTCGCCGCCGCCGCGCAGGGTGCTGGCCTCTCCGTCTCGCAGCTTACCGATGAAAGCCGGGAGGCGCTGACCGCTGCTTCGTCCGCCGCTGTCGCCAATGCGGGCTTTGCCGCGAAGCAGGGCGAACTGGTCGGCCCGATGCGCGGGTCGCTGGGCTGGGTGCTGCTGCGTGTCACGGCGGTCAAGACGACCCCTGCCCGCACTCTGGACGCCGTGCGCAGCGAAATCGTCGCCACGCTGCGGACGCAGAAGGAAAAGAAGCTGCTGAACGACTTCACCAGCAAGATCGAGGATCAGATCGCCAATGGCGGCAGCTTCGAGGAAGTGGTGAAGGACAATGGGCTGAAGCTGGAAACCACGCCCTTCCTCGTGTCCTCCGGCAAGCAGGTCGAGGATGACGCCTATCAGCTTTCGCCCGACGTGAAGCCGCTGCTGGCGCCCGTCTTCGCGATGAGTCAGGATGACGATGCGCAGTTGATCCCCATCGCCGCCGACAAGCGCTATGCGCTCACCGCGCCCGGCGACATCCAGGCCGCCGCGCCGCCGCCGCTCGCCAAGGTCAAGACGCTGGTGGTGATGCAGTACAAGCTGGCCCAGGGCAATGAGAAGGCCAAGGCGCTGGCCGAACAGATTCGCGCCAAGGTCGCCAAGGGCACGAAGCTGTCCGACGCGATCGCCGCCGCTGGCATCCCGCTGCCCGCGCCGCAGGTCGTGGGAGGCCGCCGCGCCGACCTCATGCGCGAGGGACAGCGTCCTCCGGCGGAGGTCGCCATGCTCTTTTCGATGGCGCCCAATAGCGTGAAGATGCTGCCGGTGGGTCAGGATCGGGGCTATTTCGTGGTGCAGCTCAACGGCATCAAACATGGTGACGCGGCCAGCGACAAGGTGCTGCTGAATCAGGTGCGCGACCAGTTGGGCGATGTCGTCGGCCAGGAATATGGCCAGCAGTTCGAACGCGCGGTCGAGAAGGACATGGGCGTGAAGCGTAACGCGGCGGCCGTCGCCAGCGTTCAGCGCGCACTCACCAACAGCAATAGCGGCGGTCAGTAAAATGGGGGGATCGGCAGCGATGGATGGCATCGACAGCGCACGCAAGGCACTGGCGGCGGGGCAATCCGCGCTGGTGTGGCGGCGCCAGATCGCCGACACCGACACGCCGATTTCCGCAGCGCTCAAATTGTTCGAGGCAGATCGCGGCGATTTCCTGCTGGAATCGGTCGAAGGCGGCGCGGTACGCGGACGCTACAGCCTGATCGGCCTCGCCCCCGACCTCGTTTTCCGGGCGCAGGGTCAGAGGGCCGAAATAAACCGGCAATGGGCGGCCGACCGGGATGCGTTCCAGCCCGAAAGTCTGAGCACGCTGGACGCCTTGCGCGCGCTGGTCGCGGAATGCCGGGCGGAACTGGACCCTGCGCTGCCCGCTGCCCTCGCCTGTCTGGTCGGCTATTTCGGTTATGAGACGGTCGGACTGGTCGAAAAACTGCCGCGCCCGGAGGAAAACCCGATTGCCCTGCCCGACATGCTGTTCGTGCGGCCAACCGTGATATTGGTGTTCGATCGGCTGGCCGATGCGCTCTATCTGGTCGCGCCGGTATGGAGGGGCAGTTTCACCGATGCCGATCGCGCCGTCGAACAGGCGCTGGAGCGGATCGACGCGGTCGCCGCGCGACTGGCGGCGTCCCTGCCCGCGCAGACGGTCCCTGCCGACATTGCCGATGTCGAAGTAACGCCGATGCTGGAACCGGGCCGCTATGCCGCGATGGTCAACAGGGCGAAGGATTATATCGTCGCAGGCGACATCTTTCAGGTGGTGCTGGCCCAGCGCTTCACCAGCCCCTTCACTCTGCCGCCGATCGCGCTCTATCGCGCGCTGCGGCGGATCAATCCCTCCCCCTTCCTCTATTATCTCGACCTGCCCGGCTTCGCGCTGATCGGGTCCAGCCCGGAAATCCTGGTCCGGGCGCGCGATGGCGAAGTCACCATCCGCCCCATCGCCGGCACCCGTCCACGCGGCCGGAACGCAGTCGAGGATGCCGCCAACCGCGAAAGCCTGCTGGCCGATCCCAAGGAGCGGGCGGAACATCTGATGCTGCTCGACCTTGGCCGCAATGATGTGGGCCGGGTCGCGGCGGCGGGCACCGTTACCGTGACGGACAGCTATACCGTCGAATTTTACAGCCATGTCATGCACATCGTTTCAAACGTGGTCGGACGGCTGGCGCCGGGCAAGGATGCGCTGGACGCACTGTTCGCGGGCTTCCCGGCGGGCACGGTTTCCGGCGCGCCCAAGGTCCGCGCCTGCGAGATCATCGCGGAACTGGAGCCGGAGACACGCGGCGCCTATGCCGGTGGCGTCGGCTATTTCGGACCCGATGGCAATATGGACAGCTGCATCGTCCTGCGCACCGCGGTCCTTAAAGACGGCGTCATGCATGTGCAGGCCGGCGCCGGCATCGTTGCCGATTCGAACCCGGAATATGAACAACGCGAATGCGAGGCGAAGAGCGGCGCACTGCTCGCCGCCGCCCGTGAAGCCGTGGCGCTAGCGCGCGAATCGGGCTTTGGCCAGTAAAGGTCAGTCGGCGGTCGTCGGATCGATCGTCGCACGGACCTGCGCGATGCTGTTGGCGGGGAAGCCCGCCATTTCCGCGTGCTGGCGGATCAGTTCCTCACTGGGTGCGCGATAGACGCAATAGATTTTGTCGTCCGTCACATAGCTGTGAACCCATTGAATATCCGGGCCAAGCTGGCGCAGGACATTGCAGGATCCCTGCGACGCGCCCTTGAGCTGCTCTCCTGACAACTGGCCTACACCCGGCATGTGCCGTTCGATCACGAATTGCGGCATGGCATCCTCCCCTTTTCTCAAAGGTGGGTCGAATGTACGCCCTTCACGCACCGGGTTCGAGAGGCAATATCGAATTAGAGCAGTGAGCGCAAAGTAGGAATCGCGGACGATTCCTTTTTGCGCGGATTTGTGATTCATGTGCCTGTGGAGGTGAACCATGGGCAGAGCATATTCGGCTGATTTGCGGGAACGGATATCGGCGCACGTAAGGGCGGGACACTCGCGCCGGGCGGCGGCCCGCCATTTCGGTGTGAGCGCGAGTTGCGCAGTGAAGTTGTTGCAGCGAGTGGAACGAACAGGTTCGGCTGCTTCTTCACGAATAGGGCGGCCACGCGGCGCTGGTAAGTTGGCGCCGTATATGGCCCGGTTGACGGGCTGGGTGGATAGGGAACCAGACATCGGCATGTCGGAGCTGTCCAACAAGCTTGCAGCGGAGACGGGCGTAGTTGCCCATCCGGCATCCCTCTCGCGGGTGCTGATCCAGGCTGGCTATCGGGTAAAAAAAAACGCTGCTGGCCAGCGAGTGCGGACGCGATGATGTCGCTCATGCGCGACTGCGATGGCGCCTCGACCGGCAGCCGCAGATGCGCGCAAAGCCTCATCACCTCGTCTTTCTGGATGAGACGGCGACCACCACGAAGATGACCAAGCTTCGTGGCCGGGCGCCAAAAGGAGAGCGTCTCAAGGCCCGCGCTCCGTTCGGTCATTGGAAAACGCAAACCTTCATCGCGGGGCTGCGCTGCGATTGCTTGGTTGCCCCGTGGGTGATCGACCAACCGATGAACCGGCGCCTGTTCGAAACCTATATCGAAACCCAGTTGGCGCCAACGCTCAGCCCCGGCGATGTTGTGATCGCCGACAATCTGTCGAGCCACAAAAGCGAAAAGGTCAAAGCCTGCCTTAAAGAGCGAGGTGCGTGGATCCTTTTCCTCCCCGCTTATTCACCCGATTTGAACCCAATAGAAATGGCCTTCGCTAAATTGAAATCGCACCTGCGACGGATCGGGGCGCGGACCATCGATGAGCTATGGAAGGCTCTCGGACATATCTGCGACCTCTATTCTGCCGAAGAATGTTGGGAATATTTCAAGGCCGCCGGATATGCGTCCAACTAATCGCTCACCGCTCTAGCCGTTGGCGACAGGGCCGCCAGCGCCAGATACGGCGCTTAACGCGATCGAGATGCAGACGGCGCGACGCGACGCAGACGGACATGGATGCATCGCATGTCTTCAAGTGCGCCGGACAGTCCCCGCTGGTTCCGATGTTACCGGGTAGCCCAGATGCCCGGGAATACAAAGATGCTGTTGCCCATCCCTCTCCTCGAACCAGGGCGTCACCTTCTCGACCGGAATCGACAGGGCATGGGCCGCGAGATCATCGAAGCTGCCAAATTGCGCCAGCCGCTCCAGATTGCGGCGCGTCGGGAAGATGATCTGCCCTTCCCCCCTGTCGCACCGCGCCAGCGTTGCCGCCGCACCGCTCCAGAAGAGCTGCACATTTTCGGTTTCATCGACGCTCGCCGTCTGCCCTTCCGGGGCTCGGACAAGATAGAAGCGGGTATCGAACACGCGCTTCACATTCTCCATCCGCGCCGGATGCCAACGCGCAAAAGGCACCAGCGCATCCAGCCTGATCTCCACACCCTCTGCGACCAAGATCTCGCTGAAGCTGGCGCCATCCAGCAAGGCCCGCCGCATGGCGACAATCCGATCGGTTTCCAAAGAGCCATTCAATGCGATGGCAAGCCCGCTTTCTTCCAGCGTTTCACGGATGGCGGCAATGCGCGCCGCCGCTTCGTCCAGAGCGAGGCCACCACCGATCATCGCCGCCAGTTCGCGGTCGTGCGCGTCCACCGCCCCACCGGGAAAGACCAATGCGCCCGCCGCGAAAGCCATGCTCGACGCGCGTTCCATCATCAGGATTTCCGGAGCGGCGTCGAGGCGATCGCGCAGGATCACCACGGTCGCAGCAGGGCGGCCTTCATTCATATTTCTTGTCATGGAACCGCCATAGGCGTTGAAATCGCCAGCGGTAAAGTCCCTTCAGGCCAATCCCATGAAGGAATTGGTGGAGCCGAGGGGGATCGAACCCCTGACCTCGTCATTGCGAACGACGCGCTCTCCCAGCTGAGCTACGGCCCCAAAGGAGCGCTGCCTATAGGCGAGCGATTGCGCCCGCGCAACGGTCTTTTTGCGCAAAAATACGATTCCTCATCATGTTGCGGCCTCTTCCGGGGAACAAGGACAAAGCAGGAACGTTAATGCTTCGCAACAACTGGAACGATGCGTGTCCCCGCTCATTGGTGCGACAACGGGGCAGTTTCATGCACCGTGGAAAGGACAAGCAAGGAGAAGGACCATGGCTTACCAAGGCGGGCGCCGCTATGGCGGCAATGACCGCATCCGCAGCGATTGGGATCGCGGGTCGGACCGTTACCGGATGTTGCGCGGCCACCGATATGGGGCAAGCATGCGGGGACCGGCGAGTGGCCCGGATTTTCAGCATTTCCCCGAAGGCTACGACCCGGAAATGCGCGGCTTCTTCGACCGGGCGGGGGATGAGATCCGCAGCTGGTTCGGCGACCATGACGCGGAAGTGCGCCGTGAATATGATGAATATTATAACCGCCCCTACGGCGACCCGCGCGATGAAAGCAGCCGCGTCGGCTTCGCCTCCGCCTCCAGCAGCAACCGCTATCTTCCCAATAGCGGCTATGCCCCCTTTACCGGTGAACGCAGCGGCTATGGCAACGAGGATCACGGCTCCACCATCCGCTCCTATGGCGCGGTGCATGATTATGGCGGGCATCATGACGCCAACTATTATCTCTGGCGGCAGGAGAGGATCGCGGAACTGGACCGCGACTATGCCGAATATCAGCGGGAAAATCGCGAGCGCTTCAATCGGGAGTTCGGCGATTGGCGCAGTCGGCGCGGCGACCAGCGCAGGGCCATGGCGCAGGTGCGTGAACATATGGAAGTGGTGGGCAGCGACGGCCTGCATGTCGGCACCGTCGATGCGCTGCGCGAGGATCGCATCATCCTGACGAGGAACGATGCCAATGCGGGCGGGATGCATCATTCCATCCCCAGCTTCTGGATCAGGTCGGTCGATGCACGGCAGGTGATGTTGGAAAAGACCGCCGCTGAGACCCTTGCCGCCTGGTATGTCGAAAGCGGCCAACAGGCCCACCGTCGCGGCGATGCCGGCTGGGGCATGGAGGATCGCGCCAGCAGCAGCGCACCCGACGACAAGGGCCGTCCGCACTGATGCGAGGCTCCGCGCGGCGTTTGAAATAAACAGGCGATGGGGCGCACCCTGAAGGCGCGCCCCTGTCTGGCCCTTCCCCTAATCCGCTGCGGCCAGAACCCGCTGCGCCTGGATGAGATGGGGCCGGTCGATCATCTTGCCGTCGAGTTTCAGCACCCCTGCACCGGGATTGGCGGCGAACGCCTCCACCACGGCCTTTGCCCGTGCGACCTCGGTTTCGCTGGGGGTAAAGCCTTCATTGATCGCGGCGACCTGTACCGGATGGATCGCCATCATGCCGGTGAAGCCATCGCGTCGCGCCCGCCCGACATAGGCCTTGAGGTCGTCCATCGCCTCTATCCGGGGAAAAACGGTATCAATTGCCGGAACCCCGGCGGCATGAGCGGCAAATAGCGTCAGGCTGCGCGCCATTTCGAAGGGCGCGGTATAGCGGCCATCCTCCTCGCGCGAGGTCGAGGCGCCAACCGATGCCGGCAAATCCTCCGCCCCCCAGGTCAGGCCCGCCAGCCGTTGACTGACCTGCCGGAACGTGCCCAATTCGAAAATGGCAATGGGCGTTTCGGTCGCGATCGGCAGGATCGGCGGCACATTCCCGCCATCGGCCAGACCGATCAGCGTCTGGATGCTCGACGCGCCTTCCGCCTTGGGCAGCATGATGCCGTCAGGCGCCGCAGGCAGCACGGCGGTCAGGTCCGCGCGGGTGTGATCCCCGTCGAGCGGATTGACCCGCACAAACGCCACGCAATCACGCGGGCTGGCCAGCCATTCCGCAATCGCCTCCCGCCCAAAGGCCTTGCGCTCCGGCGCGACCGAATCCTCCAGGTCGAGAATGATCGCATCGGCTCCGCTGGCCGCCGCCTTGGCGAAACGCTCGGGACGATCTCCGGGAACGAACAGCAGGGAACGCAATTTCATGCAGGCCTCTTCCTCAAATCATGCCTTCCACGGGCATTGGCGGACGATCTCGTCCCGCCCGTTATAGCGCCTATCCGCTTATGTCACGATCCCGCCGCGCTAGTGTGGTGGATTTGAAATACGCCTCATTACAGCGGCCAGGTGGGGAGCGTATTTCAAATCCATAAACCACACTGGAAACATATATTTGCTAGTGACCCTGATGGATCTGAAGTTCGTTCAGCGCCTGCCCAATAGTGTGACGAACTTCAGATTCGGGGTCACTAGGGACGCCCTTGCACCCCCTTCCCCGCAGTGCGACAGCGCGCATCACCCGCCCATCAGAGGTTCTTCATGCCGACCATCCTGCTCCTCACCATTTCCAACCTGTTCATGACCACGGCCTGGTACTGGCATCTGAAGGGTGGGATGACCAAGCCTCTGTTCGGGGTCATCCTGATCAGCTGGGGCATCGCCTTCGTCGAATATTGCTTCGCCGTGCCCGCCAACCGCATCGGTTTCGCCAGCGGCTGGAGCGCGGGACAGCTCAAGATCGCTCAGGAAGCCATTGCGCTGCTGATCTTCGGCGGTTTCATGGTGATGGTGCTGGGCGAACCGCTGCACTGGCGCCACCTTGCCGCCTTCCTGTGCATCATGGCGGCGGTCGGCTTCCTGTTCGTGGGCCGCGGCTGAACGCCTCCCCGCTCAAGGCAGGAGGAGCGAGCTATCCCCATAGCTGTAGAAGCGATAGCCCCGCGCAATCGCATGGGCATAAACCGCCTGCATGCGCTCCCGCCCCATCAGCGCGCTGACCAGCATGAACAGCGTCGATTTGGGCAGATGGAAATTGGTCATCAGCCCATCCACCGCCCGGAACCGATAGCCCGGCGTGATGAAAATCCGCGTCTCATCGGCGAAAGGCCGAATAACGCCATCTTCGCCGCAAGCACTTTCCAGCAGGCGCAGACTGGTGGTCCCGACGGCGATCAGGCGCCCCCCCTCCTGCCGCACGGCATTCAGGCGATCCGCCGTCGCCTGGTCGATCCGCCCCCATTCGGCATGCATCCGATGATCATCGGTGTCGTCGGCCTTCACCGGCAGGAACGTCCCCGCGCCGACATGCAAAGTGAGCGTTTCCGTCCCCACGCCCGCTCCCTTCAACGCCGCCATCAGCGCAGGCGTGAAATGCAGCGCCGCCGTGGGTGCGGCGACCGCGCCGTCCTCCCGCGCGAACATGGTCTGATAATCGCTGCGGTCACGCTCGTCCGTCGGGCGTTTGCTGGCGATATAGGGCGGCAGCGGCATCCGTCCCGCGCGCTCCAGCAGTATCTCCACCGGCTCCTCACCCTCGAAGCGCAGCGTAACCCCGCCGTCCTCGTCGCGTGGACCGGCCAGCGCCGTGACTCCATTACCGAAATCAATCCGGTCGCCGTCGCGCACCCGCTTGGCATTGCGGAGAAAGGCCTGCCACTCGCGCAGTCCGAGGCGCTTGTGAAGCGTCGCCCCGATCTTTGCCTGCCCACGCATCCCTTCCAACTGCGCCGGGATGACCCTGGTATCGTTGAACACCAGCACATCGCCCGCTCGCAGCAGGCCCGGCAGGTCATGCACGATATGATCCTCGAACGGCGCATCGCCAGCTACCAGCAGCAACTGCGCCGAATCACGCGGCGAAGCAGGCCGCAGCGCAATGCTCTCAGGCGGCAGGTCGAAATCGAACAAATCTACGCGCATGGCTTCAGCCCCCGCGAACGGGGCGCCTTACTTCTTCGTTGGCGCGACCGGCTTCTTCGCGGGCGCGGGCTTCTTGGCCGGCAGCGGCGCGACGATCGAGGGAGCGGGCGGCGCAGGCGGCGTCGGCAGCGCGGTCACGGGCGGCTTGCCATCGCTTTCGATCGAGGCCTGAAGAATGAGCGTCGGATCGGCCGGCGGCTCACCCTGATGGATCGCGTCGACATATTGCATGCCCTCGATCACGCGGCCGAAGACGGTGTATTTCTTGTCGAGCTGCATGCGCGGCAGGAAGACGATGAAGAACTGGCTGTTCGCGCTGTCATCGCTCTGGGCGCGCGCCATCGACACGGTGCCGCGCAGGTGCGGCATCGGGTTGAACTCAGCCTTCAGGTCCGGAAGCGTCGAACCGCCGGTGCCATCACCCTTGGGATCGCCGCCCTGCGCCATGAAGCCGGGGATGACGCGGTGGAATTTCAGGCCATTATAAAAGCCCTGCCGCGTCAGTTCCTTGATCCGCTCGACATGGGTCGGCGCAATATCGGGGCGCAGCTGGATACGCACGCGGCCACCGCTCGACAGGTCGAGGTCCCACACATTCTGCGGATCGACCGGCACGGTCGCCGGCGGCAGCTTGGACGCCGGGTCCAGGCCGAGCTGCTTGGCCGTCTGCTCCGCGCGGACGGCGGCCTCTTCCTTCTTCATCTCCTCGGCATTGCGCCCGCCCTGGGCCAGGGCCGCGCCGCTCGATGCATAGAGAGCGAAACCGATCGCCACGGTCTTGAGCGCCGACGTGAACCGCATGAATGAAGCTTTCCTAATATGTCTGGCCAGTTGCGAAGTTGCCTCTGATAGCGCCCTCTTCGCGATTGGCAACTGAACGAAGGCTGAGTCGAGCCTTTACTGGCCCTGTTACTGGCCCTTAAGGCCCAAAGCCGCCACCCGCTCGACCACATCGTCGCGCACGGCCGCGCTGACGAATTTGTGGATCGGGCCGCCGTAAAGCGCGATTTCCTTGACCAGCCGCGAAGCGATGGGTTGCAACGAGACGTCCGCCATCAGGAAAACCGTCTCGACCCGGCCGTTGATCTGCTGGTTCATGCCCGCCATCTGATATTCATATTCGAAGTCCGCGACGGCGCGCAAACCCCTGATGATGACGCTGGCCCCCTGCGATTCGGCAAAGTCCATCAGCAGCGAATTGAAGCCGGTGACGACGATTTCCGTATCGATCCCCGCGCATTCGCGGCGCACCATGTCCAGCCGTTCCTCATCGGAGAACATCGGCGATTTGGTGATGTTGGTCGTGACGCCGATCACCAGTTTGTCGACCAGCTTCGCGCCGCGCCGGATGATGTCCATATGACCCAAGGTGACCGGATCGAACGTGCCGGGATAAACCCCCACCCTCTGCTTGCTCATGCCCCTAGCGATCCCTTTCCACGATATAATCCGCAATGGCGCGCAGCAGGTCGGCCTCCGGGCCGTGGCCATGCAGATGCGCCTTGGCCTGTTCGACGAGCAGGCGGCCCTGTTCCCGCGCCCGTTCGACGCCGAGCAGCGAGACAAAGGTTTCCTTGCCCGCCGCCGCGTCCTTGCCCAGCGCCTTGCCGGCGAGATCGGCGTCGCCCTCCACATCGAGCAGATCGTCAGCAATCTGGAAGGCAAGGCCGATGTCGCGCGCATATCCGTGCAGGCGCGTGCGCGCATCAGGCGGGATGCGCGCCATGATCGCCGCCGCATCGACACAGAAGCCGATCAGCGCGCCGGTCTTCAATTGCTGGAGCCGGGTGACGGTGGGCAGGTCGAAGCTTGCCTTTTCCGCCTCCAGATCCATCATCTGGCCACCCGCCATGCCGCAGGCGCCGCTCGCGATGGCCAGCGCCTTC
Source organism: Sphingobium sp. EM0848 (assembly GCF_013375555.1). NCBI lineage: Bacteria > Pseudomonadati > Pseudomonadota > Alphaproteobacteria > Sphingomonadales > Sphingobiaceae > Sphingobium > Sphingobium sp. EM0848. The sequence goes on from NZ_JABXWB010000001.1 coordinate 1,720,930, forward strand.
ACCAGTTCGACACGCACGAAGGCGTCGGGATGGGTCTCCTCATCCGCCAGCACTTCGAAGGCAAGGTCGTGCAGGGCGTCGCCCGCCAATATCGCCGTCGCCTCGTCAAACGCCTTGTGGACCGTCGGCTTGCCCCGGCGCAGATCGTCATTGTCCATCGCCGGCAGATCGTCATGAACCAGCGAATAGACATGGATGCATTCGACCGCGACGCCGACGCGCAAGGCCGATTCCTGCGAAATGTTGAACAATTCGCTCGCCGCCTGCACCAGCAGCGGGCGCAGCCGCTTGCCGCCCCCCATGGCGGCATGGCGCATCGCCTCATAGACGCGGGCGCGCGGATCTTCGGGAATCGCCAGAAGCGCGTCGAACAGGCGATCGACCTCTATCGCGACGGCGGCGGCGCGGCTGGCGATCAGGCTCATCTCCGCCTCTCCCAAATGTCTTGCACTCAGTCCGCGCCGAAGGGCTGCGCGCCCGTCACGGCGCCGCTGGCGTCGAGGGTCAGTTTGGCGATGCGCGCCTCCGCCGCCTGGAGCCGTTCCATGCAGCGCTTCCGCAATTCCTCGCCCTGCGAATAAAGCGAAATGGATTCATCAAGCGGAACGTCGCCGCTTTCCAGCCGACGAACAATCGATTCGAGCGCGCGCAGCGCATCCTCGAACGACATTTGCGACGGATCGCCCTGCTGCTGTACCATGCTGTCTTGCGCCATGTTCCTGCATTGGCCGCGCCTGCCCGCCCGGTCAAGCCCGCATGGGTCATTGGCGCCGATTCCGGCCCCTCTCCCGCACCATGTCATGAAAACGTCATGACGTCGCGTCAGGGGGCTGGCGGACTTTTGGCAGTTTTGCGTTGACGCTTGGCGTAGCTAATGCACATAGAAGGACCGCTATGAAACATTATCTCCCCCTTATCTCCGTTGCGGCGGTCGCGCTGCTTTCGGCCTGCAACAAGAATGACGAACCCGAAGTCGTCGGCGGCCCCGCCGATCCGATGGCTGAAAAGCTGGCCAACGCCGCGCCGGTCGAGCTGCCCCCTTCGGTGCAGACCAGCCGCCAGTATCGTTGCAAGGACAACAGCCTGCTGTTCGTCGACTTCATGAGCGACGGCAAGACCGTGCAGCTCCGCACCGAGAAGAACGGCACGCCGACCAAGCTGACCGCCGCCGAAGCCGGCAAGCCCTTCGAGGGCGAAGGCTACAAGGTCGAGGGTTCGGACAAGCAGATCACCGCCACCCTGCCCGGCAAGAGCGCGCTGAGCTGCAAGGCCTGATCCTTTTCATCTTCCGCCAGTTCAGGCCGGCCTTCCCTATGGAGGCCGGCCTTTTTCTTTTAGCGCAGTTCCGGTTCGCCCGTTTCGACCGGATCGGGACCAAAGCGGTTGGGTCCGCGCGTGCCGCCCATGATCAGGAAGATCAGCAGGACGATGCTGCCGATGAACGGAAAGACAACGATCGGCAGCCACCAGCCGCTGCGTTCCGTGTCATGCAACCGGCGGACGGACACCGCCAGATTGGGAATCAGCATGGCCAGCGCGAATAATCCCGTGAGCGGGCCGCCGCGCGTACTGTAGCCCGCATTCGCCCACCAGGGTCCGCGCTGGAACCAGCGTTCCGTGGTGGTAAGGCCGAGCGTTGTTTCGACCAGCGACAGGACAATGAAGCAAAGCAGCAGGAACAGGACGAACATCCAATATTCCTTCGGCCGCGACCGACCGGAAAATTGGGCGTAACGGCGCAGCGGCAACAGCATCCATTCCATGCGGACCTCCCCTTTCGGCTTGCACAACGTGCGAAAGCTATCATGTTTTCACGGCTGTGCGAGGCGCAGGATTGTCTATCCGGCGCTCCCCCGCTAAAGGCGCGCTCATGACCAGCACCGCATCCCAGATCACGCCCCAGGTCGTCGCCGAACATGGGCTTTCCCCGGAAGAATATGATCGCGTCCTGCACGCGCTTGGCCGGGAACCGAATCTCACCGAACTCGGCATCTTTTCGGTGATGTGGTCGGAGCATTGCTCCTACAAATCTTCGCGAATCCATCTGAAGAAACTGCCGACCGAAGGCCCGCAGGTCATTTGCGGCCCCGGCGAAAATGCGGGCGTCGTCGACATCGGTGACGGCCAGGCCGCGATCTTCAAGATGGAGAGCCACAACCATCCCTCCTACATCGAACCCTATCAGGGTGCGGCAACCGGCGTCGGCGGCATCCTGCGCGACGTGTTCACCATGGGCGCGCGCCCGGTGGCGAACATGAACGCGCTGCGTTTCGGCCGCCCGGATCACCCCAAGATGAAGCATCTCATCAGCGGCGTGGTCCATGGCATTGGCGGCTACGGCAATTGCGTAGGCGTCCCGACCGTAGGCGGCGAGGTGAATTTCCACCCCGCCTATGACGGCAATATCCTGGTCAACGCGATGACCGTGGGCGTCGCGGAAACGAACAAAATCTTCTATTCGGCGGCCTCGGGCGTCGGCAATCCGATCGTCTATGTCGGCTCCAAGACCGGCCGCGACGGCATCCATGGCGCGACCATGGCCTCGGCCGACTTTGGCGAGGATTCGGAAGAAAAACGCCCGACCGTTCAGGTGGGCGACCCCTTCACCGAAAAGCTGCTGATCGAAGCCTGCCTTGAGCTGATGGCCTCCGACGCGATCGTCGCGATTCAGGATATGGGCGCGGCGGGCCTCACCTCCTCATCGGTGGAAATGGCGTCCAAGGGCGGCGTCGGCATCCAGCTCGACATGGACAAGGTGCCGCAGCGCGAAACCGGCATGACGGCCTATGAAATGATGCTGTCGGAGTCGCAGGAGCGCATGCTCATGGTCCTCCAGCCGGGCAAGGAAGCTTTTGCCGAAGCCATTTTCCGCAAGTGGGAGCTGGACTTCGCGGTGATCGGCCATGTGACCGACACTGGCCGCATGGTGCTGGTCCACAAGGGCGAGACGGTGTGCGACATTCCGCTCGCCCCGCTGGCCGACGACGCGCCGCTCTATGACCGTCCGGCGATGCCGAAGGATGAGTATAGGGTCTGGTCGGGCGTCAAGCCGTTGGGCGAGATTGCCGAAAGCGCGGACATTGGCGCGGACCTGATCAAACTGATGGGTTCGCCCGACATCGCCAGCCGCCGCTGGATCTGGGAGCAATATGACCACATGGTCGGCGCCGACACGGTGCAGCGCCCCGGCGGCGATGCGGCAGTCGTCCGCGTCCACGGCTCGCAGAAGGGCATTGCGATCAGCACCGACTGCACCCCGCGCTATTGCTATGCAAATCCCTATGAGGGCGGCAAGCAGGCGATTGCGGAATGTTATCGCAACATCTCGGCGGTCGGCGCGACGCCGCTCGCCGTCACCAACTGCCTCAACTTCGCCAATCCGCAGCGGCCGGAGATCATGGCGCAGTTCACCGGCTGCCTCGAAGGCATGGGCGACGCCTGCCGCGCGCTCGACTTCCCGATCGTGTCGGGCAATGTCAGCCTCTATAACGAGTCCAAGGCGACCGGCGGTGGTTCCGCGATCCTGCCGACCCCGGCGATCGGTGGCATCGGCCTGCTCCAGAATGTCGACGTGATGGCGACCGTGGCCTTCAAGAATGAAGGCGACGCGATCTGGGTCATCGGCGGCGCAGGCACGCATCTGGGTCAATCGATCTGGCTGCGCGAAATCGCAGGGCGGGAAGCGGGCGACGCGCCCAAGGTCGACCTCGCCGCCGAACGCGCCAACGCCGAAACCGTCCGCGCACTGATCGCGGAGGGCAAGGTCAATGCGGTGCATGACATTGCCGACGGCGGCCTGCTGGTTGCCGTGACCGAAATGGCGCTGGCTGGTGGCATCGGCGCGGACCTCAGCATCGCGCTAACGACCGCGAGTGCCTTTGGTGAAGATCAGGGCCGCTACATCGTCGCGGCGCCGCAGGGCGTCGAGATTGCGGGCGCCGTCAAGATCGGTATCAGCGGCGGCGACAAAGTCGCCGGTGTGGCGCTGGCAGACCTGCGTGGCGCGCATGAGGGCTTCTTCCCGGCATTGATGGACGCGGAACTGTAATAGACTCACCCCTCCCCTTCAGGGGAGGGGCAGGGGGTGGGGGATCACCCCAGGCGCGGCGCCAAGTGGACAGCCCCTTCCCAAACCCCTCCCTGAAGGGAGGGGCTTTTTTCAAATAACAGGAGTGATCTCATGGCCTTTACCGCGAAGATTCTCCTCCTCGGCTCGGGCGAACTGGGCCGCGAGTTCGTGATCTCCGCCAAGCGCCTCGGCGCACAGGTCATCGCCTGCGACAGCTACCCGCAAGCCCCCGCCATGCAGGTCGCGGACGGCTATGAGGTTTTCTCGATGCTCGACGCCGACCTGCTCGCCCAGGCGATCGAAAAGCATCAACCCGACTTCGTGGTTCCCGAAATCGAAGCGATCCGCACCGAAGTCCTCGCCGATTTCGAGGCGAAGGGCGTCACCATCGTCCCCTCCGCCCGCGCGACGATCATGACCATGAACCGCGACCGCATCCGCGAGGTCGCGGCGGTGGAACTCGGCCTGCGCACCTCCCGCTATCGCTATGCCGAGACGCTGGAGGAAGTGCTGGCGGGCGCCGAGCATACCGGCCTCCCCTGCGTCATCAAGCCGGTCATGTCCTCCTCCGGCAAGGGCCAGACCACAGTCCGCGCAGCCGACGAGCTGGAAGCGGCGTGGAATTATGCCGTCGCCAATATGCGCGGCGACCGCAGCCGCGTGATCGTCGAGGAGTTCATCGCCTTCGACTATGAAATCACCCTGCTGACCGTGCGCAGCCGCGACGGCGTCAGTTTTTGCCCGCCTATCGGCCACCGGCAGGAGCGCGGCGACTATCAGGAAAGCTGGCAGCCCACGCCCATGTCGAACGCCACCCTCGCCGCCGCCCAGGATATGGCGCGCAAGGTCGTCGACAATCTGGGCGGCTACGGCATTTTCGGCGTGGAGTTCTTCGTGAAGGGCGAGGATGTCATCTTCTCCGAACTGTCGCCCCGGCCGCATGACACCGGCATGGTGACACTGATCTCGCAAAATTTCAGCGAATTCGACCTGCACGCCCGCGCCATACTGGGCCTGCCGGTGCCGGAAGTGACGCTGCATGGGGCGGCGGCTTCAGCGGTCATATTGGCGGATCGGGAATCGGACGACTTCCGGTTCGAAGGATTGGCCGACTCATTGTCGACGCCGGGTGGCGAGGTCGACCTGCGCCTCTTCAGTAAGCCGACGACGCGTCCCTATCGCCGCATGGGCGTGGCCCTTGCCCGCGCCCAAGACGCCGACAAGGCGCGCGCCGTCGCGGCGGAAGCGGCAGGCAAGGTGCGGATCGTTTACGGGGAATAGCTAAGCGGCGCGCGTCACGCGCCCGAACAGCACCTGATAGACATCATCGCCGCCGCTCTCCTCAAAGGCAGCCATCACCCGGCGCAAATCCCTGGGACCAAGCGGCTTGCGCCCTTCGTTCGGCACCACGGCGCCAATGCCCTTCAAATGCGCGATCAGTCCCTTCGCGCCGCCGCAGGGCAAGGCATAATCCTCGTCAAAGGCGAAGGCATCCTCGAACCGCATCAGCATCGACCGCAACATTTCGAGCGAGGGATAGGCCGGGATACCGCCCGCCACCCCAACCGCATCATGCGCCGCGCGCCAGCGGGCGAAGCTGCCCTGTCCCATGGTCGAGAAGATGAGGCTCCCCCCCGGCCGCAGCAAACCGACCAGACGGGCAATGGCGCCCTCCAGATCGTCGAACCATTGAAAGGCCAGGCTGGAGAGGATGAGGTCGAACCATTCCCCTTCGAATATCGGCGCCTCTCCGTCCATCGTCAGAAATGTGCCCGCGACCAGCCCCCCAGTCGCCGTCCGCGCCAGCATGTCGGGCGACAGGTCCGTCACCACCAGTTCCGCGCCCGGCCAATGCGCCTGAATATCCCGCGTCAGAAAACCGGTGCCACAGCCGATCTCCAATATCCGCCCGACGCCGCCGGACTTCTGCCGCTGGGCGAGATCGCCCACCAGCGCCGCCGCGAGCCGTTGCGGCCCGGCATGATCGTCATAATGCCGCGCCGCCGCGCCGAAAGCGTCGCTTATTCGTTGCTTGCGGTGGCCGTTCATGGCTAGTCGCATTGGCAGAGCGACGCGCTCATTTCCAGCATCATCAAGGACCACCCTGCCCCATGACCGCCTTTTCTTCCCGGATTCCCGCCATGGACGTGCTGCGCGGCTGCGCGGTCATGGGAATCCTCTGGATGAACATCGCGGCCTTCGCCTTGCCTGAACAGGCCTATTTCAGCCCGGCGGCGGCAGGACCGCTATCGGGCGGCGACGTGATTTTCTGGGCAGCCAGCTTTCTGCTGGTCGACGGAAAAATGCGGGCGCTGTTTTCCATGCTGTTCGGCGCGTCGATGCTGCTGCTGATCGACAAGGAGGAAATGGCGGGACGGGACGGCCGCCGGGCACAGATGATCCGCGCGGCCTGGCTCTTCGTCTTCGGCCTCGCCCATTATCTGCTGCTGTGGTGGGGCGATATCCTGATGATCTATGCGCTGGTGGGCCTCGCCGCGCTGCTTTTCGTGCGCAAGGAACCGCTGTCGCTCGTCAAATGGGCCTTCCTCTTCTTCCTCCTGCATTTCCTCGTCTGCGTGTCCTTCATCGCCACGCTCTATGCTTGGAGCCATGCCACGGCATCCCATGTCAGCGCTGGTTTCGCGCATTTCATCGGCTCCTTTTCCGATCCCTCCCATCCGGCGGTCCGCAGTGAGATCGAAATCTATCAAGGCGACTATGCGGGCATATTGCTGCATCATATCGCCCTGTTCGGCGGCCAATGGGTGACGACCCTGCCGTTCGTGATATTCGACACGCTCGGCTTCATGCTGCTGGGCATGGCGATGCTGAAGGGCGGTTTCCTGACCGGGCGCTGGCAGGCGGAGCAATATTGGCGCACCGCGCGCCATTGCTTCCTGATGGGACTGATCCCGATGGCGGGCCTTGCCTGGTGGGTGATCGCCAGCGGATTCGCCGCTCTGCCGGCACTGGGCACGGTGCTGGCCTGGTCCTTCCCCTTCCGCATTCCGCTGGCCGTCGGCTGGGCGGCGCTGATCCTGTGGCTGTTCACGCGCTTTCGCGACCGGAGCCTGACCCATCGCATCGCCGCCGTCGGCCGTCTGGCGCTCAGCAACTATCTGGGCACCAGCCTTGTCATGAGCGCGACCTTCTACGGATGGGGCCTGGGACTGTTCGGCCATGTGCGCTACAGTCAATTGCCGCTGTTCGTGATTGCAGCCTGGGCGGTCATGCTGCTCTGGTCGCCGTTCTGGCAAAAGCGATTCGCGCTGGGACCGATGGAATGGCTGTGGCGGACGCTCGCCCAGGGTCAGGCGCAAAAGATTCGCAACAGCGATTGAATCACTATTGCGACCTATTATCACTTAAGCTATCTCCCCTTGCAGGAGATTTACATGGTCGTCTGTGTTTGCAATGCCATTCGTGAGAAAGATCTGAAGGAAGTCGCTCGCGAAGGCTGCGCGACCCCGTGCAGCGCCTATGCCCGCCTTGGCCGCCGGCCCAAATGCGGCCAGTGCGTGCCCTTCGCCCGGACGATCATCGCCGCCGAACGCGCCTCCATTTAAGGCCATTGCAAATCAGGCGCATCTAAAAGGCGCGAACTCCACGCAATAGCGCAGAGGAAAATGGCGGATTTCCGCGGCTTTCCGGTTAACAAACGGAAGCGAAACGCTTATACTCCCGGCACTTCCCAATAGCCGGAGAAAAACGCCATGAAGGGCGATCCCAAGGTCATCGACTATTTGAACGAGGTGCTCAAGAATGAGCTGACCGCGATCAATCAATATTTCCTGCATTATCGCATGCTCAATCACTGGGGCGTCGAGAAGCTGGCCAAGTTCGAATATGAAGAATCGATCGACGAGATGAAGCACGCCGACAAGCTGGCGGAACGCATCCTCTTCCTCGACGGCTTGCCCAATTTCCAGCTGCTCGGCCGCCTGAAGATCGGCGAAACGGTGGAGGAAATCCTGAAGGCCGATCTGGAGCTGGAATATGAAGCGCTTCCGGTGCTGAAGGACGCCATCGCCTATTGCGAATCGATCCGCGACTATGTGAGCCGCGATCTGTTCCAGCACATCCTCGAAAGCGAGGAAGAGCATGTCGATACGCTGGAAACCCAGTTCGAGATGATCGATCGCATGGGCATCCAGAATTATATCCAGCTGCAGAGCAAGGCTGCGGAGGAATAAGCCTTCTGGCGGGGCAGGCCCATCCGGCGTGCCGCCCCGCCGCTTTCCCTATATCAGCGAATCGAGCAGGCCGATGAGCGGCAAGTCCGCCGGCGGCATCTCCAGCGCATACATCTGCGCCGGCCTTACCCATTGCAGCGCGGTCGCGTGCCGCGCTTCGGGAATGCCCTGCCATTTGCGGCAGACATAGAGCAACAGCAACAGATGCCTATCGCCCAACGGCTCGCTGGCGAAGGTTGCGGGGGCCAGGCAGCTCGCATGGGTGCGGATGCCCAATTCCTCCTCCAACTCGCGGATCAGCGCCTCTTCGGGCGGTTCGCCCGGTTCAACCTTCCCGCCGGGAAATTCCCAGAGGTGCGCCATCGGCTTTCCGGGCGGCCGCTGCTGCAAAAGTACACGGCCATCCGCGTCGACCAAAGCGGCGGCGACCACCAATAGAGGAGAATTTATCGTCATAACGGTCCGGCTTGAGGGGTTTGTTAACTCTGCCACTTTTACAAGGGCATTCAGGGCTGTCTGTAAACGGGGTTGGACATGCGGGCGTTGATCAAAAGCTTTCGCCTTCGGGGACTTGCGGCGTGCCAGCGCGGAGCGACGGCGGTGGAATATGGACTGATCCTCGCGCTAATCTGTCTGGCCATCATCGGCGCCATGTCAAGCGTCGCCAACAAGACCATCGGCATGTGGAACAATGTGGCGACAGAAGTTCTCGCGCATTAACCATCAATATCTGACAGCCTTTTTCGTCCATTAAATCTTTATCAACCGACACCCTCTACACCTGCCATTGCTGACCTTCATTCGACGGGGGGGCGGCCGGGTAGTTAAACGTTGAATTTGAGGCAAGGAGACTTCCAATGCAGTTCATCCGTAAGATGCTGAAGAACGAAAAGGGTGCGACCGCCATTGAATATGGCCTGATCGCTGCTCTGATCGCCGTCGCCGCCATCGGCGCCATGACCAGCCTCGGCGGCAAGCTGGGCAACACCTTCAACAATGTCTCGGGCAACCTGAAGTAAGCCCGACCACATTGAAGAAAAGGGCGGTGGGAGCAATCCCGCCGCCCTTTTTCTTTGCGCCCGCGTCGGCAGAACATCACCAGGTAACGATCTTCACCTTCTGCCCCGGCTTCAGCACGCTGCTGGCGGTCAGCGCGTTGATCGTCAGGAAGCGGTCGAGCGGATAATCGCCATAGGCCATGCGCTTGGCCAATGACTGGACGGTGTCGCCCGATTTGACGGTAAGCACATTGACATGGCGCGGCTTGATGGCGGCGGCTTCCTGGGCGGAGAGGCGCTGCACCGACTGCACCATGGTCGAAAATGGACCTATCCCTTGCCCCGCCGCCGTCAGCAGCAGAAAGTGATAGGCTTTGCCGCCGCCAAAATCATAAGCGAAGACCGTGGCATCGACCTGGCTGGACTGGGTGCTGGCCCGGATCGTGCGCCATGCCGCCGGAAGCCCGTTGACCGTGGTCCGGCGAACCTCCCCTGACGGGACAGCGCCACCTCCACCCAATTTGGCGAACACCGAATCGATATAGGCGGACAGATCGCCGGAAAAAGGCGCTGCGCCGAACTGCGCCTGCCCGCCCGATCCCGCGACCGTGACGGCATCCGCGCCATTTTCCATGCCAAAGCCCTGTGGTGCGGTAAAACTCAATCGCAGATCAGGATGCCGGAAACGATTGCCCTCGATCACGCCCTGCTTGGGATCGTCGCCATAGAGGGCGCCGTTCAGCGCGTTCAGAAAGGCATCACGATTGCGCACCGTACTGGTCGATCCGCTGGCGGCAGCATTGCGCGCGGCGCGACCGACGCGGGAGGCGGGATCGGGATGGGTGCTGGCCCATTCGGGCACGGATCGGGCGTTGCCGGCCACCCGGGCGTCGAGGCTGCTCTGCGCGGCGAGCGAAGCCAGCATGGTCGACAGGGCGCGCGGATCATAGCCGCCCGATGCCAGATAGCGGATACCAAGATCGTCCGCTTCATATTCCTGAGTCCGGGAGAATTTGAGCGTCAGCAACTGGCTGCCCTGACCGATCCCCTTTTGCAGCAGGCCACCCAGCGCCGAATCCCCCAGCAGCGCCCCAGTCAGCACCTGAAGCAGCGTGCCGCCAATGGCGTTACGCTGCGCCGCCTGTTGCCGCCTTTGGCCATGCTGGGCCGCGACATGGCCGATTTCATGACCGAGCACCCCGGCCAGTTCCGCCTCGTCATTCATCAGCGCCATGAGTTGGCGCGTCACATAGACATAGCCGCCGGGAATGGCGAAGGCGTTGTTCACCGGCGAATTGAGCAGGGTGACGGTGAAATCCCCCTGCGCATTGGACAGACCCGACTGGACGGCGATGCGGCGACCGACACCTTCCACATATTTCGCCTGCGGCCCGGCATAGGCGCCGCCGAACTCGTTGAGCAGTTGCGGATGCTGCTTGGCGCCGGATTCCTTGTCCTGCGGGCTGATCGACGAAACGGTGCGAATCGCCCGCTGTTGTCCGTGCACCGACGGCGCCGCGGCAAGAGCGATCAAGCCCAGTCCCGCATAGGCCCAAGATGACATGTGCTTCACGGCCCCTCCTGCTCCCCTGTTACCATGACGAAAGGAGGGATAGCAGGCACAGCTTCCCGCCGACAGGGGGTGAAGCGGTCAGACGCCGATGGCGAGGAACTTGTCGGCGCGGTCGGTACGCAACGCGTCGGGGCTCATGCCCGACAGTGCATCCAGTTCCTCACCGATGGCAGCGCCCAGATTGGCGATCGCCTGCACCGGCTCGCGATGAGCGCCGCCGGTCGGTTCGGGCACGATTCGGTCGATGACGCCCAGCGCCTTCAGATGCTGCGCCGTGACCTGCATGGCAGTGGCCGCGTCGCTCGCCTTTTCGGCGGTGCGCCAGAGGATGGAGGCGCAGCCCTCGGGCGAGATCACCGAATAAACCGCATGTTCGAACATCAGCACGCGGTTGGCCGCCGCCAGCGCGACCGCACCGCCCGAGCCGCCCTCGCCCACCACGGCGGCGACCATCGGGACGCCCAGCGCCAGACATTGTTCGGTCGAGCGGGCAATGGCCTCCGCCTGTCCGCGCTCCTCCGCCTGCACGCCGGGGAAAGCGCCCGACGTATCCACCAGCGTCACCACCGGCAGGCCGAAGCGGTCGGCCAACTGCATCAGGCGGATCGCCTTGCGATAGCCCTCGGGCTTGGCCATGCCGAAATTGTGGCGGACGCGGCTGGCGGTGTCATCGCCCTTTTCATGGCCGATCACGACCACGCGCCGGTCGCCCAGCGTCGCGAAGCCGCCCAGGATCGCCTGATCGTCCGAAAAGGCGCGGTCCCCGGCCAGCGGCATGAAATTGTCGAACATGCCCGCGACATAGTCCTTGAAATGCGGACGGTCGGGATGGCGCGCCACCTGCGTCTTCTGCCAGGGCGACAGCTTCGCGTAACTGTCCACCAGCATCTTCGCCGCGCGCTGTTCGAGCTTGTCGATCTCGCCGCTTATGTCGATATCGCCCACATTGGCGGTGGCGCGCAATTCGATGATGCGCGCTTCCATCTCCGCGATGGGCTTTTCGAATTCGAGAAAACTAACCATGGCGCATGGCGTTAGGGCGATGACACGGCGCCGTCAACGCGCCGATGCGTCATAGAAGCGAGCGGATGGCGGCTGTTGACCAGTTCGACCAGCCTGCGGCTGTCGACATGGGTGTAAATTTGCGTGGTGCCGATGTCGGCATGGCCCAGCATCGATTGCAACGCGCGCAGGTCCGCGCCGCCCTCCAGCAAATGGGTGGCGAAGGCATGGCGCAGCACATGGGGGCTGACCCGTTCCGGCGCGATCCCGGCAGCGGCGGCGAGCGCCTTCACCATCTGATAAAGGCGAATCCGGCTCACATGACTCTTGCCGGAGGGGAACAGCCACGGGCTGTCCGGCGCGACATGGGGCAGCCAGGCGGCCACGGCGGCACGGGCACGGTCCGAAATGGGAACCAGCCGTTCGCGCGCGCCCTTGCCCTTGAGAATCAGGAAGGGCCGGTCCGCCGCCAGTGCGCGACGCGGCAGCGACACCAGTTCGGTCGCGCGCAGGCCCGAACCGTAGAGCAACTCGATCAGGGCCGACAGGCGCAGATCGAGCGGAGCGGGATGCGCAGCCGCCAGCTTTTCCGCGATCAGGGCGAAAAGCGAATCGACTTCCCCCGTCGACAATATCTTGGGCAGCGGACGGCGCGTCGCCGGGCGCGGCAAAGCCGTCGAAGGATTGTCGGCGCGCAGCCCCTCTTCCTCCAGAAAGCCGTAAAAGGCGCGCAGGGCCGACGCTTTGCGCGCCACGGAAGAGGCCGCCAACTCGGCCCAGGCGCTCGCCAGCCCGGCTATGCTATCCTTGGTCGCACCGGCAAGACCGCCGACGATCTCCGCCGCGCCCATCAGATCGGCGCGATAGGCGAGCAGCGTGTTGCGCGACGCCCCCCGTTCCGCCGCCATCATTTCCAGAAAGCGGTCGATGAGCGCGGCATCCTCGCCCATCAGAGCCGCGTCATCGCCTCCGCCGCGATCATCCGCGCTTCCGGGTCCAGCCCGACGCGATGCAGCGCGGCGACGATATGATAGAGGTGGAGGGGCGGCAGCCGGTTCCAGTCCGCCGTCTGCATGCCCACCGCCGCCAGCAGCGCGACGCTGCCTGTCTCACCGCGCCCGGCCGCCGCATCGATGGCGCGCGACCAGCGGCTGGTCATGCCGAGGTTGAAGCCATTGTCCTGCGCCAACGAAGCGCCGTCCTTCGCATTGAGGCGGGACAGACCGGCCAGCGCGGCGATCAGCATCTGGGTCTTGCGGGCGTCCGCTCCCTTGGCGAAGGACGAGACGCGCCCGCTACTGATATCGACGACGGGGCTGGGCGCTCCCACGGCCAGCAAGGCCCACAGATCGCCCGCACCGTCGCCATCCGCCTGGGCGGCGAGGCGCCCCCACGCAGCGGCGCTGCGGTCATAGCCCGCAGTGAACATGGCGGCGACCAGATTGGCCGCGTCCCGCGCGCTCAATTCCGAAACCGGCAGCGCAGCCGCCGCCCGCGCCGTCGCGATCAGGCCGACGAAATCGGGCCGCGCCTCATTCTGCCAGACCGTCCGCATCGCCTGCAGCCGATCATCCGCGCTCGATCCGGAATAAGCGGTGCGCAGCGCATCGATCCGGTCGGCAGTGGCGGAGGGCGCGTCGCCGTCAACGCCAAGTTGGCTGTAGAAGCCGACCAGCGCCTTGTTGGAAAAGACGCCCAGCCGCGCCGCCACTTCCGCGCCGGGCAGGCGGCGCGCCGCCGACAGCGCGGGCGCACGGGCTTCCCAGGCACGGACATGCGGACCGGCCGTAGCGTAGAGGTCGTCGGGAATCGGCACATTGAGCGCAGTCGCCAGGCCAAAGCGCCAGGCCGTCAGCCGATCCACCGCATCCCATTCGATCTTGACCGAACGGCGCGCGTTGAAGCCGGTGCCGACCACCTTTTCCGCCAGCCGATAGTCGATGCCGCGCACCACGCCGCGCCGCTGCACCTGATTGAGCGCGCCGCTGGCCGAACCCTGATCGCCCGACAGCGCCGGGCAGATCGCCCGCGTCATGTCCCAGCCCGGCTCTTTGCTGAACCGCAGCGCACCCGCCGAAAGCGGGCACAGCCCCGCCGGATCGGCGGTCGCCAGATAGGTCTGCATGGCGATGGCATAGAGGCGCGGGGTGAACTGGTCCGAATCGACGCTCTGCACCAGCAGGCGCGCGCTGTCCGCTTCCCCCATGCGCAGCAGCAGCCAGGCGCGCTCCGCCACCCAGTCGGCGCCTTCAATGTCTCCCGGCGTGTCGGTGGCCGACAGCAACGCCCGCCGCAGCAGGATCGACGCCCAGCGCGACGTGATCGGCGCACGCGTCTGCTTCATCAGCGTGGCAAGGAACTGGCCCGATTGCGCTCCGAACGCTTTGGGCGCCATGCCCAGTCGATCGGGCGTCAGCGGCCCTACCCGATCCAGCGAACGATGCGCATTTTCGGGAAGGTCATATTTCGCCTTCTCCGCCGCGATCTCCTCATCGGACAATTGCTCGTCGGCGGCATTGTCGGCCATATCGTTCGACAAGGCAAAAGCCGGCGGCTGAACCGGAACCGCGGGCGCTGGAGTCGTCGGCGCGGCGGGCCCCTGCGCTGGACGGGCGGGCTGCGACGGCGCAGGCGCGGGTGTCGCGGGCGCTTCACCAAAGCCGGGCGGCAAAAGGGATTCGGGCGCCTGCTGCGCGATAACCGGCAGGGTCAGGGCCAGCGCGAAGCTGCCCAGCGCCCATTTCACATTCACCCGTCCTTGGCCCATGCCGCTTAGTGGCCCAGCTTTTCGGCGGGAATGACCTTTTCCACGCGGCTCTGCGGCTTTTCGCCGCCGCGCGACCAGAGCAGGGCGATGATCGCGACCAGCACGACAAGCGCGATGATGGGAATGATCGGCAGCGACCGTCCACGACGACGCGAACTGCCTTCAAAACTGCTGTAGGAACGATTGCGCTTCATGAGTCCTGTTCTGGCTCGGCCTGAAGGAAAGTTGCGATTTGCCTTGTTGACGCGGGGTTGTATAGCCCCCCTCGCCATGCAGCGAAACACCAAATCCGCCCATGCGCCCGTGAAGCGCGGTCCCATCGTCTTGGTCGGCATGATGGGCGTGGGCAAATCGACCGTCGGACGGCGGCTGGCGGCGCGCCTGGGCCTTGGCTTCGTGGATGCCGACGAGGAGATCGAAAAGGCTGCGGGCATGACCATCACCGAGATGTTCGAACGCTATGGCGAGGCCTATTTCCGCGACGGTGAGCGGCGCGTGATCGGTAGATTGATGGATGGCGAACCCAAGGTGATCGCCACCGGCGGCGGCGCCTTCATGCAGGAGGAGACGCGCACGCTGATCCTCGACCACGCGCTCGCCATATGGCTGGATGCCGATATCGACACGCTGGTCGACCGGGTGTCGCGCCGCGAAGGGCGGCCGCTGCTGAAGGGCAAGGACCCGCGCGTCGTGTTGACCGAACTGGCCGCGATCCGCAATCCCGTCTACGCGCTCTGCCCCATTCATGTGAAGAGCGCCGCCGCGCCGCATGAAGTGGCGGTCGACAGCATCATGGAGAAGCTTTCAGAATGGCATTAGTCCGCGTCGCGCTGGATGCGCGCAGCTACGATATCGTGATCGAACAGGGCGCGCTGGATCATGCGGGCGGCTATCTGGCGGGCTATGCGCGCAAGGGCCGGCTGGTGGTCGTGACCGACGCGAATGTTGCCAGGGCGCAACTGCCCCGGCTGGAGGCCAGCCTGCGCAGCGCCAATATCGCCGTCGAACCCGTCATCCTGCCGCCGGGCGAGCAGACCAAGAGCTGGCGCCATCTGGAAGAACTGCTCGACGCGCTGCTGGCGCTGGAGATCGAGCGCGGCGACCATGTGGTGGCGCTGGGCGGCGGCGTGATCGGCGATCTGGTGGGCTTTGCCGCCTCCATCCTGAAGCGCGGATGCCATTTCATTCAGGTGCCGACGACGCTGCTGGCTCAGGTCGACAGTTCGGTCGGCGGCAAGACCGCGATCAATGCGCGGGCGGGCAAGAATCTGATTGGCAGCTTCTATCAGCCCGCGCTGGTGCTGATCGACCCGTCGACGCTCGACACGCTGCCTGTGCGGGAAACGCGGGCAGGCTATGCCGAGGTCGTGAAATATGGCCTGATCGACGATCCCGATTTCTTCGCCTGGTGCGAGGCGGAGGGGCACAGACTGCTCGCGGGCGATGCCGAGGCGCGCGAATATGCGATCGAGCGCAGCGTGGCCGCCAAGGCCGCGATCGTCGCCGACGATGAGCGGGAAACCTCCGGTCGGCGGGCGTTGCTGAATCTGGGCCATACCTTTGGCCATGCGCTGGAGGCGGATACGGGCTTTTCCGACACGCTGCTCCATGGCGAGGGTGTGGCGGCAGGCATGGCGCTGGCCTTCCGCTATTCGGCGCGGCTGGAGCTGTGCGCGGCGGAAGAGGCCGAACGGGTGACGGCGCATCTGAAGGCCGTGGGGCTGCCCTATGATCTCGCCACCGCGCATGTGACGGCGGACGGCCCGACGTTGGTCGCGCATATGCTGCACGACAAGAAGATGGCGGCGGGCACCCTGCCCTTCCTGCTGGCGCGAGGAATCGGGCAGACGTTCCTGTCGAAGGATGTCGTGCTGGACGATGTGGCCGCGTTTCTGGATGAGGATCGGGCGGCGGCCCTCTGACAGGCCTCCCCTCAAATGTCATCGACAAACAAAAAGGGCGCCTCGAAGGCGCCCTTTCCTTTTCGTGCCTTTGAAGGCGCCGATTACTTCTTCAGCGTCAGACCGCCGAAACGCTTGTTGAAGCGTGCGACCTGGCCGCCCTGCTCCAGCTGGCGCGTGCCGCCCGTCCAGGCCGGGTGCGACTTGGGATCGATGTCGAGCGCCAGCGTGTCGCCTTCCTTGCCCCAGGTGGAGCGGGTGCGGAAGGTGCTGCCGTCGGTCATCTGGACGGTGATGAAGTGGTAATCGGGATGCGTATCGGCCTTCATGAGACTGCTCCGTCAAAGGGCCGGTTTCCGACCGGCCATGGATGCGAAAAATTGCGAAGGCGCGCGGTTACATGGGTTCTCGCGCAAAAGCAAGGGGAGAAGCCAGCCCCTCCCCTTTCACCGTCAATCCTTCGGCGGATCGGCGATCATCGCGACGAAATTGGCTTCCGCATGGACCTTCCCGTCGATCAGCGCCTTGCCGCTGAACTTGCAGACCGCGCCGCGCATCTGCACGATGTCGACCTGCAGGTCGAGCAGGCAGCCCGGCTCGACCGGATTGCGGAACTTCACCGCGTCGATGCTCATGAAATAGACGAGCTTGCCTGATCCCGCGAGGTTCAGCGACTGCACGGTCAGCACGCCTGCCGCCTGCGCCATCGCCTCCACGATCAGCACGCCCGGCATGATCGGCCGGCCGGGGAAATGCCCCTGGAAGAACGGCTCATTGATCGACACGGCCTTGATCGCGTGGATCGATGTGTTGGGCACAATCGAAACCACACGATCAACGAGCAGCATGGGATAACGGTGCGGCAGCGACGCCATGACCCCCCGAATATCGAAGGGGCCGATGGCGACCGGTGCCGCGTCAACCTGATCCGTCATCGATGGATCAGCGCGAGGTCGGCTGCTGCGACGGGTTGGCAGGCACAGCGGCCGGAGCGGCGGCCTGACCCTGACGACCCGGCTGCCAGCCGGCCGGCGGGGTGATGCCAACGCTGGGCACCAGCGCGTTCAGTTCAGTCACGACCTGCTGCGTGATGTCGACGGTCGGCTGGTAGGAAACGGTCGCGTCGGGCGACAGGATCAAGTCGACCTTCGCCTTGGTCATGGCGGACTTCAGCGCGTCCGACAGCTTGGCCGAGATCTGCTCCTCGACATAAGCGTTGGCGAGCGCGATCGGCTGGCCCATGCGCTGCAGTTCGGCCTGACCGTCCTGACCGGCCTTCTGATAGGCTTCATACTGGGTCTGGATCGCCGGGGTCGGCTTGTTGCCAGCCGCCTTCATCGCGGCTTCCAGAGCAGTGCCCTTGGCCTTGAGGTCGGCGTCGATGGCGTTCTTGCGCGCGGTGAAGCTGTCGATCTGCGCCTTGTAGGTCGTCTGGATCTGCGTGCGTGCGGTCGAATAAGCAGCGCTGGTGGCCACGGCGCGCTGCAGGTCGACGACGGCGATGCCGGTCTTCGACTGGGCGGCGGCCGGAACGCTGGTCAGCGCCATGGCAGTCATCGGCGCGAGAACGAGCGCAGCAGCCTTGAAAATCGTCTTCATCAGAATTGAGTCCCTACGTTGAAGGTGATGAGTTTGGTGTCGTCCCCTGGTTCCTTGAGCAGGGCCTTGGCGATATCGATACGGAACGGCCCGAAGGGCGAGTTCCAGTTGACGCCAAAGCCGACGGACACGCGGGGTTTCAGCGTGTCGCCCAGATATTGTTCCACAAATGCGCCCGTGACGGTGTCATAGTTAGCGGGGCAAACAGGCGCTGTCGCCGATCCCGTCGCCTTGACGGTAGTCAGCGAGGAATTTGTGCTCGACGAGCAGTAGCCCGGGAAGCCGTTGTTGACGCCATTGGCTTCACCGATCAGACCCGGATTTTTCAGGCCGCCGACGGCACCGGCATCAAGGAATACGGAGGGTCGAAGGCCCATTTCCCGCGCACCCGCGCCGAGCGGAATCTCGACTTCCGCACGCGCCATATAATAAATCCGGCCGCCCAGCGCGTCATCTGTCCGGTTATTGGTCCCGGTCGTCTCCGCGCCCGTGAACGAACCGTCGCTGTTTGTTGTCGTGGTATAATAGCGGCGCACCACACGCGGCCCGATACCGCGAATATCGAAACCACGAATTTGCGGTTCGCCCAGGAAGAAGCGGTCGGTCAGACGGACAGGATCGACCAGAGCGCCCGTGGAATCCCGACGGTCGCCTTCCAGACTATGGATATAACCGCCTTCACCCGACAGCGAGAAGATGAAACCCTTGCCCAGCGGCCAATATTTCGACCCGTTAAGCCGCGTGCGCACATATCGGACGCTGCCGCCCAGCCCTGCAAAATCCTGGCTGAGGACGATGTTATTACCACGCGTCGGCCGGATGCGGTTGTCGCGGGTATCGTAGATCAGCGAGTAACCAATGGAGGACGTCGTCCGCTTGCCAATGGCATCGCAAAGATAGCGGCCGGCCAGGATCGGGTCGCACTGCAACACCCCATTCGCGTCGGCAGAATAATAGGTATTCTTGTCGAGCGTCACATCGTCCAGATTGAGCGTGTAACGCAGCGCCAGCGACATATATTCGGTGATCGGCACGCCCGCACGGAGCTGGAAGCCCGTGGTGGTCTGACTATAGGTCGTGTTGCGGTCGTTATTGTTGATATAGTTGAAGCTGTTCAGATCACGGCGGTAGATATCGCCGCCCAGCGCGATATTCTTGTCCATGAAATAAGGCTCGGTGAAGCCCACTTCGACCGACTTGGAATAAGCCGAATAATTGACGCTGGTGCGCAGTTCCTGGCCCTTGCCGCGGAAGTTGCGCTGGGTGATCGACGCCGAGACGATGAAGCGCTCCAGCGAGGAGAAGCCCGCCGACAGCGACAGTTCGCCGGTCGATTTCTCCTGCACGTTGGTTTCCAGCACGATGCGGTCGGGCGCGGAACCCGGCTTCTGCTCGACATCCAGCTTTTCCTGGAAGAAACCGAGCGAGTTGATGCGGTCCTTCGAACGTTTGACGAGGAAGCTGTTGAACGCATCACCCTCCGCCAGACGAAATTCGCGGCGGATCACCTTGTCCTGCGTCAGCGTGTTGCCGTTGATGTCGACCCGCTCGACATAGACGCGCGGCGCGTTGGCGATGCGGAAATCGATCCCCATCGTCAGCGTGTCCTTGTCGCGGTTGAAGTCCGGCTGGACCTCCGCGAAGGCATAGCCGAACAGGCCCGCCGTCTCGCTCAACGTGTCGACCGTGTCCTCGACCTGCTTGGCGTTGTACCACTGCCCCTTCTTCATCGGCAGCATCTTGGTCAGCGAATCCCCCGACAGGTCGCGAATATCGGACTGGACCTTCACGTCGCCAAATTTGTAGCGCTGCCCTTCCTCCACCACATAGGTGATGATGAAGTCCTGCTTGTCCGGCGTCAGTTCGGCCACGGCGGAGATCACACGGAAATCGGCATAGCCGTTGGTCAGGTAGAATTGGCGCAGCTTCTGCTGGTCATAGGCGAGGCGATCCGGGTCGTAGCTGGTGCCCGAGGAGAAGACGCGGAACCAGCGCGACTGCTTCGTTACCATCTGGCTGCGCAGTTCGCCGTCCTTGAACTTCTCATTGCCGATGATGTTGATCTGGCGGACCTTGGATTTCGGCCCTTCCGAAATTTCGAACACGATATCGACGCGATTCTGGTCCAGTTGCACCATCTTCGGCTCGACCGTCGCGGCGAAGCGGCCCTGACGGCGATACAGCTCGATGATGCGGGCAACGTCGGCGCGCACCTTCGACCGGGTATAGATCTGGCGTGGAGCCAGTTTTATTTCAGGACGAATCTTGTCTTCCTTGAGGCGCTTATTACCTTCAAGGACGATGCGGTTGATGACGGGGTTTTCCTTCACCTCGACCGTCAGCGCGCCATTGTCATTGCGAATCTGAACGTCGGCGAACAGTTCCGTTTCGTAAAGGTCGCGCAGTGCCTGATCGAGCGTTTCCTGGGTGAAGGGAAGGCCGACGCGCAATTTGGTGTAGGAGAGCACCGTATCCGGTTCCAGGCGCTGCTGGCCGGAGACCGCCACGCTGCGGATCGTTCCGGCGGTCGGCGTGACTGCCGGAATCGGGGCAGCGGGCACGGGGGCCGCCGCCGGCTTGGCGTTTTGCGCCATCGCCGGAACCGCAGACATGCCCGCGATCACCGTGGTCGCCAACAGGGCCACGACGACCGGGCGCTGCCTGTTGCTGCTCATCATCGCTGTCACCCGCTCCACCTTCTACAAAAAAGCAATATTCCGTTCACACCGGGCCAATTCCGTTCACAATCGGAAAGACGGCGTCAAATCGCGTCTCCCTGCCCGATACGGCTCAGCCGATCAAGCCGGACAGACGTTCCCACAGACCGAAAGAGGATAAATCGTTGAATGTTACCAGCACCATCATCGCCAGCAGAACGGCCAGACCCGACCGATAGGCCCATTCCTGCACCTGTGGGCTGACCGGCCGCCGCTGTATCGCCTCCACCCCGTAAAACAGCAGATGGCCGCCATCCAGCATGGGAATTGGCAACAGATTGATGAACCCCAAATTAATGGAAATCAGGGCCATGAAGAAGACGAAGCTCTCTACCCCCAGCGTCGCCGCCTGACCCGAAACCTCCGCGATCTTCAGCGGCCCGCCCAGTTCCCTGACCGACCGACCGCCGCCAACGATCTGGCCGAGCGTCTCAACCATCGTGCGAACGATCTGCCCGGTGCGTTCGATCGCGACAACCGGCGCACGGGCGAGGCTCACCGGCTCGATCACCGGCTCGCCGGGCGCAATGCCGAGGCGGCCGATACGGAATCTGTTGCCGAAGCCGTCGCCTTCCTCGACCGCGCCGACCTTCCCCTGCTTTTCGATCAATCGGCCCTTGCGATCGATCATGATCGTCACCGGCTCACCCGGACGGATCTGCGCGAAGAGGCGGATGTCCTCGAAGGTCGCCATCTTCCGCCCATTGAGCGAGACGATGCGGTCGCCCACCACGATCCCCGCCGCGGCGGCCGCGCTGCCCGGCTGCACCTGCCCGGCGACGGCAGGCGTGCGGCTTTCGCCATGGACGAACGCGAAGGTCGCGAGAATCAGGATGGCGAAGAGGAAATTGATCGCCGGACCGGCGGCAACGATCGCCGCACGCTGCCACAGCGGCTTGGCGGGGAAGCTCTGCGCCCGTTCGGCCGCCGGCATTTCCAGCCAGCGCGGGTCGGTCTGGCTCGCAGCGTTCATGTCGCCCTTAAAGCGCACATAACCGCCAAGCGGCAGCGCGCCGATCCGCCAGCGAGTGCCGCGCTTGTCCACCCAGGCGACAATCTCCGGGCCAAAGCCGATGGAAAATGCCTCCGCCTTCACCCCGCACCAGCGACCCACCAGATAGTGGCCCAGCTCATGCACGAAGACGAGCGGTCCGATGACTGCCACAAAAGCCAATACAGTCAGCAGGAAACCGGGATTGTGGATCAAGCGGTCAATCTTTCCATCACTAGGCCGGCCATTCTACGCGCCTCTGCGTCCGCTTCCAGCACATCGTCGATCTGACGAGGCGCAGGCGCGCTATAGCGGTTCAGAACATCCTCGACAATCATGGCGATATCAAGGAAGCCGATGGCACCTTTGAGGAAAGCGGCGACCGCGACTTCATTGGCCGCGTTCAATATGGCGGGTGTCGCGCCGCCCTTTTCCGCCGCTTGCCGTGCCAGGCGCAGCGCGGGAAAGCGGACGTCATCGGGCGCCTCGAAGTCCAGTCGGCCGGCGCGGACCAGATCCAGCGGCTGGCATGGCGTGGCGATCCGCTCAGGCCACGCAAGCGCATAGGCGATCGGAATACGCATGTCGGGCGAGCCGAGCTGTGCCAGAGTGGAACGGTCGCGAAACTCGACCATGGAGTGGATGGTCGATTGCGGATGGACCAGTATCTCGATCCGGTCGAGGCCCACGGGGAAGAGATGCGCTGCCTCGATCAGTTCAAGGCCCTTGTTCATCATCGTGGCGCTGTCGACGCTGATCTTCGCGCCCATGGACCAGTTGGGATGGGCCACCGCCTGCGCCGGCGTGATGTCCCGCATCTCGTCCCGGCTGCGGGTGCGGAAGGGGCCGCCGCTGGCGGTCAGCGTGATCCTTGCGACATCCTCCAAGCGATTGCCAGCAAGGCATTGGAATATCGCATTATGTTCACTGTCGACCGGCAGCAGCGTGGCGCCTGACGCCCCGACCGCATCCATCATCAGCGCACCCGCCGATACCAGCGATTCCTTGTTGGCAAGGGCGACAGTGCCGCCCGCCTTCAGCGCGGCCATGGTCGGGCGCAGACCCGCGCAGCCGACAATCGCCGCCATGCTCCATTCTGCTCCGGCCTTGGCGGCGTCGACCAGCGCCTCCTCACCCGCCGCCGCCTCCACGCCGGAACCGCGTAGCGCATCCTTCAGCGCCTCATAATGATCTTCGCGACCGATGACCGCCAGTCGGGCATTGTTCTGCCGCGCGGCAGCGGCAAGGCCCGCCACATCGCTATGCGCGGTCAGCGCCACGACCTGATAGGCATCAGGATTGCGCTGGACCAAATCCAGCGTTGACATGCCGACCGACCCGGTCGCGCCAAAGATCGAAATCGTCTTCATCAGGGCAACACCAGAAACATATAGCAGATCGCCGCCAGCGGCGCAGCCGCCACCACACCATCCAGCCGATCCATCACACCCCCATGTCCGGGAAGCAACCTACCGCTGTCCTTGACGCCCGCGCGCCGCTTCATCCAGCTTTCGAGCAGGTCGCCCAATTGTGCCGCCACCGCCAGCAGACCGCTGGCCGCGGCAAGCTGGACCGGGAGGTCGGCAAAACGATAGAGCAGGAAGCCCACGAGCAGCGCAGCCAGCACCCCGCCGCCCAGACCGGACCATGTCTTCGATGGACTGACGCGCGGGGCGAGCTTTGGCCCACCGATGGAGCGACCCGCGAAATAGGCGCCGATATCGGTCGCCCAGACCAGCCCGAGCGCCCAGAAGGTCAGCAACAGGCCATAGCCATAGGGCGCCTGTCCGCGCAGGAACAGCAGCGCCATTACCGGAACGACGATGTAAGGCACGCCCAGCGCCAGCTTGATCGAGCGGCCGACCAGCGCCACGAAGAAAAAGGCGGCTGCCATCAGAGTGAAAGCGAGCCAGGACACCCCTGCGGCTGCCGGGCAGAGAATCGCCAGCGGAACCGACACGGCGAACATTGCCAGCTTGCGGTTCTCTGGCGTGGCGCCGGTCAGGTCGCCCCACTCCCCCTGCATCAGCACGCCGGCCACCACCAGCAGCAGCCAGAAGAGAAATCCCCCGAAGAAAAGCGCACCAAGCGCCATCACTATCAGGACGATGCCGACAGTCGCGCGGGTGCGAAGCTCGCTCGACATACGCGTCACAGCCCGCCGAAACGGCGGTCCCTCAAACGAAAGGCATCGAGCGCGGCGGCCAGTGCCCGCCCATCGAAATCCGGCCACAACATGTCGGTGAAATAGAGTTCCGCATAGGCGGCCTGCCACAGCATGAAATTGCTGAGCCGCTGCTCGCCCGATGTGCGGATCATGAGGTCCAGCGGCGGCAAATCGGCGGTGTAGAGCGCCGCATCGACATCGCCTATGCCAATCTCCTCCGCCGCGATCTCACCTGCGGCCACCCGGCGGGCCAGCGTCTGCGCCATCCGCACCAGTTCGTCCTGCGCGCCATAATTGAGCGCAATGGCGATGGTCGGCCCGGTGTTCGCCGCCGTGCGCGCCATCGCTTCTTCAATCAGTTCGACCAGGGCGGGAGCAAGCGCCTGATAATGGCCGATGATGCGCAACCTCACACCGTTGGCATGAAATTCATCCAGATCGGATTGGATGAAATGGCGCAGCAGACCCATCAGGTCCGCCACTTCGCTCGCCGGGCGCTTCCAGTTTTCCGAGGAAAAGGCGTAGAGCGTCAGACACTCCAACCCCAGCTCCTGCGCCGCGCGAGCGACGCGGCGCACCGCCTCCACCCCGGCACGATGCCCGGCGATACGCGGCAGGAACCGCTTCTTCGCCCAGCGACCATTGCCGTCCATGATGATGGCGACGTGACGCGCGCCATGGGCGGGCGCACCGCTGGTCAGATCGGGCTTGGCTTGGCTGGCCATCAGAGAGAGATGCGTGCTTTGACCGCGAAAGGAAAGCCCCGGCTCACTGGCCGAGAATTTCCTTCTCCTTCGCCGCCGCAGCGGCGTCGATATCGGCGACGGTGCTGTCGGTCAGCTTCTGGACTTCGGTTTCCAGACGCTTGCGCTCATCCTCGCTGATCTCGCCCTTCTTCTCGTCGGTCTTGAGGCTGTCCATGCCGTCGCGGCGAACGTTGCGGACGGCAACGCGGGCGCCCTCGGCATATTTGCTGGCAAGCTTGGCCAGTTCCTTGCGGCGCTCCTCGGTCAGGTCGGGGATCGGCAGGCGCAGCGTCTGGCCGTCGACGATCGGGTTGAGGCCCAGCCCCGCCGAACGGATGGCCTTGTCGCACGGGCCGACATTGCTCTTGTCCCACACCTGCACCGACAGCATGCGCGGTTCGGGCGCCGAGACGGTCGCGACCTGATTGAGCGGCATATGCGCGCCATAAACCTCGACCGTCACCGGATCGAGCAACTGGATATTGGCGCGGCCGGTACGCAGGCCCGCAAGATCGCCCTTCAGCGATTCGACGGCACCGTGCATGCGGCGTTCAAGGTCGGCCTTGTCATATTGAGCCATATTATTTCAGCGCTCCTGATTTTGCACGATCGTCGCCACACCGTCACCGGCCAGCACCTTGGCCAGATTGCCGGTTTCACGGATGTTGAACACGACAATGGGAATATTGTTTTCGCGGCAAAGGGCAATGGCGCTCGCGTCCATGACCTTCAGATTATCGTTCAGCACGCGGTCGAAGCTGATCTCTTCATAGCGCTCCGCTTCGGGGACATTTTTCGGATCAGCGTCGTAAATGCCGTCAACGCTGGTGCCCTTGAACAGCGCGTCGCAATTCATTTCCGCCGCGCGCAGGGCCGCCGTGGTGTCGGTGGTGAAATAGGGGCTGCCGGTGCCCGCCGCGAAGATGACGATCCGGCCCTTTTCCATGTGCCGCACGGCCTTGCGCCGGATATAAGGTTCGCAGACCGAAGCCATGGGAATGGCCGACTGGACGCGGGTGTCATAACCCAGCTTTTCCAGCGCATTTTGCACCGCCAATGCGTTCATGACGGTAGCAAGCATGCCCATATAGTCGGCGCTCGCCCGGTCGAAGCCCTTGGCGGCGCCCGCGAGACCCCGGAAGATATTGCCGCCGCCAACGACGACGCACAGCTCGAAACCGGCGTCCTTGGCCGCCGCGATTTCGCCCGCGACCCGGTTCACGGTTTCCGGCTCGATACCGAACTGCCCCTGCCCCATCAGCACTTCGCCCGAGAGTTTCAACAAGATGCGCTTGAAGGCGGGTCGGGTCATGCCGGGCAATGTTCCGTTATAGTTGGGCAAGGAAATGGCGCGCACCTTAGGCAGTGCGCGCCATATTGTGAAGCAGCCTTTTGAGGGCCATAGCTTCCTTAGCGTTCCCCTCGGGCTTGTCGAGAAGCCTCAGCCTCCCGACACCGCCCGAAGCGAACGGTCTGTCAGATCAGACGCCGGCAGCGGCAGCCACTTCAGCGGCGAAGTCGCTCGTTTCCTTCTCGATGCCTTCGCCGAGCTGGAAGCGGACATAGTTTTTCAGCGTGATCGACGCGCCGGCTTCCTTCGCCGCCTTGGCAACGACGTCGGCGACCGGAGTCTTGTTGTCCATCACGAACAGCTGGCTGAGCAGCGCCTGCTCCTTGGCGAACTTGGCGACCGCGCCGTCGACCATCTTGGCGACGATTTCGGCGGGCTTGCCCGATTCGGCAGCCTTTTCAGCGGCGATGGCGCGCTCGCGCTCCAGCAGCGCCGGATCGATGTCGGCAGCCGACAGCGCCAGCGGGAAGGCAGCGGCGATGTGCATCGCGATCTGCTTGCCCAGCGGCTCCAGAACGTCAGCCGGCGCGTCGCCTTCCAGCGCGACCAGAACACCGATCTTGCCGAGGCCCGGAGCAGCCGCGTTGTGGACGTAGGGAACGACCGCGCCCTGGCTCACTTCGACCTGGCCGACGCGGCGCAGGGTCTGGTTTTCGCCGATGGTGGCGATGTTGGCGACCAGCTTCTCCGCGACGGTGCCGCCCGAGGGATAGACAGCGTTCGACAGCGCGTCGGCATCGGTAGCGCCGTTCTCGAGCGCGATGGTCGAAACGGTGCGGACGAAATCCTGGAACTGGTCGTTCTTGGCGACGAAGTCGGTTTCGCTGTTCACTTCGACGGCAACACCCTTGGTGCCGGCAACGGCAACGCCGACCAGACCTTCAGCCGCGGTGCGGCTCGACTTCTTCTGCGCGGCGGCCAGACCCTTGGCGCGCAGCCAGTCGGTTGCGGCTTCGATGTCGCCATTGGCTTCGGTGAGCGCCTTCTTGCAATCCATCATGCCCGCGCCCGAACGGTCGCGCAGTTCCTTGACGGCGGCAGCGGTAATCTCGGCCATGTTTCGGCTCCTAAAGTTTCAGGTGTTTCAAATAAGCGCTAGGGCGCGTTCCGGTGGAGCGCGCCCTAGCCTGTCAATCTTGCAGTTCGAAGACCGCGTCTCAGGCCTGAGCGACGACCTCTTCGGCCTCGGGCTCGTCCAGAGCGCCCAGGTCGACGCCCGAAGCCTGCTGCGCACCACGGTTGCCCTTGGTGGCGGCGGCGGCGATGGCGTCGCAATAGAGGCGGATCGCGCGGCTGGCGTCGTCATTCGCCGGAACCGGGAAGGCGATGCCGTCGGGCGAGACGTTCGAATCGAGGATCGCGACGACCGGGATGCCCAGCGTGTTGGCTTCCTTGATCGCCAGTTCTTCCTTGTTGGCGTCGATCACGAACATGACATCGGGGATGCCGTTCATGTCGCGGATGCCGCCCAGCGACAGTTCGAGCTTCTCGCGCTCGCGGGTCATCTGAAGGACTTCCTTCTTGGTGAAGCCGTGGGTGTCGCCCGACAGCTTCTCTTCCAGGGTCTTCAGACGCTTGATCGAACCGGAGATGGTCTTCCAGTTGGTGAGCATGCCGCCCAGCCAGCGGTGGTTGACGAAGTGCTGACCCGACTTGCGGGCGGCTTCAGCGATCGGGTCCTGCGCCTGGCGCTTGGTGCCGACGAACAGCACCTTGCCACCGGCGGCGACGGTCGCCGACACGAAGTCCAGCGCGCGGCCGAAGAGCGGCACGGTCTGCGACAGGTCAAGGATGTGGATGCCGTTGCGCTCGCCGAAGATGTACGGCTTCATGCGCGGGTTCCAGCGGTGGGTCTGGTGGCCGAAGTGGGCGCCAGCCTCGATCAATTGGTGCATGGTGACGACAGGTGCCGCCATAATAACTTCTCCTTCCGGTTACACCTCTGGGAATCAGGAACGGGGCGTCGCGCCACCGCACCGGATATGTCGATTCCCATGTGGAATGGCCGCGCCTTTAGACGCGTCGAAAGGCCAATGCAAGGGCCAATGGAAAGGGGTTGACTCTCCGTTCTGGATAGAACATAAGGAGAACATAGGGAGCAAATGACGGTTTTACGCCATTTGCTTGCTCATAGTGAACCAAGCCGTGCAAATGGCAAGACAGAAAGTGATTGGCTTATGCTCGCACTGATCGCCGCATTGGTTTTCATCGGATCGTTCCTGCTCGCCGCAGGCACCATCGTCGGCATGTTCATGGCCTATCATGACAAGATGGTGGCCGCGCTGACGTTCGAACCGATCCCGCAGGAAGCGCCGGTCTATCGCCTGCGGATCAGCCGACGCCGGGCCGCGCCCATGGTATCGCGACGTCCGGCTTACGCTTTCCCGACGGCAGCCTTCGCCGCGTAAAAGCTTATTGCCCCTCGCTCAGCCGCTGGCGCTGAACCTTGGCATAGGACATCATGCCAAAGGGAATGAGCAAGAGGTAGAAGACGCAAAGAACCAGCAGCGTCAGCCAGGGATCGGTGAGCAATAGCGCACCCAATAATCCGGCAAGCGCAATGGCCTCCAGCCTGATGCGCTTGCGCAGACGAAGCGCCGACCAGCTATAGGTCGCGACGCTGGAAATCATCAAAAAGGCGGTGAAGGCCGTCCAGGGCGCCACCACATACCATTCGCGAAATAGTGGCTCGCCCGTCACCAGCCAGAGATAGAGCGGCACAAAAGCCACACCGGCCCCAGCCGGAGCCGGAACGCCGGTCAGGAAACCGGCTGACTTGTGCGGCTGCACATCGGCATCGATATTGGCGTTGAAGCGCGCCAGCCGCAACGCGCAGGACAGGGCATGCGCCAGCGCGAAGATCCAGCCGAATTTCGGCATGGCATGAAGCGACCAGAGATAGAGGACCAAGGCGGGCGCCACGCCGAAAGCGATCGAATCGGAGAGGGAATCCAGCTCCGCCCCAAAACGGCTTTCACCCCGCAACATCCGGGCGATCCGGCCGTCCAACCCGTCCAGCACGCCCGCGATCAGGATGGAGAGCACCGCCCTCTCCCACTCCCCGGAAATGCCGTAGCGCACGCCGGTAAGGCCAAAGCACAACGCCATCGCCGTCACGGCATTGGGCGCCACCATCCGCAGGGTGATCCCCCGGCGCAGGCCACGCGGGATGGTGCGCCTCTGCCGCATTATTGCTGAATCCCCGAAATCACGCGCATGTCGCCCATTTGCCCAAGGACCGTCTCACCCGCGACGGTGCGCTGGCCAAGAACGACACGAGGCGCGGTTCCGGCGGGGAGATAGACGTCCACCCGGCTGCCGAAGCGGATCAGGCCGATCCGCTGCCCGGCCGCCACCATGTCGCCCGGCTTCACGAAAGGCACGATCCGCCGCGCCACCAGCCCGGCGATCTGGGTAAAGCCGATGCGTACGCCATCATGCCGCTCTACCAATATGTGCTGGCGCTCATTATCCTCGCTCGCCTTGTCGAGATCGGCGTTCAGGAATTTGCCGGAAATATAGACGACCGACTTCACCGTGCCGCCGATCGGAGTCCGGTTGATGTGCACGTCGAACACGCTCATGAAGATCGAAACGCGGATCATCGGCTGGTCACCCAGACCATCAGGCCCGGCCATTTCGCGCGGCGGTGGCACGCGCTGGATCAGCGTCACCAGCCCATCGGCCGGCGCCACGATGGTGCGCTCATCCTGCGGCACGGCGCGGACCGGATCGCGGAAGAAGGCCAGAACCCAGATCGTCACCATCACCATCAGCCAGCCGAGAATTTCCCAGCCGACCAGAAACAGCAGCGCCGTGACCGCAGCTGCTATCAAGCCGAATTTGACACCCTCCGGATGCACGGAGGGGAAACGCCATTTCACATTGCCGCCCAATGCGACGGTCAGTTCGTCATTTTCCATGGGCACCGTCTTTAGGCACAGTCACTTGCAGTGACAACGTCCGATACCGTCCGAACAGCCATGAAATGATCCCGCCTCGCAAAGGCCATTGCATGGTTGAACATTTCCGCCGCTTTGCCTAGGGCGGTCCCCAAATTCCACCCGAACGAAGAAAGCGATTAGGCGCTATGGCTAAGATCAAGGTGAAAAACCCCGTCGTGGAGATCGACGGCGATGAAATGACGCGGATCATCTGGCAGTGGATCCGTGAGCGCCTCATCCTCCCCTATCTCGACATCGACCTGAAATATTACGATCTGGGCGTCGAAAAGCGCGACGAAACCAACGACCAGATCACCATCGATTCCGCTAACGCGATCAAGGAACATGGCGTCGGCGTGAAGTGCGCCACCATCACCCCCGACGAAGCCCGCGTCGAGGAATTTGGCCTGAAGGAAATGTGGAAGTCGCCCAACGGCACCATCCGCAACATCCTGGGCGGCGTGGTCTTCCGTGAGCCCATCGTGATCCGCAACGTGCCCCGCCTGGTGCCCGGCTGGACCGACCCGATCGTCATCGGCCGTCATGCGTTCGGCGACCAGTATCGCGCTACCGACTTCCTCGTCCCCGGCCCCGGCAAGCTGCGCATGGTGTGGGATGGCGCCAATGGCGAGAAGATCGAGAAGGACGTCTTCAACTTCCCCAGCTCCGGCGTCGCCATGGGCATGTACAATCTCGACGATTCGATCCGCGATTTCGCCCGCGCCAGCATGAACTATGCGCTGGGTCGCGGCTGGCCGCTGTATCTCTCGACCAAGAACACCATCCTCAAGGCCTATGACGGCCGCTTCAAGGATCTGTTCCAGGAAGTGTTCGACGCTGAATTCGCCGATCAGTTCAAGGCCGTCGGCGCCGTTTACGAACATCGCCTGATCGACGACATGGTCGCCTCCGCCCTGAAGTGGAGCGGCAAGTTCGTCTGGGCCTGCAAGAATTATGACGGCGACGTCCAGTCGGACACCGTGGCGCAGGGCTTTGGCTCGCTCGGCCTCATGACTTCCGTGCTGCTCTCGCCCGACGGCAAGACCGTCGAGGCCGAAGCCGCGCACGGCACCGTCACCCGTCACTATCGCCAGCACCAGCAGGGCAAGGCGACCTCGACCAACCCGATCGCCTCGATCTTCGCCTGGACACAGGGCCTGAGCTATCGCGGCAAGTTCGACGAGACGCCGGAAGTCACCAAGTTCGCCGAAACGCTGGAAAAGGTCTGCATCGAAACCGTCGAAAACGGCGCGATGACCAAGGATCTCGCCCTGCTGATCGGTCCGGATCAGGCCTGGATGACCACCGAGCAGTTCTTCGAGGCGATCCGCGTGAACCTGGAAGAAGCCATGGGCAAGTGGGCCTGAACTAGGCTGGTTCCCGCATTCTGCGAGCCGTGGGCCGTTCCGGCCCACTTCAGAATGCTCAAGGGGAACTGATCCACTTCTCCGCGGTTCAATACGATAACGGAACGAGGCGGCGCCGCATCCCGGCGCCGCCTTTTTCGTGGGTCGCATTGGGCGGGAGATACAAGGATGACGACGACGGCGAAGAAACGTCTGGAGGTCCGCGCGGCGGTTCCCGCCGACGTGCGCGGCATCCAGCGGCTGATCGCCCGCGTCTATCCGGGCCTCCCCAATTATTCGCTCGCCACCCTGCGCGGGCAGATCAACAACTTCCCCAACGGCTGCTTCGTCGCGCTCTATGACAGCAAGGTCGTCGGCTATTGCGCGACCATGCGCGTCAGCCGAAGCATGGCCTTTTCCAAGCATGATTGGGAGGAGATCACCGCCAACGGCTTCGGCACGCGGCACAGCGCGGCGGGCGAGTGGCTCTATGGCTATGAAATGGCCGTCGACCCCAAGCTGCGGGGCCTGCGCATCGGTCAGCGGCTCTATGACGAGCGCAAGGAACTGGCCGAGGAACTGGACCTGCACGGCATCGTGATCGCCGGGCGCATGCCGGGCTATGCCCGCGCCAAACGCCGCGTCCATGGCCCCGTCGATTATCTGGACAAGGTCGTCCACGGCAAGATCCGCGACCAAGTGATCAGTTTCCAGTTGAAGAACCAGTTCGAACCGATCGGCGTCCTCGAAAATTATCTGCCCGAAGACAGACAGTCCGAGGGGAACGCCGCCCATCTGGTCTGGCGCAATCCCTATGTCGACCCCGACGAAGCGCCGGAAATGCGGGTGCCGCGCGGCGTCGAGAGCGTTCGGCTCGCCACCTGCCAGCTTCAGGCGCGCGCCGTGAAGGATTTCGACGAATTTGTCCGCAACATCGAATATTTCGTCGATGTGGCGGCGGATTATCGATCCGACTTCATCGTCTTTCCCGAACTGTTCACCCTCCCCTTGCTCTCCTTCGAGACGAAGAAGCTGTCCCCCACCGACGCCATCGACAAGCTTACCAGCTATACGCCGCGCCTGACGAGGGAACTGACGCGGATGGCGCTGGAATATAATATCAACATCATCGGCGGCTCCCATCCGACCCGAGCCGAGGATGGCGATATCCAGAATATCGCCTATGTCGCGCTGCGTGACGGATCAGTCCACACGCAGGAAAAGATTCACCCGACGCCCAACGAAGCCTTTTGGTGGAACATCAAGGGCGGGGATTCGCTGGACGTGATCCAGACCGATTGCGGGCCAATCGGCGTACTCATCTGTTATGACAGCGAATTTCCGGAACTGGCGCGGCGGCTGGTCGATCAGGGCGCGCGTATCATCTTCGTCCCCTTCTGCACCGACTCGCGACTGGGCTATATGCGGGTGCGCTACTGCGCGCAGGCCCGCGCGATCGAAAATCAATGCTATGTCGTGATGTCAGGCAATGTCGGCAACCTGCCCAATGTCGACAATATGGACATACAATATGCCCAGAGCGCAATCCTGACCCCCTGCGACCTGCCCTTTGCACGGGACGGCATCGCGGCAGAATCGACGGAAAATGTCGAGACGCTGACCATGGCGGACGTGAACCTCGCGGACCTGAGCTGGGCGCGGGCGGAGGGTACGGTACGCAACCTGCGCGACCGGCGGTTCGACCTCTATCACATCGATTGGGACAGCAATCCCGACCACAGCCACGCCCCCAGCGGCGGCCCGGTGCCTGCGGGCGGACATAATGCGCCGGGTGGGGGTTAAACGCGCCTCCCGGCATCAGGCGAGCGGATATGCTCGCGACGGATGCCCAAACCGACAAGCCGTGCCGGAATGCCGCGCAACGGGCCGCAGCGATCGAGCAGTCTCACCACCCAGGGCGGCCGCAAAAGGCGCGCTTCGGGATCGAGCAGCGCGCCGATGATCCTGTCATGCGCCATCTTCTGCGCCCGCTGAATGATCCGCGTAGGAAACAGCCGGCGCTGCTGAACGCGTGGCGCGATAGCATCGACATCGCCGCCCTCGGCCATGGCCCGCGCCATCAGGTTCGCCGCCGCCACGGCATCCTGTATGGCGAGGTTGATCCCGACCCCGCCCACCGGCGACATGGCGTGGGCCGCATCGCCGATCGCCAGCAATCCGGGCCGATACCAACGTGTCAGCCGATCAAGCGCCACCGAGAGCAGCTTCACCTGATCCCAATCCGTCAGTTCCCCGGCAGCCGCACCCAATTCCGGCAGCAAACGGGCAATCTCCTCCCGAAAAGCCGGCAGACCGCGCGCCCGCACCGCATCCGCCTGCCCCTTGGCGAAGACATAGGCGCACTGCCAATAATCGCGGCGGTCGATCTGGACAAACAGCCGTCCCGCCTCGAACACGCCCATGGTCTGGTTCTCCAGCGTCGCCGCCTTGGGCAAGCGGAACCAGAAGACATCCACCGGCGCGCCCAGATCCTCCAGAGGCAGGGCCGCCGCATCGCGCAGCACGGAGCGCCGTCCATCCGCCGCGATGACATAATCGGCGGGCACCCGTTCGCCGCTCGCCAGAATGACGCCATTCACGCGTCCCGCCGCATCGTGGCTCAGGCCCACGGCTTCCGCATTCATGCGCAGGGTGAAATCGGGATAGCGCTCCGCCTCCCGCACCACGAAATCGAGGAAGTCCCATTGCGGCATCAGCGCGATGAAGTTGCTTTCCACGGGCAGACGGCGGAAATCGGCAATCCGCAGCCGCTGCCCGGCGATGCGTCCGGTGAGTTCGCTCACCTTGTCATGCCGTCGCTCCAGCAATCTGTCGCGCAGGCCAAGTTCGCGAAACAACTCCAGCGTCGAGGGATGCACCGTGTCCCCCCGGAAATCGCGCAGGAAATCGCCATGCTTCTCCAGCACCGTGACCGGCGCGCCTGCCCGTGCGAACAACAGGCCCGCCATCATGCCCGCAGGCCCGCCCCCGACGATCACCAGATGCGACGCCATAGCCCCTCCCGAAACATCGCCCGCCGCCGCGCATTATAACGGACATGCCGTCGACCGCCATTCACAGCTTCGCCTATGACCCGGACCGGCACCGACTGGACGTGCAGTTCGTCAGCGGCAAGCGCTAAAGCTATTTCGATGTGCCCGCCGATGTGGCGGAAGGCATGCGGGTCGCGATCGCTTCACGCGCCAGTCCCGCTTCACTCCACCGTGACGGATTTGGCGAGGTTGCGCGGCTGATCGACATCGGTGCCCTTGGCGACGGCGACATGATAGGCGAGCAACTGCACCGGCACGGCATAGACCATCGGCGCGATCAGCGGATGGACCTTGGGCATGGTGATCGTCGCCATGCAGCCCTCACCCGCCGCCTGCACCCCGTCATAGTCGGAGATCAGCACCACCTTGCCGCCGCGCGCCTGCACTTCCTGCATGTTGCTGACGGTCTTTTCGAACAGAGGACCGCTGGGCGCGAGGACGATCACCGGCACCTTGTCGTCGATCAGCGCGATCGGGCCATGCTTCATCTCGCCCGCGGCATAGCCCTCGGCATGGATATAGCTGATTTCCTTGAGCTTGAGCGCCCCTTCCAGCGCCAGCGGATAATCCGGTCCGCGACCCAGATAGAGCACATCGCGCGCCCCTGCGATCAGATGCGCCATCGCCTCGATCGACTCGTCGTAGGCCAGCGCGCCGTTGAGCGCGGCGGGCGCTTCGGCGAGATGACGGACCAGCTCCTTCTCGGCCTTCGCGTCCAGCCGTCCCTTGGCCCGCGCCAGATTGGCCGCGAATGCCGCCAGCACCGCCAACTGGCAGGTAAAGGCCTTGGTCGACGCCACGCCGATTTCCGGTCCGGCCAGCGTCGGCAGCAGCAGGTCCGCCTCCCGCGCCATGGTGCTGGTCGGCACATTGACGACGGCGGCGATCTTCTGCCCTTCGGCGCGGGCATGGCGCAACGCGGCCAGCGTATCGGCGGTTTCGCCCGACTGGCTGATGACGATCATCAGGCCGCCTTCCTCCATCACCGGCGCGCGGTAACGGAATTCGCTCGCCACATCGATGTCGACGGGCACGCGGGCGAACTGCTCGAACCAATATTTGGCGACCATGCCAGCATAATAGCTGGTGCCGCACGCCACGATCGTCACGCGGCGGATCGCGCCCAGATCGAAATCGGGGATCGGCAGCGACACCTGATCCTCCATCCGGCGGAGATAGGAACGCAGCGTCTGCGCCACGACCACCGGCTGCTCATAAATCTCCTTGAGCATGTAATGACGGTGATTGCCCTTGGAGATCAGCTCGCCGGTCACGCCCGAAATGGTGACGGGACGCTCGACGGGATTATTGTCCTTGTCGAAAATCTCCGCGCCGTCGCGGGTGATGATGACCCAGTCGCCTTCCTCCAGATAGGCGATGCGCTGGGTCAGCGGCGCCAAAGCCAGAGCATCCGACCCCAGATAGGTCTCGCCCTCACCATAGCCCACCACCAGCGGCGAGCCGAGCCGCGCGCCGATCAGCATGTCCGGATGGCTGCGGAACAGGATCGCCAGCGCAAAAGCGCCGTGCAGGCGCGGCAGCACCTGCTGGACCGCTTCCTTGGGACTGGCGCCCTGCTCCACCAGTTCGCTCACCAGATGGGCGACGACTTCGGTGTCGGTCTGGCTGTCGAAGGTCCGGCCGCGCGCCATCAGTTCCTCGCGCAGCGGCTTGAAATTCTCGATGATGCCGTTGTGAACGAGGGCGACTTCCCTGGTCGCGTGGGGATGCGCATTGTTGGTCGTCGGCGCGCCATGGGTCGCCCAGCGGGTGTGGGCGATGCCGGTCGTGCCGGGCAACGGCGCCTGCGCCAACTCCTTCACCAGATTGACCAGCTTGCCTTCGGCCCGGCGACGGTCGATCGCGCCCTCATACACCGTCGCGACCCCCGCGCTGTCATAGCCGCGATATTCGAGACGCTTCAGCCCCTCGACCAACCGCTCCGCCACGTCGTCCTTGCCGATGATTCCAATGATGCCGCACATGGATGTCGACCCTCAAACCCCAAGAAAATCAATAATGCCATGCCTATGCCATGTTCGCGCGACCGGCGACAGAGGCATGGTTCATCGTGGACGAATTGTAATCAGCCAGACATCCGGCGGCGCGAGCATCCGGATCGGCAGACCGCTGGTGCCCAGTCCGCCCGAAACCACCATGGTCTTCGCACCGTCACGATAGATGCCACAGGCATAGCGTGTCCTGTAACGCGACGGGACATAGACAATTCCCACAAAGGGCAACGCCACCTGTCCGCAATGGGTATGCCCCACCAACGTCAACATGCTCTGATCCGGCAGAAGCGGAAATACATCCGGCCCATGGGAAAGCATCAGCGGTGCGCCGCCCAGGACGCGCATCTCCGCCAGCGTGCCGGGAATATCGGGCCGGGCAGTATAGATGTCGCGCAGGCCGCCCACCGCCAGCGGTCCCGTCCGCACCGCTTCATTGTCAAGCAGGCGGATACTCAGGCGGTCGAACAGTATCCGCCATTGCTTGCGGCCGATCCCGGCATGTTTGCGGGCATCGTGATTGCCCAGCACCGCCACCACGCCCAAGGGCGCGCGCAAGGCCGCGAAAGGCGCCAGGCTTTGTTCCGGATCATAGGTCGCGCCCCCCTTGGCATCGCCCATATAATCACCGCCGAGCGCGATCAGGTCCGGTTTCAGCCCATTCACCAGAGCCACGATCCGCGCCATCCGCTCCGGGCTGTTGTCCGGCCCGGACAGATGGCTGTCGGTCATCCATGCGACCGTTATCGGGCGGCGCGGCGCATCCGCCGGAAAGGGCAGAGCGATCTCCATATGCCGGACGACCGGCATCGCCCGCGCATTGGCGACGAGCCAGACGATGCCGCCCGCCAACGCCAGAAGGAGGAGGAGCAGCGCCGTCAGCCAGCGCCGCCCGCGGACAAATCCCATCATGGACAAGCCGTTAGCGGCCGGCCTTGCGCGCCTGCATCTTCGCCCGGAAGCGGGCGGCCCAGCCCGGCTTGCCCTCCTGCCGGGGCCGCACGAGACAGAGCGCATCGGCCTCCACTTCCTGCGTCACGACGCTGCCTGCGGCAACGATCGCGCCGGCCCCGATCTTCACCGGCGCGACCAGCGCGCTGTTGGAGCCGATGAACGCCCCCGCGCCGATCTCCGTCTTGTACTTGAAGAAACCGTCATAATTGCAGGTGATGGTGCCCGCGCCGATATTGGCGCCCGCGCCAATGCTGGCGTCACCGATATAGGAAAGGTGATTGGCCTTGGCCCCTTCGCCCAATTCGGCCTTCTTCACCTCGACGAAATTGCCGACCTTCGCCTTGACGCCGATCTTCGCGCCGGGACGCAGGCGGGCATAGGGGCCGATCTCCGCGCCGGTTTCGATGGTCGCGCCTTCAAGATGGGAAAAGGCGTGGATCGTCACATTGTCCGCCACCGTGACGCCGGGGCCGAAGACGACATTGGGCTCAACCACCACGTCGCGGCCCAGCTGGGTATCATGGGCGAAGAACACCGTTTCCGGCGCGATCAACGTCACCCCTTCGCGCATCGCCTCGGCACGACGGCGGTCCTGCCAGACGGCCTCGACTCCGGCCAGTTCAGCCCGGCTGTTGACGCCCGCCACTTCCCAGGATTCTGCCTCGATCACCGCACTCTGGGCGCCGGGGAGCATGACGATATCGGGCAGATAATATTCGCCCGCCGCATTATCATTGCCGATCTTGTCGAGCAGCACGAACAGATCGGTCGAGCGCACCGCCATCAGCCCCGAATTGCAGAGCGTCACGGCGCGCTCTTCGGCATTGGCGTCCTTATATTCGACCATCTTTTCGATCACGCCCTGGTCGCGGGCGATGATCCGGCCATAGGCGGCCGCATCTTCGGGCCGGAAACCCAGCACCACGGCGCGCGGCTCATCGCCCCAGTTCAGCCGCTCCAGCATGGTCCGCATGGTTTCGGTCCGCACCAGCGGCACGTCGCCATAGAGAATCAATATGTCGCCCGCAAAACCCGCCAGCGCATCATGGGCCTGCGCGACGGCATGGCCGGTGCCCAGTTGCTCCGCCTGCACGGCGATGACGGTGCCGCTGCCCTCGACCGCCTTTTCCACCTGTTCGCGCCCAGCCCCGACCACGACCACCTGCCGCTCCGGCTGCAATTCGGCCACGCTGGCGAGCAGATGGAGCAGCATCGACCGCCCCGCGATCGGGTGCAACACCTTGTGCTTCATGGATTTCATGCGCGTACCCTGCCCGGCGGCAAGGATGATGACGGCAAGGGGACGAGTGGCGGTCACAGGAACGTCCTTTATGGCAAAGAGGCCAAGAATCTGAGCGCTCTCTGCCATGTTTGACTTGCCTTTGCCACCCGCCAAGCGGCATGAGCCGGGCCATGGCACCGATCCCCTTCGACATTGTCGGCTTCGACCTTGACGGCACCCTGCTCGACACCAGTGGCGATCTGGCCGCTGCGGTCAATTACGCCATCGCCACGGACGGCCGCCCGCCCTTCCCGGTCGAGGCGATCCATCCCTTCGTCGGCAAGGGCGCGAAAGTGATGCTTCAGCGCGCGCTCGACGCCTCGGGCGGCTATGACGAAGCATTGCTGGCGAAGATGCTGCCGATCCTGCTCGATTATTATGAGCAGAATCTGGCGATCCATTCCCTGCCCTATCCCGGTCTGATCGCGGCGATGGACATATTGCAGGCGGCGGGGGTGAAGCTCGCCATCTGCACCAACAAGGCTGAGCGCTTCACCATTCCGCTGCTCCATCAGATCGGCCTGTCGGATCGCTTCGCCAGTGTCGTTGGCGGCGATACGGTCGGCATCGCCAAGCCCGATCCGGCGCCGATCCACGCCATGATCGCGCGCGCCGGGGGCGGACGCACGATCTTCCTGGGCGACACGATCAACGACATCGCCGGCGCGCGCAATGCGGGCATCCCCAGCATCGCGGTCAGCTTCGGCTTCCTCGACGGCCCGGTCGAGGAACTGGAAGCGGACGCCGTCATCCATCATTTCGATGAACTGGTGCCGCTGCTGGAACGCTGGCCCGCATGACGCTGCGGCTGGAACGGGACGGCGCCATCGCGACGCTGCTGATCGACCGGCCCGGCCGGCACAATGCCATGACTCAAACGATGTGGGAGCTGCTGCCTCAACTTGTCGGGCAGGCCATGGCGGATGACAGCGTTCGCGTCCTCATTCTGACCTCTGCCGCGCCGGGATTGTTCTGCGCGGGCGCCGACATCCACGAATTTGCCAGCCATTCGGGCGAGGAAGATTGGCGCATCGCCAATCAGGCGGCGATCCGTTCGACCCAATATGCCCTCGCCCATGCCGGAAAACCGGTCATTGCCGCCATAGACGGCGATGCCATTGGCGGCGGCTGTGGGCTGGCCATCGCCTGCGACCTGCGGATCGCTTCGCCCAGAGCGCGACTGGGCATCACCCCGGCCAAGCTCGGAATCGTCTATTCCCTGTTCGACACCAAGTTGCTGGTCGATCTGGTCGGCCCCGCGCGAGCCAAGCGCATATTGTTCACCGGCGCGCTCCATGACGCCGATGAAGCGCTTGCCATCGGCCTGATCGACGAAATCGCTGCCGATCCGCTGGACGCGACAAAGGTCATGGCGGAAACGATGGCGGCCAACGCGCAACATTCGATCCGTTCCTCCAAGGCGATCATCCGGCGCATCCTGGACGGACAGGCGGATGACGATGCGACGACCCTCGACCTGTTCCGCGATGCTTTCACCCTGCCCGATTTCAAGGAAGGCGTGCAGGCGTTCCGCGACAAAAGGCGGCCGCGTTTCTGAACAGCGCGCCGTCCTTCATGTAATTCATCCATATCGGACCAACATCTCATCCGATCTCGAAATATTTGTTAAGAATCAGCCGATAACCGCTTGCTCGCGCGGATAAGGCGCTGGTTTCGCATATCTTTCAGCAACCAAGGAACGACAGAGCTGCGTGGGAGAAAATTTCGCCTTCTTCCTGCCCATCATGATGGCAAGCTTCGGCGTTCTGTTCGCAGGCGTCTGGCGCTGGCGCGTGCGGGCGGCTGGATTCTGGAGTTGCGCCTTTTTCTGCGTCGCGGGCGGCTTTGCCGTGCCGGTGGCCTTCGCCGCCTTGCCCAGCGCGCTTTGGAGCTTGGTGGCGGACCTGCTGTTCGGCAGCGGTTTCCTGCTGTTCAGTCAGGCGTTGCTGGAACGCTGGCGCCCGTCCTGGCTGATCCACGGGCGGATCGCGATCTGGGCGTTGTCGATGCTGCTTTGCGCTGTCGGCATCGCGTTCGACAATCTGCCTCTGGAACTGGTGGCATCGGATTTCGGCTGCTTCCTGCTGATCGGCCTGCCCCTGATCGCGGGCAGGAACCATCTTGGCCACTGGCCTGACCGCATTTTGTTTGGTGCCGCCACATTGACCGCGCTGGACAATCTGATGCGCGGCAGCACGGTGCCGCTCACTTTGTCGGACGGCAATTTCCCGGACAGCACCTACGCCTTTCTGATGCAAGCGCTGGCCTGCATCTTCGGCCTTTTCCTCGCGCTGGCGGCACTGGCGGCGAACATGATCGATTTGCTCGATCGCTATCAGCGCGATGCCCTGCACGATCCGCTGTCCGGTCTGCTCAATCGGCGGGGCTTTGACGATGCTATCGCCGGACGGCACCGAAAACTCCCGTTGGACGGTAGCCTGATCGTCTGCGACATCGACCATTTCAAGGCGATCAATGACGAATATGGCCATGCGCTGGGCGATCAAGTCATCATCGCCCTGGCCGGGATGTTGACGCGATGGGCGCCGTCGAACGCCGTCACCGCGCGCTTCGGCGGCGAGGAATTCGTGCTGTTCCTGCCCGACACCAATGCAGCGCGGGCAGCGGGCGTCGCCGATGACATTCGCGAAAATTTTGCGCGAGATGTCGCGGACCAGTTCGGCCTGGCCCGTCCGCTCACAGCCAGTTTCGGCCTGTCGACCATCCAACGTGCCGATGCCTCGATCCATGACGCGATCGCGCGGGCCGATACGGCGCTTTATGAAGCGAAGGCCCGTGGCCGTAACCGGGTTTGCGTAAGGCGGGCATTATCACCACCGGATGCGTCCACTGCCGGGCCAGTGGCGGTCAATCTCCCCTACCGCGCCTGAGCCTCCCTCCAAAGCCTGATCGCCAAACAGACCCAAATAAAAAGGCCGCCCCGAAAGGCGGCCTCTTCATGCTGGTGGAAGAGTAGGCAGCGATCACATATGGATCGGCTTGCCCGTCACGGCCATGGCCGCTTCCTTGATCGCTTCGCTGTGCGTCGGATGCGCATGGCAGGTATAGGCGATGTCCTCGCTCGACGCGCCGAACTCCATCGCCTGCGCGGCCTGCGCGATCATCGTGCCGGCGACCGAAGCAATGATCCAGACGCCCAGAACCTTGTCGGTTTCGGCATCGGCGATCACCTTCACGAAGCCGTCCGGCTCATGATTGGTCTTGGCGCGGCTGTTCGCCATCATCGGGAATTTGCCGACCTTGACCGCGCCCTTTTCCTTGGCCGCTTCTTCGGTCAGGCCCACGCCAGCGATTTCCGGCTTGGTGTATACCACCGACGGGATCACGTCATGGTTCACAATGCCGGTCAGGCCCGCGATATTCTCGGCAACGGCAATGCCTTCGTCCTCGGCCTTGTGCGCCAGCATCGGGCCGGGGATGACGTCGCCGATCGCCCAGACGCCCGGAACCTTGGTCGCGAAGTCATGATCGGTTTCGATCTGGCCGCGCGCGTTGAGTTCCAGACCGATCTTGTCGAGGCCCAGCCCTTCGGTGTTCGGACGGCGGCCGATCGACACCAGCACGACATCGGCTTCGATCTTCTCGGCGGCTCCACCGGCAGCGGGTTCGACCGTCAGGGTGACGCCCTTCTTGCCGACCTCGGCGCCCGTGACCTTCGTGCCGAGCTTGTACTCAAAGCCCTGCTTCTTGAAGATCTTGTTCGCTTCCTTGCGGACTTCGCCGTCCATGCCGGGCAGGATCTGGTCGAGATACTCCACAACCGTGACCTTCGCGCCAACGCGACGCCACACCGAACCCAGTTCCAAACCGATGACACCGCCGCCGACGACGACCAGATGCCCCGGAACCTTGTCCAGTTCCAGCGCGCCGGTCGAATCGACGATCTTGCCGCCGGCATTGTCGACCGCGACGCCCGGAAGCGGCGTGACCGACGAGCCGGTGGCGATGACGATATTCTTCGCCGTCACCTTCTTGCCCGCCACTTCGACGGTGTTGGCGCCGGTGAAGGTGGCAAGGCCCTTCAGCCAATCCACCTTGTTCTTCTTGAACAG
Organism: Sphingobium sp. EM0848; assembly: GCF_013375555.1. NCBI lineage: Bacteria > Pseudomonadati > Pseudomonadota > Alphaproteobacteria > Sphingomonadales > Sphingobiaceae > Sphingobium > Sphingobium sp. EM0848. Next base: position 1,763,668 of record NZ_JABXWB010000001.1, read on the forward strand.
GAACTCGATGCCGCCGGTCAGGCCCTTCACCGCATCCTTGCGCTGGCCCTGCATGGTATCGAGGTCCAGGCTCATCTTGTCGATCTTGACGCCCAGCTTGGCGAGCGCGCCGTTCGCAGCCTCTTCATACAATTCCGAAGCGTGCAGCAGCGCCTTGGACGGAATGCAGCCAACATTGAGGCAGGTGCCGCCCAGCGTCTCGCGGCTTTCGGCGCAGGCGGTCTTCAGACCAAGCTGCGCCGCACGGATCGCGGCGACATAGCCGCCCGGCCCCGCGCCGATTACCAGAACGTCATAGTCGAATTCAGCCATGGTTCGTCTTCCTCTGGCGTGATGTCTTACAGGTCGATCAGCAGGCGGGTCGGATCTTCGATCGCGTTCTTGACCGCGACGAGGAAGGTGACCGCTTCGCGACCATCGATCAAGCGATGGTCATAGCTGAGCGCAAGATACATCATCGGACGGATGACGATCTGGCCGTCGCGGACGACCGGACGGTCCTCGATGCGGTGGAGGCCCAGCACCGCCGACTGCGGCGGGTTGATGATCGGGCTGGACAGCAGCGAGCCGAAGACGCCGCCATTGGAGATGGTGAAGGTGCCGCCCTTCATATCGTCCATGGTGAGCGTGCCTTCCTTGGCCTTCTTGCCGAAGCCGCCGATGGTCTTTTCGATCTCAGCCACGCTCAGCGATTCCGCGTTGCGGATGACCGGCACGACCAGACCGTTCGGGGCCGAAACCGCGACCGAAATGTCCGCGAAATCGTTATAGACGATCTCATCGCCCTCGATCTGCGCGTTGACGCCCGGAATGTCGCGCAGCGCCATGCAGACGGCCTTGGTGAAGAAGCCCATGAAACCCAGACGGACGCCATGCTTCTTCTCGAACAGGTCCTTATACTTGGCGCGCGCCTCGATGACGTTGGTCATGTCGACGTCGTTATAGGTCGTCAGGAGAGCAGCGTTGTTCTGTGCTTCCTTCAGGCGCTTGGCGACCGTCTGGCGCAGGCGGGTCATCTTGACGCGTTCCTGCGCACGGCTGGGACCAGCGGCCGGGGCAGCTGCGGCAGGCGCGGCAGCCTGAGCCGAAGCAGCCGCCTTGGCGGTGCCGGCGGCGACGGCGGCCATCACGTCATCCTTGGTCAGGCGACCGTCCTTGCCCGTGCCCTTGATCTTGCTCGGGTCCAGACCATGTTCCAACACCAGGCGGCGCACGGCAGGCGACAGGGTCAGGCTGCCGCCTTCATCTTCATCCGCGGGAGCCGAAGCGGCCGGCGCCGGGGTCGCAGCTTCCGCCTTGGCAGCAGGAGCAGCAGCGGCAGGAGTCGCCGCAGCAGCCGCGCCTTCATTCACATAGGCCAGCAGAGCGCCGACATTCACGGTGTCGCCTTCCTTGGCGACGATATCGCCCAGCGTACCGCCGACCGGCGCGGGCACATCAACCGCAACCTTGTCGGTTTCGAGGGACACGATGGGCTCATCCGCCTTCACGGCGTCGCCGGGCTTCTTCAGCCACTGACCAACGGTTGCTTCGGTAACGGATTCGCCCAGCGTGGGGACTTTTACTTCGGTAGCCATGAGCTTGTTCAGCCTTTCTTCTGGCGACGGATTTCTTCACGGACGCTGTGACCCAGCGCATCGGCGACGAGGGCGCCCTGTTCGGCGACATGGCGCTTGGCGAGACCCGTTGCGGGCGACGCCGAGGCCTTGCGACCGGCATAGCGGGCGCGCATCGGCGCCTTGCCGGCCTGCGCCAGAGCTTCCTCGATATAGGGTTCCACGAAGAACCAGGCGCCGTTGTTGCGCGGTTCTTCCTGACACCAGACGACCTCCTGAAGGTTCGTCATACGCGCTATGCGCGTGGCGAGGGCCTCCGTCGCGAACGGGTAGATCTGCTCGATGCGAACGATCTGCACGTCCTTGTCGCCAGCGGCATCGCGGGCTTCCATCAGGTCATAGAAGACCTTGCCGGAGCACAGGACCAGGCGCTTGGTATCCTTGTCGGGCGCCGCATTGGGGTCCGACAGGATGCGCTTGAAGTGCGTTTCACCCTGGAAATCCTCCGCCTTGCTGACCGCCAACTTGTGACGCAGCAGCGACTTGGGCGCCATGATGATCAGCGGCTTGCGGAAGGGCCGCAGCATCTGACGACGCAGGACATGGAAATAGTTCGCCGGGGTGGTGATGTTCGCGACCTGGATATTCCCCTCGGCGCAGAGCTGGAGATAACGCTCCAGACGAGCCGAGCTATGCTCCGGCCCCTGCCCTTCATAGCCATGCGGCAACAGGCAGACGAGGCCGTTGGAACGCAGCCACTTGGTCTCCGACGAGGCGATATACTGGTCGAAGATGATCTGCGCACCGTTTGCGAAGTCACCGAACTGCGCTTCCCAAAGCACCAGGCTCTTCGGGTCCGCCAGCGCGAAACCATATTCGAAGCCCAACACGCCATATTCGGAAAGCGGCGAGTCCAGCACCTCGAAACGGCCATGCGGCACGGTCGACAGCGGGATATATTTCGCTTCCGTATCCTGGTCGGTCCAGACGGCGTGACGCTGGCTGAAGGTGCCGCGCCCGGAGTCCTGACCCGACAGGCGGACGCCATAGCCTTCCGACAGCAGCGACCCGAAGGCCAGCGCCTCGCCGGTCGCCCAGTCGAAATTCTCGCCGGTCTTAAACATCTCCGCCTTGGCGTCGATCACGCGCTTCAGCGTCTTGTGGACGTTATGGCCTTCCGGGATCGTCGTCAGCGTCTTGCCCAGGCTGTCGAACAGCTTCTGGCTGATCGCCGACTCGACACTCTGCCGGGTGGTTTCGGCGTCGGCGGGCTTGTGCAGGCCCGACCAGCGACCGGCGAACCAGTCTGCCTTGTTGGGCTTGTAGCTCTTGCCTGCCTCGAATTCGTCCTCCAGATGATTGACGAAATCGCCGGTCACCTTGTTGACATAGTCGTCGTCGACCACGCCTTCGGCCTTCAGCCGTGCCGAATACATGTCGCTGACCGGCGGATGCTGGCGGATCTTGGCATACATCTGCGGCTGCGTGAACGAAGGCTCGTCGCCCTCATTATGGCCGAAGCGGCGATAGCACCACATGTCGATCACGATGTCGCGATGGAAGGTCTGGCGATATTCCATCGCCAGCTTGCACGCGAAGGTCACGGCTTCCGGATCGTCGCCGTTGACGTGCAGGATCGGCGCCTGGACACCCTTGGCGACGTCACTCGGATAGGGCGAGCCGCGCGAAAATTGCGGGCTGGTCGTGAAGCCGATCTGGTTGTTGACGATGAAGTGGATGCAGCCGCCGGTATTGTAGCCGTCGACGCCCGAGAAGCCGAAGCACTCCCAGACGATCCCCTGCCCGGCAAAGGCAGCGTCGCCATGGATCAGCACGGGCAGAACCTGCTCATGCTTTTCCAGATCGTCGCGGAAGGTCTGCTGCGCGCGCACCTTGCCCAGCACCACCGGATCGACGGTTTCGAGGTGCGAGGGGTTCGGGACCAGCGACATATGGACCTTGACGCCGTCGAACTCGCGGTCGGTCGAGGTGCCCAAGTGATATTTCACGTCGCCCGAACCACCGACATCCTCGGGATTGGCGGTGCCGCCCGAAAATTCGTGGAAGATGACGCGGAAGCCCTTGGCCATCACATTGGCCAGCACGTTCAGGCGACCACGGTGGGCCATGCCGAACACGATCTCACGCACGCCCGACAGGCCGCCATATTTGATGACCGCCTCGAGCGCGGGGATCATCGATTCGCCGCCGTCCAGACCAAAGCGCTTGGTGCCGACATATTTGCGGCCCAGGAACTTCTCATACTGTTCGGCGTGGATCACCTTGGTCAGGATCGCCTTCTTGCCCTCGGGCGTGAAATGGATTTCCTTATCCTTGCCCTCCAGACGTTCCTGCAAGAAGCGGCGCTCCTCCACATCGGCGATGTGCATATATTCCAGGCCGACATTGCCGCAATAATTGGCCCGCAGGATCGCGACGATCTCGCGCACCGTGCCATATTGCAGGCCCAGCGTACCGCCGAGATAGATCTTCTTCTCAAGGTTGGTGAGACCGTGATATTCGGGCGTGAGGTCAGCGGGCAGGTCGCGCTTCGCCAGACCAAGCGGATCGAGATTGGCCGCGAGGTGACCACGTACGCGATACGTGCGGATCAGCATCTGCGCGCGGATTGCATCTTCGGCCGCTTCTGCGATATCGGCGTCCGACACCGCCTTGCCGGCGGCTTTGGCGGCGGCTTTCACAGCCACCTGCATCTGCGTGGGATCAAGTGCCCCGGTCAGGTCGTCGGTATCAATCGGCGGCCAGTTGGTGCGTGCCCAGCTTGGCCCGCGTTCGATCTCGAAGTCCTGGTTCTCGTAACCCATTTCTCATGTCCCATGCCGACCGCGTGCAGTCGCGGAGCGGGGTAACAAGCGGCCGGGGTGCAGCCCGGCCGCCTTGTCTGGCGTGATTAGCCCTTCAACACTTCGAGCAGGGTCGTGCCCAACTCGGAGGGGCTGGCAGCGACCTTGATGCCGGCCGCTTCCATCGCCGCGATCTTGCTCTCGGCGTCGCCCTTGCCGCCCGACACGATCGCGCCGGCATGGCCCATGCGACGGCCCGGAGGCGCCGTGCGGCCCGCGATAAAGCCGGCCATCGGCTTCTTGCGGCCCTTCTTGGCTTCGTCGATCAGGAACTGGGCAGCCTGCTCTTCCGCGTCGCCGCCGATTTCACCGATCATGATGATCGATTCGGTGGCGTCGTCGGCCAGGAACAGTTCCAGCACGTCGATGAAGTTGGTGCCGTTGACCGGATCGCCGCCGATGCCGACAGCCGTGGTCTGGCCCAGGCCCGCATTGGTGGTCTGGAACACCGCCTCATAGGTCAGCGTGCCCGAACGCGACACGACGCCGACGCTGCCCTTCGAGAAGATGTTGCCGGGCATGATGCCGATCTTGCATTCGCCGGGCGTCAGCAGGCCGGGGCAGTTCGGGCCGATCAGGCGCGACTTCGAACCGGACAGAGCACGCTTCACGCGAACCATGTCGAGGACCGGAATGCCTTCGGTGATGCAGACGATCAGCGGAATTTCCGCGTCGATCGCTTCCAGGATCGAGTCGGCCGCGAACGGCGGCGGAACATAGATGACCGATGCGTCGGCGCCGGTCTTCGACTTGGCTTCGGCAACGGTGTCGAACATGGGCAGACCGATATGGGTCGTGCCGCCCTTGCCCGGCGTGACGCCGCCAACCATTTGCGTGCCATAGGCAAGCGCGGTTTCGGTGTGGAAGGTGCCGGTGGCACCGGTCATACCCTGGGTGATGACCTTGGTGTTCTTGTTCACCAGAATGGACATGCGTGTCCCTTTATCTTCTGTGGACGTGGCACTTTGGGTCTAAAGGCGACCCATCCCAGGCTGCGCACTCACCTGGGACAGATCGGTGCAAGTTCGTAGCGAAATCAGGCGAGCGAGGAATCGATGCCCTTGCAGGCTTCCAGCAGTTCCTTGACGGCGTCGACCGACACCTGAAGGTTCGCCTTGGCCTCGTCGTTCAGTTCGATCTCGACAATCTGCTCGACGCCGTCCTTGCCGATGATCACGGGCACGCCGACATAGAGGTTGTCGACGCCATACTGGCCGGTCAGGTTCGCGGCGCAGGGCAGCAGGCGCTTCTTGTCGCCCAGATAGGCTTCAGCCATGGCGATGGCGCTGGTGGCCGGAGCGTAGAAGGCTGAGCCGGTCTTGAGCAGCGCGACGATCTCGCCGCCGCCCGAACGGGTGCGCTGAACGATCGCGTCGATGCGTTCCTTGGTGGAGCGGCCCTGCTTGATGAGGTCGGGGATCGGGATACCGGCAACGGTCGAATATTCCACGACCGGCACCATGGTGTCGCCATGACCGCCGAGGACGAAGCTGTTCACTTCCTTCACCGACACCTGGAACTCTTCGGCCAGGAAGTGGCTGAAGCGCGCGGAGTCGAGAACGCCCGCCATGCCGACGACCTTGTTGTGCGGCAGGCCGGAGAATTCGCGCAGCGCCCACACCATGGCGTCCAGCGGGTTGGTGATGCAGATGACGAAGGCGTTGGGGGCATTGTTCTTGATGCCCTCGCCCACGGCCTTCATGACCTTGAGGTTGATGCCCAGCAGGTCGTCGCGGCTCATGCCCGGCTTGCGGGCGACGCCGGCGGTGACGATGATGACGTCCGCGTCCTTGATGTCGGCATAGTCGTTCGTGCCGGTGATCTTGGAGTCGAAACCTTCGACAGGACCGCACTGCGACAGATCGAGGGCCTTGCCCTGCGGCACGCCTTCGACGACGTCGAAGAGAACGATGTCGCCAAGTCCCTTGAGAGCCGCGAGATGCGCGAGCGTGCCACCGATGTTGCCAGCGCCGATGAGCGCGATCTTCTTACGGGCCATATCTAATCCTCCAAGCCGTGGAAACTGGAATTGCAAGAGCGCTTAGGCCTATCCGGCCAAGGATTCAACCGCGCAAAAGCCCCAGTCCCAAATTATCTTTGCAATTCATTCGCAATTTCATTAGAGGTGATTTTGCCTCTGATGCCCAAGCGCTCCTACCCTGGCGCATGGCCCTTCCCCCGCAGCGGCCACCTGCCGCGCGCCTCCCTTCCCGGAAGCGCGCGGCCCCTTTTTCTCTAATCTTAGATTGTTACCAGATGAACGGACTCGCGAGAGGGCGAAATTATTTCTCGCCGTGTCCCAGCGCCAGATAATCGTCCGACTGCATTTCCATCAGCCGCGACACGGTGCGCTCGAACTCGAAGGCGCCATCGCCTTCGGGATACAGCCGCGCAGGCTCCGCATCGGCGGAGGCGAGCAGCTTCACCTTATATTCGTAAAGCGCGTCGATCAGTGTCACGAAGCGCGCCGCCTCGTTGCGCTTTTCCGGACCCAGCACGGGTATGCCGACGATGATGACGGTGTGATATTTGCGCGCGATCGCCAGATAATCCGGCGCTCCGCGCGCTTCGGCGCAGAGACGCTTGAAGGAAAAGACGGCCACGCCCTTCAGGCTCTTGGGAACATGCAGCGTGCGCCCGCCCTGCACCTTCATATCCTCGGCCGGCACCTTGGCGCGATCCTCGACCGGATAATCGGTCAGCCGGAAAAAAGCCTCCGACAAGGCTTTGGTCGCCTCCGGGCCATTGGGCGCGTGCCACAGCTTGGCATCCCCAAGACGATCAAGCCGGTAATCAGTCGGCCCGTTCAGCGTCATCACGTCCAGCTTCGCCTTGATGAGGTCGATGAAAGGCAGGAAAAGCTGTCGGTTGAGACCGTTCTTGTAGAGTTCGTCCGGCTCGCGGTTGGAGGTGGTGACGATTGTCACCCGCTTTTCGAGCAGCCCCGTGAACAGGCGCGACATGATCGCGGCGTCCGCCATATTGTTGACGACCATTTCATCGAAGCAGAGCAGACGCGCTTCATCGGCCAGCGACTCGACAACCGGCGGGATCGGATCGCCCGTTTCCGACTTGCGCGCCTCGGCCAGCCGGGCATGGACGTCCAGCATGAACTCATGGAAATGGGCGCGCATCTTGCGCTGGACATGAACCGAGTCGAAGAACAGGTCCATCAGCATCGATTTGCCGCGCCCGACGCCGCCCCACATATAGAGTCCGCGCGGCGGCTCCGGCGCCTTGCGGAGCAGCTTCCACAGCGTCGATCCGCGCGGCGGTGTCGCCTCCAGTTCCTGTTGCAGCCGGTTGAGTCGCTCCGCAGCCGCCCGCTGGTCGGGATCGGCCCGCAATTCACCCGCCGCGACCAGCGCATCATATCTGGCGATAACGCTTGTCACTTCGGAACAGGTGCCTTGCGCACCGTTGCGGTCGAGGCCGCGATCAGATTTTCGTCCTGATGGATGGTGAGGCGCAGGAACATCAGCCGCGCCGTCTCCCGCAGCAATTCGACCTCTGCGCGCAGGATCGAACCGATTTTGCCGGAACCGCAATATTGCATGCTAAGGTCAACCGTCACTGCCGCCGCCTGTTCCGGCCGCCCCATCGCGGCCAGCGCGGCAAAATAGGCGTGATCGGCAAAACCGGCAAGGAAACCACCATGCAGCGCACCCAGCCGATTGGCGTGCGACGGCGCGCTTTCCAGCATGACCGTCGCTTTCCCCGCCGTATCGCTCCGCGAATAGCTGGTGCCGATCGCCGTGTCGAGAAAGGTTCCCGGCACGGTGTCGGCCCAGGACAGCCAACCCGCCCAAGGCCCTTCGGCCACCAGGCTCAGATGACCCGCTCCATCGCTCACGTCGATCAGAGCTGCCGTTCGACCATCATCTTCTTGGTTTCCGCAATCGCCTTCGCCGGGCTCAGACCCTTGGGGCAGACATTCGCGCAGTTCATGATGGTGTGGCAGCGATAGAGGCGGAACGGATCCTCCAGATCGTCCAGACGCTCGCCGGTATATTCGTCGCGGCTGTCAGCCAGCCAGCGATAGGCCTGAAGCAGGATCGCCGGACCCAGAAACTTGTCGCTGTTCCACCAATAGCTAGGGCAGCTGGTCGAGCAGCAGGCGCACAGGATGCACTCATACAGGCCGTCCAGCTTCTCACGGTCGGCGGGCGACTGGAGTCGCTCCTTGCCGCTCGGCGCCGGGCTGACGGTTTGCAGCCAGGGCTTGATCGAGTTGTACTGCGCATAGAAATGTGTGAAATCGGGCACAAGATCCTTGATCACGTCCATGTGCGGCAGCGGCGTGATGCGCACTTCCTTGCCCGAGCATTCCTCGATCGAGGTGGTGCAGGCCAGGCCATTGCGACCGTTCATGTTCATCGAGCAGGAGCCGCAAATGCCTTCGCGGCAGGACCGGCGGAAGGTCAGCGTCGGATCATATTCATTCTTGATCTTCAGCAGCGCGTCCAGAACCATCGGCCCGCAATTGTCGAGATCGATCTCGAACGTGTCGTAGCGGGGGTTCTGACCGGAGTCGGGGTCGTAGCGATAAACCTTAAAGCTCTTGACGTTGGTGGCCCCGTCCGGCGCCTTGTGGGTTACACCCTTGGCGCTGATCCTGCTGTTCTTGGGCAACGCAAATTCAGCCATCGACAATAATTCCTCGCTAGTTGGCGCTGCCATTAACCGCTTGAACCGGCCATCTCAATACCCTAATTGCGCGGCGTTGACGCCTTAGCAATTTTTGAAAGTTCCCCCGATAGATGACGAAAATCGCCCTCGTGACCTATGAGATGAATCAGGGCGGCACCAATCGGGTTCTCTGCCAACTAGCAGACGGTTTTTCAGCTGCTGGCTACGAAACCTTCATTCTATCATGCACTTCCACAGGCATATTGAATAGGCATTTCAGCGACAAGCTTTGCAGCAGCGTAGAAAATATCGCACTGAGCAATAGGGCATGGAAAAGCAGAAGCTGGGGACAGATACGTACTTTCATACGCTATCGCCGCTGGCTGAAAGCCGTCAAACCGGATATCGTGCTCGCGACCGGTAATAATATAAGCTGGTTTTCGGGTCTCGGCACATTGTTGATGCCGGCACCCCGCGCACGGTTGATCATCAAGACGACCAATCCCATCATTCGCGAGCGCGACGGCGCGTTCGTCAGCACGATCCGCCGAACGGTATACAGTTTTCTTTTCCGCCGGGCCGACAAGGTTTTAACCTTGAGCGATGCGGAAACCGCATTGCTGCAAGGTCAATTTCCTTCAGCCTCGGATCGTTTTGCCACCGTTTTCAATGCATATATAACCAGCCCCTTCGACCGAACCGGCCCCCTCCCCCCAGCACCGGGCCGCACGAGAATTGTTGTAGGAATTGGCCGTTTGGTCGAGCAGAAGAATTTCCCTCGGCTGCTCCATGCCTTCGCGCAAGGTTCGGACGAAAACGTTGTTCTGAAAATCGCAGGCGAGGGCAAGGACCGCAAAGCACTCGAAAGTCTTGCGAGGGAACTCGGCATTACCGATCGAGTGCAGTTTCTGGGCTTTGTGCAAGACATTCCCGCATTGCTGGCGAGCGCGGATCTTTTCGTGCTGTCGTCTGATTATGAAGGGCTTCCAGCGGTCGTAGTGGAAGCTCTTGGTTGCGATTGTCCGGTGATTGCTACCGATTGCTTCGCCAATGCGAAAGATTTACTGGAAGGTTTGCCAGGTTGCCGGGTTACCGAGCGAAGCGTCGAGGCGCTTGCAGACGCACTGAACGACTGGCTGAGCACATCCATGCCGCGCCCCTCCCTTCGTGATCATGCGGAACCATACACCACAGCATCATCCGTTCGCAGCCATATGACAGCCATGCGCCTGTTACCGGCATGACTTCAGCCATGGGTCCCATAAGGCTGTTGGGCAACAACGCCACCCGCATCTGGGGTATGTCGAACGCAGAGCGCTGTCGCCGCATGGCGGAAAGCGCGGGGAGGAGCGGCAGCAGAATGGCTCCTGGCCATATACTGCTGTTCAACCTCCAATACGTCTTCGATCCCATGCTGTTGAGGTTGGCGCTGGATGAGCCGGGCACGTTATTCAGCTGGGGCGGAACGCCGATTGTCGGACAAGTGACAACCGATGGCGATCCTTTAGCGGCACCAAATATCGTCGACCTGTCGGATGGGCGGAAGCTCTATAATCGCCAGTTGCGCAAGCTGGAGCAGCCCTTCGTCAAGGAACTGACCCCAGCCACCCGGCGGGAGATCGAGCGGCGCAGCTATTTCGGCGCCTATAAGGGCGTGACCGACCTGCTGACCAAATATCTCTGGCCCGAACTGGCATTGTGGCTGACCCGGCTGGCGGCGTCGCTTGGGATAACGCCCAATATGGTGACGGCGCTCGGTGCGACGCTCTGCGTGGTCGCGACCTGGTTCTTCGCACAGGGACTCTACTGGACGGGAATGCTGGCCGGCTTCGCGTTCATGGTGCTGGATACCGTGGACGGCAAGCTGGCGCGCTGCACCATCACCTCGTCCAAATGGGGCAATGTCGCGGACCATGGCGTGGATCTGATCCACCCGCCCTTCTGGTGGTATTTCTGGGGCGTGGGCCTTTCCGCCTGGGGCCTCGCCCTGCCAACGCAAACCTTCGCGCTGGTGATGGCCGCCATTGTCGCGGGCTATGTGCTGCAACGGTTGATCGAAGGGATGTTCATCAAGGATTTCGGGATGGACATCCATGTCTGGGGACGGTTCGACAGCTGGTTCCGGTTGATCACGGCGCGGCGCAATCCCAATATGGTGATCCTGTTCTTCGCGCTGCTCACCGGGCGCCCGGATATAGGACTGATCGCGCTGGCCTGGTGGACGGTGATCTCGCTCCTCGTCCATGCCTTGCGGCTGTTGCAGGCCTATGGCGTGAAGCGCAATGGACAGCCGATTGTCAGTTGGATGGAGGCGGCATGAACGCGACGATCGAGAAATTCGGCTTTCCCGCAACGCTGGTCGCCGAGTTCCGCCATTGGGTCGTCCTGCTGCGCCCGGCGCAGCCGACGCTGGGATCGCTGGTGCTGGCGGCGAAGTCCGACGCGACGGCCTTCGGGAATCTGCCGGGCGAAGCCCATGCCGAACTGGCCATCGTGACCAAGGCGATCGAAAGCGCGCTGACCCAGCCCGTCGGCTATCAGAAGATCAACTATCTGATGTTGATGATGGTCGACCCGCACGTCCATTTCCACGTTCTGCCCCGCTATGAGGGCAGTCGGGAACAGGCGGGTATCGTGGCTTCCGACGCTGGATGGCCGGGACAGCCGGACCTGGGCAGCGCGGTGAAGCTCACCCCTGGGCAGATCGCCGCGCTGGCCGATTGGCTGAAGCCCTATTTCGCGTAGCGCCCTTCGGCCAGCCAGCGGGCGGTGAGCGCCTTCGCCGCCTCGACATCCTGCGGGAAGTCGACTTCCTGCCAGTCCAGCCCCTCGATCGAGACGGTGCCGACGCGGTTGCCCTTGGCGATGATGTCGATGGCGCGCAGATACCAGCGCTCGACACCCTCGGGCGTCCGCATCATCTGATCGATCTGGTTGCGGAAGATCGCAGGCCCCTCGCCCCTGAACGCCAGCATGCCGATGGATTCGGCATTGGTGTCCGGCGGCAACAGCCGCTTGCCGATGGCGTGAAGGCGGCCCGTCTCGTCCCGGTTCACCTTCATGTCGTCATCGTCATAATCGCCCGGCTTCACATCGACGGTGACGGTGATGGCGTCCTGCGCGCCCTCGATCAGCTTCGCCACGATCTCATCCGACACGATGGTGTCGCCGTTGAGGATGATGAAGTCCCGGTCCATCTCCTCCCGCGCGATCCAGCAGGTGCCCAGATTGTCCGCGACCTGAAAGAAGGGATTGAACATGGTGCGGATGCGTGCGCCCGTATCGCGGTAGAGTTGCAACGCATGATCCTCCACCCGCTCAGTGCGAAATCCGGTGACGACGACGATATCGGTCACGCCATTGGCGACCAGCGCCGCGACCTGCCAGCTGATGAGGGTCCGGCCGTTGAAATCGATCATGCATTTGGGCACGTCGCGGGTCAGCGGCAACAGGCGCGACCCCTGCCCCGCGGAAAGGATGATGGCTTTGGTGATGCTCATGGCCCGCCGCCTTAAAGCAAAGGACATGGGATGGACAGCCTGTGTTGCATCGCACCCGCCCCGATCCTAGATAGGCGCGCGCCCAGACGGCGGCGTCGCATCGAAAGGCCGGAGTGTCAGTGAAGATCAAGCGCGGATCGGGTGGCGCCCAGGAAGGCTTTGCCCGCATTCTGGCGAATACCGGATGGCTGCTGGGCGGCAAGGGCGTGGGCGGGATATTGAGCCTTGCCTATCTGGCTATCGTCACACGAACGCTGGGCGTGGCGGATTTCGGGCGGTTCGCGCTGGTGCTGAGCGCTGCCAACGTCATCCAGACGCTGGTGAGCTTCGACAGCTGGCAGATCGTCGTGCGCTATGGCCAGCCGCATCTGGCGGCGGGCAATGGCGATGCGCTGAACCGGGTGCTGCGCTTCTGCATCCTGATCGACCTCGCGTCCGCGGCCATTGGCGGGCTGATCGCGGCCTTCATCATCCTCGCCTTCGGACCGTTGATGGGATTGTCGGCGGGGATGGGGTGGCAGGCATGGATCTTCTGCATGGTGATGATGATCACCATCCGGTCCAGCCCGACCGGCGTGCTGCGCCTGTTCGACCGGTTCGATACGGGCGCCTTTGCCGAAACGATGATCCCGGTCGGACGGATGATCGGCGCCGTTCTGGCCTGGGTGCTGATGCCCAATATCACCGGCTTCCTGATTGCCTGGGGGGCCGCCGAACTGCTCTGCGCGGTCAGCTATTGGTCGCTCGCGATCCGGGTCGGCGGCGAGAAGCTGGGGAACTGGCGGGCGGGCAAGGCGATGGATGCGCGGGTGGAAAATCCGGGCATAGTGGGCTTTCTGACCGCGACCAATTTGCAGACCACCCTGTCGTCCATGGGGCAGCAGGTGGCGGTGCTGGTGGTCGGCCTGTTCGTCGGGCCGACCGGCGCGGGACTGTACCGGCTCGCCAACCAGCTTGCCAATTCGCTGACCAAGATTTCCGGTTTGCTTTCCCGCAGCATCTTCGTGGAACTGAGCCGCACCCATTCAAGCCAGGGGCATGAAGCGCTGGGGATGCTGTTCCGGCGGACCAACCGTCTGGCTCTGATAGCGGGCGGGGTCATCATCGGGCTGATCCTGACCGTCGGTCATCCGTTGTTGGGCCTGATCGCGGGGAAGGCGTTTCTGCCGGCCTATCCCTTGCTGGTGCTGCTCGGCATTTCAGCCTGCGTCGATCTGGTGGGGGTGAGTTATCGCCCGCTGCTGATGGCGACCGACCGGGCGAGCCTGTCGCTGCGCATCACGCTGGTTTCCACCGCGCTGCTGCTGGGAATGCAGGCGGCGTTGCTGCCCCTCTATGGCACCGTCGGCGCGGCGGCGGCGAATGTCCTGGCTTCGATCCTGGCCTTTGCGATGATGGGTCTGGCAAGCCGCCGCGCCATGACAGGGCGTGGCGTCGAGGAACGCCGCTAGGGCCGGTCGGCCGGGACGAACGCCCCCTTGGCCCTGTCCTTCACCACCTTGTCGGCGCGGAAGACGGAACCGCTCATCGTGATATAGACCCCCGGCTCCGCCATCTGAACCGTGGCGAAGGCCATGCCGAGGTTGAAGCTGGCGTCGCTCTCGCCAAAGCGCGCCGGGGCCAGCGCGCCGACCAGCACCACCGTCTTGCCGGGGATGGCGGCGAGCAGCTTCGCCGTTTCCGTCATCGTATCGGTGCCATGGGTGATGATGACATGGCTTTCGGGCGCTGCGGCCACCCGGTCGCGGATCAGCGCCCGGTCGGCATCGTCCAGTTCCAGACTGTCCTTGCGGACCACTTCCTCGATGCGGAAGGGGCGCTTGACACGACCGATCTCCAGCAACTTCGCCATCACCGTCTCACCGACCTGATAGTCCGACAGCGCGTCGAAATAGATCTTGTCGATGGTCCCGCCGGTGGTGAGCAGGAGAATGGACGTTTCGGGGGACAACATGGCAGGACTCCAAGGGACATTAGCCGCCCCTTTAGAATATTTCCGCAAAGGCGTGAACCGGCGGCCTTAACCGCCTCTGGCCATTTCCTCGCCCCGGTCACGGGCAGCGACAAGCGTGTCGGTGAGGAGCTTCAGCAGCCGGTCGTCGGCGTCCAGCACGTTCAGCCCCTGCCGCGTCATGCCGCCCGGACTGGCGACGCGGTCGGCGAGAATCGTCGGGCTTTCGCTGGCATGGGCCGCCATACTGGCCGAACCGCGCACCGTGGCGAGCGCCATGCGCGCCGACTGATCGGCCGGCAGGCCCAGCGCCTCGCCCGCCCGGGCGAAGGCGTCGATGAAGCGGAACAGGAAGGCAGGACCACAACCCGACAGCGCCGTGACTTCGTTGAACTGCCCCTCATCGGCAATCCATTCGGCAAGGCCCAGGGGCGCGATGAAACCATCCACGGCAGCGCGCGAAGCGACCGAAAGGCCAGCATCGGCATGAAGCGCGGTGACCCCCTCCCCTATGCCTACGGGCAGGTTGGGCATGGCGCGGACAACCTCGCCCGCCTGCGCAAAACGGACGCGCAGTTCGGCAAGCGGCGTCCCCGCAAGGATCGAGATGATCCGCGTATCACCGGTGCAAAGCGGCGCGAGCAACGCCGCCACATCGCCCAATTGATAAGGTTTCATGCCCAGCAGCACGGTCGTCCCGGCAGGCAGCGCGGCGGGATAGTCCGTGACCACCCGCACGCCTTCCGCGACAGGCTTGCCGCTTGGGCGCAGCACTGTCACGCGGGCCGGATCAAGACCACAGGCGAGCCAGCGGGACAGCATCTGCCCCGCCATATTGCCGCAGCCGACGAGAAACAGATGGTCTGGCCAGATTGGGGTCATGCAATGAGTACTCAGGCTTCGCCGCGGGTTTCGATCAGGCTGGCGGAAATGGCTTCGGTCGGCGTCTTGCCGCCCCACAGGACGAACTGGAACACCGGGTAGAAGCGTTCGCACTCGTCGATCGCGGTTTCGATCAGGATCTGCGCCTGATCGAGCGTCAGCGTGCCCCCCGCGCCCAGCAGCGCGCCATGGCGGAAAAGAACGATCCCGCTCGACGACCACAGCTCGAAATGACCGAGCCAGAGCTGCTCGTTGATGAGGCCCAGCGTTTCATAGATGGCGGAACGCTTGTCGTCGTTCACCCGGATGTCGGGCAGCGCGAGCAGTTGAAGCACCTGATCCTCGTCACGCCAGATGCCGCGCAGCTCATATTGCGCCCACGACCCCTGGGTGCTGGCGACGATTTCGTCCTCGCCCACCTGATCGAAACTCCAGCCATGCGCCTCGAAATAGGCGGCCAGCATGTCGATCGGCGCGGCTTCCTGGCCGCCATTTTCAAATTCGTCGCTGTCCATCATCAGGGCGCCTTAGAGCATTTTTCCATGCCGGGGAAAGCACAGCCATAGAAAAATGCGTGGACAACCGAAGGCCGGCAGGAAAAAGCGCCGCTTATTCCGCGTCCTTGCTTTTGGCGCGGACTGTCTTCGTCACGGGTTCGGGCGCCTTGCCTTCCAGCGCGTCAAGGCGGGCCTTCAGCAACTCCACCTCTTCACGGGCGGCGGCGGCGAGCGCCTTGACCGCATCGAATTCGTCGCGGCTGACGAAATCCATGCCGCCGATCCACTGCTTGGCCTTTTCGCGGGCATTGGTTTCGAACTCGCGGCTCATGCCCGCGACCGTTCCGGCCGCGCCGTTCACCAGCTTGGCAAGGTCGTCGAAAAAGCGGTTTTCGCTCTGCATGATGCTTGGTCCTTTAACGGGGCGCCCCTGTCCGGGCGCCAAAAATCATATCTGGGTCTGGAATGCGGGTTTGCCAAGGCTTTCCGCGTCCGGGTTGAGGCGGCCGATCTCATAGTTGAGGTAGGATGCAAAGGCCAGCCAGCACAGATAGGGCAGCAACAAAAGCCCCGCGATGCGCCGAACCCGCCAGAATAGCGCGGTCGTGATCGCAACCAGCGCAATCAGGGCGACGATGAGGACCAGTGCCTGCCCCACCTGATGCGCGCGGAAGAAGAGCGGCGACCAGAGGAGGTTGAGCGCGAACTGGACGAGAAAGACCACGATGGCGATCCCCCGTCCCCGTGCGCCCCGCGCGTGGAGGACGATCGCGAGCGCAAGCGCCATCAGGATATAGAGGGCCGTCCACGCCACGGCGAAGGCCCAGCCGGGCGGGATCAGTTCCGGTTTCGCCAGCGCCGCGAACCAGCGGTTGCCATAGCCACTATTGGCGAGCTTGCCGGAGAGAAAGCCAAGGAAAACAATCGCAGGCACAGTAACCAGCGCCCAGCGCAGATAGGCGAGGCGTAATTGACCCGGAGACGCAATCTCGTTCATCGGCAACGAAGCTCCACGATTTACTCAGCGACCGCGCACGAATCCTTCAAGGCCGAGTCAAGCCGCCGATGGACGGTTTGCGGTGAAACGGTTCGTCCTGCAACCCGTGAATAGAAGATCGGGATCGGGATCGGCGTAATGAGCGCCGGATTATCCGCCGAATATGGCGGAGAGGAGAAATTCCACATTGCCCTGCGGCCCGGTGATCGGGCTGGTGGCGATGCCCTCCACCTGCCAGCCTTTGGATTCCGCCCATGCCCGCGCTTCATCGCACACCCGCTGGTGAATCGCCGGATCGCGGACGACGCCGCCTTTGCCGACTTCCTCCCGCCCCGCCTCGAACTGGGGCTTGATAAGGGCGACGAGACGCGCGCCAGGGCGGGCGAAGCTCAGGGGGCGGTCCAGCACCTTGGCCAGCGAGATGAAGCTGGCGTCGCAGACGATGATGTCCACCGGCTCGGGGATATGATCGGCGGTCAGGATGCGGGCGCTGGTCTGTTCATGGACGATGACCCGAGGGTCGGAGCGCAGTTTCCAGGCGAGTTGGTTGGTGCCGCTGTCCACCGCATAAACCCGCGCCGCGCCGTTGCTGAGCAGCACGTCGGTGAAGCCGCCGGTCGAACTGCCCACATCGATGGCGACCGCGCCGGTCACGTCGATGTGGAACGCCTCCAGCGCATGGGCGAGCTTGATGCCGCCGCGCGAGACCCAGGGATGGTCGCGGCCCTTCACCTCCAGTTCGGCGTCGACGGCGACCTGCTGTCCGGCCTTGTCGATCTTTTTGTCGCCCAGAAAGACAAGGCCCGCGAGGATGAGCGCCTGCGCGCGGGCGCGGCTTTCGGCCAGGCCGTTGTCGACAAGCAGTTGATCGGCGCGAATCTTGGCCATCAGGACAGCAGGGCCTTCAGCGTGGCGGGTGTCAGGATCTGGGGCAATGTCTGCGCATCCTTGCCGGGGGCATACCAGAGATAAAGCGGAACGCCCGACCGGCCCTGCCCTTCCAGGAAGCGGGTAATGGCTGGGTCCGCATTGGTCCAGTCGCCGACCATCACGGTCACGCCCGCCTTGTCGAAGGCGGCGCGGGTTTCGCTGCGGTCGATGGCGGCGGCTTCATTCGCCTTGCAGGTGAGGCACCAGTCGGCGGTGAAATAGAGGAACACCGGCTTGTTGGCGGCGCGCAGGCTGGCAAGGCGGGCTTCATCGAAGGGAATCCGGTCATCGGCCTCGGAAGCGGCGGGCGCGCGGGCGGGCAGGAGCATGGCCGATCCGCCGAGCAGGGCCAATGCCGCGAAGGTCGCCAACAGACCGCCGCGCTTGCCCTGACGCTGGCGGCCGCCAAGCCACCAGAGGAGCAGCGCGAGGATAAGCGCCGCGCCAAGACCCAGCGTCATGGCGGAAACGCCCCGCTGCTGGCCGAGCAGCCATGCAAGACCGAGCGCAGTCAGGAACATCGGCGCGGAAAGGATTTTCTGCACCCGGCCCATCCACGCGCCGGGTCGGGGCAGACGGGTCCGCAATGCAGGCATATGGGCCAGCACCAGAAACGGCAGCGCAAGGCCAAGCCCCAGACCTGCGAAAATCGCCAGCGACGCCGCCAGCGGCAACACCAGCGCCGCGCCCATGGCCGCGCCCATGAACGGCCCGGTACAGGGCGTCGCGACGAAGGCCACCAGCACGCCGGTCCAGAAGGCGCCCGCAAGCCCTCCCTTCCCCGCCAGCTTCTCGCCGCCGCCATAGGCGCTGAGTTCGAACAGCCCAGCCAGGTTGAAGGCAATCGCCGTCACCAGCAGCAACAGCGCCAGAATGATGCGCGGGTCCTGCAACTGGAACGCCCAGCCGACCGCCGCCCCCGCCGCGCGCAGCCCCAGCAGCAGACCGCCCAGCACAAGGCAGGTCAGGATGATGCCCAGACTGTAGGCCAGCGCCTCACGGCGGACGACCCGCTCATCCCCGCCCGCCCTGGCGAGCTTCATCGCCTTGAGGCCCAGGATCGGAAAGACGCAGGGCATGATGTTGAGCAACAGCCCGCCCAGCACGGCCCCGCCCAGCGCGATCAGCGCCGTTCGCAGCGTGTCGGACCGAACGGTCGGAACGTCGCCGGGCCGGGCGGTCAGCAGGAAGCCGACATGATCGCCGGTCCGCAGCACGGCCTGTACCGGACCGGGCTTCAGCCCTTGCCCAGCCTCGGTCTCGACCAGCAGGCGGTCGCCCTGCCGCGAGACGGTCTGCGGCGCGGCATAACGCGCAAGGCCATCGGCCAGCGGGAAGAGATGCACGTCGCGCACATCGGCACCCGCCGGAAAGGGAATCGCCAGACGCAACCGGCCATCCACGATCGCATAGCGCGCCTCGCTGCCCAAAGGCCGGGGCAGATGGCTGCGCCAGCCATCGAACTGCGCCCGTCGAGAAGGCAGGATGGTGCCGTCGCCGGCGGTCAGATCAAGGCTCAATTCCGCGCCTTCGGGCACGCAGACCTTATCCGTGCAGGCCAGCCAGTCGGCGCGGACCTTGATCGGCAGCTTCGTGCCCGCCGGGACGTCCGGCGCGACGGTCAGCTTCGCCAGAACGCCATAGGGACCTTCATAGACATGATTCATCAGGCCCGAAATCAGCAGGGTTTCCGGCACCGGATAACGCAGGGCGCCAATGGTGACGCCGTCGGGCAGCGTCCATTTGACCGTCATGCCCAGACCCGCATCGCCCGGATTTTCCCAATAGCCGTGCCATCCCGCTTCCGGCCTCATGGAAAAGGCAATGGTCGTGTCCCTGCCCGGCTGCGGCATCGTCGTTTCCGCCGTCAGTTCCGCCGCGATATGGGGGGCGCCCTGCCCGAACGCGCCCTGCGCCCGCGCCACCACCGGCGCGAACGACAAAAGGACTGTCATAAGAAGGACATGAAAAATCCGCATCGGGCCTCTGGTCGCGTGGATGCAAGGGGGCTAGGTCCCGATGCATCTGTCGTCAAGGCATCAGAAGGTATCCTCCCCCATGTTGAAAAAAGTCGCTGCCGCCTTGCTCCTGGCCAGTTCCATCCCCGCGCTGGCTCAGGCGCCGGCAGTTCCGGTGGCAGCCGCGCCCGCTCCGTCGACGCCGCCCAAGCTGATCGTCGCCATCTCCGTCGATCAGTTTTCCGCCGATCTGTTCAGCGAATATCGGCAATATTATACCGGCGGCCTCAGGCGGCTGACCGAACAGGGCGTAGTCTTCCCGCGCGGCTATCAGAGCCACGCCGCGACCGAAACCTGCCCCGGCCACAGCACCATCCTGACCGGCAGCCGCCCGTCGCGCACCGGCATCATCGCCAATAACTGGTTCGACCTTGGCACCGCCCGCGCCGACAAACAGGTCTATTGCGCGGAGGATGAGACGCAGCCAGGCACCGACAGCGAGAATTATCAGGCCTCGCCCATGCATCTGAAGGTGCCGACGCTGGGCGGACGGATGAAGATCGCCAACCCCGCGACCCGCGTCGTGTCGGTTTCCGGCAAGGACCGCGCGGCCATCATGATGGGCGGGCCGACCGCCGATCAGGTCTGGTGGCTGGGCGGACCGAAGGGCTATGTGAGCTATAAGGGCGTGGCCGTGCCGCCGCTGGTGGCGAAGGTCAACGAAGTCATGGCCCAGCGTCTGGCGCAGCCCAATCCGGGCTTCGAACTGCCGCCGCAATGCGCGGCAAAGGATTTCCCCGTAAAGGCCGGGGACAGGACGGTCGGCACCGGACGCTTCGCGCGCGAGGCAGGCGATTACAAGGGCTTCCGCATCTCGCCCGAGCAGGACGCGATGACGCTGGCCTTCGCCGCCGCCGCCATCGAGACTATGGCGCTGGGCAAGCAGGCGCAGGCCGACATCATCTCCATCGGCCTGTCCGCTACCGACTATGTCGGCCACAGCTATGGCACCGAGGGGACCGAAAGCTGCATTCAGGTCGACCGGCTGGACCGGGAACTGGGCGCCTTTTTCGACCGTCTGGACAAGGACGGGCTGGATTATGTGGTGGTGCTGACCGCCGATCATGGCGGCCATGACCTGCCCGAACGGCACCGGATGAACGCCATGCCGATGGAGCAGCGCGTCGACAAGGCGCTCACTCCCAAGGCATTGTCGGCGGCGATCGCGGAAAAGACCGGCATCAGCGGCAAGACGCTGATCTGGGGCGATGGCCCGGCGGGCGACCTGTATTTCGACAGGAGCCTGACCGCCGCCCAGCGTAGCAAGGTGGAAGCCGCGACACTGGCCCTGCTGCGCGCTCATCCGCAAGTGCAGACGGTCTTCACCAAGGCGGAAATCGCCGCGACGCCTTCGCCGTCCGGCCCGCCGGAAAGCTGGTCGCTGCTTCAGGAGGCCCGCGCCAGCTTCGATCCGCAGCGCTCGGGCGACCTGCTGCTGCTGCTGAAGCCACGGGTCATGTCGATCCCGGAAAGCGCGGTGATGGGCTATGTCGCCACCCATGGCAGCCCCTGGGACACGGACCGCCGGGTGCCGATCCTGTTCTGGCGCAAAGGCCTCACTCATTTCGAGCAGCCACTGGGCGTCGAGACGGTGGACATCTTGCCGACGCTGGCGGCGCTCATCAAACTGCCGGTGCCCAGGAACGAGATTGACGGGCGATGCCTGGACCTGATCGCGGGCGAAGGGGATAGCTGCCCGGCGCAATAAACCATGCCGAACGAGGCGAGCGCCCCTCGCCCCGTTCGGAAGGCTCAGATATTCTCCGCGATCCCGTCGCCCTCCTCCACCAGCGCGTGGACACGATGGGGCGCGGAGACTTCGACCCGGCTGGTCACTTCATAATGGGCCTTCGCCTGCCGGACATTGCTGTCGGCCGGCACGCTGTCGGTCAGCCAGACATTGCCGCCGATCACGGACCGGCTGCCGATGATGATGCGCCCCAATATGGTCGCCCCGGAATAGATCACCACATCGTCCTCGATGATCGGATGGCGGGCCAGCGCCTTTTCCAGCCGCCCCTTCTCATCCGCCGGAAAGCTGCGCGCGCCCAGCGTCACGCCCTGATAGATGCGCACCCGGTCGCCGACGATGGCGGTTTCCCCGATCACGACGCCGGTGCCATGATCGATGAAGAAGCTGCGGCCGATCTTCGCGCCGGGATGAATGTCGATCCCGGTGCTGCTGTGCGCGATTTCGGAGATGATCCGCGCCACCAGCGGCGCGCCCAACTGATACAGACGATGCGCCAGCCGATGATGGGTGATCGCCATCATGGAAGGATAGCAGATCAGCACCTCGTCCACGCTGCGCGCGGCGGGATCGCCCAGAAAGGCCGCCTCCACATCGCTGTCGAGCAATTCGCGCAATGCCGGCAGGCTTTGCGCGAAAGCGCCGATGATGCGCGAGGCTTCCCGGTCCAGATCCTCGGACGCTTCGCCCTGCATCGTGTAGATCAGCTCAAGGCGGATCTGGCCGTACAGGCGGCTGAGCGCGGTCTGCAAGGTCTGCGCGACATAGGCGTCTTCATTATGCAGCCGCACGAAGCTGGGGCCGAGGCGGAGCGGAAACAGCGCGCCGCACAGCGCCGCCATGATCTTCGTCAGCGAAGCGCGCGAGGGGAAACCCTCCGCGCCATATTCGGCATGATGGTCCTGCCCCTGCCGCCAGCGCCGCCGCACCGTGCCCAGTTCAGCCGCCAGCCGGTCAATGTCCCAATAGCCTTCGCCCTGCGCCGTCATATGTGCCTCTTTACGAACAGGCTACCGGCATAGCCCGCCAGTGCAGGCGGCGATAAACGAGTTTTGCTTGGGGGTTGCCAGATTCTCTTTTTACCGAAACTTTGCGCTCAGCGATCTTCCTCCGGCAGATTCAGGCATATTTCCGCCCGCAATCCTCCCCCCGGCCGGTTGGCGAGAAGCAACCGCCCGCCTTCCTGCTCGACCGCGCGGGCAACGATGGCGAGGCCCAGGCCCAGCCCACGCGTGTTGCGCTGTCGCGCTTCGTCCAGCCGGGCAAAGGGTTTCAACACCTCCTCCAGCTTGTCGCGGGGAATGCCGGGACCGTCATCGTCGACCCGGATCAGCACTTCCCTGTTCCGCCGCTCCAGTGTCACGCGCGCGCCGCCGCCATAATGCAAGGCGTTCTCGATCAGATTGACCACCGCCCGCCGCAGCGAGAGTGGGCGCACAGCCATTTCCAGATGGTCCAGTCCGGCATAGTCGACGGGCCTGCCGTGATCCTGAAAGGCGTCGACCACCGTGGCCGCCATCACCGCCACATCGATCCGCACCGGGGGTTCCGCGTTTTTCTCGCCCCCCAGAAAAGCGAGGAGCGAGTCGATCATCTCGCCCATTTCCTCCAGATCGCCCTCCATCGCTTCCCGCGCATCATTTTCGGGAAGGTTTTCCAGCCGCAGCTGCAACCGCGCGAGCGGCGTGCGCAGATCATGGCCGACTGCGGCGAGCGTCTCGGTCCGTTCGGTGATCAGGCGGTGGATGCGGGTCTGCATGGCGTTGAAGGCGCGAATGAGGTTGCGCACATCGCTGGAGCCGCCCTCCGCCACCATGACTTCGTCGCTCAGACCGATGCGCTCGGTCGCCTGGGTCAGGTCGCGCAGCGGCGCCAGCGTGCGGCGGATCAACATGCCGCCGACGACCAGCAGCGCCAGCACCGGAATGAGCGCCAGCCCCATACGACCGATGGTGAATGTCCATTTGCCGCCGCTATGCCGCATGCCGAAATAGAGCCAGCTGCCGTCCGCCAGCCTCAGGCCGCCATCGATCTGCGACATGCGCGCCGGGGCGGCGAGCCGCAGCCAGAGATGCGCCTGCTCCAGCGTCGGTTCCCAGTCGATGATCTGGCGCCGCATCCGCTCCAGCCCCGGCGCCAGCGGCGGCGGCGGCGGCGATGCAGCCGTCCAGTGAATGTCATAGCGGTCGGTGGTCAGTTGCAACGCCAGCGCGTGCCGTTCATCCGGCGGCTGTTCGGTCAGCAGCTTGCGGGCGATGACCAGATGCTCGGCCAGGCGGCGCGCCTCGTCATCCTGGAGCGACAGCTGGTTCGCCCGCTCATTGACCAGAGTGCCGAGGGCAAATTCCAGCGTCAGGGTCAGCAACAGGATCGCGAAAATCTGCCCGACCAGGCTGACATGCCGTCTCAAGCCCGGCTAACCTCCGCATTGAACATATAACCGACGCCGCGAACGGTGGTGATCGGCGCGGCGCGATCCTGCGTGGACAGCTTGCGGCGCAGGCGGCTGACGAGGACATCGATGCTGCGGTCGCTGCTGTCGCCCATGCGGGTGCGGGACAGTTCGATCAGCCGTTCGCGGGCGATGACGCGCTGCGGATGGCTGAGGAAGGAGCCGAGCAGGTCGAACTCCGCGCCGGTCAGGTCGACGATGGCGCCAGTGGGCGATCGCAGTTCGCGGCGCGGGAAATTGACGACCCAGCCGTCGAAGCGGGCTTCATTCTCCCGATGTTCGTCTGGGCCGCGCTCCACGCCGACGCGGCGGAGGATGGCGCGAATGCGGGCGATCAGTTCGCGGGTGCCGAAGGGCTTGGGAAGATAATCGTCCGCGCCCAGTTCCAGCCCGACAATGCGGTCGGTCTCGCTGCCCTTGGCGCTGATGAAGATGATGGGCACATCGCTCTTGCGCCGGATCTGGCGGCAGAGGTCGATGCCGTTGGTGCCGGGCAGCATCACGTCGAGGACGACGAGATCGACCGGCCCTGCATCGAAGGCCACCCACATTTCCGGACCGGAGGAGGCCGGGCGGACCTGATAGCCATGTTCCTGCAACGCCCGTGCCGTCAGCGTGCGCAGCGGCGGGTCGTCCTCCACCAGGATGATCGTGGGGGCGGTCATGCCGCTATGGTGGGCCAAGAAAATCTGCTCATGGAAGCGAGATAGGTCGCGCGGGATAGACGGTCAACCGGACGTTGCCGCAGCAACAGGCCCCTGCAAGCCCAGCAACAATTTGTCACGATGGGGACAATCGCTTGTCCCGTCCTGGCAAGATTTGTCATGCCGGGCCTCCCCCTGAAAGGCCCGGCATGGCTCCCGTCAGAAGGCGGCCGAAAGGGAGAAGACCACCCGGCTGCGGGCAATGGACGAACCATCGGAATCGGAGAAGTTCGGACGAATGTAGTTTTCCTCGACACGAGCGATGTCGGTGTCGACATAGGCGACGCCCAGCGTCAGCGGCGTGCCGGGAATGGCGACGTCCGCGCCCACCAGCCAGTCGAGATATTTGCCCGTGGGCGCGACCGAGGTGCCGTTGGGACCAAGACCGGGATTGCCGTTCGACCAGCCCAGATGCGCCTTCAGCGTGACTGGCGTGTTGGGAACGGCGCCGCTGACATCACCCCAGATGTAGAGATTATCCTCCTTGTCGCCGATGCGGCTCTGCGGCGTGTTCGACCAGTTGCCCAGCGCCTGCTGCTTGGGCGCATAGGCGACGCCGATCAGCCCCTTGACCGGGCCGAGTGCGCTCGACAGCTTCACATAGGGTTCGGCGAAATCGGTCTTGTCGGCGCCCGACGGGTACATGTACCAGGTCAGGCCGACGTCCAGCGTCGCGCCGCCCAGCGGCACCGCATAACCCGCAAACAGGTCCAGTTCCAAGTTCGACCCGCCGAACGTGCCCCAGCCCGAGAGATTGGAGGCCCAGGTGCCGGCGTAGGCGCCGCTTTCATGGGTCAGCGTGATGCCGCCCTGCACCGCCATGCCCTTGTCGGTCTGCGACACGCCGCGGAAGCGATAGTCAGACACCAGCGCGACGCTGCCGGAAACGGTGACGGGGCCTGCAGGCTCTTCCTGAGCGAAGGCCGGAGCGCTGGAAAGCAGCGCAAACGCGGCACAGGCAATCTGATACTTCATGAACATTCCCCTTTTTTAGGCAAGAATGTTCCGTCCTGCGTCCACGCATTCGAAGATCTGTCTAATAAATCGCCTTCGATATTCGTGGAACAGGGGCAGTTTATGGATTCAATAGCGCTCCATGGAAGGCATTTTCTGCAACTGCGAAAGCATAGTGCATTTCTGTGGCGTCATAGACACGCTATTTTTCTTTTACGATGCCGAATGTTTCCATTTCATTTCTGAATGGAAAGGAAAAGGCCGCCGCGTCACTGGGTCTCGTGACGCGACGGCCTGCTGATCGCCTGATGAGGGGGTGAAGGTCAGGCGACCAGATGGCGCATCCGGCCGGTGGCGCCGAACAACTCCACCTCGGCCCCGGTTCCCCGACGCCGGTCGACCCATTCGCGGACCATTTCCGCGCAGGTATGGTCGATATGGCCCAGCCGCTCGACATTCAGGATGACAAGGCGACCGGCGGGCACCGACTCCAGCTTGGCCGACAGTCGGGGCAGGTTGAGGAAGGTGGCCGTGCCGTGCAGCGCCACTTCATGCGCATCCTCGCGACTCTCCTCTTCCAGTCCCAACCGCAGACGGCGGGCATGGGGCAGCATTTCCAGCAGCGACAGGCCGATACCCACCAGCACGCCGGTCAGCAGGTCGGTCGCCACGACACAGATCAGCGTCGCCGCCCACACCACGGCCGGGAGCGGACCGTAACGGTGGAACAGGTGCTTCGCATGATCGAAGCTGACCAGACGAATGCCGGTGACGACCAGGATGCCGGCCAGCGCCGCCATCGGGATTTCCCTCAGCAGCCAGGGCAGCAGGGCAACGAAGCCCAATATCCAGACGCCATGCAGGATGGTCGACAGACGGGTCCTGGCGCCTGCCTGGACGTTGGCCGAACTGCGGACGATCACGCCGGTCATCGGCAGCGCGCCCGCGACGCCGCAGAGCAGATTGCCCACGCCCTGCGCGCTCAGCTCGCGGTTATAGTTGGTGCGGACGCCGTCATGCATCCGGTCGACCGCCGCCGCCGACAGCAGCGTTTCAGCGCTGGCGATGAAGGCGATGGCAATGGCGGTGGTGAGGATCGCCGGGTTCATGAGTTGCGCCAACAGCCCCTGTTCCGGCAGCGAAATGGCGGCGACGATCGATTCCGGCACCGTCACGCGGGCGACGGGCAGACTGAAGAGGAAGGCCGCCAGAGTCGCCAGCACCACGCCGACCAGCGCGCCGGGAACCAGCTTCATCGAGGCAGGACGGAATTTCTCCCAACCCAGCATACCGCCGATGGTGACAAGGCCGACCGCGAAAGCCGTCGCCGCGTCCTGATGGGTGAGGCCGAAAATCTGCCCCGGCATGGCGACCAGATTGGCAAGCCCGCTGGAGAGCGGCTTGTCGTCGAACAGCACATGGAACTGCCCCACGACGATCAGCACGCCAATGCCGGCCAACATGCCATGCACCACGGCGGGCGAGATCGCGCGGAACCAGCCGCCGACGCGCAGCAGACCGGCAATCACCTGTATGGCGCCGGCCAGGATCAGGATCGGACCGAGGGCGGACAGGCCCTGTTTCTGCACGATTTCGAAGACGATGACGGCCAGACCCGCCGCCGGACCGCTGACCTGCAAGGGCGATCCCGCCAACAGACCGACGATCAGACCACCGATCATGCCGGTGATCAGGCCCTTTTCCGGCGGCACGCCGGATGCGATGGCGATGCCCATGCACAGTGGCATCGCCACCAGGAAGACGACGATGGACGCCGTGAAGTCGCGGCTGAAAGCGCCGCCGGAAAATGCCTTCATCATGGGAAATTACTCCGCGGCCACCGCATAGCCGCCATCGGCGGCCAGGCGCTTCGCATGGGGCAGCGCAACGGGCAGCGGCTGATTTTCGCGCAGGGGAAGGAAGCGGCCGGTCTCGCCATCCAGACCCAGAACCTGGCCCGCATGAATATCGACATACCAGCCATGCAGAGCGATTTCACCGCGCGCGATGCCCGACGCGACCGACGGATGCGTGCGCAGATGGGCGAGCTGCACGACGATATTTTCCAACGCCATGTTGCGCAGCTTTTCAGCGTCGCTCAATTCATCCGGATAGCTTTCGCGGCAGACCTTCTGCGCGGCATGGCTGTGGCGCAACCAGGCGGCAACATTGGGCATTGCCGTAAGGTCGGCATTGGTGGACAGCGCCTTCATCGCGCCGCAATCGCTATGGCCGCAGACGATGATGTCGCGAACGCCCAGCGCCATGACGGCATATTCGACGGTGGAGGTGACGCCGCCATTCTGCGTCGCATGGGGCGGGACGATATTGCCCGCGTTGCGGCAGACGAACAGATCGCCCGGATCGGCCTGCATGATATGTTCGGGGACGACGCGCGAGTCCGCGCAGGAAATCATCAGCGCCTTGGGGCTCTGCCCATCGCTGGCGAGGCGGTTGTAGAGCGCGCTCTGGTTCGGAAAGACATGGCTTTCGAAGCTGAAGACGCGACCGATAAGCTCGTTCATGTCACTGCATCCTTCTTTATATGCTGGCAGGTCAGGGGGCAGACCGGCCTTGAGGATGAAGGATAGGGACGCGTTTTTGCTGCGGCGCAGCGGGTTTGTTAAATACTGTGTCTGGAACATCGTGCGGTAAATTGGATGATCAGCGCCGGTCGACCACCGCACTGAACATATATCCGCCGCCACGCACCGTAACGATCGGGGCAGCCCGCCCGCCGTGGCTGAGCTTGCGCCGCACCCGGCTGACCAGCACGTCGACGCTGCGATCGGAAGATGGGGTGTCGCGCACCCCGGCCAATGCCATCAGGCGCGCTCGGGCGATCACCACGCGCGGATGATCGAGCAATGCAAGCAGCAGCGAAAATTCGGCGGCGGTCAGTTCCACCCGGCCGCCATTGGGGTCAATCACCTCCCGGCGCGACGAATCGACCGTCCAGCCATCGAAGCGCGCCTCCGTCGGGCGGTGTGCGCCCAGCGCCCGGTCGTTGCGCCCACGGCGCAGCACCGCGCGCAACCGAGCGGCCAGTTCGCGGGCAGAATAGGGCTTCGCCATATAGTCGTCGGCGCCCAGCTCCAGCCCGACCACGCGGTCGACCTCGCTGCTGTTGGCGCCCACCAGGATGATCGGCACGTCGCTGCGTTCGCGCACGTCGCGGCACAGGTCCATGCCGTCCGGCCCGCGCAAGGCGGCATCCAGCACAACCGCGCCGATGGCCATGCTGTCCATCGCATTCCAGATTTCGGTTGCGGAGACAGCGGGCAGAGCGCGAAACCCGTTCTGCTCCAGCGATTGGCGCACCTCATGGCGCACGTCCTGCTCAACCTCCGCGATCAATATGAGCGGTGGGCTCATCTGTCGATCACGGCGCCTGTCATGGACAGCGCATGGAACATGGGGGCCTTCTCCTTACCAACCGGCATGGTTGATCAGGATTAGGCCCCCTGAATGTCTCCGAAATTTGCCGAGCGTTACAAATTATTGCTGACGCACAATGTCCCGCTCAACTCAGTCGCATCAGCGCACGGCGTTGGCCCACGGCCTTGCCCGACAGATGATCCAGCAACGCCGACAGCCACAGCGCGTCGGTGGCCGCCCGATGCCGTTCGACATGGCGCGCATCGGCGAAGGCGACGGCGGCGCTGATCCGCTGCTCATCGGCGCGATGTTCGTCCAGCAACAGCGAGACATGGTCGATAAGGAAGGGCGTCGCCTGCCCCGCCGCATCGGCCAGCGTATCCAGCCAATATTGGTCGATCATGCTGTCGGCCACCATGCGCCGCCCATCACAGGCGGCCACGAGCTCCGCCAGCACGGTTTCCACGTCCAGGCCATCGCGATTAATCTGGTCCAGGCTGATGCCGTGCAGCGCCTCGGCCTCTTCCGACCAATGCCAGCCGACCCAGTCGTCATGAGGCCTGATCAGCCAGCTTTGCGCTTTCCCATCGCCGGCAATACCGACTTCGATCGGGTAGGACAGACCGTGCCGGGGCAGGCACGACGCCTCGAAATCGATCGTGAGGATCGTCAAGTTACTCTCCATATTTCAAGACCGTATCCGCCCCTCTTCAGACCGGCCAGCCTGTTTTTCGATGCGCCCTTCTTAGAAGGAGACTATTGCAGTCCCAAGTCAGCCGCGCCGAAAATGATGTCGGCGGCCTCTTTCCAGCGATCAGTTGAACAGGGACATTCCGGTGCAAAAAACCGGACATGAAGGGGCAACCCATTGGCAAATGGCACTTGGCATCGGCAAAATCATGCCTAGATCGCGGAACCGTTACCGCCCCGTTCGCGGGCGCCAAAAGGATGGACTCATATCATGGCAGGAACCGCACTGATCACGGGAGCAACCGCAGGCATCGGCGCCGCATCGGCGCGACGTTTCGTGGCTGCGGGGTGGAAGGTGGTCGTCACCGGGCGCCGGACCGACCGGCTGGAGGCGCTGGTCGCCGAACTGGGCGCGGACAAGGCCCATGCCATCAGCTTCGACATGCGCGACGATGCCGCCATCGACGCGGCTCTGGCCGGCCTGCCCGCCGATTTTGCCGATATCGACCTGCTCATCAACAATGCCGGACTGGCGCTGGGCACGGCCCCGGCCCATCAGGCCGATCTCGACCAGTGGCGGCAGATGATCGACACCAACATCACCGGACTGGTTACGATCACGTACAAGCTGCTGCCCCGCCTGATCGAGAGCAAGGGCGCGATCATCAACATCAGTTCGGTCGCGGCGACCTATCCTTATGCGGGCGGCAATGCCTATGGCGGGACCAAGGCCTTCGTCACGCAATTCTCGCTCGGCCTGCGGTCGGACCTGCACGGCACCGGGGTCCGCGTCACCTCGATCGAGCCGGGCATGGTCGAGACGGAATTCACCCTGGTCCGCACCGGCAGCCAGGCCGCATCCGACGCTCTCTATGGCGACGCCAATCCCATGACGGCGGAGGATATTGCCGAAACCCTGTTCTGGGTCGCCAGCCAGCCCAAGCACCTCAACCTCAACCGGATCGAGTTGATGCCCGTCACCCAGTCCTTCGCCGGATTCCAGGTCGCGCGGAAAGGATGATCGCGATTCGCCCTGCCCCGTCATTCGGCACGCGCGGGGCATCCGCCGCAGCGCCGACGGCACAGCTGAGCGCAACCCATTGACATCCGGCCAGCATCTCGCTGGGTGGCGAAATCATCGTCATCCGGCCGGTTGCCGGTCCAGCGCTCGGCAACGACCCTGGGCACGGCCACAGCCAGCGAACGCCCCCTTGGCTTACGCCCCGAAAATCATTTGAAATTTCACCTTGGGCAGCCCCGTTTCGGGTGATTTTACGGGGCCATCAATTGCATCCGCGGGCCGAAAAAGCGGGGTTTCCCCTATCCTCGACAGCAATCCCACCACATGGTCCGGGCTGCATCTCTGACCATCGAAACCACGGCTCCGCTCATCGTACCCGAAGCCCGTCCGGAAATGTTGTTAATGTGGGAGACAGCTTTTCCCACCACAAGCTTGCCCCGTCGATGATCCAGAAGAGGGGGAAAATCCAATATGGCTTTCTTGCGTCTTGACGCAATGCAATCTGACGACCTCAGATCGTCGGCAATATGCTTTAAAATCAAAGAGACAATCTGTCAACAACGCTTCGCGGCCGCACAGCCATGCTTTGCGGCGGACGGTTTGGATCATCGTGAACGTTAAACTGCAATCGTCGTGAAACACGGGCGGCGGCGAAAGGCTGATTCAACAGCTTCCACTTCCTGAGTTTTGCATCTTCGGGTCTAGAAAATTTTTATCAGGAGTAATTATGACGCATACAGGCATGTATGTCTTGCAAGGAGTCGTTCCTTCGGAAATCGCCGCAGCACCGTTCGACGTCAAGGTCATCGACATTTATGACGACAACGGCAACACGTTCACGCCAGCACAGGTTGCCCAGATGGGCGGTGGTCCAGGCAGCTCCCTGTTATTGGGTTATTTCAGCATCGGCGAAGCCGAAGATTATCGGGATTATTTCAACACCATCCCGAAAGCGGCGCTCGGCCCGGAAAATCCGCAATGGCAGGGCGACTATCAGGTCGCCTATTGGACGCCGGAATGGCGCACCGTCGCCACCGCCTATATCGATAAGATGATCACGGCCGGATATGACGGTGTCTATTTCGACGTCGTCGACGAATATCAGCAGGCCTGGGCCAAGGCGAATGCGCCCGGCGGCGCGGCCGGGGCGGAGCAAGCCATGGCCGATCTGGTGGCGTATCTGGCAGACTATGCGCACGCCAAGGATCCCAATTTCAAGATCTGGGCGAACAACGCCGAGGAATTGCTGTCGAACAATACCTATTTCTCGCACCTCGACGGCATGTATAAGGAAAATCTATACTATACGGACAGCGGGTCAAAGCAGCCGGTGAGCGAGACACAGGCAAGCCTCGCGCTGATGCAAAAGATGATCGACGCTGGCAAGGACGTCATCGCCATTGAATATGTGTCCAGCAAGACCGCTGTCGCCGATGTCGAAACGCAGGCGGCGCATGACGGCGTGGGCTATTATACCGCCGATATCAATCTGAACGGGATCAGCTATACCGGGGTGCAGCCGGGACAATATATTCACGCGGACTGGGGCACGACGACCACCACTCCGACCCCTGCGCCTGCGCCCACTCCCGCACCCGCCCCTGCGCCGGTCGATCTGGTCCTGACGGGGAACAGCTACAACAACACGCTCAAGGGCGGCGACGGCAATGACAAGCTTTATGGCAAGGCGGGCAACGACACCTTGATCGGCAATGCCGGCAATGACTGGCTTGACGGCGGCAAGGGCAATGACGTGCTCACCGGCGGGAGCGGTTCGGACACCTTCGTGTTCAATGCCTCTGGCAGCAAGAATGTCGACAAGATCACCGATTTTCAGCATGGCATCGACACCATAGCGCTGGACCATTCGGTCTTCACAGCGGCTGGCGCCATCGGTCAGTTGCCCGACAGCGCATATTGGGAGGGCACACGGGCACATGATGCGAACGATCACATCATCTACAATCCGACGACGGGGACCATATCCTACGACCCCGATGGAACAGGCCCCGCGCAACAGACCCAGGTGGCCATGGTGCTGATCGGCACCCATCTGGATCACACGGACTTTTCCATCATCTAAAGCTCTGCATTCTCGCGTTACCAATATGGGGCGTCAAACATGACTCCCCATATTGATAGCCAGCGTAGCTGCGCGGGGCGGCGCCTGCCCGCATGCGAAACGCCAGGCACCCATGTGCTGCCGCTGGCTAACCGATCATCGAGCGGATCGCGGAAGAGTGAAGCCCTGATTTTCTGTGTTCGCGATGGCATCACGCGGAAGCAGTTTTCGGACCTGATCGAGCGGGACAACAGTTTCAGTCCTGAAGCGGAGATCGCCAGACGATCATTGCGCCGCGCAAAGCCGATGGCGGCGGCAAGGCCGCCAATGCCCGCGCCGATCACGAGGACCGATTGAACCTGTTTCATTAGCCGCCTTCCCGGATTTCACTGTCCGGCTGACAATGCGCATGCGCGGCAACAAACGCCGGATGCCGGGCATAGCTTTCCGCCAGGGCAGAGATGCGCGGCAGATGGGCATAGCTGATGCCGAACCGGTCCGCGGAATAGAGCTGGGGGGCGAGGCAGATATCCGCCAGCGTCGGACTGTCCCCGAAGGCGAAGGGGGTAACGTCCCGCTCCGACAACAAGCCCTCAAGCGCTTGCAAACCGTCGCCCAGCCAGCGCGCGAGCCACCTGTCCACCCCTGCCTGATCCTGCGCCAGTTCGCCGCGCAGATATTGCTGAACGCGCAGGTTCTGCAACGGATGGATGTCGCAGGCGACCGCAAGGGCGAAGGCGCGGATCTGAGCACGATCCAAGGCATCGCCCGGCAACAGCGGCGGATCGGCGACCGTCTCGTCCAGCCATTCCAATATGGCAAGTGACTGGGTGAGGATGCGTCCGCCCACCTCCAGCGCGGGTACCAGCGCCTGCGGATTGACCTGCCGGTAGGCGGCGCTTTTCTGCTCGCCGCCATTGCGGGTGAGATGGACAGGCACCAGTTCCGGCGCCACGCCTTTCAGGTTGAACGCAATCCGGCAGCGCCACGCCGCCGAACTCCGCCAATAGCCATGAAACCGCATCACGCCGCAGCGCCCAGTGTCAGGGTCAGCGGGGCAAGACCGTCAATCTCGCCCTCAAGCCGATCCCCCGCGACCACGGGGCCAACGCCGGCGGGCGTGCCGGTATAGATCAGGTCGCCCGGCTGAAGATGATAAAAGCGCGACAGGTGGGAAATCAGTTCGGGCACGCTCCAGATCAGGTCGTCCAGCTTCTGGTCCTGCTTCACCTGCCCATTGACCTTGAGGACGATCCGCTGGCTGGCGATCGCGCCGAAATCAGCGGCTTTGGTCAGCGGCGCCATCACCGCGGACTGTTCGAAATCCTTGCCAAGGTCCCAGGGGCGCCCCTTTTCGCGTGCGGCGAACTGCAGGTCGCGCCGCGTCATGTCCAGCCCGCAGCCATAGCCATAGATGACCGACATCGCATCCTCCTGCGCAATGCGGAAAGCATGGCCGCCGATCGCGACGACGAATTCCATTTCATGATGATAATTTTCCGTCCCCGGCGGGTAAGCTATGGTCGCGCCGCTCTCGACCAGCGCGGACGGGGACTTGATGAAATAAAAGGGCGCCTCGCGATCTGCCTTGAAACCCATTTCGGCGGCATGGGCTTCATAGTTCCGCCCGACGCAGAAGATACGGTTCACGGGGAACAGCGCGGTTTCGCCCCGCACCGGAACGGCGGGAATGGCGGGCGGTTCGAACAGGAAATTCATCGGGCACGTTCCTCATAATAGCCTGGTCGTCGTTGCATCGGACGGTCATGAACTTCACCGTCGATGGCACGATGGCCGATATCGGCAAAAACAGAAGCAATAAAAACATCCTTCGCGGACGAACGGGACGGCTTCCCGTGTCCCCGACGTCACTCATCAGCCTGCCCCCATCAGATAGCCGGAAAGTCCGGCGCGCAAGGTCGCGGATATTGGTGCGGCGCGACCGGTCGCGTCGACATGGACGACGCTGTGCCTCCCTTCGACCGCCGGAACTTCACCGCTCAATATCTGCCAGCCATAAGTGACGGAACTGTTGCCGAGCCTTTCGACCCAGAGCCGGACCATATAGGCATCCCCCGCCAGGAAAGGCTGAAGATATTCCGCCGAAACGGCCCACAGCAGCGCATTGGCATAGTGGAAACGCCCGGACGCGTCAGCTTCCGACCAACGCACCGCTCCCTCGACAAGGAAGGCGGACATCAGGCCAGCCCACCCAGCACGGGCAGCCCGCTGCCGCCACGCACCTATGGCGTCCGGGGTCGGTTCAGTTTCTGAAATTTACGACGTTCATAATTCAGATGGCGCGACATTCGCTGCCGCGCCATCGGTCGCAGCCTATTGGACATCCAGAACGGCTCGGGCCGTCTTGCGCAGTACCGACTTGAAGATCGCCACTTCGGTGGGATCATCCGGCCGATATGGCCGCTCACTTCCCAACTGTTCCGGATTGCAGACATAGTGAAGAATACTGCCGCTCAGCAGGTTGACGAGATACATGGAATTGACGTCTGCAAAGCGCCCGGCTGCAATACCTTCCGCGATAATGCTGCGCAGCAATTGAAGGGCATCGTCTGAATAGGCTTCGTGCCCTTCATCACCGACAGCGGGTGTGGCGCAGTTGCGCAGGATCAGGCGCGCCGCCGTCGGCCGACCGATCATGAAGTCGAGCCAGGTTTCGACCAATAGCATCAGCTTTTCCCAGGCGTCACTGACGCCATCGAGCCGCATCCCGGTCAGATTGATGAGGCTGTGATGGATTTCCTGCATCAGTTCATCGAACAACCGACGCTTGCTGGGGAAATAATAGAAGATCGCGGCCTGTTTGATGCCGACATCGTCCGCGACCGTTTCAAGACGCGCAGCGTCATAACCCAAATCAGCGAACCTGGCCTCTGCAGCCTTCAGGATGCTGCGGCGCGTGACCTCTCCCTTGGAAAATTTGCGTGACAATGTGTCAGCCTGACTGGACGCGTTGGAGGGCATGCCGGGGATCATGCCAAGGCCGAGATTCGGGGTCAAATCAATTTGGGAGTAAGTCAGTTAAATTTCCCCACTGACGGAAATCGATCAGATATTGTCGCGTCCCGCAAACCTATCTTGGATATTTTTTACTTTTTAATAAGTAATTTTTTATCCAAGATGACGCCTCACAATGGCAAAGCGTCGGCACGAGCCGAGCTTCCGGGAGAGCGATGTCGTGGCCAATGGAGTTGGGAATCTGTTGAAGCGTTTACGCTGGCATCTCCTTGCGCAGGGCGGATTGGCTGCGCTTGCGAGCCTGACCGTTGTCCCGGCGCTGGCCATGGCTTCCGCTGCGTCACCGGCCCCCAGCGGCGCACTTGCCAATATGCGGCAGGTCGCACTCGAAGCCACGGCATTGCGCATTCTCGCCAGTGCGCCGATGCAGGCGGAAATCAAGCGGGTTGAAGCCCTTTATGCCGCCGACCCGCAGGGTTCGACGCCGACTGGCCGTATGACCATAGGACGTGCGGCTGAATCGATCGCAATGGCAGCGATCCAATATGCGGTCGGAGAGGACACTGATCGCCCTTCCATGATGTGGGTGGTGAACGCGCCGCATGACTGGTTCGGGATGCGGGTGCCGCGATCCGGCTACGGCATCGACAATCCCGACAATGTCTACCGCAACGCCATGGTCGATGGCGCCGTCCGCTACGAAATCCATGGACGGGTCAAGCGCCCTGCCCCCGCCGAATTGCATTTCGAGCTTCGGGATTCGATCCCCGGAACGGCCGCGATGGCGGCCGAAGGCGGCAAGCAACTGGGGACGCTGCGAAGCGACGCCATGCAGATCGCCGCGGACGGCAGTTTCACGATCACCCTGGACAGCGCACCCGCCGGCGGGCGCCGCAATCACATTCAGACCCCGGCGCACGGCAAGTTCCTGCTGGTCGTGCGCGATCTCTTTACCGATTGGTCGACACAGAATCCGGTTGCGCTGGAAATCCACCGCGTCGATGGTCCGCCAATGGCTCCGCCGCCTTCCGACGAAGCCTTGGCGCGCCGCGCCGCTGCATTGCTGTCGCAGATAGCGCCCTATTGGGTCGATTATGACAATCGGTTCGTTTTCACCAGACCCGTTAACCAGATCGGTGTGCCGCGCGTCCGGCCGGGTGGTCGCGGCTTTTCGACCAGCGGCCATTTCAACCTTGGCCCGGATGAGGCGTGGGTGGTGACATTGCGCTCGCTGGGTGCAGCGTCCTTGGGATTCCAGCTCACCGATCCGTGGGGGGTGGCCTATGACTATGTCGGACGCACAAGCAGTCTCAACACCGCGCAGGCCAAGCCCAATGCCGATGGCAGCTACACTTTCGTGATCTCCCAGAAGGACCCCGGCGTCTACAACTGGCTCGATCCCGAAGGCTATGCGGCGGGGGCCTTCGCCATTCGCTGGCAGTCGCTGCCGCCGAACAGTGAGCCGACCGACGCGGTTAAGGATTTCAAGGTTGCTCCGCTGGCGCAGGTCAGGCAAATGCTGCCCGCAGGGGCGGCATTGATCACGCCACGCGGACGCAAGGCGCAACTGGCCGAACGGCTTGCAAGCTATAGGCGCAGGCTCACCGAATAACATCCGGAACTGCCGCACTGTGAGAAGAGCGGCGTGATGCGCGCGCTCTTCGCCCCGCTCCCCAGCCGATGATCATCAGACTGATTGGTGGCTTACTTGACCGGCTCAGCAGACAAGGAGAATCCGGTCCCATCAACTTCGCAACCGGCTCGTGTCCGGGGACGACGGGTTTTCTGTCCTCTGCCGCAGGGTAGCATCATCCCCTGCGCGAAAAACCTTGAGGATCAGGCCCTTCAGTCGTCCCGGTCATGCTCCGCATCTTCGCTCACATCGATCAAGGGGCGGAAGCGATGCACTGGCGCAGGCATGTCGGAATGCGCGCCGCGAACACTTTTCCACACGATCTGGTTGAGCGCGAGCATCGGCGCACGGTCGAGCTCGGAAAAATCCATGCGGGCACTTTCCTTTGCGCCGAAAGCATCGGGCGTATTCTTTGCGGCAAGGTCAACCTGCGGCGCGATAGCGCTGAATGGTGAGATGTCGGGCTTTACGCCGAACGCGGCATAGAGCGGCATTGCCGCCGCGTCATACTGGCTCATCGGCGGCAGCCCAAGCAGGAGTTCGATTGAGCGGACGAAGGAACTGGTCGAATAGAGCGTGCTGTCGACAATGCCGCGTCGCGTATAGGGGCTGAGTACAAGACCCACGGTGCGACGCGCATCGACATGATCCGCGCCATCCTGCGCGTCATCCTCAATGATGAAAATTGCGGTTTCGGGCCAGTAACGACTGTGACTCACGGCATCGACCAACTGGCCGACGGCCTGATCATTGTTGGCGACCATGGCTTGTGGGGTATAAGCGCCGGGCTTCGTGCCGCGCGTGTGATCTTCGGGCAAGGACATCACGATATAATTGGGCAAACGCTTGCCTGGGTCCGTGTCGTCGTAATTGGCTTCATATTCACGGAATTCCCGCAGGAATACCGCCACCCGGTCGGTGTCGCGCGTCACCTCGATCCCGGTGAGGAAATCCTTCGAAACATGGCCCACCAGACCCTCGGCCCCAATGGCGGCTTCCATCATGTTGCCGGTGCTGGCACGCGCGGCATTCTCACCATAAGCGCGATAGGTCAGGCCCTTGCGCCGGGCAAGGTCCCACAGGCGTCCACCGGAGGGAATGAAGGCCTGCACATTATAATTGGCGATGCTGTACCCGCCATAGGCGGCCGGCCATTGTTTCTCGTTAAAGTCGGTCGCATAGGCCGCGTTCGACCAACTGTGGCCATCGACGCTGACCTCGCCATCGGCATAAAGATTGTCGAGCGTGACATAGGTCCGCGCAAGCGCATGCTGGTTGGGGGTCACTTTCTCGCCGAAGATCGCCAGCCTCGGATCGCCATTGGCGCCGGGAAGATCCCCGAACAGCTGATCATAGGTGCGGTTTTCCTTGATGATATAGATCACATGCTTGATCGGTGAGGCTTCGCCCACACGCTGGGGAAGGATGCTCGGCGCGCTCGGCGGTCGTGCTTCGGAGAGAAGGGAAGCACGATAGGGCGTGTTCTGCGTCACCTGGCGGGTCCAGCCCGGAAGCTTTGCGCGCAAATCGGCGAGGGGCAGCGTCTCGATGCTTCCGGTCTGGAGCGTCTTGATGCTGATTTTCGCCTCTTTGGTATCGTCGGATTGCGCGGCCAGCGGACTGTGCGGTCCATCGGGATCGGGATAGGCCCGCTCGCCCTTGGCCGTTCCGATGAACAGCATGCGCCCCTTATCGGCCAGCGCGAGCGCGGAAGGATACCAGCCGGTCGGCACGAAGCCGATTACGGCACTGTGCGCGCGATTGGCAATCGAAGCGACGACAAGCGAATTATTGTCGGCATTGGCGATGTAGATCAGCTTGCGCGCATCATCCACGGCGATCGCATCGGGGGTCGAACCTTCGGGCGCCAACGGCGTCTGCGTGGTTGAAATCCGCTCGATCACACGTAACGAAGCGGTGTCGATCACATGAATGCTGTTGTCATTGGAACAGGCGACGAACAGACGTCCATCTGCGGAAAGTTTCATATCATTTGGATTGATGCCGACGTGCAGCGTGTCGATCACGGTGTTGCTCGCGGTATCGATGACACTGACCGATTGGCTGGACCAGTTGGAGACAAACAGGCGCTTGCCATCGGGCGTCGCCACGATCTGATAGGGCGAAACCCCGACGGGAATTCGCGTGACGATCGCCCGGCTCTTTGCGTCGAACACCACGACATTGCCCGCCCCAGGCCCCATCAGATTTGCAGCATAGAGCAAATCTTTGCCCGGCAGATAGGCCAGACCGGACCACCAGACGTTCTTCGGGGCGATCGTCTCATGCAGTGCGCCCGTTGCGTCTTCGGTCAACCGGCTGCCATTATAATGGAAGACGCGGATTGGCGCGACCGGATCGCTCTTGTTACGCGCACCCGACGCGTTGCCGCCAGACACGTAAAGCGTGCGACCGTCAGCCGACCAGGCCAATCCCAGAAAAGTGGAGGGAAGCGCGATACGCTGGATCAACTTCTGGGTGCGCGCGTCGAACAGGTTCAGCGCGTGCGGCTGAAAGCCGGAGTTGACTGAGATGATTGTCTTTCCGTCCGGCGCGAGTGACAGATTGGTCACCAGATCACCGGTGGTCGCCACAGTCTTGCCCGCCGGCGTGATGCGCCATCCGTTCGGCAGGTCCGCACCGCCTACGAATGGCGCGGGCGTCCGTCCAGCTGATCGGTCTGGTAGCGGTTGCCCCACCACAGTCGATGCGGTGGCGAATGAAAGCATCATGCCCATCATCGGGGCGAGAAGGAACGGCGCTCGGCGGCTGTTGCTCACGGAATGATTTCCCAGTCAGTATCAAAACGATCGCCGTTGGGACGGCATGGCGCTAGCGTCATCCTGATGGCAAGAGGATGGAATACCGACGGAACTCCCCTATACGGCCGACGCATTCCGAGCCGCTAGATCGACTAGGTGTCAATTGCGTGACACCGCATTCAAAACCACGCCACTGTCGATCAGCTTTCGTCCGACGAAGAGATACAGTCTTATATGCGGGTATCGCTGACTATTGCCATTATTCCGTCTACAACTCCGCCGGAACTGGATAGCAGCCGGGCTATAATGCCGCCAACGATGCGATCGGCCGCTATCTCCTCGCCAAGATCAATGTAAACCCCTGTCCTTCCGATGCGCGGGGGATGCTGCAGAACAATGCCGCATCCCCCACCCCAACTTCTACCCATCTATTTGCTGCACGTCGGGCCGACGCAGGACCTGCTCGCCGCCGGAGAGGACAGTGCTGGCGCGCGTCGACCATGGGGGCCTTGCTATCGATATGGCTTCGGGCGCCACGGTCGGTTTCGTTGACCAGTCTGGAAATCCTCAGTCAGCGAACTGCAGCGGTGCGGCCGCCCGGAAGGCTGCGAGTTCAAGACAATTGCTGTCGACCGCCATGATTTCCGGCCAGCGGGAAAGATCGACGCCGAAACGGCGCGCGCTTTCCACCTGAGGGATCAGATAGACATCGGCCAGACTCGGCTGCTCACCGAAGGAGAAGCCCCGCCGTGCCCGATCCTTTGCGATGAGCGCCTCATAGGCATCGAAGCCAGCGGTAATCCATGTGCCGGTCCACTCCTTCACCGCATCCTCGTCCGCGCCCTTGGCCCGAAGATATTCAAGCACCCGCTTGTTGTTGATGGGATGGATATCGCATCCAATAATGGCGGCGAGCGCCCGGACATGCGCGCGCGCGCCCACATCTCCGGGCAGCAACGCCGGATCGGGGAAGCGTTCCTCCAGCCATTCGAGGATCGCCGGGGACTGGATCAGCACGCCGTCTTCCGTTTCCAGCGCGGGAACCAGCCCTTGCGGGTTGAGGCTGTGGAAGGCCTCGCCCAGATGTTCGCCGATCCGCAGGTCTACCGGAACATAATCGACCGACAGCCCCTTCAGGTTGAGGGCAATGCGAACGCGATGCGAACTGCCGCTGCGAAAGAAGTGGTGCAGCTTCATGGCATCACTCCCCAGG
This sequence comes from Sphingobium sp. EM0848, assembly GCF_013375555.1. NCBI lineage: Bacteria > Pseudomonadati > Pseudomonadota > Alphaproteobacteria > Sphingomonadales > Sphingobiaceae > Sphingobium > Sphingobium sp. EM0848. The sequence goes on from NZ_JABXWB010000001.1 coordinate 1,805,087, forward strand.
AACGATGCGAAGATCGACAGTGCCCACATCCGCAACGCTGCCGTGGAGCGCCGCACCGGGCGTCACGGCGCCGACACCTTCGGGCGTGCCGGTGTAGATCAGGTCGCCGGGCTGCAGATGATAATAGTGTGAAAGGTCGGCGATGATTTCGCGAATATTCCAGATCAGCTTGTCGAGATCGGACGACTGGCGCACTTCGCCATCGACTTCCAGCGTGATCGCGCCGAATTCCAGCACCGTACCGGGCATGGGCACGATCTCGCCGATGACGGCCGATTCCTCCACATCCTTGCCAAGATCCCACGGCCGTCCCTTGTCGCGCGCCACAAGCTGCAGATCGCGGCGCGTCATGTCGAGGCCAGCCGCATAGCCGTAGATGAGCTCATGCGCCTTGTCCGCAGGCACCCGGAAACCGGGGACGCCGATGACGACGACGAGTTCCATTTCATAATGGAAATTGTTCGTGCCCGAAGGATAGGCGACTTCCGCGCCGGACACGGTCAATGTTTGCGGTGACTTGGTGAAGTAGAATGGCGTTTCTACGGACTTGTCGACCGGACGGCCCATTTCGACGGCATGCGCATGATAGTTGCGGCCGACACAGAAGATGCGATTGACAGGAGCAGAGCGCGTTTCGCCGCGAACGGGGATGAGCGGTGCCTGGAAGCGGGTCCAGAGCAGATCGGATGCAGACATTTCGATTACCTCGTTGATGTGATGTTATGGGGGAGCGTCAGGGACGGACTTCGTAAAGTCCCAGCTTGCGATGCAGGGGGCTTTCGTCCGCGATGAAGAGAAACGCCGGTTCATCGGGGGACGAATTGTGCAGCGTGGTCGCGGCGAAACCGGGGACGCAGCTGGTGTCGCCCTCGGCCATCGCGAAGCTGCGGCTTTCGGTCGTCAGTTCGACATGGCCCTCGATCACATGGAACACGCTGGCCGGCGAGCGGGTCGGCAGCGTCAGTTCCTGGCCGGGACGCAACATCATCGCGAAATAGCCGAGAATCTGCTGGGTATCGGCGCCGGTCTCGGGATTGACATAGGCCATCTGCACGGCCTCCAGATCGGGCCCCCCTTCGGCAAGCGAGAGCAGGGCCGCCTTTGCATCGGCCCATGGATAGTGAAGCATCGGGTAAGGCTTGTCGCCACGCTCGAACAGCGGCGAGGGCACCAGTCCTCCACGGGCATAGTTCTTGTTGCCGAGCGAAGGCAGAACCGACTGCGGGTTGCCGTCTATGTGGTAGGATGCCTCCAGATAATAGACCAGCGGCAGGTCGAGGACGTCCAGCCACATCACGGGCGCGTCGCCTTCATGTCCATGTTCGTGCCACACGCCCGACGGCGTGAGGATGAGATCGCCACGCCGCATGATGCACTTTTCGCCATCCACCGTCGTGTAGGCGCCCTCGCCTTCGACGATGACCCGGATCGCGTTGGGCGTATGGCGGTGGGCGGGCGCGACTTCGCCCGGCAGCAGCAGTTGCATGCCAAGGTAGATCGCGGCACTCGCCTGCATCTTTTCAAGACCATGGCCCGGATTGGCGAGCACGAGCACGCGCCGCTCCGCCTTCTCGATCGGGGTCAACTCGCCCGCCTGAAGCAGCAGGGGCCGCAGCCCGGAATAGGGCCAGTGTGTCGGCTGCGTCCGGGGAATCGGCTTTTTCGCGGGCATGACGCTGCTGAGGCTGGGCCACAGGGGAACCAGATTCTGCTCGGTCAGGGTGTTGCGATAATCCTGCGGCAAATCGTCGAGACTTGCGAGTGTATCGAAGCGATTATCTTCCATTTCACATATCCTCCAAATGCGTGATCATTCGGCGGCCGAGAAGCAGTTCGACACGTTCCAGCCGTAGAGCCAGGAAATCGCCAGCCGTGCACCCCTTCCACAGCGAGTTGCGGACGTGCCATCGCCAGCAGGTGAAGGCTGGGCGAAACGGCAGCGGCGCAGCTCAGGCTTGCGCTCCCAGCGGCCCGCCAGAGGTCCGGCCAGCAGGGCGACGATATCGAGCGTTTTTCCCTTCAAGCCTTCCTCCACGGTCGAGGGGCATCGAGCCGCGCCTCGCTCCGGTCCGTATCTCATAACGAAATATGTTTCACAATGCGTAATTTCACAAGCGAGAGACTCGACGAGAGGAGAATGAATGAACCGTTTCGTCGTGACGCTGCACGCACCCTGGCCTTCGCAGTGACGGCCGGACGGTCAGGACGTCCTTCAATCTGGAGGCAGGATGGACACCAACCTGACAGTTGAGCTTCCACAGCGCGAATTATTCCAGTCTGCGTTTCTGATCGTCCATGTTGGCTCCCTGACATGACTCCCCTATGGAACTGTCCAATGACCCAAGATCACCGCCCCCTACAGGCAGAAGGCGCGGAAAAGCCGGCGCGCCGGTCCGGCATCCAGTCGATCGAGATCGGCTTTCAGATTCTCGACGCCCTCGCCCGGCTCGGCCGCCCCGCGCCGCTCAGCGTCCTCGCCAAGGCCTGCGGCATGGCGCCGCCACAGGTGCATCGCTATCTCGTGACCATGGTGGATGTCGGCCTCGCCCAGCAGGAAACGTCGAGCGGACATTATGACCTGGGGCCGGCAGCCCTGAATCTTGGCCTTTCGGCGCTGTCCCGTACCGACGCATTCCGCGAGACGGATGCAGCGATTGCGGCCTTCGTCAAAAGCAGCGGGCGAACGGTACAGATCGCCGCGCTCGGTCCGCTGGGTCCAACGATTGTCCGATGGCATCTCGGCTCGCCGCCCGTCATGACTTCCTTCGCGGTGGGCACGGTCCTGCCCCTGCTGCATTCGGCGACGGGCCGGATGTTCATCGGATTCTCGCCTGAAAGCGAGATCCGTCATTTCCTTCACAAGGAAATCGACAGACCGGGCGCGCCATCGACGGCCCAGATCGAAAGCATCCGTCAGGAAGTGCGCAAGGCTGGCTTTGCCCATATTTCCGGCGACATGATCCCCGGCCTGAGGGCCACGGCATTCCCCATCCGTGACCTCCAGGGGCGGCCCGTCCTTTCAGCGACATTGCTTGCCAATGACGCCTTCGATGCTGACGATGATGCACGGTCGCTGGAAGCCATGGCGGAAGTCTGCCGCACGGTGAGCCATGCGCTCGGCTGGCGAGAGACGCACACCGCCAGCGCGTAAGCCCCAGGGCCTTGCTTTCCAGCCAGAACGTGAAAGCGAAGCACAACGGAGGATATCGTTGCAACGAACCTGAAAACGCCTGCGCAGGATGACGGCCACTTGGCGTTTTCCGTCCAGGCGCATCATTTTGGGTGCAAGTCCCGCACATAGACAATTGACGCTATATTCGATCGTATATAGTTAGCCGCGTCGTGAGCGATGATGCGGGTCTAGATTCACTATGCCTGTCATTGTCCCATCGCAGTCGGCTTCAACGGGGGAGCCGACTTGATGCGCGCTCTTTGCCGGCACCACGGCCCGTCGCTTCGGAATTCCTGCGGCAACGCCGACAGGTCGCGCGAGCCGCTGAACAACGACATAAAATAAAGGGGAAATCATGGGTAGGGTTCAAATTCGCCGCCTGGCTTTGCTGCTCACCGCGGCTCTCGCGCCAGCGCCGGCATATGCACAGGCCTCGTCAACTGCACAGGTCGCGCCAACTGCACAGGCCGCGCCAACTCCGTCCGTCGAAGACGCCGGCAATTCCGCAGGGATGATCATCGTGACCGCGCGTCGGCGGGCTGAAGATGCTCAGACCGTGCCAGTTTCCCTCTCGGTTGTGGAGCGCGACCTGCTCGACCGAACCTATACGGTGAACACCAACCAGCTCAGCCAGCTCGTCCCGTCGCTCAACTATTCCTCCGCCAATCCCCGCAATACCGCCTTCACCATTCGCGGCCTGGGATCGAGCGTCGTCGCGGTCAGCCAGGCCAATGACGGACTGGAGCCGGGCGTCGGCTTCTATGTCGATCAGGTCTACCACGCGCGTCCGGCCACGGCGGCTTTCGATTTCACGGACATTGATCAGGTCGAGGTGCTGCGGGGACCGCAGGGCACCCTGTTCGGCAAGAACACGACGGCCGGCGCCATCAACATCACGACCAAAAAGCCGGGCTTCGACTTCGGCGCGGATGCCGAACTGTCCTATGGCAGCCGGGACTTCGTACAGGCCAAAGCCGCGATAACGGGTCCGCTGGCGGGCGACGTGCTGGCATTCCGCCTCTCAGGCTCGATCACGCGGCAGGACGGCTATATCGAAAATGTGCGCCGCGATGAGGTGCAGAATAATGTCCACAATGATGCGATCCGTGGGCAATTGCTGTTCCAGCCTTCGTCCAATTTCTCGCTGCGACTGATCGGCGACTGGGCGCAGTTCAAGAATAATTGCTGCGCGCAGGTCTATGTCCGCGTCGCGCCAACGCTGAAGCCCGCAGCCCAGCAATATGCCGCGCTGGCGGCCAATGCGCCCGGAGGAGCCTATGCACCGCCCAGCACCAATCCCTATGACCGGGTGACCGACAATGACGCGCCGCTGGGCGTCGATACCAGCGAGGGCGGCGTTTCCGCCATTGCCGACTGGACGGTCGGCAGCGCGACCATCACCTCCGTCAGCGCCTGGCTTTTCTGGAAATGGGATGCGGCGAACGACCGCGATTATACCGGCCTGCATATCCAGACGACCCAGCATATCCCCTCGCGGCAGGACCAATATAGTCAGGAGTTCCGGATCGCCTCCAACACGCCGGGACCGATCGACTATGTGGCGGGGCTTTATTATTTCAACCAGAAGATCGTCGGCCACCCGATCAGCATCTACGGGCCGCTTGCATCCTATTGGTTGCTCAATTCGAACAATTCCGCCCTGCTGGACGGATATCAGAGCAACGGCACCACCGACTTCCGCACCGAAAGCTATGGCGTGTTCGGCGAAGTGACCTGGCATCCCCTGCCGCGCCTCGCGATTACCGGCGGCATCCGCTATACCTATGAGGAGAAGGACGGCGTCTATGACGTCCGCACCTTCGGCGGCAGCGCGCCCACCTCCAGCCAGGCGCAGGGCATATTGCGCACCCAATATTATACCGCGCATCTGGGCGACGGCAGCGCGTCCGGCCGGGCCAACATCGCCTATCAGTTCACCGATGACGTCATGGCCTATGCCAGCTTCGCGCGGGGCCAGAAGTCGGGCGGCATCAACATGTCGGGCCTGCCGGTCTATGGCGCCGGCGTGCCGGGCCATGCTTCGGGCGACCCGATCCTCAGCACCGTCACCATCCGCCCGGAAAAGAACAGCACATGGGAAGCGGGCTTCAAGACCAGCTGGCTCGACCGGCAGATCACCTTCAACATCGACGCCTTCTATACCCGCGTCACGGATTTCCAGGCCAATGTGGTGGACAATGCGGCCGTCGTCGCGCTGCGCAGCTATCTCGCCAATATTCCCAAGGTGACCGTCAAGGGGATCGAGTTCGACGCAGCCGCCCGGATCGGGTCGCATCTGACCCTGCGCGCGGCGGGCGCCTGGTCGGACGGCGAATATAGCAGCTACCCCAAGGGGCCTTGCCCGATCGAACTGACGGGCAGCGCGACCACCAGCTGCGACCTGTCGGGCAACGGACTGCCGGGCCTTCCCAAATGGTCGGGCACCGCCGGCGGTCAATATGAGCTTCCGGCGCGGCTGGGCTTGATCGACGGCAGCTTCTTCCTCACGGCAGACGTCAACACCAAGACGAAGGTGCTAGGCGACGCGACGGGTTCAGCCTATACGATCATCAAGGGCTATACTCTTGTGAACGCCAGTCTGGGCTATCGCACGCCGCACTGGGAAGTGGCCCTGTTCGCGCGCAACCTCTTCAACAAGGATTATATGCAGAACCTCACCGTTCAGGCGGGCAATAGCGGCCTCATTGTCGGCACGCCAAGCGAACCGAGGCTGATCGGCGTTACCCTGCGGCTGCATCAATGATGCGGTGAACGCAAATGCACGGGGCAGGCGCCAGTGACGCTTGCCCTGTCTCAACCATGTGCGTGGACAGGCAGATGCGCTATAGTCCACGCGCATGGAGGCCGCCATGAAGATCAGTGCACGCAACCAGATCACCGGGACGATCGTCAACGTCACCCCAGGCGCCGTCAACGCCACCGTGAAGGTCGATATTGGCGGCGGCAATCTCATCACATCCAGCATCACCAATGAAGCGGTGCAGGATCTGGCGTTGGCCGAGGGCGATGCCGTGGTCGTCCTCATCAAATCCAGCGACGTGCTGATCGGCAAGTAGAGGCTCCTGCCGATCCGTCCGTGCTTTTCGCTGCAAAGCTGCATGGCTGGTGCCCCCGCCCCTTCTCCGCCATTCAGCATCAGCGGGTGCGGAAGCACGTCGTCCCGCCGCCCGATATTGACCCCGTCCACGCGCTGGGCCATTGCATCGGCAACCCAAATCCAAGGCAGAGGCGACCGGAGAGCGTGCCCGACCATTTCGGTGACTATGACTATATCGTCATCGGGGCGGGCAGCGCAGGCTGCGTGCTCGCAAACCGGCTCAGTGAGGATAGCCGCAACAGCGTGCTGTTGCTGGAAGCAGGCGGCAAGGACAATCACCCGTGGATCCGCATCCCGGTCGGCTATCTCTATTGCATGGGCAATCCGCGCACGGACTGGTGCCTGAAGACGGAAGCGGAGGCGGGCCTCAACGGCCGCGAGCTCAATTATCCGCGTGGCCGCGTGCTGGGTGGCTCCTCCTCGATCAACGGCATGATCTACATGCGCGGACAAGCCGCCGACTATGACGGATGGCGGCAGATGGGCCATATCGGCTGGGGCTGGGACGATGTGCTGCCCTATTTCCTGAAGTCAGAGGATCATGTGGACGGCGGCGATGCGCTGCATGGCAGCGGCGGCCCCCTGCGCGTGGAGCGACAACGGCTGCGCTGGGAATTGCTGGAGCGCTTCCGCGACGCGGTGGAGCAATATGGCGTGGCGAAGACGCCGGACTTCAATCGGGGCGATAATGAAGGCTCCGGCTATTTCGAGGTCACGCAAAAGCGCGGGCGGCGGTGGAGCGCGTCCGACGCCTTTCTGAAACCCGCCCTTGCCCGCCCCAATCTGCGGGTGGTCACAGGGGCGTTGGTGGACCGGCTGGAGATTGCCGAGGGGCGCGCAACGGGCGTCCACTTCACCCTGAGCGGCAAGGAGTGGCTGGCGACTGCGCGTGGCGAGCTTCTGCTGGCGGCGGGGGCGATCGGTTCGCCGACGATCCTTCAGCGGTCGGGTATTGGCGATGGCGAATGGCTGAGGCAGGCTGGGGTGGCGACCATCCATCACCTTCCGGGCGTCGGCGGAAATCTGCAGGACCATCTCCAGATTCGCTGCGCCTATCGCGTCACCAAGGTGCCGACGCTCAACATGCGAGCGAGTTCCTTGGTCGGCAAGGCGCTGATCGGGCTGGAATATCTCCTCAACCGCTCCGGCCCGATGTCGATGGCGCCGAGCCAACTGGGCGTCTTTCTGAAATCCCATCCGCGCCATGCCACCGCGAACCTGGAATATCATGTCCAGCCGCTCAGCCTCGCGGCCTTTGGCGGCGCGCTCGATCCCTTCCCGGCCTTCACCGCCAGTGTCTGCAACCTGCGGCCACAGAGCCGGGGGAATGTTCGCATCGCAGGGCCGGATGTTGCCATGTCACCGACGATCCGCCCCAATTATCTTTCAGAGGAAGAGGATCGGCGTGTCGCGGTGGAGGCGGTGAAGGTCACGCGCGCCATCGTTGCCCAACCCGCGCTTGCCGCCTTTCGGCCGGAGGAGTTTCGTCCCGGCCCGAACATGGTAGACGACGCCGCCATTCTGAAATCGGTGAGCGAGATAGCGACCACCATCTTCCACCCCGTCGGCACCGCCGCCATGGGGACAGTGGTGGATGCCGAACTGAGGGTGCAGGGTATTGGGGGGCTGCGCGTCATTGACGCCTCCGTGATGCCGACCATCACATCTGGCAACACCAACGCGCCGACGATGATGATTGCAGAGAAAGGCGCGGACATGGTGCGGGCCGCCGCGCGCGGCTGATCCGTTCATCGCCGCCTCGTGCGATGATGTCCTGTGGAAGTCGCACACTGCGCTGTTCAGGCCTCTGCCTCCTCGGCCCATGCGCAACAGCCATATCCTGGCTCAGCCGCATCGTGCATCAGACTCCACCGTCTGCGACAAGGCCATCGCCATATTGCTCGCCCCCGCCCTGCCCGATCATGACGGGCTGGAACTGGTGCCGCTCATCAGGGCGGCCGGTGCGTGGCTTCCTGTCATCTCGACGCGCAACGCCACCGACCAGAAGGCCGCCGCGCTGCAGACGACTATCTCACCAAGCCTTTCGACACGGAAGAAGCCCCGGCGCGCATCCGCACGGCTCTAATCTTTCCTGCGCTCGCTCGGCGCGCCGGGAATGAACTGGTCCGATTTGCCGTCACGGAAATTCTCAAAGGCCTCCCGTGCGACCCCGTCCACATAATAAAGCTCGGTATAGCAGCCGATCTGCAGCCGGGTATCGACATAGGCCCATTTGCAATTGCCTTCAGGCGCCCGGAACCAGCCCGACATGGCTTCCGCTATGCCCTGATCGCGATAGTGGCCCAGTGCGGCCTCATAGTCCTCTGTGCTTTCCAGCCGGAAGCCGATATGGTGCATCGACTCCCCATGTTCGTCCAGCCAGTCCTTGTACACGCTGCGCCCGCCATCATGCTCGGCCAGTTCGATCAGGGTCGTGCCGGCAAAACCATAAGCGCAGCTGAACTGGAAGTCCTCTTCCTCCCCCCAATATTTCTTGTTCACCTGCCCCTTGGCGAGATCATAAGCCTTGGACCAGCGCTCCACGCCATTGACGCGGCGCCAATAGTCAATGGCCTCATCGAGATCGCGGACCACGAAACAGATCTGGTCGAAAGCGCGGCCGATGAATTTGGGATAGGCTGACATGGGAAACCTTCAGAGAAAGATACCAAGATTGGGCGTCGAGAGAACGACTTCGGTGATGAGCGCGGTACGCCTGAACAAATGTGCGCCGTCGGCGGTAATGCGCAACTCGTCCTGACGGCGAACCGGGATGACTTCGCCCGGCGCTTCATGGCCGCGCTGGCGATAGAGAATCAGCGCGCTTTCCACCGCAATGATCTCCGGGTCGGGCCGCTCGACGATCAGGCTGCCGACCAGCCGCAACGTGCGCGAGGGCGGCACCTCCGCCCAGGCATGGCCGGACAGCAGCCGGTCGATGCGGATGCGGATCAGCGCCTTGTCGTCACGGATGCGATAGCCACCCTCCGCCATTTCCTCTGCATAGTCGATCTGCGCGGTGCGGATCGGCACATGATAGACGATGTCGTCGTCCAGCATCGCATACCAGTCCTCAAACCGCCGCTCGTCCAGCAACTTGGCTTCGCGCGCCAGAAAATCCTGCGCGATCAGGAAGGCCTCCATGTCGGTCATTGGCCCGCCCCTCCCTTGCGCATGTCGTCCAGCCAGCGGCGCCAGAAGGCTTCCTGGCAATATTCACCGTAAATGCTCGGATAATATTCGCCCGGCCCCTTCCAGTCGGGATCGGGCTCGACGCGAAGCTGCCCATAATGGAGCTGCGTGCCGAGGCGCCGGTTCCACGGACTGGTCGCGGCGCGCGCAATGCCTTCCCAGACCGCCGTGTCGTCCTGCTCGAAAATGCCGCCAGCACCGAAACCGAACTGACCCGCCAGATAGCTGTCATCCTTGTGACGCTGCGGCGCGCATTTCCAATCGAACTCCCACACCCACAATTCCATCACGCCGGGCGCGGAAGGCTGCCACATGCGGATATTGGTGAAGGCCATGGGGAACTCGCCGGACCGCGCAGGCTGCGGGAAACGCAGGAAGCTGAAATTGGGGAAGATGGTGCCGATGGTGGGCGGGACCTTCTTCATCATCTCGATCTGCTGCGCGTCGAAGCGCGACAGGTCGAACTGCTCCTGCACCTCCGGCGGATAGCCCCAGAAGGCGAAGGGCGGACCGAACCAGTCATGCAGCGCATGGCCGATGAAGCTGTGCCCGCCATCGAATTTATAGCCCCGCGCATTCGGCCCGGTTTCACGGACATCGCCGGGGATCAGCCCCGACAGGGTCGCCGAATAATGCGCCGTGCCGACATGATAGGCGTCGCCGCAGAAATTCTCCGCCCCGCTCTTCCAGTCGGCGCGCACGATGAAACGCTCGGGCGGCCCCAGCACTTCCATGCCGTCGGGATGCAGGTTGAAGATGCAGTCGAGCATCCACGCCGCCCCACCCAGATAGTCGCGCAGCGACGGCGCATTCTCATCGAGGCAGGCAAAGATGAAGCCGTGAATGCTGTCGACCTTGGGCGCGCGCAGCAGGCCCCACTCCTTCGCATCCAGTCTGCCGCCATAGGCCTGCCGCATGTCGGGCGCGCCGACGAAATCGCCATTATTCTTGTAGATCCAGCCATGATAGGGGCATTTGAAGTGCGAGGCATTGCCCCGATCCTGATGACAGACCTCCGTACCGCGATGACGGCAATGGTTGAGCAGCACATTGACGCCACCCTTGGGATCGCGGGTGACGATGACCTGATCCAGACCAATCTTGCGCAAGACATAATCGCCCGAATTGGGGATTTCGCTGTCATGCGCGACAAAGACCCAGGTGCGGGTGAAGATACGCTCCATTTCCGCGCGGAAGACTTTTTCGTCGCTGAAGACGTCGACCGGCAACAGCCCTTCATCCAGACTGCGTTCCACCCGGTCGCAGAGGGCTTCGATATAGGATACCTCGTCGCCTTTATGGACTTCATTATATTTGAACATTGTCACCCTCTCCGGAAGGCAGTGGCGCGCCAAGCAGCATCCGGTTGAGCAGGCCCTGATCGGCGACCATGGTCTGCCCGGTCATGATCCGGTTGTGGCGCGAAACGAGAAAGGCGTAGATGGCCCCGTGATCCTCCGGCGTCGGCAGGTCCTGCAACAGGCTGATCTGGCGGAATTTGGCGAGGAAGAGGTCCTGCGGAATGTCCGACTGGCGGGCCGCTTCCATGCCCAGCGTAGCGGGGCCGCGCAACTGGCTGTTGGCGATGCCCGCCGGGGCGACGCCGTTGACGCGGATATCGGGCGCAAACTCGAAGGCCAGTTGCTGGACCAGACTGCGGATCGCGCCCTTGGTCGCACTGTAGATCGCGCCGCCGCCGTCGGCCGCATAGGCCGCCGTGGAAGAGGTCAGCACGATCGCGCCCTTGGAAGCGCTGAGCATCGCATGGAATATGCGAGCGGCAAGGACATGCCCCTTCACATTGACGTGAAACAGTTCGTCGAACAGGCTGTCCAGCCGCTCGACCGGCACATCGCGCAACCGCACATTGCCGTCGAAAATCCCCTGAACACCGATCAGCGCATCCAGCCGTCCGAAGCGCGCCTCGATCGCTGCCCGACACGCTTCTAGGTCAGCGGCGCAGGTGCAATCCCCGCGCATGACAAGCGCGTCGGCGCCAAACTCTTCTGCCACCGCCGCAACCTTGGCTTCGGAAATGTCCAGCACCGCGACCTGAGCGCCCTCGGCCCGGCAATAACGCGCAACGCCAAGGCCAAGCCCCGATCCCCCGCCCGTCACCAGCACGACATGATCGTCGAGCATCCCCATGGCTCAGATTTCCCCCGCAAGCGCGAGGAAGGATTCCCGCATCAGCGCGGCATGTTCGGCCTTGTCGCCATGCTGCACCTCGATCTCGCCCAGACGACCGCTATTTTCCACCACCATGCGGCAGCGGTCCCAGCGCCGTTCCTCGAACGCCGTCAGCGCCGTTTCGACACTGGCGGCCCCGACACCAGGAACCTTGTCCAGTTCCTCCGCCAGCACGATGGCATCCTCGATCCCAATGCCCGCTCCGGACGCCAGATGCGGCGTGGTGGCATGAACGGCGTCGCCGATCAGCACGACCGGCCCGACATGCCATGGGCGCGGCAGCAACATCCCCTCGATCGGGCGGAAGATGATGTGCGAGTCCGGTGACAGCGCATCGCGGATCGCCCGCACATCCTGCGCCGGGAAGGCGTCCAGCAACCCGCGCAGTCGCGGCAGGAACTCGGCCGCGTCGATCCGCTCGTTCACCGCCCGGTTCTCATTGACGAACAAATAGATTTCATCGCGCGAGACGGGATTGACGCCGACCTTCAGATCATCCCCAACCCAGAGGATCGTGCCGGTGACATGATCCGGCCGCGGCAGCACCGCGCGCCACACGCCCTGCCCATTATAGCGTGGCTGCACGCTGTCTGGGAACAGCAGCGCCCGCACTGCCGAGCGCAGGCCATCCGCGCCGATCACCAGATCATAACGCCCCCGCGTTCCATCGGTGAACTGCGCCTCCACCCCGCCATCCGTGCTGTCGAGCGCGGTAAAGGTGCAACCCAGCCGCGCCGACACCCCGGCCGCCAGCGCCGCTTCGGCCAGGATGCGCGCCAGCACGGGGCGCATGACGGCGGCATTGCCCGGCACGTCCGGTCCAGCGATGCGCGGCGTCGGCAGGGCGGCGATCACCCGGTCGTCAGGCGTGCGCAACTCCGTGCCGTCCCCGGCAAAGCCCTGCTCCAGAAAGCGGTCCAGCACGCCCAGCGTCTTGAGCGCCCGGAGCGTCGCTCCGCCGATGCTGATTCCCGCGCCATAGGTCGTCCATTCCCCATCGATCTCGACCAGATCGACCCGATGGCCGCGCCTGCACAGGGCTATCGCGGCGGACAGGCCGGAAAAACCACCGCCCACGATCAATATGTCCAACGGACGGTCCATGCTCAATGCGCTCCCCCAGTGGCGGCCACGCCCGGAGGCGGCCCGCCCGGCACCCAGTTTTCGCGCTGCTGGAACAGAAAGGCCTGCGCATTATCGGGATGGAAGGGCATGGCCCGCGCCACCCAGCCGTCATCGACCTGATCCAGATCGGCGTCATATTCGACGTTACAGCCCAGCGGGCTCTTGAAATACCAGAACCAGTTGGACCCCATGATGTGCCGCCCCGGTCCCCAGAAACTGTCATGGCCCAGCTTCGAGAAACGGTCGCCCGCGCGCATCACCTCACCCGGCCCGCTGACATGGAAGGCGAGATGCTCCATGCCCTTCATATGCGGCGGCGTCTTGATGAGGAACAACGTGTGATGCTCATGCGTCCCCGCCGGGCGCATGAACGGCCCGCCGCCCAGCCGATCGGTCACGCGGAAGCCCAGACGGTGATAGAAAGCCTCAACCTTTTCCACATCGGGCACGAACAGCGCGAAATGCGACAGGGTGCGCGGTACGGGCACGAAATCGTCCGCAAAGCCCATTTCGTTGACGGCCCGCTCCACATTGCTGCGTTCCATCGATGCATCGAAAGCCCGGCGGCGTGTCAGCGCGAAGCGGAGTACGAAATCCAGATCGTCCTGCACCTCGATCCCGCCGTCGGCCAGCCGCGTGACGGCGCGATCCTTTTCCAGTTCCGCCGCCACGGCATCCAGCGCCGCCTGATCGGCGACGCCATAGGTCGTGCAGCGAAGCCGGTTGTCGGTGCCCAGCCTATTGGGATAAGCGCTGTCATCCTCCGCCACGATTTCGATGCCGCTGCCGTCCAGCGCCTCGAACCGGCGCACATCCCCCGAAACAGGGACCAGCCCATAGTCGGTCAGATAGGTCGTCGCCTGCTCCATGTCCGCAACGGCGAAAGTGAGCGTATCGGGTCCGATGATGTTCATTTATCCTCTCCTTTGCCCCTTGCGGATCAAAGCGGCGTGACGCCGTCCCAGCAGAGATATTTGACTTCCAGAAATTCCTCGATGCCAAGGTGCGATCCTTCGCGCCCCAGCCCCGATTGCTTGACCCCGCCAAAGGGCGCCGCCTCGTTGGAAATGAAGCCGGTGTTGATCCCGACCATGCCCGCCTCCAGCGCTTCCGATACGCGCCAGATGCGCGCGGCGTCGCGGCTGAACAGATAGGCGGCAAGGCCATATTCGGTGTCGTTGGCCAGAGCCACGGCCTCTGCATCCTCGCGGAAGCGGAACAGGGCGGCGACAGGGCCGAAGGTTTCCTCCCGCGCGATGTCGGCGTCCGCCGGGACATCGGCCAGCACCGTGGGCGCGAAGAAGTTCGCCCCCGCCTCGCTGCGCACCCCGCCGCACAGCAGCTTCGCGCCGCGCCCGATCGCATCCTCGACATGCGCCTGTACTTTGTCCACTGCGCCGCCATCGATCAGCGGCCCGATCTCAACGCCGTCCTCCAGACCGTTGCCGACCTTCAGCGCAGCAACACGCTCCGCGAACCGCTCGGCAAAGGCATCGAAAATACCGTTCTGCACATAGATGCGGTTGGCGCCGACGCAGGATTGGCCGCTGTTGCGGAACTTGGCGACCAGCACGCCCTCGACCGCCTTGTCCAGATCGGCATCGTCGAAGATCAGCACCGGCGCATTGCCGCCCAGTTCCATCGAGCAGGTCTTGATCGTCGCCGCCGATTGCTGGAGCAGCACCCGGCCGACTTCGGTCGATCCGGTGAAGGTCAGCTTGCGGACCAGGTCATGCCCGGTCAACCGTCCGCCGATGGCACGGGTGTCGTTGCCCGTCAGCACGCTGAACACACCTGCAGGCACGCCCGCGCGCTCGGCCAGTTCCGCCAGCGCCAGCGCGGTCAGCGGCGTCTGGCTGGCGGGCTTCACCACCATGGTGCAGCCTGCCGCCAGCGCCGGTCCGGCCTTGCGCGTGATCATCGCCGCTGGGAAGTTCCACGGCGTGATCGCCGCGCAGACGCCGATGGGCTGCTTCAGCGTCACGATCCGCTGGCTGGTGAGCTTGGCGGGGATGGTGTCGCCGCGCACGCGGGTCGCTTCCTCGCTGAACCAGCGCAGGAAGGATGCCGCATAATCGACCTCGCCCAGCGCTTCGGAAAGCGGCTTTCCCTCCTCCAGCGTGATCAGGCGCGCCAGATCCTCGCGGGCGGCGACCATCAGCTCATACCAGCGGCGCAATATGTCGGCGCGATGCTGGGCCGACGTCTTGCGCCATTGCCCAAAGGCGCGGTTGGCGGCCTCTATGGCGCGGTCGGTTTCTGCTTCCTTGCAACGCGGCAGCACCGCCAGCACCGCGCCGGTCGCGGGATTGGTGAGGTCATAACTGCCATGCGACGTTTCGCCGACCCATTGTCCGTCGATATAGGCGGCGGTGCGCCACAGCGACTTGTCCGAAAGATTGTCCATCATCGCTTCCTTTCTTTCAACCGGGATAGCGGCCGATCATGAAGGCGCTATCCGGTTCTTCCGTGGTCGGGCATCCCGAAGCGGAAAGGCCCGCACGTAGAACCTTCATATGCGCATCGGGTATCCGTGGCGTCGGGCTACGCAACGGACCACCGTTGAAGCCCGCCAGCCAGTCCATATATTTCCAGTTGGTCCGGTTGATGAAATTGACGCCGGGCATATAGGCCGCCGTGCTGTTGCCCGCCGCCTTGCGCGCCGGATGCACCCGCCAATATTCCTTCATCGCCTCTTCCCACTTGCCTTCGCGCGCGAGGCCGAAGGCCTTGGGGAAATAATCGCCCATCCACTGGGTATAGCTGGTGCCCGAAAATTGCAGGTCCAGATGGTTCATCAGCGGAATGCAGTCCCCCTCGATCGGGCAGCTGATGACGACTTCATCGCGGAAGTGATGATACATTTCAATGAGGCCCGCGATCAGCGGAAAGCCCTGTTCCGACTTGACCGACACGATATTCGGGCAGGCGTCGAGCAATCGACGGATCAGTTCCACGCCCATGCCCATCGGATGGAAACGCTCAAAACCCCAGAGCGGGATCGCGAACAACATCACCGGCAGCCGCGTCGCGTCGCAAAAGGCCTTGCTATAGTCGAACACATCCTGTTCGCAGGTCGGCCAGAATTGCGAGGGGTAGGACAGCAGGACAATGTCGGCGCCCGCCTTTTCGGCCAGTTGCACCGCCTCGATATTCTCGGCCAGCGTGCCGAAACCGGCGTGGAAGAACAGGCCCAGCCGGTCGCCGGCCGTGTCCTTGGCGATGGCGGTGAACTGCGCATTTTCCTCCGGCGTGATCGCGACTTCGGTGCAGAGCAAAGTCCAGCCGAAGCCCAGTTCGATCATCTTTTCGATATCGTGCCGGATACCCTTTTCGTTCAGCGCCTTGAGGTCGGCGCTGTAACTGGGAATGGTCACGCCCGAACAACCGACCAGATGTTCTTTGGCCCAGCCGCGCAGTTCGCCATTATTGGTTACAGCCATCATCTTGTCCTATTTGATAATTGTGTGGATGGGCGGCATTCCGCCCCTTGGCTATCGGCCCGATGGCCGGACGCTCGCCATCGTACCAGAGCAGGCCGCCCTCGTGAGAGACATCTACCGGCGTTATCTCGAGGTCCGCAACGTGCGGCTGCTGGCCGAAGCCCTGCAGAAGGACGGCATTCTGGCGCCCGAGCGAACAACGGCCACGGGAAAGAAAATGGGGGGCCGCCCGTTCACCCGCGGCCAGCTCTATCTGATGCTGGGGTGCCGGACATATCGGGGAGAGGTCCGGCATCATGACGCCATTCATCCCGGGCTGCATGAGGCCATCGTCGGGCAGGATCTGTGGGATGCCGTTCAGGCCATGCTGGCCTCTAACCGTCAGGGCCATCGCTCCCGGCACAGGGCCGAAAATCCGAGCCTGCTGGCGGGCCTCGTCACCGACGACCGGGGCGAGCCGCTCGTTGCGGTCCACGCCACCAGGGGCAAGGTCCGCTACCGCTATTATGTCAGCCGGGCGCTCCACCATGGCGAAAGCAGCGAAGGCATGCGCATCCCAGCCCGGGAGCTGGAGAATATCGTGGTGGAGCGGCTCGCGATCCTGTGCGGGGATCCGCTGCAGCTCGCCATCGCCATCGACATGCCGCTCGAGAGCGCGGACCTGCCGACGTTTGCCGCCGGCCTCCAGAAGCTGGCCGAGGCCGTGAAACGACGGGACGGCGACATTCTGCGCAGCCTTGTCAGCAGAATTGAAGTGCGCCGTGTGGAGCGGCGTGCAAAATTGGCTCTGACGCAATTTTGATGACGGAGATCATGTCGCAGCCGCGATCAGTCTGGCCTCCAGGAGGTCAAGCTTGGCTCGGCCGTACATCTGCCGCTTGACGAGCTTGAGCTTGGTGATCTGGCCTTCGGTCTGCCCGTTTGACCAGTTCGAGGCGATCGCGGCCCGAACGGCGTCGATGTCCTTGGTCATGCCGCGGGCGAAGGAGTTCACCAGGCTTTGACGCGCTCTTTCGAGCCAGGCATCGAGAGAGGAGGCCGCTTTCTTCCGCAGCATGACATGGAAGGCGTCGGTGATGTCGCGTGCCTCGACGAGTTCGGGGACGGATTCCTCGATCGCCGCGACGGTGATCGTTTCAGCTCTCGAAAGAGCTTCGCGCTCTACCATCATCAGCCGCGCGATGGTTCGAGCTGACGGAACCCGGTGCAATCCCTCCGCTTTTTCCGCCCGCCGCTTCCGCGTTGCCCATTCGGTCACTACCCGAAGCGAGCCCCCGAAGCCCTGCTGTCGCATCTGCCGCCAAAGCTGTGCAGCGTTGCGCTGGCCACCAGCCCATTCCGCATCGAGCCAAGGCAACCAGGCTTCAAGGGAGTTTTCCCGAGTACGGAAGATATCGGTCCGCTGACCACGCAACACAGCCCGCACATAACCTCGGCTGCGCCCGGTCCGGCGAACGATCTCCTTGATACCGAGCCCAGATTTTGCCTGCTTCAAAATGATTTCGTTGTTTTCCTGTCGGCGAAGATAGCCCTCATATTGCAAGCGTTCCGCCGCCGTGAGCAGGTCCGGATTAACGATGGTCGTGCCGATCGCCGTACGGATTTCGCGCATCGAGCAGCGAACCGCATCGAGAAAGGCGTGGCTGGCATTTTCCATCAGATGCCAACGATCAGCCACTTGCTGGGCGTGGGGAAGGGCCTGGGCGGCGGCTAACGCATATCCACCTCCGCGGTCCCGGGCGACGACCTCAATCTGCTGTTGTCCCACGAGCCAGCCGCGTGCGGTGGCAGGCTCGCGATCGGGGAGCAAACGGATCGGCCTACGCCGTTCGAGATCGCAGATAATTGTGCCGTAACGCTGATTGCGCCGCCATGCCCAATCATCAATGCCGACCACCGTGGGTGCAGCATGTTCAGGACGGCCACGGCGACGGATCGACCGCAGCAGCGTATCCTTGCTGACGGGCGCCATCAGCCGATTGGCAAAACGAGCGCCGGGCCGACCGCCAAGTGCCAAGCCGAGATGAAAGACCAGCAAACCGAGCCTACTGGTTCGGCGCGCCCAAGGTTCCACAACCTCGGTGTCGAAGCGCTCGGCGAAAATACGTCTGGCACAGTTTGCTGTCCGACAGCGGAATCTCCGCGCATTGAGAACCAGACGAACGGATCGGCCGGCCAGCGGAAGGTCACCCAACCGCCGGGAATAATGGCTATGCACCGCCGCCGCCTTAACGTCGCAGCTTGGGCACCGAGAATATGGCTTTGCTGAACGAACCGCGATTTCCATCACCGCTCCAGCATTGTCGACCTGTTCTACCACCAGGCCCGCTGGCACCAACGCTCCATTACGCAATCGACGAGGCATGCTGCTGATCCTCCTTGGAAAATCAACCAAACCCTACCTGCCAATTGCATCAAATATGAGTCAGAGCCCAAAATTGACCCCCATCATTCCAGAGTGTGAGGCGTCGCGGCTTGGGCTTCCAGGCGGCGAGGACGGGGATGTTGATTGTGGAGACTATTGCCAAGATACGCAGGGAGCACAGGGACGGTAAGCCGATCAAAGAGATCGCGCGTGATTTACGGTTGTCGCGCAACAGCCGGCAGCCGCCATCGCTCACGCCGCGGAGCCTGATAAAGCTGGCCGCCATCCCTCTGGACTGGAAACGCCAGCGCGAAGCACTCGGCTTCTAGCAGCCGCTCGAAAAACCGTGTGCCACCTGAAGAGGCCTCGTGAGACGCGGGGCCTTTTTTGTGACTCCCGGACCCAGAATCGCGTCTCTGCGGCCACCGCTTTTCTGACACACCATGAAACAGGCGCGGAACTGCGCCATTCCTGCGCCTGCCAACAGTCGCGCCCGATTTTGGGTCGCTATGAGAGAATACGTGGTGCGCCCAACAGGATTCGAACCTGTGGCCTTCGGATTAGGAATCCGACGCTCTATCCTGCTGAGCTATGGGCGCCCGGTGAAGGCTCTATGCTGCGCGGAGGGTGTGGTCAATTCTTTGCTTCAGGGGGAACCACCGGAAAAGGCAGCGGCGCCACCTCCACCCCTTCGGCAATCAGCGCCCGCGCCTCTTCCAGCGCGACTTCGCCATGGATGCTGCTGCGGTCCTGTTCGCCATAGTGCATGGCGCGGGCCTGCTCGGCAAAACCGCGCCCGACCCAGGTGGAATTTTCCAGCGCCTTCTGCTGCGCCTGCGCCAGTGCCTGGATCAGTTCGCGCATCTTGCTCTCTTCGCCCGCGCCCATGGCGATCGATGCGCCGTCGGAGGGACCAACCTGCGCCAGCAGTTCGCTGCGGCTGTTGCCCTTGGCGCCGACGGCAGGCGCCATCACGGCCTTGCTCACCTGCATGTCACCGCATAGCGGACAGGACAGCAGCCCCCGTGCCTTCTGGTCTTCATAATCGGCGCTGGAACCGAACCAGGCCTCGAACACATGGCCTTGGGATTCGCATTTGAGGTCGAAAACAATCACGACACTGTCACATCCATGGGCAATGATCGCCGATTGGCGAGCGCGGGGACTCGACCGCGCACGTCCTCTATGCGCGACAGGTCGATCTCCGCAAGGGCAAGGCCCGCCGTTTCGCCCATATCCAGAACAATGTCCCCCCATGGGTCAGCGATCAGGCTGTGGCCATAGGTGTCGCGACCATCGGCATGATGGCCGGTCTGCGCGGCGGCGATCACGAAGCAGCCCGCCTCGATCGCCCGCGCCCGCAGCAATATGTGCCAGTGCGCCCTGCCCGTCGGCACAGTGAAGGCGGCCGGTATCAACAGCACCGTCGCGCCCGCATTGGTGAGCGCCCGGTAAAGATCGGGAAAGCGCATATCGTAACAGACCGACAGCCCCATGCGCGCCCAGGGCGTGTCGACGGCGACGACCCGTTCGCCCGGACCATAGACCGAGGATTCGCGCCAGCTTTCGCCCGTCGCCAGATCGACATCGAACAGATGGATCTTGTCATAGCGCGTGCGGATGGCACCATTGTCGTCGATCATGAAGCTGCGATTGGCCCAGCGTCCATCGCCGCGCTCATCCTTGAGCGGCAGGGAGCCGAGATGCACCCACAGCCCCTGCTTCGCCGCTGCCTCGCGCACCACCGCCAGCACCGGATCGTCCGCCTCCGACCGGAGCGTCGCCGCCGCCCGCCGCCGGTCGCGGTCCAGATAACCCGCCATTTCCGGGGTGAAGAGCATGTCCGCCCCTTCCCCTCTGGCGCGCGCCGCCATCTCCACGATCGCCGCGGCATTGGCGGCGGGGTCGATCCCGCTGGTCATCTGGAAGATCGCGGCGCGCATCGGATTATACTCCCAGCAGCGCGTCGAGCTTGCCCTGCCGGTCCAGCGCCACCATGTCGTCGCTGCCGCCGATATGCGCGCCGTCGATGAATATCTGCGGCACCGTCGTCCCGCCATTGGCGCGGCCCAGCATTTCCTCTCGCTTCGGACCGCCCATGGTGATGTCATATTCCTCGAACGGGACGCCCTTGCCCTCCAGCAACGCCTTCGCCCGCGCGCAATAGCCGCACCAGGCCTTGGTATAGATTTCCACTTTCGCCATTTGTTTCGATACTCCTTGGCTGCCGAAATTGTGACTGGGCGGGCTTTTGTCAATCATCCACATCCGGCAGCACCCGCGCCCAGCAGAGCAGATGAACGCTCGCCGCGCCGCCGCGTTTCAGCGTCCGGGCGCAGGCCGCCGCCGTCGCGCCGCTGGTATGCACATCGTCGATCAGCAGCACGGCCTTCCGCTTGAGGCCATGGCCCGGCGCCAGCGCAAAGGCGCCGCGCACCGCCTTCGCCCGCGCTTTCGGGTTCATGCCGCGCAACGGCGCCGTCCGCCGGCTGCGGAGCAAGCTATGGTTGTCGACCGGCAGATCCGTCATCCGCCCCAGATGCCGGGCGATCAACGCCGCCTGATTGAACCCCCGCCACCACAGGCGCCAGCGATGCAGCGGCACCGGCACGATCACCGCATCCTCCATCTCGGGAAGCTGCCGCGCCATCTGCCGCGCGATCAACCGGGCAAGACCGATGCGCCGCCCATATTTGAGCCGCAGCGCGACCGCCCGCGCGACATCGCCATAGGCCAGCACCGCCCGCGCACTGTCGAAAGGCGGTGGCTCGGCAAGACAGGAGCCACATTGCGCGCCCTCGCCCCGATCATAGTCGAAAGGCACGCCGCAGCGCGCGCAGCAGGGCTCCCCCAGAAACCGCATCCCGCTCCAGCAACCGAGGCAGAAGGCATCGTCCGCATCCACGATCATCCCGCAACCGGGGCACCGGGGCGGCAGGGCATAATCGAGCGCCGGGCGCAGCATGGTCTTGAGAAGCGGCGAAAGGGACATCATCTCCCTTGTTCCCACTCCTTCGCCGATGCACAAGGCCCGCCATGACCAACCCCGACATCTTCGACCGCCGATTGCGCGCCCAGCGGCGCGACCGGATGGTGGCGCGCTTTGCCGAACATGACTTTCTCTACCGGGCAATGCTGGACGAACTGCTCGACCGGCTGGGCGATGTGCAGCGCGAGTTGAAGGAAGTGCTGGTGATCGGCTGCCCCGACGACAGCGCCAGGGTCGCGCTGGAAGCGATGGGCAAGACGGTCGTCTCCGCCGATCCCGGCTTCGCGGCGGCGCGGGCGCAAGCCGGGGGGCTGGGGCGTGTGCAGGTGGATGAGGATGCCCTGCCCTTTGCCGACGACAGCTTCGATCTGGTGATCGCCTGCGGCACGCTCGACAGCGTCAACGACCTGCCCGGCGCGCTGATCCTGATGCGGCGGATATTGCGGCCCGATGGGCTGATGCTGGCGGCCTTTACCGGCGCGGGTACGCTTCCGCGCCTGCGCGCCGCCCTGATGGCGGGCGAAGGCGACCGGCCGGGACAGCATATCCATCCGCAGGTCGATGTGCGATCGGCGGGCGACCTGCTGAGCCGGGCGGGCTTCACCATGCCGGTGGCGGATGGCGACGTGCTGACCGTGCGCTATGGCGACGTGCTGCGGCTGATGCACGACCTGCGCGGCATGGGGGCGGGCAATGTGCTGACATCCCGTCCGCCGGTGCTGCGGCGGGAGGCGCTGATGGGCGCCGCCCGGCATTTCGCGGCAGCGGCCGATGCCGATGGCCGGACCGCCGAGCAGATGGCGATCGTCTTTCTGAGCGGTTGGAAACCCGATCCGAGTCAGGCTCGGCCCGCACGCCGGGGCAGCGCGACCATGTCCCTGGCCGAGGCGCTCAAGCCCAAGCCCTGACCCGTTCCTAACAGGATTGTTACGCCGCCAACCGCAGGAACGGGACCGGTTCGGTCGAACGCAGGACGATCGGCTTGCCTTCCGATGCTTCGAACAGTTCACCGTCCAATATGACGCTGCTGTGATCGCCTTCGATACGGATCACATCGCCCTGTTCCAGATGGATGCCCTGCATCTGCGCCTTGCCGACGCGTCGGGTGATGCTGGCCCAGAGAAGGCGCAGCAAAGCGGGCAGATTCTGGTCGACCGCCATCAGCTTCATATGCCCGCGCTGGCTGCCGCCCGCTTCCAGACCCAACAGCAGCCGTTCCAGCGTCGTCACGATCAGCACTGCGAAGCGCCCGGCCAATTGCCCGTCTCGCATCAGGGAGATGCGCACGGGATGGCTGGATTGCGGCAGAAATCGGGCACGAATGCCAAAGACGAGCGACAGAATCACCGCGATCAACGTCAGGAAATGACTGACGCCGTTGGACAGGCCCAGCGGATAGATCTGGTTGCGGCAATAGAGCATGTAATCGGCCAGCCCCGCACCGCCCAGGAACATGCCCAGCACCGGCCGCGTTTCCGCCCTGCCGTCCGACAGGGCGATCAGTTCGCGCGCCACGACATGATCGTCGACGCCCGCCTTGGCGATCTGGACGATCTTTTCCAGCGCCTTGATCGGGTCGCCATGGATGCCGAGATCGAGCGCGATCAGGTTGGTCTTGCCATTGGGCAGCACCGCGATGGGCGGCACGCGACCCTGAAAATGCTCGCCCTGATACAGTTCGGTCAGCGCCGCCTGCACCGTGCCGTCGCCACCGTTGATGACGATGACGACCGGATCGACACGGGCGATGGTCTGCAACGCCCGGCCGATCTGTTCGACCTGTTCCACCTCATAATGGAAGATGTCTGGGTTGTTGGCGCAATAGCTGCGCACGCGCGGCAGCGTCTGCCGGTTGCCCGTCGACTTGGGATTGGACAATAGCGCGACGCGAACCATGGCAGATCACATATATTTGAGGTTGATGGTGATTTTCGTCACACCCGGCCCGGCATAGAAGGCGGCCTTTTCGACGCCCGGCTTGCCCAGGTTGAAGATGCTGATCGACGGATTGTTGGAAAAGCCGCCGCCATCGCGTGAAATATCGGTCTTGCCATTGCCGTCCCGGTCATGACGCACGGCGATGCCATATTTGCCGGCCTGCGGCACCGGCATGCAGAACCGCATCTCTCCGTTGCTGACCTTCACCGGCACGTCGATGCGGCTGAGCCATGCACCCTTGGCCAGCCAGGCCGCCTTGGTCGCGGGATAGGCTTGCACGCGCACCGTGCCGGTCGGAGCCGCGAAACCGCGCACATCGATCAGAACCGCCGGCCCTTTGGAATCGGCCGAACAGCGTTCCAGATCATTCCCGATTTCCATGCCGTGGGCGATAGCCGGGGCGGCGGCGAACAAGGCCCCCACCGACATCAGGCCCAATGCAACTTTGAACATGACCATCCTACTCCGTGAAGCTATAGCCGCCCGTTGACACTGGACGGCGAGCCCCTGTTCGCCCCGCAACTTACCTGTCTTCCGATATGGGCAGGGTTTGCGGCCAAATCATGGTGATGGGACGACCACATAGAGAAATGCTGACAGCCACCGACAGATATCTCGCCCGCCTGATCGCCTTGCCCATGTTGGGGACGCTGGTGATCTCCGCCATGCTGCTTGTGCTCGACAAGATGCTCAGCCTGTTCGACTTCGTCGCGGCGGAGGGCGGGCCGGTCAGCGTCGTGTGGCGGATGCTGGCCAATATGATGCCCGAATATCTGTCGCTGGGCATTCCCATCGGCCTGATGCTGGGGATATTGCTGGCCTTTCGGAAGCTGGCCATGTCGTCCGAACTGGACGTGATGCGCGCCGTCGGCCTGTCCTATGGCCGGTTGCTGCGCGTGCCCTATATGTATGCGATCGCGCTCGCCCTGCTCAATTTCGGCATTGTCGGCTTTGTCCAGCCGCTATCCCGCCATGCTTATGAAGCGCTGCGGTTTGAGCTGCGATCAGGCGCGCTGGGAGCCTCGATCAAGGTGGGCGAGTTCACCACGCTGGGCAAGCGGATGACCCTGCGGATCGAGCGCAGCCTGGACGAAGGGCGCAACCTGCAGGGGATTTTCGTCCGCGCTCTCGGCAAGGACGGGCAAACCGTGGCGGTGACGGCGGCACAGGGCGAATTCCTGGCTACCGACGATCCCGACACCATCATCTTCCGCCTGCGCAACGGCGTGCTGGTCAACGACGCGCCGAAATATAAGTCGCCGCGAATCCTCTCCTTTTCCAGCCACGACCTGCCGATCGACCTGCCTCAGATCGAGAAATTCCGGGGACGCGACGTGGATCGGGAGAAAACCATTCCCGAACTGGTGGTGATGGGCCATGATCCGTCGACGCCTGACAAGCTGCGCAACGAAATCCGCGCCAATTTCCATTTCCGCATGGTGGAGGTGGCGATGATGCTGCTGCTGCCGCTGGCGGCCCTCGCCTTCGCCATTCCGCCCAAGCGATCCACTTCGGCGCTGGGGGTATTCCTGTCCATCGTGTTCATCGTGACCTATCACAAGATCAACGAATATGGGCAGGGCGTCGGATCGCTGGGCAAGATCGACCCGATCATCGCGCTTTGGGGACCGTTCCTGCTGTTCGCGGGGCTGATCCTGTGGATGTATCATGTGATCGCGCACCGCCCCGGCGGCCAGCCGATCGCCGCGCTCGAATATGCCTTTGCCAAGATCGCCAAGCAGATTCCCCGTTTGCTGGGTCTGGTCCGGCGACGGCGAACCGTGGCGGAAGGAGCCGCCTGACCCATGCATCAGTTCAATTTCTTCCCGTCACGCCAGATCAGCTGGTACATGGCGCGGCTGTTCCTGACCCGCACTTTCGCGGTGCTGGCGATGCTGGTCGCGGTGCTCCAGACGCTCGATCTGCTGGGCGAATCCGGCGACATTCTTGCCTATGCCGGCAATGGCGACGCGCAGCTCTGGCATTATGTGGCATTGCGCGCACCGCAGATCGTTGCCCGATTCCTGCCCTTTTCGGTGTTGCTCGGCACGCTCATCATGCTCGCCAGCCTCAACCAGAACAGCGAGATCATCTCGATGAAGGCGGCGGGGCTGTCCGCGCATCAGATATTGGCGCCGCTGCTGGCGGCAGCGATGGGCGTGGCGGTCATCAGCTTCGCCTTCAACGAACGGATCGTGGCGCGTTCGACCGCGCGGCTTTCGGCGTGGCAGGCTGTGGAATATGGCCCCCTGCCCCCTGAAACCGGGGTCAAGGCCAATCCTTGGGTGCGCGACGGCAATAATCTGGTGACGGCCGCCATCGTCGCCGGACGGGGCACGGCGGTCCAGTTGCGTAAGGTCGAGATCTTCAACCGCGTCAACAATACGCTGACCACCATCGTGCAGGCGCCCAAGGGCCATTATGACGCCGCCAGCAAGAGCTGGGTGCTGGAAGGCGCCCGGCAGTTCGACGTGGCGCGGGGCACCGAGCAACAGATCGGCACGGTGCGCTTCGGACATGATATCCGTCCCAACCAGTTCACCCTGGCCAAGATCGATCCCGACGCCCTGACCTTCGACCAGTTACAGGCTGCGATCGGCGACCTGCACGATGCCGGGCGGCCGACGGCGGAGTTGGAAGGGAGCCTGTGGCACAAGCTGTCAGGGCCGCTGTCCGCCCTGCTGATGCCGATATTGGGTTCGGTCGCGGCCTTCGGCCTCGCGCGGTCGGGCCAGCTTTTCGTGCGCGCGGTGATGGGGATGGCGCTGGGCTTTGCCTATTTCGTGGCGGACAATTTCTCGCTCGCCATGGGCAATCTGGGCGCCTATCCGCCTTTCCTCGCCGCCTGGGCGCCGTTCCTGCTGTTCCTGCTGCTGGGCGAGACGGTGCTGTTCCGGACCGAGGAATAACAAAAAGGCCGGGGTTTCCCGGCCTTTTCTTTTAACGGCGAACCATCGTGCTGCGCGCGATCTTGCCGACCAACGGCCACATGCCGGGATAATTGCCCCGATGATAGGGCGAATCCGCTGCCAGCGTCGTCACCAACCGCTTATGCGCCTCTCCCAAGGCATGATAGGGGACGCTGGGCAGCAGGTGATGCAACGCGTGATAGCGCAGCCCCACCGGCGCCCAGATTTCGGCAAAGGGCGACGGCGGCGGCACATTGACCGAATCGAGATATTGCGCGGTGACGGTCATCGCATCACCCTCATTCTCCCAGAGATGCGCGACGAGCGTGCGCAGCTGGTTGATGACGGTCATGGCCGAATGCACGGCCATATAGGTCAGCAGCGGCTTCCAGCCGAAGGCGAACACACTGCCGACCAGCGCCAGCGCGAAAATGCAGGCCCCCGCCTCCTGCCACGCCCATGCCCGCGCGAACTCCCCTTCCGGCGCGCGGCGGCGATAGGCGGGGTTGATCGAGAGCGCGGAAAACTCCGCCACCACCTTCCGCCGCAGCGGCGGGAAGAGCAGGCTGAGCGGCGCCAGCACACCAAAGCGCAGGATGAGGCCGACCGGCGCCAGCGCCGCCACCAAGATGAACAGCGGCAGCGACCAGGGCTTCATCAATGCCAGCGGCAGATATTCCGGGTCATTGGCGGTGCCATAGCGGGTGCGCGCATGATGCTGGGTGTGCACCTCCTCATACATGAAGGAGGGGATCATCAGCGGAATGCCGACGATCAGGTTCCAGCCGAAGCGGAAACCCGGCAGCGCACCTTTACGGATATGCGTCAGCTCATGGATGAAGCTCGCCGCGCGGTAGAGCGCCAGCATCGCCACCAGTCCGAACGCCACCATCGGCACGCCATCGGTCAGGATCGCCCCGGCCAGCGCCGCATAACCGACAAAGGCCGAAACCAGCAGGTCGGGCCAGTAGATGAATGCCTTGGCCGTCGACAGCTCACGTGTCAGGTCCGCCGCCGCGCGCAGCATCGCCGCATCGTCGGGGATCGCGCTCTTCGTCCGCGAAACGGCTGCAATATGGGGATCGTGCACAGTCATGCCGTGGTTCCTAAAGGGTAAATGCGCTGCAATTGGGGCAGCAACATGACGATTTCGCCTTGTTGGGCCATCCGCTCATGTCCCGATTGACATTCGTCCGACAAGCGCCGAACTGCTCTGCCCAAACCTCTCCAGCGAAAGCTCC
Source organism: Sphingobium sp. EM0848 (assembly GCF_013375555.1). NCBI lineage: Bacteria > Pseudomonadati > Pseudomonadota > Alphaproteobacteria > Sphingomonadales > Sphingobiaceae > Sphingobium > Sphingobium sp. EM0848. The sequence goes on from NZ_JABXWB010000001.1 coordinate 1,832,769, forward strand.
CCCGTGGCCAATACCGAACTGGTGATCACCCCCGTCATGTCCAAGGCCGATCGCAAGGCTTTTGTCGACCTGCCCTGGCGGCTCTACGCCAACGACCCCAATTGGGTGCCACCGCTGAAGGATGAGGTATACAGCCTCATCACGCCGGGCAAGAATCCCTTTTTCGGCCATGCTGAGGCGCAATATTTCCTCGCTCGCCGGGGCGGCAAGGTCGTCGGCCGCGTGTCCGCGCATCTCGACCATCTGGCGCTGGGCCAACCCGCCGAGCAGGGCATGGGTCCCGGCACCGGCAATTTCGGCCTGTTCGAGGCGGAAGATGCCGAAGTGGGCGCGGCGCTGATCGCGGCGGCGGAAGGCTGGCTGCGGGCCAAGGGCATGACCCGCTCGCTCGGCCCGATTTCGCTGTCCATCTGGGAGGAGCCGGGCCTGCTGATCGAGGGGTTCGACCATCCGCCGACGGTGATGATGGGCCATGCCAGGCCCGCCTATCAAGCCATGGTCGAGGGTGCAGGCTACAAGCCGATCAAGCAGCTCAAGACCTATGAGCTGGATATCACCCAGCAATTTCCGCCGCTGATCCAGCGCATCGTCCAGTCGGGCGAGAAGAATGAACGCATCCGCATCCGCAATGTCGACAAGTCGAAGTTCGACAGCGAGGCGGCGATCATCCTGGGTATCTTAAACGACGCCTGGGGCAATAATTGGGGCTTCGTGCCGATCACCGATGAGGAAGTCGCCCATTTCGGCAAGCAGCTGAAGCCGATCGTCTTCAACGACCTCATCATGATCGCGGAGCTGGAGGGCGAACCCGTTGCGTTCATGATGACGCTGCCTGACCTGAACGAGGCGATTGCGCCGCTCAACGGCTCCCTATTCCCCTTCGGCTGGGCGAAGCTGCTCTGGTGGCTGCGCAAGCCCCAAGTGCGGACCATGCGCGTGCCGCTGATGGGCGTGGTGCAGCGGCTGCAATCATCCCGCATGGCGAGCCAGCTTGCCTTCATGATGATCGAATATATCCGCCGCAACTCGACGGCGAACTATGGCGCGACGCGTGGTGAGATCGGCTGGGTGCTGGACGACAATCAAGGCATGAACGCCATCGCCAACGCCATCGAAAGCAAGGTGAACAAGGTTTATCAGGTGTACGAGAAGGATCTCTGACCTTCCGCCGTAAGTCGGAGGGGCCGGATTAGGGCACCGCCACATCCACAGCGCCCGCCGCGATCTTCACCGTGGCGGGCGTTTTCGCCAGCACCTCCCCATCAATGGAGATGCGCTGCGGCGGCACTGTTTCCACGCGGAAGGATTTTCCGCGAAATTCCTCCGTATGCGCGTCCTTGTCGCGCAGCTTGAAGAATTTCGCATACCAGTCCCAGGCAAGCCGCGCATGGCTGCGCCCGACCACCGCCTGAATCACGATCTCCCCCGTATCCACATCGGCTTGATCGGACAGTTCCACCCCGCCATGATAGGGACCGTTCAGGATGCGCACCTCTGTCGACCACATGCGCCGTTCGCCGCTGCCATCGTCCAGCACCAGCCGAAAGGCGCGGAAGCCGACCGAACATTTCACCGCCCAGAACAGATAGCCGACCCGCCCGAGATAGCGCTTGAGCCTGTGCGGCACCGTGTCCCCGATCATCGGCGACAATCCCAGCGACGCCGCATTCACGAAATAATCATGCCCGATCATGCCGAGGTCGATCCGCCGCCGCTGGCCACCGGCAATGACCGCCACCGCCCCCTCCAGATCGAGCGGAATGCCAAGCGTCCGCGCAAAACTGTTCGCGGTCCCCAGCGGCAGCACGCCGAACACGCAATCCTTGCCCACCAGTTCATCCACCGTGCCGGACAACGACCCGTCGCCGCCGCCCACGATCACCATAGGCGCACCTTGCCCGACCGCTTGCCGCACCATGCCCTGCAATCGGTCCGGTTCCTTGACTGCATGCGCCGCGATCAGGCGCATGCCCGCACGCTCCAGCAGGGCTTTCGCATCGTTGAAAAGAGCCTCTCCCCGGCGGGAATGCACATTGACGATCAACACCGCCTCCCGCGGCAGGGATTTTGTTTCCATGCCTTAAATACTCGTGAGCCGGCAGTGAGGTCCGAAACCAATTCATGCCGGCACTCGTTCATGAGCGATGGCCCGCATCGCCCATCTGTCCGACATTCATTTCGGCGCGCATGACCCCAGAATCGTCGCCACCGCCGAAGTCTGGCTGCAACAGCACCGGCCCGATCTGGTCATCATCAGCGGCGATTTCACCCAGCGGGCCATGCGCAACCTGTTCCGACAGGCCGCCGCCTGGCTCAACCACCCGCTCTTCGCCATGCCGATCGGCTGGGGCAATGAATATAGCGAAGCGGCCGGGCGGCATGAGGACGCGGTGCGGGCGGCAGCGCAAGCGGGCATTCACATCGCGCTCGCCGGGCATTTCCATCGCACCTATGCGGAGGCGGCGCAGGAGGCGCGGGCCTGAACCTGTTCAGGCTCCGCGCCTAATCGAACGCCGCCTCTGCCAGCGCCGCTCCATGGTCGCGAACGGCGCTCGGCCAATCCGCCGATGCTTGCCCGAAACCCGCTTTGTCTTTGGCATAGAGCGCCCGCATGGCCTCTTCATAACCCGGCCGATCCCCCGCCATCACGGTCAGGAAATGATAGGCCGCGTCCATCGCCGCACGGGGCGATGGCTTGTCCTGGGCAGCCTTGCGCGCCGCCTCCACCAGCCGCCGCAGCGTCACCGAAGCCCCGCCGGGCTGCGATGCCAACCAGTCCCAATGCCGGGGCAGCAGGGTCACTTCCCGCGCCTGCACGCCCAGTTTCGGCCGCCCGCGTCCACGGCTCGGCTCCGGCGCAGGGCCGCGCAAATCGATGTCCACCTGCCGCCCGCTACCGTCATCGAACAGCAGCAGGTTCTGCGCCTCTTCCCCCATGGCATGGAGGGCGGCGCGCACCTCTTCCTCATCGCCCGTCGCGATCCAGAGGTCGCCCGCAAAAGCCGTCAAAGTCCGGGTCATGCCGAAATCTCCTTCGGCATGATCATTATTACCCGGATATTATTGAGTCAATATTGTCCGGGTAAAATTATTCAGTCAGTTCCACCCAGGTCGGCGCATGGTCGCTGGCCTTCTCCCGCCCGCGAAAATCCCTGTCCACCTGCGCATCGATCAGCCGGTCCGCCGCAGCAGGGCTCAGCAGCAGATGATCGATCCGAAAGCCCGCATCGCGCGGCCAGGCGTTCATCTGATAATCCCAATAGGTCCACACCCCTCCCGCCGGATGGCGCGAGAGGATGGCGTCGGTCCAGCCATCGCCCAGCAGACGCCGATAGGCCGCACGGCTTTCCGGCTGCATCAGCGCGTCGTCGGCCATGGCCTTCACTGAATAGACATCCTTGTCGCGCGGAATGACATTATAGTCGCCGGCCAGGATGGCGGGCACTTCCTCAGCCCAGATTTCGGCGGCACGGTCCCTCAGCCGCTTCATCCAGCGCAGCTTATAGTCGAATTTCGGTCCCGGCTGCGGATTGCCGTTGGGCAGATAGATGCTGGCGACGCGCACGCCCTTCACATCGGCTTCGAGATAGCGGCTATGTTCGTCTTCCGGCTCGCCCTCAAGGCCACGGCGAACCTCCGCCGGCGTCTCTCCGCGCGCCAATATGGCGACACCGTTGAACCCCTTCTGCCCATGCCAGATCGCGCCATAGCCGACGCTTTCAATATCCTTCAGGGGAAAGGTGTCGTCGGACGTCTTGATTTCCTGAAGGCAGGCAATGTCCGGCCGGGTCTCGTCCAGCCACTCCAGCAGACGCGGCAGTCGCGCCTTGATCCCGTTGATGTTGAAAGTGGCGATGCGCATGGACGAAATCTCCTTGCGCGCATCCCTAGAGCATCGTGCGAAAAAGTGGGAACCGGTTTTTCGTGAAAACGACGCGACAACGGGAAGAGGTGGGCCGCCCTTCGGCAAGCTCAGTTCTGGCCCGCCGCGACGATCAGACCGAAAAACTCGTGCCGCAGCCGCAACCGGCGGTGGCGTTGGGGTTCGTCACCTTGAACGCCTTGCCGCCCAGATCGGACACGAAATCGACCGCCGATCCGCGCACCAGATCAAGGCTGACGTCATCGACCACCAGCGTGACGCCGTCCCGTTCCACCGCGACGTCATCGGCTTCCACCGCTTCCGCGAGGCCGAAACGATATTGGAAGCCCGAACAGCCCCCACCCTCAACCGCAAGGCGCAATATGGCAGGCTTGCCCTGCTTGGCGGCAATGGCTGCGACACGGGCAGCGGCAGAAGGGGTCAGATCGATCTCAGCCATGGCATCTAGATAGGGTCACGCAAAAGGCCCGGCAAGCTCTCGCATCGCCGGGCCTTTGGAAAGACAGAAAAATGAGGAACTTATTCGTCCGCAGCCTTTTCCTGGGCCTTGGTCGGGCCGCCCATGGCGACCGGCGGCTTGGTGTTCATCGCCACCAGATAGTCGGGACCGGCGACGAAGGGGATCGGGTTGATCGCCTGACCGTCAACGCGCACTTCATAATGCAGATGGCTGCCGGTCGAGCGGCCGGTCGAGCCCATCAGGCCGATCAGCTGGCCGCGATGGACATAGGCGTTGGGCGAAACCAGCAGCTTCGACATATGGCCGTAGCGCGTTTCCATGCCGCCGCCATGCGAGATCTGGACGAGATTGCCATAACCGCTGGCCCAGCCGGCGCGGCTGACGATGCCGTCGGCGGTCGCGTAGATCGGGGTGCCCATCGGGCCGGGAATGTCGATGCCCTTGTGCATCCGGGCGCCGCCGTTGAAGGGGTCGGAGCGGACGCCGAAATTGGAGGTCAGCGACAGCTTGGCTACCGGACGCCCCGAAGGAATGTTGTTGCTCGCCTTGCTCTGACCGTCGAGCCGCTGAAGGCTGGAGAAGAGGTTGGAAAAGCCGACATCGGCCGGGCCAAGCGCGCTGGTGTTGATTTCCGAGGCGTCTCCATAGGGATCGTCGTCGTCGCTCTTCGCCTGGGCAGGAATTGCAGCGCAAAGTGCCCCTGCCATGCCGACAGCACCGGCAATTTTAAGAGCAGAACGGAACCATCGCGCCGCGCGCGCATTTTCAGACTGAAGAACCAACATGCCGACCCCGACTATTGACCGGAGGCTTATGCCTCTCGGCTATCCCCACGTTAACCAAAATGCGGCTGATGCCGCCACCCGCTGACCTTAGAAGGCCATGTCGCGGCCTATTGTGCAAGCGGAGTGTAAAATTCCCGCGTTAAACCGGCTTGTCGACGCGCCGAGTCGTTGAATGGAGGCTTCAACGCTCCACGAAAGTGGCGTTTCACAAGGATTTGGTAATGATTTGCGGGGTCCAGCCCCAATCGCTTCGTCGCATGGCCGAACCATGTCGTCCCGGCCGCGACGTGCCGAATCTCATCCGTCATAATCCTGCGCAAGATACGCGCGGAGGCTTCGTCCGCCGCCCCCTCGAACCGCGCCACGGTGGCGGGCGTGATGTCGAGCGCCCGCGCCTCCAGCACCATCGGCACAATGGCAAGGCGGGCCAGCGCGTCATGCGCCGTCTCCCGCGCCGCCTCCCACAACCCGTCATGCGCGGGCAGCGCGCCATAATGGCTGCCCAATTGCCGCAACCTCCGGTCGAGCACCGCGAAATGCATCGCCTCGTCGGCGCCGACGCGCATCCATTCATCGGTAAATTCCGGCGGAAACTCTCCTCCGAAGCGCCCGATCAGATCGAAGGCAAGGTCGATCGCGACGAATTCGATATGGGCAAGCGCATGCAGCATCGCGATCCGCGCCCGGTCGGAGCCGATTTTGCCGCGCTTGGGCATCTGGTTGGGCGGCAGAAGCTCCGGCTTGTCGGGCCGGGCGGGCCGATCCGGCATCGCCACGTCGAAACGATGCGCCAATCGCCCCAGCCGCCAATTCCGCGCCACCGCCCGCGCCGCCATCAGCTTGGCGACGGGATCGGGCGTCAGCAACACATGGGCGCAGGCCACGCCCACGCCATTTGTCGAAACAGGCAGGCTCAAAGCGCTTGTCCGGCCTCCAGCACCTCGGCGGCGTGGCCCTTGACCTTCACCTTGGGCCAGACGCGCAATATCCTGCCGTCCGCGCCGATCAGGAAGGTCGCCCGCTCGATCCCCATATATTTGCGGCCGTAAAGCGACTTTTCGACCCAGGTGCCGAAGGCCTCGCACATATCGCCGGGCTCGTCCGACGCCAGCGTGACGGTCAGGCCATATTTATCGGCGAATTTCCTGAGCTTGGCGGGCTTGTCCTTCGAAATGCCGACCACCGGAATGCCCAGCGCCGCGAAATCGGCGGACAGGGCCGTGAAATCCTTCGCCTCATTGGTGCAGCCGGGCGTGTCCGCCTTGGGATAGAAATAGACGACCAGCGGCTTGCCCCGATAGCGCTCCAGCGTGAAATCCACGCCATCCGCATCCTTCAGCCCCACATCGGGCACGACATCGCCCACATCCAGCATCGTCATTCCTCCGTAAAAGATGCAGCCAGCGCATCCCAGGCTTCGCGCACCCTTTGCCGGGCCTGGCGGTAGCTTTCAAGCAGCGCGTCCCAGCTTTCGACCCCGCAGGCCCTCGCGACCAGAGGCCGCGTCGCCTGCGGAGGCTCGGTCGACTTGGGCGAAACGAGGCGGGAAACGATGAGGAAACGCGTGATAAGGTCATGCGCCGCGATCAGTTCAGCCGACAGATGCCCCGCCGCCACAAGCTGCTCCAGCGCCGCGCGCAAATCGGGATCGAAGGCCATGTTATGGCGGAACTGGGTGACGTGGATCAGGAATTCCAGATCGACCAGCCCGCCCGGCACCATCTTCACGTCAAGGTCGCCCGCAGGCGCCTTATGTCTGGCGATGTCGCCACGCATCTTCACGGCATGACGGGCCAGTTCATCGAAATCGCGCGGCCGTTCCAGCGTTTCGGTCAGGATCGCGTTCAGCGCCGCCCGCGCCGCATCCGACCCGAACACCGGCCGGGCGCGGGTCAGTGCCAGATGCTCCCAGGTCCACGCCTCCTCCCGCTGATAGCGCGCGAAGCTGTCAAGGCTGACCGCCAGCAAGCCCTGCGCGCCCGAGGGCCGCAACCGGGTATCGACCTCGTAAAGCGGTCCCGCCGCCGTCGACACGGACAGCGCATTGGTGATCCGCTGGCCAAGACGATTGAAATATTGCGTCGCGCCCAATGGCTTGGGACCATCGGATTCCGTCTCGAAACTGCCGGTGAACAGATAGACGAGATCAAGGTCGGAAGCATGGGTCAGCACCCCGCCGCCCAGCCTGCCCAGCGCCAGTATCACCATCTCGCCGCCGGGCACCTTGCCATGGGCACGTTCGAACTCGGCCACGGTGGCGGCGCTCAGCGCCTCGATGGCGGCCTCCGCCACGCGCGAATAGCCCCGTCCCGCCTCCAATGGATCGCCGCCCCGGATGATCTGCGCGCCCAGTGCAAAGCGGCGATCATTCACCCGTTGCCGCACCCGGTCGAGCAGGGCCTGATAATCCTCGCCCTCCTCCAGCCGGGCGAACTGGTCCGCCAGCGCCTCGACGGCGGGCGGCGGATCGAAGGCGGAGGTGTCGATCAGGCCGTCGAGCAATTCCGCCCGCCGCCCCAACGCGTCCGCCAGAGTCGGCGCATGGCTGAGCACTTCCGCCAGCAGTTCCGCCAGCCCCGGCCGCGCCGCCAGCAGCTTGAAGAAGTTGATCGCGCTCGGCAGCCGCCCGATCAGGTCGTCCAGCCGGTTGAGCGCCCGCGTCGGATCGGGCGCGGCGGCCAGCGTGCGCATCAGCCCCGGCAGTAATTCCTCCAGCGCCTCACGCGAGGCCCCGCTGCGGAGCGCGCGGATCGTGCCGGAGCGCCAGCGCGTGATCCGCGCAACCGGCGTTTCCGGCTCGGCAAAGCCCAGCCCCGCCAGTTGCTCCTTCAGCCGGTCCTCATCATGCGACAGCGATTCCTGCTCCGCCGCCGGGGTCAGCCGGTCGTAATTGCTGCCCACCCACTGCACTTGCGGGCGCAGCAGGTCGAGCAGCGCCGCGCCGCCCTTCAGCCCGTGCAGCCGGGCGACATTGTCCATCGCCTCCGCCGTCTTGGGCAATTCATGGGTCTGGCGGTCCTCCACCATCTGCAGCCGATGTTCGATGGTGCGGAAGAGGACATAGGCATCGTCCAGCTTTGCCGCGACCTCCGGTTCGAACACGCCCGCCGCCGCCAGCGCGCGCAGGGCCTCCCGCGTGTTGCCCGAACGCAGCGACGGATCGCGCCCGCCATGGATGAGCTGGTGGACCTGCGCGAAAAATTCGACCTCTCTTATGCCGCCGCGCCCGCGCTTCAGGTCATATCCCGGCCCGAAGGCCTGCCCCTGCGAATAATGGTCGCGGATACGCCGTGACATGTCGGTGATCGCGTCGATGGCGCCGAAATCCAGACTGCGCCGCCAGACGAAGGGCCGGATCGCCTGCATGAAATAATCACCCAGCGCCAGATCGCCCGCCGCCGGACGCGCCCGGATGAACGCCGCCTGCTCCCAGCCGAGCGCGGTCGATTCATAATAGCCGATCGCCGCCTCCACCGGCAGCGCGATCGGCGTCGCCTCGGGCGAGGGGCGCAGGCGCAGGTCGACGCGGAAGACATAGCCGTCGCCGTCGCGGGCGTTGAGCAATTCGCTGACCCGCCGCCCGATCCTGACCGCCGCATCGGCGGGGTCCTCCCGCTCGCCATGAGGCAGGGTCCTGGGATCGTAGAGCAGAATCGGGTCGATATCGGAGGAGTAGTTCAGTTCCCGGCTACCATGTTTGCCGAGCGCCAACACGACGAACCCCCGGTTTTCCGCATCGGGATAGCGCTCCGCCATGGCGGCGGCCAGCGCCTCTTCCAGCGCCTGATCGGCAAAATCGGACAGGGTGCGCGTGACCCGGTCGACATCCCATGCCCCCGCCAGATCCGCCGCCGCCGTCACCAGCGCCACCGCGCCGCGCCTGCGCCGCAAGGAACGGGCAATGCCGTCATCAGGCGCCGCCACCTGTTGCGCGGCGGCCCATGCTCCCTCGAAATCTCCGCTTTCCAGAAGTCCGGCGATGTCCGGGAAACGATCCATCTGCCTCGCCAGAAATGGCGAATATGCCCGCATCCTTGCCGCAGCCGCCCTAGCGTCCGTCACCCGTACCTGTCCCATAATGGAGCCGATATCGCGTGCGTTTGCGACGAATGCCAGAAACTTTTACGCGCCTGAACAGTTATTTGGACATGGAAATGCAACGCAAGCCCCTCAGCCCGTCGACGAAGATACAGGGTGGCGCGATTCGCCGCGTGCTGACGGTCGGCGTTCCGCAGCCCTATGAAGGCATTGGCAACGCGCTGCGTTCCACCTTCCGTACCGGGCGGGACAGCCTGCCCGACGACATGCTGGACCTGCTGGCGAAGCTGGACCGGCACTGACGGAACCGGCCACAGCGGGCAGACAGCAATTTATTTACCAACCCGTTCTAGGATGATGCGACTTTCACGGGATGCATCACCATGATCTACAAGGCTTTTGCTGCCGTAACCCTGATCGCCGCGCCGATCATCGTATTGACGGTGCAAAGCTTCGTGCCGCGGACGAACCAGCCGACGGCCCCTTCCGCCGTTGCGCCGGTTCCGCCCGTCACGGTTGCCAACACTCCTGCGGTCAGCGCCCCGGTCAACGCGCCCATCGGCGTTCCGCCCGGCGACGCAGCGTCCTTCGGCCAGCCCGTGCCGGATGCCGGCAAGCCCGTTCTGGCGCCCGGCGCCGGCTTGCCGCCCATAACCGTGTCGCAGCCCTTCACCCCGGACGAAGCGCGTCCGCCGCAGTCCGACAAAGTCCTGCAATAAGGGCTACACCCCCTTGAACGTATCGCATTGGGCCGGATCGCCACTGTCCAGCCCCTTGCGCAACCATGTCATGCGCTGCTCACTGGTGCCATGGGTGAAGCTCTCCGGCACCGGCCGCCGTCCGGCCGCCTTTTGCAGCGTATCGTCGCCGATCGCCTGCGCCGCCTTCATCCCTTCTTCCAGATCGTCCGGCTCCATCAGCCCGGTGCGCTTGGCCCAGACCCCCGCATAACAGTCCGCCTGCAATTCCACCCGCACCTGCAGCGCATTGCCCTGCTCTTCGCTCTCCGTGCGCTGCTGCCTGTTCACTTGACCCAGCGTGCCTTCCAGATCCTGCACATGATGGCCGACCTCATGCGCGATCACATAGGCCTGCGCGAAATCGCCCGGCGCGCCGAAACGCTGGGTCAGTTCGGTGAAGAAATCGGTGTCGAGATAGACCTTCTTGTCATTGGGGCAGTAAAAGGGACCCATGGCGCTCTGCGCCGCGCCGCAACCCGACGTGCCGCTCTGCGAATAGAAGGACAGGATCGTCGGCTGATATTGCTGGCCGGATTGCTGGAAGACCTGGCCCCATACCCGCTCGGTCGATCCCAGCACCTTCAGCGACCAATGCTGGATGGCGCTCAGCTTGGACGCATCGCGACTCACTTCCCCGCTTTGCGGCATCTGGCCGCCGCCGCCGCTCATCAGGCTCAGCGGATTGACGCCCATCACCGCCAGCACGATCAGCACCACGACGATCCCGCCACAGCCAAAGCGGCTGCCGATCAGGGGCAGCAACAATCCAAGACCGCCGCCCATGCCGCCGCCAAACCCGCCGCCGCGGCCGTCCTGAACCTCAAAATTCGTGCTTTCCTGTTCGTCGTCCAGCCGCATCTTGTCCCTCTCTTTCCACGCCTTGCCTAATCCATTCGACCGCCGGGGGGAACGGCTGGCATGCGCCGCCGGTTGCACCCGTGAACAGATTGTAACGCGACAGGCAAAAGGAACGATGGCAGTTGGAATGCCGCTGGAGAACTCTATATTGCACTGCGACATGGCCGATACCGAACCTCAACCGCGCCACCGCGCCAATACACCGCTGCCTCTCCCCCGCGAAGTCGCCCTTTTGCTGCAGGGCGGCGGCGCGCTCGGTTCCTTCCAGGCGGGCGTCTATCAACGACTCGACGAATTGGGAATCGACGTCAGCTGGGTCGCGGGCATCTCCATCGGCGCGGTCAACGCCGCCATCATCGCCGGGAATCCGCCGCACAAGCGGCTCAACCGCCTCAAGAAATTCTGGCTGACCGTATCGGGCGGCATGCCCAATATCGTCCTGCCCGAAATCAACCATATCCGTGAAGCCGCCCATCTGATGGCGGCGGGCACGGTCGCGACCTTCGGCGTGCCGGGCATGTTCCGTCCGCGCCTGTGGCCCGCGCCATTGATGCCGGAGGGCACGCCGGGCGCGATCAGCTTCTATGACAGTGCGCCGCTCAGGGAGACGCTGAACGCCTGCGTCGACTGGGATCTGCTGAATGACGGGCCGGTGCGCCTGTCGGTCGGCGCGGTGGACGTGGAAAGCGGCAATTTCGCCTATTGGGACACGCGCGGTCCCGGCGGCAACACGCGAATCGACGCACGGCACATCATGGCGTCGGGCGCCCTGCCCCCCGGCCTGCCGCCGGTCGAGATCGACGGGCGCTGGTATTGGGACGGTGGCATCGTCTCCAACACCCCGCTCGCCCATGTGCTGGATCACCAGACCGACGACATGCTGGTGTTCCAGGTCGATCTGTTCCCCGCCGAAGGTCCGATGCCCCGGCAGATGACGGACGTCTATTCGCGCACCAAGGACATCCAATATTCCAGCCGCACCCGGCAGGTGACGGACCAGTATCTGCGGCTGCGCAAGGAGCATAAGGCGATCCGCGCCCTGCTCGACAAGCTGCCCCCCGAATTGCAGGACGATGCCGACGCCCAGCGTCTGCGCCAGTTCCTGGACGTGGGATCGGTCAATATCGTTCACCTGATCTATCGCAGCCGCGCCTGGGAAAGCGGTGCCCGCGATTTCGAATTTTCCCGCTCCACCATGCTGGACCACTGGTCGCAGGGCCGCGACGCGGTGGAGGAAGTGATGCACAAGGGCGACCTGATCGCCCGCAACATCGTCAACGGGAAAAGCTCCACCTTCGACCTCGACGCCCCCGACCATCTCAAGGAGAAGCAGGCATGAGCAAATCGCTTTCCGGCAAAACCGCCCTCATAACCGGATCGACCTCCGGCATTGGCCTCGCCTATGCCAAGGCGCTGGCCGGGGAAGGCGCCAATGTCGTCATCAACGGCTTCGGCGACGCGGATGCGATCGAGAAGGAGCGGGTCGGGCTGGAGGGCCTGAGCGGCGCCAGGGCGCTCTACAGCGGCCATGACTTGACCAAGGTCGACCAGATCGAGGCGATGATGAAGGAAGCGGCGGATGCCTTTGGCGGCGTCGACATCCTCATCAACAATGCCGGGATGCAGCATGTCGCGCCGGTGGAGGAGTTCCCGGTCGACAAGTGGAACCTCATCATCGCGCTGAACCTGACCAGCGCCTTCCATACCTCCCGCCTCGCCATTCCCACCATGAAGGAAAAGAAGTGGGGCCGGATCATCCAGACGGCCTCCGCCCATTCGCTCACCGCATCCCCCTTCAAGAGCGCCTATGTGACGGCGAAGCACGGGCTGGCGGGCTTCACCAAGACGCTGGCGCTGGAACTGGCGACCTTCGGCGTGACGGCCAACTGCATTTCGCCGGGCTATGTCTGGACGCCGCTGGTGGAAAACCAGATCCCCGACACGATGAAGGCGCGCAACATGACCCGCGAGCAGGTGATGAACGACGTGCTGCTCGCCGGGCAGCCGACCAAGCAGTTCGTGACGGTCGAGCAGGTGGCGTCCATGGCGCTTTACCTGTGCAGCGATGCCGCCGCCAACATCACCGGCGCGAATATGAGCATCGACGGCGGCTGGACCGCCCAGTGACGGCCTCGTGACGGCCTCGTGACGGCCTCTTTTCCTCCTCCCCATCCGGGGAGGAGGATGTTTGTTTCGCAACTGCCGCATAATCACCCTTAAAAGGTCGATAAATTCTTCCTATGCTCCCCTCGCCTTCCAGGGAGAACATATCGATGCGTCATGCGTTGACGGCCATCATGGCCGCCGCCAGTCTTTCCTCTGTTGCCCATGGGCAGACCAAAGCGGGAACGCCCGCCGCTGCTGCCCCGCAGCCCAATGCCATCGCGACGACCATCGCGAAGGACATGGACGGGCTGATGACGCTCTATCGCGACCTGCACGCCAATCCTGAACTGTCGGAACAGGAAACCGCCACCGCCGCCAAGCTCGCCCGCCGTCTCAAGGCCATGAAGTTCGACGTCACCGACAGGGTCGGCGGCACCGGCGTCGTCGCGGTGCTGAAAAACGGGTCCGGCCCGGTACTGCTGATCCGTGCCGATATGGACGCGCTGCCCGTCACCGAACAGACCGGGCTGGAATTTGCCTCCAAGGTCAAGGCCAAGACCGCCGACGGCACCGAAACCGGCGTGATGCACGCCTGCGGCCATGACACGCACATGACCGCCTTCATCGAGACGGCGCGCCTTCTGTCTTCCATGAAGGACCAGTGGAAGGGCACTTTGGTCATGATCCTGCAGCCCGCCGAGGAAGTGGGGCGCGGTGCCCGGCTGATGCTGGAGGACGGGCTTTATACCCGTTTCCCCCGCCCGACCCATGCCATCGCCTTCCACGACGCGGCCAATCTGGAGGCGGGCAAGATCGGCTACACGCCCGGCTTCGCGCTCGCCAATGTCGACAGCGTCGACCTGCTGGTGCGGGGCACGGGCGGCCATGGCGCCTATCCGCAAACCACCCGCGACCCGATCGTGCTGGGCGCGCGGATCGTGACCTCGCTGCAAACGCTGGTCAGCCGGGAACAGGACCCGTTCGACCCCGCCGTGGTCACGGTGGGCAGCTTCATGGGCGGCGCCAAGCATAATGTCATCCCCGATGACGCGAAGCTGTTGCTGACCGTGCGCAGCTATTCCGACCAGACCCGCGAAAAGCTGATCCACGGCATAGAGCGCATCGCCCGTGGCGAAGCCATTGCGGCCGGTATTTCCGACGACAGGATGCCGGTGGTTTCGGTGAAGGACGAATTCACCCCCTCCACCTACAATCCGCCCGTCTTTGCGAACCAGATGGCGGATGTGCTGAAGGCGCATTTCCCCGCAGGCACGGTGACAGAAACAAAGCCGTCCATGGCGGGTGAGGATTTTGGCCGCTATTACCGCGCCGACAAGAGCATCAACAGCTTCATCTTTTGGGTGGGCGGCGTCCCTGCGGACCAGATGGCCAAGGCCGAAGCGGGCGAAATCACCCTTCCCTCCCTGCACAGCCCGTTCTGGGCGCCGGAGGCGGACAAGGTGATCGCCACCGCCAGCGAAGCGATGACCGTGCTGGCGATGAACATATTGAAGCGGAATTGAACGGCCAGGAAGGCTGATCTTTTCAGATCCTCCCCATCGCGATGGGGAGGATGGTTCGCTTTCCTACGCCGCAAAGCCGCCGTCGATCGTGTGCATCGCGCCGGTGACGATGCCCGCTTCCGGTCCGGCCAGATAGGCCGCCAGTCCGGCAATCTCCTCTCCCGTCGCGTGGCGCTTGATCGCCATGAAATCGTGCATCATCGCGCTCATCGGGCCATCGGCCGGATTCATGTCGGTGTCGGTCGGTCCCGGCTGGATGATGTTGACGGTGATCCCCCGTGCCCCGAAATCACGCGCCAAACCCCGTGCCAGACCCTGAAGCGCCGACTTGGTCAGCGCATAGGCCGCCCCACCCGCGAACGGCATGCGGTCGCCGTTGGTCGACCCGATCACGATGATGCGCCCGCCATCGGGCATCCGCCGCGCAGCCTCCACCGCTGCATGATAGGGTGCGCGGACATTGATATCGATCATCCGGTCGACCGCATCGGCATCCAGCGTCAGCGGATCGCCCATCACGAGGGCACCCGCATTCACCACCAATATATCGAGCGGACCTTCGCCGCTCACCACTTCGATCACCGCCTGCCGGTCCGCTGCGTCGGAACGGATTGCCCTGGACCCCGTCTCGCCCGCCAGCACCTGCGCCGCGTCGTGCGACCCGGCATAGGTGAAGGCGACCGTCGCGCCATCGTGCGCGAAGCGGCGGACGATGGCCGCGCCAATGCCCCGGCTGCCGCCCAGGACAAGCACCTTCTTGTTCGAGAAATCAGTCATGGAGGGATTCCTTGTTAAATTTGTAATGATCGCTATATAAATCACCAAGCGAGAAGGTCAAGGAATTTTGTAGTGGTCATTAAAGAAAAATCCAAAGCCCGTGGCCGCCCCCGCGCCTTCGACAAGGAAGCGGCGCTGGACGCTGCCCAGGCACTGTTTCATCTGCACGGTTATGAAGGAGTCGGCGTCGCCGCGTTGGCTCAGGCCATGGGCATCAATCCGCCCAGCCTTTACGCCGCCTTCGGGGACAAGACCGCATTGTTCGATCAGGTGCTGGCCCGCTATGCGCGTTCAGCGCTGCCGGTCGATGAACTGCTGGTCCCCGGCGCCCCACCGGCGCAAGCGCTTGCCCAATTACTGCGCGAAGCCGCCCGCATCTACGCTGCCAATCCTTTGGCGGCGGGATGCCTCGTGCTGGAGGGCGCTCGCGGCAGCGACCCCGATGCCGCCGCCCATGCCCGCATCCGGAAGGAGGCCAGCATGCAGCGGATCGTGGATTTCATCGCGCCCACCCACCCGGACAAGGCGGAAAGAGTGGCCGATTATATGGTGACGATCATGTCCGGCCTGTCCTCCGACGCCCGTGCCGGGAAATCCGCCGAACGCCTGCTGGCCGTCGCGGACATGGCTGCGCTCGCCCTTGGGGCAACGCTCAGCCAGAGCATCCTGCACAAAACGGGGACCGGTTTTGTGCAATAACGATGCAGCGCGCTTCAGGCAGGGCGATGCCCCTTGCGCCATTTGGTCAACAGATGGCGCGCCAGCATGACAGGCGGCATCCGCAGCCAGTGCGAGCGCACATAAAAGGCAAAGCCGAGCAGCTTGCGCCTTTCCCGCCCCCATCCGTCCCGTGCCAACAGCCGCGCCGCGACGATCCGGTCCCACAGCGTCAGCCGCCCACCCGCGCCATAGAGCGCCGCCGCCAGCCGCTGCGCCTGCCGCACATGCCGCACAAGGCCATGCCGCGCCGCGCGCGCTTCCAGCGCCGCGGGATCGATCCCGTCGAGCAGGCAATATATGTCCCAAAGATTGCGCAACCCGCCCGCCAAATCGCCATCGGCCAGCAGATGCGCCACCGCATGGCAAACCCGGTCCTCCGGGCAGAGCATATATAACTCATTGGTAATGGGAACCGCATCGGCCAGCATCGCCGCCGCGTCCGGCGTCTGCCGCGCCGTCAGCGGCAGGACGGTATGATGCACATCGATCATCCGGTCCCGGCTGGCATGGATCATCGGCGGCAGTTCATGCATCCACTGCCGATAATAGGCGTCGTCATAGGGGTCGTCCTTCACCCATTCCCATCCCGCGCCGATCAGGGCCTGCTCGACATCCTTCATCGCCTCGCGCGGGACCAATATGTCGAGATCGCCGATGAAGCGCCCTTGGCCCGCGCTCAGCCCCGCCGCCGCATAGGCCGTACCCTTGAGCAGCACGACCGGTACGCCCAGCCCCGCCAGCGCTTCCGCAGCCCGATCCGCTTCCCATAGCGCCTGCCGCGCCTCCCGTTCCGCATCGGCCCGCGCATCCATCAGGATCGGCCGCACCGCCATGGGCACGGGTCGCTCCCCGATCCGCAGGGCCAGCGTGCCGATCAGCCGCTCCGCCCGCGCCATGGCGATCAGGCTGTTCCAACCCCGCCCATCCAGAGCCGCGACACCGCCGGGATCGCGCAACGCCCGCACCAGCAGCCGCGCGCTCATGCCAGATCCTCCCAAAGCCGCTCGACCAGAGCGATGGCTTCACCGCCAGACGGAAAGTCGATGGCGCGTGCCGGGACATTCCGGACGAAGCGGGTCAGCGCCGCGAAGCCCGGCTCGCCCAGTGCGACATAATTGGTCGACGCCTGGGTCAACCGCATGAAGATCTCACCCTGTCCCACGGCCCGTACATCCGTCGCATGACCGAAACGCGGAAACAGCAGCAGCGCGGGCAAAGCCCCCTCGCTCATCCGTCCGACCGCATCGCCGCGAGGAACGAGGTGGCGGATATCCCCCTTCGCCGTCCCCGCGAGCAGCGGTCCCATGCGCCCCGGCGGAGCCTCCGCCGCCAGCACGTCGATGGCACGGTTCTTGAGCGAGACAAGGCGCGGAAAGGGGAAGATCGCCCCAGTTTCCAGATCGAGCAGCGCGAACTCATCGCCCATCAGCCGCCAGCCCCGCTCCCCCAGTTGCGCGGCCAGGGTGGACTTGCCGGAACCGGACTCGCCGGTCATCACCAACACCCGACCGCCCTTCTCCACGCTGGATGCGTGCAGCAGCAGATGCCGCCGCCAGCCCAGCGCCATTTGCAGGTTCATCCCCATTTCCGCCGCCAGCAGGCCATGGGCAAGGCTCATCGGCGCGGCATCGGCCAGCCCATGATCGCCGGTGATGAAGATGGACGGCCGAAACCAGCGCCGGAAAGGGCTGGTCGGCTCCAGCCGGACGGTGAAATCGGCAATCTCGTCCGCAGGCGCGGGATAATCGGCATAGAGCCGCGCCAGTGCCTCGACCGGCTGTCGCCAGGCCGATCCGATGCGGAAGGTCGCGGGACCGATCTTCAGGGAGAGCGCGTGCTTCACGCGACGCGCACCAGTCCCAGGGCCGTCAGTTCCACGAGATGCGCCTCGACCTGCGGCAGCGCCTCTTCCGTCGCACCCAGATCGTAGAGCCGGGCCAACTGGCCGAGGACCTCGCCCGCCGTCAGCGCCGCACCATCGTCCAGCGTCGCCAAAATCTCCGGCACCGGGCTGATGACCATATGGGTCTGCCCCGAGGGGCGATGGTAGAGCAGCACCATGTCGTCCAGCACACAGGACGCAGTGGCGTCGGGGCTGTCCTGGCAATAGCGGCGGGGCATGGTCACGAAATGGCCTTCCAGGAGTGGGAGCGTCCCGCCACCCTTAGGGCAAAGGAGTAGCCAAGTGCCTAACGCGGCATTTGCAGCGATGCGTAGCAGGTAAAGCCGCTCGCCCCCGACTGGAGACGGCGGATATAGTTCAGATAGGCCTGATTCTGGTCATAGCCGGTGCCCGGCAGGCGACCGCCGCGCAGCGCCTGCTTCACCTGCTCCCCGGTAAAGCCATGTCCGGCGCCGGGAAAGGCCCCCTGCGTGCCCGCAGGCACGACCTGACCATTGGGCGCGATATAATTGCCCGAACGGCCCTGATCCGGCACCGGGATCGTGCAATTGAGCACCGAAGCCGCGGTGTTGGCCAGTGCCGGGCGGATCGACACAATGGCGGATGCCGCCACCGCTCCGCCCATCAGCAACTGACGGCGCGAAGGAACGGCCGGATTCAACCCGGCATCGGGCGATTCGGCATTCTTCTCGGGTGGCAATGGCTCGCTCATGTCATCCTGATCCGCTATCGCGCTTGCCAAAATGTAAAAATTGCACGCTATTGCGACAGGCTTTGCAGCAAATGCGCCCAATATCCAACCATGGTAACCATGAATCGCCTCTCGACATCCCAGATCACCGCTTCGCTCGCTGTCCTGTTGCTGACGACCGGCGGCGCGTTGATGATCGGCGCGAAACCGCTTCACATCATCCTGCCGGTGCTGGCGGGGCTGGTAATCCTGATCATCGCCGCTGGCGGCAACGGCCGCGCCGAAAAGCCGACATCGGCGGTCATGGAAGTGCCCGACATCGTCGCCCATCCCGATGCGCGCGGATTGCTGGAGGGCATTTCCGACCCGCTGATGCTGATCGAGCGGGGCCGAATCCTGTCCGCCAACCGCGCCGCGAAACGCCTGCTGGGCGCGCATATCGAGGGGGAGGATGCGCGCATCGCCATCCGCCATCCCGCTGCCGCCGAACGGCTTGCCAGCCTGGCGCCCATGGCAGAGCCGGTGATGATCGAACTGGTGGGTCTGGGCACCCGCGATCAACGCTGGCAGATGCGCATCGCGCCGGTGGGTGAGCCGGGACAGGTCCGGCGGCTGGTGCATCTGGCCGATCACAGCGGCGCCCATGCCGCCGAAAAGATGCGCGTCGATTTCGTCGCCAATGCCAGCCACGAACTGCGCACCCCGCTGGCCGGGATATTGGGTTTCATCGAAACGCTGGCCGACCCTGATCTGGGCCGCGATGTGGAAACGCGCAAACGCTTCCTTGCGATCATGGACGGCGAGGCGCGGCGGATGCAGCGGTTGATCGACGATCTCATCTCCCTTTCCCGGATCGAGGCGGAGAAATATCGCGTGCCCGACTGCGCCGTCGACCTGTCGGGGCTGGTGGCCGAAGTGGTCGGCGTGTTCCGCTCCAGCCATGGCGAACGGGGCCGCGAGGTCGAGATGGAGATCGCCCCGGACCTGCCCGCCGTGCAGGGCGACCGGGCGCAACTGTCGCAACTGCTTCACAATCTGATCGGCAATTCGGTCAAATATGGCCGCGCGGGGACACCGATCCGCGTGATGCTGATGGACGGTCCCAACGGCATGTTACGGCTCGGCGTCGCGGATGAGGGCGAAGGCATCGGCCCGGATCACCTCCCCCGCCTGACCGAGCGCTTCTATCGCGTCGACTCCGGCCGCAGCCGGGCGGTGGGCGGCACCGGCCTTGGCCTCGCCATCGTCAAGCATATCGTGGAGCGCCATCGCGGCCGGCTCGACATTGCCAGCGTGCTGGGCAAGGGGACCACGATCACCATTCTGCTGCCCCGGATGGCGGTGGAGGAAAAGGCACTCGCGGCAAGGGCCTGAGTAAACAATAACTTGAATAAAAAAGGCGGGGATGGCTCGCGCCTCCGGCCGCATTGTCATAAAAGTGCAATTCAATTGTCACAAAGCCGCGACGTACCGAGGTTACGGCGCATGCCCAGAGGGGGGCAGCGACGGCGAATCGCGGCCTTTTGACGAAGGAGACGTTCCGTGAAACATATCGCTCTGCTTGCTGCGACCGCTGCGGCCGCACTTACTCTCGCTGGCTGCGGCCAGCAGTCCGGCGGCGCGGCCGGCGGCACCCGCGACCAGATTCGCGCGGTCGGCTCCTCCACCGTCTATCCCTTTGCCACGGCGGTCGCGGAAATGTTCGTCCAAGGCAATCCCGGCATGAAGTCGCCGATCATCGAATCGACCGGCACCGGCGGCGGCATGAAGCTGTTCTGCGCGGGCGTCGGCGCCCAGCATCCCGATATCGCGGACGCGTCGCGCCGGATGAAGAAGAAGGAATTCGAGGACTGCCAGAAGAATGGCGTCAAGGACATCGTCGAAATCCAGGTCGGCGTCGACGGCCTTGCCTTCGCGGAATCGAACAAGGGGCCCGGCTTCCAGCTGACCCCCAAGATTGTCTATGAAGCGCTGGCCGCCAATCCCTACGGCAAGGGTCCGAACAAGGCCCAGACGTGGAAGGATGTCGACCCCAGCCTGCCCGCCACGGCCATCTCCGTCTTCGGCCCGCCCTCGACCAGCGGCACGCGCGACTCGCTCGCTGAGCTGATCCTGACCAAGGGCTGCGAGACCGATCCGGCGATGGAAGCGCTCAAGAAGAAGAGCGAGGACGAGTTCAAGGCCACCTGCACCCGCATCCGCG
The DNA here is from genome assembly GCF_013375555.1 of Sphingobium sp. EM0848. Lineage (NCBI taxonomy): Bacteria > Pseudomonadati > Pseudomonadota > Alphaproteobacteria > Sphingomonadales > Sphingobiaceae > Sphingobium > Sphingobium sp. EM0848. The sequence continues at coordinate 1,853,456 of NZ_JABXWB010000001.1, forward strand.
AGGACGGCAAATATGTGGACTCGGGCGAAAACGACAATCTGATCGTCCAGAAGCTGGCCGCCAACCCCAATGCGCTGGGCGTCTTCGGCTTCAGCTATCTGGAAGAGAATAAGGACACGCTGAAGGACGTGCCGATCAACGGCATCGCGGCGACCTATGAAACCGTGTCGACCGGCACCTATCCGGGCGCCCGCCCCCTCTTCATCTATGTGAAGAAGGCGCATATGACCGCGATCCCCGGCCTTCAGGCTTATCTCAACACCTTCGCCGCCAACTGGGAACCCAATGGTCCGCTGATCAAGCGTGGCATGGTCGCGGCGCCCGACGCCGTGCGCAAGGCCAGCGCCGAGGCAGTCAAGTCGCTGCCCGTGCTCGACGGTTCGCAGTTGAAGTAAGAAAATGACAGGTCCTGCAACTCTCCTGCTGCTGGCAGGCCTGGGCGCCATCGCCTGGGTCAGCGCCCGCGCCCGTGCGATGCGGTTGCAAACCGCCGCACGGGCTTCGGGCCGCCGCGACGCCGTGCACAGCCTTCCGGGCTATCATGGCTGGTATGTCGCGCTCTGGACGCTGGTGCCGGCCGGTATCTTCCTGGCGGTCTGGGCGAATGTCGCCCCCGGCCTTATCACCCAGGATGTGCTGAACAGCCCGGCGGCGCACAGCCTGCCCGCCGACGATTTCTCCCGCTCCGCCATCCTCGGCGAAGCGCGGGCGATCGCCACGGGCGCGCAGGCGGGGGCGTTCAATCCGCTCTCGCAGGGCCTTGTCGAACCCTATGAGGCCGCCATCGGCAAATATGGCATGGCGGGCGCCGCGCTGGCGCTCGTGCTCGCCTTTGCCGGCGGGGCCTATGCCTTCACCCGCGTCCGCCCCGACTTCCGGGCGCGCACGCGGGTCGAGCGGCTGGTGATGGCGACCTTGCTGATCGCATCGCTGCTGGCGATCATCACCACGCTGGGCATCGTCGCATCGCTGCTGTGGGAAAGCTTCCGCTTCTTCTCCATGGTCAGTCCGATCGATTTCCTGTTCGGCGCCAAATGGAGCCCTCAGTCCGCCGCGCTCGGCTATGGCAATGACAATGCCTTTGGCGCGGTGCCGCTCTTCTGGGGCACGATCTTCATCGGCGCGATCATCGCCATGGTCGTCGCCATCCCGCTCGGCCTGATGAGCGCGATCTATCTGACCCAATATGCCAGCCCGACGGTCCGCAAGTGGATGAAGCCGATCCTCGAAGTGCTCGCGGGCGTACCCACCGTGGTCTACGGCTATTTCGCGGCGTTGACCGTGGCCCCTGCGCTGCGCGATTTCGCGGTGAAGATCGGCATCCACGGCGCTTCGTCCGAAAGCGCGCTGGCCGCCGGTCTGGTGATGGGCGTGATGATCATTCCCTTCGTCTCCTCCATGGCGGACGACAGCATCGCCGCCGTGCCGCAATCGATGCGCGACGGCAGCTTGGCCATGGGCGCCACCACCAGCGAGACGATCAGCCGCGTGCTGATCCCCGCCGCCCTGCCCGGCGTGGTTGGCGGCGTGCTGCTGGCCGTCAGCCGCGCCATCGGTGAAACCATGATCGTGGTGATGGCCGCCGGCCTTGCCGCCAATCTCACCCTCAACCCCTTTGCCAGCGTGACGACGGTGACGACTCAGATCGTCCAGCTGCTGACCGGCGACCAGGAATTCGACAGCGCCAAGACGCTGGCCGCCTTTGCCCTGGGTCTGGTGCTGTTCATCGTCACCCTGTTGCTCAACATCGTGGCCCTGCGGGTCGTGAAGAAATATCGCGAGGCTTACGAATGAGCGCGACACGCAACCCCACCGACTGGAAGTCGGACGCGATGCGCAGGCGGATCGCCCGGCGCTATGCCGCCGAGCGCCGCTTCAAGCTGGCGGGCCTGCTGGCCGTCGGCATCAGCGCTGCCTTCCTCGCCTTCCTGCTGTTCACCATGATCGGCAATGGCGTGCGCGGTTTCACCCGGACCGAGATCGCGGTGAAGATCGACTTCCCCGCCTCCCCGCTGCTGCTCGACCCCAATGCCATCACCGATCAGGCGCTGGCCAATGCCAATCTGCCGATGGTGACGGGCGAGGTCGTGAAGAAGGCCCTTGGCGCGGATGCCGAGGAATGGGTTTCGCCCACCGCCTGGACCGTGCTGCGCGATCGGATCAAGGCCGATCCCAAGATCCTTTCGCGCACCGAGACGATCGACCTGCCTGCCGCCACCACCATCGATCTGGCCGCCAAGAGCAAAGGCTCACCTGAGGCTGAGGCAGCGGTGGACAGGCTGACGAAGGCGGGCCTGCTCGACACCGGCTTCAACTGGAGCTTCCTCAGCGCCAGCGACGGCACCGATCCGACGCAGGTCGGCATCTGGGGCGCGTTCAAGGGTTCGTTGCTGACCATGCTGGTGACGCTGGCATTGAGCTTCCCGGTGGGTGTCGCCACGGCCGTCTATCTGGAGGAATATGCGCGCAAGAACTGGATGACCGACATCATCGAAGTGTCGATCAACAATCTCGCCGCCGTCCCTTCGATCATTTTCGGCCTGCTGGGCCTGTCGATCTTCCTCAATTTCCTGCACCTGCCGCGCTCGGCCGCGCTGGTCGGCGGCATGACGCTGGCGCTGATGACCATGCCGGTCATCGTCATCGCAGGCCGCAACGCCATCAAGTCGGTGCCGCCCAGCATCCGCGACGCGGCGCTCGGCGTGGGCGCTTCCCCCGTGCAGGTGGTGTTCCATCATGTTCTGCCGCTGGCCCTGCCCGGCATCCTGACCGGCACCATCATCGGCATGGCCCGCGCCCTAGGCGAAACCGCGCCGCTGCTGATGATCGGCATGCGCGCCTTCATCGCCACGCCGCCGGGCGGCATCACCGATCCGGCAACCGTGCTGCCCGTGCAGATCTTCCTCTGGTCGGATGAAGTCTCCAAGGGCTTTGTCGAAAAGACTTCCGCCGCCATCATCGTGCTGCTGGTGTTCCTGCTCGCGATGAACGGCCTCGCCATCTACCTGCGCAACAAGTTCGAAAGGCGGTGGTAACCGCGATGACAGCCATGATCCATGAACAGCAAAATGTGACGCCCGCCGTCGAAACCAAGATGACGGCGCGCGACGTCAAGGTCTTCTACGGCGAAAAGCAGGCGATCAAGGGCGTGTCGATCGATGTCGACATGGACAATGTCACTGCCTTCATCGGCCCGTCGGGCTGCGGCAAGTCGACCTTCCTGCGAACGCTCAACCGCATGAACGATACGGTGTCGAGCGCTCGCGTCGAGGGTACGATCACGCTGGATGGCGAGGACATCTACGCCCCCAGCATGGACGTGGTGCAACTGCGCGCCCGTGTCGGCATGGTGTTCCAGAAGCCCAATCCCTTCCCCAAGTCGATCTATGAAAATATCGCCTATGGGCCGCGCATCCACGGCCTCGCCCATGGCAAGGCGGATCTGGACGTGATCGTCGAGAAATCGCTGCGCCGCGCGGGCCTTTGGGACGAAGTGAAGGACCGATTGCATGACAGCGGCACCGCCCTGTCGGGCGGCCAGCAGCAGCGCCTCTGCATCGGCCGGGCCATCGCGGTGGAACCCGAAGTCATCCTGATGGACGAGCCCTGCTCGGCGCTCGACCCCATCGCGACCGCCAAGATCGAGGAACTGATCCACGAACTGCGCGGCCGCTATGCCATCGTGATCGTCACCCACAATATGCAACAGGCCGCCCGCGTGTCGCAGCGGACCGCCTTTTTCCATCTGGGCGATCTGGTCGAATATGGTGTGACTTCGGACATCTTCACCAATCCAAAGCAGGAACGGACGAAGGATTACATCACCGGACGCTACGGCTGATCAGGGCGAGAGAGACAAGAAAATGGCAGAACATACGATCAAGGCGTTCGACCAGGAAATGGACAAGCTCCGCGGTCTGATCGCCGAAATGGGCGGTCGCGCGGAAGAGGCGATCGAAAAAGCGATGCTCGCGCTGCAACGCCACGACAAGGTGATGGCGGCGGACGTCGTCGCCGAGGACAAGCGCATTGACGCCATCGAGGCGGAAGTCGAAAAGCTGGCCATCGAGATCATCGCCCTGCGCGCTCCGATGGCGAACGACCTGCGCGACGTGATCGCCGCGCTCAAGATCGTCGGCGTGGTCGAACGCATCGGCGACTATGCGAAGAACATCGCCAAGCGCGTGCCGCTGATGTCCGCCAATCCGCGCACACAGGAACCGATCGCCCTTCTCCCTTCCATGGGCCAGGTCGCGGGTGAGATGGTGCAGGATGCGCTGAACGCCTTTGCCGCGCGCAATGCGGACCTGGCCCTTGCCGTGATCGAGCGCGATACGGTGGTGGACGATTTCTACAACAGCGTCTTCCGCACGCTCGTCACCTTCATGGTCGAAAATCCCAAGACGATCAGTGAATGCGCGCATCTGCTGTTCATCGCCAAGAATATCGAACGCATCGGCGATCATGCCACGAACGTGGCGGAAATGGTCTATTACGCCGCGACGGGCAATATCGCGCCCGAGCGCGAGCGCGGCGGCCAGAGCCAGGAGGACTGAGCATGGCCCGGGCGAAAATGCTTCTGGTGGAGGATGACGCCGCGCTGGCGGAATTGCTCATCTGGCACTTCAAACGTGAGGATTTTGAGGTTTCGCACACCGTCGACGGTGAGGAAGCGCTGCTGATGGCACAGGAAAATGTGCCCGATATCGTGCTGCTCGACTGGATGGTGGAAAGCCTGTCGGGGATCGAGGTCTGCCGCCGCCTGCGCCGCATGAACGGCACGGCCAATGTTCCGATCATCATGCTGACCGCGCGCGGCGAGGAAGAGGATCGCGTCCGGGGCCTGGAAACCGGCGCGGACGATTATGTCACCAAGCCCTTCTCCCCCCGCGAACTGGTGGCCCGCGTCGGCGCGGTGCTGCGGCGCGTGCGCCCCGCGCTGGCCGGCGAGACGCTGACCTTCGCAGATGTCGAAATGGATACGGTGGGGCACAAGGTCCGTCGCGGCGGCCAGGTGATCCCGCTGGGGCCGACCGAGTTTCGGTTGTTGAAGCATTTCCTGGAGCATCCGGGCTGGGTCTTCTCGCGCGAGCGGCTGCTCGACAGCGTCTGGGGGCAGGACAGCGATATCGAGTTGCGCACGGTCGACGTGCATATCCGCCGCCTGCGCAAGGCGATCAATGCGGATGGCCGCTATCACGACATCATCCGCACCGTCCGCTCGGCCGGCTATGCGCTGGATACGGACGGGGTCGCATAAGGGCTTTAGGTCGGCCGTCTGACCAAATGCGGATGGTCACCAAAGCAAAAGGGCCGGCATCACTGCCGGCCCTTTTTTCTCACCCGCGCACAGAGCGATCAGCCGACGAAGGCCCGCTCGATCACATAGGCGCCCGGCGCGGCGTTGGAGCCTTCGGCAAAGCCCTGCTCCTCGAAATAGGCGCCGAACTGCTTGATCATCTCCATGCTGCCGCACATCATGATCCGGTCGGTCTCGGGGTCGAACTTCGCCGCGCCCGGAATGCCTTCAAACAGCGCGCCCGTCTCCATCAGCTTGTCGATGCGGACATTGTTGCGGAACGGCTCGCGGGTCACGGTCGGGACATAGTGGAACTGCGTCGCCGCCTGCTCGGCCACCAGCGGGTCTTCCGCCAGCTTGCCCGTCAGTTCGTCGTGGAAGGCGAGATCGCTCACCCGGCGGACCGAGTGGACCACCACGACCTGTTCGTAAAATTCATAGACGTCCGGGTCACGCGCCAGGCTGAGGAAGGGCGCCAGCCCTGTCCCGGTCGACAGCATGAACAATCGCTTACCCGGCAACAACGCGTCCGTGACCAGCGTGCCGGTCGGCTTGCGGCCCAGATAGATCTGGTCGCCGGGCTGGATCAGTTGGAGCTTGGAAGTCAGCGGACCGTCCTGAACCTTGATCGACAAGAATTCCAGTTCCTCATCCCAGGACGGGCTGGCGACCGAATAGGCGCGCAGCAGCGGCTTGCCATTGTCGCCCTGCAGACCGATCATGACGAACTCGCCCGAACGGAAGCGGAAGCTGGCCGGCCGCGTGATGCGGAAGCTGAACAGATGCTCGTTCCAGTGCTTCACCGACAGCACGGTTTCCACGGAGAGCGCGCCGGTCGGTTCCAGTGCCGGCTTTTCGATGGTCACGTCGTTCAAAATCTTTTCCCCTGCCAAATCCACGACCACCATCGCCCGGAGGGGGCGCTAGTTGCGTGGGTTTCGCAATAAGCTATGCAGCGCGAATGCGCCCATGGGCGCGCGAAGGCAAGGTGAAAAAAACTTGTCGCCGCGAAAGCTGACGATCACGCCCGGGGACAGATACGCGAATTCGCTCGCCGGGAGGGGATGCAGCAAGCCAAATTCACAGGCACTGGCGCGCGAAAAACCCCGCCGCCCCGCGCACAAGCTCCATCCTCCGTACGTTCGCCTGCCAGATAATGGCCCGCCGCCGGGCCATTGATGCTTAATATCGCCATCACGGCAGCGCCGCCCCGCAGCATCTCTCCGATCATGGTAGCTTCCCCTGCCAACGGCCGCGAAATGCGTCCGCCCCCCGGCGCGCCCATAATCCTTTGCCTAACCAAAGGCATACCCAATGCGGGGTATTTCAGCATGAGAATTGCAAATAATTCTCATGCCGCGACAGGAAATGACCTGATAGCGCCCGGCTCAGCCAAACAGGCCCTTGGCCAGATTGCCCAGTTCATTGAGCGGATTACCGTCGCCATCCCGGTCGAACAGCCCGCCCAGCTTGGACAGAATCGCCTCCGGTCCACCGAAATGCGAGAGGAGGTCCTGCAACTTGTCGGCGGACACGCCATGCTCCGCCGCCGTGGTGGCCAGCGCCGCGACATCGGTTTCGCCCGAAGCGATCTTGCCGCCGATTTCGGTCATCAGCGCCTGCATCTGCTCCGGCTCCAGGCCGATCTTGGCGGCGACCGCTTCAAGCCCACCCATATTGCCCAGAAGATCATCGAACATGGCCATGACAAGATCCTTAAAGAATTTGAAGCAGGATAGCATTGCCGCACAGGAACAGAAAGCAAAAGAGGCCGGGGGACGCATCCCCCGGCCTCTTTGCCGTCGGTTGCCGACGCTTCCGGCGTCAGGCGGCGGTCAGCGCAGCGTCCCGCACCGATTCATCGACATGGTCAACGAACTGGGCGAAATTATCGACAAACTGCTTCACCAGCTTGGCCGCCGTCTCGTCATAGGCCGCCTTGTCGGGCCAGGTCGCACGCGGATCGAGCATGGCCGCTTCGACACCCGGCACCGCGACCGGCACTTCGAAGCCGAAGTTCGGATCGGTGCGGAATTCGGCATTGTTGAGGCTGCCGTCCAGCGCCGCGTTGAGCAGGGCGCGCGTGACCTTGATCGGCATGCGCTTGCCGACGCCATATTTGCCGCCGGTCCAGCCGGTGTTGACCAGCCAGCAGGTGACGCCGCCCTTGTTGATCCGTTCCTTCAGCAGATTGCCGTAGACCGACGGGTGACGCGGCATGAAGGGCGCGCCGAAGCAGGTCGAGAAGGTCGCCGAAGGCTCCGTCACGCCGATCTCGGTGCCCGCGACGCGCGCGGTATAGCCCGAAAGGAAGTGATACATGGCCTGATCCGGCGTCAGCCGCGCGATCGGCGGAAGAACCCCATAAGCGTCAGCGGTGAGGAAGATGATGTTCTTCGGCACCGGACCCAGATTCTTTTCCGACGTGTTCGGGATGAAATCGATCGGATAGGAACCGCGGCTGTTCTCGGCCAGGCTGTTGTCGTCCAGGTCGATTTCGCGCGTTTCCTCGTCGATCACGACATTTTCCAGCACCGTGCCGAAACGCTTGGTGGTGGCGAAAATCTCCGGCTCGGCCTCGGCCGACAGGTTGATCATCTTGGCATAGCAACCGCCCTCGAAATTGAAGACGGCGGTGTCTGACCAGCCATGCTCGTCGTCACCGATCAGCGTGCGGCTGGCATCGGCCGACAGGGTGGTCTTGCCGGTGCCCGACAGGCCGAAGAAGACGGCGGTGTCGCCGTTCGGGCCGATATTGGCCGAACAGTGCATCGGCATCACGCCCTGCGTGGGCAGCAGATAGTTGAGGATGCCGAACACCGACTTCTTCATCTCGCCGGCATAGCGGGTGCCGCCGATCAGGATCAGCTTTTCGGAGAAGTTGACCGCGATGACGGTTTCGCTGCGGCTGCCGTGGCGGGCCGGATCGGCCTTGAAGGTCGGCAGGTCGATGATGGTATATTCGGGCGTGAAGCCCGTCAGCTCTTCCGCGCCGGGACGGACCAGCAGGGTGCGGATGAAGAGGTTATGCCAGGCCAGCTCGTTGATGACGCGCACATTGACGCGATATTCGGGCTGCGAACCGCCGAAGAGATCCGCGACGTAGAGCTTGTCCTTTTCGCCCAGCGCGTGGAAGAAATCTTCCTTCAGCGCGGCGAAATGCTCCGGCGTCATGGGAACGTTGGTCTTGCCCCACCAGACGGTGTTTTCAGTTTCAGCATCCTTGACGATGAACTTGTCGGAGGCCGAACGGCCGGTATGCTTGCCGGTCTTGACGACCAGCGGGCCGTCCTTGGCCAACATGCCTTCGCCATTGGCGAGCGCGGCTTCGACCAGCGGGGCGGTGCCCAGATTCCAATGCTGAACGGCATTGGTGGAAATACCCTGCCGTTCCAGGGTGAAAGAGGATTTGGCCTGCACGCCTTTGCTCCTGAATATCAATATGCCCGGTCGCCATCTTATCATGTTCCCGACCGGTCCGCCTCTCGACGCCGCGATTTTGTGAGCCGCGTGACGCCATCTGCTGCAGACAGGGGCGACATAGGCTTTTGCGGAAGATGCGTCAAATCCCGGAAAACGCCCCATCCCGTGCATCTATCCCGAATACCCATGGCTACACCGCATAAACCAGCCCCTGCACCTTCCTTGCGAGCGGCGCGGGCATGGTCTAACGCATGGCGGACCCTGTCTCCCCTCCCAACACAGATTTCCGGGACGAAGCATGACCGCAACCATCGCGCTGGTGGACGATGACAAGAATATCCTGACCTCTGTATCGATCGCGCTGCAGACGGAGGGTTTCCTGACGCGCCTCTATTCGGACCCCGAAGCCGCACTGAAGGCGCTGGTCGAGAATCCGGCGGACCTGGCCGTGTTCGACATCAAGATGCCGCGCATGGACGGGCTGGAACTGCTGCGGCGGCTGCGCGAGAAGAGCCAGATGCCGGTCATCTTCCTGACGTCCAAGGCCGATGAGCTGGATGAAGCGCTGGGCCTGGCCATGGGCGCGGACGATTATATCAGCAAGCCCTTTTCCCAGCGCCTGCTGATCGCGCGCATCCGCGCGATCCTGCGCCGGGCGGAAGCCAGCCACACGGACGCCGCCCCGGACGAGCCGGTGGCTGAACCCATCATCCGCGGCCGGCTGGAAATGGACCCCGCACGGCATCGGGTGAAATGGATGGGCCGCGATGTCACGCTGACGGTGACGGAATTCCTGATCCTGGAAACGCTCGCCCACCGTCCCGGCGTGGTCAAGAACCGCAACCAGCTGATGGATGCTGCCTATCAGGATGACGTCTATGTCGACGACCGCACCATCGACAGCCACATCAAGCGCCTTCGCCGCAAATTCCGCGAAGTCGACTCCGAATTCAACGCAATCGATACCCTTTATGGCGCCGGCTACCGTTTCTCCGAAGAAGGATGACGCGGGCGCGGGTTGGAGCTGGTCCGGCCGGATCAGCCTGACCCCGCGCATCCTGGCGGTCAATGTGTTCGCGCTGGCGCTGCTGGCGGGGGGCTTCTTCTATCTCGACAGCTATCGCACGCGGATCGTCGATGAACGGCTGGGCCAGTCGGCGCGCGAGCTCAGATTGCTGGCGATCGGCCTAGCAAATGCTCCGGCCGACCGGCAGAACGCTCTGATCGCGGCCTATTCGCGACAGACGAGCGACCGGGTGCGCCGCTATGATCGCTCCGGCCGGCTGATCGCGGACAGCTTCACCATGAACGCGCCGCGCTATCGCCTCCGCATGCCCGAAGAGGAGGAGTGGCAGCGCCATGTCGCCCGCTTCCTCGACAAGGCGATCGACCGCATCGTCTCCGCCGACCGTCCGCCCAATTTCGAAGAACCGGCGATCGACCGGGCGCAGGCCTGGCCCGAACTGGTCCTGGCGCGCGAGACCGGGCAGATGCAGGCGATGAACCGCTACGCGCCCGACCGGACCTTCATGATCTCCGCCGCTCTGTATATGAAGGACGGCACGGGCCTGCTCGCGACCGAAAATGCCCGTGACATCACCCGCATCGTCCGGGCCGAACGCTTCCGGCTGGGCATGGTGCTGGCGGCGGCGGTGCTGGCATCGGTGCTGCTCTCGCTCTTTCTGGCGCGGACCATCGTCCAGCCCTTGCAGCGCCTTGCCCGTGCGGCGGTGCGGGTACGGCTGGGCCGCGCGCGCGAAGTGACGGTGCCGCGCCTGCCGGATCGGCGCGATGAAATCGGCATGCTGGCCCGCGCCCTGTCGGACATGAGCCATGCGCTGCGCCAGCGGATCGACGCCACCGATGCCTTTGCCGCCGACGTCAGCCATGAACTGAAGAACCCCATCGCCTCGCTCCGTTCCGCGCTCGACGCGCTCGACCGGGTGGACAAGCCGGACCTGCGAGCCCAGTTGATGGCCATTGCGCAGGACGATGTGCGGCGGCTCGACCGGCTGGTCACGGACATTGCCGAGGCATCCCGCATCGACGCCCAACTCTCCCGCACCCGGTTCGAGCCGATTGACCTTGGCCTGCTGATCGAGCGGATGGTCGTCGCTCGGGAAGCGCGCGGCGTACCCCGCGGCGTGCGCCTCGCCTTCGCCCGCCCGCGCAAGAATGTGGCGGTGGTGCTGGGTGAGGAGCAACGGATCATCCGCGTACTCGACAATCTGATCGACAATGCCATCTCCTTCTCTCCCGATGGCGGTCTGGTGCAGATCGTCGCCACGGTCGCGGACAAGGAAGTGCTGGTCAGCGTCGAAGACGAAGGCCCCGGCGTCCCCGAGGGCGAGCGCGAACATGTCTTCCGCCGTTTCCACAGCGTCCGGCCGGAGCATGAGACCTTCGGCAAGCATTCGGGCCTGGGCCTTGCCATCGCCCGCTCCATCGTGGAGGGGCATCAGGGCAAGATCAGCATCGCGGACCGCAAGGATGCGCAGAGCGGCGCCTGCTTCATCCTGCGCCTGCCCATGGCGGTGGAACGCGACCCAGGCATCGTGTCGGAATAAGTGCCTGTCCTTATTTGGCCATCCGCCAGTCAATTCCATTTCCACCAGCGACAACTAGGACTAGAATAGCGGCAAAGCGATAAGGCGATATGGCGTCGACATCTTCCTCCGAAACCCTTCATGCGACCAGCGTGGCGATCAATGGCCGCGCCGTGCTGCTCTGCGGCCCCAGCGGCATGGGCAAGTCCGATCTGGCGCTGCGCCTGATCGATCGCGGCGCCGTGCTGGTGAGCGACGATTATACCCGCGTGCTGGAGATTGAAGGCCGGCTGTTCGCGCGCGCGCCCGATCGGATCGTCGGCATGATGGAGGTACGTGGTCTGGGCCTCATCGACATGCCCCATGCCGACAATGCGCCGGTTGCCCTGGCCGTCGACCTCAGCGACACGGTGGAACGCATGCCGCTGGAAACGGCGATGCGCGTGATTGCCGGAGTCGAAGTGCCCGTGGTGCGGCTCGCCCCGTTCGAAGCCTCCGCCCCGATCAAGGTGGAACTGGCCGTCCGGAGCATAGGCCTGAAAAACACGGATCTGAAGAGCACGGGGCCGTCGTGAGTTCCGAAACGCCGAAGACCATCCTGCTCGTTTCGGGCCTGTCGGGCGCGGGCAAGACCACCGCGCTCAAGACGCTGGAGGATATGGGCTGGGAAGTGGTCGACAATCTGCCGCTGGTTCTGCTCGACCGGCTGCTCGACACGCCCCTGCCGGAGGGGCATGACGAGGGCACCGACCGGCCGCTGGCGCTGGGCATCGACGCGCGCACCCGCGGTTTCGACGCCGGCGCCATCGTGCAGCGGATCAAGGCGCTGCGTTCCCGCCACGGCCATGATGTGGAAACGCTGTTCCTCGACTGTTCGGGGGCGGAGTTGGAGCGCCGCTTCGCCGAGACGCGCCGCCGCCATCCGCTGGCGACCGACCGCCCCGCCCGCCATGGCATCATGCGCGAACGCGAATTGACCGAACCGCTGCGCCGCTGGGCGACCCAGGTGATCGACACCAGCAGCCTCAGCAGCAATGCGTTGCAGCAGGAAATCCGCAACCGCTTCGGGCGCGAGGGGCTGTCGGACCCGGTGCTGACGATCCTGTCCTTCGGCTATTCGCGCGGCGTGCCGCTGAACGCCGACCTGATGTTCGACATGCGTTTCCTGCGCAATCCCCATTGGGTCGAGGAACTGCGCCCGAAAACCGGCCTTGATCCCGATGTCGCCGAATATATCATGGAAGATTCGGCCTATGAGGAGGCCGTCGGGCGGATCGAACAATTGCTGACGCTGTTGCTGCCGCGCTATGCGGAAAGCGGAAAAAGCTACATCACCGTGGCCTTTGGCTGTACCGGCGGCCGCCATCGGTCGGTTCATGTGGCCGAACGCGTCGCCAGATACTTGCAAGATGCGGGGTTTTCGCCCACGGTCTCTCACCGCAATATGGAATCAGCGCCGCAGGATGCCCTGGAGAAGCGCAGACCGGGAGGCCCGAAAGCAATATCATGAAAAACAGGTGGGCCACGCAAGCAAGATGATTGGACTGGTACTCGTCACCCATGGGGCGCTGGCGACGGAATTTGTCGTCGCGATGGAGCATGTGGTCGGTCCGCAGCAGCAGATCGAAACCATCTGCATCGGGCCGGAAGACGACATGGAAATGCGTCGCGCCGACATTGCGAACGCGGTCGCCCGCGTCAATGACGGGTCAGGCGTGATCCTGCTCACCGACCTGTTCGGCGGCACCCCGTCCAATCTTGCCATTTCGCTGCTGAAGGCGGGCGAGATCGAAGTGATCGCGGGCATCAACCTGCCCATGCTGATCCGTCTGGAAAGCGCGCGCAAGGTCATGGACGTGCGGCAGGCCGTCGCCGCGGCGCGGGAAGCGGGCCAGAAATATATCAGTGTTGCATCGGAACTGTTGGGCAGCACCACATGAGTGAGATCAGTCAGGAAGTCAGGATCAGCAACCGCCGGGGCCTGCATGCCCGCGCCAGCGCGAAATTCGTGACATTGGCCAGCGGCCTGCCCGCGCAGATCACCGTACGCAAGGACGGCAGCGAGGTCACGGGCACCTCGATCATGGGGCTGATGATGCTGGGCGCGGCAATGGGCGACAGCATCACCATCAGCGCCACCGGCCCCGACGCCGCCGATTCGCTGGGCAAGCTGGTCACGCTGGTCGAGGACAAGTTCGGCGAAGAATAAGCCGGATCGAACCCGCCAAGCCTTTGTTAAACAACGCCGGGCGATTATCAGACGTTCAGAAAAAAGAGAGTCGCGGGGCGCGGGGAGAAGCCGCGTCACCAATTGAGGTGCATGGGCCATGCTCGATCCCAAACTGATGGATGAACCGGCGCGCATCGCCGCGCTTGATCGCTACGACGTTCTGGACACGCCAAGAGAGCCCGGTTTCGACCGGATCACCAATCTGGTCCGCAGCATATTGGGCGTGCCGATTTCCGCGATCTCGCTGCTCGACAGGGACCGGCAATGGTTCAAGTCGCTCAATGGCCTCGATGCCAGCGAAACGCCCCGCGACATTGCCTTTTGCGATTACACCATCCGCCAGCGCGCGCCGATGATCGTTACCGATGCCCACGCGGACGCGCGTTTCTGCGACAATCCCTATGTCATCGGCGACCCCAATATCCGCAGCTATGCCGGCATCCCGCTGGAAACGCCCGACGGCTATAATATCGGCTCGCTCTGCGCGATCGACATCGTGCCGCGCCAGTTCGACCCCGGCCAGATCGCCATATTGCAGAATCTGGCGGCACTGGTGGTCGAACAGCTCGAACTGCGCCGGATCGCGGAGCGCGACCATCTGACCGGCGCGCTCACCCGCCGTGCTTTCCTGGGTGAGATGAACCGCGCCATCGCCCTGTTCGAGCGGCATCAGCGCCCGGCCAGCCTGCTGCTGTTCGACATCGACCATTTCAAGCAGATCAACGACAATCATGGCCATCCCGCCGGTGATCAGGTAATCCGTGGGATCGCCCGGCTTTGCACTGGCCTGCAACGGCCCAGCGATTCGCTCGGCCGGCTGGGCGGCGAGGAATTCGGCATATTGCTGCCCGAAACCGGGCAGGAAGACGCGGCCCGAGCCGCGCAACGCTTCTGCGAGACGATTGCCGCGACCGAGATTCCCGGTACGCCGCCACTGCGCGTCACCGTCAGCTTTGGCGTGGCGGAACTGCGCAGCGACTGGCCGACATGCGAAAGCTGGCTGGCGGTGGCGGACATGGCGCTCTACGAAGCCAAGCGATCCGGCCGCAACCGCGTCGCCATTGCCCGGCATGACGCTTCGCACGCCACCTGACCCCCTACCCTTTTTCGTGATCCCCCTATAGAGAGGCCGCTTCTGCGGACTTTAAACAGGCTTGAGACAGGATCGTGGCACGCGAAATCACCGGATTTTCCAACCCGCTGGTGAAGCGCGTCCGCTCGCTGCGCGAGAAGAAGTTCCGCAAGGCCGAAGGGCTGTTCCTGGCCGAAGGCCTGCGCATCCTGACCGAAGCACGCGAAGAAGGCGTGCTGCCGGAAATGCTGTTCCATGCCGGGTCGAATCATCCGCTGGCCGCCGAACTGATCGATGCGATGGAAGCGGCGGGCGGCGATGTCATCGAAACCACGCCCGATATTCTCTCCAAAATTTCCGGCAAGGATAATCCGCAGGCGGTCGTCGGCGTCTATCGCGACCGGCTGACCCCGCTGGCGAAGCTCGACCGCAGCAGGGCCGATATCTGGATCGTCGCCCAGTCGCTGCGCGATCCGGGCAATCTGGGCACCATCCTGCGCACCGGCGATGCGGTCGGTGCGGGCGGGTTGATCCTGATCGACGATTGCGTCGACCCCTTTTCGGTCGAATCCGTGCGCGCCAGCATGGGGGCGCTCTTCACCCAGTCGATCACTCAGGCGCGCTGGGGCGAGTTCATGCACTGGCTGCGCGAAGAGCCGGGCGAGCTGATCGGCACCAGCCTGAAGGCCACGCACGATTATCAGGAACCGCGCTACCAAAGCCCCAGCTTCCTGCTGGTCGGCAATGAAGCGCAGGGCCTGCCCGAAAGCTACGAAGCCGAATGCGACCTGCTGGTGAAGATGCCGATGCTGGGCAAGGCGGACAGCCTGAACGCGGCGGTCGCCTGCGCGGTGATGGCCTATGAATTGCTGAACCAGAAGCGGGCGAAATAGAATATGGCGAGGGGCGAACAGGGGATGGAAGCAGCTTCAGGGGAAATGGGCGGGATCGGCGCGATGCTGCGCCACAAGCGGGTGCTGGCGGCGAGCCTGATCGGCACGGCGGTCGAGTTCTATGACTTCTACATCTACGCGACCGCCGCCAGCCTTGTGTTCGGCCCCCTCTTCTTCCCCGCCTCCTCCCCCTCGGCGCAATTGCTGGCCGCCTATGGCAGCCTTGCCCTCGCCTTCTTCGCCCGGCCGCTCGGCGCAGCGGTGTTCGGCCATTATGGCGACCGCATCGGGCGCAAGGCGACGCTGGTGACGTCGCTGATGCTGATGGGCGGATCGACGCTGGCGATCGGCTTTCTGCCGACCTACCAAAGCATCGGCTGGTGGGCGCCGCTGATCCTCTGCATCCTGCGCTTCGGGCAAGGCTTTGGCCTCGGCGGCGAATGGGGCGGCGCGGCACTGCTGGCGGTGGAGAATGCGCCTCCCGGCTGGCGGGCGCGCTTTGGCATGTTCCCGCAATTGGGCGCGCCGGTCGGCTTCCTCGCCGCGAATGGGCTGTTCCTGGCTCTCGGCATCTTCCTCACTGACAGGGACTTCTTCGCCTGGGGCTGGCGCCTGCCCTTTCTGGGCAGCGCAGTGCTGGTGTTCCTCGGCCTCTGGATACGCCTCAAGCTCACGGAAACGCCGGAATTTGCCGCCGCCAAGGCAGAGGCGCCCCCGCCCGCCGTGCCGCTCGCGACGCTGTTCCGCAGCCATCTGGGGGCAGCCATTGCGGGCACCTTCGCCTGCGCGGCCTGTTTTGCGGTCTATTATATCGCAACCGCCTTCGCGCTCGGGTACGGCACGACGACGCTCAAGATCGACCGCGAAATCTTCCTCGCCATTCAGCTCGGCGCGATCCTGTTCATGGCGCTCAGCATCGTCATCGCCGGCTGGTGGTCGGACAAGGCCAGCCCGACCCGCGTGCTGGTCGCGGGTTGCATCGGCACGGTGCTGATGGGCATCATCTTCGGCCCCGCCATGGGCACCGGGCAATTGCTGCCGATCTTCCTGATCCTCAGCCTCGCGCTGTTCCTGATGGGCTTCGTCTATGGGCCGCTCGGCGCTTATCTGCCGCATCTCTTCCCGGTGCAGCTGCGCTATACCGGCGCTTCCTTCGCCTTCAATCTGGGCGGGATCATCGGCGGCGCGCTGGCCCCCATCGTCGCGACCTGGCTGATCGGGATGCAGGGCGTGGCGCTGGTCGGCCTTTACATGTCGGCGGCGGCGGCGATCAGCCTGGGAGGGCTGTGGTTTACCAGCCGCCGGGATCGCGCCTGAACCGCATCCAGTTTTACCCAAAATAACAAGCGCCCCGGCTATCCTACCGGGGCGCTTGTTATTTCAACCTCTTACCGGGTCTCAGGCCGCCTTGCGCGCCTTGGTCAGTTTCTTCATCAGCATGTCCCGCTTCAGGCGCGACAGATGGTCGATGAACAGCACGCCCTGCAAATGATCCATCTCATGCTGAAGGCAGGTGGCGAGCAGCCCTTCCAGCCGCTCCTCATGAATGCGTCCCTCGCGGTCCATCCAGCTTGCCCGGATCGACGCAGGCCGCTCTACCTCGGCAAACTGGTCGGGGACCGACAGGCAGCCCTCATTATAGACCGACTGATCCTCCGACCCTTCGAGGATTTCCGGGTTGATGAACACCATCGGCTTCTTGACCGGCGGTGCGCCCTCCTCGTCCGATTCCGGTTCCTGAAGGTCGATCACCAGCACCCGCTTGGGCACGCCGACCTGAATCGCCGCCAGACCGATGCCCGGCGCATCGTACATGGTTTCGAACATGTCATCGATCAGACGCTGCAAATCGTCATCGATCGCCTCCACCGGAGACGAAATGGTACGCAGGCGCGGATCGGGCGCCTCCAAAATGGGAAGAATGGCCATGGCCCTAAAATAATCGGAAGGGCGGAAAAATTCAAGCGACCGGGCGTCGCGCCCTAAGTGCCTGTGCCAGCGTGCCTTCGTCCAGATAATCCAGCTCCCCGCCGACCGGTACGCCATGGGCAAGCTGGGTCAGGCGGACAGGAAATTGCTCCAGCCGCTCGGCCAGATAATGGGCGGTCGTCTGCCCCTCCAGCGTGGCGTTCATCGCCAGCACCACCTCATCGATGCCGCCCGCCTCGACCCGCGCCACCAGAGCGTCGATGGAAAGATCCTCCGGCCGCACGCCCTCCAGCGCGGAAAGCCGCCCGCCCAGCACATGAAAGCGGCCCGGAAACAGCCGCGACTTGTCCAGCGCCCAAAGGTCCGCCACATCCTCCACTACGCAGAGCGCGCGGGCATCGCGCCGCGGATCGGCGCAGATGCCGCAGGGATCGACGGTATCGACATTGCCGCATATGCTGCACGTCACCAGCCGGTCGTTCACGGCATCGAGCGCGCGCAGCAGCGGCTCCAGCGCGGATTCGCGCTTCTTGAGCAGATGCAGCACAGCGCGCCGCGCGGAACGCGGGCCAAGGCCGGGCAGGCGGGAGAGCGCCTGCGTCAGCGCTTCGATCTCGGGAGAAGCCATGGAACCGGAATAAGGGCTTGCAAGTCGTGGACACAAGGGGTTTGAGGTGCGTCTTTGGAAATACGCCTCTGGCGCATTTCAGATGCGGCACCGGCCCGCTCCCCCACCCGGCCACCCACATGATACTGCCGCTGGGTGGCCGGGTGGGGGAGCGGGCCGGTGCCGAAACCCAATAAAAGGCCCGCCATGCGTATCGTCTATATGGGAACCCCCGATTTTGCCGTTCCGGCTCTGGTCGCGCTGGCCAAGGCGGGGCACGAGATCGTCGCTGTCTATAGCCAGCCGCCGCGTCCGGCAGGGCGTGGCAAGGCGCTGCGCCCCTCCCCCGTCCATGCCAAGGCCGAGGAAATGGGCATCGAAGTGCGCACGCCCGTCTCTCTCAAAGACGCAGAGGTGCAGGCCGCCTTCGCCGCGCTGAAGGCCGATGTCGCGGTGGTCGCCGCCTATGGGCTGATCCTGCCGCGCCCGATTCTCGACGCGCCGCGCCTAGGCTGCATGAATATCCATGCGTCCCTTCTCCCCCGCTGGCGGGGGGCGGCGCCGATCCAGCGCGCCATATTGGCGGGCGACAATGTCACCGGCGTCACCATCATGGATATGGAAGCAGGCCTCGACACCGGGCCGATGCGCGCCAAGCACGTCACCCCGGTCGAGGACAAGACCGCCGGCGCGCTGACGCAGGAACTGGCCGAGGCGGGCGCGGAACTGATGATCGAGGTGCTGGACGACATCAGCCTGCATCCCCCCGTCCCGCAGCCGGAAGAGGGCGTCACCTATGCGTCCAAGATCGACAAGGCGGAATCGCGCATCGACTTCAGTCGCGACGCGCATCAGGTCGAGCGGCAGGTGCGCGCCTTCAACCCCTTCCCCGGCGCCTTTTTCGAATATCGCGGCGAGCGCTTCCGCATCCTGACCGCCCATGTCGAGGAGCATGGCGGCCCGGCGGGAGAACTGCTCGACAACAGCCTGCTCATCGGCTGCGGCCATGGCGCGATCCGCCCCACGCTGATCCAGCGCGCGGGCAAGGGCGCGATGTCGGCGGGCGAACTGCTGCGCGGCTATGACATGCCGGCGGGCAGCCGGGTCGACTGACAGGCATGACCCGTTTCGCCTTCACCGTCGAATTTGACGGCCGCCCCTTCATGGGCTGGCAGCGACAGGCCCATGGCCCCAGCGTCCAGCAGGCGATCGAGGATGCGATCCGCGCCGTCACCGGCGAACAGGCCGTGATCCACGCGGCCGGCCGCACCGATGCGGGGGTCCACGGTCTCGCCATGCGTGCCCATGCGGACATAGAGAAGGACATGACGCCCTTCCGGCTGATGGAGGCGCTGAACGCGCTCCTCCGGCCCGATCCGGTCGCGATCCTGGCTTGCGAGGTCGTGCCCGATGACTGGCATGCGCGCTTTTCCTGCCTTGGCCGATCCTATGTCTATCGCATCGCCAATCGCCGCGCGCCGTTGACCTGGGAAAATGGGCTTTGCTGGCGGGTGATCCAGCCGCTGGAC
The DNA here is from genome assembly GCF_013375555.1 of Sphingobium sp. EM0848. NCBI lineage: Bacteria > Pseudomonadati > Pseudomonadota > Alphaproteobacteria > Sphingomonadales > Sphingobiaceae > Sphingobium > Sphingobium sp. EM0848. The sequence goes on from NZ_JABXWB010000001.1 coordinate 1,872,984, forward strand.
GAAGGGGCCATGCACAAGGCCGCGCAGCTTCTGGTCGGTCGGCACGACTTCACCACCTTCCGGTCGGCTCATTGCCAGGCGGAAAGTCCGGTCAAGACGCTCGACCGGCTGGACGTGGAACGCTCCGGCGACCGCATCGCCATCTATGCGGAGGCGCGCTCCTTCCTCCATCATCAGGTGCGCTCGATGGTCGGCTGCCTTGCCATGGTCGGCATGGGGCGCTGGTCCATCGGCGACATGGAAACGGCCCGCGATGCGAAGGATCGCGCCGCGCTGGGCCTCAACGCGCCGCCGGACGGGCTCTATTTCGTGAGCGCCCATTATCCGGGCGAGTAACCTGTTCAGGAAAGGCTGGCGCGGAAGGGCGTGAAATTCGTGCCCTCGTCATAAACATCCAGCCCCTCGGCCCGCTTCAGGCCGTTGACCACCATATAGGTCACAGGCGTGAGCACCACTTCCCAGCCAACCTTCATCGCCCAGTTGGTGATCATCACGGTCAGCACCTGTTCCTTGGTCCAGATGCCATAGAAGGCGAGCGGATAGAAGAAGATGCTGTCCACCCCCTGCCCCACGATGGTCGAGCCGATGGTGCGGGTCCACAGATGCTTGCCCTCCGTCAGCAGCTTCATCTTGGCGAGGACGAAGCTGTTGGCGAACTCCCCTGCCCAAAAGGCGGTGACGGAGGCGAAGACGATGCGCCAGGTGCTGCCGAACACCGCTTCATAGGCCTTCTGGTCGGGCCAGCCCGCCGCCGGGGGCAGTTGCACCACCACCCAGCTCATCAGCGCCATGAACAGCATCGCGCCGAAGCCCGCCCAGACGCAGCGCCGCGCCCGCGCATAGCCATAGACTTCGGTCAGCACGTCACCCAGCACATAGCCCAACGGGAAGAAGAGGATGCCCGCGCCGAAGGTGAAGCCGCCCACGGTCGACAGCTTCGCCGCGCCGATCAGATTGGACAGCAACAAGATGGCGACGAAGGCCGCCATGCAGAAATCGAAGTAGCGCAGGGGGCGTGCGCCCAACGCATAGGCATCGATTTTTCTTATCCCCGCTTCGCTCATGCCGTTGTGCATAAATGGCATTCCGGCAAAAGCAATGCCGCGCATGATTGCGCGAAAGACCAACCCCCGCTATCGAACCGCTGACGGCCCCGTAGCTCAGTTGGATAGAGCATTCGCCTTCTAAGCGAATGGTCGCAGGTTCGAATCCTGCCGGGGTCGCCAAACGGCGCGCCTTCAGCTTTTCTTGTCGGCCGGTTTCATCGCGTCATAGACCATGCCGGTCAGCATCAGGCTGCCCTGCCGCGACAGATGATCATCGTCGGAATAAAGCGGCACGCCATGCACCGTCATCGCACAATGGCCGGTGCGGCAGAGCAAGCTGTGGGGGTAGAGGATCTTCACCGGGAAACGGCGCCGCATCTGGTCGAAGGCGTTGAACACGCCGCGCTGCCGCCGCAAATAGTCCGCCCGTGACAGGGCCAGCGGCGCCGGTTCGCTGTAAAGTTCGGCCCGCGCCAGCGTTTCAGGCACATTGCGGCGGAATTCGGGGATGGGCGCGACCAGAATCACCTGCTTGCCCATGGCCGCCAGCGTCCGCACCGTTTCCTGAAGCCCCGCGCGGAAGAGCTGCGCGTCGCGGCCAAGGCTGCGATCGTCATCCTCATCCCGGCCGAGATAGCAGGGCGTGCCCCCTTCCGGCCGCTTGCCATTGGCGCAAAGCCCCCAGCGCGACACCAAGAAAACCGTGTGGATGGATGGACTGGCGCGCAGCGTTTCCAGCACCAGCCGGTTGAACTCGCTGCAATCATGGGCGGGCGGCTGGTCCAGCCGGTCAAGGCCGAGCAGCGTCGGACAGGCGGGGTAGGAAGCGATCCGCCCCGAAAGGCCCAGTGCATTCCCGGCCCGGTCGAAGGCCGGTCTCAGCGCCTGGGCATGGGAATCGCCCCAGAGGAGGAAGCGGGGCGCCCTGCCGTTGCGCGCGCCGACCGGGCAGAGCCTGTGATGCCGCGCCGGCGCCATGCCGGAGCAGCGCGCGGGCAGATAGGCCATGCTCCGACTCGCGGCATCGAGCGCCGCGACCGATGGCGCGACTCGCGATGGCAGGCCGCCCGAGAAATAGAGCAGCGCCCCTGCCCCGCACCCTGCCATGACCAGCGATCCGGCAAAGGCGAAGGCGCGGCTCGTGGTGAAACTGCGCGCGCGGCGGAACGGCTCTTCGACGAAACGCCAGCTGAGCCATGCGACCAGCAACGACAGCAGCATGATCAGCAACTGCTCCCGCAGGCGCCAGTCGCCGTCAGTGCGGTAGGTCCAGAAGACGATGATCGGCCAGTGCGAATAGGAGATGCGACCGATCGCCACCGGCACGGCATGGCCCAGCAGACGATTGACCAACGATCCGGTCAGCCCCGCATGCAGGATCAGCATGGCGCCCAGCACTGGGAACAGGGCGTTGGCGCCTGGGAAGACGGTCGCGTTGGAAAAGTTGAGGATAGCCCAGCCGATCAGCGCCAGTCCGGCCAGTCCGCAAAGCTGCGCCATCAAAGGGCTTCGCATGACGGGAATCCGCCCTGTCGCCAGCAGCGCACCGCCCAAAAACTCCCATGCACGCGGAAAGGGCAGGTAGAAGGCCGCGACCGGCGACCGATCGACCAGCAGCAGCGCTGCGAGGAAAGACAGCAGCGCCACCATGCCGAGCGCCGGACGGAAACGCCCTCCCGCCCGGAAAATGAGGAACATCAGCAGAGGAAAGACGATGTAGAATTGTTCCTCCACCGCCAACGACCAGCCATGGAGCAGCGGCGCTTCCTCCCCGGCGGCGCCGAAATAGCCGCTCTGCCGCGCGAAATAGAGATTGCTGGAAAACAGCACCGTCGCCACGGCGCTCATCCCCAGGGCGCGATAGTCGAGCGGCAGCAGGATCAGGCTGCCCGCCGCGATGGTCACGGCGATCATCGCGAACAGCGCCGGGAAGATCCGGCGGATGCGCCGGGCATAGAAGCCGGTCAGGCTGAACCGCCCCTGCTCCAGTTCGCGCGCGATGATCGACGCAATCAGATAGCCCGAAATGACGAAGAAGATGTCGACCCCGACAAAGCCGCCGGAAAAGGGCCAGAGGCCGAGATGGAAGAACAACACCGGCAACACCGCCAGCGCGCGCAGCCCGTCGACATCGCGGCGATAGGCGATATGCGGCTGCGCCCTGTCCTCCGGCGAAACCGGCAGGATGGCGGGGGATGCGCTGGTGGCGATGCTCTTTCCCTCCTTTTTCAAAGGGATTGGGCAGTGATAAAGGCTGTGCCGGCCAGCGCATCAGGGCATCGGGGGAGCCGCGAAGGGCAGAGGTGGTAGGGCGATTGGTCAGTCGCGCGCGCGCAGCAGCAGATCGTCGGTCACGGTCATGGTGAAGATGGGATCGGCGTCGGGCGGCACTTCGGCGATGGCATCGACGAAGGCGGCGCGGGTTTCCGGCTCGTCATAGACCATCTTCCGGTCGAAGGCCGCGCGCCAGGTCGCCTCGTCCGGCCATTCGGCATAGCCGACGAAGCGCCCGTCCGCATCGCGATGCAGCCGCGAACCGTAACTGCCATATTTTTCGCGGATCAGGTCGGTTCCCCGGCGCCAGGCCTTGCGGAACTGTTCTTCCTTGCCGGGGTGGACCCGCCACCAATAGACCGCGACGAACATCGGCTCTCTCCTTTACCGGAGAGAATGATGCGATGCGGGGAAGGTTGCGACAGAAAAAGGGCGCCCGGTTCCCCGCGCGCCCTTTTTGGAAATGAAAATCAGAGAACCGACTGGCCGGTCTTTTCCCAGTCGGCGAGGAATCCGGCAATGCCCTTGTCCGTCAGCACATGGTTGAACAGCGCCTTGATGACCGAGGGCGGCGCGGTCATGACATCGGCGCCGATCTTCGCCGCTTCCAGCACATGGATCGGGTGACGGACGCTGGCCACCAGGATTTCGGTGTCGAACGCATAATTGTCGTAGATCAGGCGGATATCCTCGATCAGCTTCATGCCGTCGAAGCCATTATCGTCATGCCGGCCGACGAAGGGCGAGATGAAGGTCGCGCCCGCCTTGGCCGCCAACAGCGCCTGATTGGCCGAGAAGCAGAGGGTGACGTTCACCATCACGCCCTCGCCGGTCAGCGCCTTGCAGGTCTTGAGGCCGTCGATGGTCAGCGGCACCTTGATGCAGACATTGTCCGCGATCTTCCGCAGCACAGCGGCTTCCTTCATCATCGTCTCATGATCGAGCGCGACGACTTCGGCCGACACCGGGCCTTCGACCAGCCCACAGATTTCCTCGACCACTTCCAGGAATTTGCGGCCCGACTTGTGGATCAGCGAGGGGTTGGTGGTGACACCGTCCAGCAGGCCGGTGGCGACGAGGTCGCGAATCTCATTGGTGTCTGCGGTGTCGACGAAGAACTTCATGGCGTGGCTCCGAAGGGAGAGGGTGGCGAATCGCGCTCCCTTTAGCGGCTGATGGCGGATTTAGCCATTATTGCCGGTGGCTGAGGCTTTACCAACGCGCCCGCGCAATATTATGACGGCGGCACCTTTCCAAAGGACCGATCGATGCTCCGCCTTCAGCGTTCCCGTCCTATATGGGACGCGCCCCTGCTCATCGCACTGAGCGCCGCCACCCCCGCCGCCGCCGCAACCAGCGAAACCCAAGGGTGGATGACCGAATCGGTGATCGTCAAGGCAAGCGATGCCGACACCGTCCTGATCGACACCAGTCAGCGCTTTCGTCAGGACAGTTCCAATGGCGATCAGCAGGTCGCGCGCATCTCGCTCGATCATCGCATCGCGACGGGCGTGCAGATCGGCGGGGGTTTTGCCTATTTCCACTCCGGTCCCGAGCAGGAAATGCGCCTGTTCCAGCAACTGTCGATGGCGAAGGGCATTTGGCTGGCCCGGACCCGGATCGAGCAACGCTTCTTCGACACCGCCGACAAGGCGAGCTGGCGGTTGCGCCAGCGGGTGCAGGCGTCGGTCCCGCTCGACAGGGCCAGGCAATGGACGCTGGTCGCGGCCACCGAACTGATGTTCCAGCTCAACCGCGCCAAGCCCAGCGACAAGCTGGGCCTTGCCGTCATGCGCAACCAGATCGGCCTGCGCCATCCGATCACCAAGGCGCTCGACGCCCAATTGCTCTATATGCGGCAGCAGACCTTCCGCGATGGCAAGCCCGATGCGGTGGCGCATATTCCCTGGCTGACGTTGAGCTGGAAAATCTGACGCTTGCCTCCCCCGTCCCTGCCATTAGGGAGGGGGCGATGAGTTCGCGCGCCCGTGTCATCCTGCTGAACGCCGCCCTGGGGCCACTCGACTATCGCGTGCCGCACGGGATGAGCGTCAAGCCGGGCAGCATCGTGGTGGCGCCGCTGGGGCCGCGCCAGATTGTCGGCGTGGTGTGGGACGAGGACAGCTTCCCCGATATCGAGACGGTGGGCGACAATCGCCTGCGCAATATCGTGGGACTGGTCGATGCGCCGCCCGTGCCCGAAACGGTGCGCCGCCTGATCGAATGGACGGCGGACTATTATCTTGCGCCTATTGCCGCCGTATTGCGCATGACGCTGGCGTCGATGGCGGCGCTGGAGGGAGCGCGCACCGTCATCGAATATCGCGCCACCGGCGATCTGCCGGACCGCATGACCGAACAGCGCGCGCAGGCCATGGAGCGCATTGGCGATCGGCAGGGGCTGATCCGCGAACTGGCGATGATCGGCGGGGTCAGCGACGCGGTGATTCGCGGTCTGGTCAAAGCAGGCGCCTTCGAAGCGGTCGAAGTGAATGTCGACACCCCCTTCCCCATGCCCGATCCCGACCATGCGCCGCCCCTGTTGTCCGACAAACAGGGGGCCGCCGCCGATCAGTTCATCGCGGCCGTGAAGGAACGGGCCTTCGCCCCCTTCCTGCTCGACGGCGTGACCGGATCGGGCAAGACGGAGGTTTATTTCGAAGCCATCGCCGCCGCCATTCGGGAAGGGCGGCAGGTGCTGGTGCTGCTGCCCGAAATCGCGCTGACCGAGCCCTTTCTCGAACGCTTCGAAAAGCGCTTCGGCACGGTGCCGGTCAACTGGCACAGCGGCCTGCGTCAGAGCGAGCGGCGCCGCGCCTGGCGTGCCATCGCCGCCGGGGAAGCGCCGGTGGTGGTCGGGGCGCGCTCGGCGCTGTTCCTGCCCTATCCCAATCTGGGCCTCACCATCGTCGATGAAGCGCATGAGGCCAGCTTCAAGCAGGAGGATGGGGTGCATTATCACGCCCGCGACGTGGCCGTGATGCGCGGGCTCATCGAGAAATTTCCGGTCATCCTCGCCTCGGCCACCCCCGCCATAGAGACGCGGCATCAGGTGGAACTGGGCCGCTACAGGGAAATCAAGCTCCCCTCCCGCTTCGGTGGCGCGGCCATGCCCGCGATCGAGGAGGTCAACCTGCTCACCGACCCGCCTGAGCGCGGCCGCTGGATCGCCCCGCCGCTGGTCCGCGCCATTGACGAGAATATGGCGAAGGAGGAACAGAGCCTGCTCTTCCTCAACCGCCGGGGCTATGCGCCGCTGACGCTCTGCCGCCATTGCGGCTATCGCTTCCAGTGCCCCAATTGCACCGCCTGGATGGTCGAGCACCGGCTGACCCATCGCCTCGCCTGCCATCATTGCGGCCATGTCATCCCCGCCCCGCGCTTCTGCCCGGAATGCAAGGAGGAGGATTCGCTGGTCGCCTGCGGCCCCGGCGTCGAACGCATCGCGGACGAGGTGAAGGCGCTGTGGCCCAATGCCCGCACCGCCATTGTCACCTCGGACACGCTCTGGTCGCCCGCCAGGGTCGCGGAGTTCGTAAAATCGGTCGAGGCAGGCGCCATCGACATCATCGTCGGCACCCAGCTCATTACCAAGGGCTATCATTTCCCCAATCTGACGCTGGTCGGCGTGATCGACGCGGACCTGGGGCTGGAGGGCGGCGACCTGCGCGCATCGGAACGCACTTTCCAGCAGATCGTGCAGGTGGCGGGCCGCGCAGGGCGCGGGCAGAAGCCGGGCCGCGTGTTCATCCAGACCCGCATGCCCGAGGCGGAGGTCATCAAGACGCTGATCGCAGGCGATTCGGAACGTTTCTATGAGGTGGAAACGGCCAATCGCCGCCATGCCAACGCCCCGCCTTTCGGCCGCTTCGCCGCGATCATCATCTCCAGCGAGGATGCCGACGAAGCCGCAGAGGTCGCCCGCCTGATCGGCAAATCGGCACCCTTGATCGAGGGGATGCGCGTCTACGGCCCCGCCCCCGCCCCGCTTTCGGTGCTGCGCGGTCGGCATCGCCACCGCCTGCTGATCCACGCGACGCGGCAGGTCGATGTGCAGGGCGCGATCCGCGAATGGCTCGGCAATCTGACGTGGAAATCGGGCACAAGGGTAGCGGTCGATGTCGACCCCTACAGCTTCATGTGATGGAAAGCCCCTGCGTCAATATCTGCAAGCTCGACAAGGCCAAACGGGTCTGCACCGGCTGCGGACGCACCACAGATGAGATCGCCCGCTGGCGAGGGATGAGCAAGGCGCAGCGACGCGCCATCATGGAGCGGTTGAGGCTGTCTTCCGCTTGACCGCCTCCGCATCGAGCCGTTTCTTCAGCGCCATTGCGCTGTCGCGCATCCCGGAGGGGTGCGGCGAATAGGCCAACGGATCAAGCAGCCGGGACGCCTCGGCATAATGCCCCTGAAAGGCCAGCGCCTGCACATAGGCCATGCGATATTCCGGGCTTTGCGGCAGCAGCATATAGGCCTTGGCCAAGCCGTCATAACCGATTTGCGGCATGAGCCCGCCCTTCATCGCATGATAGCGATAGAAAAGCGCCAGAGGCACGGGGTCCTCGGTATCCGCACGATTCGCCTTGATGATGGCGGAACGCGCAGCCTTCCAGTCCTCTTCCCGGTCATCGTCATGCGCCCGTTCCAGCAGCACGCGGGCGCGCGTGCTGTATGCCCGCGACAATCCGGGATCGAGGGCAATGGCGCGATCGGCATCGGCCAGCGCGACATCCTTGTCCTCGGCCTGCCACTCAGCCTCCGCCAGCAGCGCCAGCGCATAAGCGCTTGACGGGAATTTGGCCGCCGTCGCCCGGATGGAACTCACGATCTGCGGCAGTTCGTCGGTGTGGGGATGATTCATCAGCCGCAATTCATCCTCGATCAGCGCACCCCGCGCCGGTTCGACCGGGCTGACCGTGATGGCGCCGATCGTCACCGCCTTGGCATCAAGCCGCGATGCGGACAGCGGACGACGCATATAGGCCTTGAGGTCCTTTTCCAGCCCATCGACGCCACCCGCGAAATAGCCGTCCAGCTTCATATCCGGGACGCCAGCGGTCAGATCTTTCAGATAATGGCTGATCTCCGCGCGACGGTCCGCCTTATACTGATAATAGTGGGTGAGCAGCCACGCCGTGCCATAATAACGGTCGCCATCGCGCAGCCCCAACCCCTCCGTATCGCGGGCGAACAGGTCCTTCAGCGGATAGGGCGAATCCTGCACCAGCGTGGGCGCCCGCGCCATCGGAATCAGGCCGAATTGGATCGACCCGTCCTTGGGGAATTTCACGGCCGAGAAGAATTCCGCGAAGCCCTCAACATACCAGGCCGGATACGCCGCCGGAAAATGGTGCAGCATGAAGTGATGGGTATATTCGTGGAACAATATGTCTTCGGCGCCGAACTCAAATTCGCTCATCTTCGAGCCGCGAGCCAGCACGGCATAGGCGAAGCGATCCGACGTCCTATAGAAACCCCCGATATTGGGATTGCGCGCCAGTGCCTTCACCTTGCCATCGTTCGACAGCAGATAGACATTGACAGGGCTTCCCGTGTCCGGATCGGTGATGCCGGACACCTGACGCAGCAGGCTGTCGAATTTTTCCAGTTTTTCGGCGAACTCGTGCAGCTTTGCTTCGCCGCTCTCGCTGTAAATAGTGAAATGCTGGCTCTTCGCCTGCAACCACGCCGCCTGCGCCGTCCCCGGAACAAGCGCCAGCGCGCTTGCCAGAGCCAGCAGCGCGCAAAATCCCCTTATCTGCACGCCACCCCCTGCACGGCGTTGAACACCCGCTGCGTTCATGGCGAACAGCCTGCTGAAAGAAAAGCGAAAAGCGCGGCCTCAATCGTGCCGTTCCCGCTCCAGCAGGGCTTGCTTGCGTTCGGTGCCGTAGGCGTAACCGCCCAGGCTCCCGTCGCTCCGCAAAACCCGATGACATGGGATCAATACCGCCAGATTGTTACCGCCACAGGCCGTCCCGGCGGCCCGTACCGCCCCCGGCCTTCCGATTGCCGCCGCGATTTCGCCATAGCTGCGCGTCTCACCCGCAGGAATGGCGCGGAGCGCCGCCCAAATCGCCTGCTGGAAAGCCGTTCCCGACACATCCATCGGCAGGTCAGGCGCATGGGCCGGATCGTCGATCAACCGCGCGACCTGCGCCGCCAGGCCAAGAAGCGCCTCATCGGCAGGCAGAATTTCCGCCTTGGGAAAACGTTGGCGCAAGTCCGATTCGTCTTCGTCGAAGCTGATCCGGCACAGCCCCCGCTCCGTTCCGGCCACCAGCGCAGGGCCAAGGCTGGTCGGCACCACCGCATGGCGAATCACCGCACCCCGGCCCCCGTCCCGCCAGGCGCTGGGGGTCATGCCCAGATGTTGCCCGACATCGGCATAGGCCCGGCTTGGCGCATTATAGCCCGCTTCATAGATGGCCGCGGTGACGCTGCCTCCCTCCGCCAGAGCGCTTTTCAACCGTTCGGTACGCAGCGACCGGGCGTAGGCGGCGGGCGTCATCCCCGTTTCCCGTTTGAACAGCCGATGGAAATGATGCGACGCATAGCCGGCATGTTCCGCGATTTCCGCCAGCGAAGGCGGCGTTTCGGCGGCGGCGATGAAGGCGATGGCCGCCTCCACCGCCAACCGGTCGCGCCCCACCTCGTCTGGGCGGCAGCGCAAGCAGGCGCGGAAACCCGCCGCCCGCGCTGCCTCCGGATCGACCAGGAAGATCATATTCTCCCGCCTGGGATGGCGCGCGGCGCAGCTCGGCTTGCAATAGATGCCGGTGGTCAGCACCGCCCCCACGAACCGCCCGTCCAAGGCGCGATCCCGACGCAAAAAGGCGTCCCAGCAGGCATCGGCATCCGGCATGGCGTGCGTCACGGGTTCGATAGCTTTCATCTCGGTCATGCATATGGGATAGGCGACCGGAAGGCGCCATACTTCCCGATGCTTGCGGTCAAAAAGCGGTTTCGCATATTTCCGCATTGCCTCAATCCCGTCATCGCATATGAATGCCGCAAATCATGGTCGCACTATTCCGTCGCCTCGCCCTACTCCTCGCCCTCCTCGCGCCCCTGAGCGCGCGTGCGGAACAGCAGGATATCGCCGCCGCCGCCCGTGGCGTGGTTCGCGTCGTGCTGGTCGCGACCAATGGCTCCGACGCCTATTTCGTCGGGCATGGCAGCGGCTTTGCGGTCGCCCCCGACAAGATCCTGACCAACGCCCATGTGGTCGAGTTGACGCGGCAGGAAAAGAATCTCGTCATCGGCGTCATCCCCTCGGAAGGGACGAAGACCTTTGGCGGCCGGATCATCGCCTATTCGCCGGGCAACGACCTGGCGCTGATCCAGTTGGAGGAAGGGAGCCTGCCGGTCAGCACCTTCTACGCCGGGGCGGTCAGCGACGGGCAGCATGTCACCGCCATCGGCTATCCCGGCACGGTCGACCGCGCGCAGGGCCTTGGCCTCAAGCAGATGGTCGAACCGCTGGGCACGGTGAAGACGAGCGGCAATGTCTCCTCCGGGCGGGCCAGCCAGAGCTTCGACACGGTATTGCACACGGCTCCGCTGGCGGCAGGCAATAGCGGCGGCCCGCTGGTCGACGATTGCGGCCGCGTGCTGGGCGTCAACAGCTTCGGATCGGTGTCGGACGGCAATGATGCCGAGTTCGGATTCGCCGTATCCTGGCGCGAGGTCGCCTCTTTCCTGCGGCAGGCGGGCGTGTCCTCACTGCATACGGTGATTCCCTGCCGCTCCATGGCGGAGGCCGACGCCGCCGAAGCCACCCTCACCCAGCGCGAGGAAGCGCGGAGCGAACAGTCCGAACGCGCCCGCGCCGACGCCCGCGAAATCGCGATGAACAAGGCGCGCGACACCGCCGAACGCGACGTGATCTCCGCTCGCGAAAATGCGATGGCGGGCGCCGCCGTGCTGCTGGCGATGGCGGTTCTGGGTCTGGGTGCGGGCGGGCTGTTCTACAGCCAGGGCCGGGAAAAACGCGCGACCTGGTGGCTGGCCGGGGGCGGCGTGCTGCTGTTCGGCGCGATCGGACTGTTCTTCCTCAAGCCCAGCTTCTCCAGCATCGACGAGCGCATCAAGCTGCCCGAGGACAAGAGCGTCATCGGCAACAATGCCTATGCCTGGGCGGGCGACAATATCTGCAAGGTCGACTTGAGCCGCAGCCGCCTCACCGTGTCGGAACCCAATGACATCGGGTTCAACTGGGCCGACGGGGGCTGCGTCGACGGTCACACCCAATATGTGTCATCCGGCACCGGCTGGCAGCGGGCAAGCGTGCCCGACGATCATAATTTCGTGACCGTCAGCCGCTTCGATCCCGCCACCGGCATCTTGCGGGTCCAACGCTGGCTGCCCGACCTGAACAGCATGGACAGGGTGCGGGCGCTGCTGAAGAACGGGCCGATCAAGGGGTGTGGCAGCGACTCCGCGCTGCTGGCGCAGATCGCTTCGCTTCAGACCGATCTTGGCGCCCTTTTGCCGCCCCAGCCCAATGAGCGGATCGTCTATCGCTGCCAGAAGGGCCGCCTCGCTCCGCCCGACGGCCAACAATAACCGATTCCGCCGTCATAAAAACTCAGTCAAATCGCGATGATTTCATACTGACGGTCGAATCGCGTTCCATGACTTGCATAGTCACAATCCCACTGCTAACCGGCCCCCCAACAGGGGACCGGGACGGACAGAACCGCGCCCCCTTTTTGCATGACCCGCAAAACAAGTGGAGGACGGTAAGCGCGTGGAGACGACCGGCGGTATTCAGGCCAGCCTCAGCGGCCGCTATGCGGTGGCGCTGTTCGATCTGGCCCGCGACGGCAAGACGCTCGACACCGTCGCAGCGAGCCTGACGGCGCTTAAGGCAGCATTGGCCGAATCGGCCGATTTCAAGGGCCTGATCAACAGCCCCGTTCTCAGCCGCGACGCAGCGGGCAAGACGATTGCCGCTGTTGCATCCGCCATGGGAACCGATGCGCTGACGACGAATTTCCTCGGCGTGCTCGCCCAGAACCGCCGCCTCTCGCAGCTGCCCGCGGTCATCCGCGCCTATGAGACGCTGCTGTCGAATCACAAGGGCGAGGCCCGCGCCGAAGTGACGAGCGCCCACCCGCTCGACGCCAGCCAGATCACTGCTCTGCAAAAGAGCCTGAAGGCCCGTGTCGGCCGCGATGTCGCGGTCGATACCAAGGTCGATCCTGCAATTCTCGGAGGTCTGGTCGTCAAGATCGGCAGCCAGATGATCGATTCCTCCATCCGCACCCGTTTGAATAGTCTCGCCCACGCGATGAAAGGCTGAAAGGCTGAACATGGATATCAACGCCGCAGAAATTTCGAAGGTCATCAAGGACCAGATCGCCAATTTCGGCACCGAAGCGCAGGTGAGCGAAGTCGGTTCCGTGCTGACCGTGGGTGACGGCATCGCCCGTGTCCATGGCCTCGACAACGTCCAGGCGGGCGAAATGGTCGAGTTCGCCAATGGCGTGCAGGGCATGGCGCTCAACCTGGAGGCCGACAATGTCGGCGTCGTGATCTTCGGCTCGGACGCCGAGATCAAGGAAGGCGACACCGTCAAGCGCACCGGCACCATCGTCGACGTTCCGGTCGGCAAGGGCCTGCTGGGCCGCGTTGTCGACGGCCTCGGCAACCCGATCGACGGCAAGGGCCCGATCCAGTACAGCGAGCGCAAGCGCGTGGAAGTCAAGGCGCCGGGCATCATTCCCCGCAAGTCGGTGCACGAGCCCGTGCAGACCGGCCTCAAGGCCATTGACGCCCTCGTCCCCGTCGGCCGTGGCCAGCGCGAACTGATCATCGGCGACCGCCAGACCGGCAAGACCGCCGTCGCGATCGACACCTTCATCAACCAGAAGGGCATCAACGCGGGCGATGACGAGAGCAAGAAGCTCTACTGCATCTACGTCGCCGTCGGCCAGAAGCGCTCGACCGTCGCGCAGATCGTCAAGCAGCTCGAAGAAAATGGCGCGATGGAATATTCGATCGTCGTCGCCGCGACCGCTTCGGAGCCCGCTCCGCTCCAGTATCTGGCGCCCTACACCGGCGTCACCATGGGCGAATTCTTCCGCGACAACGGCATGCACGCCGTGATCGTGTATGACGACCTTTCCAAGCAGGCCGTCGCCTATCGTCAGATGTCGCTGCTGCTGCGTCGTCCTCCGGGCCGCGAAGCCTATCCGGGCGACGTTTTCTACCTGCACAGCCGCCTGCTGGAGCGCGCGGCGAAGATGAACGACGCCAATGGCAATGGTTCGCTGACCGCGCTGCCGATCATCGAAACGCAGGCGGGCGACGTGTCGGCCTACATCCCGACCAACGTGATCTCGATCACCGACGGCCAGATCTTCCTCGAAACCAACCTCTTCTATCAGGGCATCCGTCCGGCCATTAACGTGGGTCTGTCGGTTTCGCGCGTCGGCTCGGCCGCACAGACCAAGGCGATGAAGAAGGTTTCCGGCTCGATCAAGCTGGAGCTGGCCCAGTATCGCGAAATGGCGGCCTTCGCCCAGTTCGGTTCGGACCTCGACGCTTCGACCCAGAAGCTGCTGAACCGTGGTGCGCGCCTCACTGAACTGCTGAAGCAGGCCCAGTTCTCGCCGCTGCCCTTCGAAGAGCAGACCGCGTCGATCTTCGCGGGCACCAGCGGTTATCTGGACGGCATCCCGGTCAAGGATGTGACGCGTTATGAAGAACTGATGCTCGCCTATCTGCGTCACGACCATGCCGATGTCCTCGCCGCGATCCGCGACAGCAAGGATCTGGGCGACGAGCCCAAGGCGAAGCTGAAGGCCGCGCTGGACTCGTTCGGCAAGACCTTCGCCTAACGCACAACCCCGTCATTCCCGCGACCCGAAGGGCGACCGAAGGTCAACGCGGGAACCCATCTCCTGACCGAGCGCCCAAAACGCAACGCAAGGGAGATGGATCCCCGCCTCCGCGGGGATGACGGAAAAAAGGAAGAACGAAGCTGCGACAATGCTGACCACCCATTCCCTCCTTGCCTGGACCGTAATGTCGATCGGTCTGGTGCTGCTGCCGGGACCGGACACCATGTTGGTGGCCGGTCACGCGGCGCGCCGTGGGCTGAAGGCAGGAATGGCGGCGATCGGCGGCATCCAGCTCGGCGGCCTCACCTACATGGCGCTCTGTGGCTTCGGCTTTCTGAGCGTCCTGAACGCAGTGCCGGGGCTGTTTATGGCCGTGAAGATTGCGGGCGCCATCTACCTCGCATGGCTGGGTCTTTCGATGCTGCGTGGCGCTGTGAAGCCCTCGCCCGCGACGGAAGCCCCCGGCCTGCGGATTGGCGGATCGCCCTTCACCCAGGGGTTCATCAGCACCGTGCTGAACCCGAAGGTCGCGATCTTCTTCCTCGCCGCGCTGCCGCAATTCGTCGGCACGGGTCAGCAAGCGCCCTATCAGGGCATGTTGCTGATCGCGATCGTCTATGTGCTGGGCTTCTTCTGGTGCGCCCTGCTGGCCGTGCTTGCCACCAAGGCAGGCCGCAAAGTGGGTCAGAGCAGCGCGATGCGCTGGTTCGAAGGCGCCATGGGCGTCGGTTTCTTTGGTCTCGCGGGCCGTCTGGCCCTTGCTCGGAATGTTTGAACTATGGCTAGCCTCAAGGAACTGAAGCTGCGCATCGGGTCGGTGAAGTCGACCCAGAAGATCACCAAGGCGAAGCAGATGGTCGCCGCGGCCAAGCTGCGCAAGGCGCAGGCCGCTGCCGAAGCCGCCCGCCCCTACTCCAGCCGCCTGGAAGCGGTCGTCGCCAGCCTCGCGTCGAAGATCGCGGGCGGTTCGGGCGAAGGCGCCTCCCCACTGCTCGCCGGCACCGGCAAGGATGAGGTTCATCTGCTGGTCGTCGCCAACTCGGACCGTGGTCTGGCCGGCGCGTTCAACGCGAACATCGTCAAGGCCGCTCGGGCCAAGGCCGATGAGCTGATCCAGCAGGGCAAGACCGTCCGTTTCTACCTGATCGGCCGCAAGGGCCGCCCGGTGATCAACCGCACCTTCCCCGGCATGATCGTCGCCCAGTTCGACACTACGGGCGCCAAGGAACCCGGCTACGCCCAGGCCGAAGAAATCGCGCATGAGCTGACGCAAATGTATCTGAACGGCAAGTTCGACGTCGCGCATCTCTTCTTCTCGCGCTTCAAGTCGGCCCTCGCCCAGATCCCGACCGAACAGCAGATCATTCCGGTCAGGATTCCCGAAGACGCCGACCGCAACGCCATCGGCGCGACCGTGGAATATGAGCCGAGCGAGGAAGCGATCCTCGACGACCTGCTGCCGCGCAACGTCACGGTGCAGATCTTCAAGGCACTGCTGGAAAACAACGCGTCCGAACAGGGCGCATCGATGACCGCCATGGACAATGCGACCCGCAATGCCGGCGACCTCATCAACAAGCTGACCATTCAGTACAACCGCAGCCGTCAGGCCGCGATCACCACCGAACTCGTCGAAATCATCTCGGGCGCCGAAGCCCTTTAAGTGCAGGCAAGGACAGTAGTCATGGCAACCACCAACAATGTAGGCCGCATCTCGCAGGTCATCGGCGCTGTCGTCGACGTGACCTTTCCCGATGCGGTGCCGTTCATTCTCTCGGCACTGGAAACCAGCAACAACGGCCAGCGCCTGGTGCTGGAAGTCGCCCAGCATCTGGGTGAGAACACCGTCCGCACCATCGCGATGGACTCGACCGACGGTCTGACCCGCGGTCAGGAAGTCACCGACACCGGCGCGCAGATCCGCGTTCCCGTCGGCCCGGCCACGCTCGGCCGCATCCTGAACGTCGTCGGCGAACCGATCGACGAGCGCGGCCCGGTGGAAACCACCCTCTCCGCTCCGATCCACGCCAAGGCGCCTGAGTTCGTCGACCAGTCGACCGACGCGTCGATCCTCGTCACCGGCATCAAAGTCATCGACCTTCTCGCCCCCTATGCAAAGGGCGGCAAGATCGGCCTGTTCGGCGGCGCGGGCGTCGGCAAGACCGTGCTCATCCAAGAACTGATCAACAACATCGCGAAGGGCCATGGCGGCACCTCCGTGTTCGCGGGCGTCGGTGAGCGGACCCGCGAGGGCAACGACCTCTATCACGAATTCCTCGACGCGGGCGTTATCGCCAAGGACGCCGATGGCAACGCGATCAGCGAAGGATCGAAGGTGGCGCTGGTTTACGGCCAGATGAACGAGCCGCCGGGCGCCCGCGCACGCGTCGCCCTGTCGGGCCTGACCATCGCGGAATATTTCCGCGATCAGGAAGGCCAGGACGTGCTGTTCTTCGTCGACAACATCTTCCGCTTCACCCAGGCGGGCGCGGAAGTGTCGGCTCTGCTCGGCCGTATTCCTTCGGCCGTGGGCTATCAGCCGACCCTCGCCACCGACATGGGCGCCCTTCAGGAGCGCATCACCTCGACCAACAAGGGTTCGATCACCTCGGTTCAGGCCGTGTACGTCCCCGCGGACGACTTGACCGACCCGGCGCCTGCGACCAGCTTCGCGCACTTGGACGCCACCACCGTTCTCAACCGCGCCATTTCGGAACTGGGCATTTATCCGGCGGTCGACCCGCTGGACTCGACCAGCCGCGTTCTGGAACCCCGCGTCGTCGGTCAGGAGCACTATGAAACCGCCCGTGCGGTTCAGGCGATCCTGCAGAAGTACAAGTCGCTTCAGGACATCATCGCGATCCTGGGCATGGACGAGCTGTCGGAAGAGGACAAGCTGACCGTCGCCCGCGCCCGCAAGATCCAGAAGTTCCTGTCGCAGCCCTTCCACGTCGCCGAAGTCTTCACCGGCATCTCGGGCAAGTTCGTCCAGATCGAAGACACGGTGAAGTCGTTCAAGGCCGTGGTCGAAGGCGAATATGACCATCTGCCCGAAAACGCCTTCTACATGGTCGGCGGCATCGACGAAGCCATTGAAAAGGCGAAGAAGCTGGCTGCGGAAGCCGCCTGATCAACGCTCATACACCCCTCCCCCGTTTGGGGAGGGGATTTAGGACTTTCGAAGAATGGCACTGCATTTCGAACTCGTGACCCCGGAAAAGCTCGTCCGCTCGGAAGAGGTCTATCAGGTGGTCGTCCCCGGCACCGATGGCGACTTCGGCGTGCTGGAAGGCCACGCGCCCTTCATGTCGACCGTCCGCGACGGCGCGATCCAGATTTTCGCCAACGCCGGCAGCGCGCCGGAAGTCATCCCGGTCCGGGGCGGCTTTGCGGAAGTGAATGAAAAGGGCCTGACCGTCCTTGCGGAGCATGCCGGCTGACAGGCCCGGGCAACCCGCTCTAAATCAGACAAGGGGCTGCGTTCCACATCGGAACGCGGCCCCTTTGGTTAGCAGCTCCTTAACCTTGGCCCGCTAATCGGAGGCTCAGTTTGGGAGTCTCCATGTCCTATATGTTCCAAGACCTTGCGGGCCTTGCCCTCGCCGCGCTGCTGGCGCCGCTGGTCTTGTATTTGCCAGGCCTTGGGCTGGTCCGTTTACTCAGCCGGGCAGGCCTCGGGATCGAAAGCTTTTGGCAGCGCGTGGGCTGGGCCATGTTGTTGGGCCTTACGATCCTGCCGGTGTTCGACACGCTCATCATCCGGGTGGCCGGCATCCCCGGCATGCTCGCGCTGAACGGCACACTGGCGCTTTGGGGCTTGTCCTTGTTCAAGGGGATGGACCGGAACAGTTCCATTGCCCCTTTCCTCCTGCTCGCGTTGCTTTGGTGGCTCATCTGCGCCTGGAGCATCATCGACGTCGACATCGACCATCGGCTCTACCAAAGTCTGATCGTACTCGACATGGTCAAGCACGCCACCGTGGTCGAGCAGATCGTCCGCGAAGGCATTCCCTTCTCCGACCCATTCTTCGCCCGCGACGGCATGGCCGGCTATTATCATTATTTCTACGTCTGGCCCGCAGCGATCAAATGGCTGGGCGGAGAGGCTATCAATGCCCGCATGGCCTTTAGCGGAACGGTCTATTGGACCGGCTTCGGCGTCATAGCGCTGGTCTGGCGGATCGCCGCCGATGCGGCCTTCATCCGGCCCGGCCGTGACCGCCGCCTGCTACTGATCGCCATCCTACTCTGCTTCGTGGCGGGGGCCGACCTGTTGTTCATGGCGCTGCGCTACATGGTCATCCACCGGATCGAGCCGGAACTGGATAGCTGGAACACCGAAATCCGCATGCTTGGCACGTCCGTCCTGTGGGTGCCGCATCATGTGTCGGCCATGATCGCGGCGTGGGTCGGGATGTTGCTCGTCACCCGCGCGGACACGGTACGCGGCCAGGCACGACTGTGGCTCGGCATGGCAGCAGGCGCGGCCTTCGCCACCATGTTCGGCGAGTCCGTCTGGATCGCCCTCACCATCGCGCCGATGCTGGTGGTCTGGACCCTGGTCCGCCTCCCTCGGCGCGACTTCATCCTGCCTCTGGCGGGCTCCGTCGCGCTCATCCTGTCATTGCCGCAACTGCACGACATTCTGCATGGCCGCGCGCCGGAGGCCTTTCCCGTCGCTTTCGGCGTGCGCTTCTTCACCGTGATATTCGCGGGCGATACATGGCAACAACAGCTCTGGTGCCTGATCCTCCTCCCATTGAACTACGGCATGGAATTCGGCATTTGCGCCATCGGCACCTATCTCTACTGGCGCACGCGCAGACGCCCCAGCGATCAGGGCCTCGCCGTCCGCCAGCTGCTGCTGTGGAGCACGATCACATCCTTGCTGATCGCCAGCTTCGTCAAATCCGTCATCATCAACAATGATCTGGGCTGGCGCGCCGTCCTCTTTCCCGTAACGGCCGTGCTGATCTACACATTGCGGCTCGGTCAAAGCATTCCATCCTTCCGCAAGCTTCATCCATTGGCATTGATCCTGCTGATCCTGGGATCGGCAGGCACAGCCTGGGATCTGTTCGGCATGCGGCTCATCCGTCCGCCGTTATTTCCGGTACGGCCGATTGAGGTCAACAACTCGCCGCCTACCGCCTATGCGCTCCGCACGGCCTATGGCTGGGCGGACAAGCATCTGCCCGCAGGCGCGATCCTCCAACATAATCCAGCCATAACACAGCGCGTCCTCGATTTCGGCCTGTACGGCCGTCACTGGCCCGCCGTGGCTGACGAACAGGCCAATCTGTTCGGTTCCGGCGCGCAGACGACCGCTGATCGCATGGCCCTGCTCAAGCCCATCTACAACCGCCCGCTGCCGCCGCCGAACATCATCCGACGTGCCCGGCAGGCCCATATCGACTATCTGCTCTTCACCGTACGCGATCCGGTGTGGCGCCTTCAGGGTGGGCCGCCCGCCGCCTTCCCCTGCGTCTACCGCTCAAAGCTGATCTGCATCGCGCCGGTACCGAAAGCGGCGTCGCGATGAGAGCGCTTCTTCATTCCCTCGCCACACTGCTTCTTGCCTATGGGCTGACCCTCACGGCGGGCTTCATCCTGTATATCGCCCTCATCCGCAGTCCCCTGCTGGGCGCTGTCGGCATTCTTTTCTACCGAGGCATCGCCATCGCGGCGGTCACGGCGCTGCTGTTGCTGCTCGCGGGCCTGATGCTCCGCCCCCGGATGCAGCTCGATCCGGCAACGCTGGTCGGCGGCGTCGCCCTCTCCCTCTCCTTCAACCTCTGCTTCCTTATCACCTTTCCCGTGACCTTCGACCGATCGATCACCACCTTCCTGCTCGCGCGGATCGAGCAGCATGACGGCGAACTCGACACGGCGATGCTGGAGCAACTCTTCATCCGCCAATATCTGGGCGACATGCACCAGATCGATCGGCGCATCGCGGAGCAGCAACTGTCCGGCACCATCCGCGTCGAGCAGGGACGCATCCACATCACCCCGCAAGGCCGGCGCCTGCTGGAAAGCGGAAGGACAATCGGCGGCTGGTTCGGCGCCGATCCACGCTTCGTCACGGCGACCCCGGCTCCGCGCCATTAGCCATTTATCAAAGTTTCCACCTTATTCACCTTTGCAGCCACAGCTGATCCAGATCATTTCGGCGGAGAATTATGAGCGCGTTTGGACGGAAGAACGGACCTGCCGGCATCAAGCCAGCCTTTGGCATTGCCCGGCCGATGCAGGGCGGCGCACCGCGCGAAGAAGTCAAGGGCGGAGAACAATTCCCGCCGCTGGACATGACGGCCCTGCCCACGGAAGCGCCCATCGACCCGCTGTCCGCGCCCACCGGCCAGATGCAGCGCAATGCCGACGCGATGCAGCGCCTGTCGGAGCGCGCCAATGCCGAACATGCGCCCGATGCCGGGCCGCAGGGCTTCGAAGCGTCGGTCCACACGATCAAGGAGCAGGTTCTTCCCCGCCTGCTGGAGCGTGTCGATCCCGAAGCCGCCGCAACGCTGACCAAGGATGAACTGGCCGAGGAATTCCGGCCGATCATCATGGAAGTGCTGGCGGAACTGAAGCTCACCCTCAACCGGCGCGAACAGTTCGCGCTGGAGAAGGTGCTGGTGGACGAGTTGCTGGGCCTGGGCCCGCTGGAGGAACTGCTGTCCGACCCGGATGTCAGCGACATCATGGTCAATGGTCCGGAGCAGACCTATATCGAAAAGAAGGGCAAGCTCCAGATCGCGCCGATCAAGTTCCGGGACGAGGAGCATCTGTTCCAGATCGCCCAGCGCATCGTGAACAAGGTTGGCCGGCGCGTCGACCAGACGACGCCGCTGGCCGACGCCCGCCTGCCCGACGGTAGCCGCGTGAACGTGATCGTGCCGCCGCTCTCGCTGCGCGGCACCGCCATCTCGATCCGTAAATTTTCGGCCAAGCCGATCACGCTGGACATGCTGGCCCAATGGGGCGCGATGAGCCAGAAGATGTGCACCGCGCTCAAGATCGCGGGCGCCTGCCGCTTCAACATCGTGATTTCAGGCGGTACGGGTTCGGGCAAAACCACCATGCTCAACGCCCTGTCGAAGATGATCGATCCGGGCGAGCGTGTGCTGACCATCGAGGACGCGGCCGAACTTCGCCTGCAACAGCCGCACTGGCTGCCGCTGGAAACCCGCCCGCCGAACCTGGAGGGTCAGGGCGCAATCACCATCGGCGACCTTGTGAAGAACGCCCTGCGTATGCGTCCCGACCGCATCATCCTGGGCGAAATTCGTGGCGCGGAATGTTTCGACCTGCTCGCCGCGATGAACACGGGCCATGACGGCTCCATGTGTACGCTCCACTCCAACAGCCCGCGCGAATGCCTCGGCCGTATGGAGAATATGATCCTGATGGGCGACATCAAGATTCCCAAGGAAGCCATTTCCAAACAGATCGCCGATTCGGTCGACCTGATCGTGCAGGTGAAACGCCTGCGCGACGGTTCGCGCCGCGTCACCAATGTGACCGAAGTGATCGGCATGGAGGGCGACGTCATCGTCACGCAGGAACTGTTCAAGTTCGAATATCATGATGAGGATGACAGCGGGAAGATCATCGGCGAATATCGCTCCATGGGCCTGCGTCCCTACACGCTGGACAAGGCGCGGCAGTTCGGCTTCGATCAGCCGTTTCTGGAAGCCTGCCTGTAAAGCTTGCCTGATCCCGCCACTGCTCTAAGGCGGGCGCGTGTCGCCCGTCCCTTCCCACAATCGCCCCCATCGCCCGCTTTACGCCATCGCCCTGCGGCTGATCGCGGTGATCTGCCTGTCGATCATGTTCGTGACGGTCAGGCTGGCCGATGCGCGCGGCGTGCATGTGATCGAATCGCTCTTCTATCGGCAGGCGCTGGCGCTGCCGGTGGTGTTCGCCTGGATCGCATCGACCACCGGCATCGGGTCGATCCGCACCCGGCGGATCGGCGTTCACGCGACCCGCATGGCCATCGGCCTGACCGGCATGGCGTTGAATTTCCTGTCCTATATCCTGCTGCCCCCTGCCGAGGCCGCGTCCATTGGCTTCACCATGCCGATTTTCGGCACCATATTGTCCGCGCTGATCCTGCGCGAAGCGACCGGCATCCACCGCTGGAGCGCCGTGCTGATCGGCTTTCTGGGGGTGCTGATCATGGTCCGCCCGGATGCCGGCCATTTCCCCGCGATCGGAGTCGCGGTCGCCATTGTCGCCGCCTTCGTCACCGCCAGCGTCAGCCTGGTCCTGCGGGAACTGGGCCGCACGGAAAATGCCGGGGTGATCGTCTTCTGGTTCACCCTGCTTTCGGTTCCGCCGCTGGCCGTCGGCATGCTGTTCTACGGCCAGTCCCATGATCCCGTCACATGGGGCCTGTTGCTGCTGATCGGCGTGGTCGGCGGCATCGCCCAGATCTGCCTCACCGCCGCGCTCCGCTGGGCGCCGGTATCTGTGGTGCTGCCGATGGACTATAGCACGATCATCTGGACCACCTTGCTGGGCTGGGCGATCTGGGGCGACTGGCCGATGAGCACGACGTGGATCGGCGCCGCGCTCATCATCGCCAGCGGTCTCTATATCGCCTGGCGGGAACATGTCCGCGCCAGGCGACCCGCATCAGCCCAATAGCTCTGCGTCGAGGCTGATTTCCGCGTTCAACAGCTTGGACACCGGGCAATTTCCCTTCGCCTTGGCGGCCAGCTCCTGAAACTGCGCATCGTCGGCACCGGGAACGGTCGCCTTCAGGCTGAGCTTGCTGGCGGTGATGGCAAAGCCCCCATCCTTCTGTTCCAGCGTCACGACGGCGTTGGTTTCCATCTTTTCCGCCGTCAGCCCCGCCTCGCCCAGAATCAGCGACAATGCCATGGTGAAGCAGGAGGCATGGGCCGCCGCGATCAGTTCTTCCGGATTACTGCCCGGCACCCCTTCGAAACGCATCGCAAAACCATAAGGATGCGCATCCAGCGCGCCGCTCTGGGTCGAGATCGCCCCCTTGCCGTCCTTGAGGCCACCACTCCACACGGCTGAACCGCTGCGATTGATCTTCATGTCCGTCCTCCTGATTCCCGGAGAAACCCCGCCGGTTCCCCTCGGTTTCACCAGCATAAGGCGAAATTGCGCAAGAGCGTGACAATGAACGACAAGGCTGTGGAAAATCATGGCCTTACCCGCCATTATGCAAGCTTTTCAATCGCTTAGAAAGAGGACGCTGGACAGGGTTCGGCGTGCCCCTTTAACATGAACGCCAGATGAATCGGACTGCCTAGATTCCGACACATTTTGTCGCTTACCCATTGTCTACTTAATAAATAGAATTATCTCTGTCCCTCGATAAGGACGAGGATGAGACCATGGAGCGATTCGGACATTCAGGTGACGCGCGCCAACCAGTCGTGCTGACCATTCCGGGCCTCAACAACAGCGGTCCGGGCCATTGGCAGACCCTTTGGGAAGAAACACGGGGCGATTGCGATCGCGTCGATCTGGGCAGTTGGGCCAGCCCCAGCCGGAACAGTTGGGTCACGCGTCTGGACGCCGCGATCCGGCGGGCCGATGGCCCGATCATCTTGGCCGCGCACAGCCTGGGCTGCCTTGCGGTCGCCTGGTGGGGCGCCCTGCAAAGCCAGGCCTATGGCTGGCCCGTGACGGGCGCGCTGCTGGTCGCACCACCCGACTGCGACCGGATGGAAACGCCCGAGACGATCGGCGGCTTCGGCCCCACGCCCCGCGCGCAACTGCCCTTCCCGTCGATCGTCGTGGCAAGCCGCAACGATCCCTATATCTTCTTCGAACGGGCCCACAGCATCGGCAAGAATTGGGGCAGCAGCTTCGTCGACGCCGGCTTTTGCGGCCATATCAATGCGGAATCCGGACTGGGTGAGTGGCGTTTCGGCCAGGCGTTGCTGGAAAAGCTGATCGACAATGCGCATGAGCAGGCCTCTGCGATGCGCCAGTTACGGCCCGCCATTCCGCTGACCCATCAGGACCGACGATTGGCCGCGCTGCGGGTCCACGGCTGAACTTTTCATCAAGGGCGCAACAAGAGAAACTTGAGCGCCCCTTATATTTGCTTTTTTGTCTACTGATACAGTTGAGATAAAGAGCGGCGAAGAGGTGCTTATGAGTGAAAACCGTTCGATAGAATTTACCCGCAACGGCCGCAGCGACGGGCCGCGCCACGACATCGCGCTCAGCATCGACAAGGTGCGCAGCGTGTTGGAGGCGCTGCGTTTCGGATCTGTCACGCTGACCGTGCATGACGCCCGCGTGGTGCAGATCGACGTCACCGAAAAAACGCGCCTGACCGCCTGAACGGGGTCGCGAAGGGGGCATAAAGACAGGGTTGCTGAACAAGGTCCGCCAAAAGGCCGGCCGGATAAAAGTGGCAAGGGGTGGGCCACATTTACCATTCCCAGACCTACGGCTTTGACCGGACCACCGGAAATGCCGCGATCAATTTCACCGGACATCCGGAAGGGGAATTACCATGATTGCGCGTTTTCTGTGGCTCGCCGGCGTGGCGAGCGCATCCATCATTGCGTCCAATGCTTCTGCGCAGGACGCGCCTCAGCCCGCAGCGGACACCAACACCGCAGACAGCGCTGAACAAAGCAGCCCTCGCGGTGAGGTGATCATCGTCACCGCCCGCCGCCGTCAGGAAACGGCGCAGGAAGTGCCGCTGGCAATTTCCGTGGTGAAGGGCGACAGCATCGAGGCCACCGGCAATTTCAACGTCGTGAAGCTCCAGCAACTGGCGCCGACCTTGCAGGTCTACACCACCAACCCGCGCAACACCTCGGTCAACATCCGTGGCCTGGGCGTGCCGTTCGGCCTGACCAGCGACGGTTTTGAACAGGGTGTCGGCATCTATGTCGACGACGTCTATAACTCCCGCGTCGCCGCCGCGACCTTCGACTTCCTCGATGTCGCCCAGGTTGAAGTGCTGCGCGGTCCGCAGGGCACACTTTACGGCAAGAACACCACGGCGGGCGCGATCAACATCACGACCAACCAGCCGACCTTTGATTATGAGGCCCGCGCCGAGCTGACCGTCGGCAATCTCAACTACAAGCAGGCGAAGGCGGCCGTGTCCGGGCCGCTGTCCGACACCATCGCCGCCCGCATCGCGATCGCCTCGACCAGCCGTCGCGGCACGATCTACAATGTGACGACCGACCGCTGGATCAACGAACAGGACAATCTGGGCCTGCGCGGCCAGTTGCTGTTCAAGCCCAATGACGATTTCAGCCTCACCCTGTCGGGCGACTATAGCAAGCAGGACCCCGAATGCTGCGGCACGGTCTTCGTCCGCGTCGGCAAGACCCAGCGGGTGATCACCCGCCAATATGATGCGCTCGCCGCCGCGCAGAATTATGTCGTTCCCAGCCGCAATCCCTATGACCGGCTGACCGATCTCGACAGCGAACTCAATGCCGGCAACAAGATCGGCGGCGTGTCGGCCAAGGCGGTCTGGAATGTTGGGCCGGGCACGCTGACCTCCGTCACCGCCTGGCGCTTCTGGGACTGGAAGCCCGCGAATGACCGCGACTTCACCGGCCTGCCGATCGTCTCGAAATCGCAGAACCCCTCGCAGCAGAACCAGTATAGCCAGGAGTTCCGCTACAATTACGAAAGCCAGAAGATCGACTTCGTGGTCGGCCTGTTCGGCTTCAAGCAGCGGATCGACACCCAAGGCACCGAGCAGCAGGGCAGCGCCGCAAGCAAGTGGAGCCTGACCGGCGCGCTGGCGAATGATCCCAGCGTCCTCAACGGCCTGACCGCCACCAATACGCAGTGGCTCAAGAGCGAAAGCGCGGCCCTGTTCGGCCAGCTTAGCTGGAAAGTGACGGACGCCCTCACCATCCAGCCGGGCGCGCGCCTCAACTATGACAAGAAGTCGGGCTTCTACCAGCGCGTCGTGACCAACGGTCAGGGGCAGGTCATCAGTTGCACTCCCGTCCCCAATGCCACCACCCAGCCGGTGCTGGCGGCGCAGTGCGGCATCTACCAGCCGCAGGTCAGCGCGCCGTCCGACAGCGCCTGGAACTTCACCTACGACTTCAACATCAATTACAAGATCGCGCCGGACGTCCTCGCCTATGCGACCTATGCCAAGAGCTTCAAGACGCTGGGCATCAACCAGAACGGCCTGCCGCTCAACGCCGACAATACGGTGAATTACGACGCCAGCACGGTGAAGCCGGAATCAGTCAACCATTTTGAAGTCGGCCTGAAGACCCAGTTCTGGAACCGCCGGGCGACCTTCAACCTCACCGCCTTCCGCACGGAGATCAAGAATTTCCAGGCGACGGTGAATGGCGGCCAGTTCGGCACCGTGCGCGGCTACCTCGCCAATGCGGAAAAGGTCCGGTCGCAGGGCATAGAGGCTGACTTCAAGATCGTCGCCAGCGATCGCTTCACCGCCTATGCCAATGGCGCCTATACCGACGCCAAGTACAAGAAATTCACCAACGCGCCCTGCCCGCCCGAACTGTCGGGTGGCACGCTCCAGCCGATCGGCGCGACGCCGGACTATTCCAATGCGGGCGTCCCCAACACCGCCAGCCCGCGCCAGTGCGACATTTCCGGCCAGAATCTGCCCGGCGTGTCGAAATGGGCCTTCTCCTATGGCGCGGAATACAACGTCCCGGTCACGCTGCTGGACAAGGAAGGTCAGGTCTATCTGGGCGTCGACGGCAATTATCGGTCGCACTGGAACTCCAACGCCTCGCCGTCCATCTATACGGAGGTGAAGGGCTACGCCCTGACCAACTTCCGCGCCGGCTTCCGTGGCGAGGGCTTCGACATCTTCGGTTGGGCCCGCAACGCCTTTGACGTCAACTATATCGACAATCTTCAGGTTGCCCCCGGCAACACCGGCCTGATCGCCGGCACGCCCGGCGACCCGCGGACCTGGGGCGGGACGATGAAATTCTCTTTCTGACCGATCAACGATGTTCACCCCCTGCGGGAGCGGCACTGGCCTGCCGCTCCCGCTTCTTTTGATGCCGCTTGCATCCGACTGGACCTTCGCGCGATTTGCGCCCGGCGCGCCGCTGGGGTAGAGCGCAGCCATGTCCACGACCTTCACGCTCGACACGTCGACCAGCCGCGCCAATCCCACCCCCGCGCCGATGAAGCGCCTGACCGTGCCCGCCATCCAGCGGCGCAAGTTCGAGGGGAAGACGGAACAACCGCTGGTCATGCTGACCGCCTATACCGCGCGGCAGGCGCAACTGCTGGACCCCCATTGCGACATGCTGCTGGTGGGCGATTCGCTGGGTCAGGTGATTTACGGCCTGCCCTCCACCCTGCCCGTCACGCTCGACATGATGATCGCCCATGGCGCCGCCGTGGTGCGCGGCAGCTATCACAGCGTCGTGCTGGTCGACATGCCCTTCGGCAGTTACGAAGCCTCCCCGCAACAGGCCTTTGCCAGCGCGAGCCGCATCATGGCCGAAACCGGCTGCGCGGGCGTCAAGCTGGAGGGCGGCGTCGCCATGGCGGAGACGATTTCCTTCCTCAGCCAGCGCGGCATCCCGGTGATGGCCCATATCGGCCTCACCCCGCAGGCGGTGAACGCGCTGGGCGGCTATGGCGCGCGCGGCAAGAGTCAGGAGGAGCATGCGAAGATCATCTCCGACGCCCGCGCGGTGGCGCAGGCCGGGGCCTTCTCCATGGTGATCGAGGGGGTGATGGAGGATATCGCCATTGCCGTCACCGACAGCGTGGACGTCCCCGTGATCGGCATCGGCGCCTCCGCCCATTGCGACGGCCAGGTGCTGGTGGCGGAAGACATGCTGGGCATGTTCGAACGCGTGCCCCGCTTCGTGAAACGCTATGAAAATATCGCCGAAACGATCGAAAAGGCGGCCGCCCGCTACGCCGAAGATGTCCGAAACCGGCACTTTCCGACCGAAGATCAGGTCTATCGCCCCAAAAAGTGATTTGCGCGGAGCAATAGCGCCGCTAATGATCGCGCCTTCCGCGTGCCTTATCTGACGATTTTCTGGAGACCCAAGTGGCCCTGACGCCGCAAAACAGCGAAGCCTTCATGCGTGAGGTCGACGAGGCCGTTCGACAGGACCAGTTGCTGACCTTCTGGCAGCGCTTCGGTCGCTGGATCGTCGTGCTGGTGGTCCTTGGCCTCGCGGCGTTCGGCGGCTGGCTCTATTGGCAGCATTATACGAAAACGCAGTCGCAGGCCGTTTCGGAGAAGATGGACCAGGTGATCGCCACGGCTGTCGGCGGCGGCACGCCCGACGCGAAGGAGCTTGACGCGCTGACTCAGGCGAGCCAGCCCGGCTTCCGCGCATCGGCCCTGCTGGTGAAGGCCGGCACCGCCGCGCGCAAGGGGGATAGCAAGGCCGCGATCGCCGCCTATCAGGCGATGGTCAGCGACAGTTCGATCGATCAGCCCTATCGCGATCTCGCGCTGATCCGCCAGACCACGCTGGAGTTTGAGAGCCTGCAACCGCAGCAGGTGGTCGATCGCCTGAAGCCCCTTGCCGTCGAGGGCGCGCCATGGTTCGGCAGCGCCGGGGAACTGGTCGCCATCGCCTATATGAAGATGCGCAAGAACGATCTTGCCGGGCCGCTGTTCGCCGCCATGGCGAAGGACAGGAACGTGCCCCAGTCGATCCGTTCACGCGCGCGACAGATGGCCGGCTTATTGGGTGTGGATGCAGTCGAAACGCCGAACGCGGCGGGACAGGAATGATTGGGCGCATGGGAATGCACAGCATGACGAAATTTTCGGGCGCCAGCCGCGCCGTGACTGTTGCCATGATGATCGCCCTGCTTGCAGGTTGCGGCGTGGTCGGCGGCAAGAAGGGCGGTCCGAAGACCCCCGTGGTCGGCAAGCGCACCTCGATCCTCAGCAATGAACAGGGCGTGGAGGTCGATCCGACGCTGGCCGACGTGCCCGTGGCCCTGCCCGAACCCTATGCCAACGACCAATGGTCGCAGCCGGGCGGCAGCCCCGCCAAGATCATGGGCAATCTGGCGCTCAGCGCATCGCCCTCGCAGGCCTGGACCGCTTCCATCGCGGGCAGCACGCCGCAGGCACGCCTTGCCTCTGCGCCAATCATCGCGGGCGGCAAGCTCTATGTGATCGACGCCGACGCCCGTGTCATCGCCTTCGACGCCAACAGCGGCGCGCGGCTGTGGCAGACCGCCCTGCCCTCCGAAGGCAGCGGCCGCGCCCGGTTCGGCGGCGGCGTCAGCTTCGTCGACGGCAAGCTCTACGCCAGCACCGGCGTCGGCGATGTCGCCGCGCTGGACGCCAACACCGGCGCCATCCTGTGGAAGAAGCGCCCCGGCGGACCGCTGCGCGGCGCGCCGACGCTCGC
Organism: Sphingobium sp. EM0848; assembly: GCF_013375555.1. Taxonomy (NCBI): domain Bacteria; kingdom Pseudomonadati; phylum Pseudomonadota; class Alphaproteobacteria; order Sphingomonadales; family Sphingobiaceae; genus Sphingobium; species Sphingobium sp. EM0848. Next base: position 1,902,534 of record NZ_JABXWB010000001.1, read on the forward strand.
CAACGGTCATGTCTATGTGATGGGGCAGGACAACCAGATTTTCGCCCTCAATCAGAGCGACGGCGATGTGCAGTGGACCGATAGCGGCACGCTGCAGGTCACCGGCATTTTCGGCGTGGCCGCCCCCGCCGCCGCGCAGGGCACGGTGATCGCGGGCTACAGCTCGGGCGAGCTGACCGCCTATCGTTATGAAAATGGCCGGACGCTGTGGGGCGATGCGCTGTCGCGCACCAGCATCTCGACCGCCGTGGCGACGCTGACCGACATCGACGCCGATCCGGTGATCGATCGCGGCCGGGTGTTCGCCATCGGTCAGGGCGGCCGCATGGCCAGCTACGAACTGGTGAGCGGCCAGCGCCTCTGGGAAATCAACATCGCAGGCATTTCCACCCCGGCCGTCGTGGGCGAATGGGTGTTCGCCGTGACCAGCGACGCCAAGCTGCTCTGCGTCGCCCGCGCCACCGGCAAGATTCGCTGGATCAGCCAGCTGCGCCGCTGGGAAAAGGTGAAGAAGAAGGACAAGGCGATCCGCTGGACCGGCCCGGTGCTGGCGGGTGGCCGCCTGATCCTGGTGTCGACCCATGGCGATCTCAACTATGTCGATCCGACCACAGGCAAAATCCAGGCGGAGGTGAACATGAAGAAGTCCATGTCACTGTCGCCGGTGGTTGCGAACAACACGCTGTATATTCTCGCGGATGACGGCAGGCTGACGGCGCTTCGCTGACGGCCACATTGATGTTAAGCAAATGTGCTCCTGCGATGGCAGGAGCCCGGCTCCACCGTTCGGACCGGGCTTCTTCCTTCGCAGGAGCACTGATATTTTAAAGGAAACGGGCCTGCCATGCTGCCCACTATTGCCATTGTCGGGCGGCCCAATGTGGGCAAGTCCACCCTCTTCAACCGGCTCGTCGGCAAAAAGCTGGCGCTGGTCGACGATCAGCCCGGCGTCACCCGCGACCGGCGCGAGGGGCAGGCTAGCCTGCTTGGCGTCGATTTCACCATCATCGACACCGCCGGTTATGAGGATGAAGATCCGCAGACCCTGCCCGGCCGCATGCGCCTGCAAACGCAGGCGGCGGTGGAAAATGCCGATGTCGCGCTGTTCGTCGTCGACGCCCGCGCCGGGATTACGCCACTGGACGAGGAAATCGCCCGCTGGCTGCGCGAGGGCGACGCACCGGTCGTGCTGATGGCCAACAAGGCCGAGGGCAAGGCGGGCGACGATGGCGTGATGGAGGCGTTCAGCCTCGGCCTTGGCGACCCCATCCCCTTCTCCGCCGAACATGGACAGGGTTTGGCCGATCTGTTCCAGGCGCTGCTCCCCTATATCGACCGGGAGGATGAGGAAGAAGAGGCTGAACTGAGCGAAGCCGACCTTGAAGCCGCACCGCTCAAACTCGCCATTGTGGGGCGGCCCAATGCGGGCAAGTCCACCCTCATCAACCGTCTGCTGGGCGAAAACCGCCTGCTGACCGGGCCGGAAGCAGGCATCACCCGCGACAGCATCGCGGTCGACTGGAAATGGACCAGCCCGGATGGGCAGGAACGCCCCGTCCGCCTGATCGACACGGCGGGCATGCGCAAGCGCGCCAAGGTGCAGGACAAGCTGGAAAAGCTGGCGGTTTCGGACGGCCTCAACGCGGTCAATTTCGCGGAAGTCGTGGTGTTGCTGCTCGATTCCACCCGTGGCCTTGAAGCGCAGGATTTGCGCATCGCCGACAAGGTATTGGAGGAAGGCCGCGCGCTCGTCATCGCGCTCAACAAATGGGACACGGTGGAGAATGGCTCGGCGCTCTATCAGGGCATCAAGCAGGCGCTGTCCGACGGCCTCGCCCAGATACGCGGCGTGCCGATCATGACCGTCTCGGCCGCCACCGGAAAGGGGCTGGACGACCTGATCCGCGTCGCCTTCGAAACCCGCACAGCCTGGTCGCAGCGCGTGTCGACCGGCATCCTCAACCGCTGGTTCGAACGCGCGCTGGAGGCCAATCCGCCCCCCGCGCCGGGCGGCAAGCGGATCAAGCTGCGCTACATCACCCAGAACAAGACCCGCCCGCCGACCTTCGTGCTGTTCGGCACGCGGCTGGACGAACTACCGGAAAGCTATCGCCGCTATCTGGTGAACGGCATCCGCAAGGAACTGGGTTTCGGCGCGGTGCCTGTGCGTCTGACGCTGCGCAGCGCCAAAAATCCCTATGCCAATAAATGAGCCGGTGCATGTCGACGCCAGGGGCATGAAATGCCCCTGGCCCGCCTTGCGCGCCGCCCGGGCCATGCGCAGCGCGGACGCCGTCACCATGGAGGCCGATGACCCCATCGCGCCCGGCGAACTGGAGGCGCTCGCCCGGCAGCAGGGCTGGGCGTTCGAGGTCAGGGGACCGCATCTCTTCGCCTTCGTCCGGCCCGGCTGATCGTTCCAGGCTCGATACGGCTTAACCGGCTATTTACGCGTCCCTTCTATACTGTCGCGGCAAATCAGGGAGTCGCGCAGCGTGTCATATCAAGAGGCAGAACTGGTCAACTGGACCGAGTTTGCCAAATCGCGATCGGAGCTCGGCAGCGCCTTTCTGCGAATTCTCGGCTATTTCCGGGAAGATGGCGGCAAGGCGATCGGCGCGATCGAGGAGGCCATTCGCGCCGACAACGCCGTCGCACTCGTGACGCCCGCCCACACGCTGAAAGGCGAAGCCGCCCAATTCGGAGCCTATCGCTTGAGCGCCATGGCGGAGAAAATCGAGATGGTCGCCCGCCGCTGCATCGAAAGCCGGGAAAGCCCCGACGAACTGATCCAGGACGTGGTGGCGCTGCGCCCCTGCTTCACCGAAACCATGGCGCTGCTGGACCGCGATGCCAATCCGCTGGTCGCGCGGCGGCCCTCCGGCTTTGGCCGGCGCGTCGATACACCCGCGCAGGGTTTCGGCCGCGCAGGCTGATTTGAAAATTACGTATTGAAATAAAACGGGTTAGTGCCCCATATCCGGGCCATGACCCGTTTCTCCGTTCTGGACCTCGTCCCCGTCATCGAAGGCAGCAATGTGCAAGCGGCGCTCGCCAATGCCGCCGCCTTTGCCGCCCATGCCGAAGCGCTGGGCTTTCATCGCTATTGGGTGGCGGAGCATCACGGCATGCCCGGCATCGCATCGGCAGCGACCGCCGTGGTGCTGGCGCATATCGGTCAGGCCACCAGCCGCATCCGCATCGGTGCGGGCGGCATCATGCTGCCCAATCATGCACCGCTGTTGATCGCGGAGCAATTCGGTACGCTCGCCGCGCTGTTTCCCGGCCGGATCGATCTGGGCCTTGGCCGCGCGCCCGGTTCGGACCAGCGCGTCGCGCAGGCGATGCGTCGGACCCTGACTGGCGGTCCGGACGAGTTTCCCCGCGACGTCATGGAATTGCAGGCCTATTTCGCCGGGGACGAACGCCTCGGCTTTCAGGCGACGCCCGGCGCGGGCGAGGATGTGCCGCTCTGGATTCTCGGCTCCAGCCTTTATGGCGCACAGTTGGCGGCGGCGCTGGGCCTGCCCTATGCCTTCGCCTCCCACTTCGCGCCCGGTGCGCTGGACGAGGCCATCGCCATCTATCGCCGCGATTTCCGGCCCTCGGCCCAGCTCAAATATCCCTATGTCATGGCGGGCTTCAACGTCTTCGCCGCTGACACGACGGAGGAAGCGCGCCTGATCGCCACCTCCATGCAGCAGGCCTTCGTCCGCCTGCGCACCGGCCGTCCGGGCAAGCTGCAACCGCCGGTGCCGGGCTATTATGAAAACCTGCCGCCCCAGGCGCAGGCCATGCTGGCCGACGTGCTGAGCGCCTCCACCATCGGCGCGCAGGAAGATGTCGAGCGCGATCTGGCTGCCTTCATCCGCCGCACCCAGGTCGATGAGATCATCCTGGGCGGACAGATCCATGATTTCGAGGCCCGCAAGCGCAGCCTGGAAATCGCCATGGCAGCGGCGAAAGCGGTGTCAGGCGGCCATCAGGCGGCCCCCGCTCAGTAGCTTCGCCATGCGTGGCGCAGCGCGGCTGAGCAGCGACCCCAGCAGGATGACGGCGACCAGCACCAGCAAGGGCTGGACCAGCAGATAGGCCGGATAGAGCGGCGAGCCGAGCTTGCCGAACAGGGCGCCCAGCACCGGCCCGCCCAGCCAGATCAGGATCAGGTGCGAGCAGAAGAGGAAGAAGGCGAACGGCTCGATGCGCAGCAGCATCCCTCGCGCGGCGCTGGCGGCCAGGCTCCACGCCAGCCGCCAGAAGAAGACCGCCGCCGCGACCCGCGCCGCCATGTCCAGCGTGGCGATACCGATTCTCGGCATCCCGCTCACCGGATGCAGCGAATAATGAAGCTGCGCGATCATCAACAGCGCGAAGGGCGGCGCGGCGACCGTCCAGGGCAGCGCCGCCACGCGATCGGCGAGGCCCTCGCGCCGGGCAATGATGCCCATGACGAAGAAGAACAGGATCGACGCCCGCATCAGCACCGGCGGCCCCCAACCCATGATCTGGCAAAGCGCCGCCATGGCCGCGATCAGGCCCAGCATCCAGCCGGGCAGGCGCACGAACAGCGGCGCGGCGACCATGCACAGGAACAGATCGCGCAGGAACGGCATCTGCACGTTGATGTCGGGGTTGCGACTGACGATGAACAGTTCCTGGAACATCCAGTCGGTCGAGGATGGCACTGGCGCGGACAGGCCCACGATCCATGCGGCACCCGACACGAACAGGATCGCCAGGCCGTTCCACAGGATCATCGGCAACAATATGGTCCGGGCCTTGCGTCCGACATGGCGTATCCAGTTCTGCGTGCGCGACGACCCTTCAACCAGCCAGCCGGAAATCAGGCCGAGCAACGGCACCGCGCTGCGCCCGAAAATCTCCATCAACGCCCAGCGTAGGCTGTCCTGCGGCGTGCCGCGCAGGCTTTCCAGATCATAGCCGCTCAGGCCCGTCCAGGCATGGACATAGACCACGCCCAATATGCAGATGACGCGCGCGATGGAGATCGCATCGGATCGGCGGGCCGCGTCGGTCGTCAGCGTGTGAACCAAACAATTTTCCCGATTTTCGGCAAATGTTTCAACGACCAGGCCCGACACAAGGTTCCTCTGCACATGGCGGCGCAGGCAAGGGCCGCACGCTAGTTTATGGGGGCGGGATAAGCATATTCTTTACCAGTCGCACGTTAAATCGCTCCGACGTGCCGGAATCCGGTCCGGTCGAGGAGAATAAAAGGCTCATGACCCATATGCACGGTGCTGACCATTTCGCCGGCGCGCAAGCGCAAGTCTTTCAGGCAGCGGTCGATCCGATGGGCATGGTTTTCCAGATTGCCGGGTCCAGTTCGCAACTGGTCCTCGATGGCGCGCGCCTTGCCCTGCTGGCGCGGGATGCCGATCCCTGCATCGCCATGGCCGGGCAGGTCGGAGCGCAGGTGAAGATGCGCGTCGGCAACGTCTGGCTGATCGCCAGCGTGCGCACCATGGCGATGGATCGTCAGGACGGCGGCAACATCATCGCCGACATCGATTTTCTGGGCGAAGGCGACGAGGAAAAGCTGACGGGGCGCATCTACCGCTTCCGCCGTGGCGTCACCCGCTATCCGACGCCGGGTACGGCGGTCTATCCGGTGTCCAGCCAGGACATGCAGCAAATCTATTCCGCCGACGACCGCCCCCATGTGCAGATCGGCACCGTCTATCCCACCACCGACACCCGCGCGGCCCTCTATGTCGATTCGATGCTGGGCAAGCATTTCGCGTTGCTCGGCTCGACCGGTACGGGCAAGTCGACCAGCGCCGCCCTCATCCTCCATCGCATCTGCGACCTGTCGCCGCAGGGGCATATCGTGATGATCGATCCCCATGGCGAATATGGCGCCGCCTTCCAGACCAATGGCGCGGTCTATGACGTCAACAACCTCGCCCTCCCCTATTGGCTGATGAATTTCGAAGAGCATTGCGAGGTGTTCGTCACCTCCGAAGGGTCCGAACGGACGGTCGATTGCGACATCCTCGCCAAATGCCTGCTCGCCGCCCGGTCGAAGAACCGGCTGGCTGAAAGCATCGGCCGGCTGACGGTCGATTCGCCGGTGCCCTATCTGCTGTCGGACCTTACCAACATCCTCCAGAATGAAATGGGGAAGCTGGACAAGGGCACCGGGTCGCTGCCCTATATGCGGCTGAAGACCAAGATCGACGAGATCAAGACCGATCCGCGCTACAGCTTCATGTTCTCCGGCATGCTGGTTGCGGATTCGATGCAGGAATTCCTCGCCAAGATTTTCCGCCTGCCCTCGGGCGGCAAGCCAATCTCGATCATCGACGTGTCGTCCATGCCGTCCGACATCACGTCGGTCGTCGTGTCGGTGCTCTCGCGGCTGGTGTTCGACTATGCGCTGTGGGCACGCGACGAGCCGCAGCGGCCGATCCTGCTGGTCTGCGAGGAAGCGCATCGCTACATCCCCAGCAGCACGACCGGCGGCGGTCAGGCGGTGCGCCGCATCCTGGAGCGGATCGCCAAGGAAGGCCGTAAATATGGCGTGTCGCTGGGCCTCATCACCCAGCGCCCCTCCGACCTTGCCGAAGGCGTGCTGTCGCAGTGCGGCACGATCATTTCGATGCGCCTCAACAACGACCGCGACCAGGCATTCGTGAAGGCGGCCATGCCCGAAGGCGCGCGCGGCTTCCTCGATTCCATCCCCGCCCTGCGCAATCGGGAAGCGATCATCTGCGGCGAAGGCGTCGCCGTACCGATCCGCGTCGCGTTGGACAATCTGGAGGAAGAACGGCGTCCGGCCTCGGGCGATCCGAGCTTCACCGACCTCTGGCGTCAGTCGGGCGGCGAGGCCGACATCCTCGACCGGACGATCACCCGCTGGCGCAGTCAGGGACGATAAAGCTCAGCCCGTCGGCAGGATTCGGCCGGCGGGCTCCCCCTCCGCATTGACCGCTTCGCGGCATTCCTCCTCATTGGGCTGGGCCAGCAGCTTCGCCTTCTTCCAGCCGCCCTGCATATAATAGGCGACGCCCAGCAGCAGCGTCGTGCCCGAACCGATGGGGAAGCTCAGCCACAGCGCATCCGCCCCCAGCGTACCATAGCCAAGCTTGTAGAAGCCCAGCCGCACCGCGAACATGGTGAAAGTCAGGATGAGGAGCGGCCCCACCACCACGCCGTTCGCCCGCATGATGCCGAAGAAGATCATCGCGCAGCCGAAGAGGATGAAGCTCCAGCTCGCCAGCAATTGCATGTGCCAGGCGACAGGGACGGCGGGGCTCCCCGTTCCCAGGAACAGCCCCAGCAACGGTTCGTGGAACAGCAGCATCACCGCGATCATCGCCCCGGTGACGAGCAGCAGATAGCCGATGCCATAGGTGGCGATCCGCCCCACCCTGTCCCACCGGCCCGCACCGATATTCTGCGCCGCCATGGCGCTGACTGCCGCGCCCATGGCCATGGCGGGCATCTGCAAATAGGTCCAGAGCTGCTGCGCCGCGCCATAGGCGGCAGTCACCACCAGCCCCTCCCGATTGACGAGGCCGATCATCACCAGCCCTGAGGCCGACATGACGATCATTTGCAGGCCCATGGGCAGTCCCTTGCCCACCAGCATGCGGATTTGGGCGACGGTCGGCCGCAAATAGGCGAGTTCGCTGCCTCGCAGGCGCAGCGGCAGGTCCTTGCGGTAGATATAGAGGATGACGCCGATCAGGCTGACGAAACCGGCCATGGCGGTGGCCGTCGCCGATCCGGCGATGCCCATGCGGGGAAACGGCCCGATCCCCAGGATCAGAACCGGATTGAGCACCAGATCGACCCCGACGCTGACGAACATGAAGATCAGCGGCGTGCGCGCGTCGCCCGTGCCGCGCAGCCCCATCATGATCATGACGCTCAGCAGGCTGGCGGGCATGGCGATGAAGATGACGCGTAGATAGGCCAGCGCAGGACCGAACGCCTCGGCAGGCGTTGCCAGCAGGCGCAACAGCGCGGGCGCGCCCAGCCATCCGGCTGTTGCGACACCCAGCGCCAATATCGTGCAGAAACCGACCGCCGCGCCGAATGCCCGCCGCGCGGACGGCAGGTCCCGCGCGCCGAAGGACTGCGCGATCATCACCGTCGCGGCCATGCCGAAGCCGAACACGACCGAGAATAACAGGAACATGATGATGTTGGCGTTCGCCGTTGCCGCCAGCGCCCGCTCGCCCAGAAAGCGCCCGACCCAGATCGCGTTGATCGATCCGTTGAGCGACTGAAGCACGTTGGAGCCAAGCGTCGGCAGCGCGAACATCAGCAATGCCGGACCGATCGGCCCCTGCGTCAAATCCCTTCCCTTGGCTGCCCCGTTCATCGTTCCTCGCTATTCTTGTCTTATCGGTGAACGGGGAGAGCCGTTCAGGCCAGCCGTTCCAACGCCGCCTTCAATCTTTCTGCTTCGGCCGCCTTTTCGGCATGGTCCTCGCGCGCCTTGGCGACGGCTTCAGGCTTGGCCTTTTCGACAAAGCTGGGATTGGAAAGACGCCCGGAAAGGGAATCCCGTTCCTTCTCCGCCGCCGTCAACGCCTTGGCGAGACGCGCCTTTTCCGCCGCAATGTCGATCACGCCTTCCAGCGGCAGGATGAAAGTCGCCTCATCGACGACAATCTGCGCCGCGCCGCCCGTGACATTCTCGCCGAAGGACAGGCTCTCGACGCGACCCAACCGCGCCAGCGCCGCGCCCTGCCGGTCGATCCGGCGGCGTGTTTCCTCCGACGCATCATGGACGACCACGCCCAACTTCGCGCCCGGCGGGACGTTGAGCTCCGTGCGCGCGGTGCGCATCGCGCCGATCAGGCGGATCAGCCAGTCGATCTCGGCCTGCGCCTCCCGGTCCACGGCATAGAGCGCCTGCGGCCAACGGGCGACGATCAACTCGCTCTCACGCGCGCCGGTCAGATTCCACAACTCTTCGGTGATGAAGGGCATGAAGGGGTGCAGCATGACCAGAATCTGGTCGAACGCCCAGCCCGCGACGGCACGGGTTTCCTCGTCCATCGACCCCTTGGTGAGTTCGATATACCAGTCGCAAAACTGGTCCCAGACGAAGTGGTAGATGGCATTCGCCGCCGCGTCGAAGCGCAACTCGGTCATGGCGGTGTCGATCGCCTGCACGGTCGCGACCGTTTCGGCAATGATCCAGCGGTTGACCGGCGCCTCGGCGGACGGCGCCTCATGGCTGGTCGAGGCGGTGACGCCGTTGGATTGCAGGAAGCGCGCCGCGTTCCACAGCTTGGTCGCGAAGTTGCGATAACCCTCAACCCGCTTCTCATCCATCTTCACGTCGCGGCCCTGGCTTTCCATGGCGGACATGAAGAAGCGCAGCGCGTCGGCGCCGAATTTGTCGATCAGGCCCAGCGGATCGACGACATTGCCTTTGGACTTGGACATTTTCTGCCCGTCCGCCGCGCGCACCAGCCCGTGGAGGTAGAGCTTGCGCCACGGCACTTTTTGTTGCGGGTCGCTCCGCTCCGGGCCCATGAACTCCATCCCCATCATCGCCATGCGCGCATCCCAGAAGAACAGGATGTCGAAGCCGGAAATCAGCAGGTCGTTGGGATAATGGCGCTTGAGCGTCTCGGTCTGCTCCGGCCAACCCAGCGTGCCGAAGGGCCAGAGCGCCGAGGAGAACCAGGTGTCGAGCACGTCAGGATCGCGGGTCAGCTTCTTGTTGCCCGCTTGGCTCTGCGCTTCCTCCTCGCTCTCCGCGACGTAAGGGTTGCCGTCCTCGTCATACCAGGCCGGAATCTGATGCCCCCACCAGAGCTGACGCGACACGCACCAGGGCTGGATATTCTCCATCCAGTTGAAGAAGGTCTTTTCCCACGTCCTGGGGACGATCTCGATCCGTCCGTCACGCACCGCCTGCATCGGCGCGACGGCGAGCTTTTCGGCATCGACATACCATTGGTCGGTCAGCCAGGGCTCGATCACCACGCCCGAACGGTCGCCAAAGGGTGTCTGGATGGTGCGCGGCTCAGCGTCGGATTCGACCTCCTCGCCTTCCTTGTTCTTGGTGACATGCGGGACAAGCATGCCCAGCGCCTTCATCTCCGCCACGACCAGTTCGCGGGCGCCATCGACGCCATCGCGCCTGAAACGGTGCAGCCCCAGAAAGCGATCCGGGATCAGCCCATCGGCGGTCTGGATCACATTGGCATCGGCGTCGAGCATGTTGAGCATGTCGGCCGCGCGGAAGCCCGCCCGTTTGCCCACCTCGAAGTCGTTGAAGTCATGCCCCGGCGTGATCTTGACCGCACCCGACCCCAGTTCCGGGTCGGCATGCTCGTCCGCGACCACCTTGAACCGGCGGCCGGTGATCGGCTGGAGGATATCCTTGCCGATGACGTCCTTGTAGCGCGGATCTTCGGGATTCACCGCGACCGCCATGTCGGCCAGCATCGTTTCGGGCCGCGTGGTGGCGACGACGATATGGTCCGCGCCATCGGCCAGCTTCACCCCATCCGCCAGCGGATAGCGGAAATGCCAGAAGCCGCCCTTCACTTCCTTGGTCTCGACCTCCAGATCGGAGATGGCCGAGCGGAAATGCGGGTCCCAGTTTACCAGCCGCTTGTCGCGATACAGCAGGCCGCGCTTGTGCAGCTCCACGAAGGTCTTGATGACGGCCTTCGAAAAGCCCTCATCCATGGTGAAGCGCTCATTGGCCCAATCCATCGAGCAACCCAGACGGCGGAGCTGGCGCGTGATCGCGCCGCCGCTCTCGGCCTTCCATTCCCAGACCTTGGCGACGAAGTCGTCGCGGCTGAAATCGGTGCGCTTCTGGCCCTGCGCGTTCAACTGGCGTTCGACCACCATCTGGGTCGCGATGCCCGCATGGTCGGTGCCCACCACCCACAGCGCATCCTTGCCGCGCAGGCGCTCGTAACGGATCACGATATCCTGCAAGGTGTTGTCGAGCGCATGGCCGATATGCAGGCTGCCCGTCACGTTCGGCGGCGGGTTGACGATGGTGAAGGGTTCAGCGCCGGGACGTTCCGGGCGGAACAGGCCCTTTTCCTCCCAATGGGCGTACCAGCGGGACTCGATTTCGGCGGGGTCGAAGGTCTTGGGCAATTCGGTCATAGGCTGGCCTTTACGCAAGGCGGCGGCGGCGTCAAATATCCGCTGCATCTTTCCGCTCCGAAGAGGCAAAAAAGCCGTGACCACATCCCAAAAGCTGCCAACCATCGTGCTGATCCCCGGCCTGATGAATGACGCCTGGGTGTGGCATGGGGTGATCGGCCCGCTCAGCCGGTTGGGCGCGGTCCATATCGCCCGCACCGACGGCTGCGATTCTCTCGGCCTCATGGCGGAACGGATCGCGGCGAGCGTCAGCGGCCCGATGGTGGTGATCGGTCACAGCATGGGCGGACGGGTGGCGCTGGAACTGGCCGATCAGGCGAGGGAGCGGATCGTGGGGCTGGTGCTGCTCGACACCGGAGCGGCCAGTCCGACCACGCAGGAAGCGGAGGGTCGGTTGAAGCTGGTCGACCTCGCCCGCGCGGAGGGCATGGCAAGCGTCGCCGGAAGCTGGTTGCCGCCCATGCTCGCGCCGGACCGGCGGGATGACGTGGCGCTGGTCGATGGCATCACCGCCATGCTGCTTCGCGCCGATGCGGATATTTTCGCGGCACAGCAGCGGGCTCTGCTGAACCGGGCGAATCGGCTGGACCTGCTGGCCTCGATCCACTGCCCCATCCTCGCCGTCACCGGCAGCGAGGACAGATGGTCGCCGCCCGCCCAGCATCAGGAGATGGTCGACCGCGCGCCCAACGCCCGGCTGGAGGTGGTCGAAGGCGTCGGTCATATGCTCCCGGTGGAAGCGCCCGAAAAGCTTGCGGAGATACTGATCCGCTTCATCCGGGCGCTTTAGCGGCTTATTTCTTCGTCCACCTGTCCAGCCAGTCCAGCGCCTCATCATACCACTGCAACGAGTTGCGCGGCTTCAGGACCCAGTGATTCTCGTCCGGGAAGACCAGCAGCTTCGACGGCACGCCCCGCCGCTGGAGCGCCGTGAAGGCCGCCAGACCCTGCGTATAGGGGATGCGGAAGTCCTTCTCACCCGTCACCACCAGCATCGGCGTCTTCCAGCTCGTCACATGGTTGACCGGATTCCATTTCTCGAACTCTTCCGGCTTCTCATAATAGGGGCCGCCATGTTCCCATTCGTCGAACCATAGCTCTTCGGTCTCATAAGCCATGGCGCGGGCATCGAACACGCCGTCATGCTGGACGAGGCACTTGAACCCGTCCGGCCAGTTGCCTGCGATCCAGTTCATCATGTAGCCGCCATAGCTTGCGCCCAGCGCGCAGCCATTGCCCGCATCGACCTGCGCATCCTTGGCCGCCGCCGCAGCCAGCCCCAGCTTCAGATCCTCCAGCGGTTTCCCGCCCCAATCCTTGTTGATGCTGTCGACAAAGGTCTGCCCGTAGCCGGTCGACCCATGGAAATCGACGATCACCGCCGCATAGCCATGGCTTGCAAAGGCCTTGGGATTCCAGCGATAGGACCAGCTGTCGTTGAAGCTGCCCTGCGGCCCGCCATGGACCAGGAAGGCCACCGGAAGCTTGCCCGTCGCGCCCTTGGGCTTCACGATCTGCCCCCAGACGGTCTCGCCATTGGCCCCCTTGAAGCTGTAGCGCTGCACCGACACATCATCGACCCCGGCCAGCTTGTCCGCATTGACGCTGGTGAGCCGCACCGGCTTGCCCTTTGCGGGCATCTTCCAAAAATCCGCAGGCGACTGGATGCTGTCCATCGTATAGACGAAGCCGCCCTTGGGCAGCGGCACGACGCTGCCCGCATGGCCCGCCTGCGTCAGCCGCGTGACCTTGCCCGAAGCTACGTCCACCCGGAATACCGGATGATCCAGCACATCGTCGGCGGTGACGAATATGCCCTTCCCGTCCGCCGCCCAGGCGATGGAAGCCACCGACCGGTCCCAGCCTTCGGTCAGCGCCTTCGTCTCACCCGTCGCGATGTTGCGCAGCATCAGCACCAGCCGGTCGCTCTCATAGCCCGGCCGCTTCATCGCGGCATAGGCGAGCCATTTTCCATCCGGCGATACGGCGGGCATGGTGTCCATAGCATCATTGGCGTCGGTCAGGTTCACCGGCGCGGCGCTGCCGTCCGCAGGCACCGCGAAAATGTCGAGATTGGTCGACAGCGATTCGATCCGCCCCGCCTCGCGCAGCGCGAAGAACAGAGTCTTGCCGTCCTGGCTCCACGCAATTTCCTCGGCCCCGCCAAAGGGCTTGGACGGGCTGTCCCCAACCAGCGCGCCCATCACCGACACGGCCTTCCCGCCGCTGAGCGGCATGACGAAGATCTGCGAGCGCTGCCCGTCCGCCCATGCATCCCAATGGCGCACGAAAAGCTGGTCATAGACGCGGCCCGTGCCTGCGCTGGGCGGCGTGGCGGGCTTCACATCGTCGATGGTCTTCGCGCCCACCGGCCGATCCGCCCACAGCGCCACCCGGTCACCGCCCGGACTCAGCAAAAAGCCCGAAATGCCACCGGGCGCCCGCGTCACCTGTTCGCTCTGGCCGCCCGCGACGGGCGCGCGCCACAATTGGTCATCCCCGCTCTGGTTGGACATATAGTAAAGCATCCGGCCATCCGCTGAAAAGGCCGGCGCGCTTTCATTCTTGTCCGCGATGGAGGCGATCATGCGCGGCGCCGCGCCCGGCTTGCTCAAATCCAGCAGATAGAGGTCCGTCCACCCCTTGTTCCCCACAAGGTCGGTCGTCCGCAACTGATAGGCCAGCCATTGCCCGTCGGGCGATACCGTCGGCGCGGACACGCGATTGAGGCTGACCATATCGCTGGGCGTGAACGGCCGGGCAGATGCCGGCGCGATGGCCAGCGCGGCTTGGGCCAAGGCCAGCGCGCCCAGCCCGACATGCAGAAGATTTTTCATGGAGTGACACCCTCGGATCGGATCGCACGGCGCAGAAGGGCGCACGTCGACAGCTATGAGAAAGGGTGTAAGCCGCGCCTGTGCCGCTCGCAAGGATCAATCACAAGCGCGTAATAAAGAAACAAAAAGCTGGAAGAGTCAGAAGGCCGGGCAAGCGCGCAACGGCGATTAAACGCAATGGCTCGACGGGATCGAGCGAATCACCGCCTGTTTCGACCTTCAACGGCCGGTGATGCGGGCGATTTCCTTGGCCACCATCTCTTCGACCATCTGCGGCAACCGCGCATCCAGCCAGTCCTTCAGCATCGGCTTCAGCAGCGAACGAACCAGACCGTCCAGCGTATTGTCCTCGCCTTCCTTCGGCGCCACCAGCATGGACGACAGGGCCGACAGCGAATGACGGGCCGCAACCTCGCTCTCTACCGAGAGGATGGATGCGTCGCTTTCCTCAGCCACCGGGCGGGGCGCGCGGGATGTACGATGGGCAGGCATGGGTTCCTCCGCAGCGACCTCGTCGGTCAGTTCCAACACTTCATCCATCGTTGCTTCGCTCGCCTGCTCCACCGCAGCGTCCGGCGCGGCGGGCGCTCGCGGCGCCGCCTTGGGCACGGCTTCACCGCGCACCCGGCGCGGCAGGGTCTGCACGACCTCCTCGCCCTCTTCCGCGATGATCCGCTTGATGGAAGAGAGGATGTCCTCCATCGAGGGTTCCTTGCTCATGTCACCCATGGTTAACCCCCAATCCCGTCCCGTTAACGCATTTTCTGCCCAGCATTTTGCAAGACGCTGCCCTATCGGCCGACTGCAAAGATGCTTAATAGCAGAACCTAGGAACTCATGCCGAGGTTAAAATTGCGTTAAGGCTTCGCCAATGCGGGGTCCACATTGGCGTTTTGCGCCGGCGAGTCAACGGTCCGCGTCGATTGCAACTTGGGCGCGGGGCCGAAATCCCAGTCGAACCACTTGCCCTTCACCCGGTCATAATTAACCATCGGGTCGTACAGCGTGCCGGCATCCAGATTGAGGTTGCCCGCTTCCGCATGGCCCATGGCGGCCAGCAGGCTGAAACCCGCGACATAGGCGTTGCGCCGCGCCGTCACGAGCTGGACCTTCGCGTTCACCGCTTCCTGCTCGGCATTCAAAATGTCGAGGATGGTACGGCTGCCGACCGTATTTTCCGCTCGCACGCCTTCCAGCGACAGGTTCGCGGCATCGACCGCCTTCTGGTTCGACTGGATGCTCTCCAGCGAGGCTTGCCAACTTGCATAGGCGGAACGGGTCTGCGCGATCACACCGCGTTCGACCTCGATCTCCTTCTCCATCGCCTGCGACTCGAGCGCCTTGTTGCGCCGCACCTGCGCCGCCGGGCGACCGCCCTGATAGAGCGGGATATTGAGCTGAACGCCCGCCGCCGCCTGCTTGTTGATCTGCGATCCGTTGAAGCTGCCGCTCAGCGTGTCGAGATAATTGGTGTACCCCCCCTGGGTGAAGGCGGTCACCGTCGGCAGCACCGTACCCTTCGCGGCGCGTACATCGATACCCTGTGCTTCGCGCAGCTTTTGCGCGGCAAGAATGTCGGGATTGTCCTTGAGCGCCACCTGCACGGCCGTATCCACGCTCGCGGGCAGGCCCGGCAGGGGCGGCGGCGATTCCAGATTGTCCGGCGCTTCGCCCACCAGCGCGATGTAATTTTCACGGCTGGAAATCAGATTGGCTTCCGCATTCTGCAGATCGGACCGGGCCAGCGCCAGACGCGACTCGGACTGGGCAACGTCGGTGCGGGTCACGTCGCCAACCTCGAACCGGTCGCTCGTCGCCTGGAGATTGACCTCCAGCGCGTTCACATTGGCCTGATTGAGCGCAACGACCGCACCGTTGCGGATGACGTCCATATAGGCGGCGACAACTTGGGAGAAAACGCTGGATTCCGTACCGCGCAGGTCGGCCTGCCCCGCCGCGACTCGCGTCTTGGCAGCCTTGATGCTGTTCCGCACACTGCCGCCCGAATAGATCGGCACGCTGAGCTGGGCGTTGGTGTCCAACGTCCGCTGGGGCGAGGTGAAGCTGATCGTCGGCTTCAATATGCTTTCGGTGTAGGTGCCCGTCACATTCAGCGCCGGCCGCCCCGAAGCCTTCTGAAGCGGTACGGTTTCATCTGTCGCCCGCAGCCCGGCCCGCGCCCCGTTCAGCGTCGGGTTGTACCGATAGGCCTTGGCGAGCGCGCCCTGCAACGTCTCCGCCTGGGCCGCCCCCGCCATGGCGGAGGAGATGAGCAGCAAAACCGATGCGGCGCCGCGGCGAACAGCCTGATGTCGTGCCGTCATGTCCCCCCCAAACTGTTCCTCTAGAACACAAATCGCTCCGGAGCGGCAAAGCCCGGAAGCACCACCATTTCCAGATCGGCAAGGCTGGCAAGCCCCAAAGCGCCAGCCACCACACGACCGCTGCACAAACGTGTGACGCCACGCTCGACAATTCCCGTCACCACGCGCGCGCCATCGGCAAGCTGCCCGACGAGCGCGGCGGGGACTTCCTCCACTGCGCCTTCGATGAACAGCACGTCATAGGGCGCACCGGCAGGCGCACCGGCGTTCAGCGGACCGCGCACGACAGTGACGCCCGCAACCGAAATCTCCGGCCCGCCTTCTTCCTCGACCGCGGTCACCTTCGTCCCCATCGTCGCGAGCAAGGCGGCGCTGTAGCCGGTGGCGGCGCCGACCAGCAGCACCTTGTCGCCCGGCGCGATCTGGGCTTCCTTCAGCAGGCGCCCGGTGATCAGCGGCGGATTGAGCGAGCGACCGTTATCCAGCGGAATCGGGCGGTCGACATAGGTCATCGCCCGGCGCTCAACCGGCACGAAATCCTCACGCGCGACATGCGCCATCGCCGCGATCACGCGCTGATCGTCCACATCGCTGGTGCGAAGCTGGCTTTCGACCATGGCGGTCCGCATCGATGAAAAATTCTGCTCGGTCACGACAATTCCTCGATTGGCACAACTGTATTGCGATGACAATACAGCAAAGACATAATCGGACCTCTAAATCAGCGAACAGGCCACGCCAAGCGGCTTTGCGCCCCTCGCGTCCAGAATCTTGCCGGAAACTTCGAAGACAATATCACAGCCCCGCTTGACTTTGCATCAAAAGCCGCACATTTGCGGCCACCCACGCCGAGGCCCGATGGCGGAGTGGTGACGCAGCGGACTGCAAATCCGTGCACGCCGGTTCGATTCCGGCTCGGGCCTCCAGATTGCTGTCAGCCAACGCTCGCTGATAATTGAAAAAACCCCTTATTTCCGCTAGTTTACAGGTAATCGCTGGTTGGCAGCGACCGCCTCTATTTGCCTGTGACCGCAGACGATGGGGGCCTACCTTGGGGGCCTCGCGAGGCCCCCACAGCATCGAGGCCCCCAATGGCGCTGACCGATACGGCAATCCGAAACTCCAAGCCAAAAGCGAAGCCTTACAAGGTGACAGATTCTCAGGGGCTTTACCTACTGGTCAACCCAAAGGGCAGCAAGCTGTGGCGCCTCAAATACCGAATGAATGGCGTGGAGCGCAAACTGGCACTGGGGTCTTACCCGGAGATCACGCTAGCCGAGGCGCGCGCGGCGCGCGATGCCGCCCGCAGACAGCTTGCTCATTCAATTGATCCGAACAGTGCCAAACGGCAAGCGCGGATCGAGGCAAGCATCCGCGCCAACAACACCTTCCGCAGCGTGGCCGAGGAACTGATCGAGAAGAAAACGCGGGAGGGGCTGGCGGAACCGACGCTGGAAAAGATGCGCTGGTTCGTGAAGCTGCTTGGCACCGATT
The DNA here is from genome assembly GCF_013375555.1 of Sphingobium sp. EM0848. NCBI lineage: Bacteria > Pseudomonadati > Pseudomonadota > Alphaproteobacteria > Sphingomonadales > Sphingobiaceae > Sphingobium > Sphingobium sp. EM0848. The sequence goes on from NZ_JABXWB010000001.1 coordinate 1,920,310, forward strand.
TCGGCAAGCGTCCCATAACGGAGATCACGCCGCAGGAACTGCTGCATGAACTGAGGAAACATGAACGACGGGGTCGGCTGGAGACGGCGAATCTCTTGCGATCCTTCGCCAGTCGCGTGTTTCGCTATGCGGTAGCAACGGCACGGGCCGAGCGCGACCCGGCTCAACTGCTAATAGGTGCGCTGACCACAGCAAAGGTCAAACACTTCCCGGCTATCACCGATCCAGCCACGTTCGGCGCATTGCTCCGGGCAATAGAGGATTATCAGGGCGACCCCGCCGTCATATATGCCCTGAAACTCACGCCGCATGTGTTCCAGCGCCCCGGTGAAATCCGACAGTTGGAATGGAAGGAGGTCAACTTCGACAAAGCGGTCTGGATCATTCCCGAAGAGAAGATGAAGATGCGCCAGCCCCATTCGGTGCCCTTGTCCCGGCAAGCGTTGGCGATCCTTTCGGAGATGCGTTCCCTGTCCGGCTCCGGGCGCTACGCCTTTCCATCGATACGGACGCGCGCGAGGCCGATCAGCGATAACACGATCAACGCGGCATTGCGGCGCATGGGTTATTCGAAGGACCAGATGACCGCGCACGGCTTCCGCACGTCCGCGTCCTCGCTCCTGAACGAATCGGGCAAATGGAATCCCGACGCCATCGAGCGGGCACTCGCCCATATGGTCGCGGGCAGCGTGCGACGTATTTACAACCAGTCCGCATATTGGGGCGAACGTATTGAAATGGCGCAATGGTGGAGCGATTATCTGGACCAGTTGCGCGATAGCGGCAACGCACCAATCCGCCGATGAGGGATAGATGATGGATCGCAATGACGATGACCGTTCACTTCGGAGAATCGCCTTGCGCATCCTGAATGAAAATGAAGATCAGGCGCGCGATGAACTGGATAGCGTCATCCAAGCGGTGGAAGATCACATAGGGCGGCAATCATCCGTCTATACTTGGTCCGTTCCGGTCATTCTCATCATTCCCGCATTATGCCTGATACTCTCCATTTTCGTAGCGCTGGCATCCAAAGCGGTTGCCGATACCCTTTTGAACATAGCCATCGCAGCTTGCCTCATTCCGCTGTTCATGGCGTGGCTCTGGCGTCGTTTCCAATACGGGACCGGCAGGCTGCGAAAGCCGCGAGAGGCAATCTACGCAAACGCCAGCGACGAGACGCGGGAAGCGCTTGAAAAGCTCTTTGCCTATCTCCAGCGCGAAAGCGCACCAAGGGCCTACTACCGCAACTGGAGGGGCACCCCGATTTATCTGGAGCGCCGTTATTTCTTCGGGAATTTGCGAGTCCTGCTTTTATCGGAATTTGCCGCCGTCCGGGCGCTTTGCCTCGCACCGGGCGGGAACCGGATTTCCGGGGCTATCAAGATCGAAAAAGACCCCGACGAGGTTATCAAGGAACTCGGCATCAAGCCCAAGCGGGCCGGTGGTCCAGGCCGGAACGCGAAATATGCCTATAGTGACGCTCTTATATCTCTGATCGGCGACGCTCGACTTAGCGCGCTGGACATGAGCAACCGGACAGCGGCGATCAGGGCAATCAAGAAATGGCTATCGGAATGGTTTGAGGAACATGCTGACGAAACCGGGGACGTGCCACGCAGCGACCTTCTGGCTCCCTATGCGGAAAAAATTTGCGCGCATCTGGAGAAAATCGCGCTTCCCAAGGGCCGTTAACCGACACCTTGCTGATTCCAGCGAACCTGACTCGCAATTCCCGCTGATGGCCGACACCAGAATGACCGGTCTGCGGCAAGCGACTCAGGAAAGCTGCCCCTACCCTTGCAGAGGAACCCGCCGCGCCGCAGACGACCAGAAATTGCCGTCTGCCCTCGACCCGATGAATGCCCGTAGCTGACATTGCTATCGTGCAATATGGGTTCGCTCAGAAGCGCATGAATGAGCCCTAACACGCAGATTTGGATCGCAATTCTCTCATGCCTGCTGTTGGGCGGAATTTCCTGCTTCGTCCTTATATGGCTGACATATAAATTCATGCGACTAAACCGTGGAACAGCGACCTTGGTGGGCGTAATCCTGTTCGCGGCTCTGTTCATGATAGGCGGGTATTTCGCGGTTATGGCACAGCCTGAGTCGGGTGCAGCTTTCGTGATGATGCTTGGAGCATCTATCACCTTATTATCCGGACTTGCGGCAGGGCCTCTCGCTTTTATCGCCACCACTCGAAACGTAGAGACCTAAAGCGGCAGTAGAGGACGACATGACACATTACGAAGAGATTTCGATGGCGGCGTTCGGTCGCGAGGCCATGAATGAAATTTATGCCATCTATAACGCGAGGAAGGGCGGGTACGAGAATGTCGACCGAGCAGCTGTAAAGAGGGTTCTTGACCGGTTTCCCGATGCGACGGACAAAGAAAAGGACACCGTAGAAACGTGGGCGGCTATTCAAACTAGATGAGAAGCAGCGTCGTCGCCATTGGGCTTATCCTCGCATCATGTTCAAAGCCGTCGGCACACGACTTCGCGGTGCTGGCAGAGCGATGCGAATGTCTCAATGGAGGCATGTGTATCAGGGTCAATCCGACACCTGAGAAGAAGGAAATGAGCAATCAGCAGTGCCGCAAGATGGGATGGTTCGATAACCGAACCTACTGCACTTTTGATTTAAAGACGTACGACACGGATGATCGGCTGAATAAGCATGCTCTTTCGACAACCCATGCCTTTTCCATCATGGGAACCAGCGAACGAGGACAAGAGTGCGTTGCTCAGTCATCAATTGGCCCCATTTAGCAGCTCACGATAATCTGAAATTCCCCAGATTTATGCGGTTTTCTGTCACCGTGAAATGACCGTTATCGCGCTACGCCTCCCCGTGAGCGGTCAGTCCCGAATCCACCCAGCATCGCCGTCCCTTGTCCACGAATCGGATTGCGCCGGCGACAAGCCGCTGTTCCGGTTACTGGTGGGTAAGCCGCTCGACAGATTTCCGAAGGGAGCTGACGGGCTGGTTGCGACATGAGCCGATCGGAATGATCCTCTGCCATGCCCAAGATGGGTGGATTCAAGACGGTCGGGTTTCGGAATGGATCGAGCGACTTGCGGACATTCGATGAGAATGTAACACCCTTCTTCATGCTTGGTATTTCGATCAAACTTATGGCTGCTGCTATGGCCGGTGCCATCCCAGCCAATCCGCTCGATATTCCTGTTGAGTTGGTCAAACCGGAAGTCGCGGCAGCGCAGGTCGCCGCGTGCGGCATGAAGAACGTCCGTTCAAAGCTTGATGACACTCTTCAAGAGGATGTGATCGAAGTGGGAGATGTATCCGCTTCGGAAGAACAGCTAAGGTGCGTAGCCCGTGCTTCGCTGGTTTCACGCTACTATGTAGTGTTTCCATTGTCGGTAGAGCGGGGCTACCAGGCGGTGTACCAGCGCTTGTCGAATGAAAAAGACAAGGCTGACGCAAAGGCTTGGTTAGAGAAGAGAGGGCTACTCTCCCGGTTGCCAACTTATGACCCCAAACATTCTGATGAGGTGGCTTTCGTTCGTGAACTCGAAGCGATGTGCGGCCCTGATGCAACTGGCACAATTAAAACCATGCATGGGATGGGCACCTTCGAAGGCGACGCCGTTTCGTCAGGCAAGTTAAACGACGGAACATTTTGGTGCCTCATAAATGGCGCAGCGGCGTCGGGATACCCCTTCGGCTTCATCGGAAACGAGCAGTATGGCGAAAGGCCATAGGGCAACGACCTGCTACGGAACGTGAACAAGCATCAGGTTTCGCTCATCGGAAAGTTGCCGATGAAAGGCAAAAACTGGTCGCTTTCAGAAAGATTGCCTATTCCGCCTTCGTCGCTTGAAAAACCAGCGGATGGCACGTCGAACGACTTCGAATAGCGTTAGCAAGATCAATAGGCTCATGGCCTGATGGTAGTCATGGAATAAATACCATGCCCAAAATACCAAGCCGATAATAAGCAATAAAAGGCCACGCCACATGCCATGCACGATATGTTTGTGGAGCGGCGTGCAAAATTGGCTCTGACGCAATTTTGATGACGGAGATCATGTCGCAGCCGCGATCAGTCTGGCCTCCAGGAGGTCAAGCTTGGCTCGGCCGTACATCTGCCGCTTGACGAGCTTGAGCTTGGTGATCTGGCCTTCGGTCTGCCCGTTTGACCAGTTCGAGGCGATCGCGGCCCGAACGGCGTCGATGTCCTTGGTCATGCCGCGGGCGAAGGAGTTCACCAGGCTTTGACGCGCTCTTTCGAGCCAGGCATCGAGAGAGGAGGCCGCTTTCTTCCGCAGCATGACATGGAAGGCGTCGGTGATGTCGCGTGCCTCGACGAGTTCGGGGACGGATTCCTCGATCGCCGCGACGGTGATCGTTTCAGCTCTCGAAAGAGCTTCGCGCTCTACCATCATCAGCCGCGCGATGGTTCGAGCTGACGGAACCCGGTGCAATCCCTCCGCTTTTTCCGCCCGCCGCTTCCGCGTTGCCCATTCGGTCACTACCCGAAGCGAGCCCCCGAAGCCCTGCTGTCGCATCTGCCGCCAAAGCTGTGCAGCGTTGCGCTGGCCACCAGCCCATTCCGCATCGAGCCAAGGCAACCAGGCTTCAAGGGAGTTTTCCCGAGTACGGAAGATATCGGTCCGCTGACCACGCAACACAGCCCGCACATAACCTCGGCTGCGCCCGGTCCGGCGAACGATCTCCTTGATACCGAGCCCAGATTTTGCCTGCTTCAAAATGATTTCGTTGTTTTCCTGTCGGCGAAGATAGCCCTCATATTGCAAGCGTTCCGCCGCCGTGAGCAGGTCCGGATTAACGATGGTCGTGCCGATCGCCGTACGGATTTCGCGCATCGAGCAGCGAACCGCATCGAGAAAGGCGTGGCTGGCATTTTCCATCAGATGCCAACGATCAGCCACTTGCTGGGCGTGGGGAAGGGCCTGGGCGGCGGCTAACGCATATCCACCTCCGCGGTCCCGGGCGACGACCTCAATCTGCTGTTGTCCCACGAGCCAGCCGCGTGCGGTGGCAGGCTCGCGATCGGGGAGCAAACGGATCGGCCTACGCCGTTCGAGATCGCAGATAATTGTGCCGTAACGCTGATTGCGCCGCCATGCCCAATCATCAATGCCGACCACCGTGGGTGCAGCATGTTCAGGACGGCCACGGCGACGGATCGACCGCAGCAGCGTATCCTTGCTGACGGGCGCCATCAGCCGATTGGCAAAACGAGCGCCGGGCCGACCGCCAAGTGCCAAGCCGAGATGAAAGACCAGCAAACCGAGCCTACTGGTTCGGCGCGCCCAAGGTTCCACAACCTCGGTGTCGAAGCGCTCGGCGAAAATACGTCTGGCACAGTTTGCTGTCCGACAGCGGAATCTCCGCGCATTGAGAACCAGACGAACGGATCGGCCGGCCAGCGGAAGGTCACCCAACCGCCGGGAATAATGGCTATGCACCGCCGCCGCCTTAACGTCGCAGCTTGGGCACCGAGAATATGGCTTTGCTGAACGAACCGCGATTTCCATCACCGCTCCAGCATTGTCGACCTGTTCTACCACCAGGCCCGCTGGCACCAACGCTCCATTACGCAATCGACGAGGCATGCTGCTGATCCTCCTTGGAAAATCAACCAAACCCTACCTGCCAATTGCATCAAATATGAGTCAGAGCCAACTTTGCGCGCCGGTTGACAATATGTTCGCCATGTAGGATCGGCAAGCGGAATGTCCGCTGTTGGATGAGCCTTAACCGCTTCTAAAAGGCAATTTCTGGTCGGTTTCGCACGGGCAGCTTTTGCCGTTCCCCCGTGCAACCCCTGCAACGTAACAGCGGGCATTGTGTTTCGATCTTCGAAATTAAGGGCCTGGAGAATGCGGCCCCTTCAAATGTCAAAGATTGCGCATTTATTGTTATTTTGCTATTATGCGGCAGATCAAATGGAGGTTCCTATGAATGTTTCTGTGGGCGAGCGCTGGGAAGGTTTTGTTGATGCCGTTGTCAAGTCCGGGCGCTACGGGTCGGCCAGTGAGGTCGTGCGCGAGGGCCTTCGGCTTGTCGAAGAGCGTGAGGCCAAGCTTGTCGCCCTGCGCGAAACACTGAATGCCTCGATTGCCCAAGGTGGCGAACATGATGCTGACGACGTGAGGCGGCACCTCGCCGCAGTGTCAGAAGAACTGATTCGTGGTGGCAACTAAGTGCGTCGGCTCATTTATCTAGAATCGGCCAGGAACGATCTGGCCGGAATCCTCCGTCACATTGCACTTGAAGCCGGCGACCTCCCGATTGCTCAAGCCTTTATCGAGAAGCTCATGGCCAGATGCGAGCATGTTGCAAACCTGCCCGGAACGCTCGGAACCCATCGACCTGAGCTGCGGCCTGACATTCGATCTCTTTCACATCAGGGATATGTGATCTTCTTCCGCTATTGCGGTGATCGTTTGGAAATCGTGAACGTATTAAATGGTCGGGTGGACGTCGAAAATCATCTCGAAGGCCACTGAAGATTGCATAATTCCTCAATAGCAGCGATCATTCGGCCTCGAACGGCCACCTTTTGGTCACCTGCTTCTGGGCAGCTGCCTGCCCCGAACCGGATCAGCGGTCGATAGTGCGGAACGTTTTTGCAAATCGGGAATGACCGGTTCCAAGATCGCGACTTTGGCCTCGGAACGGCAAAAAATGGCGCAAGGCAGTCGAGAAACCGTCACCGGGAATCGTCTTCTTCCCAAGTCTGCGCACCCGAAAGCAGTCTATCTGATACCCCATTGCCCGTCATTATCTGGTCTACTGAGTCAGGTTGGCTGGAATCAGCAGCACGTCCGATTTTTGGCTACGGCATAAAGATTTTCGGTCGACGCCACCTATTTTCGTATCCGCGCGTCATCGGCAGTTTCCTACGGCTTTCCCATTGCTGGACGACGCATAGGCGAACGTGTGCAAACTGAACCGTCTCTCGCCACGAATCGGCAAACACGGAGACGCACATGGAACCTCTGGCCATTTCCATCAATGACACCTGCAAGGCGCTCGGCGTCGGGCGGTCATCGGTTTACGTCCTGATCAAATCTGGTGGCCTCGACGCCATCAAGATCGGCAGGCGAACCTTGCTGACGACTGATTCTATCAGGCGCTTGGCACAATCACGATCCGTCGCCTGATTTACAGGCGGGCTACGGCCTAGCCTGACTGGTGGGCGGGCCGCTTCGCGCCTTCGCTTCCCCTCAACCCCAATGAGCACCCGCCATCGTGATTTCACGAAAGGATATCCCATGCCCATTTTCGAACGCACCTTGGATCGGCTTGCCGATTTCATCTGGAAAAGCCGCAAGGTCACTCTGCGCTTCACCGCCGACTATCGCACCGGCTGCGTCGCCTTGCCGCTCATCAAGAAGCTGCTTGCCGATAGCGAGGACGGCGAGACCTATCGCTGCTCCATCGCGCATTGGCATTTGAACGAGCGTCCGCCGCTCCATATTCACCGGGGCGAGGTTTCGACCGTGCGTATCGATGGCCCGTTGCAGAACGCGGGCACGAGCTATTTGCCGCTTGGTGGCCTGATCGAATCCCCCGGCGTGACCGCGCATCTCGATCCCGTCGAAGCTGACCGGCTCGACAGGCGGATGCAGGAAGCGGTCGAGCGGGCCATTCGTGACTGGATCATCGAGCATGGCCTTTACGACCAGCCGCGCCCCCGCCGGGAGATCGACCGGCGCAAGGCTGACCGGGCGGCCCGCGCGGTCATCGCCCGATGGGTGACGGAGCAGTTCGGAGAGCCGGAACCGGTGCACCCGTCCGATAGCCGGAAAGGGCCGGACCATGCCTGAGCCGGACGCCCACGAGGCAATGTTGTGGGGCTGCGATGCTACGCATCGAGCCAGCAATTCAGATACACACCTCACGCACGGGTGCATCCAGCTTTTCCGCCATTTTTCGGGACAGCGATCCGACAGCACCGTTTCTCGTCGGCCATCAAAGCGTGGATTTCCGCCACATTCCGAGACAGCGGATCGCTGTCGCGGTGGAGGCAGGCAATGAAGCTGGTCCGTCACACCCTCCGCCTTCCCGTGGCGCTCGACAAGACCCTTCGGACGCTGGCCGAACGGCAAGGCATCAGCGCCTATGCAATGCTCCAGCGCAGCGTCAAAGCCGGTATCGCGACACAGATAAGCCCGCCAGCCCGCGACACTGGCAATGCTGGAATGGTTGCCGAACTGGCATCGGTCAGTACCCGTATGGTCGATGTCGAGCGGATGCTGGACCGGGCGCTGTTCACCGCCTGCGCCGCCTATTGCTATGCCCGCAGCGCGGCGACCGGCGCGCGCAAGAGCGATGAGGTCATCACCGCCGAGATCAACGCCGCCTATGATCGCCAGCGCAGACTCTCCCAGGAGAAGCGGCCATGATACAACCCCATGATCGCCGCATCCACGCAGACGCCTTGCGGCGACAATATCGTGGCAACCAGTGGTCCCGCTTCAAGCGGCAAGCCGGTATCATGCTGTCATCAGTTGTCCTGGGTGCAGTCGCCGCGCCTTATGCGACGCTGGATCAGAACAGGATGGAGGCCCTTTCCGCCTGGTCCGTGGCGAAGGCGAAGCTGTGGCTCGCTTCGGGCACGTTCGCCGATGCCGAAGTCAGCGTCCGCATCGGCGGCCAGACCTATTCCGGCCGGTCCGCTCGTGCCGTGGCCGCCCATCCCTATTACCGGCAGTCGGTTGAGATGGCCTATGCTGATGCCAAGCGCGGGGGCGAACTCGGCTTCGCCGCTTGGTTGTCCTGCCTGTTTCTGTTTCGCGGAGCCGTCCGGCGGCGGCATGAACGCGCCTTGCGGGATCGCGTCATCGCCGGAACCTTGGTCACAACCGAGAAGCAGCTTGCCAAGATGACCGGCGCCGAAGCAGATTCCCGCGCGCTCGCCATCGGCACAGTACCGATCCCGTCGCGGCTGGAAACCCGGCACTTGTCGATGATTGGCACGACCGGCTCAGGTAAGACCACGGCGCTGCGTCAGTTGCTCGACGGGATCGAGGCACGCGGCGAAGCTGCCTTGGTTTACGACACCAGCGGCGAGTTCATCGCGCATTACTACCGTCCCGAACGCGGCGACGTGATCCTGAACCCGTTCGACGCCCGATGCGCCTTCTGGTCGCCCTTCGCCGAGATCGCCCATCCCGCCGACGCCGACCGCATCGCGCACCAGCTTATCACCGAGACGGGCCAGAGTGACCGCGACGTGTGGCTGGAAACCAGCCGCATCCTTGTCGCCAATATGATCCGCGCCTTGTGGCGGGAAGGCAAAGGCACCTTGCCGGACCTGTTGGACGCGCTTCAGGACCGGACGAAAGACGACCTCAAAATCTGGCTGGCGGGCAGTTCGTCGGCGCGGACCTTCGCCGAGGATGCCGACCGGGCAACGGGCAGCGTGTTGTTCATGCTCGCCAAGGCCGCGAACCTGATCCAGTTCCTCCGCGCGGACGGCAGCGGCGGCGATCCTTTTGCCTTCCGGGACTTCATTCACGGGTTGGATAAGCGCACCGGGGCGCGCCCGTGGATTTTCGTCCCCCGCAAGGAGGATTATTTCGAGGCGTCGAAGCCTTTACTCGCCTGTTGGCTGGAATGCGCGGCCAGCGCCGTGCTGGGGCTGCCCCCCTCGCCCGACCGGCGCATCTGGTTCGTGCTGGACGAGCTGGCCGACCTACCCCGCGTCGATAATCTGGCGCGGCTCCTGCCCGAAGGGCGCAAGTTCGGGGCCGCTGTGGTGCTGACCTTTCAGGCGCTGGGCCAGATGCGGCATCGCTACGGGCCGCAGATCGCCGAATCCATGCTGGGCTGCTGCAATACCAAGCTGTTCCTGCAAACCATCGACAGCGAAACCCGGCAATGGGCCAGCCAGACCATCGGCGAGTGCGAGGTCGAAATCCAGACCATGACCGACGCGCTGGCCGAAGGTGACGATGAGGCCCACACTACCTTGGGGCGGATGCGCAAGATGCGGCCCGCCGTGCTGGAAAGCGAATTGCGCCTGCCCAAGTTCGAGGGCTTCCTACTATTCCCGGATGGCTTGCCGGTGGCGCGGATCAGGCTCACCGCCGATCATGTCGCGCGGCGCGGCGAGCCCCGCCAACCTGGATTCATTGCGGGCGATCCCGACACCACGCTTTGGAAGCAGAACGGAGCCGTCGCGCCCGCGCCGTCACCGACCCCGCCATCACCCCCCAGCGAAGGGCCGGTGTGATGGTGGCCTCCGTATCCGCGCTGACCAGTTCGGCGCAGGCCAGCAGCTATTATGAGGCTGATGACTATTATTCAGAGGACGGCCTTGCGCCTTCCGAATGGCAGGGCGCGGGCGCGGAGGTGCTGGGCCTGTCCGGCGAGGTAGACCGCGATCAGTTCCGCGCCTTGCTGGATGGCAGAATCGCCGATCAGCAGTTGGGCACCTTTCGCGACGGCCAGCTTGAGCATCGCCCCGGTTGGGACGTGACTTTGAGCGCGCCCAAGTCAATTTCCATCATGGCCGAGGTGGCAGGCGACCGACGGTTGATCGCCGCGCATGGCGAAGCAGTCAGAACCGCGATGGCCCATGTCGAGAAACATATGGCCGCCACCCGCGTCCGGGACGGCGGCACCGTCACTCGCGAGGCTACCGGCAATCTCATGATCGCCAGCTTTCAGCACGGCACCAGCCGCGCCCAAGACCCGCAGCTTCACACGCACAATGTCATCATGAACGCGACGCGGGACGAGGATGGCGCTTGGCGCAGCCTTGAGCCGCGCGCCATCTACCAGCTTCAAAAGCAGATCGGCGCGATCTACCGGCAGGAATTGGCCTTGAAGGCGCGCGAACTGGGCTATGAGATCGAGACGGGCAAGGACTCGCTGTTCGAGATCAAGGGCGTGCCCACCGAGGTGATGACCGCGTTCAGCACCCGCAGCGCCGAGATCGAGGCGGCATTGGCGGAACGCGGCACGTCCCGCGACACGGCCAGCGCCGTTGAGAAACAGGTCGCCACGCTCGACACCCGGCAAGCCAAGGTCGCGACCGATCATGCCTCCCTTGTTGCGGACTGGCGCGAGACGGCGAGCAAGGCCGGGTTTGGGCCAGAGGCACGTCTGGCGATGATTGAACAGGCCGAGGGCAAGGCCGCCGATCCTTCCCGTCGCGCCGATATGGATCGCGAAGCGACCATGGCGGATCGTGCCGTTGCCCATGCCGCCGATAGGCTGGGCGAACGGCAATCGGTCTTTTCCGCCGCCGCCTTGCAGGAAGAAGCCGGACGGATCGGGCTGGGCAAGATCGGTTACGCGCAGATTGGGACCGCCATAGAGGCGGCGGCGAAACAGGGCGAGTTGATCGACCGGACCTTTCAGGATCGGCGCGGCGCGGAATTTGCGGGGTTCACCACCCGCCAGAATGTCGAAACCGAATCCAAAATGCTGCGGATCGAGGTGGAAGGGCGCGGCGTGTTCGCGCCCATCGCGTCAGAACTTGCTGCCGCCAAGGCCATCGCTACCGCATCGGCACAGGCGGAACGGGCAGGTTTCGGTTGGAATGCGCATCAGCGCGCCGCCACCGAGCAGCTATTGACCAGCCGCAGTCGGATCACCGCCTTGCAGGGCTATGCAGGCACCGCCAAGACCACGACCGTCTTGGCGACCTTTGCCCGCGAGGCCGAGGCGCGCGGAATGGCGGTAACGGCATTGGCTCCCACCGCATCGGCGGCGATGGTGTTGGGCGAGGCACTGGGCACGCGCGGCGATACCGTCGCACGGCATCTGTTGTCGCCGGAGCGGCCCCAACCGGGCCAGCCCGCCGCGTGGATCGTGGACGAGGCTTCTTTATTATCCGCCCGCGATACCGCCCGGCTGTTCGACCTGGCCGACAAGCATGATGCCCGCGTTATCCTTGTCGGCGACGTGAAGCAGCTTGGTTCAGTCGAGGCGGGCGCGGCCTTCGCCCAGTTGCAGGGTGCAGGCATGGAAACCGCGAAGCTGGGCGAGATTGTGCGGCAGACCAACGATGCAACCAAGGAGGCCGTGCTGGCGTCCATCGAGGGCGATGCCAGGAAGGCGCTGGCCGCGCTGGATAATGGCGGCGGCCAGATCGTCGAGAATGCCGACCGCGCCGAACGCTTCGCTGCCATCGCTGAACGGTATGCGGCGCTAGACAAGGCCAGCCGCGCTCGCACCCTTGTCATCGAGCCGTCGCGCGAAGGTCGCGACGCGCTTACCGCCGACATTCGCGCCGCGCTTTCCAAATCGGGCGCACTCAACGGCCCCGCCGTCACCATACAGAGTCTCGCCAACAAAGGGCTGACCCGTACCGAGGCCCGTGATCCCACGAGCTACGACAAGGGCGATGTTGTCCGGTTCGCCTGCGACTATGCCGACAAGGGCGTGACGCGCGGCGAAGCCTACAGGGTAGAGAGCATCGACCCGGCCAAAGCCGCCATCACCCTCAAATCCGAGGATGGGCACGAGGTGGATTGGCGCTTGCGGCAATGGGGTGCGGGCAAGGTGCAGACGTTCACGCCGCAGACGTTGGACCTGAAAACCGGCGATAGCATCCAGTTCACCCGCAACGACCGCGAAGCTGGCCGGATCAACGGCGGACGCGGCGAGGTAATCGCCGTGGACGAGCAGACCCGCATCGCCACCATCCAGACCGCGCAAGGCAGGACGGAAACTCTCAATCTCGATTCCTCCCGCGACCAGCATATTGCCCATGCCTATGTGGATACAGCCTTCGCCGCCCAAGGCCGCACCGCCGATCATGTGATGATCCATGCCGACAGCCGCGCGACCAACCTTGTCGATCAGAAATCCTTTTATGTCGGCATTTCCCGCGCGAAAGAATCGGCCACCATCTTCACCAATGATCGCGGCAAGCTGGTATCCGCCATCAACGAACGCGCCGGACAGGTGCAAACCGCCATCGCGCAGGCCGTCATGGCCGCGCCAGCAGCCGACAAGGCAGCGGGGGCCGGAATGGGGTGAAGCCGGGAAATATGCCGCCACCCCGCGCGGTTGGGGATGACATCCGTAGTCCGCCCCTCTAGTTTCCCCGTTCGGGGGAAAACGCGGCAGGCATCCGCCACGCGCCGCACACCCGCACCAAAGAAAACAGGACTATGGCCGCGTAATGAACGCCGTTGAAATTGAAGAAGCTGTCTCCGCGCTGGCGGAACGACCGTTCGATGCGGCGGAATTTCCGTTTCAGTTCCTTGAAGCCTTCGGCAACAAGGAAACGACAATTAAGCGCCTGCGGGCAGCCAAAGGTTCTACGAACGCTTCCGATCTTCCCGGTGCGGTCCTGCAACGCAGTAATATCCATATCGCCGTCGCCGCGCCCAGCGAGGTTTCTGCTGCCTTCGCCGCACTGAAAGCCAGCCCGGCTACCACCAAGGCCAAGGCCCAATTCATCCTCGCTACCGATGGCGACACCTTCGAGGCGGAGGATTTGGCGTCGGGGGAAACCGTCGCCTGTCAATATGCCGACTTCCCGAACCATTTCGGTTTCTTCCTGCCCTTGGCGGGCATCAGCACCGTCAAGCAAGTGCGCGACAGCGCCTTTGACATCCGCGCCACCGCCCGGCTCAACCGGCTCTATGTCGAATTGCTGAAAGACAACCCCGATTGGGGCAAGGCGGAGCGCCGGGCCGAGATGAATCACTTCATGGCCCGGCTGATTTTCTGTTTCTTCGCTGAGGATACCGACATCTTCCACGGTGAGGGGCTGTTTACCGCCGCCGTGGACCGGATGAGCGCCAAGGATTCCGCCAATACCCATGAGGTGATCGGCGAGATTTTCAGGGCGATGAATGTGCCGACCAAGCATGAAGGCCAACTTGATGACCGCTATCGCCGGGCGGCAGGCATCCGTTCCTGGGCCGATGTTTTTCCCTATGTGAACGGCGGGCTGTTTTCTGGCAGCTTGGAGGTGCCGCGATTCAGCCGCATTGCCCGCAGCTACCTTATCCATATCGGCAGCCTGAAATGGACCCAGATCAACCCGGATATTTTCGGCTCGATGATCCAAGCCGTCGCCGACGATGAGGAGCGCGGCGCTCTAGGGATGCACTACACCAGCCGTCCCAACATTCTGAAAGTGCTGAATCCGCTGTTTCTGGATGACTTGCGGGTGCACCTGGCCGAGGCCGACGACAATCCGCGTAAACTGCTGAACCTGCGCAACCGCATGGCGAAAATCCGGGTGTTCGATCCGGCCTGCGGTAGCGGCAATTTCCTTGTGATCGCCTACAAGGAAATGCGCGAGATTGAGGCCGAGATTAACCGGCGACGCGGCGAGGCCGAGCGGAAATCGGACATCGAGCCGACCAATTTCCGGGGCATCGAACTGCGTCCGTTCCCCGCCGAGGTAGCGCGGCTTGCGCTAATTATCGCGGAATATCAGTGCGACGTGCTGTATCGTGGGCAGCAACTTGCGCTGGCCGAGTTCCTTCCGCTCAATGCCGAAAACTGGATTACCTGCGGCTAGATTGGTTGAGCATCTGCCCGCCGACCGGGCGCGGCGGCGGTAAGATTTACGCCGATGACCTGTTTGGCGCACCACTGGACCAGACACAGGTGGATTTCGCCAACGAGGGCGGCGAGACCTATATTTGCGGGAATCCACCCTATCTCGGTTCCACTTGGCAAGACAGAGAGCAGAAGGCCGAGTTAGAGGCGATTTTTGCACATCGCACGAAAAGCTGGAAATCGCTCGATTACGTTGCTGGTTGGTTTATGAAGGCAGCTGACTATGGCACGCAGACCAATGCGGCGGCGGCCTTCGTTTCCACCAATTCCGTCTGCCAAGGCCAGCAGGTGCCGATCCTGTGGCCGCTAATTTTCCAGACCGGCCATGAAGTCGCCTTTGCCCACACATCATTCAAGTGGGCGAACCTTGCCAGCCACAATGCCGGTGTGACGGTCGTCATTGTGGGCATCTCAAACCGCGTGGGCAAAGAACGGCTATTGTTCTCGGTTGCGGATGATGGAGGCTCCGTCGTCAAGGTTACCGAGAATATAAACGGATACTTGGTGCCTGGTCCAAATGTTGAAATCGCAAAATCTCCAACTCCGCTATCGTCTATAGCATCAATGGACAGGGGCAGTAGTCCCGTAGACGGGGGTCATCTTCTTCTAGAAGTTTTTGAGCTTCATCAGCTTAGATTAACGGAAAGCGAACGCCATCGGTTTGTCAGAAGAATTTTTGGATCGATCGAATTTATCCGGGGGCTTCAAAGGTTTTGCCTGTGGATTGGTGACGAGGAGCGGAACGATGCGATGGCAATCGAAGCGTTACGGGTTCGTATCGAATCCGTTCAGCGTATGCGCCTTGCTAGTCCAAAAGCCGCTACGCGCGACGGAGCAAACCACCCGCATCGCTTCGATGAAAAACGACAGCGGGGCGACGAGCGAATAATCACGATTCCGCGCATCTCTTCGGAGTCGAGAGAGTATCTTCCTGTTGGTATTTTGCCGCCAGGCGACATCATTACCGATCTGAATTTCGGTATCTATGATGCTCAGCTTTGGAACATGGCAATCATCGCATCACGCCTTCACCTCGTTTGGATTGCCACCGTATGCGGCAAGATGAAAACCGATTTTCGCTATTCCAACACTCTCGGTTGGAACACCTTTCCGGTCCCGACGCTCACGGAAAAGAACAAGGCCGACCTAACCCGCTGCGCCGAGGACATTCTGTTGACCCGCGAGGTCCATTTCCCGGCCACCATCGCCGATCTCTACGACCCGCAGAAGATGCCCGCCGACCTACGCGACGCCCATGAGCGCAACGACGAGGTGCTGGAACGCATCTATATCGGGCGGCGATTCAAGAACGACACCGAACGGCTGGAAAAGCTATTCGACCTCTACACCAAAATGAGCGCGAGAGCAGGAGCGCCCAAGGCGCGCAAGGCTGGGGGCGCATGAGTAGCCTGACCGACCTTGAAAAACGCTAAGGAGAAACAAAACCGATTGTCTGTGGATCATGGGGCCTCTGCGATTGGTTGAAGCTCGACCTGGAAGCCAAGCTTGGTGAGCTGGGCGACCAGACGCCTGGCTTTGCATTCGGCGGAGCGACGGTCGAAGTGGTCGATGCCAAGATCCTGATGTACGACGCCGTTTGTGAGCATGTGCCAGATCGCGGTGAGCATGGCGGCGGCGACCGCACAGATCGCTTTCTTGGGTCCCCGCCGGCTGCGCAAGCGGTTGAACTGCGCCTTGTAATAGCTGTCTTTCTTTTTCACGGCAGACCAGGCGCATTGGACCAGCACGGTCTTGAGCCAGCGCCCGCCCTTGCGCAGGTGCGAGGATTTGCGCTTGCCGGCGCTCTCATTCTGCCCCGGACACAGCCCGGCCCAGGCGACAAAATGCCCGGCGGTGGCAAAGCGGCTCATGTCGGTGCCGGTTTCCGCCAGGATGCTGGTGGCCGACAGGGTGCTGATGCCCGGCATCGTGTTGAGAAGATGGATCAGGGATCGAAAGGTGGCTCGCCCGGGCGCCACCTGCTGGTCCATGGCAGCGATTGCGGCATCAACTGCCCGATCGATCTCGATGATCGCCTTGTCCAGCGCGTCATACTGCTCGAGGTAGAGCCTGAGCATGAAACAGTGATGATCGGTCAGCCGCCCATGCAGCGCATCATACAGATGTTTGGGAGTGGCCTTGACCCGTCCATCGGCCAGGGCCGCCAGCCTGGCCGGATTGCGGATCCCGGCGATCATCGCTTCGATCATCCGGCGGCCCGACACGCCCATGATGTCGCTGATTACCGAATCCAGTTTGATATTGGCCTCTTCCAACGTCTTCTGGATCCGCTGGGTGTGGCGGGTCTGCTCCTGGATCAGCTGCTTGCGCATGCGCATCAGCGAACGCAGCTCCTGCGTCGCCTGGTCGGGAACGAAGCTCGCCCGGATCAGGCCACAGGCGACCAGATCGGCAATCCAGGTCGCGTCATTGACGTCGGTCTTGCGGCCCGGAACATTCTTGATGTGCGCGGCATTGGCCAGGATCAGATCGAAGGGGCCCTCGCTCAGGATATTCCACACCGGCTTCCAGTAGACCCCGGTCGCCTCCATCGCGACATGGCTACAGCCTGAGTCCGTCAGCCACGCCAGCAAGGACGACAGGCCCGCCGTCGTGGTCTCGAAGGACTGGCATTCCCGGCTTGTCTTGCCCTCCGACGCCAGGCGTACACAGCCCACGATCATCGCTTTGTGTACATCCAGACCAGCGACACGTTCGTGCATGATCTCCATCGAGACTCTCCTCTCACCAGTGCCGCCAGCGTGGGGACCTCACCGAAAAGAACTCTAAGGAACGCGCTCCAGGAACATGGCTGCTCCCTGGCGCCAATGGGGGTGATCGAGGCGCCCCGGGTCCAAACTACTTTACGGGCTCTCCAGCACCATAGCAAAAAGCAACCTCCGTGCTGACGACGTCGACATAATATCGCGCGGAGCGCAGCCCGACCAGTTTCAGTTAAGGGGGTCAGCCAAAGGCTGGTGCCGAACTACTTTGAAAACTTGCTTGGAATGGCGAGCGGCTATGTTCTGGACTACACCGACCAGACCTTTGCTGAGTTTTTCAACCGCTACCGTATCCAGATTCACGGCGCGAAATACCAAAGCTACGGCAGCTCGAAAGCCAAGAAGCTCCGTTCCTTTTGGGAACAAGAGCTGGACGCCGTTGTGAGTAAGGTCTTGTCCGAATTGCTGGACGCCTACGAGACGGTGTGCACGCTCAACGGCCAGCAAACCGACACCGTTGTTCTCGGCAAGGCACGGGCCATTGTCGCCCGGCTTGAAGGCAAGCCCGTGCCGACTCCGGCCACCACGGCTCAGACCGTAGATGACTTTCTGCACAGTGAGTTCACGATTCCAAATATCCAGAAACTCCCCGTCGAGGCCCTAGCAATCCCGATCATCGAGAGCCGCTTGGCCGAGGCTCGGACAGCTATGGGGGCTGGCGCGTATCTATCGACCATTCTGCTATGCGGAAGCGTGCTTGAAGCTGTCTTGCTTGGAGCCGCACAGAAGGAACCGGCCCGCTTCAATCGGGCGACGGCCAGCCCTAAGGCTGCGGATGGAACCGTGCGGCGGTTTCACGAATGGAATCTCGCCCAATTCATCGACGCAGCCACCGAGATTGACTTGCTCAAACCCGATGTAAAGAAATTCAGCCACGGTTTGCGCGAGTTCCGCAACTACATCCATCCATACGAACAAATGGCCTCCGGCTTTACGCCGGACCAACATACGGCCAAGGTTTGCTTTCAGGTTTTGAAGGCGGCGCTGGCTAGTGTCGCGGGGGAAAGACAATGACAATCGACAGGAAATCCGTCCCTTCCGTCTCGGTTTCCTATGCCCGCAACGGCGCATCCACCAAGGCCAACACCCTTGGGATGCGCGCCATGCAGGAACGCGCCTACGATAAGCGTGGCGAGCCGTATCTGCTTATCAAGTCCCCGCCCGCTTCGGGGAAAAGCCGGGCGCTTATGTTCATCGCGCTCGACAAGCTGGCGAACCAAGGCTTGCGGCAGGCCATCATCGTCGTGCCGGAAAAGAGCATCGGCGCGAGCTTCGCCGATGAGCCGTTGAGCAAATACGGCTTCTGGGCGGATTGGACCGTCACCCCCAAATGGAACCTCTGCAACGCCCCCGGCGAGGATGGTGGCAAGGTCAACAGCGTCGGCGCCTTCCTCGAAAGCGCCGACAAGGTGTTGGTCTGCACTCACGCCACCTTCCGCTTCGCGGTGGAGAAATTCGGCGTCGCAGCCTTCGATGACCGCCTGATCGCAGTGGACGAGTTCCACCATGTTTCCGCCAACCCCGGCAATAAGCTGGGCCTGCACCTTGCCGAGTTCATCGCCCGCGACAAGGTGCATATCGTCGCCATGACCGGCAGCTATTTCCGGGGCGACGCCGAGGCCGTGCTTTCCCCCGGCGACGAGGCGAAGTTCGATAGCGTCACCTACACCTATTATGAGCAGTTGAACGGCTATGAGTGGCTGAAACGGCTGGACATCGGCTATTTCTTCTATTCCGGGGCCTATGCCGACGACATCCTCGCCGTGCTGGATCAGGACGAGAAAACCATCATCCACATCCCCAGCGTCAATTCCCGCGAAAGCACCAAGGACAAGATCAAGGAAGTGAACCACATCCTTGATGCCCTTGGCACATGGGAAGGCGTGGACGACGCCACCGGCTTCCAACTGGTGAAAACATCAGCGGGCCGGACCCTGCGCATCGCGGATTTGGTGGACGACGATGCCAACAAGCGCGCCCGTGTCCTCGCCGCCCTCAAAGACCCGGCCCAGAAGAACAATCGCGACAATGTGGACATCATCATCGCCCTGGGCATGGCGAAGGAGGGTTTCGACTGGATTTGGTGCGAACACGCGCTGACCGTTGGCTATCGCGCCAGCCTGACCGAGATCGTTCAGATCATCGGTCGCGCCACCCGCGACGCGCCGGGCAAGACTCATGCCCGCTTCACCAACCTGATCGCCGAGCCTGACGCTTCCGAAAGCGCGGTGACGGAAGCGGTGAACGATACGCTGAAAGCCATCGCCGCCAGCCTTCTTATGGAGCAGGTATTGGCCCCGCGCTTCGAGTTCAAGCCGAAGAACCCGGCCACCAGCAGCGCCACGCCCGGTTTCGACTATGGCGAGGGCGGCTACCAGCCGGATAAGTGCAATGTCGGCTTCCACGAAGAACGCGGCATTTTCCAGATCGAGATCAAGGGCCTTGCCGAGCCGAAATCCACCGAGGCCAACCGCATCTGCCGCGAGGATTTGAACGAGGTGATCGCCACCTTCGTTCAGCACAAGCCCACGATGGAACGTGGCCTGTTCGATGAGGAACTGGTGCCCGAGGAACTGACGCAGCTTCGCATGGGCAAGATCATCAAGGACAAATATCCCGAACTGGACGAGCAGGACCAAGAGGCCGTGCGCCAGCACGCCATCGCCGCTCTGAATCTCACCCAGCAGGCCGCACGCATCGCCGCCGGCGACGCAGGCGGTGAGCCGAGCGCCAATACCGCCCTGATCGACGGCGTGCGCAAATTCGCAATGGACGTGCGGGAACTCGACATCGACCTGATCGACCGGATCAACCCGTTTCAGGAGGCCTACGCCATTCTCGCCAAGACCATGAGCGAGGAGAGCCTGAAACAGGTCGCCGCCGCCATTGCCGCCAAGCGCACCAGCCTTTCGCCCGAGGAGGCGAAAGACCTTGCCCAGCGCGCCGTCCGTTTCAAGAAAGAGCGCGGGCGGCTCCCGTCCATTTCATCAACTGATGCTTGGGAAAAGCGCATGGCCGAAGGTGCGGCGGCCTTCGTGCGCTATAAGGATGAGGGCCGCTATGACCGACCTTAACCTTGATGAATTGCGCGACGAACTCGCCGACTTCGCCCAGCCGCAAAAGAAGGGCGGGCGCGCGCCGCGCGATGAGCGGATCATTGCCGGGTTCGAGGAAGTGCAGCGTTTCGTGGACGAACACGGCCACGTCCCTCGCCACGGCGAGGGCAACGACATCTTCGAGCGCCTTTACGCAGCGCGGCTGAATCGTCTGCGCGCCTTGGAGGAATGTCGCGCTTTACTGACCCCGCTGGACCGGCAGGGGCTGTTGGCCGGGACCGCCGCCACCGCCGCACCGGATGACGAAATCGGCGAGGACGAATTGCTGGCCGAACTGACCGGCGCGGCGGGCGACGTCAGCATTACCGAGCTTCGTCATGTGCGCACCGCTGCCGAAAAACGCGCCGCCGAGGAAATCGCCAACCGCGAGCCGTGCGAGGATTTCGACCGCTTCAAACCTTTGTTCAGCGCCTTGCAGGCCGACATCGACAGCGGCGCACGCATCACCCAGCCCATCCGCAAGGATGCCGGTTTCCTAAAAACCGACATCCGAGAAGGCGAGTTTTTCATCCTTGGCGGCCAGACCGCCTATGTCGCCGAAGTGGGCGAACTTATCAAAGCGCCCAACGGCGAAAGCGATGCCCGGCTTCGCGTCATCTATTCCAATGGCACCGAGAGCAACCTGTTGCTCCGCTCCCTACAACGCGCGCTCTATAAAGACGACGCCAGCCGCCGCGTGTCCGAGCCGAGTGCCGGGCCACTGTTCGCCAGCGAAAACGAGGCCGACGACCTCGCCAGCGGCACCATTTACGTACTGCGCAGCAAATCGGACAATCCCATTGTCGCCGCCAACCGCGAGGTGCTGCACAAAATCGGCGTCACCGGCGGCGATGTCGCCAAGCGTATCGCCAATGCCAAGCTGGACCCGACCTTTTTGATGGCCGACGTAGAGATCGTCGCCACCTATACCCTTTACAACATCAACCGCGTGAAGCTCGAAAACCTCATCCATCGCATCTTCGCGCCCGCACAACTGGATATTGAGATCAAGGACCGTTTCGGTAATCCGGTTGTGCCGCGCGAATGGTTCCTTGTCCCGCGTTTCGTCGTGGATAACGCCGTGGAGCGGATCAAGGATGGCACGATCACCGGCTACGTCTATGATCCAGCAGCGGCGCGACTGGTGCGGCAAAAAGAAAAACCGGGGGAACGTCCATGACTTCAATGCCGGGGGATGTTGTCAATCGCATTAAGCGGTTGCAGAACGGGTGATCTTGATAGACGGAGAGCGCTTGGGCGAGGTCTTTTTCATTGAAGAGTAAGACAACGGCCGCCTTGACGCCTTCGCGCCAAAGCCCCGGTCAGTGCGCGGCCAGAGTGTCGATCCCAGAAGCTACCGCCAGCGAAGTTCCTGCCGATGGGTCTGAAAGACTGGGTCTGGGACGAAGCCGTCGCCTGCATACGCGTCACACGCCAGATAATTGCACTGGCCGCTTCCTTTAAGAAAATCTATTCGGTTCAATGGTATGACTTGATTCGGGCCAAGCTATAGGATTGAGGGCGTTGTAGAGAGGGGGTTTGATGCTGCGTCAACTTGAGGCAGTCCAATATGTTGCCAAGATTGGTAGCGGCAAGACGGAACCGGCCATCATCGTTGGGGAGACGCCCGACGGCGAAACTATTGAGGTGGTTGGAAAGCTTGCGTCCGCCTGTGAGCGAAAGACCAACGCGCTCGCGATCGAGGTGATCGCAGCCTGTCTTGCTGGCTCTTTGGGGTTACCAGTCCCAGAACCCTTCATTCTGACTATTTCTCCAGAATGGAAAGCCACCTTGCCATTCGAATATGCGAGCAAGATCACAACTGGAGACACATTGGCCTTCGGTTCTAAGCTTGTATGGCCGCAGTGGCCAACCTGGACCATGGGTCATAAGGTGACAGAAAAGATGGCACAGACTGCTGCTAGCATTTTCGCGTTCGATGCCTTTGTGGACAACGTCGATCGCAGAGAAGGAAACTCGAACTGCCTTGTAAGTGGCGATGATCTCAGAATTTTTGACCACGAGCTTGCTTGGCCTCCTCCGCTGCTGTTCGCCAAAAAGCCATGGATGCCGGAGGGCCTTTCCTCGATCGCACAGCCAGGAAACCATATCTTTCGAAATGAGCTTCGGGCACGGCCAATAGACCGCGCGGCCATCCGCAGTGCATGGGCAGGGTTGCAAGATGCTGATATAACCGCCTATGGCGCCGCAATTCCGGCCCACTGGAGGGATGACGCTTTTATAAACGATGTTCTCCAGAAAATTCGGGACGTGCGGGATAACATTGATGGTTGCATGGACGAGTTCGAACGGGTGCTGAAATGAGCAGTAGAAGAGCCTACAGCTATAGCATTTTGCGCTACGTTCATGACGTCGTGACCGGTGAGTTTGTGAACATCGGCATCGTATTTTTTGCACCGGCGACGCCTAGCGCTGGGCCGGTAGTGAAATACGATTTCAAAGACAGGATCGGTCGGATACGCGGCATGTTTCCCGATCTGGATCGGGATGCCTTTCAGGCTGCTGTCCATTCGCTTCGTCGTCGCGCGTCAGGAGTAGCGAAAGAGGCGGAGAAGGAAGATTTATTTTCCGACTTTAAGAGCGTCCTGTCGGTTGCCCATCGCATTCTGCCACATGATGGAAGCGCTCTGCAGTGGGCAGAAGCAGGGACCGGTATAGCTTCCGACCTTGATGCCACCTTCCAGCGCATATCGCATCGGATGGTCGGCAACTATGACAAGCGCCATGAAAGCCGCCGCACAGATGATGATGTATGGCGGCCTGTAAGGCAGGCGCTGCATGATCGCCATGTGCCAATCGAATTTGAACCGAAGGCCATTATCGGATCGGTTGATATAATCGAATTTAAGCATTCATGGAAAAATGGCAAAGTTCATGCCTACGAACCCCTGTCGTTTGATCTGGCGGACGCAGAAAACATCAAGGATAAGGCCCGTCGTTGGATGGGGCACCTATCTGCGGCTCACATCGGGTCCAGGGAAGATTTCAAGGCATATTTTATCGCTGGACAGCCCTCAGATCAGACGCTGATGCCTGCCTATCTCAACGCAATCGAAATCCTACGAAATGCTCCTGGTCAGCCAGAGGTCTACGAGGAAGGCGATCTTGATCGTCTGGTTGACATGATCGAGGACGATTACCGTCATCATATCGCAGCAGGCTAAGGCACCTTCGGCACCTCACCCTGCCTCTGACGTTCACCAATTATGGTAAACGATAGCCATTCTATCCTGCCGTGCCTTTGTCGCTTTCCAACCGCTCGACTTCGCGTTCCAGCACGTCCCGGATGAAAGCCGCGCGCCGCTGACGCCCGACTAGCTTGTCAATTCGTTCGCCTAACCCTTCGGGCAAACGAACATTGGTCGATTTCAAGTTGAGCGGCTGAGAACGGCGGTGCAAAATTAGACCACGGTGGCGGCGGCGAAGTGCTGCTGCGGGCGGCGTAAAAGTCGTCCACTTTGCCTTCTTTGCGCGAGCAGGGAGGGCGTGGAGATATATACCGTGGATCTTTACCTGAAGGTGCGTCTTGCTTGCGCGGGCGGCATGAGCCAGCGTGAGGCGGCGAAGCATTTCAACGTATCGCGCGACACGGTCCGCAAGATGCTGTCGTATTCGGAGCCCCCCGGTTACCGCCGGACGGCGGCGGTGCGGCGGCCCAAGCTGGAAGCGTTCGTTCCGATCATCGATGCATGGCTTGATGGTGACCGTCAGGTTCCGCGCAAGCAGCGTCATACGGCGAAGCGGGTATTTGACCGCCTTCGCGAAGAGCACGGTTTCACCGGCGGCTACACGATCATCAAGGATTACATCCGACAGCGCGAGCAGCGCAGCCGGGAGATGTTCGTGCCGCTGGCGCATGCGCCCGGCCATGCCCAGGCAGATTTTGGTGAGGCCATGGTCGAGATCGGCGGTGTTGTGCAGAAGGCGCATTTCTTCGTGCTCGATCTACCGCACAGCGACGCCTGCTACGTGCGCGCCTATCCCGCTGCCGTTGCCGAGGCATGGATGGACGGCCACGTGCACGCCTTCGCGTTTTTCGGCGCGGTGCCGCTGTCGATCGTCTACGATAACGACCGCTGCCTGGTCTCGAAGATCCTGCCCGACGGCACGAGGCAGCGCGCCCGGCTGTTCAGCGGCTTCCTGTCGCATTACCTGATCCGCGATCGTTACGGCCGTCCCGGCAGGGGGAACGACAAAGGCAGTGTTGAAGGGCTGGTCGGTTATGCTCGCCGCAACTTCATGGTGCCGATCCCCCGGTTCGCGACGTGGGAGGCGTTCAACCTGTGGCTCGAGGAGCAATGCCGCAAGCGTCAGAACGACCGGCTGCGGGGCGAGAGCGAGACGATCGGCGAGAGGCTGAAGCGCGATCTGGCGGCGATGCAGGAACTGCCGGCTGCCCCGTTCGAGGCTTGTGACCAGACCAGCGGCCAGGTCTCGTCGCAGGCGCTGGTGCGTTACCGGACCAATGATTACTCGGTGCCGGTGCGCTTCGGCCATCAGGAGGTATGGATCCGGGGCTATGTCGGCGAGGTGGTGATCGGCTGCCGGGGCGAGGTCATTGCCCGTCATGTGCGCAGCTACGAGCGCGAGGACGTGATCTTCGATCCCATCCATTACCTTCCCCTGATCGAACAGAAGATCAATGCGCTCGATCAGGCAGCGCCCCTGCAAGGCTGGCACCTGCCCGAAGCGTTTGCAACGCTGCGCCGCCTCATGGAAGCTCGTATGGGCAAGCATGGTCGGCGCGAGTATGTGCAGGTGCTGCGTCTGCTGGAGAGCTTCACGCTTGCCGATCTGCATGCGGCCGTAAAGCAGGCTCTCGATATCGGGGCGATCGGCTTTGATGCCGTGAAGCATCTCCTGCTGTGCCGGGTGGAGCGCCGACCACCCCGATTGGACATGGCGATCTATCCCTATCTGCCCAGAGCCAGGGTGGAGACGACATCGGCGCGCTCCTACATGCAGTTGCTCTCGGGCGATGCGAAGGATGCGGCATGAGCAGTCCGTCCCCCGAGCTGTTACTGGCCAGCCACCTCAAGACGCTCAAGCTACCAACCTTCCTGCGCGAGCATGACAAGCTGGCCCGGCGATGCGCGGCCGAGGGCGCAGATCACGTCCGCTACCTTGCCCGGCTTGTCGAACTGGAGCTGATCGACCGGGAACGCCGGATGGTCGAGCGCCGGATCAAGGCTGCGAAGTTCCCGGCCGCCAAGAGCCTCGACAGCTTCGACTTTGCCGCGATCCCCAAGCTCAACAAGATGCAGGTGCTGGAACTGGCACGCTGCGACTGGATCAACCGCCGCGAGAACGTCATAGCCCTTGGTCCCTCGGGAACCGGCAAGACCCATGTGGCGATCGGCCTCGGCCTTGCCGCCTGCCAGAAGGGCCTGACGGTCGGCTTCACCACCGCGTCCGCGCTGGTCAGCGCGATGATGGAGGCACGCGACGAACGCCGCCTTCTGCGCCTCCACAAGCAAATGGCCGGATACAAGCTCCTCATCATCGATGAACTGGGGTTCGTGCCGCTCTCGAAAACCGGCGCGGAACTGCTGTTCGAGCTGATCTCGCAGCGTTACGAGCGCGGCTCGACGCTGATCACCAGCAACTTGCCGTTCGACGAGTGGACCGAAACGTTCGGCTCCGAGCGCCTGACAGGCGCGCTCCTCGACCGGCTTACCCACCACGTCTCCATACTCGAGATGAACGGAGAGAGCTATCGTCTGGCCCAAAGCCAGGCGCGCAAGGCACGCTCCAACCCCTGACAGAAAAGACCATCCGTGTGTTGGCGACCCCCACTCGGGCTACGCCCTCGCGGCGCTCGCCAGCACACGGATCACCCGGCCTGATTTTGCGCCGCCCAATGGCCGACTTTTACTCCGCCGTTGACAGCGGCGGTCTTCCCATATAGTTGTCGTAGCCGCGCATGGCACCTGTTCAACCTGAAGCAGAATAAGCGGTGCCGCTTATTGCATATTTCCTACCTTTCGCGCTATAAGCGGTGCCGGTTATACGTTCCGGTGCGGCTACTGCGCGTCGGAAGGCTGAAGGAAGGAAGGCTGATGAGTTTACGCAACCTCCCACCGCGCGATTCGAAAACCGTCACTTCCAGACGCGCATTGCTACATGGCTTGACCGTCGCGCCTGTCACCGCATCGGCAATCGCCTCGCCTTGGGCAAAGGCTTTGGCATCGCTGCACCGACGTTATGAGGACGAACCGGCCACCCTTGTTCGGACCAAGATGGGCCGCGCGCTCAGCCGCGACCGCTATGATAGCGCGGAAATCGCCTTCGCTCCGATCGAGGCGGGTTTCTTTGCGCGAGACGTTCGCGTGACGCTGCATCAGGCGGGGGCCATCGCCAAGCTGGCGCTGTGCGCTTATCTTCTGGACATTGGTTTTCCCGATGACTGGAACGCGGCGCATATCCGGCAGGACATTGCGAAGGCGCTGGCCTACGCCAACGCTACTGGGTTTGGGCATGACTGCCCTGACATGGCGCAGCTTGCGGTCATTCTCTCACCCTATTGGAAATGGGGCTATCCGCATCTGATCGGCGACCCGCCGATGAATGACGGCGGCTTCACGCCTGATCGGGTCCGTCCGCTTGTGCGCACCTTGCTGGACCGCGTGGCTGACGTGACCGGCCACCCGCGCCCGCAGGGATTTAAGCGCCGCCAGCGGGAGGTGCTGTCATGATGTTGCGCACCGATGCCGACCATCTGCCCGTGCCGATTCGAGCAGAGCTTCTTCGCGTGGCAACGATCCTGTTCGAGGCATTCGAGGAAACAGCCAAGGGCAGGCTGTCGCAGCAGTATCGGGCGGGTCGGATTCTGACGCTGATCCTGCATGGCCCCCATGCCGAACAGGGTTGGGAGCAGGTCGCACCGGGAGAAGCGCTCCGCCTGCTGATGATCGTCAATTATCCCCGCCTCGCCCGCAGTGAAGGCGACTGGCGGCTGGTGCGGGAACGGTTGCGCCGCGCATGGGAGTTTGGCGAGATCACCCGCCCGGTGCGGCTGACCGTCGAAAGTCTGGAGCGGATCAACAGCGCTCTTGTCGAGGGCGTTCCGCATTTCGTCACCATCGCGGAGCAGGGAATAGCCCTTTACCAGATGGATGGCCTGCGCCTGCAAGCGCCGCGTCATCTCCCCGTGCGCGACCGGGCCATACGCGGCGTCGCGGAGTATCGGCGTTGGCACAGGAACGGATGCGATTTTCTGGCGGGCGCGATCTTCTACCGGGATCAGGGCAACGCGCCGATGGCGGCGCTGCTGCTGCATCAGGCGTGCGAACATTTCTATCAATGCGTGCTGTGGTCGATCACCCTCCACGGCCCGCGCACCCACGCGCTGGACGAATTGCGCGAAGCCGCCGAAGCGCTCGACGCGCGCCTGTGTTCAGCGTGGCCGCGAGTCAGCCGGTTCGAGCGCCGCGCCTTCGGTTGCATCCGCCGAGCCTATGTCGAGGCGCGCTATGGGCGATCCTACCGCATCTCGCCGCAGGAACTGGCATGGGCGTTCGCGCGAGTCGAAATATTGGCGGAACGGGCGGCGTGCGTCTGCGCCGATCATCAAGCCTCGCTTGTCGCAGGGCCACCAGCGCCGACGCTCCCACCACCCGCAGAAGAAGCCACGATTATTACGCTTCCCCAGCCCATCCACTGCGCCAATATGCCGCGACGGACATGGCGGATTGTGCACCACGCGCGCCCGTCGCGGGTCCGATGGAATCGGCTCATTCCCGTTCACCGTTTCTGGCGTTCGGACAGGTTCATGCGATGGGTTGACCGTATCCCCTTGGCTATGATCGGCCTGTGTTTCTTTATGGCTGGCGCGGAGGCCCTATGGCAGGTGAGGTCCGTCTATCCAGCGCAGGCAGCCCGTTCCAAACCCGCCGACCCGTCCGCCGTGTTGGACTTCAATGTGCGCGCAGATACGGTGCTGGGCGCAGTCATGGTCGTTGCAGAGCGGGCGGGCTACCGCGTCAAAGCCAACGAGGACATTTGGGCGGTACGTTGGACCGGAGCCTATCGCGCCAAGGCAACGACCTTCGACGCGCTGGCGGACATTCTCTATGGCTCCGGCCTTTGCCCTGCCATCAGGGACGACACCATTACCGTGCGCTATTGCGACAAGAGCCGTCCACCGATTGTCGCGACGGTTGAATATATGGCGGAACCCGATGGGAGATTGCGTTTCGGGCGCACAAGAATGTTTGAGGAAAATCGCGCGAACGAATCGGTCGGCTGACAAAATCAGTCGGGATTGCAGTGTTTCAGGCGCTCATTCCGCAAAACTGCCTTTTCCAATTCAAAGTTGAGAGAAATTTGCCTCCATTCACTCAAACTGACTTTTTCAATCGCAAATTGAGTTCCTCAATCCTAAAATGCCAACACAGCTTCCGGTCATCCACTCAACGCCCAGCTTATGGGTTGGGTTAGCTGTAACCTTGCTTCCCAACACCGGCGTTCGAACCGCTGCAAGGAGCAGCCTGCCGATCCAAACCCAGCGCAAGTTGGAAGCGGTGAATGACGGCCCGATTCGCCGCACTTGTTGCGGTGAATAACCTCGACAAGACCGGACGGTTGCCATCCCTGACGTAAGCTAGGGCGGGCAGGCCTGCCCGACGCTGAGCGCCGCAGTGGCGCGACCTTTCTCCGATTCGAGGAAGAAAGAGGCGCTGCCTCTCTCTCCCTGCAAGGCCATGCTTTGGTGGCCGTGGCTCGCTGCGCTGCGCCCGCACCACCCACCGGCACCAGACCTTGCCCCCTCTCTCTCCGCCCCTCGCCGGGTCGGCAGGGGTCATGCGCGGCATGACCCGCTGCGCGGATTGGAAGGGAGTGAAGATCGTGACCAAGCAAGACCCCCACAGCCGCATCACCGACCGCATATTGGCCGAACTGGAACAAGGCACCCGCCCGTGGATCAAACCGTGGAGCGGGGGCGACATGGCCGCATCGGGGCAGACCCGACCGTTGCGCGCCACCGGCCAGCCCTATCGCGGCATCAATGTTCTGTTGTTGTGGATGGAGGCCCAGGCATCCGGGTTCGTCAGCCCGTCATGGATGACCTACAAGCAGGCACAAGCCTTGGGCGCGCAGGTGCGCAAGGGCGAGCGCGGCGCAACGGTGGTCTATTACGGCGACAGCAGCAGGACCGTTCATGATGAGGCGAGCGGCGAGGACAAGGAACAGGCGTTCCGTTTCCTGAAAAGCTATACCGTGTTCAACGTGGCGCAGGTCGACGGATTGCCCGAGCAATTCCATATCGTGCCGGAACCACCTCTGGAGGTGGAGAGAATCGAAGCGGCCGAGGCGTTCTTTGCCAGTGTCCCGGCAACCGTGAACCACGGCGGAGATAAGGCGTATTATGTGCCGTCAGCCGACCGCATCCAACTTCCGCCCTTTGCGGCCTTTCATGATGCCCACGCTTACTACGCCACCCGAGGTCATGAAACTTGCCACTGGACTCGACACAAGAGCCGCCTTGATCGCAGCTTTGGCCGCGAGAAATGGGGCGACGAAGGGTATGCACGCGAGGAGCTTGTAGCGGAATTAGGCGCGGCGTTCCTGGCCGCCGATCTTGGCTTGGCCGTCGAGCCTCGTCCGGATCATGCCAGCTATATAGCGAGTTGGATCAGGGTGCTGCAAAACGATTCGCGCGCCATTGTGCAGGCCGCAGCCCATGCCGAGCGCGCCGTGGCCTATCTGCATCAACTGGCGAATCCCGACGAAGAGAAAGAGGCGGCATAGTCAGCCGATGAGCAAGGCCGCCCCAGACAGGGGCGACCACCTTGTTTGGTCCGCCCACCCAACCCCATGTGCGGGACATTCCCTTCGGCCTGCCCTCGTGGTATAAGTATTGGGAAACCAATGTGATTCCTGATTGTAGCCTGACCGAACTGTGGCCTTTTTGGGGGCCTATTTTTCGACTGGCAATCAATAAATCTCTGAAAAATCAAACAAATTTGTTACCAATTCGATTCCGGCTCGGCAACTATGCGCCGGTCAGGCGATCAGGCGCCACCCCACCACCACCAGCACCGTCGCCAGCAAGGGCTGAAGCACGCGCTCCGACGCCCTGGCGGCGAGCAGCGAGCCGATCACGATGCCTGGCAGCGAACCAGCCAGCAGGTTGACCAGCAGCGCCGGATTGACGTTGCCGATCCACAAATGGCCCAGCCCCGCCACCAGCGTCAGCGGCACGGCATGAACGATGTCGGTCGCGACCAGCCGCTGCATCCGCATGCGCAGGGGATAGAGCGCCAGCAGCAGCGTCGCGCCGATCGCGCCCGCCCCCACGGAGGTCAGCGTCACCATCGCGCCCAGCAGCGCACCGGCCAGCACGGTCAAAGCCGGTTGCCAGCGGGTGAACCCCTCCGCCGTGCCGACGCGGCGGGCAAGGGCCCAGGCATGGAAACGGCCGCGCATCAGCGTCGCGACCGCCGTGGCGATCAACACGAATCCAAGGGCGGAGGTGATGAGGCCGGTCTTGATCTGGCCGATATGCATTTCCGAC
Organism: Sphingobium sp. EM0848; assembly: GCF_013375555.1. Taxonomy (NCBI): domain Bacteria; kingdom Pseudomonadati; phylum Pseudomonadota; class Alphaproteobacteria; order Sphingomonadales; family Sphingobiaceae; genus Sphingobium; species Sphingobium sp. EM0848. The sequence goes on from NZ_JABXWB010000001.1 coordinate 1,951,264, forward strand.
AGGAAGGCGAGCGTGATCAGCGAGGCCGGGATGCTGCCGATCATCAGGCGCTTCACCACCTGATAGTCCGGCCCGCCATCGGACCCGCCATGATGATGATGGACCGCGCCGCCCACCGCCTTGGTGATCGAGGCGAACCACAGGTCCGTGCCGACCGCCGTGGTGGGCGCGACGCCGAACAGCAGGATCAGGATGGGCGCCATCAGCGATCCCCCGCCTACCCCAGTCATGCCGACCATCACGCCGACGAACAAGCCCGCGACCGCGTGCAACCAATCCATATAAAGTCCCAAGCTTGTTATGTGAGTTATTTGGTAGACATTTACGGCCCAAATCCCCGAACAGCCAGCCCCCTTATGGATGGGAAATTTTTCGCCGTCGAAAACAAATGCTGTCCGCTGTTTCGTCGCCGCCTTTTTCTCGACTCCGCTTCCCACCCCCGTCTAAAGACAGGGACATGATGAAGCTGTTCATTGGCAACAAAGCCTATTCGAGCTGGTCGCTGCGCGGCTGGCTGGCGTGCAAGCTGTCCGGCCTGCCGTTCGAGGAAGTCGTCGTCCCGCTCTATGACGAAGCATGGGAGAAGCGGCGCGAGGGCGATGAATTCGCGCCCTCCTCGGGCAAGGTGCCGATTCTGTGGGATGGCGAGGATGTTGTCGTGTGGGACAGTCTGGCGATCGTCGAATATCTCAATGAAAAGTCGGGCGGCGACAAATTCTGGCCGGCCGACACCGCCGCTCGTGCCATGGCCCGCTCCATGGCGGCGGAAATGCATTCGAGCTTCGCGGCGCTGCGTCGCGAGCACAGCATGAACATCCGTCAGATCTACGCGCCCGTCCCACCCTCCGAAGCGGTGGCGCAGGATATCGGCCGGATCATGCAGCTCTGGGCGCAGGCCCGTGCGCGCTACGGCGGCGAAGGGGATTTCCTGTTCGGGGAATTCGGCGCGGTCGACGCGATGTTCGCGCCGGTCGTGACCCGCTTCATCACCTATCAGCTTCCCGTCGCCCGCTTTGCCGAAGCCTATATGCGCGCGGTCATCAACCATCCCTGGATGCAGGAATGGATCGGCGGCGCCCAGGCGGAGGAGTGGGTGATCGACAGGTTCGAGGGACCGCCGCAATCGGTCTGAGAAGGGGAACATGAAAAAAGGGCCGGAAGCACTCCGCTCCGGCCCTTTTTCTATCGCTCTCGCAGGCTGGATCAGCCGACGATTTCTTCCGGCTTGAAGAAATAGGCGATCTCGATCGCGGCATTTTCCTCGCTGTCCGAACCATGGACCGAATTGGCTTCGATCGATTCGGCATAGTCCTTGCGGATGGTGCCTTCATCAGCATTGGCCGGGTTGGTAGCGCCCATGATGTCGCGGTTGCGCTTCACGGCGTCTTCGCCTTCCAGAACCTGCACGACCACCGGGCCGGAGATCATGAAGGCGACCAGATCGGCAAAGAAGGGGCGTTCCTTGTGAACGGCGTAGAAGCCTTCGGCCTGCTCACGGCTCATGCGGATGCGCTTGGATGCGACGACCCGCAGGCCCGCTTCTTCCAGCTTCTTGGTCACGGCGCCCGTCAGGTTGCGACGGGTCGCGTCGGGCTTGATGATCGAAAAGGTGCGGGTCACGGCCATGAGGCTCAAAAGCTCCAGATTGTTTGGGATAAGTTCGCGCGCCCTTTAGACCGGGGCGGTGGCTATCGCAAGGGGGCTGATTTACGGCTCCAGCTAAGGACCCTGCACCCATTTGCGGCCTTCCTGCCGCCAGAAACGGGGGGGTACGCCCTCCCGCTTGGAGAGCGTCCGCCAGCTTGCCCGCGCACCCTCTATGGTTTCGCCGTCGAAGAAATAGAAGGCGCGCTCAAACTCCAGCGCTTCTTCACGCCAGATGCCGTCCGCCAATGCGATATGCCGTGCCCCATTGGCGGCGACGCAATCCGATGCCAGCAACACCGGCTGCACCGACTCGGCGCCCTCGCCCGCTTTGCCATGGGCCAGGAAGCTTTCCGGCGGCCCGGCCCACAGACCTGCGGAAATCCGATCCAGGCGGTCAGGCTCCTGCGCCACCACCAGCAGCCGCGCGCCCATGTCCAGGATGCGGCCCGCAATGGCGGGCAGCACCTGTTCCACGGGATCGCGGCTCAACTGGTAGAAATCGACCTGCATCGGTTCCTACATCAGCCTTCAAATTTGTCCGCGACGTAGCGGTCGAGCAGCCGCACGCCATAGCCGGTCGCGCCCTTGTCCCAGGTCGCACCGGGCTTGTCGGCCCAGACCATGCCGGCAATGTCGAGATGCGCCCATTTGACGCCTTCGTCGACGAAGCGCTTGATGAACTGCGCCGCCGTGATCGACCCGCCATAGCGCGGCCCGATATTCTTCATGTCGGCAATCGGGCTGTCGAGCAGCTTGTTATAGGCATCGCCCAGCGGGAAGCGCCAAAGCTGGTCGCCCGCTGCCTTGCCCGCCGCGATCAGATCGTCGGCCAGGCCATCGTCATTGGCGAAGATGCCCGCATATTCATGACCCAGCGAGATGATCATCGCGCCGGTCAGCGTGGCAAGGTCAATGATAACTTCCGGCGCATAGGTCTTCTGCGCCCAGGTGATGACATCGCACAGCACCAGACGGCCTTCCGCGTCCGTGTTCAACACCTCGATGGTCTGCCCCGACATGGAGGTGACGATGTCGCCGGGGCGCTGGGCATTGCCGTCGGGCATATTCTCGACCAGCCCGCAAATGCCGACCACGCGCGCCTTGGCCTTGCGTCCAGCCAGCGCCTTCATCGCGCCAGCGACTGCGCCAGCGCCGCCCATGTCCCACTTCATGTCTTCCATGCCCGCGCCGGGCTTCAGCGAAATGCCGCCGGTGTCGAAGGTCACGCCCTTGCCGACAAAGACCAGCGGCTTTTCGGTAGCGCCACCCGTGCCGTCCCATTCCATCGCCAGCAGGCGCGGCTCGCGCACCGACCCCTGCGCCACGCCGAGCAGCGAGCCCATGCCCAGTTCGGTCATCGCCGCCTTGTCCAGCACGCTGATCTTCACGCCCAGTTCGGCCAGATGCTGGCAGCGCTCGACGAAGCTCTCGGGATAGAGGATGTTCGCCGGTTCCGACACCAGTTCGCGGGTGAAGGCCACACCCGCCGCAACGGCGGCCTGCCTTTCCCATGCCGCTTCGGCATCGGCCGACACCAGCGTGATCTTGCTCAGCGTCGGCTTGGCCTTTTCCGGCTGCCGCGTGCGATAGCTGTCGATCCGCCAGCCGCGCAGCAACGCGCCAAAGGCCAGTTTCGCCGCCTGTTCGCCGCTCGCGCCGCCGAAAAACTCGACCGCGGCATGAGCCGCACCGCTGGTCGCCAGCCGCGCCGTCAGCGCGCCGCCCGCCCGCTCATAATCCGCGTCGCTGCCCGCGCCGGTGCCGACCAGCACCACGCGCAGCACCTTGCCGCCCTCTTCCACGAAGCTTTCGAAGCTCGACCCCGCCTCGCCCGTGAAACGCGCTGCCGCCGCGCCCGCCGCCAGCACCGGCGCCGCACTCAGGGGCAGGGCGTCGAAACCGCCCTTGGGCACCGCAAAGGCCAGTGTATCGGCTTCGGGACGGATCGGGCTGAACGCGATTTCCATCAAAGGTCCTTTATTTCCTGCAAGGCGTTATGTGTCTGATGCTCAGATAGTGCGGCTTACCCTGTCTGGCAAAGCCGTTCGACTGATTTTCGGGCAAAAGTCTTGGCCCAGACGATTGCAGCGCAGACAAAGCAATGCGATAGGCGGGAAACAAAGCGCCCCGTCAAAGAGGCCCGTTCCTTTGCAGAATATCCCTTTCCCTTCGCGTTTCAAACAGGCTTTAGCCGTCGGCGTCGCCTTTCCGTGCCTTGCGGTCGCCCCCCATGCTGCCGCGCAACAGCTCAACGAGCCGCAAACGACGGTCAGCGCGCCCGATACGCCATTGCCCGAAAATGACGAGCAGATCGGTTTTGCCGCCGATGCGCTGGAATATGACAACAACAATGAAATCGTGACCGCAAGCGGCAATGTGCAATTGCTGCGTGAAGGCAATCGGTTGCGCGCCGACAAGGTGGTATGGAACCGCAATACGGGCAAGGTGGAGGCGACCGGCAATGTCTCCGCCACCGATCCCGAAGGCAATATCGCTTATGGCGACAGGTTCGACGTCACGGATTCGCTTCAGGACGGCATGGTCCAGAACATGCTGCTGGTGTTGCAATCGGGCGGACGCCTTGCCGCCGCCAATGGCGAGCGAAGGAACGGCGTCTACACGCTGCACAGGGCCGCCTATACCGGCTGCGCGGTCGAAGACCACAAGGGCTGCCCCAAGGAACCGACCTGGCAGATCAAGGCGGTGAAGGTCGTCTATGATCCGACCAAGGCCCGCGTCAAATATACCAATGCCAGCGTCGAACTGTTCGGCCTGCCGTTCATCCCGCTTCCCGCCTTTTCCCATCCGGTGGGCGACAATGGCGGCAGCGGCCTGCTGATTCCCGAGATTCGCTACAACCGCACCAACGGGCTGGAACTCGCGCTGCCTTATTATATGAAGCTTGCGCCCAATCGCGACCTGACGATCACGCCGCACGTCTTCACCAACGCATTGCCGATGATGGAAGGCCATTACCGTCATCTCTGGGACCGCGGCGCCTACCAGATCACAGGCTATGCCACCTATGGCAGCCGCCTCGACGCCAGCACCACCTCCAGCACCGTGGACACTGCGGCCGCACAGAAGGATTTCCGTGGCTATCTGGATGCCAGCGGCGGCCTGCAACTGACGCCGGAATGGAGTGTCAACGGATCGATCCGCGTCGTTTCCGACCGCACCTTCCTGCGCCGCTATTATCTCGGCAATGACGACCGGCTGCGTTCAACCATCAACGCCCAGCGGGTGGGGGAAAACAGTTACTTCTCGATCGCGGGATGGGCCATCCAGACGCTGCGCGCCAATGATTCGCAGGGACAGACACCGATCGCCCTGCCCGTGATCGACTATCGCCTGCGCATGAAGGACCCCTGGCTGGGCGGCGTCGCCCAGTTTCAGCTCAACAGCCTGGCCATCACCCGCACCCATGGAGAGGATACGCAGCGCGCCTTCGCCGCGTTCGAATGGAACCTGCGCAAGCTGACGCCAATGGGTCAGGAAGTGACCTTCACCACCTACCTGCGCGGCGACGTCTATCACAGCAGCGACAATCTGCTGAACACCGTGGCCAGCTATGCCGGCGATCCGGGCTGGAAGGCGCGCGGCATCGCGGCGGCGGCGATCGATCTGCGCTGGCCCTTCATGGGCGAGGCGTTCGGCGGCGTGCAGCGTATCGCCCCGCGCGTGCAGATCGTCGCGGCGCCCAAGATCGCCAACCTTTCCGTCCCCAATGAGGACGCCCGCGCCATCGATCTGGAGGACAGCAACCTCTTCGCGCTCAACCGTTTTTCCGGCTACGACCGATTCGAGGATTCGACCCGCGTCACCTATGGGCTGGAATATAGCCTGTCGCTCCCGAACTTCTCGCTGGAGAGCGTGATCGGGCAGAGCTATCGCCTCAACAGCCGCGAAAGCATCCTGCCCGACGGCACGGGCCTGTCGGATCGACTGTCCGACATCGTCGGACGCACCACCATCCGTTACAAGGATTTCATCAGCTTCACTCACCGCTTCCGGCTGGACAAGGACAATCTCGCCATCCGCCGGAACGAGATCGACGCGACGATCGGGAGCAAGAAAACCTATGTGATGATCGGCTATCTGCGCCTCAACCGCAATGTCGACCTCAGCCTGGAGGATTTGCAGGACCGCGAGGAACTGCGGCTGGGCGGGCGTATACAGTTTGCGCGCTTCTGGTCGCTCTTCGGTTCGACCGTCATCGACCTGACCGACGCGAAGGAAGATCCGCTGAGCAGCGCGAACGGTTATCAGCCGGTGCGGCATCGCGTGGGCGTCGCCTATGAGGATGACTGCCTGACGCTCGGCCTCACCTGGCGGCGCGACTATCAGGTGCTGGGCGACGCGCGAAAGGGCAATAGCTTCCAGCTTCGGCTGGCTTTTCGCAATATTGGCATATAAGGATCAGCCTTCCCGTTTCCTGCTCAGGGCCGGTTAAGGCGGATCGGCGCATCTCGCGTCGAACCGATTGGAGAGTTTTGTCGACGATGCAGCCTGTCGTTTTCCCGTTTTCCCGCATTGGCAGCATGGCCGCCAAGGGCCTGCGCACCCTGCTCCTGTCCTCCGCCCTTCTGGCGACAGGGGTGACTGGCGCCGCTGCCCAAACGGTCAATGACGATGACTCCGTCGCGACCCAGCAGCTCAACCTGCCCAAGGACGTCACCGTCTTCGGCAAGAGCGACCCCAATGTCCGCAAGGCAACGGCCATCGTCAACGGCCGCATCATCACCGGCACCGATGTCGACCAGCGTCTGGCGCTCATCATCACCGCCAATGGCGGCAAGGTGTCCGACGAGGAAAAGGAACGGCTGCGCGTGCAGGTGCTGCGCAACCTGATCGACGAGACGCTTCAGATTCAGGAAGCCGCCGCCAACGACATCAAGGTCGACAAGGCCGAAATCGAACAGAGCTATGAGCGGGTCGCGGCCAATTTCCGCCAGTCGCCCGCCCAGTTCGACCAATATCTGCGCCAGCAGGGGTCGTCCGCCGCCAGCATCAAGCGCCAGATCGAGGGCGAACTGGCCTGGAGCCGCCTGCTCCGCCGCAACATCCAGCCCTTCGTCAACGTGTCGGAGGATGAGGTGAAGGCGGTCGTGGATCGCATGAACGCGGCCAAGGGCAGCGACGAATTTCGCATCGGTGAAATCTACCTGTCGGCTACCCCGGAAAACCAGCAGCAGATCATCGCCAACGCGCGCAACATCATCGAACAGATCAAGCAGGGCGGCAGTTTCGCGGCCTATGCGCGGCAATTCTCCGAAGCGTCCACCGCGGCGGTCGGCGGCGATCTGGGCTGGGTCCGTCCCGCCCAGCTTCCCGACGAACTGGCCCATGCGGCGGCCGAAATGCAGGTCGGCCAGATCGCCGGTCCCATCAGCGTGCCCGGCGGCGTTTCGCTGATCTATGTCATGGACAAGCGCAAGGTGCTGACCGCCGACCCGCGCGATGCGCTGCTCAGCCTCAAGCAGTTGTCCGTCAGCTTCCCCGCCGGCACCACCAAGGAACAGGCCAGCGCGAAGGCGGCCGCCTTCGCCGCCCAGACCAAGGCGATCAAGGGCTGCGGTCTGGCCAATGAGCTGGGCGCGAAAATGGGCGCAGATGTGGTCGACAACGACAATGTGAAGCTGCGCGACCTGCCGCCGCAATTGCAGGACATCCTGCTCAACCTCCAGGTGGGTGAGGCGACGCCGCCCTTCGGCTCGATCACCGACGGCGTGCGCGTCCTGGTCGTCTGCGGCCGCGACGAAGCCAGTTCCGCCGCCGCGCCCAATGCCGAGCAGATCATGGCGCAGATGGAGGAAGAACGGGTCAACAAGCGCGCGCGCATCTATCTGCGCGACCTCCGCCGCGATGCCGTCATCGACTATAACTGATCCGGTGGACATGCCGCCTTTCGCCGTGTCGCTCGGCGATCCGGCAGGCATAGGCCCGGAAATCGTCGCCAAAAGCTGGGTCATGCGTGAGGCACGCGGCCTGCCGCCCTTCTTCGCGGTAGGCGACGCGGCGACGCTGCGCGCGGTCTGGACCGGCCCGGTTGAGACGGTCAGTTCGCCCGAAGAAGCCGCCACGATGTTCGACAGGGCCCTCCCCTGCCTGCAGGTCGCGGATGCCGGGGAGATCGTCCCCGGCATGCCCAGCATCGATGGGGCACGCGCGGCTTTTCAGGCGCTGGAGGCTGCGGTCGGACTCGCCCGCACCGGCTCTGCGGCAGGAATCGTCACCGCGCCAGTGGGCAAGGAACAGCTTTACGGCGTGGGCTTCACCCATCCTGGGCAAACCGAATTCATTGCCGAACGCTGCGGCGTCGCCCCGCATAATGCGGTGATGATGCTGGCCGGACCGTCGCTCAAGGTCGTGCCGATCACCATCCATATCCCGCTGGCCGATGTGCCCTCGGTCCTGACCGTAGACCTGATCCGCGCTCGCGCCATCACCACGGCCAGGGGGCTTCAGCGCAATTTCGGCATCGGCCGCCCGCGCCTGGTCGTCGCCGGCCTCAACCCCCATGCAGGCGAGGGCGGCGCACTGGGCCGGGAGGAAATCGACATCATCCGGCCCGCCGTGGAATCGCTGCAGGCGGAGGGTTATGACATCAGCGGCCCGCTCGCCGCCGACACGCTGTTCCACGCCCGCGCCCGCGAAACCTATGACGCCGCGCTCTGCATGTATCACGATCAGGCGCTGATCCCGATCAAGACGCTGAATTTCGATGAAGGCGTCAACATCACACTCGGCCTCCCCATCGTGCGCACCTCGCCCGACCATGGCACGGCCTTCGGCATAGCCGGCAAGGACAGCGCCAATCCCGGCGCGATGATGGCCGCGATCAAGATGGCCGCCGAGGCCGCCCGCGCCCGGCTCACTCATGGCTGCTGAACTCCACCCCAAACTCCCGCCGCTAAGAGAAGTCATCGCCGCCCACGGGCTTCAGGCGAGCAAGGCGCTCGGACAGAATTTCCTGCTCGACGAGCAATTGCTGGACCGGATCGCCGCTATCCCCGGCACCCTGAAGGACCAGCCCGCCTTCGAAGTCGGGCCCGGTCCCGGTGGCCTGACCCGCGCGATCCTGCGTGCGGGAGCGAAGCTGGTCGCGGTTGAACGCGACCATCGCTGCCTCCCCGCCTTGGCTGAACTCTCCGAAGCCTTCCCCGATCAACTCCGCGTCATTTCCGGCGACGCCATGCAGGTCGACGCCCGCACCGAAGCGGGCGAAGGCGCGCATATCATCGCGAACCTGCCCTATAATGTCGGCACCGCGCTGCTCATCGGCTGGCTTTCGGCGGAATGGACGCCGCTCCCCTGGTGGTCGACCCTGACGCTGATGTTCCAGATGGAGGTCGCCGAACGCATCGTCGCCAGGCCCGGCGGCGACCATTATGGCCGTCTGGCCGTACTCGCCCAATGGCGCAGCGACGCCCGCATCGCGATGAAGGTGCACCGCAGCGCCTTCACCCCGCCTCCGAAGGTCATGTCGGCGGTCGTCCACATCACGCCCAAACCCGCTCCCGAAGGCGTGCAACTGAAGCATCTCGAACGGCTGACCGCCGCCGCCTTCGGCCAGCGCCGCAAGATGCTGCGTCAGAGCCTGAAGGGCCTGCCCGGTGCGCTGGATGCGCTGGATGCGGTCGGCATCGACCCGCAACGCCGCGCCGAAACCGTCAGTGTCGAGGAATTTGTCGAAGTAGCAAGGGTGATGGGGCGCCCTTAAACCTCAGGTGTGAAATGGGTGGATAGCGGTCAGGCGGGTTTGGTCACGCACCAAAATGAAAGCAGACGTTGACCTTTTTCCGTTATCTCCCGCTTTGGTGTGTGAGTTGAGCTTGGGAGGAGCCGATAATGAAGTCTCTTTTACTGTTTGCTATGGTAGCTCAATATCAGATGCCCCCCGTACCCGCGCCACCCCCCGCAGGCGGAGAGGCGCTGGAGAGCGAGCTTGGCAGAATGGCACAACGCTATCGGACGCAATGCTATTCCGAAAAAGCTATCAAAATTATGATTGAGAGCACCCGGCGCGCGAGAACAACCGTGTCACCCAATGTCGCGGCAATTCGAGCCACGTATAAGGAACTGGCAGATGCAGCATATGCAGAGCCGTTCGACAAAAATCGGATGGTGCTGGCCATGCGTGCCAGCGCCCAAGCCCAAGCCCAAGCCGATTCAATGGTACACTATCCCGACAACAGCATTGCGATTTTGGAACAACTGCCGAAGCCAGATCAGGTTATCTTCGCACGGTTGCATTCCGGTGCAACGCCAGTGTTTCCGACGAAGCCGTGCTCCTGAGGGCCGGTGCAAGTAGGCCCAACGGTCTGCTCTTGGGGTTCTTACGGTTGAGTGATTTGGGCAACAACTGGTCGAAACTCGCCGCAGCCCAAACCCGTCAAGGCGTCTCGGTTTCCGTGGTCTTGGGCGCGGGCACCTTGTCCTTGGCGCTCAGCACCGTTGCGGGCGGCCCCTTCGCGATGACGGCGGCCAGTTGCCCCACCAATGCGCAGTTGGACTTGCACAGGCTCTGCGCCTGAGCCAGATTTTCCTTTGCCTTGGCGATCGCGCCCTTCTCGACCATCGCTTCGCCCTGCCCGACCAGCGCGGTCAGATCATTCGGCTCCAGCGTCAGCGCCTCCCGATAGAGGCGAATCGCCTTGCCCTGCAGGCCCTGCGCCCGCGCCACTTCGGCCAGTTCGATATAGGCCGTGCGATTGCGCGGATCGACCGCGAGCGCGCTTTCCAGTGCGTCATTCGCCGCCGGATAATTGCCCGCCTTCCGCGCTGCCTCACCGGCCTTCTGCCATTCGATCGACAGCGGCGAAATCTGCGAATCCGGCCGCTGCGACAGACCCGCGCTGGAAACGGTGGTCAACAGGACAGCCAAGGCAATCGAAGCAGGGGTAAAACGCATGCACAACTCCAGCCATGTTTCAGGCATTGATTCCGGCTCAAATCCAGGGGGGCGAGTGTCGCGATTTTGCGCCCGCTTGTCCATCGACTCTTTCAAGCGGCCCGGCGCAGGCGCGCGAAATAGAAACCGTCGGTGCCGTCATGGCCGGGTGTCAGCAGCAGCCCGTCGCCATGGGCGCGACCCATCGGCGCCTCGATCCGTTCCACGGTCCATCCATCATGCCGTGCCAGAAATGCCCGCACCTGATCCCGCCCCTCCCGGTCTGTCAGCGCACAGGTAGCATAGACCAATATGCCTCCCGGTGCCAGCAAGGGTGCCGCAAAATCAAGGATTCGCGCCTGTTCCGCCACCAGCCGGTCGAGCCGCGCGGGAGTCAGCCGCCAGCGCGCCTCCGGGTTGCGCCGCCATGTCCCGGTGCCCGAACAGGGCGCATCGACCAGCACCACATCGGCACGGCCCGCCAGACTCTCCAGCGCATTCGCCTCATGTCCCTGATCGAGCAACAGCGTCTCGATGAAGGTCGCCCCCGCCCGCTCCGCGCGCGGGTCGAGCCGCGCCAGCCGCGAACGGATCGTGTCCGCCGCAATCAGCGTGCCCTTGCCCGCCATCGCCGCCGCCAGAGCCAGGGTCTTGCCGCCCGCTCCGGCGCAGAGATCGATGACGGTCATGCCCGGCTGCACCGCGCAGGCGGCCGAAATGAGCTGGCTCCCGGCGTCCTGCACCTCGACCAGCCCCTGTTTCCACGGCTCGCTCTGTTCGACGGGCGCGCCCTCCGGCAAGCGCAGCGCATCGGGCAGGCCGGGCAGGCGCAGGGCTTGCGGATAGGCCGGCGCCACCATGCCCGGCTCTGCCTTCAGCCGATTGACGCGCAGATCGACCGGCGCACGGCCCAACAGCGCCTCGCGCTCCACCGGCCCGGCCAGCAACGGCTCGATCCAGCCCGGCACGACACCGGCCGGTGCGCCCGCCTCTCCATCGGAAATGGGGGCCGGTCCATGCGTCGTTCCGTCGAACAGCGCGGCCAGTTCCACCCGCTCGCGGGCCAGACCGACCATCGCCGCCCGGCCACTATCGGGCCGTTCGGCGACCCGGCGCACCGCGTCATAGACATGGTCGCGCACCGCCCGCCGGTCGCGCGACCCGGCATAGCGCCGCTCCTTGAAATAGCGCGCGATCAGCGTGTCCGCCGCCGGGCCGCCATCCCGTGCCGACGCGATGATGGCGTCCAGCAGTTCGACGGCAGCCTGGACACGAGCGGATGGGGTCATAATTCACTCCCCCCTCCCCAGGAGGGAGGGGAATCAAGGGGCCTCAGCGCGTCGGATAATTGGGCGCTTCGCGGGTGATCGTCACGTCATGCACATGGCTTTCCGAAAGCCCAGCATTAGTGATCTGAACGAAACGGGCCCGTTCCTGAAGATCCTTGATCGTGCGGCTGCCAGTATAGCCCATCGCTGCCTTCACGCCGCCGACCAGCTGGTGGATGACGTCCTTGGCCGGTCCCTTGAACGGCACCTGGCCCTCAATACCCTCGGGCACCAGCTTCATCTGGTCCTTGATGTCCGCCTGGAAATAGCGGTCCGCAGACCCCCGCGCCATGGCGCCGACGCTGCCCATGCCGCGATAGCTCTTATAGGCTCGCCCCTGATAGAGGAAGGTTTCGCCCGGCGCTTCCGCCGTGCCCGCCAGCAGCGATCCGACCATGACGCAGCCGGCACCCGCCGCCAGCGCCTTCGCCACATCGCCCGAGGTCCGCAGGCCGCCATCGGCGATCACCGGCACGCCCTGCTTGGCGGCTTCATTGGCCGAATCCATGACGGCGGTAAGCTGAGGCACACCGACGCCCGCCACCACGCGGGTGGTGCAGATCGACCCCGGCCCGATGCCGACCTTCACGCAATCCGCGCCTGCGTCGATCAGCGCCTTGGTGGCCTCGGCGGTGGCGACATTGCCCGCGACCACCTGAACATGGTTGGACAGCTTCTTGACCGCCTCGACCGCGACGGCGACCTGCTTGCTGTGACCATGGGCAGTGTCGATGACGATCAGATCGCATTCCGCGTCGATCAGCGCCTTGCTGCGCTCCAGCCCCTTGTCACCCACGGTCGACGCCGCCGCGACGCGCAGGCGGCCCGACGCGTCCTTGGTCGCCTGCGGATAGGTGACGGCCTTCTCGATATCCTTGACGGTGATGAGCCCCACGCAATGATAGCTGTCGTCCACCACCAGCAGCTTTTCGATCCGGCGCTGGTGCAGCAGGCGCATGGCCTCGTCCTGGCCGACGCCCGCCTTCACCGTGGCAAGATTGTCCTTCGTCATCAGCTCGCTGACCGGCTGCGACGGATTTTCGGCAAAGCGCACATCGCGGTTGGTGAGGATGCCGACCAGCTTGCCGGAGGATTCGACCACGGGAATGCCGCTGATCTTGTGGCGCTGCATCAGCATCTGCGCATCGGCCAGCGTGGCGCTGGGCAGGATGGTGATGGGATTGACCACCATGCCGCTTTCGAAACGCTTGACCGCGCGCACCGCGTCCGCCTGCTCCTCAACCGACAGGTTGCGGTGCAGCACGCCGATCCCGCCCAGTTGCGCCATGACGATGGCCATGTCAGCCTCCGTCACCGTGTCCATGGCGGACGACAGGATCGGGATATTAAGCTTGATCTCCCGCGTCACATGGGTGCTGGTGTCTGCCTGGCTGGGCAGCACATCGGATTCGGCGGGCTGCAAAAGCACGTCGTCGAAGGTGAGGCCGAGGCGGATATCCATGTGAAAGCCACTTTCTACTGCGCGGGCCGGGGGCAGGCCGCTGGGGATTTGTGGCGGCCCATGTAACCATTAAGCACGAAAACGACCAGTCCCCTCCCGTCATTTTATTGCGTAGCGGCTTGGGGGCATCGGAAATGAAGGGATCATACTCCTCCCGCTCAAGCCAAAAAGGGCGCCACCTTCCGGCAGCGCCCCTTTTTTGCATCATTTGCGCTCGCCTCAGGCCCCGGCTGGCGTCGGATCGCCAAACGGCCCCTTGCGTCGCCGCGTCTTGGGGATCGAGGACCCTACCGCCGGAATGACCGATGGCTTGATCGTCGTGCCGTCGTCGCGGGTGATCTCACCCTTGTCGAGCAGCGTCTTGATCTCGTCGCCACTCAGCGTCTCATATTCCAGCATCGCATTGGCGAGCAGGTGCAGTTGATCCTCATGGCCCTTCAGGATTTCCTGCGCGCGGGAGTAGCCCTGCTCCACCAGCCCGCGAATTTCCTTGTCGATCAGCTTCGCCGTCTCGTCCGACATATGGACGCGCTGGCTCTGCGAATAGCCGAGGAAGGTTTCGCCCTGCTGCTCCTCATATTGCAGCGGACCCAGCTTGTCCGACATGCCCCATTGCGTGACCATGTCGCGCGCCAGCTTGGTCGCGTACTGGATATCACCCGAAGCGCCCGACGACACCTTGTCGTAACCGAAGATGATCTCTTCGGCGACGCGGCCGCCCATGGCGACGGCCATGTTCGCATGCATCTTGTCGCGGTGATAGGAATAGCTGTCCCGTTCCGGCAGGCGCATCACCATGCCCAGCGCACGGCCGCGCGGGATGATCGTCGCCTTGTGGATCGGGTCGGACGCCGGTTCATGGACCGCAACGATGGCATGGCCCGCCTCATGATAGGCGGTCATCTTCTTCTCATCGTCGGTCATGACCATGGAGCGGCGCTCGCTGCCCATCATGACCTTGTCCTTGGCCGCCTCGAACTCATCCATGGCAACCAGACGCTTGCCCCGGCGAGCGGCCATCAAAGCCGCCTCATTGACGAGGTTGGCCAGATCAGCACCCGAGAAACCGGGCGTGCCGCGCGCGATAGTGCGCGGATTGACGTCCGGCGCCAGCGGCACCTTCTTCATGTGCACGGCCAGAATCTTCTCGCGGCCCTCGATATCCGGGCGCGGCACCACGACCTGACGGTCAAAGCGGCCCGGACGCAGCAGCGCAGGGTCCAGCACGTCGGGACGGTTGGTCGCCGCGACGATGATGATGCCCTCATTCGCCTCGAAACCGTCCATCTCGACCAGAAGCTGGTTCAGCGTCTGCTCGCGCTCGTCATTGCCGTTGCCCAGGCCCGCGCCACGATGACGGCCGACCGCATCGATTTCGTCGATGAAGACGATGCAGGGCGCGTTCTTCTTCGCCTGCTCGAACATGTCGCGCACGCGGCTCGCGCCGACGCCGACGAACATCTCGACAAAGTCCGAACCCGAAATGGTGAAGAAGGGCACGCCCGCCTCACCCGCGATCGCGCGGGCCAGCAGCGTCTTGCCCGTACCCGGCGAGCCGACCAGCAGCGCGCCCTTGGGGATCTTGCCGCCCAGTCGCGCAAATTTGCTCGGGTCCTTCAGGAACTCGACGATTTCCTGCAATTCCTCGCGCGCTTCATCGATGCCCGCGACGTCATCGAAGGTCACCTTGCCATGCTTTTCGGTCAGCAGCTTGGCCTTGGACTTGCCAAAGCCCATGGCGCCGCCCGCGCCGCCGCTCTTCTGCATCTGGCGCAGCACGAAGAAGGCGATGCCCAGGATCAGCAGGAACGGCAGCGACTGGTAGATCAGGATCATCCAGAAGCTCGGCTGCTCCTCCGCCTGGCCGGAATATTTGACATTATAGTCGTCCAGCAGACCGGTCAGGCCCGGATCGTTCACGGGCACGGTGCTGAATTTCTGCCCGCTCGACAGCGTGCCGGAAATCCGGTCCGTGGCGATGGCGACGTCCTTGACCTGCCCTTCCTGCACCTTGGCGCGGAATTCCGAATAGGCAATGCCGGTCCCCGCCGTCGACGCCGTGCGGCTGTCGAACATCGACACGAAGAGGAGCAGGGCGACAATCACCCCGGCCCAAATCATCGCGCTCTTGATCCAGGGATTACCCTGCGGGTCTTTCTCGTCGTTCATTCACCACTCTCTTTCACCCGGCAAGATAGGATGCCGCAGTAAAATCGCAAGCGCGCCGCGCGCAACCTTAACCGCTGACAAATTGCGACAGGGCAATATAGGCCAGAATCACGGCGATCCCCGCCGAAAGGCCACATAATATATAGCCCGTACACAGCAGCATCGGCGGATGAGGCCGCGCCAGCCGGCGATTGCGCTGGGCCGCCGAAAGGATGACACTGGCCAGAAGACCATAAGTCAGTGCCGCAAATTCCATCATGAATCGAAAATTCCCACGCTCAACAGCCTCCATTAAACAGCGAGGGCGTTAAGGAAAGATCATTGCGCACGATCAATTCGACAAAATGGGCGAGTCATGCGCCGGGCCGTGGAACCTTTGCGTAACGACCTTACTGCCAGCGACGCGGCGGCGCGAGCTTCATCGTCCAGCATGGCCCACCCTTCAGCAAGGCCCGCCCAATGCTCGCCTGCCCGCCCTCTCGGGCCGCCGCGATCAGCCGGTCGATCGCCTCACCCCGGGGTGGCGCGGCATCGGGCTGGAGGCGCGCCACCATGCGCAACAACAGGCGGCGGAGCAATTCACGCGGCAGGTCCGTCCGGTCCAGCACCAGCCCCTTGTCGTCGGCACGGACATGGCTCACCTCCAGCCCGTCGACGATCCAATCCAGCGCATCCCCGACCTCGGCCAGTGCCGCCGCACTCCGGCCCGCCGCCGCCACGTCGATCCAGTCCACCCCGGCCAGCGTGGCGCGCATCACCGCCCGGTCAAAGCGCGGATCGCTGTTCGACGGGTCGTCCGCATGCGGCAGGCTTCGTTCTTCCACATAGTCGCGCAACGCCGCCTTGCGCACCCCGAGCAAGGGCCGCAGCACGACACCCTGCCGCGCCCGCACGCCCGCAAGACCGCTCACCCCCGCCCCCCGGTTGAGCCGCATCAGCAGCGTTTCCAACTGATCATCGGCGTGATGCGCGGTCAACAGCCAGTCCAGCCCACGCTCGATCCGCCAGCCTTCCAACAGGGCATAGCGCTGCGCCCGCGCCCAGCTTTGCACATTGCCGCGCACCGCTCCATTGGGATGCAGGGTCGCATGGGCAATACCCGCCGCCGCGCACCAGTCCGCCACCATCGCCGCTTCGGCAGCGGAGGCTTCGCGCAAGCCATGATCGACGGTCGCCGCCTCGACCCGTCCCGGAAAAGCCTGCGCCATCAGATCCAGCAGTGCCATGCTGTCCGGCCCGCCCGAAACCGCGACACCGAAACGGGCGCTGGCGGCATTCTCCACCAGCGCCTCGATCGCCTGCTTCAGATGCGCCTGAAGATCGCCTTCAGCCATGGGGGCGTCAGGCGCTGCACTTTGCCCTGGCGCGGCCCTTGTCCATCATCCCACGCAGGCTGGCCGACAGGCTCGCGCCATAGACCTGCTCCAGTTCCGAATAGACCTTGCAGGCATCGGCGGGTTTCTTGAGCTGGATCAGCGCCTCACCCAGATAGGCAAGGCTGTCGGCCGCGCGATCGCCCTTGGGCCGCTTCTGGTAATTTTCGTAGAAGGCGACCGACGCCAGCGCGGGCTTGCCATCGTCCAGATAGGCGCGGCCCAGCAGGTTCGCCGCCTTGCTCGCGACCGGGCTGCTGCCATATTTGTCGACGGTCGATTTGAGCTGCGCCTGCGCCTCGGGATAGAATTTCGCGCCCCACAGGCGGAAACCATAAGTATAGGCGTCGTCCGCCTCATTGCCGGTGGAGGGCCGCTCGATCCCGGCCACAGCGGCCTTGCGTTCCTCGCTCGCGCCATTGGCGGCGGGCTTCGGCGCGGCCGGCCGGGTCGCAGCAGGCGCGGGATCGGCGGGACGCACGGCCGGCGGCACCACCACCTGCGCGGCGCGGCTTTCCTGTTCGGCCTTATAGCGGTTGAACGCCTCTTCCAACTGCTTGAGCTTGAAGCTGTTTTTCTCGACCTGCCCGGTGACGGAGGCGAGCTGCGATTCCAGCGCATTCACCCGCGCCGTCAGGTCGGCCACCGGCGTGGAACTGGGCGAGCCCGGCACGACCGCAGGCGCTGCCGGGCGGGTGATCTCCGCCTCCAGCGGGGCGCCAGCCGGAAACACCTTGCGCTGGACTGCGCGCATTTCCTTTTCCAGCCGGTCCACCCGCACATCGATGCCGACATTCTGGGCCGCTACCGGCGAAGCAAGAGCGAGCAGCACAGGCGCCCCCAGCGCCAATGGGCTCGCAAGAAAGGCGTTACGCATGATAATCCCCGACTTAGATATTCGCCCTTAACCATAGGGCGAGATTTCGCGCGGTAAAGCGCGACGTTAACGGCCTGGCGTCGAAGCGTCCCCCTTGTCGCTTCAGTTGCCGGCGGCAGACACGGGCGCCTGAACGGCCGGCGCCGGTGCGGCGGCAGGCACGGCGGGCGTCGCCCCAGCCTGAGGCGCGGGCGCGGCGCGGGCCAGCAGCGCTTCGGCATTGACCGGCACATCGGATATGGTGCGATCCGGTGGCCCCAGCGGCGCGATGGGCTTGCCGCCAACCGTCACGGTCAGCGCCTGCGGGCGCCCGGTCAGGATCATCGGATTATGCGCATTGCCCGGCAGGGTGAAGCTCTCCCCCTTCTTCATCAGGCCGTCCTTCAGCCGCTCACCCGTCTCATCATAGATGCGCAGCCACACATCGTCATTGGCGGTGAACACCACCGTCTGCACCACCGGCGCGGCAGGATGCGCACCCGCTGCGGGCTTGGTTGCGGCGGGGGCCGGTGCAGCCTGTTGCGCCGCGATTTGATCCGTCGTCGGCGGGGTCATCACCTGCGTCCGCCACACCGCGAAGCCCGCCACCAGGATCACCACGATCGCCGCCGCCGTCCAGGCCAGCATGCGCGACGGCACCCGCGCCGGATCGGCCGGCTCGAACGCCTCATAACGGTTCGCGCCCAAATCCGAATTGTGGACGGCGTTGCGCACATCGGCGGCAATGTCCACCTCATCCACGTCGATAGCGCGCGCATAGGCACGGGCGAAACCGACCGCATAGGGAATACCCGGCAGAGCGGCGTAATCGTCGCGCTCAATCGCCTCCAACTGCCGCTGGGCAATGCGGGTGCGGGTCGCCACATCCTGTATCGACAGCCCCTGCGCCTCCCGCGCCGCGCGCAACCGCGCGCCCGGAGTACCCAGCCGTTCCGGCGCCGCGACGCCGGGTTCCTGTTCGACTTCTTCTGCCATGCTGCTCTGTCTCATTCCGGGACGGGGATTGTCAACGCCGCTTGCCACCCGTTCAGGCGGAAAAGCGCGCGTCAATCGCGTTAATTCAATTCGATACCCCGTTCACCGGCCCATTCGGTCAGCGCCGAGCGCATATCGATGACGCCCTTGTCCAGCAGTTCGCGCATCATCGCGCGCAGTTCCGCCACATCGATGGAGCGGATCATCGCCTTGACCGGCCCGACCGAGGCCGGCGTGATCGACAGCCGCCGCACGCCAAGGCCGACCAGCGCCATCGCCTCCAGCGTGCGCCCGCCCATTTCTCCGCAGACGCCGACCGGCACTTCATAGGCTTCGCAAGCCCGCACCACCCGGTCCAGGAAACGCAGGATCGCGATGCTCAGCCAGTCATAGCGCTCCGCCAGCTTGGGATGCGCGCGGTCGGCGGCAAACAGGAACTGGGTCAGGTCGTTGGTGCCGATGGACAGGAAATCCAGCCGTGGCAACAGCAGGTCCAGCACCTCGGCCAGCGCAGGCACCTCCAGCATCGCGCCATAGCGCACCGCCACCGGCAGCTTCTTCTTCTGCGACGCCAGCCACTGCCGCTGATGTTCGACCAGTGCGCGCGCCTGCTCATATTCCCAGGGTTCCGACACCATCGGGAACATGACGTGCAACACCTTGCCCGCCGCCGCCTCCAGCAAGGCGCGGGCCTGCGCCTTCATCAACCCGTCGCGGTCGAGCGCCAGCCGCAGGGCGCGCCAGCCCATCGCCGGATTATCCTCCAGTTCCTCGTCATCGTCGCGCTGCATATAGGGCAGCGCCTTGTCGCCGCCGATATCGACCGTGCGGAAGATGACCGGCCGGTCGCCTGCCGCATCCAGCACGTCGCGATAAAGCCGCTGCTGCTTTTCCCGCTGCGGCAGGGTGGCGGAAACGAGGAACTGGAACTCGGTACGGAACAGGCCGATACCGTCGGCCCCGACAATATCCAGCGCCTGCGCATCCTCACGCAGTCCCGCATTCACCATCAGCTCGATCCGCTGACCGTCCGTGGTGACAGACGGCAAGTCGCGCATCGCCGCGAATTCGGCCCGGCGCTTCTGCGTCACATGCAGCTTGTTCTCGAACGCCTCTTCCATGTCGGGCGTCGGTCGGATCAGCAGATTATTGGCGGCCACATCCATCAGGATCATGTCGCCCTCATTCACCTGATGGCGGATATCGCGCACGCGGCCCAGCACCGGCACGCCCATAGCACGCGCGACGATGGTGACATGGGCGGTCAGCGACCCTTCTTCGAGGATGACGCCCTTCAGCCGCCGCCGGTCATATTCCAGCAGCTCCGCCGGCCCCAGATTGCGCGCGATCAGGATCGCATCCTGCCGCAGACCAAGCTGCGCCGCCGTCCCCAACTGTCCCGAGACGATCCGCAGCAGCCGGTTCGCCATATCCTCCAGATCGTGCATCCGGTCCTGAAGCAGCGGGTCGTCAATCTGCCGCATGCGCATCCGGGTGCGCTGCTGCACGCGCTCGATGGCGGCCTCCGCGGTCAGGCCGCTGTCGATGGCCTCGTTGATGCGCCGCGCCCACCCCTCATCATAGGCGAACATCTTGTAGGTTTCGAGCACCTCCTGATGTTCGCCCTCGGTGCCGAATTCGGCCGCGCCGGTCATGCGGTCGATCTGTTCGCGCATCTTGGTGAAGGCGGAAATGACGCGCTGGCGTTCGGCCTCCGTATCTTCGGCCACGGTATGCTCGATATGGACGCGCGGCTGGTGGAACACCGCATGCCCCCCCGCCATGCCCATGACGAGTTGCAGCCCGTGCAGAACCGTGGAACCCGTATCCTGCACCCGGCTGTCCAGCGGACCGTCATCAGCCAGTTCGGCATTGGCGATCAGTTCGGACATCACCATCGCCACGGTCTGAAGCGCCTCGATCTCGACCTCCTCATAACGGCGGGGTTCCACATGCTGCACGCATAGGACGCCGATGGCCCGCTCGCGCCGTACAATCGGCACGCCGGCAAAACTGTGGAACAGTTCCTCCCCCGTTTCTGGGCGATAGGCATAGTCGGGGTGCGAGGCGGCTTCATCCAGGTTCAGCGTCTCGACATTGGCGGCGATGGTGCCGACCAACCCCTCGCCCATCGCCATGCGGGTGACGTGCACCGCCTCCTGCTTCAACCCTCGGGTCGCGAACAGCTCCAGCACGCCCTCACGCACCAGATAGATGGAGCAGACCTCGCTCGACAGGGATTCGCCGATGATTTCGACCACCTTGTTCAGCTTCGCCTGCGCGCTGGTTCGCGCGGCCATCACCTCCTGCAAGCGGATGAGTATCTGGCGGGCGGCTGCGGCGGGCGTGCTGGGCATGAATGAAGCGCTAACAGATCGCACCCCCGCTTTCCAAGGCGAATATGCGCGGTTCCTGTGGATTTTGTGCGCATCGCCATGGCCCGGACGGCCCGACCACCGCCAGCGGCATAAAATGTCAAAAATCAGCAACGCCGCATTGTGGAAATATGCGCGCCCCTTCGTTTCCCCTCTCGGAATATGCGCAACAAAGGGAACAGACATGACCATGCTATTGGAAAAGGACGCCCGCGAAGATCTGCTCGAACGCGGCTATTCCCGCCGGACCATCGGCAAGATCTCGGCCCTGATGGCCGCCGGGGCAGCGGCCCAGTCGCTGCTGGTCCAACCCGCCCTTGCCCAGCAGCAGGCCGCGCGCGGCATCAAGGGCGCCGTCCGCATCGGGTCCAATGAATGCTGGACCGGGCCGTTCGAACCCGGCGTGCAGGCCGCTGCGAAGGCCGCCGCGCTCGGCAACTGGTACGACCCCGACAATTATCGGGGCGACCTGATATCGACCGTGGCGAAGGTCGAGGGCATCCCTGAATCGCACATCATGCTCTGGCCCGGTTCGGGCGGTCCGCTGGTCAGCACGGTCGCGGCCTATTGCTCGCCCACCAAAGGCCTCGTCACCGCCGACCCGACCTTCGAATCCGCCTGGCGCACCGCCGATTATCTGGGCGCCCCCATCGCCAAGGCGCCACAAGCGGTCGGCAAGGGGCATGACGTGAAGGCGATGCTGGCCGCCAATCCCAATGCCGGGCTTTATTATATCTGCTCGCCAAACAACCCGACCGGCACCGTCACGCCGCTGGCCGACATCGAATGGCTGCTCGCCAACAAGCCCAGGGATTCGATCCTGCTGATCGACGAAGCCTATATCCACTTTTCCGAAGCGCCGAGCGCGGCGAAACTGGTGGCGGGCCGCAGCGACCTGATCGTCATGCGGACCTTCTCGAAGCTGTTCGGCATGGCGGGCGTGCGGCTAGGCCTGACCTTCGCGGACCCCGAAATCCAGAAGCGCATCGGCCTTTTCGGTCCCACGGCCGGCGGCCTGTCGATCACCGCCATGGCCTGCGGCACGGCGGTCTATCCCGAAACGGGCCTCATCAAGGCCCGCCGCCAGGAAATGATCGCCAATCGCGAGGAAACCATCGCCTGGCTCACCAGGAAGGGCATTGAGGTTCAGCCCGGCAGTCAGGCCAATATGTTCATGATGAACTGGAAGAAACCCGCCAAGGACATGCAGGCGGCCCTTCTCGCCACGCCTGAAAAGGTGCAGATCGGCCGCGCCTGGCCGATCTGGCCTACCGTCTCGCGCGTCACCGTCGGTTCGGCGGACGATATGGCCAAGTTCCGCTCAGCCGTGGAGAAAATCACCAAGGCCTGATCGGCCCTCTTCCCCCCAGCGAAATGGGCGCCCGGTCATCCGGGCGCCCATAGTCTTTCATGCGCTCGCCGCCGATGTCTCGCAAAGCGCCTTGAACTGCTCCGCCATCTGGTCCCAGCCGGGATGGAAACCCATTTCCTTATGCTTCTCCAGCGCTTCGGCATTCCAATGCCGGGCGGTCCCGGTAAAGCGCGTCCCCTCCCCCTCATCGGCAAAGTGCCAGATCGCGGTCATGAAGGGCGTTTGCGGCACCCAACCGGACGCATAGGCGTCGGTAGTCACCACCTTCTCCATCGGCACCACCTCCAGGATCACGCCCTCCATCGGCCCGGTGTCCTCGCCATTGGGGCCGATCATGCGGACAGCACTGCGCCCGCCGGGCCGCAGATCCTCCTCGACGACCTCGGCCCGCCAGGGCTTGGGACAGAACCATTCGCCCTTCAGGTCGGTCCACACCTTCCACACAATCTCGCGCGGGGCGGCGATGTGGCATGTCACCGACAGTTCGAACTCCGTGCCGCTCATGCCGCTTCTCCCTCGAAGGCCGCCTTCATCCTGGCTGCGTCCAGCTTCTGCATGGTCATCATCACCGCCATCATCCGCTGGATGCCGGGACCGTTGCCGGTCTTGTAGAGGTCCATGATCTCCTGCGGCACGATCTGCCAGGACAGCCCATATTTGTCCTTCACCCAGCCGCACGGCCCCGGCGACCCGCCATCGGCGGTCAGCACCTCGAAATAATGATCAACCTCCGCCTGATCCTTACAGGACACGGACAGCGAGATCGCCTCGGTAAAGCCGAATTCCGGCCCACCATTCAGCGCCTGATAGCTGTCCCCGAACAGGGTGAACTCCGCCATCAGCACCTCTCCGCCCTTGAACGGGCTGGGCGAGGGTTGCCCTTCGGGATAGCGGCTGACGAAATCCACCGATCCGCCAAAGATCGAGACATAGAAGCGCGCAGCTTCCTCCGCCTGCCCGTTGAACCACAGGCAGGGTGAAATCTTGGACATGGCTCCTCTCCCTTATGTCAGTTCAGGCGCGCGCATGCCCACCAGCGCGAACATCGCGCCCTGCGGATCGGTTGCCTGGATGATCCAGGCCCCGCCCGGCACCTCCATCGGCCCGTTCAGCACCGTGCCGCCACCGGCTTTCACCTTCTCCGTCGCCACATCAATATCCGGCACGACGAAATAGAAGAGCCACAAGGGCTGATGCATTTCCTTGGGCAACGCCATGATGCCACCGCTCATGCTCTGGAAATCCGTCGCCCCGCTTTGCGAGAAGAGCTGATAGTTCCCCATCTCGCCCATATTCATGGCCTCGCCCTTCCCCCAGCCGAATTGCGAGGTGTAGAAGCTGAGGTCGGCATCGAAATTGCCGCTGTACAGTTCATGCCAGCCGATATGCCCATTCGCCATCGGCGACGGCGCGTCCATCCCCTCCGGGCTGGAACCCTTGAGCAGCATGAACACCGCGCCGCCCGGATCGCCCATCACCGCAAAGCGTCCGACGCCCGGAATATCCTCCGGTGCGCGCTTCACGCTGCCCCCAGCATCAGCCAGCCGCTTCGCATCGGCATCGACATCCGCCGACCCGACATAACCGCCCCACCAGGGCCTCATGCCGCAATCCTTGGCCTCCGCCGGAATCGCCATGATCCCGCCCGTCGGCCCGGCGCTGCCGGAGATCACCTGATAGTCATGACCGCCGCCAAAGGCCTGCGCCGTCCAGCCGACGACATCGCCGTAAAAAGCCAGCGCCGCCGCCGGATCACTGGTCATCAGTTCGTACCAGAAGAATTTGCCGTTCAAATCGGTCATCGTCCCTCTCCTTCAGGCTTTCGCGTCGAGCAGTACTTCAAACCCGCCATAGATCAGCCGCGCACCGGAAAAGGGCATCTCCTCCCCTTCCTTGGGCTGCATCCGGGGGTCGTTCATCACCTTTTCCGCGCCTGCATCGCGTGTCGCCTTGTCGGGCCATTCGATCCAGGAAAAGACGACCTCCTCATCCTCCTCCGCGATGACGGCAGTGCGGAAATCATTGACCTTGCCGGGCTTGATATCGTTCGCCCAACATTCCACGATCCGCAGCGCGCCATATTCGATGAAGATCGGCGCGGCATAGGCGGCGACTTCCTTATATCGTGCCTTGTTGCCCTTGGGCACCGGGATCACGAAACCGTCCATATAGCTCATGGCATCTCTCCTCATGAAAGGCGGAAGGTCAGGCGGCGGATTCCCTGTTCGCCGCCAAAGCCGCCTCCACGTCCATCCACGTCACTTCCCAGATATGGCCATCCAGATCGGCAAAGCTGCGGCCATACATGAAGCCGTGGTCCTGCTGCGGATTGGGTTCCGTCCCACCCGCCGCCAACGCCTTTTCGGTCGTGTCGTCCACCTGCTCGCGGCTTACCTCGCTCAACGCCAGCAGCACCTGCGCGGTTGCATGCGCATCGGGAATCTTGCGCGGCGTGAAACTGGTGAACCGCTCATGCGTCAGCAGCATGACATGGATGCTTTCGGAAAAGCTCAACATCTGCGCGCTGTCATCGGCAAAGTCCTTGTTCCTGACCGCGCCCACGGCCTCGTAAAAGGCGATGGAGGCAGGCAGGTCCGCGACCGGCAGGTTCACGAAAATCATCTTCGGAGCGGGGGCATTCGACATCGCACATCTCCTCGGGATTATGGGGTCCAGCGGTCGCAGACGGCGACTCGCTGACTTGAACTTTATGAACTGATAAATTATCTTCTACAACAAATAAGTTAGAAAAAATAACCAAGGATCAGCCAAGTGAAGAAACGGGCCTATCAGGATGGTTGCGCAGTCGCCCATGCGCTGGATCTGATCGGGGATCGCTGGGCGATGCCGATCATGCGGGAATTGATGCTTGGGCCCAAGCGCTTCACCGATCTGCGCGCCAGCCTGCCCGGAATCAGCGCCAATGTGCTGACCCAGCGGCTGGAGGAGCTGGAAGCCGCCAGCGTCCTCATCCGCCGCCGCCTGCCCCCGCCAGCCGCCAGCCAGATCTATGAGCTGACGCCATGGGGGCGCGAGTCGGAAATCCTGTTTCAGGTGATGGGTCGCTGGGCCTGCCGCTCCCCGACGATGGAACCGGGCATGCCGATGAGCAATGTGTCGGTGATCCTGTCGATGCGCACGATGATCGACCGCAGCCGCATCGGTGACATGAACGCCACCATCGGCCTGCGCTTCGGGGAGGAGGAGTTCCGCCTGATCCTGAAGGACGGCGACTTCACCGCCGATCGTGGCGATGCGGCCGGCGCGGACATCATCCTCTCCGGCGATCAGAATGCGCTGGTCGCCGTGATCTATGGCGGCGCGCCGTTCGAGGCTGTCGTCGATGCGCTCCGGGTGGAGGGAGACAGGGTACTGGCGGACCGTTTCGTTCGCCTCTTCCCCTTGCCTCCCAAGGCGCCCTCGACCGTCAGCTCGACAGCTTCATGAGGACCAGCCCGCCCAGAATCATCATGGCGGCCAACAGGCGCATGGCCGTCGCCGCCTCGCCGAGAAAAGCGATCCCGACCAGAAACGCGCCCACCGCGCCGATGCCGGTCCAGATCGTATAGGCGGTGCCCAGCGGCAGGCTCTTCATCGACAGCGACAACAGCGCAAAACTGCCGATCATCGCGCCCAGCGTGACGAGCGTCGGCGTCAGCCGCGAAAAGCCCTGCGACTGCTTCATCGCAAAAGCCCAGACGATTTCGAGCAGACCGGCGACAATCAGATAAATCCAGGCCATCTGGCCCTCCCTTGCAAGAGAGCCGGGCCGTCCCGGACTTGAAACCCGCAAGGGGGGAGGACGTGGCCTCGCTTGGCGGGCGGGATAGGGTTGTTGCCCGACCTTCGCAACCGCCTACTTCGCGGGGATGAACGTCTCCCGCATCGGCGTCAGCGGGAAGGTCGGCACTTCGACCCGCACCGGCGCGCCCGATTTCAGGGAAGAAGGTGGCGCCATCGCCGCCGCATTAGGCACGAATCCGGACGCGACCTCCTTGGGCGCCATGGGTGGTGGCGGCAGAGGCGTGGGCGACACCACCACCGTCACCGTTCCGCCAAAGCGCGACTGCCATTCGGCCAGCCGCCGCAGATAATCGGCATAGGCCGCGTAAAATTCCTGAAACGGCTTTTCCAGCGCGGTCAGCGCCTCTGGCGCATAGGCCAGCAACTGGCTGGAAGGCATGGCAAGGATCTTCGCGCCCACCTCGATCGCCGCGGGGCAGAAGCTTTTCGTCACCGGCGGCAAAGCGAAGAAATTATAGACGACGGTGTTCAGCAATTCCCGCGCCTTGAGCCCGCCTGTCCCATAGGCAGCCAGATAATTGCGGTCGACCGCCGCATTGGCCTCCCGCAGCGCCGCCTCGTGCACATGCAATATCTGATTATACTGGATGCGCGCCGGTTCGTTGACGCCGTGGCAGGACAGCGCCGCGACATTCAGCGCCATGCGCACGTGCCAGAGCGCCGTATTGGCCGTCACCCCGCGATTGGGCGTCAGATATTTGCCGTCACTCGCAATCTCGGGAATGCTCATCCCCTCCACCGCCCCCATGGGCGGCAGAGGCTTGATCGTGCTCACAACCGGGGGCGGGGGCGTAGGCGGCGCCTTCTCCGGCGTGGAACAACCCGCGACCAGCGCAAGCGCGGTAGCGGGAACCAATTGGCAGAAACGGCGAACGGCGGTACGCGGCGGCACCCTGTCATCCCTTTAAAGATCATTCAGACTTCACAACTCATCGCAAAGTCAGGCGTTCCCGACGACCGGCGCCGAGCTCGCTTCGTCTGGAGAGGGATTCGCTTCGTCCGATTTAGAGCGATTTCCAAGCAATCGAAATCGATTGCTGGTTAAGAAATCGCGGTAAAACAATAAACCAGAGCGGTTGATCTGATCCAATCAGATCGAAAACCGCTCTAGCCGCGGCGCTCCAGCGCGACCGCCGCTTCGTCCATCAACTGGGCGATGATGTCGGCGACCGGCTCTTCCTTCGACACCATGCCGACCGACTGCCCGGCCATCAGCGATCCGCCCTCGACATCGCCGTCGATCACCGCGCGGCGGAGAGCGCCTGCCCAATAATGTTCGATCTGCAACTGCGCCTGGCCCATGTCGACCGTTCCACCGTCGAGCAGATTGGCGACTTCGCGCTGCTTGGCCGTGAACGCCTCGGTCCCGGCATTTTTGAGCGCGCGCACCGGAATGACAGGGAGGCGCGGATCGATCTGCACGCTGGCAATCGCATCGCGTGCCGAGGCGCGGAAGAAGGCCTTCTTGAAGTTGGGATGCGCGATGCTCTCGGTCGCGCAGGCAAAGCGGGTGCCCAACTGCACGCCTGCCGCGCCCATCTCCAGATAGGCGGCAATCGCTTCGCCACGGCCGATGCCGCCCGCGACGAACACAGGCACCTGGCTCGCCATTTCGGGCAGGATTTCCTGCGCCAGCACGCTGGTCGCCACCGGGCCGATATGGCCGCCCGCCTCCATGCCCTCGACCACCAGAGCGTCCACGCCCGAACGTACCAGCTTCTTCGCCAGCGCCAGCGCCGGGGCGAAGCAGATCAGCTTCGCGCCCTTCTCCTTGATCGCCTCGATGCTGCCCTTGGGCGGCAGGCCACCGGCCAGCACGACATGGCCGACCTCATGCTTGGCGCAGACTTCGATCAGGTCGAACAGCTGCGGATGCATGGTGATGAGGTTGACGCCAAAGGGCTTGCTCGTCAGCGCCTTGGTCGCCGCGATTTCCCTGTCGAGCAGCTCCGGCGTCATGGCGCCGCAGGCGATCACGCCAAAGCCGCCCGCATTGGAGATGGCCGCCACCAGATTCCGCTCCGAAACCCAGCTCATCGCCCCGCACATGATCGCAACGTCGCAGCCCAGAAATTCGGTGCCGCGAGCCATCAGGGAAGCGAGTTTGGCGTTCGTCATCAAAATATAATCCTGTCGTCCCCGCGAAGGCGGGGATCCATCTCCTACCCCATCCCCAGACGCAAGGTCTGGAGATGTTGAAGAGAGTCACATGCCTCTCTTCAACCCGCCTTCGCGGGAATGACGTCATGTGTAAAGGGTTCGCTTAAGCGACCGGCGCATCCAGCCCATAAGCCGTGTGCAGCACGCGCACCGCCAGTTCCGTCTCATCCTCGTCGATCAGGACCGACACCTTGATCTCGCTGGTCGAGATGGCGAGGATATTGATCCCGCGATCGGCCAGCGACTTGAACATGGTGGACGCCACGCCCGCATGGCTCTTCATGCCGACGCCGACAACGCTCACCTTCGCGACCTTCGTATCCGGGATCACGCGGTTGAAGCCGATGATGTCCTTCTGGCTCTCCAGCACATCCAGCGCCCGCGCCAGATCCGCGCCCGGCACCGTGAATGTGACGTCCGTCTCGCCCTTGTCGCGGCCGACATTCTGGATGATCATGTCGACGTTGATCGCGGCATCGGCCAGCGGCCCGAAGATGTGCGCCACCGCGCCCGGACGATCCGGCACGCGGGTCAGGGTGATCTTCGCCTCATTCTTGTCATGGGCGATGCCGGTGATGAGCTGACGTTCCATCTTGTCTTCCTTGAGCTTGGCTTCCAGTTCCTCTTCGCTGACGATCAGCGTGCCGGGGAGGTCGGTCTGGGTGGGATCATCGAAGGAGGAAAGCACCTGCACGACCACGCCTTCCTTCATGGCGAGGCCGACCGAGCGGGTCTGGAGCACCTTGGCCCCGACCGAGGCCAGTTCCAGCATTTCCTCATAGGTGACGAGGTCGAGCTTGCGCGCCCGCGCCACGATGCGGGGATCGGTGGTGTAGACGCCATCGACATCGGTATAGATGTCGCAGCGATCCGCCTTGAGCGCCGCCGCCACCGCGACAGCCGACGTATCCGAGCCGCCACGGCCCAGGGTCGAGATGCGGCCATCCTCCATCATGCCCTGAAAGCCCGGAATCACCGCCACGGTGCCCGACCGCATGGATGCGAGCAGGTCGATCGTGTCGATCTCCCCAATGCGCGCCTTGGCATGGGCTTCATTGGTGCGGATCGGCAGCTGCCAGCCGAGCCAGCTGCGCGCGTCCACGCCCATGGCCTTCAGCGTCATGGCGAGCAGCCCGCTCGTCACCTGCTCACCGCTGGCGACGACGACGTCATATTCGGCCGGATCATAGAGCGCCGAGGCTTCCTTGCAGAAGCCGACCAGCCGGTCCGTCTCGCCCGCCATGGCGGAAACCACGACGGCGACTTCATGACCCTGCTCGACAACATGTTTGACTCGCGCGGCCACGTTGCGAATTCGTTCCATCCCCGCCATGGAGGTGCCGCCGAATTTCATCACGATGCGCGCCATTTGCTTGTCGAGCCTGCCTGATTGTAAGAAAGAAAATGTCCCCCTAGGGCGACCCAGAGGAACGAAAACGGCGCCCCTATTAGCAGCGGATACGAATATGGCAAGCAAACCCACACCGACCATCGACCCGCGCGAGGCCGCGCATTTCGGCACGATGGCCGCCGATTGGTGGGACCCGAACGGTTCCAGCGCCATGCTGCACAAGCTGAACCCGGTGCGCCTGCACTATATCCGCAACGCCATCGATCATCACTGGCCGCAGGGAAGCGGCGGATTCCGGCCCCTTTCGGGCAAGCGCGCGATCGATGTGGGCTGCGGTGCGGGCCTGCTGGCGGAGCCGCTGGCGCGCATGGGCGCGACCCTGACCGCACTGGACGCGGCGGAGGAAAATATCGCCGTCGCCCGCGCCCATGCCGAAGGGCAGGGCCTGACGATCGACTATCGCGCCACCCCGGTCGAGCAGTTGGACGCCAGTGGATTCGACCTCGTGACCTCGATGGAAGTGATCGAGCATGTGACCGACCCCGCCGCCTTCGTCCGCGCGCTGGCGACAAAGCTGGCCCCCGACGGTCTGATGATCCTGTCCACGCCCAACCGCACGCCGCTTTCCCGCCTGGCCATGATCACCATCGGCGAAAGCATCGGCGGCATCCCCAAAGGCACGCATGACTGGCACAAATTCCTCAATCCCAAGGAACTGACCAGCCTCCTCGATGAAGCGGGTCTGGAAGTCACCGACAGCACCGGCCTCAGCTTCGATCCGCGCTATGGCTTCACCCTCTCCGCCAACAAGGCGATCAACTATCTGCTGACCGCCCGGCACCGGAGGGACTGACATCATGGCGATCGAGCCGAAGGTCGATGCCTATATCGCCCGGCAGGCCGATTTCGCCCGTCCGATCCTCAGCCATTTGCGCGGCGTCATCCACGCCGCCTCGCCGCAGATCGGGCCGGACATCGAGGAAGCGGTCAAATGGGGCATGCCCTTCTTCACCTATAAAGGGCAGAATCTCTGCAACATGGCCGGGTTCAAGGCCCATGTCGCCTTCGGCTTCTGGCATGACAAGGTTGCGCGGGATGGCGCCAGCGAAGGCGCAATGGGCCAGTTCGGCCGGATCGCCAGCCTGGCCGATCTGCCGGACGACGCCAAGCTTACCGCCCTGATTGCTCAGGCCATGGCGCTGATCGATGCCGGGGACAAGGCCCGCTCCGGCCCGAAACCGGCGCGCGAACCGCTGCCCCTCCACCCCGCCTTCGCCGCCGCGATCGAAATCGATCCCGCCGCAGCAGCCGCCTGGGCAGCCTTCCCGCCCGGCAAGGTGCGCGACTATTGCGAGTGGATCAACGATGCGAAGAGCGACGCCACCCGTGACAAGCGCATCGCGCAGGCCGTGGCCTGGATCGCGGAGGGCAAGGGCCGCAACTGGAAATATGAAAAGCGTTCATAAGGGCGCATTGCATCGGCGGCGCCGCGCTCCCCAAAAGCGCGGTCTCGTTCCCGCCGAGTTCAGCTTACGGGCTTCGCCGATGCCATGACAGCCGGTTGCACCACCGGCTTGCTGTCCGCAGGCGCCGCATTGACCGGAGTTGCAGCCTGCGTCTTCAGGGACGCCGCCGCCGTCTGAAGCGCCGCCGCCGCCGCTTCAAGCGCCGCCGCCGCCGACTCGGGCGTCACTTGCTGCGGAGCAGGCGCGGGCGTGGCAGCCGCAACCGGCACAGCCGGATCACTCGCCACCGCCACTTCCTTGGCAGGGGCAGGGACAGGGGCAGTAACGGGCACTGGGGCTGAAGCTGGGGCCGCAACCGCCATCTGGCAGGCATCCCCTACTCCGGCCGGCTTTTCCGAAAAATTCCGGGCCAGCACGGCGATCTCGCTTTCATTGGCATTGGTCGCCAGCGACAGCAATGTGTCCGCCATCTGGCAGAAACCCGCTGTCTGCATGCCATCGGTATGACTATTGGCCAGACGGGTTATAAAATCATTATAAGCGTCCTGACCGCCAGTAATGCCGCCTTCCCGCATAAAATGCAGCTTCAGTGCATTATTATACTTATCAAGGCTTCCCGATTTCTCGTAGAATTTATCATATTTCGCAGTAATATCACTATTGGTCGCCCGACATTTCAACGACCCCAGCATCAGCATGATCTGTAAATCCCTGACGCGCGCTGCTTCTATTTCATGAGGTTGCCAACATTGCGCCTCCCCCGCCGCCGCAACCCCGCCGAAAAAGAGCGCGCCAAAACAGCAGGCGGCTCCCACCGCCATCCGCAATCTAGACATGATGGACCTCGCAGACTCAACCAGACCCCGCGTAGGAAATAGTATCATTTTGCCATGAAAACGCCACGTTTATTAACTTGACAGTGGCATAAAGGACGCAGCCGAAACGACCCCTTGAAAGGGGCCGTTTAACGCCCTGATCAAAGGATATAATCCCTAATTGCCAGCCGCCTACCGCACGCCTCCGCAAAAACACGCGCGGTCAATTCTGCAAATCAGGCAAAATTGCGGCAGCTTATTTTTATCCGCCCACCGCTTCGGCTCTGGTCACGAGAGCCTTCGCTTCCTCGACATGCATGCTTTCGATCATGCGTCCTTCGAAGCGCTCCGCCCCGCCCGTCGCGGCCTCTATCAACCGGCGCGCATCGGCCACTGCCTGAGGATCGGGACCGAAAACCTGATTGGCGACCGGCACCTGGCTCGGGTGGATCAGCGTCTTGCCGTCAAAGCCCAGCACATGGCCGGCGGCGCATTCCGCTTCGAACCCGGCCTCATCGTCCAGCCGGTTGAACACCCCGTCGAACACGGCAATCCGCGCCGCCCGCGCTGCCAGAATGACGGACTGCAGGGACAGGGACAGCCCCTCGCGCCCGGCGGACGGCGGGATGCCCAGATCCTGCCGCAGATCGTTATTGCCCATGAAGAGGCCGGCACAGCCCTCCGTCGCGGCAATCGCCTGCGCCGCCAGAACACCCGCCGCGCTTTCGATCATCGCGATCACCGGCTTCTGGCAGACGCTGAACACATCCTTCACCTGCTTGGGATTCTCGACTTTGGGCAGCACGACATAATCGACGGCGGAGGCCTTCATCGCCACCATCTCCCGCCCATGGGAGGGCGCACCCTCGACATTGATGCGCACCGCCGTCAGCCGCTGGCCAAAGCCACCCGCCACCGCCTCGACCGCATGGGCCAGCGCCTCTTCCTTGCGGTCGTCGGGCACGGCGTCCTCCAGATCGAGCAGCACCATGTCGCAGGGCAAGACCCGCGCCTTGGCGATGGCGCGCGGGTTCGACGCCGGCAGGAACAGCAGCGAACGGGCGTGGCGCAACAACATGAAAACTCTCCTTTGCTTGACCTTTTCCCGTTAATGATTTCGCGTCATAGTCCAAGCGGATTTAACCCGAGCGGGTTCATGGGGGGAAGGCAGAAATGCTGACGACATTCGCGCTGACGGTGACGTGTCTGGTGCTGTTCTATCTGGCGGTGAGCGTCAAGGTGGTGCGTCAGGGCTATCAATATACGATCGAACGCTTCGGCCGCTTCACGGAGGTCGCCCGCCCCGGCCTCAATTTCTACCCCGCCTTCTTTTATTCGGTCGGGCGGAAGATCAACATGATGGAACAGGTGGTCGACGTCCCCAGTCAGGAGATCATCACCAAGGACAATGCCATGGTGTCGGTCGACGGCGTGGTGTTCTTCCAGGTACTGGACGCGGCCAAGGCGGCCTATGAGGTTTCGCAGCTCTATGTCGCGATCATGCAGTTGGCGACCACCAACCTGCGCACGGTGATGGGGTCGATGGACCTCGACGAAACCCTGTCGAAGCGCGACGAGATCAACGCCCGCCTGCTCCATGTGGTGGACGATGCGACGGTGGCCTGGGGGATCAAGATCACCCGCGTCGAGATCAAGGACATCCGCCCGCCCAAGGATATTTCCGACGCCATGGCCCGCCAGATGAAGGCCGAACGCGAAAAGCGTGCCGCGATCCTGGAGGCGGAGGGCATGCGTGCATCGGAAATCCTGCGCGCCGAAGGGCAGAAGCAGAGCCAGATTCTGGAAGCCGAGGGCCGCCGCGAAGCCGCCTTCCGCGACGCCGAAGCCCGCGAACGCGAGGCGGAGGCCGAGGCCAAGGCGACGCAAATGGTGTCCGACGCCATCGCGTCCGGCAATGCGCAGGCGATCAACTATTTCGTCGCGCAGAAATATGTCGAGGCGGTGAGCCAGTTCGCCACCTCGCCCAATGCCAAGACCATCCTGTTCCCGGTCGAGGCGACGCAGCTGATCGGCACGCTGGGCGGCATCGGCGCACTGGCCAAGGAGGCGCTGGGCGGGGTGGGGGGCGAGGGAACCCCGCCCCCCACCCCGCCCCGTCGCGGGCCGTTCGGACAGGGGCCGGCATGATGGAATGGCTCAGCCTGCTGGAGGATCATTGGGGCTGGCTGGTTTTCGCGGCGCTGCTGGGCATGGGCGAAGTGCTCCTGCCCGGCATCTTCCTGATCTGGGTCGCGCTGGCGGCGGCGGCGACGGGGCTGATCGCCCTCGCCTTGCCGATCACGCTGCCGGTCCAGTTGCTGCTGTTCGCGGTGCTCTGCCTCGTCTCGGTATGGGGCGGGCGACGCTGGTACGTCAGCAATCCGGTGGATTCGCAGGACCCCCTGCTCAATGACCGAACGGCGCGGCTGGTGGGGGAGATCGTCACCGTGGTCGAACCGATCGACAATGGCCGTGGCCGGGTGAAGGTCGGCGACAGCGTCTGGTCCTGCCGAGGCCCCGATGCGCCGGCGGGCACAAGGGTCCGGGTGATCGGCGCGGAAGCCTCCGTGCTGAAGGTGGAACTGGCCTGAAGGCTGCCTGAGAGGATTGTCGCAAACAGAAACAGGCGGCGCTCCCAAGGAGCACCGCCTGCCTGTTGTTCACATGCCGTCAGGCGAAGGAAATCAATCCTCGCTGCGGACTTCGCGGCGCTCGGCAATACGGGCGCGCTTGCCGGTGCGGCCACGCAGATAATAGAGCTTCGCGCGACGCACGACACCGCGACGGACGACGGTGATCGAATCGATGTTCGGCGAATAGAGCGGGAAGACGCGTTCCACACCCTCACCGAACGAAATCTTGCGCACGGTGAAGTTGCTGCCCATGCCCTTGTTGGAGCGGGCGATGCAGACGCCTTCATAGTTCTGGACGCGGCTGCGGTCGCCTTCGACGACCTTCACGCCGACGCGCAGCGTATCACCCGGACGGAAATCCGGAATATCCTTGGCGAGAGCCGCAATGTTTTCGGCCTCGATCTGCTGGATCAGGTTCATAACTCAGGTCCTGTTTCTTCGCGTTGCGCACCAGAGGGCGACTGGTCCCGAACGCCGATATGACGTTCCCAAAGGTCCGGCCGCCTTAGCCGTGTATCTTCTTCCGCCCTTTGTTTCCGCCAGGCGGCGATCTTCGCATGATCCCCCGATCGCAACACTTCAGGGATCGTGCGCCCTTCCCATATAACGGGCCGGGTATAGTGCGGATACTCGAGAAGGCCGCTTTCGAAACTCTCTTCATCCCCACTGGAAGCGGCGCCCATTACCCCAGGAAGCAGGCGGATGCAAGCATCCAGCAGCATCAGCGCGCCCATCTCCCCACCGGACAGGATAATGTCGCCCATGCTGATTTGCTCGACGGGGCGGGCCTCGAAAATGCGCTCGTCAAAGCCCTCGAACCGGCCGCAGAGGATGGTCGCGCCGGGCCCGGCGGCAAGTTGGCGGATACGGCCCTGCGTGATCGGCGCGCCACGCGGCGTCATGGCGATGACGGGCAGGTCGGGGGCCTGCTCCAGTGCATGGTCGATGGCGAGGCCGAGAATGTCAGCGCGCAGCACCATGCCCGCGCCGCCGCCCGCTGGCGTATCGTCGACCGTGCGATGCTTGTCCGTGGCGAAGTCGCGAATGTGGATAGGATCGCAGGCCCATTTCCCCTCCGCCAGCGCCCGCCCGGCGAGCGACACGCCCAGCGGGCCCGGAAACATCTCCGGGTAAAGCGTCAATATCTGCGCGCGAAAGCTCACGCCTTGCGCGCCTTGAGCCATGCCCCCGCCATGCCGCCCAGCAGCGACACTCCGCCGCCGAGCATCAGTGCGATACCGATGGCGCGCAGCAGATCGGCAAAGGGCCGGTCAGGCTGCATCAGCGCGGGCAGCAGGAACAGCATCGGAATGGGAATGACCAACGCCAGCGCCGCGCCGATCTTCAAGCCCCGTGACCAAGACATGGTGAACAACCGCCAGCCAGCGGCGACCATCAGCAGCAGATAGAGGGAGGCAAGAAGTTTGGGCATGACAAGCCTTAAACCGCGAAAGCCGCCTCAATCACAACCCGCTCATCCGCGATCGTCACGGCATGGATCGGCGCCATGAAGCGCTTGCCCGTCGGCCGCTCGACCTCGATGATATCGCCCGCGCCGAAATTCTCGACCGCGACGATATTGCCCAATCCTTCGCCATCGCTGGAGAAGCAGGGCAGGCCGATCAGATCAGCATGATAATATTCGCCCTCCCCCAGCGGAGGCAGAGCGGAGCGCGGCACGGTCAGTTCGGTCCCACGCAGGGCTTCGGCAGCGCTACGGTCGCCAACCTCGACGAAACGCGCCACCGCGCCATTGGGGCCGGGACGCACCGACTTCAAGGTCAGCGTGCGCCCCGCCGCATCGAAGCCCTTATAGGATTTGAGCGTTTCCACGCCCTCCCCGAAGAGCTTCAGACGGACTTCGCCCGCCACCCCATGCGCACCGATAATGACGGCGAGAGTGACGGGCTTGTCGGTCAAGATAATCAGCCTTCAGCCGATTCTTCAGCGGCAGCTTCTTCAGCCGGGGCTTCGGCCGGTGCAGCAGCGGCTTCAGCGGCGGCGGCCTTGGCGGCTTCGGCAGCTTCAGCGGCTTCCGCAGCCTTGGCAGCGCGGTCTTCGGCGCGATCCTTGGCCTTCTGACCCGGCTCAGCCTTCTTCGGGTTATTGCGGGCAGCGCGTTCCTTCACGCCGGCGGCGTCGAGGAAGCGGGCCACGCGGTCGGTCGGCTGCGCACCAGCGGCAACCCAGTGCTTCGCGCGCTCAACGTCGATCACGACGCGCTTCTCGTCGCCCTTGGGCAGGACGGGGTTGTAGCTGCCGATGCGCTCGATGAACTTGCCGTCACGCGGAGCGCGGCTGTCGGCCACGACGATGCGGTAATAGGGGCGCTTCTTGGAGCCGCCGCGCGACAGACGGATGGAGGTTGCCATTAAACTTGCCTTTCTACTCTAAACCAAATGACTATATTTGCTTATTTCTTCATGAAATTCTGAAAGCCGGGCGGCAGGTTCGGCATGTTGCCGCCCAATCCACCCAGACCGCCTAGCCCGCTGAGGTCAGGCGCGCCCGCACCACCGGCACCGCCCAGCATCTTGTCCATGCCGCCGCCGGTGAACATCTTGGCCAGCCCTTTGAGGCCGCCCATCTTGCGGATCTTCTTCATCGCCGTTTCCATCTCCTGATGCATTTTCAGGAGCTTGTTGACTTCCTGCACCGTGCGGCCGGAACCCTTGGCGATACGAATCTTGCGCTTGGCGTTGATGAGGGCGGGCTTTTCGCGTTCCTTCGGCGTCATCGACCCGATCATCGCGTCGAGATGGATCAGCGTCTTGTCGTTGGCGCCGCTCTGCGCCATCGCCGCCTGCGCCTTCTTGAGGCCCGGCAGCATCCCCGCCAGCGCGCCAAGGCCACCCATGCGGCGCATCTGGTTCAGCTGGGCACGCAGGTCGTTCATGTCGAACTGACCCTTGGCCATTTTCTTGGCGAGCTTGTCGGCTTCCTCGGCGTCGATCGTCTCGGCGGCCTTTTCGACCAGCGACACGACATCGCCCATGCCAAGGATGCGCTGCGCCACACGCGCCGGATGGAAAGGCTCGATCGCGTCGAGCTTTTCGCCGGTGCCCGCGAACTTGATCGGACGGCCGGTGACGGCGCGCATCGACAGCGCGGCGCCGCCACGGGCATCGCCGTCCATGCGGGTCAGCACCACGCCGGTCAGCGGAACCTGCTGGGTGAAGCTGGTCGCGACATTCACCGCGTCCTGACCGGTCAGCGAGTCGACCACCAGCAGGATTTCCGCCGGGTTCGAAACGTCCGCAACCGCCTTCATCTCGTCCATCAGCGCCTGATCGACGTGCAGACGACCGGCGGTGTCGAGCATCACCACGTCGAAGCCCTGGAGCTTCGCCGCCTGCAAGGCCCGCTTGGCGATATCGACCGGCTGCTGCCCCGGCACGATCGGCAGGGTCGCCACATCGGTCTGGGTGCCCAGCACCGCCAGCTGCTCCTGCGCGGCCGGGCGCTGGACGTCGAGCGAGGCCATCAGCACCTTCTTGCGCTCTTTGTCCTTGAGGCGCTTGGCGATCTTGGCGGTGGAGGTGGTCTTACCCGACCCCTGCAAGCCGACCATCATGATGACGGCGGGCGGGGTGACGTCGATCAGCAGGTCGGAGGTTTCCGACCCCAACGTTTCGGTGAGCGTGTCCGAGACGATCTTGACGACCATCTGGCCCGGCGTGACCGAGCGCAGCACATCGCTGCCGACCGCCTTTTCAGTCGCCTGTTCGACGAACTGGCGGACGACGGGAAGGGCGACATCGGCTTCGAGCAGCGCGATTCGCACCTCGCGCATCGCGGCACGGACATCGTCCTCCGTAAGCGCACCGCGCCCACGCAGCTTGTCGAATACCCCACCGAGACGATCGCTTAGCGAATCGAACATCTTCACCTCATTTGGGCCGAAAAGCCCGGAAAATTGCGCTTACCCTGCCAAACGACAAAATCGCCGGCGGGCGAAACCTCGCCGGCCAGCGTCCATCCGGTGCCCCACATGGGCACCATGGATCTGTCAGGGTATCAGACAGCGGACTGCCCAATTGCAGGGGCGCCCTTAGCGCAAGGGCACGCCCAACGCAACCGAAAGCCGCTTATCCGGCCAGCGCAGCCGCCAGCCCGACAAAAAGCGGCGTCGCCGCAAGGATCGGCACGGCCAGCCCTTCGACCAGAATCACCGCTGCGCCAATCCCATAGGCCGGATGCACCCGCCCGTGCGCGACAAGATCATGCGCTACAGCCACCGCCACGAACAGCATCTGTCCGCTCATCACCGCAAGCCCGCCCCAAGGCCCCAGCAACGACATCGGCAGGATACGCCCGAAAGCCGGCCCGATAATCGATATCATGGCACAGAGCATCAGCCGCCGATGCCATTCGGTGCGCCGCCGCAGCCTGATCGCGCTGGTCAGCAGCGTGACGAAGGCGACCAGTTCCAACGCGCTCAAAGCCAGGAAAATCGGCGGAGTGAAGAAAGACGGCACGCGATCAAGCACGACAGCCATGCTCGCGGTAAGGACGCCCAGCGGCACCATCGCCGCCGCCAACCCCACCGCGACCCAACCCAGCCGCCGGTGCAGCGCGATCGATCCACGATGGGCCAGCGCATTCTGCGTGACGAACAGCAGCGTCCAACTGACGAACACCGCGCCATGGACATGCACCCAATAGGGCAAGCGCGGCACATCCACCAATCCGCGCAGCGCAAAAGAACCGAAACCGCCAATCACCGTCGCCGCAATGGCGACCGACATTCCCAGATAAAAGCCATTGCCCCGGATCGGTACCGGGACGGTCGACGCAGCAGCATCCATGGGACGCCCCCTTCCCCGCAAAGATGAAGATTCAGCCGTCGCGACCTTTGTTTGCGGCTCTGTAACAGAATATCAGAAGAGTCGCGAGAGGGGCGCACGCCATGATTTACATTTGTAAAATTCTCCTTGCCAACCGGCCCCACAACGGCAAGGTCCGCGCAAACAGGGAGGGAGAGACATGAGCTGGACGCGTCGCAAACCAATGGAGGCCATGATGCCCGCGCAGGAAGGGCACAGGCTGGCGCGCACCCTGTCCTGGCCGCATCTGCTGGCGCTGGGCGTGGGGGCTATTGTCGGGACCGGCATCCTGACGCTGATCGGCGTCGGTGCGGATCGGGCGGGGCCTGCGGTGCTGCTGTCCTTCGCCATCGCGGGCGCGATCTGCGCCTGCGCGGCGCTGGCCTATGCCGAACTCTCCACCATGATGCCCGCCGCCGGAAGCGCCTATAGCTACAGCTATGCGGTGCTGGGCGAAGGCATTGCCTGGATCGTGGGATGGAGCCTGATCCTCGAATATTCGCTGGTGGTGTCGACGGTGTCGGTGGGCTGGTCGGGCTATGCCGCGCCCTTGCTGACCTCGGTGGGCTTTCCCGAACTACTGACCAAGGGGCCGGAACTGGGCGGTCTCATCAATGTGCCTGCGGTGTTCATCATCGCCGTGGTGGCGGGGCTGCTGATGTTGGGCACGCATGAGAGCGCGCGGCTGAACTCGCTGCTTGTCCTCATCAAGATCGCGACCTTGAGCCTGTTCGTGGCCGTCGCCTTACCCCATTTCGACACGCAGAACCTGTCGCCCTTCATGCCTTTCGGCTTCGCCAAGTCGATGGGGCCGGACGGGGTGGAGCGCGGCGTCATGGCGGCGGCGGCGATCATCTTCTTCGCCTTTTACGGCTTCGACGCCATCTCCACCGCTGCGGAGGAGGCGAAGAATCCGGACCGCGACCTTGCCATCGGCATCGTCGGATCGCTGATCGCCTGCACGCTGATCTATGTGCTGGTCGCGGCGGCGGCGATCGGAGCGATGCCCTTCACCCGTTTTGCCGACAGCCCCGAACCGCTGGCGCTGATCCTGCGCGAAATGGGACAGGGACAGGTTGCGCGGATCGTCGCCATCGCGGCGGTGATCGCCCTGCCCACGGTGCTGCTCGGCTTTCTTTACGGCCAGAGCCGGATCTTCCTCGTCATGGCGCGGGACGGCTTCCTGCCGCAGAGGCTGGCGCTGATTTCGAAGCGCGGCACGCCTGCCCGGATCACCGGCGTCACCGCCATATTGGTCGCGATCATCGCGGGCGTGCTGCCCATCGATGAGATTGCAGCGCTCGCCAATGCGGGGACGCTGATCGCCTTTACCGCCGTGGGCGCCTGCCTGCTGATCCTGCGGCGGCGGATGCCGGACATGAAACGGCCCTTCCGTACACCGGGGGCAACGCTGGTCGGACTGGGCGCGGTGCTGGGCTGCGCCTATCTGTTCATCAGCCTGCCGATGAAGACCATCCTTGCCTGCTTCATCTGGAACGCCATCGGTTTGGGCGTCTATTTCCTCTACGGACGGCACCGCGCCGCGCTCCGCGTCGGATAGGCTGGCCTTTTCCTCCCACACACCCTACATGCGCGCGCATTATGGGCCGTTTTTTCGAAAATGCATGGATTGGGCAATGACTTTGTCGTGATCGACGCGCGGGATGCCGCGCTCGACATGACGCAGGCGCGTGCGCAGGCCATTGCCGACCGCCATGCCGGGATCGGCTGCGACCAGTTGATCCTGATCGGGGATTCCGAGCGCGCCGATGTGTCGATGCGCATCTTCAACAGCGACGGCAGCGAAGTGGAGGCCTGCGGCAACGCGACCCGCTGCGTGCCCCTGTTCATCGGGCGGGATGTGCTGATCGAGACCAAGGCCGGGCTGCTGGACGCGAAGGGCGTGGACGGCGGCGCGAGCGTCGACATGGGCGAGCCCCGGCTGGAATGGGACGCGATCCCCCTCTCCTATGCCATGGACACGCTGACCATGCCGGTGAGTTGGGAGGACCTCCCCGCGCCGGTCGCGGTCAATGTCGGCAATCCGCATGTGATCTTCTTCTGCGACGATCTGGACGCGGTCGACATTGAGCGGCTAGGACCGCTGATCGAGACGGACCCGCTGTTCCCGGCGCGGGTGAATGTGAATTTCGCGCAGATTGTTGGCGAGAATCATATCCGCCTGATCGTCTGGGAGCGGGGTGCTGGCCTGACGCGGGCCTGCGGCACCGGCGCCTGCGCGACGGCGGTCGCGGCGGTACGGCGCAAGCTGGTGAGCGGGCCGACCCGCGTCACCCTGCCCGGTGGCGATCTGATGATCGACTGGGCGCCGGGCGGCCATATATTGATGACCGGGCCTGCCACCCATGTCTTTGACGGTGAGGCTGACTGGGCGCGCTTCTGATGAGCGGGCCGCAGATCATCACCTTAGGCTGCCGCCTCAACATCGCGGAGAGCGAGGCGATCCGCGAAATGGCGGGCGGGCAGGATGATCTGATCGTCGTCAATAGCTGCGCCGTGACGGCGGAAGCGGTGCGCCAGACCCGTCAGGCGATTCGTCGCGCCCGGCGTGACCGGCCAGCAGCCCGAATCATGGTGACAGGCTGCGCGGCGCAGACCGAGCCTGAGACTTTCGCCGCCATGGCCGAAGTCGATGCGGTGATCGGCAATCGGGAGAAGATGGAGACGGCATCCTTCGCACCAAATGAAGGCAAGCTCCGCGTCTCCGACATCATGGCCGTGCACGAAACCGCACCGCATATGGCGAGCGCCTTTGCCGAACATGCCCGCGCCTTCCTTGAGGTCCAGAATGGCTGCGACCATCGCTGCACCTTCTGCATCATCCCTTATGGCCGGGGGAACAGCCGCTCGGTGCCCGCGGGCGCCGTCATCGAAAAAGCCCGCGAACTGGTCGACGCCGGATACAAGGAAATCGTCCTGACCGGCGTGGACGTCACCAGCTATGGCCCGGACCTGCCCGGCGCGCCTTCGCTCGGCCTGCTGATCGAGCGCATCCTGAAAGGCGTGCCCGACCTCCCCCGCCTACGCCTCTCCTCACTCGACAGCGTGGAGATTGACGAGCGCCTCTTCGACCTGCTCGCCCATGAACCGCGCATGATGCCGCATCTGCATCTTTCGCTTCAGGCAGGCGACGACATGATCCTCAAGCGCATGAAGCGCCGTCATGGCCGCGCCGATGCGATCCGCATCGTCGAACGCCTCAAGGCCGCCCGCCCGGACATCAGCATCGGCGCCGACATCATCGCCGGTTTCCCGACCGAGGATGAAGCGATGTTCGACAACAGCCTGAAGCTGGTCGAGGAGTGCGCCATCGTCCACGGCCACATCTTCCCCTATTCGCCGCGCACCGGCACCCCCGCCGCCCGCATGCCGCAGGTCGATCGCGCCACCATCAAGGCCCGCGCCGCCCGCCTGCGCTCGGCCTGCGAAGCGCAGCGCGAAAGCTGGCTCCACAGCCTCATCGGGTCGCCGCAATCCGTGCTGGTCGAACGCAACGGCCTCTCCGGTCATGCCGAGAATTTCGCCCCGGTGCGTTTCGCCCAGCCGCAATCCCCCTCCTCCATCATCCGCGCGACCATCACGGGCCTTGAGAATGGCGCGCTGATCGCGCAAGAGGCGGCATAAATGGGATTTCCATTTCCCTTGTCATTCCCGCGCAGGCGGGAATCCATCTCCGGCGCAAGCAGTTACGGATATGGTTGGAGATGGATTCCCGCCTTCGCGGGAATGACGGTATTAAATAATGGCTGAAACATCCTGGCGCGATCGCCTCTTCGGCGGCCTCAAGCGCACTTCCGACAGACTCGGCGAGAATCTCACCGGCCTCTTCACCAAGGCCGCGCTCGACGAACAGACTTTGGACGAGATCGAGGAAGCGCTGATCGTCAGCGACCTTGGCCCCGCCATGGCTGCCCGCGTGCGCGACCGCCTGTCCGAAGGCCGCTACAACCGCGAACTGACCGAGGAATATCTGCGCGAGATCATCGCGGAGGAGATCGAGAAGGTCCTCGCCCCCGTCGCCCGCCCGCTGGAGATCGAGGCCTTCCCCCGCCCGCAGGTCATCCTTGTCATCGGCGTCAACGGCTCCGGCAAGACCACCACCATCGCCAAGCTCGCCAACCTCTTCCTCGAACAGGATTATGGCGTGATGCTGGCGGCCGGCGACACGTTCCGCGCCGCCGCCATCGGGCAATTGAAGGTCTGGGCCGAACGGCTGGGCATCCCCATCGTCGCGGGCAAGGAAGGCGGCGACGCGGCGGGCATCGTCTTCGATGCGGTGAAGCAGGCCACCGCCACCGGCATCGACGTGCTGATCGTGGACACGGCGGGCCGCCTTCAGAACAAGACCGAGCTGATGGACGAGCTGGCGAAGATTCGCCGCGTCCTCGGCCGGTTGAACCCGGCGGCGCCGCATGACGTTGTTCTGGTGCTGGATGCTACCACAGGACAGAATGCGTTGAGCCAGATCGAGGTGTTCAAGGAATTTGCGCAGGTGACGGGCCTGGTCATGACCAAGCTGGACGGCACGGCGCGCGGCGGCGTGCTGGTCGCGGCGGCGGAAAAATATCGCCTGCCCATCCATGCCATCGGCGTGGGGGAGAAGATCGCGGACCTGCGCCCCTTCGATCCGGGCGACATGGCGCGCGCCATTGCAGGAACCGCTTATGCCCGCTGACGCCAAGAAACCCGCCCATGGCGGCAATTTGAGCCTCGCGCTCGATTTCGGTCCGCTGCTGGTCTTTTTCCTGAGCTACAAGGGCGCGGGCTGGCTCTGGGGGCCGGGCAATCCGATCACCGCCATGACCTTCGGCACCGCCGCCTTCATGGCCGCGATCGTCATCGCCGTCATCATCTCCAAGGTGAAGCTGGGCCGCGTGTCCCCCATGCTGTGGCTCTCCGCGCTGCTGATCCTCTTTTTCGGCGGCCTCACCATCTATTTCCGCGACCAGAGCTTCATCCAGATCAAGCCGACCATCATCTACGCCTTCTTCGCGCTGATGCTGTTCGCCGGGCTGATGCGGGGCAAGCCGCTGCTCAAATATCTGCTTCAGGCCGCCTATGACGGGCTGACGGAGGAAGGCTGGCGCAAATTGTCGCGCAACTGGGCCTTTTTCTTCGTCTTCATGGCCGTTGCCAATGAAGTGATGCGCCGGACGATGAGCTTCGACGGCTGGCTG
The DNA here is from genome assembly GCF_013375555.1 of Sphingobium sp. EM0848. NCBI lineage: Bacteria > Pseudomonadati > Pseudomonadota > Alphaproteobacteria > Sphingomonadales > Sphingobiaceae > Sphingobium > Sphingobium sp. EM0848. The sequence continues at coordinate 1,995,988 of NZ_JABXWB010000001.1, forward strand.
GCGGTCAAGGTCTGGGGCGTGACCATCGTGTCGGTCGTCTTTGCGGGCGCCAATATCCCGATGCTGATGCGCCACGGCCTCACCCTTGGGGACAAGCTCGACAGTGAAGAGATTGGCGAAACCACCCCGCCCCAAGGCTGAATCCAGCGCTGAATCCGGCCCCATTGCTGAGATCGTTTCGCAATAGGCACATATCTGTTTCCATGAGCCTTTGGGGCGCATATGGGAAAGGCGCGGCGGCGTCCACGCCCCGACAGGACCATTGAACCAACTGGCCGCGCCATCCGTTGTGCGGCCGTCGACCCATGAACCCGAGGAGTTCTGCCATGGCCTTTGTTCTTCCCGATCTGCCCTATGCCAAGGATGCATTTGGCGACATTCTTTCCGCCGAAACCTTCGACTATCATCATGGCAAGCATCACAATGCCTATGTGGTGAAGGCCAATGAACTGGTCGCCGCCGACGCCTCGCTTCAGGGCAAGTCGCTGGTCGAGCTGATCGAGTCGAGCAAGGGCGGCCTCTTCAACCAGGTCGGCCAGATCTGGAACCACACTTTCTACTGGAAGTCGCTCTCGCCCGCGAAGACGGCGCCCAGCGGCGACCTGCTGGCCAAGATCAACGAGGCTTTCGGATCGGTCGACGCGCTGGTCGAAAAGCTGAAGGCGGAGGCCGTGGGCCACTTCGCCAGCGGCTGGGCCGCGCTGATCCTGAAGGACGGCAAGCTCGAAGTCACCAGCTATCATGACGCCGACACGCCGGTCGCGCATGAAGGCCACGCGCCGCTGCTGATCCTCGATGTGTGGGAACATGCTTATTATATCGATTATCGCAACGCCCGCCCGAACTATGCCGACCGCATCCTGAAGGAAGCGATCAACTGGGACTTCGCCGCCCAGAATCTGGACGGTCAGGGCGTCAGCCGCGCCGACCAGCCGGCCTGATCGGCAGGAACCGCCCACCGCTCCGCATGAGCGGTGGGCGGTTCGCCCAAGCCGTTGCGAAGACGGAACAACTGTTTCTTAACCCGGCCATTGGACAATGGTCCACGGGGACGGGGGAAACAGTGTATGAACCTCGACGAATTGCAAAGACAGCATGTCGAGATCGAGGCCTTGGCAGCCCGGTTCCGACAGGCGATTGCGGATGACAGCAGCCCGCAAAGGCTGGGCACGCTGCGCTGGCAATTCGCGCGGCAACTGATGGCGCATCTGGCGCTGGAAGACCGGATTCTCTACCCCAATATGCAGCGGCACACCCATGCCCGGCTGCGCGATACGGCGGCGCGACTCGAAATCGAAATGGCCCCCATCGCCCAACGCTTTTCCACCTATATGTCCCGCTGGAGCGACGATCGGATTGCGCGGGAATGGCCGGATTTCTGCCGCGAAAGTCGGGACATGCTCGGCCTCGTCCTCAATCGCATCGAGAAGGAAGAACGGCTGCTGATGCCGCTGCTCACCGAGGCCAGACTGATCGAATCGCCGCGCATCAGGCTGGCGGGTTGAGATTCGCTTTCGTCAGGATCAGGTCCAGCGCCCCGGACAGTTCATCCAGATCGGCGCCCGGCCGCACCAGCAACCAGTCACGGGCCTGCGCGCCGTTGACGACCGTCACCGCGCCCTTGGGACAGACGCCAAGGCAGTTGACCTCGATAATGCCCGCCGAAGCCTTGCGCCCCTTCTTCAACGACAGATGGCGGCGTAACGCCTTGGCCAGCCGCTCCTCGCCATCGCGGCCAAAACCACCATCGAGCTTTTTCGAACATTTGCGGCAGACGAGCACCACATGATCCCAATTCGAACGGACCAGATGCTTCAACCGGCATGCTCCCGCGGTTTCCAGGTCCGGCGTTCCTCGGCCGCACGCAGCACTTCATAGGCGGCCTGGATCGTCTGGAAACGGATAGCGGCCTGCGCGTCGCCCGGCTTCACATCGGGGTGATATTCCTTGGCGAGGCGGCGCCAGCTCTTCTTCACCGCTTCGAAATCCGCGTCATCCTCAAGGTCCAGCGCCTTCAGCGCATGCAGTTCATCGCGCGATCGGCTGCCATCGCCAGGACCGCCCCAGCCATGATAGGCGCTGTTCTGATATCCGCCCGCGTCGCGACGCTCGGCATGTTCGCGCTGCTCGCGCTCCTCCCGGTCGAGGCCCTGAAAATAGTCCCAATTGCGGTTATATTCCGCCGCATGATCGGTACAGAAATACCAGCGTTCCCGGCTGTTGGGCGATTTGGGCGCGGGGCAGTCACCGGGCTTGTCACAGCCATGCCGATCGCACAGACGCACCTGTTGCGCCTCACGCGATGCGCCATAGCTGCGCCAGCGGGGAAAGCCCCAGTCATTTGATCGGCTGCTTCTTGCCATCGTTCCAAATTAGGCAAGCCGCAGGCGGAAAGCCACCCCGGCGGGCCATGAAATTGCTGTCACTTCAATGCCAGAGGGCCTGTAAGCCGGGTTCTGTCCTTCCCCGAAAGGAAGTGGCGACCATTCCTCTAGGGACCGGATTGCTCCGGTCCTCAAGCAACCAACCCGGGCGGTCTCAGCCGAAACAGGCCTAGCAGTCGAGCTGCGCGCCGCCCCTATTCGGTCTTGCTCCCGGTGGGGTTTACCGTGCCGCCTTCCGTTGCCGGAGACGCGGTGCGCTCTTACCGCACCCTTTCAATTTCGCGGGGCCGAAACCTTCGCGACCTGCTTTCTGTTGCACTGTCCCTTGGATCACTCCAGCCGGCCGTTAGCCGGCACCGTTATTTCGTGGAGCCCGGACTTTCCTCGCCGTGGAAGTTACCCGCCACGCCGCGGCCGCCCGGCCCTCTGGCAGGGGCGCCTATACACGGGGGCAAGGCCCCCGTCATCCCGCTTAATCGTCTCCGCGAGGTTTCGGCAGCAGCAAGGCGAGCAAAATCGCCCGACATTCGCCATCGATGATCCCGTCGATCAGTTCGGGGCGGAAGCGCCGCTGGAACGCGACCACCGCCGCCTGCGGTTCGGCAATGTCATAGCCGAAGCGCTCCAGCGCCAGCATGAATCCGCCGTCGCTCCAATGCGGGTCCATCAGATTCTTGGTCGGACGCGGCAAAGCCAGCCGCAGCCGGGCAAGCTGCCCCCAGGGGAAAAGCTCGCCGGGGTCCTGCTTGCGCGCGGGGGCGACATCGCTATGCCCGACAATATTGCCCCGCGTGATCTTGTGGCGCTGGACGATCTGGTGGATCAGCGGGATCAGCGACCCCATCTGCGCATCCGGGAAGGGCCGATAGCCCCATTCATGGCCCGGATTGACGATCTCTATGCCGATGCTGGCCGAATTGATGTCGTCAATCCCCCGCCAATGCGCGCGGCCGGCATGCCAGGCGCGCTTGTCCTCATCGACCATGCGGATGACCTGCCCATCCTCGGTCACGACATAATGGGCGGACACCTTCGATTCCGGGCTGGCGAGCCAGTTGATCGCGGTCGCCGCATCCACCATTCCGGTATAGTGCAGCACCAGCATCGATATGGGCAGGCTTCGCTCGTCGAAATTGGGTGACGGCGTATCGATCATCGGAAAGTCGGTCATTGCGAAAGGCCAGTCACCCGCACTCGTCTATCCTCGGCTACCGGCAGAACATGGCCGACAGCGCCGGCTCAATCAAGCGCGCCGACCTGTAAAAATCATCATGGACCAGATCGGGAAGAGAAAGATCAGAGCGCCCGGCGGAGTGAAGCTTCGGCCTGTACGGGCGCCTCGATCCGTCGGCCGTAGCTGCCGCGAAATTCGGGATGCGGCGCGAAATCATCGCCATGGCCGATCACCGTTTCGCCCGCACCCAGCAGCAGGACGGAGCGCGCATGACTGTGCGTGGCCAGCAGACGCAGGACCCTCTGACGGCGCTCCGGCGTAAAATAGAGCAGCACATTGCGGCAGAGCAGAAGATCATATTCGCCCGTGGGCGCGCGGTGATCGAACAGATTATCGGTCCGGAAATCGATCATCTGCCGCAACGTGGGGTTGACGCACCAATCGTCCCCCGACGGTTCGAACCATTTGATGAGATCGCCGACCGCCAGTCCGCGCTGCACATCCATCTGGGTGAAAATGCCCGCCTTCGCCTGATCTATGGCGGCGGTGGAAATATCCGTCGCCAATATCTCGATCTTCCAGCCGCGCCAGCGCGCCATGTCATTGCTTAGCTGGATCGCGATCGAATAAGCCTCCTGCCCCGTCGAGCAGCCCGCGCTCCAGATGCGCAGCGTCCGGTCGGTCCGCCGCGCATGAATTTGCGGCAGGATCTGACGATGGATCATGTCGAAAATCTGGAGATCGCGGAAAAAGCTGCTCTCATTGTTGAGCAGCGCATTGACCACCGCCCCTTCCAGCGCCGCGTCCTTGCGCGTGATCAATCGCGCGGCCAGGGCATCCATATCCGGCAAGCCATGGCTGCGCAGCACGGGCTTCAGCGCCGTTTCCATCCGCCAGGCGCGATTTTCCGAAAGGATCTGCCCGGTGCGCGCTTCCAGCAGGCCCGACAGGATGCGGGCGGCGCTGGATGAAGAGGAAGAATTGGAAGCAGCCGAACCGGACGAGGGAGACAATGCCATCAGTTTCTGTTCTTTCCTCGTCGTGCCACGAAATCCATGATCGCATGGGGTTCCAACAATGCGCAGTTCAGGCCTTCGCCCGCGATCGATCCGGGCATTCCCCAGACGACGCTGCTCGCCGCATCCTGCGCCACGATCCAGCCGCCCGCCGCCACGATGTCCCGCGCGCCGGCCGTGCCGTCGCGGCCCATGCCGGTCAGAACCACGCCCGCCGCGCCCGCCCCATAGGCCTGCGCCATGCTGGAAAACATCGGGTCGACGCCCGGCAGATTGCCTGCCGGGGTGCGCTGCGGATTGAGCAGCACGGACACCCGTCCATGCAGCGCCCGCCGCAACTGGAGATTGGCATCGCCCGGCGCGACATAGACGATGTCGGACGCCAGCGATTCGCCCTGCTCGGCCACCTTGACCTTCAGGCTGGTCATGCGTCCCAATTGCTGGGCGAAATAATAGGTGAAACTGGCCGGAAGATGCTGGGTCAGCAGGATCGGCACGCCCAATGGCGCGGTCAGGCCCGCGAACAATTGCCCCAGAGCATGGATGCCCCCGGTCGATGCGCCAATGCCAAGGCAGGCCAGAGGCTGCTCCGCCTGCCCTGCCTCGACCCGCGCGACGGGACGAACGACAACCGGCGGCGCCTCCCCGCTGAACAAGCGGGAGAGCCGTTCGATCAGGGCTTGCGGAAAATGTTCACCAAAGCTGCCGCTGCCCGGCTTGGCAAGGATGTCGCTCGCCCCGAGCGCCAGCGCCTCGACCGCGGCAGCACTCCCCTCCTCGCAATTGCCGGACAGGATCACGACCTTGGCATCGGGGCTGGTCCGCAGGATGGCGGGCAGCGCCATCAGGCCGCTCTGACCGGGCAACTCGATATCGAGCAGCACGAGGTCGACCGCATTCTCGCTCAGATAGCCCAGCGCATGTTCGGCGCTATTCGTCTTGTGGATGACGGAAAAGCCCGCATCCATGTTCAAGATCCGTTCGATCACCGTTCGGACCACGACCGAATCGTCGACGATCAGGGTGCGTACCGCCCTGTCTTCGCTCCGGTTGCTGGCCATGATCGGCACAAGGACGGTCATTGAAGGAGGAACTTTCTCAAGCGAAGGGGGAAGAAAGGAGGGCGGTGGAGCGTGGCGGCGGTCAGATCACGCCGACGATCGACAATTTGCTTTCCAGCGTTTCACGATCGAACGGCTTCATCACATATTCGTCCGCGCCCGCTTCCACGGCGGCCTTGATATGGCCAATGCCGTTTTCAGTGGTGCAGAAGATGATCTTGGGCCGGGCCGTCAGCTTGGCGCTGGACAGGGCCTGGAGGAATTCCATCCCGCTCATCACCGGCATGTTCCAGTCCAGCAGCACGACATCGGGCACAGAGGCTTCGCACTGGGTCAGGGCATCGCGGCCGTCGACCGCTTCACTGACCGCCAAATCCAATGATTCCAATATGTGGCGCGCAACCTTTCTTATGACTTTCGAATCATCGACAACCAGGCAGTTTTTCATGAAGCGTCCCTTTATTTTGCATCCTGTTTGGATGAGACCTAGTCGGCAAAGCCAAGCAATTGGTAAACGCGGGTAAAATTAGTCATGCCGCGTGCGCCATCGCGCCCGCCTCGATGAAACCGGCCAACGACACCAGCAGATGGGGCTGCCCCTCATGTTCGACCAAGCCCCGCGCATGGGGCAGCCATGCGGGATCGAGCTGCCCCCGCAACGGCAATTCTCCTTCCGGCACCTGACAGATGTCGTAGACCGCATCGACCATCAGCCCATAGCTGTGCCCGGCAATGTCCGCGATCACCGCGAAGCCCCGTTCCTCGGCGGGCGTCGGCTCCCCCCGAATCAGCGCAGCGACGTCGATGACCGTCAGCACCCGGCTGCGCAAAGCGGAAAGGCCCGCGACATGCGCGCCCATCCCCGGCACGGGCGATATGTCGGTCAGCTTCACGACTGCCTCGACCTCACGGGTTTCGATGGCGACGCGCACGCCGGCCAGCCGGGCAAGAAGATAGAGCCGGTTCATGGATTTTCCCCCTTATCCGCGTGATCCGGCCACCGCCGCCATCAGCGCGTCCTGGTCATAGCGATAGATGCTGCTGTCCTGCGGCCCGCTGGGTCGGGGCGTGGCGCGCAGATGGACGACGCGGCAACCCAGCAGTTCGCCCGTCTCCGAAAGGTCGGCGCCCGTGAACAGCACCACGTCCTGCGGATCGACCGCCGCGTCGGACGGCAGGCCCAGCAACACCTCATGCCCTGCCTGCCGCAACAGTGGCGCCAGTATCTCGCGGGTCCAGCCATCCTCGCTGTCGGCCAGCAGGCACCGGCCGCCGCGCTTTTCCATGATTGCCTCATCCGGCAACGACGCGAACAGGGCGAAGGGATTGATGACCTCCAGATGCTCGCCATCGATCACCGCCACGCCGCTCAGCATGCCGTGCATCGCCACCATGTCGGGCACGGCGGGCATGTCCACGATATCGAGGACCGCCGCGACCGGATAGCAGGCCTCCCGCGCGCCGTCGCGCAGGCGCAACGCCGCAACCTTGTCCCCGGAGAAGCCATGATGGCCATTGGCGACCGGCACCAGACGCCCGTCCAGACGGACATAGCTGCACGCGCCCGACCGGCCGAACAGATGCGTATCGACATCCTCGACCCGCTCGATCAGCGACAGTTTGAGCAGCCGGCGCTCGCCCGACAATTCCTCGAACCGCAGGGCTGGCACCATCTCGATGCCACCCTGCACCTCCTCCGCCTCCACGGCCTGCCGGGCGGCGCGGTCATCAAGAATATTGGGCAGGCGCGCCGCATTGGCGAGGCCCGCCGCATCCAACAGCAGCATCGGCTTGCCATTGTCGGGCAGGGTCATGCCCGCATAGACCCCCGTCGCCATCACCAGCGGCGAGGCGGGGCGGATCACCAGTTCCTCATGATTGTCGACCGCCGACACCCCCATGGCAAAGGGCACGCCGGTGGCCGATCGCACGACCATGATGGCGCGCGGACCGATCTGCTCGGGCTTTTCCATGCCCAGCACATCCTCCAGATCGATCATCGAATGACGGACCGAACGGATGGTGGCGATCTTGGCGCCGCCCACTTCGGCAATGGCCAGCGTCTCATTGTTATCGTGCAGTATCTCCACCACCGCCGCGCGCGGAATGGCGAAATGCAGGCCCCCTGCCCGCACGATCAGGCCCGGAATGATGGTCAGTGTCAGCGGCACGCGCAGCATGATCGTCAGGCCGCGGCCCGGCCGGTTGTCGAGCGCGATGACCCCGCCGATCCGCTCCACATTGGCGCGGACCACGTCCATGCCGACGCCGCGCCCGGAAATGGCCGTGACCTGATGGGCGGTCGACAGGCCGGGATGGAAGATGAGGTCCAGCTTCTCCGCCTCGCTCATGCGCATCGCCGCTTCCGGCGTCAGCCTGCCCGCGGCGATCGCCTTGCTCACCAGCCGGCCCGTGTCGATGCCCTGCCCGTCATCGGAAATCTCGATGACGATCTGGTTGCCCGACTGGCGCGCCTCCAGCTTCAGCTTCCCCGCCTCGGGCTTGCCCAGCGCGCGACGCTTTTCCGGCGCTTCGATGCCATGATCGATGCTGTTGCGGACGATGTGGGTCAGCGGATCGACCACCATCTCGACCATTTCGCGATCCATCTCGACATCGCCGCCTTCCAGCGTGAGATCGATGCGCTTGCTGAGGTCCCGCCCCAGATCGCGGACCATGCGCGGAATGGCGGTGAACAGCCGGTCGACGCGCTGCATCCGCGTCTTGGAAATGGCGTCGCGCATGTCGGCCACGCAGGTCGACAGCCGCTCGAACGCGCTTTCCAGCTCCGGGTCGCCGGTCCGCTCGCGCAGCTTGCGGGACAGCTCGTTACGAGCCAGCACCATGTCCGACACGCCGTTCATCAGCTGGTCGATCAGCGACAGCGGCAGGCGAATGGTCCGGGGCGCGGCCTGGCCATGACCCTGGCGGGCGACGGCGACCGGCGTTGCGGGTTCGGCGCTCTCGACCTGGGAGGTTCCGGCAACGCCCTCGTCCCTCTCCATCAGCGCGGCAATCAGATAGTCGTCATTTTCATGCGGCAGGGCCGCGCCGATCGCGACCGCCTCGGCCAGTTCGGCAATGCGGTCCATGATGCCCAGCACGGCGCTCACGGTGGCGGCGTCGGCGCTGCGCTTGTCGGCACGAATCTCGGCCAGCACATCTTCGGCGGCGTGGCTCAACCGCTCGAAGCGCGGCAGATTCAGGAAACCGCAGCTCCCCTTGACCGTGTGGAAGAAGCGGAAAATGGCATCCAGCCGGGCACGATCCGTCGGATCGGCTTCCCAGGCGACGACCTCTCCGGCCAGCGCTTCCAGCGTTTCCTGTGTTTCGGATATGAATTCCTGGAGTAACTCGTCCATTCCCGCGCCTCATCGAGTGTGCGCGGACCATGGCCGAACCGTGGTTAAAGGCCGGTTAAAGACAAGAAATCCCAGACAAAAGAGGCGCCGCAACCTTTTGTCGCGACGCCCCCTTTCAACCGGCCAAAAGCCGTGAAATCAATGCTTCTCGGTCTTCTCCACCGCGTCAGCCGCCTTTTCACCGGCCTCGCGGGTGGCGTCGGCCTTGTTTTCCAGCGCGTCTGCAGCATTTTCAGCCGCATTTTCGGCATTACCGCTCAGATTGTCAGCCATGGCTTCCATATTCGCCGCCTGATTGTCGATGGCGTCCGCCTGATTCTCATACGCGTTCTCGACCTTGTTCTCCTTCTTGGAATCGCACGCACCCAGTGCGATCAAGCTGGCAAGGCCAAGGACTGATACGATGGTTTTCACGGCGTTTTCTCCTGTTACGCCCCATTTGGGCTGACGTCGTTCGCACGGGGACCGGCTGACCGGAACCCTGACGGCGTTCAACCGGCTGCACGCGGGATGGTTCCCGCCGAAAGCTCCTTTCGCCGCGCAAAAGACTTATTTTTTAAGGCTATCCCGGATTTCGCGCAGCAGGAGCACGTCTTCCGGCGTAGCGGCTGGCGCCTCTTCCGGCTTGGGCATCAGCTTGTTCACGGCCTTGATCAGCAGGAAGATGATGAAGGCCAAAATCAGGAAATTGACGAACACCGTCAGAAACTCACCCCAGCCGAACATGGCGACGCCAGCGGCCTTCAGGTCCGCATAGCTTTCCGGATTGCCCTTGAATCCTGCGGGCAGATCGCCCAGCCGGATGAAGTAGCGCGAAAAATCCGCGCCGCCGAAAACATAGCCGACCACCGGCATGATCAGGTCGTCGGTCAGCGATTTGGTGATGGTGGCGAAGGCGCCGCCGATGATGACGCCGACGGCCAGATCCATGACATTGCCACGGCTGATGAAGGTCTTGAATTCGGATATCAGCCCCATGGTAAACCCCTTTCCTGATTGCGATAATGATAGCATGAGCCGTTGCGAAGGGTTCGACAACCGCCTATTTCCCTCAGCGAAACAATGACGAGGATGTTCCATGACGATCCTGCGCCACCTCCGTTTATTTCTCCTGCCGCTTCTGGGCGCTTTCGCTCTGTCTGCCTGCGGCATCAACAGCGTCCCTGCCGCCGAGGAAGTCGCCAAGGCCAAATGGGCCGACGTGCAGGCGCAATATCAGCGCCGCGCGAATCTGGTCGGCAATCTCGTCGCCACGGTGAAAGCCGCAGGCAAGCAGGAGCAGGATACATTGGTCAAGGTGACGGAGGCCCGCGCCAAGGCGACGTCGGTGCAGGTCAATGCGGAGGATCTGTCCGACCCCGCCAAGGTGCAGCAGTTCCAGCAGGCGCAAGCGCAGCTTTCGCAGGGCCTTGGCCGCCTGCTCGCCTCGGTTGAGGCTTATCCCGACCTCAAGACCAACCAGAATTTCCTCGACCTGCAATCGCAGCTGGAGGGGACGGAAAACCGCATCGCCGTCGCCATCCGCGACTATAATGAAGCGGTGCGCGCCTATAATACCCGCATCCGCACCTTCCCCGACGCGATCGGCGCGAAGATCATCCACGGCGCGAAGCCGATGACTCCGTTCCAGGCCACCACGCCCGGCGCGGAAGAAGCGCCGAAGGTCGACTTCGGCAACTGAGGCAAGCCATGCTCCGCCGCCTGCTCCTGATCCTCGCCTTGCTGGCTTTCCTGCCGCTGACGGCGCAGGCTCAGACCTTCCCCAAGCGCGACATTAGTGGGGTTGTAGACACAGCCAATTTGCTGACCCCTCAGCAGCGGCAAATGTTGAGTCAAAAGCTCATCGCTCAGCAGAAAACGAGCGGGCGGGCGCTGGTGGTTGCTACTATTTCGGACCTCCAGGGTTATGACATAGCCGATTATGGATATCGGCTGCTAAGGACCTGGGGAGTAGGCAGTAAAGGTAATGATGGGGCGATCCTGATCATCGCACCTAACGAACGCAAAGTCCGTATCGAGGTAGGCTATGGCCTCGAAGGCGTGCTGACTGATGCGCTATCCTCCCAAATCATCCGTAACAGCATTACACCACGGTTCAAAGCCGGCGACATGGCGGGCGGTATCAACGACGGCGTAGATCAGGTCAGCACGCTGCTGGCGCTTCCACCAGCCGAAGCGCGGGCCCGCGCCGCCGCCGCCGAGGCCGACAAGCGGAAAGGTTCGGGAGGAAATGGGCTGATCATGCTGTGGGCTGGACTCTTTATCTTCTTCTTTTTCATATTACCGCTACTAGGCCGGTTCCGGGGCGGCAGACGTTACCGCGACGGCAGCGCTCCTGTCATTATCTGGGGACCACCTATGGGCGGCTCCGGTTGGGGTTCCAGCGGGGATTCGGGCTGGAGTGGTGGTGGTAGCGGAGGAGACTTTTTTGGCGGCGGCAGCGGCGGCGGCGGCGGCGCTTCGGGGGGCTGGTAATGGGTCTGGATTTAAGCGAAGCCGATCATGACCGCGTGACCGCCGCGGTGGCGGAAGCGGAAAAGGCGACCGATGGCGAAATCGTCACCATCGTCGCCCGCCGGTCCGATGCCTATCATGACGCCGGCCTGCACTGGGCGATCGGCGTCGTATTTCTGGCGCTGTCGGCGGCGGCGGCTTTTCCGCAGCATTTCCGGGCGCTCTGCTCCTGGCTGCTGCAAAGCTGGGACCATGAGATAGCGGACTGGAAGCTGCTGACGATCCTGCTCGGCATTCTCATCCTCAAATTCCTGATCGTCCGCTATGCGCTGGCCTGGATGCCGCTGCGCATGGCGCTGACCCCGAAAGCCACCAAGGCCCGGCGGGTGCGGCGGCGCGCCATCACCCTGTTCCGCGCCGTGGCCCAGGGGCGGACGCGCGGACGGACCGGCGTGCTCATCTATCTTTCGCTCGACGAACATCGCGCGGAAATCGTGGCCGACGCCGCCATCAATGCGAAGGTCACGCCCGAAATCTGGGGGGAGGCGATGGCCGCCCTGATCGACGCGGTACAGGAAAATCGCGCCGCTGACGGCATGGCCGAAGCCGTGCGGCAGGTCGGCCTGGTTCTCACCCGCCACTTCCCGGCTAGTGGCGACAATCCCAATGAACTGCCCGACAGGTTGATCCTTTTATGAGCGAACAGGATATGGCGTCTTCCGAAGAAATCATGTGGGAGGGCCGTTTCATCACCGCCAAACGGCGGGGTCGCTGGGAATATGTCGGCCGGGCGCGCGGTATCCACGCCGCCGTCATCCTGGCCGTCGACGAGGCCATGGACGGACGCCATGTGCTGCTGGTCGACCAGTTTCGCGTGCCGCTGGGCCGCCGCTGCATCGAACTGCCCGCAGGACTGGTGGGCGATCATGATGAAGGCGAGGAAGCCATGCTCGCTGCGACCCGCGAACTGGAGGAGGAAACCGGCTATCTCGCGGGACGGATGGAGGCGCTAGGCGAATTCTACAGTTCTCCCGGCATGGTGTCGGAAAGCTTCACCCTGTTCCGCGCCCATGACCTCAGCAAAACCGGCGAAGGCGGCGGCGTCGATGGGGAGGACATCCGCGTCCACCGCGTAGCGCTGGCGACGCTCAGCGACCAGATCGCCGCATGGCGGGCGGAAGGCTTCGCTATCGATGTGAAGCTGTTGCTGCTGCTGGGTGGGGGAATCGTCGGCTAGGATTGGATCACTGCCGCCTGCTCCCGCCGAAGAACCGCACTGGAGAGGATCGGAATAACCCGCTATCCCCTCCCCCATGCCTCAGAATCATCTCTATCTGGTCGACGGCAGCGGCTATATTTTCCGCGCCTATCATCAGCTTCCGCCGCTCACCAACAAGCATGGCCAGCCCGTCGGCGCGGTCTATGGCTACACCACCATGCTCTGGAAGCTGGCCGAGGAGTTGGGCAAAGCGGAAGGCCCGACCCATCTCGCGGTGGTGCTGGACAAGGGCAGCCACACCTTCCGCAACGACATGTACGACCAGTATAAGGCGAACCGCCCGCCCGCGCCGGAAGACTTGGTCCCGCAATTCCCGATGATCCGCGACGCCACCCGCGCCTTCTCCCTCCCCTGCATCGAGGAAGCGGGTTTCGAGGCGGACGACATCATCGCCAGCTACACCAAGGCCGCCGTCGCGGCGGGCTGGCATGTCACCATCGTCAGCTCCGACAAGGACCTGATGCAGCTCATCCAGCCCGGCGTCGACATGTACGACACGATGAAGAATGAGCGGCGCGGCGCCGACTATGTGATGACCAAATTCGGCGTCCAGCCGGGGCAACTGGGCGACGTCCTTGCGCTGATGGGCGACAGCGTCGACAATGTCCCCGGCGTCCCCGGCATCGGCCCCAAGACCGCCGCCAAGCTCATCACCGAATATGGCACGCTGGAAGCCACACTCGACGCCGCGCCTGCGATGAAGAAGTCGAAGATGCAGGAAAATCTCATCGCCCATGCCGACATGGCGCGCCTGTCGCGCCGCCTCGTCGCGCTGCACGATGCGATGGACCTGCCCGAGCCGCTGGAGGACTTGACCCTCAAGGGCATTCCGCCCGAACCGCTGGCAGAATTTCTCGGCCATCATGGTTTCAAGTCGCTGCTCGCTCGCCTTGGCGCGCCCGCCGCTGCCGTTGCGGTAGCTGCTGTAGCCGCCAGCGAAGCCACGCCCATCGCCGCCCCGGTCCGTGAGGAAGAACCGCCGATCGACCGCAGCCTCTACGAAACGGTGGTGACGGAAGAAGCGCTCGACCGCTGGATCGCCGCCGCCCATGCGGAAGGTCTGGTCGCCGTCGACACCGAAACCGACAGCCTCGACGCCGTATCGAGCGCGCTGGTCGGGGTGAGCCTCGCCACCGGACCGAACAAGGCCTGCTATATCCCGGTCGGCCATGGCGGAAAGGACATGTTCGCGGAGAAGCCTCAGCAGCTTCCCCTCGCCCTCGTCATCACCAAGCTGAAGCCGCTGCTGGAGGACGACAGCGTCCTCAAAATCGGTCAGAATTTGAAATATGACCTGACCGTCCTGCGCCGCCATGGGATCGAGATCGCACCTTATGACGACACCATCGTCATGAGCTTCGACCTCGACGCCGGGCAGAGCCTCGCGGGCCACGGCATGGACGAGGCCGCGAAGGTCCACCTCAACCATATCTGCATCAGCTTCAAGGATGTGTGCGGCACCGGCAAGAGCCAGATCAGCTTCGCGGAAGTCCCGCTCGACAAGGCGACCGAATATGCCGCCGAGGACGCCGACGTCACGCTGCGCCTGTGGAAGCTGTTCAAGACCCGCGTCGCCCATGAAGGCGCCACCCGCGTCTATGAACTGGTCGACCGCCCGCTCGTCTCCGTGATCGCGAAGATGGAGCAGGAAGGCATCAAGGTCGACCGCGAAGCCCTGTCCCGCCTCTCCGCCGAGTTCACGGCCGGGATCGCCGCTTTGGAGGCGGAGATTCACGAAATCGCGGGCCAGCCCTTCGCCATCGGCTCGACCCAGCAACTGGGCGCGATCCTGTTCGACAAAATGGGATATAAGGGCGGCAAGAAGGGCAAGTCCGGCGCCTATTCCACCGACGTCACCATACTCGAACAACTGAAAGCCCAGGGCGCGGACATCGCGGGCAAGGTGCTGGACTGGCGCCAGCTCTCGAAACTGAAATCCACCTATACCGACGCGCTTCAGGCCCAGATCAACAAGGACACCGGCCGCGTCCACACCAGCTACAGCCTGTCCGGCGCGCAGACCGGCCGCCTGTCCTCGACCGACCCCAATCTCCAGAACATCCCGATCCGCACCGAAGTCGGCCGTCAGATCCGCCACGCCTTCGTCGCGGAGCCGGGCAATGTCATCCTGGCGGCGGACTATAGCCAGATCGAACTGCGCCTCGCGGCCCATATGGCAGACGTCCCGGCGCTGAAGGAAGCCTTCGCGAACGGCGAGGACATTCACGCCGCCACCGCCCAGCAATTGTTCGGAGAGGTCAACCGCGACACGCGCGGCCGGGCCAAGACGATCAACTTCGCGATCCTCTACGGCATCAGCCGCTGGGGCCTCGCCGGGCGGCTGGAGATCGGCGCCGACGAAGCGCAGGACATGATCAGCCGCTATTATGAGCGCTTCCCCGGAATCAGCCTCTACATCACCGACACGATCGAGAAGGCGCGCTCAAGGGGCTACACGGAAACCCTCTTCGGCCGGAAAACATGGTTCCCGCGCATCAAGGCCTCGGTCCAGCATGAACGGCAGGGCGCCGAACGCGCTGCAATCAACGCGCCCATTCAGGGCACCAGCGCCGACATCATCAAGCGCGCCATGGCCCGCATGGGACCGGCGCTCGCCGCCGAAGGGCTGCACAACGTAAAGATGCTGCTGCAAGTCCATGACGAACTGGTGTTCGAACTGCCGGAGGGCGATGTGGAACAGGCCAGCGCGGTCATCCGCCGCGTCATGGAAAGCGCCGCCGAACCGATCGTGAAACTCAGCGTGCCATTGGGCGTCGAGATCGGCCACGGCCCAAGCTGGGGCGCGGCGCACTGAAAATTGCCTGCGCCATCTCCTCGCGAAGAGGGGATGGCGCAGCAACCTTACCCGCGTGCGTAGCGGTCCTCGTACCGCACTATGTCGTCTTCACCGATATAGGAACCGGTCTGCACCTCAATGAACACCAATGGGATACGGCCCGGATTTTCGATCCGGTGCTTCACGCCGACGGGGATATAGACCGACTGGTTTTCCGACAGCAGCTTGATGTCCTCATCCACCGTCACCTTTGCCGTACCCTCGACCACAATCCAATGTTCCGATCGGTGGAAATGGCTCTGCAGGCTTAATGAAGCGCCCGGCAGGACAGTGATCCGCTTGACCTGAAACCGACCGCCGACAAGCAGGCTCTCAAACCAACCCCATGGCCGGTGGTCCTTGGGAAAATGCTCCGCCTGCCTGGCATCCTTGTGCTTCAGGGCGTCGACCGCCAGCCGCACGTCCTGCGAGCGCGACTTGTCCGCGATCAGCACCGCATCGTTCATCGCCACGGCGATGATATTGTCGAGGCCCAGACCGACCAGTTCCAGCCCTTCGCTGTCCGACCGCAACAGCGTGTCGCGGCAATCGATCGCCGTCGCCGCGCCGGACAGGGCAACGCCATTTGCGTCGGGTTGCAAATGGCTCCAGACCGCGTCCCAGCCGCCCAGATCCGACCAGCCGCCGTCATAGGGCACGACGGAGAGATTGCTCGCCCGCTCCATGATGGCATAGTCGATCGAAATATCCTGGCAGCTTTCCCAGGGCTCGGCCGCCAGCCGCAGGAAGCCCAGATCGCCCTCCGCCTGTTCAACCGCCTGCTTCACCGCAGCCAGAACGTCCGCCGCATGGGTTTCGAAGGCCGCGATCAGATCCTTCGCCGCGAAGAGGAAAATGCCCGCATTCCAGAGATGGTCGCCGGAAGCCAGCATGGCCGCAGCCCGCTCGGCGTTGGGCTTTTCGACAAAGCGGGCCAGCTTGACCGGCTGCCCGGACGCATCGGGCTTCTCGACCACCTGCAAATAGCCATAGCCCGTTTCAGGCCGCGTCGGCTTGATCCCGAACGTGACAAGGTCCCCGCTGCTCGCCGTTGCGACCCCTTTCCCGACCGCGAGGCAAAACGCCTCCACATCAGGCACCACCTGATCGGACGGCGCGACAAGCATCATCGCATCGGGATTTCTGCCGATCAGGTAAAGCGCCGCCGCGAGGATCGCCGGCGCGGTGTTGCGGACCGCCGGTTCGATGAGAATGGCCTGCGCGTCGATCTCTTCCTGCGCCAGCTGTTCAGCCACGATGAAGCGGAAGGCGGAATTCGTCAGAACGATCGGCCGGGAAAAGGAAAAACCTTGCCCCTGGCCCGACAGGCGCCGGGCCGCCGAGCGGAAAAGCGTCGTGTCGCCAAGAAGGGGCACGAACTGCTTGGGATAGGACTTACGCGACAAAGGCCACAGCCGCGTCCCGCTTCCACCGGCGAGAATGACCGGTGTCACATCCTGAACGTCCATGGCATTATTTTCGGGCATGTTGCTACTTTTCGGCAAGAGACGGCCTCCCTCTAAGCGATACGGCATATGCTTTTCAATCGGGGCCTGCCTCTCCCTAAAGAATGGAAGTGACGACGGGGTAAAAATGCAATGGCCGGATCGGCATCGCGCCAACCCGGCCATTTCCCTTAATCGAACAGCTCTTCCAGAAAGCTCTTCTTTCGCTTCTTCTGATAATATCGCCCATCATCGCGATCCGGCCGGTAGCTGGGCTGCGGAGCCGGAACCCCGCCCGCCGACCGCTCGATGATCTTGTCCAACTCACCCCGGTCCAGCCACACGCCCCGGCATTGCGGGCACCGAGCGATTTCAAGCTGGTTGGCACAGCCTGCGGCTCGGAAATCGCGTTAATCAAAGGCTCTGATCTCGACCTCCTGCCGGTCCGTCATGGCAAGTCCCACATGACAGACCGGACAGAGCATGGCGGAAACCGCCGCCTGATCCCGCATCGGCTACTCCCGCTCGCCGGTCAGGCTCAGCAGCATCTGGAACAGGTTGACGAAGTTCAGATAGAGCGACAGCGCGCCCATCACCTGCATCTTCTCGGCCACCTCATGGCCGGCATAGTAGAAATATTCCGACTTGATGCGCTGCACGTCCCAGGCGGTGAGGCCGGTGAAGACCACCACGCCGATGATCGAGATCACCATGGCCATGGCCGACGAGCCGATGAAGATGTTGATAAGGCTCGCCACCACGATGCCGATCAGGCCCATCATCAGGAACGACCCGAATTTCGACAGGTCACGCCCGGTCGTATAGCCCCACAGCGCCATGGCCAGGAACATCACGGCGGCCGAGAAGAAGGCCTGCGCGATCGACCCGCCGGTGAACACCAGGAAGATGCTGGCCAGCGACACGCCCATCACCGCCGCAAAGGCATAAAAGGCCATGCGTGCGCCGGACGTCGTCATCTTTTCAATGCGGAAGCTGAACAGGAACACAAAGGCCAGCGGCGCGAAGATCGCCACCCATTTGAGCGGCGTGCCGAAGATCGCGGCGGCCAGTACCGGCGTATTGCCGACAAAAGCAGCCACAAGCCCAGTGATGATCAGGCCAATGCCCATATTGCGGAAAACGCCCAGCATGTGCGCGCGCAGCCCGGCATCGGTCTGCGCCGTCTGGCTCGCACCATAGCCCGGCATACGAACGGGATTGTTCACGGCGTTATACTCCATCCAAAATCATTCAGGGATCGAGTGGCCCGGCGCGGTCTCGTGAGGCTTAGAGGGGGGGACAAACACTCAGGAACCTGCACCGAGCACACTCGATGCGGTCCGACATCACGGCTGGATCATGTCACACATGTCCAACCGCCAGAGGGGCCCGGCCCGCACAGACAATATCGGCAGTCGAACGCTCCAGCGCAAGGGACAGAGCCGTCAGCAACAATTTGTTACAATCACGCAGGGCTGTTGACGCATCCGCCGAACCGCCGCATGGCTGCGCCCATGAGCGACCAGTTCACCCCCGCCCAGCAGCATGCCGACGCGCCCCTGCGCCTGTTCAACAGCCTGACCCGCACGGTCGAACCCTTCGCGCCGATCGAGCCCGATCATGCGCGCGTCTACAGCTGCGGCCCCACGGTCTACAACTACGCCCATCTCGGCAATCTGCGCGCCTATGTCTTCACCGACACGCTGCGCCGGACATTGCTGTGGAAGGGCCTCACCGTCACCCACATCATCAACATCACCGATGTCGGCCATCTGACCAGCGACGCCGATGCCGGCGACGACAAGATGGAGGCGGCCGCCCGCGCCCAGGCAAAGAGCATCTGGGACATCGCGGCCCATTATACCCAGGCGTTCAAGCAGAATATCGCCGACCTCAACATCATCGCCCCCAGCGAATGGACGGTCGCCACCGACTATGTGCCGCAGATGATCGCCTTCGCGGAGAAGATCGCGCCGACCCATTGCTACGAACTGGAAACCGGCCTCTATTTCGACAGCAGCACGGTGCCCGATTATGGCGCGCTGGCCGGGGGCCGCGACGATGCCGCCCATGCGCGCATCGATCCCGTCGCGGGCAAGCGCAACCCGTCCGACTTCGCCATCTGGCGCAAGTCCCCTCCGGGCGAGCAGCGCCAGATGGAATGGGACTCCCCGTGGGGCAAGGGCGCTCCGGGCTGGCACCTTGAATGCTCGGTAATGAGCGAGGCGCGCCTTGGCCATCCCTTCGACATCCACACCGGCGGCATCGACCATCGCGAAATCCACCACCCCAACGAGATCGCCCAGAATCAGGCTTACTGCGCCTGCACCGATGCGCAGCCCGGCTTCACCGGCGCGAAATGGTGGATGCACAATAATTTCCTGGTCGACCGTCAGGGGAAGATGAGCAAGTCCAAGGGCGGCTTCACCACCCTCTTCTCCCTGATCGACGCGGGTGTGCATCCGCTCGCCTACCGCCTGCTGTGCCTTGGCGCCCATTATCGCAGCGAACTGGAGTTCAGCGCGGAGAGCGTCGCGGCTGCCCTCACGCGCCTGAAGCGTCTCGTCATGGGCGTCGAGAACCTCAAATCCCGCGCCGAGGGCGTGACGTGGCAATCGTCCAGCCTGGAATTCCTCCGCGCCAATCTCCACCCCAGGCTCGCGCCGTTGCTCGAACAGTTCGACGCCGCGATCAGCGACGACCTGATGACCCCGCGCGCCCTTCCCCTGCTGGAAGAAACGATCGGGATGAAGAAGGTGCCGGTGGACGAAAAGCTCTGCCTGCTTGGTGCTTTCGATTCTGCGCTGGGTCTGAACCTGCTGACGATCAGCCGCGCCGACCTGCGTGTTCAGCCCAAGGACGCGCAGATCACGCCGGAGGAAATCGAAGCCGAACTCGACCTCCGCCAGACCGCCCGCGCCGAAAAGGACTTCGCCCTGTCGGACGAGATCCGCGATGCGCTGATCGCCCGTGGGGTGGAGGTCATGGACGGCGATCCGCTGCGCTGGGACTGGCGTCTCACGCTGGGGTAAATCTCATCGAAACGGCGCCCACCCCGGCCGCCGGATGGAAAAATTCAGCGAACTAAGGCAGAATGTGCGCGGGACAGGTCCGTCCGTTTGGACAGACCTGTCCGGAACGGGCAGATTCCGCACATGCTCAAATACGCAATCGCAGCGATAATCGCGTTTGGCGGCACAACGGCATTGCCCGTTGCTGCACCTGCTCAGACCTATATGTTCGAAACGGGCACGACTCTGCTTGCCAAATGCCGGAACAAGGCGCCCGAATATGCGCTGGCCTGCACCGCCTATATCGTCGGCGCGGTGGACGGCATCAAAAAGGACGTCTTCATCGGCCGCGCCAAGCCCAATTGCTGGCCCGCGCAACTCGATTCCGTAAAGGTACGCGACATCGTCATCGCCTATCTCACCCGCTATCCCGACCAGCGCAAGGCGCCCGCCTCCGTCCTGGTCAGCGTCGCGCTGAACGAACAATATCCTTGCCAGAAATAACTCCGATCACGCTGATCGGAACCGTGCATTAGGCAAATCCCGCCCCCAATCGCTATAAACTTGCGCAGCCCCCTGCAACAGCGTAGGTGCGGCCCCTATTTTAGACTTTTTGGGAGACTCAAAGTGGCGGCGAAGTGGACGCCGGAAAGCTGGCGGGAGCATAAGGGCATTCAGATGCCCGTCTATCGTGATGCCCAGGCGCTTGGCGCGGTGGAGGCACAGCTCAGCCAGTTTCCCCCGCTCGTCTTTGCCGGCGAAGCGCGCAATCTGAAGGCTGATCTTGCCAAGGTGACGAATGGCGAGGCGTTCCTGCTGCAAGGCGGCGATTGCGCCGAAAGCTTCGCGGAGTTCCACCCGAACAACATCCGCGACACCTTCCGCGTGCTGCTCCAGATGGCGGTGGTGCTGACCTTCGCGTCGAAGCTGCCGGTGGTGAAGGTCGGCCGCATGGCAGGCCAGTTCGCCAAGCCCCGCTCGGCCGATACCGAGACGATCGGCGGCGTGGAACTGCCCAGCTATCGCGGCGACAATGTCAACGACATCGCCTTCACGCCCGAAGCGCGCGAACCCGATGCCCAGCGCATGATCCGCGCCTATAACCAGTCGGCGGCGACGCTGAATCTGGTGCGCGCCTTCTCGACCGGCGGCTATGCCAGCCTCGACCGCGTGCATGGCTGGATGCTGGATTTCATGGGCCGCAGCCCCTGGGCCGCGAAGTTCGAGGCGATGGCGGACCAGATCGGCCAGGCGCTCGACTTCATGCGCGCCTGCGGCCTGTCGCCCGATACCGTGCCGCAGCTTGGCGGAACCAGCTTCTACACCAGCCATGAGGCGCTGCTGCTCCCCTTCGAGCAGGCGCTGACCCGGCAGGATTCGCTGACCGGCGACTGGTACGACACGTCCGCGCACATGCTCTGGATCGGCGACCGCACGCGGTTCGAAGGATCGGCGCATGTCGAATATCTGCGCGGCATCGGCAATCCGATCGGCATGAAATGCGGTCCGTCGCTGGAGCCGGACGCGCTGATCCGCCTGCTCGACGCGCTGAACCCGTCGCGCGAGGCGGGCCGGATCACGCTCATCACCCGCTACGGTCATGACAAGATCGAGTCGGGCCTGCCCAAGCTGGTCCGCGCGGTCATGCGTGAAGGCCATCCGGTGCTCTGGTCCTGCGACCCGATGCACGGCAATGTCATCAAGGCAGCCAATGGCTACAAGACCCGTCCGTTCGACCGCATCCTGGCCGAAGTGCGCGGCTTCTTCGCCGTCCACCGTGCGGAAGGCAGCTTCGGCGGCGGCATCCATGCCGAAATGACCGGCCAGAATGTGACGGAGTGCACCGGCGGCGCCATCGCCATCACCGATGAGGGACTGGCGGATCGCTACCACACCCATTGCGACCCGCGCCTCAATGCGGCGCAGAGCCTCGAACTGGCTTTCCTGCTCGCGGAAATGCTGAATGAGGAGCTGAAGGAACGCCGCGCCGCGGCCTGATCCTTCGCAACAGGAAAAAGGTCCCGCCGCGCGGTTCGCTCGCGGCGGGATTTTTATGCCCGGATTCCGCACCCCCAAATCCCGCGCTGCGTGACGCCCCCATTTTACCCGGCGGCCCGGTTCGTCATACCGGCGTAATAATGCCATGATTTCAGCGCTTGCTTTGACGGCTCGAAACCGTAGCTTGGCATCTCATGGCAAAGGATCAGGCATTGGCGACCATCGCCGTATACAGCCTCAAAGGGGGCGTGGGCAAAACCACCTTCGCGATCAACCTCGCCTGGGCGTCAGCCAGCATCTCGAAGCGTCGCACCCTGCTCTGGGATCTCGATCCGCAGGCGGCGGCGAGTTGGCTGATCTCCACCGACATGGAAAGCCGCGACGCCGCGCAGGCGATCTTCAGCAAGGATGTCGAGGTCCGAAAGCTGATCCAGCCCTCGTCGGTGGAGGGGCTGGACCTGATCGCCGCCGACACCTCGCTGCGCAGTCTCGACCATCTTTTCCGCGAAATGGACAAGAAGAAGCGGCTCGCCAAGCTGATCGAAAGCCTGGGGCGCGATTATGACCGCATCATCCTCGACTGCCCGCCCGGCCTCACCGAAACCAGCGAACAGGTGCTGCGGGCGGCGGACATGATCGTCATTCCGGTCATCCCCTCGCCGCTCGCCCAGCGCGCCATGGCGGAGGTTGCCCGCTATCTGGTGCAGCGCGGCGGCAGCCACCCGCCGATCATGCCGGTCTATTCCATGGTCGACCGCCGCCGCGCGCTGCACCGGGCCGCGCTGGATGGGCAGCCCGACTGGCCCGCCATCCCCATGGCCAGCGCCGTCGAGCAAATGGCCGTCCGCCGCAAGCCGCTGGGCAGCTTCGCGGCGGCCTCACCCCCGGCGCAGGCCTTTTCGGGTCTCTGGACTTCCATCGAGCGGCAGGTGCAGGCGCAAGGTTAGGCCCGCGCGCGCACCTGATCCGCGGGAAACAATGCCGCGGCGTCCGCTGCGGGCATGGGCCGCCCGAAATAATAGCCCTGCACCTTGCGGCATCCCAGTTCGCACACCATGGCCAGTTCCGCCTCGGTTTCCACCCCTTCCGCGGTGGTCGCCATGCCCAGGCTCTCCGCCAGCGTCACCACGGCGCGAATGATCGCAAGACTCTCCGGCTTTTTGTTCGCCGCACCCACCACGAAACTGCGGTCGATCTTGATCGTGTCGAACCGCGTGCGGCTGAGATAGCCGAGCGAGGAATAGCCCGTCCCGAAATCGTCGAGCGACAATTGAACGCCCAGCGCGCGCAACTGGTCGAGGACCTTCAGCGCCCCGGTATCGGCGTTGACGAACACGCTTTCGGTCACTTCCAGTTCCAGCCGCTGGGCTTCCAGCCCACTTTGCGCCAGCGCGGACACCACCGCGCTGACGAAGCTGGGATGCGTCAGTTGCTCCGCCGACACATTGACCGCGATCCGCACCGGAGCGGGCCAGCGCGCCGCCTCCATGCAGGCGGTGCGCAACACCCATTCCCCGATCGGCCCGATCAACCGCGCCTCTTCGGCCACAGGCACGAATTTGGCGGGCGAGATCGGCCCCATGTCCGGATGCGTCCAGCGCGCCAGTGCCTCGAACCCCGTGATGCGGCCCTGCTGGGCCTCCACCACCGGCTGGTACAGCACATGAAGCTGGTTATTCTCCAGTGCGTCGCGCAGCGCCAGTTCCAGTTGCCGCCGTTCCTCCGCCTGGGCGTGGAGTTGCGGCTCATAGGCGCAATGCACGCCCCCACCCTCGCTCTTCGCGCGATAGAGCGCCAGGTCGGCACTGCGAATCAGCGCCTCGGCTTCCTTGCCGTCCTGCGGCGACAGCGCCGAGCCGACCGACGCCCCGACATAGAGCAGATGCTCATCCACCTGATAGGGCGCGGAGAGGCCGCTGATGATGGCCGCGGCCAGCTTGTCGATGCTGCGATTGTTCGCAATCTGGGGGATGACGACGGCGAATTCGTCGCCACCGATGCGGCCGCAAAATTCGCTGCCCGAACAGATATGCCGCAGCCGCCGCGCCACCTGTGTCAGCAGCATGTCGCCGACCTGATGGCCCAGCGTGTCATTGACCCCCTTGAACCGATCCAGGTCGATCATCAGAAAAGCGCAGCCCGGCACCCCGCCGCGCGCCGTCGCCATGGATTGGTCCAGCACTTCCCGCAGATGTGCCCGGTTGGGCAGGCCCGTCAGCGGATCGAACCGCGCCAGTTGCGCGATTCGATCGGCCGATTCGCGTTGTTCGGTAATGTCCGATCCCACGCCTCGGAAGCCCAGAAATACACCGCCCTCGTCATAGCGGGGAGAGGCCGACAATTCCCACCACCGCACGCCATCCGGCACCTCGACCGGCAGTACGATGGCGCTGAAACTTTCCCGCCGCTTCAGATGATCGGCCAGCGCGTGCAATTCGGTCGGGAACAGCCCGCTTTCCCAGGCGCTGCCTGCCAGCACCTGCACCAGCGGCGTTCCCTCGATCGCGGCGGCCGTCCGCCCCAGCATTTCCGCCATGCGCGACGATACGCCGTTCAGCCGCCGCGCGGGATCGGTCTGCCACAGCCAGTCGGACGCGCCATGTTCATATTCGCGCAGCAGCAGGCTCACCACCTCGCTCTTTTCCTCCAGTTGCACGCTGGCGCTATGCTGGCGGGCGAAGGTTCGCGCATAAATGAAACAACCGACCAGCAAGGACAGCGCATAGCTGGTGGCAAGCGCCAGCAAAGGCAGCGCGGCGCTTTCATCGAACATGAAGAACAGCCCGGCGATGCAGGGCAACAGGAATCCCGTCGCGGCCAGCGGCGTCGGGGCATAGCTGATCGCCCCGCACACCATGATGCAACTGATGAGCGTCCAATAGGCCACCAGCAGCGAAGCGTTATGGCCTGAGGACAACAGCATCATGCACGAACCCCAGACCAGCCCGTGCAGCAGCCCCGTCAGGCCGTGAATCCTCAGATGAGCGACCGTCACGGCGACCGCTGAACGGCGGCGGCGGTCGAGAAGGATGCCGGTGATCATCGCGACCGCCAGTCCGGCACTCCATAGGATCAGCCGGGACGCGGAACTGTGATGACCGAAAACCCGCAACAGAAAAATGAGGCCAAAGACATTCATCGCCTGCCGCAGCACCGCGACCTTATCCGCCGATCGCAATTGGGCGGCCAGCACACGCTCCGCCGCATCGCCGGACGCGGTGACCATGCCCATCATCGCCCGCAACGGCAGGCGCTCCTGCGGCTTCTCGTCAGATGAATTTTGCCCGCGTCTCACTCGCCCGGTTTAGCAGCAAGCGGTTATCAATCCGTAACGGCGGCACGACAAATTCCAGGAAAATGCAGGGACGGGAACACACCGCTTTCGGCACGCCCCCGTCTCTAAATCATAAAACCGGAAACTCAGGCCGCGATGTCGTAAGGCCGAATTTCACCCGTCAAATAGAGGTTGCGCGCCTTCGACCGGCTGAGCTTGCCCGAACTGGTGCGCGGCAGGGTCCGCGGCGGAACCAGTTCGACCACGCAATTCATGCCGGTGATGGCCCGCACCCGTTCGCGAATCTGGTCGCGCAGGCGGGTACGCTCGTCATTGTCGGAGGTACGGCAATGCACCAGCACGGCGGGCGCTTCCTCACCGCCCGGCGTGGTGATGGCGAAGGCGGCGATATCACCCTGCTTGAAGCCGGGAAGCTGCTCCACCGCCCATTCGATATCCTGCGGCCAGTGATTCTTGCCGTTGATGATGATCATGTCCTTGGCGCGGCCGACAATATAAAGATAGCCGTCGGACAGATAGCCCATGTCGCCAGTGTCCAGCCAACCGTCGAGCATGCAGGCGTCGGTCGCCTCCTGATCGCGGAAATAGCCGACCATCAGGCTCGGCCCGGTGGTCCACACCTTGCCGATCTGGCGTTCGTTCAGCACGCCGCCATCCTCGTCGCGGATCTCCACGATCATGTCGCGGGCGGGCTTGCCGCAGTTGACGATCGAGCGGAAGCGCTGCGGACGGCCCTCGGTCGCGTCGCCGCCCGACAGGTCGGTTTCCTCAACCAGCTCGACGATGATGCCCTCGCCCGGCGGCATGATGGTGACGGCCAGCGTCGCTTCAGCGAGGCCATAGCTCGGCAGGAAGGCCCTGGGGCTGAAGCCCGCGTCACCGAAGGCGTCGACAAAGCTCTGCATCACGTCGGGACGGATCATATCCGCGCCATTGCCCGCCAGCCGCCAGCGCGACAGGTCGAAGCGATCCTGCGCCTTGGTCTGGCTCGACATGCGGCGCGCGCAGATATCATAGCCGAAGGTCGGCGAATAGCTGATCGAAGTGCCCTCATTACGGCTGATCAGGTCCAGCCATGCCAGCGGACGGCGGGCGAAATCCTCAGTCTTCATATAGTCGGTCGACACCTGGTTAGCGACGACGGACAGGAAGCAGCCAACCAGACC
Source organism: Sphingobium sp. EM0848 (assembly GCF_013375555.1). Lineage (NCBI taxonomy): Bacteria > Pseudomonadati > Pseudomonadota > Alphaproteobacteria > Sphingomonadales > Sphingobiaceae > Sphingobium > Sphingobium sp. EM0848. Next base: position 2,022,469 of record NZ_JABXWB010000001.1, read on the forward strand.
CATGTCATGATACCAGGGCAACCAACTGATGCAGCGATCGGTCGCGATCAGTTCCATGCCATGGCTGTGCGCGGCAAGATTGCTCAGCAGCGCATGGTGCGTCACCGCCACGCCATGGGGGAAGCGCGTCGAACCGCTGCTATATTGCAGATAGGCGATTTCCTCACCCTTCGCCTGCGGCAGGTCGCAGGGCACGGCCTCGCGGGCGATGAAATCCTCGAACGCGATGCTCTCGACAGCCTTCTGACGGCCGGATTCCCCTGCCATCTCTTCCAGTTCCTTGGGGAAGAGGAACAGCATCGGGTCGCAGCTCGACAGCTGGACGTTCAGCTGGTCGATATAGCTTTCCTTGCCGCCGAAGCTGGTCGGCAGCGGCAGCGGCACCGGCCAGGCACCCGCATAGACGATGCCGAAGAAGAGCTGGGCGAAATCCACGCCCGTTTCGGCCACCAGCGCCACGCGGTCTTCCGGCTTCACACCATGGGCGATCAGCCGGTGCGCGCAGGCAATGGCGTCCTCGCGCAGCTCCGCAAAGGGATAGGGTCGCGCCAGATTTCCACGGGCATCGTGGAAATTCAGGCCCCGCCGCCCCGTCGCAGCATAATCCAACGCCTCGCCCAGCGTCTCGAAATCCGAGAAACGGCGGGGCAGATCGTCGGTGGTCGGCGTCGGTGCCATCATGCTTTGCGAACCCGTCATATTGGTGTCACCCAATGCGTTAATTGTCATAGTCTTCATATCCGGGCGCGCCGCTAACAGCTTTCGCGCGACTTTGCACCGGATAGTTGCATTCCAGCCTGGGCTTTTACTCTACAAGGGGCGGTAAAATTCCGGCCCGACTGTGGCATAATCAAGGCGCAGCAGGCATGAAGCATGTCCATGACCGGCAAACGCCCCCCTCCACCCCTTGATGAAGAGGCTCTGCGCGAACTGGCGCTGCGCTATGTCGGGCGTTTCGCGACCAGCCGCGCCAGGCTGCTCGCCTATCTGGGCCGCAAGATCAAGGAGCGCGGCTGGGGCGGCGAGGCGCCCGCCGATCCGCAGGCGCTGGTCGATCGCCTGAGCGAACTGCGCTATGTCGACGATGCCGGCTATGCGACGATGAAAAGCGCCTCGCTCACCCGGCGCGGCTATGGCGCGCGCCGGGTCGCGGAAAGCCTGCGCGCCGACGGCATCTCCGAAGTCGACCGTGAAGAAGCCGATGCCCAGACGGCATCCGAAAGCTGGCAGGCCGCCGACCGCTTCGCCCGCCGCAAGCGTCTTGGCCCCTATGCCCTGACGCTGCCTGACCCGAAACAGCGCGAAAAAGCCATCGCCGCCTTCCTGCGCGCCGGACACAATTATGAAACGGCCCGCCGCTGGATTGATGCCGCACCGGGAGAAGTGCCGGAGCAAGAGGAATAATCCGCTCAAACCACGAGCGTCTTGAGTAGCGCCACCCCCGCCCGATAGGTTACCTCCACTCCATGAAGCGCCTCTTCCTCCTGCCACTCGCCCTCCTCGCCGCCTGCTCGTCCTCCGCGCCCCAGGCCGAAAACGCAACCGCCACGGCAGTCCCCCAGCGAACCGCCCTCCTCCCCCTCGTCATTCGTACCGCCAGAGGCGACCACCGCTTCACCGTAGAGGTCGCCCGCACCGAGCAGGAACAGGAACAGGGCCTCATGTTCCGCAAATCGCTCGACGCCGATTCCGGCATGCTCTTCCCGATGTCCCCGCCCCGCACGGCCAGCTTCTGGATGAAGAACACGCTGATCCCGCTCGACATGCTGTTCATCCATACGGACGGCAGCATCGCCTTTCTGAAGGCCAATGCGCAGCCCTATTCCCGCGAACCCGTCTCAGCCGGCATCCCCGTCGCCGCCGTTCTTGAACTGCGCGGCGGGCGCGCGGCGGAACTGGGCATCAGGGAAGGCGACCGCATCCGTTGGGGGCCTTGCGCCGTGCCCGGCGCACCGCAGCCCAAGGACAGCCCCAATTTCTGTCCGCCAAACTAGAAGCACCTTGCCAAGCGCCAGCCCCAGCGGCTAAGCGCTTCGCCCATGGGACTCCTTGGCAAGATCTTCACCTGGTGGGATGGCGCGACCATCGGCACCGCGCTCTACACCTCCCGCAAGGGCACCAAGGTCGGTGAGGACCATCAGGGCAATGTCTATTATGAAGGCGGCAAGGACGTGAACGGCCTGACCCGCCGCTGGGTCATCTACAACGGTCCCAATGATTCGAGCCGCGTGCCCGCCGAATGGCATGGCTGGCTGCATCATTCGATCGAGGGCGCGCCCGAAAGCTTTCTGCCGCCGCCGCGCATCTGGGAAAAGGACTTCACCCCCAACGCCACCGGCACGGCGAATGCCTATCGCCCCTCCGGCGCGCTCGAAAAGGGCGGGCAGCGCCAGAAGGCAACCGGCGATTATGAAGCGTGGAGCCCCGAGGCGTCATGATCCCGCGCCCGGCGGGACGTTTCCTGCCGATTCTCGGTTGCACCCTGATGATGGCCGGCTGCGGCGGTGACGATCTGCCTACAGCCAACCAGTCCGGCCCCGTCCGCATCGAAGGGCAGAAGATCAGCAACGGCGAATCGGGCAGCCTGCCCGGCACGCCGATGAGCGAGCGGGTGGCGGTGATCGGCCTGCTCAACAAGCGCAACGGCATCACCGCCGACCTCAAGATGAAGCCCGGCGAAGCGTTGCGCGTGGGCGACGCCATCGTCCGCCTTCTGGCATGCGAAACCACCGCACCCTGGGAAAATGTGCAGGAAACCGGGGCTTTCGTGCAACTGGATGTGCGCAGCACAGCCGACAATAAATGGCGGCGCAATTTTTCCGGTTGGCTGTTCAGGGAACGGCCCGACCGCAATGTGGTGCAGCATCCAATCTATGACGTCTGGGTGAGAAGCTGCACGATGTCCTGGCCCGAAACCGGCCCCGATACGGTGAAACTGGGCGACAAGGGGGATGTCCCCGCCGCCAAGGCATCACCGGCCAGTGGCGAAAATGCCAGCTCCGCCCAGACTCCGGAACCAGCCGCCAGCACGCCCCGTCCCGCGCCCAGCGCCACGCCGTCGAGCGCGCCCGCCAAAGACTGAAGATAATCGCGCTGGCTGATCTCGATCGCGCCCAGCGATCGCAGATGTTCGGTCATGAACTGGCAGTCGAGCAGGGTGAAGCCGCCAAAGCGCATCCGCGCCGTCAGCCAGGCCAACGCCACCTTCGACGCGTCGGTCCGGCGCGACACCATGCTTTCGCCGAAAAAGGCCCGCCCCATCGCCACGCCATAGAGGCCGCCGACCAGTTCCTCGCCCTCCCACACCTCCACGCTATGGGCGAAGCCGATCTCGTGCAGATGACGGTAAGCGCGTTCGATCGGATGATTGATCCAGGTGGAGGGCCGGTCGGCGGCTGACTCCGCGCAAAGCCGCACGATCCCCGCAAAATCGCGATTGGCGGTAACCCGAAACCGATCCCGCCGAATCGTCTTGGCCAGCGAATGGGAGATGTGGAAGCCATCCAGCGGCATGATCGCCCGCCGCTTCGGCTCGATCCAATAGACTTCCTCCGCCTCGCGATCGTCGGACATGGGAAACACGCCGATAGCGTAGGCCTGCAGCAGCACCAGCGGATCAATGGTCATCAAGGAAAAGATGTAACTCCAGATGCGCTTACGCGCCAGTGACAGTTTGCGGCCACCGCCAGATCATTTCGTGCCTAACCCACCCGATACCAGCCCGCCACCCGATCCAGCGCCAGCGTCAGCACCAGCTTTCCCGCACGGGTCGGCCAGCCCAGCGCCTTTTCCGCCGCCGCCAGCCCTTCCCCCGCGCAGGCCACCCGCCAAAGTACATCCGCCAGCCCCGGTCCCGCTGCCCGGATCGCGCCATCGAACCGCTCCCTCGCGGACAGTTGCGCCACGGTCGGCTCCGCCCTGCGCCCCGCCCGCCCCTGGCGCGGCGTCACGTCCCAGCGCATGGTGATGCGTGGCCCCAGCCCGGCCTTTTCCCAATCCGCGCGCAACATGTCGCCCGCGACATAATGGCGCTCGCTCAAATGCCCCCGCGCATGCAGCCAGGCCAGCGGTGATTCCCCGATGTTCACGGCCACCTTCCGCACCTGACCAAAGGGATCCTCGATAATCTGTTCGACACATTGCGCGGCCATGCGGCGCCCTCCCTGCTGGAATTGGATGCAGGGGACTTGCCATGCAGGCGCCTTTGTAGGAAAGGATAAAAACCAAATAGGTGAAACAGGACGACATATGATCACCCGTATCCGGGAAGTGCGCAAGGCAAAGGGGTTGACGCTGGAACAGGTGGGGGCGCTGTGCAATCCCCCGACCACGGCTCAGACCATCGGCCGATTGGAAACCGGAACCCGAACCGTATCGGTCAACTGGCTGAACCGCATCGCCAAGGCGCTGGGCGTCGCTTCTTCGGAACTGGTGGCCCTGCCCGGCCAGAGCGTCGTGCCCGTCGCCGCGCTGCTCGGCCCTGACGGTGCCCGCGCGCCGACCCGCCCGCTCGCGCTCCCCCCGCCGGCCCCCGCCGACGCCATGGTCGGCGTGCAGGTATCGGGCAGCATCGGCGATTACCGCAGCGGCGATGAAATCTGGTGCCGCCGCATCCTGCCCGACGAATTTGCCAGCGCCCTCAACCGCGACCTGCTGTTGCCGCGCCATGCCGGGCGCTTCCTGTTCGGACGGCTGATCGGGCGGGAGGATGACCGGCTGCAAATCCTGCCGCTGGGCAGCGGGTCGCGCCAGCAGGTGATCACCGACCCACCTTGGGGCGCCGTGGCGGTCCAACTGGTGAGAAGGCTGTAGACAGGCGGGCCGCTTCATCCTTAACCCGTCATCAACTGCGGTGTTGTAGGAAGATGCCATGACGCTGAACGTCCTGACGCTGTCGACCCTGTTTCCGGACATGAGCCGGCCCAATTTCGGCGTCTTCGTCGAACGGCAGGCGCGGGAACTGGCCAGCCGGGACGGCGTCAGGGTCACGGTGGTCGCGCCGCTCGGCATCCCGCCCTGGCCGCTTTCCCGATCGAAGCGTTACGCGGCCCTTTCCGCCCTGCCCGCCAGGGAAAGATGGAAGGACCTGACCGTCTATCGCCCGGTCTTTCCGATCCTGCCCAAATTCGGCGGACGGCTGAACGTCCACAGCATGACCCGCGCCATCCTGCCGCTGGTCCGGCAGTTGCACGCACAGCAACCCTTCGACGTGATCGACGCCAGCTTCTTCTTCCCCGACGGCCCGGTCGCGCAACGCCTGTCCCGTGCGCTCGGCATCCCCTATTCGGTCAAGGCGCGCGGCGCCGACATCCATTATTGGGGCACGCGCAAGGGCACGCGGAAGATGGTGAAGCGCGCCGCCGACGATGCCACGGGCCTGCTCGCCGTGTCGGATGCGATGCGCCGGTCAATGGCGCGCATGGGCATCGATGCCGACAAGATCCGCGTCCATTATACCGGGGTGGACCTCGACCGTTTCGAGATCGTCGACCGCGCCACCGCGAAGGAAGCGCTGGGCTTCGAAGGGCCGGTCGTCCTGTGCGTCGGCGCGCTGATCCCGCGCAAGGGACAAGAACTGCTGGTGCAGGCGCTGCCGCAACTGCATGGCGTGACGCTGCTGTTCGCCGGGCAGGGGCAATATCGCCGGGCCTTGGAGAAGCAGGCGGAGGAACTGGGCGTCGACCGGCGCATCGGCTTCCTCGGCTCCGTGCCGCATGACCGACTGCCGCGCATCTATGCCGCCGCCGATGTGATGGCGCTGCCATCCTCCTCCGAAGGCCTCGCCAATGCCTGGGTCGAAGCGCTGGCCTGCGGCACGCCGATCGTCATCACCGATGTCGGCGGCGCGCGGGAACTGCTGGATCGCCCCGAAGCGGGCCAGATCGTCGCGCGCGAACCGGAAGCGCTGGCCGCCGCGATCAGCGATATCCTCATCAACCCGCCCGAGCGCGAGGCGGTGCGCGAGACAGCGCGGCGCTTCACCTGGAGCGCCAATGGCGACGCGCTGCTGGAGCATCTCCGCAAGATTGCGGGTCAGCCGGCCTGATCCCAGCTTGATATGAGGCGCGCCTTCCCATCCGGCGTCGGGAACCGCCCCTCATCGAACGGCACCTCCCCCCAGCGCCAGGGCGTCAGTTCATCATAAGCCGGGTTGGAGATGGGCGCGTGCCGACTGAGGTTGAGCAGCCTCCCCCCTTCATTGCGATAGGCGGTCAACCGCACATGCTCGCGATAGATTTCCGCCGGTCGCTCATAATGAAAGGCATCGCCCCAGCCCATGGCGCGAGCGATCCGGGTCACGATCCACCAGTCGGGCTTCGCCTCACCGGGCAAGGGAAAGAGCCGCCGTTGCCGGCTGATCAGCCGATCCGCGCCGGTCAGCGTTCCGTCCTTTTCCACCCATACCGGCGAGGGGAGCGCGACCCTGCCCGCGCCTCTCAACTCCGGCCCCATCCACGGCGTCGTCGCGATCAGCAGCGGCACCCGATCCAGCAAGCCACGGATCGGATGCCCCGCCGAGGGCAATCCGCCCAACATCAGCAGCGCCTTGATCCGCCCCTCGCCCATCGCCTCGGCCAGGGCCGTACCGGACAGGCCGGATTGTCGCGCCATGGCGGTCGCGCCCCAGAAACGCTCGACCGCCGCCAGCGCGTCGGGAGAGAAATCCCGATGCGCCGCCAACTCGCCCGCGCGGCAGCCGACCTCCCGCCCGCCCATGCCATTGGCCGCATCGGTGACGGCGAAGGGCGTGGCGCCCGGCCTGCCGATCCGGCCCGTGGCGAGATGAAGGTTGAGGACGGCGGCGGACAGACGCCGCGCATCCTCCCCGGCCTCGCAAGGACTGAACAGCGTCACCAGACGCGGCGAACCAGCCACCGCTTCATAAAAAGCCCGAACCTCTCCCGGCTCCAGACCACAGGCGCGCGCCACCGACCAGAGATCATGCCCCTTCCGCAATCCGGCCCAGAAATCGGAAGGCACCGCAACGCTGCGGGCCAGAAAAGCCTCGTCCAGAACCCCGCCATCCCGGCAATGCAACAGCAGTCCGGACAGCAGCGCCGCCTCGCCGCCGGGCGTGACTGTCAGGCGCAGATCGGCCTCGATCTCCTGCCCCTCATCCCCGCGCGCGATCAGGATCAGCCGCGCACCCTGCTCCCGCGCAGCTTCGATACGATCCTGAAGCACCGGATGGCGGCGGACGGCATCCCCACCCACCACCAATATCAGGTCCGCCCGTCCGATATCCTCGGCAGCGGCAGGCATCACATCCTCGCCAAAGGCCGCGCGCTGCGCCGCCGCCATGCCCCCTGCCTCGGCCCAAAGCGCATCGATATGGGCGGAGCCGATGAAACCCTTCATCAGCTTGTTGGCGACATAATAATCCTCGGTCAGCAGCCCGCCCGGCACATGCAGTGCCACGCTGTCCGGCCCATGGCGGGCGATGACATCGCCCAGACGCCGCGCAGCCTGCCCAAGCGCGCGATCCCACCCGACCGCCCGGTCATCGACCATCGGCCGAAGCAGCCGATCGTCGAGCGGCAGCATGTCGTCGAGCGCCCCGCTTTTCGCGCAGAGCAAGCCGCCATTGACGGGATGCACCGGATCGCCATCGATCCGGACCTGCCGCCCCTCGCCGGTTACGGCGCGGATGCCGCAACCCAGGCCGCACTGGCCGCAAAGCGATCGAATGGCCGGCACGGCGCGATCAGGCCGCCGGCAGGGTCGGGAGGAAGATCATGACCCCGCTTAACCGATGGTCGCCCAAGACAAAAGACCGGCGAACTGGCAAGAAGGGGGGATGCAGAAAGTGATTCTCCGCGCCCTCGCGCTGCTCGCTATATTTCTTCATATATCGCTCGTGCCCGCCATGGCGCAGCAGCGGGGGCCTTTGGTGCTCGCCGCCGCCAGCATGCAGGAGGCGATGACCGCCGCCGCCGATGCCTGGGCGGCTCGGCGCCATGCCCGCCCCGTCCTGTCCTTCGCCGCCTCTTCCGCCCTTGCCCGCCAGATCAAGAGCGGTGCTCCGGCCGACCTGTTCGTCTCCGCCGATGAGGATTGGATGGACGATGTGGAAAAGGCCGGGTTCGTCCAGCGCGGCAGCCGCGCCGATCTGGCGGGGAACCAGCTTGTACTGATCGCGCCCGCCCGCATGCCGGTGCGGCTGCGCATCGCCCGGAACATGCCGCTTGCCCGGACGCTGGGCGATTCCCGCCTCGCCATGGCCAATCCCGACAGCGTGCCCGCGGGCAAATATGGCAAGGCGGCGCTGACCATGCTCGGCATCTGGCCCTCAGTCGCGAACCGGCTGGCGCTGGGCGACAATGTCCGCTCGGCCATGGCGCTGGTGGAGCGTGGCGAGGCGCGGCTGGGCATCGTCTACGCGACCGACGCCCGCGCCTCGAAGGATGTGATGGTGGCCGGCACCTTTCCGCCGGGCAGCCATGAACCGATCCGCTACCCCATAGCCCGCCTCGCCAAAAGCCAAAGCGCCGATGCGGAAGGCTTCCGCCGCTTCCTGCTCTCCGATGCCGGGCAGAGCATCCTTGCGCGCTACGGTTTCAGCCGCCCCTAGGACAGATCGGCATTCATTTCTGGCAGGCGATGATCGCGTCGATCACCGACAGCGTCTCCTGCGGGTCGCGCACGCGCACCGTATCCAGCCCCAGTTGCTTCGCCGGATAATCATTGCCGCCGGGGAAAATCGCATCACCGATGAACATCATCGCGTCGAGCGCGATCCCGCTCGCATCGCGCAGCTTTTTCAGCCCATAGGCCTTGTCCACCCCCTCACGCGTGATGTCGATGGAGGTCGCCCCGCCCATATTGATCGACAGGCCGGGCAGGCGTTCCCGCAAGTCCGCCTGGATCACCTTGCGCTTGGCGAAATCCGGGTCCCACACTTCCTTGGCATGGATCGGCGCCTGCTGGCCGAGCGCGGAAAAGGTGATCTGGCTCCCCCGATCCTCGATCCGCTCGCCCCACACCTCTTCCGGCACGAAGCCGGTCGCTTCCAGCGAAGCGTCGAAGGCCTCCAAAATCGCCTGCTTCTGCGCGTCGTCGAACAGTTCGGCATAGACCGGCGCCCAGCCACGCTCGCCATAAGTATAGAGCTTCGTCCCCGTGGTCGGCATCAGCCACAGGCGCGAACGGTCCGCCCGCTCCGGCAGGCGGCTTGCCACCTGCTTGTCGAATTGCGGCCAGTCACCCCCGGAAATCACCGCGACATGGGCGACCTGCAACAGCCCCGCCAGCGCCTCACCCATCGCTTCCTCCAGCGGCTGCTTGCTCTCCGCAAGCGTCCCATCAAGGTCGAAGGCGATCAATTCTTTCATGCGGACGGCTCCAGACTGGACAGGCGGTGGCTTTGCCCCGTGCGTCGGTGCGATGCAATGCTCATGACGAAGGCTGGTTTTTTCCATTTTCCTGTTCAAAAGAGAGGGCATGATCCTGTCACCCGAAGAATGGGGCATCGTCCTGCTGTCGCTTCAGGTCAGCCTGGTCGCGGTGGGGCTGATGCTGCCCATTGCCTTTGCGCTGGCCTGGCTGCTGGCCCGCGCCCGCTTTCCCGGCAAGCTGCTGATCGATGCGGTCGTGCACCTGCCGCTGGTGGTGCCGCCGGTCGTCACCGGATGGCTGCTGCTGCTGCTCTTCGGCGCCAACGGCCCGCTGGGGGGCCTGCTGGAGCGGACGCTGGGCATCAGCCTCATGTTCCGCTGGACCGGCGCCGCGCTGGCCGCCGCGATCATGGCGATGCCGCTGATGGTGCGCGCCATGCGCCTGTCGATCGAAGGCATCGACCATCGGCTGGAACTGGCGGCCCGGACGCTGGGCGCGCGGCCATGGCGCGTCTTTTTCAGTATTTCCCTGCCGCTGGCCCTGCCCGGCATATTGGCGGGATTGGTGCTCGGCTTCGCCCGCTCCATCGGGGAATTCGGCGCGACCATCACCTTCGTCTCCGACGTGCCGGGCGAAACCCGCACCTTACCCATCGCCATCTATTCCGCGCTGCAAGTGCCGGGCGCGGAAACAGCCGTGACGCGGCTCGCCATATTGTCCGTCATCCTGTCGCTGGCGGCGCTGGTCGCATCGGAAATGCTGGCCCGCCGCGCCGCAGGAGGCCGCACCAATCATGTCCTTTGACCTCGATCTGGACCATCGCATCGGCGATCGCCGGATCACGCTCCAATGCCGCACCGACGCGGGCCTCGTCGCGCTGTTCGCACCCTCTGGCGCGGGCAAGACCAGCATCCTCAACATGGTGGCGGGCATCCTGACCCCGGACCGGGGCCGGATCGCCGTTGCGGGCGAGATGCTGTTCGACAGCGCGACGGGGATCAACCGGCCCCCGGAACAACGCCGCGCCGGTTACGTATTTCAGGACGGCCGCCTCTTTCCGCACAAAAAGGTCCGCGCCAACCTGCTCTACGGCCAGCATGGCAATCCGCCCATGTCGTTCGAGGCGGTGCTCGATTTCCTGGGCATCGGCCATCTGCTCGACCGCTGGCCCGCCACCCTGTCGGGCGGCGAGGCGCAGCGCGTCGCAATCGGCCGGGCGCTGCTGTCGGGCCCGCGCTTCCTGCTGATGGACGAACCGCTCTCCTCGCTCGATCCGTCGCGGCGGGAGGACATCCTCTCCGTGATCGAGCGGATGAAGCGCGACCTCGCCATGCCGATCCTCTATGTCAGCCACGACCGCGCGGAGGTCGAGCGGCTGGCCGACCAGATCATCCCGCTGTGACGGGCAGGCCCACATCCGTCAGCGCGCAGTTGAGATAGGCGAGGAAAGCCTTCCGCCGCACCGGCGCGCGCGCGCGCAGCCATGCCAGCCCGACAATCGCCCGCCACTCCGGCACATGATGGAAATGGTCCGGCGCGATGCAGCGATAATGGTCAACATAGCAGCGCGCCGCCCAATCGCGCACCCGGTTGGTCAGCCAGTCCTGCGGCCCCTCGCCAAAGCGCATCAACATTTCCGTCCGCACTATGTCCGGCGTCACCGGCCCGCGTGACGCCTTGGACCAGTCGATCGCAACCGGCCCGCTGTCTGCCATCAGGATGTTCTTCACATGAAAATCGCCATGCAGCAGCCGGTCGCCATCGGGCAGCCCGTCCAACAGGCGAAGCGCGGCCTCCTGCAAGGCCGGATCGGCAGGTCCGTAGATGATGTCCGTCCCGAGCACCTGCCGCAGCGCGCGCAGGCCCGGCGCCGGACAGCCATGAATCCGCCGGTGGAATGCCGCCATGTCGCGCAGCATCGCACCGCTTTCCAACGGACGCACGCGCATCCGCCGCATCAACGTCGGCCCCGCTATCTCGGGATAGAGGATCGCCCGCCCCGCCCTCAGGCGCAATTGCTCGACCGGCCGGGCGACCGCGATGCCGCAATCCGCCGCCAGCGTCGCCGCCGCGAATTCGCGGTCGATCATCTCCTCCGAAACGGCGGCATGGAAAATCTTGACGACATAGCGTTCAGGCACGCGGCACACCCGCGCGCTGGCGCCGGATGCCAGGGTCGAAAGATTGTCCTCCAGTAATTCGGCCGACATCCCGGATGGTGCGGACGACACCCTAGCGCGCAGCGGTTCGCGCGGAATTCAGATCGTGCACCTCCGCCCCGCGCCGAACGGGCGCGCGCGCCGGTGGCCTGCGGGTCAGCCGCTCGACCGCATTCTCGACCAGCATCGCCAACCCCTCTTCGCTGAGCAGGCCGCCCCGGATCAGGCAACGGTCGATCAGCACCCGGCGGAAGGCGGAATAGAGCGCCATGTCCGGCGCTCCCGGCGCCGACCAGAACTCATCGAGCGACCTTTTATGCACCACGCCCGGCACTTTGTAGACCGCGTGACCCAGCACCACCACCGGCTTACCCGCATTCAGCGCCAGCGTGCCTACGGTGCTGTTGACCGTCACCACGCCCAGCGACCTGCCGACCACCTCGGCAATGTCCCAGTCCGCCAGATAGAAGACGCGATCGCCGACGCCATAATGCGCCGCCAACCGCCGCACCAGCCGTCCCCAGGCCACCAGCCCCGGATCGAGCGGATGCCGCTTCACCACCAGAGCGGTATTGGCCGGGGCGTGGGACGCAAAGCTCTTGATCACGAAGCGCAGCGCCGCCCGCATCGTGCCAAAGGGCGAATGCACGCGAATCTGATAGTCGGAATCGAGCTGGAGCGGCAGAGCGAAATAGGGCCGGTCCCCGACCTCCGCCCATTGCTCGCGCGACTTGCGGCGCTCGGCATGGCGCAGGTTCAGCTTCTTGAACCAACCCACCGTCTCCCAGAGGAAGCTGTTGGGCCGGTGCGTCTTGTAGAAGGGAAAGGCAGGCCGCATCAATGCCGACGCCATGCCGTTGCGCCCGGTGTTGAAGGCGCGCTGGCGGAAGGTGGAGGGGATTTGCGGGTCCCGCCCATTTTCCTCCGGCGGCAGCGCCCTGGCCTGCTCCAGATACCAGTCGGGATCGAGCGGCAGGGTCGAATTGCCGTTCACCCCCTCTTCCTGAAGCGTCAGGAAATCGGGCCGGATATAGCCTTCCTCCACCACATGGACGCGCAGATTGCGCAACCGCGCCATCTTGTGCGCCGACGCATGATAGGGGCGGCAATCGCCGTAGAGAATAAGGTCGGTGACGCCATGGTTGACGATATAATCGTCGAAGAAAAGCGGCCAGTTGCGGAAGGTCCCGCGATAGTCGGTCGCCCCCTCCCCCTGCCAGTCGACCTTATCGCCGCCATTGATGTTGATGCGTAGCGCCTGGTGCCCCTTTGCACGCAAGGCCTCGGCCAACATGGCGAAATAGGGTCCATGCGGCCCCTGAAGAAACAGGAAGGTCTTGGCTCGGGCGTCAACCATGCAAATACTCGGCAGACAAGGTCATAAATCTCTGCAACTTCCCCTGTAAAGTCCGCAGTCGGATCAACCAGGATACCGGCAACGGCGCCCCGCTTGCCAGCCGCTCCACCATCACCTCGGGGCCGCAGGGCAAGCGCGTTACCGGATCCAGATAGAGTGGATAAAGAATGAGGGCGCCCGCGACAAGCTGATCCAGGCTGAGTTGACGACCACGCCGTTCATTGGGCTGCACCAGATCGCGTGTCAGCCCCCATCCGGCGTAGAAGGGCATGCCGTGCACCGACACCGGCCGGTCGCGCATCAGCGCCTCGAACCCGGTGAGAGAGGAGAGCACATGCACCTCGTCCACCGCCTGCACCAGTTCCATGAGCGGCGATCCCGTGTCGATGCAATCGGCGTGTGCCAGCACCACCGCGTCGCCTAGATGCCCCTTGCGCAGCCCCGCCTGCACATCCGGGTGGGGGCGATAGACGATGAACGCATCCGGCTCGGCAGCACGCACCCGCTTCAGCAGGTCCAGATTGCCCGCCACACCCGCACCGCCATAGGCGACCGACAGGTCATCCTCCACCTGCCCCACGGCCAGGACGGTGCGGCGTCCGTACGGCAGATCGATCATCCGCCCGGCATCGCGGCCATATTTGGTGACGGCCGATGCCCGGATCGCCGCGCGCAGACGCGCCGCCCGCGCCTCCAGTCCGGGGGAAAAGACATGGGTCGCCAGCAGCTTTTCCATATCGCTCGGCCGCCGCGCATCATAATAAATGCCCAAACGGTCGACCACCACGGAGCCGGGCGGATGCAACGCAGCGCCCAGCCCCCTGGAACGAAGGAAGCCATCCTCGACGCGGGCGATGGCGACATCGCTCTGCTCCAGAACGTCTGAAGACACGCGTGAGGGCCAGACGGCCAGCACAGCGCCCTGCTTCCGCGCCCGCCGCAGCCCTTTCTCCGTCGGCAGGAAAGGCGGCGAACGCACGCCGTCCCACAGGAAATGGCGCATCGCCTCCCGCTTCCAGAAAGCCATGCCGCTGGCCGCCGCGATCCCCTGATTGCCGTCCAGATGCCGCCGCCAGTCGGCCAGTTGCGCCACCGCCTGCGCCGCATCGACCGCCTCTCCACTGAAGCAATCGCGATAGCTGGCCGCCGCGATCCTGGCGCGGGCGGCTTCCCGCAACCGCTCAGGCGCGACCGGCGCTTCATCGGGACCGAAGACCGGCACGCCCAGCAGCCCCGCGACGATCGCCAGATCATCGTCCGGCGCGGCATGAACGGATCGCGCGGAAGCGATCAGCGTCCAGAGGTCGCTCGGCTCCGGCAGGATCACGCCTGACGCACGGGCCACCCGCTTGCCCTTCAAGGCCACGCCGATGTCCCGCTCGGTCAGCCCGTCCAGCGCCGCCTGCGGCACCGCGACGCCCTCGCGCATCACCAGCTTGATGCCTGTGGGGCGATGCCCCCAGAATGTGCCGCCGACCCGCGCGTCGGCAATGGCGTCGAGCACGGCGTCGGATATGTCAACAAGCCGCTCGTCCGGCCGCAGGGCGCGGCTGATCGCGGCCACTGCGGCCTTCACCCCCGGAAAGGGTGGAGAGCGCAGAAAAGGTTGCGCATTCGTCAAAGCCGTCCCTTGCCCCCGTCAGACCCACAGCACATGGTGCGACGCTTCAACCGCCAAAAACGCAATCCATACAATGGCTTCTGTGCGCCCGATGGAAATACGTCAAGCACCGGCCGATGCCGTCATCTCCTGCAACATATCCGCCACAATATCGAAATAGGCTTTCCATGTCGGTGGACGCCAGGCCGCGATCCGCGCCAGTTGCGCTTCACGCTCCGGCGATGCCGGCTGGCAATAGGCCTCAATGGCGCGCAGCCAACCCAGCCCGTCCAGCGGATCGAGATAGTCCGGCGCATTCCCGCCGACCTCCCGATGCGCGACGATGTCGCTGCAAATCACCGGCACGCCCGCCGAAAGGGTTTCGATCACCGGCATGCCATAGCCTTCCTCGAAGGAAGGCATCAGCATCGCCCGCGCCCCCGCGACCAGCGCGTTCATTTGGCTGTCGGGCACGCTGCCCGCCTCGATCACATGCCCGCGCAGGATCTCCGCGCGCTCCAGCATGTCGACGACATTCTCATTTTCCCAACCACGCCGCCCGATGAGCACCAGCACCGGCGCCTTGTCGCCCAGCTTTTCCACCAGCCGCCGCCAGATATTCAGCAACAGCAGATGGTTCTTCCGGGGTTCGATGGTCGAGATATAGACGAAATAGGGCCGGTCCGGCAGGTCATGACCGCCCTCCACCACCATGTCGGGCGCATCGGCGCCGAAATGCGCCACCCGGATCACGCGCCCAGCAAGGCCACGCGTCAGATGCGGCGCCAGCGCGTCGATGGTCGCCCGGCTGTTGCCGATGATCCCATCGGCATAGCGGTCGATCGTCCGCACCCGCTTCAGATGCTCGTCCGCGCCCTGGGGCCGGGCGAATTCAGGATGGGTCAGCGGGATCACATCATGCACCAGCGTCACGAAACGCGCACCCTCCGCCCGCAGGATCGCACCGACCTGATCGGCATCGTCCAGATGATGCGGCGACACCTGCAAATAAATGCGCGGCCCGTCCGCCACCGGCACCGGGCGGGGACGCAGGGCGATCAGATGGCGGATGACCGCCGCCTTGCTCTCCTTTTCATCCACCGGCCCCTTGTTGCGCCAGCGCGCCGCCGTGAAAGCCAGAAACTGGCGCACCGCCACATCCTTCAACCGCCCATAATAGCCCCCCGCCGGGTGCACGGCGGCAAAGGCGAGACGCTCCGGCATCCGCTCCAGCAATTCGCGGGCATAGGTAAATTCGACCCGGTCGATGCCGGTCGGCGCGGCATGAAAACTGCGCGAGAGCAGCCGCGAAATGTCGAGAATGACCTCCGCAGGCCGATCCCCGCCGGAAAAGCGCCGGCTTTCCCGCTTGGAGCGCAGCGCCAGCCGCGCCCCAGGGGCCTTGAAGGGCTTGAGCGCCATGTCAGAGCAACTGCATCAGAACTGCGCGCGAATCTCTTCCGCCAATGCCTGCAATGTCGCCGGATCGGCGAAATCGCCCTGTGCATGGGCGACGAAGTTGCGGGACTGCCCCTCCCAGCGCGGTACGATATGGACATGCAGATGGAACACGGTCTGCCCGGCCGGTGCGCCGTTGAACTGGGCGACATGAATGCCATCGGGGTCCAGCGCCTTGCGGGTCGCATTGGCGACCTTCTTCACCGTCGCCATGATCTGCGCCAGCGCCTCGTCCTCGACTTCCAGGATATTGCGCGCCCTCGACCATTTGGAAATGACCAGGCTGTGCCCCTTCGACTGCGGCTGGATGTCGAGGAAGGCATAGGTATGCTCATCCTCATATAATTTGGTCGAAGGGATTTTTCCCTGCAGGATCAGGGCAAAGACATTGCCGTCGTCATAAATGCCGTCGAGGCTCATTGCGCGTCCTTAAGCAAGATAGTGCGCGGTCGTCTTAGCGGCGACTTCCTGCGCCGTCACGCCCGGAGCGAGTTGGACGAGCCGGAACGGGCTGTCATGGTCGGGCCGCTGGAAGACGCACAGGTCGGTGACGATCATGTCGACCACATTCTTGCCGGTCAGCGGCAGGGTGCAGGCGGGGATGAATTTGGGGCTGCCGTCCTTGGAGGTGTGCTCCATGACGACGATGATCTTCTTGACGCCCGCGACCAGATCCATCGCGCCGCCCATGCCCTTGATCATCTTGCCGGGGATCATCCAGTTGGCGATGTCGCCATTTTCCGCTACTTCCATCGCGCCCAGCACGGTCAGGTCGATATGCCCGCCCCGGATCATCGCGAAACTGTCGGCGCTGGAGAAATAGGCCGAATTGGGCAATTCGCTGATCGTCTGCTTGCCCGCATTGATCAGGTCGGCATCCTCCTCGCCCTCATAGGGGAAGGGGCCGATGCCCAGCATCCCGTTCTCGGACTGGAGCGTCACCTCCACGCCCGCGGGAATATGGTTCGCCACCAGCGTCGGGATGCCGATGCCCAGGTTCACGTAGAAACCGTCTTGCAGCTCCTTCGCCGCGCGGGCGGCCATTTCATCGCGTGACCAGCCTTTGGATTCCTGGGCCATTATGCAGTCTCCCTCTGGCGAACGGTGCGGAATTCGATCTTCTTGTCATAGGGGCTGCCTATGATCATGCGCTTCACATAGATGCCGGGCAGATGGATCGCATCGGGATCGAGGCTGCCGACCGGCACCACTTCCTCGACCTCCGCGACGCAGATCTTGGCCGCCGTCGCCATAGGCGCATTGAAGTTGCGCGCCGTCTTGCGGAAGATCAGATTGCCGCTCTCATCAGCCTTCCAGCCCTTGACGATCGCCACGTCCGCGAAAATCCCGCGTTCCAGGATATAATCCTGCCCGTCGAAAGTCTTGACTTCCTTGCCCTCGGCCACGGCGGTGCCTACGCCCGTCCTGGTGTAGAAGCCCGGAATCCCCGCGCCGCCCGCGCGGCAGCGTTCCGCCAGCGTGCCCTGCGGGCAGAATTCGACCTCCAGCTCTCCCGCCAGATATTGCCGCTCGAATTCCTTATTCTCCCCGACATAGGAGGAGATCATCTTCTTCACCTGCCGCGTGCGCAGCAGCTTGCCCAGCCCCTCGCCATCGATCCCGGCATTGTTGGAGGCGATGGTCAGGTCCCTGACGCCCGAATCCCGGATCGCGTCGATCAGCCGTTCCGGAATGCCGCACAGCCCAAAACCGCCCGCGCACAGATGCATCCCGTCGAAGAGAAGACCCTCCAACGCGGATGCAGCATCGGGGTAGAGCTTGTTCACCATCGCTTGTCCTCCTCTTCCAAACCTTCGCCAAGGAATAGGAGGAAGCCGGGAGGTGGTCAATTTGCTGCGATAGCGAAAATCTCAAATCAATCCGGCCAGCGGACTCGACGGATCGGCATACATGCGCTTGCCCATGCGCCCGGCGCGATAGGCCATGCGGCCCGCCTCGACCCCCGCCTTCATCGCGGCGGCCATCAGCACCGGGTCCTTCGCCTCGGCTATGGCGGTGTTCATGAGCACGCCGGTGCAGCCCAATTCCATGGCCTGCGCCGCTTCCGACGCCGTGCCCACGCCCGCATCGACCAGCACCGGCAGCTTCGTGCCCTCGACGATCAGCCGGATGGTCACGCGGTTCTGGATGCCCAGCCCCGACCCGATCGGCGCGCCCAGCGGCATGATCGCCACCGCGCCCACATCCTCCAGCCGCTTGGCCGCAATCGGATCGTCTACGCAATAGACCATCGGCTTGAAGCCTTCCTTGGCCAATATCTCGGTCGCCCGCAGCGTCTCCACCATGTCGGGATAGAGCGTCCGCGCCTCGCCCAGCACCTCCAGCTTCACCAGATCCCAGCCGCCCGCCTCACGCGCCAGACGCAGCGTGCGGATCGCCTCCTCGCCGGTATAGCAGCCCGCCGTATTGGGCAGATAAGTGATCTTCCTGGGATCGATAAAGTCGGTCAGCATCGGCGCCTTGGGGTCCGACACATTGACCCGCCGCACCGCCACGGTGACGATCTCCGCCCCCGAAGCCGCGACCGCCGCCGCATTCTGCTCGAAATCCTTATATTTGCCGGTGCCGACAATCAGGCGCGAACGGAAGGTCCTGCCCGCCACGGTCCAGCTATCCTCATCGACCGCCGACACGTCGCCACCGCCAACGAAGTGCACAATCTCCAGTTCATCGCCATCCTCGACGCGCACCTGCGCCAGGGTCGAACGCGGCACCACCTCCAGATTGCGCTCCACCGCCACCTTTTCCGGCGCGAAGCCCAACTCGCTCGCCAACGCCGCCAGCGTCATGCCTTCGCGCACGCGGCGATGCTCGCCATTGATATGGATGGAGATGGTTCCGTCGACGCTCACTATGCAAACCTTCCTTGATGCGGCTAAGAGGCTTTCATGTCCGCGCGCCGCATATAGGGTCAGCGACACGCGCCCCGCAACCATTCAAGGGAACAGTCATGGCCGACACGCGCAAGATTTATGTGTTGAACGGTCCCAACCTCAACATGCTGGGCACGCGCGAGCCGGAAATCTATGGCTATGACACGCTGGACGACATTGCCGAACGGATGGAGGACGCCGCCGGTCGCGCCCATGTCGAGATCGATTTCCGCCAGTCCAACCATGAAGGCCATCTGATCGACTGGTTGCAGGAAGCGCATTTCGAGGGCGCCCATGCCGTCATCCTCAATCCCGGCGGGCTCACCCACACCTCCGTCGCGCTGCACGACGCGATCAAGGGCATCGCCGTCCCGGTGATCGAAATCCATCTTTCCAACCCCCATAAGCGGGAGGATTTCCGCCACAAAAGCTATGTCGGCATGGCGGCGAAGGGAACCATCGCGGGCTTCGGCGCGATGTCCTATATGCTGGCGCTGGAAGCTGCCCTCGAACTGTAACTCGACGCACATAAGTTGCGCTTTGCCGTAAATGCGCATAGGCGCGAGCGTCAGAAACGAAATTCACGTGTCCAGGGACAGACAATGAACGACAAGGAAAAGGGCGCAATGCAGGTGGACGTACAGCTGGTGCGCGATCTCGCCGCGCTGCTCGATGACACCAATCTGACGGAAATCGAAGTCGAGGACGGCGATCGCAAGATCCGCGTCGCGCGCAAGGTCGGTGGCGGCGCACCCGTCGCCTATGCGCCCGCCCCCGTCGCTGTCGCCCCGGTCGCCGCCGCGCCTTCTGCCGCTCCGGCTGAAGCCGCCGCGCCCGCCATTTCCGCCAATGCCATCCGCTCGCCCATCGTCGGCACCGCCTATCTGGCGGCCGAGCCGGGCGCGGCGCCCTTCGCCGCCGTCGGTTCGACCGTGAAGGCGGGCGACACCGTGCTGATCGTCGAAGCCATGAAGGTCATGAACGCGATCACCGCGCCCAATGCCGGCACGGTCAAGGCCGTTCTGGTCGATAACGGCCAGCCGGTCGAATATGACCAGCCGCTGATCGTCATCGAATAAGGCGCTCTTATGGCCATCGAAAAGCTGCTGATCGCGAACCGGGGCGAAATTGCCCTGCGCATCCATCGCGCCTGCCATGAAATGGGCATCAAGACGGTGGCGGTCCATTCGACCGCCGACGCCGATGCCATGCATGTGCGCCTTGCCGACGAAGCGATCTGCATCGGGCCGCCCGCGGCCAAGGACAGCTATCTCAACATCGCCGCGATCATCTCCGCCGCCGAAATCTCCGGCGCGGACGCGATCCATCCCGGCTATGGCTTCCTGTCGGAAAACGCCCAGTTCGCGGAAATCGTGGAGGCGCATAACCTCGCCTTCGTGGGGCCGAAGCCCGAACATATCCGCATCATGGGCGACAAGGTCGAGGCGAAGCGCACCGCTGGCGCGCTCGGCCTGCCGCTGGTCCCCGGCTCCGACGGCGCGATCACCAGCGTCGAGGAGGCCAAGGAAGTGGCCGCCAAGATCGGCTACCCCGTGCTGATCAAGGCCGCGTCGGGCGGTGGCGGTCGCGGCATGAAAGTCGTGCCGGAGGAATCCCAGCTCGAAACGCTGATGAAGCAGGCCGGGTCGGAGGCGAAGGCCGCCTTTGGCGACGACACCGTCTACATGGAAAAATATCTGGGCAATCCCCGGCATATCGAATTCCAGGTCTTCGGTGACGGCAATGGCAACGCGATCCACCTCGGCGAGCGCGACTGCTCGCTCCAGCGCCGCCACCAGAAGGTGTTGGAAGAAGCCCCCTCCCCCGTCCTCTCCACCGCCGAGCGCGACCGGATGGGCGAAGTGGTGCGCAAGGCGATGGCCGACATGGGCTATCGCGGCGCGGGCACGATCGAATTCCTGTGGGAAGACGGCGAATTCTACTTCATCGAGATGAACACCCGCCTTCAGGTGGAGCATCCCGTGACGGAGATGATCACCGGCGTCGACCTCGTCCGCGAACAGATTCGCGTGGCGGAAGGCAAGCCGCTGTCGGTCGCGCAGGAAGATATCGAATTCCACGGCCACGCCATCGAATGCCGCATCAACGCCGAAGATCCCCGGACCTTCGCGCCGTCGCCGGGCACCGTCACCAGCTATCATGTTCCAGGCGGCATGCATGTCCGCGTCGATAGCGGCCTCTATCAGGGCTATAAGGTGCCGCCTTACTATGACAGCATGATCGGCAAGCTGATCGTCTATGGCCGCACCCGCGAAGGCTGCATCATGCGCCTGAAGCGCGCGCTGGAGGAATATGTGATCGAGGGCATGAAGACCACGATCCCGCTCCACCAGAAACTGCTGACCGACCCGGATTTCCTGAACGGCGACTATACGATCAAGTGGCTGGAAGAGTGGCTGTCGAAGGACGACGCGAAGTGACGAAAGCGACCATCTGGCACAATCCCCGCTGCTCCAAGTCGAGGGCCGCGCTTGCAATCCTCGAAGCCGCGCCGAGGGTCGAGGTCGAGGTGGTCGAATATCTCAAGACCTCGCCCAGCCGCGCCGAAATCGAAACGGTGCTGGCCAGGGCGGGCGTCCACCCCTCGCAGGCTCTCCGCAAGGGCGAGGCGGTCGTCAAGGAAATCGGCCTCGACGTGACGGATGACAAGGCGGTCCTCGACGCGATGGCAGCACACCCGATCCTGATCGAGCGCGCCATCGTCATCACGGAAAAAGGCGCCGTCATCGCCCGCCCGCCCGAGCGGGTCAGCGAAGTTCTTTAGACCTGCGCTCTTACATGGCTGACCACAGCCACGGCGCCGACAGATGTCGGCGTCACTCCCGACGCTCCCCTCCCGCATCCATCAGCGTCGTTCGGCCCCTGGCTCGAACGCGGGCGCCGCTATGGGAGGTCAAATTGGTCGAGCGGACCAATCCTGCCAGCCGGAAGCTCGTGCAATAAACAACGCCCTCTGATGAAGTTCAGTACGGCGGAGCAAGGACAGCGGATTTGGGTGGCTAGCGGACCGGCTGGTTCGCCGCCTCTGATCCAAGATCAGCGTGTGCGGCAGCAAACATATCATGCTGAAGCGCTTTGCCGTTATCCGTCCAGCAACCTTCATCTACCGGCGCGGCTTGAACTTGACCCGCCACCCTAACCCAAAAGCTGGTTGACCCGTCCATCGACGGGAGATCGATAGTGATCTGGCTAGGTTGTAAGCGTCGCCTACGCCGAGCCTCGCTATTTTCGACGCGCAGACAATTGGGTGTTTTGAATCCCAATTTTACAACCTTTGTCGCCAAGGCCCGTATGTTAGCGAGGTGATCTGCGGATAACCGCCCCTGCTGAGCTGCGACGGGCTCCAAAGCTCCGCCTTTCGGTTGTGCCAGCCGATATTCGCCGCTTTCAAGGTCGATTTTCAGTTCGGAGTGGAGCGACATTATGCCGCCCGATACATATTCGATGCGGTCTGGCAGGGGTGTTGATCCGGCAAGGGCTGGCTGCGCGGTCACGATGAACGTGGCGAGGATCGGGAAAGATGATTTCTTAATCATAGCCGCTCTACCTGCATCCTTCCGACATAACATTGCTATCCGATAGCAAGAAATGGTCGAAACCAGCCAATAATATCAAAAAGGGCGGAACCTCTCGGCCCGCCCTCTTCTCGTCTTACCTGACAGCGCGCCTTAGTAAACGCGCGCCTTGGGCTTGATATATTCCGCCTCGTCGGTCAGCGTATAGTCGTGCACCGGACGGTAATCGAGCGTCACCTTGCCGCCCTTGCCGCCCCAGCCCTCGAACCAGCTGATGGTGTGCTTCATCCACTCATTGTCGTCGCGGTTCGGGAAGTCCTCATGCGCATGGGCGCCGCGGCTTTCCTTGCGGTTTTCCGCGCTGACCATGGTGCAGACCGCCTGCGACATCAGGTTGTCCAGCTCCAGCGTCTCGATAAGGTCGGTGTTCCAGATCAGCGAACGGTCGCTGACGCCGACATCCTGCATGCGCGCATTGACCTCGGTCATCTTGGTGACGCCCTCGGCCAGCAGCGCGCTGTCGCGGAACACGGCGGCGTGCTTCTGCATGGTGTGCTGCATTTCGAGGCGGATCTTCGCCGTCGCGGAACCGCCCTTGGCGTTGCGGTAATGATCCAGACGGCCCAGCGCCAGATCGGCCGCATCCTTGGGCAGCGGACGATGCGAGCCGTTGGGCTTGATCGTTTCCTTGAGGTGCAGGCCGGTCGCGCGGCCGAAGACGACAAGGTCGATCAGCGAGTTGGAGCCGAGGCGGTTCGCGCCATGGACCGACACGCAGGCCGCTTCACCGACCGCATAGAGGCCCGGCACCACGACTTCCGGATCGTCGCCGACCTTGGTCACGACCTGCCCATGATAGTTACAGGGAATGCCGCCCATATTGTAATGGACGGTCGGCGTCACCGGCAGCGGCTGACGGGTCAGGTCGACGCCCGCGAAAATCTTGCCGCTTTCGGTGATGCCCGGCAGACGCTCGGCCAGCACCTTGGGATCGATATGGTCGAGGTGCAGGAAGATGTGGTCCTTGTTCGGACCCACGCCGCGCCCTTCGCGCATTTCCATCGCCATCGAGCGCGACACGACGTCACGCGACGCCAGGTCCTTCGCCGAGGGGGCATAGCGCTCCATGAAACGCTCGCCCTCGGAGTTGGTGAGGTAGCCGCCTTCGCCGCGCGCGCCTTCGGTGATGAGCACGCCCGCGCCGTAAATGCCGGTCGGGTGGAACTGCACGAACTCCAGATCCTGAAGCGGGAGGCCCGCGCGCAGCACCATGCCGCCGCCGTCGCCGGTGCAGCTGTGCGCCGAGGTGGCGGAGAAATAGGCACGGCCATAGCCGCCCGTCGCCAGCACCACTGCCTTGCTGCGGAAGCGATGGATCGAGCCGTCTTCCATGCAGATGGCGATGACGCCACGGCATTCCTTGCCGTTCGGGCCATCTTCCATGATGAGGTCGATGGCGAAATATTCGATGTAGAAGTCCGCGTCATACTTCAGGCTCTGCTGGTACAGAGCGTGCAGCATGGCGTGGCCGGTACGGTCTGCGGCGGCGCAGGTGCGCTGCACCGGCGGGCCGGCGCCCATATTCTGCATGTGGCCGCCGAAGGGACGCTGGTAGATCGTCCCATTCTCGTTACGGCTGAACGGCACGCCGGCATGTTCCAGCTCGATGACCGCCGCGGGGGCTTCGCGCACCATATATTCGATGGCGTCCTGATCGCCCAGCCAGTCCGACCCCTTGACGGTGTCGTACATGTGCCAGGTCCAGTGGTCCGGCGAGTTGTTGCCCAGCGACGCCGCGATGCCGCCCTGCGCCGCCACGGTGTGGCTGCGGGTCGGGAACAGCTTGGTGATGCAGGCGGTCTTCAGGCCCGCTTCCGCGCTGCCCATGGTCGCGCGCAGGCCGGAGCCGCCCGCACCCACCACGACGGTGTCGTAGGTGTGATCGATGATCTTATAGGCTTCGCTCATTACTTGACGATCCCCGTGAAGGCGATCTTGGCGATCGCGAAGACGCCCGCGGCCGCGCCGCCAAAGGCATAGAAGTTCAAGAGCAGCATGGAGAGGAAGGCCAGACCCTTGTCATGGACATAGTCCTCCAGCATCACCTGCATGCCCAGCCGCAGGTGCCAGAAGATGCTGACGATCATCAGCATCAGCGGCACGGCGACCAGCGGATTGTGAATCCAGTGCACGACGCTCTGATAATCAAGGCCGGGCAGCGCGATCAGGCTGAACAGCAGCCACAGCACCAGAAGCAGGTTGCCGATGGCGGTGTAACGCTGCGCCAGCCAATGGTGCGCGCCATGTTTGGCCGAGCCAAGACCACGGACGCGGCCGATTCCGGTTCCGGTTCCCATCAGAATTTCCCCGTGCAGATGGCGGCCCAGAAGGCCAGCGTGGCAAGCGTCGACAGGACGAAGGTCAGGAGCGACCACATCTTGTTGTTCTTGAGCTCATAGCCCGCGCCCATGTCGAGCACGAAGTGGCGCAGCCCGGAAAAGAGATGCTGGAAGAAGAACCAGCTGAGGCCCGCCATCACCAGATAACCGATGGGCGAAGTCGCGCAGGTCACGAAGGTCGCATAGGCCTCCGGCCCGGCAGCGGCGGCCATCAGCCACCAGACCAAACCCAATGCCCCAACCGTTGCCAGACCGTTGCCGGTCACGCGGTGCATGATGGAAACGGCCATTGCTGGTCCCCATTTCCAGATCGTCAAATGCGGCGAGAGCGGCCGGCTCGTGGTTCGCGCCATATCTACCTACGTCCCTGATGTTGTCCCTCGAGTCCCGTCCCCTTAGGAGCGAACGTGCGAGAGGGCAAGCCGCCTCGCCCACGCGATGGAACGTTGCCGATGAACCGGCCCGTGTCGACCGGCGCGCAACTAAGAAGTGATTAACCAAATGGCGCTATCGGTCGAACGGACCAACGAAACCAATTTTTGGGGTTCTGCCGAAGATGACTTCCTCCACCATGCCCAAGAGCAGCATTCTTGCAATGATGAAGGAGGTCGATCCGCACGGGGAACTGGCGCGGGGTCTGCGGGAGATTCGTGATCTGGTGGGCGACAACGCGACCGTGGCGGCGCGCACCTTCTACGATTCCTATATCGAGCAGACGGATCTGCGCAGGAAGCTTACCCCCGCGACCCTCGCGAAGATCGAGACAGAGGCGCATGAATATGTCCGCCAGAAGCTCGGCTATTATGAAGCGGGGGAATGGGCGATGTCGTCCGCCGCCTGCGTTCGCCACGCGCGCAAACAGGGATCGCCGCTGCGGTCCGTGCTCATGCCCGTGGCCACCGCCAATGAAAAGCTCATCGACATCATCTGGCAGCGTACCGACGATGAAACGACACGCCGCCGCCTGACGCATGTGATGATGCACGTCGGCATGTTCGATGCAGCGCTGATGGCGAATGTCATCGCCGGGGACGAAGCCGCCGCCCAGCGCGATGAGCGCCAGCGTTTCGGGACGTTGTTCGAACAGCGGATCATGGGCGAGATCGACGGCGCCTCGCAACTGGGCGAATCGCTGCGCGAACAGGCGAAGGACGCCTCCGCCGCCACCCGCGGCATGCTCGGCAAGGCATCGGAAGTGGCCGCCGCCGCCGAACAGTCCGCGCTCGCGATGCGGGAAGCCGCGCGCACGTCGGCCGGTCTGATCCGCGCGATCGAGGATGCCCGGACCGAGGTCGAAAGCGCCGCCGGCGTCGCCCAGCGCGCCGCGCGCCAGTCGGGCGATGCCGTCACCATGTCCGCCACCCTGTCCGAACATGCCAAGTCGATCGAGTCGATCCTGGGCCTGATCCGCGACATTGCGGGCCAGACCAATCTGCTCGCCCTCAACGCCACGATCGAGGCCGCGCGCGCGGGCGATGCCGGACGCGGCTTCGCGGTCGTCGCGCAGGAGGTGAAGAGCCTCGCCAACCAGACCGCCCGCGCCACCGACGAGATTGCGGGCAAGATCGCCGACATCCAGGCCTCGACCCGCCAGTCGGTCGAAACCAATGAGCGCATCCGTGACACGGTGGGCGAGGTTCAAGCCAGCGCCGAGCGCATCCGCCACGCCATGGACGCGCAGGCGCAAACGGTGACGATGATCACGGCGGCGGTCGACGAAACCGCGCTCGCCGCCGACTCCATGTCCTCCACGATCAGCGCGATCCGGCAGGATACCGAAGTCGTGGCGTCGGAGATCGACCAGCTCGAACGCGGCTTCATGAGCGTGGAAGGCAAGCTTTCAGGCCTGCGCGCCGCGTCCACCGACTTCGGCAAGCAGGTCGCCTGACGCGGACGGAGGGGGACCTCCAGACCGCTTTCCCTTCCTCCCCCAAAGGTCTAAAGGCGGCGACATGAACGATGTCGCACCCCCCACTTCCTTGACGGAACCGGCCGCCCAGAGCTGGAAAGTCACCCTGCCCTGCACCCGCGCCGAGGCCGAAGCGCTGGACGGGGATATTGCCGCCTTCGCCCTGATGGACCGCCCGCCCGTGCTGATGACCAGCGAGGCGGAACCGGACAATGAAGACAGCTGGCGGCTGGAAGCCTATTTCGAAGGCCAGCCCAGCCCCGCCGCGGTCAAGCTGCTCCGCTCGCTCGTCCCCAGTGCGGCGGGCACGAAACCGCTGGTCGAACAATTGCCGGACGAGGATTGGGTAACGCTCAGCCAGCAGGGGCTGGAACCCGTCACCGCCGGCCGTTTCCACGTCCGCAACCTCGCCAGCGACCCGCTACAGCCCGGCCATGTCAATTTCCTGATAGAGGCCAGTCGCGCCTTCGGCACCGGCCAGCATGAAACCACGGCGGGCTGTCTGATGATGCTCGACCGGATGCGCAGCATCGGCATGCGTTTCGGCAATGTCGCGGATATCGGCACCGGCACAGGCCTGCTCGCCTTCGCCGCGCTGCATCTCTGGCCCCGCGCCTATGCCACGGCATCCGACATCGATCCCGTCGCCGTCGAAATCAGCGGGGAAAATGCCGCCGCAAACGGCATATCGGCGGGGAAGGGTCAGGGCCAGCTCGCCCTCTACACGGCGGCGGGCGCGGACCATCCGGCCATCATCACCCGCGCGCCCTATGACCTGCTGATCGCCAATATCCTGGCCGGCCCGCTGATCGAACTTGCCCCCTCGCTCTGTGCGCTGGTCGAGGAAGGGGGGACGATCGTCCTTGCGGGCCTGCTCCGGGAGCAGGCCGACGCCGTGCTTGCCGCCTATCGCGCACAGGGGATGCGCCTTGCCGAACGGACCGACCGGGGCGACTGGCCGACGCTGCGCCTGCGCAAACGCCCGCAGATCGGCTGGAAACGTCCCCGCCGCATCGACGGCAGGGCGCGCGGTGAGGCGCCGGGCTTCGGCAGTATTTAACGGCAGGGGGCGGGGAAAGACCTTCCCTTGCCCCTATTTGCGTGGAATGCGCCGGGCGCTCGCCAGATGATGGGCGTGGGTGATGGCGACAGCCAGGGCGTCGGAGGCGTCCGGCCCCGCGACCTTTGCGCCGGGAAGGAGGCGGGACACCATGGCGTGGACCTGCTCCTTGGAAGCATTGCCAACGCCAACGACCGATTTCTTGACGAGACGGGCGGCATATTCGCCCACCTCCATGCCCGAGCGGGAGGCCGCCAGCAGCACGACGCCGCGCGCCTGCCCCAGTTTCAGCGTCGATTGCGGGTTCACATTGACGAACACTTCCTCGACCGCCGCGCCGCCCGGCTGATGTTCGAGGATGAGGTCGGTCAGCGCCAGGTCCAGCACCAGCAGACGATTCGCCAGCGCCATGCCGGAATCGGTCTTGATCTGACCGTTGGCGATATGGGTAAGGCGATTGCCGTCCGCGGCGATCAGGCCCCAGCCCGTGGTGCCGAGGCCGGGGTCGAGACCCAATATGATCATGCGTGGATCTCCGTTCGCTTCGAGTCCAGTCGAGCGCTACCGCGTAGCGGCTGCGCTCGACACGAACGGGGGCATTTTTTAACCCAGCTTCTCCATGACCTCGTCGGAGACTTCATAATTGCCCCAGACGGTCTGGACGTCGTCATCGTCTTCCAGCGTATCGACCAGCTTCATCAGCGTCGCGGCATTGCTCTCATCGACTTCGACGGTGGTCTGCGGCTTCCAGGCAAGCTTGGCGCCTTCGGCCGGGCCAATCTTGCCTTCCAGCGCCTTGGCGACTTCGTGCAGCGCGTCCATGGCGGTCCAGATTTCATGCTCGTCTTCATTGGAGGACACATCCTCCGCGCCCGCATCCAGCGCCGCTTCGAAGATCGCGTCGGCATCGCCCGCGCTCGCCGGATAGGTGATGAGACCCATGCGGTCGAAGCCATGGCTCACCGCGCCCGACGCGCCCAGATTGCCGCCATTTTTCGAGAAGGCGGTGCGCACATTGGTCGCTGTCCGGTTGCGGTTGTCGGTCAGCGCCTCGACGATGATGGCGACGCCGCCGGGGCCATAGCCCTCATAGCGGATTTCCTCGTAATTCTCCGTATCGCCGCCGATCGCCTTGTCGATGGCGCGCTGGATATTGTCCTTGGGCATGGACTGCGCCTTGGCGGCGTTGATCGCCAGGCGGAGACGCGGGTTCATGTCCGGGTCGGGCATGCCCATTTTCGCGGCCACGGTGATTTCGCGGCTGAGCTTGGAGAACATCGAGGAGCGCTTTTTGTCCTGCGCGCCCTTGCGATGCATGATGTTCTTGAATTTGGAATGGCCTGCCATGGATCCTGAATTCTTGTTTGCCGATTGAGGATTGATGGGCGCCCTTACACCAGCGAGCGGCCAAAGAGCAACCGTCAGAGCAATCTCTGCCACCAGCCGACATCGCGCCAACCGCCCATTTTCCATCCGACCTCGCGATAGACGCCGACGGGCGTGAAACCCATCGCCTCATGCAACGCGACGCTGGCGGCATTGGGCAAAGTGATGCCGGCGAAGACGGCGTGGCAGCCGCCCGCCTTAAGCTGCGGCAGCAGCATGTCATAGAGTGCGCGCCCTACCCCCTGTCGGGCGTGAGCGGGGTCGACATAGATGGCAACGTCTGCGGATGTCGCATAAGCCGCACGGGTCCGGTGCGCGCTGCCATAGGCGTAACCCGCCCCCTTCCCATCGGCCGTTTCCGCGATCAGCCACCCATGAGAAGCGCCATGGCTTGCGATACGCCGCGCCATTTCGGCGGCATCGGGCGCCTCCGTCTCGAAGCTGACGCAGCTTTCGGTGACGAAGGGGGCATAGATTTCCGCGCAACGCGCCGCATCGGACGGCCGTGCCGGGCGGATGTGCAGCGTCAAAACAGAATGGCCGTGCCCGAAGCCGTGACCATCAGCATCGATCCGCTGGACCCCACCGCCTCATAATCGAGATCGACGCCGACCACGGCATTGGCGCCCAGCACCGCCGCGCGGGTGCGCATTTCCCCGATCGCCTGTTCGCGGGCGCGTTGAAGCACATCCTCATAGGCGCCCGAGCGCCCGCCGACGATGTCGCGGACGCTGGCGAACAGGTCGCGGAAGAGATTGGCGCCCACGATCACCTCGCCGGTGACGATGCCGAGATATTCCTTCGCGGGCCGACCTTCCAATGTGGGAGTGGTGCTGACGATGATCTCGGACATGGAGGCGCTCTCCTTTGTTGGTGAGGTTGGTTATTCCAGACCCAAAGTCGGCTCTTTGAATGATGCCCCCGGCATCATTCCAGGCCAAGAGCCGACTTGTAGGTTTCCAGCAGCGCTTCGGCTTCCATGCGGGCGTTGCGTTCCATCTTCCGCAGGCGCACGATCGACCGCATCGTCTTCACGTCATAGCCATTGGCCTTGGCTTCCAGATAGACGTCCTTGATATCGTCCGCGATGCCCTTCTTTTCCTCTTCCAGGCGCTCGATGCGCTCGATGAAAAGGCGTAGCTGTTCGGCGGCGACATTGCCATCGCTCATGAGAATCTCCAGTCAGTGTGAATCGGTCGGGACAGGCTCCTAATGATTGTCGGCGTTCTTCGCCACACTCTCCTGCATCCTTGCGATCTGTTCCGGGGTCGCCTCACCCTGATAGCGGGACTTCCATTCGGCGAAGGGCATGCCGTGGATGATCTCCCGCGCCTCATCCTTGCCCAGCGTCCCGTCAGCTTCGGCAATCCAGTCGGCCAGGCAGTTGCGGCAAAAGCCCGCCGCGCCCATCAAATCAATATTTTGAACGTCGGTGCGGTGCTGCAAATGGGCCACCAGCCGTCGGAAGGCGGTTGCGGCCACTGCGTCGCTGAGTATGGTGTCGCTCACGGCGGAACCCTTTCGCTGATCTACATCATCCTGTCGTGCAGCACGGATAATCGAAAACCGCGCCCTGGCAAACCAGAGGCGAGCATGACGGTCAGGAGTTTGAGAATGACAAGATTACCGCCCCGTTCGCGCAAGGTCCGCATCCTCGCGACCCTTGGTCCCGCGAGCGACAGCCCGGAAATGATCCGGGCGCTGTTCGTCGCCGGGGCCGATGCCTTCCGCATCAACATGAGCCATGGGGCGCATGAGGATCATGCCGCGCGCATCGCCGCGATCCGCGCGCTGGAGAAAGAGTTCGGGCGCCCGACGACGATCCTGGGCGACCTTCAGGGACCAAAGCTGCGCGTCGGCACGTTCGAGCGCGGACTGGCGGTGCTGGAAACGGGGGCGTCCTTCGTGCTGGACAGCGATCCGACGCCGGGCGACGCAAAGCGCGTCAACCTGCCGCATCCGGAAATCTATGCGGCGCTGCTCCCCGAAACCCGGCTGCTGCTGGATGACGGCAAGATGGTGCTGCGCGTCAAGAAGGTGACGGAAGACCGCATCGACACAGTGGTCGAGGTCGGCGGCACGCTTTCCAACCGCAAGGGCGTGAACGTGCCCGATGTGGTGGTGCCGGTGCCCGCGCTGACGGAGAAGGATCGGCGCGACCTCAGCTTCGCGGTGGAACAGGGCTGTGACTGGATCGCGCTCAGCTTCGTGCAGCGGCCGGAGGATCTGGCCGAGGCGCGCAAGCTGATGGGCGGCGCGAGTGCGCTGATGGCGAAGATCGAGAAGCCGGCCGCCGTACAACGGCTGGAGGAAATCGTCGAACTGGCGGACGGCGTGATGGTCGCGCGCGGCGATCTGGGCGTGGAACTGCCGCCCCAGGCGGTGCCGCCCCTTCAGAAGCAGATCGTGGCGACGGCCCGGCGCATGGGCCGTCCGGTCGTGGTGGCGACGCAGATGCTCGAATCGATGATCAAGGCGCCGACGCCGACCCGCGCCGAAGTGTCGGACGTGGCGACGGCGGTTTATGACGGCGCCGACGCGATCATGCTGTCGGCGGAGACGGCGGCGGGCGACTGGCCGGTCGAAGCCGTGGCGATGATGGACAGCATCGCCCACAGCGTCGAGCGCGATCCGGGCTATTTCGGGCGGCTGCACTATACGGAGACGAAGCCCGATCCGACCACCGCCGACGCTTTGGCGGAGGGCGCGGGCGGCATCGTGTCCGTGGTCGGGGCGAGCGCGATCACCTGCTTCACCTCTTCGGGCAGCACCGTGCGCCGCGTGGCGCGCGAGCGGCCGATGACGCCGATCCTCGCCCTGACGCCGCGTCAGGACACCGCACGCAAACTGGGGCTGACCTGGGGCGTCTATGCGGTGCGGACCAAGGATATCGGCACGTTCGAGGAAATGATCGGCAAGGCCCGGCGGATGGCGCTGCGTCATGACATGGTCGCCAAAGGCGGCAAGATCGTGGTGCTGGCCGGTGTTCCCTTCGGCACGCCGGGATCGACCAATGTGCTGCACGTCGCCGCGATTCGCGGAGATGAGTTGAGGGGACGGGACTAAGCGCAGGGGCGCTTTCCCCCTGCCCCCTGCAAATCGTTCAAAGCAAACCCAACAGGGCCAGTTCCCGGCGCAGCATCGCTGCATCTCGGAACAGGTGGCCGTACATGCCCTGCGCCTGCGCCGCGACGATATTTTCCGCGCGGTCGTCGATGAACAGCGCCTGTTCCGCGCGCAGGCCGAATCGGTCGAGCGCCAGCCGGTAGATGGCGGGATCGGGCTTCACCAGCTTTTCCACGCCGGAAACCACGATGTCGCGAAAGGGCGCGAACAGGGCGGCTTCCCGGGCGTGGAAAGGCGTCCAGAACTCCGCGCTGAAATTGGTGATGGCGAAGAGCGCGACGCCCGCGCCGTGCAGGTCGCGCACGATCTCCGGCATGCCTGTGACGGCCGGACCTACGCTGTCGACGAATTTTTCACCCCATAGGCGAATCAGATCGGCGCGATCGGGATGGCGGGCGATCAATTCGGCGCTGGTTTCCGCGAAGGGACGGCCCTGATCATGCTGAAAATGCCAGTCCGTCGTCACCACGTCGCGGAGAAGTGCGTCGAGCGCCTGATCGTCGTCGATCAGGCGCTCGTGCAGAACCCTTGGGTTCCAGCGGTACAGGACATTGCCGACATCGAAGATGACGGCGGCAATTTCCGGCCTTTCAGTCATCGCATCGCTTAAGCAGAAAACCGGTTCCCACTTTTCTTCGCGATGCTTGATTAGCCCTGGCGGGCCTTGAAGCGGCGGTTGGTCTTGTTGATGACATAGGTGCGGCCGCGGCGGCGGATCACGCGGTTATCCCGGTGACGGCCCTTGAGCGACTTGAGCGAATTGCGGATCTTCATGGAACCAGCCTTATGAATGAATCTTGCGTGATCGAAAAATCGAAGCGCAGCCCCTATGGGTGAGGCGGCCGAAAGTCAAGGGCAACCAAGCGCATTTTGCCGCCATTCCTCCCCTGTGCGGCAAATCCACGGCTTCACGCTTTTAGGGGATTAGCGGCGCGGTGTCGTGTAGAGGGTGTCATCCTCTGGAGTTTCCGCCGATGTTGAAAAAGACCCTTCTCCCTTCCCTGCTCGCCCTTGGCCTAAGCGCCTGCGCCACCGCCATTCCTCCGGTCGAGGTGACGCGATTCCATATCGACAATCCGGTGCGCAGCGGAACCGTCGCGGTCGAGGAAATGGCAGGAAATCCCGATGTCGGACTGGAATTCCGCACCTATGCCGCCGCCGTCGATCAGGAATTGCAGCGGGCGGGTTTCACCGCCGCCGGGGAAGGCGCGAAGAGCGAATATGTCGCGCTGGTGGGCTTCCGCCGGACCTTTCGGGAAGCCAATGACTACGGCAATAACGGCAAGCCGGTGAGCGTCGGCATGGGCGGAGCCGTGGGGAGCCGTGGCTATTCCGGCCTTGGCCTTGGGATCGGCATCAACCTGTCGGGCAAGCCCAAGGGGCAGGTAGTCACCGAATTGCAGGTGCAGATCCGCCGCCGCGCCGATTCGACCACCATCTGGGAAGGCCGCGCGCAGACGCTGGCGCGCGAAGGCACGCCCGCCGCGCAGCCGGGCCTGGCCGCGCAGAAGCTCGCGGCGGCGTTGATCGGGGGCTATCCGGGAGAATCGGGTCGGACTATAACCGTCAAATGACCATCTCGATCACGAGCGCTTTCGACAGCGGCAATATTCGCCTTGTTTCCCTGAACGATAGTCCGGCCGGCGTCCGCGCCGAGCTGGAGATCGTGAAGGACCGGCAGAGCGACTTCTACCAATGGTTCCACTTCCGCGTGGCGGGCGTGGCCGGGCGAGAGGTCGAGCTGGCGATCACCAATTGCGGTGCGTCGGCCTATCCCGACGGCTGGCCGGGCTACAAGGCGCGCTTCAGCGAGGATCGCGAGAACTGGATGCTGGCGGACACCCGCTATGCCGACGGCACTTTGACGATCCGCCTGTCGCCCGATGCCAATGCGGTGTGGCTCGCCTATTTCGCGCCCTATTCGATGGAACGGCACCATGATCTGGTCGCCTGGGCCGCGTCACAGCCGGGGGTCGAGCATCGGGAACTGGGACTGACGCTCGACCGGCAGCCGCTCGACCTGCTGGTGCTGGGCGACGGGCCGAAGAAGGTCTGGCTCTATGCCCGCCAGCATCCGGGCGAGAGCATGGCCGAATGGTGGATGGAAGGGGCGCTGGAGCGGCTCTGCGACGAAGAGGATGCCGTAGCGCGGCTGCTGCGGCAAAAAGCGACCTTCTACATCGTGCCGAACATGAATCCCGACGGCAGCCGTCGCGGGCATTTGCGAACCAATGCGGTGGGGATCAACCTCAACCGCGAATGGCATGAACCGTCGATGGAGAAGAGCCCGGAAGTCTATCTGGTGCGCGCCGCGATGGACAAGGCGGGCGTGGATTTCGCCATGGACATGCATGGCGATGAGGCGATCGCCGCGGTGTTCCTGGCGGGGTTCGAGGGGGTTCCCTCGATCACCGAACGGCAATTGGGGCTGTACCGCCGCTATCGCGATACGCTGGCCGCCCGGACGCCCGACTTCCAGACGAAGAAGGGCTATCCCGTGGCGCCGGAGGGCAAGGCGAACCTTTCCATGTCGACCAACCAGCTGGCCGAGCGCTTCGGCGCGGTGGCGATGACGCTGGAAATGCCGTTCAAGGATAATGACGACCTGCCCGACCATGATTTCGGGTGGTCGCCGGCGCGCTCGATCCAGCTTGCCAAGGATTGCCTGGGCGTGCTGGCGGAGATGATCGACGAGATCGGATAGGGTTAGTTGCATGGACTCCTCCCCCTCCCGCTTGGGAAGGGGGAGAAGCCCATGCCAAGCCCTCAGGCGAACAGATCGCCCAGAAAGTCCACCATGGAACGGAAGCTGCGACGGTCGGCATCCGGCTGATAGGCCAGCCCCTTTTCCCGCATCCTGGCGTCATGGTCGGTGAAAGCGTGGCCGGTATGGCCATAGGCGTGGATTTGCCAGTCGCAACCGGCCTCGGTCAGTTCCTTCCCCAGCGCGACGGTGGCCTCGGGCGGCGCGATGGGGTCGTCCCAGCCATGACAGACCAGCAGTTTCGCGCCGATCTTCGCAGAGGGAAAGGGCGGTGCGTCATAGACGCCGTGGAAGCTGACGCCGCCCGCAATGTCCGCGCCGGAACGGGCAAGGTCGAGCACGCATTTGCCGCCAAAGCAGAAACCGATGGCAGCGGTGCGGCCCTCATCCGCCTCGGCCAGCGATTTCAGCACGGCATGGGCGGCGTTCAGCCGATCGCGCAGCAATCCGCGGTCGGCGTTCAGTTCGGCCATATAGCGGCCCATGTCCGGGTCCGCGCGGGTGGTACGCTTGCCCTGACCGAAAACATCCGCGACGAGGACGGTGTAGCCCAGCGCCGCGACCCTCTCCGCATAGGCGAAATCGGCTTCCTTGGTGCCCAGCACATTGGGGAAGAGCAGGATGCCGGGACGCGGCGCGGAAACGGCATCGTCGAACACGGCCATGCTCTCGAACAGGCCGCCGGGGCCTTCATGGACGGTGACGCGACGGGTGATGGTCATGGGCAGTTCCTTCGGGCTGGAGGATGAACAATGAAGGCAAAGGGCGTAGCCCTGATTGACCCGTTACCGCCAGTCGAAGCTCAACGGCGCCTCGCGAAAAGCGAAGCGGTCGAGATGATCCGCCACCACCTGCTTGAAGCGTTCGACATCGGCTCCCTCCTCCGGCTCGATGGTGACGGTCAGGGCTTCGGCCCCGGCCGCCATCCGAATCGGCCCCATGGGAAAGGCAATCACGCCCTGCTGCGCGTCGAATTCGGTGTCGAACTTATGCCCCCAATGCTTGCATAGCTGCTGGAGATAGCGGCTGGCATGGGCGGTCGGCACATTTGCGGTGAGGCTTTGGGCAATTGGGGCCACGGGTCAGAGCCTTTCGATCTTGCTGGCGGCCTCGTCGATCAGCGAGGCGACGTCGAACATGGTCTGGGCATCCGCCCCTTCCTTTTCAAGCCGCGCCCGGACCGCCATGCCCAGATTGTGCATCGCCCGTCGAATCGGCGCGCCATCGACACGCTCGGCCTTCTTCGCCAGTGAACCAAGACGATCCATGACCTCCTTCACGCCTTCGGCCTGTTCGGCCAGATGGGCCGACCCCGCTGGCGTGATGGCGAAGAGCTTGCGGCTGCTTTCACCCGGCTGCTCGGCGATCAGGTCCATGTCCGCCAGCAATGTCAGCGTCGGATAGACGACGCCCGGACTGGGCGCATAGACCTCTCCCGACAGGCTCTGGATCTCGCGGATCAGGTCATAGCCGTGACGGGGGCTGTCCGCGATCAGCTTGAGCAGAATGAGTTTGAGCGCGTCATTGCCGAACAGGCGCCGACGGCCACCGCCCCGCCCTCCGCCAAAGCGCCCGCCGCCTCCGAAAGGCCCTCCTTCGAAGCGGCCGCCAAAGGGACCGCGATCGAAACCTTCCGGCCCGAAAAAGCGGCCACGACCGAAATCGCGGCGCCCGCCGCGATGAGGATGATGAAAATGCATATAGGAGTCTCTCAACTGTTTCATGATGCGTTTAGATATATCTTAAAAAAGGACGCCGTCAAGATTTACGATATATCTTTTTATATCTCATGTGCCTGCTCTCGCACCCAAACGGAAAAGGCCCGCCGGACACAGGGTCCGGCGGGCCTTCGCATTTTTAAACCGACAAGCCTGTCAGTCGGGCTTTTTCGCCACGCTGACCAGCGCCGGACGCAGCAACCGATCCTTGATCGTATAGCCTGCCTGCATCTCGACCAGCACCGTACCCGGCTCCGCATCGGCGGAGGGCACTTCCATCATCGCCTGATGCTTGTTGGGGTCCAGCGGCTGGCCGACCGACTCCAGCTTCTCGATGCCGTTGCGGCCGAAGACGGCCTCCAGCTCGCGCCCGGTGGCCTCCAGTCCCGCGACCAGTCCCTTGAACTTCTCGTCCTCACGCAGATCGGCGGGAATCGCCTGAAGCGCCCGCCCCAGATTGTCCGCCACCGACAGCATGTCCCGGGCGAAGGACGTCGCGGCATAGGAGCGCGCGTCGGCCAGTTCCTTTTCCAGCCGCCGCCGCACATTCTGCGTCTCGGCATGGGCATAGAGGACGTCCTGCTTGGCGGTCGCCAGCTCGTTTTCCAATGCGGTGATCCTTTCCGCCGCCGCGTCGCCAACCGGCGCCGCATCCTCGGGCAGTTCGTCCACAAGTTCGGTATTTTCGATATTCTGTTTTTCTTCGCTCATCTCATCAATCTCGACAGCGTCTGCGCAGTGAAGTCCACCATGGGGATCACCCGCGCATAGTTCAAGCGCGTCGGCCCGATTACGCCGACCACGCCCACCACCCGGCCGTCACCGCCCCGGTAAGGCGCGGCTATGACCGAAGAACCCGACAGGGAAAAGAGCTTGTTTTCCGAGCCGATGAAGATTTTGGTCGCGCTGCCCGCCAAAGCGCTTTCCAGCAGGTGCGAAATTTCCTGCTTGCCTTCAAGCTGTTCCAGCAGTTGCCGCACCCGCTCCAGATCGGCGGCGGTGCCGTCATCCAGCAGATGCGCCTGCCCCCGCACGATCAGCACGGGGCGCTCGTCCGCATCCTGCGACCAGACGGCAATACCGCGCGCCACCAATTCCCGCGCCGCGCCCTGCAACGCGTGACGTTCATGCTCCAGTTCGCGCTGCAAGGCCTCGCCCGCCTGCGCAAGCGTCATCCCGCCAAAGCGCGCCGACATGAAATTGGCCGCCTCATTCAGCATCATCGGCGTCACGCCGATGGGCAGGTCGACCATGCGATTTTCGATGGACCCGTCCTGCCCCACCAGCACGGCCAGCGCCTGCCGCTCGTTCAACGGCACGAAACCGAATTGCCGCAGCACCGGCTCGCGCTTGGGCACCATCACGATGCCCGCACAGGCGGACAGGCCCGACAGCGCCGCCGTGGCCGCCGACAGCGCCTCCTCGATCGGTCCGCCTTCGGAAATCCCGGCCTCGATGGCGCGCCGCTCCTCCATCGAAGGCTCCGCCGCCTGCATCATGCCGTCGACGAAGAGCCTGAGGCCGGTTTCGGTCGGCATCCGCCCCGCAGAGGTATGCGGCGCG
The DNA here is from genome assembly GCF_013375555.1 of Sphingobium sp. EM0848. Lineage (NCBI taxonomy): Bacteria > Pseudomonadati > Pseudomonadota > Alphaproteobacteria > Sphingomonadales > Sphingobiaceae > Sphingobium > Sphingobium sp. EM0848. The sequence continues at coordinate 2,060,734 of NZ_JABXWB010000001.1, forward strand.
GCCAGCAGGCCCAGTTCCTCCAGATCCTGCATCACATTGCGGATGGAGGCGGGGGACAGGCTCAAGCTTGCCATCTTGCTGATCGTGCGCGAAGCGACGGGCAGTCCGGTCCCGAGATAGCTCTCGACCACCAGACGGAAAACGTCGCGCGCCCGTTCGTTCAACTCAGTGATCGGGGTGACCGCCATAAGGATTATCTAGGCAAGCATCGGCGCGCGCTCAAGCCCGCCAATCACTTGCCCTTGGCGGCGGTGGGTTTCACCATCGCCGCAATGTCCAGCATTTTGGGAATGGACGCGATGGTCGCGCGCAACCTGCCATAGCCCGCATCCATGCAGCCCGACTGGAATTCCAGTCGGGTCGGCTGCGCACCGTCGCGCGTCCATTCGATCACATAGCCGGGCATGTCGGTCGCGAAGCGGGCGCAATTCTCGCCCTGCCCGATTCGCTTCGATGTCCCCTGCGCGGGCCGGAACTGCGCCAGCGCAGTGCGGAAACGACGATATTGCAGGGGAGTCACGGTAAAGCGGGTCGGCCCCGGCACGGCGGTAAAGCGCTGCGGCTCGATCAACCCGGACCCGTCCGGCGTCACGCGCAGGGTATAGCTGGGGCAGGCGCCGAAACAGGAGCCGGCGGAAAATCGGATCGTGTCGCCGGCAGCCGTCGGCTTCTCCAGCTCGGTCTGTTCCGTCGCGCAAGCGCCCAGCAGCGCCGTCGCCGCCAAAATCATGATCGCTTTCGTCCCCATGCCCCGTTCCCTAGCATCTTTCGCATATATCGCCACTGGCAAGACTGCGCGCCTGCCGCTAAGCCGCACCCGTACAACGCTTCGGAGAAGAAATTTTATGCGTCCTTCCGGCCGCGCGCCCGACCAGATGCGCGAAATCACCATGGAACCCGGCTTCACCATCCATGCCGAGGGCAGCTGCCTCGTCAGTTTCGGCGACACCCGCGTCCTGTGCACCGCCTCGATCGAGGAAAAGGTCCCCCCCTTCCTGCGCGGCAAGGGATCGGGCTGGGTCACGGCGGAATATGGCATGCTGCCCCGCGCCACCCACACCCGCGGCAGCCGCGAGGCCGCCAAGGGCAAGCAGTCGGGCCGCACCCAGGAAATCCAGCGCCTGATCGGCCGCTCGCTGCGCGCCGTGGTCGATCTGGAAAAGCTGGGCGAGCGCCAGATCGTGGTCGATTGCGACGTGATCCAGGCCGATGGCGGCACCCGCACCGCCGCCATTTCGGGCAGCTGGGTCGCGCTGCGCATCGCCATCGACAAGCTGCTGGCGTCGGGCGCGCTCAAGGAAGACCCGATCATGCAGAAGGTCGCGGCGATCAGCTGCGGCATCTATAACGGCACGCCCGTCCTCGACCTCGACTATGCCGAGGACAGCAATGCGCAGGCCGACGCCAACCTCATCCTGACCGGCGATGGCAAATTTGCGGAAGTGCAGGCGACCGCGGAAGGCGCTACCTATGACGAGGAAGAGCTGCTTCGCCTGCTGCGTCTCGCCCGCATCGGCTGCGCGCAGATCTTCGCGGCGCAGGACAAGGCTACGGGACGATAAGATGAGCGACGAGTTCGGACAGGAACAGGCGATCCGCAAGCTGGGGCCGGGCAGGCTGGTGATCGCCAGCCACAATCCCGGCAAGGTACGCGAAATTGGCGAACTGCTGGCGCCCTATGGCATTGAAACGGTGTCCGCCGCCGCGCTGGACCTGCCCGAACCCGATGAGACCGGCACGACCTTCATCGCCAATGCGGAGCTGAAGGCGATGCAGGCGGCCGATCTTTCCGGCCTGCCCGCGCTGGCCGACGATAGCGGCCTGTGCGTCGAGGCGCTGAACGGCGATCCCGGCATCTTCTCCGCCCGCTGGGCTGGCGAGACCAAGGATTTCGGCCTCGCCATGCAACTGGTCCACGACAATATGGCGGCCCAGGGACCGGAAGTCGGCCATGGCGCGCATTTCGTCTGCGCCCTCGCCCTCGCCTGGCCCGACGGCCATGTCGAGGTGTTCGAAGGCCGCGTCGACGGCACGATCGTCTGGCCGCCGCGTGGGGACAAGGGCTTTGGCTATGACCCCATCTTCCAACCGCACGGCCACACTATCAGCTTCGGTGAGATGGAGCCGGAAAAGAAGCATGCCATGAGCCACCGCGCCGATGCGTTCCGGCAGATGGTGGCGGCGGTTTTCTGACCGATCCCCTCCTTCGGGGGAGAGGGGTCAGTCTCTGTCACTCGCCCCCGGCAAATTGGGGCGGCGTCGCCGGATCGCGATCCAACGGCCCCATGCCGAACCTGTTCCCCGCCGGATAATAGCGGCAGACGAGATAGTCGTAGCTCGCCCCTTCGGCGAGCGCGCATCCGACCTTGCGCGTGCCGCGCCAGATGATCTGGGTATAATGGCCCACATCCTCCCAACGCCCCGTCGAACTGAGATCGGGCAGCTTGCCGCCCCGCAGGAAATAGCGCTTCTCATCGAGGAAGGAGCCGACCATCACCTCATAGTCATAAAGGCCCCGCGACCCCATCCAGAGATTCTCGCCGCTCGGAATGGCGCGACTGGCACGGGGCGAATGGCGGAAGATATTGGTCTGCGCCATCTGCCGGGCATAGCGCGCCGCGTCGGCCGCCAAAGCGCTGTCCCACGCCAGCGGCGCCAGCCCCAGCGACTCGCGCTCCTCATTCTGCATGCCCAGCGCAACCTCGCGCAGCAGACCGTCGTCGCGGTCCGCTTCCTCCATGCCGTAATAGGATGGCGGCATGGTCGGTGGCAGGGAATGCGTTCCATGAGAGGGCGCTGCGCCACCCTGCCCCGCAACCGCCAGCAAAATGCCCGCCAACGCTAACCGCGCCGGCCAAATCCGTGGAGAGCGCCTTTGATTATCGCATCGCTTTTGCAAAAAACCGGTTCCCACTTTTTTGCGCGATGCTTTAGAACCACCCCCACTCATGCCCCCGACCCCTTTTAACCCCGCTGCGCCTTCGGCCGAGCCCATAGCCTTATATGTGCATTGGCCATTTTGCGTTTCCAAATGTCCTTATTGCGATTTTAACAGCCATGTGCGGGCGGACATTGACGAAGATGCCTGGCGCGACGCGCTGCTAGACGATCTGACCCATGAAGCGGCGATGAACGGCGGGCGGCCCCTTTCCTCGATCTTCTTCGGCGGCGGCACGCCTTCTCTGATGCCACCCCGGATCGTGGAAACGCTGATCGATGCAGCGACGCGCCACTGGAGCCCCACCCACGACATAGAGATCACGCTGGAGGCCAATCCCAGCTCGGTCGAGGCCGCGCGGTTCGCCGATCTGGCAACGGCGGGCGTAAACCGCGTATCGCTCGGCCTTCAGGCGCTGGAGGACGAAGCGCTGCATTTTCTGGGCCGCGCCCATGATGTGCGGGAGGGACTGGCGGCACTCGACGTCGCGCAATCGGTGTTCAGCCGCGTGAATTTCGATCTCATCTACGCCCGGCCGGGCCAGAGCGAAGCGGATTGGGAAGCGGAACTGGAGCAGGGCCTATCCTTCGGCACCGATCATCTCTCGCTTTATCAACTGACGATCGAGCCGGGGACCCGCTTTGCGACGCTGGTGGCGCAGGGCAAGCTGACCCCCGCCGACCCGGACCATGCCGCGACCCTCTATGAACGGACGCAGGCAATGACGGCAGAGGCGGGCATCCCCGCCTATGAGATCAGCAACCACGCCCGGCCGGGTCAGGAAAGCCGCCATAACCTCACCTATTGGCGTTATGGCGACTATGCCGGGGTCGGGCCGGGCGCGCATGGTCGGCGCGGGGGCCTGGCAACGCTGCGACACAAAAAGCCGGAAAACTGGATGAACGCGGTCGCCCGCAACGGCCATGGCCTGCAAAGCGAGGAGCCGCTCGCGCCCGAGGACCGGGCGCGGGAGGCGCTGCTGATGGGCCTGCGATTAGGAGAAGGGGTGGATCTGGAGCGAATTGCGCGGATTTCGGGCCTGACGATCGAGGCTCTGGTCGACGGGAATGCCATAGCGCGATTGTCGGCTCACGGCCTTGTCCGGCGAGAAGGGCCGCAACTATCCATCGAACCTGCTGGCATGCTGCTGCTGGACGCCATCCTGCCGGAGATCGTTGCGGTTTAGGCCCCTATTCTTCCCCATCCATATGCGCGATTTCCCTGTCCAGATCGCGTAGCACGTCGGCCCTGATCTTGTCCGACATCCGTGCGGCAGCGGCGACCTGCGCCCGTGCGGCAATCAGGCCCGCTCGCGCGGCGCGGTGCGCCTCCGCAGAGATTTGCGCCTCGCAGATGCGGACACGGATATTGCGGCGGCCATCGGCATCCACCGTCTCGCGCCGGGTCACATTCTTGCCGTCCTCGCAGCCATTGGCGACATCGACATGCGGCACCATGCGGCGGATTTCAGCCTCGCTCGGTATGGCGTGGGACAAGGACCGGTCATCGCGCAGACCAACCGGCGGAGCGGGCGGAGCCGGTGGCACGGGCGGCACCATGTCGGCGGTGGATGCCGGAGGAGCGGGCGGAGCAGGCGGGACGCTGTCGGCTTCCTCCGCAACCCTGGCGTCGTGCGCCGAGGGCTGGGCCGCCGCCGGTGCCTGAGGCAGCGCGATCTCGCTGGCGGAGGCAGGCTGGGCAACCAGATCGGTAAGGCGGCCGAAATTCATCGAATCGACCTTGCCGGTGATCGCCGCGACTTCCCGCGCCGCCCGGCTTCCCGAAGCAGTCAGCACCAGACCCGACACAGTTACCAGAGCGACCGCCGCCATGCCCCAACTGATCCGGCGCAGCGACATTTCATGGGTAGACAGCATTTTCAGCCTCCCTTTAAGGGCAGCAATGCGATTGAGATGACAGGCACCGGCGAACGGACGACCACCAGCGGCCTTCAATATGGCGCGGCCATAGATATGGGCCTGATCCTGCCCATGAAGCGCCAACACCCGCGCGTCGCAGGCCTGTTCCTGATCGGCCCGATAGGCGCGATAGGCGATCCAGGCGATGGGATTGCACCAGTGCAGGCCAAGCAGCAGCAACGCGACCATATTCGCGGCCAGATCGCCCCCCTGATGATGGGCGCGCTCATGGGCGACCGCCATGGCCTGTTCCTGGCTGTCGAAGCGCAGGACGAAATCGGCGGGCAGCACGACATAAGGCCGCACCACCCCGAAGGCGAGCGGCCCGCCCGCCTTCGGACTGGTCACGATGCGGATGCGCCCTTCTTCATCGATCGGCGTCGCATCCTTCAGGATGAAGCGGCAAAACCGCACATAGCCGATCCCCTGCACCGCCAGGAAGAAAACAACGCCGAGCAGCCAGAGCGACGCGCCGATCTCCAGCCATGGCATTTGCCATTCCGGCAGGGCCGAAACCACGGGCGCGGCGTCGAACAAGGTCGGCAGGCCCGCATGTTCCACTGCCCTATGCAGGGGCGAAGGACTCGCGACGTCCTGCGGCAGCGCGGGCAACAGCATGCGCGCCAAGGGCAGCAGCCATAGCCAATAGGCCGCCCTCGCCCCCAGCCAGTGCGCCACCGGCCGCCGCAACAGCATGACCAGCGCCATCAGCAGGGTCGTGGCGATCAGCGTTTCGGCGATCCAGACGCTCATGATTTCAATCCTCTCAGGATGTCCTCAAGCTCGGCGATATCCTCCGCCGTCAACTGGTCCTGACTGGCAAGCTGGGCGACCAGCGGCGAGATGCGTCCGCCGAACAGCCGGTTGACCAATCGCCCCGACTCGCTGGCAACATACGCCTCCCGCGCGACGAGCGGGCGATATAAAAAGCGGCGGCCATCCTGATCGGCGGCGATGACATCCTTTGCCATCAGGCGGGACAGCAATGTCTTGACCGTCTGAACGCTCCAGTCACGTCCGGCGGCGACGCGCTCGGCCACCTCGGCGGCCGTCTGGGGCGCGCGTTCCCACAGCGCCTCCATCACCACCAGTTCCGCTTCGCTGATCCTCTCGCTCATTGCAGCGGCCTCCTGGACTCGACAACTACATCTGTAATCGCATTGATTACAGATGTAGTCAAGAAGGCGTGCACAAACTGTCGGTGCATTTTACAAGCAGCAGCGTTGCCTGCGGCCCGTTAACCTTCCTGAACGCGGATATACGGCCTTTCCGGAAGCTGGCACGGGGCTTGCTGTGTCTGGAGCGTTCCCAACCGTTCAACTACCGGGAGGATGCAGGCACCAGTCTCCGCCGCATCCTCCCACCCGGTTTCTCATCCAGAACAAAAAAAGCGGCCCGGAAATCCGGACCGCCCGTCTGGTCACGCTCGCGAAAAATTCAGTTTGCCGGGGCGACGCCCTGATCGGTCATCAACTGCTGCAATTCGCCAGCCTCATACATTTCCATCATGATGTCGCTGCCACCGACAAATTCGCCCTTCACATAAAGTTGGGGAATGGTCGGCCAGTCGGAAAAGGCCTTGATCCCCTGCCGGACGCCCTGATCCTGCAGCACGTCGACGCTTTCATAGGCGACGCCCAGATGGTCCAGAATCGCCACCGCCCGGCTGGAAAAGCCGCATTGCGGGAAGAGCGGCGTACCCTTCATGAAAAGCACGACATCATTGCGGTTGACGATTTCGGCGATCCGCTGCTGCACGGCGTCGGTCATTTTATGGTCCATTCCTGTCAGGCGCCGGCGGTGAGGCGCGTAAAGTGTATCCGATGCCCGTTAGTTGGGAACGGCGGTGGTCAGTTGCAAGGCATGGAGCACGCCGCCCATACGCCCGCCCAGCGCCGCATAGACCGCCCGCTGTTGCGCGACGCGGCTCATGCCCCGGAAGCTTTCCGCAACGACGCGCGCCGCATAATGGTCGCCATCCCCGGCAAGATCGGTGATCTCCACCTCCGCATCGGGAATCGCGGCACGGATCATGTCCGCAATATCGTCGGCAGCCATCGGCACGATCTGTATTCCTCGCGCTTATTCGATGAACATGCGACGGGCGATGACCTGCTGCTCGTCCAGAGCGGCACGAACGCCAGCCTCGTCAATGTCGATGCCGGCCTGGGTCATATCGCCCATCAGCTTGCGGATGACATCTTCGTCGCCCGCTTCCTCGAAATCGGCCTGCACGACGGCCTTGGCATAAGCGTCGGTTTCTTCAGGCGTCAGGCCCATTTTCGCCGCCGCCCATTCGCCGAGCAGACGGTTGCGCCGCGCCTGGATGCGGAACTGCATCTCCTGGTCGTGCGCGAACATATTCTCAAAGGCCTTTTCACGGTCGTCGAAGGTCGTCATGCCTGTGCCCTGTAAAAGTGACGGATCATCTTGTCCGAAATAGGAAGAACGGACCGCTTACGCAACGGCGGGAACGAGCCAGGGGCGCGCGCCGGCATCCTTCGCCTCGAACGCGCCGATCACGTCCGCCTGTCCCAGGGTCAGGCCGATCTCGTCCAGACCGCCCAGAAGGCAGTGCTTGCGGAACGGATCGATCTCGAACTGGAAACGGTCCTGAAACCGGGTGGTAACGGCCTGATGCTCCAGATCGACATGGATCGGGTCCGGTGTTCCATTGATGCCCTGGGCGACCTCCATCAGCCGGTCGATCGCTTCCTGCGGCAACACCACGGTCAATATGCCATTCTTGAAGGCGTTACCGGAAAAAATGTCCGAAAAGCTCGGCGCGATCACCACCTTGATGCCAAGGTCGGCAAGCGCCCAGGCGGCATGTTCGCGGCTCGATCCGCAACCGAAATTGTCGCCCGCGATCAGGATCGGGCTGCCTGCATAGTCCGGATCGTCAAAGACATTGCCCGGTTCCTTGCGCAGAACCTCGAACGCGCCCTTGCCCAGGCCCGCGCGGCTAATGGTCTTGAGCCAATGCGCCGGGATGACGATGTCGGTGTCGACATTCTTCATCCCGAACGGATAGGCCTTGCCGTCAACGATATTCAGCTTTTCCATCAATGCGCAACCTGCTTGCTCGCCGGATGGTGCGTGGCTTGCGCACGCCCCAGGGTCGCCGCCATCGCGGCACTTGCCAGCGCACCCAGCGCCAGCAGCCAGAATACTTTCTTCATGCGACCGCCTCTCCCCTTTTTTCACCCATCAGTTCGCGCACGTCCGTGAGGTGTCCGGTGATGGCGGCGGCGGCGGCCATGACGGGCGAGACGAGATGCGTCCGCGACCCCGGTCCCTGCCGGCCCATGAAATTGCGGTTGCTGGTCGAGGCGCAGCGCTCGCCCGCGGGCACCTTGTCCGGATTCATGCCGAGGCAGGCGGAGCAGCCCGGTTCACGCCATTCGAAACCGGCGTCGGTGAAGATGCGGTCCAGCCCTTCGGCTTCGGCCTGACGCTTGACCAGACCCGATCCGGGCACGACCATCGCATGCTTGACCCCCGCCGCGATGTGACGGCCCTTGAGCAGGTCGGCGGCGGCGCGCAGATCCTCGATCCGGCTGTTGGTGCAGCTGCCGATGAAGATATGCTCGATCGCCACATCCTCCATCCGCTGCCCGGCGGTGAGCCCCATATAGTCGAGCGACTTCTGCGCGGCGGCGCGCTTGGAGGCGTCGGTGAAGCTCTCCGGATCGGGCACCACGCCCGTCACCGGCACCACATCCTCGGGGCTGGTGCCCCAGGTGACATTGGGGACGATCTCAGCCGCATTGATCACGACGGTCTTGTCGAACACCGCGCCTTCGTCAGTCGCCAGCGTCTTCCAATAGGCGACGGCGGCGTCCCACTCAGCACCCTTGGGCGCCATGGGGCGACCCTTGAGGTAAGCGAAGGTCTTTTCATCGGGCGCGAACAGGCCCGAGCGCGCGCCCGCCTCGATCGACATGTTGGCGACGGTCAGGCGTCCCTCGATCGACATGTCGCGGAAAGCCGAGCCGCGATATTCCATGACATAGCCGGTGCCGCCCGCCGTGCCGATGCGGCCGCAGATCGCCAGCGCCACATCCTTGGGCGTGACACCGAAGCCCAGTTCACCCTCGACCACGACTTCCATGGTCTTCGACTGCTTCAGGAGCAGCGTCTGGGTGGCGAGCACATGTTCGACCTCCGACGTACCGATGCCGAAGGCCAGCGCGCCCAGCGCACCATGCGAACTGGTATGGCTGTCGCCGCAGACCAGCGTGGTGCCCGGCAGGGTGAAGCCCTGCTCCGGCCCGACGACGTGGACGATGCCCTGCTCCGCATCGGCATCGCCGATATAACGGATGCCGAATTCCGGGGCGTTCTTCTCCAGCGCGGCGAGTTGCTGCGCGCTTTCCGGATCATCGATCGGGATGCGGTTGCCCGCCGCGTCGCGACGCGGGGTCGTCGGCAGGTTATGATCCGGCACCGCAAGGGTCAGATCGGCGCGGCGCACCTTGCGTCCGGCAAGACGAAGCCCTTCGAAAGCCTGCGGACTCGTCACCTCATGCACAAGATGGCGGTCGATGTAGATCAGGCAGGTTCCATCAGGACGCCGTTCAACGACATGCGCGTCCCAAATCTTCTCATAAAGCGTGCGGGGCTGGGTCATAGCCCTCCCCCTAGACCCAGACAGAGCCGGGCGGAAGAGGAAAATGGGGTCAATTTTTCCTGTTCCCGCCCATAGTCGCGCTGCGATGACGCAAGGTCAGGACGTTAGAGCATCGTGCGGAAAAGTGGGCGAGCCGGAGGCACGTGACTCCAAGCTCGGGTTTTCCGCTTAACACGATGCGACAAGAAAACTTAGAGCGCGCGCCCTACATCCGAGTTAACGCAGCGCGCTCTCAATGGCGCGGTAATCTTCCACGATGCGACCAGCCGCGCCCACTTCGGCTTCATGGCTTGCCTCTCGCCATGTTTCGGCCAGCGCCGCCGCCTCCCATTCGCGCATCGCGGGCAGTGCCAGCATATGATCGACCCAGGCCTGCGCCGCCGACCCGACATTCAGTCCATAGGTGCGCACCCGGAAAGCGACCGGCGCGTAAAAGGCATCGGCAGCCGTGAAGGCCCTTCCGCCAAGGAACGGCCCACCGAAACGGACAAGCCCCTCGTCCCAAAGTTCGGTGAGCCGGGCGATGTTCCGGTTGAGCGCGGGCGAAGGCATCCGCATCTCCACGCGCACCCCGACATTCATCGGGCAATCATTGCGCAGCGTCGCAAAGCCGCTGTGCATTTCGGCTACGGCCGACTGCGCCCACGCCCTTGCCACTTCATCACTGGGCCAGACCTTCGGATGACGATCGCCAAGATAGAGGGTGATGCCGAGCGAATCCCACACCGTCCGGTCGCCGTCGATCAGCGCGGGCACCTGCCCGGTGGGAGAAAAAGAGCGGAAGGCGGCGTAATTTTCCGCCGCTTCGAACGGCTCGATCCGGTCGGCGAAGGGGATTTCCAGCGCCTTCATCAGCACCCATGGGCGCAGCGACCAGCTCGAATAATTCCGGTTGGCGGTGATGAGGGTGTAGGACATCGGTTTCTCCCCTATAAAGGCGCGCCAAGGATAAGCCTTTCCACAACCGGACAAAAGCCGGAACGGCCAAGGGATTTCACAAGCTGTCCTTATGAAAAAACGGCCCGGAGCGTGATGCTCCGGGCCGTCCAGTCCTTCCACCCTGATCGCGCGAGACTGCACTCCCGCGACCCGGATCGGTCAGCGGCTTGTCGGCCGCAAACGGATTCCCCCGCAGCCTTTAGGCTGCAAACTGGTTCCCCCGCGGCTTTTAAGCCGCAAACTGATTCATCGTATTGTGGATGCCGCCGGCCTTCAGGGCCGCTTCACCCGCGAAATATTCCTTATGATCATCGCCAATGTCCGACCCGGACATGTTCTGGTGCTTCACGCAGGCGATGCCCTGACGGATTTCCTTGCGCTGGACGCCTTCGACATAGCCCAGCATGCCCGCCTCACCGAAATATTCCTTGGCCAGATTGTCGGTCGACAAGGCAGCCGTGTGATAGGTCGGCAGGGTGATGAGGTGATGGAAGATACCGGCCCGCGCCGCCGCATCCTTCTGGAAGGTACGGATCTTCTCATCGGCTTCACGGCCCAGATCGGTCGCGTCATAATCGGCGCTCATCAGCCTGTCGCGGTCATAGGCACTGACATCCTTGCCTTCCGCCGTCCAGCGGTCGAACACCTGCTGGCGGAAGTTCAGCGTCCAGTTGAAGCTGGGCGAGTTGTTGTAGACCAGCTTCGCATTGGGGACGACTTCGCGGATGCGGTCGACCATGCCTGCGATCTGCTCGATGTGCGGCTTTTCCGTCTCGATCCAGAGCAGGTCCGCGCCATTCTGGAGCGAGGTGATGCAGTCAAGGACGCAGCGATCCTCGCCCGTGCCGGTGCGGAACTGGAAGAGGTTGGACGGCAGGCGCCTGGGGCGGAACAGCTTGCCGTCGCGGGCCAGAACGACATCGCCGCGCAGGGTGGTGATGTCGGTGACCTCCTCGACGTCGAGGAAGCCGTTATACTGGTCGCCCAGATCGCCATCCTCGCGGCTGTAGGCGATCTGCTTGGTCAGCCCCGCGCCCAGCGAGTCGGTGCGGGCGACGATGATGCCGTCGTCGATGCCCAGTTCCAGGAAGGCGTAACGAACCGCGCGGATCTTCGCGAGGAAGTCCTCATGCGGAACCGTGACCTTGCCGTCCTGATGGCCGCACTGCTTTTCGTCCGAGACCTGATTTTCGATCTGGATGCAGCAGGCGCCGGCTTCGATGAACTTCTTGGCGAGCAGATAGGTCGCCTCGGCATTGCCGAAACCGGCGTCGATGTCCGCGACGATCGGAACGACATGGGTTTCGTAATTGTCGATATCGTGCTGGATCTTCTGCGCCTTGACCTCATCCCCGGCTTCGCGGGCGGCATCCAGGTCGCGGAACATCATGCCCAGTTCGCGGGCGTCGGCCTGCTTCAGGAAGGTGTAGAGTTCCTCGATCAGCATCGGAACGCTGGTCTTTTCATGCATCGACTGGTCGGGCAGCGGGCCGAATTCGCTGCGCAGCGCGGCGACCATCCAGCCGGACAGATACAGGTAACGGCCCTTGGTGGTGCCGAAATGCTTCTTGATGCTGATCATCTTCTGCTGACCGATGAAACCGTGCCAGCAGCCCAGCGACTGGGTGTAATTGGCCGGATCGGCGTCATAGGCGGCCATGTCGCGGCGCATGATCGCGGCGGTGTAGCGCGCAATGTCGAGGCCGGTGTGGAAACGGTTCTGAAGGCGCATGCGCGCAACCGATTCGGGCGCGATGCCATCCCAATGGCCCTGACCGCCGATGGTGGCGCCAGCCTTCGTGATTTCCTGTTGGTAGGTCATGAGCGTCGATTCCATCCAATGAGAGGCGAACTTGTGGGGCTGGCTTACGAGACTGTTCGCGGATGCGGCAGAGGGCGCGAAGTTCAGTTGTAGAACTTTACAATATTTGCGTGTAAAGTTGTAAAGCCTGCACAGGAGCGTTACGGAAATGGCCAAGGATCGTCCGGTTTACATGGGGCCACGCCTGCGCAGGCTGCGGCGCGAGCTGGGGCTGACTCAGGCCGATATGGCGGCGGACCTTGAGATTTCGGCCAGCTATGTGGCGTTGCTGGAGCGCAATCAGCGGCCACTGACCGCCGACATGCTGCTGCGGCTCGCGCGGACCTATAAGATGGACATGAGCGAGCTGGCCGGGGACGGCGGGGCGGAACAGACTGCCCGGTTGCAGGCGGTCCTCAAGGACCCGATGTTCGCGGATATCGACCTGCCTGTGCTGGCGACCGGGGATGTCGCGGTCAACTATCCCGGCATCACCGAAGCTTTGCTGCGCCTGCACACCGCCTATCGCGAGGAGCAATTGGCGCTCGCCGACAAGGGCGTGGAGCGTGAAGATACCACCGAAGCACCCGACCCCGTGGCCGAATCGCGGCGTTTCCTCGGGGCGCGGCGCAACAGCTTCCCGCTGCTCGACGACGCGGGCGAGAAGCTGGCGGCGGAAGTCGAGGCGGCGGGCGGGCTCGCCGGATGGCTCAAGGCCCGGCATAATCTGCGCGTGCGCCGCCTGCCTTCCGACGTGATGGCGGGGTCGATGCGGCGGCTGGACCGGCATCGCGACGCGGTGCTGCTGGACGATGCGCTGGACGGGGCAAGCACCCAGTTCCAGCTTGCCCTGCAAATCGCCTATCTGGAGATGCGGCGCGATTTCGAGGCGCTGTTGAAGGACAGCCAGTTCGCCAGCGAAAGCGGACGGCGGCTGACCCGGCGGGCGCTCGCCAATTATGCCGCGGCGGCGATCCTGATGCCCTATGGCCCCTTCGCCAAGGCGGTGGAGGCGCGACGCTATGATGTGGAAGCGCTGGCGCGGCAATTCGGCACCAGTTTCGAACAGACGGCGCACCGGCTGACCACCCTACAAAAGCCGGGGCAGGAGCGCGTGCCCTTCTTCTTCCTGCGGGTGGATCAGGCGGGCAATGTCAGCAAACGGCTGGACAGCGCAGGCTTTCCCTTTGCCCGCCACGGCGGCTCCTGCCCGCTCTGGTCGGTGCACCATGCCTTCGAACGGCCGCGCGAGGTGCTGACGCAATGGCTGGAACTGCCCGACGGCCAGCGTTTCTTTTCTGTCGCGCGGACAGTGACGGCGGGCGGCGGCGGCTGGGGCGCACCCCGGATCGAGCGCGCCATCGCGCTCGCTTGCGCGGCGGAACATGCCCATCGACTGATCTATGCCGCAGGGGAAGCGGCGGAGGAACCGACCCCCATCGGCGTCACCTGCCGCCTTTGCCACCGCAGCCAGTGCATGGCCCGCTCCGCTCCCCCCATCGGCCGCGACATGCTGCCGGAGGATTTCCGGCGGACCCATGCGCCGTTCGGATTTGCGGACGGATAAAGGCTGCGTGTACGGGTCCGGCTGACATCAGCCGGACCCGTTCGCCCCTTTTCCCTTCAATGCAGATCGGCCTGCCGCAGCCGACGCCCACCGCCATTGCCGGATCAACCGGCTTCGGCCCGCTTGGTTCCAGCGTCCGGAAAGAAAGAAAACTAGGACTCTATAAGGTCGAGATAAGCCACCACATCATTGTCGGTGGCCAAGAAAAGGCCGTCCTGCACATCCTGCGGCTGCTGCTCCGCGATCGACAGGGCCTCGCTCAGGGGACCGTAGAACAGCGTCGTCGCCGCGCCGCCGCCATCGGCGTCGCTGAGATGATAAAGGCGGACGGTGGCCGAGCTGTAGGTGGTGCGCATGGGCCGAATATCGGCCTGCGCGCGCAGGGATGCAAGCTTTCCCGGTTTACCGCCGGTCCGTGACCTTGATCCCGTCGGCCAGGCGATTAGGCCCGATCTTCACCGCATCGTCGGTGAAATTGGCGACGAAGCTGCTGCTGCGCTGCAAACCGGGAACGAAGGATGCGCCGTTATTGGCGATCGTCAGACCCGCGCTGTCCTGTTCGCGGCCTTCCGGCGCAACGGTGATGAAGGCGCTGTAATTGTCCTTATCCTTCCCCTGCACCATTTCATTGCCGCTGATCGTCCCGCTCGCGCCGTTGGAAAGGTCGATCATGTAATTGGTGAGCCGACCCGCGCTGTCGTCGAAACTGTTGTCGGTGATCGTCACGCGGCGCGCGCGGCTCTTCAGATAATGGCCGCCATCGCCCTGATCGAAGCGCGAACGGGTGACGGACAGGCTGCCATAGCGGCCTACATAGATGCCGTGCGCGCAGGCAAGATCACGGTCGCAGCGCCCCAGATGGCGGAAGGTCGACCTGTCGATGCTGATGCTGTTGCCGGGCGCATCGCCGGTCAATATGCCTTCCTCGCTATTGCGGAACAGGCTGTTGATGACGCTAAGATTGCCGCTTTCCAGCCTGACGCCCGCGCCATTGCCGTCGGGCACGCGCAGATTCTGGAAGACAAGACCTTCGATCGTGCTCGACCGGCCGCGCAGCACCAGCGCCGCCTTTTCTTCGCAGGCAACGCCGTCCAGGATCACGCTGCCGGCTTTCTGCGCGCGGATCGTGACGTCGCCGCCCTGTTGCACCGCGCATTGGGCGTAGCTGCCCGGCGCCACGATGACGGTGCCGCGACCGTTGCCGATGGCCCGGATCGCATCCCGTAGCGTCGCATAGCTGCGCCCGCTCTCCGCCACGGTGAAGGGCGACGCGACACCCTGTGCCAGCGCGGTGGCCGTCACGGCAGCGGACAGCAGCAGGATGGTCGAAAAGAGGCGCATAACCAAAGTTATAGGCATATGGCCGGGTCCGGCCAAGGTAGAGTTATGGTTAACAAAAAGCTGTTCCGCTATGGGACATGACGGTTCAGGCCTATGAGCGGTTGGCGGCAAGGCAGATGCGCGTTAAGCCTTGCCGGGCATGTCCTTATCCCTGCCCCGCCGCACTTTCGCCTGCCTCGCCCTGCTGGGCGCGGCGCTCGGCGGCTGTTCGGACGAGGGCAGCGGGCCGGTGACGGTGAGTGTCATCGGCACGCCGGCCGATTTCGCCAAGCCGCTGGACTATCTGCCCGATCCGGGATCGAAACTGTTTCTGGAGGCTACGGCGCAGGGACTGGTCGCCTTCGACGCCAGCGGGGAGATTCTGCCCGCGCTCGCGCAGCGCTGGATCGTGCAGGATGAGGGGCGCAGCTATATCTTCCGCCTGCGCCGTGCCTTCTGGCCCGACGGGACCAAGGTGACGGCGAAGGACGCCGGGCGGATATTGATGTCGCGCATCGACATGCTGCGGCGGCTGGACCCGGACGGGCCGCTGGACGCCGTGCAGGACGTGGTGGCGATGACCGGCGAAGTGATCGAGATCCGGCTGGCGGCGCCGCGCCCCTATCTGCTCCAAATGTTGGCCCAGCCGCAAATGGCGGTGCTGTCGCGCGACGGCGGGACCGGCCCCTATCGCCGGATTGCGCAGGGCAAGGCGCTGAAGCTGGTGCCGGTCGAGCGGGCGACCAACGAATCCGGCGACGAACTGCCGGTGCCTGCCTGGCAGACCCGCATCCTGCGCGCCGAGCGGGCGGCGCTCGCCATTGTGCGCTTCCAGCAGGACAAGGCGGCGCTGGTGTTGGGCGGGCGCTTTTCCGACTTGCCGCTGCTCGTCCCGGCGGGTGTGGATCGCGACGATGTGCGGATCGATCCGGTGCAGGGCCTGTTGGGGCTGGCGGTGACCGGCCAGAGCGGGAACCGGAGCAAATTGCTGGACGACGACGGCGTGCGGCGGGCGATCAACATGGCCATCGACCGCAGCCAGTTGCCGGTCCTGTTCCCGGTCGGTGGCTGGGCCACGACCGAGCAGATCGTGCCGGGACAGATCGACCTGCCGGGGCCGCCCGCCGTCCCCGACTGGACCGGAATGGCGATGGCGGACCGCTGGGCGCAGGGACAGGCGGTCATCAAGCGCTGGCGCAGCGAAAATGGCGATCCGCCGGTGCTGCGGCTGGCGCTGCCCAGGGGACCGGGGGCGACGATGCTGTTCGGGCTGGTGCGGTACAATCTTGGCATGATCGGCCTGGCGGTCGAACGGGTTGCGCTGGAAGAGGATTCGGATCTGCGGCTGGTCGATGAGGTCGCGGCCTATGACAGCGTGCTCTGGTATCTCGGGCGGATCGGCTGCGCGCGGAAGGTGCATTGTTCGGCGGAGGCCGATGCCGCGTTGCAGGCGGCAAGTCTGGCCAGTTCACTGGACGAACGCATGGCGCGCGTGGCGCAGGCCGAAGCGCTGATGCAGGCGCATAATGGCTATATTGCGCTGGGTGCGCCGGTGCGCTGGTCACTGGTCGCGCGGCGGCTGACCGGCTTCACGGCGTCCCCCAGAGCGCGGCACCCATTGAACCATCTGTTCAAGAGCACCAATTAGCGTCTCTGGAGGACAGAGGATGGCGATTTCGCAGGAACAGTTTGATCGGGTCATGCGCGACATGCCGGGTTTTGGCCGCGATCCGGCCTCGATTCGCAAGCGGATCGAGGCGATGGAGGCCCTGTTGGAAGGACTGTTCGTGATTCCCGGCACCAATCGCCGGGTCGGGCTGGACAGTCTGGTCGGGCTGATCCCGGTGGTGGGCGACTTCGCGACGGCGGCGATGGGCGCGTGGATCGTATGGGAAGCGCGCAATCTGGGGATGTCGAAATGGCAACTGACCCGTATGGCGGCCAATATCGGTTTCGACACGCTGGTCGGCGCCATTCCCTTTGCCGGGGATATTTTCGACTTTTTCTACAAGTCGAACACGAAAAATTTGCGGATCATCCGCAAGCATATGGACCGGCATCATCCCTCGACCGTGGTGATCGACGGTTAAGTTGGTTCAAGCGGGCGGAGCGATCTTCAGCACTGTTTCGGGACTGACGCCGCCCTGATGGGCGGGGCAGCGGGTGTAGCGCATCTTGCGGTCCATGCAGAGCCACACTTCGCTCAACCCATTGTCGCGCGTGGCGGTGACGCGCATCATATCGGCGCTCAGACCCCTGTTCGCCGCCGCGAAGGCCTGTGCGAAGGCGCCGGCGGTAAGGGCTGGTTGGCTGGCGAGCGCTTTCATGTCCGGATAACGCAGCGCCTGATAAAATTTGCGCGACAGGGCGAAGAAGCGGTCCGGCGTTGTGGGCATGCAGGTGCCATGCTTCACCCATTCATGCTGGATCAACTGCACCGAAGGCGTGGAACAAATATGCTGGCGGATGATGGCCCGCGACAGCGGCGCGGCGGCCTGGCAATATTGCGGCCATTCCTTGCCATAACCGTCCGGCCAGAGGCCGTGCAGCGTGAAACCGAAACGACCATGGCGACCGCTGCACTGGAAATCATCCTTCCGTCCCTGCGCGCCGGAGCAATATTGCGGCGACCAACTGATCGCCAACGTATAGCTGCCGATCGGCAAAACCCGGCGAGGTTCCTTCGAAGTCGGACCTTCGACGCGGGGACGGGGAAGTTGCTCGGGAATGCTGCACTGGGCGGCCTGTGCCAGCGCCGGAGCGGGGGCAACGAGCGCCAGCAGCAGGAGCGCCTTACGCAAAAGCAAAGTCCAGCCCGATATCGGCGGCTGGCGCCGACTGGGTGAGACGGCCGACGCTGATATAGGTGACGCCGGTTTCCGCCTTGGCGCGGATGGTGTCGAGCGTCACGCCGCCCGAGCTTTCGGT
This sequence comes from Sphingobium sp. EM0848, assembly GCF_013375555.1. Taxonomy (NCBI): domain Bacteria; kingdom Pseudomonadati; phylum Pseudomonadota; class Alphaproteobacteria; order Sphingomonadales; family Sphingobiaceae; genus Sphingobium; species Sphingobium sp. EM0848. The sequence goes on from NZ_JABXWB010000001.1 coordinate 2,078,779, forward strand.
GGGCACGCGCCCGCCGATCAGCGTGACCGCGCCGCGCAGGGTGGCCGCATCCATATTGTCGAGGAGGAGATGGGTGGCCCCTGCGCCAAGCGCCGGTTCGATCTGGTCGATGCGGTCGACCTCCACAATGATGCTGGCGATCCCGGCGGCGGCCGCGCGGCGCACCGCTTCCTCGACCGATCCGGCGACGGCGACATGATTGTCCTTGATCATCGCCGCATCCCACAGACCCATGCGGTGATTGGTCGCGCCGCCCTGCCGCGTCGCATATTTCTCCAGCACGCGCAGGCCCGGAATGGTCTTGCGCGTGTCGAGCAGGGTCGCGCCGGTGCCCAGGATCGCGTCGACATAGGCGCGGGTCATCGTCGCGATGCCGGTCAGATGCTGAACGGTGTTGAGCGCGGACCGCTCGGCGGTGAGCATGGCGCGGGCCTTGCCCCGGATGCGCATGATGTCGGTGCCAGCGGAAACGCGATCGCCATCCTGTTTCAGCAGCTCGATCTCCACATCCGGGTCAAGCGCGCGGAAGAAGGCGGCGGCGATCGGCAGCCCGGCCAGCGTCACGGCGTCACGGCTGTCCATCACCCCATCGAAGATCGCATCGGCGGGAATCACAGCCTCGCTGGTGACGTCGCGGCCTTCGGGGCCGAGATCTTCAGCCAGTGTGGAAGCGATGAAGGCGTCAAGATCGAAGCCGGGAAGCGAAAAGGAGGAAGAATCAGCGCTCATGGCCGAGCGATGTGGCACAGTTGCCGGGCGGTTGACAGCCCCTCGGTCCGCAAGGCCGTTGCTGGCGCATTCCCAGGGGACTGGCACATTGAAGGAGAGGATATATGAGCGACGAACCCGAATCCGTCCGCGAGATCTTCATTACCCGGCTGATCGATGCCCCTGCCCATCTGGTCTTCGACGCCCATGCCGATCCGGTGCATGTGAAACGCTGGTTCGGGCCGATCGGCTGGCCGCTTACAAAATGCGAGATGGATTTTCGGGTGGGAGGCCGCTTCCGGTTCCAGATGACCAATGACGAGGGCGAACTGGGTCCGCCCTTTGGCGGCACCTATATGGAGATCCTGCCCAATCAGCGCATCCGCTATGACAATCGTTTCGAGGAACCCGGATCGCCGGTGATGGTGACGACGATCAGCTTTGCCGAGGATGCGGAGGGGCGGACGCTGCTGACCCATCATACCGTCTTCGAGAGCAAGGCAATGCGGGATGAATATCTGGACGTCGGCTTCGAGGAAGGGACGAACAGCGGGCTGGATCAGCTGGAAGGGGTCGTGGCGGAACTGGCGGCGGAGATGGGCGGGGGTTAGAGCATTTTCGAGTTGACTGTTTACGGTCAACGGCTCGGAAAATGCGGCAACAAAAAACGGAAGCGTTTTCCCTTATCCGGAAAACGCTTCACCCCGCCCTTCCCCCGGATCAGCGATTGCCCAGATCACCCTGCCCGACCGTGCCGCTCGCCATTTCGAGCATGCGGTCGAGGCTCTTCTTCGCGCCGAGGCGCAGTTCCTCGTCCATTTCGATGCGCGGCTGGAGGTCGCGGAGCGCCAGATAGAGCTTTTCCATCGTGTTGAGCGCCATGTACGGGCAGATATTGCAGTTGCAATTGCCGTCCGCGCCGGGCGCGCCGATGAACGTCTTTTCCGGCACCGCCTTCTGCATCTGATGGATGATATGCGGTTCGGTGGCGACGATCAGCGTGTCGCCGGGCATGGTCTTCGAGAATTCAAGAATGCCGCTGGTCGAACCCACATAATCGGCATGGTCGACGATATAGGGCGGGCATTCCGGGTGCGCGGCGATCGGCGCGTCGGGATGCTGGCCCTTGAGCTTCAGCAATTCGGTTTCGCTGAACGCCTCATGCACGATGCAAACGCCCGGCCAGAGCAGCATGTCGCGGCCCAGCTTGCGCTTCAGATAGCCGCCCAGATGCTTGTCAGGGCCGAAGATGATCTTCTGGTCCTTCGGAATCTGCGCCAGGATCTTTTCCGCCGAGGAGGAGGTGACGATGATGTCGCTCAATGCCTTCACCTCGGCCGAGCAGTTGATGTAGCTCAAGGCGATATGATCGGGATGGGCTTCGCGAAAGGCCTTGAACTGCGTCGGGGGACAGCTGTCCTCCAGTGAACAACCCGCGTCCATGTCGGGCAGCACGACGATCTTTTCCGGCGAAAGAATCTTCGCGGTTTCCGCCATGAAGCGCACGCCGCAGAAAGCGATGACGTCCGCATCCGTCTCCGCCGCCTTGCGCGAGAGTTCCAGGGAATCGCCGACGAAATCGGACAGGTCCTGAATTTCCGGTTTCTGATAATAATGGCCCAGGATGACGGCATTGCGTTCCTTGCGCAGCCGATCGATCTCCGCGCGCAGGTCGATCCCCTGCGGGATGGTGGTCATTGCAGTCATGTCCCTAACTCCTCTCGGCCTCCATGCGCGCCCCTAGCGGGCCTGCCGCCTGTTGGCCAGTACCTCATTGATCGGTGTGGTGACGTCCCATTGCTCGGGGTTGCGCTTCGCCCGTTCCGGCGGGAAGGTGACGATCACCCGCGCATCGCCATAGCCCAAGGCCCCGAGCGGCGCGCCGAGCAGCTTGCCCAGCGCAGCGCGGCCATAATCACGCGCCTGCGCCATGCGCTCGGGCGAGCGGGCTTCCTTTTCGGCCCGGCCCTGCGCGTGGAGCGAGGTCCGGCGGCTGAGTTCCTCACCCGCCTTGCGCGTCACGAACAGGCCGTTGGTCTGGACCAGCGTCCGGCGGCTCTCATCGATATTGGGGCGGGCCGGCTTCACATCGGGCGCATTGATGATGAGCGTGCGGGTCTTCTCATTCCATTCCAGATCGCTCGCGTCGATGCCGCTGACGTCGATGAAATAATCGACCGAGAAGGGCATCTTCACGACCTGATCCGATTTCAGCCAGCCAAAGCCGCGCACATCCTGCGCCGTGCTCTGGATCGTGCCGGACAGTTCCGACACCTTGAGGCTGGAGGCACCGGCGAAACGCTGGGCAATGACCTTGGTGACGGCGGAGCCGTCATCCTCCACGCTCACCGTATAGTCGCGCTCATAGCGGTGCCAGCCGACCAGCATGGCCGCGCCCACGGCCAGCAGGATCAGCGCGGCGGCAATCGGCCCGCCAAAGCGTTTCAGCGCAACTGCCATCGCCCGTCCCCCGTCGCGGCGGCGATGCCGCGTCCGTCGAGGTCAATCAGATGCGCGAGAACGGAGCGGCCCGCCGCGCTGTGCAGGCGCGGGTCGACGCCCTTGTACATTTCCGCGACCATGGTCGGGATTTCCGACGCGCCATGGCGTTGGAGGAAGCGCATGATCTGGCCCTCCCGCTGCTTGCGGTGGCCCATCATGCCGCGCACCAGACGCTGGGGGCTTTCCACCGGATCGCCATGCGCCGGGTAGAAGATCGCATCCGTCCGGTCGAGCAGGCGCTGCATCGACGCCATATAGGCGGTCATGTCGCCATCGGGGGGCGAGACGACACTGGTCGACCAGCCCATCACATGATCCCCGGTAAAGAGCGCAGCTTCCTCGATCAGGGCGAAGCAGAGATGGTTGGAGGTGTGGCCGGGGGTCGCGACGGCTTCCAGCGTCCAGCCCTTGCCCTCGATCCGCTCGCCATCCGTCAGCACCCGGTCAGGGCGGTAGGCGGCATCGAAGGCCGCATCGGCGCGGGGGCCGTCATCGTCCAGCGTCAGCGGCGCGCAACCGATGATGGGGGCCCCGGTCAGCGCGCTGAGCGGCGCGGCGGCGGGGCTGTGGTCGCGATGGGTGTGGGTGCACAGGATCGCCGTGACCGGGCGGCCGCCAATCGCCGCCAACAGCGCGTCCAGATGCGCCGGATCGTCCGGGCCGGGATCGACGACCGCCACATCCTCCACGCCCACCAGATAGGTTTGCGTGCCGGTATAGGTGAAGGGCGAGGGATTGGGCGCCAGCACACGCCCCACCAGCGGAGAGAGCTGCATCAGCGTCCCGGTCGGGACATCGGCCGGATCGAAGGAAGGTGCCATATTCCCCATGTGCCCATTTCCGGGCGGTTTTCAAGGGCGATCCCCTCGCCTACAGTGAAGCCATGACGGGTTCGGGCGATCTTTGCGAGCGATGGCGGCACCATCTGGCGCTCGACCGGCGACGGTCGGTTCACACGGTACGCGCCTATGTGGCGACGGCGGAACGGCTGATCGCCTTTCTGGAGGAACATCGCGGCGAGGCGGTGACGGCGGCGACTCTGGCCAGGGTCGAGCAGGCCGATCTGCGCGCCTTCCTGACCGCCCGCCGGATGGACGGGATCGGCAATGTGTCGGCGGCGCGGGAATTGTCGGCGGTGCGGGGGTTCCTGAAATTCGTCGGCGGCGAGGATGCGCGGGTGCCGATGCTGAAAGGACCGCGGGTGAAGCGTGGGTTGCCGCGCCCGGTGTCGCCCGATGAAGCCGTGGCGCTGGCGGAGGATATTGCCGAAACGGCGCGCGAGCCATGGATCGGCGCGCGGGACTGGGCGGTGCTGCTGCTGCTGTACGGGGCGGGCCTGCGCATCGGGGAAGCAATGGGGCTGACCGGGGCGGTGCTGCCGCTGGGGGAAACGCTGCGGGTGACAGGCAAGCGGGGCAAGACGCGGATCGTGCCGTTGCTGCCGCAGGTTCGGCAGGCACTGGGTAGCTATGTCGCGCTCTGCCCCTTTGCGGCGGAAAAGGATACGCCACTGTTCCGGGGTGCACGGGGCGGGCCGCTGTCCGCCGCCCTGATCCGGCGCGCGGTGCAGGGTGCGCGGGGACGGCTGGGGCTGTCGGACCGGACGACGCCCCATGCGCTGCGGCACAGCTTCGCGACGCATCTGCTGGGGCGTGGGGCGGATTTACGGTCGCTTCAGGAATTGCTCGGCCATGCCAGCCTGTCCTCCACCCAAATCTATACGCAGGTGGATGCGGCGCATCTGCTCGATATCTACCGCAACGCGCATCCGCGCGCCTAACCGCGCGGTTTCCATATGACGAGGCGCCACAGGTAGAAGACTAGCGCGCCGATCACGCAGGCGGTCGCGACGGGTCCCACATATTTGTCGATGTCGCGGAAATTCTGGCCGAGGACGTAGCCCGCATAGGCCAGGATGACATTCCACACCAGCGCGCCGCCGGTCGTCCAGATCAGGAAGCGGACATGACCCATGCGGAACAGCCCGGCGGGCAGCGAAATCATCGTGCGGAAAGCAGGCATGAAGCGGAAGACGAACACGACGATCTGCCCATATTTGCCGAAAATATGGTCCAGCGCCTCGACATCCTTCCATTCCAGCGTCGCCCAACGGCCGTAGCGGTCGACGATCGGTTTCAGCCGGCCAAAGCCCAGCACATGCCCGATCAGATACCAGAAATAATTGCCGACCGTGGTGCCGAGCGTCCCTGCGAGCAGCAGCCAGCCCATGTCCATCCGCCCCTGCCCGACGCGGATACCGCCAATCCCCATGATGAGTTCGGAGGGGATGGGCGGAAAGACATTTTCGATCACCATCAGGGCGAACACGCCCCAATAGCCGCCTGCGTCAATCAGGCGGAGAACCCAGTCGGTCATCAGGGCGCACTATTGCTCAGGCGGCTGCCCTCGCCGCCAGCCGGGCGTCGATCGCGTCCCAGATCATGCCGCCGGTATCGGTGCCGTTGAAGACATCGATGGACACAATGCCCGTCGGAGACGTCACGTTGATTTCCGTCAGCCACTCGCCGCCGATCACGTCGATGCCGACGAACAGCAGGCCACGACGCTTTAGTTCCGGTCCCATGGCGGCGCAGATTTCCAGTTCGCGGTCGGTCAGTTCGGTCTTGGCCGCCGATCCGCCCACTGCGAGGTTCGAACGGATCTCGCCCGCACCGGGGATGCGGTTGATCGCGCCCGCGACTTCGCCGTCGATCAGGACGATGCGCTTGTCGCCCTGCGCGACGCCGGGGATGAAGGCCTGAACCATGAAAGGCTCGACCCAGGAGCTCTTGAACAGTTCCACCAGCGCCGAGAGATTCGCGCCGGACTGCCCCACATGAAAGACGGCGTTGCCCGCATTGCCGTAAAGCGGCTTCACCACGACCTCGCCATGCTGGGCGAGGAAAGACTTCACCTCTTCCAGATCGCGGGTGATCATCGTCGGCGGCATGAAGCGCGCATAGTCGAGCACGAACAGCTTTTCCGGCGCATTGCGGACGGAGGCGGGGTCGTTCACCACCAGCGTCTCTTGCCTAACCCGTTCCAGCAAATGGGTGGCGGTGATATAGCTGAGATCAAAGGGCGGGTCCTGCCGCATCAGCACCACATCGACATCGCGGCCGAGATCGAGAATCTCCGGCTCACCGAGGGCATAATGATCGCCCTCGACCTTCTGCACCTTCACCGGGCGCGCCTTGGCCAGCACGCGGCCGTCGCGATAGGTGAGGTCGGGCGCGAGATAATGATAGAGCCGATGCCCCCTCGCCTGCCCCGCCAACATGATGTGGAAGGTCGAATCGCCACCGATCTTGATCCCTTCCATCGGGTCCATCTGTACGGCGACGGTGAGCGGGTTAAGCTGGGTCATGGGCGTTTCGCGTTCCTTCCAATGGCGGAAGGCTCTTACCCCCCATGCCAGACATTGGCCAGATGGCGTGGTGGACGGCCCGGTGCAAGGAGCATGACGTCGATTCGCATGTCGTCGCCCGGTTCGGCGAGGTCGTAGAAGAGGATTTCCGCCGCCGCAGCGACGCGGGACAGGCGGCGTTCGTCGATGGCAAGGTCAAGATCGGCGCCGGTGGCCCGTGCCTTCACCTCGACGAAAACGAGCATCCTGCCGCGCCGGGCAACCAGATCGACCTCGCCCGCAGGCGTGCGCATCCGGCGGCCGACGATCTGCCAGCCCTTCAGGCGCAGCCACCAGCCCGCGATGCGCTCAGCCTGCCGTCCGCGCTTTTCGGCGGCCTTTTTCTTCACCCCTTGAGTTCCAGCGCGCGGTCGTACAGCGCCCGGCGGTCGAGGCCGAGTTTCTTCGCGACCTCACCCGCCGCCTTGGAGACAGGGAGCCGCCCCATCGCTTCGAGCAGCGCCGCATCGGCATCCTCGGCGCTGGCGGGGGGTGCTTCGCCGGGTGGGCCGACGATGACGACGATCTCGCCCTTGGGCGGGGCGTCGGCATAGCGGGCGGACAGTTCAGTCAGCGTGCCGGTGGCGGTTTCTTCAAAGGCCTTGCTGATCTCGCGGCTGACGGCGGCTTCGCGGTCGCCCAGATGTTCGGCCATGGCGGCCAGGCTTTCCGAGAGGCGCGGGCCGCTTTCGTAGAAGACCAGCGTGGCGCGCAAGGCCGCAACCTCACCCAAGGCATCGCCCCGCGCCTTCTGTTTCGACGGCAGGAAGCCCATGAACAGGAAACGGTCGGTCGGAAGCCCTGACAAAGTGAGCGCGGCGATGGCGGCGCTGGGACCGGGCAAGGTCGTGATCCTGCGCCCAGCCGCCCGCGCATCGCGCACCAGCTTGTAGCCCGGATCGGAGATGAGCGGCGTCCCCGCATCCGAAAGCAGCGCCACCGATTCGCTCGCCATCCGCTCGATCAGACGGGCGCGGACCCCTTCAGCGCTATGATCGTGATAGGGGACCATCGGCCGGTCCGATCCGGCATGGCGCAACAAACGTGCGCTGACCCGTGTATCTTCCACGGCGACCACATCGGCCAGCCGCAGGACTTCGGCGGCGCGGGGGGTTAGGTCTCCAAGGTTGCCGATCGGCCCCGCAACGATGTAAAGCCCTGCCTCAAGACGAGATGGTTCAGTATCCATAAGGACGCCAGATGACAGAGACGGATGCCCCCCGGCAAGCGGACTTGTTCGCTTCGATGAAACGCGCCGGGCGGATTTTGTTCGCCGCGACGGCTTTGCTGGTCGCAGCCTGTCAGTCGATCGTGCCCAAGGGGCCGGGTCCGGCCCAGCCGACCGGCCCGGCGCAGACCGGCCCGGAAGTCACCGAAGGCCTGCCCACCGACACGCTGCGCCATCGCATCGCGTTGCTGGTGCCGATGAGCGGACCCAATGCCGGGGTCGGCCAGTCCATCGCCAATGCCACCACCCTCGCATTGCTGGATACCAAGGCCGACAAGGTGCGCATCACCACCTATGACACCGGCATGGGCGCGGCGGCAGCGGCGAACAAGGCGCTGGCGGACGGCAACAAGCTGATTCTCGGCCCCCTGCTGGCCGAGGATGCGCGGATCGTCGGACCGATCGCGGCGCGAGCCAATGTGCCGGTCATCAGCTTTTCCAACGATGTGAGCGTGGCCGGGAACGGCGTCTACATCATGGGCTACAACCCCAATCAGTCGATCGAGCGCGTGGTCGATTTCGCCAAGGGCAAGGGCCTGTCGCACTTCGCCGCGCTGGTGCCCAAGGGCACCTATGGCGAGCGGTCGGGCACGTCGCTGCTGCGCGCGGTCGAAAGCGCGGGCGGGACCGTCGTGTCGATGCAGACCTTTGACCGGACCCCGGCCTCGATCGCGGCAGCGGTCAAGAAATTGCAGGCTTCATCCAGCTATGACGCGCTGCTGATCGCGGACAGCGGCAAGGTGGCGATGCAGGTCGCGCCGATCGTGCGGAAGAATGGCGGCGCGACGGCGCGACTGCTGGGCACGGAATTGTGGAATACCGACAGTGGCCTTGCCTCCAGTCCGGTGCTGCGCGGTGCGTGGTTCGCCAGCGTGTCGGATGGGCTGTACCGCCAACTCGCGACCAAATATCGGGCGCGTTACGGCAATGCGCCGTTCCGCCTTTCGGCGCTGGGCTATGATGCCGTGCTGCTGACCGTGCGGATCGCGCGCGACTGGAAGCCGGGGACAACCTTCCCGGCGGCACGGCTGCGCGATGCGGGCGGCTTTGCCGGGATCGACGGGGCGTTCCGCTTCGGGCGCGACGGGATTGCGGAACGGGCGCTGGAAGTGTCGGAGATTGGCGCGGGGACCTTTACGGTCGTCGCTCCAGCGCCGCGTGCTTTTGCGGAGTAAGCGCTCCCCCTTCCATACCATGTCGTTCCCGCCTCCGCGGGAACGGCAATAAGTTCAGCCTTTGACCCGCCCCGTCGGCAAAATCAGCGGCCATTCGCCATCGGGTTCGATACAGGCGGAAATGCCATAGACGCTGGCGAGGCTTGCTTCCGTCAGCACCTCCAGCGGCGCGCCGTCAGCCACCAGAGCGCCCCGATCCATCAACACCAGCCGATCGCAATAGCGCGCCGCCATGCTCAGATCGTGCAGCACCGTCACGACCAACGCTCCCGCCTGCGCCTCGGCCTTGAGCAAATCCATGACATCGATCTGATGCCCCGGATCGAGCGCCGCCAGCGGTTCATCCGCGATCAGCGCGGGCGCGCCCACCGCCAACGCTCGGGCGAGCAGCACGCGGGCACGCTCCCCGCCCGAAAGTTCGGTCGCCACCCGCCCTTTGAGATGCAGCACATCGGCGCGCGTCAGCGCCACGTCGATCTGCGCCTCATCCTCTTCGGACAGGCGCGACAAGGGGCCAAGATGCGGCATCCGGCCCAGCGCCACCAGCCGTTCGACCGCCAACGGCCAGTGCAGGGTCTGGCCCTGAGGCAGATAGGCAATGCGCCTCGCAATCTCCCGCCGGTTGAGTCGTCCGCTGTCGACGCCGTCGACCAGCACCGTGCCGCTCTCCCGTTTCACCAGACCCAGTACCGCGCGGATCAGGGTCGACTTCCCCGCGCCATTGGGACCAATAATGCCGACCAGTTGGCCCGGCTCCAGAGCGAGATCGATGCCGTTCACCGCCGGGTGACGGCCGAGACGAACGGACAGGTCCTGCGTGCGGATCGTCACCATAGCCGCCGCTCCCGCATCAGATGGATCAGGAAGACGGGCACGCCCAGCAGGGCCGTCAGCACCCCCAGCTTGAGTTCGCCGCTCGTCGGGATCAGCCGCACGCCGATATCCGCCAGAGTCAGCAGCACCGCGCCGCCCAGCATGGAGGGGAGCAGGATCGCGGAGGGCGAACGGTCGGTCAGCGGTCGCACCAGATGCGGCACGATCAGGCCGACAAAGCCGATGGACCCCGACACCGCCACCGCGCCGCCCACCCCGATGGCGACGCCCAGCATCAGCCGCAGGCGCGCCTGACGCAGGTCGATGCCCAGCGCCTGCGCCCCATCCTCCCCCAGCGTCAGCGCATCGAGCGTCCGGCCGTCGGCGATCAGCAACGCCGCGCCGACCGCCACACAGGGCAGTGCGATCCAGACATGACCATAAGCGCGGTTTTCCAGGCTCCCCATCAGCCAGCTCATGATCTCCATCGCCGCAAAGGGATTGGGCGACAGGTTGAGCGACAGGCTGATCCCCGCCCCCGCCAGCGTGGCGATGGCGATCCCGGCAAGGATCAGGGTGAGCGGGCTTTCCGCAGGTCCGGAAAGCAGGAACAGCGCGCCGATGCCGATAAGACTGGTCAGGATGGCGAGCGCCGGAAGCGCCAGCGGATGGATCTGCGCAACGCCGAAATAGAGCGCGCAAACGGCTCCCAGAGCGGCGGCATTGGACGCGCCGAGCACGGAGGGTTCGGCCAGGGGGTTGCGCAAATAACCCTGAAGCGCCGCGCCGGACAGGCCCAGCATCGCGCCGACGATCAGCCCGAGCAGCATGCGCGGCAGGCGCAGGTCGATGAGGATCGTGCGGGCGACATCATCGCCACCCCCAGTCAGGACCGCGAGGATGCGCGCTGGCGAGAGCGGCACGGCGCCCAGAGTGAGGGAGCCGAGCGCGGCCACGACGATCAGCAGCAGAAGGACAGGTATCAGCAGCGGGTGGCGGCGGGCGCTCATGGCTTGCGAACCCGATTCTGCTTGCTAGAGCGTCTCAAGCGCTCCGTGCTCCCGTCCCTGCGGGCGCATGATGGCTTGTCGAGGCTGAAAGGAAGGGCGCGGGAATGCAGCGCAAAAAGATCATCATGATATTCAGCGCGCTTGCGCTGACCGGCGCCGCGCCCGCTCCGCCCAAACGCATCGTCTCGCTCAACACCTGCGCCGATCAATATGTGCTGGCGCTGGCCGATCCGGGACAGATCGCGGCGCTCAGCCCCTATGGCCATGACCCGGAACTGTCGGCGGCGGTCGGCAAGGCGCGCGCCTTTCGCACGCTCAGGCGCCCAGCCGAGGAAGTGCTGACGATCCGGCCCGATCTGCTGATCGGTTTTCCTGCCGGCGACAGCATCGTGGGCGCGCCGCCGGGGCGATGGAGGACTTTGGGGCTGGTGAGCGCGGACGGCTATGCCATGATCGTGACCCAGATTCGGCAGGTGGCGGCGGCGGTCGGCCATCCCGAGCGGGGCGATGCGCTGATCGCCCGGATGAACCGCGATCTCGCCACCCTCCCCCGCGCGCGGCGCGGCGGGGTTGCGGCCTATTATCAGCGGCGCGGTTATATGACGGGAACGGGCACGCTGGTGGACGACCTGATGAAGCGCGCCGGCCTCGTCAATCTGGCGGGGAAACTGGGGAAGCCCGCTTTGTCCCAACTCTCGCTGGAGGAATTGATCGCCGCCCGTCCCGACTGGCTGATCGTCGAAAGCGGCAGCGAGAGGGTTGTCGATCAGGGAACCGAAATGCTGCATCATCCGATCCTGCGCGCGATCCCCCGCATTCGCGTGCCGCAGGCATGGACGGTCTGCGGCGGTCCCGCCTATGTCGATGCCGCGCGGGATATCATCAGGCAGGTCAATGCCGCATCCCGCCGGAAATTCGGACGGTAGGGCAAACTGGCCGGGCGCGGTGACGATGATCCCGTCCTGCGCCAGCGCGGGCGTGGCCGGGAGAGAGATGGCGGCATTCCGCATTATCTTTGTTTCCCCGATCGCCGAGCGCCATAAGGGAAAGCGAAGGTCCTGCCAAGGGGAGCGAATGGATGCGATTGCTGGGCGCGGTGCTGGCGGGAGGACGCTCCAGCCGCTTTGGGAGCGACAAGGCGCAGGCGATGCTGGCCGGGCGAAGCTTGCTGAACCATGCGGCGGCGGCGCTGGGGGCCCATGTGGAGCAGGTGGTGGTCTGCGGGCGGCAGCTATCCGGCATGGTCGGGCTGGCGGACAGGCCCGCTCCGGACATGGGGCCGCTGGGCGGGCTGAACGCGGCGCTGCACCATGCGGCGGCGCAGGGTTATGATGCGGTACTGACGACGGGCTGCGACATGCCGGTCTATCCGGCGGGACTGGCGGAGGCGCTGATCGGGGACGGCGCGGCTATCCTAAAGGGACAGCAACTCGCCGGATTCTGGCCTGCCCGCCTAGCGAGCGAACTGGACGCGCATCTGGCCGAGGAGAATAACCGCTCAATCTATGGCTGGCTGGAACGGATCGGCGCGCGGATTGTCGAGCGGCCGGACCTGGTGCTGCCCAATATCAACCGACCGGAAGATCTGGAGGGGTGGGAGCAAGGCAGCCCATAGCACCCGCCGGGATATTCTGACCCGCGACTGCCTCACCGATCAGCAGCAGGGTCGGGTCCTCATCGCTGATCGTCGCCACCAGAAAGGCCAAGGCGGACAGCTTGCCCCGGATCAGCCGCTCATTGGGCAGCGAGACATTGACCGCGACCATCACCGGCGTTTCCGGATCGCGACCAGCGGCGATCAGCGAGCGGCTGATTTCTCCGGCGGCGGCGCGACCCATATAGATGCCGAGCGTGCTGCCGGGGCTGGCCAGCGCATCCCAGTCAAGCTTCAGCGGCTCGCCTGCCTTGAGATGCGCCGTCACGAGTGTCAGCCCCCGCGCCACGCCCCGCAGGGTGAGCGAGGCATGACCGCTCGCCGCCGCCGCACTCGCCGTGGTGATGCCGGGGCAGATGCGGACGGGCACGCCATCGGCGGCAAGATGTTCCATTTCCTCCGCCGAGCGACCGAAGACCGAGGGATCGCCGCCCTTCAGACGCACGACGCGCTTGCCTGCCCTGGCCGCCGCCAGCAGCAGGTCGTTGATGCTTTCCTGCGCCTTCGAGTGGCGGCCGGAGCGCTTGCCGACGCTGAACCGTTCCACGCCCTCGGGGATCAGGTCCAGCACGCCCGGTCCCACCAGCGCGTCGTAGAACACGATCTCCGCCGCCGCGATCAGCTTTTCCGCCTTGCGGGTCAGCAGGTCCGGGTCGCCGGGGCCTGCACCGACCAGCCAGACTTCACCGGGAGCGATCAGGTTCTTTGGCAATTCATTCGGCTGCATGGAGCGTCTCCTGCGTGCTTTGGGCGAGGATATTGGCGATGGCGGGGCGGCAGGACCCGCAATTGGTTCCGGCGCCGAGCGCCTTGCCGACGGCGGCGACATCAACCAGTTCCTGTTCGCGGATCGCCGTGACGATCTGGTTCAGGCCAATGTCGAAACAGACGCAGATGGTCGCACCCTTGTCGGGCTGGCTGCCGGGTCCGCGCGCGGCGAGGACGGAGCCGCCCACCCCTTCGGCTTCGAGTTGCCGGATCAGCCAGTCGCGCGAGGGCAACAGGCCAGTGCGGGTCACGAACAGCACACCGCAGAGCCTGCCTTCGCTGATGGTGGCGATGCGGCGGGTCCCGCGCGAGGCATCCATGGCTTCGACGCGGTCGCCTTTCGGAAGGAAGGCGTCGAGCCGCGCCGGGTCGCCATTGCCCGCAATCTCGTAGAGCGCGCCGCCCGGCACGGTGATCCGCGTCGACCAGAGGCAGGGCAGTTGCACCGGATCATGGCCGCGCAGGATCAGAAAGCCTTTCCATTCGGTCGCGACCCTCTCGACGCTGGCCGGGGTGGACTTGAAACCGGGCTGACCCGAATGGGGATCGACCAGCGGACGGGGCAGCAGGCCGGTGCGGCCGCCGGTCGAAACCTGATCCGTCCAGTGGATCGGGGTGAAGATTTCCCCCAAACGCTGGCCTTCGCTGATCGCCACCCGAAAGATGCTGTTGCCCTGCGCCGTCTGGACGCGGGCGAGATCACGGTCGGCGATGCCCAATTCCTCAGCATCCTGCGGGTGGATTTCCACCAGCGGTTCCTCGCGATGGCGGGCGAGTTTCGGAGACAGGCCGGTGCGGCTCATCGTGTGCCACTGGTCGCGATAGCGGCCGGTGTTGAGCGTCATCGGCCATTGTTTGAGCGGCTCCTGAATCTCCATCTGCTTCGTCAACACCAGCCGCGCCTTGCCGTCCGGGGTCGGGAAGCGGCCATCGGTGAAAGGGGTATCCCCCCAGCGGAACGGCTGCATGGCGTCATAGGCTGCATTGCCGATGGTGGCATGACGCCGGAGGTTCAGTACGCGCTGGCCGTCATTCTGATAGGCGGTCAGGCGGGCATGTTCGCGCCAGATGTCAGCGGGCCGCTCATAGGCGAAGGCATTGCGCCAGCCCATGCGGCGGGCGACTTCCTTGACGATCCACCAGTCGGGCTTGGCCTCTCCCGGCAGCGCGAGGAAGGGGCGCTGGCGGCTGACGGTGCGGTCCGAATTGGTGACGGTGCCGTCCTTCTCGCCCCAGCCCGCGGCGGGCAGGCGGACATCGGCATGGGCGCCAGTGTCGGTGTCGGCCATGATGTCCGACACGACGACGAAGGGGCAGGCCTCCAGCGCCTCGCGCACCCGGCCCGCATCGGGCAGCGAGACAGCAGGGTTGGTCGCCATCACCCAGAGCGCCTTGACCCGGCCTTCGTTGATGGCGCGGAACAGGTCGACGGCTTTGAGACCCGGCTTGGTCGCCATGGTCGGCGCGGCCCAGAAGCGGCCCACCCGTTCCACATTGTCCGGCGCGAAGTCCATATGCGCCGCCAGCGTCGAAGCAAGGCCGCCGACCTCGCGCCCGCCCATGGCATTGGGCTGGCCAGTGATCGAAAAGGGCGCCGCGCCCGGCTTGCCGATGCGGCCAGTGGCGAGGTGGACGTTGATGATCGCATTGACCTGATCGGTGCCGCGGATCGACTGGTTGATGCCCTGACTGAACATCGTGACCGTGCGCGGGGTCGCGGCAAACAGCTTGTAGAATTGTTCGAGCAGCGCCGGGGCAATGTCGCAGGTCTTGGCCGTGGTCCAGAGATCATGGCCGGTGCGGATATGCTCCCAAAAGCCTTCGGGGGCGTTCACATGATCGGCAAGGAAGGCCGGATCGGTGATCCCTTCCTGCGCTACCCAAGCCAGCAGGCCGTTCATCAGCGCGACGTCGGTGCCGGGCTTGACGGGCAGATGCAGGTCGGCGCCTTCGCAGGTTTCGGTGCGGCGCGGGTCAATGACCACCAGTTTGGTGCCACGAGCAGCGCGGGCGGCCTGGATGCGCTGATAGACGATGGGATGGCACCAGGCGGTGTTGGAGCCGACCAGCACGATCAGGTCCGCTTCCTCCAGATCGCCATAGGTGGCGGGCACCACATCTTCACCAAAGGCGCGGCTATGCCCGGCGACCGCGCTCGACATGCAGAGGCGGCTGTTGGTGTCGATGTTCGCCGAGCCGATGAAGCCCTTCATCAGCTTGTTGGCGACATAATAATCTTCGGTCATCAACTGGCCGGAAACGTAGAAGGCCACGCTGTCCGGGCCGTAACGCTCGATGGTTTCGCGAAATTTCTTCGCCACAAGGTCCAGCGCCTTGTCCCAGCTCGTCCGCTTGGAGCCGACCATCGGGTGCAGCAGGCGGCCCGTCAGCCCCACCGTCTCGCCCAGATGCGTGCCCTTGGAGCAGAGGCGCCCGCCATTGGCCGGATGCGCCTCATCGCCCTTGATCGTGACCGACCGGCCCCCGGTCGGCGTGGCCGAGATGCCGCAGCCGACGCCGCAATAGGCGCAGGTGGTGCGGATGGCCTGATTCATGCCTTTACCTCATATCCTGAAGAGAGAATTGGGTGGAGGTGCGTGCCGCAAGGGATGGCCAGCACGCCCCCTCCACCCCGGTCCCCGCTGAAAGTGGGGACCATATGGCTCACGCGGCCGCCTTCAACTTGGCTGGGCGGGCGATCAGGATGCGACCGCCCTCTTGGCGGACCTCGATGGTCGGCGTGCAGCCCTCGTCCGCGCCCTGCGCCTCACCCGTTTTCAAGGCGATGTTCCAGTTGTGCAACGGGCAGGCGACATTGTGGCCATGGACGATGCCATGGCTCAGCGGGCCCTTCTTGTGCGGGCATTCATTGACCAGCGCGAAGACATGATCGTCGCCGGTGCGGAACACCGCGATTTCCTTTTCGCCGGCAATCTGAACCGTGCGGGCGCCGCGCTGGGGAATGTCGGCCAGCGTTCCGATGTCGATCCAATCGGTCATGGTGATTACTCCGCAGCGATGGCGATGGGGGCGAGAGGCTGGTGCAGTTCACTGTCCGCACCGGCTGCGCGCTGCGCCCAGGGGTCATCCTGGCTGAAGCTCTGCGAGTAGAGGAAGCGGGCGCGCAGGGCTTCACGGCCTGCGTCATCTTCCACGATCCGTTGCTTGACATACTCGACGCCGACCCGCTCGATCCAGGGCGCGGTGCGCTCCAGATAGCGCGCTTCCTCGCGGTAGAGCTGGATGAAGGCGGCGCAATAATCGAGCGCCTCCTGCTCGGTCGACACCTTGCACAGCAGGTCGGTGGCGCGGACATGGATGCCGCCATTGCCGCCGACATGCAGTTCATAGCCCGAGTCCACGCAGACCACCCCGAAATCCTTGATCGTCGCCTCCGCGCAGTTGCGGGGGCAGCCGGACGCCGCGATCTTGAACTTGTGGGGCATCCACGATCCCCAGGTCATCCGCTCGATCTTGACGCCAAGGCCGGTCGAGTCCTGCGTGCCGAAGCGGCACCATTCGCTGCCGACGCAGGTCTTCACCGTGCGCAGCGACTTGCCATAGGCATGACCCGACACCATGCCCGCGGCATTCAAGTCGGCCCAGACGGCAGGCAGGTCTTCCTTCTTGATGCCGAAAATGTCGAGGCGCTGGCCGCCCGTCACCTTCACCATCGGCGCATCATATTTCTCGACCACATCGGCGATCGCGCGCAGTTCACGCGGGTTGGTGAGGCCACCCCACATGCGCGGGACGACCGAATAGGTGCCGTCCTTCTGGATGTTGGCGTGCATGCGCTCGTTGACGAAGCGGCTCTGCTGATCGTCCTGATATTCACCCGGCAGCGCGCAGAGCAGATAATAGTTCAGCGCAGGGCGGCAGGAGGAGCAGCCATCCGGGGTCGACCAATGGAGACGCTGCATCACTTCCGGGATCGAGCGCATATTCTGCGCCACGATCTCGCGGCGGACATCGTCATGGGTGAAGCTGGTGCATTTGCATAGCGTCTTCGGACCCGAAGCGACATCGTCGCCCAGCACTACGCTAAGCAGATTCTCGACCAGACCGGTGCAGCTGCCGCAGCTTGCCGACGCCTTGCAGGTGGCGCGCACCGCATCGAGGCTGCAATTGCCCGCTGCAATGCAGGACACGACCTGGCCCTTGCTGACGCCGTTGCAGCCGCAAATCTCGGCATCGTCCGAGAGCGCCGCAACGGCCGCCTTAGGGTCCAGCGCGCCTCCTCCCGAGGCGAAGGCTTGACCGAAGATCAACAGGTCACGGATTTCAACGACATCTTCTTCGCGCTTCAGCATGTCGAAATACCAGCCGCCATCGACGGTATCGCCATAAAGCACTGCACCGACGATCCTGTCGTCCTTGACAATGACGCGCTTGTAGACCCCGCGCGAGGCGTCGCGCAGGACGATATCCTCGCAGCCCTCGCCACCCGAGAAGTCACCGGCGGAGAAAACATCCAGACCCGCGACCTTGAGCTTGGTCGAGGTGACAGACCCCTTATAACCCGTATGCTGGTCGGTCAGGCCGTCCGCGAGGCTGCGGCACATGTCCCACAGCGGCGCGACAAGACCGTAAACATTGCCGTCATGCTCGACGCATTCACCGACCGCGAGGACATCGGGATCGCTCGTCACCATGTGATCGTCGACCTTGATGCCGCGATTGACCTCAATGCCGGCTTCGCGGGCCAGAGCGGTCGAGGGGCGAATGCCCACCGCCATCACCACCAGACTGGCCGGGATTTCACGGCCGTCCTTCAGGCGGACGCCCTCAACCTTACCGTCGCCGACAATGGCTTCGGTGTTGGCGCCGGTCAGAATGGTCTGGCCGCGTCCTTCCAGCGCGGTCTTGAGCAGCCAGCCCGCCGCTTCGTCGAGCTGCCGCTCCATCAGCGTGTCCATGAGGTGGATGACCGTCACCTTCATGCCGCGCAGGGTCAGGCCATGCGCGGCTTCCAGCCCCAGCAGACCACCGCCGATCACCACCGCGCTGCCGCCGTTATTTGCGGCCTCCAGCATGGTGTCGACATCCTTCATGTCGCGGAAGCTGATCACGCCCGGCAGGTCCTTGCCCGGAACCGGGATGATGAAGGGGTCCGACCCGGTGGCGATCAGCAGCTTGTCATAGCCGACGGTACGACCCGACTGGCTCGTGACGGTCTTTGCGGTGCGGTCTATGGCCGTCACCGGATCGCCCGCGATCAGCTCGATATTATTGTCCGAATACCATTCACGGCTGTTGATGATGATGTCATCGAAGCTCTTTTCCCCGGCCAGAACCGGCGAGAGCATGATGCGGTTATAGTTCACATAAGGCTCTGCGCCGAAGATGGTGACGCGATAGCGCCCCTTATCCCGCGCCAGCAGTTCCTCGACCGCGCGGCAACCGGCCATGCCGTTGCCCACGACCACCAGATGTTCCTGAACATCCTCGGACGGCACGAAGATTTCCTCTTCGCTCGCCGTTTCCGGTCCGTTGCTCTGAAAATCCATCCCTTGACTCCAGAAAAGAAAAAGGCCGCCATCCGGACCCTTGGGCTTTGAACCCAAAAGTCTGGATGGCGGCCTTGCCATCATTCACGCTTTGCTGATCCGTCCGTGGATCACCGCAGCTATGTTAGGAAGGACAACCCTGTCCTTTGCATTGCAGCATATGCGCCCAGCGATTCGCGTCAAGCGGTAAGTTTGCCGCCCCGTCGATCTTCGCACATGCGAAAGGGCGGCGGCCTTCGCGGGCCGCCCCGCCTCCCCTCCTGTCAACGCGTCAGATACGGGCGGCCGTGCTCCAAGTCGCGCGCCAGCGGGCACGGACCAGCGAGATGCCGAGGAAAGCCACCACGGCCAGCCCCGCGAAGATCAGGAAACCGGGTGCAAAGCTGCCGGTGAACTGCTTGGCGATTCCCAGCGAGGACGCCAGGTAGAAGCCGCCAATGCCGCCCGCCATGCCGACCAGACCCGTCATGACGCCAATCTCTTCGCTGAAACGTTGCGGCACGAGCTGGAAGACCGACCCATTGCCGACGCCCAGCGCCAGCATCGCGGCCACGAAGAAGCCAAGGGCCGAGAACAGCGTCGGCGCATAGGCGACCCCGGCCAGAGCCAGCGCGGCCATGATGTAAACCATCATCAGGGCCTTGACGCCGCCGATCCTGTCAGCCAGCGCGCCGCCCATCGGACGGACCAGCGACCCGGCGAACACGCAGCCCGCCGTGCAGTAACCCGCGACCACCGGGGTCAGGCCGAACTGGTCGGTGAAATAGATCGGCAGGGAAGCAGCCAACCCCACGAAGCCGCCAAAGGTCACCGAATAAAAGCCCATCAGCCACCATGCATCGGCGCTTTTCAGCGGGTGGAAATAGTCCACCAGCTTTTTCGGCGCGGGCGCGTTGGGGGAATTTTTCGCCATCAGCATGTAAAGGACGAAAACAACGGTCAGCGGAATGCAGGCGAGGCCCAGCACGGCGTTCCAACCAAAAGCCTTGGCCAGCATCGGCGCGAACAGCGACGCCAGCACCGTGCCGGAATTACCCATGCCCGCAAGGCCCATCGCCTTGCCCTGATGCTCGGCCGGATACCAGCGGCTGGCGAGCGGCAGCGCGATCGCGAAGCTCGCCCCCGCAAAGCCCAGGATCACGCCCAGCGCCAATGTGCCGCCGAAGCTGTTGACGCCCATGAACCAGGCCGCGAACAGGCCAAGGATGACAATGACCTGACTGATCGCGCCCGCCTGCTTGCAGCCGATGCGATCGACCAGCAACCCGTTGACGACGCGCAGGATCGCCCCCGCCAGCGTCGGAACGGCGACCATCAGGCCCTTTTCCGCCGGGGTCAGCGCCAGCGCCTTGGAAATGGAGGGCGCCAGCGGCCCCAGCAGCACCCACACCATGAAGGCGAGGTCGAAATAGAGGAAAGCAGCGATCAGGGTCGGCGTATGCCCGGCCTTCCAGAAGCTTGTCTGGCCGCCTTCCCCCTCCGCGTTTTTGTCGCGGTCCCAATAAGCAGTTGCCATGATGCAAGTCCCTCAATCTTTGTGAAATGGACACGAAAAAAGCCGCTCTCCGGACCCCGTTCTTCACGAAATCCGGCCAGCGGCTTTGCTGCAAAATATGGAGGAGAGCGGGTCCCAACCCTGGGAAGGCTCATCCTGATAAAACGCGCTTCGTCGCGCGACTCTTACTTTATCTCGCGATTCGTTTCATGTTGCAAGGCACAAAATCAGGTGCCGCACCGCATCAGAAACTGGCAAGGAAATCCTCGATCCGTTCGGGATCGAACACCCGCCCGTCGAAGAAGCGATCCGGCCCCAGCGTCAGTTCGCCCCGCTTCGACCCCACCGCCAGCGGAGAGGCCACCGCCCCTTCCAGCTTCATGCTGGCACCGGGCAACGGCACATCACTATCCGCCAGAGCGCGGCGGAAAATGTCGGGACGGAACACCGCCGCCGCCTTGGCCGCATTGTCGGCGCTATGCTCCACCATCTTCCAGCGGACGAGCTGCGAATAGATCCACAGCGCCTGACTGCGCCATGGAAAGGGCGTCGCCTCACGCGAGAAAAGCAGGAAATCGGGCATGGACAGCGGAGCCATGTCGATTCGCGGCGCGATGCCGCCCGACAGGGCGCGCAGGATCAGTTCGGAGGGTTGATCGACATAATGGGGCTGCGACAGCAAATGGGCCAGCGTCTCATGATTGGCCGGTTCGTCGCACCATGCCGCCGCACGCACCAGCGCCCGCAGCAACCCGTCGACGACCTCAGGATTTTCCTCCAGCCAGGGCGTGCGGAACGCCAGTATCTTTTCCACCCCGCGCCGCCAGATGCGCTCCCCGATGGCGACCGCTTCGGCCAGCCCTGCATCGACCGCCGCGCTGCCCCACGGCTCGCCCGCGATGAAGCCGTCAATCTCGCCCGCGCGCATCGCCTCGGTCGTGAGCGAGGGCGGCAGCACGCGCAACACCACATCGCGATCCGGGTCCACGCCCGCACTCGCCAGCCAGTAGCGCAGCATCACCGAATGGCTGGAAAAGCGATGGACGACGCCGATCACCGGCTTGCGTTTCCAAAGCCCGATGGCCGCCGCGAAATCATGCGCCGTGCCCAGCGGATCATCCAGCCGCGCGGCGACATCGGGATCGAGCGCCTGTGCGAACGCGCTCGCCATCACCAGCATATTGCCGTTGACGTTGAGCTTATAAGGCGCGGACAGCGGCGCGGCCTGCTGGCTGAGTCCCAGCGTCACCGCGACGGCCAGCGGCGCCAGCATATGCGCCGCCTGCACCTGCCCGAACACAAGTCGGTCCCGCAAAGTCGCCCAGCTTGTCGTGCGGACGAGGTCGAGATGCAGCCCCTCCTCTTCCGCAAAGCCCTTTTCCCGCGCCACCGCCAGCACGGCGGCGTCGGTCAGCGGCAGGAAGGCGATGCGCAGGTCGGTCGTCATTACATCCCTCCCAACAGGTCGCTGGCGGTGATGAGGGCCTGGGCGACATCCACGATCTTCTTCCCCTGGTTCATCGCGCTCGACCGCAGCAGCGCATAGGCGTCGGGTTCCGACAGGCCGCGCTGGCTCATCAATATGGACTTGGCGCGGTCGATGATCTTGCGGTCGCTGAGCGCCGTGCGCGCCTCGTCCAGTTCGCTCTGAAGTTTGGCAAAGGCGTTGAAACGCCGCACCGCCAGTTCCAGCACCGGCTTCACCCGCTCCTTGCGCAGCCCGTCCACCACATAGGCGGACACGCCCGCATCGATGGCCGCGCCGATCATGCTGTCATCGGACTGGTCGACGAACATGGCGATGGGCCGGGCCAGCGCGCGGCTGACGGTCAGCATTTCCTCCAGCGTATCGCGGCTGGGGCTGCCCAGGTCCATCAACACGACATCAGGCGCCATACGCTCCAGCCGCGCGACGAAGCCGCCGCGCGGTGGCACGATATGAATATCGTCATAGCCCGCTTCGCGCAGTCCTTCTTCCAGAACCGTCGCGCGCAGGCCGCTGTCGTCGATGATGACGATTCGCATGCACCCGCCTTTTTGCCATTCAGTGACGGCGATGCTGCGCCGCGTCAATCGCGCCATCCAGCCCGCAGTTGCCAAGGGCCGTGCAGCGCTGTATCACGCCCCCTCATTTCCCGGAGGAACCCGTCATGGACAAGTATCTGATCGCAAAGCCCAATTGCTCTGCTTTCAGGAAAGTCCATGCCCGTGCCCTCGATCATCGTTTCTCATCTCAGCTGGTCCGCGCCTGACGGATCATCCGTCCTTTCGGACCTCGATTTTCGCTTCACCACCGAACGAATCGGCCTTGTCGGACGCAATGGCGTCGGCAAGTCGACCCTGCTCGCGCTGATCGCCGGAACAAAAACGCCCGGCAGCGGCAGGATTCAGGTCGACGGCAGCGTGGCGACCCTGCGGCAGACGGTGCAGGTCACGCCGGATGAAAGCATCGCCGACCTGTTCGGCGTGCGCGAGGGGCTGGCCCTGCTCGACAAGGCGGAAAGGGGCACAGCCAGCATGGCGGAACTGGAAGCGTGCGACTGGCTCCTGCCCAGCCGGATCGAGGAAAGCCTGGCGCAGGTTGGACTGACGGCAGACCTTCAAACACCCCTGATCGCGCTGTCCGGCGGCCAGCGCAGCCGCGCCGCGCTCGCTGGAGCGATCTTCGCCCGGCCCGACTTCCTTTTGCTGGATGAGCCGACCAACAATCTGGATGCGGAAGGGCGCGCCGCCCTGCTGACCCTGCTGGGCCAGTGGAAGGCGGGCGCGATCGTCGTCAGCCATGACCGCGCGTTGCTGGAGGAGATGGAGGCGATTGCCGA
Organism: Sphingobium sp. EM0848; assembly: GCF_013375555.1. Classification (NCBI taxonomy): domain Bacteria; kingdom Pseudomonadati; phylum Pseudomonadota; class Alphaproteobacteria; order Sphingomonadales; family Sphingobiaceae; genus Sphingobium; species Sphingobium sp. EM0848. Next base: position 2,101,870 of record NZ_JABXWB010000001.1, read on the forward strand.
GCTGACGACCCTTGGGATCACCCGCTATGGCGGCAACTGGACGGCTTATCGCGAGCGCAAGGCCATCGAACTGGCGGCCGCCGGACAGGAGCTCGAACAGGCCGAGCGGCGCATGAAGGACATGGCCCGCCGAACCCAGATCGCGACCGAACGCAAGCAACGCCGCGACGCTGCTGGGGCGCGCAAGGGCGCAAAGGGCGACATGCCGCGCATCCTGATCGGCCTGCGCAAGAACCGGGCGGAAGGGTCCGGCGGCGACGCCGCGCGACTGGCCGAGAGGCTCCACCGCGAAGCCGAAGAAGCGGCGCAGGCGGCGCGCAGCCGCATCGAGGTCGTCGAGAGCCTGACCGTCGCGCTGCCCCCGACCGGCGTTCAGGCCGACCGGCCGATTGTCCGGCTGGACGATGTGACGGCGGGCTATGCGCCCGAAGCGCCGGTGCTGCGTGGTTTCAGTCTGCGCGTGACGGGGCCGGAACGGATCGCGATAACCGGCCCCAATGGCGCGGGCAAATCGACGCTGCTGAAGCTGATCGCGGGCCAGTTGCCGCCCCTTTCCGGTACGGTGCGGCTATCGGTCGACTGCGCCCTGCTCGATCAGCGCGTCAGCCTGCTCGACCCGCATCGCAGCATTGCCGACAATTTCGCCCGGCTGCATCCGGCGGTAACGGATAATGCGGTGCGCGCGGCGCTGGCCCGCTTTCGCTTTCGCGCCGATCTGGCGTTACAACGTGTGGGGACGCTGAGCGGCGGGCAACTGCTGCGCGCAGGTCTCGCCTGCGTGCTGGGTGGAGATACGCTGCCGCCGCTGCTGATGCTGGACGAGCCGACCAACCATCTCGACCTCGACTCCATAACCGCCATCGAGCGTGGGCTGGCCGCCTTCGACGGCGCGTTGATCGTCACCAGCCATGACAGGGCCTTTCTCGAAGCGATCGGCATCGGCCGGCGGGTCGGGCTTTAGGAGGCGCTCAATGCGCCGCAGACGTATCCACCTTGCCGGTCGGACGTGGCGCAAGCCACACCAGGGCCGCCGCCACGAACAGCACCACCGCCGCCATGTAGAAGACATGGTTCATCGACACCACCAACGACTGCGCATCCACCAGATTGGCCACGACCTGCCGCGCCTGATCCTGCGAGAAGCCCCGGCCCGTCAGAACGGAGATGGTTCCATCGGAATTCAGCGTACCGACCATTTCGTTGCGTGAGACGCGCTGCCCATCGCTCCAGCCGGTCAGCACGATCGAGGTGGAAATGGCGATGGCCAGCGTGCGCAGGAAATTCTGCATGCCCGCGGCAGAGGCCGTTTCTTCCGGTCGGACCGACCCCAGGGTCAGCGTCGTGAGCGGGATCATGAAGAAGGGCATGCCAAAGCCCTGGACAAATTGCGGCAGCGCAATCGTCCAGAAATCGGCATCGGTGGTCCACTGCGCCCGCCACAGCGTCATCAGGCCGATCCAGGCCACGGCGCACGAAATCATGATGCGCACATCAACCTTGGTCACCAGCCGCCCGGCAATGGGCGCCACGAACAGCGCCGTCATCGCCGTCATCGCCGTCGCGTATCCCGACCAGGCGGCGGTATAGCCCATCGACATCTGCAACCATTGCGGAATGATGACGATACTGGCGAAATAGGCGCCGAAGCACAGCGCCAGCGTGAACACGCCGGAGGTGAAGCCCACATGGCGGAATACGCGCAGATCGACGACGGGGTGCTCCTCGGTCAGTTCCCAGATCAGGAAGACGCAGAAACCGACCGCCGCCAACACCGCCAGCACGACGATCAGCGGATCGCCGAACCAGTCGCGGTCACGCCCAATATCCAGCATGACCTGCAGGCAACCGATCCAGAAGATCAGCAGCACCAGGCCAACATAGTCGATGGGCAGCTTCACCCGCTCCGTTTCCACCGGGCGCAGCAGCACCAGCGCGGAAAAGACGCACAGGACGGCAATCGGCAGGTTGATGAAGAAGATCCAGTGCCAGCTCCAATTGTCGCTGATATAACCGCCGACGATCGGCCCCAGCGCCGGACCCAGCAGCGTCGTCATCGCCCAAAGCCCCATGACGCGCCCGCGCTGTTCCGGCGGATAGATCCGCATCAACAGCGTTTGCGACATGGGCATCAGCGGCCCGCCGCACAGACCCTGGCCGATGCGGCAGACGACCAGCATGCCCAGGCTCATCGACAGGCCGCACAGCAGCGAGAACAGGCCGAAGCCGACCATGCCCAGGGTGAACAGCCGCACCGCGCCGAAACGCTGCGCCAGCCAGCCGGTCAGCGGCACGCAGATCGCCTCCGCCACGGCATAGCTGGTGATGATCCAGGTGCCCTGATCGGCGGAAATGCCCAGATTGCCGGCGATATGCGGCACCGACACATTGGCGATGGTCAGGTCGAGCACGACCATGAAATTGCTGAGCGCCAGCGTCAGCCCCGCCAACAGGCGATGACGGGGCGCCAGGAGCGAGAATGTCTCTGCCGGACGGCTCACGGAAAAGGCTTCCTTATTCGGCGGAAAGGTCGATCTCGGCGTCCATGGAGAGGCCCACGCGCAACGGATGCGCGGCCAGTTCCCTGGGGTCGAGTGCAATGCGAACCGGCAGGCGCTGCACCACCTTGATCCAGTTGCCGGTCGCGTTCTGCGCCGGGATCAGCGCCATGGAAGACCCCGTGCCGCCGGAGAAACCGACGACCTTGCCATGATAGACGACGCCGCTGCCATACAGGTCGGACGTGACGGTGGCGGGCATGCCGACCTTCACCCGGCCAAGCTGGCGTTCCTTGAAATTGGCGTCGACATAGACCTGGGCGAGCGGCACGATGCTCATGATCGGCGTGCCCTGCGCGACACGCTGGCCGACCTGCACCGACCGCCGCGTCACCACGCCGTCGATCGGCGCGCGGATGATCGAACGGTCAAGGTCCAGCCGGGCATTGTCGAGCTTCGCCTTCGCCGCCAGCACGGCGGGATCGGTGTCGATGGTCGATCCGCGCACCAGCGCGTCATTGGCGGCGAGTTGCCCGCTGGCCGCGCCACGCGTCGCCTCCGCCGTCGCCACTCCGGCGTGCGCCTGCTCCAGCGCCGCCTGCGCAGCGGCATAGCCCTTGCGCGCGCTGGTCAGCTCCTCGCCCGAAACCGCGCCGTTGGGCGCCAGCGCCTCGCGCCGCTTGAGGTCGATGCGGGCCTTGTCGAAATCGGCCTGCGCCGTCGCCAGCTGGGCGCGCGCCTGATTGATGTCGGCGCCACGGGCGTCGACCTGCGCAGCCAATGCGCCGCTGGTCGCGACGGTCTGGCGGAATCTGCGCTTCGCTTCGGCGAGATCGGCCTCCGCCTGCGCCACCGCGATACGGGCGTTGGTCGGATCGAGCTTCACCAATATGTCGCCGCGCTTGACCGATTGCGTGTCGGTCACGAGCACCTCGACGGCCTGGGCGGAAATCAGCGGCGTCACCTGCGCCACCTCCGCATTCACATAGGCATTGTCGGTGCTGACATGGTTGCGCCCGATGAGCAGATACCAGATCGCATAAGCCCCGCCGATGACCAACACGGCCAGCGTCAGCCGCACCATCCATTTCTTGCGGATTTCCTGACGCTGCGCGGCGGCATCGTCGGCATTTTCAGCCTTGCTCGCTTGCGCGGTGAATTCGGGCGTGGCGTCAGCCATGGGAGGTATCCTTGGAAGGGTCGCTGTCGGCAAAGCCGCCGCCCAGCGCGCGAATGAGGGCAATGTCGAGCGTGAAGGCGCTTGCCTCCAACTCGGAGACGGTCTGGCGGGTGGCCAGAAGCTGGTCCTCCACGTTCAACACGTCAAGATAGGTGTTGAGGCCGCCTTCATAACGCTGGCGCGCAATGCCATAGGCTTCCTCGGACGCGGCCATCGCAGCGCGGGCATCGGCCAGCCGCTGATCCAGCGTCCGGCGTCCGGTCACGGCGTCGGCCACCTGCTGATAGGCGCCGAGCACGGTCTTGTCATAGGATGCCACCGCCTCGTCATAGGTGGCGCGGGCGCCGCGATACTGGCCGCGAAGCGCCCCGCCATGGAAGATCGGCAGGCTGACAGCCGGCCCGGCATTGCCGAACAACGAATCCTTCTTGAACAGCGTATCCATAAAGGAACTGGGTCCGCCGACAAACTGGCTGCCCTGAAGCAAGGTCTGATACCCCAGCGATTGCACGCCGATCAACGCGCTCAGGCGGATCGCAGGGAAGAAATCGGCCCGCGCCACCTTGATCCGCTTGGCGGCCGCCTCCGTCCGGGCGAGCGCCGCGGCGATGTCCGGGCGGCGCGCGACCAGATTGGTGGTGACATCGCCGGGCAGGCCCAGTGGCCCCAGCTTGCTGAGCTGCGGCCGGGTAATGGCAAGGCCGCGATCCGGCCCGGCGCCGATCAGCGCGGCGATCTGATGCTGGCGCACCGCGATCGCCTGTTCGGCACCGGCGAGCTGCGCCTTGGCGGATGACACGGTGGCATCGGCCCGCCGCTCGCTGCCGCGCGTTTCCAGCCCGTTGGCGCGGCGATCGGCCACCAGCTTCTGGCTGGCGGTCCGGATTTCCAGCGCGCGGACCTGGATATCGCGCTCATCATAGAGTCTGGCGAGGTCGGCATAGGCATCGGCCACCCCGGTCGCCAGCGCCAACCGCGCCTGCCGGGCATCGATCTCCGCCGCCCGCGCTTCGGAGGTCACCGCCGCCAGCGCCGCGCGATTCTTGCCCCAGATATCCAGGTCGAACCCGAAATTCAGCGCCACCTGCCCCGTGCCAAGCCAGCCCTTGGGCACGAATTCCTTGGGCATCCCCATATTATAGCTCGACTTGGTCGCGCCGCCCTTGGCGTCCAGATCGACCGACGGGAGCAGGGGCGCCCCCGCCTGCTGCACGACGGCCCCGGCCTGCCGGAAGCGGGCGGCAGCGGCCGCGACGTCAGGCGACCCCTTCAGCCCTTCCTCGATCAGCGCATCGAGCTGCGGATCGCCATAGGCCTTCCACCAGCCTTCGGACGGCCATTGGGCAACAGCGTCCGCCTGCAGACTGCGCTCCGCCGCGACAGTGTCGGGCGCTCGCACCACCGGCTTGGGACCAAGATCGGGCACCGCCGCACAGGCGGGCAGCAACAACGGGAACAGGGCTACCGGCCCGGCGCGACGAAAAAAGGCAGAGCGGCTCAAGGGACGACTCACGGGCATATCAAACCGTACCAGATAGTATGAAATTGGCCTTTGCTCCCGTTGCGAATCCTTGTCAACCGAAATAGCGTACTATATGGTACGGTTTTATGACGAACTGCGATTCCACCCTCAGCCGCCGGGAGACGCGCCGCCGCGAGCGGCGCAAGGCGATATTGGAGGTGGCGGCCCGGTCCTTTCTGAACAATGGCTATGCGGCCACGACCATGTCGTCGATTGCGGCGGAGATGGGCGGGTCGAAGGGAACGCTGTGGAGCTATTTCCCGTCCAAGGAAGCGTTGTTCTCCGCCGTTCTGGACGATGCGACGACCACCTATCGCGAGCGTCTGGCGGCGATCCTCGATCACCAGGGCGATCTTGACCGGACGCTGTACCGGCTGGGGATCAACCTGCTGCAGAAGGTGACTTCACCCGATGCTATCGCGCTGAACCGGCTGGTCACGTCGGAAGCGGGGCGTTTCCCCGAAATGGGCGCGATATTCTACAATCTTGCGCCCCGACATACCCGCATGCTGATCGCGGCCTTTCTGGAACAGGCGATGGACCGTGGCCTTCTGCGCAAGGCGGACCCGGAACAGGCGGCGCGTACATTCATGACCCTGCTGCTTTCGGGTTGCCACCAGTTGATGCTGATGGGGCAGATATCCCAGCCCACGGAGGTGCAGATCGACGCCGATGTCAGCTTCGCCCTCGATTGCTTCCTGCGGGCCTATGCGCCGGATGATCGCCCTGCCTGACCGTTAACCATTTCTTTGCGCGCCCGACCTACCCTGCCCGCCGCAGGAGTTGATCATCATGCAATTTTGGAAGCGCGATGCGATTCGCCGGTCCCGGCCGGAGCCAAACCCCAACGACGCCCGGACGGCGCGCAGGCTGCGGCTGTTGCTGGTGGATGAGGACGCAACGTCCCGCGCGGTCGTCGCGCGCCGGCTGTCGCATCTGGGCTATGATGTCGCGGCCGCGGAAAACGGCTTTGTCGCGCTGACCCTGCTGGTGACGCGGCCGGTGGACATCGTGATGATCGACATGGGGCTGACGCTGCTGCCGGCCATTGCAACGATGCGGAAGATCCGCGCGGCGGCTCTGGCGGAAAACAGCTGTTTCGTGATGATCGGCGGCCGACAGGAAACCGTCTCCGCCGTCGAGGCGCTGGCGGCGGGGGCCGACGATCATGTGGTGAAACCCTATGATTTCGACCTGCTCGACGTGCGCCTGCGCCATCTCTGCGCACGAGCGGAGCAATTGGGCGCGCTGACCCGGCACAATGCCGAACTGGACGCGCGCATAGCGCGTCGTGCCCTGGAACTGGGCGAAACGCGCGACGCGCTGGCGGAAATGCAGGCGGACCGGATGCGGCTGGTGTCGTCCATCCAGGCGCTGCATGACGAGATTGAGCGGCTCAACGCCTCGCGCAACTGACGCGTTTCACTTCAGCCACTGCGTCGCGACGAACCAGCCGCCGATCGCCGCCGCCATCGCAACGCAGACCCCCACCACGCCCCAGAAAGCCCAGGGTGCATGGGCGAAGGGAATACCCTCCACATTCATGCCCAGCAGGCCGGTCAGGAAGGTCAGCGGCAGGAACACCAGCGCGACGATCGAAATGATCAGCGCCTGCCGGTTCATCTGTTCGGCGCGCAGGTCGGTCAGTTCTTCATGGGCCAGCGCAGACCGTTCGCGCACCGCTTCCAGTTCTTCGGCCATGCGCGCGCATCGGTCGGCGGCTTCCTGCAAATGCAGCCGGTCATCGGGTTCCAGCCAATGCGCCTCCGCCGCGGACAACCGTTCAAGGGCCTGTCGCTGCGGCGCAATGAAACGGCGATAGCCAATGGCGGTCGCGCGGATTTCCGACACGCGCCGCCGCGCTTCGGCCGGACCATGCTGGGTCAGCGCGCTCTCAATCTCGTCCAGCCCGTCGCCCAGTTCCGCGACGTCCGGGTCCAGCGCCTCCGTGATCTGCTGGGCGAACTCGGCGATCAGGTCGCCCGGATCGCGAATCCTGCCGTCGAGCATCTGCGCCGTGACCGACTCCATCGCGGCGAGCCGGCGGTAACTCACAGAAATAACGCGCGCCTGCTCCGCCCAGAGGCGGATCGACACCAGCGGATCACCGCTATCGTCATCCCCTGAACCCAGCCCGCGCAGATTGATCAGCGCACCATGCCCCATCAGCGTACAGCGCGGTCGGGTCTCCTGCGCCAACAGCGCGGACAGCGCAGCCTGGGGCATATGGTCGCATTGGGAAACGACGGCGCGGGCATCCTCCCGCCAACCATCGGCGTGAATCCAGCTAAACGGCGCATCGTCCGTCCGCGCGAGGAAATCCTCCAGCGAGATTTCGTGCGCCTTGGCTCCGTCGAAGACAAAGACCCGGCTTATGGCATCATCTCCAGCCAGAGCGACAGGCCCTCGCCCGGTTCAGCGGGCAGCGCGCTTGCCACGATACGGACGGCATCGGCCCGCGCCCGGTCGAGGATCGCGGTGGGCACATCGGGCGCGTGATAGACGCGATCCGCCTCGCCCAGCAGGCGGGCCGCCCGCAATGTCAGATCATCGGGGTCGGCGGACAGCAGCTTGATCGGTTCAAGCCGGCTACGCTTGCCCTCGACACCGCCGGCCAGCCAGTCCGGCACATCATCCGACGCGCTGTCCGACAACGGATCGATCACCCCGCCCACAGCAAGCCCGGCATCAATCGCGCGCCGCCGGGCCGCCGCATCGGGCCAGCGCGCCCGGATCGCCCCGCGCGCATCGTGAAGCGCCGTCGCCAATGCGCCCAGTCGCGCGGGCAGCATGGCCTCGATCCGCTGCCGAAGCGCTTTCGCCAGCCCCGCCGAAGCGCCCCCCGTGCCAATGGCGATCAGCACCGGCTCCCGGTCGACAATGGCGGGCAAAGTGAAGTCGCAAAGGTCCGGCCTGTCGGTCGCATTCACCAATATGCCGCGTGCCTTGAGCCGCGCAACGGCCGCCTCGTCGCCATCCGACACGATGGCCAGCGCCGCCGCCGCCGCCTCGTCGACGATCCGTGCGCCTGCCCGCTCCAACAGGCGACGCTTGGCATCCGCCGCCTCGCCTTCCCCCGTCAGGATGACGGCCCGCCCTTGCAATCGCAGGAAGACGGGCAGGCTCTGCATCAGCTGTTCACCCAGTCCGGGATGCTGTCACCCTTGATCAGCGCCTCAATCGGCGGGCGGGCGCGGACCACGGCCCATTTGTCGCCCGACACCAGCACTTCGGGGGTCAGCGCGCGGCTGTTATAGGTGCTCGCCATGGTCGCGCCATAGGCACCCGCAGTCATGAAGGCGACCAGATCGCCCGCGCCCACCACATCCATGTCGCGATGCATGGCGAAGGTATCGCCCGTCTCGCACACCGGCCCGACGACATTGGCGGCGGCGCGATCGCCCTTGGGATGGACGGCGCGGATATCGTGCCAGGCATCGTAGAGGCTGGGACGCAGCAGGTCGTTCATCGCCGCGTCGACGATCACGAACGGCGCCTGCGCGCCCTGCTTCACCCGCACCACCTGCGAGAGCAGCACGCCCGCATTGCCGACGATCAGGCGGCCCGGCTCGAACATCAGGCGGACGTTCCAGCCCTGCGTCACTTGGCAAACCATGGCGCCATAGTCGGCGGGGCTGGGCGGCAAGGGCTGCGAGGGGTCATAAGGCACGCCAAGCCCGCCGCCGAGATCGGCGGTGCGGATGTCATGGCCCTCGCCGCGCAGCTTCTCGATCAGCGCGCCGACCTTGATGAAGGCGGCCTCCAGCGGCTTGAGGTCCGTGAGCTGGCTGCCGATATGCACGGCGACGCCCTGCACATCCAGGCCGAGGAGATCGCGGGCGGCGGCATAGCTCGCCAGCGCGCGGTCATAGGGAATGCCGAACTTGTTTTCCGACTTGCCGGTCGAAATCTTGGCATGGGTGCCCGCGTCGACATCGGGGTTGATGCGATAGGCGACCGGGGCCTTCTTCCCCATCGACAGCGCGACTTCGGAGAGCATTTCCGCCTCAGGCTCGCTCTCCAGATTGAACTGGTAGATGCCCTGTTCCAGCGCGATGCGCATTTCGTCGGCGGTCTTGCCGACGCCGGAGAATACGATGCGGTTCGCCGGAATGCCCGCAGCGATGGCGCGCAGCAATTCGCCCGCCGACACCACGTCCGCACCCAGCCCCAGCTTCGCCAGCGTCGCCAGCACGGCGGCATTGGGATTGGCCTTCACCGCAAAGGCGATCAGCGGATCGTCAAGTTGCGAGAGTCCTTCACGAAACACGCCGACATGGCGAGTGAGCGTCGCGGTCGAATAGATGTAGACAGGCGTACCGACCCGCGCGGCGATCTCCGCCATCGGCACCTGCTCCACCAGCATGGCGCCGTCGACATAGTTGAAATGGTCCAAGGCTTTTGTCCTAGCGAAATCTTATTTGGGGTCCCTCTCGGGCGGCAGGTCGAACGCATCGTCGTTGCGCACCTTTGACTGGACGAGCAGTTCGACGTTCCGTTCGGGCCGCGCCTGGATCGAGGGCGTGGTGAGTTGCGCCGCTGTGGGCGACGTCGCCGCGCCCACCGGCACGGCGGGCAAGCGCTGGCCCTGCACCGGCTTCAACGGCTGACGGCCGCCGCAGGACGCCAGAGCCAGCGCAAGCGCCGCCAGTGCAAACCCTTTGGCGATCCGTGCCGTCATCATTTCTTCTCCCTGGCCTGCGCAATCCGCACCCGCACCTGATCGGGCGCGGTGCCGCCATGGCTCTTGCGGCTGGCGACCGAGGCATCGACCGTCAGCACAGCATAGATACGATCATCGATCCGCGCATCAATGCCCTTGAGCGTCTCTATGGGCAGATCGGCCAGTTGCACGCCCGCCGCTTCCGCCGCCGCCACCGCGCGCCCGGTGATGTGATGCGCCTCGCGGAACGGGACGTTGCCCTCCCGCACCAGCCAGTCGGCAAGGTCGGTGGCAGTGGCGAAGCCGCTCTCCGCCAGCCCCCGCATCCGGTCGGTGCGGAAGGTGACGGTCTCGATCATCCCGGTCATCGCCGCGATGGAGAGGCCCAGCAGATCATGCGCCTCGAACACCGGCGGCTTGTCGTCCTGCATGTCCTTCGAATAGGCGAGCGGCAGGCCCTTCATCGTGACGCAGAGCGCGTTCATGCAGCCCATGATCCGCCCGGCATGGCCGCGCACCAGTTCGGCGGCGTCCGGATTGCGCTTCTGCGGCATGATCGAGCTGCCGGTCGAATAGGCGTCGGGCAGCTTGACGAAGCCGAAGGGCTGGCTCGCCCAGATGATGAACTCTTCGGCGAGGCGCGAGAGGTGCAGGCTGCACTGGGTCGCGGCCATCAGATAATCGAGCGCGAAATCGCGGTCCGACACGCTGTCGAGGCTGTTGTCGGTCGGCTTGGCGAAACCGAGCGCCGCCGCCGTCGCATGCCGGTCGATCGGAAAGCCGGTCCCGGCCAGCGCCGCCGCCCCCAGCGGGCATTCGTTCAGCCGCTCGCGCGCATCGGCAAAGCGGCTGCGGTCGCGGCGCACCATCTCATAATAGGCCATGAGGTGATGGCCCAGCGTCACCGGCTGCGCGGACTGGAGATGGGTGAAACCCGGCATCACCGCGTCGGCATGTTCCTCGGCACGGGCGAGCAGCATGGCCTGCAAGCCGGCAAGCCCCGCCTCGACCTCATCAATGGCGTCGCGCACCCAGAGGCGGAAATCGGTCGCCACCTGGTCGTTGCGCGAGCGCGCCGTATGGAGACGCCCGGCCGCCGGACCGATCAGCTCGGCCAGCCGCGACTCCGTGACCATGTGGATGTCTTCAAGGTCCAGCTTCACCGGAACGCCGTTCGCTTCATATTCGGCGGCGATCTGGTCCAGCCCGGCGGAAATCGCGTCGGCATCGGCCTGCGCGACGATCCCTTGCTTCGCCAGCATCGCGACATGCGCCTTCGATCCGGCGATATCCTGTTTCCACAGACGCTTGTCGAACGGGATGGAGGCATTTATCTCCCGCATGACCGAAGCCGGACCGGCCGCGAAGCGGCCGCCCCACATGCTGTTGGAGCTGTCCCCGTTGCGAACTTCCCCATTCCGATCTTCGTTGCCCTGCGTAATGACACTGCTCCTGCTGGCTGGCCTTGCCGCGTGCGATAAGCAATCGCCGCCCGCCGGGCAAGGGCCGAACGCCAATGCGGCGGCGCCCGCCACCAGCGGCGAGGCGACCGGCCCCGCCCAAAGCGGCGCTCCGGGCAAAGGGGGCCAGTTCAGCTACACGCTCGACAAGTCGAAGGCCGGCACCCCCGCCCCCGACTTCACCTTCCAGAACCCTGACGGCAGCGACGTGAAGCTCAGCGACTTTGCTGGCAAGCCGATGCTGGTCAATCTCTGGGCGACATGGTGCGCGCCCTGCGTCGCGGAAATGCCGACCCTCGACGCTGTCGCGGCGGAATATGGGAAAAAGGGCCTCGCCGTCCTCACCATATCGCAGGACAGCCAGGGGGAAGCGGTCATCAAGCCCTTCTTTGAGAAACACCCCCTGCCCCACCTCAAAGGCTGGATCGACCCGGAAAATCAGTTCGGCTTCCATTACAACACCGGGATGCTGCCCACGACCGTTATCTATGACGCGCAGGGCAAGGAAATGGCGCGCGTGGTCGGTGCCATGGACTGGAACAGCAAGGAAGGCCGCGCGCTGATCGAAGCGGCAATGGCCAGCTGACAATAGGGAATGAGGTTTCCCTGAAACGAAGCTTCGACAAAAATCCGCCATGCGCACCGCTTGCAAAATGCGCATGGCCATATGCAGCTTTATCACTTGCCAAGCGCCAGCATGGCAGAGCAGGCTGGAGCAATTTTTCGCAGAAACAGCGCAGAAAATATTGCGTTTTTCTTCAAATTTTGTGCGATGCAGTAGAGGTTCATTCCTAAAAGTTCGTTGATCCCCTTGTCACAGACAATGGAAAAACAGGGGGCATTGATGACAGGATTATCCGCTCTTCGACTTTCACTTGCGCTCGCCTCTTCCTGGTCGGCATGCGCCATGGCGCAAGAGGCGCAGGTGCCGCAGTCCGACGACGGCAGCGCGATCATCGTCACGGGCACGCGGGCCACGGGCATGCAGGCCGCCGAAAGCGCCGCGCCAGTCCAGGTGCTGTCCGACGAGGCCCTCAGCCATGTCGGCCAGCCAAACCTCAACCAGGCGCTCACCCAGATCGTACCCAGCTTCACCGCCCAGACGCAGGGCACCGACATGTCGAACTTCTCGCTGTCGGCCCGTCTGCGCGGCCTCAGCCCCAACCACACGCTGGTCATGGTCAATGGCAAGCGCCGCCATGGCTCGGCCATTCTTCAGGTGATCGCGGGCCCGTTCGGCGGCTCCGCCGCGCCCAGCATCGACCTGATCCCGCCGGACGCCGTAGCGCGCATCGAAATCCTTCAGGAAGGCGCCGCCGCTCAGTACGGCACCGACGCCATTGCGGGTGTCATGAACATCATCCTGAAGGACAATAGCGAAGGCGGCAGCTTCAAGGTCACGGGCGGCCAATATTATGACAGCGAAGGCGAAATGCTGTCGGTCAGCGGCAATGTCGGCTTCAAACTGGGCGCGGACGGCTATTTCAACCTGACCGGCTTCCACCGGCGGCAGGACTATACCACCACCGGCACCGGACAGGTGCAGATCTCCGACATCAACGGCAATCCCTGGTACACGACGGCGGGCAACAAGACCGGCTACACCAGCCCGACCGGCAGCGGCTATTATAACCCCGCCTGGGCCGGGCTGGACCTGAGCGGCATCAACGGCGGCCAGGCCAAATCGACGCTGAACATCCTCTTCTACAATATGGGCTATGATTTCGGCGGCGTCGAACTCTACAGCTTCGGCGACATTTCCCATCGTCTGGGCTATGCCTATCAGGGCTATCGCGTACCGAGCCGCATCTGCGCCGTCGCCTCCAACCCGGCGACCTGCTTTGGCGACACTGGCACCTTCGGCATGGTGCCCCAGCAAAAGGTGGAGCAGAAGGAATATAGCTTCACCATCGGCGCCAAGGGTGAAGCGGCGGGCTGGAACTATGATTTCAGCACCACCTATGGATCGGACAAGAACAATATCTGGACGATCGATTCCGCCAACCGCTCGCTGTGGATCAACACGTACAACGCCTCGCTCACCAATCCGAACATCGTGCCGAACACGCCGTCCAGCTTCTATGACGGCTTCTTCAAGAACACCCAGCTCACGGTGCAGGCCGATATCCGCAAGGAATTCGACCTTGGCATGGCGGAACCGCTGACCTTCGCCTTTGGCGGCGAATATCGGCGCGAAACCTATGGCATCGGCCAGGGCGATTATTATTCGACCTATCTGGAAGGGGGCCAGTCCTTCCCCGGCTATCGCGAAAGCGACGTCGTTAACGCCCGGCGTCAGGTGAAGGCCGCCTATGTGGACTTCATCCTGAACCCCGTCGACGGCTGGAGCATCGATCTGGCAGGCCGTTACGAGGATTATAGCGACTTTGGCGACACCACCATCGGCAAGGTCACGACACGCTACGACTTCTCCGACGCCTTCGCGATCCGGGGCACGGCCAGCACGGGCTTCCGCGCGCCGACCATGGCGGAAAGCTTCTATTCCTCCACCAATGTCAGCCCGACCAGCGCCATTCTTCAGCTGCCGCCCGGCTCCGTCGCCGGCGCCCTGCTGGGCTTCCCCGCGCTGAAGCCGGAGAAGTCGACCAATTTCTCCGCCGGCATCGTGCTGCGGCCGGTCCCGAAACTGGCGGTGACGATCGACGGCTATTATATCAAGATCAAGGACCGCATCGCCCTTACCGCGCCGCTCTATGCGCTCATCAGCGGGACCTTGCAGCCCGGTGGTCAGGCGGTGCTGGACGCCATTGCGGCGCGCGGCGTGCCCATCGACAATGTGCCGACCGTCGGTGCGGCCAGCTTCACCAACGGCATCGATACGCGGACCTGGGGCATCGATTTCGCCGCCCGCTATCCGGTGATGCTGGACTTCGGCAAGCTCGACCTGTCGCTGACCGCCAACTATAATGAGACGAAGATCACGAAGAACAAGATTCCGACGCTCTTCAACGCCACATCGGAAAGCTATATCGAGGACGCATCACCCAAATATAAGGTGGTGGCCGGCCTGTTGTTCACCAGCGGCAGGTTCACCGCCAATCTGCGCGAAACCTTCTATGGCAAGAGCAGCGTCCTCGTCACCTCCGCCATCAGCGGCCTCGCCCCGCGCGACGGCGTGGTGAAGGCCACGGGCATCACCGACCTGGAACTGGGCTATGACTTTACCGACAGCGTGACCTTCTCGGTCGGTTCGAACAATCTGTTCAACAAGCGCCCGGAAAAGCCCCAGCTGCTGACCGGCGTGACCGTCGCCCCCGGCCAGTCGCCCTATGAAAACGGGTCGACCACCTGGAACAGCTATTATGGCCATGGCGCCTATGGCACGTCGGGCGGCTATTATTATGCCCGTCTGGACTTCAAATTCTGAACAAGGAAAGGGGTCGGTCCAGCAAGGACCGGCCCCTTTTCACTCATTTTCGATAGCACGGGCTTCACGGACCACCAGCACCGGCACGCCATCCCGCACCGGGAAGGCCAAGCCCGCCGCCTCCGACACAAGCTCGCTGCGTTCCGCATCCCAGCGCAGCGGCGTGCGCGTCACCGGGCAGGCCAGCTTGGCGATCAACGCCGGATCAAGCCCGTCCGTCATTGCATCGTCGCTCCGCCATTGCGCTCGATCCGCCCGACGATCTGCATGAGCTGAATGATCCGGTCGGCCCGTTCGCTGAGATTGTCCGCCTCCAGCAAGGTCTGCTTGGCGGCCGGATCGAAGGGGGCGATCTGCGCGATCCCGTTCACCAGCGCCATGTCGTCGAGCCGCGACACCGCCGTCCAGTCCACCACATAGCCCAGCGCATCGGCAAAGCGCCGCGACTCCAGTTCCAGCGCCGCCCGCTCGACGGCGGAAAGGATTTCATCCTCCTGGTCGATCGGCTCCACATCCGCCTCAATCTGGCGAAAGGCGGTCGGCACATCCAGCTCCCGAACCACGCGGAACCGCGCCAGCCCTTTCAGCAGGATATTGTAGCGACCGCCCTCCAGCGCCTCGATCTGGGTGATATGGCCCAGGCACCCTATGTCGAACAGCGCCGGCTTGACCCCTTCCTCACGCGGCTGGATCATGCCGATGCGCCGGTCGCGGGCCATGGCGTCATGGATCATCGCCTGATAGCGCGGCTCGAAAATGTGCAGCGGCAGTTCCATGCCCGGCAACAGCAGCGCACCGGTCAGGGGAAAGATCGAGACGCGCGCCATTGCCGCCTCCTTCGATCAGGAAAAGAGGATCTGGGAAAGCTTGCGCCGCTGCGCCGCGACCCAGGGATCTTCCAGCCCCGTCGCCTCGAACAGCTTCAGCAATTGCGCCCGCGCCGCGCCGTCGTTCCACGCCCGGTCGCGGCGCACCAGTTCCAGCAGTTCCTCCGCCGCCCGGTCGCGGTCGCCATTGGCCATCAACCCGCCCGCCAGTTCGAAGCGCGCCTCATGGTCATCAGGATTGGCGGCCACCTTCGCCTCCACCCCGGACAGGTCCGACACAGGCCTGGCATCGCGGGCCAGCGCAATCGCCGCGCGGGCGCGCTCCACCGCCTGATCCTTGGCCACATCAGCCGGAAGCGCGGCCAGAACCGCTTCCGCTTCGTCCAGCCGTCCCAGCGCCACCAGCGCCCGCGCCTGACCCGAAGCGGCATCGGCATTGTCCGGCACCATTTCGGCAATCTGCTCGAACACGGACAGAGCGCGCTCTGCCTCGCCGCCCGCCAGCACTTCCTCGCCCATGGCGATCAGCGGCGCGATTTCCTGCAACTGCGCCTTCTCGTCGGATTCGATGGGAAGCTGGCTCAGCAACTGGTCGAGATATTGCTTGAGCTGCCCCTCGGTGCGCGCCTGACTGAGGTCCGCCACCGGCTGGCCCTGAAACACCGCATAGACGGTCGGGATCGACTGGACCCGGAACTGGGCGGCGATGAACTTGTCCTCATCGACGTTGATCTTGACCAGCTTCACGCCCTTGGCCGCATAATCGGCGCAGACCTTCTCGATCACGGGGGCGAGCTGCTTGCAGGGGCCGCACCATTCGGCCCAGAAATCGACGATCACCAACTGGGTGCGCGACGGCTCCACCACATCGCGGCGGAACGTCTCCACCGATGCCTTGTCGGCCTCGCTCATTCCAAGGGTCGCCACTACATAATCTCCTGCTGCAAATGCGGTCACTCGCCGCCCTCATACAGCGCCTTATGTGGGGCGTCACCCTTTTGGCACAAGAGAGATCCGCCGGAGATCAGGAGGCATCGAAGCCGCCCAATCCCCGGTCGGTCCCGCACAACCGATCCCAGAAACGGAAATAAAGCCCGTAATTGCAAGAATATCGCTCATGGTGCCGCTGATGGTGGCTGGCAGTGATCAGCCATTGGCCCAGCGGGGCCCGCACCATCCAGCGGGGAAACATCTCCCAGCCCATATGGTTGCTGCCCCCCATCACCGTCATGATCGCCAGCACCACGCCCAGCGCCGCCACATGGATCGGGATCAGGAAAAGCAGCGCCGGAATCACCACGGCGCCCGTTAGCGCCTCCCACGGATGGAAGCTCATCGCCGCCCAGGCCGTCGGCGGGCGGCTGGCATGATGCACCGCATGAGCGATGCGGAAAAGCCGGGGCCGGTGCATCCAGCGATGCGTCCAATAGAAGCACGCATCATGCGCCACCAGATAAAGGAGCACCGAAAGCGGCCAGTACCAGAGCGGAAAAGCGCCGGCATCGCTGTAGATTCGCGTCCAGCCCTGCGCCTGCCAGCCCCAGGCGACCACGCCCGCCGGAATACCGTAGATCAGCGCGGAACCCAGCGACCAGCCAATCTCCCGCCGAATCTGCCGGTCCAGCCCGCGATACAGCCCCGGCCTGCGCATCCGCGTCGCCAGCGCGAAACCGCCGCTCGCCAACAGATAGCGCACGCCGACAATGGCGCTCATCGCCAGGGCGGACAGGATGATCGCGGCGGCCATGGCAGGACTATAGCAGCCCCGCCGCCCCGGTCACGTGCGCGGTCTGGCCTGCCGATAGCTGCCCAGCATCCGCACCCATTTGGTGTGGAATTCCAGCTCCGCCAACGCCCGGTCCACCGCCGGATCGCCGGGCATCCCCTCAATATCGCAGTAGAATTCCGTCGCGGCAAAGCTGGCACCCCGCTGATAGCTTTCCAGCTTGGTCATGTTGACGCCATTGGTCGCAAAGCCGCCCATCGCCTTGTACAGCGCGGCGGGGATATTCTTCACCTCAAACAGGAAGGTGGTCATGACGGGGCCCACGCCCGCCGCTGGCATCTTCGGCTCGCGCGCCAGCACCAGGAAGCGCGTCATATTGTCGTCGCTATCCTCGATATTCTCCGCCACCAGCCGCAGGCCGTACAGCTCCGCCGCCAGATAGGGCGCGATCGCCCCCTCACCCGCCGCCTTCGTCTCCGCCACCAGAGCCGCCGCGCCCGCCGTATCGGCATAGCTGACCGGCTGAATGCCCCGCTCGCGCAGATAATGGCGGCACTGGCCCAGCGCCTGCGGATGGCTGATCGCGCTTTTCACCGGCGCGGTGTCGGGCGCCATCAGGCAATGCCGGATGCGCAGAAAATATTCGTCGATGATGTGCAGCCCGGATTCGGGCAGCAGGAAATGCATGTCGGCAACCCGCCCGTGCAGGCTGTTCTCGATCGGGATGATCGCCCGCGCAGCCTCACCATTCCTCACCGCATCGATCGCATCCTCGAACGCAAAACAGGGCAAGGGCTGGCAATCAGGCGCATATCCCAACGCGGCGAGGTGCGAATTGGCGCCCGGCGCACCCTGAAAGGACACGGCACGGGCCGGATCGGCGGCGGCCTTCGCGGCCATTTCCGCGACCAGAACGCGGGCGGGGGCGGGATAGTTTTCCATGGATGAGAAGCGCGCTTATTCACTCCATCGCGCCCGCGCAAGCATCCATGAACATGCAACCCCGCGAAAAGCAGGCCACTTCCCGTCATTCCAACGCTTGCGCGTTCGCGTTTGCGCCATTATGGCATCCCACCGAGAGGGGACGCGAACACAAGCGCCCAGAACAGATCCAGGGGAATCCGAGCGAATGGGCGATCGTTTCAACACCGCTGCTGGTTGGGCTTTGTTCGCAGGTATCGTCGCGCTGGGCGGCGCGATCGTCAGTTCCAAATTCTTCCATGAAGAACGGCCCGAGAAGATGGGCTACACCATCGAAGGCGTCGAAGCCGAGGGCGCGGGCGCCGCGGCCGCCGGCCCCGGCCTCAACACCCTGCTCGCCAGCGCCGACGTCGCGGCGGGTGAGAAGGTGTTCGCCAAGTGCGCCGCCTGCCACACCGCCAATCAGGGTGGCGCCAACGGCATCGGCCCGAATCTTTACGCCACGGTTGGCGAGGGTATCGGTCAGGGCAAGGGCGGTTTCGCCTTCTCCGACGCGCTCAAGAGCAAGGGCGGCAACTGGACCTTCGAAGCGCTGGACCACTGGCTGACATCCCCGCGTGAATTCGCTCCCGGCACGAAGATGACCTTCGCGGGCCTGGGCAATCCGGCCGATCGCGCGAATCTGATCGCCTGGCTGAACAAGCAGGGTTCGAACCTGCCGCTGCCCGCCGCCGACGCGGCCCCGGCCGCAGCAGGTGGCGACAATGTCGCGGCAGCCAACGCCTCCGCCAATGCGGCAGAGGCCCCCGCCGCGAACGCCGCCACCGGCAAATAAGCACTGATCCACGGCCCCATCCGGGTCGAGGTTATGACGGGCGCGGCACTGGTTGCTGCGCCCGACGCTTTTAGTGGGCCTGTTTATCGCGGCAGCCCCCACCTCCATGACCGAGCGGGTGGATGGCAGACAGACCGCTTATCGTTCAGAATTTTGATTAGTTGCCGATAGCCTGATAGGAGACTGCGACCTCTCCGACATTATCGCTTCGGTCAAAAATTCTAGATTGGTCAGCGTATCGGATAAGTAGATGGTCGGCCGCCAGCCATTTTACCTCTGCCCATGGTCCACCCCAGTCACCGGCCCGCGCTGTCCCGTGGCCGTCATCTGCCACAAAAGCGTTGCCGCTTCCCGATGCTGGTTTTCCAGCTTCAAGAACGGAAATCTGAGTGGAGAAGCCGGTTGTGGCCCCACAATCCCGCTGAAACATGATGGCTTCATGCTTCCCGTCAGGCGATAGCACTCGGGAAACTACAGTGTTTCCGCAAATGTCCGAACATCCGCCGATTAGGATCGGGGCAACGAGAAGGAGCCGCTTTCTGAACATGCTCTCACGCTAATCAAAGCCTTCGCGGGGTCAATGTCAGCTTTCGGCAGCACCGATGCTGGAATGCAATGACTGCCGTTGGTCGCCAATCCGACGACACACCCGTTTCACGCGGCACTCTTTCCACCCTTGTGAAATCCCGTTAAGTGCCGGCTATGGCTTCCCATTCCGCGCCGATTGCGCGTTCGCTCTTCGTCTTTTCGATCTTCTATGGCGGCATGGTCTGCATTGCGGGCGTGTTGGGCAACAAGCAGGTGACGCTGGGACCGCTCTCCGCCATCGGGCCGATGTTCGGGTTGGGCCCGCTGGCGGTGGAGGCGGGGATTTTCGCCTTCCTGTTGCTGGTGACGATTTCCAGCGCCGTTGCCGAACTGCACGGGCGCGCCACCGCCAACCGGCTGGTGCAGGTGGGTTTCCTGCCGCTGATCGCCTCTATCCTGCTGTCGATCGTGGTGTTGTCCGTGCCCGCGGCGAGCGACATGGACCCGGCGCGGCGTGATGCCTTCGCGCTGATGATGGGGGGCACGCCCCGCATCTGGCTGGGCGGGATCATCGCCTATGGCGTTTCGCAGACGCTGAACGTGACCCTGTTCGCGATGCTCAAGGGGCGGGAGGGGAGCCGCCTGCTCTGGCTGCGCGCGGCGGTGGCGAGCATGTTGTCGCAGATCGCGGACACGCTTCTCTTTGTTTCCATTGCCTTTTACGGCGTATTTCCCATCGGTGAACTGTTGCTGGGGCAGATGCTGGCCAAGGTCACGCTGTCGGCCATTCTTGTGCCGCCGATCATCTATGCGCTGGTGGCGCTGGGGCGACGGCTCGACCGCTAACTTGCGATGGCGTGCATAAAGCACTATGCGCCCGCGCATGAACAGCAAGCATGCCCCGGACCCGGCCCTTCTCGCCAAGGCTGAAACCCTCGTCGAAGCGTTGCCCTATATGCAGCGATATGCGGGCAAGACCTTCGTCGTGAAATATGGCGGCCACGCCATGGGCGATCCCGAGGCGGCACGCGATTTCGCGGAAGATGTGGTGCTGATGAAGGCGGTCGGCATCAATGTCGTCGTCGTCCATGGCGGCGGGCCGCAGATCGGCGCGATGCTGAAGAAACTGGGTGTCGAATCGCAGTTCATCGGCGGCCTGCGCGTCACCGACAAGGAAACCGCGCAGATCGCGGAAATGGTGCTGGCTGGTTCCATCAACAAGGAAATCGTCGGCTGGATTGCGGGCGCGGGCGGTCGTGCGGTCGGCATTTCCGGCAAGGACGGTGGTCTGGTCGTCTGCGAAAAGGTGCTGGGCAAGCGCGAGGCGGACCCCAATTCGGGGATCGAGCGCAATGTCGATCTGGGCTTCGTCGGCGATCCGGTGAAGGTCGACCGCAGCATCCTCGACACGCTGTCGCGGGACGGCATCATTCCCGTGGTCGCGCCGGTGGGGATTGGCGCGGATGGCCATACCTATAATGTCAATGCCGACACCATGGCGGGCGCGATCGCCGCGGAACTGGGCGCGTCGCGCTTCTTCCTGCTGACCGATGTCGCGGGCGTGCTGGACAAGCAGGGGCAGTTGCTGACCGACCTCGATCCCGAAGCGATCAAGGGGCTGGAGGCCGATGGCACGATCAGCGGCGGCATGATCCCGAAGCTGGAAACCTGCGTGCGTGCGGTGGAAGGCGGGGTGGACGCCGCCGTCATCCTCGATGGGCGGGTGCCGCATGCGATGCTGCTGGAAATCTTCACCGACCGGGGCGCGGGTACTTTAGTGCGCCGGTGATCAGCCCATTTTGAGCAGGACTGCCGGATCGGCCCAGTGGAAACGTTGTTCCGGCAATGTCCTGCCGTCGGGGCCGGGCTTTGCGGTATTTTCGACGACCAGCCCGCCGCGATGGGCATAGAAACCGCGCGCGGCGTGATTGTCGGCATAACACCAGAGATAGAGACCGTCTTGCGGGAAGCGTTGGAGCGCCCAACGTGCCGCTTCGGCCAGCAAGGCGCTGCCCAACCCCTTACCCCTGGCGGCGGGCAGGGCGTGGAGATTGTCGACCAAGGTTCCCCAACGGGGATGATCGGCGCCGATCAGGCAGGTGAAACCGATCGGCCGAGCGCCCTCTTCCGCGATGATGATCCGTTGCGTGGGGGACGGCGCGGTCAGGCGCTGCGTCCAGTGGGCCAGCCGTTCCGCCTCTATGCCGCCGGCGAGATAGGCGGGGTCCATGAAATGGGCATAGGCGCTGCGCCAGCTTTCCACATGACAGGCGGCGATCAGCGGAGCGTCTTCAAGGGTGGCGTCGCGAAAGTCCATGGAGGCAGGCTATAGCGGCGGAGGCAGCGGAATCCATGCTCTTGGCCGAACAAGCCCTGCATTTGGTGGAATAATCCGGTTGGCCGCTTGTCCAGCGCCACTCCCCTCGGCTAGAGCAAATCCCAATCAATTCGGAGACTGCATGGCCTACGCCCTCTATCAGATCATCGTCATCCTGCTCGATGTGCTGTGGTGGATCATCATCATCCAGGCCGTCATGAGCTGGCTGATCGCCTTTAATGTCGTCAATCTTTCCAATGATTTCGTGCGTACCGTGATGGTCGCGCTGGATCGGATGACGGCGCCGATCTACAATCCGATCCGCCGGATATTGCCCGATCTGGGGGCGCTCGACCTGTCGCCCATGGTCGTGCTGCTGGGTATCCTCATCATTCGTCAGGCCATATTGCCGCCGCTGTTCGGGCTGGTGTGACGGTCTGGAGCCGGGACGGCGACGATCTGCTGCTGTCCGTCCGGTTGACGCCGGGCGCGACGAAGGAAGAGGTCGGCGGCGTCTGGACAGACGAAAAGGGCGCCATGTGGCTGAGCGCGCGGGTGCGCGCCGTGCCGGAAAAGGGCAAGGCCAATGCGGCGCTGATCGCGCTGCTGGGCAAGTGGCTGGATTGGCCGCGCAGCGCGATTTCACTGGAATCGGGCGATACCAACCGGCTAAAGCGGCTGCGGATCAAGGGTGGGGGTGAAGCGTTGGCACTGGAGCATTTCCAAGTCAGATGGGATCATCTGACGACTCGGGAAATGCGGTAAAACCAAAGTGCCCGGCTTTCCGCCATTATCAAGGAACAGGGTGAAGCATCATGACCATCGGCAAGATCATTGACGGCAAGGCGTTCGCAGAGACGCTCCGCGGCAAGGTCGCGGACGGCGTCACCGCCTTCATCGAAAAGGCCGGGCGCAAGCCGGGGCTGGCCGTGGTGCTGGTGGGTGAGGACCCGGCGAGTTCGGTCTATGTCCGCAACAAGGGCAAGATGACCGTCGCCGTGGGCATGGAAAGCATGGAGTTCAAACTGCCCGCCGGGATCGGCGAGGAGGAACTGCTCGATCTGGTCGAGGAACTGAATGCGGACGAGCGGGTGGACGGGATTCTCGTCCAGTTGCCGTTGCCTGCCCATATCAATGAAGCATCGGTGATCGCCGCCATCAGTCCCGCCAAGGATGTCGACGGATTCCATGTCGTCAATTCCGGCCTGCTGGCGACGGGCCAAGAGGCGCTGGTGCCCTGCACGCCGCTGGGCTGCATCATGCTGCTCAAGGATGAGCTGGGCGATCTTTCGGGTATGGAAGCGGTCGTGGTCGGCCGCTCCAACATCGTGGGCAAGCCGATGGCGCAACTGCTGCTGGCGGAAAACTGCACCGTCACGATCGCGCATAGCCGCACGCGGGACCTGGCCTCTGTTGTGCATCGCGCCGACATCGTCGTCGCGGCGGTGGGCCGGGCCGAGATGGTGAAGGGCGAATGGATCAAGCCCGGCGCCACGGTGATCGATGTCGGCATCAACCGCGTCACGGATACGGAAGACGGCAAGAGCCGGATCGTCGGTGACGTCGCGACGGCGGAGGCTTTGGCCCATGTCCGCGCCATCACCCCGGTTCCGGGCGGGGTCGGGCCGATGACCATTGCCGTGCTGCTGCGCAATACGCTGGTGGCGGCTCATGCACGGGCGGGACTGACCAAGCCGGAGGGGCTGTGAAGGCGCGCCCGGCGTTTCTTGTCCTGACCTTGCTGGCATTGATGGGTGCGCGCCCGCCAATGCGTTATCAGCCTGATCCCAGCTCCGTCCTTGCTGCCGAGATTGCCTTCAACCGGCTGGCGCAGGAAAAGGGGCAATGGACCGCCTTCCGCGAGACGGCTGCGGAGGAAGCGGTGATGTTCGTGCCGCAGCGCGTGCTGGCGAAACAATGGCTGAAGGGCCGCGCCGATCCACCTGCTGCGGTGAGTTGGGCGCCCTCCACCATCTACGTATCCTGCGACGGCAATCTGGCGGCCAGCACCGGCGGCTGGAAGCGGCCCGATGGATCGGTCGGCTATTTCACCACCATCTGGCAGCGCGACAAGAAGGGCGTCTGGAAGTGGATCATGGACCATGGCGACACGCTCGCCGTCGCTCGTGAAGCACCGGAATATCTGATCGGCAAGGTCGCAACCTGCAAACGCGGCCATGGCGGCGAAGCCCCCCGCCCGGCCGGACCGCCGCCCGGCGGCAAGCCGGGGAAGGGAAACATGCCTCCCGCGCCGAAGGACGACAGCCTGAGCTGGACCGCCGATGTCGCGACCGATGGCAGCCGTCGCGTGACCGTGCGCATGTGGAACGGCGCCGATTATGAAACCGTGATCGACGACAGGGTGGCGGCGGGCGCATGATGGAATTGTTCATATCGGCCTTCGTCACCTTGTTCGTGGTGATCGACCCGCCGGGCTGCGCGCCGATCTATGCCAGCCTGACCACCGGCGCGACCATGGCGCAGCGGCGCAGCATGGCGATCCGCGCCGTGGGCATCGCGGCAGCGATTCTTCTGCTGTTCGCCCTTTGGGGCAAGCAGTTGCTGGGCGTGCTCGGGATCGAACTGGACAGCTTCCGCATCGCGGGCGGGATCATGCTGTTCATGATCGCCATGGACATGGTGTTCGAAAAACGCACCCAGCGGCGCGAAGACCGGGCGCAGAAGATCGCGGAAACCCCGGAGGTCGAGGATGTGTCCGTCTTCCCCATGGCGATGCCGATGATCGCCGGGCCGGGATCGATCGCCACGGTCATGCTGTTGATGTCGCGGGCCGAAGGGCTGGGCGAGCGCATGGTGGTGATCGGCGCGGTGGTCGTGACGCTGGCGCTGATGCTGGGATCGCTGCTGGCGGCAGGGCCGATCATGGCGCTGCTGGGCGCGAAGATCGAGGCGGTGATCACCCGGCTGCTCGGCGTGCTGCTGGCGGCGCTGGCCGCGCAGTTCGTGATCGACGGGTTGAAGGCGAGTTTCTGAACGGAACGGCGCGCTCGTACGGAGCGCGCCGTTTTCAAAGCTTAGCTACGGACGTCCTGCTCCGTTACCGGCGCGATCTTGATTTCGACGCGGCGGTTGGATGCCTTGCCTTCCGCCGTGGCGTTGGAGGCGATCGGCTGGGTTTCGCCAAAGCCGCGCGTGGCGATCCGCGCCGACTGGACGCCATGGGTCGTCAGATAATCGCCCACGGCCTGGGCCCGCCGTTCGGAAAGCGCCTGATTATAGGCGTCCGTGCCGTCGCTGTCGGTATGGCCGTATACGTCGATATAGGTCTTGGGATATTGGGCCAGCACCGACGACACGTCGTTCAGCGTCGGCTGGAACTGCGGCTGAACGGCCGAACTGTCGGTGGCGAAGGTGATGCCCGACGGCATGCGCAGCAGCAGATTGTCGCCGTCGCGGATCACGTCCACGCCGCTGCCGGCGGTTTCTTCCCGCAATTTCCGTTCCTGCGCGTCCATATAGGCGCCGATGCCCGCGCCTGCGACCGCGCCAATGCCTGCGCCCAGTATCTTTTCGGTGCGGTCATGCCGCCCGCCGACCAGGTCGCCCAGCAGATAGCCGCCCAGCGCGCCGCCGATGCCGCCGATCGCGGCCTTTGAAATGGTGCGATTGCCGGTATTGGGATCGGTGGTGCAGGCGGTGGTGGCCAACATGGCGGCCAGACCTGCCGCGCCGATGATGCGATGAAAATTCCGCATGGATTGTGATTTCCCTTTCTCGTGCACCCGAACGGGACGAATGCACCCCCTAATGGTTGAGCGGGGGCCTTTGTTCCACAGGCGAACTGAACTGTGGCTGATGGAACGGTTGTGAAATTGTAAGAATCAAGGTTATAGATGGCCGTTGACCACCATGGCCAATATCCCCCCGCACGCTCCGACGCCCTTTCCCTGGGTCGACCTCATCATCATTCTGGCGCTTGTGGCGCTGAACGGCCTGTTCGCCATGTCGGAACTGGCGATCGTTTCCGCCCGCAAGCCGCGGCTTCAGGCGATGGAGAAAGCGGGACGGCGCGGCGCGCGTTCGGCGCTGACGGCGGCGAGCGATCCGGGCAAATTCCTGTCCACCGTGCAGATCGGCATCACCCTGATCGGTATCGTCGCGGGCGCCTATTCGGGGGCCAGCCTGGGCGGCCCGACCGGCGAGCGGCTGGAAATGCTGGGCCTGTCGCCCAGTGTCGCGCAGCATATCGGCTTTGTGCTGGTGATCGGCCTCACCACCTATGCCTCGCTGATTATCGGTGAGCTGGTGCCCAAGCAGTTCGCCCTGCGCGCGCCAGAACCGATTGCGGTGCTGGTGGCGGGGCCGATGCTGTGGCTCGCGAAGGTCACCGCGCCCATCGTGTGGCTGTTGGACGGGTCGAGCGCGCTGATCTTCCGCCTGCTGGGCCTGACCCGCGAATCGGACAGTCATGTGACGGCGGAGGAACTGCACCTGATCGTGGCCGAGGCGAGCAAGTCCGGCGTGATCGAGGAAAGCGAGCGCGCGATCATTTCGGGCGTGGTCCGTCTGGCCGACCGCCCGGTGCGCGAAGTCATGACCCAGCGCATGGACGTCGACTGGATCGACATTCATGCCGATGAAGAGGCGATTCGCGCCAAGCTGCTCGATACGCCGCACACCCGGCTGCCGGTGGGCCGAGGCACGGTGGAGGACATTATCGGCGTCGTGCAGGCGCGCGACATCATGACGGCGCTGTTCCGGGGCGAAGGGCTGGATCTGGAAGCGTTGATGCGCAAGGTCGAGGTCGTGCCCGATCAGGTCGACGCGATGGACGCGCTGGAAGTGTTGCGCCGTGCCGAGGTGCCGATGGTCATGGTCCATGACGAATATGGCCATTTCGAAGGCATTGCGACGCCCGCCGACCTGCTGTCGGCCATTGCCGGTCATTTCGTGTCGGACCTCGACAGCGAGGATGAGCCGGATCTGGTCGAGCGGGAGGATGGCAGCCTGCTGGTGTCGGGCCAGATGCCGGTGGACCTGCTGGCGGAACGGATCGGCATCGACCTGCCCGAGGACCGCGATTATGCGACCGTGGCGGGTCATGCCCTGTGGCTGATGAAGCGGCTGCCTGAGGTGGGCGATTATATCGAGGATCAGGGCTGGCGCTTTGAGATTGTCGATATGGACGGCCGCAAGATCGACAAGCTGCTGGTTGCGGCGCGCTGATCGTCATGACCGGCGCGGCGCTGGATGCGGTCGAGGGGCTGGTCAGGCGGGCGCTGGAAGAGCGCGGCGGATTGCTGACGGTCGGGCTGTGCGGGGCGCAGGGCAGCGGCAAATCGACACTGGCGGCCGGGCTGCGGCAGCGGCTGGAGCGCGACGGCATGCCGGTCGCGATCCTGTCCATCGATGATCTCTATCTGACGCGGGCGGAGCGGGAGGCGCTGGGCCGATCGGTCCATCCGCTGTTGCGCACGCGCGGGGTGCCGGGGACGCATGACGTGGCGCTGGGCCTGCGGGTGATCGACGCGCTGGAACGGGGGGAGACGGCCTTGCTGCCCCGGTTCGACAAGGCGCTGGACGACCGCCTGCCCGAGGATCGATGGGAGCGGGCGGCGGCAGGGACGCGACTGCTGTTGCTGGAGGGTTGGTGCGTCGGGGCACGGCCGCAGGAGGATGCGGCGCTGGAGTCGCCGGTCAATGCGCTGGAACGGGAGGAAGATGCCGGGGGCGTCTGGCGCGCTTTCGTCAATAGGACGCTGGCGGGCGACTATCAGGCGCTGTTCGGGCGGCTGGATCGGCTGGCGATGCTGGCGGCGCCGGGCTTCGAGATTGTCCGGCGCTGGCGGACGCAGCAGGAACGGGAACTGCGCCGCGACGCGGGGAAGGGCATGTCGGATGCCGAAGTGATGCGCTTCATCCAGCATTATGAGCGGCTGACCCGGCATGTGCTGGACGAAATGCCGGGCCGCGCGGATTTGGTGATTGCGCTGGATGAAGAACGGCGAGTGTTGGGCGTTCGGGAGAAGTAAGGCGCCTTTCGGTAGAGTCAGGAGGTGGCGCGGTGTCGTGCGGCGCGCCTGTGGGGCTTGCCAGGGACTGTCATGATTTCCGTGTGCGGCGAGGCATAATGGGTAAGAAGGAGACCCAATATGTCACGACGCAAAGAACCATCGATACCAAACGACATTCTCGATCAGCTGCTGGGCGGCACTGACGCGGCCGCGGCGCTCAGCCAGGGCGGCCTGCTTGATACCCTGAAGAAGGCTTTGGCCGAACGGGCGCTTAATGCGGAGATGGATCACCATCTTGGCCAGCAGGAGCAAGAGGGCAACAGCCCGAACGGCTATGGTCGCAAGACGGTGACGACCGACAGTGGGCGGATCGAGATCGAGGTGCCGCGCGATCGGGCCGGCAGCTTCGATCCGCAGCTGATCGCCAAATACCAGCGCCGTTTCCCCGGTTTCGACGACATCGAGGATTGGCAAACGATCCGGGGGATCGTTTGCTGACGAGACATCTCGATGTACGCGCGCGGCATGAGTACCCGTGAGATCGCCGGGCATCTGCGCGAACTATACGGCATCGAGGCCTCGCCCGACCTGATCAGCACGATCACGGACGCTGTGCTGGAGGAGGTCGCGGCCTGGCAGCAACGCCCGCTGGATCCAGCCTATCCGCTGGTTTTCTTCGATGCGATCCGGGTCAAGATCCGCGACGAAGGCATGGTCCGCAACAAGGCGATCCATATTGCCCTGGGCGTCATGGCCGACGGAACCAAGGTCGTCCTGGGGTTATGGCTGGAGCAAAATGAAGGTGCCAAGTTCTGGCTGCGCGTCATGAACGAACTGCGCAACCGCGGCGTCGAGGACATCATGCTGGCGGTCGTCGACGGGCTGAAGGGCTTCCCCGATGCCATCACCGCCGTCTTCCCGGAAGCGATGGTCCAGACTTGCATTGTCCATCTGCTGAGGAACTCGATGGATTTCGTGGCGTGGAAAGACCGCAAGGCGCTCGGGACGGCCCTGAAGGCCATCTACCGTGCCGTCGATGCCGCGGCCGCCGAGGAAGCGCTGACGGCCTTCGAAGCGAGCTTCTGGGGACAGCGCTATCCCGCCATCGGCCAAAGCTGGCGCCGGGCATGGCCCGAGGTCATTCCATTTTTCGCCTTCCCCGACGAAGTCAGGCGGATCGTCTACACCACCAATGCCATCGAGGCCTTGAACTCCAAGCTGCGACGCGCTGTTCGTGCGCGGGGCCATTTCCCCAAAGATGAGGCGGCAACCAAGCTTCTCTATCTGATCTTGAACCGATCGGAGAAAGAGTGGAAAATGCCGCCGCGCGAGTGGAACATGGCGAAGGCTCAATTTGCCGTTCTCTTCGGCGAACGCTTCATCAGGGCCATGACGGCCTGATGGTCAACCGCCTCGCCGCACACGGAAATCATGACAGTCCCCGTAGAAACGATAGCCGGCTTCTGCCTTCGCTTTCGCGTGCAACGCCTTCTGCAGTTTCTGGACGCTTTTGCCGAGTTGATAGGTTTCCCAATCTCCTGCCCCTCACCACTTGTTGCGTTCATCTTGAACTGAGGCTCCTTCCCTCCACCGGCATTACCCGGCTTCCTCGGTACTACGGGCCTCTCCGCCACCCCATCGCGCCCTTCCCATCCCTCGCGAGCGTCCGGTTGCCGATCACTCGGCACGCCATGGGGCTTCCCGTGTTGCGTGCACTTTCCTTGCGTACATGCTGTCGCCACTACCCCGGTGCAGTAGACGGGCTCGAACGTCGCTCAGACTCGCCCATCCATATCAGCCTTCCCCGTAAAGGTTGACGGGTCGGCCTGCACATCGGCATTTTCGAGGATTGCTCAGCGTTCACTCACGTTACGGCCTGTACGCTCGCACGATCACCTACGTGACCGTCATCCGGGGGCTTCAGACATATCGTCACCTCCATGCCTGCCCCGGTTGCTTCCGGCTGGAGCATCGCCGGGTGGGCCTTTCACCCACTGGAAAAGTGCCGCCTTTGCACGGCGCACACCATTTTTCGCTGTTCAGAAGCTTGTACCTTCTCGCTGAAAGTAGTCATTGACGGATGCCGTCCGTGATCGGCTACATAGAGGGATGCAGAACTCATCCCCAGATGAAGAGGCAGAGCCGAGCTATTTCGCCTATAGCGCTACACTCCGCATTCACGGGAATAGTTTGCCGAATGAAGAAATTACGCGGCGCATCGGAACGCAACCTTCACATCAACATCGCAAGGGCGACAGGCGTAGGCCCAATTCTCGACCTTACCTAACTGACGCGTGGCATCTTACCGCTGCCATTCCAGAAGAAACTGAACTTTCGGTGCACCTTCGCGAACTGTGGCGTTGGGTCCAGCCCCATGTAGAATATCTGCGTTCGCTTGAAGCCGAAATAGATGTATTTTGCGGCTACAGGTCGAACAATGGAGCTTCTGGATTCAGGGTCGAACCCGATGCATTAGAGATTTTCCGCGCACTGAATATCCCGTTCGGCCTCTCGGTGATCGTTGATAGTTGGCTTGCACAGCGATTGGGTGAACCTACGATCCAATAGAGGATTGTCCCATAAATAGCGGCGCAGGCTAGAACCCGGCGGTCCCCTCTCCACCCCAATCCTCACCAAGCCAGCCGATACTTCACCCCCATGGCCTGCGCCAGTTGCCGCTGCCGCCGCTCCACCGCTTCGCCGAACAGATCGACGTCCACGCCGCGCAGCCGCAATTCGAGGACATCGCCCTCCATCTCCAGCCGCGACGCCAGCAGCGGTCCTTCGACACCGCCCGACAGCCGCTGCCCCAAGCGGATCGCCAGCCCCCAGAGCATCGCCTGTTTCAGCGCCTCGGGCGGGGCCAGCCGCTCGATGCCGGGTGGTGTAGACACCCCGCCGCCGAAATTGCTGTGCAGGGCCTGCGCCAGCATCGCGCGCTCAGACGCGGCAATACCCACCCAGTTGCTGTGGAGCGCGATCTCGACGCCGCGTTCCGACCGGAAATCGGGATTGGCCCGCCAGCCCACATCGGCCAGCAGGCAGGCCGCACGGCGGATGCGCCGCCAGGCGCTGCCATCCTCCATGAACAGGGGAGAAATCCAGCGCTCGATCATGTCGCCATGGCCGGAAAAGCGCGCCTGCGCCTCCCCCTCGGCCTCGGCGGCGACCAGCAGCGGGTCGTGCCTCTGGATATCGGGCGGCAAATCTCCGAACAACAGCCCTTCGCGCAGACCATAGGCCGACACCACCAGCCTGCTCGATTTCAACTGCCGCACGATGACGGAAAGCATCGCGGCAGCGTCGGGCAAGGTCGGCACGCGCGATCCGGTGATCTGGGGAATATCCTTGAACCGCGCCTTGTCGACATGGGAAATGATGCGGCTAAGCTGTCCGGCACGCTCGGCGGGCATCTCATATTGATGCACGACCGGAAGCGGGAAATGGGTCAGTTCCATGTCGAACCGCGCCAGCGCGCGCCATGACCCGCCGACCATGTAGAAGGGCAGGCCCGGCTCCGCCTGCCAGCCGGCCTTGTCCAGCATCTTCCTGACCTGCCGCTCCAGCGCCGCCGAGCCCTTCGCCCGGATCTGCGGCAGGCGCAGCACCCCCAGCGGCAGGGAAATCGTCTCATGCACCGCCCCGTCGCGCACACGGGCCAGTTCCAGACTGCCGCCGCCCAAATCGCCAACGATGCCGTTCGCGCCGGGAATCCCCGACAGTACGCCATGGCCCGCCGCCACAGCTTCCTGTCCGCCGGAAAGCAGATCGACGGTCAGCCCCATGGCGGCGGCGCGCTCGATGAATTCGCCACCATTGTCCGCGTCGCGCACGGCGGCGGTAGCGACGCAGCGCACCTCCTCCACATCCATTTCGCGACAGAGATGGGCGAAGCGCCCTACGGCGCGCAGCCCGCGTTCCATCGCGTCCTGCTCGATCTGTCCTGTCTTCCCCAGCGACGCGCCCAGCCCCGCCATCACCTTTTCATTGAAAAGGATGAAGGGAATGCGGCGCGGCCCGTCATAGACGACCAGACGCACGCTGTTGGAGCCGATATCGATGATCGCCGTCCGCGCCCGCGCATGTTCGGGCGAGGTGGCCATCGTTTCCGCGATGGCCCGGACCTGACTCAGCATGGAATTCATGAGGTTCAGGCCCGTCCGCGCAAACGCAGGGTTGGAATCGCTTCGCTATCCAACGCCGCGCCCCGGCCCGACAACGAGGGGTTGGTCATGAAATAGCGGTGCAGGTTGAACGGCCGGTCGGTCGCCTCCACGCGATGATATTGGCCCTCGCTGTCCAATACCCAGCTCTGTTCGGTGTCGATGAGATTGGCGACCATGACCTGATCCAATATCTGATCGTGGACGGTCGGATTCTCGACCGGCGCCAGAAACTCCACGCGCCGATCGAAATTGCGCGGCATCCAGTCCGCCGAGCTGATATAGACCTTCGCGCCGTTATTGGGCAGCGTCTTGCCATTGCCGAACACGGTGATGCGGCTGTGCTCCAGGAAACGGCCGACGACCGATTTCACCCGGATATTTTCCGACATGCCGGGAACGCCCGGCCGCAGGCAGCAGATGCCGCGCACGATCAGGTCGATCTGCACCCCGGCATTGCTGGCGGCATAGAGCTTTTCCATGATCGCCGGATCGACCAGCGAGTTCATCTTCGCCCAGATCGTGCCCGGCCGCCCAGCGCGGACATGCTCGATCTCCATGTCGATCAACTCGCACAGCCTGTTGCGCAGGTCGCGCGGGCTCATGACCAGCTTCTCCAACCGCTGCGGCTCGACATAGCCGGTGATGTAGTTGAACAGTGCCGCCGCATCCCGGCCATAGGAGGGGTCGGCGGTAAAGAAGCTCAGATCGGTATAGATGCGCGCGGTGATGGGGTGATAATTGCCCGTGCCGAAATGGCAGTAGGTGCGGAACGCCTCCCCTTCCCGCCGGACGACCATCGACACCTTGGCATGGGTCTTCCAGTCGATGAAGCCATAGACCACCTGCACGCCCGCGCGTTCCAGCGCATCGGCCCACATCAGGTTCTGCTCCTCGTCGAAGCGGGCCTTGAGTTCGACCACGGCGGTCACGGACTTGCCCGCCTCCGCCGCGTCGATCAGCGCGCGGATGATCGCGGACTGCTTGCCCGCGCGATAGAGCGTCTGCTTGATCGCCACCACATCGGGGTCGGACGCCGCCTGTTTCAGGAAGGACACCACCACGTCGAAGGCTTCATAGGGATGGTGGACGACAATGTCCTTCGCCCGGATCGCGGCAAAACAATCCCCCCCATATTCGCGGATGCGCTCGGGGAAGCGGGGGGCGTAAGGCTCGAACTTCAGGTCGGGCCGATCCTCCTCCACGATCCCGCTGAGGTCGCCGATGCCGACAAAACCCTCGACCTCGGCAATGATCGCCTCATGGCCCTGGAGCATGTCCTGCAACATCTCCTCGACCGGCTCGGGAATGCGCTCCTCTATCTCCATGCGAATCACGCGGCCGCGGCGGCGACGCTTGATGGCGCTGCGGAAATAGCGGACCAGATCCTCCGCCTCTTCTTCGATTTCGATATCGCTGTCGCGGATGATGCGGAACACGCCGCTGTTGCGCACCCGGTATCCGGGGAAGAGATCGGCGGAAAAGCGCCGGATCACTGCCTCCAGCGCCATATAGCGTGCGATTTCCCCCGGCATCCGCACGAAACGGGCCAGCGAGGACGGGATCATCACCAGCTCGCGAATCGACGCCTTGTCCGACAGCCGCTCCAGATCGAAGACGATCGACAGCCCCTGATTGGGAATGAAGGGGAAGGGATGCGCAGGGTCCAGCGCCTGGGGCGTCAGGATCGGGAAGATCTGATTGAGGAAATGCTCGCGCAGCCAGTTTTCGTCAGGGGCATCCAGCGCGCTCGACGGGCCGATCACCTCGATCCCGACCTTCGCCAGTTCGCCGTGCAGCGCCCCCCATACCTTTTGCTGCGCGCCCATCAGCCGCGCCGTTTCCTCGGTAATGGCGGCCAGCTGCTGCACCGGGGTCAGCCCGTCGGCCGAGCGCAGGTCGACATCCTGCAACTGCTGCCCTTTCAGGCCCGCCACGCGTACGGAGAAAAATTCGTCGAGATTCGCGCCCGAAATCGACAGGAAGCGCAGCCGTTCCAGCAACGGATGGGCGCGGTTCATCGCCTCTTCCAATACGCGTTGATTGAACGCCAGCCAGGACAGCTCCCGGTTGAAATAGCGGTCGCCAGGCAGGGTCAGGCTGGAAGAGGGGTCAGCTTCGGCCACGTCTCTCTCATGGGTCAGACTGAAGGTCAGTCAGGGGACTATAGGCAAAAATCCGGCACCTTGCAGGGCCTCTTTCGCCATAGCGACAGAAATCTTACGTCCAGATGACAGGGCAGCTTCGTCCAGCAGCCGCGTCACCGCCGCGATCACCGTATAGCTGCGCTCGATCCGGCGCAGAAGCCAGTCGGGCAGGTCGGCGGCATAATTCGCCCCCGCCGAAGCGAGCGGCCGTTCGATCAGCGCATGGGCCAGCGCCTCATCCGGCTCCTCGATCGCGACATGCGGCGCGGCGGCAAGGCGGGACCGCAGGTCGGGCAAGGCGACCTGCCATTTTTCGGGCGATGCCGCACCGATCAGCAACAGGGGATGCCGCGCCGTCTGCGCTTCATTCCACGCGTTGAACAGCATCTGCTCATCCTGCCCCTGCGCATCGTCGATCACCGTCCCGCCGCTCATCGCGACAAAATGGCGGCCCAGCGTCGAACGCCCGGACAGAGGCGGCCCGCTGAGCACGCTGATCGCCAGCGGCCAGTTCTGCCAGTTTTCCAGATGGCGAACGGCGATGCGATTGGCGTCGCTGACCAGGAAGGCGTCACCCGTCCCCTGGCCCGGCCGGTCGAACGGCAGGCTGATCTGTCTCATTGCGCCGGTGCGGCCCCCGTCGCGGCAGCGGCCTGCCGCCTGATACGCAGCGTGTTGCCCGACACCGCCACGCCATAGCCCCGCGACTGGAGCGCCGCCTTCAGCGCATCGATCGTGCCGTCGAAGCTCACCTGCATGACAGAGGTGCCGCCCAGCGCCAGACTGCTGGTCGCTGCCGAGCGCACACCGGGAATTGAGCGCAACGCGGCTTCGCCCTGCGTCACCGAGCCGACATCGGGCGTGTCGAACTGGATCGCGAAGCTGCCTGTGGTCGCGGCGGGCGTGGGAGCATTCAGCTCTTCGACCGGCTGCTCCGACCCATTCTCGATATCCAGCGCGTCAGGATTGACCGGCTCCTCGATGATCAGCGACGGGTCCGGCCGCAGACGGCCATCGTTCAGCGCCTGGGTGTAGAGCTGATCGATCCGCTGGGCCGCCTGATCCAGCATCTGCGGAATCGCGCTCTCATTGGAGGCACGGAGCGAGAAGCTGCCGATCAGGCTGTCATCCGGGCCATAGCGCGCGGTGAAGGTGCCGGTCACGGGACCGCCGGGATATTGGCGGTCAAGCCGGGCGATGGGAATCACCACGTCCGCCGCACCGTATTGGTCGAGCAGGACCCGCCACCACAGCCGCCCGCGCCGCCCGGTCTGCCCGGCATTCAGCAGGACTGGATCGGCAATCGACCCGGCCACGCGCACATAGTCGATGGCGCTGTCGCCGGTGCGGAAACGCGCCCACGCCTTTTGCCATTCATTGATGCGCTCATAGGAAACCGCAGAGCCGCCGTCCCACATCACCGGGATCACCAGCAAGGGCGGCGAATGCACGACATTGCTGCCGGTCACGCCCAGCAGTTGCCCGGTGCGCGCGCGGTCGAACATGATGCCCAGCGTCGCGACATAGCGCGTGGGACCGGACTGCTCATATTCGATCTCAATGCCGGAGATCATGCCTTCCAACTGCGAATCGGACAGGCCCGGCGCGCCGGCGCCGTCATGGGTCCGCGCCCACAGCATCTGCCACGCCCGGCGCTGCGCCAGCCGCCATCCGGCCTGGCGCGCGCTCGCCGCATCCTTGGCGAAGACATCGACCTTGACGTGGCTCACCTGAAAATCGCCGCCGCTGGCGATGGGGGGCACGCCGCGTTCCCCCTCCATCTGCGCGAACAGCGCGGCTGCGGCGAGACCGAGCGCGATCGCGCCCAGAATCTGGAGCGGTCGCGCCAGCACTCGAAAATGCGCGCGAATCAGGTTCAGAGGCCGAAAGGAAAGGCCGCGAAGGACAATAGGCAGGCTCACGCGCGTCCTTTTGGCGGGATTTGGCCCCTCTGCCAAGCGGCAACCCATTTCCCGTTCCGTTTTCCTTCCTATTGTTCTAGGGCGCTGGGCCATGAGCGACACCGAATCCTATAGCTACGCCAAGGCTGGCGTCGACATCGCCGCAGGCAATGCGCTGGTCCGCGCCATCGCCCCGCTTGCCAAGGCCACCCGCCGCCCCGGCGCCGATGCCGAACTGGGCGGCTTTGGCGGCTTCTTCGACCTGAAGGCCGCCGGCTATGACGACCCGCTGCTGGTCGCGGCCAATGACGGCGTCGGCACCAAACTGAAGCTGGCCATCGACCACAACGCCCATGATGGCGTGGGCATCGATCTGGTCGCCATGTGCGCCAACGACCTGATCGTGCAGGGCGCCGAGCCGCTGTTCTTCCTCGACTATTACGCCACCGGCAAGCTGGAGAGCGGCGTTGCCGAACGCGTGATCGCGGGCATTGCGGAAGGCTGCAAGCAGGCCGGCTGCGCCCTGATCGGCGGCGAAACCGCCGAAATGCCGGGCATGTACGGGCCGGGCGACTATGACCTTGCCGGTTTCTGCGTCGGCGCGGTGGAACGCAGCAAGGCGCTGACCGGAAACAAGGTGAAGGCGGGCGACGTGCTGATCGGCCTCACCTCCTCGGGCGTGCATTCGAACGGCTTCTCGCTGGTTCGCCGCCTCGCCGCCGACAAGGGCTGGAAGCTCGACCGTCCGGCGATCTTCGACAATGAAGTGCTGCTGATCGACGCGCTGATGGCGCCGACGCGCATCTATGTGAAGTCGCTGCTGCCGCTGGTGCGCGATGGCAAGATCAACGCGCTCGCCCACATCACCGGCGGCGGCCTGCTGGAAAACATCCCACGCGTCCTGCCCGAAGGCTGCCATGCCACGGTCGATGCGGATGGTTGGGAGCAGCCCCGGCTGATGGCCTTCCTCCAGGCGCAGGGTCATATCGAACCGGAGGAAATGGCCCGCACCTTCAACTGCGGTGTCGGCATGGTGCTAGCGGTGGATGCGGACGTTGCCGATGCCGTGACCGCCGAACTGGAAGCCGCAGGCGAAACGGTGGTCCGCGTAGGGACGATCGAAGCGGGCGAAAAGGGCTGCACGGTCAAGGGAAGCCAGGGCACATGGAGCGCCAAGGCCGACTGGACCGCCACGCATCTGGGCTGATCCGATGCAAAAGGCCCCAATGCAAAAAGCCAAGGTCGGGGTTCTGATTTCCGGGCGCGGCTCGAACATGGCGGCGTTGCTTTACGCCGCCAAGCACCCGTCCTGCCCCTATGAAATCGTGCTGGTCGCCGCCAACGACCCGGAAGCCTCCGGGCTGGCGCTGGCCGCCGCCGAGGGCATAGCGACCTTCGCGCAAAGCCATAAAGGCATGAAGCGCGCCGAGTTCGACCGGATCATCGATGCTGAGTTGCGCAAGGCAGGCGCCGAATATGTCGCGCTGGCCGGTTATATGCGCCTGCTCTCACCGGAGTTCGTCGCGGGGTGGGAAAGCCGGATGCTCAACATCCACCCCAGCCTGCTGCCCAAATATAAGGGCCTCGACACCCATCAGCGGGCCATCGACGCGGGCGATTCCCATGCGGGCTGCTCGGTCCACATCGTCACCGCCGAACTGGATGACGGCCCCGTCCTCGGCCAGACCGAAGTCGCGATCCTGCCCGGCGACACCGCCGACAGCCTCGCCGCGCGCATCCTGATGGCGGAACATCAACTCTATTCCCGCACCCTCGCGGATTTCGTCACCCGCGAACGCCAGCCCGAATGGCTGCTGAACAAGGTCCGCGAACGCGCCTTCGCCCTGCCGCAGGTCGATGAGGTGACATCGCACGGCATGCCCTGCTTCGGCATCGAGAAGGGCAAGAAATTCGCCTATTTCACGCAGGATCATCATGGCGACGGCATCATCGCCATCCTCGTCAAGACGACCGCCCCCGAAGAACAGGCGATGCTGATCGAAAGCGATCCGGTCCGCTATTACCGCCCCGCCTATTTCGGGGACGGATGGGTCGGCATCCGCGTCGACCTGGGCGATACGGATTGGGATCATATCGGCGACCGCCTGAGCAAAAGCTGGCGCACGGTCGCACCGCGCAAGCTCAGCACCTTGATGGACGCCGCCGATGAATTTTGACGGGTGCGGGCAATCCGTGCCTTTCCTTTGCGACGGCCCGACCCCACTATAGGCAGCGATGACCGACACCCCCCCTCCCCCGCCCGCCATAGAGATCACCAACCTCACCAAGGTCTACAAGGGCGGCAAACGCGCGCTCGACAATATCAACCTGTCGATCCCGCGCGGCCAGATTTACGGCCTGCTCGGCCCCAATGGCGCGGGCAAGTCGACGACGATCAACATCCTCGCCGGCCTCGTCAACAAGACCAGCGGCACGGCAAGGATCTGGGGCTTCGACATCGACCAGAATCCCCGCAACGCCAAAAACAGCATCGGCATCGTGCCGCAGGAAATCGTCTTCGATCCCTTCTTCACCCCCTTCGAAACGCTGGAGAATCAGGCCGGCTATTATGGCGTGCCGAAGGAACGCCGCCGCTCGATGGAATTGCTGCGCGCCGTGCATCTGGAGGACAAGGCCAATGCCTATGCCCGGACGCTCTCGGGCGGCATGAAGCGCCGCCTGCTGGTGGCCAAGGCGATGGTCCACAGCCCGCCAATCCTGGTGTTGGATGAACCCACCGCCGGGGTCGACGTGCAGCTTCGCCAGCAGCTATGGGCCTATGTCCGCGAACTCAACCGCCGGGGCGTCACCATCGTGTTGACGACCCACTATCTGGAAGAGGCCGAGGAGTTGTGCGACCGCATCGGCATCATCAACCATGGCAGGGTCATCACCGACAAACCGACCCGCGAACTGATCGCCATGGCGCAGGAAAAGGTGGTTCAGGTGACCGTCGACCGCGACATCGTCACGCCGCCCGCCGACCCCAGCTTCGAGAAGATCGAACTGTCGGACGAACGCACGCTCACCATCACCTATATGAAGAACCGGGCCAATGCCGGACAGGTGCTCTCCGCCGTTCAGGCGAGCGGCCTCTCCATCGTCGATGTCGTGACCCGCGACCCGGATCTGGAGGATGTGTTCCTCAATCTGACGGCGGCGGCGTGAGGGAAGAGCCTGGCACTCCCCCTCCCGCAGGCGGGAGGGGGCCGGGGGGTGGGCAGGCGCGACAGTTCAAAAGCAGAAACACCTCTCGCGCAAAGTCCCTAAGAAACGAATCTTCCCCGCCAGAACGCCTCCTCTGGCAGCATCTCCGCAATCGCCAGCTCAACGGCCATAAATTCAGCCGCCAAATGCCGATCGGCCCCTATTTCGCCGATTTCCTCTGCCGCGAAGCCAAGCTGATCGTCGAACTCGACGGCACGAGCCACGACAACAGAGCTGAATATGATGCCCAGCGGGACGCTTATTGCCGCCAACGGGGCTTTACCGTCTTGCGCTTTCAGAATGCCGACGTGATAGGGAATCCCGAAGGCGTGTTGTCGCGCATTGCGGCCACGCTGGCGCATTTGCCCACCCCCAACCCCTCCCGCCTGCGGGAGGGGAGCGAGTAAGTCCATGTCCACCATCACCCATGACGTCGTCATCATCGGCTCTGGCGCAGCGGGGCTGACAGCCGCCATCAACCTCGCGCAGGATCGCAAGGTCGTGGTTCTCGCCAAGGGCGCGCTCGACGGCGGCTCCACCAACTGGGCGCAGGGCGGCATTGCCGCCGTACTCGACGCAGGTGACAGTTTCGAGGCACATGTCGACGACACCATGGTCGCGGGCGCGGGCCTCAACGATCGCAGCACGGTGGAATTCGTCGTATCCGAAGCCCCTGCCGCGATCGAGCGGCTGGCGGCACTGGGCGTCCCCTTCAATCCTAATGAAGAGGGGGACGGCGAGGAATTCGGCGAACGCTGGCACCTGACGCGCGAGGGCGGGCACAGCCATCGCCGCATCGTCCATGTCGACGACGCCACCGGCCATGCGGTGCAGGTCGCGCTGCTGAAGGCGGCGCGGGCCAATCCCAACATCACCCTGCTGGAGGATATGGTCGCCATCGACCTGATCACCGGCCGCCATGGCGAGAAATATTCCGGCGAAGGCCATGTCTGGGGCGTCTACGCCTTCAACAAGAAGACCAAGCATGTCGACGCGATTCTGGGCCGCGCGACGATCCTGTGCACCGGCGGCGCGGGCCGCACCTATCTCTTCTCCACGGCCCCGCGCGGCGCGACCGGCGACGGCATCGCCATGGCCTGGCGCGCGGGCTGCCGCGTCTCCAACATGGAGATGAACCAGTTCCACCCGACCTGCCTCTATAATCTGGAGGTGAAGAACTTCCTCATCACCGAAGCGGTGCGCGGCGAAGGTGGTCATCTGAAGCTTCCCCCTGGCGTCCCCGGCGGCGGCGAGCGCTTCATGCCCCGATTCGACCCCCGCGCCGAACTGGCGCCGCGCGATATCGTCGCCCGCGCCATCGACCATGAGATCAAGCGCCTCGGCCTCGATTATGTCCATCTGGACATCAGTCACAAGCCGCCGGAATTCGTGCGCCAGCATTTCCCGACCATCTATGCGCGCCTGCTCGACCTCGACATCGACATCACCAAGGAACCGATTCCGGTGGTCCCGGCGCAGCACTACACCTGCGGCGGCGTCATCATCGATCTTGACGGCCGCACCGACCTGCCCGGCCTTTATGCGGCGGGCGAAGTCACCGAAAGCGGCCTGCACGGCGCCAATCGCCTGGCCTCCAACTCGCTGCTTGAATGCTTCGTCTTCGGCGAGGCGGCGGCCAGACATATCCGCGCCCATTGGGACGAACTGCCCCCGCCCCCGGCCATCCGCCCCTGGGACGAAAGCCGCGTCACCAACAGCGACGAGGAAGTCATCGTCCAGCATAACTGGAAGGAAATCCGCCGCTTCATGTGGGACTATGTCGGCATCGTCCGCACCACCAAGCGGCTGGAGCGCGCCCAGCACCGCGTCGCCCTGCTGGCGCAGGAGGTGGACGAATATTACGGCCATTTCCGCGTGACCCCGGACCTCATCGAACTGCGCAACCTGCTGGAGGTCGCGCGCCTCGTGGTCCGCTCTGCACTGCATCGGAAGGAAAGCCGGGGGCTGCACTATACGCTCGACTATCCCGACATGCTGCCGGAAGCCGTCGACACGGTGCTGGCGCCTTAAGGCCGATCGCCTCGAAAAAAGGTGGCGCAGCGGTCCATCGGCGCTGCGCCATCAGGGGAGGAGTGACGCGGAGAGAGGTGCGTCCATCTCTTGCTAGGCGGGAAACGGCCGTCCGCCTTTGACCGGCGTCAAATGGCTTTCAGAAAATTGCCGAGCGCCGCGTTAAAGCGCGCCGGCTGGTCGTCCATGACCATATGCCCGCTTGGCCCGATGGGCAGCAGCTTCACGTCCCGCTTGCCCGCATAGGCGGCACGGAAGGTACGGGTGATCGCATTGGCCTGCGCGGCGTCTGCGCCCACGGCATAGACCACCTCCATCGGAGCGGTCAGGCGCGGCAATTGCGGGCCCAGATCGACATTGGCGAGGTCCCGCAGCGCATTGGCGATAACATCGGGATCGCTCCCCTGCGCGCCCGGCATCTGCGCCAGCATGCCCGCCAGATAGCTGCGTCCCGCCTTGGTCCCGGTGAAATAATCGCCCAGCTGATCGGCCAGAAAACCCATACCGCTCGCCGTGCCGCCGACCATCGCCGCCCCTTCGGGCAACATGTCCACGACCATCAACCGACCCGCCAGCCCTTTGAGGCCCAGCATCATCGCCAGCGTCCCGCCCATGCTATGACCGACGATGGCCGGTCGAACCAGCCCCGCCGCGCCGATATAGCGGGCGATCTCATCAGCGACCGGCTCCACCAAGGGTCCGCTGGCATTGGCGTCCGCCGCCAGCCCGGCAAAACCCCGCACATGCACCAGATGCCAGCGATAGCCCGGAATCGCGCCGATCACGCCATTCCACAGCCCCGGCCCGCTGGCGAGACCGGCGATCAGCACCACGTCGCGCCCCATGCCCCGCGTGCTGACCACAATGCGGCGGGAGGCAAAGGGCGCCGCCCAGGCTTCCGGAGCCAAAGCGCCGCCTGCCAGCAACGCCGCCACCCCCTGCATCATCCTGCGTCGGTTCATCATGGTCTTCATGGTGATCCCTTTTGCAGCATGCTGCCTGAACCTCAACTGAGTTGAAGCAACCGCTGTTCAGGCTCCTTACATCCCATTTGTGGAATCGTTCGTCGCATGATTCTTGTCACCCGTCGGTCAACTGAACCCTAATGAACAAGGAGAGTGCGGGGATTTTGATGAAGATTTCGAATGGGGGGCGCAATCAGCGTCCGAATGGCGGCTCGGCTCGTCTTATCGTGTTGATGGCGGCGCTTTCGGCCTGCGTCAGCGCGCCGCAGCAACCCTATGCGCGCGCGACCCCGCCCCCAAGGCCGACGACGGCGACCTATCCGATCAAGCCGGTCGCCAATCCGCCCAAATCCTTCCAGTCACTGAATGTCGATCAGCGCGAAACGCCGCCGCCCGCGCTGGTGGCCGTGGTCCGCAATCTCGGCCAGAGCTTCCATGGCAAGGTCGGCATCGCCGTCCGCCGGGTGGGCAGCGACTGGACCGTCGCCTGGAATGGCAACAGCCTCTTTCCGCAGCAGAGCGTGTCGAAGCTCTGGGTGTCGATGACCTTCCTCGACGCGGTCGACCGGGGCAAGATCCGCCTCAGCGACAGCACCACCATCACGAAGAAGGACCTGACCCTCTTCCACCAGCCGAGCGCGGCGATGGTCGGCGCCAATGGCTGGACCACCACCTATTCCGACCTGATGCGCCGCGCCATGACGCAAAGCGACAATACCGCCAACGACACGCTGCTCCGCGCGGTCGGTGGGCCGGATGCGGTGCGCGGCTATCTGGCGCGACGCTATATCAAGGACATCCGCTTCGGTCCGGGCGAACGCCTGCTGCAATCGGCGACGGCGGGCCTCGACTGGCGGCAGGATTATTCGATCGGCCGCAATTTCTACGCCGCCCGGGCCAAGCTGCCCATGTCGGTGCGGGAAAAGGCGCTCGACAATTATCTCGCCAGCCCGCCGGACGGCGCCGCGCCCTCCTCCATCGTGGAGGCGCTGGCCAAGCTCAAGCAGAACGACATGCTGTCGCCCGCGTCGAGCCAACTCCTGATGTCGATCATGAGCGAGGCCAAGACCGGACCGCAGCGGATCAAGGGTGGCGTCCCGGCGGGATGGCACTATCTGCACAAGACCGGCACCGGGCAGGAACTTGGCGGGCGGTCGACCGGCTTCAACGACATCGGCATCATGACGGCCCCGGACGGCACCAGCTACGCAGTCGCGGTGATGATCGGCAGCACGACCGAGCCGATCCCGACACGGTGGCAGCTGATGCAGGCGGTGGCGAAGGCGGTCGCGGCGAACCACGAGGAACGGTAAGATTCCATTCGTCATTCCCGCGCAGGCGGGAATGACGAGGCTCAATCCAGATTCGGCCGCAACCAGCGCTCCGCCGTGTCCAGATCGACCCCGCGCCGCCCGGCATAATCTTCCAGCTGATCGCGACCCACCCGCGCCACGCCGAAATATTCGGCCTGCGGATGCCCGAAATAGAATCCGCTGACCGCCGCCGTCGGCAGCATCGCAAAGCTCTCCGTCAGCGTGATCCCGGTCGCATGATGCGCGTCCAGCATATCGAACAGCAGCGGCTTCAGGCTATGCTCCGGGCAAGCCGGATAGCCCGGCGCCGGGCGGATGCCGCGATATTGCTCCTTGATCAGCGCCTCGTTGGTGAGCTGCTCGCCTTCGGCATAGCCCCAGAGCGCGGTGCGGACATAATGGTGCAGCCGCTCGGCAAAGGCTTCCGCCAGACGGTCCGCCAATGCCTTCAGAAGAATGTCCGAATAGTCATCGATCGCATTTTTGAACCGCGCCAGATGCGGCTCGATGCCGTGGATCGACACCGCAAAGCCGCCCATCCAATCGCCGTCATGGCTGATGAAGTCGGCAAGGCACATATTCGCCCGGCCCTCACGCTTCGCGATCTGCTGGCGCAACATCGGCAGGGTGATGTGTTTTTCGTCCTCTACATGGACGATGATGTCGTCGCCCTCGCGGCGGCAAGGCCACAGACCGCACACGCCGCGCGCCGTCAGCCATTTC
Organism: Sphingobium sp. EM0848; assembly: GCF_013375555.1. Classification (NCBI taxonomy): domain Bacteria; kingdom Pseudomonadati; phylum Pseudomonadota; class Alphaproteobacteria; order Sphingomonadales; family Sphingobiaceae; genus Sphingobium; species Sphingobium sp. EM0848. The sequence goes on from NZ_JABXWB010000001.1 coordinate 2,146,157, forward strand.
TCGTTGACGATGCGGTCGAGCATCTTCTGCGCGTCGTTGAACAGGCTGGTCGCGCTTTCCCCGACCACCTCGTCTTCGAGGATCGCGGGATAATTACCCGCCAGCTCCCAGGCGCGGAAAAATGGCGTCCAGTCGATATAGTTGCGCAGGTCCTTGAGGTCCCAGTCCGGGAAGCGATGCACGCCGGGCAGGCGCGGCTTGCCGGGCTTCAGGCTCTCATCGATCTCGAAGGCATTGTCGCGCGCTTCCTCGATGGACAGCAGCTTGCTCTGCCCCTTGCCCTCGCGGGCGGCACGGACATGGGCGTAATCATCCTTGGTCTTGGCGACGAAATCGTCCTTCTGCGTTTCCGACACCAGAGCCGTCGCCACGCCGACCGCCCGGCTTGCGTCCAGCACATGCACCACCGGGCCGTCATAGGCTGGATCGATGCGCAGCGCCGTATGCACCTTGGAGGTCGTCGCGCCGCCGATCAGCAGCGGCATGGTCATGTCGGCGCGCTGCATCTCGACCGCCACCGTCACCATCTCGTCCAGCGAGGGGGTGATGAGGCCCGACAGCCCGATCATATCGGCGTCATGATCGTTAGCCGCCTTGATGATGTCCTGCCAGGGCACCATCACGCCCATGTCGATCACCTCGAAGCCGTTGCACTGAAGCACGACGCCGACGATATTCTTGCCGATATCATGGACGTCGCCCTTGACCGTCGCCATGATGATCTTGCCCTTGCCCTTGGCGCCGGGTTCCTTTGCCGCTTCGATGAAGGGCAGCAGATGCGCCACCGCCTTCTTCATGACGCGCGCAGATTTGACGACCTGCGGCAGGAACATCTTGCCCGCGCCGAACAGGTCGCCGACCACGTTCATGCCGTCCATCAGCGGTCCTTCGATCACCTCGATCGGCTTGGCGGCGGCAAGGCGGGCTTCCTCGGTATCCTCGACCACATACATGTCGATGCCCTTGACCAGCGCATGCTCCAGCCGCTTGGCGACGGGCCAGCCGCGCCATTCCTGCGAGGCCTTTTCGGCGGCGGCATCCTTGCCCTTGAAGCTCTCGGCCAGCGCGACCAGCCGCTCTCCGGCTTCGGGATCGCTGTTCAGCAGCACATCCTCGCATGCCTTGCGCAGCGCGGGGTCGATGGCGTCATAGACGTCAAGCTGACCCGCATTGACGATCGCCATGTCCAGCCCCGCCGGAATGGCGTGGTAGAGGAACACCGAGTGCATCGCCCGCCGCACTGGCTCATTGCCGCGGAAAGAGAAGGAGAAGTTCGACAGCCCGCCCGAAATATGGACATGCGGGCAGCGCGCCTTGATCTCCCGGCAGGCCTCGATGAAGTCGACGCCGTAGTTGTTGTGCTCCTCGATCCCGGTCGCGACGGCGAAGATATTGGGGTCGAAGATGATGTCCTCGGGCGGGAAGCCGATGGTCATCAGCAGCTTATAGGCGCGCTCGCAAATCTCGACCTTGCGGGCCTTGGTGTCGGCCTGCCCGGTTTCGTCAAAGGCCATGACGACCACCGCCGCGCCATAGGCCATGCAGAGCCGGGCGTGATGCAGGAAAGCCTCTTCGCCCTCCTTCATGCTGATGGAATTGACGACCGGCTTGCCGCTGACACACTTCAGGCCCGCCTCGATCACTTCCCACTTCGAACTGTCGATCATCACCGGAACGCGGCTGATATCCGGTTCCGAGGTCATGAGCTTGAGGAAAGTCGTCATCGCCTCGACCGCGTCGAGCAGGCCCTCGTCCATGTTGACGTCCACGATCTGCGCGCCGTTCTCCACCTGATCGCGGGCGATGTCGATCGCGGCGGCATAGTCGCCCGCCATGATCAGCTTCTTGAACTTGGCCGAACCGGTGACGTTGGTGCGCTCACCGATGTTGACGAAAGTGGCGGTGGAGGTCTGGGTCATTTCAATTCTCACTCCCCTCCCGCAAGCGGGAGGGGTTGGGGGTGGGCCTTCTTGGGGCAGCGCCTAGACCGGCCCACCCCCTAGCCCCCTCCCGCCTGCGGGAGGGGGAACAATCTTACGCCGCGATATGCATCGGTTCGAGGCCAGCCAAGCGCGTCACCACCGGTAGTTCCGGTACGACGCGAGGCTTATGCCCCGCCAGCGCCTTCGCCACCGCACCGATATGCGCAGGCGTCGTGCCACAGCAGCCGCCGACCATATTGACCAGCCCCTCATCCACCCACTGGCGGATCAGCGAAGCCGTCGTTTCCGGCAACTCATCATATTGCCCCAATTCATTGGGCAACCCCGCATTGGGATAAGCCAGGATCAGCGTATCGGCATTCTTCGCCAGTTCGGAGAGATAGGGCCGCAGCAAATCCGCCCCGAAGGCGCAGTTCACCCCGATGGTGAGCGGCTTCAAATGCCGCAGCGAATACCAGAAGGCATTGATCGTATGCCCCGACAGGTTCCGCCCCGACATATCGGTGATGGTGAAGCTCAGCATCAACGGCACAGGCCGTCCCGCCGCCGCCTCGGCCTCGCGCGCGGCCATGCCCGCCGCCTTGGCGTTCAGCGTATCAAAGCAGGTCTCGACCAGCAAAAAGTCCACCCCACCCTCGATCAGCGCATCGCACTGCTCGCGATAGTCCGCCTTCAGCGTATCATAATCGACCTCGCGATAAGCCGGATCGTTGACGTCCGGAGAGATCGACAAAGTCTTGTTCGTCGGCCCGATCGACCCCGCCACGAAACGCGGCCGCCCATCCTTCGCCGTCGCCGCCTCGCACGCCTTGCGCGCGATCTGGGCAGCGGCGACGTTGATCTCCCGCACCAGATGCTCGCAGCCATAGTCGGCCATGGCGATCTTGGTGGACGAGAAGGTGTTCGTCTCGATCATGTCCGCCCCGGCATTGAGATAGGCGGTGTGAATGCCCTCGACGATATCCGGCCGCGTCAGGCAGAGCAGGTCATTATTGCCCTTCTGATCCTTCGCCAGATCGAGCGACCCGCGATAATCCGCCTCGGTCAGCCCATGTTTCTGGATCGACGTGCCGTAGCCGCCGTCGAAAATCATGATCTTTTCCGCCGCCACGGCGCGGAAGCGTTCCTCGGCGGTCATGCCGTCTTCTCCAATGTCGCCGGCCGCAGCCCGAGCAGATGACAGATCGCATAGCTCAGTTCCGCCCGGTTGAGCGTATAGAAATGAAAGTCGCGGACCCCGCCCGCATAAAGCTTGCGGCACAGCTCCGCCGCCAGCGTCGCGGACACGAGCTGCCGCGCGGCGGGCAGGTCGTCCAGCCCCTCGAACAGCTTGCCCATCCAGCCGGGCACATCGGTGTTGCACATGGCGGACATGCGCTGGACCGCCGCGAAATTGCTGACCGGCATGATGCCCGGAATGATGTCCGCGTCGATCCCCGCCGCCGCCACCGTATCGCGGAAACGGAAGAAGGTATCCGGCTCGAAGAAGAATTGCGTGATCGCCCGCGTCGCGCCCGCATCCAGCTTGCGCTTCAAATTGTCGATATCGCTCTGCGCGCTCAAGGCATCCGGATGGGTCTCGGGATAAGCCGCCACCGAAATCTCGAACGGATGGCGCTTGACCAGCCCCGCGACCAGCTCCGCCGCGCCCTTGTAGCCCTCAGGATGTGGCTCGAACTTCGCGCCCATTTCCGGCGGATCGCCCCGCAGCGCCACGATATGCCGCACGCCCGCTTCCCAATAGGCGTCGACCACCTCGTCAATCTCGGCCTTGCTAGCCGCCACGCAGGTCAGATGCGCCGCCGCCGACAGCGGCGTTTCCTTCGCGATCCGCGCCACCGTATTGTGCGTCCGCTCCCGCGTCGAACCGCCCGCACCATAGGTCACCGACACGAATTTCGGCGCCAGCGGCGTCAGCGTCTGGATCGCGGACCAGAGCTGCTCCTCCATCTTTTCCGTCTTGGGCGGGAAGAATTCGAAGCTCACATTCAGGTCGCCCGCCAGATCGGCATAGAGCGGCGCATCCAGCGCGCGCCGGGCCTCTTCGACGGAGGGGAAGGAAAGAGTCATGCGGAAAGTCGTCCTTCGATTGGCAAGACACGGGCGCCCCGACGACGCCCCAGCCATAATTGTACCGTCAGTTCCTGGCCGGGCAGCACCTCCACCCGCTCCAGTTCCAGGCCCGCATCCGCGAACCAGCTTTCGATCTGCTCGTCGGAAAAGCCCAGACGCGCATGCTGGTCGCGCAATCTGAGTTCCTCCCGTTCATGCGCCGCGAAATCCGCGATCAGCACCCGGCCTCCGGATGCCGTGACCCGCGCTGCTTCGGCGATGACCGCCTCCGGCGCCTGCGCATAGTGCAATACCTGATGCAGCACCACCGTGTCGACGCTGCCCGGCTCCAGCGGCAGCGCGGCGAAATCGCCCAGCACCAGCGCATATTTGTCCCCCGCATCATGGGGCAGCTTGGCGCGGGCCAGCCGCAGCATATCGGGACTGCGGTCCAGCGCCGTCACCTGATCCGCCGCCGGACCGAACAGTTCGATCATCCGCCCCGTGCCGGTGCCGATATCCAGCAGATGCCCGATCGGTTCCTGCCCAAGCAGAGCCGTCATCGCGCTTTCCACATCGCCTTCCGGCACATGGAGCGACCGGATCGCGTCCCACAGCTCGGCATGTTCGGCAAAATAGCTTTCCGCCGCCTGCGCTCGATCCGCACGCACCGCCGCCAACCGGGCAAGGTCGGCCTTCTGCCACAAATCCTCGCTCTCGGACGGCGCGAGCTGATCGAAAAGCGCCCAGAAAGGAGCGATTTCCGCCCTTTTGCCGAGCCGCAGGAAAACCCAGTTGCCTTCCTTGCGCCGCTCGACCAGACCGGCTTCGGCGAGGATACGGACATGACGCGACACGCGCGGCTGGCTCTGCCCAACGACCTGGGCGATCTCGCCCACGGCCAATTCCATCGCGCGCAGAAGATAGATGATGCGCAGCCGCGTCGGGTCGCCCAATGCCCGGAAAATGTCGAGTGCCACGCTCATGAAAGGATCATATAAAGAAATCTTTATATACGTCAATGGCCGTCCCGATCAGAGGCTCAATGGCCCTTCCGTCCCCGAATCACGGGCTTAACGCATGATTGGGATTGCCATGAGTCGCCCAAAGCATTACGAATCGCGGCGCAGACGCAATGGGGGGTGAACTTTTCTCCGAGAGTGGTCTGCACGTTTTTTATTCTCAGAGAGGGGTTAACCCATGACCAAGTCGATTGCTCTTTCGCTCGTTCTCGCCGCCTCGCTCGGTCTGGCTGCTTGCTCGGGCCATGCCGACAACGCTGCCAATGCTGCTGCGAACGCTGCTGACAACGCTTCGAATGCTGCCGACAACGCCATGAACGCCGCGATGAATGCTGCCAGCAACGCCACCAACGCTGCTTCGAACGCCACCAACGCTGCTTCGAACGCCGCTTCGAACGCGATGTAATTCCCGCCTCAAGGGAATGTCTGGAATGGGCCGCGCCGGCAACGGTGCGGCCTTTTTCTTATGCACACGACAAAAAGGAAGGGCCGCCCCAGCGGAGCGACCCTCACCCTTCTGCCATCCGGTGAAACCGCCGGATCAGCAATCCCGGTCGATCGCGCGACCGGCCAGCGCACCTACACCCGCGCCAATGATGGCGCCCGTGGTGCCGTCGCCCCGACGGCCATAACGGCCGCTGCCCTTGCCGACTTCATTGCCCAACAGGCCACCGGCGATCGCACCGATGATGGTGCCGCCCGTACCATTGCTCCGGCAGCGATAGCCGCCGCGATAACCCCGATAGCCACGATAATAGCCATCGCGATAATAGCCGCCGCCCCGGTAATAACCGTCGCGATAACCCCGATAGCCCCGGTCGCCGCGATAATAATCGCCGCGCTCATAATGACGGCCCCAGCCGCCGTCCGCCATGGCCGGCGTCGTGGTGACGGCAAAGGATGCAGCACCCATGGCCAGCGCCGCCCCCAGATTGATCAAGAATTTGGTCTTCATGGCGTTGCTCCTCACTATGCCATCGATCCCCGGCGCACCTTCCAAAGAGGGACTCGCCATCGATTGAAGCCCTTTTGCCCGATTCGCGTTGAGCCGAGCCTGAATGGCGATGACAGCCATTGTTCAGCAAAGCCGGCCATGTCGCCAACGAGCCATTATCGCGCTTTCGAGACCTGAATCCAACCGTCGAAAAGGCTGCAACGGGGCGGATATTGCCCTATGGCCAGGGACGATGCGCCGAATCCTGATCGTCCTGCTGCTCGCGATCCTGCTCCTGCCAGCGCCGCACAAGAACAAGCCTGAACTGTTCGCTCCCGGCCCTCTGCTGGTGTCGGCGCGAGCCCTTCCGCTCAGTTCCGTCGATCCGGGGCTGCGCCAGCTGGGCCGCCTCACTTATCTGGGCGGCTGGCAGCTCAGCAGCCCCCAGCACGGCTTTGGAGGCATCTCCTCGCTGCTGGCCGAACCGGACGGACAGATATTGGCGCTCAGCGATTCCGGCACGCTGATGGGCTTCCACATCGGCCCAGGCAGACCCGCGCGCCATCCTTTCATCGCGCCGCTGCCCATTCGCCCGCAGGACCGCGACAAGCCCTGGTGGGCATGGGATTCGGAAAGCCTGACCCATGATCCGGCGACGGACCGCTATTGGGTCGGCTTCGAACTGCAACAGAAAATATGCCGCTATGCCCCCGGTTTCGCGCGGGTGGAGGCCTGCCGCGTCTGGCCGGAGATCGAGGCATGGCCCGAAACCGGCTCGATCGAATCGCTCGCCCGCCTGCCCGATGGACGCTTTCTGGCGATCGCTGAAATGGGCATGACCGCCGACGGCAGCCATGACACGCTGCTCTTCTCCGACGATCCGGCAGAGACCAATACGCCCGCCCCCCTACACCTGCGCTACGTGCCGCCGCGCGGCTACCGCCCGACCGACGCGGTGGCGCTGGACGACCGGCATCTGCTGGTGCTGAATCGGCGGCTGACGGTGCAGGACCTGTTCACCGCGACGCTGGCGGTCATCGAACTGCCGGAAAGGCCCCGCCCCGGCGACCGGCTGAAGGCGCAGACCCTCATCCGGCTCGCCCCGCCGCTATTGGCTGATAATTTCGAAGGGCTGGCGCTCAGCCGGGAAGGCAACCGCCGGATCGTCTGGATCGCATCCGACGACAATCACGAATTTTTCCAGCGCACCCTGCTGCTGAAGTTCGCGCTGGATTAACGCCGATGCGGTGCATTTAATCATCTATGACAAATACGCAAAAAAGCGGCCCGTCACCGGACCGCTCCTGTGCGAACGAATCGAAAGCAATCAGGCTGCGACGGCAGCCTTCTTCTTCACGATATCACGCTTCAGGCGGCGAGCCTTCAGCGAGAGCTTGTCGTCGCTGGTCTTCAGCAGCCAGTTGTCCAGGCCACCATTATGCTCGACCGAACGCAGACCATGGGTCGACACGCGCAGCTTCACGGTCGTTTCCAGCGCTTCGGAGATCAGCGACACGTTCTGCAGGTTGGGCAGGAACACACGCTTGGTCTTGTTATTGGCGTGGGAAACATTGTGACCCACCTGGCGGCCCTTGCCGGTCAGCTCGCAAATGCGCGACATAGTCAATCAACCTTGTAATTCGGGTTCGTTCGGAAAGCGGCGCCGATAACGGGATTTCCTCCCGCCGTCAACCCGCCGAGAGCCATTCCGGGCCACAACCCTTCCCGACTCATGAGTGTTGCTGTCCCATAACGGATAGGAAGCGGAAATGCGATTCATTGGTGGCCTGTTGCCGGTCGTGCCGCTGGTGCTGGCCGGCGGGCTTCATCGACCTGCAGAAAACGCAGGAAGGACGCCTGCCCGAAGTCGCGATCAAGGGCGGCCAACTGCCCAAATATGAGGCCAGCGTGGCCAGGGTCGAAGTCGGCAGGCGCAAGGAAACGGTGGAGGGGCCCACGGCAGAGGTGAAAAAGCCCTGATTTTCCCTTTCCGGGCCGATGCTGTAAGGGCGGACGCATGTCATCGCCCTTCCCCCTGCCCGATCCCATGCGACGCGCTCTGGACCTCGCCCGCGCCGCGCAGGATGCCGGTGAAGTGCCGATCGGGGCCGTCATCACGCTCGACGGCCGGATCATCGGCGAGGGAGAGAATCGCAACCGCCGCGACAACGACCCCACCGCCCATGCCGAAATGGTCGCGATTCGCGCTGCCGCCGCGCATATCGGCGATTTCCGCCTGACCGGCTGCGACCTTTGGGTAACGCTGGAGCCTTGTCCGATGTGCGCGGGCGCGATCTCGCACGCGCGTATCGCCCGGCTCTATTATGCCGCGTCTGACCCCAAGGGCGGCGCCATCGAACAGGGGCCACGGCTCTTCACCCAGCCGCAATGCCTGCACCGGCCCGAAGTCTATGGCGACCTTGCCGCTGCCGAGGCCTCAGCGTTGCTGCGGGACTTTTTCGTCGCCCGGCGCTGACCAGAGCGACGCGAAAAAGTGGGCGCGGGTTTTTGCCCAAAAGATGCTCGACAAAAATGACGGCATACCGCGATTAACGCGGCGTGCTGTAATCGATGCGGTACAGCGTATAGGGCAGCGTCAATCCGGTCTTCAGCGCCACCGGCTTCAGCCAGCCTGGCACGTCACCCCGCATCAGCCCGGCATAAAAGCCCTTGGGACTGCGCGCCTGATAGATGGTGCCTTCGGGAAAGCCGGGGCAGACCAGCAAATAGGTCGCATGATGCTTCGCCGCGATGGGCCGGAAATCTTCCGCCGAACCGTCATAGGCATGGTGCATGTCCAGAATCACCGCCCCGTTGCGATGATAGGGGCCGGCCACGGCGCTGTGATGCGTCACCGCGATCAGGCGCGGCCCCAGATCGACCATGGTGAAGATGGTGGCGGCAGGAAGCTGATCCAGCACCTGCAGCGCGGGAAGCGTCCGGCAACGGCCATTGGCCTTGTCGATCGCCGCCCGCCTTGTCTTGACCGCCGCTTTCTGCGGCTTGGGCTGGACGCCGGTCGCCTTGGCCCAAAGTTGGTTGATCTGCGGATAGAGGGGCGTGGCAAAGGCAACCACCCCCAGCAGCGCCACGCCGACCAACGCCAGCCCACGCACCAGAGGGCGCCCCGTGCCGACCATGCAGAGCAAGCGGTACGCAGCCCAGGCGGCAGGCGGAATCGCCAGTAATTGCGCCGCCGGCCCCGCCCGAAGCTGCCAGAACAGCAGAGCGGTCGAAAACAGCATCATCAGGCCTACAGTGGCCCATGCCCAGAGCCGGTCGGCATCGCGCCGCGAATCCCACAGCGCCCAGATCAGGCCGATCACCCCCGCCGCCGGGATCGCCATCAACGGTACGATCAGGCTCCAGGCCTGCACGGTGATCGGCTTGGCCTCGCGGATATTGGCGAGCCAGAGCTTCTGGAGTTCGGGCGAAATCTGATAGGCGCCGGACAGGCATTGCGGCCAGCTCAGCCAGGCAAAGGCCGCCACGCCCATTCCGACGACGATCCCCGCCCCCAGCCGCGCCGGCCAGCTTTTGAGCGGCAGCAGCGCCAGCAGCACCATCCCCGCCGAAGCCACCGCAAAAATCGCAACCCAGATGGGCGAGATCGCATCGCACACCATGTCCCGATTGGCATAGCTGGCGAACAACAGGAAGGAGAGCGACGTTGCCCCGGTCAGGCTGAGCGCATAGGGCAGCATCCGCCGCGCCGCGCCCTCCTTGAACACCCAGCGCAGGGCGATCAGCGCGCCGCCCGCCGCCAGATAGACGATCATCTCCATGCCGATGGCAATGGACAGCGCGCTGCTGACCCCCGCGACAATGCCGCCGCGCAGCCAGTTGCGATCGATCAGCCCCGCCAGCATCAGCACGGTGAAGGCAAGCTGCCAGCCATGATGGTCGATGCGCATCGGCATGAACATGCTGACGCCCATCTGCGCGGCGAAGGGCGCGATCGCCGCCAGGAACCAGCTATTCCCCCCGGCAAGCCGCCGGGCGATGAAGCCCAGCCCCAGCATCAACGGCAGCAACGGGATCATCGGCGCAATGGCGCAGGCCAGCCGATCCGCCAGTCCCTGATCGACAAAGGCGCGGAAGAACAGCATCAGGCCCGCAATCGGCAGGTCGACCAGCCGCGACCAATGGATGTTGAACCCGGCGGGCGGATCGAGCCGATATTGCCGCAGATCGTACCAGCCCTGCCCGGCCAGCCAATCCTTCACCTGCGCATAGCGGATATTGTCGTCGGTATCGCTGAGCGTCAGCCAGTGGATCTGCGGCCAGCGCGTCGCGATCAGCCCCGCCATGACCGAAATCCACAGCAGGACAGTGAGCCACTTCCAGTTACGCGATCCATAAACGGACATTTCGGTCGCGAAGGCAGCGACGCGGGCACGCAGGGCAGACCGGCTTTGCAAGTTCATGGCCCGTGGATTAGAGGCTCCGCAACAAAGCGCAACGGGGCGGCATGAAAATCCTCCAAATCCTCACACCGGAAAAGCAGGCGCTATTCTGGCAGATCGTCCGCTACGGCGTCACCGGGCTGTTCGTGACCGCCTGTCAGGCCGCAATTTACTGGACGCTGGCCGCCCCGGCCGGGCTGCACCCGCAGATCGCCAACGGCGTCGGCTATCTGGCGGCGGTGATGATCGGTTATGTCACGCATAGCAGCTTCACCTTTCGCGGCCATGGCAGCCGCGACAATCAAACGGCGCGCGGCGTCCGCTTCGTCGCGGTATCACTGATCAGCTATGCGTTGAACGCGCTCTGGGTGTGGCTCTGTGTCACCCATATGAAATGGCCGGAATGGTCGCCCATCCCGGCCATGATCTTCGTGACGCCGGCCGTGGTGTTCGGCCTCAACCGGCAATGGGTGTTTCGATAGGCGTCAGTGGACGAACCGCGCCACCACGTCGCGATAGGACCGGCTGACCTTCACCTGGGCGCCGGATTCCAGCACCAGGAAGCATTCGCCATTGGTATGCGGCTTGACCTGCCGCACCTGGCTCAGGTTCACGATGGTCGATCGATGCACCCGCTGGAAATTGCGCGGGTCCAGCCGCTTCTCCAGATCCTTCATCGTCTCGCGCAGGATGAGCGAATTGTCGGCGGTGTAGATGCACATATAGTCGCCCGCCGCGTCGATCCGCTCGATCGAATCCACATCCACGCGGAAAATCTGGCCGCGATCCTTGATGTTGATGAGCTTTTCGAAGCGATTGGCGGCCGGCGCCTCTTCATCCGCCGCCGCGAAATCGCTCATCGCGTCGGGTGCGACTTCCGCAAGCACTTCACGCAGCTTTTCCGCTTCCTGCACCTGCTTCTTTTCCGACAGACGCTGGCGCACGCGATCAAGCGCATCGGCCAGCCGCCCTTCCTCGACCGGCTTCATCAGATAATCCACCGCCTGCGCCTCGAAAGCGCGGATCGCGTGGTCGCTATAGGCGGTGCAGAAGATGAAAAGCGGCGGTTCGACCTCCATCAGCCCCTGCACGACGGAAAATCCGTCGAAACCGGGCATCTGAATGTCGAGGAACACAAGGTCGGGCTTATGCGTCTTGATGGCGCGGATCGCTTCACGGCCGTTGGAACAGGTTTCTACGATTTCGACATCCTCATGCGCTTCCAGACGCAGCTTAAGGCCCTGAATAGCCAGGCTTTCGTCGTCGACGAGGATTGTTCTGATGGTCATGCGGCCACTCTCGATGGTTCATCCAAATTCAGCGGCATTTCGATCACGACCGAAAAACCGCCTGGCGTGGAACGCGTCTCGAAGCTCTGTCGTTCCCCGAAGGCCTGAATCAGCCGGTCGCGGATGTTCGCCAGGCCAACGCCCGTTCCTTCGCTGACCAGATTGTTCGGGCGGGTGAACCCCTCATTCAATCCCGGACCCGTATCGGATACGATGATCCGGACGTTTTCACCGGCAGGCTGCGCCGTGACGGAGATTTCCGCCCCCTCCTCCTTGGGCGTGACCGCATATTTGATCGCATTCTCGACCAGCGGCTGAAGCAGCAGGGAAGGCAGGCGCGACTGCGCAACGGCCGGATCGATGTTGAAAATCGGCCGCAAACGGTCCTCAAACCGCATCTTTTCAATCTCGAGATAAAGTTTCAGTGTCTCGATCTCCTGCTCGATGGTCACCTGAGCGGTCGGTTCGTTGATCAGAGTATAGCGTAAAAAGGAGGACAGGCGCGAGAGCATTGCATTGGCCCGATCGGTCTGTTTCAGCAGCACCAGCGTCGAGATCGAGTTCAGCGTATTGAACAGGAAATGCGGATTGAGCTGGTAGCGCAGCATCGCCAACTGCGCGCTCGACGCCTGATTCTCCAACCGCAGCAGCTGGTCCGCCTGCTCCTCCACCGTCAGGTAGAAATTGATCGCGTAATAAAGTGCCGACCACGCCCCGAGCAGCGTCATCGACAGGTAGAAGGCGCCCAGGAACAGCTGCAACCCCGCCGTATCGCTACCCCGGTTCTGGGTCGAGAATACCCAGGCGTCGATAAACGCCACCAGCCCCGCTGCGGTCACCACCGTCAGGATCGACAGGCCCCAGGTGACGATCGGCCGCTGCTTCAGCAGAAAACGGAACACAACCGCGATCAGCAGCGTCACCGAATAGCCCGACACGGTCGAGATCATCACCGGGATCAGGCTGGAAAGCGGCTGTCCATTGGCGATGGTCGACGACCCGCGCAGCAGGAAGGCCCCCGCCCAGCCCACCGACTGGAGGTTCCAGAAAGCGCGGTTCTTGTCCGCGAAGAAGGGTTGGGGCTGGAAACGATGCACAGACATTGGGTTCAGCCTAATGCATCAGGCAAAAAAGTGGGAACCGGTTTTTTCAAAAAGCGACCCAACCAGAAGCGCAGCCGCATGCCGGCCTCACGATCAGGCGGCTGCGGCGGGTTCCTGCGTCACCGGCGTCACTTCATCGACGCACACCCAGACCATATCGCTCGGCTCCAGCGCACGGCCGTCATGCGCCTGCACCGTCATCTGGCGGATCGGCTGGCGGTCGCGCCGGTCGGCCAGCACCTGGCAGGAGATGGGACCGCAGCCCCATTTTTCGCCCCATTGCCGCAGCGCGATCATGGCCGGCGCCAGGTCCTGTCCCTTTTCGGTCAGCCGATATTCGACCTTGCGCCGGTCGCACTGCATCGGCTGGCGTATCATGATGCCGTTTTCCACCAGCCGCGCGAGCCGGTTGGCCAGGATGTTGCGGGCAATGCCCAGGGTCGACTGGAACTCCTCAAAATGCCGGATGCCCGACAGGGCGCCCCGCAAGATGAGGAACGACCAGCGTTCACCCATAGCCTCCAGCGCGCTAGGCAGCGCGCATTGTTCCAGATCCTGCGCCAGATTATGCTTCATCGTCTTCACTTGATAGCTCAAAGCCACCCGCGTTGCAAAAGTGCAGCGTTATTGTCTTTAAATGGGATTTTTTTGTTGCACAGCAAGGGGCATCGCGGACAATCGACAAACGATGTTACGCCAGTACGAACTTGTTGAACGGGTAAAGCGCTACGATCCGGATGCGGACGAAGCGATGATCAACCGCGCCTATGTGTTTTCGGTCCAGAAGCATGGCAGCCAGAAGCGCGCCAGCGGCGACCCCTATTTCAGCCATCCGATTGAAGTCGCCGGTATTTTGACCGATTTCAATCTGGACGACCAGACCATCGTGACCGCGCTGCTGCACGATACGATAGAAGATACGCTCGTCACCTATGAGGAGATTGAGCACGCCTTCGGCAAGGATGTCGCCAGGATGGTCGACGGCGTCACCAAGCTGTCGAAGATCGAGGCCATGTCCGAAAATGAGCGGGCGGCGGAGAATCTGCGCAAATTCCTGCTCGCCATGTCGGACGATATCCGGGTGCTGCTGGTGAAGCTGGCCGACCGGCTGCACAATATGCGCACGCTGCACTTCATCAAGAATGAGCAGAAGCGCCGCCGCATCGCCCGCGAGACGATGGACATCTATGCCCCGCTGGCCGAGCGGATCGGCATGTACGACTTCATGCGCGAGATGCAGCTGCTGGCCTTCCGCGAGCTGGAGCCGGAAGCCTATGACAGCATCACCAAGCGGCTGGAGCAGCTGAAGGAAGGCGGCCATGACAAGGTCGACCGGATCGGCGCGGAACTGCAACTGCTGCTGGGCGGCAAGGGGCTGTCGGTCACGGTGTCGGGCCGCGAAAAGCATCCTTACTCCATCTGGAAGAAAATGCAGGAGCGCCATATCAGCTTCGAACAGCTGACCGACGTCATGGCCTTCCGCGTGATCACCGAAACGACGGAGGATTGCTACCGCGCGCTGGGCGTCATCCACCAGACCTATAAAATGGTGCCGGGCCGCTTCAAGGACTATATCTCCACGCCCAAGCGCAACGGCTACCGATCGCTGCACACCACCGTCATCCATCAGGACAATGCCCGGATCGAGGTGCAGATCCGCAGCCGCGACATGCATCATGACGCCGAACTCGGCCTCGCGGCGCACTGGGCCTATAAGCAGAAGGGCGACGCCGGCGACCATCAGGCGGCGTGGCTGCGCGATCTGGTCGAAATCCTGGAACAAAGCCAGGACGCGGATGAGCTGCTCGAACATACCCGCATGGCGATGTATCAGGACCGCATCTTCGCCTTCTCTCCCAAGGGCGAGCTGCACCAGTTGCCCAAGGGGTCGACGCCGGTCGACTTCGCCTATGCGGTGCACACCTCGCTCGGCAACCAGACGGTCGGCGCCAAGGTCAACGGCCGAGTCGTGCCGCTGCGCACCACGCTCGAAAATGGCGATCAGGTCGAAATCCTGAAGTCGGAAGGGCAGGAGCCGCAGCCCGGCTGGCTGACCTTCGCCATCACCGGCAAGGCCCGCGCCGCCATCCGCCGCTATATCCGCCAGAAGCAGCGCGGCGAGGAAGTGGCGCTGGGCGAAAAGCTCTATGAGGAAATCATTGGCCGCTTCTCGCCTGAACTGGCGAGCGAACTAGGCGACAAGGCGCTGAAGGCAGCACTCAAGCGCCTGAAGCTGGACGATCGCGGTTCGCTGATGGTCGCCATCGCCACCCACCGGCTGCTCGATTCGGAAGTGATGGAGGCGCTGATCCCCGGCTCCACCAGCGCCGAAGGAATGGAGGAAGCCCACCCGCGCCAGCACGCCCCGGTGTCGATCCGTGGCCTGACGCCGGGCATTGCCTATAATCTGGGCGATTGCTGCCACCCCGTCCCCGGCGACCGCATCGTCGGCGTCCGCCGCACCGGCGAGCCGATCGAGGTCCACACCATCGACTGCCGCTCGCTGGAGGCGGGCCAAGATGACGACTGGGTGGATTTGAGCTGGGACAGCAAGTCCAAGGGGGGCACCGCGCGGCTTCAGGTCATCGTCAAGAATCAGCCAGGCGCTCTGGCCGCCGTCACCAATGTCTTCGGCGCGACCAAGGCGAACATCCTCAACCTGCAACTGGTGAACCGCGAAGGCCCCTTCCACACCGACATCATCGACCTGGAAGTGGCCGACGCCCAGCACCTGAACCGCATCCTCTCCGCCCTGCGCGGGCTGGACACGGTGGTGCAGGCGGATCGGGTATGAGGCGCGCCCTCCACGCCCTTCACATGTCCTCAGGGCGTTTTGGGAGGCGCCTTGACACCTGCTTCCGATGCCAAATCTCTCCATCTTTTCTCATCAAGATGTTCTGACAAGCCTGCCATATAAGCGCTGGTGCCCTCATCCCGCATCAGGTCTGACATGGCTATCTGTCCAAGGGTACTGAACGCCTGTTCGATAGCGCCCCCATTTTCATATTTGAGTGCGTCAACCGTTTGCTTTCGGCAGTCTTCCAATAGCAGCCTTTGCATCAGCCTTGCCGCGTTGCCGGTCAAATCTTTCGATTGTTCCGCTGAAACACGCGCCATGTCCTGAATCTTCGGATTGGTTGCCATGGCCGCGAATACCCAACGCACAAAAACGGTTCGATCCTCCGGCCTCGCCGCCGCAACGAGACAACGACTAAGATCGTCCTGATACAAGCCAGCCTGTGCGGCATCCAGTGAGAGCGCCGGAACAAATGCCGCCGATGCCGCAATAACGATACGCAAATGCCATAGCTTCATGTTATTCCCCGTTAAAGTTCGCACATCGATGCAACCCTCATGGGTGACTGACAAGGCCTAAACCTGTTCCCAATACCAATGCACTTCCATGAGTACAAAGATTCAACGTGACAGCCCGTCCCCATCTCTGTAAGGGGCCGGCAGCAGACCCCTTCGGGGGTCTTCCGTCCGAGACAGTTGGTGAAGGGAATTGGCCCTTCTTAATTTCCAGCCTAGACGGGGAAAAGTTCTTTACCGGCGGGGCTTTGGCCTGTCCGGGTCTGCCTGTTCCCATGAGGATACGGGCCAGTCGATCTCTCCCCTTCGGACTCAATGCCCCGCGATTCGTCGCGGGTTTTTGCCGTTCGTTCGGATTTTCCGGGCGGACATGAAGTGGAGAATGGCATGGATCGTAATCAGAAAGCTGAGGTCGTTTCCGCGCTGAACGCACATCTGGCAGAGGTCGGTGTGGTCGTCGTGACCCGCAACCTCGGCATGACGGTCGCCCAGTCGACCCAATTGCGTCAGAAGATGCGCGAAGCCGGTGGCACCTACAAGGTTACGAAGAACCGCCTCGCCAAGATCGCCCTTGAAGGCACCAGCTACACCGGCATCAGCGACCTGCTGACCGGCCCGGTTGGCCTCGCCTCCTCGGCCGATCCGGTTGCCGCCGCCAAGGTTGCAGTCGAATTCGCCAAGACCAACGACAAGCTTGAGATCGTTGGCGGCGCGATGGGCGATGTGATGCTGAACGCGGAGGGCGTCAAGGCGCTCGCCTCGATGCCGTCGCTGGATGAACTGCGTGCGAAGATCGTTGGGCTGCTCGTTGCACCCGCGACCAAGCTCGCAACCGTCACCCAGGCACCGGCTGCCCAGCTCGCGCGGGTCTTCAACGCCTATGCGGAAAAGAACGCGGCCTAAGGGCTGCGTTTTTTCCGAAAGTACGTTTTCAACTCAATTTTTAGGGAATGATTTAACATGGCAGATATCAATGCTCTGGTCGACCAGCTGTCGGCCCTGACCGTCCTCGAAGCCGCTGAGCTGTCGAAGGCTCTGGAAGAAAAGTGGGGCGTTTCGGCCGCTGCTGCTGTCGCTGTTGCTGGCCCCGCCGCTGGCGCCCCGGCTGCTGCCGCTGCTGAAGAGCAGACCGAATTCGACGTGATCCTGACCGGCGACGGCGGCAAGAAGATCAACGTCATCAAGGAAGTCCGCGCCATCACCGGCCTGGGCCTGACCGAAGCCAAGGCGCTCGTCGAAGGCGCGCCGAAGGCCGTCAAGGAAGGCGCCAGCAAGGACGAAGCCGAGAAGATCAAGAAGCAGCTGGAAGAAGCCGGCGCGACCGTCGAACTCAAGTAAGTTCGGGTCGGGCCTCGCGCAAGCGGGGCCTAGCTTCCCGGTTTCGACCGGAAGAAATCAGGGCGGCACCTTCGGGTACCGCCCTTTTTCTTTGGAAATATTGGATAGCCGCCGCGAAGCTGACGGCTCTGGGGAAGGCGTTTGTCCTATTCCGCCGCCAGCGCATAACCCGAGCGCGGCAATTCCTGCCCCAGCGCATCGACGATCGCCGCCACAACCCCCTGCATCCGGTCCAACCCCTCCCCCGGCTGCTCCAGCGCGGCATCGAGGTAGAGGCTGCGGTCGAACTCCAACTGCATGGCATAAAGGTCCTCATCCGGACGACCATGGCGCTCGATCATATGCCCTCCGGCATAGGGATGGTTCTGGGCTGCGACCACGCCATGAAGCGCGGCCACATCCGCCGCCAGCGTCATCAGCCGGGCCGATGCGCTGCGCCCGAAGCGATCACCCAGCACCAGTCCCGGCGGGTCCTGCCCCGCAGCCGGCGGCGGCAAGGGCGGCATGGAATGAAGATCGATCAGGATCGCATGGCCATGCGAATCTCGCGCTGCCCGCATCATCCGCGCCAGCGCAGCGTGATAGGGCCGGTGAACCGCCTCGATTCGCCGTTGCACTTCCGCCCAGGCCAGCGGACGCAACCACAATTCATGCGCGCCCGGCAAGCGCCGGGGGATCAGGCCCAATCCGCCGCGCAGTTTCGCGCTGCTATGCAGGGCCACGTCGCGCGGAAGTCCCATCACCATGCCGGGATCGACTTCCCGCTCATGACGATTGAGGTCGATCATCGCCCGCGGCGCCCGCGCGACCAACACGCGATGGCCGCGTTCGATCAACCTGTGGGCCAGCAGATCCGCCCAGCGATCCTCCAGCCGCCAAAGCATGTCGGGCCGGACCCGTGCCTGTGCCAGCAGGGACTCGTCATAATCGCGGCCGGCATGGGGAACCGAAATGACGACCGGGCTGATCGGCGTTTCCGGCCCGAAAAGATCATAAGCGGCGCAGGATTCGACCGGAACGGATGGCGCCCTGTGATTCAAACCATGCCCTTTCGCACGCGGCCGCCCAAAAATGGTTACTCGGCTGGATAATATTTACACCTTGTCGCATATAAGGAGCCTACATGCCATCCGCGAAGGGCGGCAATCATGGGGTCGGCCGTAACGGGCCAGGGGCGAGAAAAACGGGGCGATGGTTCGAATATTGCTAGCCGAAGATGATGACAGCATGCGCGCTTATCTGGCCCGCGCTCTGGAACGGTCCGGCTATGAGGTCATCTCTGTCGCCACCGGAGCGGAAGCGCTGCCGCATATCGCGAGCGACCGGTTCGACCTGCTGCTGACCGACATCGTCATGCCCGAAATGGACGGCATCGAACTGGCCCAGCATGCCGCCGCCGTAGCGCCCGACATGCGCATCATGTTCATCACCGGCTTTGCCGCCGTCACGCTGAAAGCCGGCAAGGCGGTGCCGCAGGCGAAGGTCCTGTCCAAGCCCTTCCACCTGCGCGAACTGGTGCTGGAGGTCGAACGGATGTTCGGCAGCGAAAGCCTGACCGGCCTCAACTAAACGGCTCTAACCAGCCGCGACTTCTTCCATATCCGGCAAGAGCGGCAACGGCTTGCCCGCCATGGCGGCCGCGAAACGCTCGCGGTCCAGTCCCTTTTCCCAGACCGACACCACGACCGTCGCCACCGCATTGCCGACGAAATTGGTGAGGCTGCGGCATTCGCTCATGAAACGATCGACGCCCAGGATCAGCGTCATGCCCGCCACGGGCACCGACGGCACGATGGACAGCGTCGCCGCCAGCGTGATGAAGCCCGCCCCCGTCACGCCCGCCGCCCCCTTGCTCGACAGCATGGCGACCAGCAGCAGCAGCAACTGCTCCTCCAGGCTCAGATGCACATTGGTCGCCTGCGCGATGAACAGGGCGGCCAGCGTCATGTAGATATTGGTGCCGTCCAGGTTGAAGCTGTAGCCGGTCGGCACCACCAGCCCGACCACCGACTTGCGGCATCCGGCCCGCTCCATCTTCTCGATCAGGCTCGGCAAGGCGGCCTCGGAGGAAGAGGTGCCGAGAACCAGAAGCAACTCCGCCTTCAGATAGCGGATCAGATGCAGGATGTTGAACCCCACCGCCCAGGCCACAATGCCCAGCACCCCCAGCACGAACAGCAACGACGTCAGATAGAAGGTCGCGACCAGCCCGACCAGATTGGCCAGCGTCCCCAGACCATATTTGCCGATGGTGAAGGCCATGGCGCCGAAGGCCCCCAACGGCGCGACCTTCATCAGCAGCGACACCAGTTTGAAAATGGCATGGCTGGCGGATTCGAGCACCGTTATCAGCGGCTCCGCCCTTTCCCCGATCATGGTCAGCGATATGCCGAACAGGATCGCGACGAACAGCACCTGCAGGATATTATGCCCATCCGCCACGGCGGAGATCAGCGTGCCGGGGATGATGTCCATCAGGAAACCCGTCAGGGTGCGATCATGCGCCTGCTGCTGATATTGGGCGACCTTGCCAGCATCCAGCGTCGCGGGATCGATGTTCAGCCCCGCGCCGGGATGCACAACATTGGCGACGATCAGGCCCACGACCAGCGCCAGAGTCGAGAAGGTGAGGAAATAGGCAAAGGCCTTTGCCGCGACGCGGCCGATCGCGCCCAGTTCCTTCATCCCCGCCACGCCGGTGACGATGGTCAGGAAGATGACCGGCGCGATGATCATCTTCACCAGCTTGATGAAGGCTTCGCCCAGCGGCTGCAACGCCACGCCGGTTTCGGGGAAAAAATGGCCGATCGCCACACCCAGGGCGATGGCGATCAACACCTGAACATAAAGCTGGCGCCAGATCGGCAGCCGCGCAGAGGTTTGATCGGACGGCATTGTCGATGGCAGCATGGTATCCGGCCCCCTTCTCGCACCGCAGCATATGGGCTGACAGCCGCCTGTCCAGAAGAATAGCAAAAAGGTGAATTTCCCGCTTGCGCTCCCTGCCGCCCCCCGCTATTGGCCGCCTCCACAGTGGGCGTGTAGCTCAGTGGTAGAGCACTGTGTTGACATCGCAGGGGTCGCAAGTTCAATCCTTGCCACGCCCACCATCGAAAACCCCGTAAAACCAACGGTTTTGCGGGGTTTTTGTTTGCCTGGGGCAGACCGCTGGTCGAGCCCGACCACCGGCATTTTCGGCAAATTTTGGGCAAATCACCCCCCTCATTTGGCAAATTCTGGGCATGCAAATGCCGGGCCGTCGCAGCCAATTCCCGAGTCGCACACGCTGCTGAAACCACTTCCGGCGAAGGCGAATCATCGCCCTTCGCCGATGCCGAACAGGGCCAGCGGGACAGCCTTTCAGAAGCGGTCGACGCTCAGCCTGCCAAGCACTCTCACTGGCAGGCCATGCGCTGGCGCGAAGCGGAACGCCTGTCGCTCAATCCAGGCTCGGGCACCACCGCACCCTCACGGACACCCCCGTCCTCTCCAACGGAACCCTAGGCGCACAACGCGCCAGGCCTTCAAGAAACAGGTCGCGCTCTCGTCACGCATGCCGAGCAAATCCGCTCGGCATAGGCGCGCGATCAAACGCTAAGGAAACCAAGATGCTCTCCATCCGTACCCGTGGGAAGCACGGCATCTATTACATTCGAGGCTCGGTCGGACTCGGCGAAAAGAAGATCATCGTCAAGGAGTTCAGCACAGGCACGAACGACCGTGATGCGGCAGCCCATCTGATGGCTGAACATGAAACGAAGCTGCGACACCAACTGATGTTCGGTCCGGCAGCCCTTGTTGCTCAAGGAACCATCGCTCAGGCTTTTGACACCTACCTGACAAAGGCGAGGACGCCTGGCGCGTCGGACGTCCTGCGCATTGGCAAGCTCAACGGTCTGATCGGAGACTTCAGCCTGCGCGAGCCGAAACAGGCCTGGGAACACTTCCGCCGCGCCTATCTAACCGGCCATGACCCGGCTGGTCAGGACCGCTACCGCGCCGTGTTTCAGGCGGCGATCAACGTCCATCACGACCTGCATGACCTTCCGCCCCTGCGGATCAAGGCCATTCCGTTCAACAATGAACGGGTGCGCTTTCTCAGCAAGGAAGATCGCGACCGGCTGATGGCCGCCTATGCGCCTCACATACAGCCGATCATCACCATGCTTGCTTTCCACGGCCCGCGCATCCAAACGGCACTGCAAATCCCCTGGGGCGTCGAGGGCGTCGACATGCACGAAGCGTCGATCCGGCTCAACCACAGCAAGAATGCCGTCATCCGATCCGTGCCGATGCACCCTCGCGTCATGGACGTGCTACGTCCGATCTGGGAGAAGCGGGGGCAGCCGACAAAGGGGCATGTCTTCCTCAACCGGTTCGGCCAACCTTATCAGGATACGCGCCAGGCCAAGATCCCCGGCGGCAATCCGATCAAGAACCAGCACGCCACCGCCTGCCAGCGCGCGGGAATAGAGGATTTCACTGTGCATGACTGGCGCCATCATTGGGCGTCGCACTGCGTGATGGCGGGGATCGACCTCATCACCATCATGAACATGGGCGGCTGGAAATCGCTACGCATGGTCCAGCGCTATTCCAGCGTCAGCGTGGATCATATGCGAGCGGCAATCAACAAGCTGGACTGAAGCGGCGGTCTGGCGTGCAATGTGGAGCAGGCAACGAAGACCGGCTCCACATATTTTTCCTGAAACCGGCCAAAACATCGGCCAAATGATCGGCCAAAAGGACACCTCCCAAGCCTTGAGGCCAAGAGATAGAGCCAATTGCTTTG
Source organism: Sphingobium sp. EM0848 (assembly GCF_013375555.1). Classification (NCBI taxonomy): domain Bacteria; kingdom Pseudomonadati; phylum Pseudomonadota; class Alphaproteobacteria; order Sphingomonadales; family Sphingobiaceae; genus Sphingobium; species Sphingobium sp. EM0848. The sequence continues at coordinate 2,168,348 of NZ_JABXWB010000001.1, forward strand.
ATACCAAGAGCGGCCAGATGATTGCTGAGCAGCCTGATGAAAGCCCCATCCTGCGGAGATTGGCATTCTTTATCTCCGCGCAAAATGCGGAGATAAAATCTTTCACGTGCGGAAAAAGCATGTCATATTATCCGCATTAGGTGCGGAGAATATGGCGACATACATTTACCAACGGGACGGCTGGCCCCAGTTCCACTGGATACAAGATGAGCTTGTCGATCAGCTCGCCGCCGTCAGCCGTCACCAGGGACGGCTGATTGGTCGGATGGAAGCGCTCGGGCTGCATCTGCGGGCTGAAGCGGTGTTAGAAACGCTCACCGAGGAAGTCACCAAGTCGAGCGACATCGAGGGTGAGACGCTCGACCGCGAGCAGGTTCGCTCGTCGCTCGCCCGGCGGCTCGGTATGGATGCCGCTGGCCTCAAGACACCTGACCGGCACGTCGAAGGCGTTGTTGAGATGATGCTCGACGCCACGCAGAACTACGCGGCGCCGCTGACAGCTGAACGCCTATTTGGCTGGCATGCTGCGCTGTTCCCTACTGGACGCAGCGGTATGAGCCGCATTGTTGTCGGTACTTGGCGCATCGAGGAATCAGGTCCGATGCAGGTCATCTCCGGTCCCTTCGGTAGGGAAAAAGTGCATTACGAAGCGCCGACCTTCGACCGGCTCGACGGCGAGATGGCCGTCTTCCTCGAGTGGATTGAGAATGGACCGGCGATCGATCCCGTGTTGAAGGCCGCGATCGCGCATTTGTGGTTCGTCACCATCCACCCGTTCGACGACGGCAACGGCCGCATTGCACGTGCCATTGCCGACATGGCGCTGGCGCGGTCGGAAAACAGTCCGCAACGCTTTTACAGCATGTCGGCCCAAATCAGGACTGAGCGCAAAGCCTATTACGATATCCTGGAAAAGACTCAGAAGGGCGACATGGACATCACCGGCTGGCTGCGCTGGTTCCTGGCTTGCCTCGACCATGCTTTCGACGGCGCGGAAGTCGTCTTGGAGAACGTCATCAGGAAGGCGCGCTTCTGGGAAGCGCTTGCCGGCGAAAAGCTGAACCACCGCCAGCAGGCGATGCTCAATCGCTTGCTCGATGGCTTCGAAGGAAAGCTCACCTCCTCCAAATGGGCGGTCATCATGAAGACTTCACAGGATACTGCCTCACGCGACATCAATGATCTGGTTGCGCGCGACATCCTGCGGAAGGACGAAGCTGGCGGACGCAGTACAAGTTATTCGCTAGTCGAAATCGCCGCATGACCCGTTCGAGCGAAATTAAGCAGAAGAGGTAGCGATACAGGGATTTCTATAGATCATGACTTGCGTGATGTGTGATTTATAGAAGTATGGCTATCGATCACGGATCTGGTCGCGGCCGCCTTGCGGTGATGCCGACAGCCTGTCATCCGACCGTCGAGAGATAGGCCGACGGCGCGCATTGCGCAGCCTCGCTCTCCATCCGGCCTACCCGATAGAGCGTCAAGTCTATATTCTTAAACCGCAATCGGCTACGCAACTTCGATGGATAGGAAAGCGCCCGACATCGACAGGCCCTTGCTCATCCTTGATCTGGATGAAACACTGATCCATGCACGGGAGGAAGAGCTGAATCGGACGGCGGACTTCCAAATCTTCGGCTACCATGTCTATCGACGGCCATATCTCGCCGATTTCCTCAGAAGGGTTCGGGCGGATTTCGACCTCGCTGTCTGGTCGTCCGCCTCTGACGACTATGTCGCCGCCGTCGTCGGCCATATTTTCAGCGCCGACTGTCCTCTGCGTTTCGTATGGGGACGGAGCCGTGCGACGTTGATGCGGCTCGTCCGCGATGAATATGGCTACACCTATGATCCCTGGGACCACCGCCGTTATCTGAAACCACTCAAGAAGGTAAAGCGGATGGGATGGCGTCTGGAGCGGATGCTGATCGTCGACGATACACCAGAGAAATGCGTCAGGAACTATGGGAATGCGATCTATCCGCTTCCCTTCGAGGGCGACGAGGCCGATGCTGAACTCTTGTCGTTAGCGGCCTATCTCTCGTCTCTCAAAGACGAACCAGACATGCGTCGGATTGAAAAGCGGCGCTGGCGCGAGTTGATGGCCGCCTCTGAGGATTAAGAAAGCTGGGTTGGTGCCCAGCCAGTTAGATCTTGCGGATCGGACCCGGATATTGACCGACAAGGCTGTCCGCAGTGAGCAAGACGATCCCTTCGACCATCGACTGAGCGATCAGCAGCCGGTCAAAGGGATCCTTGTGAATGGGCGGCAGCCCGTCGATCGCGACAGCATGTTCGCTAGCCACAGACAGTTCGCCATAGCCATTGTCCAGTAGCCCGCGCCGCAACAACCGCGCATCGACAGCGAAATCCTCCCGCCCCAATGCGCTCTTGATCGCGACCTCCCACAAGCTGGCCGCGCTGAAGAAAAGGTCGTTGTTCTTGTCCTCGATCAGTTCGCGCGCTTCCACCGACAAGCGCTCCGGAAATCCCGCGGCCCAGATCAACAAATGCGTATCCAGCAACAGCTTCACGACTGTCCGCCAAACAGCGCCTCTATCTCCTGTTCGCCCATGCGGTCGAAGTCAGCGGGCACGCGCAACTGGCCCGCCATGAAGCCGAGCCTTTTCGCCTTGTCGCTATCGGGAGCGCTGAGCGGCACGATCTTGGCCACTGGCTTGCCAGCCTTGGCAATGATGAAGCCGCCACTGCTGGCGACCCGATCGATCAACCGGGACAAATGGGTCTTGGCTTCGTGGATGTTGACCGTATCCATAAATGCACTTCTCAAACTTAGTTTGCTAGACTTAGTCTAACCTTTGTCCTTCTGAGGCGCAATGGCCCTGAACAAGTCGCTTCATCATAGTTTCTAGCCCCGCTCGCCAATCGGGTAAGGTTTTCCCATGCGCCCGCACGACCCTTATATGTGTGATAATGTCCTTTATCACACATTATCGGAGATTCGTTGGAGCCGTTTAAACGGCTCCGAGAGTTACCGCGAAAGAGGGTGCCCCATGACCGACGACAAGCTGCCCGATGACAACCCCGCCGAGCGTGCCCAGGCCGAGGCCCTGCGCGACCAAGCCCGCACGAGCGGTCTGCGCTTCGAGGCGTATCTACCCCCAGCGCTGGCCGACTGGATACTTGAGCGCATCGAGCGCGGCATATTTGCCGATCCTTCCGAAGCGGTATTCGCGATCGTGCGAACCTATAGTGAACTGGAGCCACACCGCGATCTTCGCGACGAGCTGCTAAGCCGGATGCTGGACTCATCGGCAGCCGAACTGGAATCGGCCCGCCCCGCCGACGAGGTGTTCGCCGAGCTGCGTCGGAAACTGGCGCAGCCCCTTCCAGAGCCAGTCCGGTGGGAGAAGATGGCGCGATGAATTGCCCCCTACCCAGACCCTCCCAGCCTGGCGCTGCCCGCGCTGGTCGCGGCGGCCGACGATGCCACGCGGCAGCGCTTCCTTGAGTTCTTCGCGGTGATGGTCGGCCAACTTTAAAACCTCGTCGAGGCGGTGACATTGGCGGCGCTTAACGTCCGCTAATTATATCATGCCCAAAAGTGGGCGAAAATTGCTGGTTGATGATATGATGGGCAGCCGGACTCGATGGAGGTGGAACATGGATACCGGAACCGAGCTTGCGATCCGTGCCATCATCCGTGCCCTATATAATACGGAAGCGATCAATGCGCGGCAGGTCAGGGGCATTATGAGCGCCATCAAGGACGCCGCAGGCGCAGCGCTGGATCGCCGTGAGCCGGAGACAGCAAAAATGCTGGCCTCCCTTTGCAAAGGCGTTCATCTCGACACAGCTGTCACCCCGCCCGAAAATACGTAGCAGAAATTATGCGCTTCAGCTGGACTTGAGCCCATTTCTACGTTTGGCGAACATGCGATCTCCGTCGAGAAATGCCTCCAGCATCGCTGGTACAAGTTCAGTGACCGGTTCCTGCTTCCCATAAGTCTGGCTGTATAGCGTAGCATAGTCGAGGAGCGCTTGGTGGAGATTAGGAAGAACGGTAATCGTTATCTTCACCGGCGTTCGATCTGGGATACGCGGCAATTTCAGATCAGTCATGTTCCACTCCTATTCTTTCCATGGCGGAAGGACGAGATCGCGATGAACAAGCAATCGTACCGGCGTTCCCGGACGAATGATGATCGTCGGCTGCACCTGAAGATTGTGCGAGGTGATCTGATCGCCAGCCCGGGACACATTCTGCTGGGCCGCCTCGCGGACAGCCCGCACCAGATCGCTCTGCCCGGCAATGGAGAGATTGGCGCCAACACCCAGCAAGGTCGAGATCGCCACGCCCTGCAGCAATCGCAGACTATGATGATCGACCTTGTCCGCCAGCCCCGCATAGCCCGATGTGTCGGTCGCCGGCGCATTATCCAGCCGGATCGAACTGCCGTCGGGCATGATGATGCGCTGCCAGATGACCAGGGCGCGGTTCTGCCCATAGCTGATGGCGCTGTCGTATCGGCCGATCAGTCGTGCTCCCTGCGGAACGAGCAAGGTGCGACCGCTTGGGCTGTCGTAAACACGTTCCGAGACCTGGGCGGTTACTAGGCCGGGGAGGTCCGATCGCAGACCTGTGATCAGGCTTGCCGCGATCACGCTGCCTGCTGACAATATATTCGGTGCCACGGGCGGCTCCCGGCTGTGCAAATTGATGTCGCCCTCCCCCTGAGACGACATCATGAACCGCTGCTTCCTCTCCTGCCCGTTTGGATCGAAATCCTTATCGGGGGCTGCCCCCTCTGGCATGTTGGCCATCGGTGTGACCTGCGCCACCGATGCTATTCCGGTGCTGGCCGCTGTTCCACCCTTTTGCGCGGCGATGGCCAGCAAGGAAGACTGACGGGCGGCTTGCAGATCGGCCGCAGCTTTCTCGCGTGCAGCAGCCGCAGTTCGTGCATCAGCGTCATCTGGCCGTGCACCGGCCAAATCATCTCCTTCTCGTTGCCGCTTCAGGATCGGGCGTCCCAGATCACCCGGCAATGGCGGTCCCAGCTGTGGTACCGCATCATAGCTTTTGGGCAATCCAGCCAACTGATCCGATGGCAGGTGCGAAACCTCGGCATCATTTATCGACATACCGATAGCCACGGGTCGATGCGGCGCCAGCGCCCACCACATCGTGGCTGCGATGCCAATGGAGAAAATGGCGACACCGCCCACCAGAATATTGCGCTTAAACCTTAGGGCTCTCACCGGCTGAGCCCGCATCTGCAGCGTTGCCGGATTTTCCTTTGGTCGGACTTCTTCCGTCGGTGGGTGAGCAGTGCCGTTTTCCGGCAGTTCGCCGCTTGGTGGGGTTTCCGCCCGTGACTCCTGTCCGCTCATGAGGACCTCCGCCGGCGAGTTGCACCCATCCGTTTGACCCGCACGACCTGCTGCTTCCTGGTGCCAAAACGCAGCTCAGCCTGGTCAAAAATCCGGTCGACAATATAGAAGTGATCCTTCAGCCGATAATTGACGAGCTGCGCTGCACCCTTGCCATCGACCAGAAAGAGTGGCGGCGCATCGCCAACGACGATCGATGCCGGAAACTCGATATAGGTCTGCCGCCCGTCATCAAAAGCGCGGAGCGGACGCCATGCCGGCGCATCGCCTGAAATCTCATAATTGAAATGCAGTTGTTCGACCTGAATTCCTACCGCGATGGGTTCGGCGGCAAGGGCTGCGTCGCTCGCGCGGTGTAGAGCCAGCAAGGCATCTTCAGGATAGCTCCACGAAATGCCCGTCAGCGCAGTCCGACCGGTGCTGACCAGCGCCAGATGATAGGCACGGCGATCGGTCGTAATGAGCAGATTGGTCGACAGGCCCGCCAGGCTGGGTTTGATCAATATATGGGTCCGCTTCGCAGCTCCGCTTCCGCTGGACGTATCGCCTATGACCCAGCGAACGGTATCCCCGCTTGCGACGGAGACGAGCATTTCCCCCTGCTCCAGCGCGATGTCCGTTATCCGTTCGGGCGCGGTGATCAGCTTGTAGATCGTTCCCGCCGAATAGGGATAGACCTGCACTGCATTGAGGAACGCATCGGCTTTGGGCGCCAAGGTGGCATTGCGATTGGCAAGCTCGACATTCGCCGGGCCACGATTCTGCACGTGCGCTGACATGTTTCCTCCATCGGCGATAGCGGGCGATGCAATCATGGTCAGCATGGTGATCGACGTGGTTGATATACGGATCATGGCTGCGCCTCCATCCTGTCGGCCGATGGGTTGGAAATGGCTGTTGGCGCTGCCGCTGCCCGTTGCGCCTGGGAGGCGTCGCCCTCGATCTCCCGGCTCCAGTCAATCGCATCGACATAGATGCCGAGCGGATTGCGGCGGAGGTCATCGGCAGTTCGCGGAACCTTGGTGACGAAGGTCAATATGGCCGTCCAGCGCGACGAACCCGCCTGGCTCCCCCGCTCATATTCTGTCTCGGCCCATTTCACCTGAAAGGATTTATTCGACGCGCGCAGGACGCTCGTCACCTGCACCGAAGCCGTCTGTTCACCGATCCGGGCGAAGGGTTGCCGCACCCGCGCATATTCCCCGAGGAAAATGGCGCCCCGTTCACTGGCAAAATCATAAGCCTGCAACCAGTTGCGGCGCATGAGGACAGGATCGAGCGACACACCACGCACATTCTCGATGAACCGTGCCAGCTGATATGCGATCTGCGGATCGGTAGGCTGATAGTCGGCCTCGGCCTGCGACACCGCCCTCGCCTCACCCAGTCGATCCACCTCGACAACATAGGGCACGACGCGGCTTTGCAGCGATTGCCAGATCAGGCCCGATGCCATTGCGCTCGACAAGGCCAATGTGCCGAAAGCCATCAATCGCCAGTTCCGCGCCTGCACGCGCGCGCTCCCGATCCGTTCGTCCCAGAGCTGACCCGCACGCTGATAGGGCGTTTCGGGCGCTGGAGTCTGACCATAGCGCTGGACTGCTCGTCGAAAGATCATCTCAGTCGTCCTTTTCGTGAATGTCGGGGGTGACGGACGCGCCGCCACGATCGCCTTCCTTCAAGGTCTGCGCGGCAAGGTGACGGTGATGACGCCCCTCCTGACGGCGTTGCATCGCCTGCGCCCAGTCCGGTATATCGCCCCGCTGCGCCGCAGATGATTTTTCACCGCCAGTGCCCAGCGCCGACCAGGCCGCCTCCCGCCCCCGCTCGGCGGCGGCGGCGATACCCAAACTGCTTGCCGCCTTGTTGCGAACGGCATGGCCGGCTGCCTTGGCGACGCCGCCCAATCCGGCGGCCATGCCCGAAGAGCCAGACGTCTCCTGGCCTAGCTTGTAGGATGCCTGCGCTGCCGACCCCATCATGGTGCCGGCCCGGATCGCGGACAGTGCCCCACCGGCAAGCGCACGGCCACCACCGATCGCTGCGGCACCGCCGAGAGCCGCGACCCCGGCAGCACCAGCCACGCTCCCGACGGCGGCTCCAGCTCCCAATTGCGGCGCGCCGGCGGCGAGACCTGATGCCATGGCCGGCGCAAAGATACCCAGGCCGAACAGGGCAAGCGCTGCAAGCACCAGGCTCATGGCCACGCCGATGTCGGGGTCCTGGCCTTTGAGGGCGCCCACCATCTGGGCGAAGAAGCTGGAACCGATCCCGACAATCACGCCCAGCACCATGACCTTGATGCCGGAGCTCACGACATGACCCAGCACGCGTTCGGCCAGAAAACTCGTGCGGTTCCAGAGCGCGAAGGGAATGAGAATGAAGCCCGCCAGCGACACGAGCTTGAACTCGATCACGGTGACGAACATCTGCACCGCAAGGATGAAAAAGGCGAGAATGACGATCACCCAGGCGAACAGCAATATGGCGATCGTCAGGAAATTGTCGAAGAAGCTGGTAAACCCCATCAGATCGGATGCCTGGTCGAGCAGCGGCCACGCCGCCTCGAAACCGGCTCCGGCCAGCCGTCCGGGCTTCAGCAGATCGTCGGCGGACATGCCGCCGCCACCCGCCGTCAGCCCGGCCGCGGCAAAGGAACGGAAGATGATTTCGGAAAGAGAGGAGAAGCTGTTGATGATGAACGCAAAGGCGCCAACGAAGAGGATTTTCTTCAGAAACCGCCCGATCACATCCTGCTCGCCCCCCATTGCCCAGAACAGCCCCGCGAGGGTCATGTCGATGCCGATCAGTGTCGCCGTCAAAAACCGCACATCGCCGCCCAGCAGGCCGAAGCCGCTGTCGATATAGGCGATGAATGTCGCGAGAAATCGGTCGATGACATTGAGATCATTCATGAGACAGGGTCCTCATGGGCTTTGGTGTCGCGGAGCCCCGCTGCGAAAGGGGCTGTTGATGAGCGAGACTCCGCGACGAGGCAGCGTCCGGCCGTGGGGGAGCGGCGGGACCGGCGCTGCCTCATCTCAATTTCGGTTATAGGCAGAGCCGGACCCAAGAAATTGCCTGGTCGCGGCGCGCGCGTCAGCCTCGGCCTGGATCCGGCGCGCCTCTTCGACCGTCTGGGCACGGAAATGCGCGGCCATCATATTCTGGATCTGGAGCTGCTGCTTGGCAGCCAATGCCAACAACTGGTTGGTCGCCTGAGCTGCCTGCAACGCACCCTCGGCGCCCTGGCTCTTCCCTACCAGCGTTTCGATGGTGGCAGCATCCTGGGCAACATTGCCGACGACCTGTGACTGGATGCGCATGGACTGCTGATAGGCATCCTTGGCAGCGTCGAAACGTTCCCGTGCCGATGCCAGACGTTCATCGCTCCGCATCGCCATATCATAATTGTTTGGAAAGAGGTGCTTGAACTGACTGTCGAGCGTGTCGATCCGAAAATCGATGCCTTGGGCGCTGGCCATGAGCTGGTCGACGGCGCGCAGTTTTTCGGTCAGTTGCTGTAGCTCAGGAAAGCTGATGCGGCCGAGATTCTTCGCCATGTTGGTCAGCATTGACGCTTCATTCTGGAGCGACTGGATCTGCTGGAGGGTCCGGGCAGCGGTCAGCAGGTTCTGTGCATAATTGGCGCTGTCAAATACGGGGATGGCATGGGCTGGCCGGCTCTGGAGGATGAGACCCGTTGCCATGGCGCCGGCAGCACCCAGGGCAAGGGCAGAAGCGACAAGATATTTCTTTAGGGGAATGCGCGCTTTCATCTCATTTCTCCTTGGACCGGCAGGAAGCGGGGGACGCAAAAAGCGCAAGATCGTCCGCTGCGGCGGGGAGGCCCCATCCGCGCAGGAAGGGACCCGTAAATTCGTCCGGGCCGTGTTCGATGACGATCGCATCGATCCGGCTCTGGCTATCAGGGTCGGACGCACCGCACAGCGCCAGGGCGACCGGTCCCAGATCCAGTTCGAACAGGCGGTTGCCCCGCCGGGACTGGAGATAATAATGGCGCTTGGGGGTTGCGCGGCTGATGAGCTCGATCTGCCGTGCATTGAGGCCGAAGCGCTCATAGGCGGCCCTCGACTGCGGTTCGACCGCCCGATCGTTGGGGAGCAGGATGCGCTGCGGACAGCTTTCGATGATCGCGGGTGCGATGCTGCTTTCGCTGATATCGGCAAGGCTCTGGGTCGCGAACAGCACCGACACATTCTTCTTGCGGAGGGTCTTCAGCCATTCCCGGATGCGCGCGGCGAAGAGCGGATCGTCGAACAGGCTCCAGGCCTCGTCCAGGATCATCAGTGTCGGCCGGCCGTCAAAACGCTGCTCGATCCGATGGAAAAGATAGGTAAGGACCGGAGCGACCAGGCCCTTGCGCCCCATCAGCGCCTCGGTTTCGAAACATTGGACATCGCGCTGCGCGAGCCGCTCCTCCGCGGCGTCCAGATATCCGCCATGACTGCCATCCAGCATATAGGGCGCGAGCGCCAGCCGCAGCGCATTGGACTGGAGGAGAAGCGACAGGCCGGTCAGCGTCCGCTGTTCGACAGGCGCGGTCGCAAGGCTGGAGAGCGCGGACCAGAGTGCATCCTTGATTTCGGGGGTCAGCAGCACGCGTTCCTGGGCGAAGATATCACCCAGCCATTCGGCCGCCCAGCTACGCTCGTTTTCCCTGTCGATATCGCGTAATGGCTGGAAGGAAAGCGGATCGTCTTCCCCCTCGCCAACGCCCAGTGCATGGTGGCTTCCACCCATGGCAAGCACCGCCGCGCGAGCCGACCGTCCCATGTCGAACATGATGACGCGGGAACCGGCATAGCGGCGGAACTGGAGCGCGATGAAGGACAGGAGAACCGATTTTCCCGCGCCGGTTGGCCCCACGACCATCATATGCCCGACATCACCGACATGGGTCGACAGGCGGAACGGTGTCGATCCGCTGGTCTTTGCCTGGAGCAAGGGCGGCCCGGCGAGGTGGCGATTGCCATGAGGTCCGGCCCAGACGGCGGAAAGCGGCATCAGATGGGCGAGATTGAGGCTGTGCACCAGCGGCTGTCTCACATTGGCGTAGACTTGCCCCGGCAGGCCCGACAACCATGCTTCGACCGCATTGACGGTTTCGCGGATGCAGGTGAAGCCAAGGCCGTTCACAACCCGCTCGACGGCGCGGACCTTTGCGTCGACGGCGGCTATGTCGCGATCCATCACCGTGATCGTCGTGGTCAGATAGCCGAAGGCGACATGATCGCCGCCCAGCGCCTGCAAGGCGAGGTCCGCATCGACTACCTTGTTTTCGGCATCGCTGTCCAGCAGCTGGGCCGGTTGATTATACATCACCTCGCGCAACAGTGCCGTGACCGATTTGCGCTTGTTGAACCATTGCCGCCGGAGCTTCGTCAAAGCGCGGGTGGCATCGCTCTTGTCGAGCGCGATGTAGCGCGTGACCCAGCGATAACCGAAATTCTGGTTATTGAGGGCGTCGAGCAGGCCCGGCCTACTCATATTGGGGAAACCGAGCAACGTCAGCGTGCGGATATGCTGCTCGCCAAGGCGCGGTTCGAGCCCGCCGACAAGCGGCGTGTCCGCCAGCAGGCCGTCGAGATAGAAGGGCGTATCGAGGACATGCACGCCATGATCCCGGTCCGACACGGTCGCATGAAGAAATGTCAGGGTCGCGGCATCGTCCAGCGGCTGGATTTCAGGCATGAAAGTGCTGAACAGATCGATGATCCGCCCCGTCTCGGCCACAAAGCCGCCGAGCGCCTGACGCCAATCGCGCCGCAAATCCTTACCCTCGCGCTCGACAAGATGCCGCCCCGCCGCATCGCTGCTGTCAGCGGGCGGCAACCACAGGAGAGTTGCGTGATAAGCACTTTCGAAATGCTGCTCGTGAGACGCGAATTGCGCGCGCCGTTCCTGATCCACGAGCCAGGAAGCGGGATCGACAAAAGCGCCATCGGGATAACCCTGCGCTTCCCGTCTGTGCACGTCGAAGAAGATCGCCCAGCCTGAACCGAGCCGTTTCAATACATTATTGGTGCGCGCGCAGGTGGCAATCAGTTCCGCTTCCGTCGCGCTCTCGATGTCTGGACCCCGGAAACGGAATGTGCGCTGGAAACTGCCATCCTTGTTGAGGACCACGCCGGACGCCACGAGTGCGGCCCAGGGCAGATGGTCGGCAATGCGATCGGCCCGGGACCGATATTCGGAAAGGTTCAGCACGTCCAATATCCCTTCTGCCGGAGATGGCGAAGCAGGACCGGCGCGAAATCGGGATCGCGACGGGTCGCTATGACCGCGATGCTGTGCCCGATCGCCCATGCCGCAATGCCGACCAGCCATTGTTGAAGGCCAAGGCCAATCGCAGCGGCCAGCGTCCCGTTGACAATCGAAAGGCCACGAGGCGCCCCGCCCAGCAAGATGGGTGAGGCGAGGCTCGCATGGATGGGCACCTCGAAGCCTTCGATCGCGCTCATGCCACGAGCGCCCCGCCGCCGAAGCTGAAGAAGGAGAGGAAGAAGGACGATGCGGCAAAAGCGATGGAAAGGCCGAAGACGATCTGGATCAGGCGGCGAAAACCGCCCGATGTTTCGCCAAAGGCGAGCGTGAGGCCGGTCGAGATGATGATGATCACGGCGACGATCTTCGCCACCGGTCCCTGCACCGATTCCAGCACCTGTTCGAGCGGCTGTTCCCAGGGCATGCCGGAGCCGGCGGCATGCGCAGCGGCCGAAGCCATGGCAAAGCTGACGGCAAGCATGATGGCAACGGACCCGGCGCCGCGAAAGGCAGCTGGCTGGGACAATGATATTTTGATCATGGATGGTCTCCTGTGGGGAATGGGGGGACGAGGAGTTCGGTGAGCCGGTAGCCGCCCTGCGGGTCGAGACCATCGACGCGCGCGAGGCTGGTGACCCGCCGCGAGGCGCCTCGCCCGGAGAGAAAGACGATGAGGTCGATGGCCTCTGCGATGAGGGCGCGCGGAACCGTCGCCACGGCCTCCTGCACCAGGCTTTCGATACGGCCGAGCGCAGCGGCTGACCCATTGGCGTGGACGGTCGCAATCCCGCCGGGGTGACCTGTATTCCAGGCCTTGAGCATGTCGAGGGCTTCGGGTCCCCTTACCTCACCGACGATGATCCGGTCGGGCCGCAAGCGGAGCGTGGAACGCACAAGGTCGGTCATGGTGACGATGCCCGCCCGCGTGCGCAGCGCCACGGTATCGACCGATGGGCTTTGCAATTCGCGCGTGTCTTCGATGAGGATCAGGCGTTCCTCGGTCGCCCCAATCTCGCCCAGCAGGGCATTGGCAAGCGTCGTCTTGCCCGAGCTGGTGCCGCCGGCGACAAGGATGTTCCACCGCTCATGCACCGCGCGACGTAGGAGTGCTGCGGCGGTATCGCTGATGATGCCATCGCTGACATAATCGTCCATGCTATAGGGACGAGATGCCGGCTTGCGGATCGCGAAGCAGGGGCCGACCGCAACCGGCGGCAGGATCGCCTCAAAACGCTCGCCGGCCCTTCCTTCGGCCTGCGGCGGCAGTTCCGCTGATAATATGGGCGCGCCGGCATGGACCTCGGCACGGACATGCGAGGCAACCAGGCGGATAATCCGTTCGACTTCGCTGGGCCCAAGGACAATATCGGTGTCGACGCGTCCCTCGCCCAGCAGATCGAGCCGCAGGGCACCATCGGGATTGACCATGATCTCGATCACGCGGGGATCATCGAGCGCCGCAGCGATGGCCGGCCCCATCGCGCTGTGCAGCATGGCCTTGCGCCGTCCGGCTGCCGTTTCATCGCGCACGGTCGTCGTGGATGTCTCATGCCTGCTCACCCCTCGCCTCCCTCGGCCGATGGGACCGCGATCATCCGCTTGCCGGTCGCAAGCTGGCGGCCAACCTGGCTGATGAATGCCTCGAAGCGCTGGCGGCCCTGGGCACGTCCAACCTCGTCATTGTCCCCGAGCGGGGGCGTCACCATGAGCTGATAGCGGATGAAGAGAGCGAGGCTCTCGACCAATATGTCAATGTCGCGGCGGGCAGCTGTCAGTTCCTTCGACAGTTCATTGAGGCGCATGCGCAGCGCCGCTTCCGCCTCGCTCGCGCCGCGATGACGCAGCCATGTCCGCAACGCATCATTGACCAATCGGCTCTTATTCCCTGCATAGCCGGTAGCCATGGCATCGAGCGCATCGCCGATCTCGCGGTCGATGTAGAGATTCTGGCGGATCTTGGGTGCGCGCTTCATAGCCCCAGCACCTTTTCATGGGTTGACGCGACATCGATGGCATGGCCACGGATGACCGGCGCCATGCGCTGCGCCTGCTCCATGGCGCGCTTGTCGGAAACGACGTCCTCATCCTCGACGATGGAGCGATCCATCTCCGGCTCGGAATCCTGCCTATCCGGCTGAACCTCATTTTCAAGCGCCGGATGCCGATGCTGCTCGCGCCCACCTTCGTCGGCCGCCTGCCTAGTCTCGGCGGTGGCGGGGACCATTTTGCGTCCCGCATCGGCGGTCGCACCCCAATCATCCTTCCGGGACGGAGGAATGTCGGGATAGGCCTTGTCGCTTAGCAGCGGCGGCGCTCCGACACGATCTGCAAAATTGGGGTCGTTATAATAGCGCAGCTTCTTCGCGCGGATCGGCGCCATGCCGGCGACGAGGACCAGTTCCTCGTCGGCCGAAAGCTGCATGACTTCGCCGGGCGTCAGGAGCTGGCGTGCGGTCTCCTGACGGCTGACCATGACATGGGCGAGCCACGGGGCCAGACGGTGGCCGGCATAGTTGCGCATGGCGCGTTGTTCGGTCGCCGTTCCCAACGCGTCCGATATCCGCTTCGCGGTCCTCTCGTCATTGGTCGCAAAGGCGATACGGACATGGCAATTGTCGAGAATGGCATTGTGCTCGCCATAGGCCTTCTCGATCTGGTTGAGGCTCTGCGCAATCAGGAAGGCGCGGATGCCGTAACCGGCCATGAAGGCAAGGCTGGTTTCGAAGAAATCCAGGCGGCCAAGCGCGGGGAACTCATCCAGCATCATGAGGAGTTGGTGCCGGCTTGTCGTCCCGGCCTGCTGATCGAGCCGTTCGGTAAGGCGCCGTCCGATCTGGTTCAGGATGAGCCGGATCAGCGGCTTGGTGCGGCTGATATCGGACGGCGGCACCACCAGATAGAGGGAACAGGGCTCTGCACCCTCCATCAGATCGGCGATCCGCCAGTCGCAGCGCGACGTCACTTGCGCAAGGGTCGGGTCGCGATAGAGGCCAAGGAACGACATGGCGGTCGAGAGCACGCCCGAGCGTTCATTCTCGCTCTTGTTCAGCAATTCCCGGGCAGCGGATGCGACGACCGGATGGACCTGCGGATGCTCGTTCGTCCCCAGATGGTTGGCGGTCATCATGCGATGGAGCGTTGCCGCAAAGCTCTGCCGGGGATCGGACAAAAAGGTCGCCACATGGGCGAGCGTCTTTTCTTCCTCGGCATAGAGAATATGGAGAATGACGCCAACCAGCAGCGAATGGCTGGTCTTTTCCCAGTGATTCCGGGTGGTCAGCGCGCCCTCGGGGTCAACCAGGATATCGGCGATATTCTGGACGTCCCGGACCTCATCGGCGCCGCGGCGGACCTCAAGCAGGGGATTGTAGCGGGCCGAGCGCGCGTCCGTCGGATTGAACAGCAGGCAGTGCGAGAAGCGAGCGCGCCAGCCTGCCGTCAGGATCCAGTTTTCCCCCTTGATGTCGTGAATGACCGCGGACCCGGTCCAGGACAGCAGGGTCGGCACGACCAGCCCGACACCCTTACCCGAGCGCGTGGGCGCAAAGGCCATGACATGCTCAGGCCCCTCATGACGCGAATAATGGTGGCCATGGCGGCCGAGCATGACGCCGGCCGGCCGATACAGTCCCGCCCGCCGAACATCTCTGGAACTCGCCCAGCGCGCCGAGCCATAGGTCGTCACCTGCCGGGATTGGCGGGCGCGCCATAGCGAACCGAAGATCGCGGCGCCGCAGCCGACGAACCCGCTGGCCGCGGCCAGCGCGCCTGCCTTGTCGAAGACGATCGGCGCATAAGCGTCGAAATGATACCACCAGGGAAAGAGCGACCAGGGGCGATAGACCGGAATGTCGCCGAGCATGAACCAGGCGGGCCCGAGCTGGGACTGATAGGCGAGCATGGCTGCCGCCCATTGGGTGGCTGCCCATAGGCCTGCAAGGACGATAGCCAGCACAATGAGAATCTGGCCGATCAGCAATTTGGTCGGGGTCACGGTTTTGCTCCCGCCCGCCGGACTGGTCCGGTTCGAGCGGGTTCAAGAATCCGTCACAGCGCTTCAGAAGGACATGGTGCAGATCGGCGCAGATCGGCTCATTCCGGACGCCATCTGCGGGTCTACACAATCATCGCCCGATCGATCAGGCCCCGGCATCCACCCGCAGCTGTTCGATTCGCTCGCATGCCGATGTTTCGACAGCATCCCGCAACATGCAGACGGACCGGGCAATCGCCTCCAGATCCTCGATACTGATGTCGTACTGGGCCGAGTAACGCGACTCGACATAGGCGCGCTTCAACAGTTCGAACAGGCGACGCTCCACCCTTGTGCCCCGCGGCCAGGCTGAGATGAGACGTGCCTCGATGTTTTCGGCAAGGGATCGAAGAAATTTGATGTTATGAGAGCGTGGAAAATACAGTGTTCGAACGAGCAGAAAACAGGCATATGCAGTTTCAGCCGCCTGATGAAAGTTGAAAGCCGCTTTACGCTTCCAATCAAGATCCTCTTTCGCTTTCGATCCAGCATATCCAGCCAGATCGATCCAGTTATCGAGTGATTTTATCTGCTCCCTATAATATTTGTTTGCCATCTCGAAAGCGTCTCGAGGCGTCAGTGGCTGTGGTGCTACCAAACTCGATCCGGGGAGTTCGTACAGAACGATCCCGTCGCGAGCGATATCGACCCAGAAATATTCGCCTTTCCGCAGCCCCTGATTCACCTCATCCAGTGTGTGAACGATGATGTTGACCGGCCGGCCCACATCATCATCGTGCAGGATCTTGTCCTCGGCGACATACCAATAATCTGCAATGTCGGTGAGATCGGCATGGCTGACGATGATCAGCAGATCGAAATCGGACTGGTAGCCATTTTCAGGTTCGTCGACCCAATCCGTACGCGAATAGCTCCCGAAAAGGATGATCTTCAGGATTCGCCCGTTGCGCTTCCAGGACTGGCTTGCGCGCGACGTCGCCTCGACAAATTCCGCAAGCAGAATTTTCTGGACCAGCTCCAACTCGCCGCGCTGGACATCCGGCAGGTGATCAAGATCCGCTTTCATGGCCGGATTCTCGCGGGATTTCCTTCCCTTGGCAAGCGCCTATGAACTTGTCCTGTATGGAGGGGCGAAGCGTAACCCATCATGGCACGCAGGGGCGAGAGCAGCCCTCCAGGTCACGGGTGTTGCATTTGCTTGCCAAGCCAACAGCTTTTGATTAATTTTTAATCATATCGATTTGGAGTTATGAGGATGGCAACGGGAACCAGGGTTTTGACGGCCCATGTGCCGGAGGGGCTGGCCGATAAAGTCGATGCCTTGGCCGCTCGCATCGAACGTTCGCGAGGGTGGATCATGAAACAGGCTCTGGCGGCATGGATCGACCAGGAGGAAGAGCGGCACAAGATGACGCTTGAGGCCCTGGCGGATGTAGACGCGGGCCGGGTGATCGATCATCAGAGCATTCAGGCCTGGGCTGACAGCCTTTCGACCGACAGCCCGCTACCCTCGCCGACCGCATGAAGCTTCAGTGGACCAGCAAGGCGTCATCTGATCTTTTGCGCTTGCATGAGCATCTGCGGCCGGTCGCACCTGAGGCAGCCGCGCGCGTCGTGCAGCAGCTTGCGCATGCGCCTGACCGCCTGCTCGACTATCCGCGCCTTGGCGAAAAGCTGGAGGCCTTCGAACTGCGTGAGGTCCGGCGAATCATCGTGGGCAACTATGAGATGCGATACGAGATCGTAAGCGGCACCATCTTCATTCTCCGCCTTTGGCATTGCCGGGAGAACCGGAGCTTCGCAGCAGAGCAATGAACGACGAAGCCCGATCTTATGGACAGAATGGCGAAAATGATGCCCAGCCAGACGATGTGACAACCTCCGCATAACTGACGACCGTTTTTCCAAGCTCAACTGATCGTCGATCCGCCTCGGCCACGCCCGAAGGACCAGCTCACGCCATCTTCGCGCATCAGGCCGGACACGCTTTGCCCGACACGCCGCTCCAGCACCGGCCGCCAGGGCAAGAGCGCAAAATCCCGCGACCGTTCGAGCACCGCAAAGCGCCCGGAAATGAGGTCGACCCGGCGCCTGTATATACCCTCGAGCTTCTCGCCCTCGACGGTCTCAGCAAATGGCAAAGCCAGTTCGCGCGATAACTGGCCCGCCACGCGCAAAAGCTCACGTCGCCGCAGGACTGCGAGGAAATCCTTGCGATAGCGTATCTCGCCTTCGCCCTGCTCGGCCAGCCCTTCCTCCACCAGCCATTGCCGCCGACGCGCCAGCGCATCCGTCATATCTCGGCCGAACCCTGCATTGCGCAACTGGGGAGGATCACCGTCGACCAGCGTGCGATCGAGCCAGGTTGCCGCATGGGCGGTCGCCAGTTCTGCGACACCCACCGGCGAGAGCATCGCGATCATAACGGGCTCGGCCTTGAGTTGTCGCTGCTCGAACGCCGCGACGCGCTCAAGATGGTCGGGGGCAATGCTCCAGCTCCCATCGCCCAAGCGCACGGCAATATCCCCGGCACGCGCAAGCGCTTCGAGCCTGCGGGCATGTGCTTCCACATAGTCCGAACGCGCATCGGGGTCATGGAGGCGATGCGCTTCGCCATCATAGCGCCCGCCATTGCCTGCCGCGACGG
This sequence comes from Sphingobium sp. EM0848, assembly GCF_013375555.1. Classification (NCBI taxonomy): domain Bacteria; kingdom Pseudomonadati; phylum Pseudomonadota; class Alphaproteobacteria; order Sphingomonadales; family Sphingobiaceae; genus Sphingobium; species Sphingobium sp. EM0848. Next base: position 2,186,635 of record NZ_JABXWB010000001.1, read on the forward strand.
CAGCGATCGTCCGATCGACCTCGCGGACGGCCGCTTCCCTTGGCCTGATGGCAACGACCGGGCCGCCCGGCTGAGGACTATCGCCCTCCACCTTCGATGGCGGGAACCAATCACCGGTCTCGCCCTTGCCGATCGGCACATAATGGGTGCGTCCGTCGACACCGTCGACCAGCAGAAAATGTCGATCCTCCAGCTCGTCGGCAAGCCCACGCATGAGCAGGCGCCCGATGAGCGGCTGTGCACCCGGCGCGGCCGGATCATAGATCAGCTGGTCAGCGCTCGCCCGCTCCAGCCGCAGCCGCGAAAATTCGCGCTGCATCGTGCGGATGATGTCCCCCCTTTCCCCCATGGTGTGAAGGACGGTTTCAAGATCGGGATCAAGCCGATAACGGCCGGTGGGCAAGGGCTCGGCCAGCCCCATGCGCGCAAGATGCCCAAGTCTGCTCGCCTGCAGGTCATGTTCAAGGGGATCGCGGGCCACGGGTTTGACGACATGGTCATCGGCCATGCGGAGCAGCGAACGGTCGATCGAAGTGAACCTGTCCTGCGTGATTTCGGCGCGGCGCGAGACGAGAATTTCGCGATCGCTTCTGGGGCCAAGATCAAGTTCAACCAACTCAGCCGCACGCTCGCGCAATCCCCTGCCGATATAGTCGCGCGCGATGACAAGATTGTCGCCATCCTCATCGACGCCCCGCAGCAGGATATGGCTGTGCGGATGGCCTGTATTATAGTGATCGACCGCGACCCATTCGAGTCGCGTGCCGAGATCTTCTTCCATCTGCCTCATGAGACGGCGAACAAGGGGTTCCAGATCCTCGTAGCGGTTCCCATCCTCCGGCGCGACGATGAACCGGAACTGATGCCTGTCTCTATTGCCCTTCTCCAGAAAGGCCTTGCCGTCGGCATGGTCTTCCCCGGGACCGTATAGCGTGCTGCGCTCACCCGCCCTATTGGTCCCGTCCCGCTGAAGATAACGCAGATGGGCGACCGCCTGGTTCCCACTCTTGCCACCCAGCCTGACGAGCCGCGCCTTGACGATGACGCGCCGGCGCCGGAAGAGCGTATTGCTCCCCCCAACGCTAAGCAACCGGCCGATGCCGGCACCACGCCCATAGCGATGGCCGGAAAAACCGGCACGTCCCTTTCGTCCAGGCCCTGCGCCCCGCGCCAGATTGGCCGCCGCGATCACTCTTCCAGCATAGCGCCGCGCCTTGGGTCCAGGCGACGCACGCTGCCGTCCAAGCCGGGGCGTCAAATCCTCATCATCGGCCATCGCATGGTTCCTGCTCTGGCCCCTCTCGTCGCCAGAGTGCGACATCTCTTGCGCCATGGAAAGCGGTGCCGCCAGAAAGCGCGGAAATCCGTGGCTTTCAGCGAGAAATGGCACTGGACGCGCGCTCATCCCGAACCATGGCACCACGAAAAAAGATGTGCAGACAAAGGGTTAGACGGCATAAGGTGCCGGCTCTTTTATCTTGCCTTACGCGCCCTATCCGCCCCCGTTGCCCCCTCCCTCCTGCTCGCCGCCCCTCGCCCACCTCCTTTCCGCCGCGCAAAAGCCGCAGCCGCCTCGAAGGAAATTCCCCGCCGCTCGTCGTTTCGCGACGCCCCGCCGGTGCCACTGATGGCGATGTCCGGTTCTGAAAAAGGGGACGCTTCCTGCACGGAAGCGTCCCCTTTGCCGATCAGGACAATAGCCCCATGCGATTGCTTGCCGTGCGAAAATGCCCGCTGTCCAATTCAACGCCGAGGAAGGCGCGTCCGCAACTTTGCGCTGCTTCCAGCGTCGATCCCGAACCGCAAAAAGGGTCGAGCACAATGTCGTCTGGCACGCTGAAAGTCTCGATCAGGGGGCGCAAAATCTCCACCGGCTTCTCGGTCGGATGGCGCCTGTTCCCGGTATAGAGGGGCCAGTCGATCACGTCCGGCAGGGGATGCGCGGGCTGCTCCGGGCGTCCTTTTGCCAACAGGAAAGCCTGCTCATGCTCGTAGCGAAGGAAGCGCGTCGCCGAAGCATAATGTTTGCGAAAGACGATATGGCCGACTGGCAGCAGCCCGACGGAACGCCAGGCCATCATGAACTTTTCAACAGCACTCCAGCCGTAGAAACTGACGGCGAAACTGCCCGGCTTCATCACCCGCGCGACTTCTGCGAAAGCGGGGAGGACCCAACGTGCATTATCGTCATTGGCCACGCTGCGCCCGTCGCGCGACCGGTATCGGCAAATATAGGGCGGATCGGTAACAACGAGATCGATTGCCCCATCGGGTAGCATTTTCAATTTTTCAATGCAGTCGCCATGGGCAATGCGGTTTCGGGGAACGGACTTTGCCCGTGGTTGAAAATGGGACGAACGCGCCTCCTCAAGCGGTGTCTTTTCCATGTCTATATGCTCCTGGTGCTGGGGTCGGCACCGTCATCGGCGCCTGCCCCCTGCCTCACGGCGAGCAGCGGGAGAGAGGGGGGCAGCGGGAATCTGCCGGGGTGGTGCGGGCGCAGGCGCAGCCGAGCCACGGCCCGGTCGATTGCCGTTGCGGGGGAGAGAGGGCGGAGTTCTCTTTCCCCTTCCCTGCATAAGGAAACGGCTTGGACCCCGGCGTCAAAGAAGCGCGATTTCACCGCTGCCAATGCCGTCAAGGACAGGCTGAACGGCCAAGTGCCCAGCCGATTTTCAGCATGAATGACCCTATGGGGCGTCAATCCGGCGTGCCCCACAGGAAGCGGGCGCTCCCGCTCAACCCGCCTCCCAGCGTGCCCGCGCGATGTTCTCCCCCACCGCATCATGCCGCGCGAGCAGGCCTTGCGCCCTGCCCTCGCCATCGACCAATATGATGGCGTTGAACCATGTGCCGCCCAGGCTGCCGATGATTGCGATCCGATCGAGTTCTTCCTCCTCATCGCAACCTTCCCAGCCGCCCAGCCAGCGTTCCGCTCGCCGCGCGTCCCAGAGAAAATCAGCCTCCTCCGCAGCGATCAGCTGAGCCAGATCCCCAGCGATGTCCTTGTCCATCATGCCCATGATGTGCCTCCATCATTCGATCCGTCCTCCTCATCGAGGACAGACCTTCCGGGGCGGGCGGCGGCGCGGCTGTCAGGGCCGCGAAGCGCCGCGTCAGCGGCGGCGGAGGAACCGATTTTGTCGGGTCGGCAACAAACAAAATGCGCGCATCGCGCGCTCCATCTCCCGGCAAAATTGGAGGGGCCGCCGGCCTTGCACAGCCGCGTCGCCGCCCGCCATGCTGGGCCTTGCCGAGACGAGCCCTTCCGCCCTCCCGATGATGAGCGACCATCGAACCGGACGCCGGAGTGTTCCCGCACCGTCCTCCATGTTCAGAAGGTTCGACGCACGGCGAAAAGCGAATCCGTTTTCGCTACCCCATCGCGTCCTGATTCTTCGGTGGCAAGTTCCGGTTTTTCCACGCGATAGAGGAACAGGGACGGAGGATTCTTCGCCGGCGGGCGTGTTTGCGGCGCAGCCCATTCCATCCCCAGCGATGCGGTAATGCCGGTCATATAGGCGCGCGTTTCCGGCGGCAGTGGCCGACCTTCTAAGAGAAATTGCCGATAGCGCGCCGGGCCGGCATGATAGGCTCCGAACAGTCCCGGATAGCCGAAACGCCGGTTCATGGCGGCCAGATAGGCCGTGCCCGCGACGATATTGTCATGAGGATCATGCGGGTTCTGTCCAAGACCATGAAGCCTGCGCATGTCCGCCCAGGTGCCGGGCATGAGTTGCATCAGGCCCATGGCCCCGGCAGCACTGGTGATCGGCCTGCCCCGCCAGACCGTGCGGCCGCCACTCTCCGCGCGCATGACCGCTTCGACCCATTGTCGGTCGATCCCGAAACGGGCCGATGCCGCGGCGATATCTTCGGCCCTAGCCGCCACGGGATCAGCGTGCAGTGGCGCAGCCAAAGGGATGAGCCCGATCGCTACTGCCAGCACCAAGTCCCTTAGCGTAGCCATAGCGGGCTCGCTTTGCCGATGATGTCGCCCTCGCTGACCGGCCCGAAATAGCGGCCGTCAAAGGAGGCCGGAACCTTGTCCATGAGCAGGAAATAGCGGCCGGGAAGCAGGCCCTCGCAGCCCTCCCACCAGGGCAATGTCCGGCCCATGCTGTCGTGCGACAGACGTCGCGCGACCGGCTCACCGTCCAGCGTCACCCGGTCGCCACGGGCGCAGATGATGTCGCCCGGCACGCCTACGACCCGCTTCATCAGCGGCACGTTCATGGGGAGATAATGCCGCCGCGCGGCGAGCAGGCGAGCTGGATAGGGCGCACGCGCCACCACCATGTCGCCGCGCGCGAGCCGCGCGCCGGGCGAGACCAGATAGAAGCCGGCGGGCGCGCTGGCGGTCGCGTTCCAGAGCAGGCGCGGCGGCGGCGGAAAGACGATGGTCGCTCCGAGCGCGAACCCGCCGAGGCCCAGCCAGACAAGCTGGCGGCGCAGATGGTGCCGCCGCGCACGAGCGGCACGCAATGCCTCGCCCCAGGCGAAAAGCGGCAGGTCGCGGGGCCGGTTCATGCGCCTTCTCCCGACTTGCGGGCGGCCGACCAGGCATCGAGATCGTCCACATGATAGCGCCAGTTCCCACCATGCATGCGGCAGAGCGGACCGCGTCCCTGATGGCGCAGGCGCTTTAAGGTGTTGGCGGCGATACCCAGATGAAAGGCCGCCTGCTTGGCGGTCAGATAAGGGCAGGTTTCGCGCGCAATCCGCGCGCGCTCGGCCAGTTCCCGCGAAACGGCGCCGCGCCGCTCCTTCGCATTGTCGTCCATGGCTGTTTTCCTTGGATGCCCGGCCCCGGAAGGGGGCATTTGGGCCAGATCGGCTCATCCTGGGCCGATCCAGTCCATCCGGGCACGGTCGGAAAATGGGGGGCACGCTTTTCGACCCCCCAGCCATCATCGACCGGTCCCGGCCGCGTGGGAAGCGGCCGGGACCGAGGGCAGGCCGTCAGTCGGCGGGGTTCCAGATGATGGCGAAGGCATCGTCATCATCCTGACCGGCCGCCCGGCCGAGATTGGCGTAGAGCCGGCGGGGTCCGAATTCCGGGGCGGCGAGGCTCAAGGAAACATAGTCCTTGCCGGAGGTTTCGCTGATCCGAATCCAGCCCGCCCCGATCTCCACGCCCGACGCCATGACGCGATAATCGGGCTGGCTGTTGCCATTCTTGCGGTTGTTGGGGATGATCTCGACATCAGTGCGGATAGAGAGGGTGCGAAGCTGGCCCTTGAAGCCGTTTCCGTTGCGGGTGACATAACCGATAGCAGCCATTTCCTGTCTCCTGATGCGCGCCCGCGAACCATTTCCGGGCGACAGCAGGCCGGCATGGCCGGGACGAAAAGGCCTCGTGCACCGAAGGCCGAAGCGGCAGCGGAGGACCGGGCGGCCAGCCTTATTTGATGCGCGAGGAGCCCTGTCAGGGGCGGGGAAATAAGGCGCAGCAGCGCCGGTTGCCGGAGGACGGGACCGGCCTAAGAGCCTGCTTCCCAAGGCGCCGGAATGGATCGCGCAGCAGCGCACCCGGGAAGCGATGGCATGGATGGCCTGTCAGCCCGCCAACCGGGCAATGAGTCCAGGATGCGCCAGGCCATATCCGCGTCGACACAGCCCAGACCGCGCAAACGGCAAGGATCCGCGCCATTTTCTTAAAAAGGGGTGCGGAGAGCGGCGGGACTGCTGGCCGAAGAGAATAATCCGGCCCAATAGCCTTCGGGCGGCCCACGCGCCGCTGTCCCAATGCTCTTTCGTCAATCCCGGCCGGGTCGCTAAAGCCGAAACGCGCCCATGGTCCACCGACAGGGAGGCTGACGTCACCGGGCGAACGGCGCATCCGCCTATCGCGACGGGTCTGCGCACCGTGGCCAGCATGAATCAGAAGCTCCGCCCCTCCTGAGAACGTCCCATGGTGGGGATAGGATATGCCAACAAATCCGACATCATAAGCATATGTTCCAACTCAAAAATCTTGCAGAATTGAGTTTCCCGGCACCATCAATGCGGTTATTCCTGATCCAGGTGAATGGGGGCCTACGACATTGGGCCAGGCCCGTCCTGACCGGCAGGGACGGCCATCAACGGAGACAGTGGAAAATGCGCCTGATCATCGCCCTTATCTTTCCCTGGCTAACCTTCTTCACCATCGGCAGGCCGCTTGCGGGCATCGTCTGCTTTCTTCTCCAGATCACGCTGATCGGATGGCTGCCCGCGACGATTTGGGCCGTCTATGCGCTGAGCCAATATAAGACCGATCGCAAGATCGAGCGGGCGCTGGCGCGCAACGCGGGATCGATCCGCTAAACATTGCGTCTCGCTCCCGGCCTTTTCAGGACATTCCCGGGATGAGTTGCGATAGGCTGCACCGGCAATGGGGCAGTATGTGTTCCTGACCATCCCGTTGATCGAGTCGATCGTCAACGGCGGCGGATCACCATGCCGCCTTCATCGCACAGACTGCATGCGCCCCTGAAGCGCCCAAAGCCGTGACTGCCGGCCAGTTCATGTCCCGCCCCTCATTCCAGCGGCCCCTTGCGGGACAGGCACCATAGAGGCAAGGGGAAATAGGTTTTACCGCGCGGGCGCGCCGCCGATTTTTTTGCTCCCTCAAAGCCAAGGAACGGGACCGCCCTGCGATCCCGTTCCTCCTGTCCAGCGCTGTGTCAGGCCGCCAGCCGCTGTTCCTGCTGGGAAATCTGCTGCCCGGTTTCATCCCGCCCATCGGGGTCCGGTAGGGCCGCGCCGCCCTGCGGCGGCACCGGGTCATCCTCCCCGTCCTGCGCCGCGTTCGCGGCAGCGCAGGCCGCTTCATGCGCTCTCACCGTGCCGACGCCGCCGCGCGCCGTATAGGCGGACGGAGGGAAGGCCATCCAGCGCGGCACCCATCCGACGCGTGCCTGCCGCCCATTCTCCCCACGCAGATGATCGCCCAATATCCGGCGCTGAGTCTTGGCCTTTTCCCTGGCATTGGCCGCAGCGACTCCCTCCCCCGCCACGTCGGCCAGCAAGGCTCCCAGCAGTTCGCGGTCCCGCAGCAACTCCAGAAAGGCGTCATCGCCCTCCCACCATTGCCCCATGTCAACGCCCAGCACGAGGCCGACCGCCTCGACGGCAGCGCCACCGCTGGCGAGACATTCCCCCATGACGACCCCAACGATGTCCATCAACGCGGCATCCGGAAGGTCGAGCATCCGATGGAACAGTGTGACGAGGGCGGGCACATCATCGCCGCCGACAAGATGTGGCTCGTCGGGTTCCGCGCCCAGCAGCGCCAGCACCGCACGCCGCCGCTCGCTGAACAGGGCCTCGCCCCGGCTCGCCGCCAAACTATGCGCGACCTCCTCATTGCGCGCCGTCTGCGGTTCGGGTCGGATCGACCAGAGGGACGAGCCTGCAACGACATGGGCCAGCATCAGCCGGAGCGCCGTGTCGGGCCGGTCGAGCAGCGCCGCGCGCACGGCGGCGTGGCGATGCAGATCGACATAGATATTGAGCGCCGAGGTGAGTTCCGGGCGCACGATCTTGGGCCGCTCGGCTTCACTCTGCCCTGACGCCCTCTGCCGGGCTTCCTTGCGGCTCAAATACCCCTCATGGATGACCGCCTCGCCATTGGCGCGCAGATCGACATAGACGCGCCCGCCCTTGCGCTTGGGCGCCTTCTCATATTCCCAAACCGAGAAATGCTCGGTCACAGGCACGATCACCACATCGCTCCAGCCCGCGTCCAGCCATGCCTCGCGGCGGGTGTCGAGCTCCGCATTTTGTGCGTCCCAGAAGGCGGCGGCATCAGCAAAATAGGCGTCCTCCCCGAACAGGTCCGATATGATGACCAGCCCGCTTGCCTGTTGGTCGAACAGGGCATGGCGCACCGGGATCGACTGGCCGCCGAAAAGCCAAGCCTTCAGCTGATGCCCGACCGGTGCATAAGCATCCTCGTCATCGAACAAGGCGAGCCATGCGCGCTGCTGGCTTTTCGACGCCAAGGTCAGATGCCGCACCGTCGCGCGGTCAATCTCCTCGCGATCATAAAGCTGCCGGATACGGGGCAGGAGATTACCGAGCGCCAGCACCCGCCGCACGGCGATGTCGGGTAGGCCGAAGGTCGCCGCGATATCCTCCACACTGCGTCCTTCCTTCACCAGCCGGGTAAAGGCCTCCCATTGCGCCACTTCGGCGGGATCGCGGCGCGCGGCATTTTCGATGAGCGAGGCTTCGATGGCATCGGCATCATCGCCTTCGTCGAGAATGGCGCAGGGCAGCGCCGCGCATTCGGCGTCGGCATCGCCCGCCGTCCGCTTTTCTTGCCAAACGGCGCGGGCCGCATGGAAGCGGCGGCTTCCCGCCACGATCTCATATTCGGGCGCACCGTTTTCAGCTTCGCCCGCAGCCGTTGCGCAGAGCCGCACGATGACGGGCTGGATGACGCCGCGCTTGCGCACAGTGGGCAATATGTCGCTTATATCGGGAGCCTTTTTGCTCCAGCGCATATTGGCCTTGCTGATGCACAGCCTCTCAAGGGCGATAAATTCGAGTTTCATGGGTCTCACTCCATTTGTGCAAATGGCCGGTCCCGCCGCGAACGGACCGTCGCGGTGGATAGGTGGCGGGACCGGTCCTTAAATGGGCGGCAGGCGGCCGCCCGCGCCTTCGCCGCTCAAGGCGGCGGAAGCTCGTCGGTCGGCCGGGCCGTGAGGCTGCGGGCGAGGAAAGTCTGGGCCTGAAGGATGGACCCGGCGCGGCGGGCCATGTCGGCCCAGACCGAAAGCGGATGCAGCGAGGAAAAGGCAAGGTCGCGCTCGATACGCAGGCCAAAGGGCAATCGGATGCTCTCGATCTCGCGCAGGGAGAAATATCCCAGTTCCGGGCATCCGAAACCCAGATCGGCAAGACCGAACAAACTGTCGCCATCCTGCGCCAATTCAGTGACGAGCCACGTCGCAGCCCCAAAGGGATTGAAGAATTTGGCGACAGGGCAAGGATCATGCCCTAGGATTTCCACACTGGTCCGCGCCTGCGCGCGCAGCTTGGCGCGCAGTTCATCGGAAAGGAGGATCATGCCGCCCTCCCCTGCATGGTGTTGACCGCTGCCGCCGGATGGGCGTTTCCCTGACCATCCACTGCCTTCCGGGCAGAACGATGCCGTTCCAGCAACCAGTCGGCGGCAAGACTGGCCGCGCGCGCGGCGCGGAAAATGGCCTTGCTGTCCTCGCGCAACACCGCCAACCATGCGCCGATATAATCGGCATGGCGCACGGTGGGGACGATCCCCAGCGATGCGCAGAGGAAGGCCGATCCCATTTCCGCGATCAGTTCCTCGCGGGCATAATTTGGTGTTCCGAAAGTGTTCGTGAGGTCGCGCGCCAAGCGCGAGGCATGACCGGTCGCATGGGTCAGTTCGTGCAGGCAGGTCCGGTAATAGTTGATCTGCTCGAAAAAGGCGGGTTGGGGCGGCACCTGCACGATATCGAGCGAAGGCATATAATAGGCTTTGTCACCGCCGATGCGAAAATCGACGCCGCTCGCCGTGATGACTTCCTCTGCTACCGGGACAATTTCGCGTTCGGGCAGCGGCGCAGGATCGGCAATGATTTGGCCTTCCAGCCCCTCGCATTGCGCGATATTGAAGACCGTGAAGCGTTTCAGGAATGGAACCGTCCGCGCTTCTTCTCCGCTTTCCTGTGCGCGCGCCTTTTCGGCCTCGGGAATGAAGCGGTCGGCATAGACCAGCATGCAACCCTGTTCGTCCTTGCGGACATTGCCGCCTGCTTGGCTTGCCTGCCGGAAGGTCAGCCAGCTCTGACTGGGATAGCCCTTGGCAACCCCCTCGCCCCAGAGCAGAAGAATGTTGATGCCGGAATATTCGCGACCTGAGAGCGCGTTGCGGGGAAGCGCTGGACAAGCGCCAGTGCCTTCACCCGCCTTGGCCCAAGGCTGCACCCAAGGCAGCCGCCCCGCCTCCAGTTCGGCAACGATGCGGGCCGTTACCTGCTCATAGATATTGGGCGGCGCACCATCATGCGCACCGTGCGCCCGATCGCCTGCATATTTGCCGATCGAATGTGCGTGATTCCGACGCCGGTCATGGGCGCGGGATGAAGAACGGGACGTCATGCCTAGCCTCCAAGGACCACCCCAAAACCCCAAATGGTCCCCCGCAGGGCGGGGGTGGGCGGCAAGGCGCACGGCAAGGCACGCGGCCAAGCGCCGAGCGCACCCGAAAGGGCCGAAGCGAAGCGGAGGAATGGCGGCCTGCCGCCATTTGCGAGAGGTGCGCGCGGGCCTAGCAGGGCGACAAAGCCCATCCCCGCCTGAAGGGATGGACCAGAACCAGCAACGCCGCGGCGCCCCGCGCCGCGCCCATATCGGGACGGCAAGGCCGACCCAACCGCCAGCGATCGAAACCCCGTGGCCGAGACCCGCCCGACGGGGCTCGGCAGCGAGGCCCCCAATGGCCGAACCGTGAGAGCGCGGTCGCGCCGCCTAGGGCGGCGCGAGGCGGCCTTAAGCGTCTGGCGCAATCACGGCAGTTCAAAATGCCGCGAAAGCCATTGCCGGCATTAAATAGAAAACGCACCAAGCCGGAGCCGCGGCCGGTCTCCCGTGAACGGTGAATGCGGGGTTTATCGTGGCGGCATTAGCTTTGTGTTTCGGTGGAACTCCCATCCACGAGATACAAGGACCATTCGGCGCCGTTTTTCAGATGATTGATGTTGGCAGAGAAATTCGCCTTTCGGCACCAACTCTGACCAAAAACATCTTCAAATCTAATTTCGAAGGAGCAAATCCAATCGTCTCCCGCTCTGAGAAATTCCTCGAATCTCAATTTCTCATCGCCGCTCATATCGATGATTTGAGAGAATCCATTATGAGGATCAATCAGCCCAAATTGCTCCTCTTTAGTCTGAACTGGGGCTTGGATAGATATGCACCGGAAAATCGCGGACACTTTTCGGGCAGGTGTCTTCCCCGAATTTTCGACCGTTATGGTTATATTCCCAAGCACTGCGTCATAGCTGGCGCTATCTATGCCAAGATAGGCGCGCAATTCATGCCGATCTCTTTCCAAAGCCATGCGATTCGCTTCGCCGGCGGCTTCGGCAGTCCTTTCGGCGGCCTGCAAGGCCCTGATGGTTTCGCCTTCCGAATTCCTGGCTTGCCGCCACGCCTCAAAGTTGAACCACAAGGTTACACCAAGGCCAATGATTCCAAAAAAGCTGAAAACCATTTGCCACCAGGCCCAGCGGGAGGCCCGTTCAGTGGCCTCTGCCGAGCGCCATTGGTTACACAGCTCAGATTGATCGCGCCCGGTTATATTCTCGCATGGCTGGCGGTCTTTCGCGGCCCTCGAAGCTTGTGCGAGAGAAAGGGCTGGGAGGCGGCCTTGTACTTCCTGTGGGCTTTCGCGGTATTCGGGATAACGGTTTGGACCATCGACCCATATACTTGCTCGATAGACTCCGGCCCCTATTGCCAGAACAATTAGGAATCCGACAATCGCAACGATGTAGCGCCAATAGCCTCTAGGCTTGTGATCAAGAACCATGCTGGAAACGCCCCCCGGTTTATCTTGACCGTGATGAAGCCTTCCGATTCTGGCAATCCCCGCACGCTCAGGCGCTCACCCGGTTCCTTGTCGCTGACACCAGCCCCGGGCGCAGGCCGACGAGTTGAGCGGCATTCCCGCCTCCACGCTTCTATTTCGATCGCATGAGGAGCCGATATCCTCCTTCCGCCATGGCCCGGGCGGATTTCACCATCCGCCTGACCCTCTGCCGCAGATGGTCCGACCGCCCCTCCCAACCGGTTTCGATCGCTCGCGCCCCGAAGAGCACCTCGCCTATTTCGCGATGACTGGCCCCTGACGTACGGGCATCATGGACACGCAACAGCGCAAGGCCGCGCCCGACCGCTGGGTCGATGGGATAGAGCAGCGCGCGAAAGCGGCCGGTCCTCACTAAATCGAGGAAACGCTCCAGGGTTCGCAAGCGCCGGGCGGCGGTTCTCGCGCCCCACAACTCATAACGTAGCAATATCTCGCTCTCGGATCGGACAAGGCTGCCCTCCATGATGTCGAGCCGTAAATGCCGGCGGCCATCGGTCAGCGCCGCATATTCGCGGCCTGCGGCGTCAGTGGCCACGCGCAGCCATGGCGCCAGTCGCGCAACATCGATGCCGTCTTGCGACGGAACGGCGCAGGGCACAATGAAGACGGGCAAAGCCGCAGGATCGAAATCGGCGCGCCAGATGATCCGCGCCTCCGGGGCCGGGAGGTCGGGATGCTCAGCGAAAGTGCAGCCCCCAATGTGCTGGATCGGCCGTGCCGCGGGTCATCCTGCTCGCCTGCGCATACCAGGCGACATAATCCTGATCGCGGCGCAACCATTCCCACATCAGTCCTGCCCGGTCGATCCCGTGCAAGGCGGCATAGGGTCCAGGATCCCGCCAATTTTCAGGCGCAGGATCGATCGAACCCCTTGTCACCGCCCGCCTTCAGCCCGAGCGGTTAAGCTCCAGGCCATCCGTTTGCCGGGTTTTTCCAACGCTTTGCTGCACGGCAGCAGATAAAACCCCACCCGGGAGAAATTTTGATATGACGGTTTCATGACAAATCTGTCGACCCGCGGCGTGAGGCCCTGCTGGTCGGCAACAGACATGGAGAAAGGACGGCTGCGGGGCGCACGGCAGCTTGAGATGCCGCCAGCGGCCGGAAGGCGTGCGCATGAGCATGCTGCAAAATGCGATGCATCTCCTCGAATGCATCAACAGGGTCAAAACGCATGATGACATGGCGTCGGTCATGCGCCTGATCGCGGAACAGCTGGGTTTCCAATATTTCGCGCTGACGCAACATGTCGATGTGATCGCGGCCGGTGCGAGCGCGATCCACATTCACAATTATCCAGCCCGCTGGGCCGATTTCTATGCGGAAAACGCGCTGGGCGTGACCGATCCCGTCCACCGGGCCTCCCATTTGACCAGCCTGGGCTTCCGCTGGTCGAAGATATCCGCGCTCATTCCGCTGACGTCCGGTGATCGCCGGCAACTCGTGCGCGGGCGCCAGGCCGGTATAGGGGACGGCTTTACCATCCCCTCCAATGTCGGAGGAGAGGCGCCGGGCTCCTGCACCTTCGCCAATTCGGCCGATCGCCCGCTCCGCGAGGACGGACTTGTGCTGGCACAGCTGCTCGGCAATTATGCGTTCGACGCGGCACGGCAGCTCTGGGCGGTGCCGAAACGGCAAGGGGCTGCCACGCTCATCACCGACCGCCAGCGCGACTGCGTACAATGGGCGGCGCGGGGCAAGAGCGACTGGGAGACCAGCCAGATCCTGGGCATCAGCAAGGAAACCGTGACGAGCCATATCAAGGAAGCCTGTGCACGCTACCAGGTCAACAAGCGGATATTGCTCGTCGGCCGGACGCTGGGTGACGGAACCCTGACGATCAGCGACATCGGCGGCTGGCGCCATCCCCATTTCTGGGAATAGCGGCGACTCGCCCTTCGACCCGACCCTTGATCGACCACGACCAAGGGAGTTTGCCCATGTTGCACATAGTGAAAGAACCGTTCCGGCCGGTGCCGGACGCCGTGCTGCGCGCCATGTTCGCGGCGCGCAAATCCGTCTTCGTCGATCTGCTGAAATGGCAGATTCCGGTGCTCGACGGCCGGTTCGAGGTCGACCAGTTCGACGATGAACATGCGCGCTATGTCATCCTGTCTGAGCCCGACGGCACCCATCTGGCCTCGGCCAGGCTTCTGCCGACCATGCGCCCCCATATTCTCGACAGCTTCTACGCCTCCCTGTGCGAAGCCTCGCCGCCGCGTGGCGAGGATGTCTTCGAGATCACCCGCTTCTGCCTCGATCGGAACCTGCGCGCACCCGAGCGGCGGGTGGTCCGCAACCGCCTCGTGACCGCGATCGCGGACCATGCGCTTGCAAACCGCATCAGCCGCTATGTCGCGATCGCCGAGATGAACTGGTTCCAGCAGATCCTTGCCTTTGGTTGGCAATGCAGGCCGCTGGGCGTGCCACGATGGCATGACGGTTCGCTCCTCGTCGCGCTCGAGATCGAGATTGGCGCGGACACGCTCGACCGGCTCGCTGAAGCCGGCATCTATGACCAGGCGCCGATGGCGGCCTGAGGCAGGAGGAGCGATCATGAACTCACTTCTGTCCACCGGCGCTTCGTCCCTGCTTGGGCAATTGTTCGCGCAGGGGTGGTGCATCATTCCGGACGCCTTGCCCGAAAGCATCATCGCGGCGCTGGACGCCGATCTCGCACCAGTCTTTGCGGCGACACCTTTCTGCCAGGGACCATTTTATGGCGAAACGACCAAGCGCTTCGGGCGGCTACTGACCCGGTCGCCCCATGCCGAAGCACTTGTCCGGCATCCGCTCATCACCCGGATCGCCACGCAGATCCTTGACCGCTGGTGCGACTGCATCCAGCTCAATGTGGGACAGGCCATCGCCATCCACCCGAACGCGCCGGCGCAAGCACCGCACCGGGACCAGGATATGTGGCGCGCGCCAAAAGGGGAAATCGAATATCTGGTGAATATCATCTGGCCGCTCACCCCCTTCACTGCCCACAATGGCGCGACGCTGGTCTGGCCACGCAGCCATGGCGCCCAGGCGCTGGAGGCAGAGCCATCCGAGCCGCCGGTCCCTGCCATTATGGACCCTGGGTCTGCCCTTCTTCTGCTGGGCTCGACCCTGCATGGCGCCGGCGCGAACCGGACGGCGGCGGTGAGGCGCGGGATCGTCACCGGCTACTCACTGGGATGGCTCAAACCCTATGAGAATCCCTGGCTCGCCTATCCGCCCGATGTCGCCCGCCGATTTTCACCCGAACTGGCGGCGCTTGCCGGCTATCGCCAGCACCGCCCCAATCTCGGCAATTTCGAGGGGCAGTGCCCATCGGTCCTGCTCACCGGTGAACCGGACCGCGCACTTGCTGCGATCGACGCGTTGCGGCCCGATCAGGAAGCGATGGTGTCGGCCTTTGCGGCACAGCAGAGGTGAGCGACGATGAACGCCGGTCCCACCTCCGAGCGCGTTCAGCAGAGTCTGAGGCGTCTCATCATGGAGCGCAGCTATCGTCCCGGATCCCGCCTCGACCCCACGGAACTCGCCGCGATCCTGGCTTCGAGCACGACGCCGATCCGGGAGGCGCTCAACCATCTTGCCGGCGAAGGTCTGGTCGAAGCGCGGAGCAGTGGCGGATTCCTTGTTCCCCTGATCGACGAGCCGGGCCTCAAGGATCTCTACGCCTGGTCGAGCGACATCATCCAGCTCGCCCTGCGCAGCGCCCGGCGTCCCGTGCTGCAATCGATCGAGCTCGACCCGGACTCGGCATCAACCGCTGAACAGGCAGCACAGCTCCTCCACAGCATCGCCAGCGCCTCCAGCAATCGCGAACATGGCGAAGCGATGGAACGGACCAACGCGCGCCTGCACGTTGCACGGATCGGGGAGGAGGACATGCTGGGCGGCATTGACGAGGAACTCTATGCGCTGGCGCACGGCGCGCGTGCAGGCGACATCAAGCTGCTGCGCCGGACTTCATCGACCTATCATCTTCGCCGCCAGCGCGCCGCGGCCAGACTGCTCCGGGGCGTCTATCGGGACGACTGACGCCCGCGACACGCCGGTAAGCGGGGCAAATTTCCGGGCAGGGGGACTGGACAAGGTTGGTTTGGCGTGATTCACACTGCCGATGACTTCGGGCAACGACATTGGCGGTACAAGAGGCGAGGAGGATATTCGTCGGGTTGTTGCTGCGCTGGTTGAGCGTTGCGACCGTCTGGAAGCGACGAACCAGGATCTGCTGATCGAGAGGGCGGCTGACAAGCTGGAGATCCAGGCATTACGGGACGAGATTGCGCGATTGAAGGGCGATCCGCCGCGTCCCCGCTTCAAGTCGAAGCCATCGGGGATGGAGAAGTCGACGTCACCGACACCGGGGAAGAAGCGGAGCAAGCGGAGGCGTGGGGCGGTGCAATCGAAGCTCACCGTCAGCCGGGATGTGACGCTGAAAGCGGCAGTTCCTGATGGCTCACGTTTCAAGGGTTACGAAGACGTCTTGGTGCAGGATCTTCGGCTTGAAGTTGACGTCATCCGCTATCGTCGCGAGATTTGGCGGGGTCCTGATGGTAAGCGGATCGCAGCAGAGTTGCCGGCGGGCATTTTGGGAGGCTTTGGCCCCGAGCTACGGCGCTTTATCACGGCGGGTCATTTCCAAGGTCAGATCACCAGCGAACGGCTGTGCTCGATGTTGAACGGGATGGGTTTGGCCATTTCCAAACGCCAGGTCGTACGACTGCTCAGCCGTGGGCTCGACGATCTGGTTGCCGAAGATCGGGCGATTTTAGCCACGGGGATTTCCACGGCGCAATGGATCAATGTCGACGACACTTCCGCTCCGCATGCTCGCAAGAATGGGTATGTCACCCATCTTGGGGATCGGCGCTTCGCGGTGTTTCGCAGCAGCTTTTCCAAATCGCGGCGCAATTTTCTCAATCTTCTTCAGGCGGGCATCAGCCATTTTGTCGTCAACGACGAAGCGCTAGCCAAAATGCGCGAGATGAACCTCGCGTCCGAACCGATTGCCGTGCTGGAAGCCCACGAAGCCAAGCATTTTGAGAGCCCCGAGGCGTGGCAGGCGCATCTTTGCGCGCTGGGCTTTGACAAGTTGAGCGTCACGCCCGATCCCACCAAGGTCGCGACCGAAGGCGCGCTATGGGGCGCCCTTTGCGAACAAGGTCTGCTCGGCGACACAGCTATCGTCTCCGATGGCGCCGGTCAGTTCCGCGTCGGCAGCAACCATGCGTTGTGCTGGGTACATGCAGAAAGGCTGGTCCACAAACTCCATCCCCGCTCGAAGAAAGATCGTGAAGCGCTCGAACTCATCCGCACGTTGATCTGGTGGTTCTACGCCGATCTCAAAGCCTGGCAAAAGCATCCGGATCCCAAACGGGGCCGTGCCCTCAGGGTTCGTTTTGACCGGATCTTTGCCCGCAAAACCGGCTTTGTGATGCTCGATCGGCAATTGGCACGCCTCTACCGCCAGAAAAACGATCTCCTGCGCGTTCTGACACGTCCCGAAATCCCGTTGCATACCAACGGTTCGGAAAACGATATCCGCAGCTTTGTCACCAAGCGCAAAATTTCCGGTGGCACCGTTAGCGAACAAGGACGGATCGCTCGCGACATCATGCTCGGCCTGATCAAAACCTGTGCCAAGCTTGGCGTCTCCTTCTACCAATTCCTCGGTGATCGCTTCGCCGTTCCCGGCGCGCCATCCGTTCCATGGCTGCCGGACCTCGTCAGCGCCGCTCCCGCCTGACCGCCCGGGAGTTTGCCCCGCTTACGACACGCCGCCCGCATGCCATTGACCTTCAACATCTATTTCTCCCGCCTCCTCATATATTCGCGATATCAAATCCGTATAAGTTTCGGATAAGGCCTTGCCGTTCCTACGCTTCTGGGTGCTGCAATTCCCGCAGCAAAGCCAAGGAGTGACTATCATGGAACGTGACAATGACGTGATCGAACTCGGCGCGATCAGCGTGGAAACCAAGGGTCCCGGCGGCCTTACGGGCGATGTCGGCCTTAATGAAATCCAGGCCGGTCTTTCCGACGACTGAAGCGATGGCGCGCAGCTTCATGGCTGCGCGCCATCGTCCTGTTCGAGACAGAGCATGACCGGCTATTCACTTCGCGATGGTCTGAGCTTCTGCCGGACAGAGGGGCGGACCATTTTCCTCGACCTAAATGCAGATCGCTATTTCGGTCTGCGACCCGCCTTGGAACAGGCTTTCTGTTCCCTGATCGACGCCGACCGCATCGATGACCGGCAGTGCGACACATTGCTGGAAGCTGGCATCATCATCCGGTCGCCAGCCAGCAGCAGGCCTGTCCCCTGCCCGCTCGCACATCCGGCCGAGGCCAGGCTCCCGCTGGAGAAAGCCTGCCCATCGCCTGCCCTTGTCGCCAGCGCATTGACCCGCCGGCTCTGGTGGCGCGCGAGACTGAGACAGTTGCCCTTTTCCCGCAACATCCGCGTGATCGAACAACGAAAGCACAGCGTGACACAGCGGGGCGTCCCGATCGACAGGCTTGCCCGTCTCGACCAAGCTTATCGTCGGGCCGCCATGATCCTTTCCGCCCGCGACCAGTGCCTCCCCACCGCGCTGTCGCTGGCGTCATGGCTCATCGCGCTCAGCATCCGGCCGAATCTTGTCCTGGGCGTCAAACTCAACCCTTTCCAGGCCCATAGCTGGATCGAGGTCGACGGCATGATCATGGCCGACGATCCCGATCAGGTCCGCCCGTTCAGCCCGATCAGGATCATCTGATGAAACGCTTTGTCGCCATATTAGCGCCGACGCCGGAACGCAGCCCCATCGCGCCCGCTATCCGCGGCGCACTCTCCCGTACCGAGGGGCTGTCGGTTATGATCGACCGCGACGACATGCTCGTTGCAGGCAGTGACGGACATATCCGGCAACTGGGCGATGATATCGGTATCATCATCGGGCCGATCTTTGCGACCGGCAAAAGCGATCCGGTCACCCTGCCATCCGATTTCGCGCCCGGCGGCGAGCCCGTGGAACTCGATCGTTTCAGCCAGGACCATTGGGGCAATTTCGTTACGATCCTGCGCGATGGCGCGGCAGGCTTCCATGTCCTGCGCTCAGCCTTCGGCCGCCTGCCCTGCTTCCATGCGATGCAGGACGATCAGCTAATCTGCGCGTCCGACACATCCCTGCTGACGCTTGCGGGATGGACGTCCCGCAGGATCGATTGGTCCGGCGTCCTGCGCCGCCTGGCGCTCAAGGATATCCCCTCGCCCTCCACCTGCCTTGCCGGCGTTCAGGAACTGCGCGGAGGCTCGCGTCTCCACCTCACCGCCAAAGGGCTGAGCGTCGCGCAGACATGGAACCCATGGGATCGGGCAGGCAGGCGCCACTGGATCGATGACCGGGACGAGGCCCCGCGCATGGTCCGCCGCGCGGTGTCGACCGCGACCCGCGCCAGCATCATGGGGGCGGATCGCGCCCTGCTCATGCTGTCGGGCGGAATAGATTCCTCCGTGCTGGCCGCTGCGCTCGGCACCCATGGCTGCCCCTTTGCCTGTTTCAATCTCGCCAGCCTCGGCACCGTCGGCGATGAACGGCGTTATGCGCAAATGGTCGCATCCCATATGGGCGCCTCGATCATGGAATCGCAGTGGGACGTCGGCATGGTCGACATTACCCGTTCCCATGCCATCAATCACCCCAACCCCATTGCCCGCAGTTTCATGCAGGGCACGTCCCGCCTGCTGGGCGAGGCGGTCGAAACCAGCGGCGCCGATCTCACGATCGATGGCGGCGGCGGGGACAATGTCTTCTTCTCCCTGCGGTCCATAGCGCCGGTCACCGACGCTTTTCTGCGCGGGGGGAGCCTCAGCGAAGGCTGGTCGACCACCCTGTCGATTGCGGCCATGGCGGACGTGAGCGCGTTCACCGTGCTCGGCCGGGCAGCAGCACGCGCCTTCCGCCGGTCACCCGCCTATCGTTGGCGGCCGATGACCCAATATCTGTCTCCAGAAGTGATGGATGACGAGGCTCTGGTGCCTCGACATCCATGGCTGGAACCACCGTGCGGCGGCGAAACAGGAACGGCCGCCCATATCGCGCTCATTACCGCCGCCCAGGGCTGGGCCGAGGGAAATGATATCAGAAGTCCGGTGCGTCATGTGACGCCATTGGCCTCCCAACCCGTCGTCGAAGCATGCCTGCGGATTCCGAGTTGGTGGTGGTTCCGACACGGTCAGAACCGGATCGTCGCGCGCGATGCCTTTCGCGACCGCCTACCGGCGCCGGTCGTCAATCGCAGGACAAAGGGCACGCCCGACAGCTATATCGCGGAAATCTTCACCGCGAACCGCCCCGTCATCCGCGCCATGCTGCTGGACGGGCATCTGCGTCGAGCCGGGCTGCTCGACATTCCCTTGCTAGAACGTGCCCTGGACAGCGAGGGACCTGTCCAGGGCACACACTATCACCGCATCATGCATCTCGCGGACGTCGAGGCATGGATCGCGGGACAGGTCTAGGATTGGGAGGGCGGCAACCGTTGCTGGCGGAGCTTGCGCCAGATCGCATATTGACCTGCCTTGCGTGGATCGGGATCTTCCCTGTCCTGAAGCCAGTAGAGAAACCAGTCGAGATTGCGCTCGTAGATCGCCAGCCGATGCAGCGGCTGCCACTTATTATGATATTCGTCGGGGAAGACATACATGTCGACCGGCTTGTTCTGTTCCCGCAAAGCAGCGAACACGTCGATCGCCGTCAGATATTCCCTGTCCGCAAGCTGCATCAGCAGCGGCGTATCGATAATCGACGCATTGCGGATCATGGAACCCGGCTGCCAGAACTGCCGATCGTCGGATGTGGCCGGGGGAAAACCCTGCTGCCGCATCTTGCGGGCAAAGGCAGGACCAATGGTCGAATTGACCGTCCATGGTTCGAGACAGCAGGTACTGACTGCGGCGGCGGCGAAGCGGCGGCTGTTGATGAGGGCGAAGCCAACCGTGCTCGACCCATCGCTGAGGCCGCTGATGCCGATGCGATCCGGATCGGCTATGCCCATGTCGATCACGCGCTGGACTCCCGTCATCACCGAGGATTGCATGCTGCGCCGTTCCCCCCAATCCCGGTCATTGTCGGCGAGGAGCTTCTGCCAGTCCTTGTTGAGCGGGTTGATCGCGCCGACATGGGGCGGGCGGTCCACGCTGAGAACGGCGAAGCCCTTCTGCGCGAACAGATGGATGGGATATTCATTGCCGGTCGCGCCCCGGAGAAATCCATTGCTACGATAGGTCGTCACGATGAGCGGCAGCCGTTCATGCCCATCATAATCTGGCGGCAGGACGAGATCGCCAGCAACTTCGAGACCCCGGTCATTCCGCCATTCGAGCCGTTCTACCCTGCCGAACCGGATGGATCGCAATTCCGGATTGGGGTCGTAGAGCAGCTCGGAACGTCCATTATACGGATCGATCCGCACAATCCGCGGCGCTATGGTCGCGCTTTCGCGCAAACAGACGAGCCGGGTGCCCGCCAGGTCACAACCGCTGATGACATCGCTCGTTACCAACACTTTTTTCGGCTCGTCCTTGCCGGGCGCCCAGCGATAGAGTGCCGTCGATCGGGCATTCCATCCCTCGCGGCGAAGGAAGAGCAAGGGGCCACCATGGGGCATCCACCAAAACCCGGCGAACTTGCCGCTACAGGCCTCACCTCGACAGGGGATTTTCACGCCAGTCGCGGATGACACGGCCAGCGCCCAGGGACTGGCCGGATTGGCCGAGACATGCTCGGCCAGGACGGATCGCCCATCATCGGCCTTTGCCGCGAGGGGACGGATTTCATAGCGGATCGGATCGGGCGCCAGCAACGCCCGGTCGCTTTCTTCGCCGGGTCGAGCTTCTCCAGCCGCCGGATCGATGCGAAACAGGGACAAGGCTGTCGTCGCCACCGGCATGGGCTTGTCGCCCATCATCGGCACATAGCGATCGTCGTACCGAAATCCGGTCACAGCCTCACGCGCCAGAGCGGAGCGTTCGGCGAGCTGCCCCGTCCGGCTCGCATAAACAAGCGTCGCGCCGTCGGGCGTCCATGCAAATTGTTCAATGTCGACCGGCGAGCGCGTGAGCGCCCGGGCAGGACCGCCATCAGCGCGGACCGCCCAGAGCTGGGTGATCCCCTGTTCCCGCCGCAGGAAGGCGATCCACCGGCCATCAGGCGACCATGAGGGCGCGAGCACTATGGGAAATCCGGTCGGCAGGATGACGCCGCGATAATCCCCGGCCCCGCTTATGAACTCACCGCCCTGGTCCAGGAGGCGCGGCGTCGCGTCGGGCTGCAGGTCCATGACAGCGAGCCCAATGCAATAGCTGTTGGCCGATGCATCCGCCCTCATGATGATGAAGGCGATCCGTCTGCCATCCGGTGACAGGCCGAGCGGGCTCTCACCGCCAAGCAGCGACCCATCGCCCCGTCCGATATCGCGGACGCCAAGCAGATCTTTCGCGGTGATGGCGCGCGGTTTCGCCATCGTCTCGGGATTTGGCAACAGGTCGCTGCAGTCCGCCCTGGCTTCGGAAGCCAAGCCCAGAAACGCCACGCCCGCAGCCAGCAGCGCAATCGAGGTCCTGCCCATGGCGCTCACCATTTCTTGACCAGCTCGAGCGCGATGAAGCGCCCGACCGCCGAATAGTTGGTCGAGTCATAGGGCGTGTCATAATAAAGGCTGGTGGCAACGACCGAAGGCAGCTGATTGAGGAGATTCTGGATTGAGAGGCCAAGCTCGACACCGCGCAGAATACCCTTTCGCTCGCCAAATCGGTAGCGCGTGCTGATATCGACCGTCGTCATCCCGTCGATGTGCAGTGCCGGCGTTGCGCGCACATCCTTGACGCCGCCGATCGTGCTGAGCGTCGCTGCCACGCTGAAGGCGCCGTCGCTCCAGTTGACCGTTCCCCTGCCGCGCCAGTGCGGTGGGTTGAACAATCTTCCCGCCAGCTGTTCGACCGGACCTGCCAGCGAGATCTGCTGCTCGCTGTCGAGATAGGTGAGATTGGCCGACAGCCCCATTTTCCCATTGGCCAGATCCGTCTGATAGTTGAGCTGGGTATCGATGCCCTGGATCGTCTGGCGCCCGGCATTGATATTGGCGCGATTGACGATCGCGCCGACCTTTGACGGATCATAGGGAACACCTGCGCCGTTCAGAAATTGCGCCGCATGGGCAATCGCCGCGGCAAGCTGCTGGGGCGTCGGCGCGTAGATGATCTGGTTGGCATAGATGGGATCGACAAGCGCTCGCGCTGTCGTTGGGATCGGGTTCACAATGCGATCGACATAGCGGGTATGGAAGTAGCTGAGTTCAAACGACGCGCCCGCCATGCCGGGCGGATGCAGCGCCATTGTGGCCGACCAGCTACGCGCCTTTTCCGGTTTAAGATCGGTGTTGCCCCCGGCCACCAGCAGCGCCGTGGTCCCGGCGGGATAGCCCCGCCCCCCGAAGGTCGTGATGGGATAGAGGACGGCCTGTTCGATCGAATAGAGCTGGATGAAGCTCGGCGCCCGGAAGGAACGCCCCCAGCTTGCTTTGAAGTCGATGAAATCCGCGGGCGCGTAGATCATGCCGAATTTGGGCGTCACGACATCGACCAGGCCGCGATAGCGTTCGTAGCGCAGCGCGGCGCTCAGGCTGAGGCTGCGCATCAGGGGAATAGCCTGCGCTGGCCCTATCAGGGGGAAACTGGCTTCGCCAAAGGCATAGACGCTGTCCTGCGACGGTTTGGCATTGTTGACATTACCGGCACCCCGGTAAATCTCGAAATCATTCGCCCGGATGCCGGCGCCAAGCGCGAGCTTGGCGTCCCCGCCCGGCAAGGCGAACAATGGTCCATCGGCGGAGATTTCACCGGTGATGCTCTGATTATTATAGCGACCCCAGGCTCGGCTTGCGAACTGGTCGTTGAGGAAGGTGTCGCCCTGGAAATAGGTGCGTCCCTTGCCGAAACTTCCCGACAGACTCAGTTCCCACTGGCCCAGGGTCAGCCGCACGGCGCCCGAAAATGCCAGCGTGTAACTATCATAGCTCTGGGTGATCCGACTGACCGCAAGATTGGCGGCGGTGCTCGTGGGATAGGAAAATTCGCCGGTCCGCTGATTATAGAGGCCATCCAGTTCGATGGTGAGATTGTCACTGATATCCTGATGGACGCTTCCCGCCACGGCATGTCGGCTACTGGCCGGCAGCAGGGTCAGATCAGGCCTGATCCGGCCATATTTTCGCTGGTTGGTCATGAGGGCGCTATTCCGGCCATATTCATAGGTGAGGAAGCCACCGCCCCCATTCCAGCGGCGACCGGCCAGCACGCTATATTGCTGCTGGAAATTACCGCCATCGGGCGATCCGCCGACGCGCGCGCGGGTTTCAACGCCGTCATAGTCGCGCCTGAGAATCACATTGACGACGCCGCCGACCGCGTCCGACCCGTAAATGGCCGAAGCGCCATCCGCCACCACCTCTATGCGATCGACGGCGGCAAGCGGGATGGCGGAAATATCGACACCCTGCCGGGCCGAGTCATAGGGCACACGGCGACCGTTCAGCACGGTGAGCGTTGCATCGCTGCCCAGGCCACGCAGATTGACCGACGACCCGCCCCCGACATTGCCGCCGGTACTCGAGGGCACGTTGAAGCCGACACCAGGATTCTGCCCGCCACCAAAGCTTTGCGGCAGGCTGCGGGCGACGTCGCCCAGATCGGCGAGTCCGGTATCTCTGATGGCCTGGTTGTCGAGAACCATGACCGTCGACGGGACCGGCGCGCCGCGAATGCGGCTGCCGGTGACCACGATGCCAACGCCCCCATCCCTCTCCTGCAGGGACAGACTCTCCTTTCGGATGACGATGCTGCCTTCGAGCCGGGTCCAGGAAAGGCCGGTTCCGGCGAGCAGTCGGTCGAGCGCGCCTTCGACCGTATATACGCCGTGGATCGCGGGGCCGTTCATCCCCTCGACAAGGCTGGCATCGACAAGGATCGTCTGACCCGATCGCAGGGACAGTTCACGAACCGATGCGCCGAGCGGCTGGGCAGGCAGCGTGATCGCCATTTCGGCAGCTTGCTGGGCGAGCGCGATCGGCGCGCTGGCTACCAACATGGCGGCAGCGATGCTGCCGGACAGATAATATGCGGTGACTGAAAACCGAGACATTGGACCTTCTCCCCCGTGCCGCCATTCAAGCGGGACAATGGGGAGACGCCGGTTCGCGAAAACACCCGACAGATTTTTTACGGGGCTATGTTTACCTATTTCGCCGGAGCAACCAGCAGGATTGTATCGCTGTCGGGCCGCTCGACCTTCAAATGGAAGCTTGTCGCGACAGCGCGGGCGAATGCTTCTGGATCGCGGACCCGGAAACCGCCCGTCACACGCACCGGCAGGGCAAAGGGCTCCGCCAGACGGACCTGCACCTTATTATAGCGGTTGATCGCCGCCACCGCCTCGGCAAGCGGCGTTCCGTCGAGCGCCAGCATGCCCGACACCCAACGCGCTTCAGCCGGAGAGGCCACACGCTCCGCCATCGAGGCGTCCAGCGTCATGCTCTTGCCCATCGGGAGCGTTCTCGCCTGATCGGACGCCCCATCCAAACCGCGCAGGTCCACCGATCCATCGAGAACGGTCACCACCGGTTTCTCGCCGATCATGTTTACGTCGAACATCGTGCCATGAGCTATGATCTCACCGCCGGCCACCTGCACACGGAACGGGCGCTTCGAGTCTGCCGCGACACGGAACCGCGCTCGTCCCCGCTCGAGATCGAGCCGCCGATCGCCGCCCGACAATTGGACGCGAAGGCGTGTGGCCGTGTCGAGGATGACGGTCGATCCGTCCGAAAGCCCGACGGTGCGGATCTCGCCGACCCCAGTCTCATAGATCGCGGCCTGCGCCGTCATGGAAATGGCCAATGGCCTGCCGGGCCGGACAAGACTGACCGTCACCACGCCCAGCAGTACCGCCGCGCCAAGACCGGCGGCAGCGATATGCGTCTTTTGCCGCATCCAGAAGGGCGCGCGGCCAAGCGACCGGGTCTGCCCGACAGGGCGCTCGCCCAGAAGCGTGCCTAGCTGCCAGTCACGCTTGATCCGGTCATAGGCGATGCGATGACGCGGATCCGCCTCGAGCCAGGTCGTGAACGCGCGCTCTGCCGCAGGATCGGAATGTCCGGCATGGCTCACCAGCCATTTTTCGGCAGCGTCATGAATGGATTGGGGGATCGGCATCCCCTCAGGCTCAGTCATGCGCCCGCAAATGCCGGCCAAGCTGTCTGATCGCCCTGCTCATCTGCTTCTCGACCCCCCTCACGCTCAAACCGGTCCGCTCCGCAATCTCGGCATAGCTATAGCCATCGAGACGGCAAGCGAGGAATATTTCGCGGGTCAGCGGCTTGAGCCGCAGTACGGCCTCTTCGATGCGGGCCAGCCGGTCGCGGGCCTCCAGTGCGGCCACGGGATCGCCGCTCGCCAAAGACAGATCCTCGATTGGAACATGATGATGCTCGCACCTGCGTCCCGCACTTCTGGCTTCATCTCGCAGCACATTGCGCGCGGCATGGCGCAGATAGGCCCGTGGCGCCTGGATCGGCGCAGTTGCGCTCTGCGGCTTACCGGCCATGCGGCTGAAAACCTGCTGTATGACATCTTCCGCCCTGTCATGCCCCGTCCATCGCGAGAGGAAACGCAGCAGCGACGGTCGCTCTTCCCGATAAAGACTGTCCAGCGGATCAGGCTGCACCACCAATCGATCATGCCCCGGAGGCAAGGGATCGCCCTCATCGAGTGGCGAGCGCGATATTTCCGATGCAGGCCACATCATGGCCTGCCTTCGGCATGTTTCCTGGCTTCTGATCCCATCCGCCGCTCCCTCGCATTGACGAGGTCGCGCCGGTAAGAAACCGGGCGTTGAGCCGCGCTTGAGAACGCGTGCCGATGCCTTTGGCCACGAATGGCTTGGACATAACATCGGCCACCCGGCCGCATGTGCGGCGAGTCTATTCTTCCCAAGCGAGGGGCTCAAACCTCGGCGTCTCCCAACGGAAACGCTCTGTCACATTATCGTAATATCAAGCCGATGCAATATGTTAGAGAAGGATCGGTCGGCCCCGTTCCACCTTGTCCGCGTAAACCATGGATGAGAGGCACCTCTGACACTCTCCAGGTTGATGTGCGAGGAGCGGCCAGTCGCCTAGAGCATCGGCCGAGATCACAGCTTTCCCACCATCGGCGGCATGAGAGTCCAATCCGGGCCGATCTGGGCCGATCTGCACCATTCCCTTGGAGGCAGCCTGACAGCGATAATCGTCCATGGCAGCGGATCGCTTCTGCATCCCCCGCGCGAGACTGGTCCGCTGTCTCCGGACATCAGCATGAGCAGGCCAACGTCCCATGAAGAGCTACACGACCCGGCATCAGCTGTTCCTGCCCGAGGAGATGAGCAGGCGGCTCGACTATCTGGCGAAGAATTTGGGACAGGCATGGTCGGAAATCCGGGTCGAGGTACTCCATGCCTGGTTCAACCTGCGGCAGGCACCAAAATTCCGTCGATGCCAGTCGATGCCAGTCGATGCCAGTCGATGCCAGTCGATGCCATCGGCATTCGCCTTACCCAGGTCGAGCGCAACACCGGCTGGATGCCGCGCGATCAGGCAATGCTGCGCCGGCCACCGACGATCCCACAACCCGGAAGCTGAGGAGTTTGCAATGTGTCGTAAACATAGACCGTTCAAGCCCACGGCGCTTCCGAACCCCAACAGCTCGAGTCCATCGCCCTGCGCGTTTCCGAACGGATGCCCGGGCCGTACACGGAACGGCGCGGCGCTCCAGCCAACTATCGGTGGAGCTATACAGGCGGTAACGGCTAACCCGTCGTATTCATGAGGCTGGACGTGAAGGGGTGGCGGGAGTGGCGTAAGACTTTGTCTTGTTGTAGGAAATTGGATGTCTAGACCAACCTGCAACGAGGCAAAAAATGCCACAGGCCACACCCGCCGGGGGCGACGATAGCGCGCCTCTGATTTCGTTTCCAGCGGTCGCGCGCAAGAAAGTCACGGCCGCCTTTGATGGTGGCCGGTTGACCTCGGACGGCGGGGTTTTGCTACTGGCGCAAGCCGAGCGCGAGATGGGTATCTGCCGGCAGCTCGCCACCTGCATTGCCGATCCGCGCGATCCTTCCCGTGTGACCCACAGGCTCGATGACATTCTGCGAGCGCGGGTTTTGGCTATTGCCTGCGGCTACGAGGATGCCGATGATCTCGACGCCCTGCGCGACGACCCAGGCTTTCGCCTGGCGCTGGGCAAACTGTTGGGTTCAGGCGCAGGCCTGGCGAGCCAGCCGACAATGAGCCGCTGGGAGAATGCGCCGACCACGCGCGAATTGGCGCGGATGCTGGTCGCGATGGTCGGCATCTACTGCGCCAGCTACCCCGAGCCGCCCAAGGCGGTGATACTGGACATCGATGATACGTGTGATGTCGTGCATGGCTACCAACAGCTTTCGTTCTGGAACGGCCATCACGGCGAGCGCTGCTTCCTGCCGATCCACATCTATGACACGGCGACGGGACGGCCGGTCGCCATGCTGCTGCGTACCGGCAAGACGCCGTCAGGCGCGGAGGCTGCGGGGCACATTCGACGGCTTGTCCGGCATATCCGTCGGCATTGGCCGCAAACGCACATCACCATCCGCGGCGATGGGCATTATGGCCGGCCAGAGGTCATGGCCTTCTGCGAGGCGCACGGCATCGACTATGTCTTCGGCCTTCCCACCAATGCCGCGCTGCGCGCCAATACAGACATTGTCGCTGCCGCTGATGCCTGCGCCGTCAAGCGCGCCGAGCAAGACCGGGTTGTCCTGCGCAGCTATGCCGAGATCCGCTATGGGGCGAAAAGCTGGAAATGCCAGCGCCGCGTCGTAACCCGGATCGAAGCCAGCATCATGGGCATGGATATCCGCTATGTCGTCACTTCCCTGGCAGAAGGCTCCGCTGAACACATCTACGACAGCCTCTATTGCGCCCGCGGCCAGGCCGAGAACCTGATCAAACAGCACAAGACACAGCTCAGCAGTGATCGCACTTCGTGCCGATCAGCCAACGCAAATCAGATGCGGCTCATTCTGCACACCGCGGCCTACTGGCTAATGTGGCGCATCCAGCAGGTCATCCCCAAGACCACCGCGCTCGCCACCGCCGAGTTCGCAACCCTGCGCCTGCGGCTTCTCAAGATCGCCGCCCGCGTCATCGAAACCGCCTCCCGCGTCCGGGTCGCCTTCGCTTCGGCCTGTCCCGACGCCGCCGTGTTCCGGACCATCGCCACCGCGCTCAGGGCCACCCAGACATAGCCCGCGCGGCCGCGCCGCCGAACCGCAAAGCCCCGTCCCTCAATCCGAAAGCCTATCAGACACTCGCGCTGAAATAGACGCAGCATGATCGCTTGTCCTGATCATAAGCCCGATGGTGCAAAAGGCCAGTGAGCGGCAGAAGGGAGAGCGTCACGAATAAGGCGGGCTAAGGGGGTTGCGTCCACATGTCGATAAGAAGTCGCCCAACGACGACACCCAGCCCAGCCGACGCGGCAGCGCCGCACGGGACGCAAACGGCTGGTGAAACGTCGGCATCATCTGAACGGCGCACGGCTACCCCGCAGCGATCTGCCAAGCCCGCGGTTGACGC
This sequence comes from Sphingobium sp. EM0848, assembly GCF_013375555.1. NCBI lineage: Bacteria > Pseudomonadati > Pseudomonadota > Alphaproteobacteria > Sphingomonadales > Sphingobiaceae > Sphingobium > Sphingobium sp. EM0848. The sequence continues at coordinate 2,215,940 of NZ_JABXWB010000001.1, forward strand.
GTGCGCCACCGTCTCCCATTCCGATAAAGCACGGGCGCCGCCTCGCTCGCTCGCTGCTGGTCACCACGAGTCCCTCCTTACCCCTCGCGATATCCTCTCACGGCTCAGCATGACCAGCACCGAGCCGACGAAATGGATGCGGCGTACCTTCGACAAATATGGCGTGCCCTACGTCCATGTGTGCGGAAAAATGCGCGCGACAGAAGCGCAATATCAGATGCTATTGGAAAAGATCACATGCTCTCCGTCCGTCGCCGTGGGAAGAACGGCATTTACCATATCCGAGGAACGGTCTCGCTCGGCGACAAGCAAATCGTCGTCAAAGAATTCAGTTCAGGAACGAGTGACACAGATGCTGCGTCGCACCTGATGTCGGAATATGAGACCAGGCTACGCCATCAGTTGATGTTCGGCCCCGCATCAGTCGTTGCGCAGGGCATTATTGCCGACGCCTTCGAAAGCTATCTGACGAAGGCGACCCTGCCTTGCGCCGCCGACATATTGCGTATCGGCAAGCTCAACGCCCAGATCGGCCACCTGTCGCTGCGGGAACCGAAACAGGCGTGGGAGAAGTTCCGGCTTGCCAACCTGCCCGATCATGCTCCCGCCGGTCAGGACCGCTATCGGGCGGTGTTTCAGGCGGCAATCAATGTCCATCATGAATTGCATGATCTTCCGCCGTTCAAGATCAAGGCCATCCCGTTCGACAATGAACGAGTACGCTTCCTGACGAAGGGCGATCGCGACCGGCTGATCTCAGCCTATGCGCCGCATGTTCGGCCGATCATCACCATGCTGGCCTTCCACGGACCGCGCATTCAGACCGCCCTCCAGATGCCGTGGGGCGTCAAGGGCGTGGATATGCAGCAGGAAGTGATCCGGCTCAACCACACAAAAAACGCGATGACCCAGTCGGTCCCAATGCATCCCCGTGTCAAGGAGGTGCTGTCGCCGATCTGGGAGGAGCAGGGCAATCCCCTGAAAGGTTATGTCTTCCTCAACCGCTTCGGCCAGCCCTATCAGGACACCCGCCTCGCACGGATTCCTGGCGGCAATCCACTCAAGAGCCAGCACAAGACGGCGTGCAAGCGTGCGGAGATCGACGACTTCACCATCCATGACTGGCGTCATCACTGGGCGTCGCACTGCGTGATGGCGGGGATCGACCTCATCACCATCATGCACATGGGCGGCTGGAAGTCGCTGCGCATGGTCCAGCGCTATGCCAGCGTGGGCGTTGATCACATGCTGACAGCGATCAACAAGATTGACTGATGCGGCTATGATGGCGTGAGCAAACCATGCCTCGTGGATGTCTCGTTTTGATATTGACGGGTGCCACGAAAAGCTGGCAGAGCGCGTCGGCGACGGGCGGGTACAGCTCAATGGTAGAGCACTAGCCTTCCAAGCTTGTGATGCGGGTTCGATCCCCGCTACCCGATCCAGTCAAAACCTTATGAAAATCATGGCTTTTACTCCCCCAATCATGCCGGGTGAATCTTTTTGTAAGGCATCGCGCAGCGCGGAGCCAGATTGGACGGATGCGGCCTAAATGCCGCTGTTCGCGAAGGGGACGTGTCCCAGCATGATTTCTCATGCCGCGGGTTCCCCTCTCCGATACGGCCGCGGACCACCGTGGACATCAAGCGGCGGATGACTTCGGACTCTCCTTGCGATCGCCAGATAGCTGGCATAGACGATCCGCCCCCCCCGACCTGGCGCAATGGCTACGCCATTTTCCAACTGATGGTTCAGACAGCAGGTTAGCCGCTGACGGGTCTCCGAGGTAGAGACGGAATGTCAATCTGTTGCGCGACTGAAGAGCTGGGCTGAGCAAGAAGGGCGCTCATCGGTTCCACAATCTCCACGGTGGCCTCCCCCTCTATCAACCAACATTCGCCGGGCCGCCAGCTTTCACCGTTGAGCGTTCCGGCACCGGCCAGGGGGATGAACCACGACATTTCTCCGTTGACCTTCCAGCAAGTCTTGGCCTTCCCTTGAACGATATCGAGAGTGAAAGGGGCACCGGCCTCAATCAGTCGCCCTTCAGTCGTCGGAGGTACGACGCGATCGGGCAAGGAGTATGGCTCAGCCACACTGACAGCCACTCCCTGTTCAAGATGCAATTCACGCGGACGTCCATAATCATAAAGCCGATACGTCACGTCATTATTCTGTTGAATTTCCACCAATGCCACACCCCCGCCAATGGCGTGCACTGTTCCAGCGGGTATATAATAAAAGCTGCCGGGCTTAACGAGTTTCCATTCCATGAGTGATTCAATGCTGCCATCCAGCGCCGCAGCACGCAACTCCTCGGGCGTCAGATCCTGATACATGCCAATCCCAAGTCGCGCATCAGGGGCCGCATCCAGCACGTACCAACATTCCGACTTTCCGCCCGCCATTCCACATTGCTGGCCTTGCTCATCGTTGGGATGGACCTGAACAGAGAGATTTTCACTGGTAAAGATATATTTCACCAAAAGAGGGAGGCTGGTCCGCCGTTCGGCAGAAAACCAGACCTCTCCGATGCGACGGCCATCATTAGCAGCAACGTGGGATGGGATATCAGTTCGACCCCAAGGCTTTTCGATCGCATGGGCAACAAGGCGATGTGCCGGCATATACCCCTCAGTCCACTTCCCTTAGATGGCCTTTTATGTATCTGATATTCCGCCTTCATCGCCTTACTGGCGTGGAACAGAAGCTTGTGCAGAAGTAGCTCTGCTTTGGCAATAGCTGCTGCAGATATCCTGCACGAATACTATACCGCTGCTGTGCTCGGCGAAGAGATCAGCGCGGAAGCTTTCCGGCGGCGCTTACGGTGATCACAACGTTTGCCAACAAGATGGCGCGCACCGTGTGGGCACCGATGGCGAAGAACGAGATTTATCGAGCTCCAGTTGTGGCAGAATAACCAGTCATGAGCATGAGGGTGTCGGCAAATGTAGGAAGGTCAGGTGGAAAGCAAGGAATAACGGTCGACGAGACGGGATAGGCAAAACCAGATAGGCTCAAGGTGCCAACCAAGCACGCAGTCCTGATTGGAGCCGATCCGTGAACTCCCATACAGGCCAGCGGTATCAATAAAGCCGCATTAAAAGCCAGCACCCGACTATGCGCCAAGCCTCCCAAAAACCGCTTGCATCCTAAGGGGTGTCCACCGATGACTCTAAGGCGCAACCGTAATCGCCGTCGCGACAGGGAGGATGGCGGAATAGATGACGTTCACGAATTTTTGAATGTCTACCAATGGCGCATTGGAAACATATAGAACATCCTTGTCCTTGATAGGAAATGCCTGAGCAACAAAGAATATTCCTGGATCCTTCACGTCGATCTGGTAAATCACCGGAAGTTTTCCATCAGGTGTCAGACGCGCATTGACACGCATGGTAGGATCAACAGCCTCAGTATTCTCTAAACGAAAAATGAACACCCCGCGCGTATTGGCCCGATTGTCCTGCAGCCCCGCAATTCTACCCAGAGCCTGCGACAAAGTGATGCCGGTCCCCTCGAATGGCAACTCTTCATTACGGCCCGCAGCACCCAGCGCGGTGAAGCTGTAAGGCTGGTACAGCGCGGTCACGACATCGTCGGGCTGCAAGCGGATGTTCTGGCGAGGATCCTTGATGACCCCCTCCAAAGGCATCGAAGCAATCCTTTCGCCGCGAGTGATCTGGACCGTCATTTTATTGATGGGCTGCTTAACACCGCCCACCGTAGCCAGCACATCCAGCAGGCGTTCGCCCCGCGCGGTCAGTGGAACGCGCGCGCTATTCGCGACATCGCCCACCACCGTCACATTGGTCGTGGCGCTGCGGACCGTCCGCACGACAACCTGCGGATCATGCGCCATACCGATCAGTCGTTGCCTTATGGTCTGAGCAACCTGCTGCGGCGTCCGGCCCGCCGCCTGGACATAGCCGATGAACGGAATCGTGACACGACCGTCGCTATCCACCATCTGCTCCGGCAGTGTGGTCCCGCGCGCCGTCGCACCGGACGAAACGATGCGTGGATCACCGCCGCCGGATCCGAACAACGCCGCAGGAGGCGCTTCCCAGACCGCAATGTCGAGTACATCACCCCGACCAATCATCGAACCCACCGGGATACCGTCCCCCATGGTGTCGGCAAAATGGGTGTTTCGTTCGCTGGCGATGACCCGCCGTGCCACCGCATCGGTTACCGGTATGATCTTTATATCGCCGTTGATGGATGTGCTTCCTACGTCGGCCAGCTTGTTCACCGCATGGGTGGAAGGGCCGCCCGCCGGCATGATCGAACAAGCGCTCGTTGCACAAACCGCTGCACCCAATAATGCAAGCCGTGGGGTACTAAAAATAGGATTCATCCCTGATCCAATGACAAACAAGGCTCGGTCTGGCCCTTTTAAACTATATCCAACGTGCTAATGCACGAATAGCCAACGTGGAGCAAGCGTCGGCCAGTCCGCCTTTTACAGCCTCACGCTGCCATGACGCGGCGGTAGACGCCAAGTGTCCGCTCCACACACAGCTCCCAGCTATAGCCGGCCGCGACCCGCCGTCCGTCCGCGATGATCCGGCCACGCAGATCGCTGTCAAGCAGGCCCGCTCTTATCGCACCAGCGAAGCCATCGATATCGTCGGGATCGATCATCAGAGCCGCGCCCCGTGTGATTTCGGGGAGGCAGGAACGATTGGCGGCGATCACCGGCACACCGCTCGCCATCGCTTCCACGGGGGGCAGGCCGAACCCCTCATAGATGGACGGATAGAGGAAGATAGCCGCATTGGCATAGAGGATCGGCAACTGTGCTTCCGGCACATAACCCAGGAACCGGATCTTGCCCCCGGCCCGGTTGATCAGGTCGTGGATTTCCTCATTATGCCAGCCACTGGCGCCCGCGAGCACAAAGGGCACGGATATGTCCCCGCGCTCCGTCGCCAACAGGAAAGCACGGATGGCATTGACAAGCTTCTTGCGCGGTTCAAGCGTGGCCACGGACAAACAATAGCCACCAGACTGAAGCCCGAAACCCTCGAGCACCGCCCGCGCGGCGATGGACCGGTTATGCGGCCCAAAGTCCGGCGAAACGCCTAGGGGGATGGCGGTGACGGCGGTGACGTCGACGCCGAACCGCTCACATAATTCCGTCTTCACAGTCTGGCTGTCGGTAATGATATGCCGCGCCCGACGCAGCGAACTCGGGAAATGCTCGTCAAAATATCGGCGCCGTTCCTCGGGATGCGTTTCGGGGAACAGAAAGACCGACAGGTCATGAACCGTTATCACGCCCCGTTGCGCGCCTTCGGGTAGGAAGAAATTGGGGCCGTGGAGGAGCCGCCGGTCGAATTCGCGCCGTGAGCGCCAGCGCGCCAGCCGTTTCCAGCTCCGCAAAGGATTGCGGATGTGGGGCGCCTCCTCGATCAGGAACGGCGCATAATCCTTCAGCCAGCGCTGGTTACGGAAATAAGCGAGATCAACCACTTCCGGATGGCGGGAAAGATAGGTGCACAGATTGAGCGTGTAACGACCGATCCCCGAAAGCTGCGGTGTGAGGGAATCGATATTGAGCGCGAGCCTCATCCGTCCGCCAGCATCCAGGCAATCGTGTCCTCGACCGGAATCGCATCGACCGGACCAATTACCTGCTCGAGGGCCGCCTTGCTCCCTGCGAGAGTCTTCACTTCGTCGCGACGGACGAGATTGGGATCAATCTCGATCTCGATGCGATGACCCGTCTTCTCTTCGGCCATTGCGATGATATCCCGCAACAGATGTGCTTCGCCCGAGCAAATATTAAACGTACCGCCCAAGGACTCCTCGCATTCAAGAAGCCGAATGTAGCAATCCACCAGCGTACGCACGTCCGAGAAATCACGGGCCACGTCGATGTTTCCTAGGCGGATGGACGGTGCCTTGCTACGAAAATGCTCCACGATCTTGGGCAGCAAAAACTGCTGGGATTGGCCGCGCCCCGTATAGTTGAAAGGCCGGGTCACGATGATCGGCAGCCGCCCGCTATAAATCCGCGCGAGGGACTCGACCGCCTGCTTGCTGATGCCATAATCATTGGCAGGCTGCGACGGCATGTCCTCGCTCAATATGCCTTCCCGCCTATTGCCATAGACGTTTGCGCTGCTCGCCACCAATATTCGGGAGGGCATGACGTCCGCACGCGACAGGAGGTCGAGCAGGTTGCGGGTGCCGATGATGTTCGCCTGGTAAAGCTCCGTCACATCGGCATGCGCCACGAAGGATATCGCCGCGAGATGCACGACCCAGTCGGCACGACAGGTCGTAATCATCTCCTGAAGCGCAGCGACGTCGGTCAAATCGCAGGCGTGGACTTCCACACCATTCTCCAACACGCCCGCCGTCCGGGACAAGCCTATGACATGATGCCGACGCTCAAGAAGCGCCGACGACAGATAACGGCCCGTGAAACCGTCAGCACCAGTGATCAGAACCTTGGCCATTACTCAGGGCTCGTTAGGTAGGGATGCAAAAGAAGGACAGTCAAAGTGCCGCAAAGCTTTCCTCAGAGGCACCCAACCGCTTGAGATCGGCATGCACCATCATAGAGCAAAGCTGCTCAAGCGTCGTGTCGCTGCTCCACCCCAACTCTCGCTTAGCCTTGCCGGGATCACCGATCAGCAGATCCACCTCGGCGGGACGATAGAAGCGTGGGTTGACTCGCATCAAGGTACGACCGGACCGCTGGTCGATGGCGACTTCCCCTTCGGCCGCTCCGGAGAAGCTCACGGAAATTCCGGCAGCCTTGAACGCCATTTCCACAAAGTCGCGAACAGTCTCGGTTCGCCCCGTCGCAAGCACATATGTGTCGGCAACGGGCACCTGCAGCATACGCCACATGCCCTCGACATATTCCTTAGCGAAACCCCAATCGCGCTTCGCATCGATATTACCGAGTTCGAGGCACTCCTGCAGGCCGAGCTTGATCCGCGCTACGGCGCTCGTGATCTTGCGCGTCACGAATTCCGGTCCACGCAGCGGGCTTTCGTGATTGAACAAGATCCCGCTCGCTCCGAAAATATCGAAGCTCTCGCGATAGTTGACCGTGATCCAGTGCGCATAGAGCTTTGCGACGCCATAAGGACTGCGCGGCCAAAAGGGCGTTTCCTCGGATTGAGGCACAGCCTGAACCTTTCCGAACATCTCGGACGTGCTGGCCTGATAGAAGCGAATCGCTGGATTGACGATGCGGATCGCCTCCAGCAGATTCACGGTGCCCACGCCGGTGATTTCCGCTGTAGTGACCGGCTGGTCGAACGAAACGCCGACGAAGCTTTGCGCCGCCAGATTATAGACCTCGGTTGCTTCCGATTTCGCGAGCAAGCGAACGGACGAAGCGAGATCGGTCAGGTCATGTTCGACAAGAACGAGATTGGGATGACCGATGATCCCAAGGTCTTCGATCCTCCAGAAATTGACCGAACTGGTGCGCCGATAAGCGCCGAAGACTCGATAGCCTTTTTCGAGCAGCAATTGGGCGAGATAAGCGCCGTCCTGACCTGATATACCCGTTATGACAGCAGTTTTCATCTTATGCGCTTGCCTTTCGAGTACCAAATATACGTTTCAATCCCAGAGCGGTGGGACGCTCCAACCCACTCACGCTAACCTCACGACCGGATGATATGTATTCGTCCGAGCGCAATATGCTTTTGAGCATATCGCGGCGCGTCGTGCCTTGGTCAAGCAGCAACAGATGATGGTTGTAGCCGGAAGGATCAGCCTTCCGCCCCAATATTCGCTCGTACAGGAAATCGACGAAGGATCCCGGATCCATCGCCTCGAGATCTGCGAGGGCAAATACGGAGGTGGCCTGTGTGACCGCTGCGCCTGCTGCCGACTTATGCGCGATAGAGACCACTTCGGGCACGGGCTGCCGCGTATTTTCCAGATGGCTCAGCCTACGCTCGACATCGAATATCCGACGAAGAAGGTCGCCTTCCGTGATCCGCTCTTCCAGCAGGTGGTAGACATCGGGACTATCGGGCAACGAATGGAGGAAATCGGCGAATCCGCTGGCCCAATTTCGCCAATCCTCCGCCTTGCTGTCATCGACGGACGACTTGCGCGCCTGGATCGCCGCCGTGACGGCTGCCGGCATGTCGCTGTTCCTCTTGAACAGGATAATCCCTTCGACCGCGCCGAAGCTCTTGAGAATCTCGCGGGTGACCGGGATATCGCGCGCCACAACGGGCTTGCCCAAAGCCAGCGCGTGCATGATGGAGAAACCAAAGCCCTCATAGTAGGAGGGCAGCACGACCACGCTACTCTCTGCCATGGCGGCGATCATATCCTCATCGAACACATTGCCTGCCTGAAGATTGATGATGTTCCCACGCTGCTCGCTCCCGTCCCCCAGTACCACGAACTGAAGCGACGGCAGCGCTTCGGCCAATTGCTTGGCCGTTCGCAAGGAGTCCTTATGCTCGAAATGGTTGCCTGCTATGAACACGTGACGGGCACCCGTCCGCGCATTGTTGTAACGCTCCGCATAAGCCGCGACCTTGGTCGGAAGCAATTGTGCGTAAGACTGGCTTTTCGTCGCGACCGGGAAGCTTCGTTCGAAGATCTGCTTCGAGAAGGCGCTGATATACATCAAGCCATTGGCGGTTTTCGCAACGTAATTCCACAGTGAGTCGATTTTCTGCTCGACACGCAGATAGCCACAATCCCAGGATATGACGTCGAGCATCCCATATACATTAATGGGTGCCAGCATTTCCATGATGTTGACGGCATTCAGGTCATAAGGCTGACCGAATGACAAGGCGATGGCATATTTGCTCCGCACTTCCTCCGTACAGGCAAGACGGTCGAACTGCTCGAACCCATGGAAGCTTGCCACGTTCCGGCGGGCGAGCAGGGTGATGTTGAAGCGATCCGTCGCGCACTCATTGAGATGTTCGAGGACGTTGAGGATCAGTTCGTTGGTGCCGTTGAACGCCGGCCCCATCGAGAGCAGATTCACGACGAGATTGAGACGCCCTGCCTCATCGCGAACGAGATTTCCCAGCATTTGCTCCGCGCGATATTTCGCGGATGCCTGATATTGCATGACGAGCGGCAGGAACTCCGGATGGCGCTCCATCATCTTGTTCAAATTGCCGTTGCGGTGCGTCGTGAGGTCGATATCCCGCAGCAGGAACGATGCGGAGCCGGCATGATAGGCGAAAGCATGATTTGCCAACACCGACCGGAATCCGACCTTGTTCGCCCGGAGGACGAGATCGTTCTCCTCCTCATAGCCCACGTCGAAAATCTCATCAAGGCCATGGAAATCATCAAGAATGGCACGCTTTATGAGCATGTAGAAGCCCACCGCGGTGGGCGTGAACGTATAGCGCGGTAGGTGATGGGAGACACTAGCCCATACCGAATGGCACGAGACAGGATCGATCGTGGTGCCGGCCAGAGCGTGAGGGGTTTGGGGAAATGTGCAGATCGAAGCATTGTTAGAACGCGGGCTGACGAACCCGATCTGTTCGTCCAAGAGCGCAACCGCGACCGTCTCGGCCAAGGTGTTCTCGAAGGTGACCGTATCGCTGTTCACCAAAATGGCGTCGGCCCCACGCGTGCGAGCCGTAGCGATACCCTTGTTCACGCTGCGGACGAAACCGACATTCTTCTCGTTGGAGATGAGGACATCGATTTCGCCGGCCCTTTCCGCCGCCGCAAGATATTCCGTAACCGGCCGATCATCGGGAGAGTCGTTGATGACGACAATCCGGGGCTCGAATGCAGCGATCTCCCCAAGATTCCGACGCAAAGAGTCGAGGCAGTCCTTTACCAGAGCAACATTCTTGTAGACCGGAATGATGATATCAATAGGATCACGCATGGCTGACAACCGCCTTTAGGATATCGATCGGGACTGAGAGCTGAGATTGTTACGATCCAGCACAGGCGTAAAAACTATCTCCTCCTGACCAACCATCGGGAGCGGCTTGCGGACAACGATGAGATCGTGAAGCGACGAGCCGATGTTACCGCCCATCCAGCAACCATATTCCACCTTCATGATCGCGAGGCCGGCTTCCCAAGCCATGTTTTCGAGCAATTGCTTGTCAAACGCGATGAACGCCAGCGGATCGCTCTTTTCGCCCCACAGAACCTCGCCATTGTCGACATAGGCCTTGTCGGCAAGCGGGAAGATCGTCTGGCGATGGTCGATCATCTTGCGTGAGAATTCAGTGAGGGTGAAGCAGGTGAACAGGAAATATCCACCAGGTGCGAGCATCGCCTCGACGAGCTTCAGAAGATCCACGAAGTCCTTGCGATCAATGTGCGTGAACACCGAAAATGCATAGGCAATGTTGAAGTAGTTCTTGTAATCCTGCTTAATCTGCGTGAGCGGCTTACGGAACTGATCCCCGATGAACTGGTCATAATGGTCGTTCGCGCCTTCGATTAGGTCGAAGCTGACCCCAGGAAAATGAGGCGCGATATTTTCCTGACAGAAAGAAATGACAGGAGGCATGATATCCATGCCGACGACCTTTGCCGGAGCACCGCCGCGCAGTAACGAAAGCATGCCACGACCGATACCGCATCCGAAATCAAGCACCCGGGACTCAGACGAAACGGGCATCATGCGGCGGATGATGTCGGCGCTTGCATCGCCGACGGCCTCGGGGTCCGATCCGCCGACCCAGTCATTCATTTCCGTCGACCGCATCTTCTCGAAAATTGCAGAAATCACGCTGATATCCCCCATATAAACTTCGGCGATGACGAACAAAACGACCGCATCATTTTCAAAATCGATCTTGCGGCCGCAGACTGAAATGTTGCAGAAACATGACACTTATTGTCCATGAACAAGCCCTTGCGTCTTCGGTTAATCGACCTATCCCGCGCCGCGCAAGCGCTATTCAACACTCGCGACAAATATGTCCCTGCCACACCCCGCATAGTCGAATGGCATTGCATCCCAACCTCCACACGCTATCACGAGCGCCCTGTTCGCTGCAGTCTCGCGAGCGCAGCTTAAATGCTCGTAATGCAATTGGAAAGTTTGATGACGAAGCAGGCTGAGAGGGAATATCTAGCGAAGTTAGGAGATGCCGGCGCCCAACATTCGCTTGGCAAGCCCTTCTCCAACGAGGATTGCGGCCTGACGCTGAGTTCGATCGGCACCGTCATGGCCTTGATGCCCCCTGCCCCGGCCAGCATTCTGGACCTGGGCTGCGGTGGCGGCTGGACCAGCATCTTCTTCGCCAAAAGGGGTTATGACGTCACCGGGCAGGATATCGCTGATGACATGATCGATCTTGCGCGGCGGAACAGCGAGATCAACGCCATTCAGCACAAGGCTCAGTTCGTGCTGGGCGATTATGAGACGCTGGATTTCACCGAAAGCTTCGACTGTGCGGTGTTCTTCGACAGCCTTCACCATGCGGACGATCCGCAACTCGCCATTTCCTGCGCTTATCGCGCCCTCAAGCCGGGCGGCATCCTAATCACCCACGAGCCGGGCGAGGGCCATTCGACCGCCCCCTGGTCGATTCTGGCCATGGAGGAATTCGGTGTGAACGAGCGAGATATGCCGCCGCACCTCATTGCCGATTGCGCCCTTACTGCGGGCTTTCGCCAGTTACGCGTGTTCCCGATGCAGCACGATATCCACGAGGTATTTTACGGCGCGCCGCCACCCCGCCTGTTCAGTCGAAAGGGTCTACGGCTAGCCAGGCGCGTTCTATCCATGCTGTTCACGCCCAACATGCGGTGCGGCTCGATTGTCGTGATGACGAAATAGCGGAACCCTTTGTGATGCCCCCCCCTTTCCCAGACATGCCAGCTTCGCCTCGATATTCCTGCGTGACGGACTATGGGAGCCTTTACGCACAAAACTATTTCGCACATGATACGCAATCGACATCTTTCGACCTCGCCAGCGTGCCGGACATGGTGGCTTCCCTTGCGCAGAAGCATGGGGACGCCCTCCTCGATCTGGGTGGCGGCAATGGGGTATTGGCAACCCTGCTCAGGGATCGCGGACTAAAGGCGTTCACCGTCGATGCGGCCGACCGGGAACAGGAGCATTACGCTCATTATGATCTGGCGAGCCATAATCCGGAAGCGGTGGGTATGCTGCTATCCCGCTTGCACGCATCGTTGGGTTTGAACTGGATCGTCACCTGCCTGGATGTGGCGGAACATATCGACCGGGAACATCTCGCCGACTTCCTGCTCAACCTCCGGCACTTGACGACCCACGATTGCATCATCTCGATCTCGACCCGGCCCAGTTCGATGGGAAACCGGTTCCACTCTTCGGTACTTCCCATCTCGACCTGGCAGAAAATGCTCTCCCTTGCGGGGTTCGAGATCGTGGCCGAGAATCTCTTTGCGGCGGTCAATCAAGGACATCGTTTTCAGGGCGACACGGAGCAGATCGGTGCCGTGGCCCATTGGGAAAGGGTCAACCCCTTCCGCGATGCCAATGCGCATCAGCATTATCTGCTCATCCGGCAGAATGCGGCATCACCCGACGCACAGGGGTTGCGCGATTCCATCGCCGGCCTTCTCGACATTCGTTATCGCAATGTCAAGCGCGGTTCGATCACCGTTCCCTTCCCCCCCACATTTTTCAATGTCAATTTCATCCAGGACTGGTCTTTCGTGCGACCGATCATGGATGTGTATCCCGCCCGGCGCCTGCATCTTCTCTTTCGGAAGGATTGCATCGCACCGCAATATCTTCACCTGCTCCGCAATTATTGTGAGCGCACCGCCACGCCCTATGCCGTGATCGGCAGCGTCATGGAGGGTTCCTCGGTGTTGTCCGACTGGGGTTGCGGTGCGAATTCGCTCTTCATGACAGCCACCGAAGGGCTTCCTTCGCCCACCCATGCGATGAACGCGCTCGTCGCCTGCGAAGCCGGGATAATAGGCGCGACCACCTTATCGCTCCAACATGGCGTAAACATCTCGCAGGCTTTCTCCTCATCATGCGACATCGTCGGCACCTGGGATCGAAAGACCGCGAATAGGCTGCTCGACCGAATGGACGGAGAAGGCCATCCTGCAGTCCATGCCGTCGGCAACTTCAAATTCCTCGACGCATTGATACCGCCCGGCGATGGCGGCCTGTCGGCCCGGCTCGGCAGTTGGACCTGCGCATTCGAGGCGGTGTATCTCATAGGCCTGAATCTTCACTGGAAGATGCATGAACATGGCGAGGCGGCCACCTATGAATGGGTGCGCAGAACGATTCACCGGAACGCCAACTGCCTGTTCATCCTTCGTCCGCATCCGGACGATCATAGCATCTACGCCATGGCGGACCTCCTCCATGCCCCCAATATCCTGCTTCTGGACGATATGACCCTGCTCGCCATGGACGTTTCGATCAGCCGGTTGATGCAGGATGTAGACGGCGTCATCTCCACCAATTCCAGCCTGCACATCGATGCCATGGCTGCCGGAAAGCCGACCGTTATGCTGCCCGCACAACCCGGACTGGCGGAACGGGGCGGACTACTTGACAGCTCATGGCCGACAAGGACTGGCAACGCGCCCGAAACGATCAGCGAAGAGGAGTGGTCGACGGGCAATCTGCCGAACGCGCTCAATATCCCGGCTGAAGTCGATCCCGAATGGTTCGCCCCGAGCGCTGAGGTGCTGCAAACCCTGGCCACACTGGCACCCCACCCCAAGCGCCAGCCCGAGATCGTGGTGCGCGCCACTTCGGCCCTGGTAGTTGCGGGGAACAGACAACTCTCCTTTAATCGTCATCCGCATCAGGACATGACACTTCTTTCGGCAGCGCTCAGCGCCTTTGTCGGTGGCTGACGCGCTTATCAATGCGCATCCGGCCTGATAGAACCGACAGTATCGTCACGGGGAACAAAATGACGCTCTACCATCTTCCTGAGGTCTATCGATCGCGCGATGCGGTTTCCTATTTCTCGGATATCCAACCGACCCAGGGCGCCCCCCTCTATCAGCCGGAAGTCTATGAGGTCGCCGAGTATTTCCTCCGCAAGACGGGTCGATCGACGGTAATCGATTTCGGTTGTGGTATGGCCTCCAAGCTGGTGTGCTTGCCGGCCGCCCACCGCATCGGCGTCGATTTCGGGTCGAATATCGAATATTGCCGAGCTCATCACGAGGGGGCCGGCGAATGGATCGAAGCTGATTTCTCCGATACCGGGTCGATTACCCTTGCGGATCGTGCGGGGCCGGACTGCGTGGTGATCTGCGCCGACGTTGTCGAGCATCTTCTGGACCCCCGTCCTCTCCTGCAGATTTTAGCGGCATGCTATGCCAAGGGTGCAGTCGTGCTGACGAGCACGCCGGATCGCATCCGGGCATGGGGGAAGGATCATAATGGCCCCCCACCAAACCCGTCCCATGTCCGGGAATGGGCGCTTGAGGAATATCGCGGGCTGCTGGAAGACAATGGGCTCCCCTGCGTCTATTCGGGCTACACATTCGACAATGACCGGGATCTACAACTCGAAACGATCATCACCATTCATGACAAGTCCGCTGCGCCGGACATGGCTGGAGACGCCCCGCCGATAACGCGGCCGCTGGCCATATTGGCGCTCTATAACGAGGCGGATTGCATCGAGCAGGTGATCCGAGATTGGGTGGTACAGGGTTGCGATGTCCATGTGATCGACAATTGGTCCAACGATTCTAGCTGGGACATACTGGACCGGATCGCCGCGGAAGCGCCGGAGAGGATCACAGTAGAGCGTTTTCCGGAACATCCCGGCCCGCATTATGAGTGGCGCGACATATTGCGTCATAAGGAAATGATCGCGGCGGCTCATCCGGGGCGCTGGATCATCCATACCGACGCAGACGAATTGAGGCGTTCGTTCTTCCCCGGCGTGCCAATGGATCGCGCCTTGAAAATCGTCCAGGACGCCGGTGCCAACCGTGTCAATTTTACGCTCATCAATTTCCGGCCTACGCCCGAGCATCCCGATCTCTCACTCGACCTAGATGCCACTGGCGGTTTTTTCGAATTCGCATCCAAACCCGATGAATTCGACCAGGCCAAGGCTTGGCTGCAGCCCGGGCAGCAGGTCGATCTGGTTTCCAGCGGTGGGCATGTCGCGAACTTCGAAGGTGCCGTGGAATTTCCCTATCGATTCCTTCTCAAGCATTTCCCAATCCGCTCACCCGATCATGGCCGTCGTAAAGTTATGATGGAAAGAAAGGGGCGTTGGTCGCCCGAAGAACGCGCAATGGGATGGCATATTCAATATGACGGCTATCACGCCGGATCGCGCTACCTCTGGAATGCCGCCGATCTATTCCTCTTCACCGATGCGTTTTGGGAGAACCATGGCCTCGCAGTCATCACCGATATCGCGAAGGATGGCCTGCGTGGTACATCGCGGTCCGATCCGCCATCCGCCCTACCCTCCTTCTCGGTTGAGGAGATTGCCGATCACTTGGCCGTGCTGATTGCCCGGATGGGTTCGATCGAGGCAGGCTGGGAGACAGCCCTACTAGAGCAACAGAAGCACAGGGCCGATGTCGAAGGCATGATCCAGCAGATGCGGGCAGCCCATGAGAGCCAGATTGCCGCGCTGACGGAAGGGCGGACTGCCGAACGCAATGCTTACGATCATGTCGTCGGGATATTGACGCAGCGCATATTTGCCCTGGAGGAAATGCTGGCCACCATTCGCGACGACATGGCCGTCAAGGAACAGACGCTGAATCGGCGCTACAGAACGGCCATCAGGCGCCAGCAATTCTAGATCTGGATGGACGTTAGACTGATTCAAGCTACCTGCGTTCGCTTCGAGCGAAGTCGAGAAGCGGATAGAGCAATGCCCGCGTTTCTCGACTTCGCTCGAAACGAACAGATCAAAGTAAAGTCATCTCGCTCTAGGTAGACAACGAGGGAGGCGGCGGCACCGCGGCTCGCCTCTTCCCGCTATCCGGGTCTATCTGCCACAAGCCTTGAAAGCCAGGCCTGTGCTTCAAAGGACCCACACGGAGAGAACAAGCGTGCCCTCTCCGTGCGCCCTCTCGCTAGTCAGAGACGATAATGCTGGCTGGAATAAGCGAGGTCGCCAAATTGCTTGACCACGCTATGCTCGGGATTGGTCGAGAAATAATAAGGCGCCGCTGTCTGAGGGCAGAAGTGGCCGACCAGGCTCTGGCGTGTCAAATCATCATTCTCCACCGGCGCGCCGCCATGAGCGAGATCTGCATGCCAGATAAGAATGTCGCCCTTCTTGGCATAGAAAGGCACAATGCCGCGATCGCTACGCTTCGCTTGTTCAGCGACGTCCACGCTCCACGCGTTATGAGTATCCGGGCCATCCTGGGACGGATCCCAATGCTTCTTGTTACCGCCAAAATCCCAGTCCGGGCGACGGTGGCTACCCGGCGCATAGACCAATTGGCCGGAACCGGGACGTACATCTTCCAGGGCGATCCAGCAGGCCGCCAGTTCCAGGGGACGGTTAACCACGACATAGGCGGTGTCCTGATGCAGTCCCTGTTGCGACCCCTGATCGAAGCTAAGGCTCTGGAACAACAGGGGATGCGCGTCAAAGATGAGCTTGAAAAAGTTCATGAGCCGTGGAACGGAAAAGAGGTCAAGCGCTTCGCTGAGCGGCACGAAGGAGTCCACGACCCGGCCGCCCTTACGATCCGCAGGCTCGTTCAGATACTGCACGACCTGCTGACCATGCTTCTGGTAAAGCACCTGATCATTGCCTTCCCGAAAGGCCAGTTCAATCTTGCGCTGGAAGGCGTCCACCAGATGGTGCGGCGCTGCCCCTTCGAGGATGACATAACCGTTGTCGACGAAGTCCGTCACCATGCTCGCTTCGGTGGCATCAAGGCCACGAGCGGTGATTTCCTGACGCCAATCCGACCGGTCGATCCATAACCCACCAAATTTTGAATGGTAGGTAGCTTCTTCAATCATTCTCACTTCTCCACGACATATTTTCGAAGACATTCGCGCTGTGAGTCCGAATTCGCCTTCATCATGCCCAAGCGATGAGACGGGCTTGATCACAGAAGCTCAGTTTGCCCGCTCGCCCTCTCATCTTGCTAAGCGTTTGCAAGTTGGGCTTCAATGACATTCATCAACGACAGAGCCGTGTTCGACCAAGACCTCCTATCGACGATCATTTTCTCGCCTGTGCCTTGCCGGACGCTCCCGATAAAGTCGCCGATCGACGCGGCCAGCGCATCCGGACCGTCATCCCGGAAAAAGAAGACATGCTGCGATCCTATTTCCCGAAAGACGGGCAGATCCCGCACCAATACCGGCCTGTGGTGCGCCAGTGCTTCCAAGACCGGCAATCCACAGCCTTCCGCATAGGAGGTCATCAGAACGCCCGCTGCCGCATCATATAATCGATCGAGAAATTCGTCGCTGACATCTTCAAGCCAGCGGAACCCTTGCCCTGATTGAGGATGCGTGCGCAGACGCCGCTGAAACGCCTCCGTCTTCCAGCCCGCCCTGCCCACAATGAGCAGCCGCGGCGCAGCATCACCCTGGCGCTGCCAAAGCCGCTCGAACGCCCTCAGCGCCTTGTCATGCGCCTTACGTGGCTCGATCGTCCCCACCATCAAGATGGTCGGCCGCGATCGGACCTCCTCCAGCAGAGCCTCCGTTCCCGCCGGGAGACCAGAACTAGGCAGCGTTGCCATCATGTCGCCGCCAAGCGGGATAGTCGAGACGAGAGGACGGCCCGCCTGCGTTCCCGATCCCGCGAGCGCCTCCTCCAGTTCCGCCGCCACAGCGTGGGAGATGCAGATGGCTCCATCCACGCGCCGGGCGAGCAGTTTCAACCAGGACCGAAAACGACCGCGGAGCTTCGCCGTGAACCAGCGTCGGTCAAGCAAAGGCAGCAGATCATAAACAATCACGAAGAGGGCAACGTCTTCCTTCTTCCAATGGGCGATCTGACGTTCATGGATGGGAAGGAGATGGATCGCGAGATCGAGCCCCAGAAACACGTCACCGGCACGTGGAACGACAACTCCACTCGCCGATGGCGCCTGCACCGGCAGACTCCGGTTCAGGAAGGCAAGGTCGCAATAGCTATACGGCTCTTTACGCGTCGCGAACACGGGCTGGACCACCATGTCCGCCAGCGTCATTTTTGTCAGTTCAGCGAGCATCGCACGGACCACGCGCTGAATGCCGGTGCGGGAGTCGACACGGCGCAGGACGGACACGTCCACTAGCAGATGCCGGGGCCGCTTTTCTGCGGTATCATCCCTACGCGGCCTGATCTGCCGCAGATAACGAATGCCTCTATACCATCTTAGAAGAGCTAGCATCAGCGGTTCTCAGGCGATTTCCGCACTATAGGACTCAAAAGCCTCATCGACAGAGTCATAACGGTTGAGGTGCCCGTTGGAGAGAACGGCGGCAAGATTGCAATGTTCGCGGATATAGCCCGGATCGTGCGACACAATAATCATCGCCCGGTCCGCCCTCTTCTCGAACAATTCGACAAGGCATTTTTGATGGAAGCGCGCATCGCCGACGGCAACGACTTCGTCGATCAGAAAGCAATCGAATTCGATCAACATGGAGATGGCAAAGGCCAAACGAGCCCGCATACCGGCCGAATAGGATCGGACGGGCTCCCGCAGATAGCGCCCCAGTTCCGCGAAATCATCGACCCTGTCGATCTTGTCCTCAAAGGGCACGTCGTAAACGCGGCAAATGAACCGCAGATTGTCCAACCCGGTCAAGCTGATCTGAAACGCGCCGCCGAACGCCAGCGGCCAGGACACTGACATGTTCCGTTCGACCGTGCCGCTGTCCGGCAGTTCCGCCCCGGAGATCATTCGGATCAGAGTGGATTTCCCCGCGCCGTTGCGGCCCAGCACGCCGAGCTTGTCGCCGCGGTTAACCGTCAGATCAACCCGATCGAGAACACGCTTGCTGCCATGCCGGGTGCGATAACTGCGTGAGACGTCCGTAAGCGTGATCATGAGGGCACGACATTTCGAGTGGCCACACGTACTTCCAGCATCGCCAACAGGCTGAGCACCAGACAGGAACAGACGAGATACGCCACATCATAATGGGGATGGAAGGCCGATCCGAAATATCCTTCGCGTACGATCTCCACGCCATGCACCATGGGAAAGAAGTACAGAATATTCTGGAGCGTCTGAGGCGTTGAATCCACAATGAAGCCTGCTCCCGAAAAGGGGAACAGGAGATAGGCCGCCGGATGCCAGAGCTTGTCTACCAATTCGGACCGCTCCGTGAGTGCACCGAGGAAAATCGCCAGCGCGGCCCCGAACCAGGCGATGGACAGCCAGCCCAGCAGCAGCGTGAGGATATCTTCCGGCAGTTCCGTCCAACCGATGAAATGGAAGAATACGGTCAGGCCGAAGAAAGAAATCGACGCACCCATCATTTCGACGAGCACACGGGAAATGAAAATGTCGATGATCTTGACGTTCCGGTGATGGAGCAGAGCTGCGTTGGGCTCAATCGACGCGATACAGCGCGCGGGCATGTTCCGCCACAACAGCACACTCGAATACCCGGTGATCGCAAAGGCCGTGATCGGAAGATTGCCACCATGGATGGTCTTAGTCGCGGTCCAGATCGCCGTGACGCCGATCGTGAACAGCATGGGTTCGACGAACAGCCACAGAAACCCGATATTATGGCGGCCATAGCGCGTCAGTATCTCGCGCATCAGCAAGGCGCCGATGACGCGGCGCTGCACCGCGAAAGAATGTAGGAGGCTTTCGCCGTTCCGCGCGCCGGCCGGCATCAGTCCCTGTGCTCCCTCGCACCTGCGAGCAGCATGCTGAATATACCCCAGAGGACCAATCCGAGTGCGAGTGTAGCGATGACCCCGCGCAGCCGCTTCGGCTCCAATGGCTCGTCCGGCAGGTTAGGCTGGACGATGCGCTCCACATAGGCCTGCTTACGCCGCGCCTCATTCTGGGCCTCTTCCAGCGAGGCCATGGCGGCAGCGAGTTGCTTGTCCGCAAACTGTGTCTCGAGTTGAAGGCGCTGATATTGCGCGGCGGCGGCGGCCAGAGATCGCTGGCTGCCGGCAACCTTGCCCAGCTCCGATTCCACCTCATGCGACAGCCCCTCTATGCGCGTCTCCAAAACCGGGATTTGCGGGTTGGTCGGCGTGAAGGTACGCAGTTGAAGCAATTCGGTCTTCGTCGAGATCAGTTCGTCCTGCAGCTTCGAGATCATCTGAAGCTGGACGGTGGCCTGCTTCTCAGGATCGACGATGCCTTGGCGGTTGCGATAGCCGGACAACGCGAGCGCGGCCGTACGGGATTTCTCCTTCGCCGCTTCCACCTCTGCGCTTGCGAAGCGAATGAGGTCCTGCCTCCCACGTTCGTTCAGCCGATTGACCGTACCCTCCGCCATTTCAAGCAGTTGCCTGTTATAGTGGAGCGCATCCGTGGCCGTATAAGCACGCACTATAAGTGTGGTGATGGATGATGTGCCGTCATGCTCCACCTTGACCTTCGTTTTGAAATATTTGAACAGATCTTCGAAAGTGGATCCCGTTAACAAAGTGCCGAATCGGTCGAAGAACGAAATATTAGCGTCCGAATAAGCCCGTCGAAAGCTTCCGCCCGTGTTGAGCGCAGCCAACGCATCCCGGGAAACTATATAGTCCTGAGCCGCGAAAATCTCGTCACCTGCGTTGGAGAATCCAGCGCCTTTGAGCAATATACCGAGAGGGCTGGACGCCGGTTTATCCGGACTGCGAACCACAAACCGCGCTTCCGAAATATAGACATCCGATGCGCACAGACCAAAATAAATAATCGAACACGTGGTCGGAATTACAACCAAGAAGATGAAGAGCCAGCCCAGCCCAAACAGTTTTTCTACACTACGCCTTAGAACAGCAAGAAAATACCCGCTATTCTTCGCAGAGTTTTCATTCACGAACTGATCGTTTCTTTCGAGCATGTTATCCTTTGAGGGAAGTCACCCCACAAGCCGACAATGGCCCTGGCGTCATGCGACGGCCCCGCGAATTTTGCAACCGACAAAACTTGAAGTCTGCCCGTCGCCACTATCGTCCAAGGCACCCAATGGGCGGGAAGCCCCATCTACAAACCGGGCATCCCCGCGAACAGAAGGTAGAGAGCACATATATACCGAACCAACATTCGCCCAAGACCAGACCCCGCAGGTCCCTAGCACCCCGCCTAGATCGTCGCCGTAGGCTACGCAGACAAAGCAGAAGGCGAAACGAGGAAGAGTCAAACGGCGTCGCATTCAGGCCGGCCAACAGGCTCGCGATCCCCAATAGCGCGGCACACCCGCACTCGCCAGTCGCGCCTGGCATCCAAAGGCGAGCATGCGATCGGAAAGGCCGGCAGGAATCTCAGCGCGCCATCGGCCTTGCCGAGCCGCCAGGCCAGCACGCGAATCAGCACCAGCCTGGAGGGCAGGAGGGTGGGCACGATCGGCGACGGGTCCGTGCCACACCCATCGCCGCCACGCAGACGGGCAGCATCAGCAGATAGAACTGGCATTCGAACCGCAGCGACCGCAGCACATAGGCGTTGATGCGCCCGGCGTCCGGGTCACCGAGCAACGTATGTCGTGCCACCAGATGATCTGGACCGCTGCAGAACATAGGAAGGTTGCGTCAGGAGTTACGCCGGCACGGAGCATGATGATGAGGCTGATGATCGCGGCCGATGCGGTCATCAGGGGCAGGATACGGAACACCCGCCCTATATGGACCTTCTCCCAAGCTGTCGCGCGCAGGCCCGCCAGGATGCGGGGCTAGAGCAGTGAGCGCAAAGTAGGAATCGCGGACGATTCCTTTTTGCGCGGATTTGTGATTCATGTGCCTGTGGAGGTGAACCATGGGCAGAGCATATTCGGCTGATTTGCGGGAACGGATATCGGCGCACGTAAGGGCGGGACACTCGCGCCGGGCGGCGGCCCGCCATTTCGGTGTGAGCGCGAGTTGCGCAGTGAAGTTGTTGCAGCGAGTGGAACGAACAGGTTCGGCTGCTTCTTCACGAATAGGGCGGCCACGCGGCGCTGGTAAGTTGGCGCCGTATATGGCCCGGTTGACGGGCTGGGTGGATAGGGAACCAGACATCGGCATGTCGGAGCTGTCCAACAAGCTTGCAGCGGAGACGGGCGTAGTTGCCCATCCGGCATCCCTCTCGCGGGTGCTGATCCAGGCTGGCTATCGGGTAAAAAAAAACGCTGCTGGCCAGCGAGTGCGGACGCGATGATGTCGCTCATGCGCGACTGCGATGGCGCCTCGACCGGCAGCCGCAGATGCGCGCAAAGCCTCATCACCTCGTCTTTCTGGATGAGACGGCGACCACCACGAAGATGACCAAGCTTCGTGGCCGGGCGCCAAAAGGAGAGCGTCTCAAGGCCCGCGCTCCGTTCGGTCATTGGAAAACGCAAACCTTCATCGCGGGGCTGCGCTGCGATTGCTTGGTTGCCCCGTGGGTGATCGACCAACCGATGAACCGGCGCCTGTTCGAAACCTATATCGAAACCCAGTTGGCGCCAACGCTCAGCCCCGGCGATGTTGTGATCGCCGACAATCTGTCGAGCCACAAAAGCGAAAAGGTCAAAGCCTGCCTTAAAGAGCGAGGTGCGTGGATCCTTTTCCTCCCCGCTTATTCACCCGATTTGAACCCAATAGAAATGGCCTTCGCTAAATTGAAATCGCACCTGCGACGGATCGGGGCGCGGACCATCGATGAGCTATGGAAGGCTCTCGGACATATCTGCGACCTCTATTCTGCCGAAGAATGTTGGGAATATTTCAAGGCCGCCGGATATGCGTCCAACTAATCGCTCACCGCTCTAGAACACGAGCCCTGTCGGTATGAAGAACAGAGCGACTCCGCCGCTGCCTAGCTGGTTCAGGAAAGCATACGGAGGGACGCCCCATGCGCCGCCCAATATCGTGGCCTGGCACCAGACATAGAAATGATGGATCGTTACCGACAGGACGAGATAGCCCCGCAGCCCGTCTATGCAGCCCAGTCGTTCGTCTGAGGGAGGCGCAGGGGAAGCCCGACGGCACCGAATATTCCGCCACCGGCGTCGCGACGATCCCTACGGCTGCTATGAAGACGATGACGAATTACGGCATTCAACAACCCTCAGACCCGACGAAGAGAAGCGACAGATATTGTGGTGCAGTAAGTTCTACGCGCAATAAGGAGGTCCGCGCAGGACCTGGCTGGGCGATAAAATATCCGCGCGAAGAGATGATTTCGTCCTGAAATACCCGTACAAGCGCGCCGCTGCGTCGAAATCAGCGCCTCGCCGAAAGGATCTGCCGCAGATAAGCGCCATATGTTGATTTGCCCAGCGCCGCCGCCAACCGCTCAAGCTGGGCATCGTCGATGAAGCCTTGCCGCCAGGCCACCTCTTCGGGGCTAGCGATCTTGAAGCCCTGTCGCTTCTCCAGTGTGCGCACGAACTCGGCCGCTTCGATCAGACTGTCCGGCGTTCCCGTATCCAGCCACGCATAGCCGCGCCCCATCACTTCGACTGACAACTGGCCCCGCTGGAGATAAGCCCTGTTCACGTCCGTGATCTCCAATTCACCGCGCGGCGAGGGCTTGAGGGAGGCGGCGATGTCGATCACCTCCTCGTCATAGAAATAAAGGCCGGTCACCGCCCAGTTAGAGCGGGGGTTCTGCGGCTTCTCCTCGATGGAGATCGCTTTCATGTCGGCGTCGAACTCGACCACACCATAGCGCTCCGGGTCGGTGACGTGATAACCGAACACCGTCGCGCCCGTGGGCCGGGCCATGGCCGCAAAGAAGAGGTCGCCGAGGCCGTGGCCGAAATAGATATTGTCCCCAAGGATCAGCGCCGATGGCCCACCCCGAACGAAGTCCGCGCCGATGACATACGCCTGAGCGAGGCCATCGGGGCTCGGCTGTACGGCGTACTGGATTTCCAGTCCCCAGGCCGACCCATTCCCCAACAGTGCCTGAAACGACGGCACATCGCGCGGCGTCGAGATAATGAGGATTTCCCGAATGCCCGCCAGCATCAGGGTCGACAGAGGATAATAGATCATCGGCTTGTCGTAGACAGGCACGAGCTGCTTCGACGTGACGATGGTCATGGGGTGGAGGCGAGTGCCGGAGCCTCCCGCCAGGATGATACCCTTCATTTCTTCTCCTGCGCGATAGGGCCGACCAGTTCGGCGACTATCTCTGCCACCGCGTCTCGCCACGGACGCGGCGTCATACCGAAGTCTCGCGTCAGGCTGGCCGTGCAGAGCCGGGAGTTGGCAGGCCGGCGGGCGATGGTGGGATAGTCTGCTGTCGTGATCGCGGTGACGTCGGCGGAGGGGCCACCGGCGGCACCGGAGAGGGCGAAGATCTCCCGCGCGAGATCGCACCAACTCGCCTCGCCCGCATTGACGAAGTGATAGATACCGGTCGGAGCACCTCTGTCTTTGAGATGCGCGAGCGTGATGGCCTGCAGCGCCCGGGCGATGTCAGCAGCGGATGTCGGGCAACCGGTTTGGTCAGCGACGACGCGTAAGGGACCACCGGCTGCGCCGATCCTGAGCATGGTCTTAAGGAAGTTGCCGCGATGCGCGCTCAGTACCCAGGCGGTGCGCAGCACGACCGAGCGCGGATTGCCCGTCCGGACCGCCAGTTCGCCCGCCAGCTTGCTTGCGCCATAGACACCGGGCGGGTCGACCGGATCGCCCGGCTCGTAAAAGCCTTCACCGTCACCGGAGAAGACGTAATCGGTCGAGACGTGGATGAGCGGGATGCCCGCCCGCGCGGTCGCCTCCGCCAGCCAGGCCGGTCCTTGCGCATTGGCAAGGAAGGCGGCGCCGACCTCGCTCTCCGCCTTGTCGACGGCGGTGTAGGCGGCGCAGTTGATGACAGCCGCCCAGTCGCGGTTAGCAAGGCAAGCAACGCTTGCCTTGCTGCCGAGGTCGAAGGCGACGCGGTCGGGGAAATGCGGCTCTACATCTGCAGGCCAATTGAGGCGGGCCAGTTCCAGCCCGACCTGGCCGGTGCCTCCCGTGATGAGGACCGGACGGCTCACGAAACTGCCTTGAGGCCGAGCCGTGCGGTATCGTAGCGTCCGTTCAGAATGTCCCGCCACCAGCTCTCATTGTCGAGATACCATTGCACCGTTCGGGCGATGCCCTGCTCGAAGCTGGTGCCCGGTTCCCATCCGAGTTCCCGGCGGATTTTGCTCGCGTCGATGGCGTAGCGCTGATCGTGCCCTGGCCGATCGGTCACGAAGGTGATTTGCTCGGCATAGCTCCTGCCGTCGGCTCGAGGTTGTTGGCCGTCCAGCGCCGCGCAAATGGCATGCACGACGTCAATGTTCCGCCGTTCCGCATTGCCGCCGACATTGTAGGTTTCGCCCGGCGTGCCCCTCTCGAACACGGCCCGCAGGGCGCGGGCATGGTCTTCCACGAACAGCCAGTCGCGCACATTGCTGCCGTCGCCGTAAACAGGGAGGGGCGAGCCCGCCAGAGCACGGATAATGATGAGGGGGATCAGCTTCTCGGGAAAGTGATAAGGGCCGTAATTGTTGGAGCAGTTTGTGACGAGCACGGGCACGCCGTAGGTATGGCCCCAAGCCCGCACGAGATGGTCCGACGCGGCCTTGGACGACGAGTAGGGCGAGCGCGGGTCATAAGCTGTCGTCTCGGTGAAATAACCAGTGTCGCCGAGCGAGCCGAACACCTCGTCGGTGGAGATGTGGTGGAAGCGGAACGCATCCTTCTCCGTCCCCTCCAGGCCCTGCCAGTATCCGAGCGCCTGTTGCAGCATCGTATAGGTACCGACGATGTTAGTCTGAATGAACTCGCCCGGCCCGTCGATGGATCGATCAACATGGCTCTCCGCCGCAAGGTGGGCGATCACCTGAGGCCGGAACTCCGCCAGCAGCTTCGCAATCAGCGCGGCGTCCGCGATGTCACCCTGTACGAAGCGGTAGCGAGGATTGTCTGCGACCAGATCGAGCGAGGACATCACACCAGCATAAGTAAGCTTGTCGAGGTTCAGAACCTCATGATCGCTTTCGCCGACCAGATGGCGTACCAGGGCAGAGCCGATGAACCCCGCGCCGCCCGTAACCAGTATGCGCATAAAACTCCCCTGATGAAAAAGTGCTGCCGGACCGTTCAGACCTACGGCGCCTCAATAGGTTCAAGCGGATCGCCCGTATAGGTAAAGGGGCTTTCGAATTGCGCAAGCAACGGCAGAGTCACGTCCTTGTCCGACAGGACCGGGCCGCTTGCGGGCAACGGCCAATCGATACCGATATCAAGGCAATTCCAGCGCACCCCGCCTTCGCAATCCGGAGCGTAAAAGTCCGACACTTTGTAAAGGACTTCGGTGTCGGGCGCGGTTGTAACGAACGCATGGCCGAAACCCACCGGCAGGTAAAGCTGGTGGCCATTTTTCGCCGTTAGTTCCGCGGCCGCGAACTGTCCGTAGGTCGGCGATCCCTTGCGAAGATCAACTGCGTAATCGATAATCGCGCCGCGTAAACAACGGACGAGTTTCGCCTGGGGGTGGGGAGGTATCTGAAAATGAATGCCGCGTATTGTCCCCACAGGCCCGGAAAAGCTATGGTTGTCCTGCACGAACGTGACATCGACACCCTGCTGCGCCCAACGGGTGGCGACATAGGTTTCGGAAAACCAACCACGCGAATCTCCAAAACGCTTCGGCGTGATAAGTTTCACCGGATTGCCCACGATCTGAGTCTTTCGTCTTTGTTGTGCAGTGCACCGGTAGCACATAGATGCATCCGGGCAACGGGTATTCCTCAACTAGGGTCATATGTGGACGGCTCCCCCTGGCAAGACCCTGGCGCGTCAGCAGGACTGCGCATGTCAGCTTCGTGCTGGACGCGCTGGAGCAGGCTATCATGAGCGGCGCCCTGTCCACCGTGACAGCCTCGTTCACCACAACGATCGCGGCAGCCGAGGCGGATTCAACCGGCCGTCGCAACACCTGCTTCATACTGCTGGGGAAGGAACAGGTCGGGGACTTCTGCAGGCGTCTTCCATCCAAGCGTCTTTCGCGGGCGCGTATTCATGGCGTGAGCAACTGCTTCGAGTCGCCTATCGAGTGCCGGCTGAGATCGGCGCCCTTCGAGAAGTACTGGCGGAGCAGACCGTTGGTGTTTTCGTTCGAACCACGCTGCCACGGGCGTTGCGGATCGCAAAAGTAGATTTCCAGTCCGCTAGCGACCCGGAGCTTACGTGCTGGGCCATCTCGGCGCTTTGATCCCACGTTAGCGACTGACGGAGTTTCTCCAGCAGCTGCGCATGTAGGGGACGATGGCCATGCGGACGGCTTCGGCTCCATGACCGGCAAGCGGCGGACCGTTTTTGGTTCCTTGTCCGCGCTGATATCGGTCCTCTCGCGGCAGGTGCAGCAGCATCGTAAATCGCGAACTGCGTTCGACGACGGGCCGATCGCTGAGCTATGCAGACCCAGGATAAGATCACCCTCCCTATGTCCGGGAACAACACGATCTTCCACTTCCGGGGGCCGCTCGCTGATCATAATGATATCACCAACGAAGGATTTTCCACGACCACGCATTCGCTCGCGCGGCACGCGAAGAGCTCGGCCCGAATGCAAGCAAGCCATTAGTTCCCGGCGCAGAGCACCACGTCCCTGGATATACCGGGATTGATAAATTGCCTCGTGACTGATGCGTATGGTGGGATCCTCCGGGTAGTCGATCCCCAGCCGATGGGCGATCTGCTCCGGGCTCCATGCAATCGACCAGCGCCGGCTCTGTCGAAGCACGGCTCGCCGCTTCTTCCATACCACTTCAGAACCGGCAAAGCTGATACCATCTCGGCGGCGTTAGCTTTCAGATAGCTGATCGGTTCGACTTGGGTAGAAAAACGCATAATGCCCCACCAGTCTAAATTCGGACTGAATATAGTCTATAGACGTTAGTCCCCAATCGGAAACAAAAGGGCGGAAGGCGTACAACAAGTGAGTGCGGTGATCTTCTTGACCTTGCATCCCGCCAATGCGACTCTGACCCCAATGAGCGACTTGGGCAAATTTCGGGCACGCGCTGCCGACTTCTTTTCTAATTCTATGTTTTTCCACGTAAAAATCGCCCCCCGCCGCTGCCTTGACATCGCAAGGGTCGCAAGTTCAATCCTTGCCACGCCCACCATGATCAGGCCCGGACCCAATATCGGTTCCGGGCCTTTTCCATATTAAATCCCGAATTCAGATCGGCGCCGCAGGACTGCTCGGCGGTCTGGCCGCGTTGATGCTGCTCAATGGGCCCCTTGCCTGCGGAAGAGCGGCAGGAAGATCATGGACACAACCATCGCGATCACGGCCGCGACCAAAAGATCATCGACCATCCGGTAGATGGCGGTGAAGAATAGCAGCAGAACCGCGGCCACCACGGCGGGCAGGAAAAGACGGGCCAGCCAATCCTCCATCTGTGGAACGATCCGCACCATCCATTCCTTGCGACTGAAAGCACCCCGGTTCATCTGTCCGTCCTTCCGATCTTTGTAGGTTTCATATAGCAACTAAATAATCGGCTTCCAGATGCGAAGTTTGCTACGGATTGTTTCCAATCGTGAGATGAACGGCGATCCCGTTATGACCTATCCCGATGACATGGCTTGCCTAAGGGACAGGACCGATCATAAGGGCCCTATGACGGGCACCCGCCTCCTCGTTGATTTGGCCGAAAACCTTGGGACCGCACCGATGTCCGCACGCATATCACCGCCACCGACGGTTGCTGCATCGGCAAGGGCTGGCTGATCGAGCGGAGCATGCCCCTTGCCGTCGATACGGACATGAACGGACTGCTGGTCCGCCTGCCCTGACACAGGAAGAGACAAGAAGGAACCACCATGGCGCGCGCCGAAATGATTGCCAGCAAGCGGGTCCTGTTCGTGATGGCGGTCGAGGATGAATATGGGCCGCATCTCAAGGCGCGCTTCGATCCCCTGATGATCGGTGTGGGGCCGGTGGAAGCCGCGCTCAACACAGGCCTTGCGCTGCAGAAGCTGGAACTGGAGCGGAGCTTGCCCGATCTCGTCGTTTCGCTGGGCTCGGCGGGATCGCGCATCTGCCCTCTGGGCGAGGTCTATCAGGTCGCCAGCGTCTCCTGGCGCGACATGGATGCTTCGCGCCTGGGGTTTCCGAAAGGCGTCACGCCCTTTTCCAACCACCCTCCCGAAATACCGCTACACACACCGCTGGAACTGCGCACGGCGCGGCTCTCCACCGGCGCGAATATCGTGGGCGGGGAGGATTATGCCGCGATCGACGCCGACATGGTCGACATGGAAACTTTCGCGGTGGTTCGTGCCTGCCAGCGTTTCCGCGTGCCGGTCATGGGCCTGCGCGGCGTTTCCGATGGTCCCGGTGAACTGTCGGACATGCTGGGATGGACGCAATTGCTGTCGTTGCTCGACGAACGGCTGGCGCAAGCCGTGGATCTTCTGGCGGACGCCCTGCAGCAATAGGGCGCCCGGTCAGTGCCCCTCAAAGGCAATGATTGCGACGGAAGAGACACCATCGGCCTCCAACGCCGCCATGCCGCCCAGATCAGGCAAGTCGATGGCGAACAATGCCATCAGCACGGAAGCCCCCTGCTCGCGGATCAGTTGCGCTGCCGCCAGCGCCGTGCCGCCTGTCGCGATCAGATCGTCGACCAAGAGCACCCGCGCGCCCTCCGCAATCTGTCCTTCGTGCAGTTCCAGCCGGTCCGTGCCATATTCCAGCACATAATCGATGCCGACCGTCTTGCCCGGCAGCTTGCCCTTCTTGCGCACCGGCACGAAGCCCGCGCCGAGCGCATGGGCCAGTGCCGCACCCAGGATAAAGCCCCGAGCCTCGATCCCGACGATCAGGTCCGGGTCCAGCGGCCGGGCGACCGCTGCCATGCGCTCGATCAGTTCAGCCAGTCCCTGCCCATCGGCCAACAGGGTTGTGATATCGCGGAACTGGATGCCCGGCTTGGGAAAGTCGGGGATGGTGCGGACCAGGGCCGCTAGGCTGTCAGCGCTCATATAGGCTCTCAAAAGAAAAGGGGGCCCGGTTTCCCGCGCCCCCTCCGATGTTTCCGTACCGACCGCGATCAGGCGGCCTTTTTCTTGTCCGCCCAGATATTCTGGTAAGCCATATAAGCCAAGCCCGTTGCGATCAGCAGGAAGAAGATCGTTGCCAGACCCGCACGGCGGCGGTTTTCCAGCTTGGGTTCGGCGGTCCAGGTCAGGAAGGCCGCGACGTCCTGCGCCATCTGGTCGACGGTCGCCTTGGTGCCGTCGCCATAGGTCACCTGACCATCGGCCGTCAGCGGCGGCGCCATCGCCAGATTCAGGTTGGCGAAATAGGGGTTGTAGTGCAGCCCGTTCGGCGTCTTGGCATCGGGGAATTCCTTGAGCAGCTCGGCCGGCTGGTTCTGGAAGCCCGTGATCAGCGAATAGACATAGGCCGAGCCATGATGGCGCGCCTTGGTCATCAGCGACAGATCCGGCGGGATCGCGTTGTTGTTGGCCGCCGCCGCCGCGACATTGTTCGCGAAGGGCTTGGGGAAATAATCCGCCGGCACCGGCGCGCGAGTCGACATCTCGCCCGTCTTGGGATCGACGTCAGGGGTCTTGATCGCCCAGTTCTTGGCGATCGCCTTGATCTCGGCATCATTATAGCCAATGCCCTTGAGGTCGCGGAACGCCACGAACTTCAGGCTGTGGCAGGCCGAGCAGACCTCCTTGAACACCTGGAACCCGCGCTGCAACTGCGCCTGGTCGAACTTGCCGAAAGGCCCGTCGAACGAGAAGGAAACCTCCTTGGGATTCCGGTGGAATTCATGCTCCACCGTAACCGCCGGCGGCTCGGTGACATAGGCCACCGCACCCACCAGGAAGGAAATCAACAGCCAGCCGGAAAAGAAGAGGCCGACAAGAAATGCGCCAATGCGAACCATGCCTGTCAACTCCCCCTTATTCAGCCGGGACCGCGACGGGTTCGCCGTCGGTCTTGCCATATTTCGCCAGCACTGCCTCGGTAATCGAATTGGGCAGCGGCAGCGGCTTTTCGAAGCGCGAGATCAGCGGCAGGATGATCAGGAAGTGCGCGAAATAATAGGCCGCGGCGACCTGCGAGATCATCACATAGGGTTCCGCTGCCGGTGCGCCACCGCAATAGCCCAGGATCAGCACGTCGATGATCAGGATCCAGAAGAACTTCCGGAAAGTCGGACGATAGCTGCCCGAACGCACTGCCGACGTATCCAGCCAGGGGAGGAAGAAGAGCAGCAGGATCGAGCTGAACATCGCCAGCACGCCCAGCAGCTTCGCCGGCACGAAGAAGAAGTCGACGGTGAAGGCGCGCAGGATCGCGTAGAAGGGCCAGAAATACCATTCCGGCACGATATGCGCGGGTGTCGAGAGCGGGTTCGCCTCGATATAGTTATCCGGGTGACCCAGATAGTTGGGCGCATAGAAGAGCATGATCGCGAACAGGATCAGGAACACGCCCGCCCCGAAACCGTCCTTCGCGGTGTAATAGGGGTGGAAGGGCACAGTGTCCTGCGGCCCCTTCACTTCCACGCCGGTCGGGTTGGACGAGCCCGGAATATGCAGCGCCCAGATATGCAGGATCACGACCGCCGCGATCACGAAGGGCAGCAGGAAGTGCAGCGAGAAGAAGCGGTTGAGCGACGCGTTACCGGGCGCGAAACCACCCAGCAGCCAGGTCTGGATCGGTTCGCCCACCACCGGGATCGCACCGAACAGGCCGGTGATCACCTTGGCGCCCCAATAGCTCATCTGCCCCCAGGGCAGCACATAGCCCATGAAAGCGGTCGCCATCATCAGCAGGAAGATGACGAGGCCAAGCAGCCACACCATCTCACGCGGCGCCTTGTAGGAACCGAAATAGAGGCCGCGGAAGATGTGGAGATAGACCACGATGAAGAAGAAGCTGGCGCCGGTCGCGTGCGCATAGCGCATCAGCCAGCCCGCATTCACGTCGCGCATCGTCTGCTCGACGGTGGCGAAGGCGACGGCGGTGTTGGCGCCGTAATGCATCGCCATGATGACGCCGGTGACGATCTGGATCACCAGCGCCAGACCGGCGAGCACGCCGAAGTTCCAGAAATAATTGAGGTTGCGCGGCACCGGATAGCCAGCGCCCACGGCGTTGTAGACGAGGCGCGGCAATGGCAGCTTCTCGTCGATCCACTGCATCGCGGGATGCTTGGGAGTATATTGTTCAGCCCAGGGAAAGCTCATCTTCTACCCCCTCAACCCACAAGAATGGCAGTATCGGAAGTGAAGCTGTACTTCGGCACTTCCAGGTTCTTGGGGGCAGGCCCCTTACGGATGCGGGCCGCCGTGTCATAGGAAGACCCGTGGCAGGGGCAGAAATAACCGCCGAACTCGCCGCGATTCTCACCCTCGCCCGCGCCCAGCGGCACGCAGCCCAGATGGGTGCAGACGCCCATGGTGATCAACCACTGCTTCTTGCCGTCGACGGTGCGCTGCTCCAGCGTCTGCGGGTCGCGCAGCGTGGACGGGTCGACCTTGTCGGCCTCGGCGATTTCCTTGTCGGTCAGGTGCCGGACGAACAGCGGCTGCGACCGGAAAGTGGTCTTGATCGCCTGCCCCGGCTGGATCGAAGAAAGATCGACTTCGGTCGAAGCGAGCGCCAGCACGTCGGCGCTGGGGTTCATCTGGTCGACCAGCGGCACGACGACCGCGACCGCGCCAACGCCCGCGAAACTCACGGCGGCGATGTTGATGAAATCGCGGCGGCGAACACCTTCGCCTCCCCCTGCGGAGCCGAATGCTCCCTCACTCTCCATATGTTCCACGATCGCCATGCACCTCAACCCTTGCAAGAACGTCCCTGACCCCGCCGCATTACCGTGTTCGGTTATGGTGTCGGGAAGATCCGCAGACGCCCATGCAAATGGATGCCGCCTATCCCCCACCGGCGCGGTTTGAAGGCCTGATAACCGTAGGATGCGCCATTTGCCAAGCAATTTAGACAGGCTAGGAGAATTTGCCGGGCTGTTCTATGGCGCGGGGCATGCGTATCGCCCTTTATCAACCCGAAATTGCCGGCAATGTCGGGGCCATTTTGCGCCTCGCCGCCTGTTTTTCCGTGCCCGTGGACATCATCATGCCGATGGGATTCGCTTTTTCCGACGCGAAGCTGAAGCGCGCGGCGATGGATTATGGCGCGTCCGCCGACGTCACCCGCCACGCCAATTTCGAAGCGTTCGACACCGTCCGCCGGGCCGAGGGACGGCGGCTGATGCTGATGAGCAGCCACGCCTCGCAGCGCCTGCCCGATGTCGAATTTCGCGAGGATGATATCCTTCTGATGGGATCGGAGAGCGCAGGCGTGCCCGTCAACGTGCGCGATCTGGCCGATGTCCGCGTGCGCATTCCGATGGCGCCGGGCTTTCGATCCTTGAACATCGCCGTTTCCACGGGCATCGCGGTTGCCGAAGCCCTTCGCCAGACTGGAAGTTTCCCGCAATGACCCTGACCCTCGATCCGCAACAGCAAGCCGCCCGCCACTGGTTCGAGTCGCTGAGGGACCGGATCTGCGCCGAATTTGAGGCGATCGAGCGCGAGGCGGGATCGGACGCCCGCTTCGACTATATCGCCTGGGACCGCGAAGCGCCCGGCATCGCCCCGGGCGAAGGCGGCGGCGGCGTGCGCGGCGTCATGAAGGGCAAGGTGTTCGAAAAGGTCGGCGTCAATGTCTCGACCGTCGGCGGGACCTTCTCCCCGGAATTCGCCAAGACGATCCATGGCGCCGGGGAAGACCCCAATTTCTTCGCCACCGGCATCAGCCTGGTTGCGCACATGGCCAATCCGCATGTGCCCGCCGTGCACATGAATACGCGCTTTCTGGTAACGTCGAAACGCTGGTTCGGCGGTGGGGCGGACCTTAATCCCCCGCTCCCGCGGGAGGAGGACACCGCCCATTTCCATGCCGTGCTGAAAGCCGCCTGCGACGCCCATGACGCGGACCATTATCCCCGCTTCAAGGCATGGGCCGACGATTATTTCTTCATCCCTCATCGCGGCGTCCACCGCGGCGTGGGCGGCATTTTCTACGACCATCTGGAATGCGCCGATGAGGCCGCATTCGATGCCAATTTCGCCTTCACCCGCGATGTGGGCGATGCCTTCCTCAAGGCCTTCCCGCCGATCGTAAGGCGGCGGATGCAGGAAAGCTGGTCGGAGGCGGACTACGCCCAGATGCTGGAATGGCGCGGCCGCTATGCCGAATTCAATCTGGTGCATGATCGCGGCACGCTCTTCGGCCTCAAGACCGGCGGCAATATCGACGCCATCCTGATGAGCCTGCCGCCCATGGCCGCCTGGAGTTGAGCCTTATATGAGCCTCACCCCTGTCGCAGACGACCAGATCGCCACGATTGTAACCCATCTGGAGATGCGGGAACGGCCCCGGCCTGCCCCCATCCCGCCCGCGCCGCTGCGGCTGGTGCCATGGAAGGCCCCGACGCTGGAAGCCTATCGCACGCTGTTCCGGCGGGTAGGGGAACCGTGGCTCTGGTTCTCCCGACTGGCGATGTGCGATGAGGAGCTGCGCGCGATCATCCAAGACCCCGCCGTGGAAATCTATGCCGTCACCGACCCCCGCGGCGTGGAGGTCGGCCTGCTGGAACTGGATTTCCGGTCGATGCCCGATTGTGAACTGGCCTTTTTCGGACTGATTCCGGAACTCAATGGCAAGGGCTTCGGCAAATGGCTGATGGCACAGGCCAAGGCGCTGGCCTGGCGCAAGGACGTGACCCGCTTCTGGGTGCATAGCTGCACGCTCGACAGCCCGGCGGCGCTGGGTTTCTATCGCAAGTCCGGCTTCATTCCAACCAGGCGTGAGGTGGAGATTTTCGCCGACCCCCGCCTCGCCGGCCTGTTGCCGCGCGACGCCGCGCCGCATGTGCCGTTGCTGGAGCGATTTCCAGGCGATCGCATCGCCGGTTAAGAAATCGCGACCATCGAGGAAATATCAGCGTTCCGACGCCTGCCGGTAGAGGCGGGCGAGCATCACCAGCATATAGACCTGCACCACGGTCGAAACGGCGGCGGCCGCCACCCCGCCGATCAACCGCGCACCGTCTGCACCAGCAATCAGGCGGCCCATGATGCCGAACACCGCCTGCGCAGCGGAACTGGCGATCAGCGAGAGCAGCGAGAGCACGGCGATCAGGCCCAGCAAATGCCAGAAATGGCCCTTGGTCAGCTGCCAGCTCCGCTTCAACGATGCAACCACGCCGTCCTGCCCGTCGATCACCACGGGGTTGAGCAGCACGAGCCGCACGCCGACAAAGGCCAGCACCGCCACCATGGCCGCCCCCAGCAGCGGCGCCAGCAGCGCCGGGGACACAGCGGCGATCACCATTCCCACAAGGGTCAGCACAATCAGGGCCAGTGCGATCGCGCCCCCGGCGACGAAGCTGGTCCCGATCAGCACGGGCAAGCGCGCTAGGCTGAGCCGCAGCGCCTCTCCCACGCTGATGCCCGGACGCAGCGCCAGCGCGAACAGGGCCAGCGACCCGAACCAGATCAACAGCGCCGTCAGCAGCATCGCCAGCACATAGCTGGCGGGGATCGGCGGCAATGCGCCGCGCGGCTGCGATGCGGCCCAGGCCGTCAGTTCGGGCGGCGTCATCTCGCCCAATATGACGCTGGGCAAGGCGATGAACAGCAGGGCGACGGGGAACAGCAGGCTGCTTTCGCGCTGGACGAAGGCGACCGCCTCCTCCCAAGCCTTGCCGATGGACATTGTCGCCATATCTTTACGCCCTGTGATAGTCTGGAAAACGCGCAGGAGACTTGATCGCTCGCCCGCGCCAAGTCAAGGAAGCGCCATGTCATCCCCGCCCCCATCCTCAGCGCCGCAATCCATCGAATGGCGTGTCGACAGCGCGCCCGTCGACTATCCCGCCGCGCTGGCGGACATGGAGGCGCGGGCCGCCGCGATCTTCGAAGGACAGGCCGGCGAACGGGTCTGGCTGCTGGAACATCCGCCGCTCTACACGGCGGGCACCAGTGCCAATCCCGCCGAGCTGCTCGACCCGCGCTTCCCCGTGCACGATGCCGGGCGCGGTGGCCGTTATACCTATCATGGCCCCGGCCAGCGCATCGGCTATCTCAACATCGACCTGCGCGAACGCGGCAAGGACGTGCGCAATTTCGTCCATCATCTGGAAGGCTGGATGATCGACGCGCTGGGCGACCTTGGCATATCCGCCCGCCGCGCGGAGGGCCGCATCGGCATCTGGACCGACGACCGGCAGGGTCAGGAGGCGAAGATCGGCGCGCTCGGCATCCGGGTGCGGCGCTGGGTCACGCTCCACGGTTTTTCGATCAATGTCGATCCCGACCTGTCCCATTTCGGAGGCATCGTACCGTGCGGTCTGGCCGAATATCCCGTGACCAGCATCGCCGCTTTGGGCATAAAAGCGTCAATGGCGGACCTGGACGCAGCGCTGAAGCGTCATTTCCCCGCCTTCCTCAGCCGCCTGCGCCGCTGCCCCTCCGGCGACGGGGCGGGGGTTGAGCAATGCGGTACGGGCCGCTAGGGTCACGGCTTTCGCCAGGTGGGGGGCTACCGGGCATGCTGAAACACGCTTGATGGAGACCCGGATGCGCCTTGACGCGAAGATGGTTTGTACGACGATGATCCTGTCCGGCTGCATGGCCCTGGCGGCCTGCGGCGGCAAGGAAAAGAACAGCACCGCCGTTCCCATGAACCATATGGAGGTGGTCGACGGCACCGCCACCGACGCCATGACCGATCTGGACGGCGTACAGAGCGAAGGCGGCGCCCTGGCGGTGCCCGCAAATCACAGCGACAATGCCGCCACGCCCGCGCCCGCCCCGAAGAAGCCCAAGGACGGCGAGGAAAAGCCGGCGGCAGATACGGAAGTTCTTTCCGATCAATAGGCTGGTGCTCCCATTCAGGCGTGATACAGATGCGCCTGGGCAGGACCGCCAAAACTCAGCCGGACGATATCCAGCAGCCATGTTTCCAGAGAGGATTTCGATGACATTCCGTTCCAACGCGCGCCGCGCCGCTCTGGGGTTGACGGCTCTGGCCATGCCCCTGCTGGCCCAGCCCGCCGCGGCGCAATTCTTCTGGTCGCCGCCCGATTTCTCGACCCCGCCGCTGACCGATGCGGAGGCCGCGACCGCGCTCGGCCTGCCCGGCGCCAATGCGGCGGAGATCAAGGCGGGGCTCGTGTGGAACCTGCGCGCGGCGCTCAATGTCGCGGCGCTGCAATGCCAGTTCGAACCGACCCTGCTGTCGATCAGCAACTATAACGCCATGATCGCCCATCATGACGCCGAACTGGATTCGGCGCAGGCCACGCTGCTCGGCTATTTCCAGCGCACCGTGGGCAAGGGGAAGCCCGGCGAGATGGCGTCGGACCAATATGGTACGCGCATCTATTCAGGCTATTCGACGGTGCAGGCGCAGCGCGGCTTCTGTCAGGCAGCGGCACTGGTCGGGCGGCAGGCGATCTTCGCCCAGCGCGGGACGCTCAATGAAGTCGCCCGCAACGGCCTTGGCTCCATCAAGAAGTCGCTGATCCTCGCGGGCGAACAATTTTATGGCGATCCGGGCCGCAGCTATTCGCTGGCGCTGCCCTCTTTCGACCCCAAATGCTGGAAGAAGGGCAAGCTGCTGCCCGCCTGCCAGACGGCCTGGAACCAGAAAACCGGCGGCCAGCCCTGAACAGGCACTGATGCGCTCCTGTGAAAGCAGGAGCGCGGTTTCTACCGCAACCCCAGATATTTATGGGACTGGAGGCTCAGCCTCCAGCGTGGCCGGTCCATCACCAGATCCACCGCCGCCTGCGCATTGCGCGCCGCATTCGGATCGTCCAGCGGCTGGATCAGCAGATGGTCGAAGGCCCACCCCTCCATAGCCTCGACATCGGCCAGACTGTGTCCCTGCCCCGGTTGCGGCCAGACCAGCTTCAGTTCATTGCCGCTGCGCTGCACCACCTCGCTCCCGGCCTTGGGGCTGATGCAAACCCAATCCAGACCCGGATGCGCGGGCAAGGTGCCGTTGCTCTCGACCGCAATGGCAAAACCCCGCTTATGCAGCGCATCGACCAGCGCATCGTCGATCTGAAGCATCGGCTCCCCACCGGTGAGCACGATATAGCGCCCCTCCCGCCCCTCACCCCAAAAGGCGAGCGCCGCATCGGCCAGACTGTCGGCATCCGCGAACTTGCCGCCGCCATCGCCATCCGTGCCGACGAAATCGGTATCGCAGAACTGGCAGACCGCACTCGCCCGATCCTGCTCCCGCCCGGTCCACAGATTGCATCCGGCAAAGCGCAGGAACACCGCCCGGCGCCCGGCATGAACGCCTTCGCCTTGCAGGGTGAGGAACATTTCCTTGACCGCATAGCTCATGGCGTCAGGGCTTCACCGCATAGATGGTGGGATCGGGCAGCCCCGCCTCCTCAAAGCCCTTGGAGCGCAGGCGGCAACTGTCGCACAGGCCGCAATGCTTGCCGTCGGGCGTCGGGTCGTAACAGGACCAGCTCAACCCCGCGT
Source organism: Sphingobium sp. EM0848 (assembly GCF_013375555.1). Lineage (NCBI taxonomy): Bacteria > Pseudomonadati > Pseudomonadota > Alphaproteobacteria > Sphingomonadales > Sphingobiaceae > Sphingobium > Sphingobium sp. EM0848. The sequence continues at coordinate 2,254,534 of NZ_JABXWB010000001.1, forward strand.
CCAGCCCCAGCCGATGCGCTTCCCGCACGATATCGGCCTTGCTCATATGCTGGAGCGGCGCGTTGATGTGGATGGGATGCCCCTCGACCCCGGCCTTGGTCGCCAGCGTCGCCATTGTCTGGAAGGCGTCGATAAATTCCGGCCGGCAGTCGGGATAGCCCGAATAATCGAGCGCATTGACCCCGATGAACACGTCGCTCGCCCCCGCCACTTCGGCCAGACCCAGGGTCAGCGACAGGAAGATGGTGTTGCGCGCAGGCACATAGGTGATGGGAATGCCGGGACCGACACCATCCTTGGGTACGGCGATATCGGCGGTCAGCGCCGACCCGCCAAAGGCCGTCAGGTCCAGCGGCAGCACGATATGGGACACCGCGTCGAGCGCCGAGGCAATGCGCCCCGCCGCCTGCAATTCCAGGCGATGCCGCTGATTATAGTCGATCGAGAGCGCGTGCACCCGATAACCGGCCTCGCGCGCCAGCCCGCCCGCAACCATGGAGTCGAGCCCGCCGGACAGCAGGACGACGGCGAATTTTTCGCTATTGGCAACCATGATCGCCGCGCTACGCCTCCCGGCGCGTCAGTGCAAGCGAGTCGGACTTAATGGCAGGCGCCGACCCATCGCCCTTCCAGCGCAAAGTCGAAGGGCGCGCCATTGGCGATCCCCTGCGACGATATCTGCACCAGCCGGGGCGTTTCAACGCGAAGGTCGGTCCGCCCATTGCCCGCCGCGCCGCATTCATAGCTGACGACAAGCCGCTTGGGCGTCTCGTTCACGGTCAGGCTCTTGCAACCCCCGCCCCCATGGCGGCTTTGCAGCAGTTGGTTCAGATGGGCGACGCAGAGCCGGCGGACCACCCCCGTACCCCGCTCGCGCAATTGCCATTCACCCGCTTCCAACCCCTTGGGCAGGTGCGGCGGGGGAGCAGCCGGATGAACGGCCGCGCCCGTCGTCATCATCATCGTCAAGGCAAGGGCAAGCCGTCCCGCCATCATTCCGATCCCCCTGTCGATCGCCTGATCGGCATCCGTCTTGCGCGCCAAATGCGGCAATTTGATAGCAGCATTGGCACGGGCGCGGTGCCTCAGCCCCCCGCGAAGCTGTCGAGCGCGACCGGGAACAGCCGCGAACAGAAGGCGCAATCGACGCCGATGACCCCCTGATCGTCGGCCATCTCCGCCCGCTCCGCCGCCGGGAAGCGGCCAATGACGCTGCGAATATGGCCAAGGTCGCAACGGCACCCCTTGGTAAGCGCTGTCGGATCGGTGACGCGCACCTCATCCTCTTCATGGAACAGCCGCCACACGATGTCGCTCAACGGCAGATCGCCGTCGGTCAGTTCCGCGTCCTTCAGCGTATGGGCCAGCGCCTGAACATGTTCCCATTCCGGATGATCATGGCGGACATGCAACCGCTCGCGTCCCACTTCGCCCTCCGGCAGATGCTGGAGCAGCAGGCCCGCGGCAAGGCACCCCTCGCCCGCGTCATGGCGGGTCGCGATCTGGATGATGCTGGGAATCTGTTCGGACTGGAAGAAATAATGCTCCGCCGCGTCCGCCAGCGATTCGCCCTCGAGCGGCACGATCCCCTGATAGCGCTCGCCGCTCACCGCCTGATCGAAGGTGATGGCGAGATAGCCCTTGCCGAAAAGCCCGAACAAGGTCGGGTCGGGACCCAGTTCGACCAGCCGGTCGGCGTCGAACTTGGCATAGCCGCGCACTTCGCCGCCCTTGTAATCGGCGACCAGCAGGCTGACGACGCCATTTTCGGTCTGCGCCTGAAGCGTCAGTTGCCCGCCCGCATCCTTGAGCGTCGAACCCAGCAGCGCCGCCAGCACCAGCGCGGAGGCAAGCAACCGCTCGATCTGCGGCGGATAGGCATGGGCGGCCAGTACATCGTCAAGGACCGGCCCCAGCCGCACGATCCGCCCACGCACATGGCGCGAGGGGATGGTGAAGCCAAGGGCGTGGTCGATAGGGGCGGTAGAGGTCAAATCAGGCTCCGTGCGACCCGCTGTTCGACGGGCCAGTCATGCAAAGGCGCTTAGATAGGGTCGCCCCATTCAAACTCAACCGAGGCGGCCCAGCGCCCACAGCAGAACCGACTTCTGGGCATGGATGCGGTTTTCCGCCTCGTCCCAGATCACCGACTGCGGGCCGTCGATCACCGCTTCCACCACTTCCTCGCCGCGATGGGCAGGCAGGCAGTGCAGGAATTTGGCGGTCGGCTTGGCCAGCGCCATCAATTCGGGCGTCACCTGATAGGGCATCATCGCCGCCAGCTTCTCCTCGGCATGGGCCTGCCCCATGGAGATCCAGGTGTCGGTGACGACGATATCGGCGCCCGCGACCGCCGCCTGCGGATCGCGGCTGTGGATGATCTGTGCGCCGCGCGTGCGGGCTTCGGTCTCAAAGGACGGGTCGGGATCATAGCCCTCCGGCACGGCGATGCGCACATCGAATTTCATGAGGCCCGCCGCCTCGACGATCGAATGCAGCACATTATTACCGTCGCCCAGCCAGGCCCACTGGCTGCCCGGCAACGCCACGCCATGTTCCACCACGGTCAGCAGGTCCGCCACGATCTGACAGGGATGCGACAGGTCGGTCAGGCCGTTGATCACCGGAACGCTGGCATAATGCGCCATTTCCTCGATCTTCGCATGATCGTCGGTGCGGATCATGATGGCGTCGCACATGCGGCTCAGCACGCGGGCCGTGTCGGCCACCGTTTCGCCCCGGCCGAGCTGGCTGGTCGCGCCGTCCAGGATCAGCGAGGTGCCGCCCAACTGCCGGATCGCCATGTCGAAGCTGACGCGGGTCCGGGTCGAATTCTTCTCGAAGATCATCGCCAGCGTATGGCCGGCCAGCGGCGCATCCGCATCGGCCTGCCCCTTGGGCCAGCTCCTGCGCGCTGCCTTCCGGTCGATGGCATCGGCTATCATGGCGGCAATCGCATCGCCGCCCGCGTCACTCAGGTTCAGAAAATGTCTGGTCATGAAAACCCCCATTCCCATCCTCCGTCCGCTTCAAGCGGACGGAGGGGGATGATTGGTGTCAGGCCGCGTTTGCGTCCGCAAAACTCCGCGCACCGGCCGACAGCCTTTCGATGCATTCGGCGATATGGCTTTCCTCGATGACGAGGGGCGGCAGGATGCGCACCACATTCTGCCCCGCCGACACCGCCAGTAGGCCATGATTGTCGCGCAGATGCGCCACGAAATTGCGCGCATCATAGCTGTCCGTCATCTTGACGCCCAGCATCAGGCCCATGCCGCGCACATCCTCGAACATGCCGTCATGATTGGGGATCAGCTGCTCCAGCGCCGAACGCAGACGCGCGCCCATCGCCTTCACATGATCAAGGAACCCCTCGCCCAGCACCTCGTCCAGCACGGTCATGCCGACCGCCATGGCCAGCGGATTGCCGCCATAGGTCGAGCCATGGGTGCCGAACACCATGCCCTTGGCCGCTTCTTCCGTGGCAAGGCAGGCGCCCAGCGGGAAGCCCGCGCCGATACCCTTGGCGACCGCCATGATGTCGGGCTTCAGGCCATATTGCTCATGAGCGAAGAAGGTGCCGGTGCGGGCATAGCCGCACTGCACCTCGTCCAGGATCAGCAGCATGCCCTTTTCGTCGCACAGCTTGCGCAGGCCGGAGAGGAACTCCTGTGTCGCCGGAGTCACGCCGCCCTCACCCTGCACCGTTTCCACCAGGAAACCGGCCGTATTCTCATCGACGGCGGCCGTCGCGGCCTCCAGATCGTTGAACGGCACCACGGTAAAGCCGGGCAACAGCGGTTCGAAGCCGTCGCGCATCTTGGGCTGGCTGGTCGCGGAGATCGTGCCCAGCGTCCGCCCGTGGAAGGCATTGTCGAAGCTGATGATCTTGTGCCGGTGCGCCTCGCCATTGGCGTAGTGATAGCGGCGCGCGGTCTTGATCGCGCACTCCACCGCCTCGGCCCCCGAATTGGTGAAGAACACCGTGTCGGCGAAGGTCGCGTCGACCAGACGCTGCGCGAATGTCTCGCCCAGCGGCATGCCGTAGAGGTTCGACGTGTGCATCAGCGTCGCGGCCTGATCCGCGATCGCCTTGACCAGTTTCGGATGCCCATGGCCCAGCAGGTTGACCGCGATGCCACTGGCGAAATCCAGATAGCGCTCGCCGCGCTCCCCGATCAGATAGCAGCCCTCGCCTCGGACCGGGCGTACATCGCACCGGGGGTAAACGGGCATGAGCGGCGTAATCAACATGGTCCTTCCCTTTCTGGGCTGATTGTACGTTCCGAAACGCAAAAAGGCGGCCCCCGCCGGGCCGCCCTTTGCGAGCGCTGCCTATACAAGGGCACACCCGAGGGCGCAACCCGCTACGGCAATGCGTGGATCAGCCGCTTATTGGCCGATCTGGGTCCAGGCATCGGCGATTTCCCCGATCATCGCGCGGGCCTGCTCCACCGGCTCCACAACATGGTCCTTCGCGCCGACCAGCAGCAGGCGGCGCGCCTCGCGATAGATTTGCGCGAGGCCGGTCGCGATGTCACCGCCCTTGCCGAAGTCCAGGCTCGATTCCAGCGCGAAGAGGATCGACATGGCGCGGGCCTGCTTGTCCGACACCTTGAGCCGATCACCGTTCCGCTCGGCCAACGCGGTGGCGTCCAGCGCCAGCAGCAGCTCGTCGAACAGCACCTTGACCAGTGCATGAGGCGTCGCGCCCTCGATCCGGCTGCCGGTGTGGACCGCCGCATAACGCCGCGCCGCCGCGCCGCCAAAGCCGCCATGATTATAGAACATGATCTTCCTGACCCTTTTTTATCAATTGTTGCTTTTGGTCCAGAGCGCAACCTGCTGCTCCAGATAGCTCTGCGTCGCCTTGAGCGCGGACAGCCGGGTTTCCATGGCCGAATAGACCTTGGTCAGCTGGTCCTGATAATCCGCCATCTGCGTGTCGAGCTTGTCGAGCTGATCGCTCAGGTCAGTCGCCAGCGCCTTGTACTGGGCCTGGGAGCTGGCAAGCGGTCCGCCATCCTTCTCGATATTGGTGCGAACCTTGTCCATCAGCCCGGCCAGACCGATATTGGTGTCGGTCTTGACCGACGGGTTCAGCATCTGCGTGATGGCCGTCGGGTCCGCCGCGATCGCCTTGTCCAGCATCGTCGTGTCCAGCGACAGCGTGCCGTCGCGATTGGTGCTGACGCCCAGATCGTTCAGCGTCTTGTAGGTGCCGGTGGAGGTCAGCTGGGTCGACACGATCTGCGACAATTGCCGCTTCATGTCGCGGATCGATGATTCGCCGTTCAACACCCCTGCGTTCGAGGAGTCGGTGCCGGTAGCCGTCGCCGTGTTCAGCGCCTTCATCAGCGTGTTATAGGCGTCGACGAACTCGACCATCAGGTCGCGCATGGAGGTGGTCGGTTCCGTCGTGGCCAGCGTGACGCTCGTGCCCGGCGCCGCCTTGTTGAGGTCGATACGCAGATAGGCGATCGCGCTGTCGATGGTGTTGCCGGCATAATGCTGCTCCACCCCGTCGAGCAGAATGATCGCATCCTTGGGATCGCCCGCCGAAGCCATGGTGGCGCTGTCCGTGCCGTTCCATGCGAACTTCGCCAGATCGGTGCCCGACACGCTGGTCAGCGAGATATCGTTGGCGGCGCCCGTCGGCCCCTTCATCACCAGCCGCGTGCCCTGCGTATCGGTGACGACCGACGCCGTGACACCCAGCCCGGCATTGTTGATCGCGGCCGCGAGCCCGGCATAGCTGTTATTGGTCGAATCGATGGTGATCGTCTGGCTCTTGCCGGCGACCGTCAGGGTCAGCTGCCCTTCGCCCACCGCCGTGCTGGACGTGGCGCCGGCCACCGGAGTGGATGCCAGCGACCGCGCGGAGGCAAGCTGGTTGACCACGATCTGCGCGGGCAGGCCCGCCGGCGTCCCGCCGGGCAGCGCGCTGACGGCGACGATGCTGGCGTCATTGGAGGCAGGCGTGCCCGAATAGCCGGTGCCTGCCAGCAGGCTGTTCAGCGCATCGGCAAAGGTATCGAGCGAGCTGGAGGCGGAGGCCAGCGCGGAAATGCGCGCATTGTTCGTCGTCTGGCGACTGGTGATCGCGGTCTGGCGCGGCTCCTTGGTCGCGCTGACCAGGCTGGACACGAGCGATGAGGTATCGATACCCGATCCCGCACCAAGCGCCGTCAAGATGCTGCTGCTCACCGAAGTCATTGGGCCGTCCTTTCAAATGCGAGAACGGCCCTAGGCCCAAGACCTTTAGGAATGATTTTCATGGGCCACCGCAAAAAAGCGGAAAGGCGCGCGTCAGACCCCGGCAGAGATGATCTGGTCGACGGCCCCGCCCCCCATATTGGCCTGCGCGGCATGGGCATAAGCGGCCTGCTCCACAATGCGCCTGGCGATGCGGATGGAGCTTTCCACCGCCTCTTTCGAAGCAGGCGGCAAGGGCACCAGCACCTGCGGCGACGGCAGCATCGACTGGATTTCCTCTGCCGCCCCATCGACCGTGGTGGTGCTGCCCTGGCTGCGCAAATCCGCCAATATGTCGGCGATGCGGGCATGGACCCTGGCATATTCGGCGCTGCTGGCGATGCTGCCTTCCGACGAGGATTGATCATCGACGGTGGCCCGAGATGCCGACCCGCCGCCGCGGCGCACCGTGCCGGCGGTGGTGGCCGGAGAAACCGGCCGGATTGCGGAAACGGCCGAGGGCGCCCGGTTGGCGCTGCGCTCAACCGGCGATATCTCAGTCCGCGAAAAATAGTCGTCCATGACGCACCATCTTAATGCGCGCCCGTGAATATTATACGGACAATAAATCCTAAACTTGAATTAAGGATCGTTATTTTCCATAACCCTATTGAATCTACGGCATTTTCTTGCCGTCCGCGTCGAAGCGCAGATCGTCCGGCACCGTAATGAACGGTCGGTCCATCTCGCCCGCCATGCGATTCTCCACCCGGAAGACGAAGGCCAGCACCGTCGCGACCGCCATGTAGAGACCTTCATTGACGATCTGCCCGGCGCGCGAGGTGAAGTAGATAGCGCGCGCCAGTTCGGGATATTGCAGCACCGTCACGCCATTCTGGTCGGCCAGATCGCGGATCGCCGCCGCCACCGCATCGCAACCACGCGCCACCACGACCGGCGCTGCGTCCTGCCCCGGCTTGTAGCGCAGAGCGACGGCGAAATGGGTCGGGTTGGTGATGATGACGCTGGCCTCGGCCACCGCCTTCCGGGTGGAGCCGCTCAATACCTCGAACTGGCGGCGGCGGATATGCCCTTTCAGTTCCGGCGAGCCTTCGCTTTCCTTATGCTCGTCCTTGATCTCCTGCTTGCTCATCGACAGCCGCTTGGACCGCTGCATGAGCTGCGCGGGCACGTCGATGCCCGCGATCAGGAACAAACCACCCGCCATCACCAGACAGGTCATGATGAACATATTGCCCAGGTCCGACATGGCGGGCGCCAGCCCCGATTTCCCAAGACCAATAATCTCGGTCATCCGGTCCCAGATCATCCAGACGCCGATGGCGCCCAGCAACGACACCTTGGCGATCGACTTGATGAGTTCGATCAAACCCTGAAGCCCGAACATGCGCTTGAGGCCGGAGGCGGGATTGAGCTTCGATGCCTTGGGCGTGAAGGCGCCGGGACGGAAGCCGAGCGACCCCAGCAGCGCAGGCCCGGCAATTGCCGCGATCAGCGTCGCCAGCATGATCCCCGCGACCGGCAGGGCGATCCCCGACAGCAGGCTGAAACCACGGGCGGCGGGGGCGAAATTGACGATATCCTCGCGATTGAAGCGCAATGCCTGAACCAGCATCTGCGACAGCGATTCCACGACCGAAGGGCCGGTGACGGCGATCCAGCCGATCCCCGCCATCACCACCAGAGCGGTGGCCAGATCGCGGGACTGAAGGATATCGCCATTTTTCGCGGCGTCCTTCAGCTTCTTGGCTGTCGGCTTTTCGGTCTTTTCGCCGCCGCCATTGCTCTCCGCCATGGCTCAGCGCCCTTCCGACAGAGACTGGGCCTGATCGAGGCCAGCCTTGAGCGCGATGGTGATGCCCTCGCCCATGATCGGCACGGCCATGGCCAGCAGGATCAGTCCGGCCATCAGCGCCACCGGCATGCCGACCGCGAACAGGTTGAGCGCGGGCGCCGTTCGGGACAGCATGCCCATGACGATCTGCACCAGCACCAGCGCGAAACCGACCGGCAATGCAATGGTCAGCCCCGCACCCAGCAGCGCGCCGCCAAATTCGATCAGATGCCAGACCGCGTCGTTGCTCAGCAGCGCGCCGCCCGGCGGGATCGCCTGATAGCTCTGCACGACAAAGCTCACCAGCATCAGATGCCCGTCCATGGCGAGCAGCAGGAAGGTGGCAAGGATCGAGAGGAACTGTCCCACCGCCTGCGTCGCCTGCCCCGAAGAGGGATCGACCATCGCCGCGAAATTCAGGCCCATGGTGTTGCCGATGGCCTCCCCCGCGACCAGCGCGGCGGCATAGCCGATCTGCACCGCAAAGCCCATGGCCAGACCGGCGAGCACTTCGCCCGCGACCAGCATGATCCCTTCGAAGCTGGCGACGCCGTCATGGGGCAGCACGATATGCACGCTGTTGAGCGCCGCCATGCCCAGCGCCAGCGACAGGATCAGCCGCAGTTGCAACGGCACCGCCGGCGCGCCGAAAACGGGTGCCGCCATGAAGGCCGCGCCCGGACGGATCATGGCGATCAGCCATATCCACAGCTGGACTTCCACATTGGCGAAGCCCGGAGCGATCATTGAAGCAGGTCCGGTATGCGTTCGAAAATCTCGCGGGTGAAATCGGCGATCAGCACCATGATCGACCCGCCGAAGATCACCAGCATCGCTCCGACGACCAGAATCTTGGGAATGAAGCTCAGCGTCTGCTCATTGATGGAGGTCGCCGCCTGGATCATGCCGATCAGCACGCCCGCGACCAGCGCCGGAATCAGGATCGGCGCTGCCGCCAGCGCCGTGATCCACAGCGCCTGCTGCGCCAGCCCCATGAAGAAATCGGCGTTCTCCATCCTGCGGTTCCTATGTCGCGAAGGAGCCGGCAAGCGACCCCATCGTCAGCGCCCAGCCATCCACCAGCACGAACAGCAGCAGCTTGAACGGCATGGAGATGATCGTCGGGGACAGCATCATCATGCCCAGCGCCATCAGCGTGGAGGCAACGACCAGATCGATGATCAGGAACGGCAGGAAGATCATGAAGCCGATCTGGAACGCGGTCTTCAGTTCCGACGTCACGAAGGCGGGCAGCAGGATCGAGAAGGGAATGTCGGCGGGCGATCGGACGGCGGGCGCTTCAGCCAGATTGGCGAAGAGCTTGAGGTCGGTTTCGCGCGTCTGCTTGGCCATGAAGCCATGCAGCACCTTGCCCGAGCGGCCCACGGCTTCCTCGATGGAAATCTGCCCCTTGCCATAGGGGTCAAAGGCCTGCGCGTTGATCTGGTCGACATAGGGCCGCATCACGAACAGCGACAGGAACAGGGTCAGGCCTACCAGAACCTGATTGGGCGGCGTCTGCTGCAACCCCAGCGCCTGACGCAGCAGAGACAGGACGATCAGAATACGGGTGAAGCTGGTCATCATGAGCACCAGCGACGGCAGCACCGTCAACAGGCTCATGAGGATCAGGATTTGCAGGCTCAGCGACAGCGAGCGGCCATCGCCCGAAATCTGCCCCATGGCACGGGTCAGCGCGCCACCATTGTCGGCGGGGGGGGCAGCCGGGGCGGCCTGCGCGAAGGCAGGCATGGCGTAGAGCAGCGCTGCAAGCAGCACCACCAACACAACCCACTTCGTCATTTCCGCGAAGGCGGGAATCCATCCCCGGACCTCGCATCCAGACGCACCTCTCAGGAGATGGGCTCCCGCCTTCGCGGGAACGACAGCATCAGCGCCCAGCACGATAGGAGTCGCCTTCCGCGATCTTCTCGATGCGGCCGCGGGTTACGGACAGCAGGATCTTCTTCCCCTCGAACTCCACCACGGCGAGCTTGCCGAAAGTCCCCATCGGCAAGGCTTCCAGCACCTTCAGGGAGCGGTCATTCTGCCCGACCATCATGCCGGGCTGATATTTGCGCCACAGCCAGAGTGCGCCAAAGGCCATGCCCCCCACCAGCGGCAACAATATCAGCAGCTTGACGAAGTACCAGATCATGAACGGGCTTTCGCGACTAGAGTGATTTCAAGTCAGACGGACCTGTCTGACGACTCGGAAATCACGGTAAACAAAATCCATAAATCGGTTCCGGATCAATCAGAACCGGCACGGATTCATGGTTAATTTGCCAAGCGGTCTGCCAATTATAGCGCGCAAGGCAAGCGGTAATTGTTCACCCGCGCCGTTCAACGCCCGCCAACCGCGTTTCGGTCGCCGCGATCTCGACGATACGGACGCCGTAGCGCCCGTTCACCGTCACCACCTCGCCCTTGGCGATCAGTGCACCGTTCACCATGATGTCCAGCAGATCGTCGGCCTGCCGGTCCAGTTCCACCACGCTGCCCTCGGCAAGGTCCATGACCTGCGCCAGACGCAGCGAGGTCGATCCGACCTCCACCGACATGCGGACGGGAATGTCCGCCAGCAGCCGGAACTGGCGGTTGTTCACCATGCGGCTGATGCTGTCCTCGCCCACATTGTCGAGGCGCGGGGCGTCGCTCATATCGCTCATTGTTCGGATCCCTGTACAAGCTTTTCAATCTGGAATGCGGCGCGGCCATCCTGTTCGCCGATCGAGCCATGGGCGACGATGCGGTCGCCCACGATCAGCGGCAGGCTGCGGTTGATGGTAACGGGAATGACGTCTCCGGCCTTGAGCTGCATCAGCTCGGCCAGCGACAGATTGGGACGCGCCAGCACCGTGCGGGTGGACAGCCGGATGTCGCGCATCCGCGTGGCGATGCGCCCCTGCCAGACGGGATCGGCGCGTTCCTCGTCCACCGGCATCTTCGATCCCATCAGCGGCTCCACGGCACGCAACGCGGCCAGCGGGAACAGCAGGTCGACCGGCCATTCATTGTCGCGGCTGATGCTGAGGGTGAAGCGTTGCAACACCATCTGCTCGCCCGGCTGCGCGGCGGCGGCGAAACCCACGCCGGTCTCGCGCACGATCAGCCCCGGCTCGATCGCCAGCATGTCGGCCCAGCATTCCACCAGCCGGGCCATGAAACCATCGGAAATGCGCGCGATCAGCCGGTCCTCGGTGGGCGTGAACTCGCCGCGCTGGGCCAGCGGACGATTGCCAATGCCGCCATAGAAGCAGTCGACCAGCGTCGAGATCATCGCCGCGTCCAGCCGCAGCAACACCTGTCCCTTGAGCGGCGCCAGGCGATAGACGCCGATGCTGGCGGATGCAGGCACCTCGGCACTCCAGGCGCCGAATTCCAGCGCCCGCGCGTCCCGCGTGGTGACAAGCGGGCGCGCCCCGGCAATCGGCTCGATCAAGGCACGAAGACGCCGGCCGAGCTTTTCGCCCAGCCGGTCCAGCCCTGAAAGCATCAGCGGCGCCTGCGATTCCACCCGCCCGAAGGCGTAGGCTTGAACGTCGGTCATTTTGGTCCCCTGCCGTCACAGGCGGGGGACTTCCCGCGCATTCAGGCAGCCCTATTGAATAACGAAATTGGTAAAATAAACGTTATCGACGCCACCATAGCCCGTCTTTTGCTTCAAAATGTCGTTAATGATGGTCTTGATCTTGCTCTGAAGCGCCCTTTTGCCCTCCGGCGTGGAAAGCGTCTCGACCGGCTGTTCGGCGAGCATCATCAAAACCTGACTGCGAATCGCCATCTCATGGGTCTTGATCGCCTCGACCACGCGAATGTCATAATAGGTCGAAATGGCGATGGAGATCTGCGCAAACGCATCCGTGTCGGACATGTTCGAGGTGAAGGGCGTCTGAAGCTGGAAATAGGTCGCCTGATAGGCCGCCGGGTTGGCCGGGGTCGGCAGGTCGATGCCCTTGGCCGGAATGTGGACATTGGAGGGCACATAGCTGCCGCCGCCGCCACCGCCATGGCCGCCTTCCTTTTCGCCACCGCCGCTATAGCCATGGGCCTTGGCGACTTCCTCCGCGCTTTCGCCCGCCAGGACGAGCACGGGCTTGTTCGGGTCTTCCTTCGGCCCTTCTTCCTTCGGGCTGAAGAAACCGGCGGCATAGAGGCCGCCCGCCGCCCCCGCACCGCCGACCACCATGGCGACGACGATCAGCAGGATCATCTTCATGCCCCCGCCCTTTTTCTTTTTCGGCTTCGCGTCGTCACTCATGAAAATCGGTCCCCCGTCTTAATCAGGCATAGCGCGCGCTTATGGCGTCATTGCCCGCCCGGCGCGCATCGTCATGGTTAAGAACGGCCGCATCGCCGGAATTTTTAGGGGCAAAGGCGCTATTTTCGCGGGCTTGCCACCGGCCCTGCCCCTGTGCCTGGCCTTGGGCCTGACCCTGGGATTGCGCCATGTTCTGACTGTTGGTCCAGCCATTGGCGGTCTGGGATGACTGCTGCTGTGATCCCTGCTGGCTTGCGCCGTCCGCCCGCGCCGCTTCCGCGACATGGGGCGCCCGTTCGATCTTCACTTCGGAAATGCGCACCGCCGACAGGCTGGCGTCAAGGCGCAGCCGGTCGCTGTCCTGACGCAGCGCCGTTTCGGCCGCCTCGCTGGCCACGGTCAGGCTGACCGCCGCACCGTCGCTGCCCTGGCGGATATCGACCTGCACCGGACCGAGCTGGTTGGCATGGATCTGGAAACGTCCTTGCGCCCCGTTTGCCGAAAGCCCGGCGATGTCGCGGGCCAGACCGTCGATCCACTGGCCGGACACGCCCATATCGACCACCTGCGCATCCAGGCTGGCGGACATGTCGACCACGGGCTGATTCGCAACAATGGACGGAGCCGCCGTGAGGATGGCAGGCTGCGCCGGTGCGGGCTGGGGCGCGGCATCGTTCGCGACCGGCTGAAGCGGCGCACTGGCAGCATCGCTGACGGGGGCAGCATGCTCCGCCTTCGTGCGCACGGTGGCCGAAACCTGCTCTCCCACGCGAGCGGGCGTACCCGGTGAACGAGCATTCAACTGATCGCGCACCAGCTGCAGCAGGGTCAGGGCTTCGGCCTTCATCGGCTGCGCTTTGACGTCCGGCGCCGTGGCCAGCGGTTGATCGGGCAGGACCGGCTTGTCTGCACTCGGAACTTCTTCATTACCCAGGGAAGATTGGACCGCCGTCGCGACCGGGGCGCTGACCGGAACGGAGGCGGCTGCCGCCATAACGGGTGCGTTGTCCGGCGCGATGATACGTTCAGCGCGGAGCGGCGTCGCCGGTTGCGGAGCAACTGCGGCAGGAGCAGGCACGATCGGGGCGTCCTGCTCAACGGCGGGCGCGTTCACTTCCTCCTGATCCTCTGGCCCCGCCTGGGGCATGACGACAGGAAAAGCCGCGGCGTGCCGCGAAGGCATGGGAGTTACGTCCTGAACCGGGACATCCTGAATCGGCGCGGGCGCGACAGCCTGCTGAAGCGGCGCGGCCTGCGGTGCCATGACGACTATCGGCATGGGTGTCGGAACGGGCGCAGCCGGAACGCTATCGCTGGACGGTTGCGCCGCATCATCCTCGCTCTTGCTATCACTGTCCGGTTTCGCCTCCGGCTCTTCGTCCTTTTGAGCGATGGGCGCCGGCACGACCGCCGGCGCGGACTGCGGCACTTCGGTCTTTTCAGCCAGATGCGGTGCCTTGGGCAGTTCCAACGGCTTCAGTTCCGGCGGTTCAGGGCTTGCCGCATCCGTCTCGACAACGGGTGTGCCCTGCACATCGTCACCCTGAGGGGCAGGCTGCGCCGCAACAGGTTCCGTCAGTTCAGCCTCGGCAGGCGGGGTTTCAGTGGGAACAAGCTGCGTCGCCTCGTCCACCTTCTTCGCGATGCCCGGCGGCAGTGGCAGAGACGGTGCGCGGTGCGTCTGGATGGCGTTCAGTGCCGTGGCGAGGCCGTGGGGCAGCGGGCTGGCGACTTCAGTCGGCATGGCGCCTTCCTCGACCGTCTCCGTCAGGTCAGGCGTGATAGCCAGCGCCGGTGTTGCCGCCACCGCCGGGGTGCCGGGCGCCCCTTCCATCGTGCCATTGAGCAGGCTGGCAAAGTCGGTCGCCCCTTCCCCCGGCATGGCCAGCACAGCCGTCCCTTCGGTCGGCATCTTGGTGGCCGCCGAGGAAAAGAGCAGGGCCTTGAGGCTGGTCAGCATGTTCACGTCAGACATCTCCTGTCCTCTGCATCCGGCGATAGCGCGGCAGGGCCGCGAGCTTGTTTTCCCGCCATTCCTCCAGGTCCGCGCGGGCGCGATCCTTGAGCTTCACGGCGATTTCGCGATCCCGATTGGCCGCGAGGCTGAGGCCTTCCTTGACCTCCACCTTGCGGCGCGCATCGTAGAGCGCACCATCCAACTGACGCCCCGCCTGTTCCAGACGGCCCGCCAGTTCCTGCATCGCTGCAAAATTCGCGCCAGTTGCCATGCCCTGGCCCGAAAAAAGATCGTTGCGCACATTGCGCAGCCGCTCGACATTGCGGGCGATACCCTCCGCCTCGTCGCGGGCGCGGGCGGTTTCGGCCACCGCCATGGCGTGCTGCACATGACGGACGCGCAGCACGCGGTTGCGGCGGGCGACCTCCCCCTTCATGCGCCGAACTCAGCGATCAAGGCGTTGGCGCTGGTGTCGAGGTCGATGAAGCTCTTCTGATCCTGCCGGATGAAGTCGAGGATTTCCTGACGGCGCTGCACCGCCTCATCGATCACCGGATCATTGCCGGGGCGATAGGCGCCCATCAGGATCAGGTCGCGATTTTCCTCATAGGCGGCCCAGAGGCGGCGATAGGCGGCGGCGGCCATGCGATGCTCGTCCGGCACCACATCGGCCATGACGCGGGAGAGCGACTTGCCGATGTCAATGGCGGGGAAGATCGCCTGTTCCGACAGATGGCGCGACAGCACGAAATGCCCGTCGACAATGGCGCGGGCGGCGTCGACGATCGGATCGTCGGTGTCATCACCATCGGCCAGCACGGTATAGAGAGCAGTGATCGATCCGCCGGTGCGGGCATCGACGCCCGCCCGCTCGACCAGACGCGGGATCAGCGCGAGGGCGGAGGGCGGATAGCCCTTCATCGCGGGCGGTTCGCCCAAGGCCAGCCCGATTTCGCGCTGGGCATGGGCGCAGCGGGTCAGGCTGTCGATCAGCAGCAGCACCTTCTTGCCCCGCGCACGGAAATATTCGGCAATGGCGGTTGCGCGGGCGGCGGCGCGCAGGCGCAGCACCGGCGGATGGTCGGCGGGCACGGCAACGACAATGCTCTTGTGCATCGCGCCCTTGAGTTTGGTTTCAAGGAAGTCGCTGACCTCGCGGCCGCGTTCCCCGATCAGGCCGGCGACGACGATATCGGCTTCGGCGCCCTGAATCATCTGGCCCATGAGGACCGACTTGCCGACGCCCGAGCCTGCGATGATGGCGATGCGCTGGCCGCGCCCGGCGGTCAGCAGCGCGTTGACAGCGCGCACGCCCAGATCGAACGGCTCGGTGACGCGGCCCCGGTCGAGGACATTGCCCTTCACCCCGTTGAGCGGCCACGCCCCGCCCGCGATGATCGGCCCCTTGCGGTCGAGCGGCTGGCCCATGGCGTCGATGACGCGGCCGATAAGGCCATCGCCCACCTGCACCATGCTTGCCTGGCTGTCCGGTTCCACCCGCGCGCCATTTTCCAGCGGCGCGTCGGCGTCGAGCGGCACGAGCAGCGTCTTGTCCCCGCGAAAGCCCACCACCTCGGCGCGGCAGATCGTCCCGTCCGCCGCGATCACCCGCGCACCCGCACCGATGGGACGGCGGAAGCCGGTGACTTCCAGCATGCCCGCATCATGGCTGACCAGACGGCCGACATGGCGCGGCTGGCGGTTCTGGACCTGCATATGGTCGAACAGCGTCTCCGCCTGAGCCAGCGCAGCGCGGATCATGCCTTTCCTTCCATATCGTCGAGCAGCGCGCGCAGGCGGGACAGGCGCACGTCCGGGCCGTCCTCCACCCAGCCATCGGCGGTTTCCAGGCGTACGCAGCCGCGCTGCATCGTCCCATCCGCGACCAGCCTGACGCCGATGCTCTCGCCTTCCAGCAGCACGATATCGTCGGGGTGCAGGTGCAGCGCACCCTTCTCGTCATGATCCTCGATAAAGGCGGCGACGCTGTCGCAGCGCTGCAGCAGCCGTTCGATGTCGATCTCCACCTCGCCCACGATCTGCTCGACCAGCCGCACCACCGTGGCCGACAGCATGGTGGACAGCATGCCGCTGGGCGCGGGCGCCAGCAGTTCCAGCGCTTCGGCCAGACGCCGGCGCGCTTCGACATCGGCGGCGTTGGCGTCCGCCGTCACGCGGCTGCCTTCTTCAAAGCCCAGGGTGAAGGCCTCGATCCGTGCCTGCTCCAGCAGATCCTCTCCGCTTTCCGGCGCCGCATCATGCACCGGCTGACCGGGCGCCGCGTGCGCCGGCGTGAACAGGTTGCGGAAACCGCCGCTCGTCACCTGCCCCATGCCGCCCAGCGGAACGCTGGCGATCTCAAGCCCGTTCGCGGCCCAGCCCTTATACAAAGTCGTTCCCCTTGCCGCCCAGCATGATGGTGCCCGCATCGGCCATGCGGCGCGCGGTGGCGATGATCAGCTTCTGCGCGTCGATGACTTCGGCGAGGCGGATCGGACCGCGTTCCTCGATCTCGTCAGATATGGCCTGTGCGGCGCGCGCCGACATCGACCCGAAGATCTTCGCTTTCAGCATGTCGTTCGCGCCCTTCAGCGCCACGACCAGCACCGCGCTGTCGACGGTGCGCATCAGCGTGCCCAGATTCTTGTCGTCCATGTCGATCAG
Source organism: Sphingobium sp. EM0848 (assembly GCF_013375555.1). NCBI lineage: Bacteria > Pseudomonadati > Pseudomonadota > Alphaproteobacteria > Sphingomonadales > Sphingobiaceae > Sphingobium > Sphingobium sp. EM0848. Next base: position 2,271,469 of record NZ_JABXWB010000001.1, read on the forward strand.
ATTGTCGAAGACGAACATCTCCTCCTCGATGGTCTGGGCGACCATCTTGTCGCGCTTGGCGAGCGCCTTGATGATGCGCTGCTCATTGTCCTTGCGGACATTGTTCATGATCGCCGCCGCCTCGATCGTGCCGCCGCGCTGCGATGCGCCGCCCTGCTTCTTGGCCATATTGCCGCGCAGCAGCAGCTGCTCCAGGTCATCGAGCGCCTCGTTCGACACAGGCCCAAGCGTCGCGATGCGGTAGACGATCTCTTCCTGATATTCGACCGGCAGCAATTGCAGCACATCAGCGGCGATCGGCGCTTCCAGATGAGCGAGCACGATCGCCATGATCTGCGGATGTTCCGCCTCGATCAACGCGGCGATTTCCTTGCCATCCATCCATTTCAGCATTTCCAGCTGGGTCGAACGGGTCGGCGGAGTGATGCGCGCCAGCATGTTCTCGGCCCGCTCCTCGCCCAGCGCCTTGGTCATCGCGCCCCGGATATGACGCGTCGCGCCATAGCCGATGGTCGTGCGCTTCTTCGCCTTGGTGACGAAATGGTCCAGCGCCTCGTTGACTTCCTCGACCGCGACATCCGCGACGTCGTACATCGCATAGCCAAGCTGGCGGACTTCCTCCGGCTCCAGACGGGACAATATCTGCGCGGCCTCATCCTCGTCGAACAGCATCAACAGGACGGCGGCGGCGGCGCTGCCCTTCAGCGCCGGGGTGGCGACTTCGGCGGCCTCAGGCATTTTCCTTCTTCCCTTCCTTCAGAAGGTCGCGGACGACGAGCGCGGCACGGTCGGGGTCCTGCTTCACGAAATTGCGGATCAGGTCGGCACGCTGGGCGTAATCGTAAGTGGACGAGATCATGTCGAGCGTGACCGGCATCGAACCATCAGGGTTCACCGTCGCCTGACGGCCGATCTCGGTCGAGATCTCGCGGCCGATCTTCTGCCCCTCTGCGGCAACATCCTCGGCGGCGGCGGTCTGGGCAGCGGCGCGGCGCTTGAGCAGCGGGCGGCCAATGCCGAAGATCAGCAGCAGCGCGACGAGCAGGGCGGAGACATTGCGCACCAGCGGCGAGACCCATTCGGCCTCATACCAGGGCGCCTTGACCTCTTCCTCCTTGGCGAAGCTGCGCGAGGACAGCGCCACCACGTCGCCACGGGCCTGATCGAAACCCACCGCGCCCTTCACCAGCGCTTCGAGGGCAGCGATTTCCTGCGCGCTGCGCGGCTTGCCGTCCGGGCCATTGTCCAGCGCGACGGCGACCGACAGGCGCTTCACCGTGCCGATGGCGTCCTTGGTCACGGAGACTTCACGGCCCAGCTCGAAATTGCGGTTGAACGTCTCTTCCGTCTTCATCAGCGGATTGGGCGGCGTACCGGGCTGGGCGGCGGTCTGCGCGCTGGTGGTGCCCTGCGCCACGGCCTGACCATTGGGATTGGTCTGGGTCACGGTCGGGTTGACCGGCGCCTGATTGCTGAGCGCGCCCGGAATACCGCTGGCCTCTCCTTTGCCCTGACCGCGCGGGTCGGATGCCCAGGTGCCGGTTTCGCTGCGCAGCCGCGCCTCGTCCTGCGGATAGGTTTCGCGGGTCGCCTGACGCTCGGCAAAGTTCAGCTCGGTGTGCACCTCGGTCGAGAATTTGCCTGCGCCCAGAATCGGCGTCAGCAGCGCGATCACCGACTGGCGATAGCGATCCTCCATCCGGGTCTGGACGGCAAGCTGGCGGTCGTCGGCGGCATTGCTGTCATTATTGCTGATCAGACGGCCATTCTGATCGACGACCGAAATATCCTCCGGGTTCAGCTCGGGGATGGAGGAGGCGACCAGATGGACGATGGCGCTGACCTGCGCGTCGGTCAGCTGGCGGCCCGAAGCGAGCCGCAGCATCACCGAGGCCGAGGGCTTGGAGCGTTCGCGCAGGAACACGCTCGGCGGCTCGACCGCCAGGTGCACCTTGGCGCTTTCCACGCTGTCGATCGCCTCGATCGTGCGGGCCAGGTCCATTTCGCGGGCCGAACGCAGCTTTTCACCCTCGACGGCGCGCGACGCGCCCATGGGCAGGCTGTCGATCATGCTGTTGCCGTCGGGCGCGCTCTTGGGCAGGCCTTGCGCGGCGAGCATCATCTTCGCCTTGAAATAATCGCCCTCGCCAACAGTCATGCCGCCCGCATTGTCGAAGTCGTAGCGGATGCCATTCTGATCGAGCACCTGCGCCACCGCCGACTTGTCGGCATCGGGCAGGGCGCGGAACAGGTCGCGCTGCGGCGGCTCGCGCAGCGCCAGCCAGGCCGCGCCAGCCGTCGCGACGACGCCCAGCAGGCCCAGCAGCGGCAGGCTTTTCGCCACGGCCGGCTGCTTGAGGAAGCCGGTGAAGCGCGCCTTCAGCGCATCGACGCCCTTGGCGCCGCCAAAGGCGGCGGGGCTGGTGGCGGGAAGAGCGGCAGCGCCGCCAACGTTCGTGGTGAGTGCGTTCTCGCTCATATTACACCGGCATGCTCATGATGTCCTTGTAAGCGGACAACAATTTGTTGCGGACCTGAAGGGTGGCTTCGAAACTGACCGACGCCTGCTGCTTGGCCAGCATGACCCCGGCAATATCGGTGGTTTCCCCCCGTTCGAACGAGGCGGCTGCTTCACCCGCCTGATTTTGCAGGCCATTGACCTGCTCCAGCGCCGATTTCAGCGCGTCGGTAAAGCCGCCCGGCGCGGTGGCGCCATTGGTGCCGACCGCAGAGCCCGTGCCGACATTGCCGGTTTGGGCGACGTCACGCAGCGCGGCGTTCCTCTGAAGGATGGCGTTGCGGATCGCCATCACGCTGTCGGTGGGGGAAATGCCGGACATGCCCTATCTCCCCTCAAGCGGCCAGTTCGCGCATCTCGGCGAGCCGATAGCGCAGGGTACGTTCGGAAATGCCCAGCTTGCGGGCGGCGGCGGCGCGGTGGCCATCCGTCTCGCGCAAAGCGGCGCGGACAGCCTCCAGTTTGGAGTTATGCGCAACGTCGCGCAGGCGGATCGGATCGGCGGGCGCCAGAACCTGCTCCACCACGCGAAGCTGCGGCGCGCCGGTGATGTGCAGGTCGTCGGCGTCAATGCGATCGCCCTCCCGCAACACGACGGCGCGCTGAAGGACATTGCCCAGTTCGCGGGCATTGCCCGGCCAGACATGGGCGGCAAGCTTGCTCAAGGCCGCTGCGGTCGGCCAGACGAATTCCGGCTGGCGCAGCAGCATGGCAGCGGCGATCGCCGTCACGTCGCCCGGACGTTCGGCCAGCGGACGCAGTTCCAGCGGCATGACATTGAGGCGCCAGTAAAGATCTTCGCGAAAGCGCCCGGCGGCGACTTCGGCGGCAAGGTTGCGGTTGCAGGCCGCGATGATGCGGACATTGACCGGAACCGGATGAGTCGCGCCGACCGGCAGCACTTCGCCTTCCTGCAGGGCGCGCAGCAGCTTTGCCTGAAGGGCAAGCGGCAGTTCCGCGATTTCGTCGAGGAACAGCGTGCCACCGTCAGCCGCCAGGAACAGACCTTCCGATGCATTGGCCGCGCCAGTGAAGCTGCCCTTCTTGTGCCCGAACAGCATCGCTTCCATCATGGTTTCGGGCAGCGCCGCGCAGTTGACGGCGATGAAGTCGTGGCTGACCCGGCCCGACTGGGCGTGAAGGAAGCGCGCCATGCCTTCCTTGCCGGTGCCGGTGTCGCCCTGAATGAGCACGGTCGCGTCGCTGCGGGCGACACGCCCCGCCAGCGTCATCAGGCGGGCGCTGGCCGCATCCCCCACGGCGGGCAGCGCCGCGGGACGAGCGAGTTCGGCGATCAGCGCGAAAGCGAAACCCATATCCTCCAGACCGAAGGCAACACGCGCGGGCAGGCCGTTGGCGGCAGGCACCAGCGAGGGCGCGCCGTCGATCAGGCTGATCAGAATGTCACGATGGGTCGCATGGCCGATTTCGGTCGCCAGCAGCACGCGCCGATTATCCCGCTCAACACCCTCCCGCCCTCGCGGGCTTTGCGCGTCCACGATGCGCACGGTAAAGAACGCATTTTCCAGCCAGTGCTGCAGGCCCGGAACAAGCGCGCAGACTCCTCGGCTCACGTCGAGTGATGACATGAACTTGACCCCATGTTTTTGGCTGGCTTGTACCCCCGTACGTCCCAGACCCCTTCGATGGGTTGAAACTGCCCGTCCATGGTTAGCATATGGTTAATGCGGCAAACCACTTGCCGCAGAACGGCAATTTTTTTCCGCCTGCCCGGAACTTTTTGCCGACTTCCGTAAGGCGCACCTGCGTAAAAGGCCGATTTTCCGGGCGTTTCAAAGATTTTTCGAAAAAAATTGCACTGGCCCTAAAAGCTTTTTCCCGGCCGCCGTTATCCCCTTTCGAGGCCGCAAGCAGCCTGATGGCAGCGACCTGATAGTGAACGGAAAGGGATTATCATGACTGTTATCGGAACCAACTCCTCGGCGCTGCGGGCTCAGAACGCTTCGGCCATGGCCAACAAGGCTCTCAGCACCGCGATGGAACGTCTGTCGACCGGCAAGCGCATCAACAGCGCGAAGGACGACGCCGCCGGCCTCGCCATCGCATCGACCATGACCTCGCAGATCCGCGGCATGACCCAGGGCATCCGCAACGCCAATGACGGCATCTCGCTCGCCCAGACGGCGGAAGGTGCGCTGGGCGAAGTCGGCAACATGCTGCAGCGTATGCGTGAGCTGACGGTTCAGGGCCTGAACGGCACGAACGACACGAAGTCGCAGGGCAACATCAAGAATGAAATCGACCAGCTGGGCAAGCAGATCGACTCGATCCTGAGCAAGACCCAGTTCAACGGCAAGGACCTGTTCTCCGCGTCCGCCCCGGCGACGATCGACATCCAGGCCGGCGCCAGCGGCACCGACACCGTGTCCATCACCCTGGGTCAGCTCGACCTGTCGGCTGTCGCCACCTCGGCCGGCGGCGCATTGAGCGGCACCGTGGCCGCTCCGGCTTTCGCAGCTGCCGACCTGACCGCCTATGACACGGCGCTGGAAACCGTGGCGACCAAGCGGGCCGACCTCGGTGCGGCGCAGAACCGCCTCGAATCGACGGTCAACAATCTGACCGCAAACGTCACCAACCTGACCGACGCCCGCAGCCGCATCGAAGACGCCGACTTCTCGGCTGAAACGACCGCCCTCGCCAAGCAGCAGATCCTGAGCCAGGCCTCGACCGCGATGCTGGCCCAGGCCAACCAGAGCCAGCAGGGCGTGCTGAAGCTGATCAGCTAATCACTGGATTGACCGGCTGAGGTCTTGGTCACCTCAGCCGGTCATATCGCCCCCGGCACAATAACGGTCCCCACCGTGCCGGGGGTAACCACTTCGATGAACGACCAGAACCGAAGCCTCCGTCCCCCCGGGCGGAGGCTTCATCCTATTTGTGGATCGGTTCGGGATCGAAACACTTGCTTTGGCGGTTGTCGCATCCATGATGCCCAACATGACCAATATCGATCGGCGCATGATGATCGCCGCCTCCGGCGCAGCACTGCTGCTTCCCCGCCCCATCTTTGCCCAAGGCAGGGCCGACGCTTTCTCCTGGGATATGGTGATCGCCCGCGCGCAGCGGCTGACCCGGACGCCCTTTGTTGTTACGCCCTTTTTCCCCGGTGCCGACAAGATCGGCTATGACGCCTTCAACGAGGCCCGCTTTCGTGATGAGCGGACCATCTGGAACGACAGGGGCGACGATACCGGGATTCGCCTTTTCCCCTTGAGCAACACGGTGCAGCAGCCGGTGAAAATCGCGCTGGTGGAAAGGGGCCGGGCGACGCCGCTGCGCTACGATCCCGACATGTTCGACGCCCCGCCCGGCAATGCGGTGCGCAAGCTTGGCCCCGATGCCGGCTTTTCCGGCTTCCGCATCATGAACGCGGCACGGGACGGCGACTGGCTGTCCTTTCTGGGCGCCACCTATTTCCGCGCGCCGGCGGAAAAGCAGTTCGGCCTGTCGGCCCGCGCCGTCGCGATCAACACCAGCATCGCAGGCAAGGAGGAATTTCCCCGCTTCACCCATTTCTGGCTGGAACGGACCGGGCGCAGCAGCGTCACCGTCTATGCGCTGATGGACAGCGCCTCGCTGACCGGCGCCTTCCGCTTCGCCAACATGCTGACGCCGCAGGGCGTGCGGCAGGATGTCGACGCCGTGCTGTTCGCGCGCAAGTCCATCACCGAACTGGGGCTGATGCCGATGACCAGCATGTTCTGGTACGATCAGGCCGACCGTCGCACCCGCACCGACTGGCGCCCGGAAATCCACGACAGCGACATGCTGTCCATCGCCAACGCCGACGGCACCGCCCATTGCCGCCCGCTGGTGAACCCTTCCGTCCCGCGCGTCGATGTCTTTGCCGAACGCGATCCCAGGGGCTTCGGCCTGCTCCAGCGGGACCGCGATTTCGACCATTATCAGGATGACGGCGTCTTCTATGAACGGCGCCCCTCGCTCTGGGCGACATCGCGCAAGCCGCTTGGCGCCGGGCAGGTGCGGCTCTATGCCTTCCCGACCGACAGCGAATATACCGACAATGTCGCGGCCTATTGGACCCCCACCGCTTCACCCCGCGCAGGGAGCCGGATCGAGGCCAGCTACCGGCTCGACTGGTCCGCTGCCCGCACGCCCGCCTCAACCGGCCTCGCCACGGTCGAGAACATCTGGACCGGACAATCGGGCGAAGCCGGGGTCGAACGGTTCCTGGTGGATTTCGCCGGGGTCCCGGCGCAGACCCGCCCCGACATCTGGGTCGATCTGGCAGGCGGCACGCTGGTCAAGAAGGCGGGCTATCCCATTCTCCACCAGAAGGACATGTTCCGCATGGTCCTGGATATCCGTCGGGAAAAGGGCAGGCCGACCGATATCCGCGCCCAGCTAAAGGCTGGCAATCGCCCGTTCAGTGAATATGTGCATTACCCGCTGGGCGCCTGAACGACAGGCCAGAAGGAACCAGCCGGCCAACCGGCCGTTCTGATAACGGGTTTCAATCGACAATGGATTGAGCGAAAATGGGTCGGACAAAAACGGATCAGGCATGAAGGCGACGGGTGGCGTGAACAGGGATAAGGCAAGCGGATCGGCGCCCGGCCGGGCGTTCGAGCATCTGCCGGCCGAAAGACGGCTGGCCATGCCCGCGCAGGATTTCGCGGCGACCCCGCGCGACCTGCCGCACCGCCCGTTCAACCTCGACATCTGGGCGCGGCGGATGCTGGTCGTGCTGCTGGCGCTGCTGCCTGCCTCCATGGCGGCGCATGAAATGCGGCGGTCCATCGGTCTGGACGGCATTTCCGCCTGGGAGGGGGTGTATCTGGCCCTCTTCATCCCGCTTTTCGCCTGGATCGCCTTCGGTTTCGCCACCAGCCTGATCGGGTTCCTGCTGCTCACCATGGGCAAGGGACAGGGCGTCCGCCCCTACCGCGCCCGCCCGACCACCCCCCTGCGCGGACGGACGGCGGTGCTGCTGCCCGTGTGCAATGAGGATTTTCAGGGCGTGCTGGGCCGCCTGTCCGTGATGGAACGCTCTCTGGCGCAGGTGATGGGCGGCGAACGCTTCGAATTTTTCATCCTGAGCGATTCCAACCCGGACAATGGCGAGATTGAGCGCGCAGCCTATCTGAAAATGTACAAGGGCTTCTCCCGCCCCGTCCATTACCGCCGCCGCGCTCTCAACATTGGCCGCAAGCCCGGTAATATCGCGGAATGGGTCGAACGCTTCGGCGGCGCTTACGATTATATGATCGTGCTGGACGCCGACAGCGTGATGAGCGGCCAGACCATGGCGCGCCTTGCCGCCGACATGGAACGCCATCCGCATGTCGGCCTGATCCAGACCGTGCCCTCGATCGTCGGCGCGTCCACCTTCTTCGCCCGCTGGCAGCAGTTCGCCAGCCGCCTTTTCGGGCCGATTTCCGCCGCCGGCATGATCTGGTGGGCCGGATCGGAAGGCATGTTCTGGGGCCATAATGCGATCCTGCGGACAAAGGCTTTCGCGCAAAGCTGCGGCCTGCCCGAACTGCCCGGCCGCGCGCCCTTTGGCGGCCATATCATGAGCCATGACATGATCGAGGCCGCGCTGCTGCGCCGTCGCGGCTGGGACGTGCATATCGTCATGGCCGACGACAGTTTCGAGGAATTTCCGCCCTCCCTGCCCGACCTCGCCACCCGCGACCGGCGCTGGTGCCAGGGCAATATCCAGCATGTGCCCCTGCTGTCGAAGATCAAGGGCATGCACCCGGTCAGCAAGTTCCAGCTGTTCGTCGGCGCTTCGGCCTATTGCACCTCGCCGCTCTGGCTGGCGCTGATGCTGGTGGTGCTGGGCGGCGCGACGGCGGGCGTCTGGCCGCCGAGCGCGATCCTGCCCTCGGGCAGCCTGCTGGCGCTAACCGCCGTGCTGCTGTTCGGGCCGAAGCTGCTGGCGCTGCTCTGGGCGCTGGCCGATCCGGCGCGGCGTATCGGCTTTGGCGGCGGCGTGCGCATGACGCGCGGCGTGATCGCGGACATTGCGCTGTCGATCCTGATGGCGCCGGTCAGCATGTTGACCCAGACCATCAACCTGTTCGGCATTTTGATGGGCCGCAAAAGCAGCTGGAACGGCCAAACCCGCGACCGCGACGGCATGGCGATGCTGCCGGCCATCTGGCTGTTCAAATGGCATATCCTGCTGGGTGCAGGGCTGACGCTGCTGGCGGTCAAGTCCCACACCTCATTGGGTTGGGTCATGCCGGTTGTGGCGGGTCTGGTGCTGGCGCCCTTCTTCGCGGCCTTCACTGCGCGCAAGGATCTGGGCACCCATGTCGCGAAAAGCGGCCTGTTCCAGGTGGCCGAGCCTTGGTGGCGGACGCAGAATTACCAGAAGACGCGCTATCGCCAGTTGCAGCTGGACAATGCCCCCATGAAGGACTTTTCCAACGCGGCCAACGACAGTTGAACAGCATTTTTTAAATCGTCATTCCCGCGAAAGCGGGAATCTATCTCCTGGGCGTTCCGCTTCAGGCTAGGTGCGGGAGATGGATTCCCGCCTCCGCGGGAATGACGAAATCATAACTCAATCCCAGTCGCGCAACTTCTCGCGCAGCCTGTCCAGCGCCGCCTTCTTGATCTGGCACACCCGCGCCGCGCCGATATCCAGCGTCGCGCCGATTTCCTCCAGATTGAGTTCCTCGACGAAATAAAGCTGAAGCACCAGCGCCTCACGCTGCGGCAGGTCGCCTATGCACTTCGCCAGCGCCACCTTCAGCGACTCCCGCTCCAGCACATCGTCGGCACGATCCTCGACATCGGCGAACCACATGGACTGGTCCGAATAGACTTCATCCATGCTGGTATGCTGCACCATCTCGCAGGCATCAGCCACTTCGCGATAGGCGGCAGCGTCCAGCCCCATTTCCGCCGACATCTCGGCTTCCAAAGGCGTGCGGCCCAATTTCTGTTCCAGCCGGTTGCGGATGCCCACCATGGTCTTGCGCTGGGCCATGGCGGACCGCGTCATCGTCGCCTGACGGCGCAAATGATCGATCATCGCCCCGCGCACGCGCATCTGCGCGTAGGAGGCAAAGCCCAGCCCCCGATCCTCAAACCCATTGGCCGCCTCGACCAGCGCGACCATGCCGATCTGGAGCAGATCCTCGATCTCGATGGCGCTGGAGACGCGGCCATGGACATGCCAGGCGGTCTTGCGCACCAGCGGCATATATTGCCGGGCAAGCCGTTCGGGCGAGTTGGCATGGGCGGACCGGCCATAGGTGTTGGCATCGGAACCGGCAACGACCCTATTCATGAACATTGGTCAGGCTCCTCAACTCAGGCAACGCGTTCGCGGCCAGAAACGGAATTGTTCGGCAGCGGGTCGTGGCGCGGCGCGGGCCGCTGTTCGCCACCGACCACGGCGACGACTTCCACGCCCTTGCCATCGGGAATTTCCAGGAAAGACAGCACCGGCGTTTCGGGCAGATGCGGCTTGAACAGGCGGGCCAGCGCGCGGCGTGCCACCGGCGAGGTGACGATGGCGAAATTGCGCGCCTGCCCCAGCAGCGGACGGGCCGCCGTGACCACCGCCTCGATGATGCGGTTGGCGAGCGCCGGTTCGATCGGATGACGGGCGTCGCCCGCCATGCGCATCGCCTGTGCCAGCAGCGCCTCCAGATCGCCGTCGAGCGTGATGACCGGCAACGGCATCTTCACCGGGACCAGCCCCTGAATGATGAGCGAACCGATCCGCTGGCGCACCGCTTCGACCAGCTGGTCGAGGTTCATGTCCGGCCGCGCGGCATCGACCATCGCCTCGCAGATGCGGCGGAAATCCTTGAGCGGAATGCCCTCGGCCAGCAGGGCGCGGCAGAGCGCCGAAATCTGGGTGAGGTTCAGCAGCCCCGGCGTCAGCCCTTCGACCAGTTGCGGCGCGGCGTCCTTCAGATTGTCAAGCAGCTTGCGCGCTTCGTCGAGGCCGAACATCTCGCTGGCGTTCATCGCTATGAGCTGGTTGAGATGGGTCGCCACCACCGTCGGCGGATCGACCACCGTATAGCCCGCGACCACCGCTTCGCTGCGCTTGGCGGGCGAAATCCAGAAGGCATCCAGACCGAAGGTCGGGTCCTTGGCCTCGCGGCCCGAAACCGTACCCTCCAGCGCGCCGCTGTCGAGCGCCAGCAGATCGTCGGGGAAAATCTCGTCCTCGCCCACGACCACGCCGGCAATGGTGATGCGATATTGATTGGGTTCCAGCGCCAGATTGTCCTTCACGCGGACCATCGGCACGACAAAGCCCAGTTCCTTGGACAATTGACGGCGGATGCCGGTGATGCGGGCCATCAGCGGCGCGCCCTTGCGCTCGTCGACCAGTCCGATCAGGCCATAGCCAATCTCTAGTCCCAGCACCGCGCCGTCCGACACGTCATTCCATTCGATCAGCGCCGGATTGGGCGGCGGCGCGGCAGGTTCCGGCTCGGCCGCCTTGCGCTGGCTCGACTTGCGGAGCTGCCACGCAATGCCGCCGGCCACCGCTGCGGCAGGCAGGATGATCATGTGCGGCATGCCCGGCAGGATGCCCAGGAAAGTCAGGATCGCCGCGACCGGCATCCACGCCTTGCCCGACCCGAACTGGCTGGTGATCTGGTTCGACAGATCGTCCTCGCTGCCGACGCGGGTGACGATGGCCGCCGCCGCGATGGAGAGCAGCAGCGCCGGGATCTGCGCCACCAGCGCGTCACCGATGGCGAGGATGATATAGGTCTGTGCAGCTTCGCCGATGGACAGCTTGTGGCTGACCACGCCCAATATGATGCCGCCGACGATGTTGATGGCCAGGATCAGGATGCCCGCGACCGCGTCGCCCTTCACGAATTTCGACGCACCGTCCATGGAGCCGTAGAAATCCGCCTCGGTCGCGACCTCACGGCGGCGGACCTTGGCTTCTTCCGGCGTCAGCAGACCCGCGTTCAGGTCAGCGTCGATCGCCATCTGCTTGCCCGGCAGGGCGTCGAGGGTGAAGCGCGCCGACACTTCCGACACACGGCCCGCGCCCTTGGTGATGACGACCAGATTGATGATCATCAGGATCGCGAAGACGAAAATGCCGACGATATAATCGCCGCCGATCAGGAAATGACCGAAAGCCTCGATCACATGGCCCGCCGAATCAGTGCCTTCATGCCCGTTCACCAGCACCACGCGGGTCGAGGCGACGTTCAGCGCCAGCCGCAGCAGCGTCGCGAACAGCAGCACCGTCGGGAAGCTGGAAAAATCCAGCGGCTTGGCGGCGTTCAACGCCACCATCAGCACGGCCAGCGAGATCATGATGTTGGTGATGAAGCCGATGTCCAGCATCACCGACGGCACCGGCACCATCATGAACAGCACGACCATCAGCGTCGCAAAGGGCAGCACCGCCCCCTTGGCGGCGCTCATCCAGATCTTCGCTTTGACTTGGGCAGGGGTCATTGTCGGCCGTTACCTTCCGAGGGTGGCGAGCATGAGATAGGCGAGACGCGCCGTCTGCGGCTCCGGCCGAACGGTGACGTCGGCAGCGGTCGCAAGGCGCTGGGTTTCAATCCGCACATAATCGGCGGGCTGCACGGTCTTCGCGCCCGAGGGCAGCGCATTGTCGGCATATTGAACGTCGCCGTTCCCGACCGAATCGAAGCCCTTCTGGAGCTTGGCGGCAAAGCGGTCGCGGATTTCGGCAAAGCTGCGGGCATTGCCCTGCTTGTCGTAGAAGATGGAGCGGTTGGCTCGCGCCGCCGCCGGGAACATGGCGGCGGCGGTCGCATTGGGCGCGCTATCCTCCATCGCCAGAAACTTGCTCGCGCCGCCGACGCCCAGGAAATGGGCCATGTAAAGATCGACCGGCTCAGCCTCCCGACCCAGCTTCGATTCCAGATAGGCCTTGTTGTCGGCGGCATGTTCCGCCGCCATCACCGAAGCGGTTTCAGGATGCTTGCGCAGGTCCAGGATTTGCTGACGCAGTTCAGGGTCCGCCACATAATAGCGGCCATTGCTGCCCCGGCTGATCGCGTCGGCGGCCCAGCCAAGGCCATATTCGCCGCCATGCTTGTCGATGACGGCCAGCCAGCTCTGATCGACGAACTGGTACAATCCGGTCGCGGACGATGTCGTCGCGCGGGCGGTGGGGTTCAGGCTGCTCTCGATCTTGGCCTGTCCGAGCAGATAGGCGAAGTCCACGCCCGTCCGCCGGCTGGCCATGGCAATCGCGTTGGTCACGCGATTGGCCGCCGAAGCGCCTGTTGCTGCCCCTGTTCCTGCGATGTCTGCGAAAGCCGACACTGGTTGCGAAAATCCCCGTTGGTACCGGGGGTCATTAGAGCAAGTGACGTGCCAAGATTTGGTTAACGCGCGCTCATATTTACCAATTGCGCACTCGGCTCAACGCAAAAGGCGCCCAAGGGCGCCTTCGATAAACCACGGAAAATGAGGAGTTTTCAGCGCCCGTAGGTCAATGGCGCGGTTTCCGCCCCCTGAGCGGCCAAAATGGCCAATCGCTGATTCGCGTGATCCGCCAGCAGATTGGTGCGAATCCGCGCCGACTCCATCAACGGCTTCAACGTCTTCAACCGATCCTTCACCACATCATCAGACCGCCAGACGCCAATGGCGCGCACAGCAGCGGCCGCCTTGGCGATTCGGCCGGTGGCCGATTCGATCGCCGCCGGGTCGGTGCCGTCGAGTACGCTCCGCAGCTCGTCAAAAGCGGCGGTCAGTTCATCCAGCGCTGCCAGACCGAGCGGCATGGGTTCAGTCAGCCGCCGGCAGGTCGAGCGCGAGCATGCGGTCGGCAATGGCCGAGGCATCGACCGGATAATTGCCCGAGGCGATCGCCGCCTTGATTGCAGCCACGCGATCCATGTCGACCGGCGCACCTTCCGCCGCCATGCGCGCGGCCGGGCTGGCCGAACCGGCCGAGGTCGAAGCCGTGGCGGTCGAACCGACCGACGAAGACGCACGCATCCTGCCACCTTCCTTCAGGCGGGTCGCCTCAATGGCGGCGCTGATATTCTGGCCGACAGACTTAATCATGATCTCAATCCTTCACTCGTCCCGCACAGCCTATATACGGCCGGGTTCAAAAATTATTAAATCCCGGAACACGAACAATTCCCATTTCCACGACCTGCGCCAGAATCGGCGCTGATTTCTTGTCCTCGCGCACGCGGATCGTCTCGCCAACGGCGCCATCCTCATCGGCGACCATCATGCGGGACACGCTGAAGGCGGCATTGCCCGCCATCAGCTGCACCGGATCGCCCTTCTTGACGATGGCCTCCTTCGGCACGGCCCGCGCCGCAGGCGCATAGCGCGCCACAGGACCCGAAACCGCCGCAGCCGCCCCCGCCACCAGAGGCACACGAATCCGCCAGCCCAGCGCATCGCATTTCACGATAGCCGCGCCGAATACCGGCCCGTCGACACTGGGCGTCGTCGGACAGGCGGCCAGACGCAGGCGCCGGTCGACGGGGGCCATCGGCCCGCCCGGCTCACCCATGTTGGCGCCGACGGTCATCGTGACCAGGCTGTCGATACGATCCAGATTCTCGAACTTCTGTTGCGCCAGCACAGGCTGCGAGGCCGACAGGGACAGCGCCAGAAGGAGGATCTTGGGCATGATGTTCACGGTGTCTCTCCGAATGCAGCGGACAGGATTAACCATGAGATACGCAAATATCGTGCCAGACAGCAGTCAGCGGCGCCTGCCTTGCCCCACCGCAATGCGGAGTACCTGCCCCTTGCCGCTTTCCCCGTCGAGCTGATCCAGCCCGCGCAGCGCCAGCCGGTCCCGACCCACGCCATTGGCCTTCAGCGCCCGCGCCACCGCGCCCAGCCGTGCCGCCGCCAGATCCCAGCCGTCGAAACGCTGCCGCCCCGGATCACTCCCCCGGCTGCTGATTTCCAGCCGTTCATGTCCCCCGGCAAAGCGTGCCGCCAGCGCCTTCAGCCGCGTTTCGCCCGCTGGCGTCAGCATCGCCTCGCCCGGCAGGAACAGCTCAGCCGCACGGATTTCCGTTGCCGCCGCAGCCACCCGTCCGCCAAATTGCTGACGCACCTGCGCCAGCATCGCGTCCCGATGCCGGCCACTTGCCTGCAACATCACGAAAAAGCCAAGCAGCAACAGCAGCAGATCGGCAAAGCTGATCGCCCAGCGGCTGCGCCGGGCGCCGGAAGCGGTCACGACACTCATGCGACCTCACGGATGGAGGCGCGACGCAGCGGCACATTTTCCCGCCGTGCAATCGCCGCCATGCGTTCCACCACTTCCTTTTGCCAGGCCAACTCCCGCTCGGACAGGTCCGCCAGCCGCGCCGCGACCGGCGCCGCAATGACATTGGCGATGACGACACCGTAAAAGGTGGTAAGCAGCGCCAGCGCCATGGACGGTCCCAGCGACGCCGGATCGTCCATCCCCGCGAACATGCCGACCAGACCGATGATCGTGCCCGCCATGCCCAGCGCGGGCGCGGCATCGGCGACCGACAGCCAAAGCTTGCACGCGCCGCCATGACGCTCCGCCCGGTCGGCCAGCACCTGCGCCGCCCACAATTCGAACTGCTCGGGTTTTTCGCAATTGGCGAGCTTGCGCGCCGCATCGGTCAGGAAGACATTGGCGGTCTTCACCCGGTCGGTGCAGGCGAGGCCGCGCAGTTGCGCCACCTGATCGATCTTCAGCATTGCCGCCCGCGCCGCCGCGCGATCCTTCGCCGGATCGGCCCGCAGCAGGGGACCCAGCGCCGCGAAGCCCCGCCCCGTCCCACGCCAGCCATTCTGGAACAGCACCACCGCTCCAATCCCCGCCAACATCGCCAGCAATGTCAGGGGATCGAACAGATGCGCCATTATTCCGATCATCGCCACAGTCCCCATCACGCCATGCTGACCGGCGGCAAAGCCCTGCCACCGACCGGCAAATTTTTGCCGCCCTTGCCGATCGCGCCCCGCAATTCCCCGGATTTCCGCGTTTTCCTGCCTTGCCGATGCGTCACCCACGCAAATTGGCACGGCTCTTGCGAATATCAGGCTGGATCACCCGCAGTTCACGCCATCAGGCCTCAGAACGGCGGGAGGCAGAGATATTTTAGGCCATCCAAGGGCAAAAAAGACGGAAGAGACGAAAAAATGTCGCTGGAAGACGGATTGTTCGGGATACATGGAAAGGCGCTAGCGCTTCGCTCGCAGCGCCTTTCCCTGCTCGCGTCCAATATCGCGAACGCATCGACGCCCGGCTACAAGGCGCGCGACATCGATTTCGAGTCAGCGCTGAAAGAAGCGACGACCCAGCAGAGCAGCTCCGCCGCCGATGTCGGCAAGGCCGTCGATGACTCGATGGGCTATCGCGTGCCGCTTCAGCCCAGCCTGGACGGCAACACTGTCGAGCTGAGTACCGAACAGACGCTGTTCGCGGAAAATGCCGTCAAATATCGCACGACCCTTTCCTTCCTGGAGGGCCGCATCAACACCATCACGCGCGCCTTGAAGGGAGAATGAGCATGAGCGGTTCCGGCCCCATGAACGTGTTCGACATCGCCGGCCGCGCCATGAGCGCGCAGCTGGTGCGCCTCAACACCACGGCCTCCAACATGGCCAATGCCGGCAATGTCACCGGCAGCGCGGCGGAAGCCTATCGCGCGATCAAGCCGGTGTTCGAATCCGTCACCGACAGCCCCGGCGTCTCGACCGTGAAGGTCAAGAATGTCGTCACCACCAGCGCGCAGCCCACCAAGCGCCACGACCCCAATCATCCGCTGGCCGACAAGAATGGCGATGTCTGGGAAGCGGCCGTGGATAGCAGCGCGGAGCTGGTCGACATGGTTGAGACCGCCCGCATGTACCAGAACAATGTGCAGGTGCTCAACACCGCCAAATCCCTGATGCTCGAAACCATAAGGATCGGCAAATGACCACGACCTCCACCGTCACGGATAGCGCCGGGCTTTCGGTCTATAATCCCTATTCGAACGTCGGAACCGGCAAGTCGACGATGGATTCGACCGATTTCCTGCGCCTGCTTACCGCCCAGATGCAGGCCCAGGACCCCATGCAGCCGATGGACAGCACCCAGATGGTGTCCCAGATGGCGACCATCACCCAATCAACCGGCATCGCCGAAATGAACAGCAATCTGTCGTCGATGAAATCGACGCTGGAAGGCCTGTCCTCCTCACTCAACGGCTCCCGTCTGGGCGATGCGGCAAGCTGGATCGGCAAGTCGATGCTGGTCCAAAGCAACATCGCCGCCCCCGATGCGGCGGGCCAATATATGGGCCAGATCAGCTTCGCCGATGCGACCAGCGGCGCTTCGGTCGATCTGGTCGACGGCAATGGCAAAGTCGTCAAGACCATCGACCTCGGCAATCAACCGGCGGGCGACGTCAACTTCTACTGGGACGGCAAGGATGACGCGGGCAACACCGTCGCCACCGATGCGCTCCAGATCAAGGTCAACAATGGCACGCCCAGCCGCGTCGCCAGCTGGGCCACCATCGCCGCCGTTCAGTCACCCGCCGACGGCAGTTCCTCCAAGCTGATCACCGCATTGGGCACCTACAGCCCGTCCGCCGCCCTTTCCCTCTCCTAACCTCTAGATCCTTTTCACCCCCAAAATCCTTTCACCCAAGGAGCAACGCCATGTCCTTCTACATCTCGCTTTCCGGCCTCAAGGCGGCGCAGTCCGACCTCTCGACCATCTCCAACAACGTCGCCAACGTGAACTCGACCGCGTTCAAGAAGAGCAAGGCCGTGTTCGGCGACATCTTCGCCGCCGCGCCCATGCAGACCACCACTCAGGTGTCGGGCCAGGGCGTCCGCGTCCTGGGCGTGAACCAGCAGTTCACGCAGGGCACGATCGAAACCACCGACAAGACGCTGGACCTCGCCATCACCGGCGAAGGTTTCTTCACCGTCAAGCGCACCGCCGACGATCAGGTCAGCTACACCCGCAACGGCGCCTTCTCCGTCGATGAGAACCGCTATGTCGTCGACACCACCGGCGCGCGGCTTCAGGTGATCCCGCTCGACCCGACCACGGGCGCTTCGACCGCCGCGACTCCCCTGACCACCGCCTCGCTGACCGACCTCCAGGTCCCAACCAACTGGCCCGCCGGCGGCACCGGCAACCAGCTGTCCAGCGTCGGCGTGTCGGAAGAAGGCAAGATCACCGGCGTCTATGCGGACGGCACCACCGTCTATCTGGGCGCGACCGCCATGGCCGCCTTCAACGCTCAGGAAGGGCTGCGCCAGCAAGGCGACGCACACTGGACCGCCACCAATTCCAGCGGCACGCCGATGATCGGCATGGGCAATAGCGGCCTCTATGGCGCGGTCCGTTCGGGCGCGCTGGAACGCTCCAACGTCGACATTACCGAGGAACTGGTGGCGCTGATCTCCGCCCAACGCAACTTCCAGGCGAACTCGAAGGCGATCGAAGCGGCCAACACGCTGTCGACCACCATCATGAACATGCGGAACTAAGCCAGGATAAATTGAACCGTCCTTCCCGCAAAAGCGGGGATGACGGAAATAAAGCAGCACCCGCAAGAACAGGACAAACCCATGGACCGGCTCGTCAACACGGCTCTCACCGCGATGCGCGGCGCGATGGCGCGGCAGGCGGCGATCTCCAACAATCTGGCGAACGTCAACACCACCGGCTTTCGCGCGGAAATCGCCAATGCCGAGACGCGCTGGATCAAGGGCGACACCTTCGACACGCGGGCGCAGGCTTCCGAACAGGTGATCGCCGCCGACATGGCGCAAGGCGCGATCACCCAGACCGGCAATCCGCTGGACGTGGCCATGAACGGCGATGCGATGCTCGCCGTTCAGGCCGCGGACGGCAACGAGGCCTATACGCGCCGCGGCGACCTGAAAGTCAGCGACAGCGGCCTGCTCACCACCGGCGACGGCATGCCCGTGCTGGGCGACAGCGGTCCCATCACCCTGCCCCAGATGGACAGCGTCTCCATCGCCAAGGACGGCAGCATATGGGGCGTGCCGCAGGGCGGCGACCCCGCCAATCCGCAGCAGGTCGACAAGCTGAAGCTGGTCAGCCCGGTCGGCTCCAGCATCGCCAAGGGTACGGACGGCCTGTTCCGCGAGGTGAACGGCGGCGCCCTGCCGGACGATCCGATCGCCACCGTGACCGGCGGTGCGCTGGAAGGATCGAACGTCAACGCCACCTCGGCGCTGGTGCAGATGATCGAGGCCAGCCGCGCCTGGGAAACCCAGATCAAGATGATCGACACCGCCAAGCAGCTGGATGACGGCGGCGCGTCGTTGATGAAGCTGGATGGTTAAGGTTAATTTTTGGCACGACCCTTGCTTGGAAGCCTGCATGAGCCTGCCTCACGGAGATAGACGATGACCAACGCAGCCCTTCATGTCGCCCGCACCGGCCTTGACGCGCAGAACACGAAGATGCGCGTGATCGCCAACAACCTGGCGAACGTCAACACCACCGGCTTCAAACGCGACCGCGCCGATTTCGAGACGCTGGCCTATCAGCAGATCGTGGCCGCAGGCGCCAATTCGGACAGCCAGAACAAGTTCGCCACCGGCCTCAATCTCGGCTCGGGCGTCTCGCTTCAGGGCACCAGCAAGATCAACGAACAGGGCACGCTGAACCAGACCGGCAACACGCTGGACATGGCGATCGAAGGCTCGGGTTATTTCCAGGTGCAGCAGCCCGACGGCTCCATCGCCTATACCCGCGCCGGCAATTTCACGACCACCGCCGAAGGCGTGATCGTCACCAGCGAAGGCCTGCCGCTGATCCCGCAGATCACCGTGCCGCAAGGCGCGACCAGCATCTCCATCGGCAATGACGGCACCATCTCCGCCACGCTTCAGGGCCAGACGGAGCCGACCCAGCTTGGGCAGGTCGAACTGGCGAGCTTCATGAATCCGGGCGGCCTCACCTCCGTCGGCGGCAATCTGCTGAAGGAAAGCGCCGCCAGCGGCACACCGCAGGTCGGCGTCGCGGGGCTGGACGGGCGCGGCGTCGTCCGCTCGGGCTATCTGGAAACCTCGAACGTCAATGTGGTCGAGGAACTGGTCGACATGATCGAAACCCAGCGCGCCTATGAGGTCAATTCGAAGATGATCAAGGCGACCGACGAAATGCTGCAATACGCCAACCAGCAGCTGTGAGGATGACGATGCGCCTCGCTTCCACGTCCCTGACCGCCCTGTCGCTCGTCGCTTTTGCCGCCGCACCGGCAATGGCCGGCAAGAAACGCGATGCCGAGCGGCAATTTTATGCCCCCACGGTCGTTGCCGCTCCTGCCGCCCCGGCTGCCAACGGCTCGATCTTTCAGGCGTCGATGGGCTATACCCCGCTCACCAGCGGCGCGCGGGCGACCAGCGTGGGCGATATCATCACCATCGTGCTGGTCGAAAAGACGCAGGCGACCAAGAGCAACAGCGCCGACACCGCCCGCGACGGCAATATCGGCCTGACGCCGCCATCCACCGGCGTGTTCTCCAAGCTCTTCACGGCCAGCGACGCTACCGCCAGCGGCACCAGCAAGTTCACCGGCAAGGGCGCCGCCACCCAATCCAACCAGCTCGACGGCGAGATCACCGTGACGATCGCGGCGACCTATCCCAACGGCACGATGCTGGTGAAGGGCGAAAAGGCGCTGACGCTCAACCGCGGCGACGAGTTCATCCAGATCAGCGGCCTCGTCCGTCAGGCCGATATCGGCCCGGACAACCGCATCGCATCGACCCGCGTGGCCGATGCCAAGATCATCTACACCGGCAAGGGCGAGATCGCCCGCGCCAGCCGTCAGGGCTGGCTGCAGCGCTTCTTCTCCATGATCAGCCCCTTCTGATGGACATGCGCCCCATGACATCCTTCACCCGCCTTCTTCTATCCGTCATTCCCGCGAAGGCGGGAAGCCATTTCCTGGCTGACCCCCAGTCGAGACGTCAGGAGATGGATTCCCGCCTTCGCGGGAATGACGGAGTATTTTTGGGTAAGGGTCTCCTGCTCGCGCTGCTCACCGCCCTCACCCTGATCGCCGCCCCGGCCCATGCCGAGCGGATCAAGGACCTCGGCACCTTTCAGGGCGTGCGGCCCAACCAGCTGACCGGCTACGGCATCGTCGTCGGCCTCGCGGGAACGGGCGACGACAGCATCGAATATGCGACGCAGGGCATGAAGGGCGTGGTGTCGCGCTTCGGCCTGACGCTGCCGCAGGGGATCAACCCCGCGCTCAAGAATGCGGCGGCGGTGCTGGTGACGGCGGACCTGCCCGCCTTCGCCAAGCCCGGTCAGCGGCTTGACGTCACCGTGTCGGCGCTGGGCAAGGCCAAGTCGCTGCGTGGCGGCACCCTCATCATGACGCCCCTGCGCGGCGCGGATAATGAAATCTACGGCATGGCGCAGGGCAATCTCGCCGTCGGCGGCCTTGGCGTGTCCGGCGCGGACGGCAGCCAGGTGTCGGTCAACATTCCCTCGGCGGGCCGCATTCCCGGCGGCGCGACGGTGGAGCGCGCGGTCGCGACCGGCTTCGACACCGCGCCCACCCTCACCTTCAACCTGTCCGAAGCCGACCTCACCACTGCCCTCAGGGTAGCGGACGGCATCAACCGCACCTATGGCGACCATCGCGCCAAGGCCGTGGACGCCGTGTCGATCACCATCGACGCCGCCCCCGGCGCGCAGGACCGCATCATGATGATGGGCATGATCGAGAATATCGAGGTTTCGCCCGCCGATGCGCCCGCCAAGGTGATCGTCAACGCCCG
Organism: Sphingobium sp. EM0848; assembly: GCF_013375555.1. Lineage (NCBI taxonomy): Bacteria > Pseudomonadati > Pseudomonadota > Alphaproteobacteria > Sphingomonadales > Sphingobiaceae > Sphingobium > Sphingobium sp. EM0848. The sequence continues at coordinate 2,292,755 of NZ_JABXWB010000001.1, forward strand.
CACCGGCACGGTCGTCATCAACGGCGCGGTGAAGATCCACCCCGCCGCCATCGCGCACGGCAAAATCACCGTCAGCGTCAATGAATCGCCCCGCGTCGTCCAGCCCGCCCCCTTCTCCCAGGGGCAGACCGCGGTGGAGCAATCCAGTTCGATTTCGATCGATCAGGAAAAGAAACCAATGATTAATTTTAAAGGTGGAGCCTCTCTGGCCGATATAGTCAAAGCGGTGAACGCCATTGGCGCCTCCCCCGCGGACATGGTCGCGATCCTCGAAGCTTTGAAGCAGGCAGGCGCGCTGAAGGCTGAACTGGTGGTGTTGTGATGCAGGTAAACGCAACTTCGACGGCAACAACTCAGACGGGTGGCACGCAAAGCAAGGCGTCGCTGGAGAAAGCGGCGCAGCAGTTCGAGGCGATCTTCCTGCGTCAGATGATGGGCGCGATGCGCTCGGCCAGTCTGGCCGAGGGCATCAACGATTCCAGCACGACCGACCAGTTCCGCGACATGGCCGACGCCCGCACCGCCGACAGCATGGCAAGCCGTGGGACGCTGGGCATCGCCGAAATGCTGATGCACCAGTTCGGCGTGAAAACCGCCCCAGTCGCTACCGCCAGCACCGTCGCCACGGATAAGTCCGAATGAGCGACCTCTTCGTCATCGGAGCCTCAGGCACCAAGGCCTATCGCACGGCGATGGCGGCGATTTCCGAGAATATCACCAATGCCAGCACCGAAGGCTTTACCCGCCGCTCGGTCACGACGGTCGAGTCCGGTTCGTCGACCGCAACCATGGCCATGTACATCTCGCGCGGCAATTTCGGCGGCACCGACGTCAAGAGCGTGAACCGCGCGTCCGACCCCTATCTCGACGCAGCGGTCCGCTACACCAACATGGCGCTGGGCAGCTCGGTCGCGAAGCTGCGCTGGCTGACCGATTCGGAAACGGCGCTGAACGACACCGCGACCGGCGTCGGCCAGTTGATGTCGACCATGTACCAGAATATCGACAAGCTCGCCGCCAGCCCCACCGACAATTCGCTGCGCGTGACCACGCTGGACAGCATCAACCGCGTCGCCCAGTCCTTCAACCAGACCTCGGCGGACCTGCAACAGGTGTCGAGCGGCATCGCGACCGAAGCGCAGCAGGCGGTCACCACCGTCAACCAGGCGCTTTCGGCACTGGCCGACATCAACAACAGCCTGCTGCGTGCGGCACCCGGCACCTCCGCCTATGCCCAGCTACTCGACAGCCGCGACGCGGCGCTGGGCACGCTGTCGTCCAATCTCAATATCGACATCAGCTTCGGCACGCACGATCAGGCCAGCGTCACGCTGAACGGCCAGTCGCTGGTCCAGGGCAGCACCGCCACCACGCTGGCCGTCACGGCCAACAGCGACGGCACGCTGGCGCTCGCCACCAGCGGCGGCACGGCGCTGGCCGCGCCCACCAACGGCGCGCTGGGCGGCCTGTTCTCCGCCGCCGACACGGTGTCGCAGCGCCGCACCAGCCTCGACACGCTGGCGCAACAGTTCGTGACCGACATGAACAACTGGCATGCGCAGGGCGTGACGGACAGCGGCACCAATGGCGCGCCGCTGCTATCGGGCACCACCGCCGCCTCCGTGACCGCACTGATCACCGATCCCAAGCAACTTGCCACCAAATCGTCGGACGGCACGGCCAACGGCAATCTGCTGACGGTATCGACCACCCTGCGCGGCAATGGCAGCGTCGAACAGGGCTGGACCTCGCTGATCGCCAACAACGCCAATCTGCTGTCCGCCACCAAGGCGGAGCAGACCACGGCGCAGAGCCGCAGCGATCAGGCCGTCGCCGCCCGCGAGGCGGTGAGCGGCGTCGACCTCGACATGGAGGCAGCCGATCTGCTCCGCGTCCAGCAGGCCTATTCGGGCTGCGCGAAGATTCTTCAGGTCGCGAAGGAAACCGTCGACGCTATCCTCCAGATCATGTGAACGGAAAAGGACTGAACCATGGTAGGCATCACCAATAAGGTCCTTCTGGCCGAAATCCGCCGCCAGCAGCAGCTTTCGCAGGATATCGTCAACGGCCAGACCGCGATCTCCACCGGCAAGACGCTGACCAAGCCGTCGGACAATGCCCTCGCCTGGGTGCAGGTGTCGGACATCGGCCGCGCGCAGGCGCAGCAGGCCGCCTGGCAGTCCAATGTCAGCACCGGCACGACCCGCGCCACCACGGCCGAAGCCAATCTGGACGAGATGAACAACCTGCTGACCCGCGCGCAGGAACTGATGACCTCCGCCCGCAACGGGGCGATGAACGATACCGGCAAGGCCGCCATCGTCGAGGAAATGAAGACGATCCGTTCGACCATCAGTTCGCTGCTGAACCAGAAGGACTATAATGGCGTGCCCGTCTTCGACGATGGGCAAAGCGTGCTGGTGCCGGTCAGCCGTGGCCTCAACCTTGCCGTGGTCGGCACGAAACAGGACATATCCGAAGGCATTGATGTCAACGGCACGCCGATGTCGCTGGACGATATTCTCGGCCAGAGCATCACCGCGCTGCAAAGCGGCACGGACACCGATGTCGCCGCCGGCCTCGACGCGATCAAGGCGGGCCAGCAGCATGTCGTTCTGGAACAGACCAAGCAGGGCGTCCGCGGCGACCGGCTCGACACCATCGGCACGCGCCTCACCAATGTCGATCTGGACCTGACGGAACGGCGGCAGAATCTGGAATCGACCGACCTGAGCACGGTCATCTCCACCGTATCGGCCAAGCTGACCCAGTTGAACGCGGCACAGTCCGCCTTTGCCCGGATCAATCAGCAGACGCTGTTCGATCTGATCAAATAAGCCGGGCGCCGCGTGGTTTAACCGGCCCATATCCTGTTCCTGCGCGCTCAGGGCCGGGGGTGCGCCTGTGCAGGCGCGCAGCACGCGGCTTTACGGATCAACCATCTGAAATCGCACCTTTTCCGGTCGAAAATGCAGTTACTGAATTTTCGACCGGCGGCCTAAACCACATCCTAACCAAGCCGTATTAACCAACCGGAAGCGTCGTTCATGCGACGTTCGGAATCGAGACGGCGCCTTCGGGCAGATTTTTTCGGGGATAGTCATGTTCGCAATCATCGGCCTGGTCGTGCTGCTCGCCATGGTGTTCGGCGGCTTCATCTTTACAGGCGGCGACATTGGCCCCGTGCTCGAAGCCCTGCCGCATGAAATGATCATCATCGGCGGCGCCGCCATCGGCGCCCTCATCATCGGCAATAGCGGCGCGGACCTGAAGGCGCTGGGCGGCGGCCTGGGCAAGGTGTTCAAGGGGCCGAAATACAAGAAGCAGGATTTTCTCGACTGCATCTTCCTCGTCTCGCGCCTGATGAAGACGCTGCGAGTCGAAGGCCCGGTGGCGCTGGAACCGCATATCGAGGACCCGGCCAGTTCGACCATCTTCTCCGAATATCCCCGCCTGATGGGCGACAAGACACTGATCCACCTGATCAGCGACACGCTGCGGCTGGTGGTCGTCTCCTCCGGCACACTCGATCCGCATGCGGTCGAGGAGGTCATGGATAACGCGCTCAAGACGCACCATCACGAAGCGCTGCGTCCAGCCGACAATCTTCAGGGCCTTGCCGACGCGCTGCCGGCTCTGGGTATCGTCGCGGCGGTGCTGGGCGTGGTCAAGACCATGGGGTCGATCGACCAGCCCCCGGCGATTCTGGGCGGCATGATCGGTTCGGCGCTGGTCGGCACCTTCCTTGGCGTGTTGCTCGCCTATGGCATGGTCAACCCCTTCGCCAATCGCTGCCGCGCGGTGATCGAGGCCGACGGCTCCATGTATCATGTCGTCAAGCAGATCATCGTCGCCTCGCTGCACGGCCATCCGCAGCCGCTGGTGATCGAGGCGGCGCGCTCCAGCCTCACCCATGCGAACCAGCCGGCCTTCGCCGAAGTGTTCGACGGCATGCGGGGCAAATAAGCCATGGCCGAGAAGAAGCGCGGCGCGAACGAGCCCGAACCCAGGCCGATCATCGTCAAGAAGATCATCGTCGAGGGCCATGGCGGCCATCATGGCGGCGCGTGGAAGGTCGCCTATGCCGACTTCGTGACGGCGATGATGGCCTTCTTCCTGCTGATGTGGCTGCTGGGCGCGACCACGGAAAAGCAGCGCAAGGGGCTGGCGGACTATTTCACGCCGACACTGGTGCAGATGAAGGAAAATTCTGCCGGATCCAACGGATTGTTCGGCGGCGACAGCCTGATGGGCAAGGAAAATTACCCGACCACCGGCGGTCAGGGCAATCTGGCCATCACCATCCCGCGCGACGCGTCCGGAACCAAGGATCAGGGCGGCAAGGCGACCCGCGCCGCCGACCGCGCCAAGTTCGAAACGATCAAGAAGGAGCTGGAAGCCCGCATGGCCAAGCGGCAGGGCATGGCCAAGCTGCGCAAGAACATCCGCTTCACCGAAACCCGCGAAGGGCTGCGCATCGACCTGATCGACGAGGCCGACTTCGCGATGTTCGCGATGGGCACTGACCGTCTGCTGCCGCAGGCTCAGCAATTGGTGAATGAGGTCGCGCAGACCATCAAGACCATGCCCAACCCGCTGATCGTGCGCGGTCATACCGACGGCCTGCCCTACAGCTCCGGCCAGACGATGAACAACTGGATGCTCTCCTCCGCCCGTGCGGAAGCGACCCGCAAGGCCCTGGCCGGCAACGGCATCGGCAATGACCGCTTCGACCGGATCGAAGGCGTCGCCGACCGCGAACCTTTCGCCAAGGACGATGTCTACGACCCGCGCAACCGGCGCATGTCGATCATTCTGGGCTGGACCCACAGCACCGACGACGCGCCCGACGAACAGTTCGATGCCGAGACCAGAGCCGCGATCAAGGAACGCGACAATCCCGAACATCTGGCCCGGACCGAAGCGCAAAAGCTGGACATGGGCGGCACCGCCCTGCCCGCCGGGGCCACGCTGATCAACCCGACGGCAAAGGGCACGTCCAACAAGCCCGGCAAGCACTGAGAAAGCGGAATTTCCGGTCCGGGTGGAAGGCTCCCACCCCGGCGATAGCTGGGGTGGTCCCTTTACTGGACCCGATCAGTTTTTCCGCTGCGGCACCGTAAAGGTTCCCGATACGCGGCCGCCGGCACCACTGGTCACGCCCGAAGTGCCACCACCCGCAGCCCGCCCGTCCACGGTCGAGCGTCCGCTGGTCAGATCAATCACCAGCCGCCCCCCGGTCAGCCGGTTCGTACCCTGCGTCAGCGACACATTGCCCAGCATGGTGATCAGCTTGCTGTTGAGATCATAGATGGCGACATTGCCCTTCGCCGTCTCATCCGCCTTGGTGACGACGACATTGCCGGAGGCATCGATCCGGTCGACCTGCACGCCGTTCGTCCCGGTCGCGCCATTGGGCTGATTCCGATAGGCCACCGTCATCCGCGCCGCATTCAGCGTCATGCCCGCCTGCGTCACCACGACATTGCCGGACACGATCACGCGGTCGGCGCGGTCCTGCACCTCGATCCGGTCGGCAGTAAAATTGACCGGCGCATTGCTGTCATGATTTTTCAGCACCTGTGCATCGGCCCCGGCATAGACCAGGCCAGCCGCGCCAAGAGCGCCCAAAGACAGCAGGATAAGGGGCTTTTTCATCACTTCCGCCCTTTGAGGCCATTTTGTTCGATACGCAAGCTTGCTCGACCGTTCAGCGTCACCGTCCGCGCACCCAGATCAGCCTCCAGATGGTCGCCGCTGAAGGTGCCGATGGGAATGCGCCCATCCACCCGCCCGGCGCTCTGCATCCGCCGCGATTTGAGGTCGACGCCGACATCCCGCGTGGTCAACCGATAGCCGCCCTCCGACTGGTACTGAACCGGCCCGTCAATCGCGACCCGCTCCGTATCCATATCGTAGCGCCCACGCTGCGCCCGCAGCAGCGCCTGACCGTCCGACAGCAATATCCGCGCCGACATGTCGTTCAGATCGACAATCGGCTCCCGCGAACTCTTCTGCACGGCGGAACCCGCCCGCAGCGAGAAGGGCTGCCCCTTGCTGTCCTCGCCGCGATAGAGCGCCTCGGTCACGCGCATCCGCTCCTTCGCGACCTCGACCTTGTTCTTGTCGAGTACGAAGCTGACTTTGTCCCCGCCAGTAAAGGGCGCCGTCGCCAGCAACGCCGCCAGCACACCCACCGCCACCGGCAGCCAGTTCTTGAGCAGCCCGACCAGCCGGTCATGGCTCCCCCCCGGCCTCGCCCAATGGCGGCGCACATCGCGTTGCTGATCGGCCTGAATCGACACCTGAACCTCACATATGCGCGAAGATGTCGATCTCCGGCCAGCCCGCCAGGTCCAGTTCGGCGCGATGCGGCAGGAAATCGAAACAGGCCTGCGCCAGCTCCATCCGCCCTTCGCGAATCAGCCGCTTGTCCAACTCGGCCTTGAGCTGGTGCAGATAGCGCACGTCCGACGCGGCATAATCCTTCTGCGCGTCCGACAATATCGGGCCGCCCCAGTCGCTCGACTGCTGCTGCTTGCTGAGTTCCTGCCCCAGCAGTTCGCGCACCAGTTCCTTCAGCCCATGGCGGTCCGTATAGGTCCGCACCAGCCGCGAGGCGATCTTGGTGCAATAGACCGGCGCGGCGACCACGCCCAGATAATGTTTGAGCGCGGCGATATCGAACCGCCCGAAATGATAGAGCTTCAGCCGCTCCGGATCGGCCAGCACCGCCTTCAGATTGGGCGCGGCATAATCACTGCCGGGGTTGAAGCGCACCAGATGCTCGTCCCCCTTTCCGTCGCTGATCTGCACGACGCAGAGGCGATCGCGAGGGGTGATCAACCCCATGGTTTCGGTGTCGACGGCAATCGGCCCGGGGGCAAGGACGCCTTCGGGCAAATCCTCTTCATGGAAATAAACGGTCATGCTTCCCCTCTATGGCGAATCCGTCCACGCCGCAATCACTCGCTGCATCACCCTTCACCTTGCCCGAAAATGCCCTTGAAAGCGCCATATTCACAGCTTTTGCTCCGGATTTACGCCAATATGTAAAATCATTCGCGCTGCTCTGAAAAGCTGATATAGTGAGTCCCAAACCGCAGCTTTGCGGTGGATTCTGCATGTCATTCGCCCGACATGTTTGTCCGGTTCAGTCTGGGGCGAAGCGAAAGTGACCAACAGGGCATGAGTTTTGATAGAGGTCGCCGCGGCGGGCGCGGCAAGGACAAGCGCGACGGTTTCGGCGACGACAATTTCTATGGCGGTGATCGCGGCGGTTTCGGCGGTGGTTTCGATCGTGGCGGCTTCGGTGGTGACCGCGGCGGCTTTGGAGGTGGCGATCGCTTCGGCGGCGGCGGCGGTGGTGGCGGCGGCTTCGGCGGCGGTCGCAGCGGCGGTGGCTTCGGCGGCGGCGGCGGTGGTTTCGGCGGCGGTGGTCGCGGTATGCCTGCCCAGGTCGTGGGTGAAGGCACCGGCGTCGTAAAGTTCTTCAACGGCCAGAAGGGTTTCGGCTTCATTGTCCGTGACGATGGCGGCGAAGACGTGTTCGTCCACATCAGCGCCGTCGAACAGGCGGGCCTGACCGGCCTTGCCGAAGGTCAGCAGCTCGGCTTCACGCTGGTGGATCGTGGCGGCAAAGTGTCGGCTACCGATCTCAAGATCGAAGGCGAACCGCTCCCCGTCACCGAACGCGCGCCCCGCGAACCGCGCGCCGGCGGCTTCGGCGATCGTCCGGGCGGCGACCGCGGCCCGCAGCGCCAGCTCACCGGCGAACGCGCCAGCGGCACGGTCAAGTTCTTCAACGCGATGAAGGGCTTCGGCTTCATCCAGCGCGATGACGGCCAGCCCGACGCTTTCGTGCACATCAGCGCCGTCGAACGCGCCGGCATGAGCGCCCTCAATGAAGGCGACCGCCTTGACTTCGAACTCGAAGTTGACCGTCGCGGCAAGTACGCAGCGGTGAACCTTCAGTCGAAGGCCGACTAAGAAAAGATCTGCCCGCTTTCGGGAGAGGATAAAGGGGTCGCCTGCCCGGCGGCCCCTTTTTTATGCTCTGGACGGGCCATAGCCCCTCTCAAACCCGCCGAAACGGAAACGGCGCCACCGTCCGTTCATAACCATGCAGATCCAGCGCCCGCGTCACCGGCGGCAGGGCGCGGTCCGGGCAGTTCCGCCGTTCACACAGATGGCAGGTCGGCCCGACTTCCACCGCGCTCCCTTTCTCCACGTCGATGCCGTCGGCATGGACGATCCGGCCCGCATGCTTCGCCTCGCAGCCGAGCGCGATCACCGACCGGCCCCGCGCACCGCCGTCCCTCGGCAGGCCGATGGTAAGGCTCAGGAAGCGCCGCCCATCCAACCTCTCGATAAGCTGCGCGCCGACCGCATCCGGCTCCTGTCCCGCATGCGCATCCCAGCGCGGACAGGTACCGCCAAGCCGCGCAAAGGGCCACGCCTCCCCATCGAAACGTTTGGAGATGTTCCCCGCCCGATCGATCTTCACCATGAAGAAGGGCACGCCCCGCGCCCCCGTCCGGCCCAGGCTGGTCAACCGATGCCCCAGCTGCTCCATGGACACGCCGAACCGTGCGCGCAGCAGCAACAGGTCATGGCGACTCTGCTCCGCCGCCTTGGTGAAACGGTCATAGGGCATGATGAGCGCCGCTGCCGCATAGTTGGTGAGCGCGATACCGGCGAGCCGCCGGCTGTCCTCGTCCGGCGGCCCCGTCCGCGCAACCTGCGCCGCGATCCCGTCCGCCATCTCCTGCGCGCAAAGCTGATAGGCCAGCGCAAACAGCCGTCCCGACGAGGCCAGCCGCTCACTCAGCAACAGCCGCCGCCGGTGCATGTCATAATGGCGCAGCGTCCCGCCCAGCACGTCCTCCCGCACGATCTGCACACCCATGCCATGGCGTTCCTTGAGCCGCGCCCGGATGCCCGCCTGCAATGCGGAAGGATCGTCGCCCAATTCCGGCGACAACAGCTCTGCTGCCACATCCAGCTCGGCAAAATGATTGCCCGCCCGCGCCACCGCCTCGCGCAGCCAGTCCAGCGGCGCGTGCAGTGGCGCAGCGGCGCCCACCCCCACCTGCTCCGGCAAACGCCGCAAATCACTGAGCGCCCGGTAAAAGCGCCCGATCGCCTCGCTGACCCCCGGATAATTTTCCGCAACCTCCAGCACCTCGTCCCTGGCGATGCCGATGTCGCGCACCAGCCCATCGGACAGAATCTCACCCAGGGCCGTCGCCGCGCCCTCCTGCGTGCCGGCGACGAAATCGCGAATATCGATGTCATAGACATTGGCGAGCCGCAGCAGCATCTGCGCCGTCAAGGGCCGCTGATTGCGTTCCAGATGGTTCAGATAGCTGGGCGAAACCCCCAGTTCCTCCGCCATTCGTGTCTGGTTCAGGCCCAGTTCCCGCCGCAAGACCCGCAGCTTGAGGCCCAGATAGAGTTTCCGATCATCCGCCATAATGTCATTATGTCAAATCATGACATTATGAACAAGTCATCCCATGACCCGCCCACATTAATCGCCCTACCCTCGTCCTGCCATTCATGGTTTGAAGGGGCATCCGGTCAACAAGGCCGCACAAGTCAAAGAAGGGAAAGACGATGGAAACGACAGAAACGCCCCAGCCCGCTCGCTCCCGCGCGGTTTTCTCGCAGGAGGATTTCGGCCTGATCCGCACCGCCATCGCGCATTATCTGCGCGAGGTTCAGGACAAGCCGGAATCTGTCAAATATGCCAATCTCTACCACCGCCTCGGCCGGGTGAGCTGAGCATTTTTCAAAGCTTCTGGAGAGGAAGGGCGCGGGGGAAACCAACCGCGCCCTTTTGCGTCAGAAAAACCGCGACAGCCCGTAAAAGGCAGCGCCAATGGCTGCGGCGGCGGGCAGGGTGACGATCCAGGCCACGATGATGCTGGACGCCACGTTCCAGCGTACCGCCGACAGCCGCCGCGACGCGCCCACGCCGACGATCGCGCCCGTGATGGTGTGGGTGGTCGATACCGGCACACCCAGATGATTCGCCATGAACAGCGTCAGCGCGCCGCCCGTTTCCGCGCAGAAACCCTGGGCCGGGGTCAGCCGCGTGATCTTCGACCCCATGGTATGGACGATCTTCCACCCGCCCAGCATCGTGCCGATGCCCATGGCCGCCTGACAGCTCAGCACCACCCAAAAGGGCACATGGAAGCCGCCCGTCAGCATCCCCTGCGAATAGAGCAGTACAGCGATGATCCCCATGGTCTTCTGGGCATCATTGCCGCCATGGCCGAGCGAATAGAGGGAGGCGGAGACGAATTGCAGCTTGCGGAACACACGGTCGGCGCCCTGCGGCGTGAACTTGCGGAAGACCCAGCTGATGACCAGCACCAGCATCAACGCGAGAAACAGTCCGATGGCCGGCGACAGGACGATGGCGGCGCTGGTCGTGAACACCCCGCTCCACACGATGGCGCCCAGACCCGCCTTGGCCGTCCCGGCTCCCAGCAGGCCGCCGATCAGCGCATGGCTGCTGGAGGAGGGTATGCCCAACCCCCAGGTAATGAGGTTCCAGGCAATCGCCCCCATCAACGCGCCGAAGATCACCTGCGCATCGATGATGTCGGCGTCGACAATGCCTTTCCCCACCGTCTCGGCCACATGCAGTCCGAAGAAGAGAAAGGCGATGAAGTTGAAGAAGGCTGCCCAGGCGACTGCATATTGGGGCTTCAACACCCGCGTCGACACGATGGTCGCGATTGAGTTCGCCGCATCGTGCAGGCCGTTCAGAAAGTCGAACAGCAGCGCGATGCCGACCAAGCCGACCAGCAGCGGAAAAGCGATATGGGCTTCCATGAAATCTGCTCGCGAACCGGATCAGGCGTGGTCGATGACGAGGCCGGAAATCTCATTGGCGACGTCCTCAAAGCGGTCCGTCACCTTTTCCAGATGGCCGTAAATTTCTTTGCCGACGACGAAATCCATCGGATTGCCCTGTCGCGCCTGGTTGTAGAGCGCCTTCAGGCCCGCTTCATGTAAGATGTCGGCATGCCCCTCCAGCTTCACCAGCCTTTCGGTCAGGTCATGGAGCCGCGCCGCATTGAGGTTGAGCGAACGCAGCAGCGGCATCGCCTCCGCCGTGATCCGCGCGGCCTCGACGATCAGCGCGCTCATATCCTGCATCTGGGAAGGAAATTCCTTCACCTCGAACAGCGCGATCGCCTTCGCCGTCTGGTTCATCTGGTCGATGGCATCGTCCATCACCCCGATCAGGCCAGTGATGGCGCTACGGTCGAAGGGCGTCACGAAGATGCGACGGACATCCTGAAGCACTTCGCGGATGATGTCGTCCGCCTCATGTTCGCGGTCCGAAATCTCCTTGATATGGATGTCCATATCCGGCCCGCCCTTGAGCAGCCGGGCGAGCGCATCGGCACCGGTGACCAGGGTCGCCGCATGATCCTCAAACTGCTCGAAAAAGCGCCCTTGCTTGGGCATCAGCGCATGAAACCAGCGCAGCATTCCAGTCCTTTCGGTTTGCCATTCCTTGATACGCAGCAACGTCCGCACGAACAGGCCCGGGTCCCTGGGCGGTTCGCGGAAGGCTGCGATAATGGATTGTAGATCGGGTTCGTCGACCGCCTGCGCCGCTTCGGCCACGGGAAACCAGCGCAGTTCCCGCTGCCCCTGTTCGGGCCATTGCGGCAGCTGACCCGTCACCGCAAGCGGGAAAACCTCGACCGTCGCCTCGCGCACGTCACCCTTGCGGCGTTTCTTGTCATAACGGTAACGGCCGAGCGGCGCCGGGCAGGCAATGCCATGAATGCCCGCTTCCTCATAGGCTTCCAGTTCGGCGGCGCGATGGCCGGCCATGCCCTTGATTCGATTGCCCTTGGGAATCACCCAGCGCCGTGTCTCCCGCGACGTGATCAGCAATATGCGCATCGATCCGTCGGGATCGGTCGCATAGGGAAGGGCGGCGATCTGACGCATTCAGCCGCCCTTATACACCTTATGGCCTATATGATCGAATGTGGACCATCCCGGAATCATCGGCGCCTTGTAACGAAATTGTCACATAGCGCAATCAGCCAGCTTCTCAGATTGAAAGGCGCATCGTGACGCGGATGTCACGCCCGGCCAAGGGCGCGTAATCCTTGAGGAAACTGGCCGCGCGCCGCGCCTCCACATCGAAGATATTGTTCGCCGAAAGGCTGATCGTGGTGCGGTCATTGCCCTTGAAAGGCTTCACGGACAACGACGCATTGACCAGCGTGAAGCCGTCGGTCGGCGTTTCGGTGTCGGAAATGCGGTTCTGGGCGAAGCTATGCTCGACCTCGCCGCGCAGGCTCATCCGGTCGCCGCGCAATTCCACGCCGCCCAACAGGCGCAGCGGTGGGATGCGGGGCGCCGGTCCGGTACCGACGATGGTGGCGCGAACATAGTCGGCCACGCCGTCCAGATTGACCGCATAGCCGCCGATCTGCGCGACCTTCAGCGTGCCCTCGGCCTCGAACCCCAGATAGCGGGCATTGGCCTGGAAATTCTGAAAACAGGGGAAGCTGAGCGGTTCACCGCCATTGACCGCCATGCAGACCGAATCATCGACCCGCGCGTCATAGATATAGCCGTCGAACCAGTTGTGATAGGCCGACAGCGAGAGACTGTAGCCCGTCCCCTGCCCGCGCAGTGTCCCTTCAATGCCCCAGCTCTTTTCCAGCCCGAAATTGGGATTGCCCAACTCAAAGGCCTGCGTCCCGGCATGATTGCCGCGGGCGAACAGTTCCTCGGCCGATGGTGCGCGCTCAGTGCGCGACAGGTTCAGCCCGACGCGCCAGCCCGGCATGATTTCCTGGCTGATCCCCAGCGATCCGGAAAAGGCATCGAAGGTCCGGTGATAGGCGGGGTTCAGCAAGACGGCATCCGCATCGGCGCTGACCCGTGTATTTTCATAACGCCCGCCCAGTTCGATCCGGGTCGACCCCAGGTCAAAGGACTGCAGCGTGAAGAAGCCCAGTTGCTCGGTCTGGTTGCGCGGCAGAAACTTTTCCTCACCATCGACATGGAAATTGCGGGCAAAGAATTGCGCGCCAATCGCGCCGTCCCATCCGCCGCGCTTCGCCTGCACCAGTTCCAGCCGCGATTCCATGGACTGGTTGTAGAAGGTCGTGCCGACCGCGCCGCTCGCCTCAATCTCCTGATGCCGATAATCGGCGAAGCCCGCACGCAGGCGGATGGTCTCCAGGAAACCGCCATTGACCGGCAGTTCCGCGCGCAGATCGACGCGGTCCTGCTTCATGTGCAGCCGCACCTGTTCCGCTTCGTGATTGGGATCGAGCGAATAGCGCACCGGCACGCCATAGAAATTGTCGGTATGCGCCACGGAGAAGCCCAGATTGCCGCCGTCGGTGATCAGCGCCGCGCCTCCCGCCACTTCCCAGGTCCGCGCCGCGCTGTTGGGCAGCTTGCCGCGCAGATTGGCGAGGTCCGCGATGGCGGGATCGCTGCTGGCTGCAGCCTGCGCGCGCAAAGCGGGCGTCAGGATATAATTGCCGGTGTCGAGTTCGCCGCTCTTCGAATAGCTGCCGTCGAAATGAACCACGAACTTGTCGCCGATCGGCGCCTCGATCTCGCCCGATGCGGTACGTTCATTGGCGGCACTGCCATAGGTGGCAATGCCGTCGATATGGACGGGTTCGTCCGGAACGCGGCGCGGGATGCGGCTGTCGATCACATTGACCACGCCGCCGATCGCCGAGGAACCGTAGAGCAGTGCCGCCGGACCGCGCAGCACCTCGATTCGGTCGGCGGTCAGCGGGTTGATCGCCACCGCATGGTCGACGGACGTGTTGGACACGTCGAAGCTGCCGATGCCGTCGGTCAGGATACGCACCCGCTCTCCCTGGAAGCCGCGCAGCACCGGGCGTGAGGCATTGGGACCGAAGGAGGTGGCGGAAACGCCCGGCTGATGCGCCAGCGTGTCGCCGATGGTGGGGCGCAGGTCGCGCGTCAGTTCCTCGCCCGCCACAACCGAGGCGCCGGACAAAATATCGCCCTGCCGCCGGGGGATGATGGCGGTAACGATGATGTCCGCACGTTGTTGATCATGATAGGCCTGCGGCGCAGCGTCGGCGGCGACGTCTTGTGCGACCACGGGAACAGTGGAGCAGAATGCGGACATGGCGCAACCGGCACGCAGCAGCGTGGAAAGGGACATGCGGTTCGTCATCCTAGAATCGGGAGGAGATGCCGCTGCCTATCTCAAATGATATAGTATATCAATACTCGAATGCGACGAATGGAAGTACAGGCCGCAAAATCCCGCCGCTTCATCGCTAAGCAGGCTAAAGAAAGAGAAATTCGGCCAGCGCCGCTGCCGCGGCAGGGCTTTGCGGGTTGACCGCCTGCCGCACTTCCACGGCCGGCAGAGGACGTTCCAGGGCCACGCGCCGGATGCCCGCCATCCGCCCCAGATCACGCGCCAGCGAACCGAAGGCGGCAAAGCACCCCGCGCCCTCGCGCAGGATCGTCATGATATCGAACAGATTATCGGTTTCCAGCACCGGATCGCCCAAGCGGATGCCGCCCTTCGCCAGCGCTTCGTCGATGATCCGCCGTAGGCCGTTGCGCTGCTCCATCGCCAGCGTCGGCATGATCGCCAGTTCCTCCGGCGCGACGCTGTCCCGGCGCGCGAGCGGATGGTCGACGCCGACATAGAGATTGATCTGTTCCGACCAGCCATAGCGGGACGGCAAGCCTTCGATCTCCCCCAGCGCATAGAAATAGGCGATATCGGCCTTGCCCCTGCGCAGCGCCAGCCCGGCTTCATCTGCCAGATGCACCGTCAGGTCGAGCGTGATGACGATATCCTCATTCGCCGCCTCGAAAGCGGCGAGCGCCTCCTGAAAATGCCCGAACACGGGTGCGGGCGCGGCAAGAATGATGGATTCGCGTGTCTGGACAGCAGGCGCGGGTGCGGGAGAAGCATGGGGCAGGACAGCCTCCGCCGCATCCACCTGCCAGTTTTCAGGCTGGTCCTGAGACAGCAGGGTCATGGCCTGCGCGGTCTTGCGCCCCGCCGCCGTCAGCCGGGCGACCCCCGCCAGATCGTCGAACAGCCGGTAACCCAGACGCAGTTCCAGCGACGCCAGATCCCGCGCCACATCGTCTGCGGCCATGCCCAGGTCGCGGGCGCAGCGCGACAGGCTGCCCGATGCCACCATCTGCGCGAATATGTCCAATTGGCGCAGGGAAGGCGTGGCCATGCCCCCCTGATAGTGCAATTATCGTGCAGGGTTAAGGCGGATAATGGGTGAAAATCGCTTTGCCATATTGACGAACGCCGTTCAAAGATGGCAGGGCGCTCCTCCTGACGGGCGGGTATAGCTCAATGGTAGAGCACTAGCCTTCCAAGCTTGTGATGCGGGTTCGATCCCCGCTACCCGCTCCATTTCCCTCCATGGTCCCCGTCGGCAGCTTATGGGCGATATCATCAATCTTCGGCAGGCGCGCAAAGCCAAGGCTCGGGTGGACAAGTCGCGCCAGGCCGAGATTAATCGCGTGAAATTCGGCCGAACCAAGGCGGAACGTCAAGCCGAAGCATTGGAAGAAGAACGCAAGGCGCGGCTGATCGATGGCGCGCATCTGGATGGTTCGGGCAAAGAGACGGAATAATTCGCCCCGTCGCCAGGAATCGATTTCAAGGTCGGCGTGCCATCGCTTGTTCAACCCGCTCCAGCTGAAATAGCGCCGGATTTACAACGCAAGGGGGCGCCGCTTCACCGCCGGCGCGCCCTTTCTTGCGCCGACCCGGTTGCACTTGCGCGTCCGGCCTGATACCGGCCCGCCGGTAATTTCCTGGTCTTCACGACCAGCTTTTGAAGAAAGTCGCTTGAGCCATGTCCGACAAGATCAACCGCATCGTTCTTGCCTTCTCAGGTGGGCTGGATACCAGCGTGATCCTGAAATGGCTGCAACAGACCTATCAGTGCGAGGTTGTCACCTTCACCGCCGATCTCGGCCAGGGCGAGGAACTGGAGCCCGCCCGCGCCAAGGCCCGCCTGATGGGCGTCAAGGAAGAGCATATCTTCATCGACGACCTGCGCGAAGAATTCGTGAAGGATTATGTCTTCCCGATGATGCGCTCCAACGCGCTCTATGAAGGCCTCTACCTGCTCGGCACCTCGATCGCCCGTCCGTTGATCGCCAAGCGCCAGATCGAGATCGCCAAAATGGTGGGCGCCGATGCGGTCAGCCATGGCGCGACCGGCAAGGGCAATGATCAGGTCCGCTTCGAACTGGGCTATTATGGCCTCGCCCCGGACATCAAGGTGATCGCGCCCTGGCGCGAATGGGATCTGGCCAGCCGCACCAAGCTGATCGAGTTCGCCGAAAAGCACCAGATTCCGATCCCCCGCGACAAGCGCGGCGAAAGCCCCTTCTCGACCGACGCGAACATGCTGCACACCAGCTCCGAGGGTAAGGTGCTGGAAGATCCGTGGGAAGAAACCCCGGACTATGTCTATTCGCGCACGGTGAATCCGGAGGACGCGCCCGACGCGCCCGAATATATCACCATCGATTTCGAGCGCGGCGATGGCGTGGCGATCAACGGCGTTGGCATGTCGCCCGCGACCCTGCTCGAAACGCTGAACGAATATGGCCGCAAGCACGGCATCGGCCGTCTCGACCTGGTCGAAAACCGCTTCGTCGGCATGAAGTCGCGCGGCATGTATGAAACGCCGGGCGGCACCATCTATCACCTCGCCCATCGCGGTATCGAGCAGCTGACGCTCGACCGTGGCGCTGCGCACCTGAAGGATGAGCTGGCACCCAAATATGCCGAACTGATCTACAACGGCTTCTGGTTCTCGCCGGAACGCGAAATGCTGCAGGCCGCGATCGACTACAGCCAGGAAAAGGTGACCGGCACCGTCCGCCTGAAGCTCTACAAGGGCGGCGTCTATGTCGTCGGCCGCAAGTCGCCCAACAGCCTCTACAGCGAGAAGGTCGTGACCTTCGAGGATGATGCAGGCGCCTATGACCAGCGCGACGCAGCGGGCTTCATCAAGCTCAACGCGCTTCGCTTGCGTTTGCTGGGACGGCGTGATCGTTGATCGCGCCTTGGGGCTTGCGTTTGCTGGGACGGCGTGATCGTTGATCACGCCTTGGGGCTTGCGTTTGCTGGGCCGCCACGGCCGCTAAGACAAAAGCCCGTCACCCGATACAAATTGCGACATTTTAACGGGTGACGTGACAAATTTGCGGGACAAAACTCCCCGATAAGCATCACCAAGGACGGCAGGGCGCCGTTCGTGACAGATGCCTTGAAGGAAGATCGATGATCCGCAAATTCTTGACCTCGGTGGCGGTTGGCTCGCTGTTCGTCGGCGGGCTTGCCGCCTCCCATTTCGCTTTTGCCCAGGATGGCGGCCCGGAACACGGCCCGCGCGGCGGCATGCTGATGATGGCCGATGCCAATCATGACGGCGTCGTCACCAAGGCGGAACTGACCGCCGCCCTGGAAGCGCGTTTCGCCAAGCTCGACGCCAATCATGACGGCAAGATCGATCAGGCGGACCGCGACAGCATGCGCCAGCAGCGGCTCGAAGAGCGCTTCGCGGCGATGGATACCGACAAGAACGGCCAGATCAGCAAGGCGGAATTCATGGCCGCCCATCAGGGCCGCGACAGCATGCGGGATCATAGAGGTCCG
Organism: Sphingobium sp. EM0848; assembly: GCF_013375555.1. Lineage (NCBI taxonomy): Bacteria > Pseudomonadati > Pseudomonadota > Alphaproteobacteria > Sphingomonadales > Sphingobiaceae > Sphingobium > Sphingobium sp. EM0848. The sequence continues at coordinate 2,310,462 of NZ_JABXWB010000001.1, forward strand.
GGTGGCCGCGGCTGGGGCCATGGCGAGCCGGGCCGCGGCATGATGCGCGGCGGGCCGGACGGCGACATGCAGAAGGATGGCGCGATCACCAAGGCCGAATTCATGGTCCGCCCGCTCGCCATGTTCGACAAGGCCGATACCAACCATGACGGCAAGGTGACGGCGGACGAGATGAAGGCCGCGCGCGCCGCATTCCGCGACGGCTGGAAGGACCGCAAGGGTCCGCCGCCTCCGCCACCCGCCAACTGAACCGAACCGCAGCCGGCGCGGGGCGATCCCTCCCCTCCCCCCTGCGCCTCGCACCGGCCGCGAGAGGAAGGGCGAAGGTTCAGACCTCGACCTTCGCCCTTCCAACCCACCTGATGCCGTGACAAGAAGCCCGTTATGAGCGAACGACCCCATTTGCTGCTCGTCGACGACGAGCGTTCGATCCGCGAGCCGCTGGCGCAATATCTTGTCCGCAACGGCTTCCGCATCACGGCCGTCGAAAATGCGGCGGAGGCGCGAGTGCGGCTGAACGCCAACGCCATCGATCTGGTGGTGCTGGACATCATGATGCCCGGCGAGGACGGGCTGTCGCTGTGCCGCCATATCCGGGAAACCAGCGAAATCCCGGTCATCCTGCTTACCGCGAAGTCGGAGGAGACGGACCGCATCGTCGGGCTGGAAATGGGCGCGGACGATTATGTGCTGAAGCCCTTCTCCCCCCGCGAACTGGTGGCCCGGATCAAGGTGATCTTCCGCCGCGTCGCCACGGGGGGGCAGCGCGTGACCGCCCCGGACGGCGCGACCTATGCCTTTGCCGACTGGCTGCTCAAGACGCAGGAACGTACGCTGGTCGACAGCGAGGGCGTGTCGCTGCCGCTATCCACGGCCGAATATAATCTGATGCTGGCCTTTGCGACCCGGCCCAATCAGGTACTCAGCCGCGATCAGTTGCTCGACATCACGCAGGGGCGGGAAGCCAATGCCTTCGACCGCGCAATCGACAACCAGATCAGCCGGCTGCGCAAGAAGATCGAACCCGATCCCAAGAATCCGACACTCATCAAGACCGTCTGGGGCGGCGGCTACACCCTGTCGGCGGATGTGCGCAAACTGTGAGGACGCTTCGCCTTTGGCCGCGCAGTCTGGTGGGACAGATCATCCTGCTCGTGGCACTGGCCCTGTTCGTGGCGCAGGCGATCAATTTCGCCATGCTGCTGCGGGAACGCAAGCGGCTGGAACTGACGGCGCAGACCGCGCCGGGCGTCTACCGCATCGTCGATGCGCTCGACAATCGGACGCAACGCCCAAATGCCGATAATGACAGGCCCGCCCGTGCCCAGTTCGTGGCCGTCGTACCAGCGACAACCGGGCAGGCGCGACCGGATATCGAACAGCGCGCCATGACGATGTTCACCGACATGGGACTATCCATCCGCTCGGTGCATGTGACGGAGGACAGCCAACATCTGCCGCCGCGCCGTCGGGATACGCGGCGGTCGCGTGCGATGGGCGCAATGCCGGAAGGGCCGCACCCGACCCGGATCGTGATGGCAGCCGAATATGAGCCGGGGAAATGGGTCGTCACCCAGTCGCGCAATGGCGACCGGACACCGCGATTCGGCGGCTGGCTGATCGCCCAGACCCTGATTCTCTATGTCATCGTGCTTGCGCCGTTGCTGTGGGTCGGGCGGCGGCTGGCGCGGCCGTTGCGGCAATTGACCCGGTCGGCCGAACAATTCGCCCGCACCGGCTCCGCCGACCCGGTCGAGGAACGCGGGCCGGGTGACGTGCGCCAGCTCACCACCGCCTTCAACGCGATGCGCAGCCGCATCTACGCGATGCTGAATGAAAAGGACCGGATGCTCGGCGCCATCGGCCATGATCTGCGCACGCCGCTGGCCTCTTTGCGGGTGCGCACCGAATCGGTGGAGGATGAAGGCGAGCGCGCCCGCATGTCCGAGACGATCGATGAGATGAACCGGATGCTGGAGGACATATTGTCGCTGGCCCGCGCCGGACGCAGTAGCGAAGCCCAGCAGAAGGTCGACATCGCCGCGCTGGCCGATGCGGTGGTCGAGGATTTTCTGGAGCTGGGATCGCCGGTGGACCTGAGCGACAGCGCACGGGCCGTCGCCAATGTCCGGCCGCAGCAGATTCGCCGGGCGCTGCGCAACCTGATCGAGAACGCCATCGTCTATGGCGAGCGGGCGCATGTGTCCGTGGAGCATGGCGATGGCGCAATCCGCCTGATCGTCGCGGACGACGGCCCCGGCATCGCGGAAGGGAGGATGGAGGAGATGATGGAACCCTTCACCCGGCTGGAAGGATCGCGCAACCGGGAGACGGGCGGCGCGGGGCTGGGGCTGGCGCTGGTCCGGGCCATCATGGCCGAGCATGGCGGCGCCTTGAGGCTCGCCAATCGCCCACAAGGCGGGCTGGAAGCCAGCCTCGTCCTACCGGCCTGAGAGGCGGTTCACCCTAAGGCCGCTCATCCCATCGGACAAGGTCCGGCCGCCCCTTGCTATCGATCGCCAGCTCGCCAAATGCGCCTGTCCGCAGCTTGAGGGAAACGAGCGGCAGGCCCAGCGCCAGCAGCGCGAAACGCGCGGCGCCATTGCTGGTGACGAGCAGCTCGGCGCCCTCATCCCACTGCGCGAACCAGCTCTTCCAGGCCACGATGCGGGCTTCGGCGTCGACTTTCCAGCCGTCCGGGGCGATGGCCTGCTCATCCCATGCCGTCAGGGCTTCCGGTCCCAGGCGGGCCAGTACTTCGGTTTCGGGACGGCCCTCGTCGGGACCATGGTCGATCTCATTGAGCCAAGGGAGCGGTCCACCGACCGGCACACCCATGGCGGCGGCGATCCGGTTGGCGGTTTCCTGGGCACGGAGAAGCGGGCTGCTGTGAAGACAGCGGACGGGAAGAGCACGGGCGGCGAAATATTGGCCTAGGCGATCGGCCTGAACGCAGCCGCTCTCCACCAGCGGGATGTCCGTTCCGGCACCGATACGGCACGCCTCGGCACTGCTCGCGAACGTGTTGCCGTGGCGGATGATGAAAATGCGGCGCATGGGAAGCGGTCAGCCCGGATTGAGGGGCGGCGTAGGATCGCCATGGGCCGCGATCAGTGCCTCGACACGCGTGATGTCGGCTTCCGTATCGATGCCGGAGCTGTCGAAGCGGGGCGGCGCGACCGGAACGGTGGTGACGGGAATACCCAGTTCCAGAAGGCGGAGCTGCTCCAGACCTTCCAGATTTTCCAGCGTGGTCGGTGCCGTCGCCTCAAAGCGGGTGAGGGCATCGAGCGTGTAGCCATAAAGGCCGATATGACGCCAGACCGGCGAGAGCGCTTCGGTCCGGCGCAACGCATCCTCGTTGCGGATGGCGGGAATGATGTTTTTCGAGAACCAGAGCGCCCGGCCATCGGGCGCGCGGGCGCAGGTGGTGCCACTGAAGGGCGAGCGGGCCTTATGCTCGCGCAACGCATCGAGCGCGGACCAGTCGAGAGCGATGACGGGGGTGGCGACCTCCGCCCCCATCTCCAGCGCGGCAATGACGGCGCGCAGCGCACCTTCGGGCTGGAACGGCGAATCGCCCTGGAGATTGACGACGAAGCGTGGCGGCCTCGCGCTTTGTCGCGCCGCGGCGAGCGCCCGGCCGGAGCCGGTGGCGATCGCGCTGTCGGTCATTGCCGCCCTGCATCCTGCGGCACCTGCATGCGCCGCGATTTCCTCGTCATCCGTCGCCACCAGCAGTTCCGCATCGCGCAAGCCGGCCGTCGCCGCGCGGGCCATGGCGATGGTCCGGTGCAACAGCGTGCGGCCCGCGATCGGGCGCAACGGCTTGCGCGGCAGGCGTGAAGAGCCTGCACGAGCCGGAATGACGATCAGCATGGGACCTGTCAGGCGACGCCTGCGTGGAGAAGATCGTGCATGTGGATGGCGCCGACTAGCCGATCCTTCTCACACACGAAAAGGAGCGTGATATTATGGTCGTGCATCAGGCGCAGCGCTTCGGACGCCAGTTCCTCCGGTCCGACCGCGAGCGGCTGTACGGTCATGTAGCGTCCCACCGGCTCGTTCATATGCCGGGTGCCGGTGACGGTGCGGCGCAGGTCGCCATCGGTAAACGCGCCGATCAGTTCGCCCTTGCGGTTGACGACCGCCGTTCCGCCCAATCGGGCGCGGGTCATCTCGATCGTCGCATCGAGCAGCGAGGCGTCCTCTTCCACCCGCGGCACGTCCGTGCCCAGCGCCATGAGCTCGCGCACCTTGATAAGCTGCGCGCCCAAACGGCCATTGGGATGGAATTTGTGGAAATCGTCCGCCGAAAAACCGCGCATTTCCATCAGTGCGATGGCCAGCGCGTCGCCAAAGGCCATCTGGATGGTGGTGGATGTCGTGGGCGCCAGCGAGTTGGGGCAGGCTTCCCTGACATTCGGCATCAGGATGCAGATGTCGGCAGCCGCAGCGACCGTGCTGGTGTCCCGCGCGGTCATGGCAAGCAGCGGAATGGCGAAGCGCTTGCAATATTGGATGATAGGGCCGAGTTCGCTGGACTCGCCGGAGTGCGACAGCATCAGCACGACATCATCCGGCGTCACCATGCCCAGATCGCCATGCCCCGCATCGGCCGGATGCAGGAAGATGGCGGGCGTGCCGGTCGAGGTGAGCGTCGCCGTCATCTTGCGCGCGACGATGCCGCTCTTGCCGATGCCCGTGACGATCACCCGGCCGCGAACATTGATGATGACGCCGACCAGACGCAGGAAGGTGGCGGAAAATTCCCGTTCGGTGAACTGGGCTTCCAGGGCGTTAAGCCCCTCTGCCGCGATGGATAATGTGCGGCGCGCACTTTCCGAAATACGTCCGCCTGAGCCGAATGGCACGATTTTCGATACTGTAGACACGCGTAAGCCCTTTTTTCCATCGTCGCCGCCGGTTTTCCCGCTGACGAAAATGGCGGCGGACCACCGCCCCACGGTGTACCGCCCTATTTTTTGTTCCGCGACCCGACCGGTTCGAACGAACCGGACCCAGGCAGGATGGATAGGCATTTTGGCCCGATAATGGCAATCGCTTTCGCGAGTGCGAACCAAGATTTACGCGTATTTCATGCCACAATCGCCGAAAAAGCGATCAGTTGCACAAAACTGCGTCTGCTCACGGAACCTTTCCGCCTGATGCCGGTTTTGGGCGCCTTCAATCGTGGTAGGCGCGATACCAGTCAACGAAGCGCGGCACGCCGATCTCGATCCCGGTGGTTGGCGCAAAGCCGATGTCCGTGACGATGGCGCTGATGTCGGCGTAGGTCGCGGGCACGTCACCCGGCTGCATCGGCTGGAAGTCGATCTGCGCCTTGCGGCCGCAGGCCTCCTCCAGCACGGCGATGAGGTGCATCAGTTCCTCCGGCCGGTTGTTGCCGATATTGTAGAGCCGGTGGGGCGAACGGCTGCCCCCCGCCTTGGCCGCGCCGTCATCTTCCGGCGCATGGTCAAGGCAGCCGATCACACCGCTGACGATATCGTCGATATAGGTGAAGTCGCGCTGCATCCGGCCATGATTGAAGACCGGGATGGGCTGGCCCGCCAGAATCTTCGACGTGAAGATCCACATCGCCATGTCGGGACGGCCCCACGGGCCATAGACAGTGAAGAAACGCAGGCCGGTCATCGGAATGCGGAAGAGATGGGCATAGGTCTCGCTCATCAGTTCGTCCGCCCTCTTGGTCGCGGCATAGAGCGAGACGGGATGGTCGGCGCGATCCTCGACCCGGAAGGGCAGGCTGTCATTGCCGCCATAGACCGAGGAAGAGGAGGCATAGACCAGATGCCGCACCCGCCGCTCCCGTGCGACTTCCAGCATGTTGACATGGCCCGCCAGATTGGAGCGGACATAGGCATGGGGATTGATCAGCGAATAGCGCACCCCCGCCTGTGCGCCCAGGTGAACGATGGCGTCGATGGGATGGCCATGAAGCGCCGCCTGAAGCGCATCCATGTCGGCAAAGTCCAGTTCCGCGAAGGTGAACAGGCCGCCATGACGCTCCTGCAGCGCCGCGACCCGATCCCGCTTCAGCGATACCGGATAATAGTCGTTCATATTGTCGATGCCGTACACGGCCCGACCTTCAGACAGCAGCCGGTCCGCCACGGCCATGCCGATGAAACCGGCGGCGCCAGTCACGAGGATTGTCATGCGGCCTTGTCCCGTCTTGCACTTTGGGGGGCGTCGACCCCCTTCCTATTGCCTGCTTCACAGACAATCCGGCACAAGATGTAAAGGGCTTTCCCCATAAGCGCCCCTGCCCGTCTCCAAAAATCCCGGCGATTAGCTATTCCATAATCATTCCTGCCTATGGCGAGACCCATGGACATGGCCTCCCATCCCGCCCTGACGGCGGCGCGCGCCTATGCGCCCACGCAGCGTTTGCGCTGGACCGCTTTGGCGGAAGCAGCAGCAGAGGCCAACGCCTTCTACATCCCCGAAATGCTGTGCGCGGCGCTGGATCATCTGGCCGACAGCACGGTGCACGTGCTGGAGGCGCAGCAGGACGGCGAACTGATCGGCCTGATGCCGGTGATCGTCGCCGGGCGTTACGGGCGGCTGCCGACGGGCTGCGTCACCAACTGGATGCATGACCATTGCTTCTTCGGCGCGCCGCTGATTCGCCGGGGACAGGAAGCGGCGGCCTGGCGCGGCTTGCTGGAGCAGTTGGACGATGCGCCCTGGGCGCCGGGCTTCCTGCATTTGCGCGGACTCGACGCAGCGGGCGCCAATGCGGCGGCGCTGGAGGCGCTGTGCGTCGAGCAGCGGCGCGGGCGGCGCGAGGTGCATCGCTATGACCGGGCGATGCTGCGGTCCGAACTGGATGCCGACGCCTATTGGGAAGCCAATGTGCGCGCCAAGAAGCGCAAGGAATTGCGGCGCCTGCAGAAGCGATTGGCCGATCTGGGCACGGTCGAAAGCCGGTTGCTGACCGACGCCGTGGACCTTTCCGGTTGGTGCGACGAATTTCTGGCGCTGGAAGCGTCCGGCTGGAAGGGTGCGGAAGGAACGGCGCTGGCGTCGCGGCCGCAGGATGCGGCCTTTTTCCGGTCGGCCTGCACGGCGGCGTTGGAGAGCGGATTGCTCCATTTCCTGCGCATGGACCTCGACGGGCGGGCCATCGCCATGCTGGTCAATTTCCGCCATGGCGAGGGCGCCTTTTCCTTCAAGATCGCCTTTGACGAGGCATTGGGCCGCTTCTCGCCGGGCGTACTGATCGAGATCGCCAATCTGCATGCCGTGCAGGGCGATCCGGCAATCGGCTGGATGGACAGTTGCGCGGCGGCGGACCATCCGATGATCGACAGCCTGTGGGCGGAACGGCGGACCATCACCCAATATCGCATCGCCCTGCGGGGGCAGGGTCTGGCGCGGGCAAGGCGCGAAGCCGCTTTCGCGCTGGCCAATGGCGTCGAGGCACTGGGCCGCCGCCTCAAAGGACAGGGTTGAAGGGACAGAAATGAACGCGCACAAGGCAATCGAAGCGGCGGTGTTTTCCGATGACGCGCGGGCGGCCTTTGCGGCGGCCTATCCCGACAGTGCGGCAAAGCTCAGCCATGGATTGGCGGGGCATGATCTGTTGACGCTGGAAGCATTGGCGGCGCTTGCGGAGCGGATGCCGGCGGCGTCGGTCGAATATAATCTCGGCAAACTGCCGCTCGGCGTGCGGCCGGAGGATACGCCGTCGAACGGGCTGACGCTGGGCGAGACGATCCGCACCATCGACACCAACGGCAGCTGGGCCGTGCTGAAGAATGTGGAGCGCGACGCGGCCTATGGCGCGCTGCTCGACCGGGCGCTGGGCGAACTGGTGCCGCTGGTGGACAGGCAGACCGGACCGATGCTGCATCGGGAAGCCTTCATCTTCCTCTCCTCGCCGGGGAGCGTGACGCCGTTCCACATGGACCCGGAGCATAATATCCTGCTCCAGATCCGGGGGGAGAAGACCATGACGGTCTTTCCGGCGGGCGACGAGGAACTGGTGCCCGCGATCCAGAGCGAGAGCTTCCATGCAGGCGGGCACCGCAATCTCAATTGGCGGGAAGCGTTTCGGGATCGCGGAACGGCGGTAAGGCTGCTGCCGGGCGATGCCATTCACGTGCCGGTGAAGGCGCCGCATTTCGTGGAAAATGGCCCTTCAGTGTCGATCAGCCTGTCCGTCACCTGGCGGTCGGAGCGGAGCGTGGCCGAGGGCGAGTTGCACAGCTTCAACGCGCTGCTGCGTCGGCGGAAACTGCCGACCGGGCGGATCAGCGCGACGCCCGAGGTGCAGAGCGTGCGGCGGCTGGCCTATCGCATCATGCGGAAACTGGACGCTTAAGGACTTTGCGGAGCAGGGCTTCGGCCTCCAGCCGAGGGCTGAAACGGTCGATCTGCCACCATTCCAGCGCCTCTTCGCGCGTGGCGAGGCTTTGCTTGTAGCGATCCTTGCCAGCGAGCAGGGAATAGAGCGACAGACCACGCCCGGCATAATGGTCGACAGCGGCGGCGTGGCAGAGCAGGCCGGGCTTGTCCTTGGCGCTGCGGGGAGGTGCAAAGGCGGACTGGTAGTTCATCGCCACGCCATCATGGATGAAGTTCAGGAGCAGGCCGACGACCCCATCCTTGCCCGTCATACGGAGCAGTTCAACGGCATCGCCACCCCGGACCGTGATCATCGCGACGAAATGGCGGAAGGCTTCGTCATCCCAGGCATTATCGGCATGGCGCCCCCGGTTGAGAGCCTGCATCTCCGCCAGCCAGGGATCGATGTCGGCGGGCGCCGCCGCGTCGATACGGGGCAGCGCGCCGCTATGATCCTTCATCGCGCGGCGGATCTGGCTGCGGCTGTTGGAACTGAGCAGCGACAGATAATCGGAGGCGCGGACAGCTTCGAGATCGACCTGATAGACCGGGGACAGGTCGATCCGGCTCTTGCGGCGGGCGGGGATATTCAGCAGCGGCGATCCGGGCGCGACGCCACTGAGGCGCAGGCTGCGCCAGTCACGGCGTTTGCACAGCGCCCGGAGCGCGGCCTCCATCGCCTCCCCTTCTTTGCCTCTGGCGGCGAGCAGGCCATTATATTCGATGAAAGGCCGGTCGGCCCCCGGATCGCCGGACTGGTTCAGCGAAAGGGTCGCGCTGCGGCCGAGCAGCCGGGATTGCATGGCGCGACCGAACAGGGCGAGCGCGACATCCTGCCCCGCTTCATCCGTGATCGCGAGCAATTCGGGGCGAGCGCCATAGCTTTCCAGCCATGCTCCCATCCAGGTCCAGCCAAGGAAGAAGCCACCGTCGGCCCGCGCCTCCAGCGCCTGCCAGCGGGGACCGAGGGCCGCAAGATCGGGCAGGCGGAGGAACTGGGCGGTAAGGGCCATGGACCGCTCTTGTGGCAGAGCGACGGCAGGGGTCAAGCGGCGCTTATATCAAGGTGCCGCGCGGGTCTTACAATTCCCTTCGCAGGCCCGGATCGACCGAACCGTCGGGCCGAACGCCAGCCTGCGCCAGCTCCTTTTTCATGCGGCCGGTCAGGAAGCGGAACCACATCACGAAATCGGCGCGCAGCGACAACAGCGGATAGCGGAAAGTGGCGGGGCGGTTGCGTTCGATCAGACTGTGGCCAAGCCAGGCGAAACCGTAACCGGCCAGCGGCAATGCGGGAACCATCCACCATCGCCCGGTGACGGGCAAGGACACGGCCAGCAACACGACGATGCTGGTGCCGGCATAGTGCATCGCCCGCGTGCCGGGGTGCGCATGTTCCTGCAGATAATAGGGCCAGAAGTCCCGGAACGCTGCCTTGCCGTCCATTGCCTCCCCTCCTCGATCACCATGGCTATCGGGAAAGCTGATTAATGTTAAGACGGATGCGTCAGGCCGTGTGCCGATCGGGGGCGAACAGGAAATAGTCATAGGCTGCCCGCGCCGCTTCGGCCATGATGCGGTCGCGCATCTGATGCCCCTTATAATCCTTCATCACGAAAACCGTAATGGCAAACAGGCGACCGTCCGGCAAAGTGATGATGCCCACATCATTGCCGATGCCGTTCAGCGTCCCCGTCTTGTGCGCGATCCGGGTGCCGGGCGGCAACATGGCGCGCAGCCGGTCCTTGCCGGTCTTGCACCGTTCCATGATCGACAGCAGCATCGCCGTGCTCTGCGGCTTCAGCGCCTTGCCGGTGCGGATCGCGACCAGCAGGTCGTCCATCGCGCGCGGCGTCGCAGTGTCGCGGGGGTCCATGGCAAAGCCCAGATTGGGCATGTCGCGGGCGTCGCGCTGGGCAGCGGAGAGGCCGGCTTCCATCGCGCTTTCATCGCCAAAGCCGCTGCCCGCCACCTTGGCGCGGGCGAGCAGGTCGCGGGTATTGCTGTCGACGCGCAGATTCCTGACGCCGATCGAGCGGACCCAGTCATTGACCGCCTGCGGCCCGCCCGTGCGGGCGACCAGAGCGTCGGTGGCTTCATTGTCGCTCTGCGTCAGGCTCATTTCGAGCAGGGTGCGCACCGGCAGCGGATGCCCGAGGCGCGTCAGCTTTTCATCAAGGCTGAGACTGCCCGCATCGAGCAGGGAGAAGATCTTGGCCGCGACCGCCACCTTGTAGGTGCTGGCCATCGGGAACAGCGTATCGCCATTATAGGCCAGCGTCTCGCCCGTGGAGAGGTCCCGCACGGCGATGCCCACCGTACCGTCGGTCAGCGTCGCGAAGCGGGCGAATTCCCCCATCAGGCGGGATTCGGCGCTCTGCTGCACCGGATTGGGGGTCGGGCCGAAGGCATCGGCGGTCGGCAGCGGGGCAAGGAACAGCGCCAGAAAGGCGCAATAACGGCTGGCGGTACGAAGGCGTGGCATCCGTCCCCTTTCCTCGATTCGCCGGTTGCGGGCAAGGGGCTGTTGACAGCGGTTCGGCGCACGGTTCATCACCCCGGCCCATGAGCGATACCATCAAGCTGGACGAGAGCTGGCGCGCGCCGCTGCTCGGGGAATTTGGAAGTCCCTATATGCAGGGGCTGAAACAGTTTCTGGAGGCGGAAAAGGCCGCGGGGAAGCGCATTTTCCCCAAGGGCAGCGAATATTTCCGGGCACTGGACCTGACGCCGCTCGACCGGGTGAAGGTCGTGGTGCTGGGGCAGGACCCCTATCATGGCGAGGGGCAGGCGCATGGCCTGTGCTTTTCAGTGAAGCCGGGGGTGCGCACGCCGCCGTCGCTGGTCAATATCTACAAGGAATTGCAGAGCGACCTGGGGCTGACGCCACGCCGCCATGGCTTTCTGGAGCATTGGGCGGAGCAGGGCGTCCTGTTGCTCAACAGCGTGCTGACGGTGGAAATGGGCAAGGCCGCCTCGCACCAGAAGCGCGGCTGGGAACAGTTCACCGATGCGATCATCCGGCTGGTCAACCAGAAAAGCGAGCCGGTCGTGTTCCTGCTGTGGGGCGCCTATGCGCAGCGCAAGGGCGATTTCGTCGACGGCAAGCGCCATCTGGTGCTGAAAGCGGCGCACCCCTCGCCGCTCTCCGCGCATAATGGCTTTCTGGGATGCCGGCATTTTTCGCAGGCCAATGCCTTTCTGGACGAGAAAGGACGCGGGGCGATCGATTGGGGTTTGCCGGAGCAGGTGTAAAGCGAAGTGCTCCTGCGCGGGCAGGAGCACTTCGCGCCTAGAAGTACAGCTTCGCGCCCAGCCGCAGGGTGCGCGGCTCCATCACGCGGCTGAGGCGGCCTTCGACCGGCGCGCTGTCATAAGCGGGAACATAGGATTCATAATAATAGGCGATGTCCTTGTCCCGGCTGTCGAAGATGTTGAGCAGTTCGCCATAGAGTTCGATCCGCTTGCTCTTCCAGGCCGCGCGGGCATTGACGACGGTGCTGCCCTTGTCTCGAAGGCTATTGTCCTCGATCAGCGGATAGGGGCCGAGATGGCGGAGGCGGATGCTCGCTTCCCAGGGATCGCGGAGGATCGCCACACCGCCTGAAGCGGCATTTTCGAAGGCGTTGGGAATCCGGTCGCCATTGTCGTAACGCGAATGGCTGGCGGTGTAGTTGCCGTCCAGCGCGAGCCAGGAAAATGGGCGCCAGAAGGCGACCAGTTCATAGCCGCGCCGCTTGCTGGCCCCGGTCGGCTCGACGGCATTGCTGTCGCCCACGAAGCGCAGTTCGCTGCCGACATCCAGCCACCAATAGGTCGCGGTGAGCGAGAGGCTGCCATATTGGACGCGCCCGCCCAGTTCCTTGCCGATGCCGCGCACCAGCACCGGAACAGGCGTGTCGACATTCACCGCGCCGCGCACATCATTGGAATGAAAGCCCCGCCCCCAATTGGCGTAGAGTTCCAGATGCGGCGTGACCCGGTAGGCGACCGACGCCTTGGGCGAGAGGATGGCGTCATGGCCGCTGCCCTCGCCCAGCGCCTGCGCGGCGGCATCCCCGGCGCGGACGCTGTAATGATAATAATCGCCGCGCAGCCCGCCGATCAGGCGCAGGCCGGGTAAAGGCTGCCAGTTCGCTTCGCCATAGAGGGCGGCGGACAGTTGCTCGACATGATAGCGGCCGAGCGAGAAGAGGAACTGCCGGTCCGCGCTGCGGTCGACGCCGACATTGCCGATATGGTCGAAGCGGTTCTCGGTGCCGATGCTGAGGTTGAGGGTCGAGGCGACATCCCAGTTCTTCGAGGCGGTAAGGCCGGTGATCCAGCGGCGGTCATATTGGTGGATCTGCGCGCTGCGGCCGTCCGGATCGGCATAGGTGGGATTGCTGAACATCGCCCAGTCGTAGAACTGGACATAGGCGTTGGCGCGCCAGCCCGGCTGGGTGACGGCGACATTGCCGACGATCCGCGTGGTTTCGCCCCGCGCAGAGGGATCGGGCGAGCAGAAGACATCGGGGCAGACGGGGGAGCCGATGATCCGCTCTGGAATCTGCTCGGTCGGGCGCCAGGTGCCGCGATAGGCGTGCAGGGTCGCGTCCAGTTCGCCTCCGCCAAGCGGCACGCGATATTTGGCGAAGCCGCTATAATGACGCAGATGCTCCGCCTCTTCCCAGGGGCCGTCATAGCGCTTGGCCTGCGCCACCAGCGTCAGGTCGCCGGGTCCCACGTCCTTGATCGTGCCGCCCGCCGCCAGTCGGCGCGAGCCGTAGGAGCCGCCCTCCACCGCGATCCACGGGCGCGTAAAGCCATCAATCGTGGTCATATAGGCTGCGCCAGCCAGCGCGAAATCGCCGCCATCGGCGCGATAGGGGCCTTTGCGAAAATCCTCCCGCGCGACGATTTCGGGGATCAGGCCGTTCAGGTCGAGATAGCCCTGACCATGACCGTGCGAGCGGAAATTCATCTGCACGCCGTCGATATAAGTGGTGAAGTCCGATCCATGGTCGAGGTTGAAACCGCGCAGGAAATATTGGTTCGCCTTGCCGCTGCCCGAATGCTGGGCCGCGACCATGCCGGGCACCGCTTCCAGCAGTTCGGCGACGCGCAGCAGCGGGCGGACCAGCAGGTCGGCGCCGCCGACGCTGCCCTCGCTCGCGGCATGGGCGACGCCGATCTTTTCCTCGCCGCGTCCGAAGACGACGATATTCGTGGCCGGCGCCTCTTCGGCGGCGGGCATTTGGGCCAGCGCCGGCGGGGCGATGCCCGCAGCGATCAGGGTGGCGATCAATCCATATTTCACAATCATGTCCTCCGGCGCCTGCGACTGCCGGGGGAGACCTGCCGTCCGGGACGACCGGCGCGCGAAAGCAGCCGGACGCCATCAAGCGACCGCCACGCGAACCGAAGCGGCCTCCACCGCTCGTTCGTCGCTCAGACGGAAAGACACCGTGCCGCGGCCATCCCCTGGACCAGGGCAAGAGCGACCAGACGCAGGCAGGTCTCCTGGCTCACGGGTCATCGCTTGAAACATGGCCTTCCCAGGCCTCGCAGGGTTTAGCGTCCGGCCCAGTGGCTGATCCCTCGCGCTCCGGAAGGATCGATATGCCTCTCGCTCACCGCTTACAGTTGCAGGGACAGCCGGGGATTTGCACCCCATTCCCTATTAAGCCCCTCTCGGGACACCGGCGCGATCGGGAATGGCTCATAGGCACGCTTTGCGGGGATGGGAAGATGGGATAGAGGCGACCCATGCATTTCGACGATCAACTCCACCGCTATTTCGGCGTCCGCGACCTGGATGCGCTCACCCCTGATGCGCTGGCCGCCGGGCTGGAGCATATGCGCGTCGATTTCGGGCTGGAAACGGACAGGGCACGCCGCTTCGCACTCTGGTCGCTGATGGTCCTGCTGGGCGCGGCGCCCGATCTGGAGGAGGCGTTCGAGGACCCGGCGGACCGCGACGCGGCGCGCGACTTCATGGAAATGATGGAGCGGGCCGAAAGCGACGGGGACTAGACAGCCCCGACAAGAAGTGGAAACAATCCGTCCAACGGCAGGCGCATATCTGCGGCTTGAGGAGGCGGCTTGAGCATAGGGGAAGGATCGCCGGACTATCGGTTCGCGCCGCATGAGCGGCCGCTGATGCCGGGATCGCCCGCGACACCCGATCACCCGACGCCGCGACGGATCGGCTATTTCCTGATCGGCACGCTGCTGGGGCTGACGGGCGGCTTCATCAACGGGCTGCTGACCGCGAATCTGCCGCAGATCCAGGGGGCGCTGGGCCTCACCAATGTCGAGGGCGGCTGGCTGACCGCCGCCTATTCGATGACCAATGTCTGCATGAGCCTGCTGCTCATCAAATTCCGCCAGCAATTCGGCATCCAGCGCTTCACCCGTTTCGTGCTGGCCGGGTTCCTGGCGCTCAACCTGTCGCAGATCTTCGTCCACAGCTATGGGTTCGAGTTGATCGTGCGCGGGGCGGGCGGCATCGTGGCGAGTGGACTGTCGACGCTCTGCCTCTTCTACATGTCGCAATCGATGCCGGCGGCGAAACGGCTGGGCGGACTGGTTCTGGGCGTAGGCATGTCGCAGATCGCATTGCCGCTGGCGCGGGCGATCTCCCCTGCCCTGCTGATCCATGGCGACGTGCAGAATCTGTTCCTGTTCGAACTGGGGCTGACGCTGCTGTGTCTGGCGGGCGTATCGATCCTGCGCCTGCCGCCCAGTGAGCGGATCGAGGCATTCGAATCGCTGGACTTCCTGACGTTCGCGCTCTTTGCGCCGGGCATGGCGCTGCTCTGCGCGGTACTCGCGCAGGGCCGGATCATCTGGTGGCCCACGCCCTGGCTGGGCCATGCGCTGGCCGGGTCGCTGCTGCTGGTCGGCGCCGCGATGATCGTGGAGCATAACCGGGCCAATCCCTTGCTCAACACACGCTGGATGGGCAGCGGAGCGATCATCCGCTTCGCCATTATCGCGGCCAGCATGCGCGTGCTGCTGTCGGAACAGAATTACGGCGCAAGCGGGCTGTTGAACCTGGTCGGCATGGGGCAGGACCAACTCGTCACCTTCTACGCCATCATGACGCTGGCGACGGTCGCGGGGCTGGCGACGAGCCTGTTGACGCTTAACCCGATGGACCTGTTGCGGCCGGTCATCATCAGTTGCGGCCTGATCGCGGCGGCCGCCTTCATGGACATGGACGCCAGCAACCTGACGCGCCCGGCGCAGCTTTATGCGACGCAGGTGATGATCGCCTTTGCCGCCATCTATTTTCTGGGACCGGCGATGATGGGTGGCCTGTTGCAGGCGCTGGCCAGAGGACCAAGCCATCTTGTCAGCTTTTCGGCTGTGTTCAGCATATCGCAGCAACTGGGCGGACTGGGTGGCGCGGCCCTGTTGGGGAGTTTCCAGATCATTCGCGAACGCTTCCATTCCGAAATGTTGGCGCAATCGATCCTGCCGATCGATCCGCAGGCGGCGTTGCGGCTGCAACAGCTGGGCGGCGCCTATGCGCGAACCCTGGGCGATCCGGCGCTGCGGCAGGCGGAGGGCAATATCCTGCTGGGCCAGCAGGTCGCGCGGGAGGCGAATATTCTGGCTTTCAACGATGTGTTCGCGCTTGTGGGGGGGCTGGCGACGCTGGCCCTCCTCTACCTTCTGGCGCGGTGGTGCTATTTCAAATGGATGGGGATCACGCCCCTTGGCAAGGAACTGGCGGCCCTGGCTGCGATGAGGAACAAGGCCGCATCATGACGGAAATGCAGGACAAAAGGTTGCAGGACCCGGTCGAGGTGCCGAAGGAAGCGCCCGCCGCCGAACCGCCGAAAAGAGGATGGGCTCCACCCAGGGCGGGCCGCAGGGAGACGATCCTGACGCTGGCCTTCATCGTCGCCGGCATCCTGCTGATCCTTTACGCCTGGGACCTGCCGCCCTTTTCCTCCATCGTGCAGACCACCGACAATGCCTATGTGCGCGGCCAGACGACGGTGATCGCGCCGCAGGTCAGCGGTTATGTGGTCGAGGTCACGGTGCAGGATTATGAAAGGGTCAGGAAAGGACAGGTGCTCGCCCGGATCGACGACCGCATCTATCGCCAGCGGGTGGATCAGGCAAAGGCGCAGGTCGCGGCGCAGATCGCCAATCTGGACAATAGCGAGCAGAGTCAGCGGTCCAGCGAAGCGCAACTGGGTGGACAGCATGCCAGCGTGGTCAACGCCAAAGCGCAACTGGCGCGGGCGCAGGCGGACATGCGGCGGGTGAACGAGTTGGTTGGCGAAGGGTCGGTGTCGATCCGTGAACGCGACCAGACGCTCGCCGCGTTGAAACAGGCCGAAGCGGCGGTTTTACAGGCGCAGGCGCAGCGCAGCGTCGCGCGGGAACAGGTGCGCACCGTAACGGTCGGGCGCGGCGGGCTGCGCGCCGGGGTCGAGGCGGCGAAGGCAGCGCTGGAACTGGCTGAAATCGACCTGGCCAATACGATCATCCGCGCGCCGCAGGACGGGCGGCTGGGCGAGGTCGGCGTGCGGCTGGGCCAATATGTGACGGCGGGCACGCAGCTCACCTTCCTGGTGCCGCCGGTCATCTGGGTGGCCGCCAATTACAAGGAGGCGCAGACCGCGCGCATGGCGCCGGGACAGCCCGCGCGGATGCGCGTCGATGCGCTGGCTCATGCGGAAATCCGGGGCAAGGTCGAACGGCTGGCCCCCGCGACGGGCAATGAGTTTCAGGTCATCAAGTCCGACAATGCCACCGGCAATTTCGTCAAGGTGCCGCAACGCATCACCGTGCGGATCGCGGTGGATCGCGGCGATCCGCTCTATGCGCGGTTGCGGCCGGGCATGTCGGTGGAGGCCTGGGTGGATACGACCGGCGGGCCGGAGCCGCGGTCACAATGAGGCGCGCGGGCGTCCTGCTGGGCCTCACGATAGGGGTCGCGCCCCTTGGCGGCTGCGTTCCGGCGCATGAGGCCGCGCCGCCCGAAACGGCGGTAAAGGCACCGGATGGCTGGCGCGACGCCTTGCCGGGGACGGCGGCGGTCGACGCGGGCTGGTGGCGGCATTTCGGCGATCCGGCGCTGACGTGGATCGTCGAGGCGGCGCTGGCGCACAATGTCGACATCGCCATTGCCGTGGCACGGGTGCGGGAGGCGCGCGCGCAGGTCAATCTGGCGCGGGCTGCGCTTTTCCCCAGCGTGGATGCCAGCGTGGCGGCATCCCAAAGCCGGTCGGTCAGCGCGTTCGGCACCTCGACCGAAAGCACATCGGCCCAGCCCACGGTGCAGACCGCTTATGAGGTCGACCTGTTCGGTCGCATCGACGATCAACTGTCGGCGGCGCGCAGTTCATGGCTGGCGAGTCGGGCGGCGCGGGATTCGGCGCAACTCAGCATCGCGGCGGCGGCGGCGGCGGGCTATGTAACGCTGCTGGGGCTGGATGCCCGGCGCGAGGTGGTGCTGCAGACGATCCAGTCACGATCCGAGGCGCTGCGGCTGGCGCGGTCGCGGGCCGAGGCGGGCTATACCTCTCAGCTCGAACTGCGGCAGGCGGAATCCGAATATCAGGCGGCGGCGCTGATCCTGCCGCAGGTCGACCTTGCCATTGCGCGGGCGGAAAATGGCCTGCGGCTGCTGATCGGGGACGTTCCGGGGCCGATCGAGCGCGGAACATCGCTGGCCAGGCTGACCACGCCGCCCTTGCCCGATGCGGGCCTGCCGTCGGACCTGCTGCGGCATCGGCCCGACATTGCGCAGTCGGAATATGCGCTGGCGGCGTCCGACAGTTCGCTGGCGGCGGCACGCAAGCAATTCCTGCCGACGCTGCGCCTGTCCGCTTCGATGGGGGCGGTGTACAACAGCGCGCTGCCCGACACCCTCTCCATCTGGTCGCTGGGCGGCAGCATATTGGCGCCGCTGTTCGAGGGCGGGCGGTTGCGCGCCAATGCCGATGCGGCGACGGCGCGGCGCGATCAGGCCGCCTTTGCCTATCGGAAGACGGTCCTCACCGCCTTTCGCGAGGTGGAGGACGCGTTGGCCAATGTCGCCAGCCTGTCGCGCCAGCGCGCCGTGGCGGAAGCGCAGCGGCTGGCCATCGCCGATGCGCTGCGCCATGCGACCAATCGCTATCAGGCGGGTTATAGCGGCTATCTGGAGCAATTGGATGCGCAGCGCGCCTTGCTCTCCGCCGATCTTGGGCTGGTGCAGTTGCGCGCGGATCAGTTGAACGCGCTCGTCACGCTGTATCAGGTGCTGGGCGGCGGCTGGGAGGGATCATGAAAATCTTCACTATCGGCTATGAAGGCGCGACGCAGACAGAGGTGATCGCGGCGCTGCAAAAGGCGGGCGTGACGTTGCTGGCCGATGTGCGCGCGGTTCCCCTCTCCCGTCGTCCGGGCTTTTCCAAGAATATCCTTGCCGCCGGACTGCGCGAGGCGGGGATCGACTATGTCGGGCTGAAAGCGCTGGGCACGCCCGCCGCCGGGCGCGAGGCGGCGCGCAAGGGGCAGCATCAGCGGCTGGCGGAAATCTATGCAGGCCAGCTCGAACTGCCCGAGGCGATGGTGCAGGCGGCGCAACTCGTGGAAATGGCGCAGGAGCAACCCGTGGCGGTGCTGTGTTTCGAACGGGACGCGGCGACCTGTCACCGCTCCCTGTTGCTGGACGCGATCATGCCGGATGCGGAGCGGGTGGACCTGATGCCTTAAATCGCTAAGCCCTCATTCGAAATCATAGCCGAATTTCAGCCCGAAAAATTGCGGCTTGGTTGGATAGACACGCGCATAGATGCCGCAGATTTCGGTCGCGCAAATGGTGTTCTTGCCCAAGGCCCCATGGCTGTTGAAGGCATTCTGGATGAACGCCTCGATCCGCATATGGTCCCAATGCGTGCCGATCGAGAAATCGGCGGTGGTGAAGGGCCTGGTCGGTCCGACCGCCGCATAGTCGGCATCGGTCAGGAAGGTCCGCGTGCCGCCCTGATGCGTCGCCGATCCCTGCACGAAGGCCGTCGCCGGCCCCACCGGCCATTCGTAGCGCGCCGTCGCCGTCCCCTTGAAGCGGGGCATGACGGGCAAGCGCGTGCCCTTGGCGGCGGCGGGCGGGGTGCCGGGGATGCAGACGATATTCTTGGTGACGGGATCGACCTGACAGAAGTCGCTGGTCAGTTGCGCATCGACATAGGTGGCGCTGGCCGACAGCGAGAGGCCGCCAAAGCGTGCCGACACATCGCCTTCCACGCCATAGATGCGCGCATTGCCCGCATTATAGGTGTTGGTGACGCCATTCTGACCCACCGGCACCAGCCCGAACTGAAGGTCCCGCCATTTCTGGTAGAAGGCCGCGCCGTTGAAATAGATTCGCCCGAAATGGGTCTTCCAGCCCAGTTCGAAATTGTCGAGCTTGTCCGATTTGAACGGATTGACCCCCGGCCGCCGGTTGTTGCCGCCCGGCCGGTAGCCGCGCGATACCGTGCCATAGAGCATGACATCAGACGTCACCTGCCATTTGATGCCGCCGCGCCAGATCACCCCGGTTTCGACCTGTTTCTTGTGCACATTGGCGCAGGGAACATCCGGAACGCTGGTGGGGAAACAGATGGCGGGATCGGTATTGCCGGCGCTGTTGGTGCCGGAAAAGCCGTAAATGGTGTTATCCGCGATATAACCACGAATGCCCGCGATCAGCGTGACATTGGGCACGATGTCATATTCGCTCTGCGCGAACATCGCATAGTCACGGTCCTTGCGCTTGACGCGCGTGAGGAACACCGTGTCGGTCGTGCCGAAGGGAGTGAGCCAGATCGGCGTAGGGATCGAACCGATGCCCACGGTCTGGTAATCAGCCCCGATCTTGTCGGTCTGAATCTGCATGAACATGCCTGCGGTCAGCCGGAAAGGCTTGTCCGTAGGCGAATTCACCCGCAATTCCTGGGTCAGCTTGGTATATTTGTCGAACTGGTGCGAGGTCTGCGTCGGATCGATGGGTTTGCCGTTGGCGTCCGGGAAATAGGTGGCGAAGCCCGGCTGCACCACGCCATTGTCATCGACAAATGTATAGCTGTCATAGGCGACGGAATAATAGGAATAATCGGCGATATTATCGACCTTGCGTTCGAAATAACCGCCCGAATAGGTGACATCCCAATCGCTGAGCTTGCCCTGAATGGTGAGCGCCGCCTGCCACCAGCGGTCCTTGTTGCGGCTGGGCAGATAGTCCGTGACGTTCAGATAGCCCTTGGTCGGATCATAGAAGAAGCCGCCATGGGCGATCTGGCTCTGGTAGAAAAATTGCGGCGTGACCGTCCAATTATCGTCCAGATCGATGCGCAGCGCGGCACGGCCGCCCCAGGTTTCGACGTCGTTATAATCGTTTTTGACCAGACCGGGCTTGTCAGTATTGTGGACCGTAAGTTCAGTCGCCGGATTGCCGTCATCCAGCGTGAAGGTCCGGGTGCCCGGAATATTGTCGATATAGCCACCCGTCCGATCGTAGAAGCCCACGACCCGGAGCGCGGCATTATCGCTGATCGGCAGGTTGATATAGCCTTCCGCCGATCCGCCGAAATCGCCCTTGCTGAACTTGTTGACCTGCAGGTCGATGCTGCCGGTCGTCTTGCCCAGTTCCGGGCGGTTGGTGATGATGCGCAGCGTGCCCGAAAGCGAGCTGGCGCCGAACAGCGTGCCCTGCGGCCCGGCCAGCGCCTCGATCCGCGCAACGTCGTAGAGATGCACGTCGACCATACCGCCGATCGTCGTGACCGGAATTTCATCGACATAGGTGCTGCTGGTCGGCAGCGGCCCGATGTGCAGCGGCGGACCGCCCGATCCGGTGGCGACGCCACGGAAGAAGACCTGCGCCTGACTGGGGCCGAAGGACTGGATGGATACGCTCGGCAACAGCTTCGCATAATCGTCCAGCGCCTTGGCATTGGCCTGCTCCAGCTTGGCCTGACCCAGCGCGTTGATGCTGATCGGCACATCCTGCAACCGCTCTTCCCGGCGCTGGGCGGTGACGACGATCACCGTGTCGTCACGTCCGGCGGGCTGCGCAGCCTCTTGTGCAAATGCTGGAAATGCCATGGCCGTGGAGGCCAACAATGCAGACGAAAACTCAATCAAGCGAACGCGACCTGACATCGGCTACCTCCCCACAGGTGCACGAGTTTCTGGGGGAAGTGTCATTTATGTTGCGGACGGACGCAACGAAAAAACGTTGCGTCTCAGCAACCATGATTTTTTTCGAACTATTGTAACCAGAAAGTCACGGTCAGGGCGCGTCGGGATAGCTTTGCAATACCGGACCGAGGGTAGCGATCAGGGGTTGAAGCTGCGTTTCAACCGCGCGCCATTGGCCTTCGCCATCGCGATTGATCGGGCGACGAACCTGCTCGCTGCTGGCGGTACGCACGGCGCGGCGGTTTTCATGGAACTGGAGGCAGGCATCCTCAAACGGCAGATGGAGTGCGGTCAGCAATGCGCGCACCTCGGCTTCCGGGTCGTCGAGCAACCGTTCATGCACGACGCGACGCACCTGCCCCGGCAACACGGCGTCGAAATGCGCCATCAGCCGGACATAATCGGCATAATAATGGCCGATATCGCCCAGATCATAGCTGAATTCCTGCCCCCGCGCGAAATGCTGGCGGAAATTGGAATAGCCGCAATCGAGCGGATGACGGCGCGCGTCGATGATCCGCGCATTCGGCAGAATGAGGTGGATCAGGCCCACATGCAGCCAGTTATTGGGCAGCTTGTCGATGAAGAAGGGCCGCCCTTCTCGGCGCTGGATGCGGGTGCGCTCGATATAGGCTTCGCCCAAGGCGCGCAGGCGGGCGGCGTCGAGGGAGGCAAGCATGGCGGGCCAGTCGCCCTCCTGCCGCAACTCCGCTACCAAAGCGGGCAGGTCCGGCAGCTCCATCGTCCCTTCGACCTGGCTGTGGCTGGAAAGAATCTGCTCGATCAGCGTGGAACCGGCACGCGGCAGGCCGATGATGAAGATCGGATCGGGCGCCGGGCACCCCATTCCCTGCCGCGCCGCGAAGAAATCGGGCGTGAAGAGATCGAGCGCCGCATCCACCGCCCGGCTGGTACGCGCTGCCTCATAGGGCTGGGCGGCACGACGCAGCCGGTTCGCCTGTGCATAATGGGCAAAGGCGGGCTCGGCGTCGCCCCGGTCGCTCATCGCTTTGCCCAACGCGAAATGCAGGTGGAGACGATCCTCAGCGCTTGCCTGCGCGTCATGAAGCGCCTGTTCCATGGCAGCAATGTCGGCGGCATCAAAGGGCGCCGTCTTCAGATTGGCGATGCTCCACCACGCCTCGCCAAAGGCGGGGCGGAGCGCGGTCGCGCGGCGATAGGCGGCAATGCTGTCCGCCGTGCGGCCCACCGTCTTGAGCGCATGGCCATAGCTCATCCAGATCTTCGGCTGCCCCGTGCCCCGGCGCACAATATCCTCATAGAGCGCGATGGCTTCGTCGAAATCGCCCAGCCGCCCGAGCACCGCCGCGCGCAGATTGGCAAAAGCGGGATTGGCCCGGTCCTGCAGCCGGTCCAGTTGCTCCAGCGCCTCCGCCGTCTTGTTCTGACGATGCAGCGCCGTCGCCAGATTGGCGCGGGCAGCGGTAAAACCGGGCGCCAGTTCCAGCGCGCGGCGCAGCAGCTTTTCCGCATCGGCATTGCGCCCGATCCGCCCGGCCAGTTCCGCCAGCATGCGGATCGCCGCGACATCGAAGGGATTATCCTTCAGCCGCTGGCGCAATATCGGCTCGGCCAGATGCAGTCGATTGTCGAGCAATGCGACGGCGGCCTGCTGCAACATCTCGTCGCCGGCGGCCGCATCGATCGCGGCAAGTTCATGCCGCTCCGCTTCGGCATCCCGCCTGAGGGCGCGCAAGGCGCGGGCGGCCAGCCGATGCGCCTCGGCGTCGGCGGGATCACGGCGCAGCATGTCCGCGCAGCGATCCAACGCCTGCCCAGCATCCTGCGCAAGCAATTGCCGGATCGAATGATGCACTTCGTCCCCCATAGGCCCAGCATGTCAAGCTGCGCGCGCCTTAGCAATATGGGCCGGGCAATCGGCGGAATCTTGTTCTAGAGCGGTTTTCGATCTGATTGGATCAGATCAACCGCTCTATTTTATTGTTTTACCGCGATTTCTTAACCAGCAATCGATTTCGATTGCTTGGAAATCGCTCTAGCCGCACCGCTTGCGCGTCACCGCCCGACCGTCATCGATCACGATCAGTTCCCGGCCGCCCGCCGAAGGCCGCAGTTCGAGCTTCCTTTTCCAGCTCTGCCCTTCCCCGGTGAAGGCCGCATCGATGCCGATCCGGCCATCCGGGCCATGAGATATGCGGGTCGCCCGGCCCTCGCTTTCCAGGAAAACCAGACTGGTGGGCGTGATCGTCAACTTCAGATCGGCAGCGCGATCGGCGCAGCTTTCATCCAGTCCGGTCCATCGCCCCTGAACGCTCGCCGGAATGATCGGGCCGACCGGCTGCGATGGCGGGATGTCCGAGGCGGGTTCGACGGTGCGGATGGCATTTTCGTCCTCTGACGCCTGATTACTTCCCGGCGACGCCTGATCGACGATGTTGGTCACGACGCCGGACTGCTCGTCCTTCCTGTCACCACAGGCGGCAAGAAGCAGCAGCGGCAGGAGAATCATTGCACGCATGGAAGAAAAACCGGCGTCTCGCCAAGGGGTTCCGGCCATCGCGCTCTGTCGGTCCATTCCTGCTATACTCCCTTGTTGGCCGGGGAGATATGCCATGCCCATATCGCAAATGGGTGGAATTTTCTTTTGCGCGCCGGGACGGTTGCGGTCATCACCAAGGCCGAATGGAATCAATAGGAGGCGGGCCGCTTCGCCCGCATCCATGGTCCGAACGAAGAGGAAGCCGATGATGAAAAGCACGAAACTTGCTCTTACCCGCATGCTGACCGCCGCGACCCTGACCGCGCTTGGATCGGGGACCGCCATGGCGGCGCTGGCCGTGGGCGCGAAAGCCCCCGACTTCACCACGCGCGGGGCGCTGGCGGGCAAAACCTTCACCCTCACCCTGTCGCATCAGTTGAAGCGCGGGCCGGTGGTGCTCTATTTCTTCCCCAAGGCGTTCACGCCCGGCTGTTCCGCCGAAGCACGCGAGTTCGCCGAGCATATCGAGGATTTCAAGAAGGCTGGTGCAACCGTGATCGGCATGTCGGGCGATCCCGTGGACGATCTGGTCGCCTTTTCCACCAAGGAATGCGCGGGCAAGTTCGCGGTGGCCTCGGCCGGTCCCGATATCGTGTCGGGCTATGATGTCGCGCTGAAGATGCGGCCGGGCATGACCGACCGCACCTCCTATGTCATCGCGCCCAGCGGGCGCATAGCCTTCGTCCATAGCGAGATGAACTATGCCGGCCATGTGAAGAGTACGCTGGCCGCCGTGCAGGCGATGCAGCAGAAATAGCTATTTCGCCTTCTTCACATATTTGTCGAACCAGCCGAGCGCCGCCTGCCAGGCGGCCTTGGCGGCGGCTTCATGATAGCTGGGGCGGTAATCCGCCATGAAGCCATGGTCGGCGCCGGGATAGACGATGATCGCATCCGGCGGCGCCTTACCCGCGACTTTCAGCGCCGCCTTCATCCTGTCGACGTCCGCGACCGGAATCCCCTTGTCGAGCGCGCCATATTGGCCGAGCACCGGCGCCTTGAGCGCGCTCACCTGATCGATGACGCTGAACGGCTGCAAATCGGTCTTTTCGCTGACGATGCGGCCATAAAAGGCGACGCCTGCGTCCAGTTGCACACTGTGCGCGGCATAGAGCCAGACGATCCGCCCGCCCCAGCAAAAGCCGGTGATGCCACGCCGATCGCCGTCGCCGCCATGGCTGGCCGCCCAGCCGAAGCTGCTATCAATGTCCTTCAGGACCTGCGCGTCGGGCGCCTTGGACACGATGGTGGCGACCAGTTGCTTGAAATCCGCGATTTTGGTCGCGTCCCCATGGCGTGCGAACAGGTCCGGCGCGATGGCATAATAGCCCGCCTTGGCGAAGCGGCGGCACATGTCGCGAATCCATTCATGAACGCCGAAAATCTCATGTACCACGACGATGATCGGCGCGACCTTGGCAGCGGCGGGCCGGGCGACGAAGGCTGGCATGACAAAGCCATCGCTGGCCTTGATCGACACCCTTTCCTCCTTCAGCCCTTCGCCGGATGTCTGGATGGCGCTGCTGGCGACAGGGTGGCAGGCGGCGGCGAAACCGGCGGCGAAGGCACCGCCCATCAGCAGCTTGCGGCGATCGAGACCGGCGGATTCGATCCAGTTGCGATCCTCGGGCAAACGGTCGGGTTGATCCTGCGTGTCGGTCATGCGCGTCTCTCCTCACACCATGGTCGCAAGCCTAACCGGCCGATCATTGAGCGCAAGTCCCGCTCAGGCAAGGAAATCGCCGCTTTCGATCCGCGTCAGTCCGTCGATGTCCCAGCCATAAACATAGGTCCATGCCTCGACCGGGCCGTCCGCGCCCAGCACGGTCAGCCGTTCACGGCGATATTCATGAGGTTGGGGAAAGCGATCGGTGCATTCCTCATGCTCATCCAGAACGGCCAGGATCGCGGCGGCATCGGGAAGCGCAAAAAGATCGCCCAGCACATCGCCGTTTCCGCCGGGCACGAAGGCGGGATAGTCCGCAACCTGGTAAAGCGTGCCGAGCGCTACGGCGCCGCCGACATGGCGCGCAGCCTGCTTCAACCAGCCAGCCACCGGCCCGTCGAATCCGGGGCGAAGCGTGCCATAAACAAAGAGAAGCGGTTCACTCACAAAGGCCTCATGGAAATATTCCACATTTCCGGCAAATTTCACCAAATCATGGAAATTTTCACGGGATAAGTTGACCTGTTTTCCATGAAAAGTCTCGAAATCCCGCCTGAAAGTGAAATTGGCACGGCTCCTGCAATCTTCCCGGCATCACGGTCGGATGGTCCGGCCCCACACATTCCAGGGAGTCAAACATGTTCGCCAAGCTTCAAAACGCCGCTGTCGCCTTTGCCGGTGCATTGCTGGTCGCCAGCCTCTTCGTCGGCGCTGCCGTCCCGATCACGCCGATCGCCTGATTCCAAAACTTTCCGGAAGGCCAGATTCATGAACAACAGCTTCACCCTCGACCGTCGCAACGGAAAGATCATGGGCGTGTGCGCCGGACTTTCCAACCGCACTGGCATGGATGTCACACTGATCCGCATTGCCGTCGTGTTGCTGACCCTTTGCGCGCTGGGCCCGGTCGGCGTGGTCGCCTATCTGCTGGCAGGATGGCTGGCGGAAGGCTGACAATGCCTGCCCAATAAAAAAGCCGCCCTTGGACCTGTCCGGGGCGGCTTTTTTGCATGCCCGTCAATGACGGGCAAGATCATGGCATGTTGCAATCAGGCAAACAGCACCGAATAGAAGGTCAGCATCTGCGCACCAACCGCAACCATGAGGGCAACGCCCTGAACCGTGTGTCGCATATCGTTCGTCCTGCAAGTTGTTCTTTTATAACTGCCTCGTTGGCGAACAGGTCTATGCGCCCGGCATGAAATTGTAACAATCGCAAAGGATGATTTCGCAGTTGCAGCAAATGCAACAGACGCCGTTACCTCAAAGCCACAATCATGGCCTGCGCCGCAGCGGGCGCCCGCACCTTCGCGCCGCTGATGAAAAAGACATAGGCATCACCCTTCGCCGCCTGATCCTTGGCCATATTGGCCCAGTCATCGATTTTTGCGGACGCATAGCCGGTCGGCTCCTCCTCCACCGTCCCCATCAGCCGGGCATAGGAAAAGCCGACATCATGTCCGCGCAGCGCCGGATATTCGGGATGGTCGGCATAAACCACAGCCACCCCTGTCTCGCGCGCCAGAGCGAAAAAGGCAGGATCGTCGAAACTTTCATGCCGCACTTCCAGTGCATGGCGCAGCGGCACGCCATCGACGCTGGCGGGCAACAGTTTCAGGAAGGCGCTGAAATCCTCTGCATCGAATTTCTTGGTCGGCATGAACTGCCACAGGATCGGCCCCAAACGATCGCCCAGCTCGACCAGCCCCTGATTCACGAATTTCGCGATCGAATCGCCCGCTTCGGCCAGCACGCGCCGATTGGTGCAGAAGCGCGATGCCTTCACGGCGAACTGAAAGCCATCGGGCACCGCCTTGGCCCAGCCTGCGAAGGTCGTGGGCTTTTGCGTGCTGTAATAGGTGGCGTTGATCTCGGTCGCGGTCAGATGCTCGCCCACATAGGCCAGTTCATCCTTCTGCCGCAGCCCTTCGGGATAGAAGGTGCCGCGCCATGGTTCGAAAATCCAACCACCAATGCCTATCCTGATCTTTCCGCTCATCCCGCACTCTCCTTCCGGGGCGGCATCCTGATCGGCAAAAACGATCAGAGCCAGAGGGAAAAGCTATTGGCGGTTGTTGCGAACGACTCTTAATCAAAACGCGACAGGAGTTGGAACCGTGCCGCTGGACCTTATCAAAACCACCACTTATCTCGCTATTCACCTGACCGTGGGCTTTTCGGTCGCCTATCTGCTGACCGGATCGGTCGCCATTGCGGGCGGGATTGCTCTGATCGAACCGATGATCAATGCGGTCGCCTTTTTCTTCCACGAACGGGCCTGGAAGAAGATCACCGCCCGTCCGCCACGCGGCGCCGGGCGCGAATGGATGCGCAATCAGCCAGGCTTCGCCTAGCGCGCCGTGCCTTGGGATTTACGGTTGAGGCCCAAAAGCCACGGCTTCACCCCGCGCGACGGATGGGGCGTGCCATCCAGCCTTTTGGCGCGGATGATCGCGATGGGCTTGATAATCATCTGCCCACGCATCGGCCCCTCACCGCAACAGGTCTGGACGGCGAGAATCCGCTTCACGACATCCATCCCCGCGACCACATGGCCGAAGGCGGCATAGCCGATATAATCGCCCCGCGCGTCCATGTTCGGTGTCGGCCCCACGGTGATGAAGAAATTGCCCATGGCCGAGTTGGCGCGGTTGGGCCGCGCCATGGAAAGAGTCGCATCAAGATGCCTGATACCGGTCTGCGTCGTCGGCTCATGCCTGATCGGCGGCAGGGACCTGCGCGCATCCGTGTCGATCCCGCCCTGAATCAGCCCCAGCCGGGGATCGCTCTTCCGCCGCGCCGCACGGTAGAAGGTAACGCCATCGAAACGACCATCATCGACATAGGTGAGGAAATTGGCGGAGGTGATCGGCGCGCGGCGGTTGTCTGTCGCGACAATGATCGTGCCGACCGACGTTTCGATCGCGACGCGCGTGTAACCCGTCGTCGGCCGGTTGGCAGACTGCGCAAGGGCGGAACCGGAAACAAGGACGAGCAGCAGGGCAAGACAGGACAGGACAACAGGACGCATCGGCAAAAGAGCAGGCTCACGAAAGAGGGGGCCGCTCAAGCTAGAGTGATTTCAAGTGAAATGGAACATTTCACGGCTCGGAAATCACAGCAAACAAAGACATCCCGCGCCCGCGCGCAAGGCGCAACCGGGTGCCTAAGCACCCGGTTTCTCGCCGCTTTCCTGTGGAGAAAGTGGTGACCCCTACGGGAATCGAACCCGTGTTTCAGCCGTGAAAGGGCCGCGTCCTAGACCGCTAGACGAAGGGGCCACATGCAGTTCCGCGTGGGCGTCGCTGCGAAGCGAGGCGGGCATTAGGCGGAGGCTTCGCAGCGGTCAACCCCCTTTTCGTCATGAAAATGACGCGAAGCACAAATTTGTTTTTCGAAAGGCTCAATCGGCCCAGGCCGCATCCTCCAGATGCAGTTCGGCGGCGGGGCGCGGTCCCCAATCGTCAATCTTCGCCCGGCCCGCGATCCACAGGCGCCGGTCGCGGGGTGCACCAAGGATGGCCTGACCCAGTTCAGATTCGGCCTGACGAAAAGCGATGGTCTTGATCGAACGGCCATCATCGCCCGCCATGATCGCGCGCAAATGGCCGTTGCCAACGACGTCCGCCTTGATGACGCGCATCGGCCCGGACGCGATGAGCGGCGCAGGCCAGCCCGCGCCATAGGGGCCACCCGCATCGATGGCGGCGACGAAATCCGGATTGACCCCCGCCGGCGCCAGCACCGCGTCGATCAGCAGCGCGCGATCGTCGCGCGCCTTGGCCACCGCGCCGGCAAGCCGGTCGTCGAGGAAATCGGCCAGCGCGTCCACCTTGTCCGCCGCGACCGTCAGGCCCGCCGCCATGGCGTGCCCGCCGCCCGCGACCAGCAGGCCGCTGTCCTTCGCCGCCAGCACCGCGGCGCCCAGATCGACGCCGGAGATCGACCGGCCCGATCCCTTGCCGACGCCCTCCTCATCAATGGCGACGACGATGGCGGGGCGGCCTGCCTTTTCCTTGATGCGTCCGGCGACGATGCCGATGACGCCCGGATGCCAGCCCGCACCCGACACCAAAGCCACGGCGCGGTTGCCCTGCGCGGCGAGCAGTTCCTCGGCTTGCGCCTGCACTGCCGCCTCAATGGCGCGACGCTCCTCGTTGAGCAGGTCGAGTTCCTGCGCGATCTTCGCCGCCTCCGCCGGATCTTCGGTGGTGAGCAGCCGCACGCCGAGGTCCGCCTTGCCCACGCGCCCGCCCGCATTGATGCGCGGCCCCAGCGCAAAGCCGAGGTCGTGGCAGAGCGGCGCCCGCGTCAGACGGCTGGCGTCGATCAGCGCCGAGAGGCCGATATTGCGGCGCTTCGCCATGATCTTGAGACCCTGCGCCACGAAAGCACGGTTAAGCCCCTTGAGCTGCGCCACATCCGCCACCGTGCCGAGCGCCACAATGTCGAGCAATTCCATCAACGGCGGCTCGGACCTTCGGGCGAACCAGCCGCGCTTGCGCAGCACCCGGATCAGCGCCGCGCCGAGCAGAAAGGCCACGCCCACCGCCGCCAGATGGCCATGGGCGGCGGCCTCCTCCGCTTCATCGAGGCGGTTGGGATTCACCAGCGCCAGTGCTTCGGGCAGCGCGGCGGCGCATTTATGATGGTCGACCACCACGACATCGACGCCCGCCGCCTTCGCTTGTCCCAGCGCGTCAAAGGCCTGCGCGCCGCAATCGACGGTGACGATCAGGGTCGCACCCTCACCCGCCAGCCGGACCAGCGCCTCGCCCGAGGGGCCATAGCCCTCCATCAGCCGGTCGGGGATATAGGGCCGCGCCGCGAGGCCCAGATCGCGCAACAGCCGGATCAACAGCGCCGCGCTGGTCGCGCCGTCCACGTCATAATCACCGAAGATGCGCACGTCCTCTTGGGCAACCACCGCGTCGGCCAGCCGCTCGGCGGCGGCATCCATGTCGCGGAACAGGCTGGGGTCGGGCATGAAATGCCGGATGGTGGGGTTGCGATGCGCCTCCACCGCGTCGCGCGGACAGCCACGCGCCAGCAGCAATTGCGTCACCAGATCGTCGGGCCGATAGCCCGGATCGCGCCCGTCCGCATTGCCGCCACGCCAGCGCCAGGGCTGACCGAGGATCGAACGGGTTATGTTGAGGGCAATGGTCATGGCCCCGCTCTAAACCCGTTGCGATTCGGAGGGAAGCGTCTGCCGTCATGACGCAGGCGGAACCGAAGCAACCTGTTGCGCGTATTGGCTCTTCCCGCCCATAATGGGTGCAGGATAAAAAGGGGCAAAGCGGTTTCCATGGGTTCAAGGCAGGCGAAGCGGGTTCGGCGAGCCTTGGGTCTGATGATGATGGCGACCTCTCCCCTCCCCCTGATGGCCCAAACGCCATCATCCTCGCCCCCGGCCCAACAGGAAGAGCCGATTCTGCCGGACAGCGAGTTCGAGGCGCGGCTGCCCAGGGTCGGAGAGGCGCCTGCGAACAGCACGGCTCCCCTGCCCTCGATCGAGGAATGGATCGACCAGCAGATGCCGCAGGACGGCACGACGCAGGAACTGCCCCCCGCGGTCGAACCGCAGGAAGAGCGCGAACTGGCACAGCCGCTGCCGCCACTCGACACGGTGCAGGTGCCGTTGCAGGTCGCGACCGACAATAATCCACAGGAAAAGACCGAAGCGGTCCGCTATGCAGTGGCTATCGAAGGGTTCGGCAAAACGGGGCTGGAGGATGCGTTCCGCGATTCCTCTTCGCTGGTCGGCGGCAAGGGCAAGGCCGACACGGCGGCCATGCTTCAGAACCGCACCCATGAGGATGAGGCGCTGGCCGTGCGGCTGCTCTATTCGGAGGGCTATTATGACGCCACCGCCCTCGCCACGTTGGAGCAAGCGGGGGATCAGGCGGGCAACGGGACGCTGAAGGCGGTCGTCTCGGTCACGCCGGGGAAGCGTTACAGGATCGGGGAGATCGTCATCCACGCCGGGCCGACCGTACCGCCGGGCCTGATCCGCGACAGCCTGCCGCTCAAGACGGGCGACTTCATCATCGCCTCGGCGGTTGAGGGGGCGGAGGCCAATGTCGGCGTCAAGCTGCCGGAAAACGGCTATGCCTTCGCCAAGGTTGGGCAGCGCGACATCCTGCTCGACCCTGCCACGGCGACGGGCGACTATATGTTGCCGGTCGAAACAGGACCGCGCGGGTCGTTCCGGGGAATCGCCACCACCGGAGAAAAACAGGCCTTCGGCGCCGACCATATGAAGGTCATCAGCCGCTTCAGGCCCGGCGAGCTTTACGACAGCCGCAAGGTCGACGATCTGCGCCGGGCGCTGGTCGCGACGGGGCTGTTTTCCAGCATTTCGGTCGATCCGGTGCGCACCGGCGAACCCGGCCCGGACGGCACCGAATATGTCGACCTTACCGTCGCGCAGGAACGGGGCAAGCCGCGCACGCTGGCCGGGGAGGTGGGCTATGGCACGGGTCAGGGCTTCCGCGGCGAGGGGACATGGACCCATCGCAACCTCTTCCCGCCCGAAGGCGCGGTGATCGCCAGCGTCATCGCGGGAACGCAGGAACAGGGCGTTTCAGGCACCTTCCGCCGGTCCAATGCGGGCAAGCGGGACAAGACTTTCCAGGCGGGCGCCTCGCTCAACCATCAGAATTACGACGCCTATGAAGCCTATACCGCTGGCCTCAATGTGAGCTGGTCGCGCCAGTCGACGCCGATCTTCCAGAAGCGCTGGACCTACAGCTATGGCGCGGAAGTGCTGCTGACCAACGAGCAGGTGGTGGTCGATCCGGCAACGGTGGACAAGGTGCGGCGGACCTATTTCATCGGCGGCCTGCCGTTGCAATTGGGCTATGACCGCTCCAACGATCTGCTGAACCCGACCAGGGGTTTCCGCGCCAATCTGCGGGCGGAACCGGAAGGGTCGCTGCACGGCAGTTTCTCCCCCTATATCCGCGCGACCTTCGACCTCACCGGCTATTATCCGCTGTCCGATGCTCTGGTGATCGCCGGGCGGGCGCGCGTCGGCACCATCAGCGGCGTGACACGGGACGATGTGGCGCCGTCGCGGCGTATCTATGCAGGCGGCGGCGGGTCGGTGCGCGGCTATGGCTATCAGCAATTGGGGCCAAAGGACGCGAACAACGACCCCATTGGCGGCCGGTCGGTCAATGAGTTCGCGGTCGAGGGCCGGTATCGCTTCGGTGACTATGGCGTGGTCGCCTTCGTCGATGCGGGGCAGGTCTATGAAAGCTCCATGCCGCAATTTTCCAACATCCGTTATGGCGTCGGCTTGGGCGGCCGCTTCTACACCAATTTCGGCCCCTTCCGCGCGGACATCGCCATGCCGATCAACCGGCAACCGGGCGAGTCCAAATTCGCCCTCTATATCGGCATCGGGCAGGCCTTCTGATGGCAGAGGAAACAGTCACCCTCCACGAAGCACGCCCGCTCTGGCAGAAAATCGTGCTGGGCGCGATCGGCCTGATCACCAGCCTGTTGATGCTGGTCGCCGGGCTGCTCCTGTTCCTCAACACCCAGCCGGGCAAGGCATTCCTGATCCGCCAGATCGCCGCGCTCAGACTTGAATCCGGCATGGCCATCGAGGTCGGCCGGATCGACGGGTCGATCTACAGCGACATGACCATCCGCAATCTGGTGCTGCGCGATCCCAAGGGCATTTTCGCCGTCAGCCCACAAGTGCATGTGGTGTGGAACCCCTTCCGCTACATCAACAACCATATTTCGGTGCAGCTGCTGGAAAGCCCGCTGGTGGTCCTTGCCCGCAGTCCACAGTTCAACGTCACCAGGACCGATCCCAATGCACCGATCCTGCCCGACCTCGACATTGACGTCGACCGGCTGAAGATCGCCCGCTTCCTCGTCGCCAAGCCGGTGATCGGCCAGAAGCGCGAGATCGCCATAAACGGCGTCACCCACATATCCGATGGCCGAGCGATCCTGTCGGCCGATGCTGTGGTGGACAGCGGCGACCGGTTGCAGGCCAGTCTCGACGCCGTACCGGCCCAGAATCGCCTCGCCATGAAGGGCACGCTGACCGCGCCCAAGGGCGGCGTGATCGCGGCGATGAGCGGCCTGACCGACGGCTTCACCGCGACGCTGGACGGCAAGGGGACATGGCAGGTCTGGGACGGGCGGCTGGTCGCGACCTCAGCCAAGGGCGAGCTGGCCAACATCGCGCTCGCCGCCCGCGACGGCAATTTCACCGCCAGGGGGCCGGTGCGGCCGGGGCTGGTCTTTGCCGGAACGGTCGACCGGCTGACCACGCCGCAACTGGATGTGGACCTGCTCGCGGGCCTCAACCAGCGGCGCGTGAATCTCAAGGGATCGCTGAAATCGCCCGCCCTCTCCGCCACGGCGCAGGGCCTCATCGACCTTGGCAAGAGCCGGTTCAGCGCCCTGAAGATCGACGCCGCGCTGCTCACCCCCGGCGCGATCATGGAGAAGGTGAAGGGCAAGGATGTCCGCGCTTCGGTGATCCTGGATGGACCGATGGCGACGCCCTTCATCGATTATGACATCACCGCCAAACAACTGGCCTTCGACGCCACGGGCATCGAGAATCTGAAGGCCAGCGGACGCGCGGTGATCGACGCCGACCGCATCCGCATTCCCGTCAACGCGACGGCCAGCCGCGTCACCGGCCTCAACGCCGCGGCGGGCGGCCTGCTGCACAATTTGCGGGTGAAGGGCGACTTCGCCTATGCGGCGGGCAAGCTCATCAGCGACAATCTGAAGATCGACAGCGACCGGGTGGACGCCACCGCCATCGTCCTCGCCGACTTCGACCACGCCCTTTATCGCGGTGCGCTGAAGGGCCGGGTCAACGATTATAAGGTCGATGGCGTCGGCATCGTCAATCTCAACACCGATGTACATCTGGTGCCGGGGCCAAGGGGCGGCTTCGGCCTGGATGGCAAGTTCGGGGTGCGCACCGCGCGCTGGGAAAATGCCTCGGTCCGCGATTTCCTCGGCGGCAATGCAGTCATGACGGGCCATATCGGCATGACGCCGGAGGGCAGATTCACCCTCGCGGGCCTCAAGGGCGCCGCCCCCAATTTTCAGGTGCATTCGGGTTCGGGCAGCTATGACACGGACGGCGCGATCACCTTCGATGCCGCCGCGACCTCCCGCCAATATGGCCCGCTGGCGCTGACCGTGCGCGGCACAATGGAACGCCCCCAAGCCGTGCTGCGCGCCGCCCGACCCAATGTCGGCGTGCAATTGCATGATGTGGTGGCGAAACTCCATGGCGAGGCGGCGGGCTATCGGCTCGAAACCACCGGCGGTTCGCCTTACGGCCCCTTCTTCGCCAATGTGCTGATCCGCACCGCGAAAGGCCCTCTGACCATCGACATCAGCAAGGCCCGCTTTGCCGGGGTCGATATGCACGGCACCGTGCAGCAGAGCGCCGCCGGTCCCTTCACCGGCCAGTTGGCGATGAACGGCTCGGGCATCACCGGCACGGCCCGGCTGATGGCTGTCGGCAAGGCGCAGGGCGCGCAAGTCAACGCCACCGCCAGCAACGCGAAGCTGCCGGGAGAGGCCGATGTGGTGATCGGCCGGGCACTGCTCACCGCGAACATGGTGATGTCCGACCAGCCACAGATCACCGCCGACATGCAGATGGCCAACGCCGCCTATGGCGACTATGTGGTGCGCAAGGCGCGCGGGCGGATCGATTATCAGGGCGGACGCGGGCGCGCGCAACTGGTCGCGGACGGATCGACCGGCGTGCCCTTCTCCATCGCGATGAACGCCGCGCTGCGCCCCACCCTCTACGCCGTCGCGCTGGAGGGCAAGGCGAGCAACATCCCCTTCCGCTTCGCGCAGCCGGCCATCATCCGCATCGAGAAGACGGGCTATCGCCTTGAACCCGCAACGCTGGTGCTGCCGCAGGGCCGGGTCGATCTGGCGGGCCGTTTCGGCCAGCAGACCGCGATGCAGGCGCGCTTCAAGGATTTCGACCTTGCCATCGTCAACATGGCGACGCCCGGTCTGGGCGTCAGCGGCAAGGCGACGGGTATGCTGGATTTCGCGCAGAACGGCACCGCTTTCCCGACCGCGACCACGCGCCTTGCGATCAGCGATTTCCGCCGCTCCAGCCTGACCGTCGTGTCCGATCCGGTATCGATGGCCATAGAGGGCAAGCTGTCCAGCGCGGGCGGCGACATGCGGGGGCTGATCCGGCGCGGCAATGCGACGCTGGGCCGCTTCGTCGCGACGCTCGCGCCGCCCGGACCGGGTGCAAGCTGGAGCGAGCAACTCCAGTCGGCCCCGCTGGGCGGCGGCATCCGCTATGCCGGACCGGCCGATGTGCTGTTCTCCTTCGCGGGGCTGGCGGGGCAGCAACTGACCGGGCCGATCGCGGTCGCGGCGGATTTCAGCGGGCGGCTGACCGCGCCGCGCCTGAACGGCATCGTCCGCGCCAATGCGCTGACCTATGAGAATGAGACGTTCGGCACCCGCGTCACGCAGATGCGGCTAGATGGACGCTTTACCAATGACCGGCTCGACCTGCGCGACTTTTCCGGCCGTGCGGGCGACGGCACGGTGCAGGCGAGCGGCTATGTGGGGCTGGCGGCGGAAAGCGGCTATCCGATGGACATAGCGGTGAAGCTGGACCGTGCCCGCATCGCCCGCAGCGAAGCGGTCACCAGCGTCGTCAGCGGCACGCTCAACATCACCAACAGCCCGGCCAATGGCGGGCTGATCAAGGGCGACCTGTCATTGCCCGAAACGCGCTATCGCGTCGCCTGGCAGGGGGGCACCGACATTCGTCAGCTCACCGGCGTGCGGCGCAAGGGCGAAGGCGTCGACCTGTTAGACCAGCGTCTGGCCGAACGGCAGGCGACGGCCAAGCCGACAAACTGGAAACTCGATGTCCGGGTGCGCGCAGACAATGAAATCTACGTGACCGGGATGGGCCTCGATTCCGAATGGAAGACGAACATGCGCGTCACCGGCACCGCCACCGACCCGCGCGTGGTCGGCAAGATCGAGGTGATCCGGGGCCGTTACAGTTTCTCCGGCCACCAGTTCGATCTGGAACAGGGCGTCATCACCTTCAACGGGCCGATGATGAACCCGACGCTGGCGATCCGCGCCGAAACCAAGATCAGCGATGTGACGGCGGGCATTGCCGTGGGCGGAACGGCCCAGCAGCCCGACATCGCCTTCGTCTCCACCCCGACGCTGCCGCAGGACGAGATACTGGCCCGCATCCTGTTCGGGGACAATGTGGCGAACCTTTCCGCGACGCAGGCGATCCAGCTGGCCGCCGCGCTCAACGGGCTGCGCGGCGGGAGCGGCGGCCTGAACCCGATGGGCAAGCTGCAAAATGCCTCCGGCGTCGACCGCATCGGCATCGTCGGCGGCGATGAAAAATCCGGGCGCGGCACGTCGCTGGCGGTCGGGCAGCATATCTCCAACAATATCTATGTGGAGGTGATCACCGATCCCAAGGGCTTCACCGCCACCCAGCTGGAAATCTCCCTGTCCAAGACGCTGAGTCTGCTCTCGAAAACCGGCACCAATGCGGGATCGTCAGCCAATCTGCGCTATTCGAAGGATTATTGAACCCGCTCGGCCCGATAAAGGGCGATAAGGCCCTGATAATCCTCCAATGCTGGAAAGCGTTCGAAACTGACCGCCGCGCCGGTTTGCGCCCAGGGCAGCTTCTCGGCGGTCTGCGTTTCCATCCATGGCGCGAACCAGCCTGCGTCGTCGAGCAGCGTCGCCCGGACATTGACGAAGCCGAGGTCCGCCGCTGGCCGGGTGAAGACCCAGCTCTTGCACCAGTCGCAATGGTGATGATGGACATCCTCGCCATGAAGGCCGCCGATCACCGTGTCCCCGGCAATCAGTTCGAAGCCGTCGGCGGGCATGATCAGGCTGGTCGAAAAGGCGCTGCCCGTCATTTTCTGGCAGCCAAGGCAATGGCAGGCCGCCTCCGCCCATGGCGCCTGCGTCAGCCGGAAACGGACGCGGCCGCAACGGCAGCCGCCTTCAACGGGGAATGGGGGCATGGGCATGATGACCTCCTGTGGGAATCGCCGCTTCGACATCATGGACAATTGGCAGCTTCGGGTGGAGAGGGATATCCAGTTCAGCCCGCGCAGCGAAGTCAGCGCGCACCGTATCGGAGACGCCCCATGTTACCCGCCCGCACCTTCAGCATCACGATCGATCATGAATGGCAGGCGCTTTACGACAGAATCTGGCAGCCGGAATTTTTCCCGAAATGGGCCTCGGGCCTTGCGGAATCCGCGCTTCGCCGGGATGGGGAGCATTGGCTGGCGGATGGCCCGGAAGGCCCGATCCGCATCCGCTTCACGCCGCATAACCCCCATGGCGTGATGGATCACCATGTCGACCTCGGGCAGGGCGAGATAGTCTATGTGCCCTTGCGCGTGATCCAGAATGGCAATGGCGCGGAGGTCATGCTGACGCTCTTCCGCCAGCCGGGCATGGATGATGAGCGTTTCGCCGCCGACATCCGATGGATCAATCGCGACCTCAAGGCGCTGAAGAATCTGATTGAAGGATGAATTATTCCTGAAAATCGGAACTATTCGCGGATAGTTGGGATTTTACGCGCCTGAAATTCCGCTTTCTTCCTGAAAACAGGCCGGTAAATGGGCTTTTCCTAAAATTGGCACGGCCCCTGCAATGCTCCGGACACGACCGCATTCGGGTCGATCCAGGGAAGATCAGGGAAGGAAAAGCTCATGAAGACCGTCGCCATTTTCGCCATCGCTGCCGCCATGACCACCGCCGCCACGCCCGCCTTCGCCAAATATGAAGGGCGCTTTGGCGAGGGGAAGGTCACCTACCAACAGAAGACGAACAAATATTGCGTGCGCGTCGCCGATCCGAGCAGGATCCTGCCCCACACCATCTGCCGCACCGCCGACGCCTGGGCGCAGGCCGGTCTGACGATCACGCATAAGCCGGCCACGCAGCTTGCCGAACGTTAAGCTACATCGGGATGCCGCTCGCCCTCAATGAAAATCCCGTGATTGGGGCAGGATACGGACATTACGCGGATGGCTGGCGGAACGGGGCCGCGCCCTTGAGGCCCCATCCGCCGGCCCCTCCGAAAGCCGCGACAGTTCCGCCGTCCGATCATGCACCCGGCTCGCCATCAGGTGGACGACGCCCTCCTTGCTCCGCTGCACCTCGCCCTCGACCAGCATCAGCCGCGAGGCCATGACCGGCCTGCGCTGCATCTCGAACAGCCGCGCCCAGAGCAGGATATTGGTGATACCCGTCTCATCCTCGATCGTGATGAAGACGGCATTGCCCTTGCCCGGCCGCTGCCGCACCAGCACCACGCCAGCCGTCTTCACCAGCGCACCGTTTTTCGCGGCCGCTGTCTCCGCGCAGCTCAGCGCCCCTTCAGCGGCAAAGACCGGACGGAGGAACTGCATCGGATGCCCCTTGAGCGATAGCCGCGTCATCGCATAGTCGGTGGCGACATGCTCGGACAAGGCCATGGCGGGCAGCATCGCATCGGCTTCCTCGCCCAGTTCGCGCGCCTGGCCGTCGCGCATCCTTGCCGCGGCGAACAGCGGCAATTCATTCGAAGGCGTCCGCCGCGCATCCCACAAAGCCGTCCGCCGGTCCTGCCCCAGCGACCGGCAGGCATCGGCATCCGCCAGCAAGCGCAAGGCCCGCGCCGGCAAGCCCGCCCGCCGCGCCAGATCCTCCATGGTGGAAAACAGCCCGTCGGCCCGCGCCGCGACCAGTTGCCCGGCCCAATCCTCGCGAAAACCATCGATCTGCCGCAAGCCCAGCCGCAGCGCCAAGGCGCGCCCCTCCCCTTCGCCCCGCCTGCTGTTGCGCGAACGCAGCAGCGGTTCAAGGCTGTTGTCCCATTCGCTCATGTTCACATCGACATCATGCACGGTCACGCCATGGTCCCGCGCATCCCGCACGATCTGCGCGGGCGCGTAGAAGCCCATGGGCTGCGAATTGAGCAGCGCGCAGGCGAACAGGGCGGGCTGATGGCATTTGATCCAGGCCGACACATAGACCAGCCGCGCGAAGGACAGCGCATGGCTTTCGGGGAAACCATAGCTGCCGAAACCCTCAATCTGTTTGAAGCAGCGCTGCGCGAACTCCGCTTCATAGCCTCGGGCCACCATGCCCTTGATCATCTTCTCCCGGAAATGATGGATGGTGCCGACATTGCGGAATGTCGCCATGGCGCGGCGCAAGGCATCCGCCTCCGCCGGCGTGAAACCCGCCGCCGTGATGGCGAGTTTCATCGCCTGTTCCTGAAACAGCGGGACACCATAGGTATCGCCCAGCAATTGCACCAGTTCATCGGCGGGGCCATGCTGCGGCGATGGCCGGGGAAATTCGACCTTCTCTTCTCCGCATCGCCGCCGCAAATAGGGATGGACCATGTCGCCTTCGATCGGTCCCGGCCTCACGATCGCCACCTGAACCGTTAGGTCATAGAGCGTGCGCGGCTTCAGTCGCGGCAGCATGTTGATCTGCGCCCGGCTTTCCACCTGGAATACGCCGATGCTGTCGCCCTTGCACAGCATGTCGTAGACCGCCTTATCTTCGGATTCGATATCGACGGTCAGACCATGATCGCCCAGCCCATGGGTCCGCATCAGGTCATAAGCCTTGCGAATGCAGGTCAGCATGCCCAGCGCCAGCACGTCGACCTTCATCAGGCCAAGGGCATCGATGTCATCCTTGTCCCATTCGATGAAACTGCGATTTTCCATCGCCGCGTGATGGATAGGGACAGTTTCGTCCAGCCTGTCCTGGGTCAGCACAAAGCCGCCCACATGCTGCGAGAGATGGCGTGGAAAGGGTTGCCGCAACAACTGATCGACCAGCGCGCGCAGCCGGACGATCTGCGGATTGGCAAGATCGAAACCCGCCTCCACCAGGCGCCGATCGCCCAGATCGCTCGCATAACTGCCCCAGACCGTGCTACCGATCCGCGTCGCAACGTCTTCGCTCAATCCCAGCACCTTGGCCACTTCCCGCACCGCGCTGCGGGATCGATAATGGATCACCGTCGCCGCGATCCCGGCGCGATGCCGTCCATAACGACGATAGATATATTGCATCACCTCTTCACGCCGCTCATGTTCGAAATCGACGTCGATATCGGGCGGCTCGTTGCGGTCGGCGGAAATGAAGCGGGAAAAGAGCAGATCATTCTTCTCGGGATCGACGGACGTCACCCCCAACAGAAAACAGACCGCCGAATTGGCGGCCGATCCGCGCCCTTGGCATAATATGGGCGGATCCTGCTCCTGCGCGAATTTCACGACATCGTGGACGGTCAGGAAATAATAGGCATAGCCATGTGCCGCAATGAAGGAGAGTTCCTCTTCCACGCGCTTGCGCAGCTTGTCCGGTATCGCCTCTCCCGCATGACGGCGAGCCGCAGCCTCCCACACCAGATGTGCGAGCCAATCCTGCGGCGCCCAGCCTTCGGGTACAGGTTCATGGGGATATTCGTAGCTTAACTGGTCGAGGTTGAAGTCGATCATCGAAAGCAGCCGGACGCCTTGCGCAATCGCATCAGGCCAGTGCGTATAGAGGCGAGCCATCTCATCGGGCGACTTGAGGTGCCGTTCCGCATTGGCCTGCAATGACCAGCCCGCCTTTGCAATGGTCGTGCCGTGGAGAATGCAGCTCAGCACATCCTGCAAGGACCGATCAGCGGGCGAGGCATAAAGCGCATCATTGGTCGCCAGCAAAGGAAGCGCCAGTCGCCGGGCGATCATTGCAAGGGTTTCGACGATCCGACGATCCTTGCCGCCATGATTTTGCGGGATGCCCAGCCACAGCCGTCCATGCGCCTTCACGGCAAGCCGACGCAGGGTTTCCTCGACAGTCTCCGGCGGCAAAGGCGGCACCAGCGAAAGGTGGGAGGCCGCTTCAGACGGCGGCGTATCTTCAAAGGGAAAAGCGACCGGATCGCCATGCGCCTCTTCCTCTCCGCCGGTCGCCACCGGCAGCACGATGAGCAACAGATCGTCCAGATAGTCGAGCAGATCGTCGAAATGCAGAATGCATCCGCCCTTGACGGCACGCAGATTTCCTCGGGTCAGCAAACGGGTCAGCCGTCCCCATCCCCGCCGCGTCGCGGGATAGGCCACGATGTCCGGCGTGCCATCGGCAAAGACCAGCCGCGCCCCGACGACCAGCCGCAGGTCGGTCTGGCAGGCGCGCTTCTCCTCTGCGTTCAATTCCAGTGGCAACCCCGCTTCCTTGCGGGCTTCCAGCAAGGCGGCGCGCATCTGCTCGGGCCAGCGCTTGCGCGCGACATGGGCGCGAACCACGCCCGCAACCGTATTGCGGTCAGCAATGCCCAGCCCGGCAAGATTGAGGGCGATGGCGCGCGTCACCATGTCCGAAGCATGGGACGCACCGCGCAGGAAGGAGAAATTGGTCGCCGCCACCAGTTCGGCAAAGGGCGGCGCTTCTGTCGGCGGATCGACCGGAGGCACGCGCCCCGCCTTTTCCCGGCTGGCTTCCCATGCCTTCAACTCCCGCCGGTCGGTGGACCTGGGCCTGGCGGGATCGGGCCCTTTGCCATGCCGTTTCATGCGAACAGGCCATGGATATACCAGCCCGGATGCAGCGCCTCCGCGCCGTAAAGCCCGTGGCGGAAAATCCAGTAGCGCCGCCCGCGCGCATCCTCGATCCGGTAATAATCCCGGGTCAGCCCCGCGCTTTCCCCTTCCAGCGCGCCGTCCTTCGCCTTCCACCATTCGGGCGCGATGCGTTCCGGCCCCTCATAGCGGGTGACTTCATGACTGGCCCGGCGCCAGCGGAAGC
The DNA here is from genome assembly GCF_013375555.1 of Sphingobium sp. EM0848. Classification (NCBI taxonomy): domain Bacteria; kingdom Pseudomonadati; phylum Pseudomonadota; class Alphaproteobacteria; order Sphingomonadales; family Sphingobiaceae; genus Sphingobium; species Sphingobium sp. EM0848. The sequence goes on from NZ_JABXWB010000001.1 coordinate 2,353,049, forward strand.
GATGGGGTGGCCCATCGGGCACCTCCGCGATCACTTCAATGGGCTGGGGCGGGTCGAACAGATGGATCGGACGCATCGGCGGATCGCCCTTTTCCTGCCGCTGCGGCCAGCTGACCGGCGCCCGCCTGTCTACGGCAGGCAGGGCAAGCTGCGCCTGTTCCGGGATATGGCTGTCACGGGGTTCCAGCCGCTGGATACGTGCCCGGCCCGCCCGGATCGACAGCCGGTCGACCAGGGCCGCAATGCTCTCCTCCCGGCGCGCCTCGCCTCCTTCGAGCGCCAATTGGGTCGGCGCCATCGGCTCGGCCTGCGGCACGGTAAGGCGCAGCATGTCGAAGCCGAAGCCGGGGTCGAGCGGGTCGGACAGCCCGTCGATCCGTTCCTGCACCAGCCGCATGATGCTGGGCGCGTCGCGAACCGGCAGGCTGGTTTCGACCCGCAGCGGAAAGGCAAGCCCGTCGCTGCGGAAGAACACCGCCTCGAACCGCCGGCCACCCTGTCCGCGTTCGCCGAGGCGCTCGCCCGCCTCCGTCGCCATTTCCTCCAGCACCTTCAGGGCAAAGGCCGTGCTGCCCATGGGTTCAGCGAAGCGCCGCTCGATCCTGATCGCGGGACGCCGCCGCCGGGGCGCGAGCGGCCGCCGCCCCAGACCCAGCAGGCTGTGCAGCGCGTCCACGGCATCCTCCCCGAAACGCGATGCCAGCACCGCCGCCGGCCGCGCCGCCAGATCGCCCACGGTGCGCAGTCCCGCCCGGCGCAGCGCCAGCGCGCTTTCCTCCTCCAGCCGCAGCGCCTCGACCGGCAGGCGCCGCAGAGCCGCATCCTCATCCGCCGTCGCGCCGACGGGAAAGCGGCACAGGGCATGGGCGCCCTCCGCCGTTCCGGCCAGGGCATGGCGCACCCGCATGCCATGGCGCTCCAGCCTGTCCGCAGCCTCGCGCGCCAGCAACTCCTCGCCACCCCAGAGATGCGCACAGCCGGTGATGTCGAGGATCAGACCATAAGGCGAATCCAGCGCGGCCATAGGCGTATAGCGCGCACAACCGTCGCACAGCCGTTCCAGCCAATCCTGATCGGCATGGGGATCGGCATCGAACACCCGCAGATCCGGCTCCCGCGCGCGGGCGTCGGCCAGCGTCATACCGGGCGTCAGGCCCAGCGCCAGGGCATCGGCATCCAGCGTCGCCAACCGCATCGCGCCGCGCACCGGCTCGACGACGACCGTGGGGCCGCCATCCTGCGCCCACAGATCAGGCCGCGCGATCCGCAGCCGATCGATCGGCAGGAAGGGGAACCACAGCGCCAGATAGCGGCGCTGGCCGGCCGCCTCCTCCGCCGTCCTGTCCATGGCCATCGCGTTCATCGCGCCCGTCTCCATATGCTTCGCCAAACATGCCCCGTTCATTGTCCCAGACGATCCGCCACTGCAGGCCGTCGGGTCCGGCCCGTTGCCGCAACAGGGACAGGTCGAAAGCGCTCATCCCCGGCGCATTGCCCGGCAAGGAACTGGAAGGCGCCGCCGCCACCTGCCAGCGCGTATCGGCCGCGCTGGGCCGGGGTTCTCCGCCGATCCGCAACATCAGCGCCGGCACGCCCGATGCCTCCGCCGCCAGCGCCAACCGCCGACTGGCTGTCAGGTCGAGCAACGGCGCCCGTCCCCGCAACTCGATCACCAGCGCACCCAGCGCCGGACAGCGCAGCGCATCCACCGCCGCGCGGAGCAGCATCGCCTCCTCCGCCATCACGCCGATCAGCAGACGGTCGGCCACGATGCCGAGCGCGGCCAGCCCCGGCCCATAGACCATGCCCCCCGCTCGCTCCGCCGCTGCCGTGCGCAACCAGAGCAAGGGTCCGTCCCGCGCCAGCAACTGCGCAAAGCCGAGCGCCAGCCCGGCCGCCGCGCCTTCATCCTCGATCCCGCCGAACAACTCATGGAGCCGCCCACAGGAGAGGCCACCACCCAGCGCCTGATCGAGCGGCACATGCCCGGTGGCCACCCGCGCGGCGGCGAGGGTAGCAGGCACGCCATCCAGCGCCGCGATACGCCGCCGCAGGACAGACAGGGTGTTCACCGACTCGATCATATCAAATGTTCCCGATATGTTCTTTTCGTCGGAAGGGTGTATGGTGTCAATTATTAAGGGATGGCGGATTGGGGTGGTTAGCTGCCGTTCGTAATTGATGCGTGGCGCTTCCAAAGGCCCCAAGCCAACCGCGTGAGATTGCCGAGCGCGGCGAGGCCTACTAGTGGCCAGAGCAGCCAGTTGGGTATCCATTCAAGAGCGCGGAAGTGCAGCCCAGCCCAAAACAGGCCGAAGAACGCCAGACCGCCGAGCCACAAATTGATTGAGTTGCGCGCGTCCTCGCTCACGACATTAGCCCTGTATCACCAAGCGCATGATGCACGATTCGAAGAATGTCCGCAATTGATCGGAACTCTCCCTCCCATCCCAACGGTAAAAGGCCCGCCGCACCAGTCGCGCAGCGGGCCTTTTCAGTGCGTGAAGCAGCAGGCGGGCAGTGCCGCGCTGAGGCCCTCCGGTTGATCTGGCCGGAGAGCCATGTCAGCGCTTATTCGCCATCATCCTCCGCTTCGGGTCCGGCCATCATCCCTTCCGCGACCTCTTCGGTCTTGCCGCGGATCGCCTTTTCCAGCTTCTCCGCCAGTTCGGGATGCTCTTTCAGATAGGTCTTGGCGTTCTCGCGACCCTGACCGATGCGGATCGAGTCATAGGAGAACCAGGCGCCCGACTTCTCGACCAGCCCGGCCTTCACGCCGATGTCGAGCAGTTCGCCGATCTTGGACACGCCCTCGCCATACATGATGTCGAATTCGACCTGCTTGAACGGCGGGGCGACCTTGTTCTTGACCACCTTCACCCGGGTCGCGTTGCCGACGATATCCTCGCGATCCTTGATCTGGCCGGTGCGGCGGATGTCGAGGCGAACCGAGGCGTAGAATTTGAGCGCATTGCCGCCGGTCGTCGTTTCGGGGTTTCCGTACATGACACCGATCTTCATGCGCACCTGGTTGATGAAGATCACCAGGCAGCGCGAGCGCGAGATGGAGCCGGTCAGCTTGCGCAGCGCCTGGCTCATCAGGCGGGCTTGCAGGCCGACATGGCTGTCGCCCATTTCGCCCTCGATTTCCGCACGCGGCACCAGCGCGGCGACCGAGTCGACCACCAGCACGTCGATCGCGTTCGACCGCACCAGCGTATCGACGATCTCCAGCGCCTGTTCGCCGGTATCGGGCTGCGACACGATCAGTTCGTCAATGTCGACGCCCAGCTTTTTGGCATAAACCGGGTCGAGCGCATGTTCCGCGTCGACGAAGGCCGCGATGCCGCCGGTCTTCTGCGCCTCTGCAATGGCGTGCAGCGCCAGCGTGGTCTTGCCCGAGCTTTCCGGGCCGTAAATTTCAACGATGCGTCCGCGCGGCAGGCCGCCAATGCCGAGCGCGATATCCAGCCCCAGCGATCCGGTCGAGATCGCCTCGATCTCGATCTTCTCGCGGCTGCCCAGCTTCATCGCCGAACCTTTGCCAAAGGCACGGTCGATCTGGGAAAGGGCCGCTTCCAATGCTTTCTGTCTGTCCATTGTCCCTGTCTTCTTGGAATCGATGAGTGAGAGCATTGCTGTCATCGGCCTATCCCCTGTCAAGCGGAACACGCCGATTCTTGTGGCGCGTGGCCACCATGTATCCTGTTTGTTCTAATAGAACAAGAGGGGAACAGAAATTTCCTATCCCGCGCCCAGAGCCTTGCTGAGCGCCCGTTCGACCGCGCCGATGGTGAAGGGCTTGGCCAATGTCGGCCGGTTCGCATGGCCGGTCGGCAGATCGTCCGCCATGCCCCCCGTCGCGAAGACGAAAGGAATGCCGCTCTGCGCCAATATATCGGCCACCGGCCAGCTTTTCTCGCCATGCAGGTTGCAGTCGAGCAGCGCGGCATCGAAGCCGCCCTCGCGCGCCCGGGCGCAGGCTTCGTCGACCGATTCGGCAATGGCGTGCAGCCGATAGCCCAGCGTGTCGAGATAATCCTCCAGCATCATGCCGATCATTGCTTCATCCTCGACAACCAGGATGGTCTTGCTGTCAGCCATGCTTGCAGTCCCCAATATTGCCTCACCATCCTGGGCGCGGCATTCGACCAGCATAATCCCCCGGCGACGGAGAAGTTCATTCCGCTGCCGGCCGCATCGCCAGTGCATCCCGCGCCGCTTCCGCCAACTGACTGACGGAAAAGGGTTTTGGTAGAAAGGCCACATTGGCGATGTCGATCGATTTGCGCAACTGTTCCTCGGCATAGCCCGACATGAACAGCACCGGCAGGTGGGGATGGCTGGCCCGCGCCCGCGCCACCATGGAGGGGCCGTCCAGATTGGGCATCACCACGTCGGAAATCAGCAGGTCGATCTTCTCGTCCCCGCTCAGCACCTCCAGCCCCTGTTCGCCGTCATTGGCGGTCAGCACCTTGTATCCCTGCCGCGTCAGCGCACGCTCCGCGACGGCGCGCACCATATCCTCATCCTCCACCAGCAGCACCGTGCCCGTGCCCCAGGTTTCGGCGCGACGGACCGGCGCCTTGGGCTGAGCCGCCTGCTCTGCATCGGCGCCCTGATAGACCGGCAGATAGATGACGAAGCTCGCCCCGCGCCCCAGTTCGGATTCGGCGAAGATGAACCCGCCCGACTGCTTGACGATGCCGTAGACGGTGGAAAGGCCAAGGCCGGTGCCCTTGCCCAGTTCCTTGGTGGTGAAGAAAGGCTCGAAAATCTTGGAGAGAATATCGGGCGGGATGCCCAGACCCGTGTCCGACACCCGCACCGCCGTATAGTCGGCGGGCGGCAATATGTCGCTCCGCATCTCCCGCACCTTGGCGGCCGGGACGGCATAGGTCTGGATATTGAGCGTTCCACCTTCCGGCATGGCGTCGCGCGCATTGACGGCGAGGTTGACGATCACCTGTTCAAGTTGGCCGGGGTCCGCGCGCACCGCGCCGAGGTTGCGGCCATGGGTGACTTCCAGCTTCACGCTCTCGCCCAGCAGGCGTTTCAGCAGATTGGAGACATCGGCGACGATATCGGGCAATTGCAATATTTGCGGCCGCAGCGTCTGCTGGCGGGAAAAAGCGAGCAACTGCCGCGTCAGCCCCGCCGCGCGATTGCTGTTCGACTTGATCTGCTGGATGTCGTCATAGTCGCTGTCGCCCGGCGTATGGCGCATCAGCATCAGGTCGCAATGGCCGATGATCGCGGTCAGGATATTGTTGAAGTCATGCGCCACGCCGCCCGCAAGCTGGCCGATGGCCTGCATCTTGGTTGCCTGCGCCACCTGCCGCTTCAGCTTGCTCTCCTCGCTATTGTCCTTGAGGCTGAGCAGCACCGCCGCTTCACCCAGGCCCCGCACACCGGCGAGGCTGAGCGCGATCGGCTCGTCAGGCTGTTCGCGCATCCGCACGGCAACGTCGCCCGACATTTGCGGCCCCACGGCAAAGCGCCGCACTGCGTCGGCCACCGCCGCCTGATCCTCCCGCACCACCAGATCGCCCGGATAGCTCGGCTTTTCGCCTTCCTTGAGGCCCGCCGCCCGCGAAAAGGCCTTGTTGAGGAACAGCACCCGCCCGTCGCGATCCGCCATGGCAAGGCCGAAGGGCAGCAGCGACAGCAGCGTCTCGATATAGGAAAGCGCCGATGTCCCGCCCGCATTGCCCGCCGGCTCATCGATCAGCAGCAACAGCATCGGCCCGTCCTGCGCGCCCGATTGGGTGCCGGCGGGCTGCGTCACGCGCTTCAGCGGCACCTGCAACAGCCGGAGCGGGATGCCGCCCGACTCCTCCCGCGCCAGAAACAGCCGCGCCTTGTCATCCACCCGCATATGGGCGGCGAAATCGCGTCCCGTGATATTGGCGTCGATCCGCCCGGCGGCGCGCAACAGGAAGGCGCCATTGGCGGCGCGAATGCGTCCCTCGCCACCGATCATCACCGCCATGATCCCGGCTTCGCCCAATTGCCGCCCGGCGTCCCCGGTCAACAGGCGATGCACGTCGTCCAGCGCGCTGGGCTGGCGCACCGGCGCGAAACGCCAGAGCAGATAATCCTCCGACCGGCCCGTACGGCAGATATAGGCGTCCAGCCGCAGCGCGCCCTGCACGATCCCTTCCACCCGGCTGTCGCCATCGCGCCAGGCGGCGCGGGCGGCATTGCCCAGAATGTCGGACAGGCTGGCATCGGCGGTGATCTGCGGCGGCGTCGGAAAACCGGGAAACCATTCCCCGAACAGGTCGCTGGCGCAGACCAGCCGCCCGGCGCGATCGGTGACCGCAATCGCCATATTGGAGGCATCGGCCGCCGCGCGCGCGACGGTCCAGTCGGGCACGGCTTCGCCCACCGCCACCTCCTGCGGATAGAGCCGCCTGTACCAGCCGAGCAACGCCGCGCCCGCCAGCACGGCTGCACCGAAACCCGCGCCCAGCGCCCAACTTCCCGCGGCATAGAGAACCAGCCCGGCGGAAAGCAGCGCCAACAGGATCAGCAAAGGCAGGGCCAGAGGCGACGGCCGATCGGCTGCCCAGGCTTCTCCATCCCTGATTACACGCGCGGACACGGCCGGCTATCCCCCTGCATTCACAATGGACTTGCCCCGTCTCCGTCTCAGGTCGAGGCAATTTCCTCCAATGCGCTGCTTTCCGGTGCCTTGCCAATCCTCAATTTGCGCGCGTGCCATTTCCGGCCCATGCGATGGCGCCAGATCCAGTCGGCCAGAAAATAGCCAACGACGGCGAAAGCGAGGGAAATCAGTGCCAATCCCAGCAGCATGGCCGGCGCCGCCTCCGAAAAGAGCCAGGCACACCATTGACGGATCGTCGCATGTCCATCGACCAGCGCCATGAAGCCGGAGGCATCGGCCGTCCGCCCCAGCAACCAGTTGCCCATATAGACCGACGCCATCAGAAACAACGGTGTCGTCGCCGGATTGGAGAGGAAGGTCATCGCCGCCGCCAGCGGGATATTGGCCCGGAACGGCAGCGCCAGCAATGCCGCACCGGCAATCTGCACGCCGGGGATCAGCAGGAAAATGCCGACCAGCAGCCCCAGCGCCACGCCACGCGGCACCGATCGCCGGGTAAAGCGCCAGAGCGACGGCTCCAGCACCCGATGCGCCACAGGGGCGAGGAAACGATTATGCTCCAGCGACTCCCGGGTCGGCGCATGGGCGTGCCACCAGCGGGACAGTCTATTGTCCATCAGCGATGCGCCTTCATGATGCGCTGCTGATCGCGTTTCCAGTCGCGTTCCTTGATCGTGTCGCGCTTGTCATGGGTCTTCTTGCCCTTGGCCAGCGCCAGTTCGACCTTCGCCTTGCCCCGGCTGTTGAAATAGATCGACAGCGGCACCAACGTCATGCCCTTGCGCTCCACCGCGCCGTGCATCCGGGCGATCTCCCGCTGGTGCAACAACAGCTTGCGGGGGCGCTTGGGTTCATGGTTGAAGCGGTTGCCATGGCTGAACTCAGGGATGTTGCTGTTGACCAGCCACACCTGCTCGCCCTTCACCTCGGCATAGCTTTCCGCGATATTGCCCTCGCCAAAGCGCAGCGATTTGACCTCGGTCCCCTGCAGGGCGATGCCCGCCTCGAACACATCCTCCAGGAAATATTCGAAACGCGCGCGCCGGTTCTCGGCGACGATCTTCTTCTTGTCGAAGGCTTCGGGACGGGGACGGGCCATTATTCTCAGTTAACTCACTTCATAACATGGGAGCACGGGACGCTCAAACCAACCCCGCGATCTCCAGTGCCCGATCGACGGCGGCGCGGCTCGATTCCGACGGCCAGGTGATCGGCAGGCGGACATCGCCGGGCATGTCGGGCCGGACGCGCGTAAGGGCATATTTGACCGGGCCGGGTGAAGAATCGCTGAACAGGGCATCATGCAGGGGATAGAGACGATCCTGGAGCGCCAGCGCGGCCCCCCAGTCGCCCGCCGCAATCGCCTTCTGGAAATCGGCGCACTGGCGCGGCGCGACATTGGCCGTGACCGAAATGCAGCCCTTGCCGCCCATCGCGTTGAAGCCCAGCGCCGTCTCGTCATTGCCCGAAAGCTGGCAGAAGTCCGGGCGGCAGGCGAGGCGCTGTGCGCTGACCCGCCCCAGATTCCCGGTGGCGTCCTTGATGCCGACGATGGTCTGAAACTCCTCCGACAGGCGGTGGATCACCGGCACGCCGATGTCGGTGATGGTGCGGCTGGGCACGTTGTACAGCACGATCGGCAGCGAGCAGCGCTCGGCCAGATAGGCGAAATGCTGATACACGCCCTCCTGATTGGGCTTGTTGTAATAGGGCGCGACCACCAGCGCCGCATCGGCGCCCGCCGCCTGCGCCGCGAACATATGCTCCAGCGCGATTCGCGTGTCGTTGGAACCACAGCCCGCGATCACCGGCACCCGCCCCGCCGCCTGATCGACGCAGATGGCGATGACACGGTTATGTTCCTCGACCGTCATGGTCGCGCTTTCCCCGGTGGTGCCGCAGGGGACCAGAGCGCTGCTGCCTTCCTCAATCTGCCAGTCGACGAAGGCGCGGAAAGCCGCCTCATCCACCGCCCCGTCGCGGAAGGGCGTGATCAGCGCCGGAATCGACCCGGAAAACATGCAACAAACTCCTTCAATTCACCGGGATTCCGGGGCATTATAGCGTCAAACACGCGAACGGCGCGCTATAGCGCGTCATTCACGGCCTGATAAGGATGCATTTGCGATCATGTCTAGTAGGCTGTCGCTCTCCTGTTCTGAAACTGTCATGGTTCGTATGCCCCTGATTGCCCTTTTGCTTTTCACCGCCGGCGCCAGCGCCCAGACGGAAACGCCCTCTCCCGCGCCCGCTGCGACCTTCCCGCCGGGCGCCGTGGTACAGGCGATTCCCCGCTCGACCGAGCCGAGTCCGTGGCAGCAGGCGCAAAGCCGAATCGGCGTGGCGAGCGATCCGTCCATCTCCGGCACGATCAGCCAGTGGCGGGCGCTGCAACAGAGCGATGCGCTCGGCTTTTCCACCTATGCCAGCTTCATCCTGACCAATCCCGGCTGGCCGGGGGAGGACCGGATGCGGCGGCTGGCGGAAACCAGTATCAATCCCAACAGCTACGATCCGGGACAGGTCGTCGCCTTCTTCACCCGCTTCCCGCCACGCACCGCAAGCGGCAACGCCCGCTATGCACTGGCGCTGATGCAGCAGAACCGCATGGGCGAAGCGCGGATCGCCGCCCGCAACGCCTGGATCGGCGGATCGCTCGCGCCCGATGACGAGGCGCGGCTGCTCTCGCTCTTCGGTTCCAGCTGGACCTCGGTCGAGCATGACCTGCGCACCGACGCCCTGCTGTGGAAGGGCGACATCATGGGCGCGCAGCGGATGCTGGCCTATGCCTCGCCCGCCCGCCGCCCGGTTTATGAGGCCCGCATCGCCTTCCGCCAGAAGGCGCCCGACGCGACCATGAAGATGCAACTGGCCGAGGCCGTCGGCGCGACCGATGCCGGCTTCGTCGCGGACAAGGCGACCTGGATGCTGAACACCGGCAACTGGATCGCCGGCCGTCAATATCTCGCCAATCGCCCGGCGCTGACCTTCCGGCCGGGCGACGCGGAAAAATGGTATGAGACGCTGCTGACGCAGGCCCGCGCCGCCGCGAACGACAGCCAGTGGAGCTTCGCTTACGGCATCGCCAGCAAGCTGGACGACGCCTATCTGCCCGGCACCGACGTCAACACCCGCCCCATTGGCGAGCGTGACGATTACACCAGCCTCGCCTGGCTGGCGGGATCGACCGCCTTCTACAATCTGGGCAAGCCGCTGGACGCGATGGAGATGTTCCGCCGCTACGCCACCGCCGCCAAGTCGCCGCAGACCCAGTCCAAGGGCTTCTACTGGGCGGGCCGCGCCGCGCTTCAGGCGGGCGATACCGCCACGGCGAACAGCTATTTCGCCCGCGCCGCCCTCTTCCCGGATCAGTTTTACGGCCAGCTCGCGTTGGAACGCCTCAGCCGCCCGATCCCGGCACCGGCGGCGGTCGAGCGCCCGGTCGAAATCTCCTCCGCGCAGCGTACCGCCTTCGCCAACCGCTCGGTCGTCCGCGCGGTGAAGGCGCTGGGCGAAATGGGCTATTGGGAGGATCAAAGCAAATTCGCCCGTGCCATCGCCAACAATGCCGACAGCGACGCCGACCATTATCTGGCGGTGGAACTGGCGAAGAATATCGGCCGTCCCGACATGGGCGTGATGGTCGGCCGCCGCGCCGTCTCCAGCGGCCTCACCGGCTATGGTGAAAGCGCCTTCCCGCGTGTGCCCGTACCGACCGAAGCGCAATATAACTGGACCATAGTCCATGCCATCGCCCGGCAGGAAAGCCAGTTCGACCGGCAGATCGTCAGCCATGCGGGCGCGCGGGGCCTGATGCAGCTGATGCCCGGCACGGCGCGCGAACAGGCGACGAAGCTGGGGATGAGCTATGACGCCGGATCGCTCAACAATCCAAGCTACAACATCATGCTCGGCTCCGCCTATTTCCAGCGGATGCTGGATTATTATGGCGGCAGCTATCCGCTGGCGGTGGCGGCCTATAATGCCGGGCCGGGCAATGTGAACCGCTGGATCGCCGCCAATGGCGACCCCCGCCTGCCCGGCGCCGACATGCTGCGCTGGATCGAGCAGATCCCGATCTTCGAGACGAAGAATTATGTGCAGCGCGTGCTGGAAAATGCCGTGGTGTACGAAGCGATGAACCCGGAACGCGCGCGCTTCCGGGGAACCACGACGCCGCTGTCCAAATATCTCGGCAAACAGACGCCGGGTTGATATGGGCGGAGCCATGAGCACCGCCCATCCCAATTACATCACCCCCGAAGGCTTCGCGAAGCTGCGCGCCGAATATGACCAGCTTCTGGGCGTCGAGCGCCCCAGAATCGTCGAGGTGGTAAGCTGGGCGGCGGGCAATGGCGACCGCAGCGAAAATGGCGACTATCTCTACGGCCGCAAGCGGATGCGCGAGATTGACGGGCAGTTGAAACGCCTGTCGCGCAAGATGAAGGACGCCAAAGTCGTCGACCCCCGCCAGCAGCCCGACAAGAGCAAGGTCTATTTCGGGGCCACCGTCACCATCGCGGACGAGGATGACAATCACCGCACCGTGACGCTGGTCGGCAATGACGAAACGGAAGCGAGCGCCGGCCGCATCGGCTGGAGCACACCGATCGCCCGCGCCTTGCGCGGCGCGACGGTCGGTGACCTGCGCCGCGTGATGCTGCCCGCGGGCGAAAAGGAATATGAGGTGATGGCGATCCGCTATCCCGAATGAGCGGAAATCGCTCTAATCATGCGGACGCAACGCCACGTTGAGCCGCTCCATCACTTCCCCGATCGGCTCGACCACGGTCACGCTGCGCCCTTCGCCGAAGCGGATGCGGGTGCCATCGGTGATCGACGAAACGAAGGTGACCTGCGCGGCATTGACGGCGGTTTCGGTCCGGTCGGCGCCCACGAACATGACGAGCATGCATCCTCTCCTTCTTTTTGGAAGGAGAACTTAGCATCGCGCGCAAAAGTGGGAACCGCTTTTGTGCAACAAGCGATGCAGCAAGAAAGAATCCCGTTTTCCGCCGGAAACCTGTCCTTTTCCCGTCAGGCCGCCCGAATGACACCGATGAAGGCGCTGGCGCGATCATCCAGCCGGTGCGCTTCCTGCGACAACTGGCTGGCCGCGTTGCGCATCGCCTTCGCACCGTCGACAGCCACGCCCGCATTGGCGCTGATCCGGCTGGCGCTGGTACGGATATGCTCGCTCGCCTCGCCTGCCTCGCCCAGACTCCCCGCAATCGCCTGGCTGAAGGCGCCGTGCCGCGCCACTGCCTCGAACACCGATGCTGACAGCCGGTCCGCCGTCGCCATGGCGGCGTCCATATGCGCATGGCCCTGCGCGACATGGCCGGCAGTGACGCGAATATGGTCGATTCGTCGAGCGATTTCCGCCGCCGCGTCGCGGGTCTGCCCGGCGAGCGATTTGACCTCCCGCGCGACCACCGCAAAGCCCTGCCCCGCCTCGCCGGCGCGCGCCGCCTCGATCCCGGCGTTGAGCGCCAGCGTCGTTGTCGCCCGGGCGATGGCATCGATCAGCGCGGTCACTTCGCCGATCCCGTCCGCCTGCGAGGTCAGCGTCCGCGTCTGGGCCGAACCCAATTGCGTCTGCTCCACCGCCGCGCGGATGGCGGCCCCCGCCTCACGCACTTCGGCTTCCATCGACTGGAACAGCAGTCCCAATTCCCGCCCTGAAACAGCAATGCCTGACAGATTGTCCGCCGTCTGCGCCGCAGCCACCGCCATGCCTGCCGAAGCCTGACCATTATGCGCGGCCCGCTCGGCCGCATCCTGGGCCAGTTGGGACAGCATGTCGGCCATGCCGACCAGATCGGCGATCAGCGTCTGGATATCGGCGCGGAAAGTCGCACTTTCCCGCGTCACCGTCTCCAGCCGCTCGACCCGCGCCAGCGCCACCCGCGCATCGCGCTCCGCCGCGAGCTTCAACAACAACTGCCCGCCGGCCACGCCCGCATAGCAACCGGCATCCGTCACGATCAGCCCTTCGCAGCCCTGCCCCTGCGCCGCGTAAAGGTCGATCAGCGCCTCGATACTGGCGCTGCGCTCGACATTGGCGCAGGGCCGGACATGATCGTCCAGCCGCCCGCCGAAACTGGGATTGCGCAGCAGCGCATGGCCGAAGGGGTTGAACAGGATGCGCCGCATGTCGCGTTCATAGATCGCGCCGACCGGCCGATCCGCGGCATCCACCACCGGCAACAGGCGCAGCGCGGGATCATGCTGGAAATAATCGACCGCCTCGCTAAGCGGCCGCCCCAGCCGGATCGCGGGACTGGACGCAACAAGCGCCAGCGCTGCCTCCCCCGAGGGGCTGGGTTCGGTCGAAGACTGGTCGAACGTCTGGGGCGCGTACATGAGCGCCGATGTGGACCATAATGGTAAACGAGCCGTTAGATTTTTATGACACTTATGTTACAAGCACCTGTTTTCCGGTAATTTTTTAAAGCGGCTTATAACCATAGGCCTTCGCCGCCAGCTTCACCACTTCGGGGTCCGCTTCCGGAAAATCCATCGGCACCAGCTTTTCCAGTCGCTTGGCCACAGTGGTCAGCGCCGCGATCCGGCCCGCCTTGCGATTATTATTGTCGACCACCTGCCAGGGGGCCTGTTTCGTGTCGGTCTTGCGGAACATGTCGTGCATGGCGTCAAGATAGTCGGCACGCCGCGCCCGGTTGCGATAATCGTCCGCGCCGGTCTTCCATCGCTTCCACGGCGTGTCCAGCCGCTGGGCGAGCTGTTCGTCCTGCACCTCCTGCGTGATATGGACGAACAGCTTGACGATATTGGTCCCGGCATCGACCTGCTGCTTTTCGAAGGCGTTGATCTCATCATAGGCGCGCTTCCAGTCGGCCTTCGCGCAATAGCCCTCGACCCGTTCCACCAGCACCCGGCCATACCAGCTCCGGTCGAAGATGGAGATGTTCTGCCCGGCGGGCAGCCGGGTCCAGAAACGCCAGAGGAAATGATGGTCGCGCTCTGTCTCATTGGGCGCGGAGATGGGGTGGACCTGATAATAGCGGGGGTCCCAGTCGGCGGTCATCCGCTTGATGATGCCGCCCTTGCCGGCGGCGTCCCAGCCTTCCAGCATGATGACGCTGCGCCGGTCGTGGATGATGTGCGCGACCTGTATCTTGGCGAGCCGCTGCTGGAGTTCCGCCAGCTTGGTTTCGTAATCGCCCTTGAGCTTCGCGCCCTTTTCATAGTCGCCAAGGTCGATGGCCATCCGTCTCTCCGACAAAAGCAAAGCCCCGCCCCTGTTTAAGAACAAGGACGGGGCTTTAACAAGTCTGGAAAGGAAGAGCGATCAGGCCTTGGCCTGCGGCTCCACCACGCGGATGTTGAGTTCGCGAAGCTGCTTGAACTCCGCCGCGCTGGGCGCACCCATCAGCAGGTCCTCGGCCCGCTGGTTCATCGGGAACAGCGTGATCTCGCGCAAATTCTGCGCGCCGCAGAGCAGCATGACGATGCGGTCCACGCCCGCCGCCATGCCGCCATGCGGCGGCGCGCCGTACTGGAAGGCGCGGTAGAGGCCGCCGAAGCGCTCCTCCACATCCTGCTGGCTGAGGCCGACCTTCTCGAACGCCTTGACCATCAATTCGGGCGACTGGTTGCGGATCGAGCCCGAAGCGATCTCATAGCCGTTGCAGACCATGTCATATTGATAGGCGTTGATCGTCAGCGGGTCCTGATTGTTCAGCGCATCCAACCCGCCCTGCGGCATGGAGAAGGGGTTGTGCGCGAAGTCGATCGACTTGCTATCCTCATCATATTCGTAGAAGGGGAAGTCGACGATCCAGCACAGTTCGAAGCGATCCTTGTCGATCAGGTCGAGCTGTTCACCCACGCGGATGCGCGCCAGACCCGCCAGCTTGGCCGCTTGGCTTTCCTTGCCCGCCGCGAAGAACACGCCGTCATTGGGGCCAAGGCCCAGCGCCTCGATCAGCTTGGCGGTGCGTTCCTCACCATGGTTCTTGGCGATCGGGCCGCCGGGCACGCCTTCCTTGATGTTGATATAGCCAAGGCCCGAATAGCCTTCGGCCCGCGCCCAATTGTTCATGTCGTCGAAGAACTTCCGGCTGCCCGCGCCTGCGCCCGGAGCCGGAATCGCGCGAATCACGCTGCCGCTCTCCACCAGCGAAGCGAAAATGCCGAAGCCCGAGCCATGGAAATGTTCGGTGACATCGGTGATCAGGATCGGGTTGCGCAGATCGGGCTTGTCGCTGCCATATTTCAGCATCGCCTCGGCATGCGGAATGCGCGGGAAGCTGCCCGCGGGCGTCACCGGCTTGCCGTCGGCGAACTGCTCGAACACCTGCGCGATCACCGGCTCCATCGTGTTCCAGACATCTTCCTGCGTGACGAAGCTCATTTCCAGATCAAGCTGGTAGAATTCGCCCGGCAGACGATCAGCGCGCGGGTCTTCGTCGCGGAAGCAGGGCGCGATCTGGAAATAACGGTCGAAGCCCGCCACCATCAGCAGCTGCTTATATTGCTGCGGCGCCTGCGGCAGGGCGTAGAATTTCCCGGCATGAATGCGGCTCGGCACCAGGAAGTCGCGCGCGCCTTCGGGGCTGCTCGCGGTCAGGATCGGCGTCGAATATTCCGTGAAGCCCACCCCTTCCATGCGGCGGCGCATGTCGGAGATGATCTTGGTGCGCTTGACGATGTTCGCGTGCAGCGTTTCGCGGCGCAGATCGAGGAAGCGGTAGCGCAGGCGGATATCCTCGGGATATTCCTGCTCGCCCGCGACCGGCAGCGGCAGGTCGGCGGCGGCGGACAGCACGACCGCGTCCAGCGCGCGAATCTCGATCTCTCCGGTCGGCAGGTTCGGGTTCACGGCTTCCCTGGCGCGGGCGACGACCTTGCCGGTCACGGTCACGACGCTCTCCGCGCGGAGCGATTCGATCACCTTGAACACCGGGCCGTCGACCTCGGTCACGATCTGGACCATGCCATAATGATCGCGCAGATCGATGAAGACCAGATCGCCATGATCGCGCTTGCGATGCACCCAGCCCGAAACGCGCACCTCATTACCGACCTCCGCCGAGGTCAGGGCGCCGCAGGTATGAGTGCGATAGGCATGCATGGCGTTTCGATCTTTCAGATTCGTTTTACGGAAATGACAAATTGTTGCAGCGCCGCTATGGGCAGTCTTGTCAAACATTGACGAGCCCGTGCGCGACGGGCCAGCCCATAATAAGATCGAAGACCATATGCAAATCCATCCGCTGATTACCGACAGCAAGACTCTCGCTTCATTCTGCGCCCGGATCGCCAAATCGCCCTATATTGCGGTCGATACCGAGTTCATGCGTGAAAACAGCTATTGGCCCGACCTCTGTCTGGTGCAGGTGGCGGACTCGAACGAAGCGGCTGCCATCGATCCCAAGGCGCCCGGCCTCGACCTCACCCCCCTGCTCGACCTGCTGGTCGACAATGAGGATGTGCTGAAGGTCTTTCATGCGGGCGGGCAGGACCTGGAGATCATCTACAACCTGACCGGCAAGACCCCGCACCCGCTGTTCGACACGCAGATCGCGGCCATGGCGCTGGGGCTGGGCGAGCAGATCGGCTATGGCAACCTCGTCGACGCATGGCTGGGCGTGCAGCTCGACAAGGGCGCCCGCTTCACCGACTGGGCACGCCGTCCGCTCGACAAGCGGCAGATCGATTATGCCATTGGCGACGTCACCTATCTGATCCAGATCTTCCCCAAGATGCTGGACGAACTGCGCCGCACCGGTCGGGGCGACTGGCTCGACCAGGAAATGGAGCGCATCAGCGATCCCGAAAATTATGTGAACGAGCCGGAGGAAGCCTGGCAGCGGGTCCGCATCGCCAGCCGCAAGCCCGACGTGCTGGGTCGGCTGAAAGCGCTGGCCGCATGGCGCGAGATCGAGGCGCAGGACAAGAACCTGCCCCGTGGCCGCATCGTCAAGGATGAGACGCTGGCCGACATCGCCAGCCACCCGCCCCGCGCGCAGGAAGATCTGGGCAAGGTCCGCGGCCTCAGCGCCACATGGAAGACCAACGACATCGGCGCCCGTCTGATGCTGGCGCTCGCCAATCACAAGCCGCTGGGCAAGGACGAAATGCCCGAGCGCGACCCCAAACGTCCCGGTCTGGGCAAGGACGGCGCGCTGGTGGCCGATCTGCTCAAGCTGTTGCTGAAAATCCGCTCGCGCGACATCAACGTCGCCGCCCGGCTGATCGCCCGGAGCGACGATATCGACGCGCTGGCGGCGGGCGTGCGTGAGGACCTGTCGATCCTCGAAGGCTGGCGCTATGAACAATTCGGGCGCGACGCCGTCGATCTGGTCGAAGGCCGCCTTGCCTTCGCGGTCAGGAATGGCCGCCTGAAAATGACCCGGACGGAATAAGCCATGCGGACGGCAGCACTCGCCCTTCTTCCCCTGTTGATGGCCTGCGCCGGGACGAACGGCGCAGGGCCGGCTACCCCGCCCGCCACCGCCGAAGGTCCTTGCAGGAACGAGGGGCTGGACCGCTTCATCGGTCAGACCGCCAGCGCCGGTCTGGGCGCGGAACTGCTCAAGGCGTCGGGCGCCCGCACCCTGCGCTGGGGCGCGCCGGGCATGGCGATGACGATGGATTTCCGCCCGGACCGCCTGACCGTCAGCTATGACGCCAGGATGATGATCACCTCCGCCCACTGCGGCTGAATCGACCGCCGCCGAAACAAATTCAGGCGCGATGGAATAAATCGCCTGCCCCAGTCGTAATGGAGTCGGCACCGGTCGCGATCCCCCCGATTGCGGCTGGGCGGCCCGCCGGGTGGTCCCCAAAGGGCGGCGTAGCGGTGGCGCATTGAGGTCAGGCCCCTCTCAGCACCATCGCTACGCCATCGCCTTTCACTTATGCTATATCCCCGAAAATCTTGGACAAGCGGGAGCCGTTCCATGGATGACAAGGATTCGCCCTCTGCGCTGATCGATGCGCGGATCAGGGAATTGGACGACTGGCGCGGCGAAACCCTGAGCCTGATCCGCCAGCTCATCCACGAAGCCGATCCCGAAGTGGTCGAGGAATGGAAATGGCGCGGCGTCCCGGTCTGGTCGCATGGCGGCATATTATGCACCGGGGAAAGCTATAAGGCGGCGGTCAAGCTGACCTTTGCCAAGGGCGCGTCACTGGACGATCCGTCCGGCCTGTTCAACGCCAGTCTGGACGGCAACACCCGCCGCGCCATCGACATTCATGAGGGCGAGACGATCGACGCCGACGCCTTCCAGACGCTCATCCGGGCCGCCATCGCGCTCAACATGAGCAAATCCCGAAAGAAGGGCTGACGTCAGCACTCCAGCCCGATCAGCGTCCCGCTGCCGATCCGGCCGACATGGCGCTTGCCGTCGATCTCCAGCCAGTCGGGCGTCACCTCCAGCCGACGCCCCCTGATGGTGGTGCGCAGATGTTCCACCGCAATGCGGTTGCGCGCCACGATCCGCAGCACCGCCAACCCGTCGCCGCGCGCCGCCATCATGCTGTAGCGATCGCCGCGCAACAGGAAGTGCCAGCTACCATCCTGGGGAATCCATTCATTGCCGTCGATCACCTGCACCGGCACGCCATCGGGACTGCCCATGCGCAGGCTGATGCGGGTCGCGCCATTGGTGCGGCGCGGCGGAGAGAAGATCAGGATCGGTTCGCCCTCCAGCGTCAGGGGAATCGGCGTGTCCCGCAGCAACCGGGAACCGCCCATGATCAACGAAGGCAATTCCGCCGAAAAAGGCAGGCGATCCCGCGAAAAATGGCGCTGCCGCACGACCGGATTGGTGTGGAAGCTCTGCACCTGCATCGGCGTCAGCCGCCCCTCTTCCACCAGCCCATGGCATGTCGGGCAGAGCAGGGTCGCTCCCCCGCCCTCGGGCAGGCGCAGATAGCGGTAGATCGTCACCCCGCATCGAACGCAGGCGAATCCGCAGGCCTGCCGGATTTCCTCCTGCTGCTGCGCGGTCAGTTCCAGCAGCGACGGCATCACACGCAAGCCCATGCACGACGACCCCTTGGCAAGCCCAAGCCCGCGCCATTCGCGGACCGGCGTTCCTTCGGCGTCCTTCCTGCTGGCCGGGGGCGCTCTCAAGCGCCCCTTCTCGCTATTGCACTATCGTTGGAATAAATACGGACGAGTCAAGTGAGTCCGCCATCCCTTCATCGCTGCGGCAACAAATCGAGGTTGCGCGACGCCGCGATCGCCCGGATGTGATCCGGCCGCGGCATGGATTTGATCGCGATTTCCGCGATGTCGCCCGCGCTGAACAGTTCGACATTGCCGACATTGAAGATGCGCTGGCCCAGCGTCTGGGTGATGCGTACGCTGCGGATGCTGCTGAGCGCGATTTCGGTCCGCTGCTTGGCCAGCAGGCCGCGTTCCAGCAACACTTCGCGCTCGCTGAGCGCCAGCCGCTCGCCCTTGTGCAGCACCCACCACACGCCGATGGCCAATAGGCCGACGACCGAAATCAGCAGCAGGAGGAACAGGAAGGGATGTGCGCGGAACATCGCCGGATGCTCGTCATACAGCCATGTCTCGCTCATGCCGCCTCCTGCCAGTATCTGGTGACTTGACCATGGAAGGGGGCCGACCGTCAAGGCGTGCCCCGCCTATCTCCCTGGATAGACGAGCTTAACTCTCATCCCCCATACGCAGCGCCGCGATGAAGGCTTCCTGCGGAATCTGCACGCTGCCATATTCGCGCATCCGCTTCTTGCCCTCTTTCTGCTTCTCCAGCAGCTTCTTCTTGCGGGTGATGTCGCCGCCATAGCATTTTGCCGTGACGTCCTTGCGCATCGCCGCGATCGTTTCGCGGGCGATCACCTTGCCGCCGATGGCCGCCTGAATCGGTATCTTGAACAGATGGCGGGGAATCAGGTCCTTCAGTCGCTCGCACATATGCCGCCCGCGCGCTTCGGCGGCGCTGCGGTGGACGATCATGGAGAGCGCATCGACCGGTTCATTGTTGACGAGGATGCTCATCTTGACGAGATCGCCCTCGCGCGTGCCGATCTGATGATAGTCGAAGCTGGCATAGCCGCGTGAAATCGACTTCAGCCGGTCGTAAAAGTCGAACACCACTTCGTTGAGCGGCAGTTCGTAAGTCACCTGCGCACGCCCGCCGACATAGGTCAGGTTCTTCTGAATCCCGCGCCGGTCCTGACAGAGCTTCAGGATCGACCCCAGATATTCGTCAGGGCAGTAGATCACCGCCTCAATCCACGGCTCCTCGATCATCTCGATATGGTTGGGATCGGGCATGTCGGCCGGGTTGTGAAGATGCTTCACCTCCCCATCCTTCATGTGCATCTCATAGACCACCGACGGCGCGGTGGTGATGAGGTCCAGATCATATTCGCGGGTCAGCCGCTCCTGAATGATCTCCAGATGGAGCAGGCCCAGGAAACCGCAGCGGAAGCCGAAGCCCAGCGCCGCCGACGTCTCCATCTCGAAGGAGAAGCTGGCATCGTTCAGCCGCAGCTTGGAAATCGAATCGCGCAGCTTCTCAAAATCATTGGCGTCGACCGGGAACAGGCCGCAGAACACCACCGGCTGCACTTCCTTGAAGCCCGGCAACGGTTCCTTGGCCGGATTCTTGACCGTGGTGATGGTGTCGCCGACGCGGGTCTGGCTGATGTCCTTGATCTGCGCGGTGATGAAGCCGATCTCGCCCGGCCCCAGTTCAGGCAACTGCTCGATCTTGGGCCGCATGCAGCCGACCCGATCGATCAGATGCTCGGTCTCGCCGATCATGAACTTGATCTGCTGGCCCTTCTTGATGACGCCGTTGACGACGCGCACCAATATGACAACGCCCAGATAGGGGTCGTACCAGCTGTCGACCAGCATCGCCTCCAGCGGCGCATTGCGGTCGCCCTTGGGCGGCGGGATTCGGGCGACGATGGCTTCGAGGATGTCGTCGATGCCGATGCCGGACTTGGCGCTCGCCAGCACCGCTTCCGACGCGTCGAGGCCGATCACCTCCTCGATTTCGGCGCGCACCTTTTCCGGCTCGGCGGCGGGCAGGTCGATCTTGTTCAGAATCGGCACGATCTCATGGTCATGCTCGATCGACTGATAGACGTTGGCCAGCGTCTGCGCTTCCACGCCCTGCGCCGCGTCCACGACCAGCAGCGCGCCCTCGCAGGCGGCGAGCGACCGGCTCACCTCATAGGCGAAGTCGACATGGCCCGGCGTGTCCATGAGGTTCAGCTCATAGGTCTCGCCATTTTTCGCGACATAATCGAGACGCACGGTCTGCGCCTTGATCGTGATGCCGCGCTCCTTCTCGATATCCATATTGTCGAGCACCTGCGCGCTCATCTCCCGGTCGGTCAGGCCGCCGGTGCGCTGGATCAGGCGGTCGGCCAAGGTCGACTTGCCATGGTCGATATGCGCGATGATCGAGAAATTACGGATGTGCGAAAGATCGGTCATGGCCCGCGCCGATAGCAGCCATTTGCAGGCCTGTCAGCAGGCTCTCGCATCGGGAGGCCCTGTGAAGGCAATAGCGGTGATAACCATTCGCATTGCTTGCGCGTCCACGCGGTTGTGCTAGAGCGTTGCGCAATAACCGGGGCGCCAAAAACAAAACGACATCAGCAACTTTCAGGGGTGCATGACCATGCGTGTGTTCACGAAGTTTCTCGCTGCCGCGGCCGGTCTGGCTGTGGTGGCTTCTCCGGCGATAGCGGCCGACAAGGGCTCTTCCGCCCGGCAGCAGCAGAGCAAGAAAACCGCCGAAATTCCTCATTGCACCCGGCGCCTCGGCACCGTCGCGATCGTCGAGCCCGACAATCAGTGGTGGCGTGAACTGAATCTGGGCAGCCCGGAGGCGATTCTCAAGGTGTTCATCCAGCAGTCCGGCTGCTTCGGCATCGTCAATCGCGGCCGCGCCATGGCCAGCCGCAACATGGAACGCGCCATGGCCGACTCCGGCGAATTGCAGGCCGGTTCGAACCTCGGCAAGGGACAGGTGAAGGCGGCGGATTATTATCTCCAGCCCGACATCGTCTCCTCCAACAAGAATTCGGGCGGCAATGCGCTGGGCGGCATGCTCGGCGGCATGCTCGGCGGCCGGACCTTCGGTGCGCTGGCTGGCGGCATCTCGATCAAGAAGAGCGAGGCGAACGTCACCCTTTCCATCGTCAATGCCCGTACGACCGAGGAAGAGGCGCTGACGGAGGGCTATGCCCGTAAGTCGGACCTGAGCTTCGGTGCTGGCGGCGGCGCTGGCTGGTGGGGCGGTTTCGCGGCGGCTGGCGGCGGCGGCTATCAGAACACCGAAATCGGGCAGGTGATCGTGCTCGCCTATCTCGACGCCTACACCAAGCTGGTAACGCAGCTCGGCGGCCTCCCCGCCAATGCGGCAGCAGCGGCACCCCGCGCCCAGTAAGCGGAACAGATGTTGGACAGGGCGCTGCCGGATCGACCGGCGGCGCCCTTTTTCATGCCTGGCTGGATGCGGCGTCGTTCAGCAGGGGCGACCTTTCCTGACGCCGTCGCCACCAGGCCAGAATCGCTTCGCCGGCTGGCCGCTCGACCAGGCGGTTGATGATCGTGCCAAGGCCAAGCGCCACTGCAAAAGCCGCCGCAAAACCCAGCCAGGGACTATAGCCCGCCTCGGCCATCTTCAGCATCACCACAAAGCCGACATGCTGGTGGATGAGGTAGAAGGAATAGCTGATTCCGCCCATCCATATGAGCGGCCGAAGGCTCAGAAAACGCAGCCGCCCCGCGACCAGCGCCCCGAAAACCGTGAGCAGGATGACGCCTGCCAGAGTGATGTCCCAACTGTCGACGGTTGCAATCGACAGAAGCGTCAGCGCTGCATAGGGCACCTGCTGCCTCCACCGCCGCTGTCCCGACCAGACACGGTAGGAAAGCATGCCGATGATGAAAAAGGGCACATAGCGCAACACCAACAGCATCACGATCCGCTCCGGCATGCCCGGCCATAGCGCATAAAGCCACCGCAGCGCCAGCCAGCCCAGCAACACAGGCTCCAGCCTTTGCATGCCAACCCATTTCCAGATCGCCACCATGCAGAAATAGAAGGCGATCTCGACCGTCAGCGTCCAATAGGCCCCGTCGACCTCAGGCAGGAAGGCAAAGCCCTGCAACATGGTGATATTGGCCAGAATAGCGCCCGGCGCGATCAGCAATTGTGAGACATGCGCCAGATATTCGATCGACAGCGTCAGCAGCATCGCGACCAGATAAGCGGGATAGAGGCGGGCCAGACGATTCACCAGAAAATCGCCAACGGTCCGGATACGGTCGATCGTGAAGAAGATCGCAAAGCCGGAAATGGCGAAGAACAGCAGCACCCGATAATTGCCGCCCAGAAAGCGGAAGGGCACATGTGCCGCCTGCGGAAACAGGTCGTGAAACCGGGTCGAATAATGGAAGATCAGCACGCACAACGCGCCCAGACCGCGCAAGGCGTCCAGTTCCGTCAAGCGGCGAGAAGTATGGCGCAAGCCCGTCATGGCCGCGCCATAGCAACAAAGCAGCAACCATTCCGCTAATATCGTGGTTAAACATGCAGATAGCCCGCATGCCATTCCAGGACAGCATATGTAGAGCGATTTCCAAACAATCGAAATCGATTGCTGGTTAAGAAATCGCGGCAAAACAATAAACTAGAGCGGTGGATCTGATCCAATCAGATCCACCGCTCTAGGGCTTACTGGCTTCCGCCGCCCGCGCCAGTCCCGCCAGCTGTTCGGCCAGAACCTTGTCGACCATCGCGGCCATCTTCGCTCCGTCCCCGCGCAGATAACCACCCGCCGCATAGCGCATGACGACCCGCACGCCTTTGGCTGCGGGCTCTATGGTGAAATCCAGCGTGCCAGTCACCGCCTCCGCCTGCAAAGGCCCCAGCGCGCCGGACAGACGCAGCCGCTTGTCCGGCGCCGCATAGATCACCCGCGCATGCTC
Organism: Sphingobium sp. EM0848; assembly: GCF_013375555.1. Taxonomy (NCBI): domain Bacteria; kingdom Pseudomonadati; phylum Pseudomonadota; class Alphaproteobacteria; order Sphingomonadales; family Sphingobiaceae; genus Sphingobium; species Sphingobium sp. EM0848. The sequence goes on from NZ_JABXWB010000001.1 coordinate 2,376,646, forward strand.
CACGCTCCCCCCATTCGGCAAGGTCTCGCAGAAGCAGCCGCCTGCTACCGGCTTGAGGCTGAGATTCGCGGCATTGCCGCTATAGCTGTGTTCGCTGCTCCACCAACGGCCGGGCTGCGCCAGCAGGCGATAGACGGTGGCCGCATCGGCCGCGATATCGACGCGGTTTTCCACGGAAAAGCCAACATCGCTGCTCGCCGTGACAGAAGAATGGGCCGGAACAGCCATCGCTGCACCGGCCCATAGCAAAAGCTTTGCGTGTCGCATGACCCTCTCCTCCCTGATCGGAAGGACAGCGTAACTCAGGCGGTCTTGCCGTCCAAGATGGCAGCGACCGCGACCGTCACCTCATCCATGTCGGCCATGCCGTCGACGCGCGAGACGATGCCGCGCGCTTCGTAGATCGGCAGGATCGGCGCGGTCTTTGCGCGATATTCAGCCATGCGGGTGCGCACCGTTTCCTCATTGTCGTCGGGACGACGCTTGAATTCATGGCCACCGCATTTGTCGCAAGTGCCTTCGACCTTGGGCTGCTTGAAGCTGTCATGATAGCCTTCGCCGCAGCTCGCGCAGGTGAAGCGGCCGGTGATGCGCTCGACCAGCGCATCCTCGTTCACTTCCAGCTCGATCACATGATCGAGCGTGCGGCTGCGATCCGACAGGATGCCGTCGAGCGAATGGGCCTGCGCCTCGGTGCGCGGATAGCCGTCGAAGATGACGCCCGTTTCCGGCGAAAGCGCATCCAGCGCCTCACCGATGATGCCCGAGACGATCTCGTCCGACACCAGTTCACCGGCTTCCATCACGGCCTTGGCCTTGAGGCCGATCGGCGTCCCGGCCTTCACCGCCGCGCGGAGCATATCGCCCGTCGACAGCTGCACCATGCCCCGGCTGTCCACCAGACGAGTCGCCTGCGTGCCCTTGCCGGCGCCCGGAGGGCCGAGCAAAATGATATTCATGTCGCGCATTCTCCCCTGTTCTTCGCGCTTTTCACGTCCCGCGCCGGTTTAGCGCAGACGCCCCTTCAGCTTCGCCTTCTTGATCAGATCCCCATATTGATGGGCAAGCAGATGGCTCTGAATCTGTGTCACGGTATCGACCGTAACATTGACGACGATCAACAGGCTAGTCCCCCCAAGGTAGAAGGGAATGCCTGCCCTAGCGATGACGAATTCCGGCACCAGGCAGATGAAGGCCAGATAGGCCGCGCCGATCACCGTGATTCGGGTCAGCACATAATCGAGATAATTTTCGGTGTTCTTGCCCGGACGGATGCCGGGGATGAAACCGCCATTGCGCTTCAGATTGTCGGCCGTCTCTTCGGGGTTGAACACCACCGCGGTGTAGAAGAAGCAGAAGAAGACGATGCCGAGGCCATAAAGCGCCATATAGACCGGGCTGCCGTGCGACAGATACTGGTTCAGCGTCAGCACGAAGTCGCCAAGCTTGCTCTCGCCCGCCACGGTCTTGCCCGCAAATTGCGAGACGGTCAGCGGCATCAGCAGCAGCGAGCTGGCAAAGATCGGCGGAATCACACCGGCGGTATTGACCTTGAGCGGCAGATGGCTGCGATCCGCCTGCATGATCCCCTGGCGCGTCTGGCGCTTGGGATATTGGATCAGCACCCGGCGCTGCGCCCGCTCCATGAAGCAGATGAAGGCGATCAGACCAAAGCCCAGCACGATCACCAGAAAGATGATCAGACCCGAAATGGCGCCCGTGCTGCTCGATTTGAACAGATTGCTGAGCGTCACCGGCAACTGCGCAACGATACCCGCCATGATGATGAGCGAGGTGCCGTTGCCGATGCCGCGCGAGGTGATCTGCTCACCCAGCCACATCAGGAACATGGTGCCGCCGATCAGCGAGATCACCGCCGCGACCCGGAACAGGATGCCCGGATCGACCACCGCCTGCACACCCGACTGGGCGCCGAAGCTCTCAAGGCCGACGGCGATGAAATAGCCCTGCACCGCGGTCAGGCCGACCGTGCCGTAACGGGTGTACTGGTTCAGCTTCTTGCGGCCGCTCTCGCCTTCCTTCTTGATCGCCGCGAGCTGTGGCGAAAGGCTGGCGGCGAGCTGCACCACGATCGAGGCGGTGATGTAAGGCATCACGCCAAGCGCGATCAGGCTCATGCGCGAGAGCGAACCACCGGAAAAGGTGTTGAAGATGTCGAGGATGCCGCCATTGGTCTGCTTGTAGAGCTGCGACAGGGCGGTCGGATCGACGCCCGGCAGAGGCACGAAGCTCAGAAAACGAAAGACGATCAGCGCGCCCAGCGTGAACCACAGGCGCTTCTTGAGGTCGGTCGCCTGGCTGAACTTCGCCAGGCTGAGATTGGATGCGAGCTGGTCGGCTCTCGATGCCATCTTGGCTGCCCTTCAAAACATCTTGCCGGGACAGGCGCCCGGAGCGGAATCGCTAACCCCTTAGCGGGGTGATGGGGCTCTGTCGAACCGGGAATCGCCGCCGACGCGACAAAAAACTGCCCCAAAACACATGGCCCCGCTCACCCATATCGGGCAGCGGGGCCATGCTTGCAAGAGTTGCTAGACCGAATCAGGCCTTCGCTGCGGCCTTCTTGGCGGCGAGGGCAGTGCCCTTCTTCGCCTTGGCCTTCTCAGCCGCCGGAACGACCTCGATCACGGCGACCTTGCCGCCAGCCTTCTCGACCGCTTCGACAGCGCCCTTAGAGGCACCGGCGACCAGGAAGCTGACCTTGGCGGTCAGTTCACCCTTGGCGAGCAGACGCACGCCGTCCTTGCCGCCACGGGCCAGGGCAGCAGCCTTCAGCGCCGCATGGTCGATGGTGGCGTTAGCGTCCAGCTTGCCGGCGTCGATCGCCTTCTGCACCGCGCCCAGGTTCACGATCGCGTAATCCTTGGCGAAGATGTTGTTGAAGCCGCGCTTCGGCAGACGCATGTGGAGCGGCATCTGGCCACCCTCGAAGCCGTTGATGCTGACGCCCGAACGCGCCTTCGCACCCTTCTGGCCGCGACCGGCGGTCTTGCCCTTGCCCGAGCCGATACCACGACCGACGCGCATCCGGCCCTTGCGGGCGCCGGCATTGTCATTGAGTTCGTTAAGCTTGGTCATTGTGCACTCGCTTTCGCTATGTTCGCGCAGTCCCGCTCATGATTTCTCTGGCGGGACAACTTAAAGAGGGCGCGCCATTAGCGCCCTTTCCCAAAAAACGAAAGAGGGGTCGCCCCCTCTCCCGCTTCATTCCTTGATGATCGAGAGGCTCAGCCTTCGACCACGGCCACCATATGGGGCAGCTTGGCGATGGCGCCGCGGACTTCCGCAGTGTCTTCCAGCTCCACCACGCGGTGCATCTTGCCAAGGCCCAGACCGATCAGAATCTTCTTCTGAGCTTCGGGGCGACGGATCGGCGAACCGATCTGCTTGATCTTGATCTTCGCCATATCAGTTACTCCGCAATCGCTTCGGCATCAGCCTGGGCGACTTCGGCCGAGGCTCCACCGCGACGAAGCAGGTCGGCAACCTTCTTGCCGCGACGCTGCGCCACCGCCTTGGGGCTGACCTGCTCACCCAGCGCCGCGAAGGTCGCCCGGATCATGTTATAGGGGTTCGAAGTGCCGTTCGACTTGGTCACGACGTCAGCGACGCCGAGGCTCTCGAACACGGCGCGCATCGGACCACCGGCGATGATGCCCGTACCGGCCGGAGCCGAACGCACAGTCACCTTGCCCGCACCGAAATGGCCGAGGCCGTCATGGTGCAGGGTGCGGCCTTCCTTCAGCGGAACGCGAACCATCGCCTTCTTGGCCGAAGCGGTCGCCTTGCTGATAGCTTCAGGCACTTCGCGCGCCTTGCCATGACCGAAGCCCGCACGACCCTTGCCGTCGCCGACGACGACCAGAGCGGCGAAACCGAAGCGCTTACCGCCCTTGACGGTCTTCGAGACGCGGTTGATGTGAACCAGCTTCTCGATCAGCTCTTCGCCCTGCTCCTCGTCGCGGTTGCCGCGACGGTCGTCGCGACGGCCACGGCCGCCACGCTCGCCACGATTGCGGTCACCGCCACGACCACGGCCCCGACCGGGACCCCGGCCTTCGGTCTGAGCCTCGACGCCCTCGGTCGGGGCGCCGGCTTCGATGGTGTTTTCTTCAGCCATGATCAGAACTCCAGCCCGGCTTCACGGGCCGCATCGGCCAGCGCCTTGACGCGGCCATGGAACAGGAAGCCACCACGGTCGAACACGACCTGGGTAACGCCGGCGGCGGTCGCCGCAACGGCGACGCGCTTGCCGACTTCGGCAGCGGCTTCGGAAGAGGCCCCGGTCTTGCCCAGAGCCTTGGCACCCACATCCTTGTCCAGGGTCGAAGCCGAAGCCAGGGTCTTGCCCTGCGCGTCGTCAATGATCTGGGCGTAGATGTGACGGCCCGAACGGTGGACGCTGAGGCGCGGACGGGTGCCCGAGACAGCCTTGAGCGCGGTGCGGACGCGGCGACGACGCCGCGCGAAGAGGGAAAGCTTTGCCATCTTACTTCTTCTTCCCTTCCTTGCGGAAGATGAACTCGCCGGCGTACTTGATACCCTTGCCCTTATAGGGTTCGGGCTTGCGCCAGCGGCGGATCTCGGCGGCAACCTGACCCACCTTCTGCTTGTCGATGCCGCTGATCTCGACCGTGGTGTTATCCGGGGTCTTGATCTCGATGCCCTCGGGCACGTCGAAGTCGACGTCATGCGAATAGCCGAGCTTCAGGTTCAGAACCTTGCCCTTGGCGTCCGCACGATAACCGACACCGGTGATGAGGAGCTTCTTGGTGTAGCCCTCGGTCACGCCGGTGATCAGGTTCGCGATCAGGGTGCGCTGCATGCCCCAGAAAGCGCGAGCGCGCTTGCTGTCATTGGCAGGCTTCACCGCGATCACACCGTCTTCGATGCTGTAGGTGACTTCGTCGGCCAGCGGCAGCGACAGGGTGCCCTTGGGGCCCTTCACCGACAGCTGACCGTCGGCGATCGCAGCGGTGACGCCCGCAGGGACGGCAACCGGCTTCTTACCAGTACGGCTCATCAGAACACCTCCGCCAGCACTTCGCCGCCGACATTCTGCTCACGCGCTTCGGCGTCCGACAGAACGCCACGGGGCGTCGAGACAATGGTGATGCCCAGGCCATTGCGCACCACCGGCAGTTCCTTGGAACCCGAATAGACGCGGCGGCCAGGCTTGGACACGCGGGCGACATGCTTGATCGCCGGCTGACCTTCGAAATATTTCAGCTCGATGCGCAGGCCGGGGTGCTTGCCGAGGGCTTCCTCGGAATAGCCACGGATATAACCTTCGCGCTGCAGCACGTCGAGCACGCGGGCGCGGAGCTTCGAAGCCGGGGACATAACGCTGTCCTTCTTCGCCTGCTGCCCGTTGCGGATGCGGGTGAGCATATCACCCAGGGGATCGGTCAATGCCATCTCAAATGATCCTTACCAGCTCGACTTGGTGACGCCGGGGATCAGGCCCTTGTTGGCCAGATCACGCAGCTGCACGCGGCAGAGGCGGAATTTGCGGTAATAAGCGCGGGGACGCCCCGTCAGCTCGCAGCGGTTCCGAACGCGGGTCGGATTGCCGTTGCGGGGGATCTCCGCCATCTTCAGACGCGCGATCAGACGATCGCTGTCATCGGCCGCGGTATCATTCGCGATCGCCTTGAGCTTCGCATAGCGGCCGGCATATTTCTTCACCAGCTTCTTGCGGCGCTCGTTCTTGTTGATCGAACTCAGTTTCGCCATGACTTAAGTTCTCTTCCTTAGCTTAAGCGTTTGGGAGAGAAGCGGGGCCTGTTCAGGCCGCCTGCTTCTCTTCGAGCGGGAAGGGGAAACCGAAGAGACGCAGCAGTTCGCGCGCTTCCTCGTCCGTCTTCGCCGTGGTGGTCACGATGATGTCCATGCCGCGCACCTTGTCGATGCGGTCATAGTTGATCTCGGGGAAGATGATCTGCTCCTTGATGCCGAAGGCATAGTTGCCACGGCCGTCGAAGCTCTTCGGATTGAGACCACGGAAGTCGCGCACGCGGGGCAGAGCAACGTTGATCAGACGATCAAGGAACTCATACATGCGCTCGCGGCGCAGCGTGACCTTGGCGCCGATCGGCATGCCTTCACGCAGCTTGAACTGCGCGATCGACTTGCGGGCCTTGGTGATGACCGGCTTCTGGCCGGCGATCAGTTCCATTTCCTCGGCCGCCGAGGTGACCTTCTTCTTGTCCTGGGTCGCTTCGCCCACGCCCATGTTAAGCGTGATCTTCTCGATCTTGGGGACCTGCATGACGTTCTTGTAACCGAACTTCTCGGTCATCGCCTTGGCGATTTCAGCGTCATACTGCGCCTTCGAGCGCGGAGTGTACTTGTCGCTCATTACAGCACCTCACCGGACTTGACGGCGACGCGGACCTTCTTGCCGTCGCGATCCTCGAAACGGACGCGGGTCGGCTTGCCATCCTTGTCGGCGACAGCGACGTTCGAAATGTGGAGCGGCGCGGGCTTGCGCTCGATGCCACCCTGCGGGTTCGCCTGGTCGGGCTTGCGGTGACGCGCATGCACGTTGATGCCCTCGACGAGGACCTTGTCGTCCTTCGGCATCACCTGCAGGACGGCGCCGGTGCGGCCCTTGTCCTTGCCGGCCAGGATGACGACCTTGTCGCCCTTCTTGATCTTGGCAGCGCTCATTACAGCACCTCAGGGGCGAGCGAGATGATCTTCATGTGCTTCTTGGCGCGCAGTTCGCGAACGACCGGGCCAAAGATACGGGTGCCGATCGGCTCCTCGTTCTTGTTGATGAGCACAGCGGCATTGCCGTCAAAGCGAATCACGCTGCCGTCAGCGCGACGCACGTCCTTGGCGGTGCGCACGATGACGGCGCGATGCACGTCACCCTTCTTCACCTTGCCACGAGGCGCAGCTTCCTTGATCGAGACGACGATGATGTCGCCTACGCTCGCGAAGCGGCGCTTCGAGCCGCCCAGCACCTTGATGCACTGGACGCGCTTGGCGCCGCTGTTGTCAGCGACGTCAAGATTGGATTGCATCTGGATCATGGATCCGGTTCCTTCTTATTTGGCCTACCGGGACAATTCCCGGCGGTTCCGAATTTCGTTGCCTAGAGCCTTTGGCGAGTCTCGCAACTTGCCTTTGACGAGTCATGTGACTCTACGCGAAGCGCGGGCCTGTACCCTTTCCGGAAGGAAAAGGCCAGCCCCGCCCGACACTTTTAATTCAAAGGCTCAACGAGCCTCCCTCAGGCCGCCGTCTCCGGCGACTTGTGGGTGTCCACGCGCTCGATGACCTTCCAGGTCTTGAGCTTGGAAATCGGAGCGGTCTCCTCGATGCGGACCGTTTCGCCTTCCTTGTAGACATTGCCCTCGTCATGGGCATGGTACTTCTTCGAGCGGCGGATGATCTTGCCGTAGAGCGCATGCTTAACCTTGCGCTCCACGCGAACCACCACCGTCTTGTCGGTCTTGTCGGAAACCACCGTTCCCGTCAGCACGCGCTTGGGCATCGTGTGTTCCCTTCTTACTTCGCAGCGCGGGCGCGTTCGCCCTGCAGCGTCTTGATCTGCGCGATCGAACGGCGGACTTCCTTCACGCGGCTGGGCTTTTCCAGCTGGTTGGTGGCCGCCTGGAAACGCAGGTTGAACTGCTCGCGCTTCAGGTTGTTGAGTTCGGTCGACAGTTCATCGTCCGACTTGGTCTTGAGGTCAGCTACATTCGCCACGGATTAACCCTCCAGGTGGGAGGTGTCGCCGAGGCGAGCGACAACCTTCGTCTTGATCGGCAGCTTCATCGCGGCGCGCGAGAAAGCCTCTGCTGCGAGCGGGCCGGGAACGCCGTCCAGTTCGAACAGGATGCGGCCCGGCTTGACGCGGGCTGCCCAATATTCGACCGAACCCTTACCCTTACCCTGACGGACTTCAGCGGGCTTCTTGGAAACCGGCACGTCGGGGAACACGCGGATCCACAGACGGCCCTGACGGCGAAGGTGGCGCTGGATCGCACGGCGGGCCGCTTCGATCTGGCGTGCCGTGACGCGCTCGGGCTCCAGAGCCTTCAGACCATAGGCGCCGAAGTTCAGAGCCGAACCGCCCTTGGCGTCGCCCTTGATCCGGCCCTTGAAGGTCTTGCGGAACTTCATTTTTTTCGGTTGCAGCATGACGCTATACCTACCTTATTCTCAGCGCGCCGGGCGCACGCCGGAGGTCTGAGCCTCCAGCATCAGCCGGTCGGTAGCCATCGGATCGTGACCAAGGATTTCACCCTTGAAGATCCAGACCTTGATGCCGCACACGCCATAGGCAGTGTGGGCTTCGGCTTCGGCATAGTCGACGTTCGCACGCAGCGTGTGCAGCGGAACGCGGCCTTCGCGATACCATTCGACGCGTGCGATCTCCGCGCCGCCCAGCCGGCCGCCGCAGGTGATCTTGATGCCTTCGGCGCCGAGACGCAGAGCCGACTGCACCGCGCGCTTCATCGCACGGCGGAACGCCACGCGACGCTCCAGCTGATCGGCAATGCCCTGCGCAACGAGCTTGGAGTCGATTTCCGGCTTGCGGATTTCGACGATGTTCAGCGACACGTCCGAAGAGGTGAAGCTGCCCAGCTTCTTGCGCAGCTTCTCGATGTCCGCGCCCTTCTTGCCGATGATGACACCGGGACGGGCAGCGTAGATCGACACGCGGCACAGCTTGGCGGGACGCTCGATCACGACCTTGGAGATCGCGGCCTGCGGCAGGTTCTTCATGATATACTGGCGGATCTTCAGATCCTCCAGCAGCAGGCGACCGTAATCGGCGCCTTCCGCGAACCAGCGGCTGTCCCAGGTGCGGTTGATCTGCAGACGCAGACCGATCGGATTGCTCTTGTGACCCATAGTCTTACGCCTCCGCTTCTTCAGCTGCTTCCCGTACGACGATGCGCACGCGGCTGAAGGGCTTCAGGATCCGGGTCGACTTGCCGCGGCCGCGGGCGTGGAAGCGCTTCATGGTGAAGCTCTTGCCCACCGATGCTTCCGCGACGACCAGCGCGTCGACGTCCAGATTGTGGTTGTTTTCCGCATTGGCGATGGCCGAAGCCAGCACCTTGCGCACGTCGACCGCCATCGCCTTCTTCGAGAAGGCGAGGATGTTCAGCGCGTCCTCGACCTTGCGGCCGCGGATGAGCGTGGCGACCAGGTTCAGCTTCTGGGCCGAACCACGGATCTGCGTGCCAACGGCCAGCGCCTCATTGTCGGCGACGCGACGGGGAGCCTTTTCCTTGCTCATTAGCGCTTGCCCTTCTTGTCGGCGGCGTGGCCGGGGAAGTAGCGGGTCGGAGCGAATTCGCCCAACTTGTGACCCACCATGTCCTCGTTGACGGACACCGGAACATGCTTGCGGCCGTTATAGACGTTGAACGTCAGACCGACGAACTGCGGCAGGATGGTGGAACGGCGCGACCAGGTCTTGATCGGACCAGCACGGCCACCGGCATCCTGAGCGACTTCCGCCTTCTTCAGAAGGCTGAGGTCCACGAACGGACCTTTCCAGACGGAACGAGCCATCTCGCTTACCTCTTCTTCTTCGCGTGGCGGCTACGGATGATGAACTTGTCCGTCGCCTTGTTGTGGCGGGTGCGTGCACCCTTGGTCGGCTTACCCCACGGGGTGACCGGATGACGGCCGCCCGAGGTCCGGCCTTCACCACCGCCATGCGGGTGGTCGACCGGGTTCTTCGCCACACCGCGCGTCAGCGGACGCTTGCCCAGCCAGCGGTTACGACCGGCCTTGGCGAGGTTGGTGTTGGCATTGTCCGGGTTCGACACGGCACCGACGGTGCCCATGCAGTCCGAACGGATGTAGCGCTGCTCGCCCGAGGACAGACGGACCATCACCATGCCACGATCGCGACCGACCAGCTGGGCGTAGGTGCCCGCGGAACGGCAGAGCTGACCACCCTTGCCGGGCTTCATCTCGATATTGTGGATGATGGTGCCGACCGGCATCTGGCCGAGTTCCATCGCATTGCCCGGCTTCACGTCGGTCTTCTTGCCCGCGATGACCTTGTCACCGGGAGCCAGACGCTGCGGCGCCAGGATATAGGCCTGGGTGCCATCGGGATAGTTGACCAGCGCGATGAAGGCGGTGCGATTGGGGTCATATTCCAGACGCTCGACCGTGCCTTCGACGTCCCACAGGCGACGCTTGAAGTCGATGATGCGATAGCGCTGCTTATGACCGCCGGCGATGCCGCGCGAGGTCACATGACCCTTGTTGTTGCGGCCGCCGGTCTTGCGCTTGCCTTCGGTCAGCGCCTTGACGGGCTTACCCTTGTGCAGACCGCTGCGATCGACGAGGATCAGACCGCGCTGGGCGGGGCTGGTCGGGTTATATTGCTTCAGCGCCATGATCAGCGCACTCCTTCGGTGATGTCGATCGACTGGCCGTCAGCCAGACGAACGATCGCCTTCTTCACGTCCGAACGCGTGTAGGGCTTGCCCTTCCAGCGCTTCGTCTTGCCCTTGGCGACCAGCGTGTTCACGCTCTTGACGGTCACACCCCAAATGGCTTCGACGGCGGCCTTGATCTCCGGCTTGGACGCATCGTTGGCGACCTTGAAGACCACGGCGTTGTTCTCGGAGAGAAGCGTCGACTTCTCGGTGATAACCGGAGCGACAACAACGTCGTAATGACGGTTGTCCACGGTTGCGGCTTCTTTCTTAGCCATTGAAACGCGCCTCCAGCTTTTCGACCGCGGCGCGCGTCAGCACCAGCGATTCCGCCCTAAGGATGTCGTAGACGTTGGCGCCAACAGCCGGCAGCAGGTTCACGCCGACGATGTTCGCCGAAGCCTTCGCGAAGCTGACATTCACCGCGTCGCCGTCGATGAACAGCGCCTTGTTGAGGTTCAGCTTGGCGAGGTGCGCGACCAGAGCCTTGGTCTTGCCTTCCGCCACATCGAGATTGTCGAGAACGATCAGCGATCCGTCCTTGGCCTTCGACGACAGGGCCATTTTCAGGCCGAGCGCACGAACCTTCTTGTTGAGGTCGTGACCGAAGGTGCGGGCACGGGCACCGTGCGCCTTACCACCACCGATGAACACGGGCGCCTTGCGGTCACCGTGACGAGCCGTACCGCCACCCTTCTGGCGACCGAACTTCTTGCCGGTGCGGGCAACGTCCGAACGCTCGCGGGTCGCACGCGTCGGAGCGCGGCGCTTTTCAAGCTGCCAGAGGACGACGCGGTGCAGAATGTCGGTGCGGGGCTCGACACCGAACACGGCATCGTTCAGCTCCACTTCGCCAGCGGCCTGCGCGTCGAGGGTCTGTACATTGACCTTCATGGTAATCAGCCCTCCTGGCCTTCGGTCGCTTCGGGAGCGGCCGCTTCTTCAGCGGGCGTCTCGGCCGGAGCGTTGTTGCTGTTGGCGGCAGCCTTCAGGCTGGCCGGATAGGGCGCATCAGCCGGACGCTTCACCTTGACGGCGTCGCTGACGGTCAGCCAGGTGCCCTTGGCGCCCGGAACGCTGCCCTTGACGAACAGCAGGCCACGCTCGACGTCCGTGCGGACGATTTCGAGGTTCTGCTGGGTCCGCTCGCGGTCACCCATGTGACCCGCCATCTTCTTGTTCTTGAAGACGCGGCCCGGATCCTGACGGTTACCAGTCGAACCATGGGCACGGTGGCTGATCGACACGCCGTGGGTGGCGCGCATACCGCCGAAGCCCCAGCGCTTCATGGCACCGGCGAAACCCTTACCCTGGGTGTGACCGGCGACATCGACCAGCTGGCCGGCGATGAAGTGATCGGCCGCGATTTCGGCGCCGACATCGAGGAGCGCATCCTCGGCGACACGGAATTCGACCAGACGCTGCTTCGGCTCCACTTCCGCCTTGGCGAAGTGGCCGCGCTGCGGCTTGGCGACATTCTTGACCTTCGCGACGCCCGCACCCAGCTGAACCGCAACATAACCGTCACGCTCAACTTCCTTGCGGGCCACGACCTGATTGCCCTCAAGGGCAAGAACCGTAACCGGAATATGACGTCCGTCCTCCTGGAACAGACGGGTCATCCCGACTTTCTTAGCGATCACGCCTGTGCGCATCACTGTTTACTCCCATAGAGGCCCGCCTTAGCAGCGGGCGTATCCAACGAAAAAACCGCTCAGGATCTCTCCTTCGCGGCCCAACCCAAATATAGATCACCCCGTCCGGGTTGGATGCCACCCCCTACTCGGGAACAGCGACGGGGGACCAGGACCACGCGCCATTCCGGTTCACCGGAGGGGCCGTGCGGTATCCCTTGTGTCGTTTGAGCTTCCAGCAAGCCGGAATGCCCGATACCCTGCCCACCTTGCGGAGAGCAGGGACTTGCCGGCGCTTAGGCCAGCTTGATTTCGACGTTCACGCCGGCAGCCAGGTCCAGCTTCATCAGCGCGTCGACCGTCTGCGGCGTCGGCTGCACAATGTCAAGCATACGCTTGTAGGTGCGGACTTCGAACTGCTCGCGCGACTTCTTATCGATGTGCGGACCACGGTTGACCGTGAACTTTTCGATGCGCGTCGGAAGGGGAATCGGACCGCGGATAAGGGCGCCAGTGCGGCGGGCGGTGTCGGCGATGTCGCCGGTCGCCTGATCAAGCACACGATGATCGAACGCCTTGAGACGAATACGGATGTTGCTGTCCATTGTTCCTGTACCGATGCGAAAGAGCCAAAAAACTCAGAGCATTTTCAAAAATCAGCCGGAGCAGCCGATGACTTGTGAAAATGCGCCAACAAAAATTTACCGCCCCGTTTCTGGCCCTTCTAGCTCATGCGAGCCGGAGAAAGGCGATCCGGGGCGGTTAAAATCCTCAGCGGCGCGAATCAGGCGATTCGCGCCGCTGCGGTCCTATATTACTTCGAGATCGTGCCGACAACCCCTGCGCCGACGGTACGACCGCCTTCACGGATGGCGAAGCGCAGACCCTGGTCCATGGCGATCGGAGCAATCAGCTTGACGCCGAGCTTCACGTTGTCGCCGGGCATGACCATCTCAGTGCCCTCGGGGAGGATCACTTCGCCGGTCACGTCGGTGGTGCGGAAGTAGAACTGCGGACGATAGTTCGCGAAGAACGGGGTGTGACGGCCACCTTCTTCCTTCGACAGAACATAGACTTCCGCGTCGAACTCGGTGTGCGGGGTGATGGTGCCGGGCTTGGCCAGAACCTGACCGCGCTCAACTTCTTCACGGCCCACGCCACGGATCAGCGCACCGATGTTGTCGCCCGCACGACCTTCGTCGAGCAGCTTGCGGAACATTTCGACGCCGGTGACGGTGGTCTTGCGGGTGTCCTTGATGCCGACGATCTCGACTTCTTCACCCACCTTGACGATGCCGGTTTCGACGCGGCCGGTCACCACGGTGCCGCGACCCGAGATCGAGAACACGTCTTCGATCGGCATCAGGAAGGGCTTGTCGATCGGACGCTCGGGCTGCGGGATGAAGTTGTCGACCGCTTCCATCAGCTTGAGAACAGCGTTCTTGCCGATTTCGTCGTTCGAACCGTCCAGCGCCTTCACGGCCGAGCCGGGGATGACGGGGATGTTATCGCCGTCGAAGTCGTAGGACGACAGCAGTTCGCGGATTTCCAGCTCGACCAGCTCGAGGATTTCGGCGTCGTCGACGAGGTCGACCTTGTTCATGAACACGACGAGCTGCGGCACGCCGACCTGGCGGGCGAGCAGGATGTGCTCGCGGGTCTGCGGCATCGGGCCGTCGGTGGCCGAAACGACGAGGATGGCGCCGTCCATCTGGGCCGCACCGGTGATCATGTTCTTGACATAGTCAGCGTGACCCGGGCAGTCGACGTGCGCATAGTGACGGGCTTCCGTCTCATATTCGACGTGGGCGGTCGAGATGGTGATGCCGCGTTCGCGCTCTTCGGGCGCCTTGTCGATGTTGGCGTAGTCAACGAAGGTCGCGCCGCCGGTTTCGGCGAGGACCTTGGTGATCGCCGCGGTCAGCGAGGTCTTGCCATGGTCGACGTGACCGATGGTGCCGATGTTGCAGTGCGGCTTGTTCCGCTCAAACTTAGCCTTAGCCATTTTATCCTACCTTCTAATCAAATCAGCTTTGGTCTGACCGCTCGGCCGCGCCTCGCGAAGGCGCGTCCATAGCAGCAAATTTACAGATTACCAGCCCTAACCGACCCGGTTGCCCGGATCGGTCACAGGAATCTTCAGGCCATCTTCGCCTTGACTTCGTCCGCCACATTCTGCGGCACTTCGTCATAGTGCGAGAAGATCATCGAATAGTTCGCACGCCCCTGGGTGAAGGACCGCAGCGAGTTCACGTAACCGAACATGTTGGCCAGCGGAACCATCGCCTCGACAACCTGCGCGTTACCGCGGGTATCGGTGCCCTGGATCTGACCACGACGGCTGTTCATGTCGCCGATGACGTCGCCCAGATATTCTTCCGGGGTCACGACTTCGACCTTCATGACCGGCTCGAGCAGCGTGATGCCCGACTTCTGGGCCGCTTCGCGCATCGCTGCACGACCCGTGATTTCGAATGCCAGCGCCGACGAGTCGACGTCGTGATAGGCGCCGTCATAGAGCAGGATTTCGAAGTCGATGATCGGGAAGCCGATGAGCGAGCCAGTGGCCGCCGTTTCGCGCATGCCCTTTTCAATGGCGGGGATATATTCCTTCGGAATGTTACCGCCCTTGATCTCATCCTTGAAGATGATGCCCGCACCGCGCTCGCCCGGCGTCAGCTTCACCTTGATGCGGCCGAACTGGCCAGTGCCGCCCGACTGCTTCTTGTGGGTGTAGTCGATGTCGACCGGCTTCTTCAGATATTCGCGATAGGCCACCTGCGGCGCACCGACATTCGCCTCGACCTTGAACTCGCGCTTCATGCGGTCGACGAGGATTTCGAGGTGAAGTTCGCCCATGCCCTTGATGATGGTCTGGCCCGATTCGTGATCGGTCGTAACGCGGAAGGACGGATCCTCGGCAGCCAGGCGGTTGAGCGCGACGCCCATCTTTTCCTGGTCGGCCTTGGTCTTGGGTTCCACCGACAGTTCGATGACCGGCTCGGGGAATTCCATCCGCTCCAGGATGATCGGCTGGCGCTCGGCGCACAGCGTATCGCCGGTGGTGGTTTCCTTCATGCCGGCCAGCGCGACGATGTCGCCCGCATAGGCGGTGTCGATGTCCTCACGCGAGTTCGCGTGCATGAGGAGCATACGGCCGATCTTTTCCTTCTTGTCCTTGACCGAGTTCAGATAGGTGCCCTTGGTCAGGGTGCCCGAATAGACGCGCAGGAAGGTCAGCGAACCGACGAACGGGTCGTTCATGATCTTGAACGCAAGGCCGGCAAACGGCGCATCGTCGCTGGTCGGACGACTGTCGGGGGTTTCGCCGTCCATCTTGACGCCCTGGACGTCTTCGATGTCGAGCGGGCTCGGCAGATAGTCGACGACCGCGTCGAGCAGCGCCTGCACACCCTTGTTCTTGAACGACGAGCCGCACAGCACCGGCACGAAGGCGTGGCCCAGCGTACCCTTGCGGATCAGCTTCTTCAGCGTATCGACGTCGGGCAGATTGCCTTCCAAATAGGCTTCCATCGCGGCATCGTCCTGCTCGACGGCAAGCTCGATCAGCTTTTCGCGATATTCGGCAGCCTTGTCGGCGAGGTCGGCCGGGATGTCGATATATTCGAACTCGGCGCCCAGGCTCTCATCCTTCCAGATGATCGCGCGGTCATGCACGAGGTCGACCAGGCCGACGAACTCCGACTCGGCGCCGATGGGAAGGTACAGGACGGCCGGGGTAGCGCCCAGACGGTCGATGATCGTCTGTACGCAATAATAGAAATTGGCGCCGGTACGGTCGAGCTTGTTGATGTAGCACATCCGCGGCACCTTGTACTTGTCCGCCTGGCGCCACACGGTTTCCGACTGCGGCTCAACACCCGCAACGCCGTCGAACGCGGCGACCGCACCGTCGAGCACGCGCAGCGAACGCTCGACTTCGATGGTGAAGTCGACGTGGCCGGGGGTGTCGATGATGTTGAGGCGGTGGTCCTTCCAGAAGCAGGTCGTTGCCGCAGACGTGATGGTGATACCACGCTCCTGCTCCTGCTCCATCCAGTCCATGGTGGCGGCGCCTTCATGGACTTCGCCGATCTTGTAGGACTTGCCGGTGTAGTAAAGAATACGCTCGGTCGTGGTGGTCTTGCCGGCGTCGATATGCGCCATGATACCGAAATTGCGATAGCGTTCGAGCGGATGGCTGCGGGCCATGATGCTTCTCCGTTGCCGGCGCGCCGGCGGTTGGGGATAGATTGAGTCTTGCGGGTGGCCCCTAAACCAATCCGTCCGCCATGGGTAGACCCCCGGCGAACGGACCGAAATTGCGGAGCATTTCCAAAAGGAAACGGGCACCGGAAGGCGCCCGTTCCATCATGCTTACCAGCGGTAGTGCGAGAAAGCGCGGTTCGCTTCCGCCATGCGGTGCGTATCTTCGCGCTTCTTGACCGCATTGCCACGGTTGTTGGCAGCGTCCAGCAGCTCACCCGACAGACGGGCCGCCATGGTGGTTTCGCTGCGGTTGCGCGAAGCCGTGATCAGCCAGCGGATCGCCAGCGCCTGGGCGCGCTCGGGGCGCACTTCGACGGGGACCTGGTAGGTCGCACCACCGACGCGGCGGCTGCGGACTTCGATGCCGGGCTTCACATTGTTCAGCGCGTCATGGAACATGCCGATCGGGTCCTTCTTGGACTTCGCTTCGACAGTTTCGAGCGCACCGTAAACGATGGACTCGGCGACGGCCTTCTTACCGTCCTGCATGATGCTGTTCATGAACTTCGACAGCACGATATCACCGAACTTGGGATCGGGCAGGATAACGCGCTTTTCGGGGCGACGACGACGTGACATGTTTTAGTCTCCCTTACTTCGGACGCTTCGCGCCGTACTTCGAACGGCTCTGCTTACGGTCCTTGACGCCCTGGGTATCCAGAACGCCGCGCAGCACGTGGTAACGCACACCGGGAAGGTCGCGTACGCGGCCGCCGCGGATCAGCACAACGCTGTGCTCCTGAAGGTTGTGGCCTTCACCCGGAATGTAGGTGATGACTTCGCGCTGGTTGACCAGACGCACCTTCGCCACCTTGCGGAGAGCCGAGTTCGGCTTCTTCGGGGTCGTCGTGTAGACGCGGGTGCAAACGCCGCGCTTCTGCGGGTTCGCTTCCATTGCAGGGACCTTCGACTTGGTCTTCTGCAGCTCGCGGCCCTTGCGGACCAGCTGGTTGATTGTTGGCATGAAGCCCTTCACCTTTTTCAGTTACTTTACCTGCATTCCCGCGTTCCTGCTGCAAACAGGCGAATCGCCTCCAAACAGCAAAGGCCCCGGCGGAAACCCGCCCGGAGCCGCAAGAGCACCGGCAATGTTCAGCTCTGGCGCCCGAAGAACCCGATTACGGACAGACGAATCCACCCTTGCCGGACCTTTGAGCAGGCGCGCCTATAGCGATGCGCGTCCGATGGGTCAAGGATGGCGCCGAAGCCACTCGTTTCGACGCCGGTCCGAGATGGTGAAAATAGCATTAGTAAATTGATAAGAAGAGCGAATCTATTCTGGTTCGATGCCGCCATGGAGGCGCGCGCATGGATGGAACGTGACCCAGCTTTCGACGATCACCGGGGAATTCAACGTTTCCGACATGGAGGCCGCTTTTCAGGCGGACCGGTTGCCCGAGTCGCAACGCCATGCCCGCGTGCTTTTCCTGTTGTCGGCGATCCTCAACGCGCTCTTTCTCTTCAGTGACTGGCGCTTTGCCGGCACGCCGCATTTCTGGGTGGCTGTACCGGCCCGAGTCGCGGTGATTCTCTGGTCGCTGGCCTGCCTGTCCTTCTGCCGCTACATGGTGAACTTCCGGACAGTGGAACAGATCTGCTTCACCTGGCAGTTCGTCACCGCCATCTGCGTCGCCTTCTTGGTTTCCTCCCGCAGCGACATTGCGATCTTCGTGCTCGTGATGCTGCCGCTGATCTTTTACCTGGTGGTGCCCACGAGTTTCCGGGGCAATGTTGGCGGCGGCCTTGGCTGCGCGATACTGCTGCTCATCGGCTATCTCGCCCCCGCCCCCTTCGCATCCACGACGCCCGGCATGATCATGGCCGTCCTCATGCTGCATTGCGGGATGTGGATCACCATTGCCCGGACCAACCGGCTCCAGCGCAAGGAATGGACCGCAAGCCAGATGGCGCAGGCCGCCCGCACCGCCCTTGCCGCCAATAGCGAAACGCTGGAGCGCATGTTCATGAGCGTGCCGATCCCGCTGCTTGTTACCCGGCCCGATGGTTCGGTGGCACATCTCAACGACGCCGCGGCCCGCGCTTTCGGCGCGGATGGCGACATTTCGCGCACGCATATGCTGGGCGAGGGAACGGTCGCCCGGGCGAGCCTACGCGACCGCATCGCCGACGGACAGGAAGTCGACAATTCCGAATGCCGCATCGTCAGCCGGGAAGGCCAAATTCACGACGTCCTGCTGTCCTGTCGGCCCATCCTGATCCGGGGGGAGGACTGCATCCTCTCCAGCATCGTCGACATCACCGCCCGCAAGGAGGCGGAGCGCCATCTCGCCCATCTGGCGATGACCGACGCGTTGACGGGCCTGGCCAATCGTTCGCACTTCATGGCGACGCTGGCGCAGGCCGCCGCCGCGACCGGCCGTTCGGGCGGACAGATGGCCGTGGCACTGATCGACGTCGATGAATTCAAGCGGATCAACGACAGCGCCGGCCATGACGCGGGCGACGCCCTGCTCTGCGCCGTGGCGCAGCGACTGCGCGACGCGGTGCGGCCGGGCGATCTGGTCGCGCGCATGGGTGGTGACGAATTCGCCGTACTGTTGACCCGGCTGCGCACGGCATCGGACCTTGACGCCATATTGACGCGCATGACGAGCCAGTTGCACCGACCACTGAGCCACGGCACGCGCGATATAGACTGCCGCGTTTCCATGGGTGTCGCGCTGTTTCCCGACCATGCTGGCGACATTGCCGATCTGGTGAAACATGCCGACATCGCGCTGTATGAGGCGAAAAACGGCGGTCGGGGCCGGGCCTGCATCTTCGAACCCGGCCTGCTGGAGCGCTGGCAGCGGGAAGCACGAATGCTGGAGCGTGCCCGCGATGCGTTGGTCCATGCCCCGCCTACCCCCTGGTATCAGCCCAAGGTCGATCTTGCGACGGGCCGGGTCATCGGTTTCGAAGCGCTCCTACGCTGCGTCCGCCCGGATGGATCAATCATCATGCCCGGCGAGATCGCCGCCGCCTTCGAACATTCCGAACTCGGCCGCGCGATCACTGAACGGATGCTCACGCAGGTGCTGGCCGATTGCCGCACATGGCGGGACAAGGGTGTCGAATTCGGCCACGTCGCCATCAACGTACCCGGCGTCGAACTGCACGACAGCAGCTTTCCCGACCGGCTGCTCGACGCCCTTGGCGCCGCCGGGGTCCCCCCGAACCGGATCGAACTGGAGATCACCGAATCCGTCTTTCTCGGCCGCAATGCCGAAGTCGTGGAACGCAGCCTGCACCGCCTGAGCGCCGCTGGCGTATCGATCGCGCTCGACGATTTTGGCACCGGCTACGCCTCGCTCTCGCATCTCAAGCAGTTCCCGATCGACATCATCAAGATCGACCGGCGCTTCGTGCGCGATCTGGAAACCGATCCCGACGATGCGGCGATCGTGCGGACCGTGCTCAACCTCGCCTACAGCCTGGGCATCCGCACCGTGGCCGAGGGCGTCGAAAATATGCGGCAGCTCGACTATCTGCGCGCAGGCGGCTGCCATTTCGGCCAGGGCTTCCATTTCGGCGCTGCCGCCCCCGCATCGGAAGTTCCCATCATGCTCGGCTGGACGAAGGCAGCCGACGTCCTACCCCTCTGATTTTTTTCATCTTCGGCCGGAACCGAAATCGGAGTTCCACGTTTCACCCCGTTCACGTTTCGACTCGTCACGAGTCCGCTTCCCCGGATTCGCGCGACTCGATTCCTTTTGTTAGCGGCCTCTTCACGTAAAAATACATGCGGGGTCGCAATTGTCGCAACAGAGCAAGAAGGGGGCCGCTGCCCTCTGGGCCAGGATGACTGCCCTGTGCCCGGAGCGGGAGATTTTCCTACGCTCGGGCGGCGAGGTGAAGTTCATCCGCATTTCCCGGCGCGCGCAGCTTGCCGCCGCTGGCCTCCTGTCCACCGTGCTGATCGGCTGGGCGGGCCTGACTGTGTCGATGGCCATGAGCAGCGCCCGGATCGAGCAGGATCGCGCGGCGCTGAACGCCGAGGGCAAGGCCGTCGCCAGCACCGCCAGCAAGGTCGCAACCTACCGCCAGTCGATCGATCAACTCGCCAAGGAGTTGAAAGAGCGGCAGGATTTCATGGATGACCTCTACCGCACCCATTTCGGCAAGGAGGGCGAGGCTGCGACACCCGCCGATGTCGTCGGCGCCCCCGACAAGGACAGCAACGGCGCCCACAAGCTGAACAGGAAGATCAGCGCGGCGCCCGAAGCCGCGCCCTTGCTCCGCATCGACCAACGCCAGCGCCAGTTCGCCGCGCTCCTGACCGGCACGGTCCAGCAGCGCGCGGACAAGGCCGCCGCCGCAATCCGCAGCTTCGGCCTCAACCCCGACACCCTCGCGCGCAGCGCTGCCCGCGCCCAGGGTGGCCCCTTCGTCCCGTGGGAAGGGCAGGACGCCATGCCGGGCGAGTTCGAGAAACTCGCCAAGGCACTGTCCCGCATGGAATTTCTGGAAGCCAGCCTGCTCACCATCCCCTCCGGCAAACCCACTGCGACGCCGATGCTGAGCAGCAGCTACGGCTATCGCAGCGACCCGTTCAACGGCCATGCCGCTTTCCATGCCGGGCTGGATTTCCCCGGCAGCTATGGCCAGCCGATCCTGGCCGCCGCCGCCGGCAAGGTGAGTTTCGTCGGCCAGCGCAGCGGTTACGGCAATGTCGTCGAGGTCGACCATGGCAATGGCATCATGACCCGCTACGCCCACCTTTCCGGTTTTGCTGCCCATGTCGGGCAGAGCGTGGCACGCGGCGACAAGATCGCCCGCATGGGCTCGACCGGCCGATCGACAGGCACGCATCTGCATTTCGAGGTCCGCGTGAACGGCAATCCCATCAACCCCCGCCGCTTTCTGGAGGCCCGCAAGGATGTTCTCCAAATCCAGCAAGTCGCCTCGGCCCGTCTCGCCGATGTCGGAAACCGGGGCTAAGAACGCACCCTTTTCCCTCATCGGCAGCGATGTAACGATCAGCGGCAACCTGACCGCAAGCGTCGACCTGCATGTCGACGGCGTGGTGATCGGCGATATCCGCTGTGCCGCGCTGGTACAGGGGGCGGACATCATTCCCCCTCAAAATCAGTTCACCGGCGCGCGCCGCCGATAGCTGAGCGCCTCCGCCACATGCACCCGCCCGACCCGCTCCGCCCCGGCCAGGTCAGCGATCGTCCGCGCGACCCGCAACACCCGCGTATAGCCCCGCGCCGACAACTTCATCGCCGCGGCCGCCTGCACCAGCAGTTCGCGTCCGGCCTGATCCGGCCCCGCGACATCCTCCAGCCGCTCGCCATCGACCTCGGCATTGGTGCGCAGGGCGGTCCCCGCATAGCGTTGCGTCTGCACCTGCCGCGCCGCTGCGACCCGACCAGCGACCTCGGCCGATCCCTCGGCCGGCGGCGGCAGGACCAGATTCGCAGCCGTCACCGCCTGAACCTCCACATGAAGGTCGATACGGTCCAGAAGCGGCCCGGATACCTTGGCCTGATAATCCGCCGCGCAACGCGGCGCGCGGGAACAGGCCAACGCCGGATCGCCCAGATGTCCGCAACGGCACGGGTTCATCGCCGCCACCAACTGCACCCGCGCCGGGAAGGTCACATGCGCATTGGCCCGCGCCACCGTCACTTCGCCCGTTTCCAGAGGCTGCCGCAGCGAATCGAGCACGGCGCGCTGAAATTCCGGCAATTCATCGAGAAACAGGACGCCCAGATGCGCCATGCTGACCTCGCCCGGCCGCGCCTTTTGCCCGCCGCCGACCAGCGCCGCCATCGACGCGCTGTGATGCGGGTTGCGGAAAGGCCGCGCCCGGCTGATCCGCCCGCCTGCCAGCGTGCCCGCCACACTCGCCACCATGGACGTTTCCAGCGCCTTCGCAGGAGCAGGACAGGGTTTCAATCTCTTAGCAGCGGTCAACCTTCTTCCGGCCGCCCCTTGAATCCCTGCGCCACGACATACCATTCCACGCTGCCCTTGCGGCTTGCCGGAGGCTTGGCATGTTTGATCGTCGTGAAATGCTTCTTGAGAATGGCGAGCAGATCGGCATCGGTGCCGCCCGCGAACACTTTCGCGACGAACGTCCCGCCCTTGCGCAGATTCTCCACCGCGAACATCGCCGCAGCTTCCACCAACCCCATGGTGCGCAGATGGTCGGTCGCTGCATGTCCCACGGTGTTCGCCGCCATGTCCGAGATCACGAGATCCGGCGCATCGCCCAGGGCCTCAGCGAGCAGCGCGGGCGCCTTGTCGTCCATGAAGTCCATCTGGAACAGGGTGACGCCCGGAATCGGATCGGTCGGCAGCAGGTCAATCCCCACCACCTTCGCCTTGGGACAAAGCTTGCGCACCACCTGCGCCCAGCCACCCGGCGCAACGCCCAGATCGACGACCGCGCGCGATCCTTTCACGAAATGGAATTTCTCATCCAGTTCGATCAGCTTGAAGGCGGCGCGGCTGCGCCACCCTTCCGCCTTGGCGCGGCGGACATAGGGATCGTTCAACTGCCGTTCGAGCCAACGGGTCGATTGGGCGGTCCGCCCCTTCGCCGTCTTGACCCGCACCTTGCCGGCGCCCGTGCCTCTCACATTCTTACTCCGTCGCGGTCCATGAGGCCGCGCAATATGCCTTCGCGAATGCCACGATCCGCAACACCCAGGCGTTGGGCGGGCCAGATGTCGAGGATCGATTCCAATATGGCGCAACCCGCCACCACCAGATCGGCCCGCTCGGTGCCGATGCAGGGCAGCTTCTGCCGCTCCCACAGCGGCATGGACGACAGCCGTTCCGAAATGGCCCGCATCGATGTCGACGGGACGATCAATCCATCTATCGCCTGCCGGTCATAGCGCGGCAGGTCAAGATGCACGCTCGCCAGGGTCGTCACCGTGCCGGAGGTTCCGAGCAGGCGGATATCCGGCTGCGGCGCCGGAAGACGGCGGGCCAGCGGCGCAAAGGCCTCCGCCACCCGCATCCGCATCCGGCCATAGGCGGCCAGCCGGTCCATCGGATCGGCATGGTCGAAAGGTTCGCTCTCGGTCAGCGACACCACACCCCAAGGCGCGCTCACCCAATCGACCATATGGGGCGTGCCCGAACAGCTGGAATCGACCAGCACCAGTTCGGTCGACCCTCCGCCAATGTCGAAGATCAACGCCGGGCCGTTCCCCGGTTCGAGCAGCGCATGACAGCCAAGCACCGCCAGCCGCGCCTCTTCCTGCGCGCTGATGACGTCAAGCGCGATGCCGGTTTCGCGATAAACCCGCTGAATGAATTCTGCCCCATTGGACGCGCGGCGGCAGGCTTCGGTCGCGACCGACCGGGCCAGCGTCACATGGCGGCGGCGCAACTTGTCAGCGCAAACCGCCAGCGCCCCAATCGCCCGATCGATTGCCGCATCGCTGATCCGCCCGGACGCCGCGAGTCCCTCGCCCAGCCGGACGATACGGGAAAAGGCATCCACGACGATGAAACCATCGGATGACGGCTTGGCGATCAGCAGGCGGCAATTGTTCGTCCCCAGATCGATCGCTGCGTAAGACCGCCTGCCCCGCGGCGGATGAGGCAAAAGGCCCCGCGATTTCAACGGGGGCGTGAGGGCCGCAGCCTTGCTCCCATTGCCCTGACCGGATCGGATACCCGAAACGCCGGCGGCCGGGCCGGAACTCTGCGGCGATGGGCGGCTTTGCTGCACCATGGCCGTATCTCTTTTCTTCTTCGCCAACGCGGGAAAGCGCCGGAACTTGCCCCAAGAGTAGGCGGATGAAGAAGAAAGCGCAAGAAGGGGCGGGGAATGGTCTAGATAAGCGGCAACAACGCCGCGACGATCCAGCGTTCCTCGGCGCGCAACACGCCCCAGGCGCGCGCGGCGGCGCGGCTGTCCATGACCTCGACGCCGATGCCCCTTGCCTCCAGTTCGCGGACGAAGGGGCGCGACGGTTGCCGCAGCCCCGCGCCGGTGCCGAGCAACAGGAATTCGGGAAGCGGATCAAGATCGAACAGATCGCCCAGATCCGCCGGCGTCAGCGCGTCGATCGCGGGCGCATCCCGCCAGGCCAGAGCGCGCAGCGGCGAGAGCAACAGGCCATCGGGAAAGACATCGTCCCTGACCCGAAAGCCGCGCCCCTGAAAGCCGGTGACGATCGGTCCCTGCCCCGCTTCATCGCGGCGCAGTTCGATCCCCGATCGCCCTTTTCCTGGCGCCTGGCCGTTCAGGGCCGCGCTCCGTCGTCACGCGGACCCATGCGCTCGGCCTGGGCTGCGATATTGGTCTTGCTCGCCTTCTTTTCCGCCGTGGCCGGCGACAGGCCGAGGCTGATGAGCAGCGAGGACGACACATAAACCGACGAATAGGTGCCGACGATGATGCCCAGCATCATGGCGGCCGTGAAGCCGCGCAGCACATGGCCGCCCAGCAGCAGCAGCGCGCCCAGCGCCAGCAGCACCGTCACCGACGTCATGACGGTCCGCGGCAGCGTCTCATTGACCGACAGGTCGATCAGCGCCTTCATGTCCATCTTGCGGTATTTCCGCATATTCTCACGAATGCGATCGTCGATCACCATCTTATCGTTGATGGAATAACCCACGATGGTGAGCACGGCCGCCACGGTCGTCAGGTCGAACTCCAGCTGGGTGATGGCGAAGAAGCCCAGCGTCATCAGCACGTCGTGCATGATCGCGACGAATGTCGAGACACCGAACTGCCACTCGTAGCGGAACCAGGAGAAGATCGCGATGCCGACCACCGCCAACATCACCGCCAGCACGCCATTCTGAATCAGTTCGCCCGACACCTTGCCCGATACCGTGTCGTAGCGGGAGAAGGTGACGCCGGGGAACTCCGCCGTCATCGCCTTGCGCGCCTTTTCGACAATGGCGTTGGCCGCGCCCGCGCCGCCCTGTTCAGGCAGCGGCAGGCGAATCTGCACCGTCTTGGGATCGCCAAATTGCTGGAGCGAGCCGTCCCCCACACCCAGCCGATCGACCACGCCGCGCACCTTTTCCAGATGCGGCGGCTGCTCGAATTTCGCCTCGATCATCAGACCACCGACGAAATCGACACCCAGATTGAGGCCCTTGTAGAAGGTCGCACCGACCGCCAGCACCGTCAGCAGCGCCGTCAGGGCAAAGGCCCAATGGCGGAGCTTCACGAAGCCGATATTGGTGTTGTCGGGGACGAGTTTAAGCAGTTTCATATTTTCTCTCCCGCCCCGTCAGATGTGGATTTCGGTCGGGCGCTTGGCGCGGACCCAACGCGACACCAGCAGGCGCGTGAAGGTAACGGCAGTGAACACGCTGGTCGCGATGCCGATCAGCAGCACGATCGCAAAGCCCTTCACCGGACCGGACCCCAAAGCGAGCATGATGCCGCCAGCAATGGCGTGCGTCACATTCGCTTCGAAAATGGTGCGGCTGGCTTCCTTATAGCCATGTTCGATCGCCTGCACGACCCCGCGTCCACGCCGCCGTTCCTCGCGGATACGTTCGTAGATCAGGACGTTGGCGTCGACCGCCGTGCCGATGGTCAGCACGAAACCGGCAATGCCCGGCAAGGTCAGCGTTGCGCCAAGAATGCCCATCACGCCCAGGATGACCAGCACGTTGATGGCGACGGCGATGTTCGCATACACGCCGAAACGACCGTAGCTCATAAACATGAAGGCCGCGACCGCGACCACCGCGATGATCGAAGCCGTAAGCCCGGCCTTGATCGAGTCGGCGCCCAATTGCGGCCCGACGGTGCGTTCCTCCACCACGGTCAGCGCCACCGGCAGCTTGCCGGAACGCAGCGCAATCGCGAGCTGGTTGGCGCTTTCCACGGTGAAATTGCCGCTGATCTGCGCGGAGCCGCCCAGAATCGGCTCATTGATGTTCGGCGCCGACAGCACCTTGCCGTCGAGGATGATGGCAAAGGGCCGGTTCACATTCTGCGACGTCACCTGTCCGAATTTGCGGCCGCCCGCGCCGTTGAAGCGGATATTGACGATGGGTGCATTGCCGCGCTGGTCATAGCCCTGCTGCGCGTCGGTCAGATCCTCGCCCGACACCATGACCTGCCGGTAGACGGCGATCACCGGCGGCCCGGCGGGATTGCCCGGATAAGGCAGCACTTCGCTGCCGACCGGCGCGCGGCCCTGCGCGACTTCGGCGGGATTGGCGTTGATGTCGACCAGCTTGAACTCAAGCTTGGCGGTCTGCCCCAGCAGATCCTTCAGCGCCTTGGGATTCTGAAGTCCCGGCACCTGCACGACGATACGGTTGCCGCCCTGCTGCTGGATGGTCGGCTCACGCGTGCCCATTTCGTCGATACGCTTGCGGATCACCTCGGTCGCGACTTCCATCGCGCTTTTGACCGCGCTGTCGATGCCCGCCTGGGTCGGCGTGATGACGATGGTGGAGCTGTTCACCACCTCGACATTGAAATCGCGCTGGCCGGTCAGGCCCGCCCCCTGCG
This sequence comes from Sphingobium sp. EM0848, assembly GCF_013375555.1. Lineage (NCBI taxonomy): Bacteria > Pseudomonadati > Pseudomonadota > Alphaproteobacteria > Sphingomonadales > Sphingobiaceae > Sphingobium > Sphingobium sp. EM0848. Next base: position 2,403,453 of record NZ_JABXWB010000001.1, read on the forward strand.
TCAGCGGCCGGATGCGCTCGACGGCGGCGTCGACCTCCGACGGGTTGCGGACCATGAAGCTGAGCTTCCCGTCGCGGCTGGAAATGTCGCCGATGGCGATCTTGGTATCGCCCCGGCGCAGTTCCGTGCGGACCTGCTCCTCCATATTGGCGAGCCGCTGCTTGGCGACGTCCTGCGTGGACGCTTCCAGCAGCAAATGGCTGCCGCCCGACAGGTCGAGGCCCAAATTCACGCGGGTCTGCATGAATTTCGGCAGCTTTTCGACGGTCGAATCCGGCAGGAAGCTCGGCACGGAGCAAAGGATGCCGATCAGCAGCGGCAGCAGGATTCCGGCGACCGCCCAGCGAGGGAAGTTCAGCATCGGGCCGCTCAGTCGTTCGCGGGCTTGGCGGTGGCGGGATCGATCACGTCGGTCAGGGTGGACTTCACCGCCTTGACCTTCATGTTCGGCGCCAGTTCGACTTCGGCGTAGAATTCGTCGACACGGACCACCTTGCCGACCAGACCACCGCCGGTCACGACCTGATCGCCCTTTTTCACGGCGTCGATCTTGGCCTTGTGCTCCTTCATCTTCTTCTGCTGCGGACGGATCAGCAGGAAATAGAAGACGACGAAGATGAGGACCAGCGGGGCCATCTGAACCAGCATGGAGGCGCCGGACGATTCCCCGCCCGCAGTCTGGGCAAAGGCTGGAGATATGAACATGCTTGGAACTTTCGCCTTATTCTCTTGTCCAGTCACAGACACAAAGCGCCTGCAAATCAAGGGCGCGCGGCTAACACAGATGAGCCTTGCGAGGCAACATGATTAGGGTTTCCGACGAAAGCGCAAAAAGCCTGCATCGAATGGCTTGCATATTGCGCAAACTGCTTCTAATTGCGCCGCTCCGGTCGGGACGTAGCGCAGCCTGGTAGCGCATCACACTGGGGGTGTGGGGGTCGGAGGTTCGAATCCTCTCGTCCCGACCAAATTATTGAAGGCACAGCAATGCCTTCCCACCTCTCCCATTCTCAAACACCCTGCTCGTGCGACGGCGCTTTTGCGCTGTCCTACAGAGAACCAAATGGGATAAATGGACCGTCTTTCCACAGAGGAGGGCGGTTTCATGGATATTTCAGCGTTGATTGATGAAGTCATCGCGCGCGAGGGTGGCCACAGCAATCATCCGGCGGATCGCGGCGGGCCAACCCATTTCGGGATCACACAGGCCGTGGCGCGGGCCAATGGCTATATGGGCGACATGCGCGCCCTGCCCCGCAGCGTGGCGGAGGTGATCTATCGGCGGCTTTACTGGGAAAAGCCGGGTTATGCCTTTGTTGCTGAACTGGCACCCGGGATCGCCGAGGAATTGTTCGATACGGCAGTGAACATGGGGCCGGCAACGGCCAGCGGCTTTCTCCAGCGCGCGTTGAATGCGCTCAATCGCAATGAACAGGATTATCCCGACCTGAAGGTCGATCAGGCCGTAGGGGCAAGAACCCTGGCGGCGCTGGGCGCATTTTTGAAGCTGCGTGGGAAGGCGGGGGAAAAGGTGCTGCAAAAGGCGCTCGAAGCGCTGCAGGGGGAACGCTATCTCGCTCTGGCGGAAAGCCGGCCGGCCAATGAAGCCTTTCTCTATGGCTGGCTTGCGAACCGTATCGGTTAGGAGGACAGGCTCATGACCTCAGCGCGGCAAAGGCGAATCGCAGAGGATCGATCGACGTTGCGGGCGCGGCCAGCCTTTCTTTACGTGATATATGGGTTGCTGCTCTGGTCGGTGCCGCTGGGACTGATCGGCGGCATCCGGCCGGATGTAGCGACGGCGATCATCCACGCCATGCACGCCTATTTCAATGCCTTGCCGGAACCACTCTACGCGCTCTTCGGCACCGGCTATCTGGGTTATACCGCGGCCAGGGCGTGGGGGAAGGCGAAGGGCGTGGAGCGGTAGTCCTTCAAGCCGGGCGTAGCTAGGGTCGTTCGCCCGGAAAATTGGCCTTCAGGAAATCAAGCACCACGCGCGCGCGCGGCGGCAGGCGCTTGTGCGAGGGATGGACCGCCAATATGTCGAGCGGGGCGATGACGCTGTCCAGAAGGACCGGCGCCAGCCGCCCAGCTTCGATATCGCCCTGCACCCGGATCGCCGGGAGCAGGGCGATGCCAAGACCATTGGAGGCCGCGCGATGGACGGCTTCGCTGCTGTCGCTGCGGAAGGTGCCGCCCACCACCCTCTCCCGCCCGTCTATGGTCCAGCGGGCCGGCACATCGCCATAGGCATAGGCGATGCATTCATGGCCGGAGAGTTCATCGGCGGAAGCGGGCGACCCATGGCTCGCGAGATAATCGGGATGCGCGACCAGCAGACGCGGCAGGCTGCCGAGCGGATGGACGACCAGACTATCGTCGCTGACCGGGCCGACTCGCAGAGCCAGATCGAGCCGATCCTCCACGACATCGCGTTGCCAGTCGGTCATGGCGCAATCGAACTGCAGCGCGGGATAGCGCCGTGTCAGATCGCCCAGGCGTTCGACATAATGAAGGCCGAGCGCGGTGGTAAGGCCGATACGGACAAGCCCGCTCGGCTCATTGCGGACAGGGCCGAAATCCTCCTCTGCCACATCCAGCGCATCCAGCATGGCACGGGCATGGATCAACAGGCGCTCCGCCTCCGGCGTGGCGATCAGCCTGCGCGTGGTGCGGTGGAACAGGATTGCGCCGAAATGTGCTTCCACTTGGTCCAAGCGCCGCGCAATCGTGGTATGACTGGCATGCATTTCTTCGGCCACGCGGGAGAAATTGGGTTTCTCGCACAACCGCATAAATGTCCGCATGGCGATCAGCAGATCTGTCATCTGAACGATTCCTGCACAGATATTGTGCGGCGAATCCTTATTGTCTGGCGGCCCGAAAAGCCAGAAGCGAACATATCGTCCGGCGGTGCCGGGTCCGAGGAGAAGAGGATGCCCATGTCCAATCGTATCGCCCATGCCGGGCTGGCCGCCAAATGCCGGACCGCCGAAGAAGCCGCTGACCTTATCAAGAACGGAATGGCCGTGGGGATGAGCGGCTTTACCGGGTCCGGCTATCCCAAGGCCGTGCCGCTGGCGCTGGCCGCGCGCATGACCGCCGCCCATGACGCGGGCGAGCCTTTCCGGGTAAAGGTGTGGACCGGCGCCTCCACCGGGCCGGAACTGGACGGCGCGCTGGCGCAGGCCGACGGCGTCGAATTCCGCCTGCCCTATAACAGCGACCCCATTGCCCGCGAACGGATCAACAAGGGTCAGATGCAATATTTCGACATGCATCTGAGCCAGGTGGCGCCGATGGCGTGGCAGGGCTTTCTGGGCGATCTGGACGTGGCCGTGATCGAAGTGACCGGGATCACCGCTAATGGTGAACTGATCCCCTCCGCCTCGGTCGGCAACAACAAGACGTGGATCGATCACGCCAAGGGCGTGATTCTGGAGGTCAATCGCTGGCAGAATCCGGCCCTCGAAGGGATGCACGACATTTATTACGGCACGGCGCTACCTCCGCATCGTCAGCCGATCCCGCTGGTGCGGGCCGACCAGCGTATCGGTCAGCCCACCTTCCGCTGCGATCCCGACAAGGTTATCGCGGTGGTGGAAACCGATGCGCCGGACCGCAACGCCCCCTTCACCCCGCCCGATGACAAGGCACGGGCGATCGCCGGGCATTTGCTGGAGTTCCTCAGCCATGAGGTAAAGCGGGGCCGCCTGCCCGCTTCGCTGCTGCCCTTGCAGTCCGGGGTCGGCAATATCGCCAACGCCGTGCTGACCGGCCTGATCGACGCGCCGTTCGAGAATATGGTCGCCTTTACCGAAGTGATTCAGGACGGGATGCTGGACCTGCTCGACGCGGGCAAGCTGCGCATGGCGAGTGCAACGGCCTTTTCACTGAGTCCCGAGGCGGCGGCGCGGATGAATGCGGATATGGAGCGTTATCGCGACAGGATGCTGCTGCGGCCGCAGGAGATCAGCAATCACCCCGAGCTGGTGCGGCGGCTGGGCTGCATCGCGATGAACGGGCTGATCGAGGCGGACATCTACGGCAACGTCAATTCGACTCATCTGATGGGGTCGCGCATTCAGAACGGCATTGGCGGGTCCGGCGATTTTGCGCGCAACGCCTTCCTGTCGATCTTCATGACGCCATCCACCGCCAAGGGGGGTGCGATCTCCGCCATCGTGCCGCATTGCAGCCATGTCGATCATATCAACCAGGATGTGCAGGTGATCGTGACCGAACAGGGGCTGGCGGACCTGCGCGGACTGGCGCCCCGGCAACGGGCGGAACTCATCATGGAAAATTGCGCGCATCCCGACTTCCGGCCGATGCTGAAGGAGTATTTCCGGCGGGCGCTGGCCGGATCGTTCGGGCTGCAATCGCCGATGCTGCCGGGCGAGGCACTGGCCTGGCACCAGCGCTACATCGATACGGGCACGATGCGCGCATAAGGGGCTGCGGCTCGACATTCGATCCAGACAGGCTGCACCCCCTCCCGGATTGATCGTCGAACGCCCCCGGCCAGCATAATGCCCCGGCGGGTCTGCGAGCGCACGCGCAGGCCCGCCATTTTTATTTCCCGCGTAGCGTATGGGATGGGTTTGGAGAGGTTGCGCTGAAAATGAGAGGGGCCGCTGGAGGGGATAAGTCTCCAACGGCCCATCATTGACATGGTCAGCGGCCGGAAGTGCCGCCCAAGGGAAACGTTGATCGCGCTATTTTCCAGACGCGGCGCTTCGCCTGCGAAATCGCAGTCGACAGTCACCGAAATTCTGAAAAACCGACGCTATGGCGTCGCTCAGCGGCGCGTTCCCCGAATGGACTTGACCGACCCCATTGCTGAACCATGAGACATCGGATCACCTCCTTTCGCTAGTTGAAGCCCCTATAGCCGTTCCCGGATACTGGTCCTTCGCCGCCTATGAGATGATATGTGAATCAGACGGGCTGCATGTTCAAGGCTTGTAAAATTCTTTTTTCGAATCATACTTGTACGTCCGCGTTTCGCAGGCGATTTGCTTCGAAATTGCAGGAAATTTCCCGAAATCAGCCAGTTAGACGCGGCAATCCTCGACGACGCGGCCGACCTCCGCCCAACTGGGCAGGATCAGCGTGGGCAATCCCTGCACCTCGATCGCGAAACGACCCCTGCTATAGGCAATCTGGTCGAGCGCCGTGTCGTTGGCGGCGCGGATCGCTTGCGTCGCAGGCACGGTGCCGGCGGCGGCCGCCGCCGGCCAACTCACCGCGCCATAGCTGGTCCGAACCGTCATCGCCGTGCCCGCCACACCGGGACGCAGCAGGCTGATGCGGTGCGTCCCCTTGTCACAACGGATGACGAACAGGCTGTTTTGCGCATCGGGGCCGAACAGGGCGACCGATCCGGCACCATCGACCTGATAACGCCAGTCACCGGGAGTGGTATCGCGGTCCTGCCATTCGACCGGCGCGGGCGGAGGCGGCGATGGTTGCGGCGACGGGACAGCCCTTGGCGCAGGCCCTCGAGCGGGCACATACTGCTCGGGCGCGCCGACGCAGGAGGCCAGCAGGAAGAAGGATGTCGCCAGCGCGACGGAGGGCAGAGTGAGGCGCATCCCGCCTCCATGCCTCAGGGAACGGGATTGCATCAACCCGAAAAGGGCGGGATAAGGCTTCCTCTCCGACGGATGACCAGGCGCAGAGAAGCGCCGGATTTCACCGCTTTTGCGCCCACACGACATTGACAGTCGAAGGCCGAATCGCTAAGGGCAGCCCTTCCCAATTCGCTGGCGAGCGGCGGTGCAACGGCACTGGCCGTCTTTTTTGCGTCTTGGGACCTATCGAATCGGCCGCGAATCCTTATGCAGGATTTTCGGCCCGGACGCTTTGAGATGGGGTGGCGCCAACTGCCCCGTGGAGCAGGAGTACAGAATACCATGGCACGTATTGCGGGTGTCAACATCCCGACCAACAAGCGCGTGATCATCGCGCTCACCTACATTCACGGCATCGGCCGCAAGACCGCCGTCGACATCGCCGACAAGCTGGGCATCGACCACAGCCGCCGCGTTCAGGACCTGTCGGACGCCGAAGTCCTGCAGATCCGCGAAGCCATCGACGCTGACCACACCGTCGAAGGCGACCTGCGTCGCGAAACCGCGATGAACATCAAGCGCCTGATGGACCTGGCCTGCTATCGCGGCCTGCGTCACCGCAAGGGTCTGCCGGTTCGCGGCCAGCGCACGCACACCAATGCGCGCACCCGCAAGGGCAAGGCGAAGCCGATTGCCGGTAAGAAGAAGTAATCGTTGAGGGTCGGTCCTTCAGACAGACCCTCCGGCGACTTCTGCTTTTAAACGATTTCAGTAGGATAGAGCAAAAATGGCACGCGAACCCCAGCGCATCAAGCGCCGCGAACGCAAGAACATCTCGGCCGGCGTCGCGCACGTCAACGCCAGCTTCAACAACACCATGGTGACCATCACCGACGCCCAGGGCAATGCGATCAGCTGGTCCTCGGCCGGCATGATGGGCTTCAAGGGCAGCCGCAAGTCGACCCCGTACGCCGCGCAGGTCTGCGCCGAAGACGCCGGCCGCAAGGCTGCCGAACATGGCGTGCGCACCCTCGAAGTCGAAGTGAAGGGCCCCGGTTCGGGCCGTGAATCGGCTCTGCGCGCGCTGCAGGCCGTTGGCTTCCACATCACCTCGATCCGCGACGTGACGCCGATCCCGCACAACGGCGTGCGTCCTTCCAAGCGCCGCCGCGTCTGATCACCGGCGCTCGGTTTTGGCGGGCGGCGGACGCGTCGCCCGCTTACCCATCTGCATCGGCCGGGACGTCCTGTTGGGTTCAGGATCTTAAGCGTTTCGGCCTCATCCCCAGGGGAAATACATGACTGTCAACATGAAGAACTGGCAGGAATTGAAGAAGCCCAACAGCCTTGAGATCAAGGCGGCGGGCGACGGCAAGCGCAAGGCGACCTTCGTCGCCGAACCTCTGGAACGCGGCTTCGGCCTGACGCTCGGCAATGCGCTGCGCCGGGTTCTTCTTTCCTCGCTTCAGGGCGCGGCGGTCACCTCGATCAAGATCGAGAACGTCCTCCACGAATTTTCCTCGCTCGCCGGCGTGCGCGAAGATGTGACGGACATCGTCCTCAACATCAAGCAGGTCGCGCTGAAGATGGAAGGCGACGGTCCCCGCCGTCTCCAGCTCTCCGCCACCGGCCCCGGTGAAGTGCGCGCGGGCGACATCACCACCGTCGGCGACATCGAAGTGATGAACCCCGATCTGGTGATCTGCCATCTCGACCAGGGCGCGACGCTCAACATGGAACTGACCGCTGACGTCGGCAAGGGCTATGTCCCCGCCGTCGCCAACCGTCCGGCTGATGCCCCGATCGGCCTGATCCCGATCGATGCGCTCTATTCGCCGGTTCGTCAGGTCGCCTACAAGGTCGACAATACCCGCGTCGGTCAGGAACTGGATTATGACAAGCTGTCGCTGACCGTCGAAACCGACGGCACCGTCACGCCGGAAGACGCGGTGGCCTACGCCGCCCGCATCCTGCAGGACCAGCTTCAGCTGTTCGTCCACTTCGAGGACGCGCTGCCCGTCGCCGCTCCGGCTGCCGGTGCTGCTGCCGGCGCCGCTGGCGGCGAAGCGGAAAGCGACGCGAACCAGATCAACCGCTATCTGCTCAAGAAGGTGGACGAGCTGGAACTGTCGGTCCGCAGCGCCAACTGCCTCAAGAACGACAACATCATCTATATCGGCGATCTGGTCCAGAAGACCGAGGCCGAGATGCTGCGCACCCCGAATTTCGGCCGCAAGTCGCTGAACGAAATCAAGGAAGTGCTGTCGTCCATGGGCCTGCGTCTGGGCATGGACATCCCCGGCTGGCCGCCGGAAAATATCGAGGAAATGGCCAAGAAGCTCGAACAGGAGCTGCTGGGCTAAAAGGTTCGGGGCCGGGGCAATGCTTCGGCCCGGTTCCTCATGGGCTGATGGGCGGTGGCCCTTAACACCGCCAGGTCTGGGGTACCTCAAACGGCCCCTTAACGAACGAAGGAAAAGACTATGCGTCACAAGGTTGGTCATCGCAAGCTGCAGCGCAGCGCCGGGCATCGTAACTCGCTGCTCCGCAACCTCGCGGCTTCGCTCATCAAGCATGAGCAGATCCTGACGACCACGCCCAAGGCGAAGGAACTGCGTCCCTACGTCGAAAAGCTGATCACCCTCGCCAAGAAGGGTGGCCTGTCGAACCGTCGTCTGGCCAATGCCCGCCTGCAGGACGACGCCCAGCTGACCAAGCTGTTCGAAGTTCTGGCCGAACGCTACAAGGACCGCAACGGCGGCTACACCCGCGTGATCAAGGCCGGCATCCGCGCTTCGGACGCGGCGCCGATCGCGATCATCGAACTGGTCGACCGCGACGTCGATGCCAAGGGTCAGGATTCCGGTCCGGTCCAGGGCGCCGATGCCGACGAGCTGGAAGCGGCGTAATCCGCTGATACCCGCTTTTCCAAAAGTGGTAATTTCGTTTCAGAACAGGCCGTGGCTTGATAAGAGCCACGGCCTGTTTTGTTTGCTTTCATAGGGATAGGGGGAAAAGGAGAGGATGCGCGCCTTTGGCTGCCTTGCTTTGGCGTCGCTGTTGCTGGCTGCCTTCCCCGCGTGCGCCGAGCCGGATGCCGCCGCCCTCGCGGTCGGCGCGAAGGCCGCCACCCTGCACTATCCCACCGCCAAACGTCTGAATCTGGTCGAGGATCATTTCGGCGTCAAAGTGACCGATCCCTATCGCTGGCTGGAAAACGACCTGCGCAGCGACCCTGCCGTGCGGGACTGGGTGGACAGGGAAAACGCCCTCACCCGCCGCTATATCGAAAGTCTGCCGGGCCGCGACATCCTCAAGACGCGGATGCAGGCGCTGTTCGCCCATGGCCGCTACACCATCCCGCGCAAGGCGGGCGGGCGCTATTTCTACGGCTATAACAAGGGCCTCCAGAACCAGACCCCGCTCTATATGCGCGAGGGGCTCACCGGCCAGCAACGGCTGCTGATCGACCCCAATGACTGGGCCAGGGACGGATCGGACGCGCTGGCCGAATGGGCGCCCTCCCCCGACGGCCAATATCTGCTCTATGCCGTGCAGGAGGCCGGGAGCGACTGGCGCACGCTCAGGATTCTCGATGTCGCCACCGCCAAGCCGCTCTACGATGTCGTGCAATGGGTGAAATTCTCTCAGCTTGCCTGGGACGGACGGGGACAGGGTTTCTTCTATTCCCGCTTCGCCGCGCCACAGGCGGGGGCCGCCTTCCAGTCCTCGACGGTGGGGCAGCAACTCTTCTACCACCGGCTCGGCACGCCGCAGGCGCAGGACCAACTCATCTACGCCACCCCCGACCAGCCGAAACTCAGCCACACGGGGCAAGTGACGCAGGATGGCCGTTGGCTCATCATCAGCAGCTTTCAGGGCACCGATCCCCGCCGCGAACTGCACGTCGCGGAACTGACCGGCGGCAAGGTGAAGGTCCGCTCGCTGGTCAAGGGCATCACCCATGACTGGCGGCTGATCGGCAGCCGGGGACCGACGCTCTACTTCATCACCGACGAATATGCGCCCCATCTGCGCGTCGTGTCGATCGACGCCCGCCGCCCGAGCCGCAGCAGCAGGCAGGTCGTGGCCGAACGCATGGACACGCTGGCGGGCGGATCGCTGGTCGGAGACCGGCTGATCCTCGCCTATCTCTCCGATGCGGAGACGGTGGCGGAACTGGTCGAACTGGACGGGCGCAAGGTTGCGGACGTGCCGCTGCCCGGCATGGGAACGGCGGCAGGCTTTGGCGGGCGCGACGGCGATCCCGAAACCTTCTTCAGCTTTTCCGGCTTCACCACGCCGTCGAGCATCTATCGCTTCGACACGGCGACGCTGCGCTATGAACTGTTCGCGCGGCCCGACCTGCCGTTCAACCCGGACGACTATGGCATTGAGCAGATCAGCTACCCGTCGAAGGACGGAACGATGATCCCGATGACGGTGATCCGGAAGAAGGCGCTGGCCCTCTCCAAAACCCCCGCGCCGACGATCCTCTATGGCTATGGCGGCTTCAACATCGCACTGACGCCCGGCTATTCGGCGACCCGCATGGCCTGGCTGGAGCAGGGCGGCGTCTATGCCATCGCCAATCTGCGCGGCGGTGGGGAGTTCGGCAAGGCATGGCATGATGCCGGCCGCCTCGCCAACAAGCAGAATGTGTTCGACGATTTCATCGCGGCAGCCGAATATCTGAAAGGCAATGGCTATACGACCAAGGGCGGCCTCGCCATCGAGGGGAGGTCCAATGGCGGCCTGCTGGTCGGCGCGGTGGTGAACCAGCGCCCCGATCTGTTCGCCGCCGCCCTGCCGGCCGTGGGGGTGATGGACATGCTGCGCTTCGACCGCTTCACCGCCGGGCGCTACTGGATCGACGATTATGGCTCGCCCGACAATGAGCAGGATTTCCACCTGCTCTACAGCTATTCGCCCTATCATAACATTCTGAGCGGCAAGGATTATCCGGCGATCCTCGTCACGACCGGCGACACCGACGACCGCGTTGTTCCCGCACACAGCTTCAAATATGCCGCCGCGCTTCAGGCAGCGGATCTCGGCCCGAAACCGCGCCTCATCCGCATCGACAGCAAGGCGGGCCATGGGTCGGGCAAGCCGGTCGACAAGCTGATCGACGAATATGTCGACAGCTATGCTTTTGCCGCGCATTTCACCGGCCTGCCGATACGCGACGAACCGAAATAGCCGTTCAGGCCCGTGACAGCCGGACAGGCATAGCACTCCGGCAAACTGGTTGAGGGACGCGGGCCATGAACAAGACAAGATGGATGACGGGATCGCTGATGGCGCTGGCGCTGTTGACCGGCAGCGCGGCATCGGCCCAGATGCAGCCGCAGCGGAACTATCCGCAGGATCAGGGCGATCTGGCGGACGAAGCGCAACCGCCCGCCGACGAGCCGTCCCAGCCTGAAGATCAGGCCAATCGGGCCCACGCCGATGATGATTTTTCGGACGTGGTCGGCCCCGAACAGGGCCGTGCCGACACGAATCCCGGATATGGGCGCTATGGCCGACGGGATGCCCCGAACAACAGCGCGATAGCCCCGGAAAGCGAGACGGCGATCGATAATTGCGCCCTCGCCGCCCGCGACGAGGCTGAACGGGATGGCGGCTATGCCGAGGTACGGCAGGTGCAGCAGCCGCGCGAGACCCGCAATGGCTATGATGTCGAAGGCGATGTCGAGGTCCGCTCCGGCTGGCGCGCGCAGGACGGCGCCACACGGCACTTCACCTGCTCGGTGCAGAATGGCCGCGTCGCGGACGTCTACTTCCAGCAGGGCCGCGCCGCGCGCTAAGGCGGATCGGCTCACCGCTGAACGGCCACGCTTTGGCCTTTCCTGTTTTACGTCAATATATTAGCATTGACGCGAATCAGGGGAGTCAGGGGTGGCCGCGTTTCTGTTCGCGACCGAAAATATCGTCTTCGTCTCAGCCATTGTGCTGATGCTGCTTATAGGCGCGGTGCAGGCCATCGGCGTCGCGGGCGATTTCGACCTCGATCTGCATGCCGATACCGATCTGCTCGGCTGGCTGGGCTTTGGCCGCCTGCCGCTACTGATGCTGCTGACGATCTTTCTGGCGCTGTTCGGGATGATCGGGCTGATCGGCCAGCATCTGGCGCTGGATTTCACCGGCGCGCTGCTCTCGCCGCTGATGGCCGCGCCCGCCGCGGCCATCGCCAGCCTCCCCGCCACCGGGGTTGTGGCCCGCCTGCTCTCCCCCTTCCTTCCTCGCGACCAGAGCAGCGCCGTACCGCTCGACACGCTGGTCGGCAGCTTCGCCCGCATCGTCACCGGCATCGCCCGGACCGGCTCCCCCGCCCGCGCCCGCGTCGAGGACCATTATGGCCAGGCCCATTATGTGATGGTCGAGCCTGACAATGCCGACCAGACGCTGGAGGAAGGCGAAACCATCCTGCTGGTCCGCCGCGAGGATCATGTCTTTCGCGCCATTTCGCATGGCGACCATTATCTGCCCCGTCTTTAGCTGGAGAGTGCCATGAATCTGCCTGCCGTGCAGGAGAGCTTTTCGCTCATGCCCTATCTGATCATCTCCGGGACCGGGCTGCTTCTGCTGATCGTGCTCGGCGTGGTGGTGGCGCGGCTCTACAAACGGGCGTCGAAGGAAATCGGTTTCGTCCGCACGGGCTTTGGCGGGGAGAAGGTGGTGATGAACGGCGGCGCGCTGGTGCTGCCGATCTTCCACGAGACGATGCCGGTCAACATGAACACGGTGCGCCTGGCCGTGGAGCGCAAGAATAGCGATGCGCTGATCACATTGGATCGCTTGCGCATCGACGTGAAGGCGGAATTCTACGTCCGCGTGAAACCGGACGCGCAATCCATCGCCACCGCCGCGCAGACGTTGGGCATGCGGACCATGCATCCGGAGGCGCTCAAGGAACTGGTCGAGGGCAAGTTTGTCGACGCGCTGCGATCGGTCGCGGCGGGGATGACGATGAACCAGCTGCACGAGCAGCGCAGCGAGTCGTCTAATCGCCCCTCTGTCAAGCCAGCAAAATCATTCGTTCATAACTGTTGCCATGCGTATGCCGGGTACAGGGTCGTCTACGCGGTCGATGCAAGTTGATCGCCGCAGGATGGGTTCCGTAGGCAAGATCTTCCTATGTTCGTGACGCAATCTGCTTATGAGGACAGTTGCTTCCCGCTTCGCGGAATGATCTCGGCCGCGTCCCGGCAGGGACGGCTCGGCACGCCCTGAAAGGGCGTTATCAGTGAAACGATGAGTGTTCTGTTAATGGCGTTGGTTTATTGGGTCAGACTGATACGGTGGTCCCGGCGTTTGGATCGAACAGTTCGCCCGTCTTCAGCATCGCGTGCATGATCACCGCTAATTTGCGGGCAAGAGCTACAGCCGCTCGCTTGAAACCAAGCCGCTCTTTTAACGCCAGCGCCCAAGTGCGTAACGTGTTCGTCTCCGTTGATCTGTTCAATATGACCGCGGCCGCCTCGTACAACAGCGTCCGTAACTTAGGGTCGCCACGGCGCGAGATGTGGCCTTCATAATCAACTTCCCCCGATTGATATCGCTTTGGGGTGAGCCCGACCCACGCCCCGACAGCGCGGGAGTTCTTGAAGTTGATCGAATCCTCCACTGCTGCTGCAAAGGCGGTAGCGGTGACCGTGCCCACGCCAGGCACCGAGGTGAGCAGACGGCAGCGTGGATCCGTGCCAGCCATCGCAACCAGCTGCTTGGTCAACTCCGCCACCCGAAGCCGAATATCGCTCCAGGCCTTAAGCAGCGGTAGGATGATGCGCGACAGATTGTCTTCGCCTTCCAGAAGCGTAACGACGTTGCGCTCAAAAACGCTGCCGGTGCCTTTGGGTATGACAAGCCCGAATGTCTTCATCAGCCCGCGTATCTGGTTCGACATCTGTACCCGCATCTTCATCAGTTGGCGTCGGGCGCTGATCAGCGTCCTCATCAACATGCTGTCAAAGCCTTTGACGCGCACCTCCCGATAAAAGCCCACCTCAGCCAAATGAGCCAGACCGTCGGCGTCGTTTGCATCGGTCTTGTTGGCAGCCATATCGAGGGCGGCCTTTGCATGGCGCGCGTCTATACAGATCGCGGGCAAACCCTCCGCAGTAAGCGCATGGTAAAACCAAACCGACAACGGTCCGGTCTCAAATACCACGCGCTTTGCATTCGGCGCGCGTTTGCGGATCACTTCGGCAAGCAGTTTGGGATCGGAGGCACACTTGCCGCGCCAAACGCGCTTGCCATCCTGACGAACCGATAGCGAAGTGTCTTTTAGAGAAACGTCGAGTCCGATATACTGATCCACGGTTGTCCTCCGTCTGATGCTGGGCCCGGTCCAAAATCGTGAGCCCGTTCTTCATCTTATCGGGGGGCAACCAACCTTCCAGTAATCTCGTGCTCCTGGCCCGCGGCCGGTGCTCCCGCGATTACGTCATGTTCGTGCAAAAGGTGCAGCAGGTCTCCTCGGTCGATCTGGCGATGAACGGGCTGGAGTTGGAGAGCGTGTCGCTGACGGGCCTCGACCAGACCTCGATCGAGCATTTCAACGCCAACAACGCCTTCGACGCCGAGGGTCTGACCAAGCTGACCGAACAGATCGAACTGCGCAAGAAATCGCGCAACGATATCGAGCAGGAAACCCGCGTCCAGATCGAGACGAAGAATCTGGAGGCCGAGCGCCAGTCGCTGCTGATCTCCCGCGACACCGAATTTGCGCGGCTGGAGCAGGAGCGCGAGATCGAGATGCGCCGCGCCGCCCAGATCGCCGAAGTCGCCCGCGAACAGTCGCTGCGCCAGCAGGAGGCCGATCAGGCCCGGATCGAGGCGAAGAAGCTGGTCGACAGCCAGCAGATCGAGGCTGACCGCGCCGTGCAGCAGGCCCGCATCGCGCAGGAACAGGCGCTTGAACTCGCCCGGCAGGAACAGCAGATCGCGGTGCAGAACAAGAGCCGCGAGGAAAGCCAGGCCAAGGCGCAGGCGGACGAGGCCCGCTCCAAGGCGGTGGCGGCCGAGGAACAGGTCCAGACCTCCCGCCAGACCGAGATTGCCGAGCGTACCAAGCGGATCGAACTGATCGACGCCGCGCGCGAAGCCGAACGCGCCGCCATCCAGGTCCGGGTCGAGGCCGAGGCGGAAAAACAGGCCGCCGCCGACCGTGCCGAAGCGCTGCGTCTGGCCGCCGAGGGTGAGGCGGAGGCCGCCAAGCTGCGCGCCGAGGCCGACCGGGTCCGCTTCGAGGTGGAGGCCGCAGGGCAACGCGCGGTCAACGAGGCGGCCAACCTCCTGTCCTCCGACCAGATGTCGCTCCAGACCAAGATGGCGCTGCTCAAAGTGCTGCCCGATCTGGTGCGCGAGGCGGCGCGGCCGATGGAGGCGATCGATTCCATCAAGATCGTGCAGGTCGACGGCATCACCGGCTCGAACGGCGATGGCGCGACGGTCATCGCGAATGGGGAACAGAATCTCGCCAATGCCGCCGTCTCCGCCGCGTTGCGCTATCGCGCCCAGGCGCCGGTGATCGACGGGCTGATGAAGGAACTGGGTCTCGACGGATCGAGCCTCGACGCTCTGGTCAAGGGCGCGGTCGAAACGCCCGCAGCGTCCATGATCGTTGAGAAAATTGCGCCTGAATCAACCCTCAAGGCTGCGGAATAAGCGCTGGAGCTTGGCATCACGCGCCCGGCCCTCTAGGCCAACCGCCATGTCCGCCCGCCTGCCCCATCGCCGCGCCGCTGCGATCGCCTTCATCCTGGTGACGGCGCTGCTCGACGTCATGTCGATGGGCATCATCATTCCGGTGCTGCCGCAACTCATAGAGACGCTCGCCGGCTCGAACGCCTCGGCGGGGATGTGGAACGGGCTGTTCGTGGCGCTGTGGGCGGCGATGCAGTTCATCTGCTCGCCGATCATCGGCTCGCTTTCCGACAGTTTCGGGCGGCGGCCGGTGATTCTGATCTCCGTCGCGGGGCTGACCCTCGATTTCGTGCTGATGGCGCTGGCGCCCAATCTCTGGTGGCTGGCGGTGGGGCGGATGCTGGCGGGCGTGACCTCCTCCAGCTTTACGTCGACCTTCGCCTATATGGCCGACATCACGCCGCCTGAAAATCGTGCGCGGGGCTATGGGCTGATCGGGGCGGCCTTCAGCGGCGGCTTCGTCGCTGGACCGCTGCTGGGCGGCGTGCTGGGCGAGATTTCCTTGCGCGCGCCCTTCTGGACAGCGGCGGGCCTGTCCGGCCTCGCCTTCCTCTATGGCCTGTTCGTGCTGCCGGAATCGCTCGACGCGAACAAACGCATGACTTTCTCTTGGAAGCGGGCCAATCCCTTCGGCGCGCTGCAACTGCTCCGCTCGCATCCGGAACTGTCCAGCCTCGCCATCGTCAATTTCCTGCTCTATTTCGCGCACCACCTCTTCTCGGCCGTATTCGTGCTCTATGCAGGTGACCGCTATGGCTGGGGCCCGTGGCAGGTGGGGACGCTGCTGGCGCTGGTCGGCCTGATGGACATGGGCGTTCAGGGCGTGCTGGTGGGGCCAGTGGTCAAAAGGCTGGGCGACCGGACGACGATGGTCATTGGCCTCAGCTTCGGCGCCATCGGCATTCTCGCCATGGGCCTAGCCCCGACCGGCTGGCTGTTCGTCGCGGCCATGTTCCCCAATGCGCTCTGGGGACTTGCGATGCCGACCATCCAGTCGCTGATGACGCAACGCGTGTCGGAATCCGAGCAAGGGCAACTTCAGGGCGCCAATAACAGTGTCGGTTCCATCGCCGGAATCCTCTCGCCGCTCTTCTTCGGCGCGATTTATTCGGTGTCGGTGGGGGCAAAGCCGCTCCTTCCCTTCATCGGCAGCGCTTTCCTGATCGCGGCGGCCGTGCTGGCTGGCGGCGCGCTGCTGGGGTGGATGGCCGGGCGCGGCGATGATGCGGCTTTGCTGGACAAGGACCCCCAAGCGCTCTAACCGGGCGCGAATCCCTAACCCCCCTCAGGACAAGTAAAGGCGATTCGATGACGCTGCCCCTACAGGATTCCATTCTCATCGTGGACTTCGGCAGCCAGGTGACTCAGCTCATCGCCCGCCGTGTCCGCGAAGCCGGGGTCTATTCCGAGATCGCACCCTTCAACAGCGCCGCCGAAGCCTTCGACCGGCTGAAGCCCAAGGGCATCATCCTCTCGGGCGGCCCTTCCTCGGTGATGTGGGAAGATTCCCCCCGCACCCCGCAGCATTTCTTCGACGCCGGCATTCCGATCCTCGGCATCTGCTACGGCCAGCAGACGATGATGCAGCAGCTGGGCGGCAATGTCGAAGGCGGCGAGAGCGGCGAATTCGGCCGCGCCTTCATCGAGGTCAAGAAGACCTGCGCCCTGTTCGACGGCCTCTGGGCCGAGGACGAGCGCCATCAGGTCTGGATGAGCCATGGCGACAAGGTGACGCAGCTCGCCCCCGGCTTCGAGGTCGTCGCGATCAGCGAGGGCGCGCCCTATGCCATCACCGCGAATGAGGAAAAGCGCTTCTACGCGACCCAGTTCCATCCCGAAGTCGTCCACACCCCCGACGGCGCCAGGCTGCTCGCCAATTTCGTGCGCCATGTCTGCGGCCTCAAGGGCGACTGGACCATGGCCGAGTTCCGCGCGACCAAGATTGCGGACATCCAGGCGCAGGTCGGCGAAGGCCGGGTGATCTGCGGCCTGTCGGGCGGCGTCGACAGCGCCGTGGCGGCCGTGTTGATCCACGAAGCGATCGGCGATCAGCTGACCTGCGTGTTCGTCGACCACGGCCTGATGCGGCTGGGCGAGGCGGAGCAGGTCGTCAGCCTCTTCCGCGAACATTATGGCATCAAGCTGGTCCATGTGAACGCCGAGGAACGCTTCCTGGGCGGCCTCGCGGGCCTCACGGACCCGGAAAAGAAGCGCAAGTTCATCGGCGGCGAGTTCATCGCCGTGTTCGAGGAAGAGGCGAAGAAGATCGGCGGCGCGGACTTCCTTGCGCAAGGCACGCTCTATCCCGACGTGATTGAATCGGTGAGCTTCACCGGCGGCCCGTCAGTGACGATCAAGAGCCACCACAATGTCGGCGGTCTGCCCGAACGCATGAACATGAAGCTGGTCGAACCGCTGCGCGAACTGTTCAAGGACGAAGTGCGCGTGCTGGGCCGCGAACTCGGCCTGCCGGAGATTTTCGTCGGCCGCCACCCCTTTCCCGGTCCCGGTCTGGCGATCCGCATCCCCGGCGAAGTTGCCAAGGACCGCTGCGACATTCTCCGCAAGGCCGATGCCATCTATTTGGAGGAAATCCGCAACGCCGGGCTGTACGATGCGATCTGGCAGGCCTTCGCCGTGCTCCTCCCGGTCCGCACCGTGGGCGTGATGGGGGACCACCGCACCTATGACAGCGTCTGCGCGCTACGCGCCGTGACGTCGACCGACGGCATGACGGCGGACATCTATCCCTTCGACGCCGCCTTCCTCAGCCGCGTGGCGACACGGATCATCAATGAGGTGAAGGGCATCAACCGCGTGGTTTACGACTATACGTCGAAGCCGCCGGGCACGATCGAGTGGGAATGATTTGGCGTCCGGCACCGACTGGCAGCTAACAGCACAAAATGAGAGCCAAGCCCGCAGAGATGCGGGCTTTTTCTTGGTCTGGTATAGACTGCACGGAGCCCTTTTGCGGCTGTCAATCAGGTCGTCAGCCGCCCATCGGGGCCGCATTTTCTGTTCCACAGGATGATCTTGAGCGCTCGGAGCGTCGCTTGACCGAGGGACATCGTCTCCCCCCGCGATTTATGTTCTTGGATTACAATGCTTCCGGGAAAAACTGGCGGAGAGGGAGGGATTCGAACCCTCGGTACCCTCACGGGCACGCCGCATTTCGAGTGCGGTGCATTCGACCACTCTGCCACCTCTCCGCAGAAGGTCCGGCGCATGCCGTCCCGGTCGAGCGGCGGCCATTAGCGAATGATTTCGACCTTGCCAAGCGCCCGCGAGCATTTTTCTTGTGTCAGGCCATAAGCATCCTAAATTGCGTCATATGAACGACACGATTCAGATTTTCGGCCCCGATGTTTCCGCCCCGCAAATCGTCCACGCCCGCTTCAGCATCGGGGACGTGGTACAGCATCGGCGCTTCGGCTTTCGGGGCGTGGTGTTCGATATCGATCCCGTCTTCGCCAACACCGAGGAATGGTATCAGGCCATTCCCGAGGATGTCCGGCCTGACAAGCACCAGCCCTTCTACCACCTGCTCGCGGAAAATGGCGAAACCAGCTATGTCGCCTATGTCAGCCAGCAAAATCTGATCGCGGACGACAGCGATGAGCCTGTCGACCACCCGGCCATCGCCGGCATGTTCGGCACCTATGCCCATGGCAAATACCAGCTGCGCCCGCTCCACCGGCACTAGGGGGTCGGGCGGGGGGCTGCTCGCGGCCGCTCTCCTGCTGCTCGCGCCGGCTTGGCCGCTGCGCGCCGCCGATCCGCAAGTCCCATCGCTCAAGGTCAACGCCGACCCCAGCTTCCCCTTCTCCCGCGAGATCGAGGCCTTCGCAAAGGCCAATGAGGCGGGACCGCCCGTCACCGACGCCACGCTGTTCCTTGGCAGCTCCAGCATCCGCCTGTGGGACATATCGGGCAGCTTCCCGGACATCGGCACGGTCAATCGCGGCTTCGGCGGCGCCACCACGTCCGATGTGCTGCACTATTACAAGCACCTGCTGCCCAAGGCGAAGCCGCGCTCCATCCTCGTCTATGTCGGCGAAAACGATCTGGCCGCCGGCGCCACCCCGGCGGAGGTCGCCCATAATGTCCTGACCCTGCTCCGGCAGCTTCGTACCGATTATCCCAAGGCCCATATCGCCTATCTTTCGCTCAAGCCCAGTCCGATCCGCTGGACGCTCTGGCCGAAAATGGCGGCGGTCAACATGACTGTGGCGGCACGCGGGCGGGTGTCCGGCTTCGATTATCTGGATGTGGGCCGCGTGCTGCTGGCGCCTGACGGTCTGCCCGACGCCTCACTGTTCCGGGCAGACGGGCTGCACATGAATCCACGCGGCTACACGCTCTGGACCAGGCTGGTCGACGCCTATCTGGACGGGGCCGTGGCCGCTGACCGCAAGCCGACCTCCCCCTCCTGAATCACTTTCCGATTGATCCACGCCCAAGCAACATTATTACCAGACGTTTATAAAACAGGCGCAGGCAAGGGAACCAACCAGTGAGTAGTGAAGCGATAGGCGATTCGGCCAAAACGGCCCCCATGGCGGAGCTGACGCTTCGCGGCGTCATATTGGGCGCGCTCATCACCCTGCTGTTCACAGCGGCGAACGTCTATCTGGGCCTGAAGATCGGCCTGACCTTCGCCACGTCGATCCCGGCCGCCGTCATTTCCATGGCGGTGCTGCGCCTGTTCGCGACCGGCACGATCCTGGAAAACAACATCGTCCAGACCATTGCCTCCGCGGCAGGCACGCTGTCGGCGATCATCTTCGTGCTGCCCGGCCTTGTCATCATCGGCTGGTGGCAGGGTTTCCCCTATTGGCTGAGCGCCTTCACCATCGCCCTGGGCGGTATATTGGGCGTCATGTATTCGGTGCCGCTGCGCCGTGCGCTGGTGACCGGCTCCGACCTCCCCTATCCCGAGGGTGTCGCCGCTGCCGAGGTGCTGAAAGTCGGCGCCGGTTCGCGCGAGGGACTGGAAGAGAATAAGCGCGGCCTCGCCGCCATCGTCGCCAGTTCGGTCGCCGCCGCCGCTTTCTCGATCCTCGCAAAGACCCGCCTGATCGCGGAGGAAGCCGCCACCTTCTTCAAATTCGGCGCGGGCGCCACCAGCGTTTCCACCAGCTTCTCCATGGCCCTGATCGGCGTCGGCCATCTGGTCGGCCTGTCGGTGGGCGTCGCCATGTTCTTCGGCCTGCTGATCAGCTGGATCGGCCTCGTCCCCACCCTCACCGCCCCACTGCCCTCCGGCGCCGACTTGGCGGAGATCGTCGGCACCACCTTCCGCATGAAGGCGCGCTTCATCGGCGCGGGCACCATCGGCGTTGCGGCGATATGGACCCTACTCAAGATCCTTGGCCCCATCGTCAGCGGAATCCGATCCGCCATGGCCGCCGCCAGGGTGCGCAAGGCGGGCAATGCCAGCCTGCTCGACCTCACCGAACGCGACCTGCCCATCGGCATCGTCGGCGGCACCATCCTCGCTTCGCTGGTCCCCATCGCAGTGCTGCTGTGGATGTTCGCGCAGGGCGGTCCCATCGCGCTTAATCCGGTGCCGATCATCGCCCTGACGCTGGCCTATATTCTGGTCGCGGGCATCGTGATCGCGTCGGTCTGCGGCTATATGGCGGGCCTGATCGGCGCGTCGAACAGCCCGATCTCCGGCGTCGGCATCCTTGCGGTGCTGGGCGCGTCGCTGATCCTCGCGGCGATCTACGGATCGGGCGGCGATCCGAAACAGAGCGAGGCGCTCATCGCCTATGCCCTGTTCGTGACCGCCATCATCTTTGGCGTCGCGACCATTTCCAACGACAATCTTCAGGACCTGAAGACCGGCCAGCTCATCGGCGCGACCCCGTGGAAGCAGCAGATCGCCCTTGTCCTCGGCGTGATCTTCGGCGCGCTGGTGATCCCGCCGGTGCTGGACCTGCTCAACAGCGCCTTCGGCTTCGCGGGCGCGCCGGGCGCCAAGGCCAGCGCCCTCCCGGCCCCGCAGGCCGCGCTCATCTCCGCGCTGGCCAAGGGCGTGCTGGGCGGCGATCTCGACTGGAACCTCATCGGCTTCGGCGCGGGCATCGGCGTGATCGTCGTCGCCATTGACGAACTGCTGGGCAAGGCGGGCAAGCTGCGCCTGCCGCCGCTCGCCGTCGGCATGGGCATCTACCTGCCCATGGCGCTGACGCTGCTGATCCCGGTCGGCGCGGTGATCGGCCATCTCTACAACCGCTGGGCGCTGCGCCAGTCCAACCCCGAATTTGCGGAGCGCATGGGCGTGCTGATGGCGACCGGCTTCATTGTCGGCGAAAGCCTGTTCGGCGTCGCCTTCGCCGGCATCGTCGCGGCGACCGACAGCGATGCGCCGCTGGCGCTGGTGGCGGAGAATGCGTGGGCGGTTCCGCTGTCGGTGGTTGCCTTCTTCGGCGTTATCGCGGCGCTCTACGGGCGCCTGCGCCGCTGGGCCAGTGCGCCCTTGGGGTAAGGCGGAAACGGCCGCAGCCGCCCGACAAAAAAGGGGGCCGCCCCAAGGCAGCCCCCCTTATCAATCCCCTTCTGCCGGATCAGAAAGTGACCCGGATGCCCCCCGTATAGCGCCGGCCAAAGCGTTCCCACTCGATCGTCTGTCCAGTGGTGCTCTTGCTCGGAATGCCCGTAGCGGTCAGCAGGCTGCCCGGATCGGAGAAGCGGCGACCCGGATGGTTGAGCAGGTTCGACGCGTCGAAATAGATCTCGAAATTCTTCGTGACCGCATAGCGCGCCGAGAAATCCAGCTCATCATCCGAGTCCCAATAGGTGTCGCCCGCGTCGGCCAGCGTATCGGCGATCGTGTCCAGCCACTTGCTGCGATTCTGATATTGCAGGCGCAGCGACAGGCCATATTTCTCGTAATATCCGCCGATATTATAGACGAAGTCGGACGTACCGGGCAGCCGAACCTTGCGCGCCGGGATGCCGTCGACGCCGGGCTTTTCGACCCGGCTATTGTTCAGCGTCACATTGGCCGAGATGCCAAAGCCGCCAAGGAATGAGGGCAGACCCAGGCTTTCGGTCCATGGCTCAAGCTGGAACTGCGCCGCGGCCTCCATACCATAGATGCGGCCCGACCCGCCATTGGCGATGCCGGTGAAGATATAGGTCGACCGGTCGAAACCATCGCCGTCGGGCGCATGCGAATTGAAGACACGGCTTTGCCGGTACAGCACATCCTCGACATGCTTGTAAAAGGCGCCGACCATCAGATAGCCCTGCGGCTTCACATACCATTCGAAATAGGCGTCCACGCCATAGGCGCGCTCAGGCTTCACCGCCGGATTGCCACCGGAAATCGATCCCTCGCCAAGATCGCTGATGACGACATTGGGCCGCATCTGGTCGTAATCGGCACGTGCGGCACCGCTGTTGAACGACAGGCGCAGCTTCTTCCTATCGTCGATATTATAATTGATATGCAGGCTGGGGAAGGCGAGGGTCTGGCTCGCTTCGGCGGTTACGCCCGTGGCGAAGCCGTGATTCCTGATATGCTCGACGCGGACGCCGCCGACCGCCGAACCCCAGTCATAGTTCACCGTCCCCATCAGGAAGCCGGCGAACACCTCTTCACGCACCCTGTAGTTGTTGCCGGTGTTCGGCGTGAAGGCATAGGCCGCCCGCGCCGCAGCCGACGCCGCGCGCATCTTGTCGGTATCGAAATAGCGGAAGGTGTAGCCCATGGGAATCTTGCCCAGGAACGCCTGATCGGTGGAGAACTGATTATAATCGGTCGGCATGATCGTCGCGGCCTGCGCGGCGTTGAGCGTGATCTGTTGTTCGTCGGCCGTCTTGGTGCGGCGGTCATATTGGAAACCCGCCTTCAGCGTCGCATGCTCCAGTTCGCGGGCCAGCACGACGCGGCCGGTATAAGCCTTGGTCGTGTCCACCGCGTCGAGCACGGTGAAGCCGGACAGCGGCTTGGTGAAATCGTCGATCGCCGTCACCTGCGCCCCGGCGGTGTAGCGCGTCGGGCTGGCCAGTTGCAGCGTGCGATAGAGCGTCAGGCGCGAAAGATTGGGATCGCTGAAATCATAGGCGACGGTCGGGCGCAGGGTGCGCGTGCTGGGGCTGTCCCAGGTCGCCTCGCCCACCACCGAGCGGTCATCCTTCGATTCGGTGTAATTGCCGACCCAGCTCAGCTTCCAGCCGTCGGCAAACTCATGGTCGCCCGCCAGCGTGTTGGTGAAGATCGACTGACGGAAAGCCCGCAGCGTCGAGCGTTGACGGATGTCGATGCCATAAACCGCGCCCTGCTGCGGCGTGTTGCCGATGCAGACATCGGCATAGCCGCTGGTCGTGGGCGTGGTGTTCACCGTGGTCGGGCAGGCTGCCGTGTTGGCGACGAGATCGCCCTGCCGGTCATCCAGATCGAAGCGGTAATTGTCGCGCGCTTCGTCGTCGGTGAAGATGGTGTAGACCGAGCGTAGCGAAATGCTGTTGTCCGCATCCGGCTTCCAGTCGACGCGGCCCGACACTGACCAGTTCTTGCGCGTCAGGCGATAGAGCTTGTTTTCCGCCTCATGCGCCCAGAAGCGGCTCTGATAGCCGGGGCGACGGTCCTGACTGACCTGCTCATAGTCGTTCTCGAAATTGTCGGTGACCATGTTGCGTTCATAATAGCTGCCCGACAGCAGCACGCCGATTTCACCGATGCCGGTCTGGAATCGGTCGGAAACGACCAGCGCGCCTTCATATTCCCGCTTGTCGCCAAGCTCGGCAAAGCCAAGGCCGCCCTTGCCCGCCAGATGGAACCCATCATAGTCGAAGGCCGAACGGGTGATGACGTTGACATTGCCCGCAACCGTCTCGCCCGGCATGTCGGGCGTCACCGCCTTCGACACGATGATCTTGCCCGCAATGGCGGATGGAATGGAATCGAAACGAGCGTCGCGGCCTTCCGGGCTCACCACATTGATGCCGTCGAAGGACAGGGTGGTCCAGGTCTTGGGCGCACCGCGCAGGTTGATATAGCGGGCCTGCCCCTGGTCGCGCTCGACGCTGATGCCCGGCAGGCGGCTGGCGGCCTGGGCAATATTCTGGTCAGGCAGGCGGCCCACGGAATCCGACGCCGCGACCGTGACGAGCGAATCCCAATTCTTCTGGATTTCCAGCGCTGCGGCTTCGGACTCAGCGATCGGGCGCGTGCCGGTAACGACAATCTGGCCCATATCCTCTTCAACGGCAGGCGCCTGCGCCATGGCGTCCGACGACGCCAGCGCCCAGCCTGCGATACCGCACACCAGGCTCAGGCGAACGAATGTGGCGCCGGCGCGCCGCCGGGCGAATTTATGCTGCATGATATCCCCCTGTTGAACCAGCCATTTCGGAATGGCTTGGCGGGGGCTCTAGGGCGGGCGGAATACAACAGCATGAAATTGGAGTGACAGATCAGTGACATGCTGACCGGTATTTTCGCCTGAGATGTCATATCGCCGTCATGGAGCATGTCCAAGACGCGCCGCAAAACGGGGGAATTCATGACCAGTTACCCATTTGCCGGCCTTGGCGCCGCCTTTCTCCTCAGCGCGTGCGCAACCGCCGTCACCGAACCACCCGTGGCGCAGCGCATCGCCAACGCCACCCCCGCCGTGACCGTCACGGCGGGGGGCGAAACCGCGCCTGTCGGCACCCCCAATGCCGACGCGGCGGACGATCCGGCGATCTGGCGCAACGCCGCCGATCCGGCGCAAAGCCTGATCGTCGGCACCGACAAGAAGGCCGGGCTGTATGTCTATGGCCTCGACGGCAAGACCCGTGACTTTCTGGACGCGGGCCGGGTCAACAATGTCGACCTGCGCGACGGCGTGACGATCAATGGCGAGAAGGGCATCCTCGTCGTCGCCAGCGACCGCAACGATCTCGCCCATGCGAAGCTCGCCCTGTTCCGCCTCGACCCGGCCACCGCGAAACTCTCGGCGCTCGGCAAGGTCGATGGCGGCGCGGGCGAGGCCTATGGCGTCTGCCTCTATCACGCTCCGGAAGCGACCTACGCCTTCATCGTGCTCAAGGACGGTACGGTGAATCAGGTCGCGCTCGACGCCGCGAGCGCGACGCCCACGGGCCGGATCGTGCGCAGCATGAAGCTCGGCACCCAGTCGGAAGGCTGCGCGGTCGATGACCGCACCGGCATCCTCTATGTGGCGGAGGAGGATATCGGTCTCTGGCGCTTCGACGCCCGCGCAACCGGCTCGACCGTGCCGACGAAGATCGCCGCCGCCGACGGCAGGAACCTCGTCATGGATGCCGAAGGCGTCGCCATCGCCCCTATCGGAGAAAAGGACGGCTATGTCCTCGTCTCCAGCCAGGGCGACAATGCCTATGTCGCCTATCGGATGAGCGACGACAGCTATGTCGGCCGCTTCCGCGTCGTCGACGGCGCCATTGGCGGCGCGGAGGAAACCGACGGCATCGAATTGATGCTCGGCGATTTCGGCCCCGATTATCCCGGCGGTCTTTTCATCGCGCAGGACGGCCATAACGCGACGGCGGCGCAGAACTTCAAGCTGGTGGCCTGGGACGCGATCGCCAAGGCGCTGGGAATCGCCCACTAAAAGGGAGAAGTGGTGAGGGGGAGGGCCCGCAAGCCCCCTCCTTCCTTCAGCCCATTGCACTCTTTGCCGAACGGCGCGACACTCCTTCAAAATCGGGGAGATCGCCATGTCGATGACCGAAAGCTATCGCGCCAAGACCATGACCGCCGCCCAGGCGGCCGCGCTGATCCCCGACGCAGCAAGGATGGTCGTCGGCCTTGGCGTCAGCTACCCGCCGGCACTGATGGATGCACTGGCCGACCGGGTCCGCGCAGGCGATCTGCGCGGCGGCACGCTCTATTGCATGCTGGCCTGCCCGGCCGCGAGCGAGTCCATCCTTTCGCCTGACCTCCACGACCGCATCCACCATGTCAGCCTGTTCCACGGCGGCGTCGAACGCGCCACCGACGCCCAGCGAGTGGGAACGACGCAGCCCTTTGTCGAAACGCTCCCCGTCCAGTTCCACCAGATTCCCCGCATCCTGACCGAGAATCTGCACGTCGACACGCTGTTCGCCACCGTCTCGCCCATGGATGCCGATGGCTGCTTCAGCCTCGGCACCAACACGGACTATGCCCTCACCGTCGCACGCAGCGGCGCCCGGCTGGTCGTGGAGGTCAATTCCGCCATGCCCTATGTCCATGGCGACTGCAAAATCCCGCTCTCCGCCGTCACTGCCATTGTGGAAAATAACACCCCGCTGGTGCAGGTCCCGGCCCTGCCCCGCACCCCCAATGACGAAGCCATCGGCGCCATCATCGCGGAGATGGTGGAGGACGGCGCCTGCCTGCAAATGGGCATCGGCGCGGTGCCCGATGCGGTCTGCGCCGCGCTGACGGACCACCGGAATCTCGGCATCCACACCGAACTGCTCTCGCCCGGCCTTGTCAGCCTCATCAAGGCGGGCGTGGTCGACAACAGCCGCAAGCGCATCCATGCGGGCCGCTCCGTCTTTACCTTCGCCATGGGCGACCAGAGCCTTTACGACTTCCTGCACGACAACCGCACGCTTGAGGCGCACCCCGTAGAGCATGTGAACGCCCCGCATATCATCGCGCAGAACGATCGGGTGATTTCGGTCAACGCCACGATTCAAGTGGACCTCGGCGGTGCCTGCAATTCGGAATATCTTTGTAATCGACAGTTTAGCGGCACCGGCGGCCAGCTGGATTTCGTGCGCGGCGCCTATGCGTCAAAGGGTGGCCGCTCGATCATCGCCTGCCACTCGACCGCCGCCAGGGGGACGGTTTCGCGGATCGTGCCCTGGCTCGACGGCCCGGTCACGACACCGCGCACCGACACGCATATCATCGTCACCGAATATGGCTGGGTCGACATGAAGGGCAAAACGCTCTCCGAACGCGCCCGCGCTCTGATCGCCATCGCCCATCCCGATTTCCGCGAAGAGCTGGAACGGGCCGCCTTCGAACGAAGACTGCTTTAGGAAAAAGGGCGGTGGATCACTCCACCGCCCCCTGATCTTATTTCTTCGCGAACCACGCCGTCAGCGCCGGCTTCAACCGCGCCCGCGTCTCGATCCGCGTCTTGATCGCGGCGATGGAGCGATCCACCACCTTGCGCGATTCCGGCGTCAGATATTGCGTCGCATAGCTGTCCAGCTTCGTCGCCATTGCCGGATCGGCCGAATTGCCGCCCAGCCGCGCAATCGCCTGCGAACGCGCCGACACGTCGATCATCGCTTCATATTGCTGCCGGTGGGCCAGCACATAATCGACCGCCAGCATCGAATGTTCCGATCCGACAGCGGAAATGATCGCCGCGCTGGTGGTCTTGCCCGGCTCATCGGTCATGGCGAGGTCGAGCGCCTTCTTGGCCAGCGCCTCGTCCTTCGCCACGCCCAGCAGTGCGAAAGTGGTGCTCTTTTCCAGGTCCGACTTCGCCCCATTGGCCATGGCGCGCAGCTTGTCCCAGGTCGCCGCATCGGCGTTCTGGGCAATGATCCTCAGCCACACATTGCGCAGCGGCCCGTCCAGCGCCGCCGGATTGCTCGCCAGCGCGGCAAAGCGCTTGTTCGCCTCGGCCACCACAGCCTTGTCGCCCATGCCGCCCAGCGTCGATACCAGTGCCGAACGCAGCACCGGCACCTGCGGATTTTCACCCGGCTTCGCGTCATAGCCGACACCCGCCAGAACCGGGCTCAGCTTCTTCGACGCATAGGCGGCAACCTTGGCCTGCGCCGCCTTGTCGCTCTCCAGCATCGTGTGGGCGCTGTCGAGATAATCCGGCACTTCCGCCAGTACGGCCGGGCTGGCCGAAGCGGGCACCGCATCCACCAGATCCAGCGCCAGCCCCATCGGCTGATAGCCGCCCAGCCCAAGCTGGAAATTGTCCGCCAGCAATCCGATCTGGTCCATGGACGACAGCCTGGTGAAATCCTTCGCCAGCGCCTTCACATTCGCTTCGGGGTAGAGCGAGCGATAATAGCCCGTCTGCCCCGCATTGATGACATAGGCGCCACAGCCTGGCAGCGTCACCTGCGCGGCCCCGTTCAGGATCAGCCGCTGCTGCGCACCGCCGATGGTCTGCGCCATCACCGGCACGTTCCAGCGCAGCGGCGCCTTGTCCTTGCGATCCCGGCTGAACTCACCCTGCGACAGCGACAACAGGGTCGAACCGCCCTGACATTGCGCGCTCTCCACCTTCACCAGCGGAATGCCCGGCTGGCTGGTGAAATCATGCGCGATGCCGACCACGCCCTTGGCGCCCGCACCCTCGACCGCCTTCCACAGATCGTCGGTCACGGTGTTCCCATAGGCATGCTGCTTCATATAGGCGCGGATGCCCGAGCGCCACGCATCCTCCCCGGCAAAACCCTCCAGCATGGTGATGACCGCCTCACCCTTTTCATAGGTGATGTCGTCGAACGCCTGATTCACCTGATCGACGGTGGTGATCTTCTGGAGAATGGGGTGCGTCGTCACCAGCGAATCGAGGCTCATCGCCCGCTCGCGGCCATTGACGCGGCTCAGCAGCATTTCCCATTCGGGGTTCAGCTTGTCGGTGACCTTGGTGGCCATCCAGCTGGCGAAACCCTCGTTCAGCCAGAGATCGTCCCACCAGGCCATGGTGACGAGATCGCCGAACCACTGGTGCGCCATTTCATGCGCGACGATGGAATAGATGGTCCGCCGCGTGCTTTCCGATGTGAAGCGCGGATCGACCAGCAGCGCCCGCTCGAACGTGAAGATCGCGCCCCAATTCTCCATGGCGGAGAAGAACTGGCTCTGCCCCGGCCCAGCGACATTGTCGAGCTTGGGCAGCGGGAAAGGCACGCCGAAATAGTCGTTATAATAGGGCAGGATCGCCGCCGAAGCATCCAGCGCCAGTTGCGCCTTGCCGGTATTGCCCCTGCCCGTGATGACGCCGACTTCGGTAGTCCCGGCCATCTTGGTCGCACGGTCCAGCTCGCCCAGACCGAAGAACAGCAGATAGGAGGACATTTTGGGCGAGGTGCCGAATGTCACCAGCTTCTTGCCCCCGGCCGCGTCAGTGCTGCTCTTGACCGGCATATTGCTGACGGCGAGTTGATCGGCCGGGATCATAGCGCTGAGGTCGAAGGTCGCCTTGTAGCTCGGCTCATCGAAGCTCGGCACGAAACGGCGCGCGTCCGGCGCCTCGAACTGGGTGAAGAGGGCGCGCTTCGCTTTGCCCGCATTGTCGGTATAGTCGAGCGCGAACAGGCCGTTCGCCTGCGTATTGATGACGCCCGCATAGTCGATGTCGAGCGTATAGCCGCCCGGCTGGACCGGCTTCCCGAAATCGAAGGTCACGGTCTGCGCATCGGCGTCGATCTTCGCCGTTCCCTTCACCGCCTTGCCCTTCACCGGGGTGAGCGTGACGCTGCTGACGGTCAGATCGGCCGCGTTCAGCACCAGCACCGGCATCGCCTGCGACACGGTGAGGTCGATCGTCGTCTTGCCGCTGAATTTCAGATTTGCCGCATCGGGCGTAACCTGAATCGCATAATGGCTGGGCGCGGCGCCACGCGGCAACTGGGTGGTGACACCCGCGGCTGGCCCGGCGGGCGCCGCCATCTGCGCCAGCGCCGGCGCAGCCATGGCAAGCGGTGCAGCCGCCAGCATCAGCGGAAGAATTTTCGAAAAGGACATGAGGTTCACAACTCCGACACGTTGGAACGGCGCGGCGGAAACAGGCCGCGCCATGATGACAGGGGGATCGCCCCTTTCACCTCATCGGTCAAGTCGGGCGCCCCGTCGCTGATGTCGTTAGTCGAAGCTTGTTGTTCGTTTGTCAAACAGAGGAATGGCGATCAACCCTCAGCCCCGGCCGCGATAACCCGGCACATCCTGCGCAGGCAGCCACAATCCGGCCGGCGGCTCGCCGGATTGCCAGAACACATCGATGGGAATCCCCCCGCGCGGATACCAATAGCCTCCAATCCGCAGCCAGATCGGGTTCATCTCAGCAAACAGCCGTTCCCCGATCCCCACGGTGCAATCCTCGTGAAAGGCCGCATGGTTGCGGAACGATCCCAGGAACAGCTTCAGCGACTTCGATTCGACGATGGTCGCGGCGGGCGCATAATCGATCACCAGATGCGCGAAATCGGGCTGCCCGGTCACCGGACAGAGCGAGGTGAACTCCGGCGCGGTGAAGCGCACCAGATAGGGCTTGCCCGGTCGGGGATTGGGCACATAGTCCAGCACGGCGTCTTCGGGGCGCGTGGGCAGGGCGCTGCTTTGCCCCAGATGAAGTGGAGTCGGCATGTCAGTCATGGGCAGGCCGTCTACGCGATTGCACGGCAGATGTCATCGTCACGCCTCTCTTGCCTTTCATTCATGACAGGTTCAACAGACGCCATGCCTTGGCTGCCACCCATGGGGTTCCGTTTTTCGCTTCTGCTCGCCGCGCCGCTGTTGCTGGCCGCGCCCGCCCTCGCCCAGCAGGAGAACAGCACGGAACCGGTCTTCAACCTGCCGAACACGCCGCATCCGCAAACGACCAATCCCAACAAGCAGGGACCCGAGCTCGACGTCTTCCGTGGCGCGCCGACAACCGTGACGCCGCCGCCGGTGGTCCTCCCGACGATTCAGGTGCCGCCCGCCGTCACCCCCGCGCCGCAGCCCGCGCCCCAGCAGCAGCGCCCACGCCGCCCGGCGGCGCCCCCCGCGGAAACCCGGCGCGCGCCTGAACCGACGCCGCCCGTGGCAGGCCCAGCGCCAATACCCGTCGCACCGGCTCCAGCGCCCCAACCGGTCGAGAATCAGGCCCCGCCAGCCACCGGCAATGCCGCCGCCCCCGCACTCCAGACACCACCGCTGGCGCCCGCCGAAGAGCCGGCCTCCAACTGGCCCTGGATTGCCGGGACAGCCGTTGCCGTCGCTCTGATCGGCGCCTTCCTCTGGCTGCGTCGCCGCAAGCCGGAAGCGGCCGAGGCGCCGGTTTACGAAACGGAGCCCGCCCCCCCGCCGTCAGCGCCCCGTCCCATGCAGCCCAAGCCTGCACAACCGCAGCCAGCACAACCGCAGCCAGCACAATCCAGGCCCGTTCCCGTCCCGCCGCCGGCCAAGCCCGAACCCGCGCCTGCCGCCATCGATCGCCCCTGGCTCGACCTGGCGATGGAGGTGCATGCCGCCCGCCTGACGCTGATGGGTGCAACCATCGGCTATAGGCTGACACTCCACAATCGCGGCACCCGCGCAGCGGAGGATATCCTCGTCCGCAGCCTGATCGCGAATGCCGATGTCCAGCAACAGCCGCTGTTCCAGCAGTTCTTCGCCGGTGAAACCGGCCTCCCCGTGCACTCCATCGTCGCCATCGCGCCGGGCGAAACGCAAAAGCTCACCGGCGAAATGCGTATCGATGCGCAGGAAATCGCGGCGATCCAGATGGGCCAGCGCGCCCTGCTGATCCCGCTGATCGCTTTCGACGCGCAATATCGGTGGACGGGGGAAAGCGAAGGCGTTGACAATCAGGGAACCGGCCGCACCGGCGGCGCCTTCATCGTGGGCGAGGAACAATCGCCCCCGGTCGAGCGCCTCGCTCCTTTCCGCCTCGACCTCGGCCCGCGCCAATATCGCACCCCCGGCAGCCGCGCGACCGCACTTTCGCTTGCCAGCTAAAGCATTTTCAAGCTGACCGTTGACGGTCAACGGCTCGGAAAATGCGGCGTCAAAGTGCTTGAGCCTTTTCGCCTGGAGCGCAAATGCTCTAAAATCGATCGGCCCTTCCCACCTTCGCCTGCCGACCCTAGAAAGGACGCCAGCACGAAGGAAAAGGCCGCATGGACATATTGATATCCACCGACTGGCTCGCTGGAGAGCTGGGCAAACCCGACCTCAGAATCATCGACGCCAGCCTCTTCCTCCCCGGCACCCCACGCGACCCCAGGGCCGAGTTCGAGGCCGCCCACATCCCCGGCGCCACCTTCCTCGACCTTCCCACCCTTGCCGACCCGGACGATCCGCGCCCCGGCATGCTGCCCACCGACGCCTTCATGACCGAGCGTTGCCAGCAGCTCGGCATCGACGCCGACAGCCGCATCATCGTCTATGACAACAGCCCCACCCACAGCGCCGCGCGCGGCTGGTGGATGATGTGCCTCTATGGCGTCGGCAAAAGCGCCGCGATCCTCGACGGCGGCCTCATCAAATGGCTGGCGGAAGGCCGTGCCACGGAAAGCGGCATCCCCACGCCTCCGCGCGGCAACGCCGTCGCCCATCGCGCACCCGCGCAGGTCCGCACCAAACAGGACCTGCTCGCCAATCTGGAAACCGGGGCCGAACAGGTGCTCGACGCCCGGGGCGCGCCCCGCTTCACCGGCGAGGAAAAGGAACCGCGCCCCGGCATGGCGTCGGGCCATATTCCGGGGAGCCGCAACATCCCCTCCTCGGCCTTCTACAATGCCGACAACAGCATGAAGCAGGGAGAAGCCCTTCGCCGCCTCTTCCTCGACGCCGGCACGGATTTCGATCGCCCGATCATCACCAGCTGCGGCAGCGGCGTCACGGCGGCCATCCTGCTCGCGGGCCTCGAACTGCTCGGCAAGACCGACGTCACCCTCTATGACGGCAGCTGGTCCGAATGGGGCCTCGACCCCGCCACGCCGAAGGAAACCGGCCCCGCAGCATGAGCGACAAGTCTGACAAGCGAGGGAAGCGCAAACCCCTCACCCATCTCGCCCAGGCAGGCCGCAAGCCCGAATGGACCGGCATGCCCGGTCAGCCCGGCGGCATCGTCAGCCCGCCCGTCTGGCGCGCATCGACCATCCTCTACGATGATGTCGCCCATCTGCGCAGCGCAGCGCGCGGCAGCACCCACGAACGCCTCTTCTACGGCCGCAAGGGCACGCCGACGTCATGGAGCCTCGCCGACGCCCTCACCGAAATGGAGCCGGGCGCCGAAGGCACGATGCTCTATCCCTCCGGCGTTGCCGCCATCGCCTGCGCGCTGATGGCGGTGCTGAAGCCGGGCGACCGGCTCCTCATGGTCGACAGCGCCTATGACCCCACCCGCAATTTCTGCGAACAGATGCTGCGCCCGCTCGGGATCGAGACGGTTTATTACGATCCCACCATCGGCGCCGGGATCGCGGACCTCATCACCGACACCACCCGCGCCATCTTCATGGAAAGCCCCGGCAGCCTGACCTTCGAGGTGCAGGACGTCCCCGCCATCACCGCCATCGCCCGGAAAAAGGGCGTCGCAACCCTGATCGACAACACCTGGGCGACCCCGTGGTTCTTCCCGGCCCTCGCCCATGGCGCCGACATCAGCATCCTTGCCTGCACCAAATATATAGTCGGCCATAGCGACGTCATGATGGGATCGGTGACGGCCACCCCGGCCTTCTTCCCCAAAATCCGCCAGACCGCCTATCTCTTCGGCCAGATGACCAGCCCCGATGACGCCTGGCTCGCCTCGCGCGGCCTGCGCACGCTGGGCGTTCGCCTCAACCAGCATCAGGCGAGCGCGCTGAAGATCGCCCAGTGGCTGTCCGAACAACCGGATGTCGCCCGCATACTCCACCCGGCACTGCCCTCCTGCCCCGGCCATGCGCTGTGGCAACGCGACTTCACCGGCTCCAGCGGGCTGTTCAGCTTCGTCCTTCAAGGCGGCGACGAACAATCTCGCGCCGCGCTGATCGACGGCCTCGCCCATTTCGGCATCGGCTATAGCTGGGGCGGTTTCGAAAGCCTCGCCTTGCCGGTCGATCCCGCCCGCTACCGCAGCGCCACGCTCTGGCAGGCCGAAGGTCCCGTCGTCCGCCTGCAAATCGGCCTCGAAGACCCCGACGACCTGATCGCGGATCTCGACGCCGGTCTTGCCCGCTTCCGGGCGGCGCGCGGATGACGCCGGGCTTCCCAGCCCTGCTTGCCCTGATCCCCGGCGACCCCGCCATCGTCCACCCGTTGGTCGCCCTGGGCCTTGCCGGGCTGATCTATCTCACGGCCGACGCCGTCGCCCATATCGTCGGCCCGCTGATGCGGCGCCGCATCCGCCCGCTGGGCGATGCGCTGGCAGGGCATCTTCGTCCGATCCTGCGCCATTTGCTGGCCGCCGGCCTGCTCATCCTGCCCGCCGCGCTCTGGCCGGTCGGCACCCTCGCCCATCTCCTGCTGGGCACCGCGCTGGCCTTCGCCCTGTCGGCGCTCGCCGTCCATATATTGCGCAGCCTCGCCATCCCGCGCTGGGCGGTGGTGCCGCTCGCCCTGCTCCTCTTCGTCACCATCCTCTCCAGCAGCAGCGGCGGCTTCGTGCCCGTGGCCGACATGCTGAACGGCGTCGGCATCAACCTTGGCAAGCGCCGCATCACCCTTCTCGACCTGATCAGCATGGCCGCCACCTGCGTCACCCTCTTCGCGCTCGTGCGCCTCGCCAACCGGATGATCGGGCGCAGCATCACGCATGCCCATGGCCTGGACGCCACGCAAAAGCTGCTCGTGCAGAAACTCGCCGCCATTGCCGTCATCGTCATCGCCTTTTTCGTCGGTGTCGATCTGCTGGCGATCGATCTCACCGCCTTCACCGTCTTTTCCGGCGCGCTGGGGCTGGCGGTCGGCTTCGGCCTGCAAAAGACCTTCGGCAACCTGATCGCCGGGCTCATCCTGCTGATGGACCGCTCCATCAAGCCGGGCGACGTCATCGTCGTGGGCGACAGCTTCGGCTGGGTGAACAAGATCGGCGTGCGCGCCGTCTCCGTCATCACCCGCGACGGCAAGGAACATCTGATCCCGAACGAAAATCTGATGACGCAGGAGGTGGAAAACTGGTCCTATTCCGACCGCAATGTCCGCGTCCGCATTCCCGTGGGTGTCAGTTTCGACAGCGATCTCAAACTGGCACAGGAACTGATGCTCCGCGCCGCGCAGGAAAGCCCCCGCGTGCTGCGCAATCCCAAGCCCAATGTGTGGCTGACCGCCTTTGGCGAGAACCGCGTCGAACATGACATATTGGTGTGGATCAGCGATCCGGAAGGCGGCGTCGGCAATGTGAAGTCGGACGTGCTCAACCGCCTGTGGCTGCTGTTCCGTGAACATGGGATCACCATTCCCTACCCGCAGCGCGTCATCCACGCGCCGCCTGGCGGCTCGCTGCCGCAATAGCTTTCCCTTACGGAAATTGCGGCCAAAAGCGCGCGAAAGGCCGCCTTCCGCCATAATCATGCCCGATTTTGTTGCAGACCAGCAACATTAGAGAAGCAAACGACACGCTGCGGCAATAAAATCTTGTGCGCCGCAGCGGGGACAGGCATCCATCAATCGTTGAGGCAACCCGGTCCATCCCGTGCAGGGTGATAGAGACTTGGGACCATGACGCAGGCGGGACGATCGCAGAATATTATCAAGGGGAAACCTAAAATGCGTAAGTCCATTCTCGGCCTCTCGGCCCCCGTTCTTGCATGCGCCCTTGCTGCCCTGTCGGCACCGGCCTTCGCTGAGGACGCACCTTCTTCGGACCTGACCGTTTCCGGCAACGCCGCCGTCGTCACCGACTATCGCTTCCGCGGCATTTCGCAGACCGACAAGCGCGTCGCGCTGCAGGGCGGCATCACCGTCACCCACTCGTCGGGCTTCTATGTCTCGACCTGGGGCAGCTCGATCGATGATTATGTCGCCAATGGCAGCGATCAGGAACTGGACCTGATCGGTGGCTATTCGAAGACCATCGGCGCGGCCACCGTCGATGTCGGCGTCCTCTATTATTACTATCCCGGCTCGCACGGTGCGAATACCGACTTCGTTGAGCCCTATGCCTCGATCAAGGGCACATTCGGCCCCGCGACCGCGAAGGTTACGGTCAACTATGCACCCAAGCAGCGGGCGCTTTCGATCGACGGCGGCCTGACCAAGAAGGATAATGTGTACCTCGCGGGTGACCTGACGGCCAGCATTCCCAAGACTCCGCTCGGCGTGTCGGCGCATCTCGGCCACAACTTCGGTCCCAGCCTGCTGACCTTCGCTGACAAGGGCTACACCGACTGGAACATCGGAGCGACCTATACTTGGGGCCACCTGACCTTGGGCGTCAGCTATGTCGACACCGATAAGAATTTCGTGTCGTCTTATGTCTCGGCGGACGGCACGCCCCGCACAACGCGCAATCTGTCGAAGGCGGGCGTCGTCGGTTCGATCACCGCATCGTTCTGATCGCCTGAAAAATCACGAAGAGGGCCGCGATCCACAAGGGTCGCGGCCCTTTTTCATGGCCCGCCCTTTCCCGGTCGCGTGCACACCGCCCAGACCCTATATAAGTGGCATGTCTGCCTTGCCGCTTGCCCTGATTTTCCTTGCCACGGTCGCCGCGATGGAAGGCTTCGCCTATGTCATGCATCGTTGGGTGATGCACGGACCGGGCTGGTTCCTCCACGCCAGCCACCACCGCCCACGCAGGGGCTTCTGGGAAGCCAACGACCTCTATTTCGTGATCTTCGCCATGCCCTCCATCCTGTTGCTGTTGGGCGGCGTGCAATGGCATTGGGGCGGCTGGGCAACAGCAACCGGCGCGGGCATCGCCGCCTATGGCGCGATCTATCTTGGCTTCCACGACATCATCGTCCACCGCCGGATCGGCCATCGCCTTGTCCCGCGCTCACCCTATATGAAGCGCATCGTCCAGGCCCATCGCCTGCATCATGCGGTCGAAAGCAGACAGGGCTGCGTCAGCTTCGGCTTCCTCGTCGCGCCCCGCCCGGAAGCACTGAAACAGGCTCTGGCGCGAACCGACCGCACGCATATGCGCGGTGCCGAGGTCCACACCCCCATATCCCCAATCAAATGATCGTGAACGGCTGAGCCGAGAACCGCTTCAGCGGCTCCACCGCGCCCAGATGGCGGTCGGCAACATCAACCCGCGCGCCTCTTCCCGCACCGTCAGTTCGCCCGCTTCCACCGTTCCCGGCAGATCGGCAAAGGCCTGTTTCAGCAATTCCCCGATCGCCAGCGCCGACATGCGCACGGCATAGACGGTCAGGAACAGAAAACGGCTGTCCGCGTCCAGCAACTGGCGGCAATTGGCGATAAGGCCCGGAAGATCCTCCTCCAGCCGCCACACCTCGCCATCCGGCCCACGCCCATATTTGGGCGGATCGAGCAATATGCCGTCATAGCGCCGCCCCCGCCGCACCTCGCGCGCCACAAACTTGGCGGCATCGTCGACGATCCAGCGCACCGGCCGGTCTTCCAGCCCCGACAGCCCCGCATTGGCCCGCGCCTGCGCCACCGATTTCTTGGAGGCGTCGACATGCACCATCTGCGCGCCCGCCGCGGCCATCGCCAGCGTGCCGACGCCGGTATAGCCGAACAGGTTCATGACCTGCGGCGTGTCCCCGGCGGCGATCTTGTCGGCAACCTTGCCGCGCATCCAGTCCCAGACCGGCGCCATGTCGGGAAAGAAGCCCAGATGCCGGAAGGGCGTGCAACTCGACTGGAAAGTCACCTCATTCCAGCGCAGCGGCCAGCCTTCGGCCGGCACGGGCCGCTCATAGAACCAGCGCCCGCCACCTTCCTCGTCGGAACCGGGCACGAATTCGCCATCGGCCTGCCAATCGTCCTGCGCTGGCGCCCACATCGCCTGCGGCTCGGGCCGGATGAAGCGGAAGCGGCCATAGCGCTCCAGCTTCCGTCCATGGCCCGAATCGATCAGGCCATAATCGGCCCAGGGCTCACCAGGAAGGGTTTGAAGGTCCACCCCTCAGGCCCTCGGCGTCGCCCGCTCCGCCACATAGGCCGTGACCGCGTCGAAAGTGCCGGGCAGCTTGGCATAGGCCTCTTCCCGCGCGAACAGGTCACCGACCCGCGAAGGCAGGCCCGGACGGATTCCGGTCGCCCTTTCCACCGCCGTGGGGAACTTTGCCGGATGCGCCGTCGCCAGCGTCACCACCGGAACCGCCGGGTCGAGATCAACCGTCCGCGCCGCCGCCAGACCGATGGCGCTGTGCGGATCGATCACCTGCCCCGCCGCGTCATAGGCCCAGCGCATCGCCATGGTCATGCCGTCAGCATCCACCCGCGCGGAGGTGAACAGCTTCGACGCCCCCTCCCGCTGCGCATTGGTCAGGCGCATCGCCTTGCTCGCCTCGAAGCCCTTCATCTGCTCGGCCAGCGCCTTGCCGTCACGCCCGCCGGCATCGAACAACAGCCGCTCGAAATTGGAGCTGACCTGGATGTCCATGCTCGGCGTCGCCGTCGCCACCACCTGGCCCTGGCTGTAGTCACCCTCAGCCAGCGCCCGATGCAGGATATCGTTGACGTTGGTGGCGACCATCAGCTTCGCCACCGGCAGGCCCATCTGCGCCGCGACATAGCCCGCGAACACGTCGCCGAAATTGCCGGTCGGAACGGAGAAGGCGATCTCCCGCTCCGGCGCGCCCAGGCGGACGGCGGCGTAGAAATAATAGACGACCTGCGCCATCAGCCGTGCCCAGTTGATGCTGTTCACCGCCGACAGGTTGAACCGGCGTGCAAAGGCCGCATCGTTGAACATCGCCTTCACCAGCGCCTGTGCGTCGTCGAAGCTGCCGTCGATGGCGATATTGTAGACATTGGGCGCCAGCACCGTGGTCATCTGGCGGCGCTGGACGTCCGACACACGGCCTTCGGGATGCAGCATGAAGATGTCGATCTTCGCCCGGCCCGCCACGGCATCGATCGCCGCCGATCCGGTATCGCCGGAGGTCGCGCCGACAATGGTCAGATGATCGTCCCGGCGCGACAGGAAACGCTCGAACAATTGGCCGAGCAGTTGCAGCGCGACGTCCTTGAACGCCAGCGTCGGGCCATGGAACAGTTCGAGCAGCCAGTGCCGGTGATCCAGTTGAACCAGTGGCGTCACCGCGTCATGGCTGAACCGGCCATAGGCGGCCGTGCACAGCTCGCGCAATTCTTCTTCGCTCAGCGATCCCGCGACGAAGGGCGCCATGACCCGCACCGCCGTTTCGACATAGGACAGGCCCGAAAGCGCGCGAATATCCTCGGCGGAGAAGCTGGGCCAGCTTTCCGGCAGATAGAGTCCACCATCGGACGCCAGCCCTGCCAGCGTCACATCCTCGAACCCGAGCGCGGGCGCGCTCCCCCTGGTGCTCACATATTGCATGATGGGGTAGCCCGGTAGCGCTGGACGCGCCTTGGAGCAAGCTTTTAAGGCGCCGGGGTCCGTCTGGCGACAGCCAGAAGATAGATGATGACGGCAATGGCGGCAAAGAAGAACCATTGCACGGCATAGGCCAGATGGTTGTTGGGCACATCCGCCGCCGCCGGGGGCGCCAATGGCTTGAGGCCCGGCACACCCTCTCCCGCAATCAGCATCGGCCGCAAAGGCAAGGCCTTGCCGCTGATCCGCGAGAGCAGGGAGCGATGATCCGGCTCCTCTCCGATCCATCCGCGCATCTGGCCGCCGCCCCATTGCGGTTTGGCATCGGGCCGGGCCGCCACGCCCGCCGCGACCAGCACACCCGGCCCCTCTGCTCCGGTCGCGCATTCGGCGATATAGCGATAGCCGGTCGATCCATCGGCCGCCCGGCCTGCCTCGCTATGCCAGCGGATCACATGCAGACAATGAACGGAGGATCGGCGGAAGAGCAAATCGGACGGCACGGGCGGAAAGGTTGGGAAAGTCACTGCGGGTCGCGCCGGGTTGGCGGCGACCAACGCAAGCATCGCTTCCTTTTCGGCCCGGCGCTGCAACTGCCAGACGCCAAGGCCGATCATCACCAGCACCGCCGCCGCGACGATCAGGGTCGGCAGGAGAGGCAGGCGCCGGATCATTGGTCACGCTCCCTGACCTTCAGCTGCCCCTCACGCGCCTTGTTGCGATACTCGAGGATCAGCAGCATGGCCTTCGCCACGCGCAGGCTCCCGACTACGGCCAGCACCGTCAACGGCGTCCACAACAGGATATGCAGCCAGAGCGGGGGATGCACCTTCAGTTCCAAGGTCAGCGCCAATGCCACCATCACGGCGCCAACGATCAGGGTCAGGAAGGCAGCCGGGCCGTCACCGACATTGAACTGCCCAAGATCAAGCCCGCAAGCCCGGCAGGAAGGGGCGAAGCGCACCGGCCCGACAAACATCGTCGCCGCGCCGCATTGCGGGCACGCCCCACGCGCCGCTGCCATCAGCAGGGGCTGCGATGCACCGGAAACAGGATCGGTCGATAGCATGGAATCAGGCATAGGGCCGCCTTTCCAAAAAGAAAACGGCCGGATCGCATCCGGCCGTTTCTACCCAAATCATGGACGAAGCCGTCCGATCAGCCGCCGTGGACCGGCGCGCCCCAGCCACCCCAGACATAGATGACGACGAAGAGGAACAACCACACGACGTCGACAAAATGCCAATACCAGGCTGCGGCTTCAAAACCGAAATGCTGGCGCGGGGTGAAATCGCCCCGATGCGCGCGGATCAGGTTCACGATCAGGAAGATGGTGCCGATCAGGACGTGGAAGCCGTGGAAGCCGGTCGCCATGTAGAAGGCGGAGCTATAGGGCGTGTGACCGAAGGGGAACGGCGCATGCGCATATTCATAGGCCTGGATCGAGGAGAAGAGCAGGCCGAGGATGACGGTGATCGTCAGACCCCGCTTCAATCCCTCGCGATCGCCATGGATCAGCGCGTGGTGCGCCCAGGTGACGGTCGTGCCCGAACAGAGCAGGATCAGCGTGTTGAGCAGCGGCAGTTCGAAGGCGTTCATCACCTCGATGCCCTTGGACGGGAACATCCCGTCGATCGGCGCGAGCTGGCTCGGGAAGAGCGAGAAGTCGAAGAAGGACCAGAACCAGCCGACGAAGAACATCACTTCCGATGCGATGAACAGGATCATGCCGTAGCGCAGATGAAGCTGCACCACCGGCGTATGGTC
Organism: Sphingobium sp. EM0848; assembly: GCF_013375555.1. Classification (NCBI taxonomy): domain Bacteria; kingdom Pseudomonadati; phylum Pseudomonadota; class Alphaproteobacteria; order Sphingomonadales; family Sphingobiaceae; genus Sphingobium; species Sphingobium sp. EM0848. Next base: position 2,444,659 of record NZ_JABXWB010000001.1, read on the forward strand.
CCCGGCATGGGCTTCGGCAATGACGTTGCTCCACCAGCTGAACATGGTGAACAGCACGCCTGCCACGCCGATCAGGAAAACCCAGCCGCCGCCGGCCGGCATGGCGTCGGGATGCATCCACATGATCGCGCCAAAGGCCATGACCAGCGCCGACATAGAGCCGAATAGCGGCCAGATGCTGGGCGGAAGAATATGATAATCGTGGTTCTTGGCGCCTGCCATGACGTTCTCATCCCCGTTCGCGTTATCGTTGTTGCTTAGCTTGGCTTTTTATCCTGCTCAACAGGATAGAAGGTATAGCTCAGCGTGATTTCCTGTGTGTCCTTATTGTCGTAATCGTCCAATATCTTGGGATCGACATAATAGATCACCGGCATGCGGACCTCTTCCCCCGGCTGCAAGGTTTGCTGGGTGAAGCAGAAACATTGAATCTTGGTGAAATAGGCCCCGGCCTGCAAAGGTGTGACGTTGAAGCTGGCCGTGCCCGTAACGGGCTTGTCCGACATGTTCTTGGCCAGGAAAATCGCCATGCTGCGGGCACCGACCGTCACCGTCTGGGTCGCATGTTCAGGGCGAAACTGCCAGGGCATGCCGGGCGCCACGTTGGAATCGAAGCGAATCGACATGCGGTGCCCAGTGGCTTCACGCACCTGCACATCAGCGGCGGCCCGCTGCGTGGTGCCACCAAAGCCAGTGCGCTCGCAAAAAATCCGATAGAGCGGAACCGAGGCGAAACCGAGGCCCAGCATGGCCAGGCCAACGCCCGCCATCCAGATCATCGTCCGCCGGTTGCGGCGGCCCTGATCAAAGGGAGAAGGAGGCAGACTCGCCATCAATGCCCCCCGCTGATCTTGGCGATGGTGATGGCGTAGAAGAGAATGACCAACCCGCCGAGCAACAGCCCCGTCACAATGGCGCGGCTTTTCTGACGGGTACGGATTTGCCGGTCTTCTTCGGGCGTCATGGGAACATCCATCGGTCAGCCACTACCGCTCCAAACAACAGGAAGAGGTAAAGGATCGAATATTTGAACAGCCGCTTTTCCGGACCCATGCGCGCGGGATCACTCTCACGGTGGCGGTAGACCTGAAAGGCGAAGACCGCAAACAGCGCCGTGCCGAGCAGCGCCGCCGTGCCATAGACCGGGCCGGTCAGACGCAAGATCACCGGCGCCATCGCCGCCGCAGCCATGATCGCGGTGTAGAACCAGATCTGGCGGCGCGTGACGACTTCACCCGAAACGACCGGCAACATGGGAATGCCGGCGGCGGCATAATCCGTCTTCACGAACAGCGCGAGCGACCAGAAGTGCGGCGGAGTCCAGAAGAAGACCAGCATGAAAAGGGCGATAGGCAGCGCACCGATATCCCCCGTCACCGCTGCCCAGCCAATCACCGGCGGGAAAGCGCCCGCAGCACCACCGATCACAATATTCTGCGCCGTCCGGGGCTTCAGCCAGATGGTGTAGATGAAGACGTAGAAGAGGATCGACACTGCCAGCACGGCCGCCGCAAGCCAGTTGGTCGCGATCCCCATCAGCAGTACCGAAAAGAAGGAGAGACCCACGCCGAAATGCAGAGCCGATTGCCGGTCCATCCGTCCGCCGGGAATCGGACGATTGGCCGTGCGCTTCATCTTCGCGTCGATATCGGCCTCATACCATTGGTTGAGCGTCGCCGCCGCACCTGCGCCCAGCGCAATGCAGAGAATCGCCGTAAAGCCGAGTACCGGATGAATATGACCCGGCGCAGCAAGCAGGCCACATAGCCCGGTGAAAACCACCAGGGTCATTACCCGCGGCTTGGTCAGCGCGACGAAATCCCGCCAATGGGCGGGAATCACAGATGCTGAACCTTCCGACATGACCGGCGAACTTGCCATAATCTCCTCATACGGCAGCCCGGCACGATGGTCCGCGCCGGGCCTGCTCCGTGTTTGCTGGAACTGGCGCGCCCTTACGCCAATCCCGGCATTCCCGCAAATCGGAATGCCCCAAGGCTGCGATCAGTCGATGACCGGCAGCGTTTCGAACTGGTGGAAGGGCGGCGGGCTGGACAGCGTCCATTCCAGCGTCGTGGCGCCTTCGCCCCAGGGATTGCCCTCCGCCTTCTTGCCGGCAACGAGCGACCAGACAAGATTGACGAAGAAGATCAGCATGCCGGCGGCCATGACCTCATAGCCGTGGCTGGCGAACTTGTTCCAATAGGCAAAGGCTTCCGGATAGTCCGGGTAGCGGCGGGGCATGCCCGACAGGCCCAGGAAGTGCATCGGGAAGAACAGCATGTTCACGCCGACGAAGAACACCCAGAAGTGCAGGTGGCCGAGGAATTCATTGTACATCCGGCCCGACATTTTCGGGAACCAGTAGTAGAAGCCCGCGAACAGGCCGAAGACCGCGCCCAGCGACAGCACATAGTGGAAGTGTGCGACGACATAATAGGTGTCGTGCAGCACGTCGTCGACGCCGCCATTGGCCAGCACCACGCCGGTGACGCCGCCCACGGTGAACAGGAAGATGAAGCCCAGCGCCCAGACCATCGGGGTCTTGTAGCTGATCGAGCCGCCCCAGATCGTCGCGATCCAGGAAAAGATCTTGATGCCGGTGGGCACCGCGATGACCATCGTGGCGGCGGTGAAGTACATCTTCACGTTCACCGACATGCCGGTGACGAACATGTGGTGCGCCCACACGACGAAGCCGACCACACCGATCGCGACCATGGCATAGGCCATGCCGAGATAGCCGAAGACCGGCTTGCGGCTGAAGGTCGAAACGATCTGGCTGACGATGCCGAAGCCCGGCAGGATCATGATGTACACTTCGGGGTGGCCGAAGAACCAGAAGAGATGCTGGTACAGTTCCGGATCGCCACCGCCGGCGGCATCATAGAAGGTCGTGCCGAAATTGCGGTCGGTCAGCAACATGGTGATCGCGGCGGCCAGAACCGGCAGCGCGAGCAGCAACAGGAAGGCGGTGACCAGCACCGACCAGACGAACAGCGGCATCTTGTGCAGGGTCATGCCCGGCGCGCGCATGTTCAAAATGGTGGTGATGAAGTTGATCGCACCCAGGATCGAGCTGGCGCCCGCAATGTGCAGCGACAGGATCGCCATGTCGACCGCCGGCCCCGCAGAACCGCTGGTCGAGAGCGGCGCGTAGACCGTCCAGCCGGTGCCCGCACCATTGCCGGTGCCGCCGGGGAAGAAGCTCGAACCGAGCAGTAGCGCAAAAGCCGGGATGAGCAGCCAGAAGCTGATATTGTTCATCCGCGGGAAGGCCATGTCCGGCGCGCCGATCATGATCGGCACGAACCAGTTGCCGAAGCCGCCGATCATCGCGGGCATCACCATGAAGAAGACCATGATGAGGCCGTGCGCCGTGATCAGCACGTTCCAGAGGTGATAGGCCTGATCGAGCGTGGCGCTTGGGCCATCGCTGAACTGCGCCCAGGTCTGGAGATACTGGATGCCCGGCTCCGCCAGTTCGGCGCGCATCAGGCCCGAAATCGCACCGCCGATGATGCCGGCGATGATCGCGAAGATCAGATAGAGCGTGCCGATATCCTTGTGGTTGGTCGACATGAACCAACGCTGGAAGAAGGCCGGCTTGTGATCGGCGTCATGATGCTCGTGCACATGATCGCCGTGATGATCTGCGGTAATGGTGGTCATGGCGTATCTGCCCTTACATCAAAGCTTGGCGGCGGGGGCGGCGGGCTGGGCGGCCTGAGCGGTCGTCGCCGCACCTGCGCCCTTGAGCTTCCCGCCCTGCGAGAGCAGCCACTGGTCGAATTGGGCCGGCGGAAGCGCCTCGACCGCGATCGGCATGAAGCCGTGGCGGGCGCCGCACAGTTCCGAGCACTGGCCGTAATAGACGCCCGGCTTCTCGATGGTGAAGCTCTTCTCATTGAGACGGCCCGGCACCGCGTCCATCTTCACCCAGAGCGAAGGCACCGCGAAGCTGTGGATCACGTCAGCGCCGGTGATGATCAGCTTGATCGGACGACCGACCGGCAGGACCAGCCGATTGTCGGGCGCCAGCAGATAGGGCTCACCATTGGCCTCCGCCTTGTCCCTGGGCAGCAGGTTGGAAACGAACTCAGGAATCCCGTTGTCGGGATATTCATAGCCCCAATACCATTGATAGCCGGTGACCTTGACAGTCAGCGCATCTTTGGGCGCGGGCTTGTACTGGTCGGCGAGCAGCCCGATCGAGGGCACCGCGATCACCAGCAGGATGACCACCGGCACCACGGTCCAGATCACCTCGATCACCGTATTGTGCGAGGTTTTGGACGGCGTCGGATTGGCGCTCTGGCGGAAGCGGACCATCACATAGAGCATCAGGACGAGCACGAAGATCGAGATGATGGTGATGATCGGCAGCAGCATCTGGTCATGCAGCCAGCGGGCCGTGTGGCCGGTCGGCGAAAACTGCTTCTGAAGGGTGATTTCACCCGGCATCGGCATCCCGATGCCCAGGGTCGGCTTCATGCGCGGCGGCGCGGCGACCTTTTCTGCGGAAGCGGCGGCGGGTGCCGCGGCATTGCTGGCCGAATCGGCGGCCGCCGTTTCATTTCCGGCGGCGGGCGCCGCGACTGCGGCATTCTCCTGCGCCAGTGCCGGACCGTTCATCGCGAGTGTGGGCGCAAAGGCCAACAACCCGGCGAGGACGAGCGATTTCACCTTTTTCATAGCGTCTTCTTACCCCGTAACCCCTTGGCGCCGCTGCAACGAAGACACACGCATGGATACGCCTCCCCCCGCCTGTTTCGGTCCGCCACGGCTTATAAGCATCGTTTTTTTATGCCTCAACCTTCCACAACCAGATTTTCTTCGCTGTTGCAACGCCTAGTTGGTGAGCCTATCTCGCTCCCCGCGCACAGGGGCGCGATCATGGGGCGACCCATGAAGGGAAGACGGGCCGCTTCGACATCAGGCAGGCGGCGCGGACGAATGGATCGAAGAATCGAATGACCGACGAGGAAGTATTAGCGGAATTCAGGGCTGCGGGCGCGTTGCTGGAGGGGCATTTCATTCTGTCCTCCGGCCGCCGCAGCGCCAATTATCTTCAGTGCGCCCGCGTGCTGATGAACGCCGAACGCGCGGGTCGGCTGGCGCGCGCCACGGTGCAGAAATTGCCGCGCGAAATGCGGCAGGAGATCGATCTGGTCGTTTCTCCGGCCATGGGCGGCCTTATCATCGGCCATGAGGTCGGTCGCGCGCTCGACAAGGATGCGGTGTTCCTCGAACGCCCCGAAGGCACGTTCGAACTGCGCCGCGGCTTTGCCATCACCCCAGGCCAGAAGGTGCTGATGGTCGAGGACGTAGTGACCACAGGCCTGTCCTCGCGTCAGGCGATCGAGGCGGTCGAGGCCGAAGGCGGCATCGTCGTCGCGGAAGTCGCGCTGGTCGATCGATCGGCAGGCGAAGTCGATCTGGGCGTCCCCTTCTACCCGCTCGTCAGCATCAATTTCCCGGTCTATGAGGCCGACCAGATTCCGCCCGAACTGGCGGCGATCCCGGCGACCAAGCCCGGCAGCCGGAAGCAGTAGAAGCCCATGCCGCACTCCCCCGCCCCCTTGCGCCTGGGCGTCAACATCGATCATGTGGCGACCATCCGCAACGCGCGGGAAGGCGAGCATCCCGATCCGGTGAAGGCCGCGCTGTTGGCGGTCAAGGCGGGAGCGGATGGCATCACCGCCCATTTGCGGGAAGACCGGCGCCATATCCGCGATGAGGATATCGCGACTCTGATGGCGGCGCTCACCGTGCCGCTCAATCTGGAAATGGCGGCAACGCAGGAGATGCTGGGCATCGCGCTCAGGCACCGTCCGCACGCCGCCTGCATCGTGCCGGAAAAGCGGGAGGAGCGGACGACCGAAGGCGGCCTCGACGCCGTCGGGCAGATGGACGCGCTGCGCCCGATCGTCGGCGCGCTCAATGATGCGGGCATCCGGGTCAGCCTGTTCATCGAACCCGAACCGGCGCAGATCGAGGCGGCGATCCGCCTCGGCGCCCCGGTGGTCGAGTTCCACACCGGCCGCTATGCCCATATCACCGGCACCGAGCGGGCGGAGGAACTGCGCCGCCTGTCCGACGCCGCCGCGCTGGCTGCCAAGAACGGCATCGAACCGCATGCGGGCCATGGCCTGACCTACGACAATGTTGGTCCCATCGCCGCGATTCCGCAGATCGTGGAACTCAATATCGGCCATTTCCTGATCGGTGAGGCGATTCTCAGCGGTCTGGAAGGCAGCATCCGCGAAATGCGGCGGCAGATGGATCTGGTGCGTTGATCATCGGCCTGGGTTCCGACCTCTGCAACATCGAGCGGATACAGAATTCGCTCGACCGCTTTGGCCAACGATTCGAGAATCGCGTCTTCACAGCCATCGAGCGGGCGAAAGCTGACCGCCGCCCCTTCACCAAGGCGGGCACGCTCGCCAAGCGCTTTGCCGCCAAGGAGGCTTTTTCCAAGGCCGTGGGCACAGGCTTCAACAAGGGCGTGTTCATGAAGGATATCGGCGTGGTCAACCGCCCCGGCGGCGCGCCGACACTGGAACTGACCGGCGGCGCGCTGACCCGGCTGGAATCGCTGGTGCCCGCCGGTCATCGCCCGGTCATTCACCTGACGCTCACCGACGATCATCCATGGGCACAGGCCTTTGTTATCATTGAAGCCCTGCCGCTGTGACGTCGGGGCTTCTTCAGCCGGAATTCCTTCCATGACGGCAGCGGACATGACCGAGAACAGCCCCCTTCCCTCCGACGAGCCGACCACGCCGCAAACAGAGGGCCCCGAAAAGACATCGGTCGACTGGTGGCAGGAAGCGAAGAGCATCGGCCTGCTGATCCTGGCGGTACTGGCCTTCCACAGCTTCGTCGCCAAACCCTTCTACATTCCCAGCGAATCGATGATGCCGGTGCTGTTGAAGGGCGACCGGCTGGTGGTGAGCAAATTTCCCTATGGCTGGTCCTATGTCTCGCCCAGCTTCCATCCGCTGCCCTTTCTGAAGGGCCGAATCTTCGGGCACATGCCCCAGCGCGGCGACATCGTCATCGTTTCGCCCCAGAACAAGCGCGAGGATTATATCAAGCGCGTCATCGGCCTGCCCGGCGACATATTGGAAGTGCGCGGCGGCCAGGTCATCCTGAACGGCGTGCCGGTGCCGCAGAAGGTGCTGAAGCCGATCCGTATTCCGGTCGACAACAATGCCCCCTGCCCGCCAATGCAGTTCCCCGGCGCGCTGGTGACCGATGCGAACGGCAAGAGCTGGTGCGAACTGCCAGTGCGGCAGGAAACCCTGCCCAACGGCAAGAGCTATGTCGTCATCGACATGGGACCGAGCACGCTTGACTGGTACGGGCCGGTGCGGATTCCGGAGGGCCATGTCTTCCTGATGGGCGACAATCGCGACAACAGCGCCGACAGCCGGGCGCCGCTGGAGGAAAACGGCCTTGGCGGGCCGGTGCCATGGGAATCGATCGGCGGCCGGGCGGAATTCATCACCTTCTCGCTCGACGGCGATTCGGGCTGGAACCCGCTGAGTTGGCTCCATGCCTTCCGCAGCGGCCGGGCGGGGAACAGCCTGCGTCCCGCGAGCGTTGCCGTTCCGAAATAGCTTTTGCATCAAAGGGGGTGCGGGTTGAGCGACGAACAGGTCCATATCGAACAACCCGGCCCCAGCGAACGGCAAAGCCCGCTGGTCCAGCATGAGGCAAGGCGGGCGGCCGTCTGGTTCGCCATGGGTATCGCCATCGCGCTGGTCGTGCTGCTGGCCCAGCCGTTGCTGCTGGTCATGGGCGCGCTGGTGCTGACGACGATGATGGACGGCGGCACACGGCTGCTGGGACGGGTATTGCCGATCGGGCGGGGCTGGCGTCTGGCGATCGTGCTGCTCGCCGCGCTCGCCTTCCTCATCTACACCTTCTACCTCACCGGATCGAGCCTGGCGGCGCAGGCGCAGGCCATGCGCACCATCGTCGAAGCCCAGGTGAACCGCATCGGCGGCTGGCTCCAACAGATGGGCGTCACCACCACGCCCGAGGATTTCAAGAGTCTCGCCAGCCAGGCGATGAGTTCGCTGGGCCGGGTGACCGCGGCGGTCGGAACCGCCGTGGGCGCGATCACCAGCGGGGTCATGATGCTGGTCCTCGCCATCTTCATCGCCATCGAGCCCAAGCTCTATGAGCGTGGCGTCGCCTGGATGCTGCCGATGGACAAGCGCAGCCATTTCTACGCCATTGCCGACCGGATGGGCTGGACGCTGCGGCGGCTGATGTTCGGGCGGCTCATCGGCATGACGGTGGAGGGCGTGGGCGTCTGGCTGCTGCTCTGGGCGGGCGGCATTCCCATGGCCGGACTATTGGGCATATTGACCGGGCTGTTCGCCTTCCTGCCCAATATCGGGTCGATCATTTCGGGCGTGCTGATCATATTGGTGGGCTTTTCGGCGGGCGTTCATGCGGGCCTTTATGCCTTTGGCATCTATCTGGCCGTGCAGATCGTCGACGGCTATCTGATCGTGCCGATGGTGGCGAAGCGTGCCACCGACCTTGCCCCGGCGCTGGTGCTGGCAGCGCAGATATTGTTCGGTGCGCTGTTCGGGATCATGGGGCTGTTCCTGGCCGATCCCATCGTCGCCATGATCAAGGTCTGGCTGGAGGAACGCGCCAAGGCGCTGGAAGCCAAGGCGGAGAGCGCCGCCGCCGTTGCGGTCACGGCCTAGAAACTCTCGCACTCCTGCGAAGGCGGGAGTTCCCAAAGAAAAAGGGCCGGGAAAACCCGACCCTCTCTATCTTTTCGACTATAAGTCCGGGATCAGTGCCCCGACGGCATCGCGCCCTGCTGCTGCATCATCTGCTGCATCCGCATGATATCCGCCTTGGACTTGAAATCATGCAGCTGGACGTCGAACACCAGCACGGAGTTGGCCGGGATCGGACCCGCCGCCTGATCGCCATAACCAAGCTGCGGCGGAATCCACAGGCGGTATTTGCCGCCCTTCTTCATCTTCTGCAGGCCTTCGGAGAAGCCCGGCACCACGCCGTCGACCGGCATGGCGGTCTGCGGATTCTCATCGAACACCGTGCCGTCGAGCAGCGTGCCCTTATATCCGACCAGCGCCACGTCGGCGGGCGTCGGGCTGGGGCCGGCGCCTTCTTCCAGCACCTTGTACTGCAGACCCGATTCGGTCGTCACAACGCCCGCCTCATGCGCATTGCGCGTCAGGAAGGTGGCGGGCGACGGCTCGACGCCGCGCTGCCCGGCCCAGGCCAGACCGCCTGCGGCCAGCGCAACCGCGGCAACACCGATCCAGAGGCGCGTCAGCGACCCCTTGGCGATAGGACGAAGGGGAACAGCTGTCGTGGACATGAACCTGGGCCTCGCAGTTGGTGCGGGTGTATTTTTTCAGCAGAAGAACGGGACGATCGGGCGACCGTCCCGGTAACGGCGATCCTTAACGGACGCCGTCGCGCTCGGCGCGCTTGCGCTCCAGCTTGCGCGCGCGGCGGACAGCCGCCGCCTTTTCACGGGCGCGCTTCTCGGACGGCTTCTCATAGTGACGGCGCAACTTCATCTCGCGATACACGCCCTCACGCTGCAGCTTCTTCTTGAGCGCGCGCAGGGCCTGGTCGACATTATTGTCGCGAACGATGATTTGCATAAGCCAGTCAAACTCCAGTCGAAAACGGAAGGATCGCCAGGAAACAAAACCCTTCCCGACGGGCCGCCCGAATAAAATAGCGGTGAGTCGCCACAGGTCACCCTGCGCCGTGTGGGGCGCGCCCTACCAGCAGAGTCGCGCAAATTCAACCCAAAAGCCGTGCCTCTCGACTCAGGACGCCGCAAGGCGGATAGTCGTGACCCTGAATAGTGAGGAGGATCCCCATGGCAACCGCTGCCGAGACCCCGCGCATGTCAGCTTCAGAATGGGAAGCACGCCGGCAACTGGCCGCCTGTTACCGCATCTTCGACCATCTGGGCTGGTCGGAACTGATCTACAACCACATCACGCTGCGTGTGCCGGAAGAGGAAAACGCCTTTCTGATCAACCCTTTCGGACTTCTCTACAGTGAGGTGACGGCGTCGAACCTGGTCAAGATCGACATTGACGGCCATGTGCTGGACGGCAGCCCCTATCCGGTCAACCGCGCCGGCTTCACCCAGCACAGCATCTTTCACCGGCACCTTCCCGACGCCCATTGCATCATCCATACCCATACAACGGCGGGCATGGCGGTGAGCGCGACGAAAGAGGGGCTGACGCCGACCAATTTCTACGCCGCCGCCTTCACCGGCCGAATCGCCTATCATGATTTCGAAGGCATCACGATTCGGCCCGAGGAAGGGGAAAGGCTGATCACCCATCTTGGCCAGCGCCGGATCATGATGCTGCGCAACCATGGCACGCTGGTCATGGCGAAAAGCCTGCCGCAGGCCTTCCTGACCCAATGGATGCTGCAACGCGCCTGCGAGATTCAGGTGGCGACCGGGGCGGCCGGCACGCCGGTCGAAATCCCTGAGGCGGTCATCGCCGTGCACCAGCGCGACCTGTCCGGCGTGCAATTGCCCGTCGGCCCCGGCGTTCCCGATTTCGAGGCGATGGTCCGCCGGATCGACCGGATCGATTCGAGCTGGCGCGACTGACGGACACCAAGGTCGACCTTTCACGGGACCGACGCATCGCGCTTGCCCCCGGCCCTATCTTTCCGCATCTTGCAGCATCATGCCCGCCATCCGCCCAGAACGGTCGATCATCCTGTTGCTGCTGGCGTTGCTCGTCGTCGTCCTGGCCGTTGGCAGCACTTATTGGTTCTATACGGTGCAGCAACGGGTCAATATCTGGGTCCAGCATACGCTGCGCGTGGAAAACCAGCTCTCCACCCTGCTTCTGCATGCGCAGGAGGCGGAAAGCAGCCAGCGCGGCTTCATGCTGACGCGCAAAGAATCCTTCCTCGGCCCTTATGAGAGCTTCCGTCGCGAATGGCGGGAGGAACTGGCGACGTTGCGGACCGAAATGCATGACAATCCGGGTCAGATCCAATCGGTTGACGCACTCGAAGCACTGCTCGACGACCGGCTGTTCCTGATGCGCACCGGGATCGAACGCCGCCGGAAGGGGGAAGTGATCGCGCCGGACGATTTCAATGCAGGCATGGTCACCATGACCAAAATCCGCGCGCTGGTGGCAACCATGCGCGCGCGCGAGGCGCAGTTGCTCAAGCGCCGCACCGCCAATGACAATCATCTCAGCCTGATGGTATCGGCCGGCATGGCGATTTCCGCGGTGCTGGTCACGCTGCTCGGCGCGCTGGCGCTGCGCACCGCCTATCGCCGCGTGGCGGAGGCGATGGAAAGCCAGAGGGCGCTGAGCCATGCCAACAAACGGCTGATAGCGGAAGGGCTGGAGCGCGAAGCGGCGGAAGCGCAGCTTCGCCAGATGCAGAAGATGGAATCCATCGGCCAGCTGACCGGCGGCATCGCCCATGACTTCAACAATATGCTCGCCATCGTCATCGGCTCGCTCGACATCGCGCGGCGGCGCCTGACGCCGGACATCGACGCGCATATCGTTAAGGGCATCGACAATGCGGCGGAGGGCGCCCAGCGCGCCGCACAACTCACCGCGCGGTTGCTCGCCTTTTCCCGGCAGCAGCCGCTCGACCCGCAGCCGACCGACGTCAACAGGCTGGTCGGCGGCATGTCGGAATTGCTGCGCCGGACGATCGGGGAGAGCATTCGCGTCGAAACCGTGCTGGCGGGTGGCCTGTGGCGGGCAAGCATCGACGCCAGCCAGCTGGAAGCGGCGATCATCAACCTGTGCGTCAATTCGCGCGACGCCATGCCGTCCGGTGGGCGGTTGACGATCGAAACGGCGAACGCGCATCTCGACGATGCCTATGTTGCTGTTCAGGACGATGTCGCGGCGGGTCAATATGTCATGGTTTCCGTGACCGACACCGGCACGGGCATGCCGCCCGAAGTGGTGGAACGCGCCTTCGACCCCTTCTTCACCACCAAGGGCGTGGGCAAGGGCACGGGCCTCGGCCTCAGCCAGGTCTTCGGCTTCATCAAACAGTCGCGCGGCCATGTGAAAATCTATTCCGAACCGGGCGAAGGGACGATCATCAAGGTCTATATGCCGCGCCATTATGGACCGGACGCCGTGGCTGGAACCGTGGCCGTCAGCCCCATGGAACTGCCCCGCGCCCGCGGCGAGGAGATCATCCTGGTGGTCGAGGATGAGGAGCGGGTGCGGCACATGTCGGTCGATTCCCTGCGGGAACTGGGCTACACCATCGTTCAGGCGTCGGACGGCGAGCAGGCGCTGGAAATGCTGACGATCCAACCGCGCATCGACATGCTGTTCACCGACATCGTCATGCCGGGCATCAACGGTCGGATGCTGGCCGACCGCGCCCGTGAAACCCGCCCCGACCTCAAGATCCTCTACACCACGGGCTATACCCGCAACGCGATCGTTCATAACGGCATGCTGGACCCCGGCGTTTCCTTCCTGGCCAAGCCCTTCACCCTCGATCAGCTTGCGGTGAAGGTCCGTCAGGTGCTGGACGCCGATCGGGTGGAAGCCTGATCCACGCTTTTTCCACGAAACGCCCGATTTTGCCGTTGATCGGTTCGGCCGTTCATGTTTTGCTGAACAAATCAGATGGAAAGGGTCAGGCATTTGGCGACGATGTGGAAGGATGGCGCAACGCACCGTTCAGGCTTTGCCCGGCGGATGAGTACGCATCTGGCCGCCGCCCTGGTCGCCTTCTGCCTGCTTCAGATTTTCATCGTCGCCAAAATGGGCGGATCGCTGCTGCTGCACCTGGGCATCGTGGTCGCGATCGGCGGCTTCGCCATCGCGGCGCGCGGGCTGGAACACCGCTGGGATATTCTGGACCAGAGCGGCCTGCCCGCCCATGGGCTGGCCGTGCGCTTCCGCCGCGACCTGCTGCAACTCTGGGTGGCCAGCATTGGCGGGGGCCTGCTCTGGATTCCCGTCGCGATCATCTTCCGCGCGATCTTCGGCTAGGGCACGAAGAGGCGACGGTCCTTACCGCTTCACAGCAAGCCCAGCTTCGACAGCTCACCGATCATCGCGGGTGGCATGGCGTCGAGGTCGTTCGCCTCGCCCGCCCCCAGATCGGGCGGCGCATCCTTGTCTTCCAGATAGCGCCAGCCCTGATGCGCGCGCTTGGGCTGCGCCCGAACCGGAATCAGGCGCGGTTCCAGCCGTATCCAGTAGCGCCCCTGCCCGGTTTCCTGAAAGCCCAACAGGGGGCTGCGGCCGACAAGCTGATGCCCGTGAATCCAGTAGAGCGAACCGCCGGCCAGTTCCTCGACCCGCTTGGGCAGGTAGCGCGTGGTCAGCCTCGCCTCCTCTGCATGGCTTTCCAGCCAGGCTTTGAGCGTGGCGGGGCTTTCGCTCTGAAAGGCGATCTTGGTGAGGTGCAGCGGCATGGTGAAAAGATCGGACGCCGGAGCGAGCCGGTCAAGAGGCTGGGCGCGCCTACAGTCCCCAGATCGTCGCCAGTCCGAGGAAGGAGAAAAAGCCCATCACATCCGTCATCGTCGTCACGAACACGGCGGAGGACACGGCGGGATCGACATTCACCCGGTCAAGCGCGACCGGAATCAATATGCCCGACAGCCCGGCCACGAGGTTGTTGATCAGCATGGCCATCGCGATGACGATGCCCAGATCGTGATTGCCGTAGATCAAACCCACTGACACGCCGATCAATATGCCCAGCGCCGTACCATTGGCGCTGGCAATGCGAAATTCGCGGACGATCTGGCGGATGGTGTTGGAACTGGTGAGCTGGTTGGTGGCGAGCGCGCGCACGGCCACCGCCATGGTCTGCGTCCCCGCATTGCCGCCCATGCCCGACACGATCGGCATCAGCACGGCCAGCACCACATATTTGGAGATGGTGGCCTGGAACAGCCCGACCACCGACGCGGCCAGGATCGCCGTGCCCAGATTGACCACCAGCCAGGACAGGCGCGTGCGCACCGTTTCCCAAATCGGCTGGTTGATGTCGCCCTCGCCCGCGCCCGACAGGCGAAGGATGTCCTCGCCCGCTTCCTCGGAAATGATGTGGACGATGTCGTCCACCGTGATCATGCCGACCAGCCGCCCGCTGCCATCCACCACGGCGGCGGAGATCAGCGCATATTTCTGGAAGCGCAGCGCGACTTCTTCCTGATCCATGTCGACAGGGATCAGCGTCTGTTCACGCTTCATCAGGTCGGCCATGGCGACGCTGCGCGGACAGGTCAGCACCCAGCTCAGCTGGCAGGTGCCGATCGGCTTGTGCGCTTCGTCGACGACGAAGATTTCCCAGAAGTCGCTGGTCAGGTCGCGATTGTCGCGCAGATAGTCGATCACCTGCCCGACGGTCATATGCTCCGGCACCGCGACCAGATCGCGCTGCATCAGACGGCCGGCGGACTCCTCGGGATAGGACAGCGCGCTTTCGATGGCGGCGCGGTCCTCCGGGTCGAGCGCTTCGAGGACGGCCTGCTGGTCGGCCTCCTCCATGTCCTCGATGATGGCGACGGCGTCGTCGGTGTCGAGTTCGGCGGCGAACTCGGCCACCTGCTCGGGCCGCAGCGCGTCGAGAATATCCTCGCGGACATATTCGTTGAGTTCGGACAGAACTTCCGCGCCGACCAGATCGCCCAGCGCCGCCGCGACCTCGCCGCGCCGTTCGGACGGGGTCAGTTCGAGAAGGTCGGCAATATCGGCCGGGTGGAGCGGCGACACCAGCTCGCGCGCGCGTTCGCGGTCATCCTCCTCCACCGCGTCCAGCACGGCGGAGACGAATTCACCCTTCAGCCGGTCATCCTCGTCATGGCTGGATTCGGCCTGCTCGGCGGCAATATCGTCAAATTCGTCCGGCCGGGGTTCGGCCGTATCGGCTCGTTCGCTCATCGCGTCCCCTACTGTCCGGTTCCTGTAACATGTCGCTGCTTTTGCCGATGCTCGTCATAATTGCAATGCCCCAACCGTCGATGAAGCGCTTCCATCCCCGTCCCAACGCTCTATATGAACGGACATCCGCGTTTTTCCCCCAAGAGAGGATTTTTCATGGCCGACGAAACCCTGACCCTCACCCTCGACAGCGGCGGCGATGTCGTCATCAAGCTGCGCCCGGACCTCGCCCCCGGCCATGTCGAGCGCATCACCGCGCTTGCCAAGGACGGCTTCTATGACGGCGTCGTCTTCCATCGCGTCATCCCCGGCTTCATGGCCCAGGGCGGCGACCCGACCGGCACCGGCATGGGCGGGTCGAAGCTGCCTGACCTGAAGGCCGAATTCAGCCGCGAACCCCATGTCCGCGGCGTCTGCTCCATGGCCCGCGCGATGAACCCGAACAGCGCGAACAGCCAGTTCTTCATCTGCTTCGACGACGCCACCTTCCTCGATGGTCAGTACACCGTCTGGGGTGAAGTCACGTCCGGCATGGAACATGTCGACGCCCTGCCCAAGGGTGAGCCGCCCAAGACCCCGGGCAAGATCCTGAAGGCTACTGTTTCTTAAGAAGCCCGTCGGTGGCGGAGATGGCATTGCCCGTCTCCGCCGCTTGCTGCGCAGGCGGTTCATAGGGACCGATGCTCTCTATATGCCAGCGGCGATCCGCCTCACTGGCCCCCGGCACGTCATTGACCCGCCGCAGCGTCACCTGCCGCAGCCGATACCAGGGCTTGCCATTGGCGGCGAGCCGTCCATAGACCTGCACCGGCACGGAGACGAACAGCGATCCCGCCGCGCCCTCCATGTCTCCCGGCGCGCCGATATTGGCATGCACCTCGCTGAAATTGCGGAAGCGCGCGGCGAAACGGACATCATCCTCGGCACCGATGGCGCTGTTCTGGTTCCAGAGGTCCTGCGCGTCGTCATAGCGCTTTTCCTCCAGCAGGCCGTAATAGCCCTGCACCACCTGCGCGGCGCCCTGCGCGCCCTTGGGGTCGACGGCATCCTCTTCCACCACGGACTGCGGTTCGACCGGCAGGCCACCCGGCGTACCCGGAGCGGGCGGCGTCAGCGGCTCCATCACCGCCTGCGCCTCCGCCCGGACATTATTTTCGACCTGTGTCGCGTTCGCGCCATTGGCGAGATTGTCGATCGCACTCTCCTCCCGGCCGTCACAGGCCGACAGCAGGAACAGGCAAAGAGCCGCGCTATACCGAACCCGCATCAGTCGCGCCGGCTCCGCCAGCCGTCATGCCGCGACCGCCCGCCGCCATCGGAACGAGCGCGGGGCGTCGTGTCCCGGCTCCAGGCTCTTGGCGTCGTCATATCCTGTCCCCTTCCCGGCTGGGCCTGCGCATTCGGACGCGACGCGCCCCAGCCGCCATTCCATCGATTGCCATTGCCATTCGGACGTGTCCGCCAGGCCGGGCCGTCGCCGCGCCCCGCCTCCCGATGGCCTTCCCAATAGCGGCGCTGCCCGTCATTCCAGCGATGGCGGCGCCCGCCACGGTCATAGACATAATAGCCGCTGCCGGGATAGTAAAAGCCGTCATACCAGCCGCCATAATAGCCCGGCCGGTAATAGCCCGGCCGGTAATAGCCCGACCCCCAATAATCATCATAATAGCCGCCGCCATAATAGCCGCTGCCAACACTCACACCGCCATAATAGTCATCGTCATAGGCGCAGCCGCCCAAGGCAAGCGCGCCGACGAGACCGACCGCGGCCAGAAGCCTTTGCCCGGTCCAGGTCATCGCCTTTCTCCTTATCCTTCATTCTGTAGCCGGGATAACGCGTCCTGCTTGAATTGGTTGTGAATGAGCCGTTGCGGACCGTTTATCCAAGGTTCAGCCAAGCCGGATTTCGTTCATCCCGCTGACAGAAACCGTTGTATTCAAGACACAAAATGGGGGATTGGCGGCTTTTCCGATCCGGTTCATGCAACCTTCATGGGCGAATGGGGATTGGTTGGGCATCGCCGGAGCCGCTTGGAGCGGCCTGACGCGATCGCTGCGGGGTCCACACCTGCGGCCACCTGTTTTCCAACAAAGTGAAGGGGAAACCCCATGAAGACTCTGCTGTTCACAGCGGCTGCCGCCGCGTCGCTGATTCCCGCCGCCGCTCTGGCTCAGACGGCGCCGCAGGACGACGCAGGATCGCGCCGCATCGAACCCTATGTCGGCGTGATGGGCGGCATCCATAATTTCGACAGCGAAACCGGCAAGGAAGGGATTCCGCCGGTCGGTTACAAGGGCCGCATCGTGGAAGGCGTGGCGGGCGTGAATGCCCGGATTGCCGGGCCGATCGTGGTCGGCGTCGAAGGCACGGCGTCCAAGGGCGTCAGCGGCGACATCGACTGGGAATATGGCGTGGCGGGCCGCGCTGGCGTGAAGGCAGGCAAGGACAGCCTGATCTTCGGCAAGGTCGGTTACAAATGGGTCAATTTCGATGCGCTGGGGCCGAACAGCCGCGATTATCACGGCATGACCTATGGCGCGGGCGTGGAACTGTCGCCCGCCGACATGGGCGGATCGGCCCAGAGCAGCAATATCCGGCTGCGCGTGCAGGCCGATACCATGGGCAATTTCCGCTCGATCCGGCCGATGGCGGGTGTCGTCGCCAAATTCTGAATGCAACGATTTTGGGTGGATCGTCCCTTGCGATCCGCCCATCCTGTCCAGACCTCCGCCAAGGAGGACTGGGGTCCGGGGCGGTCATTGGACTGCGGCCGTCCCGGATTCCCCCTATCCGATGGGTGACGCCCGCTCCGCCTCAACCGCTGTTGCGCAGGGCCGTGGCGATGGCGTTGATCGACAGTTCGATGCCTTCCTTGATGCGGGCATCATCCTCGCCGCTGCGGTGGCGTTTCATCAATTCGACCTGAAGCAGGTTCAGCGGCTCGATATAGGGCAGGCGCAGGCGGATCGAGCTGTCCAGCGTCGGATTCTTCTCCAGCAGGCGCGACTGGCCGGTGGCGGCGAGCAGGCCGTCATGGGTCATGTCCCAACCTTCGCGAATGCGATCGAAAATGGCGGCGCCGCGCGACTGATCCTCCACCAGCGGCAGATATTGGGCGGCAATGCCCAGATCGGATTTCGCCAGCACCATTTCCAGATTCGCCAGCGCCGATTGGAGGAAGGACCAGTGCTGCGCCATGTCGGCCAGCAGCGCCTTGTCCTCAAAGGTGCTGAGCGCATGGCCGACGCCATACCAGCCCGGCAGCATCACCCGCGCCTGCGCCCAGCTGAACACCCAGGGGATGGCGCGCAAATCCTCGATCCGCGTGCTCTTCGTGCGGCTGGCGGGGCGGGAGCCGATCTTGAGGCCGGAAATTTCCTGAATGGGAGTAAGCTGGCGGAAGAATTCCTTAAACCCCTCCGTGCCGTAGACAAGGTCGCGATAGGCGGTGAAAGCGGTTTTGGACAGTTCGTCCATGGCGGCGGCGAAGCGGGCGGCGTCGCGGTCCGAAAGGACTTCGGGTTCCAGGCTGGCGAGCAGCGTGGCGCTGGTCATCGCCTCCAAATTGGTCATGGCGACATCGCGGGTGCCGAATTTGGCGGCGATCACCTCGCCCTGTTCGGTGATGCGGATGCGGCCCTGCACCGTGCCCTTGGGCTGGGCCTGGATCGCCGCGAAGGACGAACCGCCGCCCCGCCCGACCGCGCCGCCGCGACCGTGGAAAAGCTGCATGGCGGTGCCGGCGTCGGCGAAGACGGGGGCCAGCGCCTTGCTCGCCTGGAACAGCCCCCAGGTGGAGGTGATGTATCCGCCATCCTTGTTGCTGTCGGAATAGCCGATCATCACTTCCTGATGCCCGCGCTCCCGCACCACGCCCGCGATTTCGGGCAGGCCGAAATAGGCGGTCATGATCTTGGGCGCGGCCTCCAGGTCGGCGATGGTTTCGAACAGCGGCACCGCCATGATCGCAACCTGTGGCGGGACGCCATTGCTGCCCGCGCGCCACAGGCCCGCTTCCTTGAGGATGATGTTCACCTCCAGCAGGTCGGAGACGCTTTCCGCCTTCGAAATGATATAGTGGGTGATGCATTGCGGGCCGTAGACGCGGTGCGCTTCGGCCGCCGCCTGCACGATGGCGAGTTCGGAGGCGGTTTCCTCCGAATATTCGGAAAAGCGCGTGCCGAGCGGGCGGTTGCTCGCCAGTTCGCGGCGGAGAAGCGCGATGCGCGCATATTCGTCAAGTG
Organism: Sphingobium sp. EM0848; assembly: GCF_013375555.1. Classification (NCBI taxonomy): domain Bacteria; kingdom Pseudomonadati; phylum Pseudomonadota; class Alphaproteobacteria; order Sphingomonadales; family Sphingobiaceae; genus Sphingobium; species Sphingobium sp. EM0848. Next base: position 2,463,855 of record NZ_JABXWB010000001.1, read on the forward strand.
CGGCATAATCCGCCTCGACCCCGGCCACTTTCAGCAGTTCCGCGACGACGCGCTGGTGCACGTCGCTATTCTGCCGCATGTCGAGCGTGGCGAGGTGGAAGCCGAAAGTCTCGACCGCGCGGATCAGGCGACCCAGCGCGCCGCCTGACGCCAAGGCGCCGTCACCTTCGCTGGCGAGCCCCTGCGCCACGGTGACGAGATCGCGGCGAAGGTCCGACGGACTGGCATAGGGTTCGCCCCTGAGCGTCGAGGGGCGCGAAGCTTCCTTGCCCACAAGCGTCCGGTATGTGGCGGCAAGGCGGGCATAGATGCCGGAAATGGCGCGGCGATAGGGTTCGTCCTGACGGCTACGCGACGTGTCGCCACTGGCTTCGGCCAGATCCAGCACCGCCTGCGGCACAAGGGCAAGTTCGGTGGAAAGGGAGAGTTCGGCGCCAAGCGCATGCAGCGCATTCATATAATAGGTCAGCGCCGCCTCGCAGCCCTTGACCAGCGCGAGCTGCAGTTGCGGCGCCTGCACGAAGGGATTGCCGTCGCGGTCGCCGCCGATCCAGTTGCCGACGCGCAGGAAGCTTTGCGGGCGGGCGCCCAGCACCCGTTCCCAGCGGGCGTAGAGGGCGGGGAGCACCGGCAGGAAAACATCGCGGAAATAGGCAAGGACATTTTCGATCTCGTCCGCGACGAACAGCTTTTCGCGGCGCAACGGGCGGGTCTGCCACAACAGGGCGATCTGGCGGAAAATCGCTTCGTCGAGATTCTCGCCATCGTCCGTCTCGGTGCGTCCCGCATCCTTGAGCAGCATCAGGTCGGCGATGCGGTTCTTGTGATCGATCATGCTCTTGCGCCGCACCTCGGTCGGGTGGGCGGTGAGGACGGGGACGATCAGGGCGCGGGAGAGCAGGTCGAGAATCGCTTCGCGGTCGATGCCGTGGGATTGGAGCCTGTTCACGGCGGAGGCGACGTCAGCGCCCGGTTCGGCCTCGACCCCTTGCCGGTCCTCGGCCAGATTGGCGAGCATCGAGAAGAGCATGAAGCCGCGCACGAAGGACAGCGTGTCGTCAAGGCTGAGCGCGCCAAGGCCGGTATCGACCACATCCGCGCCATGCAGGCCGCGCGCCCTGTCGACCGAGGCCGAACGGATATATTCGGTCTGCTTGTAGATTTTCTCTCCGCCATAAGCGCGAATGACATCGCCCAGCAACCGGCCGAGATAACGGATGTCAGGGTTCTGCGTGATCGCAGGGGCGGAGGAAGATGCCGGAGTCGCCATGACGGTCGATGCTGCATCGCAACAATCTGGCGGTCAAGTGACCTTTGCCCCCAATAGCGCCGAGTTTTGATAGCGGACTTGCGCAAACGCCCTGGCCTGGGCCAAAGGACTTCTTGTGACCGCCAGCATCAGCATAGGAAATGACGGATCGGGCAATCCCGTTCTGGTCGATGTGGAAGAATTGCTTGCCACCCGTCTGCTCGTTCAGGGCAATTCGGGATCGGGCAAGTCGCATCTGCTGCGCCGTTTGCTGGAAGAAAGCGCCGCGCTGGTGCAGCAGGTGGTGATTGATCCCGAGGGCGATTTCGTGACGCTGGCCGATGAATATGGCCATGTGGTGATCGATGCCGGCGACTATAATGAGCGCGAGATCGTCAAGATGGCGATGCGGATTCGCGAGCATCGCGCCTCGGTGGTGCTGAGCCTCGAATCGCTGGAGTTGGAGGCGCAGATGAAATGCGCCGCGACCTTCCTGTCGACTTTGTTCGATGCGCCGAGGGATCATTGGTATCCGGCGCTGGTGGTGGTCGATGAGGCGCAGATGTTCGCGCCCGTCGCAGCGGGCGATGTGTCGGACGAAGCGCGGCGTCTCAGCCTTGCGGCGATGACCAACCTGATGTGCCGCGGGCGCAAGCGCGGCCTCGCGGGGGTGATCGCGACGCAGCGGCTGGCGAAGCTGGCGAAGAATGTCGCCGCCGAGGCGTCGAACTTCCTGATGGGTCGGACTTTCCTCGACATCGACATGGCGCGCGCGGCCGACCTGCTCGGCATGGAGCGGCGGCAGGCCGAGCAAATCCGCGATCTGGAGCGTGGGCGCTTTCTGGGCCTTGGCCCCGCGATCGCGCGGCGGCCGGTGGCGGTGAAGATCGGCGCGGTCAAGACCGGCACGCGCGGAGGCACGCATAAGCTGATGCCGCCGCCGGTCGCGGTGACGGAGGATTTGCAGGAATTGCTGTTCGCCGGTGCGGGGGAAGAGGAGGCGTTGCCCCCTCCCCCGCCGCGTGCCGAACCGCCACCCTTGCCGGCCGAGGAATTGATGCGGGCGCTGGCCGCCGCGCCTTCGGCCAAGCCTGCCGCGCCGGAGCTGGACTTCGGGCAGAATGAGCCGGTCGTCATTGCCGTGCTGGAGGAAATCGTCGCCGATCTGGGGGACGCGCAGCCCAGCGTGTCGACGCTCTATCAGGATTTCGGGGTGCGGTGCCGGATGAAGGGGCTGCGCACGCCGCCGCTCGACCTGCCCGCCTTCCGTAAGCGCTTTGCCATGGCGCAGGCGGGGATGTTCGACGCCGACGATCCGCGCTGGGCCGACGCGATGAAGGCGGCGGAGCCGGTGCCGGAGGATATGCTGGCGCCCTTCCTGCTGATCGCGCGGGCGGCGATGCAGGGCTTGCCCTGCCCGGACGACGTGGCTTTGGCGCGGGCTTATGGTACCAGTTCGCCGGGCCGCGTGCGGCGGTTGATCGATTATATGGAGAGACTGGGCGTGATCGTGGCGCGGACTGATTTCGGCGGGCGGCGTTCCATCGGCGTGCCGCAGCTTGGCCTGAGCACGGCGGCGGCGGAGGGATGAGCGCTTCCATCCTCTTCATATGCCTGGGCAACATCTGCCGGTCGCCTCTGGCGGAGGCCGCACTTCGGGCCGAGGCGGAACGCGCCGGGCTGGATGTCGTTGTGGATTCAGCCGGGACCGGCGACTGGCATATCGGATCGCCGCCGGACAAGCGGGCACAGGCCGTCGCGCTGCGCCACGGCATCGACATTTCAGGCTATCGTGGGCGACAGGTGACAGCCGAGGATTTCCGGCGCTTCACCCATATATTCGCGCTGGACGGCGAGAATCTGAAGAATCTTCGACAGATCCGACCAGTGGACGGAACGGCAGAGTTGCGGCTGCTGATGGATCTTGTGACGGGACGCGAAGGCAGCGGCATCACCGATCCCTATTTTGGCGATGAGGCCGGGTTCGACGTGACCTGGGACGATGTGACGCAGGCAGCGAAGGCGATTGTGGCGCGGTTGCAGGAGCAGAATTAAATCTGTTTCCGGCTACCGGGCCGCCCTTTGGTGTCAGTGCATAGGGCCAAGCGATTTTGGCCCCCAATCTGGCCCCATTGTTTTGCCAGCCCTTGGATCAACACTCGGCAGCATCCGACAGAGGATGTCTGTTTATCGCGGAAATCCACAACCTGTTTGGATGGCGCTGGGCTATATTGGAGAATAATGGTGCCGGGGACGGAATCCAAGAAATCAAATAAATATTTGATTTCAAGTTCTTGATTGATCGCCATCGCAGGTAAGATGCCACGAAATATACCACGAGGTTCAGATGATGAACCTATCCTGCATATAAGCTTATAATTTTATTGAAGAATTTTGCAACCGGTATCCACTTTCGACCATCTGCGTCCAAACATTGAGAAATGCTAGGGTTTTTAATGTGGGTTCGGTTCCCACTTGAGCAGATTTTTTTCTAAGTTCGTGTCGGTGATGGACCCATCCTGCCCGATCATCCCCTGATTTCAAATTCCAGATTCACAAAGCTGGCTTAAGGAGGGCGACAGGTTCCAGGCGCCGGTCTCGGGATCATTGCCACAGTTGATGCGGCGCGGTTGTGTCGATTACGGCCTACAGAGGCGCCATTCAGCCCACCGCAGGAGGCTCCTAGATAGCCGAACCCATTGTTGATTCTGTCGCTCTGTCTAGCACGCCGGCGCGGTTCACGACTTCGAGTTAGTTAGTGCCCGCCCATAAACGGGGTGTTTTTGCGATCTGGTTGGGCTTTGGGCTCGGGCTGGATCAGCATCGACAGCGCATTATGAGTTGGACGGGTCGCTGTTTTGACGCCCGAGGGCAGGATTAAGGGGAGACTGGCACTTCTGCCCGGGCAGTAGACAAGAGGGATCGCCCGGTGGCGTCCGGTGAAGTGTTCTGGGGGTGCGGATCTGACTATGTTGGCTTGAGGCGGGCGAAGATTGCGAGATTGTTGGCGACGACCGACGACCAGACATAGGATTTGAAGTGGTCGATCCCACGCCATGTGCATCGCGTCAGGCCGTAGGCTCGCTTGAGGCACGAGATGCCGGCCTCGATCCCAGCTCGGAAGTTACGCAGCTGGCGATAGATCCATTTGCTCTTGGTCATGTCCTCGATTTTTAGACCGCACTTTTTGTGGAATGCGACGTCGCGCACTCCGATTGCCTTGGCCTGTTTGAGATTGTCACGACTGGCAAAGCCACCGTCGGCAGCTGACTGGCGCGGTGGTTGGCCATACAAGGTTACATGCCGTTCGAGCATGGGCAGAAAGCGTGCCGCATCCGCCGGATTGCCATCCTCTATGACGGCGTCGAGGATCATGCCGCTCTTGCCGGTGGAGAAGTTGAGCTTGTGGCCGTATTGGACATCACGGCCGCCTTTGACGATGATTTCGGCATGCGGTTCAAACAGGCTGACCAACTTGTCGGCCGCCGGTACGCGCTCGCCGGTGAAGACCCGTCGCCGGGTCTGGTCGATGACCCGTTCGATCAGGGGCAGATAGTGTTCGACCTCAAGACGCCAGGCTGCGCTTTCGATGCTCGAGGCAAGGTGCAACGCAAGGCTCCGGAGCGATGCCATCGTGGCCTGGGTGGCATCGATCAAGTCCCGGTACAGCCGGGCTTTCCTGTCCTTGCCCCGACTGTATCGGATCGCCAGCGCCCTTTTCTTGGCGAGCCGCTGGCGATTGCGCCAGGCGACGGCGGTGCCGCCCGGAAGGCTGGCGGCCTGCTTGAGCAAGCGTGTCATGACCCGCACGCTGTCGAACAGCAACGAACTGTCGCTGGGGGCGTGCATCAGCGCCTCGCACACGGTGCTGTCGATCCGCACGGCCATCCCGCGCTCGATCTTTTCCTGCCTGGCATCGCTCAGCAACGCCCGATTGATTTGTTCCCAGGACTCCGCCCTGATCCGACTAATCGTCTTTTGCAGCACCGACTTCTTCGGGCACAATGCCAGGGGCAGCCGGGCGAAGGCGCGAAACGAAGAGGAATCCTCAAGGTGAAAGGCCAGTTCCTCGTAACTCAGCTGGCGATACTGCTTGAGCACGGCGCATCGCAGAACCGATTCCACCGGCAAACCCTGGCGCCCCGTGTCCTTGATGCCAGCCTCGCCAAGATCAGCCGCCACCAGTGTCAGCAGCTCACTGTGTGCCTCGAGCCACCCGGAAATAGCCTTGAGCTCACGTCCGATCTGGTGATCGGCAAACAGATCGAATAGGCTGCTCTGGATGATGCGTTTCTGGCGCATTGTCGGCTCCGGCGTGTGTTGATTATGCCATGATCTCAGTGGTTTGAGCCCAAAGCATAACCGACACCGTCGGGCCTTCAAAGCCCGAATTCCTGGATTAAACGCAATATTTCAATATCTTAGCGTTTATGGGCAGGCACTAGTTAGCCCTGATCGTAACAATTGCTGAAAAATATGCGCTGTGTAACAAGCATCACGCTTTACGGGACACATATCCTTCCAAGAAGGCCATACTAACGAAATTAACCTTCCAATCAAAGCGATTGTCTGTAGTCGCTGGTGGGAGAAGACCATCAGCGTCTATGACCGGTGGGGGATGGCACAGATGCCTTATGGGCATCTTGGCCGGTATCCCTTGACGGATGGACCGGTCGGACGTGAGGGAGTGACAGTGGGCGTTACATCGTATCAGCAACGCGTCGAGGAATGGCTCGAAGCCTGCTTCCCGCCTTCGGTAAGGTCGGACCGGGCAGAACGCACTCACCGCTTTCTGGAGGAAGCCTTGGAACTGGCGCAGGCCAACGGCTGCAACCGGGAAGATGCGATCGCCTTGGTCGAATACGTGTTTGGCCGGCCCAAGGGAGACCCAAAGCAGGAAGTCGGCGGCGTCATGGTCACGCTGGCCAGCTTGTGCAGCGCCTCTGAAATCCATATGGTCGAGGCTGGAGATGTCGAGCTTGCACGCAATTGGGACCGGATCGACGCGATCCGGGCGAAGCAGCAATCCAAACCCCATGGTTCCCCTCTGCCCCAATGAACGGAGGTACCGTCACCCCCTTACTCTCAGAGGACAGGTTGGCTGACACGTCCCGTCGGCGATCTAGGATGGAATCTTGATCACGATTTCCTTCGAAGATGAGCCGCTTCACGACACGTGTATCGAGCTGGAAAAAGCCGAATTGGCGTTCGGTAGCCTGAATGCGGCTGCCCTCGTCACCTTCATCTCGGAAGCACGCGCCTTCGAAAACGTGCAGGAGCTGATCAGCTTCCTCGGTGATGAAATAAAAATTTCTACAGACGATTCACTTTCAGTCTCGATTGGTTCAGACTATTGCGCGGCGCTTGTCGTGGCCGCCAAGCGTTTCAAGCGTGACGCTGATGGCCGGGTGATTTGGTCAAGCGTGACGAGGTTGAAGCTAGTGACAATGTCGAGGGTGCCTTGAAGCAAGCACTTGATTTCACACCCGACTGGTTCTCAAAGCCCGGTGACTCGCTGCGCGCGCTGATGCTTCGCCGGAGCATCAATGCCCAGGAAGTCGCCGGCCATCTCGATGGCGGGATGAAGACACTGCGCGGCTTCCTCGACGGCTCGAATCCCATCGACAGCGATCACGCCAGCGTGCTGGCTAAAGCAGTCGGCGGCACGATATCCTTCTGGCTCAAGCGCCAAGAGCAATACGAGGTCGCCCTCGAGCGGGCTGTTGACCGCGCCGCCGCCGTCGAGGCTGACGACTGGCTTCTGCTTCCCGTCCCCGGGGAAAAGCCGAAGGGCCGGCTGACGCAGGAAAAGAAGCGTGACGAGGTCCGCCGACGCCTCCGCTTTTTCAATGTGAGCACGATAGATGCGTGGCAGGCCCGCTACGGGAAGATCTGCACCAGCACCATGTTCCGCACCTCTGCGACCTTCGACTCCGACGACGGCGCTGTCCTGATGTGGCTCCGCGACGGTGAGCTAAGCTCGGATTTGGTATCGACCAAGCCGTGGAACGCCGACAACCTCCAGGATCGACTGGACAGCATACGCAAGCTATCGAAGCTGCGGCAGCCGGATGTCTTTCTTCCAAAGCTCAAGAAACTGTGCGCCGAAGCAGGGGTCGCCGTCGTGGCGAAGAGAGCTCCTACGGGATGCCGCGCGTCTGGGGCCAGCCGACTGGTGGCTCCGGACAAGGCGATGGTCCTGCTCAGCTTCCGCGGCTTGTCTGACGATAAGTTCTGGTTCACGGTCTTCCATGAGCTCGGCCATCTGATCCTGCATGGCGCCAGAACGTTCGTCGACTCCGACATGAACGGGGACGACCTGGACGAGAGCGAAAAAGAGGCAAACGAGTTCGCCTCCCGCATGATCGTACCGGAGGAACGCGTTGAGGAGTTCAGAAGCCTCCCGGCCGACAAGACGAAGATGATCCGGTTTAGCGGGAAAGCCGGCGTTTCGGTTGGTCTGCTGGTTGGCCAGATGCAGCATCGGAAAATGATCCGGCCGGACCAGATGAACTACCTCAAGCGACACTGGAAGTGGGACGATCTTGCCGAGGTGATGGACTGACGAGCTGCTTCCGAAGGGCTAACCGACGTAATGCATGAAGACCCTCGGGCTTTTCTGCCAGTTACAGAGGGCGTCTTCCATGACCGTCATTCCGACGTTGAGCCCAAGATCCAGCGTATCTAGCTGCAACTGGACATTCTTGTTCGGCCTACCGCTCTTTCGCACCCCGTCGATGAGAAGACGAGCGCCACTGCCTGGTCCTGTTGCACCGCTTATACCAAGATTCACTGATCAGAACCCCTGGGCCCAATCGCGCAGGCCGATCGACATGATGCGCCCGGGCTGTTCGACGAGCCTGTTCCAGGCGTCGCAACAGTGATCGACGATGTCCTCGTGGGAGTTGAACACGCGGTTCGACAGCCAGTTGTCACGCAGGAACTGCCAGATATTCTCCTGCGGGTTGAGCTCGGGGCACTTCGATGGGATCGGGATGATCGAGATATTACCGGGCACGTTGAGCTTGGGCGTCAGATGCCAGCCAGCCTGGTCCATGAGCAGCACGGCGTGCGTGTCAGGAGCGACGGCCAGTGAGATCTCGGCCAGGTGCAGCCCAAGACACGTGGGAGCGGGGCTTAGTAACCCCGATCGAAGAACTCGGTCATCCAGTTTCTGGAGGCCGGGTGGCATGCGCGCATGTCCAGCCGGCTTGCCGGTAAAGGCGCATGCGCCTTACTTCGGTCAGGTTACTAACATCCGGCTTTGGCCGTCGCCCCGAGAGGACATAGGTGCGACGATAGGCCAAGACTGAAGGCGTCGCCGCTCGAAGGAGACGCATATGGCAGTGCCTAGCAGCTCGGGCTGGAACGCGATTACTGATTTGCCAAGCGACCGGAAAGACGGCCGACGGATGCTACTTTGGGACGAAGACCTGCCCGTCATCGGCCGATGGGACGCTGAACGCGAGGCTTGGGAAGACCCCGAGAGCATGAGCGTCTACGAAGACATCGCCCTCTGGGCTGACATCCTCGCGCCCAAATAACAGCCGGACTAACGGCTTGCGACCGTGCCCATTATGGCGGAACATGGCGTCGGTTTCTGACGGCCTGAACCAAGGAAAGAACTGGATGCCAGGCGGCAACGTCACATGATAGCAGGCGTTTTGCAGATTGGGTTGCATTGACCGGTGAAAGCATCATCATGCTCTTCGAAATTTGTCCCATATATCGCTTGACATCGAGTTTCGGATGCACTTGAGGCCGCGTTCAGCATCGGGAGGCAGTGAATGGATGAAGCTCAAATCAAAGCCGCCATCCTCACTCACTTACGTTCGACAGTGCGGCGGGGAAAAAAGCCGACGGTCACCAGCGAATTTTCGTTGGGAAGCGCGTCTGTTCGTGCCGACCTAGCGATACTTGCGGATGAGTTTATCGGCATCGAAATAAAAAGTGCTGCAGACTCTCTCAAGCGCCTTCCTGCCCAAATGTCTGGGTATGCGATGCACTTTGATCGCGTTATTCTTGTAGCTGCGGAGCGCCATCTGAAACGGGTATCCGAGGCTGATCTGTGTGGCGCGGCGTTGTGGTCAATAACAGCAAACGGCGTAATTCAGACGTTACATGCAGGTGAGGCAAATAATATTGCACCTGCGGCTTACATGAATCTGCTGACGCAAGCGGAGATCGAGCGACTAATCTACCGCCCTATGGCGAGAATGCCGATGGCTCCCGGATTAGCTGATAGGCAAATCCGGTTGGCTTTCGAAGAGGCGTTCGAGAAGCGGTACACAGCTTCGAGCGACGCCTTTTGGCGGGCAGTAGCGCGCAAACGCATACAAGCCGATGACCTTTCACTTTTGAGCCGATTCGCTGAAGAACGGCTACGGCGAAAAGCCCTGGCCGAGAAACAAGCTGATTTCTGGCAAGGTTGGGCTGACAGCCTCCGTTCGGAATATGCTTTAACCGCTTAGAGATCCCAATCTTCTTCGGTGTCTCGCGTTGCGTCTGCGTTCCCGTAAAAGGTCTGAATTTGTAAATGCAAATTCACGCGGGCGGCGGTGGCCTTATTGGGGTTAGAAATCGCAGATGTATCGCCAGCGGCTGTACGTTCAATCATTTGCGTCCCCCATACGCGCAATGTAGGATCCCAGATCGGTTCTCGCATAAGCGTCGCCGCCTGAAATTTATAAGCGGCGAAGCCAGTGTCCTCGTCGGAACGGTAAAATTTCCACTGGTTTTGTAAGGGGTAGTCAATTCGAGGGGCAGGTGTGCCGCCACCTCCGAGTTGCTTGGTCGCACGAACGCTTCCGCGATCGCTATAAATTAGTTTTCTTGTTCCGACCTGCGAAGCTACTTGGTCAAAAAGTAGCCGCTCATAGATTCCTTGCTCAGATAGATTCTTGAAATTGTCGGGAAATGATGACGCAGAAATTGAGGCTTGTGCCAACGGTGCATACCGGGCCACCGTATTTATATAGCCAACAGCTAGTGCTGCTGCCTGCAAGTGATCTTTTGTTGCCCTTCCATAATCTAAGACGAATGTGACATCACTACCGCCCCCGGTATGCTCTGCAATAGTTGCGGCAAGGATGTCGATTGCGGGAAATGCGGGTTTAGGAACAATTACAAAAAGGCCCCGATCAAGCTCATGCAGGCACCGAATTTGGGTCGGTAAATCAGAAGTCTGCTGGATTTGAAGAGCCGGTATAAAATTAGGCTGGTCTCGGATAAATGCACACCAGTTTGAGTATGCCGCTGTTGCATCTCTTAGCGTGTTGAGTTGGTGATGCACGGGGCGAATGGCTTCCGTGCTGTCAGGGTCAGCGAGGGACACAACACAGGGTCTGGAGCCGTAAGCGAGGTGTAGTCGCTCCAGTCCTCGTTCAAGGTTATGAGAGCTGCTCCAAGGCCTGAGGTGGACAATTGGAAGAAGCGCGTCTTTGGTTTGGCCAGGAAGTTCCTCCAATGCTCTCATTTCCGCCGGATAGAGAGATAGCAATGGAAGATATGAAACCTCACCTAGATTACGAAGCGCCATTGATCCCTCTCAACTATAATCCCAATCTGATCTTCATAGCAGCTTCCGAAACGCCAAATCTTTTCGAAAGATGTTCTAATATGTCTTCTATATTAAGGGACTCGCTATTACTTTTCACCCGCTCGACTAAATTTTCTGGCATAATAATGTCGGCTGCAAGGCGATTTGCCTCAGCTTCCATCCGACTGGACAAGCCGGAGCGATAGAGAACGTCGTCAGTAATACCGTTTCCGATCTGGTCGCGATGCAACAAGAAATGCGCAATTTCGTGAGCGACCGTGAATCTTTGCCGCGCAGGGGCATCGTGACGGTTTACACGGATGATATAGCTTTCGCCATCGGGCCGGATTTCACCAGAAATACCGGGCGCGAGAGTAGCTCCTTTGACTTTGAGCCCAAAGGATTTTGCTAGACCTGCCAAATCTACCGGTGCCTCCAGTTGATGCTGCTGTACCTGCGATCGCATCACTGATGGCAAATTGGACCATTCTCGGCTCACTGACATACACAAATCCTACTCGCCCTCAGAGGGCTGCTCATTATCCTGCTCCTCTAACTCGTCTTCTCTGCCGCCGCCAAAAATGACGGCATCCACTCGCCTCTGTATCATCTCGGAGACGGTTGAAGAATCGAGAATTTTCTCAGCTTCACGCTTAAGATACTCCCGAATTTCAGCTTGCTGCATATGGCGACCGACCTCTTCGGTGGCTACCTTCTTCGCAGCTCTTTTCGCAGCTTTCTCGGATGCCCCTCTAACTTGATCGAAGCCCCAGAAAGCCGCGATTGCCAAGCCCACCCCCAGCACTGTGATAATTAAAGCCACCGCAGCTAAAAGCGTAGCCGCCAAATCCGGATAGCTCCAGTTCCACGGCTTAAGATTGCCCGCGATAATCAGCGCTACAGCTGACCCTCCCCCTCCCGCAATCGCGCCGAGGAGGCACCATAGAACCCGACTAGCCGATGGCTCTGTCGTTTCGCTTGCCACTACCTATGCACCCCCAACCGGTTCTCGTACATCACTATCTAAGCTCAACAATTGATCTGGAGCAACGGCATCGCCATCTCACCTCTAATGGCGGCCAACTACGCAAGATCGAAATCGCCAAACGATCTCTCAGGTCATCACTTTGAGGCAATACGCTCCCCATTCTTCCATGAGCTTCCGCCTCTTCTCGAGAAGGTTGCCGCGGCGGTAAGCTGCCTCTGTCTTGTCCTTGACCCGGTGAGCTAGAGCAGCCTCCGCAATTTCGCCGGGGTGATTGGTTTCCTCGCTGACCCAGTCCCGGAAAGCTGAACGAAATCCGTGAGCAGTCACGTCCTCCTTCATCTCGCGGAGCAATTTCGTGAGCGTCATGTCGCTCATCGGTGCGTCACCTCTGGCTCCAGGGAACACAAGCGAACGCGATCCGATCCGCAGGTCCCGGCATCGCTCGAGGATCGCAAGCGCCGGTGCAGACAGGGGAATGACATGCTCGCGGGCCGCCTTCATGCGCGCGGCCGGTATGGTCCACAGCTTCTCTTCTAGGTCGAACTCTTCCCACGCCGTGCCTCGGACCTCGCCTGATCGCACGGCAGTCAGGATGGCAAAGCGGAGCGCAAGCCGGCTGAAGGATTCTCGCTCCGTGAGCCTCACCATGAATGCGGGCACCTTCGCATAGGACATGGCGGCAAAATGCCCCTCCTTCTTGGGCTGTCGCGGAAGACCCTTGGTGATCGCGCGCATAGGCGCTTCAGTTTCGCGATAGCCCGAGGCGTAAGCCCAATCGAGAACGGTGCCAATCCGCTGCCGGACCCGTCGCGCCGTCTCGGGCTTGGCGAGCCAGATATCCGACAGCACGTTCCGGATCATTGGCCCTGTAATCTCATGAACCTGCACATGGCCGATCTGCGGGAACACGTAGGTCTCGAGCGTCTGGAGCCACTGCTTCTCGTGCTTCTCATTCCGCCATGTCTTGCTGTGCGCGGCAATCACCCGGGCTGCCGCCTGCCGGAATGTGGGAATGCCTTGCGCCTTACGCCGCTCGAATATCGGATCCAGCCCGAGTTCGACCCAAGTGCGGATTTCTCGTGCCCGCTCTCGGGCTGTCGCCAGCGAGACTTTGGACGCGCTGCCCAGACCAAAGTCGCGTCGGTTGCCATTCTTCTGCACCCGGCACATCCAGCTCTTGCCGCCGCCAGCCTGAATCACAAGAAACAGGCCGTCGCCATCGCCGAGCCGCCCGGGGCGTGTTGCTGCCTTCACAGCGGTAGCGGAGAGCTTTCCCATGCCACCAAATCTCCCACATTCTTTCCCACATTTCCAATCGGTCACCGGTGGACTGGCAGGGATGAACGTGGATGCGAATCACGCTGAAAGCCGCAGAAAAGCTGGGCTTTAGTGATTCGGAACGGATGTGAAAGGACAGGGTGGTGGCGGAGCGGGAGGGATTCGAACCCTCGATACGCTTTTGACGTATACTCACTTTCCAGGCGAGCGCCTTCGACCACTCGGCCACCGCTCCGCATTGCACTGGAAGGCGGCTCCCTATCGTGCGTTTCGCGACTAGGCAAGAGGATGCGTTAAAGCAATTTTTTGGAACAACCCCTATCTTGAACGATATCGTCCCGAGACAAGGAGAAATTGGCCATGATCGTCGGCACCGTCAGGGAGATCAAGAACCATGAATATCGCGTCGGTTTGACGCCGGAGAGCGTGCATGAGCTGACGGCCCATGGGCATCGCGTGCTGGTGGAAAGCGGCGCGGGCGAAGGGATCGGCGCGCATGACAGCCTCTATGCGCGGGCCGGGGCGGAGATCATCGGTGACGCAACGGATATCTTCGCCAAGGCCGAGATGATCGTGAAGGTCAAGGAACCGCAGGCCGAGGAAAGGGCGCTGCTGCGACCGGAACAGATTCTCTACACCTATTTGCATCTGGCGCCTGATCCCGATCAGACGCGGGACCTGATGGCATCCGGTGCAATCTGCATCGCTTATGAAACGGTCACGGATGCCAATGGCGGCCTGCCGCTGTTGAAACCGATGAGCCAGGTGGCCGGGCGCATGGCGATCCAGGCCGGGGCGACAGCGCTGGAGAAGGCGCATGGCGGGCGCGGCGTGCTGCTGGGCGGGGTGCCCGGCGTGCTGCCCGCGAAGGTCGCGGTGATCGGCGGCGGGGTGGTCGGCTTTAACGCGGCGCAGATGGCCGCGGGGCTGGGCGCGGACGTCACCATTCTCGACCGCAGCCCCGAAGTGCTGGAGCGGCTGGGCATTTATTTCGAAGCGCGGGCCAAGACGCGCTTTTCCAACCGGGCGAATCTGGCCGAATGCGTGGCGGAGGCGGATCTGGTGATCGGCGCGGTGCTGATCCCCGGCGCGGCGGCGCCCAAGCTGGTGTCGGCGGCGATGCTGAAGACCATGAAGAAGGGCGCGGTGCTGGTCGATGTCGCGATCGACCAGGGCGGCTGCTTCGAAACCAGCCATCCCACGACCCATGACGATCCGACCTATATCGTCGATGGCATCGTCCATTATTGCGTCGCCAACATGCCGGGCGCGGTGGCGCGGACCAGCACCTATGCGCTCAACAATGTGACGCTGCCCCATGCGCTGCGCATCGCCGATCTGGGGTGGAAGGCGGCTTTGCGCGCGGACCCGCATCTGTTGGACGGCCTTAACGTGTGGAACGGGCAGATCACCTACCGGGCCGTCGCGGACGAATTGGACCTGCCCTACACCCCGGCGGAGCAGGCCATCGGATAAGCCCTTTCGGCGAAGGGCGGAGAAATTCCTCCCTTCATGATCCCACAATATCGACACGCCCTTTGCGGGTTCTTCATGCTCGTTCGTTTGGCGAGATAAGGGGGCTGCTGATGCCTCCTGCCACGCACATTCCGCCGAAGAGAGGCATGGGTTTCCGTCATGGTCGATCGCACAGCTTCCACCGCATCCGCACAGAGAGACGCTTTCATCAACACCGCCAGAGGAGGGCAGCGCTGATGCAGGGCGATATGCTGAGCTTTCTGGTGCCGCTGGTCGCCATGCTGGGCGCCGGGCTGTTCGCGGGCTTTGCCGCAGGGATTTTCGGGATTGGTGGCGGCTTCGTCGTCGTGCCGGCCTTGTTCGTGGTGCTGCCGTTGCTGGGCGGCACGCATGACGCCATCGCCCATGTCGCCATCGGCACATCGGCGGCGACGATCATCGTCACCTCGATCCGTTCGCTCCTTGCCCATGCCAAGCGCGGCGCTGTGGAGTTCGAAGTGCTCAAGACATGGGCGCCATGGATCATCTTGGGCGATGGCGTCGGCGTGATGCTGGCGGGCCATGTCGACGGCCACATCCTGACGATGATCTTCGCGATCGGCGTGTTCCTGATGTCGCTGAACTTCCTGCTGCCCAAGGTCGGCGGCAAGGTGATCAGCGACGAAATGCCCTCCGGCATCGCGCGGGTCGGGATCGCGGGCGGCCTTGGCACTTTTTCCGCCCTGCTCGGCATTGGCGGGGGGACGATCGCCATCATGGTGATGACGCTCTGCGGCCGGTCGATCCACCGCGCCATCGCCACCGCTTCGGGCATCGGCACGCTGATCGCCATCCCCAGCGCCATTGGTTTCGCCCTGATCGGCCTGAAGGAAAGCGGCCTGCCCTGGGGGTCGCTGGGCTATGTCAATCTGCCTGCGACACTGGCCATCGCCTCCATGTCGATCCTGACCGCGCCGCTGGGCGTCGCCGCCGCGCACAGCCTGCCCGCCGGCCTGCTGAAGCGCGTCTTCGGCGTCTATCTGGTCATCATCGCCTTCGTGATGTTCCGTAACGCCATCAAGATGTGATCGCCATCTCGCGGCGCTCTAATCGTTCGGGTTGCGAAAGTTCAGCCGCCGGGTGACGGTGTAATCCAGAAAACCGACCAGAAAATAGCTGATCCATTGTTTGACGAGGGTCGGCAGGCTGCGTTGGGCGCGATGCGTTTCCAGCGTGATCTGCCGGCTTTCGCCTGTCCGCCGTTCGACAAAGCCGCGCATCGCCCGGGCAAAGCCCGCATCCTCCACCCGCAGCATGATCTCCAGATTGAGGAACAGGCTGCGCATGTCGAAATTGGCCGATCCGATATAGACGGCGTTATCCACCACGATCAGCTTCATGTGCAGCTTGCAGGGTTGATATTCCCAAATCTCAACCCCGCGTTTCAGGAGCGGGCCATAGAGCAGCCGGGCCGCCGCGATGGTGGCGCCATTGTCCGACCTGGACGGCAGGATCAGGCGCGATCCCCCGCGCCGGGCCGCACCGGCCAGCCGCTTCAGCATGCCCCGCCCCGGCGAGAAATAGGCCTCCACCATGTCCAGCCGTTCGGCCCGTTCCAGATCGCGCTTCACCAGTTGCGCCCAGGGGCTGAGGCGCCGGGTGGGACCGCCGATCACCCAGCGCATGGGCCCGTCCTGATCGTGGCCCGGCCCCTGCCAGTGGCGCACCATCCGGCGCAGCGTGCGGAAACGCTGCTTGCGGGTCGACACCCAGCGCCAGAGTTGGCCATACCAGCTCGACATCGCCTGCACCTGCGGCCCTTCGACCGACAGGCCCAGATCATACCAGCAATCCTCCGGCGGAATACCGAAATAACCGTCCTCGACATTGAAGCCGCCCATCAGCAGCAGCCGGTCGTCGGCAATCGCCAGCTTCTGATGGTTGCGGATCAGATAGCGCGTGGACCGCCGCGCCCCGAAGCGTCCGAAATGCGCGCCCGCCGCGATCAGGGGATCGAAAAAGCCAAACGGCGTCGCCGCCGATCCGAAAGCGTCGATCATCAGCGTGACCGCCACCCCCCGCGCCCGCGCAGCGAGCAGCCGGTCGAGGATCAACTGCCCGCTCTCGTCCGCCGCGAAGATATAATAATAGAGCTTCACGCTCTCATGGGCGCCGTCGATCAGGTCGACCAGCGCCTGCCGCAACGCCAGGCCCGTCTCGATCACCCGCAGCCGATTGCCGCGCAGCGACAGGCTGATCCCGTCTTCGCCAATATGGGCCTCAGCCTCCTGCATGGTCGCCATGCTCCGTTCATGCTCGCATTCGGGGCGGCTTGCCATGACTTTATGGGCTTTTCATTGACTCTTGTGGCGCGCGCTGTTAGGCGCCTCTCTCACGACTTTTCTCTGGTTGTTCAGGAGCGCCCGTTTGGCCCGCGTTACCGTCGAAGATTGCGTCGACAAGGTTACCAACCGTTTCGATCTCGTTCTGCTTGCTGCGCAGCGCGCCCGTGAAATTTCGGGCGGCGCCGAACTGACTCTGGACCGCGACCGCGATAAAAATCCGGTCGTCGCCCTGCGCGAGATCGCGGAAGAAACCATCCTGCCGGTGGATCTGCATGATTCGCTCGTCGCCTCACTGCAGAAGGTGCAGATCGACGACGACGATACACCGGATGAAATCGGATCGATCGCCCAGTCGGCGGAGGCCCTGCGCCTGACCGCCGCCGCCCCGCCGCGTAATCAGAATATCGGCGGCGACTACGACGGCTGATCCGTTCCAGTTTGGAGAGGGAATGAGGCCCGGCCTGCGCAAGCAGGACCGGGCCTCGACTTGTTGGGGCTGGCCGGAACAGCCTGCAGGGAAGCAACTCCTAATGCACTTCCGCGATTTCCGGGGCCGCAGACGCGTCATCCACTGGATCGACTGACGGAGAGGGCAAGGACAACTGCTTCCTCCGCGTCTTCGTCGCCGCGCTGCCCGACCCGCCGCCCACCAGCTTTTGCAGGTCGATCATCGCGCGGGACAGGGAAATACCGCGCGGTCCGGCAATGAAGCGCGGCTCCCAGCGCGGAGAATATTTGTCCTTATAGGCGCGCAGCCCCTCAAAGCCGTAGAAGCTTTCGCCATGGCGGAAGAAGAAGGCCCCCGCCTTGGCCCAGAGCGGGGAAAGACGCCGCGCCTCAATCCCTGAAAGCGGCGCCAGGCCCAGCGTGAACCAGTCATAACCCTGCTCCCGCCCCCACAGCATCAGCCGGATGAACAGGAAATCCATCGTGCCATAGGGCGCGTCGCCGACATAGCGCATCAGGTCGACCGACAGTTCGCGGCGATTGGCGGTTGCCCAGATATTGGCGAAGGCGACGATCCGCCCCTCCTGGCGCACGATGGCGCAGTCGCAGGTCGCGATATAGGCGGGGTCGAAACGGCCCACGCTGAACGCCTTTTCGCCATGGCCCTTGGCGGCGAGCCATTCGTCGGAAATCTGCTGCAACTCGTTCAGCAGCAGCGGGACATGGCGTCCGGGCACGATCTCGAAGCTCGCCCCCTCCCGCACGGCACGGCGCTCCGCATAGCGCAGCGGCTTGGCGTCGGGGCCCTCCAGCGTGAAATGATGCAGGTCGACCCGCGCTTCCTCACCATATTTGACGATGACGAAGCCCAGATCGATCGCCAGCGGCAGCGCGTCGAGGCTCAACTGATAAAGCAGCAGCCGCCCCTGCTCGGCATCGGCCCTTTCGCGCAATTGCCAGAGCAGGTCGGGCCATTCTTCCCGATCGCCCACGGGGTCGCCCATGACGATCCAGCTATGGCCCTGCACCTGATACATGACGAAGGCACGTCCGGATTCGGAGATCAGGAACAGCTTGTCCCCGGTCGTCGCCAGAAAGGCATCGGTCCGCTCGGCCAGCGCCAGCGCATCCGTGCTGGGGGTGTTGGATGGCCGGTCGGCCCGGCGCGGCGCGGTCGCCGGACGGAACATCCGCCAGAAGGCCGCCGCCACCGCCAGCACCGCGCTCGCCAGTCCCGCGCGCAGGAAGCGGGCGGCATTGGCGTGCGGGCCGAAATGCCACCACAAGTCATTCTGATAATCGACATGCTTATAGGCGAAGAAGCCGATCCAGATCGACAGGCCGACCGCGACCGCCAGCGTCGCGATCCAGGCGGGCGTCAGCGCTTCGGCGGTGAAGCTGGTGCGCCGGTAGAAGGCCCCGCGCGTCCATTGCAGCAGCCCGGCGATGATGAGCAGCGCGCTCGCTTCCTCATAATCCAGCCCCTTGATCAGCGAGAAGAGCGCGCCCGCCAGCAACAGGCTGCGCGTCATCCAGAAGGCGGCGTCCAGCCGGCGATAAAGGCCGGAGGCGAGCAGGATCAACAGGGTGCCGATGATGCTCGCGGCGAAATGCGACGCCTCGACAAAGCTCAGCGGCAGCCAGCCGGTGACGATGTGCATGCGATATTTGATCGCGGGCAAGGCGCCCGAAATCAGCAGGATCACCCCGCCCACCGCGACCAGCAGCGACAGCATGACCGGCGCCATGCCAGACGCGGCGGACTGGGCGCCGTCCAGCACCCGGCTGACGGGATGGCGCCAGTTATTCCCCTCATGCAGGGCGATGGCGATCACACCCAGCATCAGGGGAATGAGATAATAGATCAGCCGATAGGCGATCAATGCGGCCAGCAGGCTGGGCCTGTCGACATCGGGCAAGGTGGCGACGATCACCGCCTCGAATATGCCGAGGCCTCCAGGCACATGGCTGACCAGCGTGACGATGATCGCCAGCGCATAGGCCAGGAACAGCGTTGGATAGAGCGCGGGCGCGATACCCGGCACCAGAATGAACAGCGCTGCGCTGGCGGCGGCAAGGTCGATGCAGGCAACGCCGATCTGGGCGAGCGCCTGCCCCCGCGTCGGCAAGGCCAGCATCCAGCCGAAGATGCGCGGCGCACTGCCTTCCTTCCCTGCGGCAATCAGTCCCACAAGTGCGGCAAGGAGGATCGCACCGCCCGCCAGCCGTTGCAGCACCGGCGCAAAAGTGACACCCATCAGCGTGATATCCGCCGGATGGACCGCCATCAGCAACCCCGCCAACACGAACACCCCGCCCCAGAAGGAAAGCCCGGCAGAGGCAATGATGCGGGCAATGTCCCCGCCCTCAAGGCCTGCGGCGGTGTAGATACGGTAACGCGCCGACCCGCCGGTCAGCAGCGACAGCCCCAGATTATGGCTCAGCGTATAGCTGCAAAAGGATGCCAGCGCCGCCGTGCGCCATGGCAACGGCCGTCCCACGATGCGCAAGGCGACATAGTCGTAAAAGGTCAGCGCCACATAGCTCGCCGCCGTCAGCGCCAGCGCCCCGCCCAGTCGCCAGCCCGCGATCATGTGCACGGCATGGCGGATATCTTTCAGGCGCACCTCCGCCAGCAGGCCATGCAGCGCAACCAGCCCCAACGCCGCCACGGCCAGCATGACGGCAACGGTCAGCGGCGCCTTCCAGGGCCGGATGCGGTCGGCCAGGATCATATCGTCAGCCCCTTGAGCATATGGTTCACCAGCAACGGGGCGTTACGGTCGAAATGATGGCCGCCCGGCACCACCACCGTCTCCGCCAGTCCGCGGGGAATGGAAGGACAAGCGCTGTCATTCTCCTGGGTTCCCTTGACGCAGAGGATCGGCACGCCGCGCAGCCGGGCAATCGCCGGAACGGTCGGATATTGCGGGCTGTCGTCCATGTTGAGCCAGCTCGACAGGTGGAACTGGAAATCCGCCGACGGGCTGAGGCCCAGCAGCGACAGCCGCTCCACCTTCGCCCGCTGGGTCGGCGGCAGACTGCCCACGATATAGGGCAGCACGTCCGCGCCGAAACTGTATCCGACCAGCAGCACCCGCGGCCGGTGCCAGTGCTGCGAATAGCCCCTGATGATCGCGGACAGGTCGGCGGCGGCACCCCGCGGCGTACGCTGGCTCCAGAAATAGGAGAGGCTGTCCATGCCGACGACCGGAATGCCGGCATGGGCGAGCTGCCCCGCCACATCCTTGTCCAGCCCGACCCAGCCGCCATCGCCTGAATAGATCACGGCCATCATGTCCGTGCGCGGCGCGGCGGGATCGGTGACGATATTGACCGGCAACCCGACAGGCAGCGCGGCATCGGCGCTGACCGGCGGCGGTGCGAGGAAGGGCTGGATCTGCGTCAGCAGCGCCGCGTCCTTCTGCCCCACCGCCGTGACCAGCCGTCCGCTGCCCGTGCGGCTGACGAAGCGCTGCAAGGCCGCCGGGCGCATCGCGTGGCGCCCGCTATCGGTCAGCGCGATCCAGGGCGAAGGGAGTTGGCGACTGGGCGCGAAGGCAAAGCCGCGATAGGGCCGGCCATAGCCGGTAAGCTTCAGACTGCCCGACCGGCACCAGGGCCGCCCGCCGCTCAGCACGGGCGCGAAATCCTGCGACAGCACCGCCTTGTAGGCGCCGTTCGGCCCGGAGGCGAGCGCGGCATAGGCCAGCGCCGCCCCCTCGCCCCGGCCGATCAGGACCGGCTTGTTGTACATGGGCAGCTTCCAGCGATGCTGGAGGTCGCGGGCAAGGTCGATGATCCCGTAATTGGGGTTGACGCAGCGCTTCGACGCCTGAAGCGCCTTCAGAAATTGCGGCGTGGAGATACCCGCCACCATCGCCCCGCGCGCGGCCAGATGGCGGGCGAAGTCGGCACTGCCCTGATCCCATCCGTTCCGGTCGGACAGCGCCAGCACCACGCCGGTCGGCAGGCCCACCGGGCGATAGACCGCGATGGGCCCCATTGGCGGCAAGTCATAATCGCTCTCACCCACCATGCCGCCCATCGCCGCCGGCACCGCATCGGCTTCCGCCCGCGCCGGGTTCATGGCGTTGAAGGTCGACAGCAATATCCCCGCCCCGGCAAGCAGGCCGGGGATCAGCCACAGACGTGCGCGACGCAGCCGGATCATCCTTGCCTCCGTCAGTCCCCTGGAACCCGGTCTATCCGGGTCCATGTTTGCGACTTGCACAGCAGGCCGCCCAATATGCAGCCCTTGACCCGCATCTGGGCGGGCGACAACTGGCTGATCTGCGAACTGAAGCGGCGGCCCATGTCGGGGACGAAGACAGTACCGCGCCATTCATTCTTGCCGTCCGCGCGATAATCTTCCAGCAATTCGGTGCCGATCAGCCGGGCCGTGCCGCCGTCCCGCGCATCGTCCTGCGCCTCACGGTCGGCCCAGACGACCCAGCCGCACAACCGGTCACCGCAAGGGCCGGTACGCACCGCGACATTGTTGTGAGGGCCAAGCCACAGCCCCTCGGGCTGCGCGACGGGCACCTTTGCCGCCAATGCGGGCGCGGCACATGCCAGGCATGCACTTGCGATCAAAAGCCTCCCCAACCTCATATGACCATCCTTTCAGGAACGATCATCCTGTTTTAGGCCAGCTTACATTGCGCGTCGCTCTGCATATTCTGAATTTTTGGCAATGTTTGCCGCGCGCAGAACGGTGGCCGCCACCAGCGCCGAATCGCTGTGCAGGAAATGCCCGCCCGGCAGGCCGACGACATGCACATTGGACTGGCGCCAGCCCGAACACAGGCTGCCGCTTTCCTCCACCCCATGGATGCAGAGCACCGGCGCCCAGTCGAGCCGCAGCGCAGCGGGCCGGGCCGGGCCGTCATCGGCGAAGTCGAAGACCCCGCCCGGTGTGGCACGGAACAACATGGTGTCGGCCGGCACGATCAGCGCGACCATGGCCACCCGCGATCGCAAGGCAGGCGGCAGGGCCTCCACCCCCGCCAACAGCATGTTCGCGCCGAAGGACTGACCGACCAGCACCAGCTGCCGCGCGCCCGGCTCCGCCAGGGCGCGGCGCACGGCCTGCTCCACCAGCGTGCCGGTTTCGGCAAGCGTGCGGCGGCGGGAGAAGGCGGCCAGCGAGTTGACCCCGATCACCGGCAGCCCGCCCTGCGCCATATGACCGGCGATCACCGGCCCCATGCCCGCGTTGAAGCCCATGTCGCCGGACAGGAAGATCGCCACCGTGCCGTCGCGATTCGACGCCGGGGCCGGCACCAATGTGAACAGCGGCCCGTCGGGATAGCCCAGATACCGGCAATACACCGCCGCGCCGGTCAGCAGCGCGAAGATCGCCGCCAACGTCAGGCCCCATTTGCGGCGTCGGAAAAACGACATTGAAGACACCTGCATTGCTTAATCGCGGCGTGACGTTACCGGCTTTTCCCCGAACGCCAAGCCGCAGAGGGAATAAATGCCGATCGAACCGCGTATATGCATGATGAATAACAATACCGACCTTCGTTCCGCTGCCTCCCGTCTTCCTTTATCCCGTGTCGCTCTGGCCACCGCGCTGCGCCGTCCGCTGCGGGTCGCCCTGTTCTCCGGCAATTATGATTGCGTGCGCGACGGCGCGAACCAGGCGCTGAACCGGCTGGTCGCCTATCTGCTGAACAAGGTGCAGGCGGAGGTCCGCATCTATTCGCCGACTGCCCCGCGCAAGGCGTTTGATTCGGTGGGCGATGTCCGTCCGGTCCGGTCCGTCAGCATTCCGGGGCGGCCGGAATATCGCGTCGCACTGGGCTTTCCCCGCGCGACCCAACAGGATTTCGAGAGTTTCGCCCCTGACATCGTCCATCTCTCCGCCCCCGACCTGCTGGGGCGGCAGGCGCAGAAATATGCGCTTGCACGGGGCATTCCCGTGGTCTCCAGCCTGCATACGCGCTTCGAAACCTATCTCGATTATTATCGGCTGTCCTTCCTGCGCGGGCCGGTCAATCGCTATCTCGACCGCTTTTACGGCGGGTGCGCCTGCATACTCTGCCCAACCCTGCCGATCGCGCAGGAAATGGGCGACCGTTTCGGTACGGATCGCACCGCCATCTGGGGTCGCGGCATCGATCCCGCCTGTTTCCGCCCCGGCCTGCGCGACACGGGGTTCCGCGAGAGACTCGGCTACACGGCCGAGGATGTGGTGCCGCTCTTCTTTGGGCGGCTGGTGCTGGAAAAGGGGCTGGGCGTCTTTGCAGACGCCATCGACGCCCTGCGCGCGCAGGGGCTGGCGGTCCGCCCGCTGATCATCGGCGACGGGCCGGCACGCAATTGGCTGGCGCAGCGGCTGCCCAACGCCACCTTCATGGGGCATCTGGCGGGCGAGGCGCTGGGCCGCGCGGTCGCGAGCGCCGACATATTGATCAACCCATCGGTCACGGAAGCGTTCGGCAATGTCAATCTGGAGGCAATGGCATCGGGCCTCGCGGTCATTTCCGCCGATGTGCCCAGCGCCTCCTCCCTGATCGACGACGGGCGCACCGGCCTGCTTGTGCCGCCCAAGGACGTCGCAGCCTATGCGGAGGCCGCTGCCGCGCTGGTGCGCCAGCCCCATCGCCGCATGGCCCTGGGCACGGCGGCGGCGGAAGCGGCGACGCGCCATCAATGGGACGATGTGCTGGAGGCCGTGGTCCGCAGCTACGCCCAACTCCTCCAGATCCCGCTTGCCACGCCCGTCGCACGGGCGGCATGAGACAGCCATGATGGACGAAGATCCGGACATCCGGGACGATCTGGCGGCGATGCGGCGCTATGCGCGCTCACTGACCCGCGACGATCAGGATGCCGACGACGTCGTGCAGGACGCGCTGCTGCGCGCCATAGAGCGGCGGGCAACCTATCAGCAGGGCCGCAGTCGCCGTCGCTGGCTGCTGGCGATCGTCCACAATGTCTTTTTCTCCGCCAAACGGCGCGAGGCGTCGGAGGCCCGGCGCAACAGCCGCTTTGCCGAAACCCTGATCGACCAGCTGGAACCGGGGCAGGAGGAACATGCCCGCCTGACCGAAATCGCGCGGCAATTCTCCGCCCTGCCCGAACATCATCGCGCAGTGCTGCATCTCACCGCGATCGAAGGGTTGAGTTACCAGCAGGCGGCCGAAACCCTGGGCGTGCCGGTAGGCACGGTGATGTCGCGGCTGTCGCGGGCGCGGGCTGCGTTGCGGGAGCAGGAACAGGGACAGGGACAGGGACAGCAGGCGGCATCTGGCCTCCGGCTGATAGGAGGAAGCGATGACTGACCGTCCGACCGATGTGGAAATCGACGCCTATATCGACGGCGAACTGGATGCGGAGCGCCGTTTCGTGGTCGAAACCCATCTCTCACGCCAGCCGGCGCTGGCTGCGCGGGTCATGGGCGACCTCAGCACGCGCAGCGCGCTTCACATATTGGGCCATGACCGCCGTTCTCTTCCATCCGACCTGATGGCGAAGGCGCAGCGCCTGATCCCGGCGCAGAAAAGCCGCTGGCGCCGCCTGATGCCGGCGGGGCTGGTGGCGAGCAGCCTGGCGGCGGGCCTTGCGGTCTGGACCTTGGGCGTCCAGCATCCACCCGCCTATGTCAACTTCGCGGTGGCATCGCACCGCATCGCCATGATGCGGGCCGTCATGAATTCGCAGGTCGAAACGCCCAAGTTCGATGCGCGGGAAATCGCGCTCAACACCCGCATCGCCATGCCGCAATTGCCCAACGACTGGCATGTGACGGATGTCCAGCTGTTCCCGACCGACAGGGAACCCGCGCTGCTGATGGCGATCCGCACCGATCAGGGGCGCAGGATGACGATCTTCGCCGTGCATGAGAAGACCCATGCCCCCGAACAGCCCGACGCGGTGCGCGAAGGGCCGCAGTCGGTCGCCTATTGGCGGCGGGGCGACATGTCCTATGCGCTGACCGGCGATCAGGAGCCGGGGACGATGGATGCCACCGCCACCGCACTGACGCGGACATGATGGACGGGGCGCACGGAGCGCCCCATCGCTGACGCTCAGGCCTTGAAATTGCCCGCCGTGGCGAAGTCGGCAATATCCTTCCGGCCGCTTGGCGCTTCACGCGTCTGAAGCGCTTCGGGCAGGATCGACTTGTCCGCGATGCGGCCGATCGCCGCGGCCGCCTCGATACGGAAACGGTCGGGAACGGCCAGTTCGATCCGGGCCTTTTCGAAATCCAGGCCAGTCATGCCATGGCTGTGATAACCAAGCCGCGTCGCCTGCAACGCCATCAGCGCCCAGGCCGCACCCGCGTCGAAGCTGTGGCTGTGCGACGGCTTGAGCTCATCCGAGCCGGGAGAAGCCATCTTCGTGTCGGACAGGATGAAGATCAGCGCCGAGGCATTCTGCACCCAGCTCTGGTTGAACGGCAGCAACAGCTCCACGAAACGTGCCCAGTCCGCACTGTCGCGATGGGCATAGAGGAAACGCCAGGGTTGATAGTTGAAGGCCGACGGCGCCCAGCGCGCGGCATCGAATATCGTGTCGAGATCCTCCTGCGGGATCGCCGAGGAATCGAAGGCGCGGGGCGACCAGCGCTCCAGAAAAAGCGGATCGACGGCGCGTGAGACCGCGCGGGCAGCAACTGACATAATAACTCCCAATAGCCGTGGAGCGGAGGGCGGGACCGCCCATCCGGCAATGCGAGCGCGATATTGGTGGCAGGAATGGCGGCCGCAAGACCGGCCGGCATTTTAACTCAATTCGAGGGAGGGTTCGGCGCTCTTGACCTTATCCTTCGGCGGCACGGCATCGGGACCGCGCTCCAACAGGATGCGTTCCGGTTCGCGCAGCAATTCGCGCTTCATGGCGTCGCTTAACCGACCCCAATGTCGACCGATCGCCGAGCGCCACATCCTCTTTCTCTCCCCATGCCGAATCGAGACGGCTCTTATCTATTATGGCGGTAGAGAATTTTCGCTCAAGCATATCTGAAGGGATGGCGAGAAAAGCTTGTCCTGAAATAGGCACGTCACATCGCCCGCCGATCATGACCAATAATTCATGAACGGACCATCGGCCCGGCGTCCGGTATGGCGTAAAGGCGATCCCGTCACAGGGGTAACAGGCAAGTCACGCATCATGAGCAGACCGATTTTCTTCGATCCCACCGGTCGCCGGGGGCTTTGGGCGCGGCGGATACTGGCGGGCGGATTGCTCGCCATTCTGCTGGCCGCCATCGCCTTTGCCACCACGCTGGTGGCGGTGCCGTCGGAACGCGACCTTGCCCTGCCGTTGCCCCAGGCCCATGCCGCGCGCATGTCGGGCATGTCCACCCTGCGTCGCGACATCGCCAAATGGCTGCCGCACTGGGGCAAGACCCATGTGCAAGCCAAACCGCTCAATGTCGGCTTCTACGTGCCGGGCACGGAAAACAGCATCGCCTCGCTGCGCCGTAATGTCGGACAGCTCGATTGGGTGGTCCCCGCACTCGTCAACGTGGCCGGTCCCGGCGAGCCCATTCATTATGCCAATGATCAGGCCTTCGACCGGATGATCGCCGCCATGCCGCGCCCGCCCAAGGTGCTGCCGATGGTGCAGAATCTGGGGGCGGACAGCTGGAACGGCACGGGCGCGGCGCGGGTGCTGCGCGATCCTGTCGCCAGCAAGGCCCTCGCCGGGCAGCTCGGCGCCTATGTCGCCCGCCGCCATGAGGCGGGGCTGGTGATGGACTTCGAATCGCTGCCCGCCAGCGCCATGCCCTCCTATCTGCATTTCCTCCGCCTGCTGCGCACCCAGCTTCCCGCGGGCGCCAAGCTGGCCGTCACCGTGCCGGCGGATCAGGAGGAATGGCCGCTCGCCCAGTTCGCCCGCGTCGCCGACCGGGTGATCTTGATGGCGTATGACCAGCATTGGCAAAGCGGCGAGCCGGGCCCGATCGCCGCGCAGGACTGGTTCACGCGGGAGGTGAAGAGCGCTCAGCGCGCCATCGGCCCCGACCGCATCGTCGTCGCGCTCGGCAGCTATGCCTATGACTGGCATGGCGCCGAAGGCAGCAACAGCACGGCCGATGCCCTGTCGCTGGACGAAGCCTGGCTCGCCGCGCATGACAGCGACGCGCGCCCGATCTACGACATGGCCAGCGGCAATGCGGGCTTCGCCTATGACGAAGCGGGACAGCGCCACCAGATCTGGATGCTGGACGCCGCAGCGACATGGAATGAGTTGCTGGTGCTGAAGCGCCTGGGTATCCAGAGCATCGCCCTCTGGCGGCTCGGCAGCGAGGATCCGGGCGTCTGGTCCGACCTGACCGCCTGGCGCAATGGCGGCCGCCCCAATCTCAGCCACATGGCCAGCACGCTCGACACCGATGTCGAGGGATCGGGCGAAATCCTGCGGATCACCGCGACGCCGACCGAAGGCAATCGCACCATCACCTTCGGGCCCCAGAATGTCATCGAACGGGAAAGCTACGGCACGCTGCCCACCCCCTATCAGGTGCAGCGCACCGGCGGGCAGAACCCGAAGATGCTGGCACTGACCTTCGACGACGGACCGGACCCCGTCTGGACGCCGAAAATCCTGAACGTGCTGGAGCAGATGCACACGCCCGCGACCTTCTTCGTGATCGGGGAAAATGCGCTGGAACATCCGGGCCTGCTTGAGCGGATCGTCGCGGACGGGGATGAGATCGGCAACCACACCTACGACCATCCCAATCTCGCCACCTGGTCGGACGATGCGACCCGCTTGCAGCTCAACGCCACGCAGCGGCTGGTGCAGGCCTATACCGGCCATGGCATGCGGCTGTTCCGCGCGCCCTATTTCGGTGACGCGGAACCGACCACGGCGGACGAACTCGGGCCTGCACTAGCGGCGCAGAAGCTGGGCTACACAGTCGTCGGCCTGCACGTCGACCCCAATGACTGGCAGCGCCCCGGCGTCGACGCCATCGTCTCCCAGGTGATCGACCAGGTGCATAACGTGTCGGACGACCGGTCGGAAAATATCATCCTGCTGCATGATGGCGGCGGCGACCGGGCGCAGACGGTGGAGGCCCTGCCGCGCATCATCGCGAAACTGCGGGCGGAGGGCTATCGCTTTGTGCCGGTGTCGCAACTCGCCGGCCTGCCACCACAGGCCGCCATGCCGCCGGTCAAGTCCAGCGACCTGCTGGCGGTACGGGTCGATGTCGGCGTGTTCGTCGCGCTCGCCATCGTGAGCGCGCTGCTCGGCTGGATCTTCTACCTCGCCATTTCGCTGGGTCTGGCCCGGGCCGTGCTGATGACGCTGCTCGCCTGGATACAGGAACGGCGCGAACGGATCGTGCCGCCGGTGCACCAGCCGACGGTGTCCGTCATCATCCCCGCCTATAATGAGGCGCGGGTGATCGAATCGTCGGTGCGGCGCGTGCTGGCGAGCGATTATCCCGCCTTGCAACTGATCGTCGCGGATGACGGGTCGAAGGATGAAACCAGCGCCATCGTCACGCGCGCCTTTGCCGGCGATCCGCGCGTCACGCTGCTGACGCTGGTCAATGGCGGCAAGGCGGCGGCGCTCAACCGAGCGCTGAAGGAAGCCTCGGGCGAGATCGTCATCGCGCTGGACGCCGACACCCAGTTCGAGCCGCAGACGATCACGCGCCTCGCCCGCTGGTTCGCGGACCCCGCCATCGGCGCGGTCGCGGGCGACGCACGGGTCGGCAATCGCGTGAACCTCGTCACCCGCTGGCAGGCGGTCGAATATATCACCGCCCAAAATCTGGAGCGCCGCGCGCTGGCCGGTTTCGACGCCATGACAGTGGTGCCCGGCGCGGTCGGCGCCTGGCGCCGGGCGGCGCTGGACGCAGTGGGCGGCTATCCCGAAAACACGCTGGCGGAGGATCAGGACCTGACCATCGCGATCCAGCGCGCGGGCTGGCGCGTCACCTATGATCCGGAGGCCGTCGCCTGGACCGAAGCGCCTGAAAGCTTCAAGGCTCTGGCCAAGCAGCGCTACCGCTGGGCCTTCGGCACGCTGCAATGCCTGTGGAAGCATCGCCGCATCCTGCGCGAACGGCGGCCGACCGGGCTGGCGCTGGTGGGCATGCCGCAGGCGTGGCTGTTCCAGATCCTGTTCGCGGCGATTTCCCCGCTGATCGATCTGGCGCTCGTCACCTCAATCATCGGGACCACCATCCGGGTGCACCAGCATGGTTGGGCGCAGACCAGCAATGATGTGTGGATGATGGGCCTCTACTGGCTCGCCTTCACCAGCATCGATGTCGCGTGCGGCTGGGTCGCCTATCGGCTCGACAATCGCGACGTGCGCTATCCGCCGCATCTGCTGGTGGCGCAGCGCTTCGTCTACCGCCAGATCATGTACTGGGTGGTGGTGCGCGCCATCGCCTCGGCCATTGGCGGCTGGGTCGTGGGCTGGGGCAAGCTGGAACGCAGCGGCCGCGTCGCCGTGGCGGCCCAGGACAAGCCTGTAATTCCGTCCGGGGCATGAACAAAGCTTAACATGACTTGGACCTTCAGGCGCTTCATCCTTCATTCGGCGGCGGAAAGCCCGGCGATCCCGGTTTCCCGCCGCCGGAAAGTGAAGGAGATGATCCATGAAATATCTGATCTTCCCTCTCGTGGCCCTGGGGCTGGGTACGGCCGCCATGGCACAGCCGGCACCCAGCGCGCCCAAATCCTATCCGCCCTGTTCCAAAAGCGTGACGGACGAATGCATGGGCTCCTCGCACGCGGCGATGCACCACACCGCCATGCGTTCGCACCACAAGATGGCGACGCATCACCGGACCCATCACATGGCACATGCCGCCCATCATGGGATGAAGGCCAAGCCCGAACCGAAACCGTCCTGACGCCAGCAAGGCCGGGGAAGGATGGTCTCCCGACATCCCTCTCCGGCGCTTGCCGCGCGGGGGAGTGAGGCTGATGGGGAAGCGCTCGATCGACAATTATGCGACCGGACTGCTGCTGGCCGGCCTTGCCCTGTGCGCATTGTTGATGAGCGGCGCCTTCTTCCTTCACGTCCGTCACGCCACGGACGGCCATATGGAAGCCGCAGCGGCCAAGGCCCGCGCCCTGCCCGGCGTCACCCTGACTGACGGCCATCCCGGCGTCATCGTCACCAGCATGGAAACCAACGGCCAGGCCGCGCGCCTTGGCATCAACGTCGGTGACGGCGTGATCAGCCTGAACGGCACACCGATAAGCTCGCTGGATCAAGCCAGTAGCTATCTGTTACACCATCCCCAGCAAAGGATAGCGCTGGGGCTGAAACATGCGAATCAATTGCGCGTGGTGATGCTGGTCCGGCCGGAAAGGGGACAATGAGCCACAAGATATTGGTGGTGGAAGATGATGCGGCCACCGCCGCCTATGTCGCCAAGGGCATGAGCGAAGCCGGCTTCACCATCGACCAGGCGGACAATGGCCGCGACGGCCTGTTCCTGGCCAGTGACGGCAGCTATGGCGCGATCATCCTGGACCGGATGATGCCCGCGATGGACGGCATGGCGATGCTGAAGGCCCTGCGCGCGGCGGGGATCGAAACGCCCGTCATCATCCTGTCGGCGCTCGGCACGCCGGAGGATCGGGTGGAGGGCCTTACCAACGGTGCCGACGACTATCTGGTGAAACCCTTTGCCTTTGCCGAACTGCTCGCCCGCGTGCAGTTGCTGCTGCGCCGGGGCGGCAGCGGCAGCACGGTCGTCACCCATCTGCGTCATGAGGATCTGGAAATGGACCTGCTTTCCCGCCGGGTGAAGCGGGGCAGCCGGACCATCGACCTGCAACCGCGCGAATTTCGCCTGCTCGAATTTTTCCTGCGCCATCCCGATCAGGTGGTGACGCGCACCATGCTGCTGGAAGGCGTGTGGGATTATCATTTCGATCCCGGCACGAACGTCATCGACGTCCATGTCAGCCGCCTGCGCCGCAAACTGGACGAAGGCGGGGACAAGCCGATGCTGCACACGGTGCGCGGCATGGGATATCGTCTTGGCCCGGAGAACTGATCGGGTCTGGCGCTGGTTCGGCTTTGCCCGCTCGACCATCGGGCGGTTCGTCGGCCTTGCCTTTCTCTGCCAGTTCCTGCTGACCGGCGGCGTCCTGCTGTTCGTGCAGCAGGCGAGCCAGCGCACCGTCGTCGCCGCCGACCAGCAGGCGGTGGAGGATGCACGCGACGACATGCTCGCCCTCTATCGGGAGGGTGGCACGATGGCACTGCGCAGCGAAATAACCCGCCGTTTCCGCAGCGTGGAGGGCGAGCGCGCCGTGCTGCTCCTCACCGATACGAGCGGGCAACCGATCAGCGGCAATGTGGGCGCCTGGCCCGCAGGCCTTGCCGCGGACGGGCGCTGGCAGACCATGTCGCTCTACCGCGTCGGGCGCGACGAGCCGGAGCCGATCGGCGTCATCGCCGTCAGGCTGGAGAATGGCGATCAGATGCTGATCGGCATGGTCATTTCCAACAGCCTGCAACTGGCGCGCATCTATGAGGAGGCGTTGAGCGTCGCCTTCATCATGAGCCTGGTGCTGGCGCTGGCCATCGCCATCATGTTGGGCCGCATATTGGCGCGGCAGGTGTCGGACATCGCGCAAACGGCCAATGACGTCGCGGTCGGCGCACTCGACCGGCGCGTGCCGACCGACGGCAGCGGCGACGCCTTCGACCGGCTGGGCCAATCGATCAACGCCATGCTGGAGCGGATCGACGCGTTGGTGACGCAGCTTCGGATGATGACCGACGGGCTGGCGCATGACCTTAAATCCCCGGTGACGCGGCTGATCTCCGTGGTGGAACAGGCCAGTGCCCAGACCCGCGACGATGCCGCGCTCGACGCGCTGGAAAAGGTGCATCATGAGGCGCAGACGCTGCGTTCCATGCTGACCACGGCCCTGCTCATCAGCCGGACCGAGGCGGGTTTCGGCGGCGATCTGCTGCGCGACACCGATATCGGCAACCTGCTGCGCGACGTGGGAGAGGTCTATGGCCCGCTGATCGAGGACAGCGGCTTCGCCCTCACCCTCAGCGCGCCGGAATCGCTGATTTTTCCTCTGCACCGCGAACTGGTGAGCCAGTCGCTCGCCAATCTCATCGAAAATGCGCTTTATTATGCGGAGGGCGGCGACTGCATCGGCCTGAGCGCATCGCTGGTGGATGGCCATTTGCTGATCGAGGTGGCCGACAACGGCCCCGGCATCCCCGCGGCAAGCCATGCCGCCGCGCTCAAGCGCTTCGGTCGGCTCGACCCCGCGCGCGGCAAGCCCGGATCGGGGCTGGGCCTGTCGCTGGTGGAGGCGGTGGCGCGGCTGCACCATGGCATGGTGACACTGGCGGATAACGGCCCCGGGCTGCGGGTCACACTGACCCTGCGGCGGCCCTGAGGCCCGGCAAAAAGCCCATCCCGGGCGGAGTCTGACGCGTGCAGTTCGTCTGACCGCCACCCGAGATGCCCAACATTGCCTTGCATGGAGAGTATGACAACGTTGTCCTGTCGCTATTATACCAACGTCCGGAAAGCCTGACTCATAAGGGGTTGCCATGTCCGAGCGGTGCTGATTCAAGGTGGCAAACGAGCTGGAGTTTGTCATGCCGATCCCGCTTCGCGCCGACTTTGACGCTACCCTGGTGAGGGCCGCGGCCCGTAAATCGAAGGATGGCGCGCAAGCGCGGCGATTACTGGCGCTGGCGGCGATCTATGAGGGGTCGAGCCGTACCGAGGCGGCACGGATCGGCGGGGTGACGCTGCAGATCGTCCGCGACTGGGTGTTGAGGTTCAACGCGGCCGGACCCGATGGATTGATCGACCGGAAGGCGCCGGGCCAGCCCTCGCGCCTGAGCGCTGCCCACCGCGCAGCCCTCGTCGAGATGGTCGAACGGGGTCCGATCCCCGCCGTGCACGGCGTGGTGCGCTGGCGGATCATTGATCTGGCTCAGTGGCTATGGGACGAGTTTTCCGTCTCGGTTTCGAGGCCGACACTGAGCCGTGAGCTGCGGGCGCTGGGCTACCGCAAGTTGTCAGCCCGGCCCAAACATCATGCCCAGGATCCAGAGGCAATTGAGGCCTTCAAAAGGGGGGCTTTGCCGCCGAGCTGGACAAGGTCAAAGCGTGCCTCCCGCGGGGCACACCGATAGAAATCTGGTTCACGGACGAGGCCCGGATCGGACAGAAGAACAAGATCACGCGGCGCTGGGCCAAACGAGGGACGCGACCATCCGCGCCGCATGATCAGCGCACCAGCTCCGCCTATATCTTCGGCGCGATCTGCCCGCAGGAAGGCAAGGCTGCAGGCCTCATCCTGCCGTTCTGCAACACCGACACAATGAACCTGCACCTGGCCGAGATCTCACTGGCCGTCGCTCCTGACACGCACGCCGTGCTGCTCATGGACCAGGCTGGCTGGCATCTGACGCCCAAGCTCAACGTGCCCGGTAATATCTCGATCATCCCGATCCCATCGAAGTGCCCCGAGCTCAACCCGCAGGAGAATATCTGGCAGTTCCTGCGTGACAACTGGCTGTCGAACCGCGTGTTCAACTCCCACGAGGACATCGTCGATCACTGTTGCGACGCCTGGAACAGGCTCGTCGAACAGCCCGGGCGCATCATGTCGATCGGCCTGCGCGATTGGGCCCAGGGGTTCTGATCAGTGAATCTTGGTATTAGCCCTTTTGCACTTGTGAGATCAAGGTGATTTTTTCACCGGATGATCGCAGGCAAGCCCTGTTCCCTCCGCCCGCCTTCCATGGCAAGACCAGCCGATGTTCATCCCTCCCTTCCACCGCTGATGCCCAGCATTCGCGACGTCGCGGCGCTGGCTCGCGTATCGATCAAGACTGTGTCCCGCGTCGTCAACAAGGCGCCCAATGTCAGCGAGGAATTGCGTCAACGGGTCACGGCGGCGATCGACCAGCTCGATTATCGCCCCAACCAGTCGGCGCGTCGGCTGGCCGGCGGGCGGTCGTTCATGATCGCTTTCCTCTACAACAACCCCGCGCCGTCCTATAATAGCGGGATTCAGTCAGGCGCGGCGAACCGATGCCGGGATCTGGGCTATCATCTGGTGGTCGAACCAATGCCGCTGGCCGGGGAAGAGCGGCTTGCCATCCTCGACCGCCTTGTCGCCGCCTTGCGGCCCGACGGCGTGTTCCTGGTGCCGCCGCTTTCCGACGATGCCCATCTGCTCCAACGCCTGTCCGACCTGAAACTGCCCTGCGCCCGGATCGCCGGATCGGTGATGGGGGAAAGCTTCAACATTCCGACCCCCGATCGCGCAGCGGGGCGGATGATCGCGGACCATCTGATTGGCCTCGGTCATCGCCGCATCGGCGTGATCACGCCTCCCGCCGGCCATCGGGCCGCCATGCAGCGCATCGAAGGCTTTCGCGACGGTCTGGCCGCTGCCAATCTGCCCCTCGATCAAACGCTGTTCGTGGAAGGGTCGTTCGATTTCAGCTCCGGAATCGCGGCGGCCGAAACATTGCTGACCCGAAGCGAGCGCCCGACCGCGATCTTCGCCACCAATGACGATATGGCGCTGGGCGCCCTGACCGTCGCCCACCGGCTGACGCTGCGCGTGCCCGAAGAATTGTCGGTGGTCGGCTTTGACGACACGCCCGCCGGCCTCACTGCCTGGCCGCCGCTCACCACCGTCAGCCAGCCGCTGGAGGCGATGGGCAGCGCCGTGATCGACACGCTGGTGGGAGATTCCGACGCCGCGCCGCAATTCACCTTCAAGCTGGTGCAGCGCGGCAGTTCGGGACCGGCGCCCGATCAGCCCGCAAACTGATGGGTCGGCAGGCCCCGAACGCCTGGAAAGACCTCAAAAAAGGCACCGTCATATTCCGTTTCGGGCAGTCCGATGGAAGCGGAGCTGACGAACATCCGGTCCAGCTCCTCCCCGGCGAAGCAGATATTCGTCACCTGCTTCGCGGGCAGCGCGATCGACCGATCCAGCTTCCCGTCGGGCGTGAAGCGGCTGATCCGCCCGCCGCCCCAATGGGCAACCCAGAGATGCGCTTCCGCATCCACCGTCATCCCGTCGGGATAGCCATCCTCCTCGGCAAAACGGATGAAGGGCTGGCGGTCGCTGATCCCGCCCTCCGCCGTACGCGCGAAGCGATAGATTTCCCGTTTGACCGTATCGCTATGATAGAGCCACTGTCCGCAGGGTGAAAAGGCCGGACCATTGGGCACATGATAGCCGCTGTCCTGCACCGCCCAGCTTCCATCCGGATCGAGCCGGTAGAGCGCGCCGACATCCTCCGCCTCCGCCATGTCCATCGTGCCGCACCAGATGGCGCCGCTCGCATCGGCCTTGCCATCATTCATCCGGCTGCCGGGCCGATGCGGTTCGGGATCGCCGACCGGCATGATCGCCAGCGGATCGAGTGTGATCCGCGCGAAACCGCTCTGGAACCCACCGATAAAGCCGCCGCTGGCTCGCTCGGCCACCCAGCCCAGCGGTTCGGGCATGGCCCAGCGCCGGATGGCGCCGTCATCGAGCGACAGCCGGTTGAGCGCGGGCGCAAGGATGTCGACCCAATAGACCGCATTGTCCCGCGCCGACCACAGCGTCCCCTCGCCCAGCATATCGCGCGCATCGCGATCAATTCTGCGCCATTCGGTCATGTCCGTTCCCCTCAGCGCTTGACTGACAGACGATAGATCATCTGATGGTGATAGGGCTTGCCGGGATCGACCCGCGCCGAAAGGAACTTCGGCTGGTTGGGGGCATCGGGAAATTTCTGCGGCTCCAGCGCAATGCCATCCCCCATGCGGTAGAGATGCCCCTGCTTCCCCACCAGCGTGCCATCCAGGAAATTACCCGCATAGAATTGCACGCCCGGCTCGGTGCTCAACACTTCGAGCACACGGCCCGAAGCCTGATCTTCCAGTCGCGCGGCCAGTTCCGGCGTCCTGGTCGCCCCCTTGTCCAGAGCGAAATTATGATCATAGCCGCGCCCGGCAACAATCTGCGCATCGCGGCCGTCGCGAATGCCGTCCGCCACCCGGCGGGGCGCGCGGAAATCGAACATAGTGCCGTCCACCGGCTTCAGTTCACCAGTCGGGATCAGATTCGCGTCGACCGGCGTGAAGGCCTTGGCCGGAATGGTCAGCAGATGACCCAAGGCACCATCGGGCGCGCCCTCCCCCGCCAGATTGAAGATCGCATGGTTAGTCATGTTGACGATAGTCGGCTTGCTGGTTCTGGCGTCGAAGGCAATGCCCAGATTGCCCGCCTCATCCAGCGTATAGGTGACGGTGGTGTCGAGCTGGCCCGGATAGCCCGAATCACCATCGGGACTCATGTAGGACAAAATCAGCGTGGCGGTCGGCCCGCTCTTCAGCGACACGACCTTCCACACCTGCTTGTCGAAGCCCTTGCCCCCGCCATGCAGCGTGTTCACCTTGTCGTTGAGCGGCAGTTGATAGCCCTTGCCGTCCAGCGTGAACTTGCCGCCGGCGATGCGGTTGGCATAGCGGCCCACGGTCACGCCAAAATAATTGGGATGGTCGACATAGCCGGCCAGATCGTCATAGCCGAGCATGACATCGGCCACCTTGCCCCGGCGATCCGGCCCGGCCAGCTTCTGCAAGGTCGCGCCATAGGTCAGGATGGTGGCAGAAACCCCCTGTCCGTTTTTGAGCGTGATCGCCTCGATCGCGGTGCCGTCGGACAGCGTGCCGGCAGGGGCGCGGCTGGCCTCCGCCGCCAGTGCAGTGGCGCTTGTCATCACACACAAGGCACCGTATGACAACGTTGCCAAGACTGATCTGTTCATAAAGGCCTTTCGCATGCAGTTCCTCCCGGACGCCATTGACGCGCCGCGGGCAGAGATATACTCCTACAAAATAATCGGGCGCAACCCTGTTCCGGCGGCGCTTCTTTTCGACTTTTCCGGAGAAGGATGAATGGCAGGACCCATTTCCTCTGCTGCGGCGCCCGCCGCGGCCTATAATCCCGGCACGCGCTACGGCCCTGCCCTGACCTTGCTCGCCAGCCTCTTCTTCATGTGGGGCTTCATCACCGTCATCAACAACACGCTGCTGCCGCATCTGCGCAGCGTGTTCGAACTCAGCTACACCCAGACGACGCTGATCGAATCAGTGTGGTTCATCGCCTATTTCGTCGCCTCCATCCCGTCTGCGAAGCTGATCGAGCGGATCGGCTACCAGAAATCGCTGGTGACGGGCCTGCTCATCATGGCGGCAGGCGCGCTGGGCATGATGCTGGCCGCCAGCATCCCCTCCTATGGCGTCACGCTGGTCATGCTGTTCGTGATCGCCAGCGGCATCACCCTGCTTCAGGTCGCCGCCAACCCCTATGTCGCGGTGGTCGGCAAGCCCGAAACCGCGTCCTCGCGCCTCAACCTTGTGCAGGCGATGAATTCGGCAGGGACAATGCTGGCGCCGATGTTCGGCGCTTATCTGATCCTCGGCCGGTCGAAGAGCGGCACGGCGGAGGCCGGGGCGGTCATCAGCCAGGCCGAACGCCTGGCCGACGCCCAGTCTGTGATCCTGCCCTATGGCCTGGTCGCGGTGGTGCTGGTGATGCTGGCGGTCGTGATCGCGCGCTTCCCCCTACCCGCCATGGGTGCGTCCGCCCAGCGTCTCGCCAAGGAAGAACGGAAGAAACATTCGCTGTGGGCGCACCGCAATCTGGTGTTCGGCATCCCGGCGATCTTCATCTACCTGATCGCGGAAATCGGCGTCGCCAACCTGTTCGTGAACTTCGTCAGCCAGCCCGACATCGCCAATCTGACCCATGAGCAGGCCGGGCGCTATCTCAGTTTCCTCTGGGGCGGCATGATGGTCGGCCGTTTCGCCGGTTCCGCGATCATGCAACGCTTCGACGCGGGCAATGTCCTGGCGACCTTCTCGGTTGGCGCCTTCATCGTGATGATGACCACCGTCTTCGCCCATGGCCCCGTCGCCATGTGGTCGCTGATTCTGGTCGGACTGTTCCACTCGATCATGTTCCCGACCATCTTCACGCTTGGAATCAAGGGGCTTGGACCGCTGACCGAGGAAGGCTCCGGCCTGTTGATCATGGCGATCGCCGGTGGTGCGCTGGTGGTGGTGCAGGGCTATCTGGCGGACCATTTCGGATTGCAGACAAGTTTCCTGCTCACCGCCGTCTGCGAACTCTACATTCTCTTCTACGCGCTGTGGGGGTCGAAGCCGACCCACGCGCTGCCCGATCAGCAGATCGGGTAATCAGGGACCGAGGGTCGCCTTCCCGAAACCGAAAAGGCCGGAGCGGGATGTTCGCTCCGGCCTTTTTCATGTCCATCCCTTGGGAGGATCAGCACCTCACCGCGTCATGGCGCTGGCCGTATCCTCCAGCGCCAGATCGACCAGAACGCCCATCGCTTCCGCCGCGGCCGCCCCGTCGCCTGCGGCAATGGCATCATATACCCGCACATGGTCCGGGATCGGATTGCGCGGCAGGGCGCGAGCGCGTTGCTTGAACTGGGTCGTCCAGTTGACCGCCGCGCCGATGCTGGCCGACAGCGTCTGCAGCGCATCATTGCGCGTCGCATTCAGGATGGCATTGTGGAAATCGCGGTCCGCCGACCGTCCCGCCTCGGTCGCCAGCGTATGGCGGCGCATCGCGGCCAGCGCGTCCTTCATCAGCCTGATGTCGTCCTTGGTCCGCCGCTGCGCCGCCAGCCGCGCCGCCGCCGGCTCGACAATGGCGCGCAGTTCGAACAGGTCGCGCACGAACTGCACGTCCGGCTCCCCGGCAAAGGCCCAGGCCAGCACTTCGGGATCGAGCAGGTTCCAGCGGTTGCGCGGCAACACGCGCGTCCCCGCCTTGGGCCGGCTTTCCACCAGCCCCTTGGCGGTCAGCACCTGAATCGCCTCGCGATAGGCGCTGCGCGACACTTCCAGTTCCTCGGCAAAGGCGACTTCACCCGACAGCACGTCGCCCGGCGCATATTGGCCAGACAAGATCGCTGTTCCCAGCTTGTGCGCAATGGCGCCGTGCAGGCGCCTGCCGGGTCCACGCGCCTCCTTGGCGGCGGCGCCTTCAACCCCCTTCAAAGACCCCTTTTTCTCAGCCATTCATGCTCCTCCGCACCCCTCCTTAGCAGTCGATCCGGCCGCGTAAAACACAATCATTGCCTTCGCGGGCTTCCTGTAATATGTCGGAGTAATAAGGAGATTCACATGGCGGATAAATGCCCAACCTTCAAACAGCAGGGCAGGTAGATCGCCGCGCGGCAGTCTCGCGCTTACCAAATGACTGACAATTTTGCTTTTCGATGAAATTTGGCCAGCGCCGGCAGAGGCGCGCGGGAGGAGATTTTTCATGACTTTGCGCCTGTTGCAGCACCGTGCCGACCATGGCGCCCGCTCCGTCATCGCCGCGGAGGACGACGCAGCCCATTTCCTGATCGGCGTGGACAGCATCCGCACGCTGGCGCTGGACGCCATCGCCAAGGGTGTCACGCTGGCTGAGGCCGTTGCTGCCATCGCCAAGGGCGACGCCGTCGACATCGCTGCCGAATTCGAAGCGGGCCGCCTGCTCGCCCCGATCGATCATGATGATCCCGCCCATGTGCAACTGACCGGCACTGGCCTCACCCATCTTGGTTCCGCCGAGGGTCGCGACAAGATGCACCGCGAAGCCGCCTCCGCCGAGACCAAGACCGATTCGATGCGCATGTTCCTGGAAGGGCTGGAAGACGGCAAACCCGCCCCCGGCGCAATCGGCCAGCAGCCCGAATGGTTCTACAAGGGTGACGGATCGCAGCTTGTCGGCCCGACCGATCCGCTGACCATGCCCGCCTTCGCGCAGGATGGCGGCGAGGAACCAGAAATCGCCGGCATCTACATCATCGGCCCCAATGGCCGGCCCTATCGGCTCGGCCTCGCGCTCGCCAATGAGTTCAGCGACCATGTGACCGAGCGGCACAATTATCTGTGGCTCGCCCATAGCAAGCTGCGCCAGGCCTCGCTTGGTCCCGAACTGCTGGTCGGCCCCGCGCCCGAGCATATCGAGGGCAGCAGCCGCATCCTGCGCAATGGCGAAACCCTCTGGGAAAAGCCGTTCCTGTCGGGCGAAGGCAATATGTCGCACAGCCTGGCCAATCTGGAACATCATCATTTCAAATATGACCTGTTCCGCCGCCCCGGCGACGTGCATGTCCATTTCTACGGCACGGCGACCCTGTCCTTCACCGACGGCGTGCAGACCCAGGAAGGCGATGTGTTCGAAATCCTCGCCACGCCCTTCACCCTGCCGGTGCGCAACCCGCTGAAGCGCGCAGCGCCGGTCGAAGTGACCATCCAAGTCCTCTAAGGCCATGGACCCGATCCGCATCGCCATCGTCGGCATCGGCAAGATCGCGCGGGACCAGCATGTCCCCGCGATCCGGGGCAACAGCGCCTTCAGCCTCGCCGCGACCGTCAGCCCGCAGGATGCGGGGCTGGACGGCATACCGCATCATGCCAGCCTGGACGCCTTGCTGTCGGAGGGACCCGCTGTTGATGCCATCGCGCTCTGCACCCCGCCGCAGGTCCGCTACGAGTTGGCGTCGCAGGCCCTGGCGCGCGGCATCCATCTGTTCCTTGAAAAGCCGCCCGGCGCCACGCTGGCCGAGGTCGCCGCGCTGGAGGCGCAGGCGTCCAGGGTGGGCGTCAGCCTGTTTGCGGCCTGGCACTCGCGCTTTGCCGCCGGAGTGGCCCCGGCCCGCGCCTGGCTGGCCGAGCGCCGGATCGACAAGGTTTCCATCGTCTGGCGGGAGGATGTGCGCGTCTGGCATCCGGGTCAGGCGTGGATCTGGCAACCCGGCGGACTCGGCGTGTTCGATCCGGGCATCAATGCGCTGTCCATCGTCACCCACATCCTGCCGCGCCCCTTCTTCCTGAAGGACGCCTGCCTTGTGCTGCCGGAAAACCGCGCCGCACCGATCGCCGCCGACCTCGCTTTCCGCGACACCGGCGGCGCGGACATCCATATGGACCTCGACTGGCGCCAGACCGGCCCGCAAAGCTGGGACATCATCGTCGAAACCGACGCGGGCACGCTGAAGCTCAGCCAGGGCGGCGCCGTGCTGTCGCTGCCCAGCGGCACCGAGCATGGCGAGGATATCGAATATGCGGGCCTCTACAGCCGCTTCGCCACGCTGATCCGCAGCGGACGCAGCGATGTGGACACGACCCCGCTGCGCCTCGTCGCGGACGCGTTCCTGCGCGGCAAGCGTGAAACCACCGACGCATTTTACGATTGAATTCAGGGAGAGAAGAATGATCAAGGCCCTGCGCCGCACGACTGCCGCGCTCCTGCTCTGTGCCACGGCGCTGACCGGCGCGCACGCCCA
The DNA here is from genome assembly GCF_013375555.1 of Sphingobium sp. EM0848. Lineage (NCBI taxonomy): Bacteria > Pseudomonadati > Pseudomonadota > Alphaproteobacteria > Sphingomonadales > Sphingobiaceae > Sphingobium > Sphingobium sp. EM0848. The sequence goes on from NZ_JABXWB010000001.1 coordinate 2,505,473, forward strand.
GACCGACGGCAAGCCGACCACGGCGACCATCCACGCCGACAGGCCCGGCGCGATTTATGACAAGGCGATCTTCACCCAGTTCGCCGAGCATCTGGGCAACGGCATTTATGGCGGCCTGTGGGTCAGCAACGACAAGTCGATCCCCAATACCAACGGTTTCCGCAACGATGTCGTGGCGGCGCTGCGCAACCTGTCCGTGCCGATCATCCGCTGGCCGGGCGGCTGCTTTGCCGACGAATATCACTGGCGTGAGGGCATCGGCCCGAAGAAGGACCGCCCGACCAAGGTCAACACCCATTGGGGCGGCGTGACCGAGCCGAACAGCGTCGGCACCCATGAATTTTTCGAACTGCTGCGCCAGGTCGGTGCGCAGGCCTATATCGCCGGCAATGTCGGCAATGGCAGCCCGCAGGAAATGGCCGAGTGGGTCGAATATATGACCGCGCCGGCGGGCAGCCTGGCCGATCTGCGCGCCCGGAACGGGCATAAGGAACCCTGGGCGGTTCCCTATTTCGGCGTCGGCAATGAACTGTGGGGCTGCGGCGGCAATATGCGGCCGGAATTCGCGGCCGATGAAACCCGGCGTTACGCCACTTTCGTCAAGGCGCCTGCCGGCACGAAGATTCTGAAGATCGCTTCAGGCGCCAATGTCGACGATTATAACTGGACCGAAACGATGATGCGGGTGGCGGCCGACCGGCTCGACGGCCTTTCGCTCCATTATTATGTCCATCCCGCCGGTGGCTGGCCACCCCGCGCGCCTGCCGTGGATTTTGACGAGACGGGCTGGGCCGATGCGCTGAACGGCGCGATGCACATGGATGAGCTGATCACCAAACACAGCGCGATCATGGACCAATATGATCCGGCCAAGCGCGTTTTCCTTGCCGTGGACGAATGGGGCGCCTGGTATGCGCAGGACCCCGGCACGCATCCGGGCTTCCTGCGTCAGCAGAACACGCTGCGCGATGCACTGATCGCCTCGATCCATCTCGACATCTTCGCCAGACATGCCGACCGCGTTCGCATGACCGCCATCGCGCAGATGGTGAACGTGCTTCAGGCGATGATCCTGACCGAAGGCAGGAAGATGGTGCTGACACCTACCTATCATGTCTTCGAAATGTACAAGCCCTGGCAGGACGCCACGGTGCTGCCGATCGACATCGACACGCCATGGTATCACAAGGACAAGTTCACGATGCCCGCCGTCAGCGGCTCCGCGGTCAAGGGCAAGGACGGCAGGGTTCATGTCGGCCTGTCCAATCTCGATCCCAATCAGACCAACACCGTCACGGTGAAGCTGAGCGGCCTCAATCCCGCAAGCGTGTCGGGCCGTATCCTGACGGCCCCCGCGATCAATTCGCACAACACATTCGACGATCCGCAGGTGGTGAAACCCGCCGCCTTCACCGGCGCGCACGTCCGTGGCGGCACACTGACCGTCACGCTGCCGCCCAAGTCGGTGGTGGTTCTCGACCTGCAATAAGCCTTTGGAGCGGGCGGAGGGTGGAATCGCTGCCCGCTCCATCCCCTTTTGATTTCAGGAGAGCGGACGCATGGCGCGACCGGACATTTTGAAAGCGGCGAGCCTCGCCCTCATCGCCCTTGCGGCCCCGACCGGCGCTCAACAGGCCGCCCGGCAAGCCGACGCCACCCTCAACAGCCGCCTCTCCGGCGACCTCACGCCGACCCATGACCCGGTCATCATCCGCGAAGGCGACACTTACCACGTCTTCAGCACCGGCCATGGCCAGCGCCTGATCGAAACCCGCACCTCGCCCGACCTCATCCACTGGACCGCCGGCGCCCCGGTCTTCACCGCGCTTCCCGACTGGGCGACCAGAGCGATCCCCGGCAGCAACGGCATGTGGGCGCCCGACATCAGCTACGTCAACGGTCGTTACCGGCTCTATTATTCGGTCTCCACCTTCGGATCGAACCGCTCGGCCATCGGCCTTGCCACCAGTGTCACGCTCGATCCCAGGGCGCCCCATTATGGCTGGCGCGACGAAGGGCTTGTGATCATGTCGACCAGCCAGGACGACTTCAACGCCATCGACCCCAATTTCGTGATCGATCGCGAAGGGCGCCACTGGCTGACGCTGGGCAGCTTCTGGTCCGGCATCAAGCTGTTCGAACTGGACAAAAAGACCGGCAAGCCGCTGCACCCCGGCCAAAAGCCCTTCTCCATCGCCCGCCGTCCCGCCCCTACAGGGGGTCCGGCCCCGGTGGAGGCGCCCTTCATCCTCTCCCATGGCGGCTATTACTGGTTGATGGCGTCCTATGATTATTGCTGCAAGGGTGTGAACAGCACTTACTACACCGTGATCGGCCGGTCCAAAGCGATCACCGGTCCCTATCTGGGCAAGGACGGCAGCCCGATGATGGAAGGTGGCGGCACCATCTTCCTGCGCGCCGATCTTCAGGAACAGCAGCGCTGGCGCGGCCCCGGCCATGCGGGCTGGCTGCATGATCGCGACGGCAAGAATTATGTCGTCTACCACGCCTATGACAAACAGGCGGACGGGGCGCCGACCTTGCGGATCGCGCCCGTCCGCTGGGGCGCGGACGGTTGGCCCGTCGCCGATTATTGATGAATGCACCGGAGTAGAAAAACCATGAATTTCAGCCTGTCCCGCCGCGGTTTCATCGTCAGCACGGCGGCCATGTCCGCCGCCCCGATGATGGCCCGCGCCGCGACGCACGAGCAGCCTGCCCCGCCCCCCGTCAATCCGCTGGTGAAGCAGCGCGCCGACGCCCAGGTCTTCCGCCATGAGGACGGCTATTATTATCTGACCGGCTCGGTCCCCGAATATGACCGGCTGGTCCTCCGCCGCTCAAAGACGCTGGCGGGCCTCTCCACGGCGGAAGAAGTCGTACTCTGGCGCCACGAAAAGACCGGCCCCATGTCGGGTTTCATCTGGGCGCCCGAGCTCCATCAGATCGATGGCAAATGGATCATGTATTTCGCCGCCGGTCCCAGCGGCGGCGGCGAAGATGTGTTCCGCATCCGCACCTATGCGATCGTCTGCGACGGTCCCGATCCGATGACCGGCAAATGGAGGGTGCTGGGCCGGTTCCAGGCGCCCTGGGACAGTTTCAACCTCGACTCCACCAGCTTCGTTCATCGCGGCAAGCGCTATTTCGCCTGGGCGCAGCGCGAACCGGGGATAGAAACCAACAGCAACCTCTATATCGCTCCCCTTGAAACGCCGCTGAAACTGGCTGCCAAGGCCACCCGCCTCACCATCCCGACCCTCGACTGGGAAGTGCGCGGCTACAAGGTGGCGGAGGCGCCCGCCGTTCTGCACCGCAACGGGCGCCTGTTCATGACCTATTCGGCCAGCGCCACCGACGCACGTTATTGCCTGGGCCTGCTGACCGCACCCGAGGATGCCGACATCATGGACCCCAATGTCTGGGTGAAGTCGCCGCAGCCGGTCTTCACCACCTGCCGCGAAACCAGCGTCTACGGTCCCGGCCACAACAGCTTCACCGTGGACGAGAAGGGCCGCGACATACTGGTCTATCATGGCCGCGACTATGAGGCGATCAAGGGCGACCCGCTGTTCAACCCCGATCGCCACACCCGCATTCAGCGCCTTTATTACAAGGCCGACGGCACGCCCGATTTCGGCGTGCCCGTGGGCAATGGTCCGCTGCCCGAACGTTTCGCATCGGCCACCAATCCCAAGGCGCTGCTGGCGCATGAGGGCACCCGCCTGATCGCCGGCAATCCCTCCCTGCCCGCTACCCAGTTCCGCCAATCCGCCGGTCGCGCCGGACCGCAAAGCATCATGCTCTCCCCCATTCTTCTGCCCGATCATTATCTGGTCGCGGCCAAGGACGGCACGGTCGCGCTTGCCCGCGACGACCGCAGCGCGGATTTTGCCCTGCGCAGCCAGTTCGTCCGCTTCACCGATGCGCGGTCGGACACCGTGCGCTTCGTATCCATCGCCGTGCCGGGCAAGGCGCTGGGCGCGGTCGAGGGCGAAATCCGCCTGACACGCAGCCGCGACGCTACGGCTCATTGGATTGCCGACTGAACAAACTCAGACAAATAATTGACAAAGAGCCGGTCTTCTCCCGCGAAGGCCGGCTCTCTTTTTGCGATTGGACCGTGCTTCTTTCGGGGATGGAATGCCGAAATCATCGCCACTGCGGCAAATTTATCACGACCTTCCGATTTTCAGATGCACGGCGATGAAATTTCCTCTTGCGCTCTATTACTCCGAGAAATAATTAGTCAGAGTAATTCCTGGCGCACCAACGCGCCCAAATCTCCAGGGGAGGATACACCATGGCCGCAAAGCCACTCATTTCCACATCTGCATCCCTTCTGGCGCTCATGCTGGCCGGCGCCGCCCATGCCCAGACTGACGCCGCGCCGCAGACCATCCCGCAGCAGGACGAAGCCAATGACATTGTCGTCACCGGCGTCCGTGCATCGATCGTCGGGTCGCTGAATATCCGCAAGCAGTCGACCCAGATCGTCGATTCGATCGTCGCGGAAGACGTTGGCAAATTGCCTGACAACAACGTCATCGAAGCGCTGCAACGCGTCACTGGCGTACAGGTCAGCGACAAGGGCGGCGCGGAAGCCGGTGCGATCTATATTCGCGGCCTCAGCGATCCGCTCACCACGCTCAACGGTCGCAACATCTTCACAGCCGCCAACCAGTCCTTCTCGCTCCAGGATATCTCGGCGAACCTGATCAGCAGGGTCGACGTCTACAAGACCCGTTCCGCCGATCAGATCGAAACCGGCCTTGCCGGACAGATCAATGTCGACACCCGCCGCCCGTTCGATTTCGACGGCTTCGCCATTTCAGCCCTCGCCCGCGGCATCTATAATGAACAGGCCGACAGCTATAATCCCAACGTCGCGCTGCTCGTCAGCGACCGCTGGGAAACCGGCATCGGCGACATCGGCATATTGGTGAACGGCAGCTACAGCCGCAGCAAATATCGCCAGCAGACCGTGACCGCAGGCGCCTTCGTACCCTTCGCGACGATGACGCCTGCCGCCGGAACGGGTCTGACGCCCTTCCAACGGATCTTCCCGGCTGACCGCGATCCGGTCACCGGTGCATTCGCGGTGGCGCCGGCGCTCGGCGCATGGGAACCCGGCCTCAGCCAGGGTCTGCCGACCGCAGCCGGATCGACGATGTTGGTGAACGGTGTCGAAACGCCTTATTATCTGTCGCGCGACGCTGCGTTCAGCTCCGACCTCTACGGCAAGCGCACCCGCCCGTCCTTCAACGTCGCGCTGCAATGGGCGCCCAACAGCAGCTCGGTCTACACCGCCGAGGTCTTCTATGCCGGCTACCGTGATCAGACGTTCAACAGCCTGCAATTCAGCTTCGTCGACTATTGGGGCAACCCGCAAGCGCCGACGCTCTATGACGGCACCAACATCGTCAAGGCGCGCACGGCCAACAGCGTCTATGGCTTCAACAGCGGCGACTTCACCAAGAAGAAGACCGACAGCTTCGTCTATGCCCTGAACGGCAAGTGGGACCTGGGCGATCGCGGAAAGATCATCGGCGACGTCGCCTATCAGACCAGCAAATATCAGACATCCTTCATCGCCATGCGCACGGATCGCGTCGCGAACTCCATCGACGTCGATTTCAACGCAGGCGGCGGCATCCCCTCCTATCATTTCGACGATGATTCGCAGCTGACCAATCCCGGCGCCTGGAACATCGCCCAGCTTTACGACAATGCGCAGAAGGACAAGGGCAGCGCGCTGACGGGGACGCTGGACGCCTATTATAAGTGGGATGAAGGCTTCCTGCGCCAGATCAAGGGCGGCCTCCGCTATGACAACCGCAAGGCGTCGACCTTCGTGCGCACCCAGGATGCAGGCGCGCTCGGCACCAATTTCTCGACTCTGCCGGAAGAGGCCTATTTCACCAACAAGGACTTCTTCCAGGGTCGCGCCGACGTGCCGACCAGCTGGGTTCTGCCCAATGGCTGGTGGCTCTATGACAATGCGGATTATGTCCGTGGCCTTTATGGCCTGAAGACGTCCGACCAATTGTCCCTGCAGCGGGTGTTCGACATCGACGAAACCACCCTGTCCACCTATTTGCAGGCTGACGGCGAATTGTCGATCTTCGGCCGTCCGCTCCAGTTGCAGGCCGGCGTCCGCTATGTCGCGGTCGACACCAACTATAATTTCTTCGACCGTTATAATGGCGGCGCGCAGACCCGCGTCGGCAGCTATTCCAGCAAGTGGCTGCCCAGCTTCACCGCACGCTATGAACTGACCAACAAGCTACGCCTGCGCTTCAACTATGGTGAAACGCTGCGGCGCCCCAACTACTCGGACATCAACCCCAATTACTCGCTGACGGGCGACCTCACCAAAGTCGGCTATGGCAGCGGCACGGCGGGCACCGCGACCCTAAAGCCCACCCATTCGAAGAATTTCGACGTTGCGGTGGAATGGTATTTCGACCGCGACAGCGCGATCACCGTCACCGGCTTCCGTCGCGAAATCGACGGGCTGGTCGTGCCGCTGACCTTCATGGAATATATTCCCAACAACGGCATCATTGCCGGCGCGACCAACAATTTCTCGGTCACTCGCCCGGTCAACGCCTCCAATGGCGTGCTGAAGGGTCTGGAAGTCGGACTCACTTACTTCCCGCACTATCTGCCCAGCTTCCTCGACGGCCTGGGTTTCACCGGCAGCCTGACCGTGCTGGACTCGAACCAGACGATCCCGCTCTCGGACTCGCAGGGCAACATCACGGGCACGACCCAGTCGGATTTCTTCGGCGTGTCGAAGCTGTCCTACAACGCCACGCTCGCCTATGATAACGGCCCGATCGGCGCGCGCCTGTCCTACATCTGGCGCAAGGCGTTCCTCTACGCCAACGAAGCGCGCCTGTTCGCCAACCCGATCGGCATTTGGCGGACCCCGGAAAAAAGCTTGGATTTCCAACTCACCTGGAACATCAACGACCGTCTGGGCCTGACCTTCGACGCCGTGAACATCACCAAGTCGACGCAGCAGACCTATTACAAGTTCGACAATGTGGGGAATGCCGACCAGTTTAATCTGGGCACCACCCTGTTGCCGCGCACCCTCGCGCTGGGGGTCCGCTACACCTTTAAATAATAAATAAGTGCCCGATGGGATGCGGCGCCCTCCTTACCGCGTCCCATTTTCATGGCGGTCGTTCCGGCAAACCTCTCCAAATCGCCGGGACGGCCGCCATATTTGTTTCTGGCGTCAGCGATGCGAAACGCGCGCTTGCGGATTGGCCGACCACATGACTGCGTTCACCGATCCGGCGGCCCCTGACGGAAGCATGGCTGTAGCAAGGAGGATGATCCCATGACCGCAAACGACGCGCTTGCCCGCTTTGTTGAGGCCCAAGCCCATGTCTATGACACCGCGCTTTCGGAAATCCGGGCCGGTTCAAAGCGCTCGCACTGGATGTGGTTCATCTTTCCCCAGCTTCGGGGTCTGGGCCAAAGCCCCACGGCGCATCATTACGGCATCGCCTCGATCGAGGAAGCGCGCGCCTACCTCGCCCATATTGTGCTTGGCCCCCGCTATCGGACCTGCGTCGAAGCGCTGGAAGGCCTCTCCACCAACGACCCGGTTGCCGTCTTCGGCTCGGTGGACGCCATGAAACTGCGTTCCTCGCTGACGCTGTTCGAGGCCGCCGAGCCATCCCCCCTTCTCGCTCAGGCGCTGGACCGCTGGTTCGACGGCACGCGAGATCCGGCGACGCTCCGGATGCTCGCGGATTGACCCGTTTCGATATGAGCGCGTCGATGAGAAAGACGCTCGCAAAGACTCTCCGAACGGCCGGACGAACCGCTCAAACGCCACCCCCTCTGTTCGCGACATGCGCGAATTCCGGAGCCAGCGGCCATTCCCATTCGCGATAGAGCTGGCCGTAAAGTTCGAGCAGCGATCCCAGTTCGGCCGATCCATCATCCTTGCGAAAGCGTATGATCAGGGGCGCCGTCATCGGCTCTACAATATCGAGGAACAGCACGTCGCTGCGCCCATGATGGCGCACCGACTGCGGCACGATGCAAATGCCGATATCGGCCGCGACCATGACCAGCGCCGTCTGGAGTTCGCGCACTTCCTGAACATGTTCCGGCGTCATGCCATGGGCCGCAATGGCGGAAAGCACCAGATCGGCAAAGCTCGGCCGCGGTTCGCTCGGATACAGGATGAGCGGCGTCTTGCATAATGTCGCGAGATCCACGCAAGCGCCTCCCTCCGCGAGTTGATGATTTCGCGACACCGCCGCCACCAGCGGCTCGTCCCGCGTGACGATGTGCCGGACATTCGGGTCTTCGATCAGAATCCGGTCGAACCCGATGTCGATCCGCCTGTCGTTGAGGGCTGCCATCTGCTCCTCGCTTCCCATTTCGGCGAGGCCGACATCCACGTGCGGCACGATTTCGCGGAACCGGCGAATGACCTCGGGCAAGCCCGCATATAAGGTGGATGGCACAAGACCGAAAACGAACCGGGGCGCCTGACGGACAGCCATTCTTTGCATGGAGGTCTGCAATTGCTGCATCCCCCGCACAACCATGTTCGCCTGCTCGTACATGAGCTGCCCTGCCACGGTCAGCCGCAACGGCCTGCTTTCCCGTTCGAAGAGCGTCACGCCCAGAGCCGCCTCCAGTTCCTGAATCCGCTTGCTCAATGGCGGTTGCGCCATGTGAAGCCGTTCGGCGGCACGCGTGAAGCTGCGCTCATTTGCGACCGCGAGAAAGTAACGTAGCTGGCGAATATCAATATTGAGCACAATCTATCCGCTTCAATCCGTGGCTTGGCAGATTCTGGACGGCGCCATGTCGGGCCACTGTCCATGGTGCATCGGGTTTATATCGTAGCGATATGGAAACAGATCAACATGGTCCTGTTCATGCCCATCGCGAAGATGCAGTGACGCCGCCGTCGGCTCGCTGGCCGACTCTGGAAGGGCTGCTGTGACGCATGGCGCAAGTTACCAAATCCGTTGGCGTCGATGCCCCCCGATACGACGCATGACAATATGGTGACGACCGCCACATGTGGCGCGCGCCGCATGATATTGGCAACTCCTGCATGACGGCAGCCCCTTCCAGATATATCAAAACGGGCATGAGCTTGACCTCTTTGCGCAAGCCTCGGGAGGAAACGTCCAAGACATTGCGCACCGACAGGCAAAATGCGTTCATGGTCGCCGAAGGCAAGGCGGGCATCGCCGACGCGTGCTTTTCACTGAAGACCTATGCCTCGGCGATTCTCGCCTATTATATCGCTTTGCGTATAGGCCTGCCGCGCCCCTACTGGTCGATCGTCACCTGCTATATCGTGGCGCAGCCGCTGGCCGGGGCGATGATGTCCAAGGCCGCCTTCCGGATGATCGGCACGCTGTTCGGCGCGATGGTCGCCATCATCATCGTGCCGCAATTCGTGAATGCACCTGAACTGCTGTCCTGGGTTCTGGGACTGTGGCTGGCGCTGTGCACCTATGTGGCGATGCTGGACCGCACGCCACGTTCCTACACCTTCCTTCTTGCCGGTTACACGGCCAGCATCGTGGGCTTCCCCGCGGTCAGCAATCCCGGCACGGTCTTCGACATCGCCAGCCTTCGCGTGCAGGAAATCCTCATCGGCATTTCCGCCAGCACGCTCATCCACGCCCTTGTCCTGCCGCGATCCGTGTCCCTGAAACTGGCCGAACGCACCAGCCAGATATTGCGCGACGCGGAACTCTGGTCGCGCGACGCCCTGACCAAAGTCGATGCCGGCATGCTGGACCGGGATCGCCGCCGGCTGGCTCTCGACCTGCACGAACTGCATCAGTTGGCCGTGCACCTGCCATTCGATCTCTCTCGTCTGGCGGTGCGTGTCGCGGTGCTGCGCGTCCTTCAGGATCGGCTGTCGCTGCTGCTGCCGCTTGCCAGCGGGATCGAAGACCGTCTGGGCCAACTCCGCGCGATGAACGCCCTGCCGCGCGAGCTTGAGCGTCTGGTCGCCGACGTCGCGCAATGGCTGGAGAATGTTCAGGACGATCCGCGCTCAATCCATCTGGCCGACATGCTGACGGCAAGGGCCCGTGCGCTCGAACCGCTTTATGACGCGCCCTGGGATTGGGAAAGCGCGCTTCGCCTCAGCCTGCTCGACCGCCTGCAGGACCTGATCCGCGTCCATCGCGACGCCCGCGAACTGCACGACATCATCACGACCCATGGCCAGAAGGGATCACCCGCGATCCGCATGGCCATCCGCAAGGCACGCGCCCAGCCGCTGAACCGCGATTACGGCCTCGCGCTCCGCGGCGCATTCGCCACCATGGGCACGTTGGGGATCGGCACCGCCCTGTGGATCGCCATGGCCTGGCCCGAAGGCGGCAATGCCGTGGTGATCGCCTGCATCGTCTGTGCCCTGTACAGTCATCTCGACAATCCGGGGCCGACCGCGACCCAGGTGCTGTGGGGGACGATCACGGCCATCCCGGTCAGCGCCATCTACGCATTCATCATCATGCCGCGCACCAGCGATTTTCCGACGCTGGCCGCCCTTCTTGCACCTGCCCTGCTGGTGATCGGCAGCTTTCAGGCGCGGCCGGCCACTATACCCTATGCGATCGGGATCATGCTGACGCTGCCCGGTCTGCTCGGCCTCAACGAACATTATGACGCGCATTTTCAGCTGTTCCTGAATTCAGCCGTCGCCCAGCTCGTCGGCGTGGGCATCGCCGTATTCATGCTGAATTTCGCCAGTTCCATGGGTGCGCGGTCCAGCGTCATCCGGCTCGTTCGCGCCGGATGGCACGAACTGGCCGCGATGGCCGCCGGTAAGGGATCGCTTGACCCCAGCGCCTGGATCGGCCGGATGCTCGACCGCGTGGCGATGCTGACCCCGCGCCTCAAGACCCTGGCCCTCGATCCGACCCAGCCGCTGCTGGATATTCTGGCCGACACGCGTGTGGGCATCGCAATCACCGACCTGCGCAAGTTCCAGAAACGCTCGACACCCTGGGGCGCGAAGCTGGTCGCGGTCGTGCTGCGCCAGGTCGAGACGCATTATTCCGAACTGCGCGAGGATGGCCCTATCGATCCCGATCCCGCGCTTGTTCGGGCGATCGACCGCGTGCTGCCCAGGATCGCAGGGCTGGACGATCCGGAACTGCGCCGGCTGGGCGTTCTGGCCTTGACCAGCCTCCGGCGTAATCTCGCCTCCTATGCGCCGCCGCCAGCGTGGGTCGTGCATCCCTCTGCCGCCCTGCCGCGCTGACCCGCGTCAATTGCCCGGCGCATTGCCGATCAGGCCGGCGGAAATTTCATTCCAAGTTAATCTAGCGCCTTCTACCCAGTCTCGACACTTTGATGGCTGCGTGATGGGAGAAAGAAGATTGGCCCGGAACGAAATCCTTCATTTCAACGTGAGGCAGAAATGAGCTCACTCATATATGAATATGAGTGAGCTCAAGTTTGGAATCGACTTTTCATTAAAGCCGGTTCCTCGGGTCGCCTCTTAGAACTTTCAATAAATTTTCCACTTTATTTAAATAATTATTTATTTATAAATTAATTAATATTAAATAAATTAATTTATATTAATATCATTAAAAATAATTTCTTATGAAATACTCAATATTATCAGTTATCTATTTTAATAAGTTACACAACTAGTAAAATTACCGGATTTTCCACACCACATCATTCGATATCATTATACGAGAATCAAAAATGACAGACTTGGCCTGCCGCTCAACAGACAGGCATTCGAAGGCAAGAGTTCGAAGAGGAACTGGATTAAATGGCGCAAACAGAGCGTCGACGCCCCCGGAAAACCAATAAAGAAATTACCAATTACGATCGGCTATCTTTATCCTTTAAGGCGATTGGCGGCGGGATTTGGGATTTCGATATCGAAACCGGAAAGATGTTTTGCAACGAACGCTGGCATGAAATACTTGGAATAGATTATAATATAAAAAAGATTGAAACGATATCTGATTTCATATCGTATATATTTCCGGAAGATATCGAAAAAGCAACGCGTATAGATGATGATGCAATATCGAATCTTATTGAAAATGATGAAAGATATGACATCGAATTTCGGATTGTACGATCATCCGGAGAAGTGCGCTGGATAAGATCAGTCGCATCTATTATATATGACGCACAAAACCACAGACGCGCAATCGGTTGCATAACCGATATTACCGATTTCCGTTCCAGAACCTTGCAATCAGCCCTAAACGGCTCCCAACAACTCGAATTCTCGAACGGAAGCGGGGATGAAGCCACCGCACCCCCTATTTCTTCGAACATGCCAGGCGAAACCACCGACAATCTTCATCCCCTCACCGAAAAGGAGCGGGAATGCCTGCTCTGGGTCAGCGTAGGAAAGACTGCATGGGAAACGGCCGAGATCATCGGACGAAGCCGCCGAACGGTGGAATTCCACCTCAACAATGCCATCGTGAAACTGGAAGCGTCGAATAAGATCCATGCTACCGCCATAGCGATCCGAAACGGATGGCTATGAAAGATCAGGCTTGCTGCCGGGTGGTGGACGTCGACGGGATCGCCCGTAACCGTTGATTGATTTCCTCCCGATGCCAGGCGCGAGAAGGCTTGCGGGAATGACGTCACGCCGTTAAGTTCACCTTTCGTTCCAAGAAGGGGTGCCCATGGACAGCCTTGCCGTCATTTTCATCATTGTCGCGCTTGTCGCTGGGCTGGGCCTGGGCTGGCTGCTCGGGGGCAAGGCGGTGGCGCCTCTTGCCGCGGAAAAGGCCGATCTGACAGGCAAGCTCGACATGGCGTCGGCCCAGCGCAACGCGGCACTTCAAGAATTGGTTGTGGCGCAGGAGCGTGCGGCGCAGGCGGCGGATCTGTCTTTGAAGCTGGAAACGGAACGTGCGGGCCGGGAACTAGCGGCGCGGGAACTGGCGGCGCTGCGGTCCGACACGCAGGCGCGGGCGAAGGCTTTCGAGGCTCAGATCGCCGCGCTCAAGGATGCCAAGGAACAGCTTTCGGCGCAATTCAGCGAGATTGGCGGCAAGCTGCTGCATCAGGCACAGAACCACTTCCTCGAACGGGCCGACCAACGGCTGGCGCAGGCACATGAAAAGAGCGAGGCGCAGCTCAAGCAATTGCTCCACCCGGTCAACGAAACGATCCAGCGCTACGACCAGAAGATCACGCAGATCGAACAGCAGCGTACAGAGGCTTATGGCATCCTGCGCGGCGAAATCGAATCGATGAAAACGGGGCAGGAAGCGGTACGCGCGGAAGCCCAGCGGCTGGTCGATTCGCTGCGTCATGCCCCCAAGGCCCGCGGGCGCTGGGGCGAACAGCAATTGCGCAATGTCCTCGAAACCTGCGGCCTGAGCGAACATGTCGACTTCCAGACCGAAGTGAGCGTGGAGGGCGAAGATGGCCGGTTGCGGCCCGACGCGATCCTGCGCGTGCCGGGCGGGCGGGCGCTGGTGATTGACGCCAAGGTATCGCTGAACGCCTATCAGGACGCCTATGGCGCGGAGGGTGACGAGGAGAAAAAGCGCTTCCTTTCGGCCCACGCCGCCGCGATGCGCGCGCATGTCGAGACGCTGGGACGGAAGGCCTATGCCGACCAGTTCGACGAAGCTCCCGACTATGTGATCATGTTCGTGCCGGGCGAGCATTTCCTCTCCGCCGCGCTGGAACATGATCCCCAGCTCTGGGATCACGCATTTGGGAAACGCGTCCTGTTGGCGACCCCGACCAATCTGATCGCCATCGCCCGCACGGTCGCGGCGGTCTGGCGACAGGAAAAGATGGCGGACGAAGCCAAGCGGATCGGCATGCTCGGCAAGGAACTTTACGAACGGCTGGCGGCGGCGGCCGGATCGCTCAAGAAGCTCGGCAACCGGCTCAACGGCGCGGTGGGCGATTATAATGCCTTTGTCGGCAGCTTCGAAAGCCGGGTGCTGGTGACAGGGCGCAAGTTGCGCGATCTCAATATCGAGACTGGCGGCAAAGAGCTGGACGAACTGGAGCCTGTGGAAGCGCTGGTGCGTGAACCCGCCTCAGCCGAGGCCTTGCGGGCCTTGCCGGAAGCTTTACCCAGTGCGGCGGAATGATTCTGAAATGGCAAGACGATTAGGCAGCTAATTATATTATCAGCTTTCCGGTGGGTTTCTGCCTCGGGGAAAGCACCTCCATTAGTTTGCTAAATAATCATTAACCAAAGGAACGCTGCCAACAGATTTGCCCAAAACCCAAGCAACTGGCATGGGGCCGAATCATGAAATGCATTGGGCTTCTGGGCGGCTCCTTCAATCCGGCACATGGCGGGCATCGTGCCATTTCGACGTTCGCGGCGACGGCGCTGGGGCTGGATGAAGTCTGGTGGCTGGTGTCTCCGGGCAATCCTCTGAAACCAAAGACCGGCATGGCCCCTCTGTCCGCCCGGCTTGCCCACGCCCGAAAAGTCGCGCGGCGCAACCCCATACGTCCCACCGCCATCGAAGCGCAGCTTGGCACGCGTTACACCGTCGACACGCTCAAGGCGCTGCGCCAGCGCTATCCGCGCCACCATTTCATCTGGCTGATGGGCGCCGACAATCTCGCCCAGTTCGGCCAGTGGAAGGACTGGCGCGGCATAGCCCGGATAATGCCCATTGCCGTCATCGCCCGGCCCGGCTATGATGACGCCGCCCGTGGCTCACCGGCCATGAGTTGGCTGCGGCGCTTCGTCCGGCCCGCGCGCCAGAGTGCAGACTGGACGGATTGGAGACTCCCGGCGCTCGTGCTTTTGCGCTTTCGCCCTGATCCAAGATCGGCAACCCTGCTGCGGCAGGCGGACCCCCTCTGGCATCGCGAATATAGTAAAACGCGTGTGCGTGACCCGCTCACGCGCCGGATGATCGTCTAGAATGGAGCACTTTTGACCAGACCGCACCCCGCCAACGACACGGCCCTGAATGCCGACAGCGTTGCCGCCCTGCATGACCTTGTCCTGAAATCGCTGGACGATGACCAGGCGCAGGAAACCATCTCCATCCCCCTCGAAGGCAAGAGCAGCATTGCCGACCATATGGTGATCGCCAGCGGGCGTTCGTCCCGTCAGGTCGCGTCGATGGCACAGAAGCTGGCCGAACGGATCAAGCAGGCGACCGGGCGCTCCGCACGGGTCGAGGGCCTGCCGGTGGCCGACTGGGTGCTGATCGATGCCGGCGACGTGATCGTCCACCTGTTCCGGCCGGAAGTGCGCAGCTTCTACAATCTGGAACGGATGTGGGGCTTCGTCGACGCGCCGGTGGCGGGCACCGCCTAAAGCCCCTTCGACAAGCGCGCGATGAAGGGCTAGGGGCAGGCCATGCTCCTCCACATCATCGCGCGCGGAAAGATCGGGCGCTCGCCCGAAGCGGAACTGGTCGACCGCTATACCAAGCGGTTGACCATGCCGTTCAAGATCACCGAATTGCCCGATCGGGGCGGCAAACTGCCCCCTGCCCCGCCGGGGTGCGTCACCGTGATGCTGGATGAAAAGGGCCGCCAGCTCGGCTCCCTGGATTTTGCCCGGCGCATCGAGGGCTGGCGTGACGGGGGCAAGCGCGAATGCCGTTTCCTGATCGGCGCAGCCGATGGTTTCGATGATGCGGAACGGGACAATGCCGACCTGCTGATCGCCTTCGGCGCCATGACCTGGCCGCATATGGTGGCCCGCGCGATGCTCGCCGAACAGCTCTGGCGCGCCTGCTCGATCCTTGCGGGACACCCCTATCACCGGGAAGGTTGAGCGATCCGGCGCTCGACAGGAACGGGCGTTTCTGCCTAGTCAGGGAAGGTCGGCGCCGAACGCGGCACCGGCGGGGGGCATTTCAGGTGAAACGAACGGCGATTATCGCGGCATTCCTCGCTGGGGCGGCAGCCCTTGCCGCGTCGCGGCTTCCCGCCGCCGATGGTCAGGCCATCATCCTCCCCGGCACTGCGGGCACCAGCCTCTCCGAAGAACAATCCGCCCTCCGGACCGCCCGCCGCCAGTCGGAGGAAGCGCGCGAACGCTCCGAACGCCTTGAACAACAGGCCGCCGCCGCCCGTGACGAAGCCGAGCAGGCCCGCCGCCGCGCCGCCGCCATGGCCGCGCGCATCCAGCAGGCCGAGGCCGATATTCAGGCGGCGCAGGCCCGCATCGCCATCATCGCCCGGCTTCAGCGCGCACAGGCCGCCCGCCTCGCCGCCCGGCAGGAACCTGTCGTCCGCCTGACCGCCGCCTTGCAGATGATGGCGCAGCGGCCGCTTGCCCTGGCGCTGGTGCAGCCCGGATCATTGAGCGACGCCATCCATATGCGCGCCGTGCTGGGGCAGGTGCTGCCGGTCATCCGCGAACGCACCGCCGGGCTGCGCGCGGAACTGGATCGCAGCCGCGCCCTGCGGGCCACCGCCGAACAGGCGGCGAATTCGCTCACGCAGAGCCAGACGGATTTGAAACAGCGACAGACCGCGCTCCAGACGTTGGAGGCGCAAAAACGGCTCGCCGCGCAGGATTACCGGGCCAATGCCGATCTGGAGAGCGACCGCGCTCTCGCTCTGGGCGAACGGGCGCGCGATATTGTCGACCTGATGGACAAGCTGGAAGAGGCGGGCGACCTGCGCGACCGGCTGGCGGCCCTGTCCGGCCCGATACTGCGCCCCGCTCGCCCCGATCAGGCCCGCGCCCCTGTTCCGGAACAGGCTCGCGGCCCCAGCGCCGCGCCGCCCTACCGCCTGCCGGTCGTGGGGCAATTGGTGACAGGCATGGGCGAGGTATCCGAAAGCGGCATCCGCTCGCGCGGCCTTACCATCGCAACCCGGCCCAATGCCCTGGCCGTCGCGCCGACCGGGGGCCGCATCGTCTTTGCCGGCCCCTATCGCGGCTATGGGCAGATCGTCATCATCGACCATGGCGGCGGCTGGACGACGCTGATCACCGGCCTGCTGCGCCTCCGCACGGCGGTCGGCGACAGCGTCAGGCAGGGTGATCCGATCGGCAATAGCGGGCCGGGCCGGTCCAGCATCACCGTCGAATTGCGCCGAAACGGCCGCCCGGTGGACATCGTGCCGCTGGCGGGCCTTGGCTGACCCGCCAGATAGAAACCGGCAAAAACCAGCTTTTTGCGCGGGTCTGCCCCGTCCGGACCCGCCAGATGACACACGCTTTTGCTTCTGTCCGAAAAGCGCCTATACTGACCGTTCGATGCAGGACTCAAGGACAGCGATGAAATCCAATTTCTTCCGGGGCGCCATTGCCCTCGGCGCGCTCGCACTCATCCCCGCCACCACGGCCGCGCTCGCCGACGGGGAAGCCAGCAGCTACAAGGCCCTCGACGAGTTCATGGACGTGTTCCAGAAGGTCCGCAGCGATTATGTCGAGAAGGTCGACGATGAAAAGCTGATCAAGGGCGCCATTGACGGCATGCTCGCCAGCCTCGACCCGCATTCGAGCTTCCTCGATGCCCGCGACTTCCAGAATCTGCGCACCCAGACCGAAGGCAGCTATGGCGGCCTCGGCCTTTCCGTCACGCAGGAGGATGGCGCGGTCAAGGTGATCGCGCCGACGCAGGACACCCCGGCCTGGCGCGCGGGGATCAAGGCGGGCGATTATATCACGCATCTCGACGGGCAGCTGATCTATGGCGGCACGCTGGATGAAGCCGTCGACAAGATGCGCGGCGCGCCCGGCACGCAGATCAAGCTCACCATCGTCCGCCCCGGTCGCGACAAGCCGATCGAAGTGACGCTGACGCGGGAGATCATCCAGATCAAGCCCGTGAAATGGGAAGTGAAGAACGGAGTCGGCGTCATCAACATCGTCAGCTTCTCCGCCAATACCGGCGCCGACTTGCGTCAGGCGATCCGCAGCATCGACAAATCACTGGGCCACAAGCCGACCGGCTATATCCTCGACCTGCGATCCAACCCCGGCGGGCTGCTGGACGAAGCCGTCTCGGTCAGCGACACCTTCCTGGAGCGTGGTGAGATCGTATCGCAGCGCGGCCGCAACAAGGGCGATGTCGAACGCTATTATGCCAAGCCCGGCGACGATGCGAAGGGACTGCCGATCATCGTGCTGGTCGACGCGGGTTCCGCCTCGGCCTCCGAAATCGTGGCGGGCGCGTTGCAGGACCAGCATCGCGCGCTGGTGATGGGTGAACGCAGCTTCGGCAAGGGCAGCGTCCAGACCATGCTGCCCCTGACCAACACCACCGCGCTCAAGCTGACCACGGCACGCTATTACACCCCTTCGGGCCGCTCTGTGCAGGAGGGCGGGATCGAACCGGACGTGAAGGTGCCGCAGCTTTCCGACCCCGATTACAAGAGCCGCCCCAAATTCCGCGAAAGCGATCTGCGTCGGCACCTGATCAACGAGATCAAGACCGATAACGCCGCGCTGGAAGAGGATACGAAGGAGGATCCGCGCTTCGCCGCGACGGCGGAGGAGTTGAAGAAGAAGGGGATCGAGGATTTCCAGCTCGACTATGCGCTGAAGACCATTTCCCGCCTCGCCGCCAAGCCGGGCGCCGCCGTCGCGCAGGCCCAGCCCGCCGCGCGCAAGCCTGCCACGCGCTGAACCTTCCTCCCTTTCGTCGTGCAGACGCAAGTTCAGCATGACGAAAGACTTTGCGCGAAGATTCTTCTTTCCGCATTCTGCGAGCCGCCGACTGTTCCAGCCGGCTCCAGAATGCTTTAAGCGAGCAATATGAAGAGCCTGCCCCTCGCCCGCGCTCTGGCGCTGATCGTTCCCCTGGCCATGCTGGGGGGCGCCTATGCTTTCCAGTTCATCGGCGGACTGCATCCCTGCGAAATGTGCTGGTGGCAGCGCTATGCCCATATGGCCGCGATTCCCCTGGCCCTGATCGCCTATGCGACGCGCGGCAGGGATTGTGTGAGCGGGTTGTTCACGGGCCTTGCGGGCCTCGCCATCGGCATTGGCGGCGCCATCGGCCTGTTCCACGCCGGGGTTGAATATGGCTGGTGGCAGGGACTGACCGCCTGCTCCACCAGCCCGACCGGCGGCAGTTCGACGGATATCCTCAACCAGATCATGGCAACGCCGATCACCCGCTGCGATGTGGCGCCGTGGAGCCTGTTCGGCATTTCGATGGCGGGCTATAATGGCCTCTTGTCGGGGGCGGTTGCGCTCCTCATCTTGGTTTTGCTGCTCAGAAAAGGGAGCAAGGCATGAGCGCAAAGGATTTCCCCCGCCCCGATTTCCCGCGCCCCGGCCGCCGCCTGACTGACGCACAGCGCGCATCCATGCTGCGCGTCGATCAGGCCGGAGAGTTCGGTGCGACCCGCATCTATGCCGGGCAGCTCGCCGTGATGGGCGATCGCCATCCCGATTCCCGCATCATCGCCGGCATGGCTTCGCAGGAAGAGCGCCATCGCAAGCATTTCGACGCCATGATCGTGCGCCGGGGCGTGCGACCGACGGCGTTGCAGCCGATCTGGAATGTGGCGGGCTTCGCGCTGGGTGCGGTGACGGCTGCGATCGGACCGCGTGCCGCCATGGCCTGCACCGCCGCGATCGAAACCGAGATCGACCGACATTATGCCGAACAGCTGGAGCAACTGGGTCAGGACGACCCGGAACTCTCCACCGCGATCGCGGATTTTCAGGCGGAGGAAGTGGAGCATCGCGAGGCCGCCATCGCCCATGGCGCGGAGCAGGCTCCGGCCTATCCCTTATTGTCAGGCGCCATCAGATTGGGTTGTCGTGCCGCCATTGCCCTGTCGAAGCGGATCTGAGGAGAAAGCATGATGAAGACACATATGATCGCCGCCATGCTTTTGCTGGGCGCCGCCTCCCCCGTGCTGGCGCAGCAGGGACCGGCCGTTCCTCAGGAACAGGCCCCCGCCGGACAGGCCGGATCGGAACGGGTCAATCTGGTCATCGTCTATGGCGACGATCCCTGTCCGCAGAGCCAGGGCAGCGACATCGTCGTCTGCGCGCGCAAGGGCGAGGAAGAACGCTATCGCATTCCCGAACCGCTGCGCGGCGACCCGAACCAGCCCAGCCACCAGGCCTGGGGCGAGCGGGTGAAGTCGATGGAATATATCGGCCGCAGCGGCACCGAAAGCTGTTCCCCGGTGGGTGGCGGCGGCGCGACGGGCTGCTTTACGCAATTGGCGCGCCTCGCCAAGGCGGAACGGCAGGCCGCGAACAATGCGGGCTGGAAAGATCTGGTCGCCGCGGAACGGGCACGGCGCCTTTCCACCATCGATGCCGAAAGCAAGGCGATCGAAGCGCAGGCCGTGGCCGATGAAAAGGCGCAGGCTGCGCAGCAACAGGCTCAACCGACCGCTCCGGCACCAGCAACGGCTCAGGACACGGCTCCCAAACCCTGACGGGTTTCGCCGCCTGGCGGCGTTTGGAATAATGGCTGCCGGAACCGGGCAATCCGGGCGGTGGAAGAGGGGATCAACGAGGAATTTATCGATGCGTACCCCCTCTTCCCGCTTCCTGATGGCAGCCCTGCTGCTCTCGCCGCTGGCGTTGGCGACGCCGGCGCAGGCCGAACCGCCGGAACGCATCACCAATCTGGTCGTCTATGGCAATGACCCCTGCCCCCAGGGCAAGGGGGACGAGATCGTCGTCTGCGCCCGCCGGCCCGAATCCGAACGCTATCGCATTCCCAAGAAGCTGCGCGAGAAGCCGGAACCGATGGGCGGCCCCGGCTGGGGCAGTCAGGTCGCCACCATGGAACAGGTCCAGCGGCAGACCCTGCCGGGCAGTTGCTCGGCCATCGGCAGCAACGGCTTTACCGGCTGCACCGCCAAGGCGCTGGAGCAATGGTTCGCCGAACGGCGCATGCAGGAATCCAAGGGCGAGCCATAAGGCTTGCCTCCCCGATCCATCTGACCTAAAGACAGCCCCGTCATCTGGGGAGTAGCCAGCCGTCCGGGCTTCGGACGGGCCGTTCGTCAACATATTTGGCCGAGAGGTCATGGCGGGCGGGATACGAAGCACAGGCTTCGCATCGGGCGAGACCAATGGCACCATCTTCCCTGTCCGGCCGGGCGGGGGAAGGCGGTGGCATTGTGTCTTTTCTCTTCGCCCGGCCCTGGATCGATCGCATGGAAGCCATTCTCACCTCCACCGCTCTCGTCGCGCTCGCCGAAATGGGCGACAAGACGCAATTGCTGGCGATGCTGCTCGCCACCCGGTTCCGCAAGCCAGTGCCCATCATATTGGGCATATTGGTCGCGACGCTGGCCAACCATTTTCTCGCCGCGCTGGTCGGCCATTCGGTCGCGGGCGTGCTGACCCAGCCCTGGTTCCGCTATGCCATCGCCGTCAGCTTCATCGCCATGGCTGCCTGGACGCTCATCCCCGACAAGTTCGATGAAGACGAGCCGCTGAAGGCCCCGTCCAAGGCGGGCGTGTTCATGACCACGCTGATCGCCTTCTTCCTGGTCGAAATGGGCGACAAGACGCAGGTGGCGACCGTGATGCTGGGCGCGCGGTTCGATAATGTCTTTGCCGTCACCGCCGGGACGACGCTGGGCATGATGATCGCCAATGTGCCCGCCGTGCTGTTCGGCGACGTGCTGGCGAAGAAGGTGCCGATGCGGGCGCTTCAGATCGGCGCGGCTCTGCTGTTCCTGGGCCTTGGCCTGTGGATGATTGCTGATTTGCAGGGCTGGGTAGGCTAAAAAAGCGTAAGGCGGTTGTCAGCAGGCAGCGGCTGTTGCAAGGGGATGACGAACGGTCATCCCCCCAGCGAAAGACGGGATGGCCAAGAGTCATCCCCTATCAAAGACAGGCATTGGACGCGTGATGAAGGACAGTCTGGTAACGGTGTTCGGCGGCGGCGGCTTTCTGGGCCGGCAGGTCGCACAGGCCCTGATGGCGCGTGGCGCCCGGGTGCGCGTGGCCCAGCGTGATCTGGCGACCGCCTTGCGCGTCAAGCCGCTGGGTGGCCTTGGCCAGACCCAGTTCGTCGCGGCCGACATCCGCAAGCCCGCCAGCGTCGCGCGCGCCCTTGCCGGCAGCGATATCGTCATCAATCTGGTCGGCGTGCTCAGTGGCGATTTCGAAGGCTCACACCATGAAGGCGCGGCCAATGTCGCCCGCGCGGCGGCGGAGGCGGGCGTTCAGGCGCTGGTCCATGTCTCGGCCATCGGCGCTGATGCGCAAAGCCCTTCTGCCTATGGCCGGTCGAAGGCGGCGGGCGAAGCCGCGGTCAAAGCCGCCTTCCCCAATGCCACCATCCTGCGTCCGTCGATCATCTTCGGGCCGGAAGACCAGTTCCTCAACCGCTTTGCCGAGATCATCCGGCTGGCCCCGGTCGTGCCGGTGATTGGCGCGAACACGAAGTTCCAGCCCGTCTATGTCGCGGACGTCGCGCAGGCGATCGCCAATGCCGCCGAAAAGCCCGGCGTCTATGGCGGCAAGACCTATGAACTGGGCGGGCCGCAGACCTATTCGATGCTGGAACTCAACGCCTGGATCGCCAAGGCCATCGGCCGCCAGCGTAGCCTGTGCGCGGTTCCCGCCTCGCTGGCGTCGCTGATCGCCATGCTGCCGGGCGGGCCGATCACCCGCGACCAGCTGGCGATGCTGGGCAAGGACAATGTTGTCGCTGCTGGCGCGCAGGGCCTCGCCGATCTGGGCGTGGCGCCGACGCCCATGCCCGCCGTCGCGGAAAAGTGGATGGTCCGCTATCGCAAGCACGGCCGCTTTGCCGGGCGGGTTCAGGCCTGATCGGCTGGACCGATAAGGGACCGCGACAGACCGTGCGGCGCCTCGCTTGCGCAGGCCTTTCGCCGTTGCACAATATAATCCAATAGCTTCACGCCCTCTCCCAGCCGGGGGAGGGCTTCCTTTTGTTCGCCCCCACAAGGATCTGACCCTCCCATGGACCTGCACTATCTGACAGTCATCCTGCTTGGCATTGTCGAGGGGTTGACCGAGTTCCTGCCCGTATCCTCGACCGGCCATCTGATCCTGGCGAGCGAATTGCTGGGCTATGACGCGTCCACCTGGGCGATGTTCAACGTCATCATCCAGTTGGGCGCGATCCTGGCGGTGGTGGTGCTCTACTGGCGCACCTTCTGGGCGGTCGGCATGGGCCTGTTGCGCAATGAGCCGACCAGTTGGCGCTTCCTGCGCAATCTGGTGGTCGCCTTCATCCCCGCTGCGGTCATCGGCCTCGCGCTGCATAAATATATCGAGCAACTGCTCGGCGCCCCCAAGGTCGTCGCCTGGGCGCTGATCGTCGGCGGCGTGGCGATCCTGGCGATCGAGCGCATGGTGAAGGAGAACCGCTTCCACGGCATTGCCGACATCCCCTTCGTCCGGGTGATCGGCATCGGCTTCATCCAGTGCCTCGCGATGATTCCGGGCGTCAGCCGGTCAGGCGCGACGATCATGGGCGCGCTGACGCTGGGCGTCGAACGCCGCACCGCCGCCGAGTTCAGTTTCTTCCTCGCCATTCCCACCATGTTGGGCGCAACCACGCTGGAATTGCTGAAAAATGGCGACAAGCTGACCTCCGCCACGGTCGGCTGGGACAGCATCGCACTGGGCTTCATCGTCGCCTTCATCGTCGCGCTGCTGGTTATCCGCTGGTTTGTCGGGCTTGTGTCGCGCCACGGCTTCACCCCCTTTGCCTGGTATCGAATCATCGCGGGAATCACGGCTTTGGCGTGGCTTTCGATGAGATAGGACCGATACGGCCTTAATTAACGCAAGATTATTTCAGGGTTTCTTCGCCCATGCGGAAAATACGGTGAAATTAGGTAATATATACTGACTTAAATTGCAGAATCCGCGTGACTCCGGGAGTCTTTCTGCTATGTGCGCCCCTGACATCATTTTCAGGGACTCATCATGGCTGACAATCCAATGCTGAAATTCGTGGGAACGGGCCAAGCCTATCCCGAGAAACGTTCGGCCGACGATCGCGCCGACGACTTTCTGGAAATCAGCCGCAGCTTCATTCTGGACAAGGCGGAAGAACAGGCGTCGCGCTGCTCGCAATGCGGCGTGCCCTATTGCTCGACCCATTGCCCGCTGCACAACCATATTCCCGACTGGTTGCGCCTGACCGCCGAAGGGCGATTGCGCGAGGCTTATGAACTCAGCAACCTGACCAGCACCATGCCGGAAATCTGCGGCCGCATCTGCCCGCAGGACCGCCTGTGCGAGGGCAATTGCGTCATCGAATTTTCGGGCCATGGCTCCGTCACCATCGGCTCGGTCGAAAAGTTCATCACCGACACCGCCTGGAAGGAAGGCTGGGTCGAACCGCTGGTGCCCGGCGCCGCGACCGGCCAGTCGGTCGGCGTCATCGGCGCGGGTCCCGCGGGGCTGACCACGGCGGAATATCTGCGCGTCGCGGGCTATGAAGTGCATGTCTATGACCGGCATGATCGGGCCGGTGGCCTGCTGACCTATGGCATCCCCGGCTTCAAGCTGGAGAAGGACGTCGTCATGCGCCGTATCCAGCGGCTGAAGGACGGCGGCATCGTCTTCCACGAAAGCTTCGAGGTCGGCCGTGACGCGACGATGGAAGAACTGCGCAGCCGCCACGACGCGATCCTGATCGCCACCGGCGTCTACAAGCCCCGCGACATCAAGGCGCCGGGCGTCGGCGCGCCGGGCGTGGTCAAGGCGCTCGACTTTCTGATCGCCTCCAACAAGGCTGGATTCGGTGACGCCGTGCCGGAACATGAGGACGGCTCGCTGCACGCCAATGGCAAGAAAGTCGTCGTCATCGGCGGCGGCGACACGGCGATGGACTGCGTCCGTACCGCCGTCCGCCAGGGCGCCACGTCGGTGAAGTGCCTCTACCGCCGCGACCGCGACAATATGCCCGGCTCGCAGCGCGAAGTCGCCAATGCCGAGGAAGAGGGCGTCGAGTTCGTCTGGCTCTCCGCCCCGATCGCCTTCGAGGGCACGGATCATGTCACCGGCGTCAAGGTCACGAAGATGCGCCTCGGCCAGCCCGACGCCTCGGGTCGCCGCGCACCGGAACCCGATCCGGGCACGGAACACACGCTGGAGGCCGACCTCGTGATCAAGGCGCTCGGCTATGATCCGGAGGAGCTGCCCAGGCTGTTCGGCGCGGAGGACCTGTCGGTCACCCGCTGGGGCACGCTGCGCGTCGATCACAAGACGATGATGACCAGCATGGATGGCGTATTCGCCGCTGGCGACATCGTGCGCGGCGCTTCGCTGGTCGTCTGGGCGATCCGCGACGGCCGCGACGTAACCGAGCATATGCACCGCTATCTCAAGGCAAAGGCCAACGCCGCTGCCGGGGAAAGGCAAGCGGCTTAAACCATTTCAGCCCGTTCGGTTCGAGCTTGTCGAGAACGTGGCACAAGGATTTCCAGACAGGCTCGAACCGGACCGTACCAAGAGGAGGCGCTGATGTCCGACACCCCTTATATGGCGAGCCCCGAAGAGCGCGCGCGCCTGGCCCGTGAGGGCATGTATCATCCCGAGATGGAAGGCGATGCCTGCGGCGTCGGCCTGGTCGCCGCGACGGACGGCCGCCCGAGCCGCCGCGTGGTCGCATCGGCCATCGACGCGCTGAAGGCCGTGTGGCACCGTGGCGCGGTCGACGCGGACGGCAAGACCGGCGACGGCGCGGGCATCCATGTGGACCTGCCGGTGCGCTTCTTCGACGATGCGATCGCGGACTCCGGCCACAAGCCGCTGCCCAACCGCCTCGCCGTCGGCATGATCTTCCTGCCGCGCACCGACCTCAGCGCCCAGGAAACCTGCCGCACCATCGTCGAGGCCGAGATCATCGACGCAGGCTACACCATCTATGGCTGGCGCCAGGTGCCCGTCGACGTCTCCGTCATCGGCGAGAAGGCGCAGCGCACCCGGCCCGAGATCGAGCAGATCATGATCGCCGGCCCGATGCCGGAAGAGCGGGACGTCGCCGAGTTCGAAAAGGACCTCTACCTCATCCGCCGCCGGATCGAGAAGAAGGTGATCGCCGCGCAGATTCAGGACTTCTACGTCTGCTCGCTGTCCTGCCGCTCGATCATCTACAAGGGCCTGTTCCTCGCGGAATCGCTGTCGGTCTTCTATCCCGACCTTCAGGACGAGCGCTTCGAGAGCCGCGTCGCGATCTTCCACCAGCGCTATTCGACCAACACCTTCCCGCAATGGTGGCTGGCCCAGCCGTTCCGCACGCTCGCGCATAATGGCGAGATCAACACCATCCGCGGTAACAAGAACTGGATGAAGAGCCACGAGATCAAGATGGCCGCGCTGGCGTTCGGCGACCAGTCGGAGGACATCAAGCCCGTGATCCCGGCCGGTGCGTCCGACACCGCCGCGCTCGACGCCGTGTTCGAGGCGATCTGCCGTTCGGGCCGCGATGCGCCGACCGCCAAGCTGATGCTCGTCCCCGAAGCCTATCAGTCGGCCAGCGCCGAACTGCCGCAGGCCCATTCGGACATGTATGAATATCTTGCCTCCGTGATGGAGCCGTGGGACGGTCCCGCAGCGCTGGCGATGACCGACGGCCGCTGGGTCGTGGCGGGCGTCGACCGCAATGCGCTGCGTCCGCTGCGCTACACGCTGACCGGCGACAATCTGCTGATCGTGGGTTCGGAAACCGGCATGGTCGTGGTTCCCGAAACCACCATCGTGCGGAAGGGCCGCATGGGTCCTGGCCAGATGATCGCCGTCGACCTGCAGGAAGGCGTGATCTTCGACGATCATGAGATCAAGGACCAGATTGCGGGCGAGCGCCCCTATTCGGAACTGATCAAGGACTTCATGACGGTCAATGATCTGGCCGACGCGCCGAGCGCCCTGCCCAGCTGGGACAAGGCCGAATTGACGCGCCGCCAGGTCGCCGCCAACCTGACGCTGGAAGACATGGAACTGATCCTCGCCCCGATGGTCGAGGATGCGAAGGAAGCCGTCGGCTCCATGGGCGACGACACGCCGCTGGCCGTCATTTCCGACAAGCCGCGCACGATCAGCCATTTCTTCCGCCAGAATTTCAGCCAGGTCACCAACCCGCCGATCGATCCGCTGCGCGAGCGGTACGTCATGAGCCTGAAGACGCGCTTCTCCAACCTCCACAACATCCTGGAGCAGGACGCGCAGAACAGCCATGTGCTGGTGCTCGATTCGCCGGTGCTGACTTCCCCCGAATGGTCGAAGCTGAAGGGCCATTTCGGTCCTGCGGTAGCGGAAATCGACTGCACCTTCCCGGCCGAGGGCGGGCAGGAGCAACTGCGCGCCGCCATCGCCCGCATCCGTGAGGAAGCGGAACAGGCCGTGCGCGAGGGCCGCACCGAAATCTTCCTGACCGACGAGCATGTCAACGCAGACCGCGTCGCCATTGCCGGCGTGCTGGCGGCAGCGGCCGTCCACACCCATCTCGTCCGCAAGGGGCTGCGCAGCTACGCGTCGATCAACGTGCGCTGCGCCGAAGCGCTCGACACCCATTATTTTGCGGTGCTGATCGGCGTCGGCGCGACCACGGTGAACGCCTATCTGGCCGAAGCCAGCATCGCAGACCGCCATGCGCGTGGCCTGTTCGGCGATCTGACGCTGGAGGCGTGCTTCGAACGGTTCCGCGTCGCGATCAACGAAGGCCTGCTGAAGATCATGTCCAAAATGGGCATCGCGGTCATCAGCAGCTATCGCGGCGGCTATAATTTCGAAGCGGTCGGCTTGTCCCGCGCGCTGGTCAACGATCTCTTCCCCGGCATGCCCGCGAAGATTTCGGGCGAAGGTTATCAGTCGCTCCACTATAGCGCCAAGATGCGCCATGACGCCGCCCATGACAGCGCCGTGGTGCGCCTGCCGGTCGGCGGCTTCTACCGCCAGCGCAATGGCGGCGAGACGCATGCCTATTCGGCGCAGCTGATGCACCTGTTGCAGACCTCGGTCGCGACCGACAGCTATTCGACCTATCTGCAGTTCTCGCGCGGCGTGCGCGATCTGCCGCCGGTCTATCTGCGCGACCTGCTGGAGTTCAACTTCGCCCGCGAAGCCGTGCCGATCGATGAGGTCGAGGCGACCACGGAGATCCGCAAGCGCTTCGTGACGCCGGGCATGTCGCTGGGCGCGCTCAGCCCCGAAGCGCATGAAACGCTGGCCATCGCCATGAACCGCATCGGCGCCAAGGCCGTGTCGGGCGAAGGCGGCGAGGATGCGAACCGCTTCAAGCCCTATGAAAATGGCGACAATGCCAATTCGGTGATCAAGCAGATCGCGTCGGGCCGCTTCGGCGTCCATGCCGAATATCTGGGCAGCGCCGAGGAAATCGAGATCAAGGTCGCGCAGGGCGCCAAGCCCGGCGAAGGCGGCCAGCTGCCCGGTTTCAAGGTGACCGAGTTCATCGCCAAGCTGCGCCATGCGACGCCCGGCGTGACGCTGATCTCGCCGCCGCCGCACCATGACATCTACTCGATCGAGGATCTCGCGCAGCTCATCTACGACTGCAAGATGATCAACCCCCGCGCTCGGGTTTGCGTCAAGCTGGTCAGCCAGGCCGGTATCGGCACGGTGGCGGCGGGCGTGGCGAAAGCCCACGCAGACGTCATCCTCGTCGCGGGCCATGTCGGCGGCACCGGCGCCTCGCCGCAGACTTCGGTGAAATATGCGGGCACGCCATGGGAAATGGGCCTGTCGGAAGCCAATCAGGTGCTGACCCTCAACGGCCTGCGTCATCGCGTGAAGCTGCGCACCGACGGCGGACTCAAGACTGGCCGCGACATCGTGATCGCGGCGATCCTGGGCGCGGAAGAGTTCGGCATCGGCACGCTGTCGCTGGTGGCCATGGGCTGCATCATGGTGCGTCAGTGCCACAGCAACACCTGCCCGGTCGGCGTCTGCGTGCAGGATGAGAAGCTGCGCGAGAAGTTCACCGGCACGCCGGAGAAGGTCATCAACCTCATGACCTTCATCGCGGAAGAGGTTCGCGAGATCCTCGCCCGTCTGGGCTATCGCAGCCTCGATGAAGTGATCGGCCGCACCGAATTGCTGAAGCAGGTCAACCGTGGCGCCGAGCATCTGGACGATCTCGACCTCAACCCGATCCTCGCCAAGGTGGACGCGCCCGACGATCAGCGCCGTTTCAGCCTGACCGAATGGCGCAACGCCGTTCCGGACAGCCTGGACGCGCAGATGATGAAGGACGCCCGCGCGGTGTTTGAACGCGGCGAGAAGATGCAACTCACCTATACGGTGCGCAACACGCATCGCGCCGTGGGCACCCGCCTGTCGGCCGCCGTGACCGAGCGGTTCGGCATGTCCAGCCTTGCGGACGGTCATCTGACCGTGCGGCTGCGTGGTTCGGCGGGCCAGTCGCTGGGCGCCTTCCTCTGCAAGGGCATCAAGCTGGAAGTCTTTGGCGACGCCAATGACTATGTCGGCAAGGGCCTGTCGGGCGGCATCATCACGGTGCGCACGACCGTCTCCTCGCCGCTGTCGAGCAAGGACAACACCATCATCGGCAACACCGTCCTCTACGGCGCGACCAGCGGCAAGCTGTTCGCGGCGGGTCAGGCCGGGGAGCGCTTCGCCGTCCGCAACTCGGGCGCGCAGGTGGTGGTCGAGGGCTGCGGCGCCAATGGCTGCGAATATATGACCGGCGGCACGGCGGTCATCCTCGGCAAGACCGGCGCGAACTTCGGCGCGGGCATGACCGGCGGCATGGCCTTCATCCTCGACGAGGATGGCAGCTTCCCGACCCGCGCCAATCCGGAGAGCATCATCTGGCAGCGTCTGGAAAGCGCCCATTGGGAAGCGGAGCTGAAGTCGCTGATCGCCCAGCATGCGGTCGCAACCGACAGCAAATGGTCGAACACCATCCTGGACGATTGGGATCGCTGGCGCCGTTATTTCTGGCAGGTGTGCCCGAAGGAAATGGTGAACCGCCTCGCCCACCCGCTGAGCGATGCCCCGGCGGAAGTGGTCGCCGCAGAATAAGCGGCCCCGCTTAGTTGGAAAGAGCAGCGTCCGCCGGGATATCCTCGGCGGGCGTTTTGCTATTGGAAAGCTGCGCGATTCTGACC
Source organism: Sphingobium sp. EM0848 (assembly GCF_013375555.1). Classification (NCBI taxonomy): domain Bacteria; kingdom Pseudomonadati; phylum Pseudomonadota; class Alphaproteobacteria; order Sphingomonadales; family Sphingobiaceae; genus Sphingobium; species Sphingobium sp. EM0848. The sequence continues at coordinate 2,535,500 of NZ_JABXWB010000001.1, forward strand.
GTGCCCCAACTGCCCCCGTTCTCCCCCGCCGCGAAACGCTCGACCGACGCTGACAGCGGGTGGGCGGGCGGCGGTTCGCTATTCCCCACCGGAATCGCCTCATTCTGCGCTGCATGATCGCGCACCATCGGATCATTCATACCGTCCCAGCCCGCCCTGTCGGGATCGTGCCCCGCCGAGTGGTGTAGGTTCTGAGGGTAGCGAAACTGACCGGACGCGCGCTCATCGATAAAGCGCTGTAGCGGCCGGTCAGTTTTGCGGGTGGCCATCGGCGAACTTCGGATAAGCTTGGGTTGCGAAACTCAACTTACGGAGACACCGATGACCAAGGACATGATGGACGTGCAGTCGTTGATTGGGAAGAGCGCCGATGGCAATTTCCTGCGTGAGATGATTGGTTTTGCGGCGCAGCGGCTGATGGAGATGGAGGTTGGCGGCCTGACGGGCGCGGCGTACGGGGAGAAGGCTCCTGAACGTCTCGCCCAGCGCAACGGCTATCGCGAGCGGGACTGGGAGACGCGGGCCGGCACGGTGGAGCTGCGGATTCCCAAGCTGCGTAAGGGAACCTACTTCCCCGGGTTTCTGGAGCCGCGCCGGATGGCGGAGAAGGCACTGACCGCTGTCATCCAGGAGGCGTACATTCAGGGCGTCTCGACGCGGTCAGTCGACGATCTGGTCAAAGCGATGGGCATGAGCGGGATCTCAAAAAGCCAGGTGAGCCGCCTGTGCGAAGAAATCGACGTACGCGTGAAAGCTTTCCTCGAGCGGCCGATCGAGGGCGACTGGCCGTACGTGTGGCTCGATGCGACGTACATCAAGGTTCGCCGGGAAGGCCGGATCGTATCGGTTGCCGTGATCATCGCAGTCGGCGTGAACAGTGACGGCCGCCGCGAAGTGCTCGGCATGACGATCGGTCATTCCGAGGCGGAGGTTTTCTGGACCGAGTTCCTGCGCAGCCTGGCGCGCCGCGGCTTGCGGGGCGTGAAGCTTGTGATCTCCGATGCCCATGAGGGTATCAAGGCTTCTGTCGCCAAGGTGTTGAGCGCCACTTGGCAGCGGTGCCGTGTGCACTTCATGCGCAACGCCTTGGCGCACGCCGGAAAGAGCGGCCGCCGCGTCGTCTCAGCGTTCATCGCAACCGCCTTCGCCCAGGACACACCCGAAACGGCAAAAACCCAGTGGCGTGCGGTCGCAGACCAGTTGCGCTCTTCCGTCCCGAAGCTGTCCGCCTTGATGGACAGTGCCGAGGAGGACGTCCTGGCGTATATGACCTTCCCGGCTCAGCATCGCACCAAGCTTCACAGCAACAACCCCATCGAGCGCCTCAATGGCGAGATCAAGCGCCGCACCGAGGTAGTCGGGATCTTCCCCAACGAAGAAGCCATTACCCGACTCGTCGGCGCTATCTTGCTGGAACAGAACGATGAATGGTCGGTCCAGCGGTCCCGCTATATGACGCTTGAGAGCGTCGCGGGATTGAGCGATAATAGCCTCATCACGTTGCCCAACATGGCAGCGTGATCAACCCGGCCTAGCCGGAGATCGACGTGGCTACGCCCGCGATCCTACACCACGCAATGGGACACGATCCCTGTCGGCGGCCATTTGCCGGTCGGCCAGCGCCGGGCCGCAGCCCTTGCAAGTGACGATCGCAGGTCCGTTCAAGGCGACCGGATCATAAGCCGCGCTGTCGCCCCGCGCCGGCGCGTCAGGCAGAGCCGTTTCCATCGCGGGCCGGGGCAAGGCCGTGGCGTAAAGCCCAAGGCCATAGCCGCCGATCAGCGCCGCCCCCGCACAAGCCGATGAAAATAACCAGAAGCGCGCAGACATGGAACGACCCTTCCTTTTCCTCCGCTCGCTCCCCGACTTTCTCTATCCAAAATAACGCAGATGCAGATAGGTTGTTGCATGACCCAAAAGCCTTTGCTAAGGGCCGCCTCCTACCAAGGCACCGGCCCCGCCGGTTCCCCGGAAAATGTGCGGTCGTGGCGGAATTGGTAGACGCGCAACGTTGAGGTCGTTGTGGCCGAAAGGCCGTGGAAGTTCGAGTCTTCTCGACCGCACCATTTTCAAACCATCGGAAATGATCATTGCCTTCGGGCAACCGGCGCGCTTTTGCCGGCGAGCGGCGTTGAAAGCGGGCGGGCCAGTCCCAATCTTGCCGCGGTTCATGGCCTTAAGGGTCAATCGACATGCAGATGATGACGTGCCGAAAATGGTGATTTTTCGTGACCGGAGCGCAGCGTACTAAAAGTAGGTGAGCACCGGAAGCACGGAAAAGCGCCATTTGCAGGCCGTCAGGGCTGAATGTCGATTGACCCTGGCCGGCATAGACGATTTTCCCCCTTGCCCCAGCGGCAATCCCATGCACAAAGCTTGCCAATTGCCGCGCGGGATAGGGACACCCCCGCGATCAATCATCCGGCAGCAAGGACGATGTGATGGACGACGTGATGATGCAGGACAAGACAGCCCCGGCATCGCCCCTTTCGCCGCAGGAAGTGGGAGAGGGCCTGTCCGTCATCTCCATCGCCAAAAGCTATGACAAGCGCGTCGTGCTGGCCGATGTCTCGCTGACGGTCGGCAAGGGCGAGGTGGTCGGCCTGCTTGGCCCCAATGGCGCGGGCAAGACGACCTGTTTCTATTCCGTCATGGGTCTGGTGCGGCCCGATCACGGCCGCATCGTGCTGGACGGGCAGGATATCACCGGACTGCCCATGTATCGGCGCTCGATCCTGGGCCTGGGCTATCTGCCGCAGGAAACATCGATCTTTCGCGGCTTGACCGTCTCCCAGAATATCAGCGCGGTGCTGGAACTGGCCGAACCCGACAGGGAAGCGCGGGCGGCGCGGCTGGAGCAGTTGCTGGAGGAGTTTGGCCTGACGCGGCTGCGCGATTCATCGGCCATGGCGCTGTCGGGCGGTGAACGCCGGCGCTGCGAAATTGCCCGCTCGCTGGCGGCCAATCCGTCCATCGTCCTGCTGGACGAACCCTTTGCCGGGATCGACCCGCTCTCCATCGCCGATATTCGCGATCTGGTGAAGCAATTGAAGACCCGTGGCATCGGCGTCCTCATCACCGACCATAATGTCCGCGAGACGCTGGAAATCGTCGACCGCGCCTGCATCATCTATGACGGCAAGGTGCTGTTCGCGGGCAGCCCGACCGAACTGGTGGCCAATGCCGATGTGCGGCGGCTCTATCTGGGCGAGAATTTCTCGCTTTAGCATGACTGGCGCGCGGCCCCTTCCCCGGCTTGACGGCAAGGGCAGCGGCTGATGGCGCTCGCGCCCCGCCTCGACCTGCGGCAGAGCCAGTCGCTCGTCATGACGCCGCAGCTCCAGCAGGCGATCAAGCTGCTGGCGCTCTCCAATCTGGAAATCGAGGCTTTTGTCGCGGGCGAGCTGGAGAAGAATCCGCTGCTCGAAGCCGGAGGCCCTGCCGAGGATTTCGCACAGCCCGCCGCCGATGGCATTGACCGGGAAATGGAGGCCCACGCCGTCGCGGCGGAGGTCGGCCCAAGCGACCAGTTGATCGGGCAGGGATTGGGCGGTGCCGATTCGCCCCTCGACGTCGATTATGGCGCGGAAACCTTCATCGACAATGGGCCCGGCGACCGGATGGCGGGTCCTGCGGGTGGGTCGAGCGGCATGGACCTGCTTTCCCCCGGTAGCGGCGAAGCGCCCGATTTCGACAGTTTCGCCAATCCCGAACAGGGGTTGCAGGAACATCTGATGGATCAGGCCCGCGCCGCACTGACCGACATGGACCTGCTCATCGCGACCCAGTTGATCGGGCAGATCGATGAGGCGGGGTATCTGGAAACCAATCTGCTGGAGATGGCCCATGCGCTCGGCGTGCCGCTCCAGGCGGTCGAGCATGTGCTGGGTGTGATTCACAGCTTCGACCCCAGCGGCGTCGGTGCACGGTCGCTGTCGGAATGTCTGGCGCTCCAGGCGAAGGAAGCCGATCGCTACGACCCCTGCATGGCGAAGCTGCTCGCCAATCTCGATCTGCTGGCCAAGGGCGCCCTGCCCCAGCTGCGCCGGATATGCGGCGTGGACGAGGAGGATATGGCGGACATGATCCGCGAACTGCGCGGCTATGACCCCAAGCCCGGACTGCGCTTTTCCCATGAAAGCGCAGCCCCGGTGACGCCCGACCTGTTCGTGCGGGCCACGCGCGAGGGCTGGGCAATCGAGATCAACAGCGCTACCCTGCCCCGCCTGTTGGTCAACCGCAGCTATTATGTCGAACTGGCTTCCGGCCCGCAGGACAGGGTGTCGAAAGCCTGGCTGGCGGATTGCCTCGCCAGCGCCAACTGGCTGGTGAAGGCGCTGGACCAGCGGCAGAAGACCATCATCAAGGTCGCAAGCGAGATCATCCACCAACAGGAGGATTTCTTCCGCAAAGGGGTGGAATATCTGAAGCCCCTGACCCTGAAGGCCGTGGCCGACGCGATCCAGATGCATGAATCGACCGTCAGCCGGGTGACGTCGAACAAATATCTGTCCTGCCCACGCGGCCTTTATGAACTCAAATATTTCTTCACCAGTGGCGTCGCGGCGGCGGGCGGCGACGGCGCAGTGTCGGCCGAGGCGGTGAAGAGCCATATCAAGGCGCTGATCGGCGCCGAGACGCCCGATGCGATCCTGTCCGACGACACGCTGGTCGACCTGCTGCGCGCCAAGGGCATGGACATCGCCCGGCGCACCGTCGCCAAATATCGGGAATCGATGGGCATCGGCTCCTCCGTCCAGCGGCGCCGGCAGAAGGCATTGCGCGGGCGAGCGGCTTGACCGCAAAGCTCCGGCAAGCCAGATCGGCCGCTTCATATCAAGGGATCGCATCATGTCCGTCGCCTATCTGAACGGCCGCTTCGTGCCGCTGGAACAAGCCCAGATCTCCGTGCTGGACCGCGGTTTCCTGTTCGCGGACGGCATTTATGAGGTCGCGGCGGTGATCGACGGCAAGCTGGTCGACAGCGCATCCCATCTCGCCCGGCTGGAACGCTCGACCGACGCGATCGGTATCGTCCTGCCGCTCTCCCTTGCGGAGATCGAGGCGGCGCAGAAGGAACTGGTGGCCCGCAACGCGCTGACCGAGGGGCTGGTCTATCTCCAGATCACGCGCGGCGCCGATGCGACCCGCGATTTCCTGCCCTCACCCGGCCTCCAGCCGACGCTGCTGATGTTCACCCAGGTCAAGCCCTTTCTTGACGTGCCTGCGGTGCGCAACGGCATAGCGGTCGCGACCATGCCCGACCTGCGCTGGGCGCGGCGCGATATCAAGAGCGTCGGTCTGCTGGCGCAGGCCATGGCCAAGCGCGCCGCGGCCGATGCGGGCGCGCAGGAAGCGTGGATGGTCGAGGACGGCTTCGTCACCGAGGGCGCCTCCTCCACCGCCTTCATCGTCACGGACGAAGGCATCGTCACCCGGCCCTATAGCCGGGCAGTGCTGGCGGGCTGCACAGGCGCGGCGCTGGGCGCTCTGGCGGAGGAAAGCGGCATTGCCGTCATCCGCCGCCCCTTCACCGTGGGCGAAGCCCTGACGGCGAAGGAGGCGTTCATCACCAGCGCCTCGACCCTCTGCCAGTCGGTGGTGCGGATCGATGGCCAGACCATCGGCACCGGCACGCCGGGTCCCGTCGCGATGCGGCTACGCGCGCTGTATATCGACTTCGCCCGGCGCACGGCGGTCTGAAACCCGCCCGGTTACGAATGGAGCCACGCAAAACTTGATCCATTTCGGATGGAGGCCATCCCCGCCATTTCGGCGGCGCAAGACGCTCCATTTCGGTGTTCCGCTACGGCAACGGGCCGCCAAGGGCGACAGGGGAGGCCCGTCCAAAAGGGAAAATCTCCATATTGGAGAATGGCTTGGCTGCGTAATGGTGCTTTTGCGATAAGCTGCGGCCAACAGAGGGAGAGATCGGCATGGGAATGGATCAATCGGACATCGGCTTGGGCACATCCCTGGACCTGCCCTTTGGCGCGAAGGACGAGCGACCGGGCCTGTTGATCCTTGCGGACGACATCTATCTGGATGACGCCAAAGCGCTGAGCCGGGCGGCGGGCCTGCGCCTGCTGGGCGCGGTGCCGCTGGAACAGGCATCGATGCGGCTGGACGTGCAGATCGGCTGCGACGTCATCCTCTGTTTCTGCCCGTCGCCGGACGCCATGGTCGAACGCCTGCTGGTGCAGATCGAGACGCTGGCGATGCAGAACGACATGCCGGTCATCATCGTGGCGGGTCTGGATGCCATCGACCTTGCCTATGCCTCCATCCGCAGCGACCGCACGCAACTGCTCTGCATGCCCTCCCATAGCGATCTGGCCGCCGCGCTGCTCGCCGCCGCAAACGGCGCGCAATCGCACACCCTCCATGAGGCGACGCGGGACAGCGAGGGGCTGCGCCTGCAGCAGTTGAGCGAGGAGGTGAGCCGTCTCGCCCGCACGCTGGAGGCGCTGACGCTGCGGCCCCGCCATGCCACCCCCTCTTTCGAGCTTGGCCCGCGCATTTCGGACCAGCCCAGCGACTATATCGGCATGCCGGCGCTGGAACCGATCGGCAGCGCGGACAAAAATGCCGACGCCGTGGAGGTCGACGCGGCGCAGGTGCGCGATCTGTTGCGCGCGCGGCGGCTGCGCGACGATTTCCTGCCCGCCGACCTGTTCGCCGATCCCGCCTGGGACATGCTGCTGGACCTGCTCGCGGCGCGGCTGGAGCATGAGCGGGTGTCGGTGTCCAGCCTGTGCATCGCCTCCGCCGTGCCGCCGACCACGGCTTTGCGCTGGATTCGCACGCTCACTGAAAAGGGCTTTGTCCGCCGCCATGCCGACCCGCATGACGGCAGCCGTATATTCATCGCGCTGGCCGATCATACGGCCGAAGCGATGAGCCGCTGGTTCGCCGCCAGCCGCCGTTTCCTGTGCGCATGACGAATATCCTGTTTTGGCGGCTTGACCGGCGGGCGGATTGCCGTAGATAGGCGCGCACCGACGATCATGCCGTCAGCATGGACATCGGGCGATTAGCTCAGTTGGTAGAGCGTCTCGTTTACACCGAGAATGTCGGCGGTTCGAGCCCGTCATCGCCCACCATCCCCCTTCATCCGAAAGCTGCTTGCCGCACGGCCGCGATGGTTTATTGTCCGCCGCGCGTCAGGCTTTTGCGAGGCACCCGATCCCATGTCTCTCACGGTCCTTTTCGGCGGCACCATAGCGCCCTTTCTGTTGATCTTCTCACCGCTGTCGCTGGCGGTGGCCCGCGATTGCCTCGATTGGGAAGCGCCAGGCAAAGCGGTCGATGTCGCGACGAAAAAACCCTGCCACAGGAAAAGACCGCCGATTCTGCTGATGTAACCGGCTTTCGGGGATATTGCAGCGCAACGTCGGCGCTGCTAATCGGTGCCCCCATGATCCAGCCCCCTGAAATCATCCGAGTCACCAAGTCCCGCGTCGCCTGCGACGGATCGGGCGAAATTCCTGCCGCGCTCGGCCATCCGCGCATCTTTCTTGAGATTGACGAGCATGGCTATATCGACTGCGGTTATTGCGACCGCCGCTTCGTGCTGGCGGGTGGCCCGGCCGATACCCCGGAAATCGCGGGCCTGCCGGACATTTCCTCGGGCGCCAGCCTCTAAACAAATCGGTTGGGCTTGTGACCTGCCGCTCCTATATCGGGCGGCATGACCGACGCTGCTCCCCAGTTCACCGACGCCCGTGGCCTGCTTTACCGCCCCGGCCTGCTCGATCCCGATGGCGCGCGCCGCCTGACTGCCGAAGCGCTCAAAGGCTGCGACGATGGCGAGCTGTACCTGCAATATCGGGCGAGCGAGAGCTTCGGCTTTGACGACGGCCGGTTGAAGACCGCCGATTATTCGACCGATGCGGGCTTTGGCCTGCGCGGCGTGTCGGGCGAGATGACCGGCTTTGCCCATGCCAACGACATCAGCGAGGCGGCGATCCGCCGCGCCGCCGAGACGCTGACCCTGCTCGATCCGGCCAAGGGGCAGGCTGCCCCCCCGCCGCAGCACACCAACCGCCATCTCTACACCGACGTCAATCCGCTGGAGATCGTGCCCTTTGCGGAGAAGGTGACGCTCTGCGCCGCCATCGATGCTGCTGCCCGCGCCCGCGATCCGCGCGTCGCGCAGGTTTCGGTGAGCCTGGCGGGAAGCTGGTCAGTGATCGAGATCGTGCGCGCCGACGGCTTCACCGCCACCGACATCCGCCCGCTGGTGCGGCTGAACGTCTCCGTCATCCTGGAGGAAAATGGCCGCCGCGAAACCGGCGTGTTCGGCATTGGCGGACGCTATCTCTACGATCAGGTGATGGACCCGGCGATCTGGAATCGGGCAATCGATGAGGCATTGGCGCAGGCGCGGGTCAATCTGCGCTCCGTGGCCGCGCCTGCGGGCGAGATGACCGTGCTGCTGGGGCCGGGCTGGCCGGGCGTGCTGGTCCATGAGGCTATCGGACACGGGCTGGAGGGCGATTTCAACCGCAAGGGCACCAGCGCCTTTTCCGGCCGCATCGGCGAAAGGGTGGCGGCGCCGGACGTCACCGTGGTCGATGACGGGGCGATCATGAGCCGGCGCGGCTCGCTCTCCATCGATGACGAGGGCACGCCGACCCGCGAAAATATGCTGATCGAGGATGGCATCCTCAAGGGCTATATGCAGGACCGCCTCAACGCCCGGCTGATGGGCGTCGAGCCGACCGGCAACGGCCGCCGCGAAAGCTATGCCCATGCGCCGATGCCGCGCATGACCAACACCTTCATCAAGGGCGGGAAGGACGATCCCGAAGAGCTGCTGTCCCGCATGAAGTCAGGCATTTTCGCGAAGAGCTTCGGCGGCGGGCAGGTCGACATCGTGTCGGGCAAGTTCGTCTTTTCCTGCACCGAGGCGTACAAGGTCGAGAACGGCAAGCTGGGCGAGCCGATCAAGGGCGCAACGCTGATCGGCGACGGGCCGACCGCGCTGACCAAGGTGATCGGCGTCGGCCATGACTGGGCATTGGACGAAGGCATCGGCATGTGCGGCAAGGGCGGGCAGAGCGTCCCCGCCGGTGTCGGCCAGCCGACGCTGCTGCTGGAAGGCCTGACCGTGGGCGGCACGGCAACCTGAGCCGCCGACGCCATGGATTGAGGAACCAGCCGCCCCTTTCGACTTTATCCCTGTTATGAACATGTTGACCGACAGTCATGATGCGGTGACCGCCGATTGGGCGGCGGCACTGCTGGATTTCTGGTTCAACCGCATCGGCGAGGCAGGCTGGTGGGGCCACGACCCGGCGCTGGACCGGCAGTGCGCGGCGCAATTTGGCGATCTGTGGGCAGAAAAGCGCCGGTTGCCGCCCGGCGATTTCATCGATCGCGCCGACGACGCACTGGCGGCGGTGCTGCTGTTCGACCAGTTGCCGCGCAACATGTTCCGCCATTCAGCCCAGGCCTTTGCAACCGACGAACTGGCGCGGGAGGTGGCGCGCGGCGCCATCGCCCAGGGCTATGATATCCAGATCAGCGGCGCGGGTCGGCTGTTCTTCTACATGCCCTTCCAGCATAGCGAGGATCTGGATGACCAGAAGCTGTCGCTCAGCCTGTTCGAAGGGGCCGGCGACGCCCAATCGCTGGACTTTGCGCGGCAGCATCATGCAACCATCGAACGTTTCGGTCGCTTCCCCCATCGCAATGCCGTGCTGGGCCGGGCGACGCTGCCCGAAGAGCGGGAAGCCGCAAAGCAGGGGGAAGGCTGGTAAATCCAGCAGTGCTGCCTAAAATTTAGGCAGAGCCGCCCGGCTGCACAATTTTTCAGCGGCTTGTGCAAATCCGCCGCGCAAAAACCCCGCATGATCGCGCCTTTTACAAATTGGCACGGTGCTTGCTGGTATGTCGCTGCACACCATTAGAGGGGGCGACATGAAACTTGTCATGGCTATCATCAAGCCGTTCAAGCTTGACGATGTCCGCGAGGCACTTTCCTCGCTCGGCATCGCCGGCATGACGGTGAGCGAAGTGAAGGGCTTCGGCCGCCAGAAGGGGCAGACCGAAATCTATCGCGGCGCCGAATATTCGACCAACATGGTTCCGAAGATCAAGATCGAGGTGGTCTGCGACGACGACCTCGCGCCCCGCGTCGTGGAAGCCACGCAGGCGGCGGCCAATTCAGGCGCCATCGGCGATGGCAAGATCTTCGTCCTCGATGTCGAGCAGGCGGTGCGCATCCGTACCGGCGAGACCGGCGAAACCGCACTGTAAGAAGGGGGAATTGATGACCTTTTCCAAGAAACTTTGCGGCGTGATGGGGGCGGTTGGCCTGTCCCTGCTCGCGGCCGCACCGGCGCTTGCCGCGCCGATCAAGGCACCAGCCGCCGCTGCCATGGCCGGCATGGTCAACAAGGGCGACGTCGCCTGGATGCTCGTCTCGGCCGCTCTGGTCCTGATGATGTCGATCCCCGGCCTCGCCCTGTTCTACGGCGGTCTGGTCCGCACCAAGAACATGCTGAGCGTCCTGATGCAGGTGTTCATGATCGTTTCGGTCACGGGCCTGCTCTGGTGCTGCTACGGCTATTCCGTCGCCTTCACCAGCGGCGGTGAAAACCACTTCTTCGGCGGTCTTTCCAAGGCGTTCCTGATGGGCGTCGACGGCACGACCTATGCCGCGACGTTCAGCAACAACGTCTATCTGCCCGAACTGGTCTATGTCGTCTTCCAGATGACCTTCGCCATGATCACCCCGGCGCTGATCGTCGGCGCCTTTGCGGAGCGCGTGAAGTTCTCCTCCCTGATCGTGTTCGTCGTTCTGTGGTCGACTGTCGTCTACTACCCGATCGCGCACATGGTCTGGTATTGGGCCGGTCCGGACTTCCTGGCTGACACCCCGACCGATGGCGGCTTCCTGTGGGCCATGGGCGCACTGGACTTCGCCGGCGGCACCGTCGTCCACATCAATGCCGGTATCGCTGGCCTGGTTGGCGCCCTGATGATCGGCAAGCGCGTCGGCTTCCCCAAGGAGCCCATGCCGCCGCACTCGCTGACCATGACCATGATCGGCGCCAGCCTGCTGTGGGTCGGCTGGTTCGGCTTCAACGCCGGTTCCAACCTGGAAGCCAATGCCGTCACGGGCGTCGCCTTCATGAACACCATGGTCGCCACCTGCGCGGCAGCCGTCAGCTGGGCGCTCATCGAACAGATCCATCATGGCAAGGCTTCCCTGCTGGGCGCCGTCACTGGTGCGGTCGCCGGTCTGGTCGCCATCACCCCGGCTTCGGGCTTCGGTGCGCCGATGACCTCCATGGTCCTGGGCTTCGCCGTTTCGCCGGTCTGCTACTTCTTCGTGGCATTCGTGAAGGGCAAGCTCGGCTATGACGACAGCCTGGATGTCTTCGGCGTCCACTGCGTCGGCGGTATCTTCGGCGCCATCGCGACGGCGATCGTCGCCGACCCGGCGCTGGGTGGTCAGGGCTTCTTCGACTACACCGTCTTCCCGTCGGTCGTCGGCAAGTACGACATGGCCGCGCAGATCATCACCCAGATCAAGGCTGTCCTGTTGACGCTGGTCTGGTCGGGTGTCGGCAGCGCGATCCTCTACTTCATCATCGACAAGACGATGGGTCTGCGTCCGAGCAAGGAAGCCGAAATGGAAGGTCTCGACCTCTCCAGCCATGGCGAACGCGCCTACAATTACTGAGATCGGCAGGGCGGGCCGATCGACAAAGGCCCGCCCGCCTCACCCTGTTCCTCCTGCGAACAATCCTTGGGGCCGATACGCAAGTATCGGTCCCTTTTTTTCAGGTCCGGGGTCGGGTCCAGAGCGCGGCGGACCGCAGCGTTCCGGCAGGCCAGCGGCGAGCGCGGCCGGGAAGCTGAAGGCCCGCGCGCAGGACCCAGCCAAGCTTTTCGTTCCTGGATGTGGTCACGCGATGGTCCCAGGCATGTTCGCCCCGGCGGGCGACTTCGCGGGCGATGCCGCCATAGATTCCGGCGGCGGCCAGAACGGCCCAGGCGGACCGAAGCGGCAGAGCGCCGGTCCCATGGCGGGCGCTCTCCTCATAGGCAGCGGCCCTATCGGCAAGGCGGCGCGCAAGAATGGCAAGGCGCGGACGCACCCAGGGCTTCATATGTTCACCGGGCGGGATATCCATTTCGACCAGCCATTCCTCAGGCAGATAGCAGCGGTCGGCGACTTCATCCTCGCTGATGTCGCGGGCGATATTGGCAAGCTGGAAGGCAAGGCCAAGGTCGCAGGCGCGGTCGAGCATGGCTTCATCATCGGGGTCCACACCCATCAGGATCGCCATCATGCAGCCGACCGTGCCCGCCACATGATAGCAATAGCGCAGCATGTCGGCTTCGCTGCGGGGCCGCCATTCGCGCGCGTCGAGGGCAAAGCCTTCGATCAGGTCATGGGCATAGCGCTGCGGAATGGCGCATTCACGCATGACGAGTCCAAAGCCATCAAAGGCCGGATCGCCGGTCGGATCGCCATGAAGCGCCGTGCTGGTGAGGACGCGGATGGTCGACAGGCGGGCCTGACCATCGGCCACGCCGCGCATCGCGCCGCCATGATCCTGCCCGTCCGCGATATCGTCGCATTTGCGGCACCAGCCATAGAGCAGCCATGCCCGTTCGCGGGTTTTGCGGTCGAACAGCTTCGATGCCAGAGCAAAGGAACCGGAACCGCGAGCGATGCTCTCACGGGCGTAGGCGATCAGGGTCGCGCGGTCTGGCGGGACAGCGGTCAGGGTCACTTCCCTGACATGCTCTCCCCCGTCCGCCGCGTCGAGTCACTTGCCCGCCGGCAAGGTGCGCGGCAGGCAAGTCAGAGCCGGTCGGCTTTCATCGTGAAGATGGTTTCATGGGGTTGATAGGCCGCCATATGATCGAGCAACGCTTCGATGGCGTTGGCGTGGATCAGGATGTTCGCATGCTGCGCCCGGATGAAACCGGCTTCGACCATATGCTGGTTGAAGGCAATAAGCTGGTCGTAGAAGCCCGCGGCATTGAGCAGGCCCACCGGCTTATGATGATAGCCAAGCTGCGCCCAGCTTATCGCTTCCCACAACTCGTCCATCGTGCCGACGCCGCCCGGCAGGGTGACGAAACCGTCCGAAAGGTCGGTGAAAAGCTGCTTGCGCTGATGCATGGTCCGGACGACGTGCAGTTCCGTGCAGCCGCGATGCGCGACTTCCGCGCCGACCAGCGCCTCAGGGATGACGCCGATCACTTCGCCGCCCGCATCCAGCGCGGCATCCGCCACCGCGCCCATCAGGCCCAGACGGCCGCCGCCATAGACGACGCCGATGCCGCGTTGGGCCAGCACGCGCCCGACATGGCGGGCGGCTTCGACAAAGGCGGGATCGGCCGGGGTGGCCGAACCGCAATAGACAGCCAGTCTCTTCATAAATCCTTCAATCCGTTCCTGGTGGTCGCATTTTGCGAGTCATCGGCTGTTCCAGCCGATTTCAAAATGCTTCAAGCAAGGTCTTCCAGCATCAGCGCGGCAGTGGCCTTGGCGCTGCCGACCACGCCGGGTATGCCTGCGCCCGGATGCGTCCCGGCTCCTACCAGATAAAGGTTCGGAATGACATCGTCGCGATTATGCGCCCGGAACCAGGCGCTTTGGGTCAGCAACGGTTCCAGGCTGAAGGCGCTGCCCAGATGCGCCGACAGGTCATGGCGGAAATCGGGCGGCGCATAGTGGAACTGCGTCACGATGCGCGAGCGAATGTCGGGAATCAGGCGATGCTGGATTTCGTCGAGAATCCGCTCGGCATAGACCGGCGCGAATTGCTGCCAATCGATCGGCAACTTGCCCAGATGCGGCACCGGGGCAAGCGCGTAGAAGGTCGAATGACCATCGGGCGCCATCGACGGATCGGTGACGGTCGGATGATGCAGATAGAGGGAGAAATCCTGCGGCAGCACGCCATGATCGTAAATGTCGGCCAGCAATCCTTCATAGCGCGGGCCGAAGAGGATCATGTGGTGCGGAATGCCCGGCCAGCTGCCCTTGATGCCGAAATGCAGCACGAACAGGCTGGGCGACCAGCGCTTGCGGGCCAGCTTTTCCGCCTGTTTTTCCCCGCGCGGATGATGGCCGATCAGGTCGCGATAGCTGTGCATCAGGTCGGCATTGGACGCGACGGCATCCGCCTCCCCCCGCCAGCCTGAAGCAGTGCGCACGGCGACGGCGCGGTCACCATAGGTTTCGATCTGCACCACCGGATCGGCCAGGCGCAGCGTGCCGCCCAGCCGCTCGAAATGGGTCGCCATCGCCTGCACCAGACGGTTCGTGCCGCCTTTCGCGAACCACACGCCGCCATCCTTTTCCAGCTTGTGGATCAGCGCATAGATGGCGCTGGTCCTGAGCGGATTGCCGCCGACGAGCAGCGTGTGGAAGGACAGCGCCTGCCGCAGCTTCTCATTCTTCACATGGGATGAAACGACCGAATAGACCGAACGCCAGGCCTGATGCTTCACCAGCGCGGGCGTGGCCCGGACCATTGAGGCGAAGTCGAGAAAGGCGACCGAGCCGAGTTTGCGATACCCCTCCTCATACACCCCGCCGGCATAGTCGAGGAAGCTTTCATAGCCCGCCACATCCTCCGGATTGAGTTTGGCGATCTGGGCACGAAGGGCCGTTTCGTCGTTGGAATAGTCGAAATTCGTCCCGTCACGCCAGTTCAGCCGGTAGAAGGGCGAAACGGGGACAAGGCTGACATCCTCCGCCATGTCATGGCCGGACAGCCGCCACAGCTCGCCCAGGCAATCGGGGTCGGTGATGACGGTGGGGCCGGCGTCGAAAACGAAGCCGTCCTTCTCCCACATATAGGCGCGCCCGCCCGGCCGGTCGCGCGCCTCGACCAGCGTGGTGTCGATACCGGCGGATTGCAGACGAATAGCGAGCGCAAGGCCGCCAAAGCCCGCGCCAATGACGATCGCTTTCCTGTTCATCAGGCGGGAGGGCTCAACAATGCTCGCATGGCGTCCCTTATGGGCACCGGGGGCCGCCCGCACAAGATGCGTATGCGATCCCTGAATGTCGGGCACCCGGCATAGAAACGGCCGATCAACGCCGGGCTAAGCCGATAGAAACGTTCGAAGATGCGCCAGCGTTGCTCAGGCCTGGCCGCGCCGAACAGCATCCGCCCCAGCAGCCGGTAATAGCGGCCCTGACGCCAATGAAATTGCGCCCTGCCCCGCGTCACATGGGCCAGAAGCGGGCCATCCATCGGCCAGTCATCCGCCAGACACAGCGCGAAACGCACCGCGTCCGGCAGGGAATAGCCGGTCATGGGGTGGAACATTGCCGCCCTCACCCCCGCCCGGGCAACCGGATCGTCCTCCGGCCAGAAACGGTCGAAATCGCCGCCATGAACGACCGGCAGAACGCCGCTTTCGCTATGGAGGATGGCCTCGACCTGCCAGCCCTGCGCCCGGACATAGGCGGCGATCTGGTCGTTGAGCGTGGGCGGGTCGAGATCGGAACGGTCGCTATAATAGGTATCCTCGACAAAGACGGTCCGCTCATCCCAGGGCAGCAGATAGACGAAACGATAGCCGTCCTGTTGTTCGACGGTGGCATCCATGATGACGGGTCGGGCAAGGCCGTGCGTGGTTCGCAACCTCAGCATCTGGCCCACGAACTTCTGCCAGCCGCAGCGCAGGGCCGAAAGATCGCCCCCGCCTCTGGCGTCGATCACCGCCCCGGCGTGCAGGATATAGCCATCGGACAGGGTGATGCTGGTGGGCGTCAATTGGGTGGCCTGCGCCCCGGTCATGACGGCATCGCCCAGAATGGTACGGACATGGGCATCAAGGGAGGCCGAGGTGATGCTGTTATAGGGCGCGGCCAGCCTGCGGCTGTGTCCGGGGAAGCGAACCTCATGCCCGTCGGGCCAGCGGTGGGCGATCAGCGGATCGACCAGCCAGCGGTCCCCGGCAGCCACATCGCCATCGAAAAAGGACCAGATATGTTGGCCGGCCAGCATGCCGGCACTTTCCACCAGCCGCAGGGAAACATCCGGATGTCGCGCGGCGAAGGCAAGTGCGATCAGGCTGCCGGAGAGGCCGCCGCCCACTATAGCCAGGTCGCAATCATTCCGGTCCGCCATCCACCCTTGTTAGGGGGGTGGCGCCGCAAATGCACAGATTGTTTTCGGCCGCAATATAGTATAGGGGGGTATCCTATGCACATCATTGCGGATCGGGAAAAGCTGTTGGCGCGGGTGCGCCGGATCGCGGGACAGGTCGGCGCCGTGGAGCGGCAACTGGCGGGCGATGCAGGCTGTTCGGAAACCTTGCAGCTTGTCGCCTCCGTCCGGGGCGCGGTCGGAAGTCTGATGGAAGAGCTGATCGAGCAGCATATGCGGGAACATGTCGCGCGTCCGGGCATCAGCGATGAAGCCAGGGAAGCAGCGGCGGAGGAAATGCTGGCACTGATCCGGCGGTACGGGAAATGAGCATGCACGGCGATCATCATCATGGCGGGCACCATCATGGCGGGCACCATCATGGCGGGCACCATCATGGCGGGCATAACCATGATCATTCTTACGCCCTGCCCCCCGCCTTCACCAATGGCGATGGCGAGGAAAGCCATTATTTCGACCATATCTACCTGACGGCGGGGCATGACCAGAATGCCCGCCGGACCATCTGGGTGCTGTGGCTGACTGCCGCGACCATGGTGGTGGAAATCGTCTTCGGCTGGATCACCGGATCGATGGCCCTGCTGGCCGACGGTTTCCACATGGCGACCCATGCGGGCGCGATGGCGGTGGCGGCGGCAGCCTACAGCTATGCCCGGCGCCATGCGCGCAATCCGCGCTATACCTTCGGCACGGGCAAGGTAGGCGACCTGTCGGGCTTCGCATCGGCGCTGATCCTGGCCTTCACCGCGCTGTTCATCGCCGTCGAATCGGCCATGCGCCTGTTCCAGCCGGTGACGGTCGCCTTTGGAGAAGCCGCCTTTGTCGCCGTTCTGGGCCTCATCATCAACCTGATCAGCGCGCTGATGCTGGGCCATGACCATAGCCACGATCATGCGCATGACCATGGGCATGATCATAAACATAGCCATGCCGACAATAATCTGCGCGCCGCCTATGTGCATGTGCTGACCGACGCGCTGACCTCCATACTGGCCATCGCCGCCCTGCTCGCCGGGCGCTATATGGGCTGGTGGTGGATGGACCCTGCGGTCGGCCTGCTCGGTTCCGCCGTGATCGCGCAATGGGCCTGGGGGTTGATGAAGGACACCTCCACAATTCTGCTCGATACCGCCGAACCGGGACTGATGGCGCGAATCAAGGCGCTGGCGGAGGCTGAAGGCGCAACGATCCGCGACCTGCACGTCTGGCGGCTGGGACCGCATGCCCATGCGGCGATCATCAGCCTGGCCCCCGGCGCCGATGCGGCGGCGGTGCGACAGGCCGTGAACGCCCTGCCCCGGATGGAGCATGTGACCGTCGAAACGGTCTGACCGCGCAAGCCCTTCATTTTCGGTCGGATAGCCCCCGATCCGCGACCGCAGGATATTTCTGAACGATTGCCGACCGAAATATTCAGCGAACTGTCATGGTCGAACCTCCATAACGCTCTTCACAAAGGGTCGCTGGAGGTTTCCATGTTCAAGAAGATGATTGCATCCGTTTCCATTGCCAGCGCCGCCATCGTCGGCTTCGCAGGCACGCCCGCATTGGCGCAGAGCAATTACCATTATAGCGAACGCTATGAAGGCGATGACGGCAGCTATTATCGCAGCGAAACCTATCGCGGCGATGACGACCGGGGTTATTATGACCGCGGCTATCGCGATAGCGGCTATGACCGGCGCCCGGTCGAATATCGCGAGGATTATCTCCGTGAACGGCCGCGCCCCTATCGTCACCGCTATGCCAACTGTTCGTCGGGCACCACTGGCGCGGTCGTGGGCGGCGTGCTGGGCGGCCTGCTGGGTCGCGAGATCGGGCGCGGCGGGCGCTGGGATCGGCCGAGCACCACCGGCCTGATCCTGGGTGCCGGCGCGGGCGCTCTGGCCGGACGTGAGGTCGAACGGAGCGATTGCCGCTAAAACAAGGTGCGAAGGATTTTTTCTCAGTAGCATCTTGAAACTGAATTGGACGAGCCTATTTCGGTGTCGTCCCGGTTTTCCCTCCCCCTCTGCCGGGACAATCCCTGAGCAGCCCCGGCGTCCCTTGCGCCGGGGCTTCTTTTTCAGGCGTCAGATAGCCTGCGCCGCCGCCCAGCCGCTGGCCCAGGCCCATTGGAAATTATAGCCCCCCAGCCAGCCGGTGACGTCAACCGCTTCGCCGATCGCGTAAAGGCCGGGAACGCGGCGCGCCTCCATCGTCTGCGAGGAAAGTTCAGCGGTGGAGATGCCGCCGATGGTGACTTCCGCCTTGGTGAAACCTTCCGTGCCATTAGGACGGAAGGACCAGGCCGACAGGCGGCGCTCGGCCTCCTGCAACTTGCGGTCGGGGAGATTGCCGAGATCACCGGGAAGCGCGAGGCGTTCATTGAGCGCATCGGCCAGCCGATCAGGCAAATGACCGCGCAGCAGACCGACCAGCGTGCCGCGGGGCCGGTTGCGCTTGGCGTCGGTCAGCCAGCCCTGCGGTTGGCCGGGCAGGAAATCGAGGGTGATCGCCTCGCCATGACGCCAGTAGGAGGAGATTTGCAGGATCGCCGGGCCGGACAAGCCGCGATGGGTGAGCAGGGCAGCCTCGCGAAAGGCGGTCTTGCCATGACGGGCGATCACCTCCGTGGAAACGCCGGAGAGCGAGCGGAAGAGCAGATCGTCGCCGCCCAGCGTCAGCGGAACCAGCGCCGGACGCGGTTCGATGATTTTCAGGCCGAATTGACGGGCAAGGTCATAGGCAAAGCCGGATGCGCCGATCTTCGGAATGGACGGGCCGCCAGTGGCGACGACCAGCGCCGGGGCCGTGGCGACCCGGCCGCCATGGGTGACGCTGTAACGACCGTCCGCATGGCTGACCGAGGCGATGACGTGATCGAGGCGAAGGGTGACGCCCCCCGCTTCGCACTCCGCCAGCAGCATGGCGACGATCTGGCGTGCGCTCTGGTCGCAAAAGAGCTGGCCCAGCGTCTTTTCGTGCCAGGCTATGCCGTGCCGTTCGATCAGGGCCAGGAAATCCTGCGCCGTATAACGGCCCAGCGCCGACTTGGCGAAATGGGGATTGGCCGAAAGATAGCAATCCGGCGCCGTGTGGATGTTGGTGAAATTGCAGCGGCCACCGCCGGAGATCAGGATCTTCTTTCCCGGCTGGTCGGCATGGTCGATGACCAGGATGCGCCGACCACGCTGACCGGCCATGGCGGCGCACATAAGGCCAGCGCCGCCAGCGCCCAGCACGATGGCGTCATAAAGATCGATCGGATTGGACAAGATCAGCCTGCGGCGAGCGCATCCATGATCTGGCGCACGGGCGTGACATCATAGCCCGCCGAAGCCGCCTGCTCGGTCAGGGCGGCGGGATGGTCGCCCGCGCGGGCGCGGGTCAGCGCCCAGAGCAGAGTGCTGCGCGTGCCGGAGCGGCAATAGGCCAGAACCTTGCCCTCGCCAGCCTGTTCCAGCGCGGCGGCCATGCCGTCAAGCTGCCAGGGGGCGAACCCGCCATGCGCCACCGGGACGGCCGCATAGCCGATGCCGGCGGCCTTGGCGGCGGCTTCGATCTCCGCACCGTTGGTCTGGCCCGGTTCCTCGTCATCGGGGCGGTTGTTAACGATCATGGTCACGCCCAGCGCCTTGGCCTCCGCCACCTGATCGACGCCGATCTGCGGGGACACGTAGAGGCTGTTGGTGATCTTGCGGAACATGGGTCGGACTCCTTCTTGGGCGATGCCATGCGCCTGTGGAGCCACGGATTCAAGGGGAAAGGATCAGGCGTAGGGACGGATGGCGGCGAGGAAGGCATCGCCATAGGCGTCGAGCTTGCGCTGGCCGATGCCGCTGATGTGGCCGAGTTCGATCAGCGTCGTGGGGCGCTGCTCCGCCATTTCGCGCAGGGTCGAATCGTGGAAGATGACATAGGGCGGCACGCCCGCCTCTTGCGCCAGTTCACGGCGGCAGGTGCGCAGCGCCTCGAACAACGGATCGCCGACCGGATTTTCGGCGCTGCCGTTGCGGGCGCTTTTGCGGCGGCGTTCCCTGCGCGGCGGCAGGACCAGACTGACCGCCTCCTCGCCGCGCAAAATGGGACGGGCATTGGGGCCGAATTCCAGCCCGCCATGCTCATTGGTCTGGAGCGCGTCACGCACCAGCAGGGCGCGGGATACGGGACGGAGCAGCGCCGTTTCCTCGCCCTCGACAATGCCATAGACCGAAATCCTGTCATGGCCGCGCTCGCGGATCTTGTCGCTGACGGCGCCGGTCAGGACCTGTTCGATATGGCCGACGCCAAAGCTCTGCCCGGTGCGGTAGACCGCCGAGAGGAATTTCTGGGCGGTCTGGCTGGCGTCGATGCTGGCGGGCGGATTGAGGCAATTGTCGCAATTGCCGCAGACCTGCGGCGGATGCTCCCCGAAATGGCGGAGCAGGATGGCGCGGCGGCAGGTGCCGGTTTCGACCAGCCCGCCCAGCGCCGTGATGCGCGCGCGCTCGCCCTGTTGGCGCAGGGGATCGAGTTCGCCAATGCGCTGGCGGGCGCGGGCGAAATCGTCGGCGCCCCAGAATAGATGCGCCTCGGCCGGTTCGCCGTCGCGCCCGGCGCGGCCGGATTCCTGATAATAGCCCTCGATCGATTTGGGCAGTGCGGCGTGGGCGACGAAGCGGACGTCGGGCTTGTCGATGCCCATGCCGAAAGCGATGGTGGCGACCATCACCATATCCTCACTGGCGATGAAGGCGGCCTGATTGGCGGCGCGGACCTGCGGGTCGAGGCCCGCATGATAGGCGCGGGTCGGGCGGCCGGTCTTCGCAAGCGTTTCGGCCAGCTTCTCGGTCGCGGCGCGCGTGGGGGCATAGACGATGCCGGGGCCGGTCTGGCCGGCGATGAGGTCGGCAAGCTGACGCGGCAGGCCGTCGCGGGGATGAACGGCATAGCGGATATTCGGACGGTCGAAGCCCGCAATGACAAGGCCGTCGCGCGGGATGCCCAGCTGGACGAGGATATCGTCGCGGGTGTGATGGTCTGCCGTGGCGGTCAGCGCAAGGCGCGGAACGTCGGGAAACTCGTCGAGCAGCGGGCGCAGCAGGCGATAGTCCGGGCGGAAATCATGGCCCCATTCGGAGACGCAATGGGCCTCGTCTATGGCGAAAAGGGCGATTTTCGTGGTACGCAGGAGGTTGCGGAAACCCTCCCCGCTGGCGCGTTCCGGGGCGACATAGAGCAGGTCGAGATCGCCATTGCGCAACCGGTCCTGTGTCTCGCGCCAGTCGGCATCGACGCTGGTGAGGCTGGCCGCGCGGATGCCGACCGCCTGCGCCGCGCGCAGCTGGTCGTGCATGAGGGCGATCAGCGGCGAGACGACGACGCAGCACCCGTCCAGCGCCACGGCGGGAAGCTGGTAGCAGAGCGACTTGCCCGCGCCGGTCGGCATGATCGCCAGCGTGGGCTGGCCCGCCATGATGCGGCCGACCACCTGTTCCTGCACGCCCCTGAAACCGGGAAAGCCGAAGATGTCGTGAAGGAGTGTGGGGATGTCGGGACGCATGGGGACGGCTCTAACGGCTCAATCGGCGGAGGGCCAGCCTAGGGCCGATCGACATTCAGCTCTGACGGCCTGCAAATGGCGGTTTGTCGCGCTTCCGGTGCTCACGTACTTTTGGTACGCTGCGCGCCGGGTCACGAAAAACCACCATTTTCGCCACGCCATCATCTGAATGTCGATCGGCCCTAGGGTTCGAGCAGGCAACCCCAGCCATGCCGATAGCGGGCAGTGCGGGAGGCAAGCAGCGGGACGGCGGCATTCACCGATTGCGACTCGGGCAGGTCCTTCAGCGACACCGCCCACATGCCCGGTTCCTTGTCGCCCCGGCAGTTCCCCATCGATCGGCCCTCGACATAATGGCAGGAGCAGGCAACCCGCGCGCCGAAGCCCACGCCGACCTGGGCACGGGCGCGCAGCGCGCTCCAGTT
The DNA here is from genome assembly GCF_013375555.1 of Sphingobium sp. EM0848. Lineage (NCBI taxonomy): Bacteria > Pseudomonadati > Pseudomonadota > Alphaproteobacteria > Sphingomonadales > Sphingobiaceae > Sphingobium > Sphingobium sp. EM0848. The sequence goes on from NZ_JABXWB010000001.1 coordinate 2,557,609, forward strand.
CCAGATGAACAGGGCCATCGCCGCGGCCCCGACCGCCGCCAGGGCGTATATCCATTTCCGGCGCGCGGACATGCTACCCCTTATTGCCTTCCATCCATTGTTCGATGCCGCATATTCCGGGCCGACGGGCCATTTCGCCCGCCTCCGAAATGCTCTAGGGCGCGGCTTATGAGGCTTGAGCGGGAAAGGGTAAAGCGCCTTGGCGCGATAGGCGGCATTTTGGCGGTGCTGGCGGTGGCCGGCCTGTGGACCGTCCGCGCCGCCGGGCCGGAGCCTGTCATCCACATCGCCGGCGATTCGGACGTGGATGCGGCGGCGCTGGGCGCGGCCATCGATCCGCTGTTCGAGGACAGCGTCGGCCAGACGCGGGCGCTGATCGTCATGCATGACGGCAAGATCGTGGCCGAACGTTATGCGCCGGGCTATGGTCCGCAGACCCGGCTGCTATCCTGGTCCATGGGCAAGAGCGTGACGGCGGTGCTGATCGGGCTGATGGTGGCCGACGGGCGGCTGGCGCTCGATTCGCCGGTGCCGGTGGCGGCCTGGGGCCAGCCGGGCGATCCACGCGGACGGATTACCCTGCGGCAGTTGCTGGCCATGACCTCCGGCCTGGATCATATCGAGGATGCGGAACCGCTGGCCCAGGCCGATACGGTGCGGATGCTGTTCACCGACGGGGCACAGGATATGGGCGCCTTTGCCGAGGCGAAGCCGCTTGCCCATGCGCCGGGCACGGTCTTTTCCTATTCGACCGGCAGCACGATCATCCTCACCGACCTGATGGCGCGGATGCTGACCAACAGCGCCGATCCCGATGTGCGGCGCCGGGCGATGCAGATGTTCATCGACGGACGGCTGAAGATTCCGGCCCGGCTAGGCAGCCTGACCGTTGAATATGATGCCGCCGGGACGATGATCGGGGGCAGCTTCATGCATATGACGGCGCGGGATTATGCCCGCTTCGGGGAGCTGCTGCGCAATCAGGGGCGCGGCATTGCCGGGCATCAGATCGTGCCGGAAAAATGGATCGACTATATGCGCACGCCATCGCCCCGCAATGCGGCCTATGGCGCGCATCTCTGGCTCAACCGGGACAGCGCGGAGAGCGCGTTGATGCCGGGGCGCGCGCCGCGCAGCCTGTTCGGCTGCGTCGGGCATGACGGGCAATATATATTGGTGTCGCCGTCCCAGCGGTTGACCGTGGTGCGGCTGGGCATGTCGCCTGCCAGGGAACAGCGCGATGCCCTGAAGGATGGGCTGGCCAAACTCATTGGGCTTTATTCCCGCTAAAGCAGGAAATTGCCCTCGATCACGGTGCGGCAGGCGCCCGTCAGGATCACCCGGTTACCAGAAAGACGGCACCCCAGGCGGCCACCACGCCGGGAAGCCTGATAAGCCGTCAATTTGGCCTTATCGAGCCGCCTGGCCCAATAGGGGGTGAGCAGGCAATGGGCCGAACCCGTGACCGGGTCTTCGTCTATGCCCGCGCCGGGGACGAAGACCCGGCTGATGATGTCGCTGTCATCGCCGGGGGCGGTGGCGATGAGCATGATGTCTCCCGCCTTTTTGAGCGCGGCGAAATCGGGTTCCAGCGCGCGGACCGCCGCGGCGTCGGGATAGACGAAGATCGCATAGCCGCCCTCGCGCCAGTGGGTTTCGACTATGTCGCCGCCCATCAATGCGGCGAGGTCGGGCAGCGCTTTCGGCTCGACCGCCCAGGCCGGGAGCGAGAGGGCATAGCCGTCGCGGTCGCGGGATACGGTGAGGACACCGGCCTGACGCGTGCGAAAGCGGACGGCGGTACGGCCGCCCATCAGCACATGCCCACTCGCCAGAGTGGCATGGCCGCACAGCTTGACCTCCACGGCGGGGGTGAACCAGCGCAGCGCATAATCGGCGTCGGGATCGTCGGGCGTCGGGACGGCGAAGGCGGTTTCCGAGAGATTATTCTCCTCCGCGATCGCCTGCAGCGTGGCGTCGTCCAGCCATTGGCCCAGCGGCATGACGGCGGCCGGATTGCCGGTGAAAGGCGCGTCGGCAAAGGCATCGACCTGAACGAAGGGCAGGCTGGTCATGAGCGATCCTTAGGTTTTTCCTGACACCATGACGTTGCGATTTGCAACGAGACAGAGCCGGTTGGAACGAATTGGCTTGGCGCCAGCCCAGCACGACCCGCGCCAGATCGGCGGCGAGCATCGCGAAGATCTGGATCGCCCACGCCGGAGCCTGTCCCTTGACGAAGGTGAAACGAAATGGGCCAGCCATGGTTGCATGGCTGGCCCGTGTTCGCGGCTTAAGGGGACGTTTTGACCGTCATTCCATGCTCAGCATGATGACGCTCCCCAGGCTTACGCACTGCCGCTCGCCCTCCCGCGGGCGATCTGTAACGCCGATGTTATCGCAGATCGGGCGAGTCGTCTCGCCGGAATCGCGTCTTCACCGAAATTATGGCTCGATTCAGCGTATGGAGAGCGAGCAGTCAGCCTTCCCCGCACTGCGCGCGGTGGAGAAGCCTCTGATCAGCCAGCACCAGCGCCATCATCGCTTCGACCACCGGCACGCCGCGGATGCCGACGCAGGGGTCGTGGCGGCCCTTGGTGATGATCTCCGACGCTTCGCCCTGCCGCGTGACGGTTTCGACCGGGATCAGGATCGAACTGGTCGGCTTGAAGGCGATGCGGATCTTGATCGGCTGGCCGGTGGAAATGCCCCCGGCGATCCCGCCGGCATGGTTGGCGAGGAAGATGGGATTGCCGTCATCGCCAGGCCGCATCGGATCGGCATTCTGCTCGCCACGCAGGCGGGCGGCGGCGAAACCGTCACCGATCTCCACGCCCTTGACCGCATTGATGCTCATCATCGCGGCGGCCAGTTCGCTGTCGAGCTTGGCATAAAGCGGCGCGCCCCAGCCGGCGGGAACGCCGCTGGCGACGCATTCGACCACCGCACCGAGCGAGGAGCCGTCCAGCCTTGCATCATCCACCAGCTTTTCCCAGCGCTTCGCGGCTTCCGGGTCGGGGCAGAAGAAGGGGTTGTTGTCGATCTCACCCGCGTCGAAGCGGGCATAGTCGATGGCGTCGCCGCCGATCTCGCTGACATAGGCGAAGATGTCGACATCCGGGATGACGAGACGCGCCACCGCGCCCGCCGCCACGCGGCTGGCGGTTTCGCGGGCCGAGGAACGCCCGCCGCCGCGATAGTCGCGAAAACCATATTTGGCGTCATAGGCATAGTCGGCATGGCCGGGACGATAGGCCTTGGCGACTTCGCCATAATCCTTGGAGCGCTGATCGGTATTCTCGATCATCAGGCTGATCGGGGTGCCGGTGGTGCGCCGGACTCCGTCCGGCGCCTCGAACACGCCGGACAGAATGCGGACCTCATCGGCTTCGCGACGCTGGGTGGTGAATTTCGACGTGCCCGGTTTCCGCTTGTCGAGGAAAGGCTGGATGTCGGCTTCGCTCAAGGGCAGGCCCGGAGGGCAGCCGTCGACCATCGCGCCGATGGCAGGCCCGTGGCTTTCGCCCCAGGTCGAAAAGCGGAAGACGCGGCCGAAGGTGTTGAAGCTCATATCTGCCTTTCATGGGGAGGGCTTTCGCCCTCACCCTCCCCTCTCCCGCCTGGGAAAGGGGATCATGACTTACTTGTCCAATGCGATATCCGGTGCGTCCTCGGCCTTCATGCCGATGACATTGTAGCCCGCGTCGACATGGTGGATTTCGCCGGTGACGCCCGCCGCCAGATCGGACAGCAGGTACAGGCCAGCGCCGCCCACATCCTCGATCGTCACATTGCGGCGAAGCGGGCTGTTCAGCTCGTTCCACTTCATGATGTAGCGGAAATCGCCGATGCCGCTGGCCGCCAGCGTCTTGATCGGGCCTGCGGAGATCGCGTTGACGCGGATGCCTTCCGGTCCCAGATCCATCGCCAGATATTTGACGCTGGTTTCCAGCGCCGCCTTGGCCACGCCCATGACGTTATAGTGCGGGATGACCTTTTCCGCGCCATAATAGCTGAGCGTCAGCAGGCTGCCGCCCTCCGCCATCAGGTCGCGGGCGCGCTTGGCGACGGCGACGAAGCTGTAGGCCGAGATGTTCATCGTCAGCAGGAAGTTTTCCAGGCTGGTGTCGACATATTTGCCGCGCAGCTCATTCTTGTCCGAAAAGCCGATGGCATGGACGACAAAGTCCAGCTTGCCCCAGCGCGCCTTGATTTCGTCGAACGCCGTGTCGAGCTTCGCCATGTCCGACACATCGCAATCGATCAGGAAATCGGAGCCGAGTTCCTCCGCCAGCGGCTTCACCCGCTTGGCGAGCGCATCGCCCTGATAGGAGAAGGCCAGTTCGGCCCCCTGTGCGCGCAGCTGCTTCGAAATACCCCAAGCCAGCGACTTGTCGTTCGCCAGACCCATGATCAGACCGCGTTTTCCCGCCATCAAGCCTGTCATTTTATCGTCCCATTTCCTTTGTCGACCTGCGCAGCGGCTTGGGCTTCCTCTTCGGGAAATTCCGCGAGCGCCGCATTCAATTCCGCGCCAATTACCACGCCAAGCCCGACAAGGAAGAAGAAAATGAGCGTGATCATCACGCCGGCCAGGCTGCCATAGGTGCGATCGTAATTGCCTAGCAGCGAAAGCGTCGGCGGCAACAGCATGGTGACGCCATACCACCAGAGCGCCGTCGCAATGGCGCCGGGCCATTTGGGGAAGCGCGGGTCCTTGTACAGGCTGGGGGTCAGCGAGACGTAAAGATAGTAGAGCGCGACGCACAGGATCGCCATCGGCACCAGTTTGGTCAGGCTGACGATCTGGATCGCCTGGTCGGCGAAGGGCAGGATTTGGTGCAGGAACTGGTCGATGCCGGTGATGACGACCTGAAGCGAGAAGGCGAACATCACCGCAAAGACGCTGACCAGCGTGATGCCGATGGCGGTCAGGCGATACTGCCAGAAGGGCCGCGTGCTTTTCGTCCCATAGGCGCGGCGGAGAATGTCGCGGATCGTTTCGATCAGACTGCCCACCGTCCACAGGCCGACCAGTCCGCCCAGCCACAGCAACGGCCCGGTGCGGGCGTGGAGCACGTCATGAATCGGCTGCCGCACCGCATTGGCGACGCCGGGCGGCACATTGTCGAGAAAGGCGTTCACCGCCGCCAGCCCGTCCTGCGAACGGCCGAAGATGCTCGCCACCGCCGCCGCGACGATGAAGAAGGGGAACAGCGTCATCAGCGAGAGATAGGCCAGATTTCCCGCATGGATAAAGCCGTCGCTATAGGTGCCGACGACGACGCGCCTGGCGATTTCGAAAGGATGCGAGCCGGGACGGACACGGGCGATCTCCCGGTCGAACCGGTTGCGGACCTGGTCCGCGAGATGATGACGACGGGATTCAGGAGACAGGGGGGAAGGTTGCGGCATTCCTCCCTAACCCCTCAGACGCCGAGATGGGTCCGCACGGCCCGGCTGTCCTGCCAGCCTTCGACCAACGCCTTGATCGTCGGGTCGTCGGCGGGCACGTCGATCAGCAGGGTGACGAGCTGGTCGCCGCGCTGGCCGCCCTTTCCGGTAAAGCCCTTGCCGCGCAGGCGCAGCGTCTTGCCGGAGGTCGCGCCGGCAGGGACGCCCAGCATCACCGGGCCGTCGACCGTGGGCACCTTGACCTTCGCACCCTTCACCGCTTCGTCGAGCGTGATCGGCAGATCGAGCAGCACATTGTCCCCGTCGCGGGTGAAGAAGGGGTGCGGCTTGATCTCGATCGTGACGATGGCGTCGCCCGCCCCGCCTGCGCCGGGCTGCCCCTTGCCGGAAAGGCGCATCTGCGTGCCGCTCTCGACGCCCGCCGACAGCTTGAGGTCGATGGTCTTGCCGTCCTGAAGCGTGATCCGCTGCGGCGCGAGGGTGGCCGCATCGACGAATTGAACGGCCAGTCGATAGGAGACATTGGCGCCCTTTTGCGGCGGCGCACCCCGGCCGAATCCGCCAAAGCCGCCACCGGCGCGGCGTCCCGCACCGCCGCCTCCGCCGAACAGCCCTTCGAAAATATCACCGAAATCCGCGCTGCCGCCGTTGAACTCGAAGCCACCGCCCTGACCGCCGGGATGACCGCGAAAACCGCCGCCGCCCCCGCCGAAACCAAAGGGCGCGGTCGGATTGCCGTCGCCGTCAATCTCTCCCCGGTCAAAGCGGGCGCGCTTGTCCTTGTCGGACAGCAGATCATAAGCAGTGGTGACGGCGGAAAATTTCTCCGCCGCCTTCGGATTGTCCTTGTTCCGGTCGGGATGCAGTTCCTTGGCCAGCTTGCGATAGGCGGACTTGATCTCTGCCTCGCTCGCGCTGCGCGCCACGCCCAATGTGGAATAAGGGTCGGCCATGGCCGGGTACACATCCTTCTTGCATGAAAAAACCGTTGGCGCCCTATGTGGCGAAAGCCGCCAAATGGTTCAAGCGTGGCAAAGCCTTATCGACAAGCTCTTATCGACATCGCAGGGCGCCAGGCCTAAATCATCGCCATGACCGATCCCTTTGCCCTGTTCGACGCCTGGTACAATGAAGCGCGCGAGACCGAGATCAACGACAGTAACGCCATGGCGCTGGCCACCGCCGATGCGCGCGGGCGACCTTCGCTGCGGATGGTATTGCTGAAAGGACATGGGCCGGACGGCTTTATCTTCTACACCAATTTCGAGGGACGCAAAGCGGAGGAACTGCATGCCAATCCCCATGCGGCCCTGCTGTTCCACTGGAAATCGATGCGGCGGCAGATCCGCATAGAGGGGCCGGTGGGGCCGGTGGACGATGAAACCGCCGACGCCTATTTCGCCACGCGCAGCCGGGACAGCCAGCTCGGCGCCTGGGCGTCGGACCAGTCGCGCCCGCTGGAATCGCGCGACCTGTTCATGGCCCGCTATGAGGAGGTGAGCCTGCGCTTCGAAGGCGGGCCGGTCCCCCGGCCGCCGCACTGGTCGGGATTCCGCGTATATCCTGAACGCATCGAATTCTGGCAGGATCGCGAGCATCGCCTGCATGAACGCCGCCTGTTCGAACGCACCGGCGACGGCTGGCGCGAAGGGTTGCTCTACCCCTGATCCGCAAGGCGGGGCGCGGAAACCGATCCCTTATTCGTTGAATGCGATAACGGCCCGGCGCGCTCCGATTGCGGGCGCTTCGGGCGCCTGTTAGGTGTAGCCGCCTGACAGGGGCAAAAACAGACGCGTGCCGGACGGGCCGGGCAAAAAGGATCAAGATGCGAAATCGACTGACGGCGTTCATCCTGACGGGCATGGTTCTGGGGGTGATCGTGGGCTTCGCCACCAACCTCTGGGTCGGGGGCGACAAAGCGCTGGCGAAGGATGTGGCCGGCTATTTCCATCTGTTGGCCGACATCTTCCTCCATCTGATCAAGATGATCATCGCGCCGCTGGTCTTTTCGACTCTGGTCGCGGGTATCGCCCATATGGGCGACAGCGCGGCGCTGGGGCGCATCGGCGGGCGGGCGCTTGCCTGGTTCATCATCGCCAGCCTGATATCCCTGACTCTGGGCCTGATCTTCGTCAATTTCTTCGCTCCGGGCGAAGGGCTGAATCTGGTCCGGTCGGGCGCGGATTCAGGGGTCAATACCGAGGCGCTCAACTTCCGCGACTTCATCCTGCATGTCTTCCCGACCTCCATGGTCGGCGCCATGGCGGAAAATTCCATTCTTCAGATCGTCGTCTTCTCCCTGTTCGTGGGCGTCGCGCTGACCGCCATCGGGGAAAAGGGCAAGCCCATCGTCACCGTGATCGAGGCGATGGTCGAGCTGATGCTGCAAGTCACCGGCTATGTCATGCGCATGGCGCCGCTGGCGGTGTTCGGCGCGCTGGCATCGGTCATCACGACCGAGGGGCTGGGCGTGCTGAAGACCTTCGGGCAATTGGTGGGCGAATTCTATCTGGCGCTGATCGCGCTGTGGCTGCTGCTGTGCGCGGCGGGATCGGCCTTCCTCGGCAAGCGGATGGTGAAGCTGATCCGTTATGTGCGGGAGCCGGTGCTGATCGCCTTTTCCACCGCATCATCCGAAGCGGCCTATCCCAAGATGCTGGAGCAGCTCGACCGGTTCGGCGTGCCGCGCCGCATCTACAGTTTCGTGCTGCCGCTCGGCTATTCGTTCAACCTCGACGGGTCGATGATGTATTCGACCTTCGCCACCATCTTCATCGCCCAGGCCTATGGCATCGACCTGCCGATCGCGACGCAGATCACTATCCTGCTGGTGCTGATGGTGACCAGCAAGGGCATCGCCGCCGTGCCGCGCGCTTCGCTGGTGGTGGTCGCCGCGACACTGGGGCAATTCGATCTGCCGGTGGAGGGCGTGGCCTTCATCCTCGCCGTCGACCATTTCATGGACATGGGCCGCACCGCGACCAACGTGCTGGGCAATGCCATCGCCACCTCCGTCATCACCAAATGGGAAGGGATGCTGGAGGTCGAGGAGCCGGAATATGTGCCCCATCCCAAGGCGCCCGCGCACACCGCTTCACATGGGCGAGCCGGACTGGAGCTGGCGTCCGATATGGTGGACAGGGACGAGCGGTCCTGAGCCCGTCCAGGGGATGGTGAAACGGCGGCCGGGTTAGCGCTGCACCGCCTCGGCCCAATAGACAAGGCTGCGGGCGAAGCTGGCGAAGCCTCGCTCCAGCGCGGCGCCGCCCTCACCATGGGGGTGGGCCTCGGCATCGAGCGTATCCCCGATCTGGCCGACGCTGAGCCGCTCAGGGATGACGGTCATGCCCATGGCGCTCAGCGTCACCGTCCAGTTGGCATGGCTGTTCACGCCGGCATAGCGGCCCATGGAATAGCTCGCCACGCCTGCCGGGCGGCGGTCGAATTCCTTGAGGAAATGGTCGGTCAGGTTCTTGAGGCCCGGCTGAACGCCGCGATTATATTCGCCCGCGACGAAGACGAAGGCATCAGCGGCGGTAAGGCGTTCGGACAGCGCGGTCATGGCGGCGGGCGCTTCGCCGGCGGGATAGTCGCTGTAGCGAAGGTCCAGCATGGGCAGGCCGATGGCCTTGGCATCGATCAATTCGGCCTTGTGGCCAAGTTGCTGGAAGCCCCGGATCAGATAATCGACCAGCCGGATGCCGAGTCGGCCACGCCGGTAGGAGCCGTAAAGGACGAGAATATCGAGCGCCATGGGAGACTCCCTTGATGGGTCAGGGGAGTGTCGCACCGGCGCTCGACGGCGTCCAGTCCTAGCGCAGCTTTGCGATGTTCAGCCCGTCCTGCTTGGCCCGGGCTTTCACCGATTCCTCGCTGCGGGTCAGGGCCTTGGCGATCGCCTTGAGCGCCATGCCCTTTTTCGCCAGCGTGTGGAGCTTTTGCAGCTCATCCGCCGTCCAGGGTTGCTTGTGGCGCTCGAAGCGTTCGCCCATTGGTTTGTGCTTTGTCACCGCACCGGCCGATAGGTTTCAACTTAACGGAAACCCGAAAACCCTCAATCCGCGAAGGGATCGCGCACGAGGATGGTGTCCTCGCGCTCGGGACTGGTGGAAACGAGCGTGACCGGGCAGCCGATCAGTTCCTCGATCCGGCGGATATATTTGATCGCCTGCGCGGGGAGCTCCGCCCAGCTGCGGGCGCCCGCCGTGGTGTCCTGCCAGCCTTCGATCGTCTCATAGACCGGTTCGGCCTTGGCCTGATCCTGCGCATGGGCGGGGAGATAGTCGAAGTTCTGGTCGCCAATCCTGTAGCCGACGCAGATCTTCAGTTCCTCGAAGCCGTCCAGCACGTCGAGCTTGGTGAGCGCGATGCCGGTGACGCCCGACACCGCAACCGACTGCCGCACCAGCACCGCGTCGAACCAGCCGCAGCGGCGCTTGCGGCCGGTGACGGTGCCGAATTCATGGCCGCGCTCACCGAGGCGCTGGCCGACCTCATTCTCCTGCTCGGTCGGGAAGGGACCGGAGCCGACGCGGGTGGTGTAGGCCTTGACGATGCCCAGCACGAAGCCTGCGCCCGAGGGGCCAAGGCCGGTGCCGCTCGCCGCCGTGCCCGCCACCGTGTTGGACGAAGTGACGAAGGGATAGGTGCCGTGGTCGATGTCGAGCAGCGTGCCCTGCGCGCCTTCGAACAGGATGCGCTTGCCTTCCGCCTTGGCCTTGTTGAGCGTCAGCCAGACGGGCTTGACGAAGGGCAGGATGAAGCTGGCGATGTCGCGCAGTTCGGCCATCAGCGCGTCGCGATCGATCGGCGCTTCGTTGAACCCGGCGCGCAGCGCGTCATGATGCGCGGTCAGGCGGTCAAGCTGCGGACCGAGATCGTCCAGATGGGCAAGGTCGCAGACGCGGATGGCGCGGCGGCCGACCTTGTCCTCATAGGCCGGGCCGATGCCGCGACGGGTGGTGCCGATCTTGCCCGCGCCCGAAGCATCCTCGCGCAAACCGTCGAGGTCGCGGTGGAAGGGCAGGATCAACGGGCAGGTTTCCGCGATCTGGAGATTTTCAGGCGTGATGGCGACGCCCTGTCCGCGCAGCTTGGCAACCTCGTCACGGAAGTGCCAGGGGTCCAGCACCACGCCATTGCCGATGACCGACAGCGTGCCGCGCACAATGCCCGAGGGCAGCAGCGAGAGCTTGTAGACATTCTCGCCCACGACCAGCGTGTGGCCGGCATTGTGACCGCCCTGAAAGCGCGCGACGACGTCAGCGCGTTCCGACAGCCAGTCGACGATCTTCCCCTTGCCTTCGTCACCCCATTGGGCGCCGATCACGGTAACATTTGCCATGGATACACTCCTCCGCCCGCCGCGCGGACCGGCCATGCCCTTCGACGGGACTCGGCATGCCGGTGGGATAATATGGGCGCTCCGATATGGTCGTGGGCGCCCTATGCGGGGCGCGCGTTAGCCGGGCGCGGCGGGCACGTCAAGGCAGACAGGTTACACTTTGATACAGCGGCGCGGGTTTACGGGATCGAGCGGTCTGGCAAGCTCGCGTCCAGGATTGGGAAAAGGTTGCGACAGATGCGGCGGCGATTCTCTCTGGGGGCGATTCTGGTGCTGGCGGTGGTGGCGTCGGGCGTCGACGCGCAGGGCTTGCGCGAGCGCTGGCGGGCACGGATGGCCGAGGGGCAACAGAGCGCCGGGCAAAGTGCACCGGGCGCGCAGACCATGGCCTATGGCAAGGATGCGTTGCAGATACTGGATTACTGGCCAGCCGAGGCGAGGAAGGCGCCGCTGGTCCTCTTCGTCCATGGCGGCGGGTGGAAGCGGGGCAGCAAGGACAATGCCACCGGCGCGGAGAAGGTCGGCCATTATCACAGCCTCGGCTATGGCTTTGCGTCGATCAACTACCGGCTGGTGCCCGATGCGACGGTGGAGCAACAGGCGCAGGATGTGGCGGATGCCGTGGCCTTTCTGCGCGGGAAGGCCGGGGTGCTGGGTTTCGATCCCGATCGGATCGTGTTGATGGGGCACAGCGCGGGCGCGCATCTGGTGGCGCTGGTGGGCACAGACATGCACTATTTCGCCAAGGCGGGGCTAAAGTCCGACGCCGTGCGCGGCGTGATCCCGCTGGACGGCGCGGCCTATGACGTGCCCAGGCAAATGGCCGAGGGCAACCGCTTCATGGCCGGGACCTATGAACAGGCCTTCGGCACCGATCCGGCGCGGCAGAAGGCGCTGTCACCAACCTTCCACGCCGAGCCGCCCAATGCGCCGGGCTTCCTGATCCTGCATGTCGACCGCGCGGACGGGACGGCGCAATCGGAAGAACTGGCGGCAGCGCTGCGCAAGGCGGGGACGCCGGTGGAGATCGATGCGCTGGAGGGTCAGGGCCTGCGCGGGCATATGCAGATCAACCGGTCGATGGGCGATCCCGACTATCCGGGGACCGCCATCGTCGATCGCTGGCTGAAACGCCTCTTCGGTCAGTAAGCGCGGGGTTCCGTGCCGTCGAGCCAGTGGGAACAGCGCAGCATCTCGCCATTTTCCTGCCCCGTAAGGGCGGCGATGGTCCGCCAGCCCTCTGCCCGCAGCGCGGCGGCACGGGCCGTGTCATGATGCAGCGGCAGGAACAGGCGCTTGGGGGATTCGCCGCCGAAGCCCGCGTCGATCAGCGGATCGGGATAGAGCGAGAAGCCCATGGCCGGTTCGTCCGAACCGTCGGAGCGGGTGATGGCATAGCTGCCGCCCCGACCGATCTCACCAATGAAGCCTTCCGCGAAGATCGAGAAGCCGAACCAGTTCTGATATTCAAAACCATGGCGCTCCGTGGGATCGAGCGTCAGGGTGATGTCCCAGCCGATCGGCTTGGCGATGGCGCGCAGGCCCGCGATCCGGCTGTCGATGGCGCCGCCAAGCTCGGCGTTGAGCGCTTCGAGCCGTTCCATCGCGGCGTGGAAGGGGCCAGTCGCCTCGATCAAAGGCAGATAGGCGGCAGCGGCCGGGCCGATCGCCACGAGCGCGCCAGCATCCTTGGCATCCAGTTCGGTGCGGACCGCCTCAATCTCCCCCGGCGCCAGAGGCAGCGGGCCGGCGGCGAGACTGTCGATCAGGTCCGGCAAGGTGAAGTCGATGGTGATGCCGGTGACGCCCGCGGCCTGCAGCGCTTCAATGGCGACATTCACGATTTCGACGGCGGCGGTGGCGCTGTCGCTGCCGATCAGTTCGGCGCCGATCTGGAAGCGTTCGCGTTCGGGGCGAAGCTGATTCGCGCGCAGGCGGATCACCGGCCCGGCATAGGAGAGACGCAGCGGACGGGGGGCGGACGCCAGACGGGTGGCGGCGATGCGGCCGACCTGCGCGGTCATGTCCGGGCGGAGGGCCAGGCTGCGCTGGGAAACGGGATCGATGGCGCGGACAAGATCCTGCGCGCGCATCGTTTTCAGGCGGCCGACCAGCGTATCCTCGAATTCCGCGAGCGGCGGCATGACGCGTTCATAGCCATGCCCGGCAACGGTATCGAGCACGCGACGCGCAAGGCGCGCGGAAGCTTCTGCCTGCGGCGGCAGGCGGTCTGACAGTCCTTCGGGAAGGAGGCCGGGCGGGATCGTGGCACTCTTCATGGTCATGGGGCTGGCCTTTAGCGGATTATACGCAATAGGCCAGCCCGAACCATATCAAGCGAAGCGGAGCAGCTTGACGGTCTTGACGCCTGCCAGCTTGCAGATGTCGGCAAGAACGGTTTCGCTCACCGCGCCGTCGACCGACAGCAGCAGCACAGCTTCGCCACCCTGATTGCGGCGGCCAAGGTGGAAGGTGCCGATGTTGACGTTCGCCTCACCCAGCGTCGAACCCAGACGGCCGATGAAGCCCGGCGCGTCCTGATTGACGATGTAGAGCATGTGCCCGGCGAGGTCGGCTTCGACCTTGATGCCGAACAGTTCGACCAGACGGGCCTGGGCGTTGCCGAACAGGGTGCCCGCCACCGACTTGTCGCCGCTTTCCGTCTTCACGGTCACGCGAACGAGGGTCTGATAGTCACCCTCACGATCATGACGGACCTCACGAACGTCGAGGCCGCGTTCCTTCGCGAGGAAGGGCGCGTTGACCATGTTCACCGTGTCCGAATAGACGCGCATCAGGCCAGCCAGCACCGCAGCGGTGATCGGCTTCTGGTTGAGTTCGGCGGCATGGCCCTCGACCTCGACCGAGACGCTCTGGATGCGGTCGCCTTCAAGCTGGCCGACGAGGCTGCCCAGTTCCTCGGCCAGCGCCATATAGGGCTTGAGCTTCGGGGCTTCCTCCGCCGACAGCGACGGGACGTTCAGCGCATTGGTGATGCCGCCGTCGAGCAGATAGTCGCTGAGCTGTTCAGCCACCTGAAGCGCGACATTGACCTGCGCTTCGTCGGTCGATGCGCCGAGATGCGGGGTGCAGATGAAGTTGGGCGTGCCGAACAGCGGCGATTCCTTCGCCGGTTCGGTCACGAACACGTCGAGCGCGGCGCCCGCGACATGGCCCGAATCCAGCGCTGCCTTGAGCGCGGCTTCATCGATCAGACCACCACGGGCGCAGTTGATGATGCGCACGCCCTTCTTGGTCTTGGCGAGGTTTTCCCTGCTCAGGATGTTGCGGGTCTGGTCGGTCAGCGGCGTGTGCAGCGTGATGAAGTCGGCCTTCGCCAACAGCGTGTCGAGGTCGGCCTTTTCCACACCCATTTCGACGGCGCGTTCCGGGGTCAGGAAGGGGTCGAAGGCCACGACCTTCATCTTCAGGCCAATGGCGCGGCTGGCGACGATCGAACCGATATTGCCCGCACCGATCAGACCCAGCGTCTTGCCGGTCACTTCCACGCCCATGAAGCCGTTCTTCGGCCACAGGCCCTGCTGCGTCTGGGCATTGGCTTCGGGCAGCTGGCGGGCCAGCGCGAACATCAGCGCGATGGCGTGTTCGGCGGTGGTGATCGAGTTGCCGAACGGGGTGTTCATGACGATCACGCCCTTGGACGAGGCATAGGGAATGTCGACATTGTCGACGCCGATGCCGGCGCGGCCGATGACCTTCAGATTGGTCGCGGCGTCGAGGATTTCCTTCGTAACCTTGGTCGAGCTGCGGATGGCGAGGCCATCATAGCTGCCGATCATCGCGGCCAGTTCTTCCGGCGTCTGGCCGGTGATGACGTCGACCTCGACGCCCCGCTCACGGAAGATCGCTGCGGCGCGGGGGTCCATCTTGTCGGAAATGAGTACCTTGGGCATGGAAATGCTCCTTCGCTTCTATGAACCCGTCACCCCCGCGAAGGCGGGGGTCCATCTCCCATCGGTTGCGTCATGCGGGACGGTTGGGAGATGGATTACCTGCGGTACACTTACGTGCCCGCCTGCGCGGGAATGACGTCGATATTTTGGGTTAGGGAATTAAGCAGCCTTGGCGGTGGCGTAGGCCCAGTCGAGCCACGGACCCAGCGCGACGATGTCGGCGGTTTCGACGGTCGCGCCGCACCAGATGCGCAGGCCCGCCGGGGCATCGCGGTAGCCCGCGACGTCATAGGCGGCGCCTTCCTTCTCCAGCAGACCGGCAAAGGTCTTGATGAAGGCTTCGTCCGCACCCTCGACGGTCAGGCAGACGCTGGTGGTCGAGCGCGACGCTTCGTCGGCGGCGAGATGGCCGAGCCAATCGCGTTCCTCGACGATCCTGTTCAGCGCCGCCGCATTGGCGTTGCTGCGCGCGATCAGGCCAGCGGAGCCGCCCAGCGACTTGCCCCATTCCAGCGCGAAGATCGCGTCCTCGACGGCCAGCATCGAGGGGGTGTTGATGGTTTCGCCCTTGAACACGCCCTCGGCCAGCTTGCCCTTCGCCATCAGGCGGAAGACCTTGGGCAGCGGCCAGGCGGGCGTGTGGGTTTCCAGACGCTCGACCGCGCGGGGGCCGAGGATCAGCACGCCATGGCCGCCCTCGCCGCCCAGCACCTTCTGCCAGGAGAAGGTGGCAACGTCGATCTTCGCCCAGTCGATGTCGTAAGCGAACACGGCGCTGGTGGCGTCGGCGAAGGTCAGGCCCTCGCGGTCGGCCGGAATCCAGTCGGCATTGGGCACGCGCACGCCGGAGGTGGTGCCGTTCCAAGTGAACAGCACGTCGTTCGAGAAGTCGACGGCGCCAAGGTCCGGCAGCTGACCATAATCGGCGCGGATGATCGTCGGATCGAGCTTCAACTGCTTGGCGGCGTCCGTCACCCAGCCTTCACCGAAGCTCTCCCAGGCCAGCGTCGTGACGGGGCGGGCGCCCAGCATGGTCCACATCGCCATTTCGAAGGCGCCGGTGTCCGAACCGGGAACGATGCCGATGCGGTGGGTTTCGGGCAGGTTCAGCAGTTCGCGCATCAGGTCGATGCAATAAGCGAGGCGGGTCTTGCCGATCTTGGCGCGGTGCGAGCGGCCCAGCGACTCGGCGCTCAGCTTGTCGGCGCTCCAGCCCGGAGGCTTGGCGCAGGGACCCGAAGAGAAATAGGGACGGGCCGGACGGTTGGCGGGCTTTTCAGCAGGCGCAATGGTGGCGTCAACGGCAGTCAGATCAGTCATGTAATGCGTCTCCTTACAGAGAGCACGCGCGGCGTTGGGACCGCGTGGCCCGCTGGCCGCCCTAAAGATTTGGAGGGAAGAGTCAAGCCGCCAAAGAGTCCAGTCGAATGGCGGGATGCGACAAGCTGAGTCCGCCGTTAACCCCTGAGCCAGCCGGACGTGGTAGATAGCTGTCCCATGTTTGAGCGGGTTAGGGGGAAAGCGATCCTTCGCGCCATGGGCTTTGCGGCCATGGCGACGGCTGGGGTGACGCTGGCGGGCTGCGGCGGCGATCTGGTGCCGCGGGGGCGCGTGGAGCGCCCCTCCAAGCCGGTCAGGACCGTGCGGCCCGCCACCCCACCGCCGATGGAGTTGCGCCAGTGCATGGCGAAGCTGAGTGCGCAATCGGTGCTGTACACCCCCCTGCCCGACCAGAATTTCGGCGGCGGATGCACCGCCATGGGCAGCGTCAAGCTGCTCGACATCGGCGTGCCCGCGACCAATCTGGGCGCCATGACCTGCGGCCTGGCGGCCAATTTCGCAGCCTGGGTGCGCTATGGCGTGCAGCCCGCCGCGCGGATGATCCTGGGTGCGGAGATCGAGCGGGTGGAAACCTTCGGCACCTATAATTGCCGCCCCATAGCGGGCAGCGGGAAACTCAGCGAACATGCGCACAGCAATGCGGTCGACGTATCCGCCTTCGTGCTGAGCGACGGACGGCGGATTTCGATCGAGAAGGACTGGAACGGCGACCAGCGGACGCGGCAATTCCTGCAAGTCGTACACGCCAGCGCCTGCAAGCGGTTCAGTACGGTCCTCAGTCCCGATTACAACGCCGCGCATCACGACCATTTTCATTTCGACATGGGAGGCCGCGGCGGCTTTTGCCGCTGAGTGGAAAAATAAAGGAGTGGAGGATTCTGCCGCTGACGGCCCTTGGCTTTAGCGCGGCGGCTCCCTAATTTGAGCATAATGACCAGAAAAGAAATCGAAGAACGCAAATTCCGTCCCGCCCGCCAGGAAGCGGCCGATGCCCGAAAGGGGATCGAAACCCCCCAGACCAGCAGCTCGGCCTATCGGCTTGCCTTTCAGGATACCGAATTCCTGCTGCGCGAGGATTTGCGCCCCGTCCGCTTCCAGCTGGAGCTGCTGAAGCCCCAATTGCTGATGGACGAAGCGAAGATCGAGTCGACCTTCGTATTTTACGGCTCCGCCCGTATTCCCGAACCCGATCAGGTGCAGGCGCGCATCGACGCCGCCGCCACCCCTGACCAGAAGCGCATCGCCGAAAATCTGGGCAAAAAGGCCCGCTATTATGACGAAGCGCGCAAACTCGCCCGGATCGCCGCGCAATATCCGGTGAATGAGGCGGGATGCCGCCATTTCGTCGTCTGCTCGGGCGGCGGCCCCTCGATCATGGAAGCGGCCAATCGCGGCGCCTATGAGGTCGGCCAGACCACCATCGGCATGAACATCGTCCTGCCGCATGAACAGGCCCCCAACCGCTTCGTCACGCCGGAACTGAGCTTCCAATTCCATTATTTCGCGCTGCGCAAGATGCACTTCCTGCTGCGGGCGCGGGCGCTGGCGGTCTTCCCCGGCGGCTTCGGCACGTTCGACGAGATGTTCGAACTGCTGACCTTGATCCAGACCGGCAAGATGAAACCGATCCCGATCCTGTTGTTCGGGCGGGATTTCTGGACGCGGGTGGTGGATTTCGAGGCGCTGGCCGACGAAGGGGTAATCTCCCCCTCCGACCTCAACCTTTTGACCTGGGTGGAGACCGCCGAGGACGCCTGGGCGGCGGTGCAGACCTTCTATCAGGATTCGGAAGCGCCGGGCTGCGGTTGAACGCCGCCCTTGCCCTAGGCTTCGGGGAGGATTAGGGCGCGGCCATGCGCGCGGACCTTGCCCATGTGGATAGCTGGATCTTCGATCTGGACAATACGCTTTACCCGGCGAAGGCGGACCTGTTCGCGCTGATCGACGTGAAGATGGGGGAGTTCATCCAGGGGCTGCTGGGTTGCGACCCGGTGGTCGCGAAGGAAACGCAGAAACGCTATTTCCTGGAGCATGGCACCACCCTTTCCGGCCTGATGCACCATCATGGCATCGAACCGGGCGCGTTCTTGGACTATGTCCATGATATCTCGATGGACCGGCTGGAAGTGGACGAGGCGCTGAATGCCCATATCGCCGCGCTGCCGGGACGGCGGCTGATCTTCACCAATGGCGACGGGGCCTATGCGACGCGGGTGCTGGACAAGCTCGGCCTCTCCGGCGCGTTCGAGCTGATCCACGACATCCATGCCTGCCAATATATTCCGAAACCCGATCCGTCGGGCTATGCGGAGCTGTGCCGGGTGCATGGTGTCGATCCGACCCGCGCCGCCTTTTTCGAGGATATGGCGCGCAACCTGAAACCCGCCAAGGCCATCGGCATGTCCACCATCTGGGTCAATAACGGCTCGGAAGCGGGCGACCACGGTCATCATCCCGATTTCATCGATTTCGAAACCGACCATCTGACGCCGTTTCTGGCGGATATTCTTGGGGAAAAGCCATGAGCAACGAACTGATCGCGACCATCGACACCGCCTGGGAGGACCGGGCCAATGTGAATATGTCGACGCAGGGCGCCATCCGCCAGGCGGTCGACAAGGCGCTGGCGATGCTGGACAGCGGCGAAGCGCGCGTGGCCGAACCGACCGCAGAGGGCTGGCAGGTCAACCAGTGGCTGAAGAAGGCGGTGCTGCTGTCCTTCCGCCTCAACGACAACGCCATGATCGACAATGGTCCGGGCGCGGGCCACTGGTGGGACAAGGTGCCCAGCAAGTTCGCCGGCTGGGACGAGGCCGCCTTCCGCGCCGCCGGTTTCCGTGCGGTGCCGGGGTCGTTCGCCCGTGCAGGCGCGCATATCGCCAAGAACGTCATCCTGATGCCAAGCTTCGTCAACATCGGCGCCTTCGTCGATGAAGGCACGATGGTCGACACCTGGGTCACGGTCGGCAGCTGCGCGCAGATCGGCAAGAATGTCCACCTGTCGGGCGGCGTCGGCATCGGCGGCGTGCTGGAACCGTTGCAGGCCGATCCGGTCATCATCGAGGACGACTGCTTCATCGGCGCCCGTTCCGAAGTCGTGGAAGGCGTGCGCATCGGCAAGGGGTCGGTGCTGTCGATGGGCGTGTTCATCGGCCAGTCGACCAAGATCGTCGACCGCACCACCGGCGAAATCTTCATCGGCGAAGTGCCGCCCTATTCGGTGGTCGTGCCCGGCAACCTGCCCGGCAAGCCGCTGCCCGACGGCACGCCGGGGCCGAGCCTCTATTGCGCGGTCATCGTGAAGCGCGTCGATGCGCAGACCCGTTCGAAGACGGGCATCAACGAACTGCTGCGCGACTAACATCTCTGGATAGAAGCGGCATGACTCCCTAAATGGATGTCATGCCGCCATCCACGCCTGACAATTCGCCCCTTCCGCCCGTCTGGGCGACCATGCGGCGCTTCTTTCCCTATCTCTGGCCCGCCGATGCCCCGGCGCTGCGGCGTCGGGTCGTTCTCGCCATGCTGCTGGTGCTGGTGGCCAAGGTCGTCAGCCTCGCCATGCCCTTCGCCTATAAGGGCGCGGTCGACCGGATGGCGCCGGGGATGGAATCGGGCGCGGGCCTCGCCGTAGCGCTGGTGGTGGCCTATGCGGGCGCGCGCTTTGGCAGCGTGCTGTTCGACAATCTGCGCAACGCCATTTTCGAGCGGGTCGGGCAGGAAGCCGGGCGGCGGCTGGCCGACGATGTGTTCGTGCATCTGCACCGCCTGTCGCTGCGCTTCCATCTCGACCGGCGGACCGGCGCCGTCACCAAGATCGTCGAACGCGGCACGAAGAGCATCGACACGATGCTCTATTTCCTGCTGTTCAACATCGCGCCAACGGTGCTGGAACTCGCCGCCGTCTGCGTCATCTTCTTCGTGAAGTTCGGCCCTGGCCTCGTCGCGGCGACGCTGGTGATGGTGGGCCTCTATATCTGGTTCACCCGGACCATCACCGAATGGCGCAACCAGTTGCGGCGCGACATGGTGGACATGGACACCAATGCCGTGGCCCATGCGGTCGACAGCCTGCTCAATTTCGAGACGGTCAAATATTTCGGCGCCGAGGAACGCGAGGCCGCCCGCTATGGCAAGGCGATGCGGCGCTATGCCGATGCGGCGGTGAAGTCGGAAAATTCGCTGGCCTGGCTCAATATCGGCCAGTCGCTGATCACCAACCTGATGATGGCGGGGGCCATGGGCTATACCGTCTGGGGATGGAGCCGGGGGCAGTTCTCGACCGGCGACGTGGTGCTGGTGAACACGCTGCTGAGCCAGCTTTTCCGGCCGCTCGACCTGCTGGGCATGGTCTATCGCACGATCCGGCAGGGCCTGATCGACATGGAGGCGATGTACAAGCTGATCGACACGGAGACGGAGATTGCCGATGCCCCGAACGCGCCGCTGCTGCAGGTCGAGGCGGGCGAGGTCCGATTCGATCATGTGCATTTCGGCTACGATCCCGAGCGCGAAATCCTGCACGGGGTCAGCTTTGCCGTGCCTGCGGGCAAGACTCTGGCGATTGTCGGGCCTTCGGGCGCGGGCAAGTCGACCATCGCGCGCCTGCTGTTCCGATTCTACGACATTCAGGATGGGCGAATCCTGATCGATGGGCAGGACATAGCGCAGGTCACGCAGTCTTCCTTGCGATCGGCCATCGGTATCGTGCCGCAGGACATGGTGCTGTTCAACGATACGGTCGGCTATAATATCGGCTATGGCCGGGCCGGCGCGACGCAGGCCGAGATCGAGGAAGCAGCGAAAGCGGCCTCCATCCATGAGTTCATCCTGGGGCTGCCGCAGGGCTATGCCACGCGGGTCGGCGAGCGGGGCCTGAAGCTCTCCGGCGGGGAGAAGCAGCGGGTGGCGATAGCGCGGACGCTGCTGAAGGACCCGCCGGTGCTGGTGCTGGATGAGGCGACCAGCGCGCTCGACAGCCGGACCGAGACGGAGATTCAGGACGTGCTGCGCAGCATTTCGCGCAAGCGCACGACCCTGATCGTGGCGCATCGGCTGTCCACCGTGGTCGATGCCGATGAGATCATCGTGCTGGAGCAGGGCCGCATCGTAGAGCGCGGGCGCCATGCCGATCTGGTGCGGGCGGACGGGCTTTACGCCGCCATGTGGGCACGGCAGGCGACCGAGCGGGACGACATGCCGGTCGATCCGTCGGCCGAACCCAGAATCGACGACATGTTCGAAGTGGTCGACCTGCCGGTTACCCGGTAGAATCCGCCTCGGTTGATTTTCCAGGCTTTCTCCCCTATTCTGCTCCACGCGGACCGGGCCCCTCTGGCGCGCTGATTTCCAACAGCGCGTGATGTCGGACCGCATCGGACTATCCGGTGCGACTGACGGCTTGGTTTCAACCACCCCTCCCTTTCGCAGTGGATTCTCCGATCAACCTTTGTTGTTGAACGAGAGGAGCATATCCTGTGGAATTTCTCTTCATGGACTGGCTGGGGACACCGGCCTGGTTCTGGCTGGCCTTTCTCGCCATCGTCGCGGCGCTGACGGCCTTCGACCTCGGCTTCCTGCACAAGGAAAACAAGGAGATCGGCATCAAGGAGAGCCTGAAACTCTCCCTTTTCTACATCAGCATCGCCTGCGCGTTCGGCGCCTGGGTCTGGTTCGTGCGCGGACCGGAACCGGGGATGCAATATTTCACCGGCTTCTTCATCGAGAAGGCGCTGTCGATCGACAATGTCTTCGTCATCAGCCTGATCTTCTCCTACTTCGCGATTCCGGCGAAATATCAGTATCGGGCGCTGCTGTGGGGCATCGTCGGCGTGATCGTGCTGCGCGGCCTGATGATCGCGGGCGGGGCCATGCTGCTGCATCAGGCCTATTGGGTGCTGTATCTGTTCGCCGCCTTCCTGATCTTCACCGGCATCAAGATGATGTTCAGCGGCGATGAGGCGATGGACGTGGGCAGGAATCCGCTGATCCGCTTCATTTCGAAGCATATGCGGGTGACGCCGCAACTGCATGGCGAGCATTTCTTCGCGCGCATGGCCGATCCGAAGACAGGGAAAATGGTGATGGCCGCCACGCCGCTGCTGCTGGCGCTGGTGGTGATCAATTTCGCCGACCTCGTGTTCGCGGTGGACAGCGTGCCCGCGATCTTCGCGATCACGACCGACACCTTCATCGTCTATACGTCGAACGTGATGGCGATCCTGGGCCTGCGGGCGCTCTATTTTGCGTTGTCGGCCATGGTGCACCGCTTCCACTATCTGAAATATGCGCTGGCGGCGATATTGGTGTTCATCGGCACCAAGATCTTTGTCGCGGACTTCCTGCTCGATGGCGGGAAATTCCCGCCGGTGTTGAGCCTGGGCGTCACTTTTGCGCTGATCGGCGCAGGGGTGGGCTGGTCGCTATGGAAAACGCGACAGGAAGAGCGGCGCCTGACCTGAGGCCTGTGGGGATTCATCGAGATTGATGACGGCTGCTGCGAGGCAGATCATGGCTTCAACGCTGTGGTCTGTTTTGCAGACGCCCATGGCGATGCGTTTGTTGAGATCGGCAATAATGTCGTTGCTGTCCAAAGCCTTGTCGGCGAGCAATGCTCCGAAGGCGAAAACGCACAAGATTGCCCAAGGCATCCGCCGGCACAAAGCGGCCATCCACAGGATGGCTCACATCTCCTCAAAGATGGGAAGTCTAAATCCCCACAGGCCCTAAAGCGCGATCATCGAGATTTGCCGGCCATAATCCGGTTCGCCGCGATGGCAGGACCGCCGGTAGCTGTAAAAGCGGTCGGGCTGGCCATAGGTGTCCTGGTCCAGCATTTCGATCCGCCCGATGCCCGCCCCGGCCAGCCGGGCCGCGACATAGGCGGCAATGTCGAACTGGCAATGCCCGTCCCGCCCGGCGGTGAAGAAGCGGTCGTTTTCCGCATCCTCGGCCGTGAAGCGCGCGGCGAAATCCAGCGTCACCTCATAGGAGGAACGTCCGATGCACGGGCCGATGGCCGTCGCGATCCGGCTGCGGTCCGCGCCCAGAGCCTCCATCGCATCGATCGTGCGATCGGTGACGCCGGCGATGGCGCCCTTCCACCCCGCATGGGCGGCCCCAACGACGCCCGCCTGCGCATCGGCGAACAGCACCGGCACGCAATCGGCGGTCAATATGCCCAATATCAGCCCCGGACGGTCCGTCACCATGGCGTCGGCGGCGGGGCGGTCCGCTTCGGGAATCGGCGCCGTGACCGTCACGACATCGGGCGAATGCACCTGATGCACCGTCACCAGAGTCGCGCCGGGCAGCAGCGCATCGCGAACCAGATCGCGGTTGCGCAGCACCGCTTCCCGCTCATCGGCAGAGCCAAGGCCAACATTCAGCCCGGCATGAACCCCGGTCGAAACGCCGCCGCGCCGCCCCGCAAAGCCATGTTTTACATCGCTTAAGGCTGGTGCCCGCAGCAGTTCGATCATCCGTCACTCCCTGGGACCCAGCGCCGGAGGCACTATTAATCCATGTCCGAAATGCGCAACATACTTGCGCACGCCAGATTAGGCGATAGTCTCCGCTTCCATCACAAAAGGGGAGCGGCTGCAACGGGCCGCCTGGGCAAAAGAGAGAGATAAGGGCTCCATCATGATTTTCGGGCGCATAAAGCCTTTGGATGCCATATTGGCCACGGCCGAGAAGAAATCGCTCGTCCGTACATTGGGGCCGATACAGCTGACATTATTGGGTGTCGGCGCCATCATCGGCACCGGCATTTTCGTTTTGACCGCCGCCGCCGCGCAAAAGGCCGGGCCGGGCATGATGTGGAGCTTCGTGATCGCGGGCGCTGTCTGCGCCTTCGCCGCGCTCTGCTATTCGGAAATCGCGTCGATGGTGCCGGTTTCGGGCTCCGCCTATACCTATACCTATGCGGTGGTCGGCGAATTGCTGGCCTGGATGGTCGGCTGGGCGTTGATCCTGGAATATGCGGTCGCCGCCAGCGCCGTGTCGGTCGGGTGGTCCGGCTATTTCATGGGACTTTTGAAAAGCATAACCGGGCTTCAATTACCACAGACCCTGTCCGCCGGTCCGGTCTGGACGATGAACGGCCTGCTCCCCCACGCCGATTTCACCCATGGCATCATTAACGTTCCCGCCATCGTCGTCGCGCTGGCCGTCACCGCGCTGCTGGTCATCGGCACCACGGAAAGCGCCCGCGTCAACGCGGTGCTGGTCGCGATCAAGGTGACGGCGCTCACCGCCTTCATCATCCTGACGCTGCCGGCGCTCAAGACCGGCAATTTCTCACCCTTCGCGCCCAATGGCTGGTTCGGCCCGGCGGGCACCAGCGGCATGGGCATCGTCGGTGCCGCCGCCTCGATCTTCTTCGCCTATGTCGGCTTCGATGCGGTGTCGACCGCGGCGGAGGAAACCAAAAATCCCCAGCGCAACGTGCCCATCGGCCTGATCGGCAGCCTTGCGCTCTGCACCGTCTTCTACCTGCTGGTGGCTGCCGGTGCGATCGGCGCGATCGGCGCGCAGCCCGTCCTTGGTCCCGACGGTTCGATCGTGGCGCCCGGTTCGCAGGGCTTTGCCGCCGCCTGCGCCACCGCCTCCCATGCCAAGGATCTGGTCTGCTCCAACGAGGCGCTGGCCCATGTGCTGCGCGAGATCAACTGGACGGTCGTGGGCAATGCGCTGGGCCTGGCCGCCAACCTCGCCTTGCCTTCGGTCATCCTGATGATGCTGTTCGGCCAGACCCGCATCTTCTTCGTCATGGCGCGCGACGGCCTGCTGCCCGAAAAGCTGGCCAGCATCCACCCGAAGTTCAAGACGCCGCATATCGTCACCATGCTCACCGGCATGTTCGTCGCCATCGCCGCGGCGCTGCTGCCCGTCGGTCAGCTTGCCGACATTTCCAACTCGGGCACGCTCTTCGCCTTCTTCATGGTGTCGATCGCGGTGCTGGTGCTGCGCGTCAGGGAACCGGGCCGGGCACGTCCGTTCCGGACCCCGGCGGTCTGGGCGATCGCGCCGACCGCGGCCTGCGGTTGCGTGTTCCTCTTCCTCAACCTGCCTGTCGACGCGCAGCTAGTGTTGCCGGTCTGGGGTGGCTTCGGCCTCGTAATCTATTTCCTCTACGGCTATCGCAAGAGCCATGTCGGGCGCGGCCTGATCGAGACGCATGAACAGGATGTCGGCATTCCGCCGCAGCCGGTGCCGCCCTTGCCCGGCGCCCACACGCCGGGCGGGCAGGACGCCTGATCGAACAGAGGATGGGGCGGGTCACACCGCCCCGTTTTTTTTTAACGCATGCCCTCGAACTCGCGCAGACCCGCATGGTGAGGCCGGGTGAAGAGCCGCCCCTTCTCAGCCCAGACGACGATCAGGAAGGAGATCGCGCCGAAGCTCGCCAGCCCGAGCGTCAGCGGCATCGTCGTCCCGTTAAAGGCACGGCCCACGATGCTGCCAAGCGCGCTCGAGACGGCCGTGGTCAGGAAGGACTGAAAGGAGGAGGCAACGCCTGCCCCCTTAGCGAAAGGCTCCATCGAGATCGCGCTGAAATTGGACGCGGTGAAGGCAACCGTCAGCATGGTCGCGGCCTGAAGGACCATGAAGGTGACGATCGTCTCATGCCCCGACAGGATCACCGACAGATGGACGAGATTGATCGCGACCAGCGCCAGCAGCGCCGTCTGGCTCAGCCGCCGCGCGCCGAAGCGGGAGACGAGGCGGCTGTTGAGCAGGCTGCCGATTCCCATGCTGCCCGCGATGCAGGCGAAGGCGAAGGGAAAGAATTTCTGCGCGTCGAAAATATCGAAGAAGATCTGCTGCACTGACAGGATGAAGCCGACCAGCCCGCCCATCACAACGCCGCTCGCCAGCATATAGCCGATGGAACTGCGTGTACGGATGATCGTGCCGACCGCGCCGAAGATGGTCTTCACGCTCATCCGCAGCCGGTTTTCCGGCATCAGCGTCTCGGGCATCCGGACCAGCATCCATAGCAGGATCAGCGTCGCCAGGATCGCCAGCGCCCAGAATATCCAGCGCCATGGCGCGATCCACAGAATGGCCTGACCAAAGGTCGGCGCCATCACCGGGATCAGCATGAACACAGCGAAGATCAGCGACATGACCCGCGCCATGGCATCGCCCCGGAAACGGTCGCGGATGATGCCGACGGTGATGACGCGGCTGGCCCCCGCAAAGAATCCCGCGCAGACGCGGCCGACCAAGATCATCGCGAAGCTCTGCGCCCCGGCGCAGGCGATGGAGGCGAGGATGAACAAGGCCATGGCGCTGCCCAGCACCCGCTTGCGTCCGAATCGGTCGGACAGCACGCCGAACAGCAGCGATCCGATGCCCAGTCCCAGAAAATAGACGCTGATGATGAGCTGCCGGTCATTGGCATGGGGAATCGCCAGATCGCGTCCGATTTCCGGCAAGGCGGGCAGCATCGGGTCGATCGACAGCGCGTTCATCGCCATCAGACAGGCGCAAAGC
The DNA here is from genome assembly GCF_013375555.1 of Sphingobium sp. EM0848. Taxonomy (NCBI): domain Bacteria; kingdom Pseudomonadati; phylum Pseudomonadota; class Alphaproteobacteria; order Sphingomonadales; family Sphingobiaceae; genus Sphingobium; species Sphingobium sp. EM0848. The sequence continues at coordinate 2,584,126 of NZ_JABXWB010000001.1, forward strand.
ATCACGAATTCGCGGAAAGCTATATCCTGTTTCGGGGCCGCCGCGGCGGTTTCGAGGCGATTGGTCATGGCAAGGGGCTATGGGGATATTCGCCTGTCGGCGCCACCCCTTTAGTACCCGCTGTATATCGTTAACCCTGCTGGGCAGCATATTTGCGTCATTCGACCGCCGATCGCCGCAATGGCCGTTAACCATTTTTTATCCGCCGCCGATGCAAGCTGCGGCTCGTCGAAAACCATCATGACGATTCCACAGGGGGAATTGGGTTATGGCGAACAGTCTGAAGAGTGCGCAGTTTCTGATGGAAAGCCGGCTTCCGGGTGCGGCGAGCCAATCCGCGGAAGCCTGCTTCGATCTGGGCGTGGCCTATAGCTGCGGCACGGGTGGCGTGTCGGTCGATCTGATCGAGGCGCATAAATGGTTCAATCTCGCCGCGCTCAAGGGCAGCGAGGAAGGACAGGCGATGCGCGCGGAAATCGCCGGGGAAATGTCGGCGCGCGAAATTGCCGAGGCGCAGCGACAGGCCCGCGCAGTGATCGCGATGACGCAATTGCGCGCAGCCTGAACCCGATCGGGCCTAAACCCGGTCAGGCCTAAATCCCGTCAGGAAAGCCGCACCTCCCCCTTCCGGAACGGGGTTCGTTCAGTCAGCCAGTCCCGGTCGCGCTGCACGCCCTGTCGTTCGCTTTCCAGAAAATCGGCGACGGCGCGGCGGAAGCTGGCATTGGGAATGAAATGCGCGGAATAGGTCGGCTCGGGCGCGTAACCCCGCGCCAGCTTGTGCCCGCCCTGCGCCCCCGCCTCCACGCGCTGAAGGCCACGGGCGATGGCGATGTCGATCGCCTGATAATAGCAAAGCTCGAAGTGCAGATGGGGCACCTCTTCGGTGCAACCCCAATAGCGGCCGTACAGCGTGTCCGCGCCGATGAGGTTCAGCGCCCCGGCAATCGGCCTGCCGTGCCGGAGCGCCAGCACCAGCAGCACCCGGTCCGCCATGCTTTCACCCAGCATCGAGAAAAAGGCGCGGGTCAGATAGGGGCGCCCCCATTTGCGCGCGCCGGTATCCTGATAGAAGGTCCAGAAAGCGTCCCAATGCGTTTCGGTCAGCGCATCGCCGGTCAGGTGGACGATCTCCAGCCCCTCGACCGCGCGCTCCCGTTCCTTGCGGATATTCTTGCGCTTGGCGCTCGACAGATCGGCCAGAAAGTCGCTGAAATCGCCATAGCCGCGATTGGTCCAGTGGAACTGGCTGTCCTCCCGGATCAGCCAGCCCGCCGCCTCGAACAGCGGCACCTGTTCCGGCGCGATGAAGGTCGCGTGGGCGGAGGACAGTTCATTCTGCTCCACCACCGCCTCGATCCCCGCAATCAGCGCCGGGGCGAAACTGTCTTCGCGTAACAGCAGGCGCGGGCCTGGCACGGGGGTAAAGGGCGCGGCGATCTGAATCTTGGGATAATAGTGCCCGCCTGCCCGCTCCCAGGCATCGGCCCAGCCATGATCGAACACATATTCGCCCTGGCTGTGGGTCTTGCCGTAAAGCGGCGCGGCGGCGGCGATCCGTCCATCCGGCCCATCGATGACCAGCGGCAGAGGCTGCCAGCCGCTATTGTCGCCGACGCTGCCCGACCGTTCCAGCACGGTCAGAAAATCCCAGCTGACAAACGGGTTGCCGGTCCCGGCGCAGGCATCCCATTCATCGCGCGGCAGTTGCGCGACGCCCTTGGCCATGCGCGCCACGCACTCCGTCATGCGGCGCGCTCGAAAATGATCTGATCCGCGTGCAGCGCGGCGCGGGCGCGCTCTTCCTCGCTGCGCACGGTCCAGCTCAGCACGGGCATTTTCCGCTGGCGCATATGCGCGGACAGGGGGGATGGCAGGTCGCGAATGTCACAGGCAATAAAATCGGGCTTCGCCGCCCAAAGTGCAAGGGCGCGCCCGATCTTCCCGCGCCATCCCTTGTTGTTTTCGTCCGTGACGACCAACCCGCGCACGATATCGGGCCGGCGGCGCGCGAACCAGCGCATCGCCACGGGATTGAAGGACATCACCGCCGCCAGCGTCTTGGGCCGCCGCGCCAGCTCCTCGGCGACCGCCGCGCAGATCGGGGCGACATGCCGCCCATCCACCTTGATCTCGATGAGCAGAGGAACATCCGTCCCGCACAGGTTGAGCAGGTCGCGCAGGCGCGGAACGCTGCCGCCGTCGGGCAGCATCAATCGATCGATCGCCTGCGCCTCATGGTCGCAGATCGCGCCGGTCGCCCCCGTCATGCGCCGGAGCGAAGCATCGTGAAAGACGATAACCACCCCGTCGCGGCTGAGGCGGACATCGCATTCAATGCCGAAATGACCGGCGATGGCGGCCGAGAAGGCCGCCATGCCGTTTTCGCTGACCCCGCCCCCATGCAGCCCGCGATGGGCGAAGGGGCGTGACGTCAACGCCGCAAGGACATCAGGCCGAACGGACAAGGACGATCGCGTCGATTTCGACCACGGCGCCCAGCGGCAGCACCGGCACGCCGACGGCGCTGCGGGCATGTTTCCCAGCCTCGCCGAAGACCTCCACCATCAGCTCCGACGCGCCGTTGGCGACCTTGGGCTGGTCGGTGAATTCGGGCGTGCTGCTGATGAAGGCGCCCAGCTTCACGATCCGCTCGACCCGGTCGAGGCTGCCAAGCGCCGCCTTCATCTGGGCGATGAGGTTGAGGCCGCAGGCACGGGCCGCCTTGACGCCATAGTCGAGGTCGCGGTCCTCGCCCAGCCGGCCCGTCATCAACTGGCCGTCGGACAGGGAGATCTGCCCGGAAATATGCAGCAGGCCGTTGGCCTCGACCGCCGCGACATAGGCGGCGACCGGCGCTGCGGCGGCGGGCAGGGTGATGCCCAGTTCGGTCAGGCGGGCTTCGATGCTCATTGGGACACTCCTTGAATGGTCGGAAAAACTTCTGGCGCCGGTCCTTCGGCCAGCCGGGCGGCGATCCAGGCTTCGGCGGCGGCCCAATCGTCGATCCGGGCATGGGCCAGCGACGCGGCAGCGACGTCGCGGGCGATTTCCGGTTCGCCTACCATGTGCAGCCGCCAGACGCCCGGCGCATGGTCCGCGACGGAAGCATGATGCTCCGCCAGATCGTCGATGAACAGGGCGACGCTGGGCTGGCGCTCCGCGAGGATGGCGGCGAGCGGACGGCCCTTGCCGCCCTGGTTCCACTGGACCGGAAAGGACAGGCCATGGGATGCGAGTTGCTCCTCGCGCTGGCGGTGATGGCGTTCGGTGATGTTGGTGAGGACGACGATGTCCGCCATGGCGCTCAACCGGCCGAGCGCCTCCACCGCGCCGGCGATCGGCATCTGGCGATGCATCTGCGTGTCGAAAAAGCCGATCAGCAATTCCCAAACCAGCGCCCGCTCCAGCGGCAACCCGCTGTCCTTGTGCCGCAACGCCTCTGCAAAACCGCGTTCGCGCATGTCGAAATGCACATCATGGGTCGCCTCGAGCCATTCCCGGAACGGCACGACCATATGCAGCAGCACTTCATCGCAATCGGTAATGATCAGCGGGCGGTTCATGCGGTGAGGGACTCCTTTGCGGCGATCAATGCTTCCGGCGTGCTGTCGAGGCTTTCGGCGCAGGCGATCAAATCCGGTTCATGATCGGCCAGAAAGCCCAGTACCGCGCCCAGCACCACGGGATCGCCCACGCCCGTCCGCAGCGTTTCGGCGTCCAGCCCGGTCAATGCCAGCAGCCGGTCGGCGCGGCGATCATCCGCCAGCGTCCAGGCAAGCGCCATCAGCGCCAGTACGGATGGCTCTCGAGCCTCGCTTGGACTATGCTGCTTGCCATGGTTAATGTCGGGACGCATGATTGATCTCTATGGGGGGCGGGCTTAGGGCACGCGCTTGACGGATTGGCGGCATCTTCTTGAAACGCGGGTGAGTGGTGGCAAAGCGCGTGCTCGTTGTCGAGGACAACGAACTTAATCTCAAACTTTTTTGCGACCTGCTGCGCGCGCACGGGCGTGAGGTGCTGCCGCTGCGCGACGGGCGCGACCTGCTGGCGCAGGCGCGGGAGTTTCACCCCGATCTGGTGATTACCGACATCCACCTGCCGCATATCAGCGGCCTGGACCTTATCATCTCGCTGAAGGGCGACGCGCAACTGTCATCGGTGCCGATCATGGCCGTCACCGCCTATGCCGGGCATGGCGATGAGGAACGGATTCGCGGCGCCGGGGCGCAAGCCTATGTGTCCAAGCCGATTTCCGTGCTGCGCTTCGTCGAACAGGTGAACGCGCTGCTGTAGCGGCCCGACCATGACTGTCATGCTGTCGTAATCGAACCTTCACCCCTTCGTCGCACAGGCGCAGTCTTGGCGTCATCTGCCTCTGCCATCCAACCGGGCGCAAGGGCGCGGCGTCCCGCCGACGGCCCGAACGGCACACAGGGGTATCATTCATGTCTCATCTGACCGACGAGGCGCGCGCAGCCTTCCGCGATGCGCAGCCCAGGATCACTTCCGGCGACGATTGCCTGGAGGCGATTGTCGCCGCCAATCCGGCACGGCGCACGGTGTTGAAGAACGGCCTGCTGGGCCTGTCCGTGCTGCCGATGCTGGGCGCACTCGCCGCCTGCGACGATGACGATGGTTCAGGCTCGCCCACCCCGACGCCGACCCCCACGCCAACCCCCACGCCGACGGCCAGCTATGCGATCAACTTCGCCCCGGTCGCGATCAATTCGAACGACACCGTTACCGTCCCTGCCGGCTATACCGTCGACGTGCTGCTGAAGGCGGGAGATTCTGTGGAAACCGGCACCGCCTATGCGCCGAGCAGCTTTCCGGGCAGCGCGACCCAGACCAACCTTTGGGCCGGCGGCAATCATGACGGCATGGAATTTTTCGAACTCTCGGGCGTCGATCCCAATATGGGCGGCCTGCTGGCGATCAACCACGAACTGCCCGACTATAATATCCTCTTCTCCAGCGGCAGCTATACCGCCGCCACCGCCACGGCCGACCAGAAGGCAATGGCCCTGTCAGCGGTCGGCGTTTCGGTCGTGGAGATCGCCAAGGGCACGGACGGCAAGTTCGCGGTCAAGGCCGGATCGCGTTTCAACAAGCGCTATACCGGCAACACCGATTATCGCGCGGGCGGCCCCGCCGCGGGCCTGCTGTCCTCGACCATTCGCGGCACGCTGAACAATTGCGCGTCGGGCCGCACGCCCTGGGGCACTTACCTCACCTGCGAAGAGACGACGAACAACTATCTCGACCCGACGCAGCCCAACAGCAATTATGGCTGGGTGGTCGAGATCGACCCCTATCAGGAACTGGCCGCGCCGACCAAGCGCACCGCCATGGGCCGCTTCAGCCATGAAAATGTGGCTTATCTGAACGACAGCAACAACCGCGTCGCTTTCTATATGGGCGACGATTCGACGCCGGGCTGCATCTATAAGTTCGTGCCCGACAGCGCCTATAATCCGGGCAATCGCGCCGCCAATATGAACCTGCTCGACTATGGCACGCTCTATGTCGCGCGCTTCAATGCGGACGGCACGGGCGAATGGCGCGCGCTGGTGCAGGGGCAGAACGGCCTCGTCGCCAACGCGTCCGATCCGGGCAATGTCAGCCAGTCGACCACTCCGCCGACCCCGGCGACGGTGAGCTTCAACACCACCGCCGATGTCCTGATCAACACCCAGTCAGCGGCGCGCGTCGCCGGTGGCACGCTGATGGACCGTCCGGAATGGATCACGGTCGCCCCGAACAAGCAGGCGATCTTCGTCACGCTGACCAACAATAGCGGCCGCCGCGTCACCGATGCGCCCAATCCGCGCACGACCAACCTGCACGGCCATATCCTGAAGTTCCGCGAAAATGGCGATTCGCCGCTGGCCACCGCCTTCACCTGGGAACTGTTCCTGCTGGCGGGCAACCCGAACCTTGCCGAAGCGAATCTGAAGGGGAACATCAACGGCGATTATTTCTCCAGCCCCGATGGTCTCCGCATCGATCCGCAGGGCCGCCTGTGGGTCGAAACCGACCATAATCTGACCGGCAATGCAGGCACGCTGAATGGCGCCGCGGTCAACATGACGCAGGCCTTCGGCAACAATTCCATGTTCCACATCGACCAGACGTCGAAGCTGTCGAAGCGCTTCCTCGTCGGTCCCGAAGGCTGCGAGATCACCGGCATTGCCTATACGCCGGACCTGAAGAACTTCTTCATCAACATCCAGCATCCGACCGGCAACTGGCCGGTGTCCGGTCAGCAGCCGCGTTCCTCGACCATCGTGGTCCGCCGCACAGACGGCCAGCCAGTCGGCAATTGACCGTCGCCATCCCCGGTCTTCGGGCCAGGAATGAAAGCAACAAGGAAAGGCCCGTTCCCTCAGGGGGACGGGCCTCTTCGTTCAGGCAGGACGCCATGAACCCAAATGTCGTCAGGCGGCGCGAACCGCCATCAGATCACTTGATCTTGGCTTCCTTGAACTCGACATGCTTGCGCACGACCGGGTCGTACTTCCGGAAGCTCAGCTTCTCGGTCTTGGTGCGCGGATTCTTCTTGGTGACGTAGAAGAAGCCGGTGTCAGCCGAGCTGACGAGGCGAATCTTGACGGTTGCTGGCTTGGCCATGGCCTTAGTCCCTGGTCGTGAATATCGTGAAAAAGAAGAGCGGCCCCCCGAACCTCTTTCGAGGAAGGGACCGCCCCGTTTCAGCGGCGGCTCATGAGGGAGATTCGGGCCGATGTCAAGGCTCGTGGCTGAAACCTGGCACTCATGCTACACTTTACGCGGCCTTAACCGGTGCCGGTCCATGCTGGAGTCGGCGCTAAAGGACGGGGGAGTCACGCCATGCGACATGATCCGATGTTGGCCATTCTTGCCGATCTGCTGCGGCGCGTCGATGGACTTGCGGGGGAGCGGGGACATGTTTCCGTGCCGCGCCTGCGCGATGAAATCGACCAGATCCGCCATGTCGCGCGCGCCTTCCACATCGATTCGGTCGAGGGATTGGCCGGGACGCTGCAATCGGCGCTGTCGGTGCAGGGTGCGGGGCCGGTGGTGATGTCCTATCTCGACCTGATGCGGGACGCGATCACGTCGGAATTGCCCGACGCACAGGTCATTCCCATGCCGGTCGCGGCTGCCGTCACGCATCTTTCCGCCTGAACCGAATCGGGATGGATCTGGGCGGCTGCTGAATGGACGCATTGCTGATCGCGCTGCTCGGCTGCCTGATGGGGGAAATCGGCGACAAGGGGCAATTGCTGGCCCTGGCGCTGGCCACCCGTTTCCGGCGGGACGGCGCGGTGATCGCGGGCATCGCCGCCGCCGCCATCGCCAATGCCGCCATCGGGGCCGCTGCGGGGGCCTTTCTGGCGCCCATGCTCGGGTCCGACGCGCGGCTGCTGTTCCTGGCGCTGGCCCTGATCTTCCTCGCCATCGCCATGATCTGGCCCGTCAAGCAGCCCGATCCGTTGGCGAACTGGCGACTGGGACCGTTTTTCACGACCGCGCTGGGGCTGTTCATCCTGGGCTTTGGCGATGGCGCTCAGTTCCTCATCCTGGGGATCGCCACCCGCACCGCCGATCCTCTGCTGGCGGCAACCGGCGGCGCGATCGGCATCGTCGCTGCGACCGTGCCCGTCGTCCTGCTGCGCGAACAGTTGTTCAGGGCACTTCCGCTCCGCGCCATCCGTGTTGGCGGCGGCGTGCTGATGCTGCTTGTCGGCCTGGTGGTGACGGTGGCGGCGCTGCACCTTGGCTGATCGACCCTTCCCATCAGACTGAGCGACAATTTCCGTTCAAATTTAGGCGATTTCCGTGGCACCTTATCGGCAACCGATCATTATAGCCACGAAACCAAATCACTTAGCAGGAGCCAGGCATGACCTCCCCCGACCTTCAGACCCCAACGGACCTCCGCAGCAACGCGACCAAATCGGTCGCGCAGGCGCTGAACGGCGTGCTCGCGGACAGCTATGCCTTGTATTTCAAGACCAAGAATTTCCACTGGCACGTCTCCGGCCCGCATTTCCGCGACTATCACCTGATGTTCGACGATCAGGCGACGCAGATCCTGGCCACCACCGACCTGATCGCGGAGCGCGTGCGCAAGACCGGCAACACCACGCTGCGCTCGATCGGCGATATTTCGCGCCACCAGTCGGTCAAGGACAATGACGCCGACTATGTGACCCCCGGCGACATGCTGAAGGAACTGCGCGAGGACAATCTGAAGCTGGTCGAGGCCCTGCGCGCCGCCAAGGCCGCCGCCACGGACGCGGGCGACAACGCGACCGAAGGCATTATCGACGACTGGACCGACCAGGCCGAGGAACGCGCCTGGTTCCTTTTCGAAGCTGGCCGCAACGCCTGACAAAAGAAAAGCCCTCCAGCGCAAACTGGAGGGCTTTTTCGTGGGTACGGGGATTATTCCTCCACAACCGCTTCAATGGCGACGATCATGATCGCCCCAGGCTTGCCACCAAAATCGACGGCCTCATCCTCTTCGGCATCCATCATCGCGCGGGCGAGCGGCGCGGAAAAGGCAATGCGCCCTTCCGCCGGCTCCGCCTCATCATCGCCGACGATGGTGATCTGCTTCTCCTTGCCATTCAGCCGATAGGTCACGCGGCTGCCGAAGGCGACGGCCTCTCCATCCGGCACCGGCCGCAATTCCGCCGTCGCAAGGCGCGTCCGCCAATAGCGCAACTCGCGCTTGTGCTTCTTGGCGTCCTCCTCGGCCATGCCATCGGTTTCGACCGCCTCCAGCGCCTCCACCTTCTCCCGCGTCAGCCGCAGGCCGCGCGCCGTCACCCAATTGGGGCCGGGCGGCAACGGAATCTCGAAAGTGGGTTCCAGATGCTCCTCGTCACTCTCGCGACGAAAGGCGACACTCATTGCACTCTCCTACACAAACGCTTCTCCGCGCTGTGACGAGGTCGAGATTGCCGGTCTTCTTTTCAAGGGAAGGGCCGGGTTTCGACATCGCCGAAGCCCGGACAAGCAGGGCTTCTAATCTTCGTCGAACAGTCCGGCGAGCTGTTCCACCATGGTCCCGCCAAGCTGTTCGGCATCCATGATGGTCACTGCGCGGCGATAATAGCGCGTGACGTCATGGCCGATGCCGATGGCGACAAGCTGCACGGGTGAGCGGTTCTCGATCCACTCGATCACCTGCCGCAAATGCCGCTCCAGATAGGTGCCGCTGTTGACCGACAGGGTGCTGTCATCGACCGGCGCGCCGTCGGAGATCACCATCAGGATGCGGCGTTCCTCATTGCGCGCGATCAGCCGGTTATGCGCCCAGAGCAGCGCCTCGCCGTCGATATTCTCCTTGAGCAACCCCTCGCGCATCATCAGGCCCAGATTCTTGCGCGCCCGGCGCCAGGGTTCGTCGGCCTTCTTGTAGACGATGTGCCGCAGGTCATTGAGCCGACCCGGCATCGGCGGACGACCGGCCGCCAGCCAATCCTCACGGCTTTGTCCGCCCTTCCACGCGCGGGTGGTGAAGCCCAGAATTTCGGTCTTGACGCCGCACCGCTCCAGCGTACGCGCCATGATGTCGGCGCTGATCGCCGCGATGGAGATCGGCCGCCCGCGCATCGAGCCTGAATTGTCGATCAGCAGCGTCACCACGGTATCGCGGAACTCGGTATCCCGCTCGATCTTGTAGGACAGCGAGCGCGTCGGATCGATCACGATGCGCGCCAGCCGCGCCGCGTCGAGCAGCCCTTCCTCCTGATCGAAGTCCCACGACCGCGACTGCTGCGCCATCAGCCGCCGCTGCAAGCGGTTGGCGAGCTTCGTCACCGCCCCCTGCAAGCTGACAAGCTGCTGGTCGAGGAAGCCGCGCAACCGCAGCAACTCATCCTCGTCGCACAGATCCTCGGCAGTCACGACTTCATCATGCAGCTGCGTATAGGGCTTATAGTCGAAACCCGGCGGCAGATCGCCCATCGGACGGTTGGGGCGAACCGGCATCATGCCTTCCTCGCCCATATCGTCGGCGCCTTCATCGCTGTCGGCGTCGAACTCGTCGCTATATTCGGTTTCGCCTTCCTCGGTGTCGCCGCCCTGATCCTCGGCGCGGGCTTCGGCGAAGGCGTCGCTGTCGCCTGCTTCGTCCTCGCCGGAGTCGCCGTCTTCCTGCTGCTGTTCCTCGTCCTCGCCCTCTTCCTGTGGCTCGGAGTCGTCGGTTTCGGGCGGCGTATCGGCATCGACCAGCTGGAGATGCTCCAGCATGGCCGAGGTCAGCTTCTGGAAGGCCCGCTGGTCGTCGATCGCCATGGACAGCGCGTCGAGGTCGGCTCCTGCCTTTTCCTCGATCCACTGATCCACCATCGCCATGCCCGAAGCGACATCCCTGGGGATCGCCTGCCCGGTCAGCCTCTCCCGTACCTTGAGCGCCAGCGCCGTGGACAAAGGCACTTCGTCGGCCGAACGCGCCCGGCGGATGGGATCGGATTTCAACCGGAGATCGAGCGCGTGGTTGAGGTTCGCCCGAACCCCGGCCATGGCCCGCGAGCCGATGGCCTCCACCCGCGCCTGCTCGACCGCGTCATAGACCGCCCGCGCCACGGCATCGGACGGCGCGGCAGCGCCATGGACCTTCGCATTATGATGCCGCAATTTCAGCGCATTGGCATCGGCAAAACCCCGCGCCAGCGCCACCTGATCGGCAGGGAGATTGCGGCCCGGCGTCGGCACCTTGATCGCCTTGCCCGCCATATGCGGCGTGTCGGCGGTGAAGTTCACCTCCACCTCCGCGTCGCGCGCGATCGACCGCGCCGCGCCGGACAGCACGTCCTTGAAAGCATCGAGGGGCGAACGGTCGGCCATCAGTCCAGCAGCATCCCGCGCATGGCGTCCCGCGCCGCGGCGTCCACGCCCAGCACATCGGCCAGATAGCCGTCGACGCCGCCATGACGCTCATCCAGCGCGGCGAACAGGCTGTCGAGATAGGCGGCATCCGCGACCAGCAGCGGCCTCAGCGTCTCGGCCCTCGCCTGCCGCATCCGCGCGACCAGCGTATTGCGCTGCGCCAACAGCCATTCCCAGTCGGCATGGTCGTTGGTCAACAGATAATCCTGAACGATCGTGGCGCGCGGCACGCCCAGCGCCGCCAGCACCAGCGCCGCACCGACACCGGTGCGATCCTTGCCCGCCGAACAGTTGATCAACAGCGGCACCCGCCCCTCGGCGATCCGCGCGAACATGGCGCGGTAGGATTCGGCATGATCGACGGGAATGTCGCGGTAGAGCGCGATCATCGTGGCGCGCATATCCTCCGCCGTCGCGCCGTCACGCTTCAATATCTCGCCCAGCAGGCCGCTGCTTTCCGTATAGTCGCGGCAGAAATAGTCGACCTCCGCCCCATGCCAGTGCGTCGGTTCGGCGGTGCGTTCATTGCCCCGGCGAAAATCGCAGATCGCCTTGATGCCGAAGGATCGCAACTGCTCCGCATCTGCGTCGGTCAGCAGCGCCATCGTCCCCGACCGATAGAGCACCCCGCGCTTCACGCAGCGCCCTTCCGCGGTCGCATAGCCGCCGAAATCGCGCAGATTGAATGCGCTGCCGAGCGGCAGGCCATGGCGTGTTGCGGACAGGGAAATCGTCTCGCTCACGGCCGCTCGCCCTCACCGACATAAGGCACGGCGACGGTTTCGATCTGCGTCTCGACCTCGCTCATCAGCTTGTGCACCGGGCACTTGGCGGCCACGGCGATCAGCCTGTCATGCTGCTCCTCGGTCAACGGGCCGGTCAGCGCGATGCGCGTCGTCAGCCTGTAGACGCCCTTGCGCTCCTGACTGGCATCGCGAACCACGCCGACATGGATGCCCTCGACCGGGATGCCGTTGCGCTGCGCATACCAGAGCATGGTCATCGCCTTGCACGCACCCAGAGCCGAATCATACAGGTCATGCGGGTCCGGCCCGGCATCATGCCCGTCCGGCGCCGTCATATCGACGGTCAGTTCATGGCCGCGAATGCTGATCCGATGAGGGGTATCCTCGGGCGAGATGCGTTCGACGACGATCATTTTCTGCTTCCTTTGGGCGTTCACGCCGCCCGGTGGGCGACGCTTTCGGGCAGGTCCTTGCCGAAGACGCGCTGATAATATTCGGCCACCAGCGCCCTCTCCGCCTCATCGCATTTGTTGAGGAAGGACAGGCGGAAGGCAAAGCCGATATTCTTGAAGATCAGCGCATTCTGCGCCCAGCTGATCACGGTACGGGGCGACATGACGGTCGAAATATCGCCGTTGATAAACCCTTGGCGAGTCAACTCCGCCACCTTGATCATATTCTCGACTTCCTTGCGGCCGCCCTCATGATCATATTCGCCCGACTTGGCCAGCACCACCTGCGCCTCGGTCGCGGCGGGCAGATAGTTCAGCGCCACCACCAGATTCCAGCGGTCCATCTGGCCCTGGTTGATCTGCTGCGTGCCGTGATAGAGGCCGGTCGTGTCGCCCAGACCCACGGTGTTGGCGGTCGCGAACAGGCGGAAATGCGGGTTCGGCCGGATGACCCGATTCTGGTCGAGCAGCGTCATCTTGCCGTCGGTTTCCAGCACGCGCTGGATCACGAACATCACGTCCGGACGGCCGGCATCATATTCGTCGAACACCAGCGCCACGGGCCGCTGCAACGCCCAGGGGAGCAGGCCTTCGCGGAATTCCGTCACCTGCTGGCCTTCCTTCAGCACGATGGCGTCACGCCCGACCAGATCGATACGGCTGATATGCGCGTCCAGATTGATGCGGATACACGGCCAGCGCAGGCGCGCGGCGACCTGTTCGATATGGCTCGACTTGCCGGTGCCGTGATAGCCCTGCACCATCACGCGGCGATTATAGGCAAAGCCCGCCAGGATCGCGAGCGTGGTATCCGGGTCGAACACATAGGCCGGATCGAGATCAGGCACGCGCTCGTCCGCCTCCGAAAAGGCCGGGATCTTCATGTCGACATCGATGCCGAACACTTCGCGCGCGTCCACTTCGCGGTCGGGCGCAGCCAACAGCGTTTCGGCGCGGGTATCGGGCTGGACGTTGGGGATGTCGGTCATCATCTTGTCTCTTTGAGCGGTCTTGTCATCCATGCCCTAGCCATCGCGAAGGGGCATGTCGATAGAGTGGGACTTGTCACGCGGGCAATCAAGCGGCCCATTCGGCCAAATTGGCCTCCTGTCCGATCAGCGCCAGTCCATGCGCGATGGAGGTCAATTCGCCGCCGGTGGCAATATGCTCCGCGCCGAAACGCTGGTCGAAGATGCGCCGGATCGCCGGTATCAGCGAGGTGCCTCCGGTCAGAAACACCCGGTCAATGGCGTCGGGTTCAACCCCTGCCTTGGCGAGCGCCATATCAACCGTCGCTTCGATCCGGGCGATGTCGGGCGCGATCCAGCCTTCGAAATCGGCGCGCGTCACTTCCGCCTCGATGGCAAGACCGCCGCCTTCGAACGCGAAGGTCGCGCTTTCCACCTCCGACAGCCGCCGCTTCAAAGACCCCACCGCATCATAGAGCGGATAGCCCAGTTCCTTCTCGATCACCGTGATCATCCGGCCGATGGCAGCGGGATCGTTGGCCGTCTTCTGCAAGCGCGCCAGTTCCTCCATCGTCCGCCGGTTGCGCATCAGCGCCAGCCGGGACCAGTCGGCAAAATCCGCGAAATAGCTGCGCGGAATCTCCAGTTCCTTGCCAAAGCTCTGATAACTGCCGCCCTTGCCCAGCATCGGCAGCACCAGATGATCGACGATCCGATAGTCGAACCGGTCCCCGGCCAGACCGATACCCGCCGACCCCAGCGGCACGCAACGGCGCGCCGCCCCCGGCGCCTCGACCCGAACGATGGAAAAGTCGCTGGTGCCGCCGCCGAAATCCGCCACCAATATCGTCGCCGCTTCGGTCAGGCGGCTGGCGTAGCTGAACGCGGCGCCCAGCGGTTCATAGACATAGTGAATCTCATCGCCAAAGCCGCCGAACATGGCGTCATAGCGCCGCCGGGCCAGGGCTTCATCGGGCCGCGACCCCGCATATTCCACCGGCCGCCCGACCACGATCCGCTCCGGCCGCCGGTCCAGCGTCCCGCCCGCATGGCCGACCATGCGCGACAGAAACATCTGCCCCAGTTCCTCGAAGCGGAAACGCTTTTCGAACACGCTGGCGCTTTCGAAGATCGGGCTGGCGGCCACTGACTTGAAGCTTTGCAGGAAGCGGCTGTCCTCTGGAAATTCCAGATATTCGGCAATCGCCCATGGCCCGGCCTCATGCGCCATGCCGCCCTTCACATCACCATCATGCCAGAAGCACAGCGCCGAGCGGAACACCGCGCCAGCCGCCTGCTCGCCCGCAAATTCGACCAGTTCCGAACCGCCGTCCCCGGCAAGCGCGGCCACGCTGTTGGTCGTGCCGAAATCAAGGCCCAGGGCGCGGGGCATCGTCATGAAATTCTCCGGGAGGTAAGGGGCCGGCGCCTATGACAGCGGCCGCGATTGGGGGCAAGCCCGGATCGACGATATGAAAATCAACGCCCGTCCGCTATCGCGACATCATGGGCATGGCGACATTATTCCTCATCCTGCTGGGGCTGAACGGCTGGACGATGCTCCGTTTCCGGCAGGACAAGGCCGCAGCCATCGCTGGTCGGCGCCGCATAGCAGAGGCTGATCTGCTGGGTCTGGCGTTGATCGGCGGCTCGCCGGGCGCCCTGCTCGCGCGCCGCCTGTTCCGTCACAAAACCCGCAAGCAACCCTTTTCAACCCTGCTGCTGCTGATCGCCGGCATGCAACTGGGCCTGGGCATCGGCTGGTTCCTGCTCTGAGCGTTCAGGCGAAAACCTCCGCCTTCCGGAGCAGTTGATAGGCCTCGATCACCCCTTGCAGCGAGGTTTCATGGCTCCGGTCCCCGCCATTATGGTCGGGATGATAGCGTCGCAGCAATTCCGTATAGCGTTGCCGAAGGGCCTTGCGATCCGCATCGATCGGCAGCCCCATGACATCCAGCGCCCGGCGGTCGTCCTTCGACAGGAATTTGCCGTCCTGCCGCATCTGATTGTCCGCCCGCGCCTTTGCCACCCGTTCCCTGAACTTGGCGCCGATGGCGTCGAGCGGGTCCTGAAAGTCCGACCATTTGGGCGGCGGGCTGGCGGCGTTGGAGGAAAAGGCCCGCGTCTCCCGTTCCCATCCCGCATAGGGACGCTGGGCGGCGTTGATCTCCTCCGGGCTCATGCCGGTGAAGAAATTATAACCCTGGTTGAATTCCCGCACATGGTCGAGGCACAGCCAGCGCCAGCGCGGGCCTTCTTGGTTCGACCGCCCCCCCTCCAGCGGCGGCGCGCGGAACTCGCCCGGTTCCAGGCAGCCGGGGACCGCGCAGGGACGGTCGCTTTCCACGCGGCCATGGAAACGGTTGAAACGCCGGGTCGAGAAAGGATCGCTAGCCAAGATTGTCCTGATGCAACTGCGGGCAAAGGGCCTATATAGGCGCCATGACCGAGATTGTTAAAGGCCCCGTAGCCACTGAAATCGAAGCCCGGCTGCGCGCCGCCCTTGCTCCTGAACGGCTCGCCGTGATCGACGACAGCGAAATGCATCGCGGCCATGCGGGGCATGACGGATCGGGCGAAAGCCATTTCACCGTGGAGATCGTGTCCGACCGCTTCACCGGCCAGAATCGCGTGGCCCGCCAGCGGCTGGTCAACGCCGCGCTGGCCGACCTGCTGCGCGAGAAGGTCCACGCCCTCGCCATCAAGGCCCGCGCGCCCGGCGAATGAGACCTTGATCCTCCTCATGCGTTGTTCCGCCGTCCGAGGAGGATCAACGCATGGCTTATGATCTCTGGTACTGGTCCACCGTCCCCGGCCGGGGCGAATTCGTCCGGCTGACGCTGGAGGCGTGCGGCATCGCCTATCGCGACCGCGCCCGCATCGATGGCGACGAAGCACTGATGGCCGACATGGAGCGGCACGATGGCGGCCCGGCCTTCGCCCCACCCTATCTGGTGACGGACGGCCAGACGGTGGCGCAGACGGCGAACATCCTTTTTTATCTGGCCGAACGGCATGGATGCGGCCCCGCTGGCCCCAAGCCCCGCCACTGGCTCGCGCAGGTGCAACTCACCATCATGGACATGGTGGCCGAAGCCCATAATGTCCATCACCCCATCGGCCCGGACCTTTATTATGAGGATCAGAAGACCGAAGCCCTGCGCGCCGCCCATGGCTTGCGCCAATTGCGCATCCCCAAATATCTGACCTATTTCGAACATGCGTTGAACGCGGAACCGGGCGACTGGCTGGCGGGCCAGCGCTGGAGCTATGCCGACCTCTCGCTCTTTCACCTGATCGCCGGGATGCGCTACGCCTTTCCGCTGCGCATGGCGACGCTGATGCCTTCCTTCCCGTGCCTTGCCGATCTGCACGACCGGGTTGCGGCGCTGTCCGAATTGCAGGACTATCTCGCAAGCGACCGGCGCCTGCCGTTCACCCAGGAAGACATCTTCCGCCACTATCCCGAACTGGACGCACCATGACCCCGACCGACCCGATCATCCAGACCATCACGCCGACATCCCATAATCTGGGCGATTTCCGGGTCCATCGCTCCCTCCCGGCCAAGGAGCGCACCATGGTCGGCCCGTTCATCTTCTTCGACCAGGCCGGACCCGCCCGCATCGCGCCGGGCCAGGGGGTGGACGTGCGCCCGCATCCGCACATCAACCTCGCCACCGTCACCTATATGTATGAGGGCAGCTTCCTCCACCGCGACTCCCTGGGCACGGAGCAGTTGATCGAACCGGGCGCGGTGAACCTGATGACGGCGGGCAAGGGCATCGTCCATTCCGAGCGTTCGCCCGACGAGGATCGCGCGAAACTGTCCAAACTCTCGGCCATCCAGACCTGGCTCGCCCTCCCCGACCGCAACGAGGAAATGGACCCGGCCTTCGAGCATGTCGGCGAAGGCGGCCTGCCGATCATCGATTGCGGCCAGGCCCGCGCCAGGGTCATTATGGGCAGCCTCTGGGGCGAAACCTCCCCCGTCACCACCTATGCGAAGACGATCTACGCCGACATCCAGCTGTCCCCCGGCGGCTCGGTCCCCATCGATGCGGAGGCGGAAGAGCGCGCCATCTATGTTTCCGGCGGCGACGCGGCGCTGGACGGGGTGATGCTCCTGCCGCAGACCCTCTATGTCCTGCGCCCCGGCACGCGAGCGACGCTGATGAGCGTCGATGGCGGCCGCGTCGTGCTGTGCGGGGGAGAGGCATTCCGCACGCCCCGCCATGTCTGGTGGAATTTCGTGTCCTCGACCAAGGACCGGCTGATGCAGGCGCGCGACGATTGGGAAGCCATGCGTTTCCCCCTGATCCCCGGCGACGACAAGGAGTTTATTCCGATCCCTCAGGGCCGCCCCAAAACGATCAGCTATCCCTGATCCCCATCCTCCCCGTCAGGCGATGGGGAGGAATAAACCCATCCTACTGCACGAAGGTCAGCGAGAGATTCTCGGCATTTTTGGGAATGTCGATCCGGCTTTCGTTGATCGACGCTTCCTCGCCCGGCTTCAGGCTGGTCCGATCCGCCTTGGTGGTCCAGCTGAATACCAGCCGGTTCTGCCGGTCGCGCAGTTGCACCAGCACCGGCGGCACCGGCAACTGCTGTTTCCCGCTGTTCACGATCCGCGCGCCGAAGGCGAAATATTCCTCGCCGGTCGGCAATTTGCGCCGTTCGGCGGGCTTGGAAAGATAGAAGAGCAGGTCGGGATCGCCCTCCTCCGCCACCAGCCCCAGATTGATCGCCCAACTCGGCGTGCCGAAATACCAGAGCGCACCGCCCGCGGCCGCCACCAACAGGCAGAAGCCGGTCGCGGCATAGGTCCACATCTTCAGCCGGTTGCGGCGCGGCTTGAACGGCGCGGCAGGCACGTCCGGCTCCGGCACACGGTCGTAAACATTGTCGAACCGATAATCGGGCGTCGCCACATCTGCTGCGGACGGCGGGGGTGTCGCCTCGACAACGGGTTCGGGAATCTCGGGCACCTGCGCTGCGGGAGCGACCTGCTCCGGCACCGGCGGAGGGGGGGACGGCGGAGGCGGCGGGGGCGGCGGCGCGGCAGCCACCGGCTCGGCAGCGCCCACGGTTTCCAGCGCCTCTTCACGCGGCGCCAATTGGGCGCCTTCCTGGAACCAGCTATGTTTGCAGGCGGCGCAGCGAACCTGGCGGCCGTTCGGACCGACGGCGCTGTCCGGCACGATGTAGCGCGTGGCGCAGTTGGGACACACCAGGATCATGACGCTTCATAGCCATGAGTTGGATTCGAGGGCAAGCGGCTTCGACATGGCTGCGACTCGCGGGATAAGGCCGCATGGGCTTTACGGCTGCCCGTCCGCTGTGCCATGGCTGCACGTCAGGGGAAGCAGGGAGCGCCGGGGCGCAGTCATTCACTCATGTCCGCCATCGTCCAGTTCGAAAATGTCGGCCTGCGCTATGGTCTGGATAGCGAGACGCTGTCCGACGTCAGCTTTTCGCTGGCCGGCGGCGGCTTTTATTTCCTGACCGGTGCGTCGGGCGCCGGCAAGACCTCGCTGCTCAAGCTGCTTTATCTTGCCCAGCGGCCCAGCCGCGGCGTCATCCGCCTGTTCGGTGAGGATGTGGTGACGCTGCCGCGCAAGCGCCTGCCCGGCTTCCGCCGCCGTATCGGCGTTGTGTTTCAGGATTTCCGGCTGGTTCCGCATCTGTCGGTCTATGACAATATCGCCCTGCCCCTGCGCGTCGCCGGGATGGAGGAGGCGGAAATCGACGCCCCGGTCAGCGAAATGCTGAACTGGGTGGGCCTGGGCGACCGGGGTCAGGCGCGTCCCGCGACCCTCTCCGGCGGGGAGCAGCAGCGCGTCGCCATCGCCCGCGCAGTGATCGGCCGGCCTGAAATATTGGTGGCGGACGAACCGACCGGCAACGTCGACGCGGACATGGCCCGGCGGCTGATGACCCTGTTCGAAGCGCTCAATCGCCTTGGCACCACGATCGTCGTCGCCACCCACGACCTGCCGCTGATCGCGCAGGTCGGCAGCGCCCAGATGATGAAGCTGGACAAGGGCCGCCTGTCCGACCCGACCGGATCGCTGCGCTATCCGCCCAAGCCGCAGGCGAACGGCTGATGGCCTCCCTCCACAATGTCACTGATCGCCGCGCCGCCGCCGCCGCGCGCCACCGGCTTTTGCCGGAAGGGCGTGTGGCCGGCCCCATGCCCTGGATCATCGCGATCATGATGTTCCTGACCGTGCTGGCGGCGGCGGCGGGCCTCGGCCTCGGCGCGGCGGTCAAGGCGATGGGCGCCGACCTGGCCGGACGCGCCACGGTGCAGATCGTCGAGGCCAATGCCGAGCAGCGCGACCGGCTGGGCGCGCTCGCGGCTCAGGCGTTGCGCAAGAACGGCGCGATCCGCGCGATCCACCCCGTTCCGGCCGCCACCCTTGCCGACCAGATCCGTCCCTGGCTGGGGCAGGATGCGGTGAGCGGCGACCTGCCGATCCCGGCGCTGATCGATATCGAGCTGACGCCCGGCCAGACCGATGCGAAGGTTGCCCGCCTGCGCCAGCAACTGACCGCCCTCTCCCCCAGAATCCGCATCGAACCCCATGCCGCCTTTCTGGCGCCGCTGGCCGGGCTTCTCTCGGCACTGGGCTGGCTGGCGGCGGGGATCGTGCTGCTGATGACGCTGGCGACCGGCGCGGTGGTGGTGCTGGCCGCCCGTGCCGCGCATGACGGTCACCGCGCGACCATCGACGTGCTGCACCTGATGGGCGCGACCGATGTGCAGATCGCCCGGCTGTTCCAGCGCCGCATCGGTCTCGACGCGCTCTTCGGCGGCGCGCTGGGTTTTACCGTGGCGTTGCTGGCGATCGTGCTGCTGGGCGCGCGGTTGCTGGCGACCGGCTCCGAATTGCTGGGCGCCATCCATCTGCCCTGGACGAGCTGGGCGATCCTGGCCGCGCTGCCGGTGGGCAGCGTGCTGCTGGCGACGCTGGCCGCGCGCTGGACCGTGCTGCGGTCGCTGGGACGGCTGCTATGATCGTCCGCTTCATCGCCGTCACGCTGCTGGCGTGGATGCTGGGCTTCGCCTGGTTCGCGATCTTCCTGCCGCAACCGCTGGACGGGCGCGAAACCGACGCCATCGTCGTGCTGACCGGCGGGGCCGGGCGCATCGATCGCGGCCTGTCCCTGCTGCAGGACGGCGCGGCGAAGCGGATGCTGATCTCCGGCGTCGACCGATCGGTCCGCCCATCCGAGCTGGCCGCGAAATATCACGCGCCCGAACGCCTGTTCACCTGCTGCATCACGCTGGGCCGCGAAGCCATCGATACCCGCTCCAATGCGATAGAAACCGCGCATTGGCTGGAACGTCGCGACTTCAAGACGGTGCGCCTGATCACCACCGACTGGCATATGCGCCGCTCCGCCCTTGAACTGCGCCAGGCCTTGCCGGGACGGGTTACGCTGGTCTACGACGCCGTGCCCAGCCGCCCCAGCCTCACCATGCTGGCGCGGGAATATAATAAATATCTGCTGCGCCGGGCTGCGGCGCTGATTGGTATCTGACGGTTTTTCTCGATGCTCACCGCCCTGCGATCCCTGGCCTTCATGCTGGTCTTCTATATCGGAACGGCGCTGTTCGTGCTGGCGGCGATGGCGGTGAATCTGGTCGCGCCCCGCTCCATCCCCGGCATCGCCACCGCATGGAGCCATTTCCACCGTTTCTGCGTGCGATGGCTGCTGGGGCAGAAGGTGCGGGTGGAGGGACCCCTGCCCAAAGGCCCCTATCTCTACATTCTCAAGCATGAATCGATGTTCGAGACGATCGACCTTCTCTGCCTGCTGGATCGCCCGGCGATCGCCGCCAAGCGCGAGCTGTTCGACATCCCGTTCTGGGGCGGCATCGCGCGCCGCTATGGCCTGATCCCGATCGAGCGCAGCGCCGGAGCCAGCGCCCTGCGCGCGCTGCGCACCGCCGCCCGGGCCACGACGGCGCAAGGCCGTGCCGTCTGCCTCTTTCCCGAAGGCACCCGCGTCCCCCATGGCGAAAGCCCGCCCTTGCGCGCCGGTTTCGCGGGTCTTTACGCGCTGCTGGGCCTGCCGGTGGTGCCCATCGCGGTGGACAGCGGCCGCGTGTCCCCGCGCGGCAAGTTCATGAAGCGCGCCGGCACCATCACCTACAAGGTCGGCGAGATCGTCCCGCCCGGCCTTGATCGCGGCGAGGCCGAAGCCCGCGTCCATGCGGCGATCAACGCGCTGAACGCTTCAGTGTGAGCGTCCAAAATCGGGCTTGGGATCGTCCTGCCCCTGCTCGATGATCGACCGGCGGATCGCCCGCGTCCGGGTGAACAGGTTGAACAGCGTATCCCCGTCATTCCACCGGATCGCCCGCTGCAAGGTCGACAAATCCTCCGAAAAGCGCTGGAGCATCTCCAGCACCGCATCCTTGTTGGCCAGGAACACGTCCCGCCACATGGTCGGGTCGGACGCGGCAATGCGGGTGAAGTCGCGAAAGCCGCCCGCCGAATATTTGATGACCTCCGACTGGGTCACATCCTCCAGATCGCTGGCCGTGCCCACGATGGTATAGGCGATCAGGTGCGGCAAATGGCTGGTCACCGCCAACACCAGATCATGGTGCGCGGGGTCCATCATCTCGACATCCGCGCCCACGCGCCGCCACAGTTCGGCCACGCGCTCCACGGCGACCGGATCGGCCTCCGCAGGCGGCGTCACGATGCACCAGCGCCCCCGGAACAGCGAGGCAAAGCCCGCCTCCGGCCCGCTATTCTCGGTCCCCGCCACCGGATGCGCCGGAATGACGGTCCGACCCGGCAGCGCGGCGCTCAATTGCGCCAGCACATCGACCTTGCACGATCCCACGTCGCTGACGATCGCTTCCGCAGGCAGATCGTCGGCAATTTCCATGGCGGCCACGCCCATCGCCCGCACCGGCACGCACAGCACGACCAGATCGGCGTCGGTCACGCTCGCGCCCGCCGTATCGGTCACGTCATCGCACAGGTCGATGGCTCGTGCGATCTCCCGCACCCGCACATCGGCATCGTAACCTGTCACCCGCACGGTCGGCATGGTTTCGCGGATCGCCCGCGCCAGCGAAGAACCGATCAGGCCCAGCCCGATGATCGTGACCCGCGCGAAGGGCAGCATCAGGCCGCTTCCGCCATGGCGCGCAACCGGGCGGCGACGCGGCGCATCTGATCCTCGCTGCCGATGGTGATGCGCAGGCCGTTGGGCAGGCCCTGTCCGGGCAGCCAGCGGGTGGCGAAGCCCTCATCCCACAGGCCCTTCATCGCCGCTTCGGCGGTCAATTTGCCGTCGAACAGGATGAGCAGGAAGTTCGCCTTGCTCGGCACGGCGCGCAGGCCATGGTTGGAGAGCGCTGCCACCTCCGTCGCCAGCCACTCGCGCCACTGGCGATTATGCACCCGGCTCGCCTCGACCCAGGCGGTGTCCCCGACCGCCGCAATCGCCGCAGCCTGCCCCGCCGTCGTCACGTTGAACGGTGCGCGGATGCGGTGCAGCACGTCGATCACCTCGGCACTGGCATAGCCCCAGCCGATCCGCTCGGCGGCGAGGCCGTAAATCTTGGAGAAGGTCCGCGTCACGAACACATTGGCGGCGGTCTTCGCCAGTTCCAGCCCGCCATCATCCTCATCGGCGTCCAGATATTCGGCATAGGCCTGATCCAGCACGAACAGGATATCGGGCCGCAATCCCGCATGCAGCCGCGCAATCTCTTGCCCTGACGTCATGGTGCCGGTCGGATTATTCGGATTGGCGAGGAAGACGACCTTCGTCTTTTCCGTCACCGCCGCAAGCAGCGCGTCCACATCGGTCGCATAATCCTTGTCCGGCGCGATCACCGGCGTGGCCCCCACGCGGCGCGCCGCGATGTCGTAGACGGAAAAGCCGTAGCGGACGTAAAGAACCTCATCCCCGGGTCCGGCATAGGCGCTTGCCACGATATGCAGCAGCTCGTCCGATCCGGTGCCATAGATCACCCGCGCCGGGTCCAGCCCATGCACCGCTGCGATCGCCTCGCGCATCTTCGCGGCGCCGGGATCGGGATAGGTGGCAAGGTCCGCCGTCGCCGCCACCAGAGCGGCCCGCGCGGCCTCCCCGGTGCCCAGCGGATTTTCATTGGCGGACAGCTTCACCAGCACGCGGCCGTCATCGGCGGCCGACTTGCCCGGCACATAGGGCGAAATACCGAGAATCCAGTCTTTGGGGGCAGGCTTTGTCATGGCCCGCGCTTTAGCGTCATCGAAGCGAAACGCAAAGTGCCAGAACGTCTACACCACGGGCGTCAGCAAAGGCTCCCCCGCCGCCCAGGCGTCCAGATTGGCCAGCACCAGATCGGCCATCGCCTTGCGCGTCTCAATGGTCGCGCTGCCCTGATGGGGTTGCAACACCACATGATCCATGGCGAACAGCGCTTCGGGCACATGCGGTTCGTTCACGAACACATCAAGGCCCGCGCCCGCGATCCGCCTGTCCGCCAGTGCAGCCACCAGCGCGTCTTCATCGATCACGCTGCCCCGGCTGATATTGATGATATATCCCTCCGGCCCCAACGCATCCAGCATGGCGGCATCGATCAGCCCCCGCGCTTCCGGCCCGCCGGAGGTCGCGACGATGATCACATCGCTTTGCGCCGCGAATTCGAGCGCATCGGCCACATAATGATAGGTCGTGTCCGCTGCCGGCCGCCGGTTGTGATAGAGGATTTCCCCCGCCACCGGCTCCAGCCGCCGGGCAATGGCGCGCCCGATCCGTCCCAGCCCCAATATCCCGATCCGCTTGCCCGTCACGCGCCCGCACAGCGCCGGCTTCGCGCCCCGCGCCCAGTCGCCTGCGCGCACCGTCCGGTCATTGGCGGCGATATGGCGCACCGTAGCATAAAGCAGACCCACCGCCAGATCGGCCACATCCTCCGTCAGCACATCGGGCGTGTTGGTGACGCGGATGCCTTTGGCCCGCGCATGATCGATATCGACCTTGTCATAGCCCACGGAAAACAGCCCGATCATCTCCAGCCGGGGCAAGGCATCCATGATCGCGGCGGGGGCACCCACCGACCCGAAACTCACCAAGGCCCGCGCCTCCCTCACCTGCGGCGGTAATGCGGCAAGATCGGCATCCGCCGCCACCCGATGAACGGCAAAGCGCCGGTCCAGCGCTTCGTCCAGATAGGGATAAAGGGGACCAAAGGCGACAACAGGGATGGGAGCATTATCGGTCATGCCCGCGATGTAGGCCAAAGGGCAGCCGATTGACAGACTCCACCCCCGGTCCTAGCCCGGACAGACAATGGCCAGCGCGTCCTTTCCCGATGATATTCGTTTCGGCCTGCGCCGTCAGGTGCGCCTGACGGGACCGCTGCGCCTCGACAGCGGCGCCTCCCTCGGCCCGGTCGACATCGCCTATGAAAGCTATGGGCAGATGAATGCGGACCGCTCCAACGTCATCCTCATCTGCCATGCGCTGACCGGCGATCAATATGTCGCGTCGGAGCATCCCGTCACCGGCAAGCCCGGCTGGTGGTGGCGGCTGGTGGGTGAAGGAAAGCCGGTCGATCCCAGCCGCCATTTCATCATCTGCGCCAATGTCATCGGCAGCTGCATGGGGTCCAGCGGCCCGGTCAGCATCGATCCCGCGACCGGCGAACCCCATGCCATGCGCTTCCCGGTCATCACCATTGCCGACATGGTGCGCGCGCAGGCAATGTTGCTCGACCATCTGGGCGTGGACCGCCTCTCCGCCGTCATCGGCGGATCGATGGGCGGGATGCAGGCGCTGAGCTGGCCGACCCTCTACCCGGAGCGCGTCGAAAGCTGCATCGTCATCGCCTCGACCGCCCGCCACAGCGCCCAGAACATCGCCTTCCACGAAGTCGGGCGGCAGGCGATCATGGCCGATCCCAACTGGCGCGGCGGCGACTATTATGCCGACGGCGCGATCCCCAGCGCAGGCCTCGCCGTCGCCCGCATGGCCGCGCACATCACCTATCTCTCCGAAGCGGGCCTCACCGAGAAATTCGGGCGACGTTTGCAGGGGCGTGACGCCAAGACCTTCGGCTTCGACGCGGACTTCCAGGTCGAAAGCTATCTCCGCCATCAGGGCCTGAGCTTCGTCGAGCGTTTCGACGCCAACAGCTATCTCTACATCACCCGCGCCATGGACTATTATGACATAGCCGAGGACCATGGCGGCAGCCTCGCCAACGCCTTTGCCGCATCGAAAGCGCGCTTCTGCCTCGTCAGCTTCGACACCGACTGGCTCTATCCGACAGCGGAATCCCGCATCATCGTCCACGCCCTCAACGCGAGCGGCGCGCAGGCGAGCTTTGTCGAACTCTCAAGCCCCTTCGGCCATGACGCCTTCCTGCTGGAATGCCCCGAACTCAACCGGGTGGTCGATGGCTTCCTGAAAGGCGGCCGCGCATGAGCCTGCGCCCCGACCTTGCCCTGATCGCGCGCACCGTGACGCCGGGCGCCCGCGTCCTCGACGTCGGCTGCGGCGACGGCGCGCTGATGGCGGCGCTGCGCGATACGAAGCAGGTCGACGCCCGGGGCCTTGAAATCGACCCGCATAATGTCGCCGCCGCCGTGGGCCGGGGCCTCTCGGTCGTGCAGGGCGACGCCGACACCGATCTCACTTACTATCCGCAAGCTAGCTTCGACTACGCCATCCTCAGCCAGACGCTCCAGACCACCCGCCATCCCGACCGCGTGGTCGAGGAACTGCTGCGCATCGGGCGGCAGGCCTTCGTCTCCTTCCCCAATTTCGCCCATTGGCGCGGACGGCTCTCGCTCTTCTGGGGCGGGCGGATGCCGGTGACGCGGCTGCTGCCCGACACATGGTATGACACGCTCAACATCCACCATGTCACGGTCGACGATTTCCGCGCGCTGGTGAAGGATCGCGGCTGGACCATCGACGGCCAGTGGTTCCTCAAGGGCGACCGGGAAACCACCCACGCCAACGCCAATCTGTTCGCGGAACATGCGGTGTTCCTGCTGCGGAAATGAGCATTTTCAAGTCAGATGGAAACATCTGACGACTCGGAAAATGCGGCAAGCAAAGGGCGATCAATTCAGAAACAGCGACTCGTCGCCCTCGGCCCAGGGTTTCAGACGGACCATGACGCGGACAAAGACATCCGATGCCAGATGCTCG
Source organism: Sphingobium sp. EM0848 (assembly GCF_013375555.1). Classification (NCBI taxonomy): domain Bacteria; kingdom Pseudomonadati; phylum Pseudomonadota; class Alphaproteobacteria; order Sphingomonadales; family Sphingobiaceae; genus Sphingobium; species Sphingobium sp. EM0848. The sequence goes on from NZ_JABXWB010000001.1 coordinate 2,610,370, forward strand.
CCCAGCCAGCGCCGGACGTGCGGCAAGGGCTGATCCGCGAACCACTCCGGCTCCGTCGCCGCGAACTGGCGGATGAAGGGAAAGATCGCGATATCGGTCAGGGACCGCCGATCGCCGGTCAAATAGCGGCTGCGCTCCAGCCGCGTTTCCAACATGGCCAGCCATGCCATCGCCTGCCCCCGATGCTCCACGGGATCGGACCCATGGCGGCTGGCATATTTGTAGCGGTCGAGATGGCTTTTGAACGGCCCGTCATTGGCGGCGATCAAATCGCTGTCCTCACCCGCCAGCCATTGCTCCGGATCGTGCCGGCCAAGCGCCCAGCGCATGATGTCCAGACTTTGGTCCAACACCGACCCATCCGGCAACAGCAGCACCGGCACCGTCCCCTTGGGCGAGATCGCCAGCATGTGGGCGGGCTTGTCGCGCAGCACGATCTCGCGCAGTTCCACCACCTGCCCGCTCGCCAGCAGCGCCATGCGCGCCCGCATCGCATAAGGGCAGCGCCGGAAGCTGTAGAGAATCGGGTTCAACGCTCCTTGGTCGCGCTGAACTTCACCTTGGGATGCCGTTCCTGCTGATAGCCGATATCCCAGGCGCTCTTCGCCATGAAGACGAGATTGCCGTCGCGATCCTTGGCCATATTGGCGCCGTTGAACGACACCAGATCCTTGACCGCGGCGTCATCCCCGGACACCCAGCGCGCCGTGTCGAAGGGCGACTGTTCCAGCCCGGCCGCGACCTTATACTCCGCCTCCAGCCGCGAAATCAGCACTTCCAGCTGAAGCTGCCCGACCACGCCGACGATCCAGTTCGACCCGATCTCCGGATAGAAAACCTGAATCACGCCCTCTTCGCTGAGGTCGTCCAGCGCCTTGCGCAACTGCTTGGTCTTGGTCGGGTCCTTCAGTGCCACGCGGCGCAGGATTTCCGGCGCGAAATTGGGCAGGCCGGTGAAGCGCAGCCCCGGCTTCTCGGACAGCGTATCGCCCACGCGCAGCGCGCCATGATTGGGGATGCCGATGATGTCGCCGGGGAAGGCCTCGTCCGCCAGTTCGCGGTCCTGCGCGAAGAAGAGGATCGGAGAATGCACCGCCAGAGCCTTGCCCGACCCACTTGGAGTCAGCTTCATGCCGCGCCGGAACTTGCCCGACACCAGCCGCATGAAGGCGATGCGGTCGCGGTGCATCGGGTCCATATTGGCCTGCACCTTGAAGATGAAGCCGGTGACTTCGCTCTGTTCCGGTTCGATCGGCGCAGGCTCGGCGGGCTGGGCGCGGGGCGGCGGCGCATGGGCGGCCAGCGCGTCGATCAGTTCGGTGACGCCGAACAGCTTGAGCGCCGACCCGAAATAAACCGGCGTCAGGTCGCCATGGCGATAGCGGCCAAGGTCGAATTCGGTGTAGCCGCCCTGCGCCAATTCGGCTTCCTCACGCAGCTTCTCCAGCGCGCGGGGCGACAGATAGTCGGCCAGCTTCGGATCATCCAGACCGCTGAACTGGTGCCGCGTGCCGTCAAATTCCTTGCTTGGCCCGACCGGCTGCATCAGCTGGTTGGTGGCGAAATCGTAAATGCCCTCGAAATCGGCGCCCATGCCGACCGGCCAGCTCATCGGGCAGACGTCGAGCTGCAACTGGTCGGCCACTTCATCGATCAGGCCGAAGGTTTCGCGGCCCTCGCGGTCCACCTTGTTGACGAAGGTGATGATGGGCACGTTGCGCAGGCGGCAGACCTCGAACAGCTTGCGGGTCTGCGGTTCGATGCCCTTGGCCGCGTCGATCACCATGACGGCGGAGTCCACGGCGGTCAGCGTGCGATAGGTGTCCTCGCTGAAATCCTCGTGGCCCGGCGTGTCGAGCAGGTTGAAGGTGATCGTCTCGCCATCGCGCGTCCGCTCGAAGGTCATGACCGAGGACGTCACGGAAATGCCGCGCTGCTGCTCGATCTTCATCCAGTCCGACCGCGCGCGCCGGTTCGCGCCACGCGCCTTGACCTCACCGGCCAGGTGAATCGCGCCGCCTTCCAGCAACAGCTTTTCGGTCAGCGTGGTCTTACCCGCGTCAGGGTGCGAGATGATGGCAAAGGTGCGGCGGGAAGGAATGCTCATGGGCGGCCCATATAGCGATTCGCGGGGGATTCGCCAGTCGGGCCTCAGCCGGTGAGGCTGACATCCATCCGAAACGCCCGTTCCTCGCCCGGCGCGAGCCGCAATATGCCCTGCTTCGCCCAGACATCGCCTTCAAAACCAACGGGATCGGCCATCCCCGCCCAAGGCTCGACGCAGAGATACTGCCCCCCCGGCTTCTGCCACAGTCCCAGCCATGGCGTATCGGGAAAGTCGATCTGAAGCCCCCTCTGCCCCGGCACGCCCCAGAACAGGCTGCGGCTCTCCAGTTGGTCCCAGATCAGCGCGTCGCCCTCGAACATCTTATGGGTCGGCGCCAGCACCGCGCCCTCTACCGGCGAAGCCACGCTCTCCAAAGCGATCAAGCCCGGCTCATCGCCCACTTTGCGGATCAACGCGGGCTCGGCCTTCTCGAACACCACCCGATGCTCCTCAACCGCACCGCCATAGGGCAGAGGCCAGGCAAAGGCCGGGTGATAGCCGAAGGAAAAGGGCATGTCGGTTTCGCCGGGATTGGAGACGGTCGCCGTCATCCGCAACGTCCGCCCTTCCACCGCAAAGCGCATGTCGAGCCGGAAATCGAAGGGATAGACCGCCCGCGTTTCCACATCCGCCTCCAGCCGGAAGGTGACGGCATCGCCGCTCCTCTCCGCCACGGAAAAGTCCCTTCGCCGCGCAAAGCCATGCTGCGGCATCGGATAATCCTGCCCCTGGTAGCGATAGACATCCCCCCGCGACCGCCCGACATAGGGAAAGAGCAACGGCGCATGGCCCGTCCACCAGCGCGGATCGGCATCGGTCATCAACTCGCGCCCCTCCGCATCCTTGAGCGACCAGAGTTCCGCGCCAAAAGGATGGATATGGGCACTCAGGCCATCCGAAGCGATGCTGATGAAATCGTCCGCCATGTGCTGAAATCTCCTTCCCTGCCGGCATAGCGGCGAAGCAGGCCGGGAACCACGCCCTATCTCAAGCGGTTGCAGAAGCAGGGAGAAAAACGGATGAAATGGATCGGGATCGTTGCGCTGCTGCTCTTGCCGACCGCCGCCATCGCGCAGGAGCAGGAGAAAAAGGACGACGCGCTCAAAAAGGCCGGCGACATCGCCACCCAACCGGCGCGGGACGTGGGTCTCGACAAGGACAGGATTCCCGCCATTCTGCAGGATGCGGTGGAGGAACCCTATCAGCGCCCGCCATCGCACAGTTGCAAGGCGTTGAAGACGTCGCTCGATGAACTGGACGCCGTCCTGGGACCGGACTTCACCATCGGCCAGAAGGCCAATGAGAACCGCACCGGCAAGATCGCGGAAGCCGTCGGCAAGACGATCGTCAATTCGATCATCCCCTTTCGCGGGCTGGTGCGCGAGATCAGCGGGGCGGCCCCCGCCGAGCGTCGCCTTCAGGCCGCCGTCACCGCCGGCATCGCCCGCCGCGGTTATCTGCGCGGGCTGGCCGACGCCAGGGGCTGCAAGATCATGAGTCCACCCCCGACTCCGCAGGAAAAGGACGAGGACGCCGCCAGAAAATAGGCGGCGTCACCAGCCTTTAGAGCGTGCTGCGTTAAATCGGACGCAGGAAGCACGCTCTAAGTTTTTATTGTCGCATCGTTGAAAGCGGAAAACCGGTTCCCACTTTTCCGCACGATGCTCTAGGCCCTGAGCGTGCCGCCCAGCTTCCCGGCGGCCTTGACCACCGCCGCGCTGATCGCGTCCAGCTCCTCCTGGGAGAAGCTCTTTTCGCCCGGTTGCAGGGTGATTTCGATGGCCAGGCTCTTCTTGCCATCCTCCACGCCCGGCCCGACGAAGACGTCGAACAGCCGCGCATCGACAATGACCTTCTTGTCCGCACCCTTGACCGCGCGGACCAGCGCATCGGCCTCGACCGCTTCGTCGATGACGAAGGCGAAGTCGCGCTTCACCGCCTGAAGCGCGGGCGGCGCATAGGGCGCGCGCATGAAGCCGCTCTTGCGCTTGGCCGGGATCGCGTCGAGGAAAATCTCGCCCGCGACCACCGTGCCGGTCAGTCCGAACTGCTTGGCGAGCGACGGATGCAACACGCCGAACTCGGCCAGCACGACCTTCGGCCCCAGCCGCAACGTGCCCGACTGGCCCGGATGATAGGCGCCCGAAGCGTCGCCAAAGCTCTGCAAATTCGCCGCCGGCGCACCGGCCGCGGCCAACAGCGCGATCACTTCGCCCTTGGCATCGAAGGCGGAGAAGGCCTGCGCCTTGCCCGTCTGCCAGCCACGCGCAACCTTCTCGCCCGCCAGCACGAAACCGACCGTCGCTCGTTCCCAACTCCCATCATTCTGGCCCGCGAAATAGCGCCGCCCCAGCTCGAACAACCGCACGCAAGCCGCGCCGCGATCCATGTTCCGCCGCGTGGCCGAGAGCAGGCCGGGCAGCAGCGAAGGCCGCATGACCTTCAAATCTTCGGAAATCGGATTGGCCAGCGTCCAGTCGCCGCCACCGACGGAGGCCGCTTCCTTCTCCGAAATGAAGGACCAGTTGATCGCTTCGGCAAGACCACGCGCCGCCGCCGTGCGGCGTACCCGCCGCTCGATCAGTTGCTCCGCGGTCGCGGTCGGCTTGGCGACGCCCGGCATGCGCGGCAGCGGCGTGGACGGCACCTGATCCAGCCCGACGATGCGCACCACTTCCTCGACAATGTCGGGCCAGCCATCGACGTCACGCCGCCAGCTCGGCACGGTTACGGTCCAGTTGGCCGGGGTCGTGACCGGCACGCCATCCTGATATTCAAAGGTCGAGTCATGGCCCTGAACCCCGAAGCCAAGGCTTTCCAGGATGCGCTTCTGCTCACCCTCGGGCACGTCAACCCCCGCCAGCGCCAGACATTGCGACGGCTCATAGGTCACGATCTTGTTCGCCACCGGCGGGCTGCCCGCCCGCGTCGCCTCGCTCGCCGTGCCGCCGCACAATTCCGTCACCAGATAGGTCGCGATCGACAGGCCGTCATCGAGGAACGCCGGGTCCACCCCACGCTCGAACCGCCCGCGCGCGTCGCTGGTCAGCGCCAGCTTCTGCCCCGTCACTGCGATCCGCTCCGGCGTGAAATAGGCGCATTCGATCAGCACATCGGTCGTGCCGTCCTGCGCGCCCGAATGCTCGCCGCCCATGATGCCGCCAATGTCGTGCACCGCCTCATCGTCCGCGATGACCGTCATCGTCTCATCGACGGTATAGGTCTTGCCGTTGAGCGCCAGCACCTCTTCGCCGGGGCGCCCCTTGCGCGCCACCAGTCCGCCCTTCAGCGTTGCCATGTCATAGACATGCAGCGGCCGCCCAAGGTCGATCATGATATAGTTGGTGATGTCGACCAGCGTGCTGATCGGCTTCTGCCCGATGGCCTTCAGCCGCTTCGCCATCCACTCCGGCGACGCGCCGTTCTTCACGCCCTTCACGGCGCGCGCGAAGAAAGCGGGACAGCCATCGGCGTCCTCGACCCGCACATCCGGCCCCGGCCCGACGCCCTCGACGGTCGGCACGACGATGGCGTTCAGCGTGCCGAGGCCCGCCGCCGCCAGATCGCGCGCAATGCCGCGCACGCCCATGCAGTCCTGCCGGTTCGGCGTGATCGACACATCGATCACCGGATCGTCCAGCCCGGCCCATTGCGCATAGACCTGACCGACCGGCGCATCCGGGTTCAACTCGATGATCCCGTCATGATCCTCGCCCAGTTCCAGTTCGCGGAACGAGCACATCATGCCGTTGGATTCGACCCCGCGAATGGCGGTCTTCTTCAGCACCATGCCGTTGACCGGCACCACCGCGCCTTCGGTCCCGAACACGCCGACCAGACCGGCCCGCGCATTGGGCGCGCCGCAGACGACCTGCAAGGCGCCATCGCCCGCATCCACGGTCAGCACCTGCAACTTGTCCGCCTGCGGATGGGGCTCCGCAGTCAGCACGCGGGCGATGCGGAAGGGGGCCAGCTTCTCCGCCGGATTCTCCACCCCCTCGACCTCAAGCCCGATGTTCGTCAGGCCCTTCAGGATCGTCGGCAGGTCGGCATCGGTGTTGAGATGCGTCTTGAGCCAGCTCAGCGTGAACTTCATGCGCCCACTCCTCCGCTGAGCGTGGGAACATCCAGCGCCGAGAAGCCATAATGTTTCAGCCAGCGCAGATCGCCGTCGAAGAAAGCGCGCAAGTCGTTCATCCCATATTTCAGCATCGCCAGCCGGTCGACGCCGGTGCCGAAGGCAAAGCCCTGCCATTCATCCGGGTCCAGCCCGCACGCCTCGATCACGCGGCGGTTGACCATGCCGCTGCCCAGCACTTCCAGCCAGCCGCCGCCCGGCGCATCGCCGTCGCCGCCGATCACCCGCTGGCCGTTGGTGAGGGTGTAACCGACGTCTACCTCGACCGAAGGCTCGGTGAAGGGGAAATAGCTCGGCCGCAGCCGCAGCACGATGTCGTCCCGCTCGAAAAAGGCCTTGAGGAAGGTTTCCAGCGTCCATTTGAGGTGGCCAAGGGTGATGCCCTTGTCGATCACCAGTCCCTCGATCTGATGGAACATCGGCGTGTGCGTCGCGTCGCTGTCCGAGCGATAGACCCGGCCCGGCGCAATGATGCGGATCGGCGGCTCCTCGTTCATCATCGTGCGGATCTGCACCGGCGAGGTGTGGGTGCGCAGCAGCATCTTTTTCCCGTCCCCATTCTCATCGGAGCCGTCGGGGAAATAGAAGGTGTCATGCATCGCCCGCGCCGGATGCGTCTCCGGGATGTTGAGCGCGGTGAAATTATGCCAGTCGTCCTCGACCTCCGGCCCCGTAGCGACGGAGAAACCGAGGTCCGCGAAAATCTCGGCCAGCTCGTCCATCACCTGACTGACGGGATGGACCGACCCCTGCGCGCCCAGTTCGGCGGGCAAGGTCATGTCGATCTTCTCGGCCGCGAGCTTGGCATCGAGCGCAGCCTGCTCCAGCGCCGCCTTCTTCTCGGCCAGCGCGGCGGTCGCGCTCTCACGCAAATCCTGGATCGGCGGGCCTTTCTCCAGCCGCTCCTCCGGGCTCATGGGTCCTAGGGTCTTGAGCAGCCCCGTCACCACCCCATTCTTGCCCATGGCACTCACACGAAGGGTTTCCAGCGCCTCCAGCGTGTCGGCGGCGGCGATGTCGGCGATCAGGCCGGCTTTCAGATTGGCAATCTCACTCATCTTAAAGTCGTTCCACTTTCCCGTCATTCCCGCGAAAGCGGGAACCCATCTCCTGCCCTCTCGCGGCTTAGCGCAGGGAGGGGTTCAAAGCCGAAAGCCAGAGCCAGATCATCCCATTCGGGATTTTCAGCCTCGATCAGCTCGATCTTCCACTGCCTGTTCCATTTCTTGATCCGCTTTTCCCGCACTATCGCGCTATCCATCGCGTCATGCGTTTCGAACCAGACAAGGCGCTTGACGCCGTAGTCGCTGGTGAAGCCATCGATCAAGCCGTTTCGATGTTCGTATAGCCGCTTTACGAGGTCGGAAGTGACGCCTGTGTAAAGCGTTCCGTTCTTCCGGCTCGCCAATATGTAGACGGTGGAGTTGATCTCGCGCTTCATCGCACCCTCAAGAGATGGGTTCCCGCGTTGGCTTTCGCCGCCCTTCGGGTCGCGGGAATGACGGGTTGGGAGGGTTTTCTACGCCCGCGCGCCCAGCAGCGCTCCGCCAAAAGTGATGAACATCAGCCCCGTGCCCCGATTGAACAGCCGCTGCCGGTTGGCGGGCGCCAGCCAGCGGGCGAGCTTCACCCCGCCCAGCGCATAGACGCACTGCCAGCCGAACTCGATGGCGACGAAGCTGACCACCAATATCGCCAACTGCACCGCAAAGGGCCGGTCCGTATCGATGAACTGCGGAAACAGCGCGGCGGCAAAGATGATGAGCTTGGGATTGCTGAGGCCGGTCAGCAGCCCGGTGCCATAAAGCGCCCGCAGCGACCGCGCCCGTGTCGCGCCGACTTCTCTCGCGTCCCCCACCGGCGCACGCCACGCCTTGATCCCCAGCCAGAGCAGATAGGCGACCCCCGCATAGCGCAGAATATCGAACAGGCGCGGCGAAGCCTTCAGCAACGCCCCCAATCCCAGCGCCGAAGCGATCAGGCACAGCAGGATCGCGCTCATCAATCCCGCCATGGTGGCGATGGCCCGTCGCGGCCCATGGTGAATGCTCTGCGTCATCACATGCAGCATGTTCGGTCCCGGCGTGGCCGAGATCAGGAAAACCGCCGTGACGTACAACCACCAGATATGAAGCGACATGGGGAAATCTCCCAGAGGCTCAGAAACGAGAAAGGGCGCCGAAGGCATCTGCCCCGGCGCCCCTTTCAGACGATCTTGCGACCGATCTTGGCTCAGGCCGCGGGCAGCGCAGCCTTCGCCTGGGCGATGATGGCGCTAAACGCCTCGCCTTCGTGCATCGCAATGTCGGCCAGAACCTTGCGGTCCAGCTCCACGCCGGCCAGCTTCAGGCCGTGCATGAACTGCGAATAGGTCAGGCCTTCGGCGCGGACGCCAGCGTTGATGCGCTGGATCCACAGGCCACGGAAGGTCCGCTTCTTGACCTTGCGGTCGCGATAAGCGTACTGGCCGGCCTTTTCGACAGCCTGACGGGCGATGCGGATCGTATTCTTGCGACGGCCATAATAGCCCTTCGCCTGATCCAGAATCCTCTTATGCTTCGCCTTGGTGGTCGTACCACGTTTTACGCGTGCCATGTGCCTCTACTCCTTACTTCAGGCCGTAGGGCGCCCAGAGGCGCACGTGAGCCACGTCGGCGTCGGACATGACCGACGTGCCGCGGTTCTGGCGGATATATTTGGCGTTGTGGCTGATCAGGCGGTGACGCTTGCCAGCGACGCCGTGCTTGACCTTGCCGGAAGCGGTGAACTTGAAGCGCTTCTTCACACCGCTCTTGGTCTTGAGCTTGGGCATTTTCGTCTCCTTTTTCAGCGCGACGATTACGGACAGCCACGGCAGCCCTAGTTAGCCGGGCGGTCCTTCCGAATATCGCGAAGGGCGGCCCATAGTCGGACGCGCACCGAAAGGCAAGCGATTCGGACCCAAAATCCGCTCCCGGCGTTGAAGCGCCATGGCCGATGCCGATCCCCTCCGGCCGAACCGCCCAGCAAGAGCACCCCGGCGGACCAAGAGCGGGCATGGGCAGTCAAAAGGAGAAAAAGAGCCAGGAGAAGAAATTTCCGGGCATCTTCTGATCCGCCTGCAAAGCGTCTATCCTCCCTTTCGTCTTCAGGGAGAGGGTTGACACATGGACGAAGCGCAAAGCCCCAAGGGAGGGGTCGTTCCCCATCTTACCATCGCCAATGACAAGGCGGCCGAAGCCATCGCCTTCTATTCCCGCGCTTTCGGCGCCACCGAATTGATGCGGCATGTCGCGGAGGGGCGTCAGCGCATCATGCACGCTCATCTGCGCATCAACGGCGGATCACTGATGCTGAACGATCATTTCCCCGAAATGAGCGGCGGCGCCCCGGCGCAAGCGCCCCAGGGCGTGACGCTGCATCTGTCAGTCGACGATGCCGACGTCTGGTGGAAACGCGCGATCGACGCGGGCGCGAAGGAGCGCTTCCCCATCGAAAACCAGTTCTGGGGCGAACGCTACGGCCAGTTGACCGATCCTTACGGTCATGTCTGGTCGATCAGCGGCCCGATCAAGGAATAGCGATCAGAGCGCGGGCTTGGCCGCCGGCAGACGCGACAGATTGTCGGCGGCGGCTTTGCCTGCGGGCGAATCCGCCGCCAGCTTGACCGCGCGCTGCCAGGCGGAACGGGCGACATCCTCCTGACCGGTCAGGACGGCGATATTCCCCTCCTCCAGCGCGACGGAGGCGTCATCGGGCGACAGTTGCACGGCGCGCGCGATATGCACCTGCGCCAGCTTCAATTCCCCCCCGCGACGGGCCAGCGTCGCTGACAGCAGCCAGGCCAGCGGGTCCTGCGGCACCTGCTCCAATGCGGTGTCCAGCGATTCACGCGCACCCTTGATATCGTTCAGCGCCACCAGCGCGCGGGCGCGGTCGAGATGGACCTCCCCCTTTTCCACGCCGTCGGGCAGGCCCCGCGCCAGCGCCGCGTCGAAATCGTCGCGCGCCTTGGTCGCATCGCCGCTGGCCAGCGCGGCATTGCCCGCCTGCGCCCACAGCCGGCCGCTCTGTACCATTTCGCCGCCACGCTCGGCTTCATCGGCACCCTGTTCGAAGGAGACGATGGCTGGCGCCCAACGTTCGGCCCGGGCATAGGCAAAGCCCATGCAGTTGCGCGCGTAAAAGCTGCCGCCATCGATCCGCCATTGCTGGGCGAAGGCGACGCCCTTTTCCGTCGATTCGATCGCCAGATCGAGACAGGCCTGGAATTTCTCCGCATATTTGGCTGGCACCGGGATTCGACCATCGCTCGTCTGCGCCGGGGCAGCGGGTGCGGCGGCAACGGAGGCGGCGGCCTCCGCCTTTTCCTTGCGCTTGCGGTTCATCACCGCCTCGATCTCCGGATCATAGGCCTGCGGAGCAAGCAGCAGCAGCGGGAGCAGAAAGGGCATCAGAGGCTGTCCAACAGGCTGGCGACAGTCCGGATCAGCAGAGCGATGTCCGGGTCGCGGGAAAGACGATGGTCGCCATCCTTAATCAGCAGCGTCTGCACATCGGATGAACGCAGCCGCTCTGCTATGCGCAGGGCGATCTGCCAGGGCACATCGGCATCCGCCTGCCCCTGCAGCAGCCGAACGGGGCAATTGATGGCGATCTCTCCTTCCAGCAGCCGGTTCGCCTGACCCGATTCCCAAAAGGCCAGGGTGGTGACATAGGGATCGTCACTATAGGGCGTCGGCTCCAGCAGCCGCCCCTCGGTCGCCAGCAACGCCTTGTCCGCATCGGTGAAGCCCCATTCGGTGAAGTCGGGCGCCGCCGCGATGCCGACCAGCGCCGCCACGCGATCCGGCCGCGCCCGCGCGATCAGCAACGCCAGCCATCCCCCCATGGAAGAGCCGACCAACACCACCGACCCCTGCGTCAAGGAATCGATCAACAACAGCGCATCGTCGCGCCAGCTCGCCAGGGTGCCGTCCTCGAACCGCCCCTCGCTGGCGCCATTGCCGGCATAGTCGAGGCGCAGCATGGCCCGCCCCTGCTCCCCGGCCCATGCGTCAAGGGCGACGGCCTTGCCGCCCTCCATGTCGGACATGTAGCCAGGCAGGAAGACGATCGCCGGTCCCCTTCCCGCCCTGTACCGATGGGCGAGCCGCAACCCGTCCGGGCGCGCAAGAAAGGACGGCGGGGTGACGACGGAACTATCCACGGCATTTTCTCCACGAGCGGACGGGACTTTCACACGAGCCGTAGGAAGCTCCGGGCCAAGAAACCAGAAAAATTAAAAATAATGCCTGGGGCGCGTTGACAGCCCCCGGACCAGCGGCTAGTTGCGCGCTCCTACCCCGTGCCCAGGTGGCGGAATTGGTAGACGCACCAGCTTCAGGTGCTGGCGATCGCAAGGTCGTGGAGGTTCGAGTCCTCTCCTGGGCACCATTTGTTCTTCCGGCACCATCCGGAGACGTTGGAAAAACGGCTGATTTCAGCTGTTTTCTCTGTTATAACCGTCCGGCAAAATCCGGGCGGATACGGCACCAATCGAGAATAATTCGGGTACTTTCGGAAGCTATCCTTCTCCGTCCATTTCCGGGGCGATAGCTTGATGGATGCCCTTTTCGCCACCACCTTGGCCACCGTCAAACCGCAGGACCGGGACTATAAGCTGTCCGACGGCGGGGGTCCGCTGACTGGCTGACACCGGATCAGGCTCACCGGCAGCCCGCTTTTTGGCAATCATAACACCATATGATATAGCGTCCGATCGGTCGGTTAATTAACATGTTTGTGTGACATATCACCATTCAGTCTCGCCGCCCCCAGGCACGCCATCGAAAGCGCCTTCGCATGATTGCCGCCAGCCATTTCATCCAATTGGCGGATCAGCGCATTCACTATCTCGAAGCGGGAGGCGGTGCTCCGCTGGTGTTGCTGCACACCGGCGGCGCGTCCGCCTATGAGTTCGAAGACGTGATCCCGATCCTCCGTGATCGCCTGGGACATGCCCGGCCATGGCGATTCCGACCCGATCTGGACGCATCGCCCGATCGAGCAATATGCCGATGACCTGCGCGCCTTCCTCGATGCTCTCGGGATCGAGCGCGCCATCCTCGTCGGCGTCTCGATCGGCGGCTACATCACGATGGATTTCGCGCGGCGCTGGCCCGAGCGCGTGGAACGGGCGGTCCTCGCCGAGGCGCCGCTACGGTCCGCACAATGGTATGCGCAGAACTGGCTCACCTTCGAAGCGATGTGCGCCATCCCGACGACCAGCTTCGAGGCGGCAGCCAAGCGATTCCGCGCACTCACCCCGGCCCAGCATCAGCGATGGAACATCGACCGGAACAAGGCCGGTAGCGGGACTGTCGTGAGCATCGCGTGGTCGGTTCGGGATTTCGATGCCGCGTCGGCGCTCGCCGCGCTGGCCGTGCCGTTGACGATCGTCATGGGCGCGACAGGGCCGACGGCCCAGGAGCGCGATCGGTGGACTGCGCTTCAGCCATCGGCCCGTCATGAGTTGATGGCCGAGTGCGGCCACTTCGTCATGATCGATGATCCGGCGGCCTTTGCAGCCGTCATTGACGCATGATCGGAGCGGCACCCTGCGGCGAGGCCCGCCGCCAGCGCCCGGGAGCAGGATCGATGAGGAGTGATGAGGTGCGCTGCATTGCGGACCTGCCAAGGCAGTTCAATGCCGCGCAAGATTTGATGTCGACCAATCTGGCGGCCGGCCGTCACGAAAAGACAGCTCTGATCGACTGCCGCGGCGCGTTGACCTACGCCGGTCTGGCGGAGCGGGTGGACCGCATGGCCGGAGCGATGAGCGCTCTGGGCCTGCGTCGCGGCGACCGCATTCTGCTATGTCTGCTGGATACGCGCGATTTTCCGACCGTATTTCTCGGTGCGATCAAGGCCGGCGTCATACCCGTCCCGCTGAACACGCTCCTGACGGGAGACGATTATCGCTGGATCCTCGAAAACAGCGGCGCGCGTGCGGTGTTTGTCACCGGCGAGTTGGCAGACAAATGGACGCCGATCGCCGCGGCCAATCCATCGATCGGTTTCGTTTCCAGCGAGGGCGGACCCTGGCGCGACCTTGAGTCCCTGCTGGACGACGCGACACCGCTCGGCCATGCCGCCGACACCGATCGCGAGGATATCGCCTTCTGGCTCTACACCTCGGGATCGACCGGCAGGCCCAAGGGCGCGATGCATCGGCATGGCTCGCTCCGCTTGACCGCCAATCTCTTCGGGCAGGGCATCGCCGCTCTCCACGAGAACGACGTGGTCTATTCCGTCGCGAAGCAGTTCTTTGCCTATGGCCTCGGAAACTCGCTGACTTTCCCATTTGCCGTCGGGGCCACCGCCATCCTGTACCGGGATCGTGTGACACCCGACGTGGTCAGCAAGATGCTGATCGACCACCGCGTGACCTTCTTTGCCGCGGTGCCCACCTTTCTGGCGAATTGGCTCGATCATCCCGGCTGCCCCGGGATGAGCCAGCTACCACGACTACGGCTCGCGACCTCGGCCGGCGAAACCCTGCCTGCCCGTCTTGCCGTCACCTTCAGGGCCAGATTTGGTGCCGACATCATCGATGGGCTGGGTTCCACCGAAATGCTGCACATATTCCTGTCGCAACGACCCGAACATGTCCGCCATGGGTGTACGGGAAAGCCCGTAGACGGCTACCGGGTCAGGCTGGTCGACGACCATGGCGCCGAGGTTGCCGACGGCGAAATCGGCAATCTGCACATTTCGGGACCGACCTCGGCGACCGCCTATTGGCAGAATGCCGAGAAGTCTGCGGCAACCTTCCAAGATGACTGGACGATCAGCGGCGACAAATATGTACGCGATGCGGAGGGCTGGTACAGCTATGCGGGACGCAGCGACGACATGCTGAAGGTCGGCGGCATCTATGTCTCGCCAATCGAAATCGAAGAAGCTCTTCTCAGCCACGCGCATGTGCTGGAAGCCGCGGTCGTGGGCGCCGCAGGTGCCGATGGCATGGTGAAGCCCCACGCGTTCGTGGTGCTGCGCAAGGGGGCCGCCGCTGGGGAAGAGACCAAAGCGGCATTGAAGACACATGTCAAATCACTGCTCGCACCCTATAAATATCCACGCCGCATCACATTTCTTCCCGAACTGCCCAAGACGGCGACGGGCAAGATTCTCCGATTCAAGCTGCGCGAAACGACCTGATGGCGAGTGCCGGAGCGCTGTCCGCACCGCGCGCAAGAATTCTTCCACCAGCGCAAACCTGGCCATAATCTATCGGATACCACCACAGGGGCGGTCCTATTCCGCCGGTCTTGCGATGCGTCTTCCCATGGGGCCCGCATCCAGCCACTTCTCACGGTGGCGACGATTGGGATAATGTGGTGGATGTCCGCAGAGGACCGTTCAACGAACTGTCAACCGGCGCGCAAAGTTGGCTCTGACGCAATTTTGATGACGGAGATCATGTCGCAGCCGCGATCAGTCTGGCCTCCAGGAGGTCAAGCTTGGCTCGGCCGTACATCTGCCGCTTGACGAGCTTGAGCTTGGTGATCTGGCCTTCGGTCTGCCCGTTTGACCAGTTCGAGGCGATCGCGGCCCGAACGGCGTCGATGTCCTTGGTCATGCCGCGGGCGAAGGAGTTCACCAGGCTTTGACGCGCTCTTTCGAGCCAGGCATCGAGAGAGGAGGCCGCTTTCTTCCGCAGCATGACATGGAAGGCGTCGGTGATGTCGCGTGCCTCGACGAGTTCGGGGACGGATTCCTCGATCGCCGCGACGGTGATCGTTTCAGCTCTCGAAAGAGCTTCGCGCTCTACCATCATCAGCCGCGCGATGGTTCGAGCTGACGGAACCCGGTGCAATCCCTCCGCTTTTTCCGCCCGCCGCTTCCGCGTTGCCCATTCGGTCACTACCCGAAGCGAGCCCCCGAAGCCCTGCTGTCGCATCTGCCGCCAAAGCTGTGCAGCGTTGCGCTGGCCACCAGCCCATTCCGCATCGAGCCAAGGCAACCAGGCTTCAAGGGAGTTTTCCCGAGTACGGAAGATATCGGTCCGCTGACCACGCAACACAGCCCGCACATAACCTCGGCTGCGCCCGGTCCGGCGAACGATCTCCTTGATACCGAGCCCAGATTTTGCCTGCTTCAAAATGATTTCGTTGTTTTCCTGTCGGCGAAGATAGCCCTCATATTGCAAGCGTTCCGCCACCGTGAGCAGGTCCGGATTAACGATGGTCGTGCCGATCGCCGTACGGATTTCGCGCATCGAGCAGCGAACCGCATCGAGAAAGGCGTGGCTGGCATTTTCCATCAGATGCCAACGATCAGCCACTTGCTGGGCGTGGGGAAGGGCCTGGGCGGCGGCTAACGCATATCCACCTCCGCGGTCCCGGGCGACGACCTCAATCTGCTGTTGTCCCACGAGCCAGCCGCGTGCGGTGGCAGGCTCGCGATCGGGGAGCAAACGGATCGGCCTACGCCGTTCGAGATCGCAGATAATTGTGCCGTAACGCTGATTGCGCCGCCATGCCCAATCATCAATGCCGACCACCGTGGGTGCAGCATGTTCAGGACGGCCACGGCGACGGATCGACCGCAGCAGCGTATCCTTGCTGACGGGCGCCATCAGCCGATTGGCAAAACGAGCGCCGGGCCGACCGCCAAGTGCCAAGCCGAGATGAAAGACCAGCAAACCGAGCCTACTGGTTCGGCGCGCCCAAGGTTCCACAACCTCGGTGTCGAAGCGCTCGGCGAAAATACGTCTGGCACAGTTTGCTGTCCGACAGCGGAATCTCCGCGCATTGAGAACCAGACGAACGGATCGGCCGGCCAGCGGAAGGTCACCCAACCGCCGGGAATAATGGCTATGCACCGCCGCCGCCTTAACGTCGCAGCTTGGGCACCGAGAATATGGCTTTGCTGAACGAACCGCGATTTCCATCACCGCTCCAGCATTGTCGACCTGTTCTACCACCAGGCCCGCTGGCACCAACGCTCCATTACGCAATCGACGAGGCATGCTGCTGATCCTCCTTGGAAAATCAACCAAACCCTACCTGCCAATTGCATCAAATATGAGTCAGAGCCAATTTTGCACGCCGCTCCACACAACGAACATCGGGTCCGCCTGCCGAGCAGGCGGCCCCGATCGTGAGACACAGCCGCCACGCCGCTTTCGCGCGGCGCTTCAGGCCGCGAGCGCGGCCACCCCGGCGAGCGCCGCTGTCACGGCATTTGCGCGCCCCTCGGGACCCGCCTTCACTCCGTCCGCTACAACCATTTCGGGAACGATGCCGATGAAGCCGAAAACCGCCCGCAAATAGGTTTCCAGATGCTCGTTGCGCGCAGCGGGCGCGCCCTCGCCGTAGAAATTGCCCCGCGAGATGGCGAGGATCACCCGCTTACCCGGAACGAGACCCTCCGGCCCATCAGGCCCATAGCGGAAGGTCTTGCCCGCGATCAGGACGCGGTCGAGCCAGGCCTTGAGTTGGCTCGGGATCGTGAAATTGTACATCGGCGCACCGATCACAACGACATCGGCGTCCAGAAAATCCTGCAGCACTTGCTGGCTTTCGGCCTTCTCGGGCGAGCCCTCTCCGACCGGCATGTTCGCAAGCGTCAAATGGTCAAGCGGCCGGGCGGCGATGTCACGATAGCGGATTTCGATCGTGGGGTCGGCCTGCTGGAACTGCGCGACGGTACTCGCGGGTCGCGCTCAGCGATCCCAATGCAAACGACACCACGATCTGGGGAATCTCGCAGGAATTCAATTTCAGACTGAGCAACGCGTTCACCCTGAAATCGCTCACGGCTTGCGTCCCGCTCTTTGGCGCTGCCTGAGGCCGAGGCCAAGTCGATCGCGTTCTTCGCGCAGGGCACGTACTGGCCGATCCCAGCCATCGGTCTCACCATCGGTGCTCGCTATACCAGCGATCGAAAGGCCCTCGACTCCTTCGTGCAGCGTACATCGCTCAACCCCGCGACCCCTGGCGCCGTCCTGTCCGGCTTTCCCTTCGTCGCGACGACCGCGCGAACCTATCATTCATTCACACCCAAGTTCGGCATCGACTGGCAGATCACGCCGAACGCCATGGTCTATGCTTCAGCGACCAAAGGCTTCAAGAGCGGCGGAACCAATTATGCAGCGACCAACCCCGCCTTTCTCAACTACAAACCCGAGTCTATCTGGGCCTATGAAATCGGCGCCAAGACCGAGTGGTTCGACCGACGCTTGCGCCTCAATGTGGCGGCCTTCCACTATGACTATACCGATCTTCAGGTTCTCCAGCCGCTGGCCCCCGGCATTGTCGCCATCAACAATGCCGCAAGCGCCACGATCAAGGGACTGGAATTCGAGGCCAGCGCAAAACCCTGGTCCAGCCTTCTTCTGACCGCGAACTATTCCCTGCTCGACGCCAGGTACGACGAGTTCCCGGCCTCGGCAGTGGTTGCCGGTCTGGTGCCCTATGTGGCCAGTTCTCCGCGCTATTCGCCGCTGACCCGCACCTTCAATGCCGGCGGCGACCGAATGAATGCAGCGCCGAAGTCCACATTCTCGGCGAGCGCACAATATGACCATGATATCGGCTACGGCTCGATATTCGTGCGGGGCGAATATTACTGGCAGGCCAGCGCTTCCTATGATCCGTCCAACGCGCCAATCCTGGTCGAACCGTCCTACGATCTGATCAACCTGTCCCTGGGATACAAGAGCGACGACGGTCGCTGGACCCTCAATATCCAGACAAAGAATCTTACGGACCGCGAGTATCTCGTGGGACGCTCCGCAGCTGGCGTCGTGCCTGCTGGCCTTGCAGGGCCGCCGCGGACCATCATCCTTCAATTGTCGCATAAGTGGTGACGGCTCCGCCGCGCCCTCAAAGGAGCAATGTCATGAAGCTGTACGGCGCCCACATGGCTGCCAATCCCCGTCGCGTGAAGATCTATCTCGCGGAAAAAGGGATCGGGATTGAGCAGGTCGACTTCAAACCACCCTATCCTGAGATGAAGACGCCGGAATTTTTGAAGATGAGCCCGACCGGCCGCATTCCCATCCTTGAACTCGATGACGGCACATGCATTCCGGAGACGATGGCGATCATCGAATATCTGGAGGCGGTTTATCCCGAGCCCAATATGCTGGGATCTGACGATCGCGAGCGGGCGTGGACGCGCGCCGTGAGTTCGATGGTCGCTGACCTTGTTATCCCATGGGGCAATCTCGTTCGCCACCGCGCGCCGAGCATCGTCGAAAGCTACGGCTTCAAACGCGTTCCGGAGGTCGCCCTATTCTTCGAGCCTATAGTAGAGCGCGGACTCAACGCGCTCGAGATCGCTATCGGCGACAATCCCTTCCTTGTCGGCGACCGGCCCATGATCCCCGACTGCCACGCCTTTGCGCTCTTTCATGCCACGATCGACAAATTCGACTATAAGCTGCCAGACCGTTTCGAGCGACTGATTGCCTGGTATGCGCGCTTCAGCCAACGGCCCAGCGCGGCCGCCTGACATGACAGGCACTAGAATCCCGCCCGAAAAGCGCCAGTCCTCGGCGGAACCTGCCTGGGATCTTGGCGGAGACGAGGCCGCTCATCCGGCGCGGCTGCGGTGGCCGACGAAGATCACCTACGCGCTCAGCGGAATACCGCCGATGATAGAGCAGCGCGGCATCTCGGCATTCCTGCTCATTTTCTACAGCCAGGTTGTTGGCTTGCCCGCACATGTGGTTGCCAGCGTGCTGCTGATCGTCTCGGTATTCGACTCGCTGTGCGATCCCTTCATCGGGCAGGTTTCCGACAATTTTCATTCGCGACTGGGTCGCCGTCACCCCTTCATCTATGCCTCCATCATTCCCGTTACCGTGAGCTTCGCCATGCTCTGGAGCCCACCGGAAGGATGGTCGCACCTTGCCCTGACCATTTGGCTTCTCGGCACACTCCTCGTGCTTCGCTTCGCCGATACTCTGTTCGACCTGCCTTCGAGTGCGCTGCTTCCCGAACTGACCCGCGACTACGATGTGCGCACAACCATTGTCTCACTCCGGACTGCCTTTGCGCTGCTGGCGGGAACCGGAATGACCATGCTCGCCTATCAGGTGTTCCTCCCTGAAAAGGCGAACGGAACCGGGGGCGTTCTCGCCCGCGATGGCTATTCGGAATATGGGCTTACCGCGGCTGCCCTGATCGCATTCGCGATCCTGGTTTCGGGGCTGGGAACCCACCGTCGCATTCCATATCTGAGCAAGCCCCCACGGCGTCCGGCCGGCTTGCGGCCGATGATGCGCGAAATTGCCCAGACCGTGTCCAATCGTTCTTTCGTTGCGTTGCTGGCCGTCGGAATGATGATGTCGATCGCCAATGGTGCGCGGCTCACGCTCGAGCTCTATTTCGGGCTTTACTTCTGGAACCTGACACAAACGCAGCTTTCCGTTCTACTTGCCATCACCCTCATGGGAACCATTCCCGGCGCCCTTCTGGCTCCGGTGCTCGCACGTCGTTTCGGCAAGCGCGAGATTGCATCCTGCGTTATCCTCGGCGGCATTATCGGGAATGTCGGCCCGGTTCTGGGTCGGCTTGCCGGTATCATGCCCGAGAACGGCACCAATGGTCTTTTTGCGATCCTCGCGGCCGACATTGGCTTCACCTACTGCGTGGCCACCATCACGACAGTCATGCTCACATCCATGTTGAATGATGTCGTCGAGGAGGTGGAGGTTCAGACCGGGCGTCGGTCGGAAGGCCTGCTGCTGGCAGCGGACAGCTTCCTCAAAAAGCTCGTGGCCGGGGTCGGCGTCTTCGTGTCAGGCGTAATGCTGACCTTCATAGCTTTTCCGCAGCATGCCGAACGCGATGCGGTGGCACCCGAAATCGTCGCGCGTCTTGCTTATGGCTATGTACCGATCACAGCCCTGTATTTCGGCGCGTTATGCGTATTGCGGCTGTACCGCATCGACCGCCGCCGGCATCAAGCCAATCTGGAAACGCTGAAAGAGCGCCCTTAGGGTTAGATTTCAATGGCCCCCTCGCCGGTGAGGTGGCCCGTTGAGTCTCTCACCGCACTCCAATCAATACGGCAGCGACTGTCCCCAGCGTTTCCAGTTCCACTACAGCGCAGTAATTGACGATGGACAGCCAGCCTACCCAGGCTTCGGAATTATCGCGCATCTCACATGCCGGATCATTCCATGGCTTGGCACCATTCACCCATCCGCCTTGGCGGATGGGTGCAGCCGAAATCCCACAGAAATCAGCCCATGATATTGACTGCCTAAGGGCAGCGCTTTGCTTCACAGATCACAGTGAAGGCACTCGCGTCCGAAACGCATTTTTCATGCCTGATTTTTTCAAGACGCTGGCGAATATGGCGACGGCGATTGAACGCGCAAAATGCCCGCTGGACCAAGCTAGTCACGACCCACTCCTTCTTGTTTTGCCGGGAATCTAGCATCGGCTTTCGCCGCCACAATATATCGTTCGGATAAGGAAACGAACGACGGCGTGCACGCTTGAGAATGAAGGTAAAATTGTCGCGATGCCTCCCCCATCAGGGTCGTATGGAGATTGGAAACCGACCGATCTTCTGCGGATGGACGTTGATAGGGGCCTTTCCGGGATGAGCGCGAGGATCATCGTCTAAATGATTCCCCATTGTTGCGCAGTTCGAGCGGCGGGGATCAGGATGTGGCGGATGAGCATTTCATATTTGCGGTTGAAGGACACTGGCTCCGGCCGTTCGACCGGGAAGGGCAGGGTCGCCATGTCGTCGCGCGCCAGTCCGCCCGCAAATATCTTGCCCATCAGGGGCGCCATCACATTGCCCCAGGCGTTGAAATACATCAGCCCGAAAATGCCTTTGCCCAGTTCGAACACGCCGGGAAACTGCGCCTTCCGCAAGGCAACCCGGCCCGTCCAATAATCCTCCATCTCGATTCCCATACCGCGTGTTTCCGGCCAGATGCGATGCAACCAGCGCAGTTGCGACTGGAAATGCCATTGCGCATCATGCGCTCCGCCGACCCGAGGGATAGAGGAGAGGATGAGGCGGTCATGGCGATCGCGGACCATCGGATTGAGATCGATCGGCGCCTGCGCGAAAGTGCCGCCGCCGGGGAGAATATGGTCCAGAGCCTCGGCCGGCAGCGGCCTGGTGGTGAGGGCATAGGCGGTCAGCGGGTAAAAGGCCTTGCGGAAGGCGGGTTCGATCCCTGTCGGATAGGCATTGGTGCAGAACACCACGCGATCCGCCGACACGCTGCCTGTCCGCGTGCGGATGCGCCAGCGCTCCCCCGCCCGCTCCAGCGCGAGCGCCTCGCTATCCCCAAATATGCGCGCGCCGAGCCGGGCAGCCGCCGCGATCATGCCATTGGTGAAGAGATAGGGA
Organism: Sphingobium sp. EM0848; assembly: GCF_013375555.1. Classification (NCBI taxonomy): domain Bacteria; kingdom Pseudomonadati; phylum Pseudomonadota; class Alphaproteobacteria; order Sphingomonadales; family Sphingobiaceae; genus Sphingobium; species Sphingobium sp. EM0848. Next base: position 2,631,969 of record NZ_JABXWB010000001.1, read on the forward strand.
TTGATGCGGCCGCCATCCTCGAACAGCACGCCATAGGGATAGGCGGCCGATCCGGTCCGGGCCTTCATCTCATCCCCGGACATGCGGACCAACTTTTGCAGTCCATGCTCTTCCAGATAGGCAAATTCCCGCAGAAATCCTTCGAAGGCCCGCCGCGTCTTCATCCCGTTGATATAGCCGGAACGGACGGCGTCGCAGTCGATCGCATATTGGGCGGCCAGATCGAAGGGGATGGTGTGATGCGCGCGGAACAGCTCCAGAAATTTCCGGCCCTCGTCCGGAAAGCGGCGGAACACGCGCATGTCGCGCAGGATCGGGAGGACATGCCCGGCATTGCGGCCCGATGCTCCCCAGCCGGGCTGGCGCGCCTCCAGCACGGTCACGGAAACGCCCGCTTCCGCCAGATGCAGCGCGAGGGACGACCCCGCAAGGCCAGCGCCGACGATGGCGATATCGGTGGAAACCGCTTCCCTCAGTGCAGGCCAGTTGGGTGCGACGCCCTGCGGCTTCGTCCAGCCGCTGGCGGATATCGGAATCTCGCCCCGGTTGAAGGCGGCTTTGTTCTGCATCTGCTCAATCTCCAGGGGAATCACGTCAGTTGGCGGGTGCCGCCACGGCGGGCGCGCATTGTTCGTTGCGACAGAAGAGCGCGGCGAAGCTCGCCAGCAGCGTCAGCAGGCCGAGACAGAAGACCGGCAGGGCATAGCCCCGGCTCGCTTCATAGGCCCATCCGACCGCAACCGGCGCCAATGCGCCTACAAAGCCGTTGATCGTGAAGATGATCCCCAGCATCGCGGCATAGGCGCGTTGACCGATCATCTCCGTCAGCAGCATGGACCCGGCTTGCGCGGGCAGACCGGCGACGCTGCCCCAGATCATGACGAACAGCGCGATGGCCACCCGGCCCTGCCAAAGAGTTTCACCACCGACCCCCAGCAAGGCGAGCGTGCCCGCTGCCTGCAAGGCAAGGATGACGGGCAGGAGGATGCGGGCGCTGATCCGGTCGGAGGCCAGCCCGCCGATCACCAGTCCCGGCAGGCTCATGAAATTGGTGATGCTGTAGATTTTGACCGCATCCGCCTGATCGAAGCCGCTATGCTGAAGATAGGCGATCAGGTTGAAGAGGATGGCGTTCAGGGACAGCTGGCTGATCGTGAGGACGATGGCCAGCAGCCAGTAGCCGGGTTTTCTCAGAGCCTGTTCCCGTGTCAGGCCCGGCTCCTCCGCGCCGTCTCCGCCGCATGTTTCGCATAGGGTGCGCGGCAGGACATGCACCAGCCCCGCACATATCAACCCCGCCGCTGCACCGATGGTCCAGAATGTCGCGCGCCAGCCCAATGCTTCGATCAGCCGCCCGCTGATCATGGGCATGGTCGCACTGGCAAGTGCGCAACCGCCGATGAACAGCGCGATCGCCAGCCCCCTGTGCTGATGGAAGCTTTGCGAAATGACCGCGATGCCAGGAACGATCGTCGCCATGCCGACGCCAAGGCCTGCCAGTACCATCGCGGCCATGAAGGACGGCAAGGCCCCGGCGAAGCCCGCCGCGATCCAGCCGCACACCGCCATGCCCGCCCCGAAGGCGAACAGGCCCCGGACGCCGATCGCTCGCATCGCCGGGCCGACGACCAGATTGCCCGCGCTCATGCCGAGCAGCAGCGCCACCGGCCCTGCCCCCATTTCCGCTTCGCTCCAGCGGAAATGGGGCTGCATGACCGACATATAGACGCTGAGCGACGTCAGCATGCCGCCGATCAGGAGGAAGCCGATGACGGACAGGACCGCCATCACCCCCCATGGTTCCGGGCCGAGGGGGGCTTTCTGTTCGCCGTGCTTCACCTTGGTTTTCCTTTATTCCCAACGCCTGTCAGGTCGGGCGATTTATTCTTGAGTCCGCCAGCCTCCGCTCGATAAGAGGGCGCATGACGCGCGGCAGCATTCGCCCCGGAGGGCGCACGGAAAGGGTCAGGCAGACTGTTGCCACCACCGTCTTGCAGTTCATCAAGAACGGCGAGATCGAATTCACGATGCAGGACGTCGCGGAGCAGGCGGGCATAGCGCGCTCGACCCTGTACGCCCGCTGGCCGACGCGCGAAGCGTTGATCGCCGAAGCGCTGACCGCGCATAATGCGAGTTTTCAGGTGGAACCCCGCGCCGACTGGCGTGCGCATCTGCATGGCATTGCCATCGCCTTTCGCGACTTTTCGGCGCGGCCGGACGAAATCGCCATCAACGGGCTGATCGCGCATCTCGGCTCCGGTTTCGTGAATGAGGAAACGCTGCGGCAGTGGCGCGCCATCTCCGAGGAGATGGTCGTCCCACTGGACCTCGCTCAGCAAGAGGGCAAGATTCGCCCGGACGTGAACACGCTGATGGTGATCTCGACCCTGTTCACCTCGATCGCGGGCCTGATCGTGATCGCCAAGGATCAACCGTCCGATGCTTATGTGAGCCAACTTGTCGACCTGCTGATTGCCGGTTGCAAAGCATGAGGCAGGGGCCGGTATGGGGGCCGGCCCCGTTTCGAACACGCGTTAATAGCTGAGCTTTGCGTCCACCCCGAAGGTCCGCTTCTTCTTGAACGAGGCGCTGGCATAGCCAAGACTGCCGAAGTCGATGCCGAAATCGATATTGCGGTCGTTGGTCAGATTGTCGCCCCAGAAACCCAGGTCCAGCTTGCCGCCGCCGACGGCGATGTCGCTCAGCGCGATGCGGGCGCGCAGATTATGATCCGGGCGCGACCGGATATCGCGATTGAACGGATTGATCCGGTCCAGCGTGAACCAGTAGACGGTGCTGCGATAGGAATAGTCGGCGCGCAGCGACAGGGTGCCGATGCCCAATTCATGGTCATATTGCACGCCGGCATGGGTGTTCAGCTTGGCGGTCTGCGACATGCGCGCTTCGGACGCGACGTTGATCACTGCGTCCGTAGCGGGATCACGGTAGAGATAGCTCTTATATTTGGGTGAGGTATAGCCGACCGAACCATCAATCGTCAGGCCGCGTACCGGGATGGCGGTGAGTTCGGCTTCCACCCCGCGATAGGCGACCCGACCCGCATTGACGATGGTCGATGTCGCCCCGCCGGTGCCCGCCAGAAATTGCGGGATTTGCAGATTTTTATAGTCGACATAGAAGGCCGACAAATTGGTCCGCAGACGGCGGTCGAACCATTCGGCCTTCACGCCCGCTTCATAGGATATCGCCTTTTCCGGCGCGAAGATGTTGATCTCCGAAGCGGACGGATTGATGCCGCCGGCGCGGTAGCCGCTCGACACCCGGACATAGGTCATCAAGTCCTGGCGCAGCTTGTAATTGGCGGAAACCAGCCAGGAAAAATTATTATAGGATACCCGGCCGTCCAGATTGGGCTGCACATCACCGGCAAGCGTCAGCCATTTCCTGTCCTTGGTATAGCGAGCGCCGCCGGTCAGCTCCAGATCGCTGCTCGGCGAATAGCTGAGCTGGCCGAAGACAGCATAGGAGCGCGCCTTGCCATGAAAGGCCTGCAGCGGCGAAAGGTTCACGCCCGCATCCCCGCCGGGAAGCACGAAGGTCAATTGCTGATAATTGGCTTCGGACGATTTTTCATGAAAATAGAAGGCGCCGCCGACATATTTGAACGCCCCGGATTCGCCCAGCAACTGCACTTCCTGCGAAAACTGGTGCTGACGCTGCGTGGTGTAGCCGTCATAGGGCGTCACCGGCTGCACGCCTGTGGGCAGAACGGTGCCGTCGACGAACAGCAGCGGACTCAGGGTGAAGCCAAGCAACTGACCATTGCCCGACAGACCATTGGCGCCATCCTGCCGATAGGCGCGATAGGCGGTGATCGATTTGATCGCGAGCGCGGGGCTGAGCTGATAATTGAGCGTCAGGGCGTGGCCGTAAACCCGCGCCTTGACGCTGAAAGTCGGGTTGCCGTTCAGATCCATCGCCGGTTGTTGCTCACCCCGGCGCAGCCCTTCCGAGCCGATCTGAAATGGTGAGCCGCCGAAAGATTGCGAGTTTCCGTAATAGGTCCGAACATCATCCGTCGCGTTCACGACCTGGAAGAAGGTCGGAACGCCCTCGCGAACATTATAGTCGAAGCCGTAATTGACGGTCAGCTTGCCGAAGTCCCCCTGAACCGCGGCGGTGACGGCATCGCTGTTGAGAGCGCCGGGGTCCTTGCTCGACGGGGCAAGGATATTGTCGAAATAGCCGTTCTTCTGCCGATGCATGTAGGAGACCGAAGCCTTGATCGGCATGGTGCCGATCAGGCCGGTATCGAACCGGGCGCGGGCGAACCAGTCGTCGAACGTGCCGTAGCCCGCCTTTCCTTCGAAGCCCGCCTTGTCGGTGGGTTTGCGGCTGACGAGCTGGATCGCGCCGCCGACGCTGTTGCGACCGAACAGCGTGCCCTGCGGGCCACGCAGCACTTCGATGCGTTCCAGATCGACCAGATCGAAGATCGCCCCGGCCGAGCGGGCGATATAGACGCCGTCGAGATAGATGCCGACGCCCTGTTCCGACACGGCACTGGGCGATGCATTGCCGATGCCGCGAATGAACACCGACGCCGCGGTGATCGACGCGGGCTGCGCGCTGATGCCCAGATTCGGGGTGAATTGCGATGTGGCGACCACGTCGCGGATATTGAGCTTGTCAAGCATTTCGCCGGTCATGGCGGTCACGGCGACCGGCGTATCCTGAAGATTCTCGCGCGTCCGCCGCGCGGTCACGACGATGGTGCCCAGTTGAGAAGCGTCGGCCTGCACAGCTGCCTTTTCAGCCCGCGCCTCCGCCGCCAGGGCGGTGCCGTAAGGTACACTGAGCGCTGCACCGGAAAGCAGTATGGATCGCGAAAAATGCCGTAATATCATGCCTATACCCCTCATTTTGCGTAGCTTTTGAAGCTTCTTGCTCTTGATTCATGGCATGCTGGCACAGAGTTTTCTCATAAACAAGACATTGTGTAGTGTTTATGTTCGGGATATGGAAATCGCCATGCCGCCGTCACCCACGGCTGACGGCTGCGAAATCCCGAAAAAGAGAGGAACGACATGTCCGACACCGATACCGCCGACGGCTATGGCTATTGCGAGGCGCGCGTCGCCGGCCGCCTGCTCTTCTGTTCGGGCCAGATCGGGATAGAGGCAGACGGCAGCGTGCCAGCCGACCCTTCCCGTCAATATAAGCTGGCCTTCCTCGCGCTGGGCGAAGTGCTGCACCGCCATGGGTGCGGTGCGGCCGACATCGTGGACCTCACATCCTTCCACGTCGACTATCCCGCCCATATGGAGAGCTTCATGGCCGCGAAGGCGGCGTTCATGGAAGGCGCAAGCTGCTGCTGGACCGCGGTCGGCGTCAGCGCACTGGGCCATCCCGGCTCACTCGTCGAGGTCAAGGCCATCGCCCGGCTGCCCGACGCCGTATAGCCCCCTCCTACCCCCGCATTTCCATTCCTCGCCCGCAGGAGCGACCGCATGCAATCAGGCACAGACTATGACTATATCATCGTGGGCGCGGGATCGGCGGGATGCGTCCTTGCCAACCGCCTTTCCGCTGACCCGGACATCAGGGTGCTCCTGCTCGAAGCGGGCGGGCGCGATCGCAATCCCCTGATCCACATCCCGGCGGGCTTCTTCCCGATGCTGCAAGGCGGGATGGTGAGTTGGCACTATCAGACTGCGCCGCAGCAGCATCTCGACAATCGCATCCTGGCCGATGCGCGCGGCAAGGTGCTGGGCGGCAGCAGTTCCATCAACGGCATGTGCTACAGCCGGGGCAGTCCGGAGATTTTCGACCATTGGGCAAGCCTCGGCAACAGCGGCTGGTCCTATGAAGAGGTGCTGCCCTATTTCAGGCGCGCCGAGTGCAGCGCCCATGGCGAAGACCATTTCCACGGCGGCAGCGGCCCCTTGCCGGTGACGCGCGCGGAGGTCCGCAACCCCGGCCAGCGGGCGTGGATCGAGGCCGCGCAACAGGCGGGCTATCCCTATAGCGACGATCATAATGGCGCCGCGCCCGAAGGTTTCGGCCCGTCGGAGCACACCATCCGCAAAGGCCGCCGGATGAGCACGGCCGTCGCCTATCTGCATCCGGTGCGGGGGCGACGGAACCTCACCGTCCGGACGAGGGCGCATGTCACCCGGCTGCTGCTGCGCGGTCAGCGCGCGGTCGGCGTCGAATATCGGCAGGGCCGGGAGACACGCCAGGTCCACGCCGCCCGCGAGGTGATCGTGAGCGGGGGCACTTTCCAGTCCGCCCAGTTGCTGATGCTGTCCGGCATTGGCGAGGGCGATCATCTGAAGTCGCTGGGCATCAATACCGTCGTAGACCTCAAGGGCGTGGGGCAGAATCTCCATGACCATATCGGCACACAGGTCCAGATCGGCTGTCCAGAGCCCGTCTCCGACTATAAATTCGCGACCAGTCCGGTGCGCATGGCCGCGGCGGCCTTGCGCTACATGATCACGCGTGGCGGCCCGCTGGCCGGCAGCGGCACCGATGCGGTCGCCTATCTGCGTTCGGGTGCGCCGGGCCATGGCGAACTCGATCTCAAATATTATTTCCTGCCGATGCTCCTGGGCATGGGCGGCAGGCCAGTGCGCGAACATGGCTTCACCAAGCTGGTGATCCTCACCCGGCCGGAAAGCCGGGGCGAGTTGAAGCTGCGCTCCGCCGATCCCATGGACCAGCCGCTCATCAACGCAAATTATCTCGCGGAGGAAAGGGATCGCGACGCGCTGCGCCGGGGCATCCGGATTGCGCGGGATATCTTCGCGCAGCCCGCCTATGCCCGCTTCCGCGGACAGGAATATGCGCCCGGCCCCTCCTGCACGAACGACGCCGACCTCGACGCCTTCTTCCGCAGCACCTGCAACGTCAATTATGAAGCGGTCGGCACCTGCCGCATGGGGCAGGACGCGCTTGCCGTCGTGGATGCGCGGCTGCGGGTGCACGGGATGGAAGGGCTGCGGGTCGTCGACGGATCGGTCATGCCGCGCATCACCACCGGCGATCCCAATGCGACGATCATCATGATCGCGGAAAAGGCCGCCGACATGATCCTGACGCGGGATTGAGGCCGGCTATAGAGCGCACCGCTTTGCCATGCCCGGCCATTTACGGGAACAACCCGCGCAGATGATTGGCTGCGCCGACGCGGCTCAAGGCCTCGATCATGGCAGCGGTGCGCATATCGACCTTTTCGGCCTGCGCGCGACGTTGTGTGCGGGCCAGTGCGTCGGTCAGGATGTCGCGCATGCGGTTGTTGATCTCCTCGAGCGGCCAGGTGAGGTTCTGCAGCCCCTGCACCCACTCGAAATAGGATACGACCACACCGCCCGCATTGCACAATATGTCCGGCAGCACGATGATGCCGCGCGCGTCCAGCATGTCGTCGGCCTCCAGCGTGGTCGGTCCGTTGGCGCCCTCCGCCACGATCCTGCAGTTGATGCGGGAGGAGTTTTCTGCGGTGATCTGGTTCTGCAGGGCGCAGGGCGCAAGGATATCGCAATGGAGTTCCAGCAGGTCGCGCCCCGGAATAATCTCCCCATAGGGACAGCCGAACAGCTGGCGATGCTGGCGGACATGGTCCTTCAGCTTGTCGATGGGCAGGCCGTTCGGGTTGTGGAGCGCGGCGCTCACGTCGCTGATGCCGATGATCTTCGCCCCGGCCTCGGCCAGGAAGGTGGCCGCGTGCATGCCGACATTGCCGAATCCCTGGACGACCGCCGTGGCGCCGTTGAGGTCCAGGCCGATCTGCCGGCAGGTCTCGCTCACCAGATAGGCAAGGCCGCGTCCGGTCGCTTCGTGGCGGCCCAGCGAGCCACCCAGGACAACGGGCTTTCCCGTCACCACAGAGGGAACCGAATAGCCGACATGCTCGCTATAAGTGTCCATGATCCAGGCCATGATCTGCGCATCCGTCCCCATGTCGGGCGCGGGAATATCCTTGTCGGCGCCGATCATGCCGATGAATTCGGATGTATAGCGGCGGGTGAGCCGCTCCAGCTCATCCTTGCTGAGCGCAGTGGGATCGACCCGGACCCCGCCCTTGGCGCCACCGAAGGGCAGTTTTGCCAGCGCACATTTCCAGGTCATCCACATGGATAGCGCCGCAACTTCGCCAAGGCTGACGTCGGGATGGTAGCGAAGCCCGCCCTTGGTCGGCCCCATGGTCAGCACATGCTGCACCCGATAGGCGAACACGGTTTCCACCTGATCGACGCCGTCGCGCTTGAAGGGCAAAGCGGCGATCTGCGTCCGTTCCGGAAAGAGCAGCCGTTGCCGGATATTGGGGTCCAGCCCGGCAATATAGGCCGCCTTCAGAAACTGTTGCTGGGCGAGGTGCAGCATGGAGGAGGACCATTCCGCCCCGCGCGCATGGGTGCGTTCGATCGCATAATGGATGGAACGGGTCAGCGCCGCGCCGCTGATGCCATCTTTCAGCAGATAATCCTCCGCCCCGCCTTCGACCGCCTTGCTGGCAAGGCCGACATCGTCCATCGCGCTCTGGACGATGATGGGCGTGCGCATGTCGTGCGCGCGCAGGCGATAGAAAGTGTCCAGCGCCGCGCTGTCGGGCAGCATCAGGTCCAGCAGGACAACATCGATTCCGCCGACCCCCAGCCGTTCGATCGCGCTTTCCAGCGTGCCGGCCATCGCGATCTCGAAATGCTGATGCTCCGATCGGGTGAGCAGTTTCTGGATCAGTCGGGAATAGACCGGATTATCCTCGACCAGCAGGACATTGATGCGTTGCTTCGCCATGGCCTTTCACCCCATTGCTAGAGCATTTTGAAGCAGATGGTAACATCTTCTGGCTCGCAAAATGCGGAAAACAAACAACAAATATAGCTTCTACCCTCTCATGAATTTTGCGTGTTGCGCGCTTCATCCGAACTTTCGCCGCCGACCTTCGCCTTGAGTGCGGCCAGCAGCCCGTCGAACTCGAACCGCAGGATCACCCAGGCATCCTCCACATCCTTGAGATCACCTTCCGCGCCCATGGCTTCAAGCCGGAAGGCGGCGTCGGTGGCGGCTGATGCCGCGAAGATATGCGCCGTGCCTTTCAGGCTGTGCGCGGCGCGCTGAAGCTCCCGCGCGTCCCGGACATCGATCGCGGCGCGGACCTGCCGCATCATCTCAGGCCCTTCATCGATGAAGACGCCCGCCAGTTCGATCAGCAAGTCCTCGTCGCCATCGGCATTCTGGAGCGCCCTGGTCCAGTCAAGAAGCGTGCTCATGTCGCAGGCCCTTCCTTGTCCTCAAATTTCGCGGTCGCCGCGAACCGTCCTTCCACGACCTGGTAGAAATCCTCAGCCCGGAGCGGCTTGGAGATATAATCGTCCATGCCCGCCTGCAGGCAGCGTTCGCGATCGCCCCGCATTGCATGCGCCGTCATGGCGATGATCGGCATATGGTCGCCTGATGTGCGTTCCTGTTCGCGGATGGCGGCGGTCGCCTGGAAGCCGTCCATTTCCGGCATCTGCACATCCATCAGCACCACATCGAAATTATCCTGCCCCATTGCCTCGATCGCCTGCGCGCCATTGCCGACGATTTTGACCCGATGCCCCCGCTTCTCCAGCAGCCGCAAAGCGAGCCGCTGGTTGACCGCATTGTCCTCCGCCACCAGGACATGGAGCGAAACCAGATGATCGGGCAGGGGCTCGGGCGCATGGGCTTCTTCGGCCACCGTCACCTTCAGCGCGGTGAAAATGCTTTCGAGCAGTTCGGATTGGCGCACCGGCTTCAACAGGAAAGCGTCGATGCCGACCGCTTGGCGACGCCGGGCCATTTCGTCCCTGTGCGCGGAAGAGAGCATGATGATGGCCGGCCGCTCCGCATCGCCGCCGCCAGCGATTTCGCGGGCAACGGAAAAGCCGTCCATGTCGGGCATCATCATGTCGAGCAGCACCAGCCGGAAGGGACGGCCGATCCCGGCGGCATTTCTCAGCGCGGCAAGGGCCTTGGGTCCGCTGTCGACCGCCAGCGGCTTCATGCCCCAGCCCCGGATCATCTCGTCCAATATGCGGCGGTTGGTGGCATTGTCGTCCACCACCAGCACCGGCAGTCCCAACAGCGTGGGTTGTTCGACCGGCTGGCCGGCCGGCCTGACCTCCGACAGGGCAAAGGGGATGGTGAAGTGGAAGGTGCTGCCGCGCCCGACCTCGCTATCCAGTTGCAGCTGTCCGCCCATCAGCTGGACGAGCTGCGAGGCGATGGTCAGGCCAAGGCCCGTGCCGCCATAGCGGCGGGTAAAGGAGGAATCCGCCTGCGAAAATGCCTCGAAGATCAGTTGCTGCTTGTCGGGCGGGACGCCGGGGCCGGTGTCGTTCACCGCGATGCGCAACCGCACTGCCGTGTCGCTTTTCTCGTCCATCGCTATGTCGACGACGACCTCGCCCTGATCGGTGAAGCGCAGCGCATTGCCGACAAGGTTGATGACCACCTGCCGCAGCCGATAGGGATCGCCCTCCAGCGCATCGGGCACGTCAAGCGCGACATGGCAGGCCAGTTCTATGCCCTTTTCGGTCGCGCGCGCGGCGAAGGATTGCAGTGTGTCGGCCAGCTCGTCGCGCAGGGTGAAGGCCACATGTTCCAGTTCCAGCCGACCCGCCTCGATCTTCGAGAAGTCCAGAATATCGTTGATGAGGTGGAGCAGCGCGTCGGCCGACTGGCTGACCATATAGAGATATTCGCGCTGCGATACCGTCAGCTTGGTGTCGCTCAACAGCTCGGCCGCGCCGATCACGCCGTTCATCGGCGTACGGATCTCATGGCTCATATTGGCGAGGAACTGGCTTTTCGCGCGGGTCGCCTCTTCCGCCTTTTCCATGGCGGCACGCAGTTCGGCTTCGGATTCCACCAACTGCATCGTTCTTTCTTCCAGCCGCGTATTGACGCCCCGCAATTCCGCTGTCCGCAGGGCCACGACCTGTTCGGTGCGAGCGCGCTGATTGGCGAGCGAGACGAGGTAGATCGTCAGGATCAAGGTGACGGCGAGGCCGCCGGTCAGCGCGATAGTCGGCGTCGACGTCAGCCGTTTAGCCCCATAGGCATCGGTTGCCGCGCTGTAGATGGTGAAGACGCTATCCCCGATGACAAGCGAGCTGGAATGAAACAGGTCGCCCTCCATTTCGGCACCAGTGCCGGGATGCCGTTTTCCCTCATTGCCCGACGCAAGGATGGACAGCAGGACGCGCTGCGACGGCGGGGCGGAAGAATCGAGCAGATAGAGATTCACCCCTTCGCGCGGCGTCAGATCGATGGCGCCCTGGATCATGTCGCCGATGCGCAGCACGGCCACCACGAAACCTTTCAGATGGGCAAGCCGCTCATCGACGGTCATCTCCTCGACCGATCCCTGATAGACCGGCGCGAACACGGCGATGCGCGGCGCGTCGTCGGTCATTTGCGGCAGCTTGATGTGCGCCGCTGCATTGATCTCGCCACTGCTGCGCGCCGCGAGCATCGCCGCCCGCGCATATCGATCCGATCCCCAATCGAAGCCGATCATATCCGTCGCGCTACCCATGGTGGTTTCCGCGTAAAGGATCGGGAAGGTCTCGGCGCGCGCCGCGTCTGGAACAGCGGGCACCCACTGGACGGAGTCGAGGCTCGACAATCCCGTCAGATAGACTTTTGCGAAGGCTGAAAACTGGTCACGGCTGACCGACTCCGATCCCTGATAATAGCCCAGCAACGCCTTGATAACGCTCGTTTCCGCCGCGAATTGCCGCTTGATCCCCTCGGCGCGCTGATCGGCTTCCACCGTAAATTCGGTTTCGATCGAGCGGCTTTGCTCCTGCGAGAGCCAGCGCCATGCGCCGAGGGTGAGAGCCAGACTGGCGAAACCGACCAGTATGGCGAACCAATATCGTCGGCCGCCGCTTCGCCAGCCCTGCATGTCCGAAGCCGCATCCGGGACCGATAGGGAAGCGCGGGAGGGGGTCATGAGCGCCCTCCCTTTGCCGGGATCGCTTTCCACTCGCTCACCTGTCGCTGGGCTTCGGCAATCTGGGCCGGGGTCATGTCCTTGGACAGGCGCGCCAGCGATCCAGCCGCTTTTGCGCGGACGGCGTTCGTGCGCGCGTAGGTCTGACCCAGGGTGAGCCATTTATAGGCCGTCACCGCATCCTTTGGCACCCCCCGACCGGTGCCATAAAGGATGCCCAATTCGACCTGGGCATCCGGATTGCCCTGCGTCGCGGCACGATCGAACCAATAGGCCGCCTTTTGCGGATTTTTCGAGACGCCCCCGCCAATCGTGTAAAGGACGGCCAAGGTGAATTGAGCGGCGACATGCCCCTGCTCGGCGGCACGGGCGTACCATCGCGCGGCTTCGACCAGATCCTGCGTGACGCCATATTCGCGCAGGTAGATTTCGCCCAGATTATACTGGGCATCAGGAATCCCCAGCGCCGCCGCCCGCCGAAACCATTTCATGGCTTCCCGATAGTCCCGGCTGGCGCCCTGACCGCGCAAATACATGCGGCCAAGGCTGTTCTGCGCGCGCGCATCGCCCTGATCCGCCAGGGGACGATAGAGGCGCATGGCGCTTTCATAATCGCCGCGCTTATAGGCTGCGGCGGCATCCTCGAATGGACCGGCCAAGCCCGGTGCCGAGAGCAGAACCAGCCCTAGAAATAACGTTTGCCGAAGACACAGGATGGAAAAAAGGGCATCGCCTGCGCCTTCTACCTTGGACTGCAAAGATCTGTCCCGGCCCTTCATGGCAATACCTCTCCGACATATAGTGCCGGGGTCGATTCCTGGATTGACGGCCAGATTTCATCTTACCCTAAATGGGCCTGAAACGCGTGATATTTTGCTCTGCCTGATCGCTTCCGCGATGGGAACGGTTTGCTGTCCACCAAACAATAACCGGCCTATCTGCAATAAGCCTGGAATTCCCGGACCAGATGATCGAACAGCGCCCGCACGCGCGGGGTTTCGCGCAGATCCTCGTGCATGACGATCCAAGTGTCGAGGTCGGGCAACGGCAAGCCTGGGAGAACGGGACGGAGCGCCGGGTCTGACAGGCCGATCGGGCGCTGCGCCACCGCAATGCCCAGCCCTGCCCGCGCGGCCGCCAGTTGAGCGGGATGACTGTCGGTCCGCAGGATGAAACGGTTTCGATGCAGTTCCGGCAACAGCGCCGCGACCACATCGAGATCGGCGCGCGCCCTATCCGGTCCGATCAGGTCATGGCCGGCGAGATCCGCTACAGTCTCCGGCACGCCCCGCGCCGCGAGATAGTCCATATGGGCAAACAGACCGAGGGGGATGGAAGCGACTTTTTGCGCGACCAGAGCATTCTGGCGCGGCGGAGCCATGCGGACCGCAACATCGACTTCCTGTTCAAGCAGATTGGCAAGACCGTTGCTCATCTCGACCTCGACGATCAACAGGGGGGCTTGCGCGCGCAACCCCGTCAGCATTCGGGGCAACACCTCAATGCCCACGAAATCAGAGACGCTGAGCCGGACGTTACCCGCCACTTCTCCCGGCGGAGCGGAGGCGGCGCGCACAAAGGCCTCCGAAGCGCGATGCATGGCCCTTGCGGCGTCGCTCAACAGGCGCGCCTGTTCGGTCGGGACAAGGCCCTTGACCGACCGGGTGAACAGCACCGTGCCTAGACGCCGCTCCAACGCCTCGATCCGCGCGCGCATCGTGGGCTGGGCCACGCCCATGCGCCGCGCAGCAGCGGAAAGGCTGCCTTCCTCCAGCACCGCCAGAAAGGCGTGCTGGTCGTCCCAATCGATCCTGTTCATCAAAAACATACTAGCTGATGAAGACACTCTGACAATTCCATGCAGAGTGCCGGTTGCCTATTTGTCCGTCAGGCGAAGGAGACGAGCGATGACTGACAGAAAAGCGGCATTGGTTCTGGGTGCCACGGGCGGCATCGGCGGAGAGACGGCGGCGGCGCTGATCCGCCACGGGTGGAGGGTTGTCGCCATGGCACGCAATCCGGTCAGGCCGGCAACCAAGGGCACGGCTCCCCTTGCAGGGGTGCGGTGGGTCCAGGGCGATGCCATGAACGCCGGGGATGTGCGCCGCGCGGCAGAGGGCGTCGAGCTTATCGTCCATGCGGTCAACCCGCCGGGCTATCGCGGCTGGGGACGCCTCGTCTTGCCGATGATCGACAACAGCATCGCGGCGGCACGGGCGGCGCGCGCGCGGATCGTGCTGCCAGGCACCATCTATAACTATGGGGCGGATGCCTTTCCCGACCTGCGTGAAGACTCGCCGCAGCATGCGCCTACAGAAAAAGGGCGCATCCGTGTTGAACTGGAACACCGGCTGGAGGAGGCAAGCAGGGCGGGGGTGCCGGTGCTGATCGTGCGCTTCGGAGATTTTTTCGGACCGATGCCGGGGAACAACTGGTTCAGCCAGGGGCTGGTCACGCCAGGCAGGCGGATAGGAGCGATCACCCGGCCTGGGCCAAAAGATATCGGGCATGGCTGGGCCTATTTGCCTGACGCGGCTGAGACGATCGCGCGCCTGCTGGACAGGTCAAATGAGCTGGAGCCCTTTGCGCGCTTCCACTTCGGCGGCACATGGGACGCCGATGGAAAGGCAATGATCCACGCTATCACCCACGCGCTGGAACGCCCGACGATGAAGGTTCGCGCGCTGCCATGGCCTCTCATCGGCCTGGCCGGCCTGTTCAACGAAACGGCGAGGGAGCTTTACAGAATGCGGTATCTGTGGCGCGAGCCCATCCGCCTCGACAATCGCAAGCTCGTCGCTTTTCTTGGTGAAGAGCCGCACACGCCTCTTGAAGAAGCGGTGCGGACCACGCTGTTTCATCTCGGCATCAGCTGATCGCCAAGGTCCGCTTGCGGCGAGGGCAAAGGGCGCTGAGAGTGGCGGAAAAGGGGTCGGTCACCGGAACCCAGAAGCCCGATTTCATCGCATCCGCCCTTTTCGCGGCTCATGTGGGGCTTTTGGATCGGGGCAATCAAAATCCCCATATCTCAAATAGATATGGGAAAGGTGGCGGAGACGGAGGGATTCGAACCCTCGGTAGCCCCTTAAGGCTACGACGGTTTAGCAAACCGCTGGTTTCAGCCACTCACCCACGTCTCCGCACGAATTTGCCCACCGGAAAGGTGAGCAGTGGCTAGGTGTCGGCCTATAGCGGCGGCTTTCGCGCATGGCAACGGTCCTTGATCATGAAATTTTGCGGCTTTTCGCGAAAAAGGATTCGGACTGGCGCGGAATCGACTCGGGTCGCCGTTCGTTCATTGTCGTTTCAGCTTGTTGCCCGATAATCTGGGGGATCATTTGAGTAGCGGGCCTTTTCGGGAGTATCGGGCATGATCGGGATATTGGGGCGGGTATCCAGCCGCGTGGCGCGGGCCGGCGCGCTGGCGGCTGCGCTGGCCGGGATGACGCTGGCGCCGGTCGCGGCGCAGGCGCAGGTGCGCACGGTCGATCCCAACGCGGCCATCGATTCCGACCTGGCGCCCCCGCCGCAGCAAGGCAGCGCACCGACCGAGCCGGGCGTCGACCACAGCGTCCAGCCGGGCACAAGCTATCCGGCGGACAATGGCGCGGCATCGAACGCCGCGCCCTCCGGTGCGGGAGCCACGGCCACCGGCGCGCCGGTGACGGCCAGTTCGCCGCCCGCCGCGATTACGCCCAGCGATTCCTACCAGCAGGACGACCTGATCGGCGCAGCCGAGGGCGTGTTCGGCAAGGGCGCGGAAGGCCTGGCCGGAATCATCGAGAAAATCCTGAAGGATCAGGGCCGTCCCAACGCCTATATTGCGGGACGCGAAGCGTCGGGCGCGTTCGTCGTCGGACTGCGCTATGGGTCGGGCACGCTCAACCACAAGATCGAAGGCAAGCGCGAGGTCTACTGGACCGGCCCGTCCATCGGCTTCGACGTTGGCGGCAATGCGGCCAATACCTTCGTGCTGGTCTATAATCTCTACGACACGCAGGACCTTTATCACCGCTTCCCGGCCGCGGAGGGCACCGCCTATCTGGTGGGCGGCTTCACCGCCAGCTATCTGCGCTGGGGCAGCGTGGTGCTGATCCCGATCCGGCTGGGCGTCGGCTATCGGCTGGGCGTCAATGCCGGTTACATGAAGTTCACCGAAAAGCGGAACTGGCTCCCCTTCTGAGCGCCGTCAGAGGGAGAGGCTGAGCTGCTCGCCAGCCTCTCCCTCCGGCTCCTCATGGTCCAGATTATGGACCCCCAATCCCAACAGCCGGGCGCCCATGCGCAGCGGCAGTTGCGCCCGGAGCAGCCCGCGCCCGGTTTCCGCCAGCAGATCAGGTGAGCGGACGGACGCAGCAAAGCTTTTCGACCGGGTGATGATGCGGAAATCCGCGAACTTGATCTTGAGAACGACGGTCCGGCCATAGGCACCGCTCTTTTCGATCCGCCCCCAGAGATTGTCGGCAATCCGGTCTATTTCCGTCATCAGCACGTCTTCGGTGAGGAGATCGTCGAAGAAAGTGTCCTCGACGCTCACCGATTTGCGTTCCTGCCGCTCATGGACCGGGCGATCATCCTCGCCGCGTGAGGCCCGATAATAGAATAGCGCGGCGCTGCCGAAATGCTGCTGAAGGAAGGCCAGTTCCCTCGCCCGCAGGTCCGCGCCCGTCTCTATGCCCAGCGCCTGCATCCGCTTCGCCGTCACCGGCCCGACGCCATGGATACGACGCACCGGCATCTTCGCGATGAAGGCCGCCCCCTCCTCCGGCCGCACGACGCAGATGCCATCGGGCTTGTTCTGGTCGGACGCAAGCTTGGCGATCAGCTTGTTGTAGGACACGCCCGCCGATGCGGTGAGGCCCGTTTCCTCGCGGATCAGGCGGCGGATTTCCTCGGCAATGCGAGTGGCGGACGCCAGGCCCGGCTTGTTCATCGTGACGTCGAGATAGGCTTCGTCGAGCGACAGCGGCTGGATGATGTCGGTGAAGCGCGCGAAAATCTCCCGCACCTGCGCGGACACCGTGCGATAAACCTCGAAACGCGGACGGACGAACAGCAGATCGGGGCAAAGCCGCCGCGCCCGCGCCCCCGGCATGGCGGAGCGCACGCCGAATTTCCGCGCTTCATAGCTGGCGGTCGCGACCACGCCGCGCGGCCCGCCACCGCCCACGGCCAGCGCCTTGCCCCGCAGCGAGGGATCGTCGCGCTGCTCGACCGACGCATAAAAGGCATCCATGTCGATATGGATGATCTTGCGCGGAGGGGCTTCCATGGCCCCGGCTTATGCCACAGGGCCGAACAGAAGGGAAAGGCCGGGACGGTTAAGCGCGCAGGCTCATTTCTTGTCCTTGAGCGACAGCAACGCGGCGAAGGGGCTGGCCTGTTCCTCGGTCAGCACCCCCGCTTCGCGCAACACGCCGTCGGCTTCGGGAGAGCGCGGATAGGGCGTCATGGCCAGCGCCACCGTCTCCGCCACCGCCTCGCCCATGTCGATGACCAGACCGTCAAAGCCGATGGTGTCGCAATCCTCGGCATCCAGTTCCAGTTCGTCGGCTTCGGGCGCTTCCGTGCCTTCCTTGACGAAGCGGAGGAGGAAATCGGTATCGACCGTCTCCGGCACCGCGACGCCGGTCGCCACGCAGGGCTGCGCCAGCGCGGCACGAACCCGGCCATGGGCGAAGATCGCGCCATTTTCCTCTTTCAGCGCATAGTCCGCTTCCAGCCGGTCGAGGGCGAGAAGATGGAATCGCTTCGCCAGCGCCTCGCGCTCGGCGGCATCGGCGGTGATCGTCACCGGCTGCGCATGGCGGGCGAGCTGGTCGACCCGCACGGGCCGCGAAAATTCAGGGTTGCTGTTCATCCAAGGTCTCCAGCCATCAGCGCATCGCGGCTGAGGCAACCCAGCCGCACCCATCGCGCGCGCAAATGCGATTCGACATGGGCCAGTGCGTCGGCAGGCGGCGTCTGCCCGCGATAGAGATTGCGTGTCAACGCCCCGGAAAAATCCTCTTCGCCCGACAGCGCCGCGCGATAGGCCGAAAGACGGCCACCCAATGCGCTCACCATCCGGCCGATATGCTTGCCGACGACGACATCGCCAATCCCCTCCTGCCGCAACTGGCCGTCCATGTCGTCGACGAACAATTCGGTCAGCCACACGCTTTCCTGCGCTGCACCGAGCGCTTCCAGCCGCATCAGCACCTGCGCCAAGATCGCGACGATCATGTCGAACCGGCCGTCGATGCTGTCGGGAACCTGCCCTTGCACATACCAATGGGGCTGGCGTCCCTCCGCGACGACGGCGTTGTAGAGGGGGCGCATCGCGTCCTTCGGGTCGCTTTGCGCGAACAGACGCTGGAAGATGCTCGGCATGACGAAACTGTTTCCTGGCTGAACCGAAAGGCGGCCCCTTGCCGAGGCCCCTGCATTTCCATATTGATCGCCCAGCCGCCCGATGCAATGGCGGCTTTGTTTTTCGGCAAGGTCCGGGGTCGCCCCCCGCAGGAGAAGTTCATGCGCCAGTTCAGCCGCCAATCCCGCAGCGGGCGGATCTTGCTTGCGGCAGGCCTTTGCGCACTGCTGCTCGGCGCGTCGGGCTGCACCCGCATCCGCACCCATCAGGGCTATCAGGTCGACAAGCTGCTGGTCGATTCGGTCCAGCCGGGCATCGACAACCGCGCGTCGGTGGAAGGGACGCTGGGCCGCCCGAGCTTCGCCGCGCAGTTCGGCGATCAGGACTGGTATTATGTGTCGCGCGACATGCGGTCGCTGGCCTTTTCCAATCCCAAGCCGGTGGGACAGACGATCCTGCATGTGCGTTTCGACACAGCGGGCAATGTCGTCGCCGTGGACCGCATGGGGATGGAGCAGATTGCCCATATCTCGCCTTCGGGCGACAAGACCCCGACCCTGGGTCGCCATCGCAGCCTGTTCGACGAAATCTTCGGCAATATCGGCGCGGTCGGCGCCGGTGGCATGGGCGGCGGCGGCGGTGGCAGCAACACCGGCGGCGGGCCGAACGGCAGTTAAATTGACGGGCTGATCTTCAGCCCGACCGATATGCCGCGAAGACCATCGACCAGGGACGTCGGGCGGTAGCCCAAGGCGCGCAGGCGATCGATATTGAGCGCGGGGAAGCCCCAATCCTCGTTATCAGCCACTTCATGGGTGATCGCCGCGCCTGTTCGTTCGGCCAGAAAATGCGCCAGCGCGGCTATGGTCGTGCGCGTGCCGCTGCCAACATTGAAGGGGCCGCTTTCCTCGCTATCGAGCAGAAGCAGCATTGCCTGCACCACATCCTTGACCGGAACGAGGTCCGATCCGAACCGCCCCTCGCCCTGCACTCGGATGATGCCGCCTGCCGCAGCCCGCATCATGGCGCCCAGTGCGCCACTCCGCTGGCCCGGCCCATAGACCGAGCCGAGCCTTAGGGTCTGAAGCATCAGCCCCGCCGCCCGACAGCGTTCCGTCGCATAGATTTCCTGCATGATCTTCGACCCCAGATAATAGCCCCGGCTGCGCGGAAAGAGCGGCGCGGACTCATCCGGCGGATTGGTGGCGGGGGCATAGGCATTGGCGCTGCTCGTCTGCATGATCCGGCCGGCCCCGTCGCGGACCGCCGCCTCCACCAGCCGCAATGTGCCGAGCGCGTTGACCTGCCAGCATCGCGCCGCTTCGGCCGGGTCCTGATGGTCGGCCGGAATATGCGCCGCCAGATGGATGAGCGCGTGACAGCCCTTCAGATCAGGCGATCCGATGTCCGATGCCGACAGATCGAGGAAGCACCACTCATCCTCTCCCACCGGGCATTGCCGGGAAAGATGACGGATGCGATAGCCGCTTCGGCGCGCAGCCTCCGCGAAAGCGCGACCGATGAAACCCGAACCGCCGGTCAGGGCCAACAGCGGCCTCACCGCACTGCGTCGATCCGGTCCCGCGGCACGAACATCTCGTCCAGAAGGCGCAGGATGACGCCGGACCGGACCGGCGGCTGGACGATCGGTGTACCGTAGAGCAGCTTGCGCACGCACATTTCGACCTCGTTGAAGCCCGCCATGGCGCGCAACGGAGTCGTGCCGGAAAAGCGGGCGTTGATCTCGAACACGCGCGGAATGCCCCTGTCGTCCAGCCGGAACTGGAAATTGGCCGGGCCATAGGGTTGCAGCGCCTCGCCAAGCGTGCGGACCTGCTCGTTCAGTTCGGGATAGTCGCCGGTATAGGCGCGATAGGTGTTTCCATCACGCAGGTCGCGGCGCATGACGACGGACGCCTGCACCATACCGTCGAAGACCAATGCACTGGCGGTATATTCGCACTCGGGATTGCCGACGCACTCCTGCACCACCAGCCCGATGCGCCCTTCCAGCGCCTGCGCCAGTTCGGCCCGGTCGCGGACCAGCGACACGCCGACCGAGCGCGCGCCGATGCGGGGCTTCACGATCAGCGGGAAGCCGACGCATTCGACCAGCGCCTCCACCGCGTCCCTATCCTCCGCGCAGGCGGAAGCCGGATGCGGCAGGCCGACGCTCTCGAAAAAGCGGGCGGTTTCCAGCTTGTCGTCGGCAATGGCGACGACGCGCGGATCGCTGACCAGCACATGGGTGCGGAACAGCGCTTCGAGCCGGTGACGCTCGGCGGCGAAATAGGACAGTTCGACATCGGTGCCGACCAGCACGACATCGGGCCGCTCCCGGTCGAGCAGTTCGTGGATGCGGTCGCCAAAGGCCGGATCGGCGGCAAAGGGCAACCGGTAAGCCGTATCGGCCCAATAAAGGCCCGAGGACAGCGGATTGGGGTCCGCCGCGATCAGGGTGCAGTCCAGCGTCGATTGCCGCAGCGATTTGATGATGCCCTGCCCCAGCACCGCCCCTGCTCCCGTGACGAGAATCTTCATGCGAAATAGCCGCAGAGCCGCTCCTGCGTGGCGGCGGAAAGCGTGGTGGCGCGGATGGCGTGCATCTGATCCTCCGGGTCGAAGTCAATGTCGCGGGATTCGATGGTCACAATATCTCCCCTGATTTCGATCATCGCCCATTTCGGCGTCCGGGCCCGGTCGTCGCGGGGCTGGCCGAGCGAACCGAGGGTGAAGATGGTGGCGGCGGCGCAGTCATAACGACGATGCCGGTGGACATGGCCGAACAGGCCATAGAGGAAGCCCCGCGCCGCAACCGTCTCGGCCGCCTCTTCCGCCTCTTCCGCCTCTTCCGCCGAGCGGATGTACCGCCAGTCGCCATAGGCGAAGGGATTGGCATGGGCGACGAACAGCGGACCCATCCACCAGCTTTCCTGCCAGTCGAACGCGCTCATGCTGCCCGCCGGGATATGGGCGGCGGCACCGACGCGGACGGCATGTCCGGCGGCGACGGCGGCGACACCTGTATCGTCGACAGCTGGTCCGACGACGGCAACAGCGCCAATGACGATCTGATCTTCGAACTGGCGGGCGGAGGCGCCGATCTGGTCAACGCCTCGGTCAGCTACCGGCTTGCCGCGGAGATCGAGAAGCTGACCCTGACCGGCATCGGCAATATCGACGGCACCGGCAATGATCTGGCCAACAGCATCACCGGCAACGGCGGCAATAACGGCCTGTGGGGAGGCGCCGGCAACGACACCCTGTTGGGCAATGCCGGCGACGACCGGCTCTATGGCGAGGATGGGCAGGACAGTCTGGACGGCGGCGCGGGCAACGACATATTGATCGGCGGCGCGGGCAAGGACATGCTGACCGGCGGGACAGAGGCGGATGTGTTCGTCTTCAATCGGGGCGATACGACGCTCAACACGGCAAGCTATGACCGGATCACCGACTTCAGGGCCGGCGAAGGCGACCGCATCGACCTCGACTTCCTGAACGGCAGCCCGCCCGCCGCCGACTATGCCGAAAAGACGATCGCCACCAATAATTTCTCCGACGCGCTGGCCGCCGCCAACACGACCGCCGGAGTCAATCATGTGGCCTTCATCGCGGGGACCATCGACGGCTGGGTCTTCTACGACGCCAATGGCGACGGCGCTTTCGAACAAAGCGTGCTGCTGCTCGGCATCAACAGCCTGGCCGGGGTGGATTCGACCAGCTTCTTCTGAAAGGGGAGCCGGGGCTCTGCCCCGGCGTCCGCTCAGCTGAGATGGGCGAACTCACCATAGCCGCCCTGGAAGAACAGCAGCGGCTTGCCCGGCGTCTCGACCTCCAGCGCCATCACGCGGCCCAGAACGATATAATGATCGCCCGCCTCATGCACGGCTTCGAGCTGGCAGTCGATCCAGGCCACCACCCCATCCAGAATCGGGGATCCGTTGGCCGAAACGCGATGCGTCACGCCCGCGAACTTGTCCTCCGCACCCTTGACCGAGAATTGCTGGCAGAGCGGCTTCTGATCGCTGGCCAGGATGTTGACGCAGAACTTGCCCGCGCTCTCGATCAGCGGCCAGCTTTGCGAGCTTTTCGCCGGGAAGAAGGCGACCAGCGGCGGATCGAGCGAGACGGAGGTGAAGGACCCCACCACCATGCCGGTCGGCGCCTTGTCCGCCTCCGCCGCGGTCACCACGCAAACGCCGGTCGGATAATGACCAAGAACGCGGCGGAAAGTGGCGCCGTCAAATGCTACCGAATCTGTGCCTGAAATCGTCATCTTCTCTGCTCTTCTCGACTTTCTGTCTTCTCTTCTCGACTTGGCGCGGCTTGGCAAGCAAAAGCCGATGCTACCGTAAATGACACAGGCACGTTAAGGCACGGCATGATTGCGATTCATCCGCTCTTCGATCTTCCCGAAATCCGCGCGGGCGACGATCTCGCCGCGCTGCTGCGCGAAAGCCTGACGGCGGCGGGCCTGTGGCCGCTGAAGCCCGGCGACGTACTGGTGGTGACGCAGAAGATTCTGTCCAAGGCGGAGGGGCGGATGATCGACCTCTCCACCATTGAGCCGGGCGAGGAGGCGATATCCCTCGCGGCCACCACGCACAAGGACGCCCGACTGGTCGAACTGGTGCTGCGCGAAAGCAGCGCCGTGGTACGGGCCGTGCCCCATGTGCTGATCACCCGTCATCGGTTGGGTCATGTGATGGCGAACAGCGGCATAGACCGGTCGAATATCGGGCCGGGCGAGGCGGAGCGCGCCCTGCTGCTGCCGGTCGATCCGGACGGGTCGGCGCGGGGCCTGCTGGATGCGCTGGCCGGGCCGGATGCTGCGGGAATCGGGATCGTGATTTCGGACAGTTTCGGGCGGCCCTGGCGCCATGGCGTGGTGGGCGTCGCTATCGGCGCGGCGGGGCTGCCGGCGCTGGTCGACCGGCGGGGTGAGGAGGATCGCGACGGACGACGACTGGAAGTCACCCAGATCGCGCTGGCCGACCAGATCGCCACCGCCGCGACGCTGGTGACGGGCGAAGGCGCGGAAAGCGTGCCCGCCGCGCTGATCCGGGGCCTGTCGCTGCCCGAAGGCGAAAATGGCGCGGGCGCGCTGGTCCGCCCGCTGGAAGAGGATCTGTTCCGGTGAGCGGCCGCACCGTTGTCCTGACCGGGGGCGTGGGCGGCGCCAAGCTGGTGCTGGGGCTGATGCAGGTCTGCCCACCGCAAGAGATCACCGCCATTGTCAACACGGCGGATGATTTCCGGCATCTGGGCCTCGCCATCTCACCCGATATCGACACTTTGCTCTATACCCTGTCGGGCAAGGCCAATGCCGCGCAGGGCTGGGGCCGTGAGGGCGAGACATGGACCTTCATGGACGCGCTGAAATCACTGGGCGGAGAGGATTGGTTCCTGCTGGGCGACGGCGACATGGCGCTGCATGTGCTGCGGTCGCATCTGCTGGCGTCCGGCGAGACGTTGAGCGCGGTGACGGCGCGGTTCGCGACGGCATGGGGGCTTGGCCTCTCGGTGCTGCCGATGAGCGACGATAGCGTCGCCACCCATGTCGAAACCGATCAGGGCGAGCTTCCCTTCCAGCGCTATTTTGTGGAGCAGCGCTGCGCCCCGGCCGTTCGGGCCATCCGCTTCGAGGGAGCGGAGCGCGCCCGCCCTGCCCCCGGCGTGATCGAGGCGATCAGCGATCCCGATACCCGCGCCATCCTGATCGCGCCGTCCAATCCCTGGCTCAGCGTCGATCCGATTCTGGCGGTGCCGGGGATCAGCGAGGCGCTGGCCGCGGCTTCCGCGCCGGTCGTTGCCGTGTCCCCGATCGTCGGCGGGCAGGCGGTCAAGGGACCGACCGCCAAGCTGATGGGCGAACTAGGCCTCTCCGTCACCAATCAGGCCATCGCCGCCCATTATGCAGACATTATCGACGGCCTGCTGGTGGATGCACGCGACGGCGGCGAGGGCCTTGTCATTCCCCACACCGCGACCGACACGCTGATGAAGACGCTGGACGACCGCGCGCGGGTGGCGCGGGCTGCGCTCGATCTGGCCGAGCGGATCGCCGGTTGAACTGCTGGGTCGTCATTCCGGTCAAGGCGCCCGCCGCCTGCAAGACCCGGCTGATGCCCGTGCTGGACGAAGCGGGACGGCGCGATCTGGTGGCGGAGATGCTGCACCGCACGGTGGCCGCTGCGGCTGAGGTGGCGGGCATGGAGCGGCTGCGGCTGCTCGGGCCGTCGCGCCACGCCTTGCCGGAGACGATCGGCCTGCTTGCCGATCCGGGCCACGGCCTCAATCCCGCCGTGGCGAGTGCGCGGGACGCAGCGCTGGCGGCAGGAATCGACCGGCTTGTCATCCTGTCCGCCGACCTGCCCTTGATCGAGGCGGCGGACATTGCCGCGCTGCTGGAGGGTCCCCCGGACAGTCTTGCCATCGCGCCGGACCTCCACGGACAGGGCACCAATGCGCTGTCGCTGCCGCTACCGCAGGCCGCCGATTTCCAGTTCCATTATGGGGAGGGCAGCTTCGCCGCGCATCGCGCGGAAGCCGGGCGGCTGGGCCTGCCCTTTTCCGCTATCGTCCGGCAGGGTCTGGGCTTCGATGTCGACCAGCCGGACGATCTGACGGGCTGGCGCCGGAGTTGACCCCGGCGCCAAGCCGGTATCAGAGAGCGACGCCCGCCGCCGCCAGCACCGCCAGCGTCAACACTTCCGAAGCGTTGGAAGACATGGTGGCGATCTGCACCGACTTGTCCATGCCGACCAGCAACGGCCCGATCATCGTCGCGCCGCCCAGTTCGCGCAGCAGCTTGGCCGAGATATTGGCCGATTGCAGGCCCGGCATGACCAGAATGTTCGCCGGACCCGACAGGCGGCTGAAGGGATAATTTTTCATCACCGTCGGATTGAGCGCCGCATCGACGGTCATTTCGCCTTCATATTCGAAGTCGACATCCCGCTCGTCGAGGATCTTCACCGCGTCGCGCATATTGGCCAGATGAGCGCCCGGCGGGTTGCCGAAATTGGAGTAGGACAGGAACGCGACGCGCGGATCGTGGCCCATGCGCCGGGCGACGGCGACCGTGCCTTCGGCAATGTCGGCCAGTTCCTGCGCGGAAGGCCGCTCATTGACCGTGGTATCGGCCAGGAACACCGTCTTGTCCTTCGACACCATGACGTGAATGCCGAAGGGGGTACGGCCCGCCGCCGGGTCCATCACCCGCTTCACTTCGCGCAGGGTCTGGGCGAACGGACGCGTCATGCCGGTGATCATCGCATCGGCATGGCCCATCTTGACCAGCAGCGAGCCGAAGATGTTGCGGTCCCGGTTCACCATCCGCTCGCAATCGCGGCGCAGATAGCCACGGCGCTGGAGCCGCTTGTAGAGCAGGTCGACCATTTCCGGCACCAGCGGCGAATTGACGCTGTTGTGCAGTTCGAAGCTCTGCGGGTCCTGCACACCCAGTTCCTTGAGCTTGTCGAGCACATGGGCGCGGCCGACCAGCACGGGGATGCCATAGCCCAGCTCGCGGAACTGGATCGCGGCGCGCAGCACGACTTCCTCTTCCGCCTCGGCAAAGACGACGCGCTTGGGGTTGGCCTTGGCGACCTCATAGGCGGTGGTCAGCACCGAGGTCGTGGGGTTGAGTCGCGCCTTCAGGGACTGGCGATAGGCGGCCATGTCGGCAATTGGCTTCTGCGCGACGCCGGTTTCCATCGCCGCCTGCGCGACGGCGGAGGGGACAACTTCCATCAGGCGCGGGTCGAAGGGCGCGGGGATGATGTAATCCGGGCCAAAGCTGTGCGAGCGGCCATAGGCCTTGGCGACTTCCTCCGGCACCTGTTCGCGGGCCAGTTCGGCGATCGCCTTGGCGGCGGCCAGCTTCATCGGCTCGTTGATCCCGGTCGCCCGCACGTCGAGCGCGCCGCGGAAGATGAAGGGGAAGCCAAGGACGTTGTTGACCTGATTGGGATAGTCCGACCGGCCGGTGGCGACGATGGCGTCGGGGCGCACCGCATGCGCTTCGGGCGGCGAGATTTCCGGGTCCGGGTTGGCCATGGCGAAGATGATCGGCTTATCCGCCATCGACTTCACCATGTCCTGCGACATGGCGCCCGCGACGGAGAGGCCCAGGAACACGTCCGCCCCCTTGACCGCTTCGGCCAGCGTGCGCGCGTCGGTCCTCACCGCATGGGCCGACTTCCACTGATTCATGCCCTCGGTGCGACCCTGATAGATCACGCCCTTGCTATCGCACATGATGACGTTTTCATTGGGCACGCCCAGCGCCTTGATCAGCTCGGTGCAGGAGATGGACGCCGCGCCCGCGCCGTTCACCACCACCTTCATCGTCTTCATGTCGCGGCCGGTCAGCATCGCCGCGTTGATGACGCCCGCCGCCGCGATGATCGCGGTGCCGTGCTGGTCGTCATGGAAGACCGGAATGTTCATCCGCTCCTTCAGCGTCTGTTCGATGATGAAGCATTCGGGCGCCTTGATATCCTCAAGGTTGATGCCGCCGAAGCTCGGCTCCATCAACTCGACCGCGTCGATGAACTTGTCGACATCCTCGGTCTT
This sequence comes from Sphingobium sp. EM0848, assembly GCF_013375555.1. NCBI lineage: Bacteria > Pseudomonadati > Pseudomonadota > Alphaproteobacteria > Sphingomonadales > Sphingobiaceae > Sphingobium > Sphingobium sp. EM0848. Next base: position 2,658,857 of record NZ_JABXWB010000001.1, read on the forward strand.
GAGTTCGATGTCGATGGAATCGACATCGGCGAAGCGCTTGAACAGCACCGCCTTGCCTTCCATCACCGGCTTGGACGCCAGCGCGCCCAGATTGCCCAGGCCCAGGATCGCCGTGCCGTTGGAGATCACCGCGACCAGATTGCCCTTGGCGGTATAGTCATAGGCGGTCGCCGGGTCTGCCGCGATGGCGCGCACGGGCACCGCGACGCCGGGCGAATAGGCAAGGCTGAGGTCACGCTGGGTCGCCATCGGCTTCGATGCGATGATCTCGATCTTGCCGGGGCGCCCCGTCGAGTGGAAGAACAGCGCCTCGCGTTCGGAAAACTCCACATTCGACTTGTCGGTCATCTCTACACCCGGATTAAGGAACAATTCCCCTTGGCCCTAGCGGTAAGATTATATTGTGGGCAAGTGCGAGAACGCAATTTTCCTGCCCTTTTCCGAAACTCTGGCCTGAGCCTTTGGTTCGGGCTATCCGCATGATCATGGCGAGAACGATCGACACATCCACGCAACAAGCGACGCCTATGATGGCGCAATATCTTGCGCTCAAGGCGGAGGCGCAGGACTGCCTGCTCTTCTACCGCATGGGCGACTTTTTCGAGCTGTTCTTCGAGGATGCGAAGGCGGCGGCGGCGACGCTCGACATTGCGCTGACCAGCCGGGGCGAACATGCCGGGGTGCCGATCCCGATGTGCGGCGTGCCGGTGCACAGTGCGGAAAGCTATCTTGCGCGGCTGATCAAGGCGGGGCACCGCGTCGCCATTGCCGAACAGACCGAGACCCCGGCCGAGGCCAAGGCGCGCGGGTCCAAATCGCTCGTCGCCCGCGCGATCGTCCGCTATGTGACGGCGGGCACGCTGACCGAAGAGACGCTGCTCGACAGCCGGCGCGACAATATGCTGGTGGCGCTGGCGCAGGTCGGGGGCGAGGACGTAGGCGAATATGGCCTTGCCGCCGCCGATATTTCGACGGGTCGCTTCGAAACGCTGACCCTGCGCGCCGCCGACCTGCCCGCCGAGCTCGCCCGGCTGCGTCCCAGCGAGATCGTTCTGCCCGACAGCCTGGACCTGGATCTGCCCGATTCTCACCCCTTCGACCGCGACGCTTTTTCCAGCGGCCGCGCCGAAGCGTCCCTGAAGCGCGTCTTCGGCGTCGCCACGCTCGACGGATTCGGCCAGTTCAGCCGCGCCGAACTGGCGGCCATGGGGGGCTTGCTCAGCTATCTCGACCATGCGGGCAAGGGCACCCTGCCCTTCCTCGCCCCGCCGATGCGCAAGACCAGCGGCGCCCATGTCGCGATCGACGCCGCGACGCGCGAGAGTCTGGAGATCACCGCCACGATGAGCGGTTCGCGCCAGGGCAGCCTGCTCGGCGCGGTGGACCGCACCGTCACGGGCGCGGGGGCGCGATTGCTGGCGCAGGATCTTTCTGCGCCGCTTATGGATCAGGCCGCCATCGAAGCGCGGCTGGGCCTTGTCCAGTTGTTCCACGACGACAGCATGCTGCGCGACCAGTTGCGCGTCGCCCTGCGTGCCTTGCCTGATATCGGGCGTGCGCTCGGCCGCATCGCCATGGGCCGGGGCAGCCCGCGCGACCTTGGCCAGCTTCGTGACGGGCTGGGCGAAGCGCGGCTGCTGCGCGAGCGGTTGGGGCGTTTGCCCGACCAACCGTTGTTGCTCGCCCAATTGCTCCCCTCGCTCGACGGCCATGGCGCACTGGTCGATGTCCTGTCCCGCGCCCTTGTTCCCAGCCCGCCGACCGAAACGGCCAATGGCGGCTATATCGCCGACGGCCATGACCCCGCGCTGGACGAGCTGCGCAAGCTGGCCGGTGACGGCCGCCGCGCCATCGCCGCGCTGGAGGCCAAATATCGCGAGCAGACCGGCATCGCCGCGCTCAAGATCCGGCATAATGGCGTACTCGGCTATCATGTCGAAGTGCCCGCCCGCGCCGCCGACCAGCTGATGCAGCCCGACAGCGGCTTCACCCATCGCCAGACGCTGGCCGGCGTGGTGCGCTTCAATTCGGTCGACCTGCATGAACAGGCGAGCCGCGTCGCGCAGGCGGGCGCCCATGCACTGGTCGCCGAAGCCGCACATCTGGAGGATCTGATAGAGGCCACCCTCGCCCGCAAGGCGGAGATCGCCCGCGCCGCCGATGCCCTCGCCCGGCTGGACGTCGCGGCGGCCCTTGCCGAACGCGGGGCCGAAGGCGGATGGCAGCGGCCCCATTTCCTGCCCGACGATGGCGAAGGACCCTGCCTCGACATCAGCGGCGGCCGCCATCCGGTGGTCGAGGATGCGCTGCACCGCGAAGGCCAGCCCTTCGTCGCCAATGACTGCCGCCTTGCCACCGGCGACCGGCTCTGGCTCGTCACAGGCCCCAATATGGGCGGTAAATCGACCTTCCTGCGTCAGAATGCGATCATCGTCATTCTTGCGCAGGCGGGCGCCTACGTTCCTGCCGAGGCCGCGACGCTGACGCTGGTCGACCGGCTGTTCAGTCGCGTCGGCGCGTCGGACAATCTGGCCAAGGGCCGGTCCACCTTCATGGTCGAGATGGTCGAAACCGCCGCGATTCTGGCGCAGGCCACGACACGCAGCTTCGTCATTCTGGATGAAGTCGGGCGCGGCACCTCCACCTATGACGGGTTGGCGCTCGCCTGGGCGGTGGTGGAGGCGGTGCATGAGGTCAACCGTTGCCGCTGCCTGTTCGCCACCCATTATCATGAGCTGACCCGTCTGGCGGAAAGCCTGTCCTCCCTTTCGCTCCATCATGTCCGGGCGCGCGAGTGGAAGGGCGATCTGGTCCTGCTGCATGAGGTTGCGGAGGGGCCTGCGGATCGCAGCTACGGTCTGGCCGTGGCGCGGCTGGCCGGGCTTCCGCCAGCCGTCCTCAAGCGGGCGAAGGACGTTCTCGCCCGGCTCGAAGCGGGCAAGGCCAAGACCGGCGGCATCGCGGCGGGGCTGGACGACCTGCCCCTTTTCGCCGCCGCCACGGCGCAGGTCGAGGAGATGGTCGATCCCCTGCGCGCCGCGCTGGACGGCATCGATGCCGATGCCCTCTCGCCCCGCGAAGCGCTGGATCAGCTATATCGCCTCAAGCAACTGGCAGCGGCCGGTCAGGAAGGCTAAATACATCACATGGTCATGCAGTTTCCGAAATTGGGGTCCCGACGCGCCATCATCGACCGGCGCGCCATTTCCGACCGCATCAACGCCCTGGCGCAGGAGCACCGGGGCGACCAGATGAAGCTGCGCGGCCTGATCGTGAAAGAGTTGAAGGCGGCTCTGGACGCAGGGCGGGAGGATGTCGCCCGCCGCCTCGACCAGAAACCGACGCGTGGGCGTGAAGCGGTCACGGCCTTCGCCTTCCTGATCGACCAGATATTGCGGTTGCTCTACGACGCGACGACGCATCATCTCTACCCGGCGAGCAATCGCAGCACAGGCGAACGAATCGTGCTGACCGCAGTGGGCGGCTATGGCCGGGGCGAGATGGCGCCGCACAGCGATGTCGATATCGGCTTCATCACCCCCTGGAAGCCGACCGGCTGGACCGAGCAGGTCATTGAATCCATGCTCTATTCCTTGTGGGACCTGGGGCTGAAGGTCGGCCACTCCAGCCGCTCCATCGACGAAACCATGCGCATGGCGAAGGCGGACCTGACCGTCCGCACCGCCCTGCTGGAAGCGCGCTATATCTGGGGCGACCGCGCCCTGTACGAGGAAACCGCCACCCGCTTCGATGCTGAGGTGATGCAGGGCACAGCCCGCGCCTTCGTCACCGAAAAGCTGGAGGAGCGCGACGAGCGCCACCGGCGGATGGGCGACAGCCGCTACGTCGTCGAACCCAATGTGAAGGAGGGCAAGGGCGGCCTGCGCGACCTGCACACGCTGTTCTGGATCGGCAAATATGTGAACCGGGTGAAATCGGTCGATGAGCTGGTCGATGTCGGCCTGCTGACTGAAAGCGAGCTGCGCCAGTTCCAGAAGGCGGAGGATTTCCTGTGGGCGGTGCGCTGCCACCTGCACATGATCACCGGGCGGGCGGAGGACCGGCTGACCTTCGACCTTCAGCTGGAAACCGCGACGCGGATGCACTTTACCGGGCGCGCCGGGCGGTCGGGGGTGGAGCGCTTCATGCGCTATTATTTCCTGAACGCGAAGACGGTTGGCGACCTGACCGCCGTGTTCCTTGCGCATCTGGACGACCAGATGGCGGAACGCGGGCGGCGCTACATCCCCAGCTTCTTCCGACGCCCGAAGAAGCTGGACGGTTTCGTGCTGGATCGCGGGCGGCTGGCATTGCCCAACGATCATTTCTTTCAGGATGATCCGGTCCGGCTGCTGGAAATCTTCGCGCTGGCCGACAAACATGGCCTCGCCATCCATCCCAGCGCCATGCGCTCCGCCAGCCGCGACGCCAGCCTCATCACCGCCAGGGTCCGCCGGGACCCGCGCGCCAACGCCGCCTTCATGGAAGTGCTGACTTCTCCCCGCGACCCGGAAACGGTGCTGCGCTGGATGAACGAGTCCACGGTGTTCGGCCGCTTCATCCCCGATTTCCGCCGCGTCGTGGCCCAGATGCAGTTCGACATGTACCATCATTATACGGTGGACGAGCATACCATCCGCGCCGTCGGCCTGCTGGCGCGGATCGAGAAGGGCGAGTTGGAGCAAGACCATCCGCTGTCCACCGAACTCATGGGCAAGCTGATCTCCCGCCGTGTCCTCTATGTCGCGGTGCTGCTGCACGACATTGCCAAGGGCCGCGGCGGCGACCACAGCATATTGGGCGCGGAAGTGGCGGAATATCTCTGCCCGCGTCTGGGCCTGACGGCAGCGGAAACCGAAACGGTGTCGTGGCTGGTGCTGCATCACCTGCTGATGTCGGCCACCGCCTTCAAGCGCGATCTGGCCGATTACAAGACCATCCTCGATTTCGTCGACGTGGTGCAAAGCCCGGAACGGCTTCGCCTGTTGCTGTGCCTCACCGTGGTCGACATCCGCGCCGTCGGACCGGGCGTGTGGAACAGTTGGAAGCGGCAGTTGCTGGGCGACCTTTACGAAGCGGCGGAAGAGGTGCTGCGCCTTGGCCACAAGCAGAAGGGCCGCAGCGAACGCGTCGCCGCCAAGCAGCAGGCGCTGCGCGAGGCGCTGAACCTGCCCGAGGCGGATTTCGACAGGCTCAGCAAGCGACTCCCCGAAAGCTACTGGATCGCGGAGCCGGAGGACATCCTCATCCACAATGCGCAGCATATATTGGAGGCGGGCGATTCCCCGCTCTCCATCGCCGCGCAATATTATCCGCAGCGCGGGGCGACGCTGGTCACGGTCTATGCCGCCGACCATCCGGGGCTGTTCTACCGGGTGGCGGGCGCTATCCATCTGGCGGGCGGCAACATCATCGACGCGCGCATCCACACCACGCGCGACGGCGTGGCGATCGACAATTTCCTAGTGCAGGACCCGCTGGGCGGCGCCTTCCACAGTCCCGACCAGCTCGCCCGCATCAGCAAGGCGATCGAGGATTCGCTGGCCAACCGCCACCGCATGATCACCAAGCTGGAAGCGCGGCCCCTGCCCCGCACCCGCGCCGAAGCCTTCCGCATCGAACCCAATGTGCTGATCGACAACAAGGCGTCGAACCGCTTCACCGTGATCGAGGTCAATGCGCGCGACCGTCCGGCGCTGCTGTTCAGCCTGGCCAATGCGCTGTTCCAGTCGAAGGTGACGGTGCACAGCGCGCATGTCGCCACCTATGGTGAGCGGGCGGTGGATACTTTCTATGTGACCGACCTGCTGGCCGGGAAGATCGAGAGCAAGGGACGGCTGCAAACGCTGGAGCGGCGTCTGCTGGAAGCGGCTGGTGGTGAGGTGGCGGAACTGGAGCGGGCTTAGCTAAACAATCTCCATGACATCGCCCGGCACCAGCAACGGCAGCAGCCGGAGCATGTCCGCCCGGTCCACCGCCACGCAGCCGGCGGTGGGTCGCCCCTCCGACAGATGGAAGAAGATCGCGCTCCCCTGCCCCGGCACTGGCGGCGCGTCATTATGCCCGAGGACCACGATCACGTCATAAGCATCGTCATCGCGCAGCAGATTTTCCGCCGAGAAAGCGCGCGGCAGATGGACAGGCCGGTTATAGGCCGGGTCGGCCGGATCGTCCGACCAGCCATCCCCTGCCCGCACCCAACGCCAAGGCAGACGGATGCCGGTCGCCTCCGCCTTGCCCGGCCGCAGCAGCACCCCCCGGATCGGCCAGATGCCCAGGGGCGTGCAGCCATCCCCTTCCCGCTTGTCCGCCGCCGCGCAGGCGCCGCCGCGCCCGATGGTGCAGGCCATTTCGATCGCGCCGCAAGACAGCCGCCCCGCGCCAGTATCGACGCGGACCATGCTCACAGTTGATGCCCGGTCCGGTCGCGCTTGGTCGCCAGATAGCGTTCATTGTGCGGATTGGCGGGCAGGATGATCGGCAGACGCTCCGCCACCTTGATTCCCGCCGCTTCCAGCCCCGTCACCTTGTTGGGATTGTTGGTCAGCAGCCGCACCTCGCCCACGCCGAGCAGGTGGAGCATCCGCGCCGCGACGGAAAAATCGCGGGCATCGATGGCGAAGCCCAGCCGCACATTGGCGTCGACCGTATCGAAACCCTGATCCTGCAAGGCATAGGCGCGCAGCTTGTTCACAAGGCCGATGCCCCGCCCTTCCTGCCGCAGATAGAGGAGTATGCCCCATTTCGAATCCGCGATCTGGTGCAGCGCCTCATGCAATTGCGGCCCGCAATCGCATTTCAGCGACCCCAGCACATCGCCGGTCAGGCATTCGCTGTGCAACCGGATCACCGGCGGGGAGGAATCGCGCTGGCCGACGATCAGCGCGACATGCTCGCGCGGTTCGTCCGGGCTGCGGAAGGCGACGATCTCCGCCGTTTCACTGGCGGAAACCGGCAGCCGCGCCCGCGTCGCTATGTCCAGATGCACGGCGTCGTCATAAGCGTCGATGTCGGCAGCGCTGACTTCCGCCTCGCTCTCACCGTCCGCCGTCGCGAAATAGGCCGGCAATATGCCTGCCAGCCGCGCCAGCCGCAGCGCCGCCTTGGCCGCCAGCGGCGCGGCCAGCGGCCTGGCCATGAACGGCCCCTTGAGCGGCGAGGCAAGGTCCAGCACCGGATCGGAAATGGCGGTGGCCACATCCACGTCGATCCACGGCGCGCGCGCCACCAGCACGGGCATATCGGGATCGGCCGCCGCAATCTGATTGGCGAGCTTCAGCGTCTGCGCCCGCGCGGCAGAGATCAGGATATCGGCTTCCCCCGCCGGGTCGAAGCCGCCCAGCGTCACCGCATCCGCCCCCTCCACCGCCATCAGGCGCAGCGCGCCGTCGGCAGCGCGCACCGTTACCGCCCAACCGCGGCGCAGCGCATCGATGGCGCGAGCAGCAGCGCGCGCGCTCATCAGAAAGCGAATTCCGTAATGATCGGAATATGGTCGGACGGCTTGCCCCAGTTGCGCGCGGGTTCAACCACGCGATGGCTGAGCGCCTTGTCCGCTACCTCCTTGGTCATCCACATATGGTCGAGCCGCCGTCCACGATCCGATTCCGCCCAGTCACGGGCACGATAGCTCCACCAAGTGTAAAGCCGCTGCGGCGCGGGATAAAAATGCCGACCGATATCGACCCAATCGTTGGACGCCTGCAACCGCGCCAATATCTCGCATTCGATCGGCGTATGGCTGACGACGTTCAGCAGTTGCTTGTGACTCCACACATCGCATTCCATCGGCGCGATGTTGAAGTCGCCGGTGAGGATTGTCGGCTTGTCTTCCAGTCCGGAGGACCATTCGATCATACGCTCCAGAAAATCCAGCTTCTGGCCGAATTTCGGATTGACCTCCCGATCGGCCACATCGCCGCCCGCAGGCACATAGACATTCTCGATCCGCACCCCATTATCCAGCCGGACACCAACATGGCGCGCCTCGCCATTGGCCTGCCAGTCGAGGCGGTCATCCTCATGGATCGGCACTCTGGACATGATCGCCACACCATGGTGCATCCGCTGACCGTTCAGCACCTGATGGACGTAGCCCAGCCGCCGGAACATGTCCGTGGGGAAAATCTCGTTCACCACCTTCGTTTCCTGAAGGCACAGAATATCGGGCGCCTCCTCCTTCAGAAAACGCTCGACGATATCGAGCCGGGCACGAACGCTGTTGATATTCCAGGATGCGATGCTGAGTGTCTGAGGCATGGTGATCCACTAGGAGCCTCCAGCGCGGTGCGCAAGGGCGGCCCGCTCTCAACCGCATAAGTAAGACCCCCGCTCCGGGGGCGTGGAACGGGGGTCTCGATCGCGCCCTTGAAGCGCTTTGCGACACGAGCGGGGTTCCGGGTAACAGGGGGGAAATCCCGGTTTCGTCTCGCGCCGTGGAGTCCTTTCTAGGGGCCGGGATATGAGCCTCAGATGAACGGAAACGAAATCTTTTCCACCCGTCGCAGCCCCTACCCGCTTCAGCCTCCGGGGGCGCGTCCCTTGGGCCGCGGATCGACCCAGCGGAAGGCGGAGTCGGCAACCGGCGCACCGTAACGCTGGTTGGAAAGCTTCACCGCCGTCCGGTTGTTCTGCGAATCCAGCGCCACCCAGCCGTAAAGCTGCAGGCCCGCCGGGCTGGAGGCATCCCGATTGAAGATCATGGTGATCGTACCATATTCGGGCCGCCTGGGATCGCGCGCCTGGATGGACAGCACATTGGGGTCGCCGGTCTGGATCACCTTGCCGAATTTCGACAGGTCCTTCGACGGATCGATCAGCGCACCCAAAGGTGAATTGCCGATCGGCCAGCGCTGTACCTGACGCACTTCATAATCGATCATGGTCAGCGCCTTGCCGTCGCCGACGATCAGCAGCGGCACGCCCTTCTGATATTGGAAGCGGATCTTGCCCGGCTGTTTGATGGTGAGTTGGCCGGTCAGCGTCTGGCCGTTCCGGTCGGTCTGGGCGAAATCGGCGGTCATGGTCGTCACCGCGCGGATATAGGCGTTGACCCTGGACAGGTCGGACTGGTCCGCCTGCGCCGCGGCGGGCACCATCGGGGCCGCGAAAGGCACGGCGGCCAGCGTCAAGGCGAGGGGCGCAAGCATGCGCTTCATGCAATCAACTCCGGTTGTTCAGGATGAGGACCCTAGGTGACAGGGCTTGAACCCGCTGTGAACCCACTCGTTCCACGAAAGCAACGGTCGCGTCGACCTGACGAAGCTAGGGGGCCGTTGGAACGGAAAGGGGGAGAGCGGCCATCTGCCGCTCAATCCCCCTGCGCTTCCGCTTCGCCAGTGCCGGTCTTTCCGGCGGCCCCTCTCCCAAATTATTTTTTTAGGCGCTGCGGTAAGCGGCTTCTGCTTAGACCGGCGCGGCGACAAAAAAAAGGCTGATCCGAAGACCAGCCCGAAAGTTTTTAGGAGAGGATGCCTGAAAGGCAGGGCCTTCTTCGGTCAAAATGCGTTTCGCTGCAAATGCGAAGAACCCCATTGCGATTGCATGAAACGCAATCATGCCCGGAAATCAGGCGTTTTTCAGGCCTTGCGATCCATTTGCAATGCCGAATCCGCCGGAACAGCCAGGCAAAATCCCGTTGCAGAGCGAAATGGGCCGTGGCTTTTTCGCATCAGCCCAAATGAAATTTTTCCGCGCCGACAGGATCAGAGCGGATTGCCATTCTCATCGCGCAGCACTTCGCGGCGGCCGACATGGTTGGGCGGACCGACCAGACCCTGCTCTTCCATCTGCTCAATCAGGCGCGCCGCGCTGTTGTAGCCGATACGAAGTTGGCGCTGGAGCCAGCTGGTCGAGGCCTTCTGATTCTCGAACACCAACTGACAGGCCTTGCGGAACAGCTGCGCATCGGGGCTATCATCGCCCAGATCGACACCATCGAGCGCGAAGCTGCCTTCCTCCGGCTCCTCGGTGACGGCGGCGATATAGTCGGGCTGGCCCTGGGCGCGCCAATGATCGGCGACCACCCGCACCTCGTCGTCCGATACGAAGGGACCATGGACGCGCATCAGCCCCTTGCCGCCATGCATGTAGAGCATGTCGCCCTTGCCCAGCAGCTGCTCGGCACCCTGTTCGCCCAATATGGTGCGGCTGTCGATCTTCGACGTCACGAAGAAACTGATGCGGGTCGGCAGGTTCGCCTTGATGACGCCGGTGATGACGTCGACGGAAGGGCGCTGCGTCGCGAGGATCAGGTGGATGCCCGCGGCGCGGGCCTTTTGCGCAAGGCGCTGGATCAGGAATTCGACTTCCTTGCCAGCCGTCATCATGAGGTCGGCCAGCTCGTCCACGACCACCACGATCTGCGGCAGCGGCTGGAAATCGAGTTGCTCCTCCTCATAGATGGGCTTGCCGGTTTCCGGGTCGTAGCCGGTCTGGACGCGGCGGCCGAGCGGCTTGCCCTTCGCCTTCGCGGCGCGGACCTTCTCATTATAATTGGCGAGGTTGCGGACGGAGATCGACGCCATCATGCGATAGCGGTCCTCCATCTGCTCCACCGCCCATTTGAGCGCGCGGATCGCCTTGCTCGGCTCGGTGACGACCGGCGAGAGCAGATGCGGAATATCGTCATAGGTCGACAGTTCCAACATCTTGGGATCGATCATGATCAGGCGCAGCTGGTCCGGCGTCATGCGGTAGAGCAGCGACAGGATCATGGCGTTGAGGCCGACCGACTTGCCCGAACCCGTCGTACCGGCGATCAGCAGGTGCGGCATGGGCGCAAGGTCGGCGATGATCGGCTCGCCCGAGATATTCTTGCCCAGGATGATCGGCAGGGTCGCTTCCTGCCCGAACTGCTCACTGGTGATGAGTTCACGGAAGGACACACCCTCCCGGTTCGCATTGGGCAGTTCGATGCCGATCACAGTGCGTCCCGGAATGGTCGCAACGCGGGCCGACAGCGCCGACATGTTGCGGGCGATGTCGTCGGCCAGCGCGATCACGCGGCTCGCCTTGATGCCGGGCGCCGGTTCCAGTTCATACATGGTGACGACCGGGCCGGGACGGACCTCCACGATATTGCCCTTCACATGGAAGTCGTCGAGCACGGATTCCAGCAGCCGTGCATTGCGCTCCAGCGCGGCCTTGTCGATCTTCGCACCCTGGCTCGCCGGGATCGGGTTCAACAGGTCAGGCGAGGGCAGGGAACTATGGCCGAACAGATCATCCTGCGACACCGGCGCCATGGCACGCTGCACGGGGGCGGGCTTGGGCGTCTGGATATTGATCGGCGGCTTGGGTTCGTTGGTGACGGTCTTGCGCGGCGCGGCGACGCGCTCGACGACCTCATCCTCCTCATCGAGAGGATCGGCCGCTGCGCCGCCCACGCCCGGCAGAGCGAAAGCGGGCCGGGGCAGACTGAGGCGCGGCAGCGAAGGCCGGCGCAGCGCGATGATCGGCTTTTCCAGCGCCAGACTGCGGTACCAGAAGGCCAGACCCGCGATCAGGGTGAGCGCCACCAATATGCCGGTGATCCAGCTCTGGGCCGAGGGAAATTGCGCGGTCAGGCTCAATATGCCCTTCGCCACCGCCAATCCCATCATGCCGCCCCAGCCCGAGGGCAGGCCAACCAGCGGATTGGGCTGGTACAAGGCCAGCGCCACCCCGATCAGGGCGATGCCGGCGACGCATTTGCCCGCCTGCCCCTTCCATCCGCTCATGTCCTGATCGCCCCACAGGCGACGCGCCGTGATCGCCATCAGCGGCAGCGACAACGCCACCGGCACGCCCAGCAACAGCAGCAGGAAATCGGCCACCCATGCGCCGGGCGAACCCATGATGTTGTGAACGGCCTCATCGCCTGCCACCGTCATCAGCGACGGGTCGCTGGGCGAATAGCTCAGCAAGGCCAGAGCCAGGAAAAGCGTGGCCGCAATCAGCCCCAGCGCGCCCATCAGAGCGCCGCTGCGGATCAGACTGCGTTTCAGCATTTCACGCCATTCCGGTGTGCGTTTGGCTCCACGGCCGACAGCCATGCTATTCTTGTCCCCCAAATGTTCCGTTTCGGCACAATGCGCCGAGCGGGGAGTCCCCGTCAAGGGTCCGGCCCCTCGGCTCGTCCCGCCCGGTCCGTACCATTTCCTCCGTAACATTCCTTATGTCGATGCGGCGCGAAGACACGCAAAAGACTGGCGAAAGGAGACTTCGCCATGATCGTCACGCTTTATCTCATGCTTGTCCCCGCCGCGCTGGGCGCCTTCGCCGCTGTCCTGCTGGGCGTCAGCGTGCAGGATGCGCTGAAGCGAGGGCGTTGAGCGCGTCACCATCGACACGCTGCACGGTCCATTCGTCCATCGGCCGGGCGCCGAGCGAGCGGTAGAAAGCGATCGACGGCTCGTTCCAGTCCAGCACCCACCATTCCAGCCGCGCGCAATCCCGCTCCAGCGCCAGTTGCGCGAGGCGGGACAGCAGCGCCTTGCCCGCACCGAGGCCCCGCGCTTCGGGGATGACAAACAGGTCCTCCAGATAAATTCCCGGCCGCCCCTCGAAGGTCGAGAAATTGTGGAAGAAGAGTGCGAAGCCAATGGCTTTGCCGTCATTTTCCGCGATCAGCACTTCAGCCATGGGGCGCGGGCCGAAAAGATATTTGTCTAGGGTCGCACGATCGGCCCTGACCTCGTGCGACAGCTTTTCATAATCGGCCAGAGCGAGGATGAAGCCGTGGATCGCTCCGATGTCGGAAGGGACTGCTTCGCGGATGGTGACGGACATGCTCTTCCTTTCAGGCGACGGAGGATTCGACATGCGGCGGTTCGGCCGGCCGCATGCGGGCGGCGATCAGGCACCCCGCGACGATCAGCGCCGCGCCTGCCACGGTGGTGACGGTCAGCCGCTCGCCAAAGGCCAGCCGGCCGATGATCGCCGACCAGATAAAGGCGGTATATTCGACTGGAATCAGCACCTGTGCCTCCGCCCGCGCATAGGCCCAGGCCAGCGCCGCCAGCGAGGTGAAAGCGAGCGTCGCGGCCAGCAGGATCAGCGCCCATGACGGTGCCTGCGGCACGACCGGCGGCCATTGGGCAAGGATCGCAAAAAGCGCAAAGACAGCCAGCATCACGATATGCTGGAAGAAGGCGACCTCAATCGGCGAGGCAAGCTGTGCCTGTTGCCGTTGCAGGATCAGATTCCACGCGAACAGCACGGCCGAGAGCAGGACCGCGCCCGCACCGAGCAGCGCGTCCAGATCATAGTCGCCCCGCATCCGCCCGGACAGGATGATCCCGACACCGACCAGCCCCAGCAGCGATGCCCCGACCGCCTGCCGTCCAATCCGTTCCTTGAGCAACAGTGCGGCAAGGTAGAGCGCGATCAGCGGCGCGATGAAGGAGAGGGCAATGGCTTCGGCCAGCGGCAGGCGCATGATCGCCCAGAAGAACAGGCTCGCCATCACGGCGACGACCACGCCACGCAGCAGATGCAGCCGCAACACCGCCCGGTTGGGCCAGCGCTGACGGGTCAGCAGCATCAGCGCAAGACCCAGCAGACTGCCCGCCGTCGCGCGCCAGAACAGCGCATTGAACAGGCCGATGGAGAGGCTCAGTCCCTTCATCGCCGCGTCCATCACCGAAAAGAGCGCGACACCCAGACAGCAGACAGCAAAAGGGATGGCGGAGGAACGCGGTGCAGCCATGGAAACAGGAGAGCCGCTTATTCCGCCGCCTCCGCCTTGCCGGCGTCGGTGGTTTCGGCTTCCAGCTTCTCCGCCTCGATCTCGGCCGCCTTGGCCTCCACCAGTTGCACGATATGGTCGATCATGCCTTCGTCATGCACCGTATGGTCGGTCAGGCCGGAGAGATAGACCATATGCTTGCCCGCGCCGCCGCCGGTGAGGCCAATATCGGTCTCCCGCGCTTCGCCGGGACCGTTCACCACGCAGCCCAGCACGGACAGCGAAAGCGGCGTGTGGATATGCTGGAGCCGTTCCTCCAGCGCCTGCACGGTGCGGATCACGTCGAAGCCCTGACGCGCGCAGCTCGGGCAGGAAATCACCTTCACGCCGCGGGTGCGGATGCCGAGCGATTTCAGAATCTCATAGCCGACGCGCACTTCCTCTTCCGGTTCGGCGGAGAGGGAGACGCGGATCGTATCGCCGATCCCCGCCCAGAGCAGATTGCCGATGCCGATGGCGCTCTTCACCGTGCCGCCGATCAGGCCGCCCGCTTCGGTGATGCCAAGGTGCAGCGGGCAGTCGACCGTTTCGGCCAGCTGCATATAGGCGGCGACGGCCAGGAAGACGTCGCTGGCCTTCACCGCGACCTTATATTCGTGGAAATCCTGATCCTGCAGCAACTTGATATGATCGAGCGCGCTTTCGACCAGCGCTTCCGGGCAGGGCTCGCCATATTTTTCGAGCAGGTCCTTTTCCAGACTGCCCGCATTGACGCCGATGCGGATCGAGCAGCCATTGGCCTTGGCCGCGTCGACCACTTCCTTCACCCGCGCTTCGCTGCCGATATTGCCCGGATTGATGCGCAGGCAGGCCGCACCCGCATCGGCGGCTTCCAGTGCGCGCTTATAATGGAAATGGATGTCCGCGACGATCGGCACGCGGGCAGCGCGAACGATCTGTTTCAGCGCGGCGGTCGACGCCTCATCGGGGCAGGAGACGCGGATGATGTCCACGCCTACCTCTTCGCAGCGTCGGATCTGGTCGATCGTCGCCTTGACGTCATGGGTCGGCGTATTGGTCATGGTCTGGACCGTGACCGGCGCGCCGCCGCCTACAGGCACATTGCCGACCATGATCTGGCGGCATTGGCGGCGGGCGATATCGCGCCAGGGACGCAGGCCGGGATTATGGTCGGACATGACAAAGGGGCTCCATCGGTGATGAAGCCCCCTATAGAGATTTATCGGGAAAGTTAGAAGCGCGCCGTCAGCGATGCGGCGACCTGATCCGCATTGCCGCTGGTCTGCGACAAGGTGGTCGCAGTGATCAGGCCTCCATAATAGGCGTCGGGGCGGATGATATTCGCCTTTTCCACGAAAGTATGCGCGTAGCTGACATTGAGGGCGAAGGCGGGCGAGATGTTGTAGGTCGCGCCGCCCGTCAGCCAGGCACGGTCGCCATCGGGCACGCGCGTCGTCAGATGCTGCGGATTGGTCGGCGTACGGTCGAACATCGTGCCGGCGCGGAGAGTCAGCGCCGGGCTGACATCATATTCGCCGCCCAGACTGACGCTGTAGCTGTCCTTGTAATCCAGTTCCTTGTTGTTGGTGCCCGTCGCGGTGGTGATGGCGATGCCCTTGAACTTCGACCAATTATACCAGCGGGCGCTGATCATCGCGCGCAGCTTGGGCGTCATGCGGTGCATGAAGCCGACCGTGACGATATCGGGCAGGTCGAGCGGCGCGGTGGCATCCGTAGTGCCGTTGAAAGCCGCCAGCTGAAGCTGCAGGCCCGAAACGGTCTGCGTGCCCTTCAGATGATGCTTGATGCCCGAGCGATAGGAAATGCCGACATTGGTGTCGCCATTGGTGTAGAACAGGCCCGCATTCCAGCCGACCGTCCAGTCATCACCCTTCACCCTGGCAAGACCATCAGTGGGAATGAGCGGTGACAGCTGGGGCAGGGCGTTGGTCAGCGTGACCTTCACATATTGCACGTCGACGCCGCCGCCGATCGAGAAATTGTCGTTCAGCTTATAGGCCGCGCTGGACTGAATATTATAGGTTTTGAGGTTGGTGTAGAGCGAGTCATAGCGCCCGAAGAAACCGTCATCATAATCCAGCTTCAGGCCAAAGGGCGCGTTGACGCCCAGGCCAAGCCAGAGGCGGTCGTTGACCTGACCCGTCAGATAGAAGCTGGGGATCGGGATCACCTTGTCGAACGGATTGCCGCCCGAATTGCCGGTCACCGGAAATGTGCCGGGCAGAGTGGGATAGGTGCGTTTGCTGCCACGATTGGTCTGATGGGCGGAGGCCATCAGGGCGCTGCCGCCGATCGAGGTCTGGATGCCGGACAGGTTGGTCATCGCGGCGGGATTGAAGAAGATGGCCGATGGATCATCCGCCGCGGCACCCGCACCCGCCAGCGCGCGGCCGGTTTCTATGGGCGATTGTTCCTGAAGGTAGAAGCCGCCAGCCAGAGCTGGCGCCGGTACCGCCATGACCCCCGATAGCAAGAGACTGGCAATGACGGGACGACGCAAGGGCATGGTAATTCCTCTCCTGAATTCAACTATCAGCACGACTTTTCACCGTGAAACGGTCCCCTGAAGGTCGTGATGCTATAAGCAATATGATTAATTTAGCGTTCGAAAAGCCCTAATTTTCGCGGCTTTGCGCTTTGTGATGACCCTGTTGCCGGAACGACGCTACGGCAGGAAGCGAAAATCGGCGATCGCGGCAGGGCAAAAAAAAAAGCCGCCCCGAGGGACGGCTTAAAGTTTTTAGGAGAGGATGCCTGAAAGGCCCGTTCCTTTTGCGAGGCGGCGACATTTTCCGCAAATGCGAAAAACGGAAGCTCGATTGCATTTCATGCAACCGTCATTCTTTTGTCCGCTTTCCGTAACGGAAATAATTTCCTGTTTTTCGACAAGCCATCGATTTTTGACCCGCCAAACCCATCATGAATAGGCAGTTGCGGGCCGAATCACCCCTGAATCAGCCAAGTGCGAATCAATTTCCGCAATCAACTGCGCGAGTCCCTGTTTATCGCTGGCCTCGGCTCGCACGACCAGAACGTCCTGGGTATTGGAGGCGCGCAGCAGCCACCAGCCGTCCGCCGTCCTGACTCGCAGGCCATCGGTTTCGTCGACCTCCACCCCCGCTTCATGGAGCCGGACGCGCACTTCCTCGATCACCGCGAATTTCCGGCTTTCTTCCACGGGAAAACGGATTTCCGGGGTGTTGGCCATGTCTGGCATCTCCTCCCGCAGGGCCGTCACGCTGCGTCCTAAGCGGGTAAGACCACGGATCAGGCGGACAGCGGCATAAAGAGCGTCGTCGAAGCCGTAATAGTCGTCCGCAAAGCAGATATGGCCGGTCATCTCCCCGCCGAGCGGCGCGGCAATTTCCTTCATTTTGGACTTGATGAGGCTATGGCCGGTCTTCCACATCAACGGCCGCCCACCCAGCGCCGATATGCGGTCGAACAGGGCCTGACTCGCCTTCACATCCCCGATAATCACGGCGTCAGGCCGGTCTTTCAAAACCAGTTCGGCAAAGATGCCGAGCAACTGATCCCCCCAGATCACCCGACCCTTGCCGTCGACCACGCCGATCCGGTCGCCGTCACCATCGAAGGCCACTCCAAAATCGAGCTTCTTCGAAAGGACAAGCGCTTTCAGATCGGCCAGATTCTTCTCGACTGTGGGATCGGGGTGATGATGGGGAAAATGGCCGTCTATCTGGGTGAACAGCACATGATGCTCGCCCGGCAGGAGTTTGACGAGCTTGTCCACCACCGGACCAGCAGCGCCATTGCCCGCGTCCCAGCCAATACGCCAGGCTGCGCCATCGAACCCTTCGACCAGACGGGCGACATAGCGGTCCATGATGGCGACGGTTTCGACCTTTCCCGCGCCTTCGCTCCAGCCGCCAGCCGCCGCCATGGCACTCAGATTCGCGATCGCCTCGCCAAAAAAGGCGTTGTGCTGAAGCACCAGCTTGAAGCCATTATGATCGGCGGGATTATGACTGCCGGTTATCTGAATGCCGCCGTCCACATCGAGCACCGCTTCAGCATAATAAAGCATGGGAGTAGGGCCGATTCCTATGCGGACAGCGTCCGTACCGGAGTCCTGAAGACCCTTCACCACGGCCTCTTCCAGCGCAGGGGAACTCAGTCGCCCATCATAGCCGACCGCGACCCTTGACCCACCGGACTGCCTGACGATCGTGCCGAAGCTCCGGCCGAGCGCATAGCCGTCCGCTTCGGTCAGCGTCCGGCCGACCACGCCCCGAATGTCATATTCGCGCAGGATCGTGGGATGAAAGCGGTGGGCCATGACATCCTCTCCTTCCAACCTCAGTTGCGCTGCGCCAGGTCCCCGATCAGCAGGTCGCGGGCCGCGTTGATCTGGGCCGCCAGCGCTTCTGTACCACCCTTGTCGGGATGAACCGAGGCAATCAGGCGGCGATGTGCGGCGCGAATCGCGCGGGCATCGGAATCCGGCCCGACGCCCAGCAGCTTGCGCGCATCGATGATGGCCTGAGACGAAATGGTCTGGGAGGCAGGCTTGCCCGATCTGGTCTTTTTCCGGCCCGGCTGGCTTTTGGCGAAGAAGAAGAGGGTGGCGCCCACCAGCAGCGGCGCGCCGATCAGCGGCTTGCCCTTGGCCGCCATCACCGCACCGACCAGAGCGGCGCCCAGCGCCATGCCGTCCCTTCCACTCATGCGTTGCAGTCGTCCCGTCCAGATCAGCCAGCCGGCAAGGCCGACCAGCAAGAGGGCAAACAGACCCATCAGGCCGCGCCGAGCATATCCAATGACGCGACTTCATTGCGGGCGGGCAGGGCGAGGCCCGACACCATTTCGCGCAGTTCCTGCCGTGCGGCGATATGGCTGACGCCCAGTTCGCCCAGATGCCCCTTGTCCAGCAGAGTCAGGCCCGAAGGGAAGAGTTCGCGGAAGATCACGCGTTCCGAAAGACCCGGAATCACGCGGAACCCGACGCGGCGGGAGAGTTCGGACAATGCATCGCCCACGCGCTTCTTGTTGCGGGCATCATGATGCTGGACGCGGTTGCGCAGGACGACCCAGTCGATGGTCACGCCATCGGCCTTGGCGCGGGTCTTGCGCGCCTCGAAAATCAGTTCGGAATAGAAGGACAGGCGCTTCACCTTGAAGGTTTCCGCGTCCACCTGACCGATCAGGTCGAAATCGACGAAACTGTCGTTCATCGGCGTCACCAGCGTATTGGCGCGGGCGGCCATGTGACGGGCATAATCATCGTCGCGGCCGGGCGTATCGACCACCAGAAAATCCTTGTCCTGCGCCATGGCGGCGGCCTGCTCCTCCAGCGCCTCGACGCTGTCGCCCTTGAACACCGCGAATTCCGGCGTCGGCAGATCGATGTCACGGCGCTTCGCGGTTTCCGTGCGATTTTCCATATAGCGGGTGATGGTGCGCTGGCGCGGATCAAGGTCGATCATGCCGACGCGATGGCCTAGGACCGTCAGCGCGATGGCCGTGTGCACGGCGGTCGTCGATTTTCCGGTCCCGCCTTTCTCATTGGCAAAGACGATATGGTGCGTTTGGGCGTTCGCCATCGGACCTTGATAACCCCGTTGATTGTCGCATTGTCAGTTGACCGTTCCGGCCGGCCGTGCCTTAGCAGGATGTACCCCTGTTGATGCCCTTATCGGAGCCTATCCTGTCGTGCAAACCCTCCGTGATCTGCCTTCTCTCCGTGCCGCCGTCGAAGCGCTGAAAAGCGACGGAAAACCGTTGGCTCTGGTGCCCACCATGGGCGCGCTGCATGACGGGCATATGGCGCTGGTCGAGGAAGCGCGGCGTCATGCGGGGCATGTGGCGGTGTCGATCTTCGTCAACCCCCGCCAGTTCGGGGTGAACGAGGATCTCGATGCCTATCCCCGGCGCGAGGCCAAGGATGCCCAGATGTTGCAGGCGGCCGGAGTCGACATTCTCTGGGCGCCCACGGTCGACGTCATGTATCCGACGGGCTATGCCACCAATATCTCGCTGTCCGGAGTGACCGAGGGGCTGGATGGTGCGGCGCGGCCGGGACATTTCGATGGCGTGGCGACGGTGGTGACGAAGCTGTTCAATCAGGTCCGGCCCGATGTCGCCCTCTTCGGGGAGAAGGATTATCAGCAGCTCGCCGTGATCCGGCAGATGGTGAAGGATCTGGACGTGCCGATCGAGATCATCGGCGTGCCGACCCAACGGGCCGAGGATGGCTTGGCCCTGTCATCCCGTAACGCCTATCTGACCGAGGAGGAGCGCAAGGATGCGCTCGGCCTGCCGCGCGCTCTGGGCGAGGCGGCGCGGCAGATGGAGAAAGGCGCGACGGTAGACGCCGCCATCGCCAAGGCGATTGCCATGCTGGAGACGCATGGCTTCGATCCGATCGACTATGTGACGCTGTGCGACGCAGTGACTCTGGAGCCGATGACGGCGCTGGATCGCCCGGCCCGGCTGCTGGGCGCGGCGAAGCTCGGCCGGACGCGGCTGATCGACAATATTCCGGTCGATCCGGCCTGATTGTTGCGGAAAGTCATCCCGGCTTGCGCTGGGATGACAGGCCTCAAAATGGTTTCACGATCACCGCGATCACGATGACGGCCGCGGCGATTCCGGGAATCTCATTGAGCAGGCGCAATTGCTTTTCGCTGAGCGGCCGCTGCCCCCTGGCGAGCTTCTTCGTGTAACCGGCGATCCAGCCATGATAGCCGGAAAGCCCCAGCACGAAGAGCAGCTTCAGGTGGAACCAGCCGAAATGCCAGGCGCCAATCTCCACCATCAGCATCAGGCCAAAGACCCAGACAAGGACAATGGAAGGGTTGAGGATGATCTTGAGCAGCCGCCTTTCGCGGTCGATCCATTTTTTATCCTCTTCCGATCCCACCGGGCATTGCTGGTGATAGACGAAGAAGCGCGGCATCATGAACAGACCCGCCATCAGGAAGATGACGAAGATGACATGCGCGGCTTTGACCCACAAATAGGCTGCTCCCAGATAAGGCATCAGGCCGTCTCCCGACGTCGCACATAATGAAGCAGCGCTTCGACATGCTCGATCGGCGTGTCGGGCAATATGCCGTGGCCAAGGTTGAAGATATGCGGCCGCCCGGCAAAGGCGGTGCGGATGTTGTCGACGGCCTCTTCCACCGCCTTGCCGCCGGCGATCAAGGCCAGCGGGTCCAGATTGCCCTGAACCGGCAAGCCTTCCGGCAGCATGCGATTGGCCCAGTGCGGATCGACCGTTTCATCGACGCCGACAGCATCGACGCCCGTGCCGACCGCATAATCGGCCAGTTTCGCGCCCGCCCCCTTGGGGAATCCGATGACCGGAATCTCCGGGTGGAGGAGCTTTAATTTCTCCACGATGCGTTTGTTGGGTTGAATCACCCAGCGCTCGAACTCCAGCGGGGCGAGGCTGCCTGCCCAGCTGTCGAAGAGTTGCACCGCTTCCACTCCCGCCGCGATCTGGCCGCACAGATAGACGACGGTGGCATCGATGATCGCATCGATGATCGCGGCGAAGCGTTCGGGCTGCTGATAGGCGAGGCGGCGGGCTGCGCCCTGATCCTTGCTGCCCTGACCCGCCACCATATAGGTTGCGATCGTCCAGGGGCTGCCTGCAAAGCCCAGGAAGGTCACTTGGGGGTCGAGGGCGGCCTTGACCTGCCGGACTGTCTCATAGACCGCCTCAAAGCGGCTGAAATCGGGTTTAAGGGCCTCCAGCGGCGTCTCGGACAGGATCGGGGCCAGACGCGGGCCTTCCCCGGTCTCGAACCAGAGATCCTGGCCCATGGCATAGGGCACGATCAATATGTCTGAAAAGAGGATCGCGCCGTCGAAGCCGAAGCGGCGCAAGGGTTGAAGAGTCACCTCCGCCGCTGTCGCGCTGTCATAGACCAGTTCCAGGAATCCGCCCTTTTCCGCCCTTAATGCGCGATATTCGGGGAGATAACGGCCGGCCTGGCGCATGAGCCACATAGGCGGCACATCGGGGCATGCACCCTTCAGGACCGAAAGAAGCGGCTTGGCGTGAGGCCCGTTGGAAAGGCCGGCATCTGATCCCGTCATAAACTCTCTTATATTTAGATTCTTAGAAGGTAGTGGAGATTGTAGGGCGCTTGGCAGCGGGGTTTATGCGCTGTGCCCGGATTTGCCAACAACTTGACTCCTTGGGGCGGCCGATTCCGATCCGAGTCAGTCTGCTTATCCCCGTTATCCACAGGCTGTGGGTGGAAAAATCCATCTGTTGGCGGGCTGTGGACAAGATTCCCGGAATCGAGGATGGCAATAAGTGCCTGATTTTGCCCGCAACCTATCCCTTGATTTATCCACAGCCTCCCCACAGAGATATTCGGCCCTGAAGAGAAACCAGAAATGTCGCGCATCCATCTTCACCTGCTTTCGGACTCCACCGGCGAAACCCTGGAAAATATCGCCAAGGCGGCGATCGGTGCGTTCGAAAATGTCGAGGCGGTACGCCATTTCTGGCCGATGGTGCGCTCTGATATTCATCTCGACCGGATCATGGAGGAGATTGCCGCCAATCCGGGACTGGTGCTGTTCACCCTGTCCAACCACCAGTTGCGGCGGCGGCTGGAGACGCGCTGCCGGGCGCTGGGTCTGCCGCATGTGGCGGCGCTGGACAGCGTGACCGATGCGCTGTCCAACATATTGGGGCAGGAGACGCGCAACCGTCCGGGCCGCAAGCATATTCTAGACGAGGCCTATTTCGCGCGGATCGAGGCGATCCAGTTCACCATCGCCCATGACGATGGCGTGGGTCATGAAAATTGGGAGGAGGCCGATATCGTCCTGGCCGGCGTGTCGCGTGCGTCCAAGACGCCGACCTCCATCTATCTTGCCAATCGCGGCTACAAGACCGCGAACATCCCGCTGGTGGTGCAATCGCCGCCGCCGCGCAGCCTGTATTCGCTCCACCATCCGATGGTGGTGGGGTTGACGGTCAGTCCGGAGCGGCTGGTGCAGATTCGGCGCAATCGCCTGCTGTCTTTGAATCAGGCGCCGGAAACCAGCTATGTCGATCTGGAAAAGGTGCAGGAGGAACTGGCCTTTGCCCGGCGCATGTTCGCCGACAATGGCTGGCCGGTGATCGACATGACCCGCCGTTCGATCGAGGAAGCGGCGGCGGCCATCATCAATCTGTTCAACGACCGCGTTCTGGCGGAGGGAAGTTAAGTCATGCTAAAAACCCCGATCGTGCTGGCATCGCAAAGCGCGAGCCGCCGGGCGCTGCTGAGTGCGGCGCAGGTGCCGTTCGAGGCGCTGTCGCCGCAGGTGGACGAGGAAGCGGCCAAGGAAGCATTGCGCGCCGATGGCCTTGATGCGCGCAAGCTGGCCGATGCGCTGGCGGAACTCAAGGCGCTGCGCGTGTCGCGGCGGGTGCCGGGCGGGCTGGTGTTGGGCTGCGACCAGACATTGAGTCTGGAAGACGGCGCGATGATCGACAAGGCCGTCGACCGGGCGGACGCAGAGCGGATATTGAAGCTGCTCTCGGGCCGGGTGCATTATCTGCACAGCGCGGCGGTGATGGCGCTGAATGGCGAGCCGATCTGGCGGCATATCGAACGGGTGCGGATGACGGTTCGGCCCTTGTCCGATGCCTTCATCGCCCAATATCTCGACAGTGATTGGGAGGAATGCCGCTGGTGCGTCGGCTGTTACCGGATCGAAGGGCCGGGTGCGCAGCTTTTCAACCGGATCGAGGGCAGCCAGTTCGCGATTCAGGGTCTTCCCCTGCTGCCTTTGCTTGACTTCCTGCGGATAAGGGGCGTTCTGACAGCATGACCGACAAGCTCCCCTATGCAGAAGTGATCGGCGATCCGATCGCGCACAGCAAATCGCCGCTGATTCACAATTTCTGGCTCGATGCGCTGGGGATCGAGGCGGAATATAAGAAGACGCATGTGACCAGCGAGGGTCTGTCCGCCTATTTCCTCGCGCGCCGGGCCGATCCTGACTGGCTGGGCTGCAATGTCACCATTCCGCACAAGATCGCGGTGATGGACTATACCGACGATCCGGGCGGCGTGCGGGAACGGATCGGGGCGATGAACACCATTGCCAGCGAAACCGGCGGGCCGCTGATCGGCACCAATACCGATGCGGGTGGATTCCTCCAGCCGCTGCTGCGCGACAAATGGAAAGGACAGAGCGCGGTACTGGTCGGGGCGGGCGGTGCGGCGCGGGCGATCTTGTTCGCGCTGACCAGCCTGGGCGTGTCGGACATCAACATCATGGTGCGCGATGCGGCCAAGGGACAGGCGCTGCTCGACCGGGCAGGGGTCGAAGGGCGGGTCATCGGCATGGGCGATACGCTGCCCCAGGCCGATCTGCTGGTGAACAGCAGTTCGCTGGGCATGGTTGGACAGCCTGACTTGGATATCGATCTTGCGCCGCTGGCCAAGGACGCCATCGTCTACGACATCGTCTATGCGCCGCTCGAAACAACATTGCTCAAGGCGGCGCGGGCGAGGGGCCTCAAGACTCTCGACGGTCTGGAAATGCTGATCGGGCAGGCGGCGCTGGCCTTCGATATTTTCTTCGATGCCGAAGCTCCGCGTGAGCGGGACGAGGAATTGCGCGCTTTGCTGCTCGCGGCCTGAATCGCCATGAAGATTTATGGCCTCACCGGCTCCATCGGCATGGGCAAGTCCGCCGTCGCCGCGATGTTGCGGCGCGAAGGCGTGCCGCTGTTCGATGCCGATGCCGAGGTGCATCGCCTGCAAGGGCCGGGCGGCGCGCTGCTTCCTGCTATCGAGGCGCGCTTTCCCGGCACGACCGGGCCGCAGGGCGTCGACCGGGTGAAACTGGGCGCGGCGGTGTTCGGCCATCCGCAGGAATTGAAGGCGCTGGAAAGGATCGTCCATCCCGCGGTCCATGCGGCGCGGGCCGAATTTCTCCGCCGGAATCGGTCGCGCGCCTTTGTCGTGCTCGACATTCCGTTGCTGTTCGAGGGGCGGGGGGAGCGCAAGCTGGACGGTGTGATCGTCGTCAGCGCTCCAGCCTGGAAGCAGCGCAAGCGCGTGCTGGCGCGCCCGCGCATGACGGCGGCCAAATTCCGCCAGATTGTCAATCTGCAAACTCCCGACGCTGAAAAGCGGCGGCGTGCGGATTATATCGTCCATACGGGAACGACCTTCGCCGGGACTCGCAGCCAGGTTCGCCGCTTGGTCGCTTGCCTTGGCGCGAAGACAGGTCGATAAGGTACAGTCCGGCAAGAGTCGTTGAAGAGGGCGATGCGCGAGATTATTTTCGACACCGAAACGACTGGATTCGACCCCGCCTCGGGCGATCGCCTGGTCGAAATCGGGTGCATTGAACTCATTAATCGGGTGCCGTCAGGCCGTACCTTCCACGCTTATTATAATCCACAGCGGTCGATGCCCGCCGCGGCCGAAGCTGTGCACGGGCTGTCGGACATTTTCCTGAAGGACAAGCCGCTCTTTTCGCATGGTGTCGAGGAGCTTCTGGCCTTTCTGGAGGACAGCCATCTGGTCGCGCACAATGCGCGTTTCGACTTTGGCTTCCTGAATCATGAACTGAAGCTCTGCGGTCTGGCTGAAGTGTCGATGGATCGGATGATCGACACCGTCGCCATCGCCCGTCAGCTTCATCCAGGCGCCAAGCACAGCCTGGACGCCCTTTGCACCCGCTACGGCATCGACCGCAGCCATCGCATCAAGCATGGCGCCTTGCTCGACGCCGAATTGCTGGCCCAGCTTTACATCGAACTGACCGGCGGCCGTCAGATCGGCCTTGGTCTTGCACAGGAGGAAGAGAAACAAGGATTTGGGGCGGAACTCACGGCGCAAGTCGCGGTTCGCCCTGTACGTCCCGCGCGCGTCTTCACGGCCAGCGCGGAGGAGTTGGAGCGGCACGCAGCGTTCGTCGCGACGCTGGACAAGCCGCTCTGGTTCGAGGAGGCCTGAAACAGCCGTTTTCCCAAAACGGTCAGCCTTCAGGCCCCATGCCAGCCGGATCGTCGTCCGCGGTCCGGGCAGAACAAGGAGAAGGCATATGGATATTCGTGTTTCCGGGCATCAGGTCGAAACGGGTGACGCGCTCAAGGAGCATGTCTGGACCCGGCTGGAGGCCATGGCCGAGAAATATTTTTCCCGAACCCTTTCCGCCCAGGTCACCTTTCGGCCAGCGCCGCACGGGGCCTTCCATTGCGACATCGTCTGCCATGTCATGACCGGCCTGATCCTGAAAGGGGCGGGGGAGGCGCAGGAGGCGCATCCTGCCTTCGAACAGGCGGCCGAGCGGATCGAAAAGCAACTGCGCCGTTATCTGCGCCGGCTGAAGGACCGCAGCGCGCAGGCCGCAGCTGCCGAAGCGCAACGGGCCAATGGCTATGGCCTCGAAGAGCTGGATGGGGCGGGTTACACCATTTTTGCGTCGATCGACGATGAGGAGGAACCGGCTGAAGCTCCGCTGATCGTGGCGGAAACCCGGGTGGACATTCCCGAGGCCAGCGTGTCGGACGCGGTCATGATGCTGGACCTGCGCAACACCAACGCGCTGCTGTTCGTCAATGCGGGCACGTCCGCCTATAATATGGTCTATCGTCGTCATGACGGGACCATCGGCTGGGTCGAACCTCGGCTTGGCTGACACCGCTTCCCGGGCCGCCGGTTGACCTTGGTCAGCGGGCGGCCTATGGGGCCGGACTTTAAAGATCCGGGCATTGCGTCATTTTTTCCGAAGCTGGGCGCGGCTCGGCTGGGATTTGGCATGGTTCATTTCAACGATATCGTCGCGCCGGACGCACTGGCCACTGGCCTTTCGGTGAACGGCAAGAAGCAGTTATTTCAGAAAGTTGCGGCTCTGGCGGCAAAGGCCTATGGCCTGAACGCCGATCTGGTGGCCGACGCGCTGCTGGAACGCGAGAAGCTGGGTTCGACCGGATTCGGCGGCGGCGTTGCGATTCCCCATGCGAAGATTCCCGACCTTCAGAAAATGTGCGGCGTGGTCGTTCTGCTCGATCCGGCCGTGCCCTTCGACGCGGTGGATGAGGCGCCGGTCGATATCGTCTTCGCCCTGCTGTCCCCGGTCGATTCCGGGGCCGAGCATCTGAAGACGCTGGCCCGCGTGTCCCGCTATCTGCGCGACGAAGGACAGGTTGTCCGCCTGCGCGGCGCCAAGTCGACGGCGGCGCTCCATGCCCTGCTTGCCGGTGGCGAGGCGCGTGACGCGGCTTGAGGCCGGTTCCTCGCCCAGCGGCGAGGCGGCGCATTTCCGGGCATTGGAGAATCTCTATCGGTCCGCGCCGATCAACCGCCTGTTCCGGTCGGAACTCACCATCACCGAGGAAGGCCGGTCGGTCATCCATTTCGATGTGGATGAGACGCAGTTCCATGCCGCCGGCGCGGTCCATGGCACCGTTTATTTCAAGATGCTGGACGATGCGGCCTTCTACGCCGCGAACAGCCTGGTCAATGATCGGTTCCTGCTGACCACCAGCTTCAACCTGCTCTTCACCCGCCCGATCGGGCCGGGCCGGATCCGCGCCGAGGGGCGGTGGATCAGCGGCAAGCGGCGCGTCTATGTGGCCGAGGCCAGCCTGATCGATGAGGAGGGGGAAGAAGTCGGGCGCGGCACCGGCACCTTCATGCGCTCGCAATTCCCGCTATCCTCGCTGCCGGGCTATGCCGCCTGACTCACTGAGCACGCCCCGGCTGACCAGCGCGATGCTGGTCGGCATATTGGTACGGCGCAGCGCGGCCGAAGGCGGTTTTGCGACGATACTGGTCAAAGGCGATGAGATCAGTGGCGTCATTCTGGTTCAAGCGCTTGAAAAAGGGCGGGAACTGGGATTGTATGAGCGTGTTTTCGACTTTGCGGGCAGTTATCGCATGGTGCGATGCGGCCCGGACCCGAATGAGGGTGCGGAAGCGCTCTCCCAATATCTGGCGCGTCGCCGCCGTTCGGACCCCGATCTGTGGGTTATCGAGCTTGATATCGTGGATGCGCAACGGTTCGCCGCTGAAACGATCTGTTGATCGTTGACTCATTTTCCACGCGCGGGCACAGGCCTTCGACGCTTTCAACGCGCAGGTTGCCAGTTTCGTCCATGGGGGGCGGATGCAGGTAAACACGCAGACGGGGGGCGGCCGGACGTCGTGTTGATTTGGGGTATTTGACGTTCCCGGCCAAGAACCGCACGATTTTGAGCTGTAATGAGTTTTCGTCTGAAAGCTGCGATCATCGCGGCATTTGCCCTTTCCGCCACTGCGGCGGTTACTGCGGCCGACAGGTCGAGCGCCAGTGAGGCTGCTCCGTCGGTCACGTCCCTTCCGGGGACTTCGGAGTTCGCAGCTCCCTCGGCCGGTTCGAAGCCCGCCGTCAATTTCGCCGCGCCGCGCGAAGTCGCGCAGCCGCTGGCTCCTCTTTCCAACAGCGACGATGTGAAGGCCGACAACCTGGCCGCTCTCGTGGACGCGCAGGGCGTGCCCGAGGATGTGGAAGGTGACATGAAGTGCCTGGCCGGCGCTGTCTATTTCGAATCCAAGGGCGAAAGCCTGGAAGGTCAGCTGGCTGTTGCCCGCGTTATCATCAACCGCGCCAATTCGGGTCGTTTCGCTGACAGCCTGTGCGGCGTGGTGTACCAGCCGGGTCAGTTCAGTTTCGTCCGCGGCGGCAGCATGCCGTCGATCCACATGTCGAGCCACAGCTGGCGCGAAGCCGTCGCCATCGCCCAGATCGCGATGGACGACAGCTGGAACAGCAAGGCCGAGGGTGCGCTCTATTTCCACGCTCGCCGCGTTTCGCCGGGCTGGGGCAAGCGTCAGCTCGCCGCCATCGACAATCATATCTTCTATCGCTGAGATACGCTTTTCACGCCTGGCGTGAAGGGGGTGAAGCAGGGTCGGTTCGGGATTATCCTGAATCGGCCCTTTCTTTTTGTTTCCTATTTGTTCTAAAGTCGCGATCATGACTTCAGATATCGATAGCTGCTCGCCCTTGACCGACGGTACAGCGCTGGCGGTGGCGCGGGGAACGCTGCGCCTTTTCTTCCGCCACGACATGAGCGGGATTTTGGAAGTGCCGCTGCCCAATGGCCGCCGCGCCGACATCATGGCGCTGGATGGGGCCGGGCGCATCACCATCGTTGAAATCAAATGCAGCCGCGCCGACCTGTTGGGTGACATGAAATGGCCGGATTATTTCGACTATTGCGACCGGTATTTCTGGGCGGTGCCGTCCGGTTTCGACCTGTCGCTGTTTGACAGCGAGGCGCTATGGCCGGGCCGGACCGGGCTGATCGTGGCGGATCAATATGATGCGGAATTGGTGCGGCCGGCGCCGATGGAGCCACTGGCTGCGGCGCGGCGCAAGGCGGAAACGCTGCGCTTCGCCCGGCGTGCAGCGCGACGGCTGACGGCGCTGGCGGACCCGGATCATGCAGCGGAACTGGGGTGGTGATGGAAAGCGCGCTGCGTTTCATCCAACGCAGCGTGCCCTAAGGGAAATCAGAACACCGGGCCCTGCACCGGTCCTTTCGGCGCGGCGGTGCTTTTCGCCGCGTTCAGCGCTTCGACGAGACCCGGTGTACGGCCGTCACGCTCGGCATAATCCCGCGCGGACATGCCCGCGATGGTGTCGCGCTTGTCGGGGTTGGCGCCCTGCGCCACGAGCAGGCGGACCAGACCGACATCCCGCAATTGCACCGCGCGGATCAGGGGAGTCTCGCCGCTGCCATTGGGCTTGTCCACCTGCGCATTATAGGTGAGCAGGCTGCGCACCCCTTCCTCGAACCGGGCCTGCACCGCGTCCATCAGCGGCGTGTTGCCGTTGTTGTCGGTCAGGTTCGGATTGGCGCCCTTGGCCAGCAGGAAGGTCAGCCAGCTATTGTCACGCTTGGCCACGACCAGGTGCAGGGCGGTGTCGCCCGTGCTCACGTCGCGGCTGTTGATGACGGTGGAGCCGGGCTTCTGGATCATGTCGGTCACTTTCTGCCCGTCGGCATCCTTGACCGCCTTCAGAAAGTTGTAATTGTCCGAAAATTGCGCCTGCGCCGCGACCGGTGCAAGCAGCGCCAATGCCAGAGCGGCGGCACGGCCAACGCCCATCCAAGCCGGAAAACGTCCTGTCATAATCTTCAAAAGCCCCGTTGGGATTTGCAAATCGGGCCATAGCAGGGCATGGCTGGCGGCGCCATGAACAAAGCGCTGATTTCGCTCGCCCTGCCGCTGACTGCCCTGCTGGCGGCTTGTAATATGGGGACGGGGGGCAATGCATCAAGCGGGGAAAGCATCCCCGGCGATCTGCACGGAGCGGCGATCGGCGGGCCCTTTACCCTGACCGATCAGGACGGGAAGAAGGTCCGCTGGGAGGATTTCAAGGGCAAATACCGGATGGTCTATTTCGGCTATACCTATTGCCCCGATGTCTGCCCGGTCGATTTGCAGCGGATCATGCAGGGTTTTTCGAAGTTCGAGAAGGACAGGCCCACGCTGGCGGCCAAGGTCCAGCCGATCTTCATCAGCGTCGATCCGGACCGGGATACGCCCGCGGTGTTGAAAACCTATGTCGCGGCTTTCCATCCCCGGCTGATCGGGCTGACCGGCACGCCGGATGAGATCGCCAAGGTGGCAAAGGATTTCGTCGTGCTCTACAATAAGGAAGAGACGAAAGGCGCGAGCGGCTATCTGGTCAGCCACAGCCGGACGCCCTATCTCTTCGGGGCCGATGGCGCGCCGGTTGCGCTGGTGCCGGTGGACGATCCGGGGACGCCGGATGTGGATGAGGGCGATCCCGCCAAGGTGACCGCCTTCCTCGAAAAATGGGTGAAGTGACGGTTGGACTTCTGGGAAAAACCCCTCGACAAGCTGGACCGCGCCGAATGGGAAGCGCTGTGCGACGGTTGCGGCAAATGCTGCCTGCACAAGGCTGAGGATGAGGATACGGGGCATATCTACCCCACCAATGTCGCTTGCCGGCTGCTCGACCGGCATAGCGGACAGTGCACCAACTATAAGGAGCGCCGCCGCTTCGTACCCGATTGCGTGCGCCTGACGCCCGCCAAGGTGAAGACGATCGGCTGGCTGCCGCGCACCTGCGCCTATCGGCTGCGGGGCGAGGGGCAACCGCTGCCGGAATGGCATTATCTGATCTGCGGCGACCGGGAAGCCGTGCATCGGGCACAGGAGTCCGTGCGCGGCTGGACCGTGGCCGAAGCCGATGCCGGGGACTGGGAAAACCATCTTGTCGACAGAGAAATCTGACGCCGTCCTGGTTGTCGACGGCGTTGCCGTTCCGGTGCGGATACGCCGGTCGGCGCGGGCGAAGGCCTATCGGCTGTCGCTGGATCATGCGCGGGGGGAGTTGCGTCTCTCGCTGCCGACGCGGGCGAATCTGACACGGGCGCTCGGTTGGGTGCAGGAGCATGAGGGCTGGGTCCGCTCGCAAATGGCGCGGCAACCGGCGCAGGTGATGCTTGACGACGGCGCCGTCTTTCCGCTGGAGGGGCGGGAGGTGCGCATCTGCTGGGTCGATGGCGCTTCGCGCACGATCCGGCTGGAGGGCGATCGGCTTCTGCTGGGCGGTGCGGCGGAATCGGTGGGGCCGCGTGTGGTGCGTTGGCTGAAAATGCGGGCGAAGGCGGTGCTGGAGACCGAGAGTCATGAGATGGCGCGCGACAATGGGCTGATCGTGGCGTCGGTCGGCATTGGCGATCCGCGCAGCCGCTGGGCGAGCTGCGCTTCCAGCGGCGCGATCCGCTATAGCTGGCGGCTGATCCTTTGCCCGCCGGAGGTGCGCCGGGCGACTGTGGCGCATGAACTGGCGCATTTGCTGCATATGGACCACAGCCCGGCCTTTCACGCGGCGCACAAGCGGATTTTGGGGGAAGATCCCAAACCCGCGCGGGCGTGGCTGCGCGCCCATGGAACGGCGCTGCATCGTTTTGCGGGCTGAGATATGGGCAGGAAAAAGCGCTATCTGACGGCGACGATGCCGGATGGTTATGTGAAGACCATCGGCCCGACGGCCGATCCCTTCACCCATTATTGGCGGATCGTCGCCGAGCTGGAAAATGGCAAGACCGAGATATTCTGGGGTCATACGCGGTCGCTGGCCGAAGCGAAGAAGAAACGGACCGCTGCGGAGGAAGGCGCCCGGATGCGCGGCTGGAAAAGCTATGCGTTCGAGATTGCGGAACTGGTCGAGATGCCCGTTTAACCTTGCTTCCTGTGCGGCCAGACGCCCGACCCGTCAGCGGGACAGTGGTGGACGGCGTCGCGCGGATGCGGCAGGCCGCAGGCGCGGCAGGTGAGATAGTCGCCCGCTTTCAGCCCATGGCCCACGGCCACCCGCTCATCGAAGACATAGCAATCGCCCTGCCAGCGGCTGTCCGCTTCGGGCATTTCCTCCAGATAGCGCAGGATGCCGCCGCGCAGATGATAGACCTCTTCAAATCCGCGTGAACGGACCAGTGCGGTCGATTTCTCGCACCTTATGCCGCCGGTGCAGAACATGGCGATGCGCGGCTCGCGCCCCTCTTCGCGCAGTTTGTCGGCAAAATCGTCGAACCAAGCGGGGAAATCGCGGAAGGAGCGGGTGCCGGGATCGATCGCGCCCTGGAAGCTGCCGACCGACACTTCATAGGCATTGCGCGTGTCGATGATCACCGTGTCGGGATCGGCGATCAGTTCGTTCCATGCGGCGGGATCGAGATAGGCGCCGGCCTGGTTCGCCGGATCGAGATCGCCTGCGCCCATGGTCACGATTTCTGCCTTCACCTTCACCTTCATCCGGGCGAAGGGGGCTTCATCGCTCTGGGCATATTTGACGTCGAGATCGGCGCAGCCGGGCAGGGTGCGGATATGTGTCAACAGGGCCGCAATGCCCGCCTCGCTCCCGGCGACCGTGCCGTTTATCCCTTCGCCCGCGACGATCAGCGTGCCGCAGGTGCCAAGGTCAGCGCAGAGCTGGCGCAGGTCGCGCGCGATCGCGTCGGGGTCTGGGAAGGGAGCAAAGCGGTAGAGCGCGGCAATGGTGAAGGGTTGGGCCATGCGCGCCCCATAGCCTGTTGCCGCTCCTCTTGAAAGCGGGGAGCCAAGGGCGCATAGCCTCGCCATGGTTCCCCTTTCGTTCGCAGGTCACGAGTTTCTGGCATTGCCCGAGGCGGCCTTGTTCTGGCCGGCGCAGGGCGCGCTGCTGGTGGCGGACCTGCATTTCGAAAAGGCGAGCTGGTATGCGCGCTTCGGCCAGTTCCTGCCGCCGCATGACAGCCGGGCGACGCTGGATATGATCGAGGCGCTGGTCGAGCGGACCGGCGCGCGGGCGGTCTGGTCGTTGGGGGACAGTTTTCACGATGCCGATGGCGCGGCGCGGCTGGACCCGCAGGCAAGGGCGCGGCTGGAGGCCCTGACCGATCGGCTGGATTGGGTGTGGATCACTGGCAATCATGACGTCGCTTTGGCGGAAACCCCGGGGGGCAGGCGTTGCACGGACATGCCGGTCGATGGCATCTGGCTGCGGCATGAGGCTGATCCGGTTGATTTCCGGCCGGAAATTTCGGGTCATTTCCATCCCAAGCTCCGCCTGTCGTTGCGCGGGCGACATGTATCGCGGCGTTGCTTTGTCGGATCGCGGACCAAGCTCATCCTTCCGGCGCTGGGGGCGCTGACGGGCGGACTGGATGCGGGACATGGGGAGATCCGGCGGATCATGGGACCGGACGCCATGGCATTGGTGCCGGTCGCGGACCGATTGCTGCGTTTTCCGCTCAATCCGAAATGACCTTAGGGAAACGCTAATTTAAGCTGTTCCTGCTAGGCATTAAATACCGGAAAATGCAGGGCTATCTTGCCTTTGTGACGCCATGTCCGCATGATCCGGGAACATCCGACGCGTGGGGAAAATCGCGGGGATGAGGAGAGGGAGCGTAATATGAAGGGGAAGAGCCTTTGGCTGATATCCGCCGCCATGGTCGCATTGGGCAACCTTCCGGCGGCGTGGGCGCAGGACAGCAGCGCCGCCGCTGAACCGGACAACGTCAATATCATCGTCACCGCAACGCGGCGCGCCAGTCCCTTGTCGGATGTGCCGATCGCCGTGTCGGCCGTTACCGCGCAGGCGATGCAGAACAGCGGCGCCACTGATATTCGGTCGCTGAACCAGCTCGCGCCGTCGCTGCTGTTGTCGTCCACCGGAACGGAAGCCAATGCCTCGGCGCGTATTCGCGGGATTGGTACAGTGGGCGACAATCCGGGGCTGGAAAGCTCCGTCGCGGTGTTCATCGACGGGGTTTACCGATCGCGCACGGGCGCGGGTCTCAACGAACTGGGCGAGATCGAGCGGGTCGAGGTGCTGCGCGGACCGCAGGGGACCCTGTTCGGGCGCAATGCCTCGGCGGGTCTGATCAACATCATCAGCAAGGCGCCGGAGTTCAAGCTGGGCGGCAAGGCCGAGGTTACCTACGGCAATTATGACTATTGGCGTCTGGCGGGCCGCATCACCGGGCCGGTCAGCGATCAGCTGGCGCTCAGTCTGGATGGCGTCTGGTCGAAGCGCGACGGCTTCTTCGATCTGGTCGACGCAGCGGGCAAGAAGGTCGGCGACACCAACGACCGTGACCGCTATTTCCTGCGCGGACAGGCGCTGTTCGAGCCGAATGATGCGCTCTCCGTCCGGCTGATCGGGGATTATACCAACCGCGACGAAAGCTGCTGCGGTGCGGCCTATATCGAGACGCGGGAGCGGCGCCCGGTGGCGGGCGGGGGTTACAGCACCGCGCCGTTCAATCGGATCGCGGCGATCCTGGCGGGGCAGGGCAGTGTCTTTGCCGCCGATCCCTATGACCGCCAGCTTCACATCACGCCGGGCCGCGATTATGTGAGCAAGCTCAAGGATTGGGGTGTTTCGGGCGAGATCAATTATGATCTCGGCGGGGCCAAGCTGACCAGCATCACCGCCTATCGCGACTATAAGAGCCAGGATTATGGCGATTATGACTATAGCGGAGCCGACCTGCTCTATCGCGATCCCAACACCTACCGCCAGTTCCGTACCTTTACCCAGGAATTGCGGGCGCAGGGTTCCGCCTTTGGCGAGGTGCTCGACTGGCTGGTGGGCGGCTATTATGCGCATGAGAAGCTGACGCTGGAGGATAATATCCGTTTCGGCGCGGATTATGGGCGCTTTGCGGCCTGCCGTTTGATGGCGGGGGCAAAGGTGAACAGCAACTTCAACGCGGCCCAGTTGGCGGCTTGTGGAAGCGGTCTTATAACGCCGACTTTGATAGGACTTACGCAGAATGGCCTGAATGCTGGTCTGACAGCGGCCTTTCAGCAAGCAGGTTTGTCACCTGTAATCGCAGCTGCGCGCGCTTCCGCAATTTCTGCGGGTCTGGCAGGCGGCTTGACTGCATTGACCAATATTCAATCGGGGGCGGGTGACCAAGCCTCGCTTTATCATCAGAAGAGCGAGAATTGGGCGCTGTTCACGCATAATATCATCCATATCACCAAGCGGCTCGATCTGACTCTGGGCCTTCGCTACACGCATGAGCGCAAGCGCTTCTCGGCTGATTTTGAAAATAATAACGACACCTGCGTGACGTTGCAGAACTCCAGTTTGCCAGGGATCGCGACCGCTGGGCTGGGGGATGCATCGGCCTTAGCAGGAGGCATTCTGACCTTAGGTTGTCTTGGTAATAGTTCCAGCGGCCTTAACGCGCTTAATCTTAAAGATAAAACCAGCGATGGGGAATTTTCCGGCACTGCCGTCCTCTCGTGGAAGCCGGTGGATGAGTTGCTGGTCTATGGCAGCTATTCGAAGGGCTATAAGGCCGGTGGTTACAATCTCGATCGGTTCCAACTGGGATCGACGGGGCTGAACGCGGTTCCCGCTGTGTTTTCGCCACGTCAGCCTTCGGACGTGACCAGCCTGCGCTTCGCCGCCGAGAAGGTCGATGTCTTTGAAATCGGTCTGAAATATACCCAGCCCAAATGGAGCGCGAACATCGCCGCCTTCCGGCAGGAGTTCAAGAATTTCCAGCTCAATACGTTCAACGGCACCAGCTTCGTGGTCCAGAACATCAATGGCTGTGACAGTGGTCTGACGGCATCGCGGACCTGCGCCAGCGATGATGTCGGCCCGGGTCTGATCAGTCAGGGCGTCGAGTTGGAACTGTCGGCAATGCCGGTGCGCAATGTCCGCTTCGCCGGTGGTTTCACCTATGCTCGCGCCCGGTTCGCCAACAGGCTGGTCGGCAGCAGCAATGGCGCGGTGCCGCTCGATCCGGCGCTGTTCCTGTTGCACGGATCCGTCAACTCGCAGGCGCCGGAGGTAGTGACCACGGTCAGCGCATCATGGACGCCCAGCCTGGGCACGGGTGGGCTGTCGGCGCTTTTCTACATTGATGGGCGCATGACCGGCGACTTCAACACCGGGTCCGACCTGTTCCCAGAAAAGCGCCAGGACGGCTATGCGGTCTTCAACGCCCGCATCGGCATCCGTGGGCCGCAGCAGCGCTGGGCGGTCGAATTCTGGGGTCAGAATATCTTCAACCAGGATTACACCCAGGTTGCCTTCAGCAGTCCGTTGCAGTCGAGCAGCCCGGCCACCTCGACCATCGCGCAGTTCCCCACCGCGCCGATGGCGAACCAGCTGATCTCGGCCTATCTGGCCGAACCGCGCACTTACGGCATCACTTTGCGCGGGAGTTTCTGACCATGCCCCTGCCGCTCGTCGGATCGGGGCGAGCGGCGGACGGGCGTTCGCCGAACAAGGCGGTGCCGACGCGGATGTCGGTGGCGCCCAGCATGATCGCCGTTTCATAATCGCCCGACATGCCCATGGAGAGGCGCGCGAGACCTTCCTCGCGCGCCATTTTTGCGAGCAGCGCGAAAAAGGGCGCCGGTTCGATGTCGGCGGGGGGGACGCACATCAGGCCGAGCAGGGGAATGTCGGCGGCCCGCGCCGCCTTGATCAGTGCCGGGGTATCGGCGATGGCGCAGCCGCCCTTCTGCTCCTCCGCACCGATATTGACCTGGATATAGCAGGGAATGCGGCGGTCGGCGGCGTCCATCGCTTTGGTCAGCGCGGTCAGCAACGATGGCCGGTCGAGCGAATGGATGACGTCGAACAGGGCAATGGCGTCGGCCGCCTTGTTGGACTGAAGCTGGCCGACCAGATGCAGTTGGAGATCGGCACATTCTTCGCGCAGGGCGGGCCATTTGCCCTGCGCTTCCTGCACGCGATTTTCCCCGAAGGCGCGCTGGCCGGCGTCAATCAGGGGACGGATGGCGTCGGCCGCCTGCGTCTTGGATATGGCGATCAGGGTGATGTCGTCGGCGGTGCGGTCCGTCAGGCGCGCGGCGCGGCCCATGGCTTCGCGGACGGTAGCCAATCGCTGGGCCGCTTCGAGGGTGTCGGTCGTCATGGGGGCTGCTATAGGCAGGGCCATGAAGCCTCGCCACCGCAAAAAATTGCCGGCCATCTGGTTGCTGACGGATGAGCGCGTGGCGAAGGAGGCTTTGCTGGCTGCCGCGCGGCGCTTGCCCAAGGGGGAGGCGGGGATCGTGCTGCGCCATTATCGGACGCCGACAACCGAGCGGCGGGCCTTGTTCGACCGGCTGGCTGCCATCGCGCGGAGACGGCGGCTGACGCTGATGCTGGGCGGCACGGCGGCGCAGGCGGCAGCGTGGGGCGCGGCTGGCTGGCATGGGCGGGATGGGCGGAGGGCCATGCGCCCGCTGCTGCACAGCGCGCCGGTACATGATGCGCAGGAATTGAGGGCGGCCGAGAGGGGGAGGGCGGACTTCATCTTTCTCTCGCCGCTGTTTCCGACGCGGTCGCATCCGGGCGCACGGACATTGGGGCGGGTGCGTTTCGCGGCGCTGGCGCGGCGGGCCGACATGGACGTGATTGCGCTGGGCGGGGTGCGTGCGGTGCACCGGCCCATGTTGACGGGAATCGGAGCCTCCGGCTGGGCAGCTATTGACGGTTTGTTGATCGAGCGGCGGTGACCGTCGTCAGCGCACGCATTTTGCGGCCCGCAACAGGCACAGGATATCGCAGGCTCGTGCTTTTAGAATTTGAAGATCGTGCCCAGATAGACGGCCTGGGCATCCTGCCGGTCGTCGGTCATCGGCGTCAGGCGGCCAGCGAAGCTGTTATTGTAGCGAATGCCGGCGGTGACGTTCAGGTTACGCGTGAGCGAATAGGAACTGGCCAAATCCAGCGAATAATCCTTGTCCGCACTGGGATTGCGGATCGTCGCGGCGGGTTCGCGGCGGCTTTCGATCAGCACCTTGGTGCTGAAGCGATCCTTCTTGTCCCGATCCCGATCCAGCGAGAAATTCTTGGCGCCCGCCATTTCGACAGGAACCGGATCCAGCTCCTTGCGGCCCACGGCTTCCGGCAAAGCGAACTTGCGCCAGTTATGCGCGCTGTTCAGGCTGAACGCGACCGGCGCGATGTTCACCGTGTCAAGCGTGCGGCTGACGGCGATGCGGTCATTGAGATCGGCTGCGCGCACCATCACGGTGACGGAGCGCTGACCGCTCAGCGAGCCGCTGGTCGGCGTGAAGCGGAAATGCTGGCGCCCCGCCGACGCCGCGATCTTCGCATAGGCGGCTGCCAGGCGCGGGTCTTTGGTCGTGGGGGTGAAAGAGGAGATGCTGCCAAGCGCGCCGAGCGACACGGGAACATCCGCGCGCAGTCGCACGAGATCAGTTGCAGCGCCGATTGCCGGAGACAGCATAAAGCCGGCTGCGGCGATTGCCGAGCCTGCCAATGCAATATGTCCCCTTTTCAGGCGCATGATCCGAATCTCTTCCCCGCCGACTACTTTTCTAGGACTCTCTCTACACGCAAGACTCTGAAATTGGTAGAGCGCGCCCCGTTTTTTATCCGGCCTGTTGCACGGAATACACAGGACTCGTTCACCCGCGCGACGAACCGTGGTGGGGCTGCCGAAGGTGGCGGCCCGGTCCCTCTTGCCGATTGGCGCGGCTTCTCTATAGAAGCGAAGCGTTTTTCTCGTTTGATGGGACAGTCATGATGGTCCGCCGCCTTTCCACGCCCCTTTCCGCCGGTCTGCTGCTGGCAGCTGTTCTGCCGCTCGCCGCTTGCGGCGGTGGCGCCAAGGATCGTCCCAAGGCGGATCTCGCCGCGTCGAAGGTCACGACCATTGGCGTCAACGCCTATCTGTGGCGCGCGACGCTGGACACCCTGTCCTTCATGCCGATGGTGCAGACGGATTCGAACGGCGGCGTGATCGTGACCGACTGGTACGCCAATCCGAACAGCCCCAATGAACGGATGAAGCTGACCGTCTCGATCCTCGATCAGGATCTGCGCGCCGATGCGCTGCGCGTCGCCGCCAGCCGTCAGGTCAGCCAGAACGGCCAGTGGGTCGATGCCCCGGTTCAGGCCGCGACCGTGCAGAAGCTGGAGGAGATCATCCTGACCAAGGCGCGCGATCTGCGCCGCATGGCGATTGCAGGCTAAAGCCCTTTTTTCCGTCGATTTTATGAAACAACGGGGCTGGGCTTGCAAAAGCTCAGCCCGAATGCATTTTGAGGACTAACCCATGCAAAGGCGCTTCAACCCACTTGAGGCCGATGCCCGTTGGCAGGCCGTCTGGGACGAGAAGCAGACGTTCAAGGCGTCCGACAGCAGCGACAAGCCGCGCAGCTATGTGCTGGAGATGTTCCCCTATCCCTCGGGGCGCATTCATATCGGTCATGTGCGCAACTATTCTATGGGCGATGTGCTGGCGCGATTCCGTCGGATGACCGGGCATGAGGTG
The DNA here is from genome assembly GCF_013375555.1 of Sphingobium sp. EM0848. Lineage (NCBI taxonomy): Bacteria > Pseudomonadati > Pseudomonadota > Alphaproteobacteria > Sphingomonadales > Sphingobiaceae > Sphingobium > Sphingobium sp. EM0848. The sequence continues at coordinate 2,698,351 of NZ_JABXWB010000001.1, forward strand.
CTGCATCCCATGGGTTGGGACGCCTTCGGCATGCCCGCCGAAAATGCCGCGATGGAAAAGAAGGTGCATCCCGGCGCCTGGACCCGTTCCAACATCGCGACGATGCGGGCGCAGCTCAAGAAGCTGGGCTTCGCGCTGGACTGGAGCCGGGAACTCGCCACCTGCGAGCCAGATTATTACGGCCAGGAACAGGCGCTGTTCCTCGACATGCTGGAAGCGGGTCTGGTCTATCGCAAGGAATCGGCGGTCAACTGGGACCCGGTCGACATGACCGTTCTGGCCAATGAGCAGGTGATTGACGGCAAGGGCTGGCGTTCCGGCGCGCTGGTCGAGAAGCGCAAGTTGAGCCAGTGGTTCCTGAAGATCACCCAGTTCGCGGACGATCTGCTGGGCGGCCTCAAGACGCTCGACCAGTGGCCCGACAAGGTCAAGCTGATGCAGGAGAACTGGATCGGCAAGTCGGTCGGCCTGCAATTCCGTTTCAAGCTGGACGCGCCGGTGGGCGACATCGCCGAGGTCGACGTTTTCTCCACCCGTCCCGACACGATCTTCGGCGCGAGCTTCGCCGCCATCGCGGCCGACCATCCAATCGCGCTGGCGCTGGCCGCGAAGGATGCCGCGCTCCACGCCTTTGCCGAGGAATGCCGCCAGACCGGCACCGCCGCGGCCGAGGTCGAGACGCAGGAAAAGAAGGGCTATGACACCGGCCTGTCGGTGATCCACCCCTTCACGGGCGCCAGGCTGCCGCTGTTCGTCGCCAATTTCGTGCTGATGGACTATGGCACCGGCGCCGTCATGGCGGTTCCGGGGCATGACCAGCGCGACCTCGACTTCGCGCGCAAATATATGTTGCCCGTGGAGCGCGTCGTCGCCGCTGAGGGCGATGAGGGCAAGGGTATTGGCGACGAAGCCTATACCGGTTCCGGTCGCCTCGTGAACTCGGACTTCCTGAACGGTCTGGGCGTCGAAGAGGCCAAGGCCGAGGTTATCCGCCGCGCCGAGAGCGAGGGCTGGGGCACCGGCACCACGGTTTTCCGCCTGCGCGACTGGGGCGTGTCGCGCCAGCGCTATTGGGGCACGCCGATCCCGGTCATCCATTGCGACGACTGCGGCCCGGTGGCTGTGCCCAAGGACCAGTTGCCCGTGGTGCTGCCCGAGGATGTCAGCTTCGACATTCCCGGCAATCCGCTGGATCGCCACCCGACATGGAAGCATGTCGATTGCCCCAAATGCGGCAAGGCGGCACGGCGTGAGACAGACACGCTGGACACCTTCGCGGACTCCAGCTGGTATTTCATCCGCTTCGCCAGCCAGCCCAAGGACAGGCCCTTCGACCGCGAGACGGTCGAGAAATGGCTGCCGGTCGGCCAATATATTGGCGGCGTGGAACATGCGATTTTGCATCTGCTCTATGCCCGTTTCTGGACGCGCGCGCTCCAGCACATGGGGCAGCTGGGCTTTGCCGAGCCGTTCACCGGCCTCTTCACCCAGGGCATGGTGACGCACGAAACCTACAAGTCGCCCGAAGGCGTCTGGCTGGCGCCGCAGGATGTCGAGCGGCAGGGCGACAGGCTGGTCATGGTCGAAAGCGGCGCGCCGGTCACGGTCGGCCGCGTCGAGAAAATGTCCAAGTCCAAGAAGAATGTCGTCGATCCCGATGACATCATCGCCCAATATGGCGCGGACGCGGTGCGCTGGTTCATGCTGTCCGACAGCCCGCCGGAACGCGATTTGCCCTGGACCGAAGCCGGGATCGAAGGATCATGGCGTTTCGTGAACCGTCTGTGGAGGCTGTTCGGGGAGGCGGACAAGGCTGCCGAAGGGCAGGAAGTTTCTGGTCAGGATCGGGCCCTCGACCGCAAGTTGCATCAGACCGTCGACGGCGTAGCCAAGGATATCGAGGCCCTGTCCTTCAACAAGGCGGTGGCGAAGATCTACGAACTCACCAACGCGGTCGAAAAGGCCAAGCCTTCCGCCAGCCGCAGCGCTGCGATTCGCGCACTGGCGTTGCTGGTCGCGCCGATGACTCCGCATCTCGCGGAAGAGGCCTGGGCCGACATGGGCGAACAGGGGCTGATTGCGGAAGCCGCCTGGCCGGCGGTCGATCCCGCGCTGCTGGTCGAGGATGAAGTGACCATCGCCTGCCAGGTGATGGGCAAGCTGCGCGACACCATCACCGTCCCCAAGGGTACGCCGAAGGATGAGCTGGAAAAGCTGGCCCTTGCCGCGCCCAATGTGGTCCGCACGCTGGACGGCGCGACGCCGAAGAAGGTGATTGTGGTGCCCGATCGTCTGGTGAACCTGGTCGTCTGATCGCGAACGGACGGAAGGGTGAAGGATTGGTAGACCGTTCACCCTTCTATTTTCGTTTGTTTGCCGCATTCTGCGAGCCTTCGACTGTTCCAGCCGACTTCAGAATGCTCTAAGGGTCCTTCCATGAAGCGCATTTTGCCCCTGCTCGGCCTTACGGTTCTCCTCTCCGCCTGCGGGCTGCGTCCCGTCTATGGCGGGGGCAGCCATGGCACGGTCGCGCAGACGCTCGGCAATGTCGAGGTGCAGCCGATCGAGGGCAAGGGCGGCTGGCTGGTGCGCAATGCGCTGAACGACCGGCTGGCGGCGATGAGCGGCACCGGGCCCGGTTATAAGCTGGTGGTGAAGCTGGAGGATGACATTAGCGGCTTCGGCCTGCGCTCCGACGCCGCCGTGACGCGGGAGCGTCGGACGCTGCGTGCCCGCTACCAACTGATCGACAGCACCACGGGTGCGCAGATTCTGGACGCTACCGCCGGATCGGATGTCGGCATCGATGTCGTGTCCAGCGAATATGCGACGATCGCGGCCGAAGACACGGCGCTGGAACGCCTGTCGCAAACCATTGCGGATCAGATCGTCAATCGGCTGGCCATGTTCGCCCGACGGGAAAAGGCCCGTTGAAGGCCAGTCGCGGCCAGATCGAAAAGGCGCTCGACGCAGCAGGCCAGGGATTGGCCGCCGATTGCCGCTTCTTCCTGCTCTACGGTCCCGATGAAGCGGGTAGCGCCACGCTTGCCAAGCGGCTGGAGCGCGCCATGGGACCGGAGGCGGAACGGATCGATCTCGACGGGCCGACTCTGCGCGACGATCCGGCGCGGCTGGCGGACGAGGCCGCATCCTTCTCCATGTTCGGGGACAAGCGCTGGATTCGCCTGAATGGCATTGGCGAGGAATCGCTCTCCGCGCTGACTGCGTTGCTGGAGGCGGAAGCGGCGGGCAATCCGGTCATCGCCTTGGCCGGTGCACTGAAGGGCACGTCGAAGCTGCTGAAGCTGGCGCTCGATCACAAGCAGACCATGGCCTTCGCATCCTACCAGCCCGACGCGCGGGAGGCGGAGCAGATCGCCATCGCCATCGCGCGGGAAGGGGGGCTGCGCCTGTCGTCCGAACTCGGCCGCCGCATCGCGGACCTCACCAATGGCGATCGTACGCTGATGGCGGGGGAGGTGGAGAAGCTGATCCTCTATCTCGACGCCGCGCCCGACCGCCCGCGCGAGGCGACCGAAGAGGCGCTGGATGCGTTGTCGGCGGATAATCCCGATTCCGATGCGGCACCGTTGGTGAACGCCGTGCTGGGCGGCGATTTGCGCGGCATGCACCGGGAGCTGGGGCGTCTGGCGGAAGCGGGAACGGCGATGGCGGCGGTGCTGCGGCCGCTTTTGACCCGCGCCATGCTGCTGGCCAATATCCGCGCCGATTTCGATGACAGCGGACGGCTGGAGGGCGCGGTCGAGGCAGCGGGCAAGGCGGTCTTCTGGAAGGAAAAAGGCATCGTCACGCGGCAGGTCCGCATCTGGGATGCGACCGGCATCGCCCGCGTCATCCAGCGGCTGGCTCAAGCCGAGCGTGCCAGCCGGTCGGGCAGGGGACTGGGCGATCTGATGGTCCGCCACGAATTGCTCGCCATCGCCCGACAGGCGGCGCGCGAGCGGTGAGCCTAAGCGCTTGATCGGACGCCGTGCCGACGCCATATTGCCGCGCATGGACAAGCTCAACCTGACCGATGCCGAATGGCGCGAGCGCCTTTCCCCCGAACAATATCATATCCTCCGCGAGGGCGGCACGGAACGGGCGTTCACCGGCAAGTATAACAGCAACAAGGCTGATGGCCTCTATTTCTGCGCCGGTTGCGGCACGGAGCTGTTCGACGCGGAAGAAAAATATGACAGCGGTTCGGGTTGGCCCAGCTTCACCGCGCCGGTCGACATCGATGCGGTCGATGAAATCCGCGACACCAGCCATGGCATGATCCGCACCGAAGTCCGTTGCGCGAAATGCGACGGGCATCTGGGGCATGTCTTTCCCGATGGGCCGGGGGTCAACGGCCTGCGCTATTGCATGAACAGCGCGTCGCTCGATTTCAAATCGCGCGACGACGTTGAATAATCGTTCATCGCCTGTAAAGCGTCGCTTCTCTTGAGAACCCTCAAGAGTCTGCGCGGCCTGCACAGCTTTTCCACTGGCCGCCTTTCCGTTTAGCGCATATCCGGGCGAACCATGGCACGATCGAGCAGTGAACCGCGAGGCAGGGTGAAGAAATGGCTGATACGCGGCCTGAAGATCGGGCTGGTCGGCATCGTCAGCGCCGTCATCGCGGTCGTGGTCGCTGTGGTGATCGCCTATCAGTCTCTGCCTGACTATGAATCGCTGAAATCCTCTCCCAATGGGCAGATGATCCGTGTTCATGCGGCGGACGGCAGCGTCATCGTTTCGCTGGGGCCGAGTTTCGGCCGGTGGCTGAGTTATGACCAGATTCCCACGGTCATGGTCGACGCGATGGTGTCGACCGAGGACAGGCGCTATTATCTCCATCCCGGCGTCGACCCTGTCGGCATGGCGCGCGCCGCCTGGGTGGCGCTGGAGCGGCGCGGCACCGGTCGCCGCTGGCAGGGCGCCTCCACCATCACCCAGCAGGTGACGCGCAACATCTTCCTCAACAACAGCTATAGCTGGGGCCGCAAGGTTCGGGAGATGGTGCTGGCGCTGGCGCTGGAACGCAAATTCTCCAAGCGTCAGATCCTCGAACTCTACCTCAACAAGGTGTATTTCGGCGGTGGCGCCTATGGCATTGATGCGGCCAGCCGGAAATTCTTCGGCCATCCCGCGACCGGCCTGAATCTGCCCGAAGCAGCGATCATCGCCGGGTTGGTGAAGGCCCCGTCCAGCTATTCCCCCACTGCTGACAAGGAAGCAGCCATCGGCCGCGCCGGGGTGGTGCTGGAACTGATGCAGGACAATGGCGTGATCAGCGCAGCGCAGCGGGCCGGCGCCGACCTTCAGGACGTGAAGATGGCGCCCGAACCGCCGCAGAACAGCGTGCGCTATTTCACCGACTGGGCGCTGCCGCAGCTCGACACGCTGATCGACGAACCCAATGAGCCGCTGGAGGTCTATACCACCATCGACCTTGGCATGCAGAAGGCGGCGACCGCTGCGATCCAGGCGAATGTCAGCAACGGCATGCAGGGCGCGCTGGTGTCGCTCGACCGCGACGGCGCGGTCAGGGCGATGGTCGGCGGCCTTGATTATGTGACCTCCAACTATAACCGCGCCACGACGGCGACGCGCCAGCCTGGCTCGGCCTGGAAGATCTTCGTCTATATGGCGGCGCTGGAGGCGGGCTACACGCCCGATACCGGCGTCACCGACAGCGCGGTCGACATTAATGGCTGGAAACCGCGCAACAGCAATGGCCGCTATTCCGGCGACATCGATATCCGCACCGCCTTTGCCTATTCGGTCAACACCGTTGCGGCGAAACTGGGTGTGGAGGTCGGTTTCCCGACCATTGCCGATATGGCGCGGCGTTTCGGCATCACGACGCCGATCAACACCCATCCCTCCATGGTGCTGGGCACGTCCGACGTCCGGCTGATCGACATGACCCGCGCCTTCGCCTCCATCGCGCGCAAGGGGGTGGCGGTGACGCCCTATGGCATTACCAAGGTGACGACCGCTGATGGCCGTGTCCTCTACGAGCATCAGGACGATACCAGCCGTGTGCTGGTCGCGCCCTGGGTCGCGGCGGGCATGACCGACCTGATGCAGACGGCGGTCAGCACCGGCACCGGCAAGGCTGCGCAGATCGGTCGTCCGGTCGCGGGCAAGACCGGCACCACCAACAGCGGCAAGGATGGCTGGTTCCTCGGCTTTTCCAGTGGCATCACCACCGGCGTCTGGGTCGGCCGTGACGATGCGAAGCCCGTGCCTGCCCTCTATGGCGGCCGCGCCCCGGCGCACGCCTTTGCCGATTATATGAAGGTCGCCGTCGCCAATCGCCCGGTCGAACAGTTCGAGACGCAGGTGACTCTGCCCGAATGGCAGTTGGAGCCGGACGATGAAGCCTATTATGGCCAGCCCGACAACGGAATGGACGGGGGCATGATGGTCGATGAAAACGGCCTGCCCATCGAACGCGGGCGGCAGGCGCCGCAGGACGATCAGCAGAGCGACGACCAGGGGGCAGACGCTGCCCCCAATCCCGCCGATCGTCCCCAGCCACCCCGTCTGGACCAGCAATGGATCGACAATGTGCTGGGCCGCAACCGTCAGCAGCAACAGCCGCCGTCGCGCTAACCCGCCGCCCGCCGCGTTGCGGCAAAGCGGGTTCGGTCGAGCAATCCGGTATCGGGCAGGAGGAAGTCCACCTTCCCTCGCCCGAAATCGATTGCCACCCGATCGAAGACCTTGAGCGCATCGATGCCGAGCAGCAGAGTGGGTTTGTCCTGAAGGTCCAGTTCCCTGAAGGGCTGGGCGTCGGCGAACATGACCGGCGTGTCCTTCAGCGTCACCTGCCCCATGCGGATCCGGTCGATGAGGCCAAGCTGGCCTGCCAAAGACTCGCCCGTCACGCTGGTCAGCGTCACCTGACTCAGCGCCGGCGCCCTCTTCTTGCGCATCAGCTTGTTCATCAGCGCCATATTGCCGACGCTGATCGACGTGCCGGTGTCGAGGATGATGGCGACCTTCGTTCCGTTCACTTCGGAATTGAGCAGGATCAATTGCCCCTTGCGCCGGTGGGCCTCGACGATGATGGCGTTGGGATCGCGCCAGCTCTGCTTGCTGGTGCTGATCTCCATTCGCCCCGTGCGGAAATTGAGCAGCAGTCGTTTGGCATGCAGCCCGTCCAGCCCCAACAGTCCCGCCGCGCCGAGATTGTCGCCCTCCAGCACCGGCGCTTCGATGTCGTCCACCACCGTCTGGCCGAAGCCGAGCCGCGGCACGGCAACCGTGTCGACCTCAGCCCGGCCGGTCATGCTGACGATCGTCACCCGATCGCGCACCGGCAGCGCCAGCCGTTCGGCCAAAGCACGGGAAATGACGGTCCGCTGCGATCCGGTGTCGACCACGAAGTTCCACGGACCCTTGCCGTCGATCTGGATCGGAATGGTGATGCGGGAATCGGAACTGGGGACGGTGCGGACGACGGCCGGCGGTTCGTCCGGATTGAGCGTCGGGCGGTCTTGCGCCGCAAGGGGAGGGCTGGCAATCGCGATGGCGATGCCCAGAGCGGCGCGCAGGCGTCCCATCTCCTCATACCTCCATTATTTTATATCTGTATAGCATGAGCGCCCGCAATCCGCCCATCCCATTTCATGCGCGCCAGGCCGTGGAGCGGCAATTTTCTGTCCCCTGCCATCGTCGAGCCGCCTTGACTTGCCGGGGGTCGGATCGCTAAACGCCAGACACTCCACCCGCCCGTCCGGCGCGGGCGTTCCCGAGTCTTTAGCCGGGCACTGACTTTCCCATTTCGATTTCCCTATTTTCCTTCCCTGTCTCTCCATCCATCGGACTTCACGCGAATGCACCTTAAGGATCTCAAGAAAAAAGCGCCTGCCGACCTCGTAACCATGGCGGAGGAGCTGGGCGTCGAAGGCGCATCGACCCTGCGCAAGCAGGACCTGATGTTCGCGATCCTCAAGGTTGAGGCCGATAATGGCGAGCAGATCATGGGCGAGGGCACGATCGAGGTGCTGCCCGATGGCTTCGGTTTCCTGCGCAGCCCGGAAGCGAATTTCCTGGCCGGTCCGGACGACATTTATGTCTCGCCCAATCAGGTCCGCAAATTCGGCCTGCGCACCGGCGACACGGTGGAAGGCGAAATCCGCGGGCCCAAGGATGGCGAGCGCTACTTCGCTCTCACCAAGCTGATCTCGGTCAATTTCGACGATCCTGAAGTCGTCCGCCACCGCGTCAATTTCGATAACCTGACGCCGCTTTATCCGACGCAGAAGCTGACGCTCGACACGCTCGACCCGACGATCAAGGACAAGTCGGCCCGCGTCATCGACATCGTCTCGCCGCAGGGCAAGGGCCAGCGCGCGCTGATCGTCGCGCCGCCGCGCACGGGTAAGACCGTGCTGCTCCAGAACATCGCCAAGGCGATCACCGACAACCATCCCGAAGTCTTCCTGATCGTCCTGCTGATCGACGAGCGCCCGGAAGAAGTCACCGACATGCAGCGCAGCGTGAAGGGCGAGGTCGTTTCCTCGACCTTCGACGAACCGGCGCAGCGCCACGTTCAGGTGGCCGAGATGGTGATCGAAAAGGCCAAGCGCCTTGTGGAACACAAGAAGGACGTGGTGATCCTGCTCGACTCGATCACGCGTCTGGGCCGCGCCTACAACACGGTGGTTCCGTCCTCGGGCAAGGTGCTGACCGGCGGTGTCGACGCCAATGCGCTCCAGCGGCCGAAGCGCTTCTTCGGTGCCGCGCGTAACATCGAGGAGGGCGGTTCGCTCTCCATCATCGCGACTGCGCTGATCGACACCGGCAGCCGCATGGACGAAGTCATCTTCGAAGAGTTCAAGGGCACCGGCAACTCGGAAATCGTCCTCGACCGCAAGGTGGCGGACAAGCGCATCTTCCCGGCACTGGACGTCGGCAAGTCGGGCACCCGCAAGGAAGAGCTGCTGGTCGACAAGGCCAAACTTTCCAAGATGTGGGTGCTGCGCCGTATCCTGATGCAGATGGGCACGGTCGACGCGATGGAATTCCTGCTCGACAAGATGAAGGATTCCAAGACCAACGAGGATTTCTTCGACTCGATGAATCAGTAAGCGGTCCAGCGGTTTGTGTTCCTGATGCCCGGAATAGCAAACCGCTCCGCCACTCTTATTTGCCGCAATTGCCATGCCGCCGGACAGATGTTCGGCGGCAAATTGTTTTAAGGCCATATTTTTCAGGGGAATTCAGGCCGTCATGCTCGATCTTTTCGCCACCGCTGCCGCGGCTGTTCAGGGGCCTGGCTCCCTGGCCAGCATCTGGGCCCATATCGTCAATGATTTCAGCAATATCGGTACACCGGCGGCGTTGGCGGCCTTCGGTCAGGTGCTGATGATCGACGTGCTGCTGGCGGGGGACAATGCCATTGTCGTCGGTGCGCTTGCGGCGGGACTCCCGGCGGAGCAGCGCAAGAAGGTCATAATGATCGGCATCCTCGCCGCGCTGGTGTTGCGGATCGGCTTTGCGCTGGTCGTGACGCAGTTGATGCAGATTGTCGGCCTGATTCTGGCGGGCGGGCTGCTGCTGCTGTGGGTCGCGTTCAAGATGTGGCGGGAACTGCATCCCAAAAGGGGCGGGGACACGCCCGACGACACCAGCGATGACGATGTGTCGGGCCTGCGTCCCGCCAAGAGCTTTGCGGGGGCGGCCTGGGCCGTCGCCGTCGCTGACGTCTCGATGAGCCTCGACAATGTGCTGGCGGTCGCCGGTGCGGCGCGGGATCATCCCGGCATCCTGATCATCGGGCTTATCCTGTCGGTTGCGCTGATGGGCATCGCGGCGAACATCATCGCCAAATATATCGAGCGTTTCCGCTGGATCGCCTATATTGGGCTTGCCGTCATCATCTATGTGGCAATCAAGATGATCTATGATGGAGTGGTCGATCATCAGGTGGGCATATTGACGCTGTTTGTCTAAACGCCCGAGCAGGGTTTGAAAAAGGGTTGGAACCGCTGAGTTCCAACCCTTTTTTTCTGCCCATCAGGGCCGGAGGACAGTGGACCCGCTGGTTGCCCGTGCTTCGAGCGCCCGATGCGCTTCAGCGGCATCGGCCAGGGCAAAGCGTTGGCCGATGGTCGCCTTGATCACGCCGCGCGCCATATGGTCGAACAGCCGTTCGGCGGTATGCGCCAGTTCCTCCGGCGTTGCGATATAATCGAACAGCTTGGGACGGGTGACATAGAGCGAACCGCCATCGCTGAGATCCAGCAGGCTCACCGGCGGCACCGCGCCTGATGCATTGCCATAGCTGACCATCAGCCCCCGCCGCTTGAGCGAGGCGAGCGACGCCCCCCAGCTATCCTTGCCGACGCCGTCATAGACTACATCCACGCCCTTGCCTCCGGTCAGTTCCCGTACCGTGGCGGAGAGCTTGTCGAAGGGGCCGTGCAGGCTATGATCGGCGTTGACCCGCGCGGCCTTTTCCGCCGACCCGCAATGGGCGATCACCACCACGCCCTTATCGCGCAGCCAGGGAACCAGAACCGACCCGACACCGCCCGCCGCCGCATGGACCAGCGCAACGTGACCCGCATGCAGCGCAATGCTGTCTTCGGCAAGATAGCAGGCGGTCATGCCCTTCAGCATCATCGCCGCGGCATCTTCCGTGCTGACCGTGTCGGGAATCTTCACGACGCGGTCAGCCGGAACGATGCGGTGCGTGGCATAGGCGCCCAGGCCACTGACGCAGCCCACCCTGTCGCCTACGGCCAGACCGGTCACGCCCGATCCGACTGCGGCGATATGCCCCGCGCTCTCCGACCCGAGCGGAGTCGGCAAGGGCGCGGGATAGAGGCCGGTGCGATAATAGGTGTCGATGAAGTTCAGGCCGATGGCATCCTGTTCGATCAGCACTTCATGTTCAGCCGGGGCGCCGGGATCGAATTGCTCCCGTTCGATCACCTCCGGTCCGCCATGCGATCGGGCCACCATCCGCCATGCGTGCGTCATCGACATTGTTTCCTTGTCAGAGATGGGCCGCGAAGAAATCGGCCGTGCGCTGGTCGGCCAGCTGCGCGGCGTCCTCATTGCGGCGATTGCCCATTTCGGCGGCAAAGCCATGGTCCAGCCCCTCATAGTCATGCAGGGTGACATGGCGATTATCCTTCAGCCCTTCATGCATCTTCTGCTGGACTTCGGGCGGCACAAAGCCGTCGGCGGTCGGGATATGCAGCAGCACCGGCTTGCCGATGGCATGCTGCTCACCGAGCAGGCCGTCGATCCCGACGCCATAATAGCCGACAAAGGCATCGCCATCGGTGCGGCAGGCGGACATGAACACCAACCGCCCACCCAGGCAATAGCCGACCAACCCGACCTTGCCGCCAGCGCCCAGCTCCGCACGGGCCGCCTTGATCGTCGCTTCGATATCGCGAATGCCCTGATCCTGGTTGAACTTCTGCATATGGCCGATCGCCGCCTGAAATTCTTCGGGGATATCGGCATCCAGTTCGACATGGGGCTTTTCGCGCCAGAACAGGTCGGGCGCCAGCGCCAGATAGCCTGCCTTCGCCCATTGGTCGCATTTGCGGCGAATGCCTTCATTCACGCCGAAAATTTCCTGAACGACGACAATAGCGGCCTTCGGCGTGCCGTCCGGCCGGGCAACATAGACATCGAACTGGGCATCGCCCTCCAGCGTCGAGACGGATGTAAATGCTGCCATGGGATAATCCTTTCCTTTTCCGAACAAGGCTGATGGGCGGCATAATGGCGCTTGGCGGGCCAAGTGCAAGCCGGTACGCCGTCAAAAAATTTGCTTTCGTGGGCCTTGTTGCGGCATGAGAAGGGGGATCAAGGGCCGCAACAAAAGGGTGTGTGCGATGAAGGTAAGTGTAGATGTCGATTGCACCCCGGCGGAGGCGCGGGCGTTTCTCGGCCTGCCGGACGTGACGCCCATTCACGACAAATATGTGAAGACGATGCTCGACAGCTTCGACGGCGTCGCCAATGTCGAGCAGATGGAGACGCTGTTCAAAAGCTTCTCTCCGATGGGCGATGCGGGAATGCGGTTGTTCAGGCAGATGATGGATATCGGTCTGGCGGGCATGCAGGGCAAGAATGGCGACAAGGGCTGAGGGCCGCTCTGGCGGATTGATCGACGTTCGTGACTGACACCATCTTTGCCCTGTCGAGCGGCGCGCCGCCTGCCGGGATCGGAATCATCCGCATCAGCGGGGCGCAGGCGGGCATGGCGTTGCAGGCGCTGGCGGGAATGGTGCCGATGGCGCGGCGGGCACGGCTGGCGCTGCTGACCGACCCGCGCGATGGTGCGGCGCTGGATCGCGCGCTCATTCTCTGGTTCCCCGGTCCCTCCACGGTCACGGGCGAAGATTTGGCCGAGTTGCACTGCCATGGCGGGCGCGCTGTCATTGCCGCCGTTGAGGAGGCATTGGGCGCGCTGCCCGGATTGCGCCGGGCCGAGCCGGGAGAGTTTACCCGCCGCGCCTTCGCCAATGGCCGCATGGACCTGAACGCGGTGGAGGGGCTGTCCGATCTGCTCGCCGCTGAAACGCAGCAGCAGCGTCGGGCTGCGTTGCTGATGGCCGAAGGCCATTTTTCCCGGCGCATCGATGGCTGGCGCCGCTCCGTGCTGGAACTGTCGGCGCTGACCGAGGCGGCGCTCGATTTTTCCGATGAAGATGACGTGCCCGACGCGAGTATAGAGGCGCGGATCGGGAACGAGATATGCGCGCTGGCGGGCGAGGTGGCGGCCATATTGACGGCGCCTTCCGCCGAGCGGTTGCGCGACGGCGTGCGGGTGGTCCTGGCGGGACCGCCCAATGCGGGGAAATCGACATTACTGAACCGGCTGGTCGGGCGAGATGCCGCGATCGTGTCGGACATTGCGGGGACGACGCGCGACCGGATCGAGGTGCCTGCGGCGCTGGGTGGGGTCGCTTTCCTCTTCACCGATACGGCAGGACTGCGATTAGAGGCGGGTGACGCGATCGAAGCCATCGGCATGGATCGGGCACGTCTTGCTTTGGAAGCGGCGGATATCATCGTCTGGCTGGGCGATCGGGTGGATGTGCCGCGCGCGGATTCACTGCTGGTTGCCGCCCAATCGGATCGTTGGGAGGGTGATGACCGGCCCGGCCTTCACCTGTCCGCCCGAACGGGGGAGGGCATGGACGCGCTGGTGACGATGTTGCTGGAGCGAGCTGCGAAGCTGCTGCCGGGAGAGGGCGACTATGCCCTGCACAACCGTCAACGCGAGGGCGTTGGTCAATTGCATGGCCATCTGCTGGCGGCAGGCCAAGCGCGTGATCTGTTGATCGTGGCCGAAGAATTGCGGCAGGCCCGCAATGCCATTGATGCGCTCACGGGGCAGGCCAGTACGGAGGATATGCTGGACCGTCTGTTCGCGGGTTTCTGCATTGGCAAATAGGCCGCTGTTCCACGTGGAACAGTTTTGACCCGGACGGCCCGAATCTGATAAGGGCCAGCCCATGCGAACAAGCTATGATGTGATTGTGGTCGGCGGTGGCCACGCAGGTTGCGAAGCGGCCTCAGCGGCGGCGCGGAAGGGCGCGTCGGTTGCGTTGCTGACTTTTGAGAAGGCGACGGTCGGCGCGATGTCCTGCAATCCCGCCATCGGTGGTCTGGGCAAGGGGCATCTGGTTCGAGAGGTCGATGCGCTGGACGGTCTGATCGCGCGCGCCGCCGATGCTGCTGCCATTCACTATCGGATGCTGAACAGCAGCAAGGGGGCGGCGGTGCAGGGGCCGCGCGTCCAGGCCGATCGCAAGCGGTATCGGGCGGAGATTCATCGCCTGCTCGACGCGCAAAGCGGGTTGGAGATTGTCGAGGGCGAAGCGGTCGAACTGTTGCTCGATGGTGCGACGGTAAGCGGTTTGCGGTTGGCCGATGGACGGCGGCTTTCGGGACGAGCGGTGGTGTTGGCGACCGGCACCTTCCTCGGGGGAAAACTATTCCGTGGTGAGGACCTCATGGTAGGTGGCCGCACCGGCGAACGGGCGGCGACCGAATTGGGGGGTCAACTCCGTGCGCTGGATTTGCCCATGGCGCGGCTCAAGACGGGGACGCCACCCCGCATCGATGGGAGGACCATCGACTGGGCGCGTCTGGAAGAACAGCCGTCGGATAAGGCAGGCTGGACGATGTCTGCGCTTTCCTCCGGTCGCGTTCTGCCCCAGCTGTCCTGCGCCATCACTCGGACCAATGACAGAACCCATTCCATCATCCGCGACGGGCTTGGGCGTTCGCCTCTGTTCAGTGGTGCGATCGAGGGACGCGGGCCGCGCTACTGCCCCTCGATCGAGGACAAGGTTCTCCGCTTTGGCGATCGTGATGGTCATCAAATCTTTCTGGAACCGGAAGGGTTGGACGATCATCTGGTCTATCCAAATGGCATCAGCACTTCGCTGCCAGCGGATATTCAATTGGCGCTGGTCCGATCGATGGCTGGACTGGAAAAGGCTGAAATCGTCGTTCCCGGCTACGCCGTCGAATATGACCATATCGACCCGCGTGCGCTGGATTCCACATTGGAGGTCCGCGACGTGGCCGGCCTGTTCTGTGCCGGGCAGATCAACGGCACGACTGGATATGAGGAGGCTGCGGCGCAGGGTCTGGTGGCGGGCGCCAATGCGGCGGCCCATGCCCTTGGAGAGGAGCCGCTGATTCTCGATCGAGCGAGCAGCTATATAGGGGTGATGATCGACGATCTCGTGTTGCAGGGGGTTACCGAGCCCTATCGGATGTTGACGGCCCGTGCTGAATATCGCCTCCGGTTGCGAGCCGATAATGCGGGAACGCGCCTTGCTCCCATTGGACGGGATCATGGCCTGTTGGGGCCGGAGCGCGCCGCTTATTATCATGCGCGGGATCGCGAACGGCGGTGGGTCGAAGAGGAACTGGCGCGGCCATTGTCGGCGACCGAGATGGCGCGGGCTGGGGCCGCGGTTCGGCAGGATGGTGCGCGTCGCTCGCTGTTCGATTGGGCGCGTTTTCCAGAGGTGAGCCGGGCGTTGTTGTTCGAGTTGGCTCCGTCGCTGGTAGAGGTGGAAAGCGACCTGCGCGAAGAGATTTTGGAGGATGCGCATTATGCACCCTATCTGGAGCGACAGCAGGCGGAGATCGCTGAACTGCGGCGGAACGAACGGGTGGTGATCCCGGCCGATTTCGATTTTGGGACCATTGGGGGTCTTTCGACCGAAATGATTGAGCGACTGGATAAGGCGCGGCCTGATACGCTGGCGGCAGCAAGCCGTATCCGGGGCATCACGCCTGCTGCGCTGGCGGCGGTGCTGGTTCATATCCGGCGGCGCGCGGCGTGACAGAGGAGGAAGCGCGGGGTTGGCTGGGCGAGCGTTTCCATGTTTCACGTGAAACATGGAAACGGCTTGAGGGCTATGTAGCCATCCTTCTCGATGAGATGGAGCGGCAAAATCTGATCGCGGAATCGACGCGTCCGCATATCTGGGCAAGGCATATTGTTGATTCTGCCCAGCTTATCCCGCTCGCAAGCGCGGCGGAGGAGGGGCCTTGGATCGATCTGGGATCGGGCGCGGGCTTGCCCGGAATCGTCGCCGCGATCCTGACTGACCGTCCGGTTCAGATGGTGGAATCGCGTCGTAAGCGGATCGATTTTCTGAACGCCGTGATCAGCGATCTGGGCTTGGGCAGGGCAAGCGTCTTTGGTGGCCGTGTCGAAACCGTGCCACCCACTCAAGCGGCCATCATCAGCGCGCGGGCCTATGCGCCTTTGCCGCGTCTGCTTGAATCCGCGATCCATCTTTCCGATGAAAAGACGATTTGGGTGCTCCCAAAAGGACGAAATGCGCAGAATGAACTGGAGGTCGCGACTCGGACGTGGCAAGGTGTGTTCCACGTGGAACGCAGCGTGACTGATGCCGACAGCGCCATCATCGTTGCGCAAACCGTTCAATCCAGAAGGAAAGCCCGAGGATGATCCAAATCGCCATTGCCAACCAGAAAGGCGGCGTCGGAAAGACCACCACCGCGATCAATCTGGCCACGGGCCTGGCGGCCACAGGTCTGCGCGTGCTGCTGGTCGACCTCGACCCACAGGGCAATGCGTCGACGGGTCTTGGTGTCCATCAGGCCGACCGCGCCCAGTCCAGCTATGATCTGCTGGTTGGCAATTGCGCGCTGGAAGATGCGATCATCACCACGCGCGTTCCCAAGCTGGACATCGTTCCCGCCACCCAGGATCTGTCCGGCGCGGAAATCGAACTGATCGAATATGAGGAGCGGACCCATCGGCTGGAGCGAGTTCTCGCCGAAGCGCAGCCGGGGCGCTGGGATATTTGCCTGATCGACTGTCCGCCTTCGCTGGGTTTGCTGACCATCAATGCGATGGTTGCGGCTCAGTCGCTTCTGGTCCCATTGCAGTGCGAATTTTTCGCGCTGGAGGGATTGTCGCAGCTCCTTCAGACCGTCGAGCGTATCCGCGGCCGTTTCAATCCGGGCCTGTCGATCATGGGTGTGGCGCTCACCATGTATGATCGCCGTAACCGCCTGACCGATCAGGTGGCCGACGATGTGCGCGCCTGTCTCGGCGATCTCGTCTTTTCCACCGTCATTCCCCGCAATGTGCGCCTGTCCGAAGCGCCCAGCCATGGCGTTCCGGCGCTCATCTATGATTTCCGTTGTCCGGGGTCGGAAGCCTATATGCGTCTGGCGCGCGAACTCATTGCGCGCCTGCCCCGTCAGGAGGTTGCTGCTTGAGTGAAGAGAATTTGACGAAGCCCGCCAAGCGTCCCCAGGGGCTTGGCCGGGGTCTGTCTGCGCTGTTGGGTGATGTGGCGCGCGAAGAGCCGGTCGCGCCGGTTGCAACCTCCAATCCTTCCACCAAGGCAATCCAGAGCATTGAAGTCGCGCTGATCCAGCCGCATCCGGAACAGCCGCGCCGCCATTTCGACGATGGCGCGCTACAGGAACTGGCGGACAGTATCGCCAAGCGTGGCGTTATCCAGCCGATCATTGTCCGGCCCCATGGTGGCGGATTCCAGATCGTTGCGGGTGAACGCCGCTGGCGCGCGGCTCAACGGGCGCAATTGCACCGCATCCCTGCCATTGTGCGCGATTTCGATGAAGCGGAAACGCTGGAGATCGCGCTGATCGAAAATATCCAGCGGGAGGATCTGAATCCGATCGAAGAGGCGGAAGCCTATCGCAAGCTGATCGCGGAATTTCATCATAGCCAGGAAGCACTTGGTCGATTGGTCGGCAAGTCGCGCAGCCATGTCGCGAATCTGATGCGTCTGCTCGACCTGCCCGCGCCGGTGCAGCAGCAGGTGATCGAACAGAAGCTCAGCATGGGCCATGCGCGGGCTCTGATCGGGGCGCCAGATTGCGAAGCTCTGGCCCGGACGGTGGAAGCCAAAGGGCTGTCCGTCCGTGATACCGAGCAGCTTGTCCGCCGCGCCAAGACGGGCGATACGGCTTCAACCCGTCAGCGCAGCCCTGCGGCCAAGGATAATGATCCCGACATCGTCGCGTTGGAGCAGCATCTGGCGGACATATTGGGTGTGAAAGTCGACATCAGCTATGGCGCGAATGGCAACGGCATGCTGTCGCTGCATTATTCGACGCTCGATCAGCTCGATATGTTGTGCCAGCGGCTGTCCGGCGAGCGTATCTAAAAAGATGATGTGAAATGTGACGGCGCGCATTTTCCTGCGCCGTCACTGGTCTTTTTCCTGTCAAAACCTTAGGCTGTCGGGATGGCCGACATCCAATCCTCTCCCGCCGCCCCGACCGTCATTCACCGTCAGGATTATCGCCCGCCCGATTGGCTGGTGCCTGATATTGCGCTCGACTTCGATCTCGATGCCGCCGCGACCCGCGTTCGCGCAACCCTCGCCGTTATGCGCAATGGCGAGCATGACCGGCCGCTGAAGCTCGACGGAGATGGCCTTCTTCCCCTTGAGATAAAGGTGGATGGCCGCACGCTCACGCCGGATCAATGGGCGCTGGAGGCGGGGACGCTGATGATCCCGCTTTCGGGTGCCGCCCGCAGCATCGAAACGCTGGTGGAGATCGCGCCGCAGAGCAACAGCAAGCTGATGGGACTTTATGCCAGCGGCGGCCTGCTCTGCACCCAATGCGAGGCAGAGGGCTTCCGCCGCATCACCTTCTTCCCCGATCGCCCGGACGTGCTCTCTCGCTATGCGGTGCGCATGGTGGCGGACAAGGCGCAATATCCGATATTGCTTGCCAATGGTGATCCGGTCGAGCGGGGCGATCTGCCCAATGGCCGCCACTGGGCGCGCTGGAACGATCCTTTCCCCAAGCCCTGCTATTTGTTCGCACTGGTCGCGGGCGATCTTTCCTGCAACGCCGACCGTTTCGTGACGATGAGCGGGCGCGAGGTGCAACTCGGCATCTGGGTCAAGGAAGCCGATCTGCCCCGTACCGCCCATGCCATGCAGGCGCTCAAGAACAGCATGGCCTGGGATGAGCGGGTCTATGGCCGCGAATATGATCTGGACGTGTTCAACATCGTTGCCGTGGCCGATTTCAACTTCGGCGCGATGGAGAATAAAGGCCTCAACATCTTCAATTCACGCTATATTTTGGCCGATCCCGAAACCGCGACCGACATTGACTATGATGGGGTTGAGGGCGTGGTTGCGCATGAATATTTCCACAACTGGTCCGGTAATCGCGTCACCTGCCGCGACTGGTTCCAACTGAGCCTCAAGGAAGGCTTCACCGTTTTCCGTGATCAGAATTTCTCGGCCGACATGGGAAGCCATGCGGTGAAGCGGATTGAGGATGTCCGCATCCTGCGGGCCGCCCAGTTTCAGGAGGATAGCGGCCCGCTCGCGCATCCGATCCGGCCTGAATCCTATATGGAAATCAGCAATTTCTACACGGCGACCATTTATAACAAGGGTGCCGAGGTTATCCGCATGATGGCGCTGATGCTCGGCCCGGAACGTTTCCGGGCCGGCACCGATCTCTATTTCGAGCGTCATGATGGCGAAGCCGCGACATGCGAGGATTTCGTCCGCGCCATGGAAGAAGGGGGGCAGATCGACCTTGCCCAGTTCCGCCGCTGGTATGCGCAGGCGGGCACGCCGCACGTCCGGGCGCTGCTGACCCACGATCCGATGAGCCGGACGGCGACGCTCCATCTGGAACAGACCGTTCCGCCCACGCCGGGTCAGCCGGAAAAGCAGCCCATGGCGATTCCGCTCCGGACGGCATTGTTCGACCGTGCTTCGGGCAAGAGCCGGGGCGACGAACTGTTGATGCTGACCGAGGCGACGCAGAGTTTCACCTTCGACAATTGGCAGGACGCGCCGCTGCTGTCGATCAATCGTGGCTTTTCCGCCCCGGTCATTGTCGAAACCAACCGCAGCCAGGACGATCTGGCCTTTCTGTCGGCGCATGATGACGATCCCTTCGCCCGTTATGAGGCGATGCAGCAGTTGATGGTGAATGTGCTGGTCGGCCGTATCGGCGGACAGCCTGTCGATGAGGATGCGGTGATCGCCGCGATCCGCGACACGGCCAACGATCCGCTGCTCGATCCGGCCTTTGTTGCGGAAGCGATCCGTTTGCCCAGCGAAGCCTATCTGGGCGATCAGATGGCGGTGGTCGATCCCGATGCGATCCACGCTGCCCGCGACGCGCTGCAACGGCGGATCGGCACTGATCTGGAGCCTCTCTGGCGCGATATCCATGCCAAGACCAGGGCGAACGGCTTTGCGCTGTCTTCCGCCGCCAAAGGTGCGCGCAAGCTGCGCAACACCGCGCTGCACTATCTGGCGGCGTCGGGTACGCAGGACGGCCCGGCGGTGGCTTTTGGCCAGTTCAGCGAGGCCGACAATATGACCGAGCGACAGGCCGCGCTCGCGACGCTGGCCAATGGCACCAGCGCGGAGCGGGAGGCGGCGCTGGACATCTTCTACAACCGCTATCGCGACGATGCGTTGACGCTGGACAAATGGTTCCAGACGCAGGCCTTTGCCTTCCATCCCGATACGGTCGATCTGGTCGAGGAATTGGGGAAGCACAAGGACTTCACCTTGGCCAATCCCAATCGGGTTCGGTCGCTCTATGGCGCCTTTGCGGGCAACCAGTGGGCGTTCCATCACAAGTCGGGCAAGGGCTATCGGCTAGTTGCCGACTGCATCATCGCGCTGGACAAACTCAATCCGCAGACGGCTGCGCGGTTGGTGCCGCCTCTGGGCCGCTGGAAGCGCTTCGATCAAGGGCGCGCGGCGCTCATGCGGGCGGAATTGCAGCGTATCCTGGCCGAACCGGGGCTGTCGAAGGATGTCACCGAACAGGTGAGCAAGAGTCTCGAATAGCGGCGTCATGCTCCTGCTTGTGCAGGAGCATGACACCATGCGGTTACCGCCCCGAAGCCGCCAGCCAGGCGGCGACGTCCGCCGCCACCTTATTGGCCGCGGCATTGATCGGCGCGCCCACGCTGTTCGCGTCGATCTTGCCGCCGATCGGTGCGCTGGCGGTGAAACGCTGCCGGGCGATTGCCGTGCCGCCCGGCCCGGTGAGCATCGCGTCATAGGTCACGACCGCGCTATTGCTGGCTTCATCGACGCCGAAATCGACCAGCTCGCCCATCAGCCGCTGTCCGGCATCGGCGGAATATTGGCCGGGGTCCAGCACGATGCGGTTGCTGGTTGCGGTGATGGTTTCGGCGAGCAGCTTCTGGAACAGATGGCGCGGCGTATCGGCCCACTGCACCTTGGTCACATAGGCCACCGAAGTGGGGGAGGTGATGACCGGCACCCGTACGGTATCGAGCATCTTGGGCGCATCGGGATCAGCCACAGTGATGGCCGTACCGGCTGTGGCATTGCGCTGGGTGCCGGGCGCGACTTTCTGCGCGGCGCTGAGCGACAACAGCCGCTCCGGCGGCTTGCCCCCGAAGGACACGCAGCCCGCCAGCATCAGCGCGCCAAGAGCCACCGGCATCAGGCCCAGTTTCCTGTGAAACATCATCACTGTCCCTCTTATCGCTTGTAATCGGGCAATTTGGGCGATCCGACGATCGAACCCGCGCCCTGCTGATCGAGTTTTTCCGCCACGCCACGGAAGGAGCGCGACATTTCGCGCAGGTCGCGGACGAGCTGATTGACCTCCGGCATGGTCTGGTTGCTGAAGGCGTGGACGCCCGGCTGCGCTTCCGCAATGGTCTTGTCGAGCGTGTCGATGCTGTGGGTGGCTGACTGAATGCTCTTGCGCAGATCGGCCAGCAGTGGGCGGCCTTCATCATTCACCATGGCGTCGGTGGACGCGGCCAGTTTGCTGATCTGTTCGGCGGCGATGCCCGTACGCTGGACGGCGACGCGCGCTTCGGCCAGGGTCGCGGCGATTTCCGGGCTGCGGTCGGCCAGCGCGCCGGACACCCGCTCGACATTCGCCAATATGCCCGCGATCGACTGCTGATTCTTGTCGTTGAGCAGCTCGGTCAGTCGCTCGGTCAAGGTCGACAGCCGCTCCAGCAATTGCGGCGCGTTGTTCAGCAACTCACCCAATGCGCCCGGCTTGGTCGGGATAACCGGCACGCCGTCTGGGCAAACGGCCAAGGTATTTTCCGGCGGGCAGACGATGGGGCGCGCGCCCTTGACCGCGCCGTCCAGCACGATTTCCGATACGCCGGTAAAGCCAACGCCCGAAATGGTCGCGGTGGTGCCCTGCAGGACGGGCGTGCCCTCCTTCACGGAGATGCGCACCTTCACGAAGCCTGGGTCGCGCTTCCACAGTTCGATTTTCTCGACCTGACCGGAGGGAACGCCCGAATAGTTGACGCTCGATCCCTTGGCGAGGCCGTTCACCGACTGTTTGAAGAAGATGTCATATTCCATATTGTCGCCCTGGGAGAGGCGCGAGAACCAGAAAGCCGCGATCGTGATCGCCGCCAGCAACAGCAGCGTGACCGTGCCCACCAGCACATGGTTGGAGCGGGTTTCCATATTCTATCGCCTCTTGTCCTGTTCACGGGCCACCGCCGCCGTCGCGGCGCGCCCGCGCGGGCCGTTGAAATATTCCTGAATCCAGGGATGATCGGTCGCCAGCAGCTCATCGATAGTGCCGACCGCCGTTACCTTTCTGTCGGCCAGCACCGCCACCCGGTCGCAGATCGAATAGAGGGTGTCGAGATCGTGGGTGATGAGGAACACCGTCAGCCCCAAAGTCTGTTGCAATTTGCGCGTCTGATTGTCGAACGCCGCCGCGCCGATGGGATCGAGACCCGCCGTCGGTTCGTCGAGGAACAGCAGGTCGGGGTCCAGCGCCAGCGCCCGCGCAAGGCCGGCGCGTTTCTTCATGCCACCCGACAGTTCGGCGGGATATTTGGGCCCCGCTTCGGCAGGCAGGCCGGTCATGCGAATCTTGTAGGCGGCGATCTCGTCGCGCAGCTTCGGCCCGATATTGGGATAATATTCGCGGATCGGCACCTCGACATTTTCGGCCACCGTCAGCGTGGAGAATAGCGCGCCGCCCTGAAACAAGACGCCCCAGCGTTTGCGGATCGCCAGCGCTTCATCGTCCAGCCGCCCGATCATCGATTCGCCGAAGACGTGGATTTCGCCCTCATCGGGGGTCTGGAGGCCGATGATGGAGCGCATCAACACCGACTTGCCGGTGCCCGATCCGCCGACCACGCCCAATATCTCGCCCTTGCGCACGTCGAGGTTCAGCCCCTCATGCACGACCTGCTCGCCGAAACTGTTCCGGAGGTTCCGGACGGAAATGGCGATGCCGTCCTTCTCGACCGCTTTTTCGACCCGGGCTTCCTCGGCGGTGATCTCTTCCTCGGGCGCCATCAGTTCCAGCCCACCCAGGTGAAGAAGACCGCGAAAAAGGCGTCGAGCACGATCACTAGGAAGATGGCCTGCACCACGGCGGCGGTGGTGCGCAGGCCGACTTCCTCGGCATTGCCCTCCACCTGCATGCCCTGAAAACAGCCGGCGAGCGCGATGATGACGCCGAAGACCGGCGCCTTGATCAGGCCCACCCACAGGTCATGGATCGGCACCACTTCCCGCAGCCGCTGGACGAAGGTGATTGGTGGGATGTCGAGCGACACCGCGCACAGGAAGCCGCCGCCGATGATCGCGACGATGGAGGAATAGAAACCGAGCAGCGGCATCATCACCACCACCGCCAGCGTCCTCGGCAGCACCAGCGCTTCCATCGGCGATACGCCGATGGTACGCATGGCGTCGACCTCCTCGGTCAGCTTCATCGTGCCCAATTGCGCCGCGAAGGCCGAGCCGGACCGCCCCGCGACCATGATCGCGGTCATCAACACGCCGAGCTCCCGAAAGGTCAGTCGGCCGACCAGATTGATCGTCAGCATCTCCATGCCGAACTGGCGCAGCTGCACCGACCCCTGCTGGGCGATGACGATGCCGATCAGGAAGCTCATCAGGCCGATGATACCCAGCGCCGATACGCCGACGACCTCGAACCTCTGGACCACCGCATTGATGCGGAACCGACCGGGATGGCGGATGACGTTCCACGTCGCGACCAGCGTGCCGCCGAAGAAACCGAGCAGGCCGAGCAGAGTGGTGCCCGAATTGACCACGGCCTCGCCGATCTGGCCGACCACGCGCTGCCACGGCGGTATATAGTCGGGGCGGATATTGACCGGCTCATCGACCCGACCGACCGCGGCGATCAGCCGTTCGGCATCGCATTTGTCGCCTGTGATCTTGCAGCCCAGTCGTTTGATCGTGCGATGCAGCACCCAGGCGCCGATCGTGTCCATATAGTCCACGTCGGAGAGGTCGAGCGCATCGACCGGCCCCGCTATGGCATCCAGTCGGTCAGGCAGGTCATGAAGGCAGGCAATGGAAAGATTGCCTGAAAACCGGATGACCGTCCCGCCGTCGCGGACTTCCTCTGCAAGATCAGCGGCTTTGTTCATCAAGGCGGTGGTGTGGTCCATTATCGGTTGCACGGCAAGCCGAAACGGCCCATCCGCACGATCAAACGAAGGGACGCTTCAAAAAGTTTCGGACACGGCATGACGCACAGGCTCGCAATCTATGACATGGACCGCACGGTGACGTTCACCGGCACCTATACCGGCTTTCTGATACATGTTGCAAAACGCATGGCGCCATGGCGCCTGGCCCTGTTTCCGGCCGTTATCTTGCTGATGCTGGCCTATGTGCTGAAGCTGATCAGCCGGCAGCGGCTCAAGGAACTGAATCAGGCGCTGATGATCGGCGCCAATGTCGAACGCGCGAAGCTGATGCCGCATGTCGAAAGCTATGCGGAAAAAGTGGTGGCGCAGAATGTGCGCAAGGGCGCGCTGGCCCAGATCGCGCAGGACAGGGCGGATGGCTACAGGCTGGTCCTCGCCACCGCATCCTACCGCCTTTATGTCGAGCCGATTGCCCGCCGACTGGGCTTCGATGCGGTGATCGCGACCGATCATCTTTCGCAGGACCTGCGTTATGTCCGCGCGAAGATCGCGGGTGAGAATTGCTATGACACGGGTAAGCTGCGCATGATCAAGGCGTGGATGGCGGGTGAGGCGATCGACCGCGGTCAGGCGACTATCCGTGCCTATTCGGACCATGTGTCGGATGCGCCGATGCTGGAGTTCGCGGACATTCCCTTCGCCTCCAACCCGCATAAGCCGTTGGCGAAGCTGGCGGCGGAGCGGGGCTGGACGCGGGTGGACTGGCAGTAACCGGCACTAAAGGACCGGCGAAAGCAGCGGCTCCCCCGCAAAATGCGCGGCGAGGTTGGCGAGCAGCATCTGCGCCATCTTCGCCACCGCCTCCTGCGTCGCGCCGCCGGTATGCGGGGTCAGCACGACATTGGGCACGGCGGTCCAGCGCGTTGCCGGCGTAGGTTCGGTTTCGAATACGTCGAGCGCCGCGCCGCCCAGCCGTCCTTCGCTCAGCGCAGCGATCAGCGCATCCTCATCCACCAACTGTCCCCGCGCGACATTCACCAGCAGCCCTTGAGGCCCCAGCGCGTTCATCACCGACGCGTCGATCATTCCCCGATTCTCGTCCGTCGCCTTGGCTGCCACCACCATGACGTCACTGTCGCGGGCCAGCGCTTCCAGATTCTCGGCCCGCGGCCAGCGCAGGCCCGGCTTTGGCCGCGGTCCCCACCAACCCACCCGCATCCGCAGGGCTTCGGCGCGTTCCGCCAGAGCAATGCCAATGCTGCCCATGCCGACAATTCCGATCCGCGCGCCGGTCATGGACCGGGTGAGCATCTTCGCCCCAGCCGTCCAGCCGCCCTCGCGAACCTGCCGGTCGCCAACGACGATCCGCCGCCGATGGGCAAGGATGAGGCCAAGGCCATGGTCGGCCACATCCTCCGCATTGGCGTCTCCCGCATGGGTCACGGCCACGCCGCGCGCCCGTGCCCAGTCGAGGTCCACCCCATCATAGCCCACGGTAAAACAGGCGATCAGCCGCAGCGCCGTCATTCGCTCCAGCATATCCGGGTCGAGCCGGAACTCACCCGCCGTGACCAGCGCTTCGGCCTCCGCCAGCCGCGCCCGACCGCTCTCCTCCCACAAGGCCATGACGTCATAATGAGGGGAGAGCAGGCTCAGCAGCGGCGCCAGATGCGGCTGCGCCACGAGAATCAGCGGGCGATCGCTCATCCCACCGCCCGCAACGCCTGCGCGAAGTCGGCGATCAGATCGTCCGCATCCTCGCAACCGATGGAGATGCGCACCATATTGTCGCTGATCGCCAGCGCCTTCTTGCGCTCGGCGGGGACGGATAGATGTGTCATCGCGGCGGGATGGCTCGCCAGCGTCTCGGTTCCGCCCAGACTGACCGCCAACTTGGCGATCTTCAGCGCGTCGAGAAAGGCAAAGGCTTCCGCCTCGCCGCCCTTTAGGTAGAGCGAGAAGGTCGATCCCGCGCCGGTGCAATGCCGCCTGTAGATATCCGCCTGCCGCTCCGTTTCCGGGAAACCGAGATAGACGACCTTCTCCACCTGCGGCTGATCCTTCAGCCAGGCGCAGACCTTGGCTGCATTCTCGCCCGCCCGGCTCATCCGCAGTTCCAGCGTTTCCAAACTACGCAGCAGCATCCACGCCGAATGCGGATCGAGAATCGTCCCGATGGTATTGCGCATCAGCCGGATCGTGTTGATCAGCCCGTTCGGCCCCAGCACGCCCCCTGCGACCAGATCGCTATGCCCGCCCGCATATTTGGTGAGGCTGTAGATCACCAGATCCGCTCCATGACTCAGCGGATGATGCCAGAGCGGCCCCAGAAACGTGTTGTCGATGGCGATCGGCGGGCGATATTCTTCGCCTGCGAACAAAAAGTCGCGCCGCGCAACTACCGCTTCCAGATCGACCAGAACATTGGTCGGATTGGCCGGGCTTTCGAGGTAGATCAACGCCACGCGGCCCAGCGCCTTGGCCTTCTCGATCACCGCGCTGATTTCCTCCTCGGTCGCACCGGCCGGGAAATCCAGCCATTGCACCCCGAACTTGCCAAGGATGCGCCCGATCAGCGCTTCGGTCGCGGCATAGAGGGGCGCTGAATGGACGATGACATCGCCCGGCTGCACCAACGCGAGCAGGGTGGTGGCGATGGCCGACATGCCGCTGGAAAAGAGCAGGGCATCTTCCGCCTCTTCCCACACTGCCAGCCGGTCCTCGGCAATTTCCTGATTCGGCCCGTTGAAGCGGGAATAGACCAGCCCTTCCGCACCGCCGGGTCGAATCCCGGTCACGCCCTCGAAATGCCGCTTGCCTGCCGCCGCGCTTTCGAAGGCGAAGGTGGAGGTGAGGAAGATCGGCGGCTTCAGCGACCCTTCGGAGAGCGTCGGGTCATAGCCATGCCCCATCATCAGGGTCGCGGGCTTCAGCTTGCGGCCATCGATTTCCATGATGGGTTGCTTGGGACGGCGGCGGTTGCCCGTGGGTTCCGCGCCCGTGAGGTCGGCTTCGGTCTGGCCGGTCATCTTGTTCTCCTGCATGTCTGCGGCATCTGTTGCGCCGCTCTGATGGAAAGGAGTGTAACGCTTTTCGGGGGGAGGGAGCCAGAGGCGTCGCGTAATTTTATTCCGCACTCGTGGCTTAAAATTACCGTTCGGGCTGAGCTTGTCGAAGCGACGGACTTCTTCCACCATCACCCCTTATGAGCCAAAGCCTACCCCAACCCCTTGAGCAATGGTTCATTGCACGCGGCTGGACACCCCGCCGCCATCAATTCGACATGCTGGCCGCTGCCCGATCCGGCGATCATGCTTTGCTGGTTGCTCCCACCGGCGCGGGCAAGACGCTTGCAGGCTTTCTGCCGACCCTGGCCGAGTTGATCGAAACGCCGACAGAAGGCCTTCACACCCTCTACGTCTCGCCACTGAAGGCGCTGGCCGTCGATGTTCGCCGTAACCTCCTCACCCCGATCGAGGAAATGGGCCTGCCGATTCGCGTCGAAACCCGCACCGGCGACACGCCATCCGACCGCAAGGCCCGCCAGCGCGCCCGGCCGCCGCAAATCCTGCTCACCACGCCCGAATCGCTTTCACTGCTGCTCAGCTATGCCGACAGCTTCCTGATGTTCGCGAATCTCCAGACCGTGATCGTCGATGAAGTCCACGCCTTCGCCACGCAAAAGCGGGGGGATCTGCTCAACCTCTCGCTCTCCCGCCTTCAGTCCATCAACCCCGGCCTGCGCCGTGTCGCGCTCTCCGCCACCGTGGCCGACATCGACGCCTATCGTGCCTGGCTCGCGCCGGATGGGGACATCCATGCCGTCACGCCAGTGATCGGCGAGCAGGGCGCTGATCCCCATGTCGCCATCCTCATCCCCGAAGGCCGCGTTCCCTGGTCGGGCCATTCCGGCAAATATGCCGCGAAACAGGTGATGGCGGAGATTGAGCGCCGCGCCACCACGCTGGTCTTTTGCAACACGCGCGGATTGGCCGAACTCATCTTTCAGGAACTCTGGTCGGTCAACGACGCCAATCTTCCCATCGCCATCCACCATGGCAGCCTTTCCATCGAAGCCCGGCGCAAGGTCGAAGCGGCGATGGCGGCGGGGAAACTGCGCGCCCTTGTCGCCACCGCGTCGCTCGATCTTGGCGTCGACTGGGGCAATGTCGATTGCGTGATCCAGATGGGCGCGCCCAAGGGAAGCTCCCGCCTGCTCCAGCGCATCGGTCGGGCCAATCACCGGCTCGATACCCCCAGCGAGGCGATCCTGATCCCCGGCAACCGCTTCGAATATCTTGAAGCCCGCGCCGCGCTGGATGCCGTCGAGGCGGGAGAGCGCGACGCCGACGATTTCCGCCCCGGCAGCCTCGACGTCCTTGCCCAGCATGTCATGGGCCTCGCCTGCGCCGCGCCCTTTCGCGATCAGGAGTTGCTGGCGGAAATCCGCTCCGCCACCCCCTATAGCGCGCTGACGGAGGAGGCTTTCTCCCATGTCCTCCACTTCATCGAAGGCGGCGGCTATGCCCTGCGCGCCTATGACCGCTTCAAGCGCCTGACCCATGAGGCGGACGGATCATGGCGCGTGTCGCACCCTCGCTTCATCCAGCAGCACCGGCTGAACGCCGGCATCATCGTCGACCAGCCTGCGCTCGCCGTCCGCTTCGCCAATGGCCGCAAGCTTGGCACGGTAGAGGAGGGGTTCGCCGCCACGCTCAGCCCCGGCGACCGTTTCTTCTTCTCCGGCACCGCGCTGGAGGTGGTGCGGATGGACACCACCGACCTCATCGTCCGCGCCACGTCGAAAAGCGCCCGCATCCCGAGTTGGGGTGGCACCCGTATGGCGATGTCGACGCGGCTTGCCGACCGTGTCCGGCATTTCCTGGCGGAACCGGACCAATGGTCCCGCTTCCCGGAGGATGTCCGCGAATGGCTGGAAGTGCAGAAATACCGTTCGGCCCTGCCAGAGCCGGGGCAGCTCCTCATCGAAACCTTTCCCCATGAAGGGCGCCATTATCTCGTCTGCTACAGTTTCGAAGGCTGGAACGCGCATCAGTCGTTGGGGATGTTGCTCACCCGCCGCATGGATGCACAGGGGCTGATGCCCATGGGGTTCGTCTCCAACGACTATGCGCTGGCCGTTTACGGCCTGAAGCCCGTCACCGATCCGGCCAGCCTCTTTTCCGCCGACATTCTGGACCATGAGTTTGTCGAGTGGGTCGAACAGTCGAGCCTGCTCAAGCGCGCCTTTCGCGACGTGGCGGTGATTTCCGGCCTGATCGAGCGGCAGCATCCGGGCAAGCGCAAGACCGGACGGCAGGTCACTTTCTCGACCGACCTCATCTATGATGTGCTGCGCAAATATCAGCCCGACCATCTGTTGCTGAAGGCTGCCTGGGCGGACGCCCGCGCGCGCATGACCGATGTGGGGCGTCTGGGCGATCTTATCGACCGTGCCTCTGCCACCATGCTGCATATCGAGCTGGATCGGGTCAGCCCGCTCGCCGTGCCCGTGCTGATCCTCATCGGTCGCGAACAGGTCGCCCAGCATGAGGTGGAAGATGCCCTGCTGATGGAGGCCGAAGCCCTGGTGGCGGAAGCGATGCGCACGGATTAGAGCGATTTCCAGTCAGATGGCATCATCTGGCGGTTAAGAAATCGCAGTAAAACAAAGAAATAGAGCGGTCGATCAGATCGACCGCTCCAGGCGCGGATCGCGTTCAGGGCGCACCTGCACCCTGATCGTCCCGCGCGCCGCCGCAACCATTCAGCGTTCCCTCGCCAAAGGCCACTGCTACCCGGTCGGACCAGATGGCATTGCTCATCCCGTCGCTGCATGGTCCTTCGCTTACCGTCATGGAAAAGCCGCCGCCCAAATAGCGGATCGCCCGCCTGTCGGCATGGCGCGAGACGGTGAAGCGGACAGGGGCTTTGTCCGGGCGCTCCAGCGTGGCGGTCGATCCCTTCACCGTCACGGCCCAGAAGGGTTCGGTCCCCATGGCCCGATAGTGATTCTGAGTAGGCCGATCAGGGGTGGGAGAGGGCGCGGAATGTGCAGTCGCTGTTTCACGTGGAACCGCTTCCGAAATATTTTCGGCCGCCTGATTCACGATTTCGTTCGGAATGATGATGGGCACTGAGGCCTGGGGTCGGGCGACATTGGTAACGGGTACGTCCTTCCCGCCGCTGCCGCAGCCCGTCATCATCAGGATGAGGGCAATGGGGGAGAGCCGTCTCACGCTTCCATGACCTGATCCCGCCGGAAGCAGGTGACGGCATGATCGTTCACCATCCCCACCGCCTGCATCCACGCATAGACGATGGTCGGGCCCACAAATTTGAAGCCGCGTTTCTTGAGGTCTTTGGAGATCGCTTCCGACAGGTCGGTCTTCGCCGGAAAGGTCAGGCCGTCATTCTGGATCGCTTTACCCTCGACAAAACCCCAGACAGTGGTCGAGAAATCCTCGCCACGGTCGCGCATGGCGCAGAAGATCTGGGCGCCCCGGATCGTCGCCTCGATCTTTGCGCGGGCGCGGATGATGCCGGAATCGCCCATCAATCGTTCGATATCGGCGGCGCCAAAGGCGGCGACCCTGTCCGGGTCGAAACCGGCAAAGGCGGCGCGAAAGTTTTCCCGCTTGCGCAAAATGGTGATCCAGCTGAGGCCCGCCTGAAAGCCTTCCAGCATCAGCGTTTCCCAGAGCATCCGCGAATCGCGCTCCGGCACGCCCCATTCGCTGTCGTGATAGGCGCAATAGAGCGGGTCGGTCCCGGTCCAGCCGCAACGGACCCGCTCCATCGGATCAGACGTCCAGATTGGCGACGTTCAGCGCATTGTCCTGAATGAACTCGCGCCGCGGTTCGACGACATCGCCCATCAACCGGGTGAAAATCTCGTCGGCGACGTCCGCCTGCTCGACCTCGACCCGCAGCATGGAGCGATTGTCCGGGTCCAGCGTGGTTTCCCACAGCTGTTCGGCGTTCATCTCGCCAAGCCCTTTATAACGCTGGATGGCGAGCCCCTTGCGGCCCGCCGTCAGAATCGCCTCCAGCAATTCGCTGGGCCGCGTGACGGTCACGGCGCCCTTGGAAACCAAAGGCAGATCGTCGTCACCGGCTTCCTCGGCGGCGGCCGCAGCCTTGGCCGTGACCAGACGGCTGGACGTGCGATAGCTGTCCGCTTCTTCAGCGGCGATGGCGTGCAGTTTGCGCGCCTCGGCCGATCCGATGAAGCCCGCTTCGATCATGTGATGATCGGTGACGCCGCGCCACAGCCGCTCGAAATGGAAGCCGCCTTCCTCGGCGATCCGCCCGCTCCAGCGACCTTCGTCATCCTGCATGTCCATCCAGCGGACCGTCGCGGCCAGATGTTCGGCCTGCGCCTGTTGGCTGAGTTCCGGGTCGAGCGCACCGTTGATCGCCAGCGCCTCGATGATCGCGGGATTATAGCGGCGCGGCACATAGCGCATCACTGCGCGCATCCGTCGGCCATGTTCGATCAGCGAACGCAGGTCGTCGCCCGAACGCATGCCGCCGGTCGTCTCCAGCGCCATCGAATCGACGCCATTATCGACCAGATATTGCTCCAGCGCCGCTTCGTTTTTCAGGTAGACCTCCGACCGTCCGCGCGTCGCCTTATAGAGCGGCGGCTGAGCGATATAGAGATGCCCTGCCTCGATGATCTGCGGCATCTGGCGGTAGAAGAAGGTCAGCAGCAGCGTGCGGATATGCGCGCCGTCGACGTCGGCGTCGGTCATGATGACGATCTTGTGGTAGCGCAGCTTTTCCAGATTGAAGTCGTCGCGGATGCCGGTGCCCATCGCCTGAATCAGCGTGCCGACTTCCTTGGACGAGAGCATCCGGTCGAAGCGGGCGCGCTCCACGTTCAGGATCTTGCCCTTCAGCGGCAGGATCGCCTGATTGTGCCGGTTGCGCCCCTGCTTGGCCGAACCGCCTGCCGAGTCACCCTCGACCAGGAAGAGTTCGGACTTGGCCGGGTCGCGTTCCTGACAGTCGGCCAGCTTGCCGGGCAGCGAGGCGATGTCCATCACGCCCTTGCGCCGGGTGAGTTCGCGCGCCTTCTTCGCGGCCTCGCGGGCGGCGGCGGCGTCGATCACCTTCTGGACGATCATCTTGCCGTGCTGGGGGTTCTCTTCCAGCCATTCCGCCATCTTGTCGGCCATCAGGCTTTCCAGCGGTTGGCGCACTTCGGAGCTGACCAGCTTGTCCTTGGTCTGCGACGAGAATTTGGGATCGGGAAGCTTCACCGACACGATGGCGGTCAGGCCTTCGCGCATATCCTCGCCGGTCAGCGACACCTTTTCCTTCTTCAGCATGCCCGACTTGTCGGCATAGTTGTTGAGCGTCCGGGTCAGCGCTGCGCGGAAGGCAGCCAGATGGGTGCCGCCGTCGCGCTGCGGGATGTTGTTCGTGAAACAGAGGACGTTTTCGTAATAGCTGTCGTTCCACTCCAGCGCGACGTCGATGGTTACATCGTCGCGGCTGCCCGAAATCGCGATGGGGTCGGGCATCAGCGGCTGCTTGTTGCGGTCGAGATATTTCACGAAGGCCGCGATGCCGCCTTCATAGAACAGCTCGACTTCCTTTCTTTCCTCATGCCGCGCATCAGCCAGGAACAGCCGCACGCCCGAGTTCAGGAAGGCCAGTTCGCGATAGCGATGCTCCAGCTTCTCGAAATCGAACTCGGTGTGGTTCTTGAAGGTGCCGCCATCGCCGGAAACCTTCTCGGTCGAGGGGAGAAAGGTGACGCGGGTCCCCTTCTTGCCTTCAGGCGCATCACCGATGACCTTCAGCGGCGCCACGGCATCGCCATAGGCAAAGCGCATATAATGCTCCTTGCCGTCCCGCCAGATATTGAGGTCCAGAAATTCGCTGAGCGCGTTCACCACCGACACGCCCACGCCGTGCAGGCCGCCCGACACCTTATAGGCATTGTCGTCGGAGGTGTTCTCGAACTTACCCCCGGCGTGGAGCTGGGTCATGATGACCTCGGCCGCCGACACGCCTTCTTCCTTGTGGATGTCGGTCGGGATGCCGCGGCCATTATCCTCAACGCTGACCGAACCATCGGGGTTGAGCGTGATCAGGATGCGGTCGCAATGCCCGGCCAGCGCCTCGTCGATGGCGTTGTCCGAAACCTCGAACACCATATGGTGCAGGCCCGATCCGTCATCGGTGTCGCCGATATACATGCCGGGCCGCTTGCGCACGGCATCCAGCCCTTTCAGGACCTTGATGCTGTCGGCGCCATAGGCGTTGCTGTTGGGGCTGTTCTGGATTTCCTCGCTCATGACCGAGCATATAGGGAATCACCGCCTGAAACTAAAGCGAAACATGGCGGCTTCCGTGCGCCTGACGCACGGTCTATCAGACGGCTATGCGTCTCGTTCTTGCCCCCCTTGCATCGGTAGCCCTGATGCTCGCCGCCTGCTCGAAAAGCAGCGACGTGCTGGAGGAATTGCCCAACAGTTCGCTGGCCGGCGCCGCGCGGGAGGATGTGCCGGAAACCCGGCTGGAATCCAGCCTCACCCGCCCGGTGACGATTGGCGAGGATGGTCCGCGCCTCGATGCCTGTGGAGCGATGGGGCAGGCGATGCGCGTGGGTGCCAAGGGGCTGGCGGTGCGCGCCGCGCCCTTTGCCGAGGCGAAGGAAACGGCTCGGATGGCCGAAGGTAGTCGCGCCTGGGTGTGTACGCGCAGCCTTGACCAGAAATGGCTCGGGGTCGTTCTCGCCCCCGAGCCTTCTTCCGATAATGCCGCCGAACCCGCCGATTGCGGTGTTTCCGAGCCGGTGGATCGCAAACAGGCCTATGACGGCCCTTGCCTCAGCGGCTGGGTGTCGAGTGCGGCGATCCGTCTGGTCGCTGGTTAGATGCCGCCGAGATAGTCGAGCTTGCCGATTGGCACCCCAGCCTGCCGCAGCAGCGCATAGGCGGTCGTCACATGGAAATAGAAATTGGGCAGCGCAAAGCCTAATACATGGCTGCGTCCGGTGAAGGGGAAATCGCCGCTTGGCGTCTTGAGCACCACCTGCGTATCTTCCCGTCCGTCAATGCGTTCGCGGGGCACGGATTCGAGGAAGGCGATGGTCCTGGCGATCCTCTCCTGCAATTCGGCAAAGCTCTGCTCGGTGTCGGGCAGCGGCAGCGGGTCAAGCTCACCGATGCGGATGACCGCGCCCTTGGCGCTGTCGCTGGCGAACTGGACCTGAGCGGTGAGCGGGGCCATGTCCTCGATCAGCCTTGCGTTGGTCAGCGTCAGCGGATCGATGCCCTTTTCCTCGGCATAGGCGGCGGCCTTGTCCAATATCGTGGACAGGTTGCGCAGGCCGCGGATGAAAATGGGAACAGTCAGATCATAGAGTTCAGTGGCCACCAGGCTCTCCTCTTATCGTGCCGATAGGCGCCATAGATATGGTGGCCGCTGTCGCTTTCGATAGCTGGCCGAAATAAAAAAGGACCGGCCGACTTGGCTCCATGTCGGCCGGTCAGGGGGCAAAGGATCGGGGCTGGGGGTTCAGGCGAGGGCAGGCGCCGCGCGTGGGATGGTGAAGAAGGGCAGGGCGTGGTGGACGATCCAGCCGATCGTCGCCGCATAGAGCAGAGTGCCGAGGCCGACCGTGCCGCCGAGCAGCCAGCCAATGGCCAGCACGCCGATTTCGATTCCGGTGCGCACCCATTTGACCGGCAGGCCGGTGCGGCGGCAAAATCCGGTCATCAGCCCGTCACGCGGCCCCGGTCCAAGTCCCGCGCCGATATAGGCACCCCCGGCAATGCCGTTGAGGATGATCCCGGCCACCAGCCAGCCGAAACGCACCCACAAGCCCTCCGGCGTCGGCAGGATCATCAGGCTGAGGTCCACCGCTGACCCGATCACGAGGATATTGCAGACCGTGCCGATTCCGGGCCTTTGGCGCAGCGGCCACCAGAGCAGCAGCACGAGGGCGCCGATCAGATTGACGGTCATGCCGAAGCTCAAGCCCAGACGCGGCGCCAGCCCCTGATGCAGCACGTCCCAGGGGTCCAGCCCCAGATTGGCGCGCAGCATCAGCGCCATGGAAAACCCATAGAGGCCCAGGCCCCAGAAAAGTTGAAAAAGGCGGCGTTGCATCATCATGGCGCATGAACTCGCCCAAAATGGCCTTTTACAAAATGGCCATTATTCGATAATTGGCCTTCATATTTTCTGGATTGGAACCGACTGTCATGTCCACTTCCCTGTTGCGGCCACCCTCCCTGTTGCGCCTGTTGGGCGCCTGGCGTGCCGAGGACAGCGCCGAACCGGCTTATCGCCAATTGGCGCAGGCTTTGAGGATGTTGGTGCTGGACGGGAGGATCGGCCTGAATGTCCGCCTGCCGGGGGAGCGGGAACTGGCTGGCGCGCTGGGCCTCAGCCGCACCACCGTTGCCGCTGCCTTCGACCGGCTGCGCGACGAGGGTTTTCTGGAGAGCCGTCAGGGATCGGGCAGCGTCACCCGTCTGCCGCCGGGCCGGATCGAGCAGGCCTCGCCGGAAATCGACATGGCCAGCGGGGGCAATATCCTGAACTGGACCCATGCCGCTCTGCCTGCCGCGCCGGGGGTAGGACGCGCCTGTCAGGTGGCGGTCGAGATGCTGCCGGCTTTTCTGGGTGAACTGGGCTATGATCCGCTGGGTCTGCCGCCGCTGCGTCGCGCTATCGCCGCCCATTATGAGCGGCGCGGTTGTCCCACCAGCCCGGACCAGATCATCGTCACCAATGGCGCGCAGCAAGGCTTCTCCCTGCTGTTGCAATGGCTGGCGGGGCCGGGCGACCGGGCGGTGATCGACCATCCGACCTATCATAATGCGATTCAGGCGCTGCAACGCGCGCATGTCGTGCCTGTGCCGGTCGGCC
Source organism: Sphingobium sp. EM0848 (assembly GCF_013375555.1). Taxonomy (NCBI): domain Bacteria; kingdom Pseudomonadati; phylum Pseudomonadota; class Alphaproteobacteria; order Sphingomonadales; family Sphingobiaceae; genus Sphingobium; species Sphingobium sp. EM0848. The sequence continues at coordinate 2,734,190 of NZ_JABXWB010000001.1, forward strand.
TGCCCATGCAGGGATGGGATATCGACGCGATGGAGGCGGCCTTCCGCCAGACCTCACCGCGTTTCGCCTATATCATCGCCGATTTCCACAATCCGACCGGGCGCAGCATGGACCCGGCCACCCGGCGCGCGCTGGTGGCCGCCGCCACGCGCAGCCACACGCCGCTCATCATCGACGAAACGATGGTCGCGATGGGGCTGGACTATCTGCCGCCGCCGCCGGTCGCGGTCCACGATCCTGCGGGACGGCAGGTCATCACCATGGGGTCGGCGAGCAAGATCTTCTGGGGCGGGCTGCGCGTCGGCTGGATTCGCGCCGATCCTCAGACCATTGCCGCCCTGGGCCGCCTGCGCACGACGATGGACATGGCGAGCCCGGTGGTGGAGCAGCTTGCCGCCGCACAGCTGGTCGATGCGGATGAAGGGCTGGGGGCGCGGGCGGCGGTGCTGCGCGGGCGTCGGGATCATTTGCTGGGGCTGATCGAACGGCATCTGCCGCATTGGCGCGTCGAGTCGCCAGCGGGGGGCCTGTCGCTCTGGGCGGAACTGCCGCGTGCCGAAGCGACCGCGCTGGCGGCGCTGGCCGAAAGCCATGGCGTGCGCGTGGCGCCGGGGCCGCGTTTCGGGGTGAGCGGGGCGTTCGAGCGGTTCCTGCGTCTGCCCTTCACCTTGCCGGAGGAGCAGTTGACGGTCGGTGTGGAACGGTTGGTGGAGGCGGATGCGCGCCTTCACGCACGAATCCCCCGTGGTCGCGATTCTCTGGCCGCCGCATTGGAGGCGGATCGGTTGATCTGAGATACAAAAAGGGCCGCGTGGACATGCCACGCGGCCCTTTTGTTCAACAGGAAGCCAAGCTTCAGGCCTGCTTGCCAGCCTTATAGCGCTCGATCGCTTCCAGCGTGATGCGGCGGGCGTCTTCAGCGCCGCCCCAGGTCCCGATGCGCACCCACTTCTGCTTTTCCAAATCCTTATAGTGGGTGAAGAAATGCTCGATCTGCTCCATCACGATGCCGGGCAGATCGTCTTTTTCATCGACCTCGCTATAATAAGGGAAGGTCTTGTTGTCGGGCACGCAGACCAGCTTTTCGTCGCCACCGGCTTCATCTTCCAGATTCAGCACGGCGATGGGACGGGCGCGCACGACCGAACCGGGCACGAAGGGCGAACGGGCGATGACCAGCGCGTCCAGCGGATCGCCATCGGGCGACAGGGTGTGCGGCACGAAGCCGTAATTCGCCGGATAGCGCATCGGCGTGTGCAGGATGCGGTCCACGAACAGTGCGCCCGACGCCTTGTCGAATTCATATTTCACCGGCTCACCACCAACGGGAACCTCGATGATGACATTCAGGCTGTTGGGCGGATCGTCGCCGACCGGAATCAGTTCGATATTCATGGACTTCAAGCCTTTGTAAACGCGTTGGTCTTTGCGGGCGGTTATGTTTTCGGTTTCAGCAGCCGGTCCAGGCTGCCTTCACCCTCTCCCATTTTTTCGAGGCGCGGATAGCGCAGGCCGCCAGAATAAGCGAGGGTCAAAGTGCGATAGTATTTATCCTGTTTCAGGATGATCTGCATCGGCTTGCCCGACTTGATCGCGGCCTTGAACACATCGCTCGAATATTCGTCGCCATTGATCGCAACGATCTTGGAACCGATGGCAAGCCCCGCCTTGAAGGCCGGGCTGTCCCAGACGACGTTGCTGATCTCGCCGTCATTCTTGACGATCATGCCGATGCCGAAGCTCTGGTCGGTGAACTTGCCCGATCCTTCCGCCGCCTTGGTGATGGCGCCGGGCGTATCGCCATAGACCAGCTTGTAGCCGCCCAGCGTGAAGCCGCCCTTGGGCGTTTCCCTGGTCGTGCTGTCGACATATTTCTGGAAGAAGCCCGTCCAGTCATAGGGCGCGACCGCGTTCAGCGTCTTGATCACGTCGCCGCGATTATAGACGACCTGGCCCCAGTCACCCGGATTGATCCCGAAAAAGGCCTGGGCGAAATCGTCGAGGCCCTTGGCGCCCTTGGTCTGCTGGCGGATGATGGCGTCCGCCTCCAGCCAGATCATCAGGCCTTCGTTATAATAATCCTCCGACCGCTGCCAGCTCGACCAGCCCTTGGGGCGGCGGGCGGAGATGATCGGGTCGTGGGTGGTGTCCTCCATCGGGCGCCATTCGCGGCCGCGCGTGGTGTCGAGCTTGGCGGCGATATGGGCATAGGCGTCCAGCGTCTCCTGCTTGGTGAACAGGCCGGAACGCGCGCCCAGCACATAGCCCCAGAATTGCGTCTGCCCTTCATAGACCCACAGCAGGTTATCCTGCATCGGCACGTTGAAATCGGGCGTCCACAGCAGGTCGGGGCGGCGGAATTTGCCGTCCCAGCTATGGGTGAACTCATGCGGCAGCAGGTTGCGGTCCAGCAGCGCGTCGCCATCGCCCCATTTCTTGAAATAGCCCGGCTCGACCTGATTTTCGGAAGAGCGGTGATGTTCGAGGCCGATGCCGCCCATCTCGTCGGTGATCGCGAAGAGGAAGTCATAATGGTTGAAATGATAGGTGCCGAACAGCGCGCCCGCTTCATCGACCAGCTTTTTGTGGTGGGCGATCTGCTCTGGCGTGGCATTCAGCTCATCGGCGTCGTCGGCGACGATGTTGAGCGTCACATTATGGCCAAGGTCGACCGGCTTGAAATAACGGCCTGCAAAGACCGGGGAATCCTGCAAGGCCTCATAATCGATCACGTCATAGGCGACGGTCGATCCCGTCGCCTTGCCGCGTAGCGCGGTCGCGGCCTGCCAGCCGTCGGGATAGGTGACGGTCGCCTGAACCGGAATCTGGCGGGTATAATAGCCTGCCGGATAGAGCGACACTGACTCCCACTGGATGTTCAGCATCTTGGGCGTGACGATGACGCGGCCCTGATTGGGCTGGGTGGCGGAGAGGAACTGGAAGCTTGCCACGACCTGTTTCGTTCCCTGCGGCACATCGATCACAAAGCCATAGACGTTGAGCGGATCGCGCTTCCAGGCCAGCGGCTTGCCGTCGGCGGTGAAGGTGAGGCCGGTGAGCTTCTCGATCTGCCCGCGCGGCGCATGATTGCCCGGCAGCCATTGCGGCATGAGTAGGGTCATCGGGCCGCTGGAGGCGACGGGGATGGTTTCCTTGACGCGGAAGATGCGCTGCACCGTGTCGGTGGCGTCGACCTCCAGCCTGATCGTGCCGCCGGGGTAGGGGACGTCCTTGGGCGTCGGCGCGGCATTGTCGACCGGCAGTGCGGTGGGCTTCGACCGGATCGCATCCTGCGCGATCAGCGGCGTGGCAATCGCCGTGGAAAGGAAAAGGGCGGCAGCAAGGCTGCGGATCATGAACATCTCCGAAAAACATGTGCGGTCGGACGACCGTATAATAACAGCATGGCGAGCCATTATCCTTCCGTCCACCCCCAACGATCCTTGCGACATTATGGGACAAAAAACCGCGTTTCCTTGTGGCTTCTTTGCCGCTAAAGGCGCTGTCCCATGGCGAAAATTGAAACGCCGCGTCCGGTACGCGGCACGCAGGACATGCTGGGCGGCACGAACGAAGCGTTCCAGGAACGTTTCGCACATGTGGTCGCGACCTTTGACCGGGTGCGGAAACTTTATGGATTCCAGCGGGTTGAAGTGCCCGTCTTTGAATCCACGGCGGTGTTTGCCCGATCGCTGGGTGAAAGCACCGACGTCGTTTCGAAGGAAATGTACACGTTCGAGGATCGCGGCGGCGACAGCATCACCCTGCGCCCTGAATTCACGGCCGGCATTTCGCGCGCCTATATCACGGAAGGCTGGCAGCAATATGCGCCGCTGAAAGTGGCGACCCATGGCCCGCTGTTCCGCTATGAGCGCCCGCAAAAGGGCCGCTTCCGCCAGTTCCACCAGCTCGACGCCGAGATCATCGGCGCGGGCGAGCCGGGAGCGGATGTGGAATTGCTGGTTTTCGCGGATCAGCTGCTGCGTGAACTCGGCGTGTCGGAAGGCGTGACGCTGAACCTCAATACGCTGGGCGATACTGAAAGCCGCGAAGCCTGGCGGGCTGCGCTGATCGCCCATTTCGAGGCGCATCGCGATGAATTGTCGGAAGAGAGTATCGACCGTCTGCACCGCAATCCGCTGCGCATCCTTGACAGCAAAGACCCGCGCGATCGCCCGGTGGCGGACAGCGCGCCGGATATCGACGCCTATCTGACCGACGAAGCGCGCGGTTTCTTCGAGAAAGTGACGGCGGGCCTCGACGCGGCGGGCGTGGCGTGGGAGCGCAATGCCCGTCTGGTGCGCGGCCTCGATTATTATCGCCACACGGCGTTCGAGTTCATCACCGATCGCCTCGGTGCGCAGGGCACGGTGCTGGGCGGCGGGCGCTATGACGGGCTGATCGAGAATCTGGGTGGTCCTTCGACCCCGGCGGTCGGCTGGGCGGCGGGGATTGAGCGGTTGGCGATGCTGGTGGATAGGCCGGAGATTGCTCCTCCGACTGTGGCCGTCATTCCCATGGGCGAAGCGGCAGAGGTGAAGGCTACCGGCATCGTTGCCGATCTGCGCCGGGCTGGCGTCGCGTGCGACATGGGCTATCGCGGCAATATGAAGAAGCGGATGCAGCGGGCCAATGCCTCGGGCGCGGCCTGGGCGGTGATCCTGGGCGACGACGAACTGACACGGGGGGAGGCGGCTGTCCGCAATCTCGGCACCGGGGAGCAGGAAGCCGTTGCACTGGATGCGCTGGTCGAGAAGCTGTCGGCCCTTTGATGCACATCTCCGCCGAACGCATCGCGCAGATCGAGGCGCGCCGGGACGAGGTGCAGGCGTCGATGACGCGCGCCGACCTCGCGCCGGAAGAGTTTGTGCGGCTGTCCAAGGAATATGCCGAGATCGAGCCGGTGGCCAAGGCCGCCCATGAAGTGCGCCGTCTCCGCCAGGAACTCAGCGCGCTCGAATATATGGCGGGCGGCGAGGATGCGGATGCCGATCCCGCGATGCGCGAAATGGCGCAGGAGGAAATGCAGCTCCTCAAGGGCAAGCTTCCCGATGCCGAACGGGCGCTGGCGCTTCAGTTGTTGCCCAAGGATGCGGCCGATGCGCGCCCCGCCATGCTGGAAATCCGTGCGGGCACGGGCGGCGACGAAGCAGCGCTCTTCGCGGGCGACCTGTTCCGCATGTATCAGCGCTATGCCGATGCGCAGGGCTGGAAGATGGAACTGATGTCCTCCAACGCCTCCGAAGTCGGTGGCTTCAAGGAAGTGGTCGCCAGCGTCACCGGCACTGGCGTCTTCGCGAAACTCAAATTCGAAAGCGGCGTCCATCGCGTCCAGCGCGTCCCCGTCACCGAAAGCGGCGGGCGCATCCACACCTCCGCCGCCACGGTCGCGGTGCTGCCGGAACCGGAGGAGGTCGACGTCCAGATCGCCGACAGCGACCTCAAGATCGACATCTACCGTGCCTCGGGTGCGGGCGGGCAGCACGTCAACACCACCGATTCCGCCGTGCGCATCACCCATTTGCCATCGGGCATCGTGGTGACGCAGCAGGACGAGCGCTCGCAGCACAAGAACAAGGCCAAGGCGATGCAGGTGCTGCGCGCCCGCATCTACGAAGTGGAACGCGAACGCGCCCAGAGCGAGCAGGCTGGCGCGCGCAAGGCGATGGTCGGCTCGGGCGACCGTTCCGAACGCATCCGCACCTATAATTTCCCGCAGGGGCGCGTCACCGATCACCGCATCAACCTGACTCTGCACCGTCTGCCCGAAATCCTCGAAGGGCCGGGCCTGTCCGAAGTCATCGACGCGCTGGTGGCGGAGGACGAGGCTGCTCGCCTCGCCCAACTGGACGGCGTCGGGTGAGCGTAGCGCAGGCGCTGCGCGATGCGGCCGCCCGTCTGGAAGCGATCAGCGGCACGCCTCGCCTCGATGCTGAACTGTTGCTCGCGCATGCGCTGGATGTCAGCCGCAATGAGCTGTTGATGCGTCAGCGTGACCTGAGCGTTCCGCCCGGCTTCAATCTATTGCTCGACCGCCGGCTGGCGGGCGAACCCATTGCCTATATCACCGGCAACCGCGATTTCTGGACGATCAGCCTGCATGTCACGCCCGACGTCCTCATCCCGCGTCCCGACACCGAAACGCTGATAGAGGCTGCTGTCGATCATTTCGCGAAACGGGCGCCAGCACATATTCTTGACCTTGGCACCGGCTCGGGCGCGTTGCTGCTGGCGGCGCTCAGTCAGTGGCAGCTGGCGAGCGGTGTGGGCGTGGACGTTTCGCCCGCCGCGCTTGCGGTTGCCAGGGGCAATGCCGAACGTCTTGGCCTTGCCGACCGTGCCGATTTCCGCCTCGGTGACTGGGCTGAAGGGATGGAGGGGCCGTTTGACCTGATCCTCATCAATCCGCCCTACATAGCCGAGGACGTTGTGCTGTCGGGCGACGTTCTCCACGAACCGAACGGTGCGCTTTTCGCTGGTGCGGAGGGGTTGGACGACTATCGCCGGATCGCACCGATGCTGCCGCGCTTGCTGGGACCGGGGGGCATGGCCGCGATCGAGATCGGCTATGACCAGCGGGTCAGCGTCTCTGCCTTGCTTGTGGATCAAGGGTTTAGTGTCACTGCTCGCGCCGATCTTGCCGGCCATGACCGCTGCCTGGTCGCGACTCTGGTGGACCTGGATTGAGTGCGGATATGATTTGCACCAGCACAAGCGAAAATTGCTTGGTTTATGACGCGTGAGTCACTACATGGGCTTCAGGGACGGCACTATCCTGAGGATCTGCCCCGTGGGGCTTAGCCAAGAAAAGGCCGTTTTCCCGCTCCTTCAGAGTCACGACGGCGCTGCTGCGCAAGCGCCCTCTGGCAGGTCAAGGGCATCGGCCGGTCGCGGCCCCTGTCCGGCGGAGCCTTACCCGGCCTGATGCGCAGGCTGAGTTTGAGGACTGAACTGTGGTTTCAGTGAATGATGGCAAAGTGAACGCAAGGATCAGCTCTTGATCAACAACAGGCAGGCCGGTCGTCGCAATCGCGGCCGGAACAATAATGGCCGTCCCAATGGTGGAAATCGGGGTGGCGGTGACAATGGCAACCGGATCGACAGCCGCGCCCGTGGCAATGCGGCCCAGCTTCTTGAAAAATACAAGAACATGGCCCGCGACGCGCAAATGGCCGGCGACCGGGTGAATGCGGAATATTATCTGCAATTTGCCGACCATTATTTCCGCGTACTGGCTGACAACCGCGCCCGTCAGGAGGAGCAGCAACAGCGCTTCCGCCCCCGCGACGAGAATTTCGACGAGAATTTCGACGATTTCGAAGCGGTCGACGATGGCGGCGAGGAAGCCGGCGCCGAACAGGCCTTCGAACGTCCGCAGATTCAAGAGCGCCGTCGCGACGATCAGCGCGATTATCGTGAAGGTCGCGGGGAACGGGGCGACCGCAATCGCCGTGACCGCAATGACCGGAATGATCGCAACGATCGCCGCCGCGAACGTCCGGTTGTGCAGGAAGAGGCGGAACAGCCTCAGCTTGAAGTCGTTGCCGAACCTGTGGCCATTGTTGAAGCCGCACCGGAACCGCAGCTCGAAGCCGAAGCGCCCCGGCCACGCCGTGGCCGCCCGCGCAAGGCTGCTGTCAAGGACGATGCGCAGGAAGGGCTGGATCTGACCGTCCTGCCGCCGTCCATCGCCCGTGCGGACAATGATGCGGAGCCGACCGAGGAACCTGCGCCGCGCAAGCGCACGCGGCGCGCGCGCCCCGCTGCCGAAGCGGCCGAGTGACGGTCTAGTCACACGGTGGTGAGAGAATGAGAAGGGGGACGGTGCAGATGCGCCGTCCCCCTTTTTCATGGCTTATGGCCGATCAGGCGTCCGGCAAGGGGCGGGGCCGTTGATGCTCGTCAAGCGCGACGAAGGTGAACAGGCCGCTGGTGACGTTCACCTCGCTCTGTCCGCGCCCACGGGTCGCGACAATATCGACCCGTATGGCAATCGAGGTCCGGCCTCGCCGTTCCTCATGGGCATAGACCGACACGATATCGCCGAGCAGGATCGGCGAGATGAACTTCATGCTTTCGACGGCGACGGTGGCGACGGCACCTTGCGCGATCCGGCCGGCGACGATGCCGCCCGCAATATCCATCTGGCTCAATACCCAGCCGCCGAAAATATGACCGTTGCTGTTGATGTCGGTCAGATGCGGCACCACGCGCAGCACGACCTCGCCCTTCTTCTCAATCGTCAATGGAAACCTCGTCTTTCATCCGGTCCATCACCTGTTCGTCATGACCCGTGCCGCTGGACAGAAAT